>OZ245880.1:0-1820000 GCA_965229495.1 Gammaproteobacteria bacterium
TTCCAGGTAACCGTAACCGATTCCCTGGCTAAAGAGACCAACGCCAGCGTCGAAATCACCGTCCTCGACAACGCCGCTCCCGTAGCCTCCGCCGAATCCAATCAAAGCCAGGTTTACGAGGGCAACGCCGTCGAGCTCGACGCCTCCGAAAGCTTCGATAGCGATGGCGCCGAAACCATAGAGAGCTACTCTTGGACCTTCCTCGATAGTGATAACAGCGCCATCGGCGCCGCCGACATAACCATCGAATCAGCCAACGAAAAGATAGCTTATCTCGAAACCCCCGAAGTCGTCAGCGACGCCAACATCACCTTGCAAGTAACAGTAGCCGATATTGGCGGCAAAGAATCCAACGCCACAGTCGAGCTCGACATCCTCAATAACCTCGCGCCCGAAGCC
Source organism: Gammaproteobacteria bacterium (assembly GCA_965229495.1). GTDB lineage: Bacteria > Pseudomonadota > Gammaproteobacteria > CBDBNL01. The sequence goes on from OZ245880.1 coordinate 400, forward strand.
TCCGCCGCAGCCAGCACCACCTCGGTCTTTGAGCATCTGAGCGTCGAGCTCGACGCCAGCGCCAGCAGCGACCCCGACGACTTCATCGCCAGCTACTCCTGGGCGTATATTGGCAACAGCGCTGACGACAGCGCCATCGCCGTAACCATCGCCGACCCGAGTTCAGCGCTCACCGAATTCAGCAGCAGCAATGTCGAAAATAACACCACCCTCAGCTTCCAGGTAACAGTAGCCGATTCTCGGGGCAAACAAGACAACGCCACTGTCGCCGTCGAAGTCCTGGCGAATACCGCGCCCGTAGCCGACGCTGGCGCCGACCAATCGCACTTTGAGAGCGCCGCCGTCGACCTTGATGCCTCCGCCAGCAGCGACGCCGAGAATAACATCGTCGCCTATTCCTGGCAGCAGTTAAACGCGGGCTCGTACTCAGTCGACATAACCAACGCCGATCAAGCCCAAGCCACCTTCACCGCCCCTCTGCTCAGCGGAGGCGAGGACGAAGGCAGCGCCACGCTCAGCTTCCAGGTAACAGTAACCGACCTCAGCGGCGAATCCAGCACCAGCACAACCAAAGTAACCACCAACTATAACCCCCCACCAAATGCCATAGTAAGAAGCAGCAGCCACGACCTTTACGAGCACGAAAGCCTGACCCTCGACGCCTCGTCCAGTAACGACTCCAGTGGCGGCTACGGCAAAATAGCCAGCTATGCTTGGCAGCAGCACAATGGCACCAGCGCTGGCATCGACGCCGCCACCTCCGACACAGTAACCTTTTCCGCCCCCGAAGTCAGCGTCGATACCAGCATCACCTTTGCCGTAACAGTAGCCGACGAACTCGATAAGAACGACACCGCTACCGTCGTCGTATTAGTGCGTAATAACGAACCTCCAGCAATCCAAATCCACAATCCCGAGCAAAGCGTCGCCGTCGGCGCCGTCGCCAGTCTCGACGCCTCAGCCACCGACGACACCATCTACATCGCCAGCTACGCTTGGGGCGAAACCCCAGAATCCGTAGTCCTATCCGGCGGCGTAGCCATCGACAAAGCCGACACCACCAACGCCACCTTCCAGGTTCCCACTGATCTCGATACTGGCTCTGTACTCAGCTTCACCTTCGTCGTTACCGATAATTTCGGCGTCAGCAGCACCTCCGACATCGTAACCGTAACCATCGTCGACGAGGGCACAGTAGAGGACGACACTAATGTCGGCGACGATGCTGATCTCGACGAGGAAGACTTAGGCGACATAACCTCGCCAGTGATCGGCAACACCGAGCGCGTATTCTTCAGCGATGACCAAGGCAATTTTTACGCCCTGGAGCCCGATGGCAATAGCCTGGCTTGGGTTTCTAAAAATCCCCAGGATGTCGGCTTCTATAAAGCCATCCCGTCGGCAAGCATCCTGGCGAACTATGAGCGCGTCGTTTTCGTCCGCAACGACACTCTCTATGTCTTTGATGAGGCTAGCGGCAGTCAGATAGCCTCTTACGGCATCGGTAGCGATGCCTCCATAAACACCGCCATTTCTATCGGTTACGAAAGCGACGCCTACGATGGTCAGTCCGACGCGGTAATACCAATAGCCTTTACCTCACTCAGAACCCTCTATCTCATTTATTGGCACGTAACCAGCGAGAGATTCAGCTTCGGCTGGAGCCACACCATTGACGATCCCCTTAACGATAACTCAATCTACTTGGGTCCCCCAGTCATATCCCATAGCAACAAGACCAACGAGATCGGCACCGATTCGCGCATCTACGTCGGCAGCTATCACTCCGGCGGTAAAGAACTGGGCTCGGTGTTCGCCTTCAACATTAACACTGGTTCTCTAAGATGGGCGAGACAGCTCGATAGCTATATCTATGTTGGTGGTGAGCATGCTGGTATCGATACCCTGATAATCCCTGACAGAGACGGCAACATCCAGTTTACCACCAAAGGCGAATTCTTCCTCATCTGGGATGGCGACGACGGCAGCGAACTATCCTATTACTACGCTAATGGTGTCTACGCCTTTACCACGCCACCGGCCATCGACTCTAGCAACACGATGTACGTAGGCTTGAGGTACGTCGGCGATGTAGTAAACGCCTCCGGTCAGTACATTATTAGAGCCTTCGCTCCTCCCGATGATGATGATAAACGGGCGTCGCTTTGGCAATACACCCTGCCCAACCAATCCAGATTAACATCCGAATCCCTGACCATCGGCGCCGACGGCACCATCTACTTTGGCGCTTCCGATGGTAATTTTTACGGCATCGATTCCAGCACTGGCACAGAAGATTGGTCTCTTGACCTCAACATAACCAGCGACTACATAACCTCCTCACCCGCCATCGCCGCCGACGGCACGCTCTACTTTGGCACTGACAAAGGTAACTTTTATACCGTCCATAGCTCCTCACCGGGTCTTGACCTAGCCTCCGAGCACGCTTGGCCACGCCATAACTACGACAACCTCGGCATGAGCCGCATGGGCTGGCACTATCCCGTCGCCCAGATCGACGCCAACGCCAGCAACGACGTCCCAGTTGGCGCCGTAGTCCAGCTCGACGCCAACGCCAGCTACGACATTGACGGCGAAATCATCAGCTACTACTGGGAAGAAATTGGCAGCAGCGCCGACGCCAGCGACACCAGCCTCTTCGGCATCAGCTTCTCCAACAACACCGCCGCCCGCACCGTCTTCACCGTCCCCGAAGACCTCAGCACCGACGGCAGCATCACCATCCAACTCACCGTAACCGACAACGCCCACCTCACCGCCACCACCACCCAAACCATCAACTACATAGTCCCCTAACCCCCCCTGGGAGCGCGACCGTCTCGGTCGCCGCATAAAAAGTGAGCGCGCCAGCGCCCAACCTCCCAGCAACTAAACCCACCCCAGCAGCAAAGCTCGCCCGCAGCAGATCGCCGCCTTGCACTCGGCAGGGGGCAACGGAGCGCCGAGTTGTACTCGGCAGGAGACGCCCGCATGGGCGTCTCCCAAAAAGCACATCCTTAACCAAAACCAACAACCTACATCTAGCACGGCACCCCCTGAGCGCGCGACCATCCCACCCACCGTATAAAAAGTCAACCCGCCAGCGCCCAACCTCCCAGCAAATAAGCCCACCCCAGCAGCGAAGCTCGCCCGCAGCAGATCGCCGCCTTGCAACGGAGCGCCGAGTTGTACGGAGCGCCGAGTTGCACGGAGCGCCGAGTTGCACTCGGCAGGAGGCGAGCTTGCGAGCCTCCCCACCACTCCACGTTCATCCCAGCACCTCAACCTAAACCAAAGCACCGTTTAACCACAGATGCACACAGATAAACACAGATCGCTTAAGAGGTTAGCGAAGCACGGCACCCCCTGTGAGCGCGACCGTCTCGGTCGCCGTATAAAAAGTGAACCCGCAGGGTTCGGCATCTAGGCAAATAAGCCTACCTAAGCAACAAAGCTCAACAAATCTTTATCTTCGTTAAATCCCATAACCCAATCAAGCACCACAGCAACCACCTCTCAATCAGCCAATCCGATCCACTGCTACTGCTAGCTGTATTGAGTAGTTCCGGTGTTATTGCTTCGATTGCAATGGGTTGAAAGGCCGCCTACGGTACATCTACACGGCGACCGTGACGACCGCGCTCCTATAGGAGCGCCCGCCGTATAAAAAGTGAGCGCGCCAGCGCTCGACCTCTGGGCAACGAAGCCTAGCTAAGCATAGAAGCTCAACATACCTGGGTTCTCAGCAGAGCTCATAATTCCAACCAAGCACTACAGCAACCACCTCTCAATCAGCCAATCCGATCCACTGCCGCCGCTAACAGTATAGAGTAGTTTCAGTGTTATTGTCTCAATTGAGATGGCTTGAAAAGGTCGCCTATGGCACATCTACACGGCGACCGTGACGACCGCGCTCCTATAGGAGCGCCCACCGTGTAAAAAGTGCCGCAGACCATCCTTATTAGGCGCAGGTAATGGTAAATACGTACCCATTACAATCCAAGCGTATATTTTGCATTGCCATATAAGTCGTTATGACCAATTTTGGTTTAACATTATTGGCACTGACAATAAAGCTTTGAACGATGCTAACTATTGCTTATGAAGAAATACGATCCAATATTTGTGAATTGGACAGCATTAAGCTGTGTACTTTAGTCTTCAATATAGCCTGTATAGAGGCATGTCAATGGCTATAACCAAAACTCACGATTATTGAAATTACCGCGAGTGCTGTTCGACTAATTCACCTCTGGTATTATTCCTTCCAACTCTGGTGGCATGTATTTCTCATCGTGCTTGGCGAGCACTTCCTCGGCCTCAAAGCTACCCGATGCGCTTAGTTGGCCGCGGGCTACTATTCCTTGACCCTCACGAAATAGATCGGGTAGCAAACCCTTAAAGCTCACAGATATGGTTTCGTTGAAGTCGGTTACTCTGAATTGTGAGCGAACGCCGTCAAGCTGTTGAAAGGAACCCAGAGCCACCATGCCGCCGATGCGTATCGATTTGCCCACCGGGGCTTCGCCATCGACTACCTGCGAGGGCGTGTAAAAAAGATTGATGTTTTGCCGCAGCGCGGTGGTGAGCAAGGCGACAGCAGCAGCGCAAGCAGTTAGGACGAATATTATTACTAGCAGTTTTTGCCGACGTTTAGGGTGCACTGCTGTTTAGCTTGCATTAGTGTTAGCACAAACAAGGGCGAATCTATCCTTGCTCTCAATACCATTTTCGCGATTGAGGTAAGCTCAATATCAAAGCAGAAAATGATTCTCAGATGATGATATCAGCACTATGACCAATTACCTGGCATTGGTATGTGCTTGATGTTAGTGAAGTTTAGAAAACTAGTTACTAAGGCGCTTGACGCCCAGAACTGTCTAAATGAGCGCTATCGTGCTGGCGATAGCGCCCAAGTAGTTGTTACGCTTTGTTACGCGTCGGCGATAGCCATCGATTGTGGGTCAACGCCGTTGTTGAGCGCGTCTTTGAACCATTGTGGCCTAGTGCCGCGACCGGTCCAGGTTTGCTCTGGGTTGTTGGGGTTACGGAACCTGGGCTTGGATTTGTAGCGTCCACGACCAACTTTGGGTGCTGCTGGTGCGCCGTCGCTGAAAAGCTCTTGCCAGCTAAAGCCTTTGCTAGCAGCGAACTCTTTGAGTTCTTGGGTTACTTGCTTTTTCTCTTGCTTTCTGCGCTGCTCGATGGTGCGAATTACATCAGCTTTGTGGTCGTCAAGATCTTTCAGGTGTTGGTTGAGCTCGACAAAGCTCATGCTACTAATGTCAATATTGATCATAGTTTGTTTCCAAATGGTTTGATGAAAATTAAAACAAATAGGCACTCAATTCAAGCGCCATTTATGCTATTGCGCGCGTAGTATGTTTACTACTCGAGCAAAGTCAAGTTTTTATTAGAAATTACTCAGCGTTTACCGAAGCGCCGATGTCGTTGTTTATAGTCGGTTAGCGCCTGCTCTAAGTCTGCTTCTGTGAAATCCGGCCACAGCTTGTCGGAAAAGTGTAATTCGGAATACGCTAATTGCCAAGGTAAGAAATTACTGATGCGCATTTCTCCCGATGTCCTAATCAATAAGTCGACATCGCCTATAGCATGGCTGGGCAAGTGCTGTCGATAGGTTTCTTCGTCGAGCTCGTCGGCGGCTATACCCTTCTGTAATAGCGCTCGTGTGGCTTCGAGCAAATCCCAACGCCCGCCGTAGCCCAAGGCTATATTCATCTGAAAAGCCACGTTATTTGCGCTTTCCGCCTCGGCTTTGGCCATCCAGCGCTGGATGTCGGCGCTGAAGCGGCGACGGTCGCCGACGAAGCGCAGGCAAGCATTTTGCTTCTGCAATTCCTCGCTTTCTTCGGCGATGGCTTCGCGAAATAACTGCATCAAAGAGCTGACTTCTTCGGCTGGTCTTTGCCAATTCTCCGATGAAAAAGCAAAGACAGTCAATTCGCTTATGCCCAAGCTTTGCGAGTGGCTGGTTATTTTTTTTAGCGCTTGAAAACCAGCACGGTGCCCGGCTATTACTGGCAACATGCGTTTTCGCGCCCAACGACCGTTGCCATCCATGATGATGGCAACTTTCTCGGGTGTATTCAAGTTCTCAGCTATGGTCTACTCGTACTACGTCAGATCTCTGCCAGATCGCTCTCTTTCTGCTTGAGCATTTTGTCGATCTCGCCGATGTGCTTATCGGTTAATTTTTGCAATTCGTTTTCGTAGCGTCTCTGCTCGTCTTCGGCGCTGACGGTTTCGCGCAGAGTATTAGCGCCTTCGCGGCGGATATTGCGGATGGCGACTCGGCTGGTTTCAGCCTCGCTCTTGGCTTGCTTGATGTAGTTTTTGCGCGTTTCCTCGTTGAGCGCTGGTAGGGGCACTCTGATGCCAGCGCCGTGGTTGGCAGGGTTGAGCCCGAGATCCGAATCGCGGATGGCTTTTTCGATGTTGGCTACGCTGCTTTTATCCCAAGGTGTTACTAGCAGGGTGCGCGCGTTCTCCACGTTCACCGTCGCTAGCTGGTTGATGGGTAGTTTGCTGCCCATGTAGTCGACACTGATACCATCCAGGATGCTGGGGTGGGCGCGACCAGTGCGAATTTTCTGAAAGTTATTGCCGAGCGCTTGCAGGGCTTTTTGCATTTTCTGGGTAATCTCTTGGCGTAGTTCTGTATCCATTAATAGTTCCTTACTAAGTATTTTCCTGAAGTTGGTTAAACGAGTATGTGGTCTTTTGAGCAGCGTTGCGACTTGATCGAAGTTCGAAAGCACACTCAGGTGGCAGAACGTCTTAGGCTGGCAAAGCTATTCAGCCGTCGCTTATCTGCCCGACCCTGGCTGCTTGAGGCGCTTATTTGCTAACAGTGCCGACGCTAGCCGAGCGGGTTTTAAGTATAATCGTAAGCCTAACCCAACCTGTAGATATGCACGGGTTCGGGCAATTTTTATCGCATATTCATCAGGAGTACAAAATGGCTTTACTGCCGACCAAAAAGGCCGAGATAATCGCCAAATTCCAAAAGTCTGCTACCGATACTGGTTCCGTCGAGGTTCAAGTGGCGTTGTTGACCTTTGATATCAACGCTCTACAAGAGCATTTCCGCGAGCATAAAAAAGATAACCATTCCCGCCGTGGCCTTATCCATAAGGTCAACAGTCGGCGCAAATTGCTCGACTATCTAAAACGCAAGAGCTTAAAACGCTATCAGGATTTGATCAAGGAGCTGGGTCTTAGAAGGTAAGCTGGCTGAATCCTGGTATCTATTTCTTGTCGTTGGTCGCGCTATGAGCGTCTCTTCGCCAGCCTTACAGCGGCTTTGCTTTGTGTCCGGCGCCCGAGCATTCGAGCTGCAGCAAAGCTCTGACCTTGACTTGAACGCTTATCCGAGAATAGACCGGTGCGCTGCGACCACCAACCAGCGCTGCTCTCAAGAGGACGAGACCCAGTTAGCTTCCGTGCCAGATTCGATCAACGCCGACGGCATTGGTCATTTCTGCTGGCTCTGGCGCGACCACAATCTACGAACTTATTTCAACTAAACAGCAATAAATTGGAGAATTAATTTGAACGCAATTCGCAAAACTTTTATGTACGGCAACCAAGAGGTTACCTTGGAAACTGGGCGCATCGCCCGCCAGGCTCACGGCGCCGTGCTACTTACGATGGGTAAAACCTGTGTTTTGACCACGGCGGTGATGGGCAAGAATAAGAACGAGTCTTTCTTTCCGTTGACCGTCAACTATCAAGAGCGTACCTACGCCGCTGGCCGCATTCCTGGTGGCTTCTTCAAGCGCGAGGGTCGACCCTCGGAGAAGGAAGTGCTGACCAGCCGACTGATAGATCGCCCGATACGCCCGCTATTCCCCAAGGGTTTTATGTACGAGGTGCAGGTAGTAGCCAGCGTCGTCTCCAGCGACAAGAGCTCAGACCCTGACATAGCCGCGATGCTCGGCGCCTCGGCGGCTCTTGCTATCTCGGGAATTCCTTTTCACGGTCCTATCGCCGCTGCCCGCGTTGGCTTGCTCGGCGAGTCCGGCTACGTGCTCAACCCTAACTACCAGGAAACCCGCGCCTCGCAGCTCGAAATGGTGGTCGCTGGTACCGATAAGGCGGTACTGATGGTCGAATCGCAAGCCAACGAATTGAGCGAGGATTTGATGTTGGGCGCGGTGCTCTACGGTCATAGCCAGATGCAGGTGGCGATCCAAGCCATCAATGAATTTGCTGCTGCGGTCAATCGTCCGGCTATTGGCTGGGAAGCTCCTGGCGTCGATACGGCTCTGCAGAGCGAGGTTCGATCTAATTTTGCCAGCGATATCGAGCAGGCTTATAGCATTACTAACAAGCAACAACGCAACACGGCTCTGGGTGAGATTCGCGAGCGCATCAAGAGCGGCTACGGCGAGGAAGTTCCTGCCGGCTTGGGCGACGCCATATCCAGCGTCGAGCGCGATTTGGTGCGCTCGCGGATTCTGGCTGGCGAAGCTCGGATAGACGGTCGCGACCTGCAAACAGTGCGCCCCATCAGCATCGACGTTGGTCTATTGCCCATGGCGCACGGCTCGGCATTATTCACCCGTGGCGAGACCCAAGTGCTCGCCGCCGTAACTCTCGCCTCCAAGAAATCTTCGCAAATGATCGACGCCTTGGAAGGCGAGTACTTCGACGGTTTAATGCTGCACTACAACTTCCCGCCCTATTGCGTCGGCGAGACGGGCATGATGGGCAGCCCCAAACGCCGCGAGATCGGCCACGGCAGATTGGCGCGTCGCGGCATCACCGCTGTTTTGCCCGACCAGGAAACCGAGTTCCCTTACACCGTGCGCATCGTCTCCGAAGTAACCGAATCCAACGGCTCTAGTTCCATGGCTTCGGTTTGTGGTTCTTCACTAGCGCTGATGGACGCCGGTGTGCCCATCGCCAAGAGCGTTGCTGGCATCGCCATGGGTCTAGTCAAAGCCGAAGACGAGCGCTACGCTGTGCTCACCGATATCCTCGGCGACGAAGACCACTTAGGCGATATGGACTTCAAGGTGGCCGGTACCGCCGACGGCGTAACCGCGCTGCAGATGGACATCAAGATCGAAGGTATTAACGAGGAGATCATGGAGCGCGCCCTCAACCAGGCTCGGGACGCGCGCATGGTCATCCTGAAGCAGATGGAAGACGTTATCGCGCGGCCGCGCGCGCAGGTGGCAGATACCGCTCCAGTGGCATACAAGCTGCAGATCAACCCCGACAAGGTCCGCGACGTTATCGGCAAAGGTGGCGCCACCATCAAGAAGATAACCGAGAACACCGGTTGCGAAATCAACATCGAGTCCAACGGCGAGGTACATATCTACTCCGATAATCGGATGCAAGCTCAGGCGGCTTTGGAAGAAGTCAAGGCCATTGCTTGCGACCCCGAAGTCGGGGCGATCTTCGACGGCGAGGTTGTTCGCATCACCGATTTCGGCGCCTTCGTCTCCATCCTCGGCGGTCATCGCGACGGCTTGGTGCATATATCCGAGATCGACGGCAGCAAGCGCGTCAACAAAGTCGAGGATTATTTGGAGCTCGGGCAGCAGGTACAAGTCAAGCTCTTGAATATAGACAACATGGGGCGTTTGCGCTTGAGTATTAAAGCTGTCAATGTAGTCGCTTATTAACCAGGAGTTACTTCACTATGCAAGATTTTTCCGCACTTTGGATAAACAACACCGATGGCTACACGGCTGAGGTTCGCAACACCAGCCGCCAGGATTTACCCCAAGGCGAGGTTTTGGTGCGCGTGCATTACTCGGCGATTAACTACAAAGACGCGCTCGCGATCACTGGAAAGGGCAAGATATTGCGCGACTTTCCCGCTATCCCAGGCATTGACTTTGCCGGCGAAGTCGTCGAATCGACTAACCCCGATTTCCGCGCCGGCGCCAAAGTGCTGCTCACTGGCTGGGGTGTTGGCGAGCGCCATTTTGGTGGTTTGAGCCAATACGCGCGCGTCCCCGGCAAATGGCTATTGCCGTTGCCGCCGGGTCTTGATTACCGCAAAGCCATGATCGCCGGCACTGCTGGTTTGACGGCGGCTCTATGCGTACAGGCTTTGCTCGATTCGGGCATCAGCAAGGGCTCGGCGGTAGTCAGCGGCTCCAGCGGCGGAGTTGGCAGCTTTGCCGTGGCTTTGCTGTCGATATTGGGTTTTGAGGTTAGCGCCATCAGCAAAAGCGCCAGCGCCGAATACGTGCAGTCTTTGGGCGCCAGCTCGGTGCTGACGCGCGAGCAAATGAGCGAGGCGGCGCGCCCACTGGAGAAATCCTGCTGGCACGGCGCTGTCGATACTGTCGGCGGCGACATCTTGAGTCGTATCCTCGCGCAAATGCATTACGGTGGCTGCGTCGCCGCTTGTGGTCTTGCTGCCTCGCACAAACTATCGACCACGGTCATGCCTTTCATTTTGCGCGGCGTGCGCTTGCAAGGTTGCGATTCGGTGAAGGTCGATAACAGCATCCGCGAAAGCGCTTGGAATTTACTCGCAGACTTACCTGGCAGCGTCTACGACACTGTGGTCAGCGACGAGCTAAGCCTGGAGCAAACGCCAGCGTACTCCGAGCGTATGCTCAGCGGGCAGGTGCAGGGGCGTAGCGTGGTGAAATTGAGCTAAGACTTATCAAGCGCTCTTCCCAGCTTTTGAGTACGCGCGCTCTGGCGTTATTGAGGGCGAATGCTTAGGAGCTCGCACTATTTACTCGTAGCCACCGCGCTTGGTTTGCTGTTCCTATACGCGCCGATGGCGGCGATGGTCGTATTCAGCTTTAATGAGTCTAAGCTGGTGACCGTCTGGTCGGGTTTTTCTACCAAGTGGTATGCTGAGCTCTGGCAAGACCAGCAAGTATTGCAAGCGGCTTGGGTCAGCCTGCGTATAGCCGCTGCCAGCGCCACCCTGGCTGTGCTGCTCGGAGCTTTGGCGGCGATGGCGCTCACCAGGGTTGGTAATTTCCGCAGCAAGAGCTTATTATCGGGCATGATCACCGGTCCGCTGGTCATGCCCGAGGTCATCACCGGGCTATCTTTGTTGCTGCTGTTCGTGGCGATGGAAGCTGTCTTCGGCTGGCCTTCCGGTCGTGGCTTTACCACCATAATCATCGCCCACACTACCTTTGGCGCTGCTTTTGTCGCCGTGGTCGTGCAATCGCGTTTATCATCTCTCGACACCGCCTTGGAAGAAGCCGCGCAAGATCTGGGCGCGAGGCCGGCTCGGGTATTTCTCGACGTAACCTTGCCCGTGATCGCGCCGGCGCTAATCTCCGGCTGGCTGCTGGCGTTTACGCTTTCGCTCGACGACCTGGTTATCGCCAGCTTTGTCACTGGCCCAGGGGCGTCGACCCTGCCAGTGCTGATTTTCTCCAAGCTACGGCTGGGCGTTAGCCCCGACATCAACGCTTTGGCGAGCTTAATGATTTTTCTGGTAGCCTCGGGCATAGCCATTGCCACTTGGCTTTTATTGCGCAAACCCAAAACTCTAGCACCATGACCATAGACGCGAAAAAATTCAGCCAAAACATGCAGCAGATCGAGCGTACCGTAACCGAGATGGAGCAAGGCGCCCCGGACTTGGCAGCCGCTCTGGCAAAATATCAAAGCACGCGCCAGCTAATAGAGGAATGCCGCAATTACTTGCAAGAGACCGAGCAGAAGATCAAGTGGTTAGACCCTAATGCGGAAGCTGGCGAATCAGCGCAGCAAGAGCCGCCAGCGGACGCCAACTAATTTTGACTATGGGCGAATCTCCGAGCAGCTTACCCACTCTGCGCGCCAGCTTTGATAGCTACTTGCAGTCGGTACTACCCTCGGCGTCTGCGGTCGATAATGGCCTGTTCAAAGCTGTACGCTATTCCTGTTGCGAGCACGGTGGTAAACGTTTGCGACCGTTATTGGTACTGAGCACTTGCATCGGCTTGAGCGATTCAGAGGTTGCGGCTTATCCAGCGGCGGCGGCGGTCGAGCTAATCCACTGCTATTCGCTCATCCACGACGACCTGCCAGCTTTGGACAACGACGATACTCGGCGCGGTGCCGCCAGTTGCCACAAACGCTTCGGCGAAGCCACTGCTATCTTAGCGGGCGATCTGTTGCAACCATTGGCGCTGCGCCTGCTCTGCGAGCGCGCTCGAGCCGACAAGCGCCTGGCGTTGCTCGGTTGTCTATTGCGCGCCAGCGAGGCGATGGTATATGGACAGCAGTTGGATATGACGCTCACGCCGAGCTCGGGCACGCTCGAGCAGGTGCGCACGATGCACCTGCAAAAAAGTGCTACTCTGATAGCCTGCTGCTTGGAGATGGGCGCTATTTGCGCCGACGTCGAGCCGAGCCCGGATTTGCCCACTTTGCGGCAGCTTGGCTTGGATTTAGGCTTGGCTTTTCAGATACAGGACGATGTGCTCGATTTCGAGTCCGAGGACGATAAGTGCACTTGGCCGTCGTTTGTTGGCGTTGCCGCCGCCCGCGCCGAGGCCGAGGCTTTGTACCAAAGCTGCCAACAGCGCCTGGCGGAATTATCCTGGCGCGGCAACTCGGCTGTTCTCAGCGAGTTGTTGGCAATTATGCAGAATCGCGGTAGTTAGCTATGAAAGTTATCAGTATTAATGTCAATGGCATTCGAGCCGCGAGCAAAAAGGGCTTTTACTCCTGGCTCGCCGAGCAAAACGCCGATTTTGTCTTAATGCAGGAAGTTCGAGCCAGCAGCGAGCAAATACCCCAACACCTGGAGGGTTATCATTTTTATTTGCACGCCGCTGAGAAAGCAGGCTATTCTGGCGTCGCGGTTTACGCCCGCGCCGAGCCGCAGATGGTGGAGTGCAAAAGCGGTTTCGCTACCTTGGATAACGAGGGGCGTTGGTTGCGCTTGAGTTACGCCAACCTGGAGCTGGTGTCGCTGTATATGCCCTCTGGCTCCTCTGGTGAGCATATGCAGGCGAAAAAAGACCAGTTGATGCAGGATATGTTGCCGCTGTGGCAGGAGATTGGCGCCAGCTCCAAGGCCTGGTTGCTCGGCGGCGACATAAACATCGCCCACACCAAGCTCGACATTAAGAACTGGCGCAGCAATCAAAAGAATTCTGGTTTTCTGCCGCACGAACGCGCTTGGTTAGACCAACTCTTCGGCGAATTCAATTTGCGCGATGCTTTCCGCATGGTCAACCAGGAGGGTGGTTTTTATACCTGGTGGTCGAATAGAGGCAATGCCTTTGCTAATGACGTCGGTTGGCGCATCGATTACCAGATCGTCAATCAACACCTGAGCGCCAAAGTCCTGGACGCCAGCATAGCGCGCCAGCCACGGCATTCAGACCACGCCGCGCTGATAATGACTTACGATTTTGCTCTTGAGACTTGAGCCATGGCGCGGGTCAAGATTTGCGGGTTAAAGAGCCACTCTGATTGCGCTAACGCCGTCGCTAGTGGCGCTGATGCTGTTGGTTTTGTCCACTATCAGCCGAGCCCCAGGCACTTGGAATTGGCGCAGATAAAGGACCTGGTGCGCTCTTTGCCGCCCTTCGTTACTAGCGTTGGCTTGTTGGTAAGTCCTGACGCGGCGGCGGTTCGGGAGATGCACGCAACTGGCGTACAGTATTTGCAGATTCACGGTAGCGGCGGCGATATTTGCAGCGCCTTGGGCATAGCCTACATCCAAGCGATAGCGGTGCGCGATGCTCAGAGTATCGCTAGCGTCGACATCAGCAATTGCGCCGCTGTATTATTAGACGCTTATCATGAATCGGGCGCGGGTGGGCAGGGTGTGCGCTTTAACTGGGACTTGATACCCCAAGACTTAAACAAACCGATGATACTAGCCGGCGGCTTGAATCCCGATAACGTAGCGCAAGCTATTCAATACACTAGTCCCTACGCAGTCGACGTATCCTCGGGTGTCGAGAGCGCGCCTGGGGTCAAAGACCCGAAACTTGTGAGCAGCTTTGTTGCTAACGCCAAATATTTAAGTGATTGAATAACCATGGTGCAATTTCTACTAACCACTGGGGCTTACCTGGATAAAAGCCTGAGTCTGCCCACCGACAAACTGAGCTTGCGCCAAGCCTGGCTACTGGCTCTACTGGCCTACCTCTTCGCCGCGGCAGTGCGTTGCTTTTATCCCGACCTGATGCTCAGCAACCCGGGAAATCTACACAATGGCTTGCCGATACTCAACAATATCGATGGTTACTTCTTCGCTGACGAGGCCAATAAACTGCTCACCGACCACCCGCGCGCTTCCTGGGAGCGCGTGTTGTCGTCGCCATTTCTCATCAGCTTATTGATCTACGCGCTTAGCGCCACTGGCATTTGGCACCTGGAGCAGGTCATTTACTTCATCCCCTTGGTCTTCGCGCCTCTGGTCTGCCTGCCTTTAGTTTTCATCGGGCGCGCCTTGGGCAGCACTTGGCTGGGTTTCATCGCGGCGTTGCTGGCTTCGGTTACCTGGAGTTATTACAACCGCTCGCTGGCGGGCTATTTGGATACCGATACTTTCACCACTACTATGCCGATGCTGCTGTGCTTGGCGCTGCTGCATCTGCTCCAGCGTAGCACTCCGCGCAACGCAGTAATAGTAGGCGTTTTAACTTACCTTTACTACTACGCCTACAGCCCAGGCATTGCCATTGGCCTGGCGATCTCGGGATTTACCTTGGCTTATTTGTGCTGGCGCGATTATTGCCAAAAGAGCACTATCGCACCTCTAATACTGCTACTGCTCGCGCCGACGTTCATTCGCATTTTTGATGGCTCTATGTGGTGGGCGCAAGCTGCTATCTGGCTGCTGTACGCTTTGCTAGTGGCTTGGAACGCGGCGCGTCTCCAGGCGTTGCCAGTGCGCTGGCAATGGATCGGCGCGCTGGCTTTGAGCGCCGCCTGTGTCGCGACCTCGCCTTTGGTATGGCAAATTTGGCAGCAATTCTTTGCCTATCTAAATCGCGGCGTACTGGATACCGCAGGAGCTTGGTCGTATTACTCGGTTAGCGGCACTGTGCGCGAAGCTGGAACCATCCCCTTCGAAGTCTTTGCCAACCGCGTCGCCGGTTCGGTGCCGAGTTATTTCCTGGCGATGCTGTCGATAGTCGTCTTTCTGCTGCGCTTTCGCTACATGGCGATGCTATTGCCTATGGCAGCGGTGGGTTTCTTTGCCTTATTCGCCGGCTTGCGTTTCACCATCTACCTGATACCTATCAGCATGCTCAGCATCGCCTTCGTCGTGCTCTTGCTGGCGCATAAATGGTCGAACTTCAAGTGGTCCTGGTTGCTGCCAGTGGTCGTGGTGGTAGCAGTGCTAATTCCGAATTTAATTCATGTGCACGAGTATCGACCCAATATAACCACGCCCAAAGCCGAAATCGTCGCCCTGGAAAAATTACGCGACATCGGCAGCACCAGAGACTACATGATCTCCTGGTGGGACTATGGCTACGACACGCGCTTTTTTAGCGGTAAGAACACCATCATCGACGGCGGCGCGCACACTGACGACAACTTCCTTGCTGCCACCATCCTGAGTTCCGACTCGCAGCTATTAGCCGCGCGCTTGATGCGTATCAGCGCCGAGACCCACGGCGCCTATTACGACGATCACGGTCGTTATGGCGGCAACATCCCCACTAAGACACTATTCGGCGAACGCCGCGACGACTTTAACCCGCATGAGTTACTAGAAGAGATAGCGCAACCAGACTACCAAGTTCCTTATCAGAAAACTCGCGAAGTCTTTCTTTATCTACCCACCAGGATATTGAATATCTACCGCACCATTCGCTTGTTTAGCGACCTCAACCTGGTTACTGGTCAAACTTACAACGACGCCTACTATCTCAACATACCAGTGCGCTCGGCTAGCGGCGGCGTGCTCAACCTGCATAGCGGCGTTAGCCTGGATCTACGCAAGGGCGAGATACTCAGCAACAACCAGCGCAGTGGCGACTTGCGCGCCTTTTACCACATCCGCTTCGACGACTCGGGCAACATCCAACAAGAATCCAGCTTGTACAGTAGCCAAGCCCAGCTCTCCGCCGTATTCAACCAAGCCACTGGCGCAGTGTTATTGGTCGATAGAATGGTCCTACGCTCCAACCTCATCCAAATGCTCCTATTCGACAACATCGACCAGCAACTCTTCGAAATCACCCACCGCGACCCAGAGGTAACCGTACTGAGGCTATTGATTTGACATTAGCTGGCGCAAGAACTGAAACCTTATGGACATAAACTACCCAGGCGCTAAATGGTGGCGTTTTGATTTTCATACTCATACACCAGCATCAACTGATTTTAAGTCAGAAGAAACGTCGTTATCCTGGCTGCAGAAATTTATTGATAAGGGCATTGATTGCGTTGCCGTTACTGATCATAACAGCGGTGCTTGGGTGGGTGAGTTGCAAGCTGCATTACAAGAACTCGAATATCAAGCTGGTAAGAAACCACTATGGCTATTCCCTGGAGTAGAGATATCGGTAAACGGTGGCATCCATATATTGGCTATTTTCGATACTGATAAAACCAGTACTGATATTGAAAGACTATTGGGCGCGGTGGGCTATCAAGGGGCTGAAGGCGACCGCAGTGGTGTAACTAGCAAAAGCGCCGTAGAGGTCATCGACATTATCCACCAGCGTGGTGGCTTAGCTATACCCGCGCATGTAGATAAGGATAGAGGCTTATTCAAAGATTGTAAAGGCGATACTTTGCAAGCTATCTTAGAATCGCCATATTTACAAGCGATGGAGCTATGCGACCCCGAATATCCCAAGCCGCAACTTTATATTGATAAAAAGCTCAATCTAACCGAAGTCTGCGGATCGGATGTGCATAATTTTCGCTCAGATAAGTTTGGCACTTTCACTTGGGTGAAGATGGATGAACCTTCTCTTGCTGGTCTGAAGTTAGCACTAATAGACGGACAAGCCTCGGTGAATCGAGATATGCAAGCGCGACCGAATAAGCACGCGAGTTGCATCATTGAAGAGTTGGAAGTTAGTAATGCTAAGTATATGGGGCGAGCTCAGCCGCTACAAGTGCTATTCAATCCTTTTCTTAGTACCTTTATTGGTGGTCGCGGTAGCGGTAAATCGACTTTGTTAGAATTTATGCGTTTAGTGTTGCGGCGCGATAAAGAATTACAGTCTGAATTGAAAGGCGACAATGCGAAATATTACCAACTAGGTGATGACAGCTTGCTAACCGAGAATAGCGTAATTCGCTTGGTGTATCGCAAAGGCGATACGCGCTACCGCCTTAATTGGGACGCCAAGTCTGAGATTGATAGCTTGGAGGTGCAAGGTGAGGGTGGCGAATGGCAACCAGAAGTTGGCGAAATAGAATCATTATTTCCAGTAAAGATTTTCAGCCAAAAGCAAATATTCGCCTTGGCACAAGACCCACAAGCTCTGCTTGAAATAATAGACAAGAGTCCAGAGGTGGACTATGCACACTGGCAAGCAGAAACACTTTCATTAAATAGCCAATATAAGCAGAAACAATCACAAATTAATGAGCTTGTTGATAAGTGTTCGCAAAAAAATAAATTGCAAGGCGAGTACAATGATTTATGCCGACAGATTGCCGAGATAGAAAAATCCGGCCATAAAGATATACTGCAAATCTACCGCATTCGCCAAGCGCAAGTAAATGCTATTAGAACTACTGAGACAACTTGGCAAGGAATGCTCGATAGCCTGCAAACAACAGCACAAGAGATCGCACCTGCCGAAGTGCCAGAGCAGGTATTTGCTGATCATCGGGACATCTATACTGATCTACAAAGCGCAAACCAGCAATGGCAAGCTATTGCTACTCAACTATTAACTCTAGCGCAGCAAGCCCAATCCAATATAGATAACTGGAACGCGCATAAAGATAAAGCTGAATGGCAGGTGCGGTTAAACGCCGATATTGCTCGTTATCAGCAAGTTAAGGCTGATTTGCAGCAACAGGGCATAGACCCTGACAAATACCCACAACTACTGCAACAACTAGAGAGCAAGCGATCAGAGTTAAGCAAAATTTCTGAGCTGAATACTAAAATTGAAAGTCTGAAGCGAGAGCGCGATGAGCTGTATCAAAAAATCCAACAACAACGCCAGTTGCTAAGTGAGAAGCGCGCTAGTTTCCTATCAACAACTCTGGCTGGTAATAAATATATTAGTATTGTGTTAGAGCGCTTTGCGACTGGTGCTGATCAAGTAGAGCGCGATTTGCGTCGGATTTTGCAATGCCCAGATCGCTTTGAAAATGATTTCAGCAGTTTGATAGAGGGTCTAGGGCATGATTCTGAGAGCTTGAAAAGGCACATCTATGATATTAGGCGCGGCGAGGAAGAGCCCAAAGATAAACGCTTCGCTAAACATCTAGCTAACCTACCACAGGAATCAATGGTGCATCTAAAGCTATGGTTTCCCGAGGACGATCTACGCATTACCTTTGGCAAGGGAAATACGCCTTTGGAGCAGGGTTCGCCAGGGCAAAAATGCGCGGCATTGCTGGCTTTTCTGCTTTCCTACGGCGACGATCCGCTTTTGCTGGATCAGCCGGAAGACGATCTCGACAACGCTCTGATCTACGACTTGATCGTGCAACAGATCCGCGCAACTAAGCACAAGCGGCAGATAATAATAGTTACCCACAACGCCAATATCGTGGTCAACGGCGACGCCGAAATGGTGTTGCCTTTGTCTGTAGACGGGGGGCAGAGTCATATTAATAAACCAGCCAGTATTCAGGATACGCAGGTGCGCGAGAAAATATGTGCAATACTCGAGGGCGGGCAGCAGGCATTTAGCAAACGCTATAAGCGCATTCACTTAGAGCACAGTTGACCATGCTCAGCAAAGTCGAAATACTCGAGAGATTAGTGCTGGGCGAAGACGCTGGTGTGGAATTCAAGCAGCAGCTCGCTCGGCGTCAATCCGAGCGTGAGCAACTAGCCCAGGAAATTTGTGCCTTTGCCAATGCCAGAGGTGGGGTTATTCTTGTTGGTATTGATGATAGCGGCAATGTTATTGGCTTGTCAGATATAAGCAATAGCGAGACCATAGCTGTAGAAATCGCCAATGATAGTATTAAGCCTGCCGTGCATATTCTGACGGAGAAACTATATTTGGAGGGCAAGGCGGTATTGCAGATAGAGGTGCCTCGGAGCTTATTTGTGCACAAAGCACCTGGAGGCTATTTTGTCCGTCAAGGCAGTAGTAAACGGGAAATGTCGACCGAGCAATTAACGCGTTTGCTGCAAAGCCGCTCGCAAGCCCAAGTTATTCGCTTTGACGAGCAACCTATCCCGCGCACTGGGCAGGCTACTCTTAGTCGCGAGCTCTACCTACGCTTCATTCGCGAAAACGCTGAGGAGGAAACTAATCTACTGAGCAAGAGACGTTTGCTAATAAAAGTTGACGACCGCTACCAAGCCAGCGTGGCGGCGATGCTGATGTGCCATCCCGCGCCAGAGCAGGACTATTTGCCCGGGGCTTTCATCCAGTCCGTATGTTATAGCGGGCGCACACGAGACGCCAACTACCAGATTGACGCTCAAGACCATACTGGTCCTCTAGACCGCCAGATCGTTACTGCTTTGCAATTCGTGCGCCAATACAATCGGGTCGCCGCGCGCAAAGACATTGGCCGCGAAGATCAACCGCAATACAGCCTGCGAGCGGTTTTTGAGGCTATCGTCAACGCGGTGGTGCACCGCGATTATTCCATCTACGGCGCGCGTATTCGTTTGTTCATGTTCGCCGATCGCTTAGAGCTCTACAGCCCAGGTGCCTTAGCAAACACGCTGACTGTGGATACGCTACCTTATAACCAGGTAACACGTAACGAGCTCTTGGCGCGGCTACTCTCCGAGACATCAATACCAGATAATGTTACTGGCGCGGTCGCCAGAGGTAGTTTTCTGGAGCGTCGTGGCGAAGGCGTGGGGATTATTTTGCGTGCAAGCGAGCAATTGAGCGGTCGGCTGCCGCAGTATGAATTGTTGGGAGAGGAATTGCGCTTGACTATATACGCTGCGTCAAAGTCTGCAAGTGAGCTATAGCGCGTAACAACAAAGTGTGAGGGCGTTTTACAGCTTGAGGGGTAGGGTGCCGAGGGCTTGGGCGAGGTTGAGGCGGTTGAGCCAGGATTCGTGCTGGAGGTCGAGGGCGCTGAGCTCGGAATCGAATATTCTTTGTTCGTTGTCGAGTAGCGATTGGTAATCTTGCAGGCCGAGTAGGTATTGCTCTTCGAGTATGTCGCCAAGGGCGAGCCAGTTGCGCAGGGCGCGTTGTCTGGCGGCTTTTCTGCGCTCGAGGTTGGTGTCTTGCTGAAGTAGTTCTTCGCTTTCGTGGATGGCCTGGCTGAGTAGGTCTTGATAGTTATGGAAGTTCTGGTAGGCGAGAGCGCGCGCCTGCTCGGCGAGGGCGCGTCTTTTGTCGTAGTCGAATATGGGCGCGCCGAGGTTGAAGACGATGTTGGCAAAGTTGGCGTCGCTGAGTAGCAGGTCGTCGGTGGTGGACGCCGAGCGCCCCAGGCTGGCGCTCAACGATAGGCTCGGTAAGCGCGCGTTGATGGCGTTGGCTAGGCGCAGGTCTTGCGTGGCGAGCGCGTTTTGCGCTTGAACCAGGTCGGTGCGGCTGGCGCGTATGTCTTGTTGCAATAGATCGCTGCCGAGCTCGGGGATGGGGGGTAAGGCTGGGGTCGACAGTTCGAGCTCAGTCGCGCGCGCGCTAAAGCGAATGCTGCGCTGGGTGGCAGCCAGGCGGTACTGCGCGTCGAATAGCGCGTCTTCGCTATTGGCGATGGTGGCGCGTATTGAATGCAGGTCGGCTATGCTCGCGAGGCCTTGGGCGATGCGCGTGTCGATGATGTCGAGTTGCTCTTGATAGTTGGCGATGCGCTCTTGCAGTAGGTCTATTCTCGTTTGCAGGCTGAGCATTTGCAGCCAATCGCTGAGCAGGGCGTAGACCAGGTTTTGCTGTGCTGCGAGTAAGCTGGCGCGGGCGTTGTCGGCGTTGATGATGGCTATGCGCGCGCTGTTGCCGAGGCTATCCCAGATGTCGAGGTCCCAATTCAGCGATAGGTCGGCTTGGAAGGAGTTGCTGTAAAGGCTATTGCTCAAGCTGCGGCCGCTGCTGAGGTTGGCGCTGAGTTGCGGCCAAGCGTCGGCACCGCTGGCGCGCGCTTCGTGCACGGCGGCGTCTAAGGCGTATTGGGCGCCGGTCAGCTGCGGGTTGTTGGCGAGTACGGCTTCCAAGGCGGCGGCGAGTTCAGTGCTGTTCAGGGGGGCGTACCAGTTGGCAGCGCTGTCGCTGGCGGCTTGGCTCCAGCGCGGCTGGATCTCTATAGTTTCCAGGCGTGGGCTGAGCTGCTCGCGCTGCAAGGAGCAACTGGTCAGTATCAGCGCCAGCAAGCCTATGCCGGCAACTGGTAGCCTAGGCATCGGCTGCTGGTAGCTCGCCACGGTCTAGTTGTGCTATTAAGTTGTCCATGGTCTGTTGAGGGTCGGCGAAGAGGCGGTGGTGTTCGTCGATGCGGAGTATTTTGCTGTGGCTGGTGGCCTTGAACTCAGAGCCAGTGCTGAGTACTTCGTGCATTTTCTCGCCTTTGCGCGCGCCGATCTCGGCGATGGCGATGTCGCCGTGTTTGTTGACCGAGTCGCGCACGCTTAAGCCCGATAGGGTAATCATTTTTGTCGCCATCTCGTAAATGTTTACCGGTTCACCCATGTCCAGGACGTAAACCGCGCCCTTGGTGTCCATGGCGCCAGCCTGGATGACCAGGGAAGCGGCTTCGCTGATGGTCATGAAGTAGCGCGTCATTCGCTTGTCGGTTACCGTTACCGGGCCGCCAGCGGCTATTTGCCCGCGGAATAAGGGGATGACCGAACCCGAGGAGTCGAGGACGTTGCCAAAGCGTACTACGTTAAAGGCGAGCTCGGGGTGTTGCTGTTGCAAGCTCAGGACGGTTAATTCGGCGTAGCGTTTGGAAAGACCCATCACGCTCTCCGGGGCGACGGCTTTATCGGTGGAGACCAAGGTGAAGCAATCGGCGCCGCTGCGCGCGCAACTCGCTGCCAGGTGGTAGGTGCTGAGCAGATTATTGCGAAAACCGTTTATCGGGTTGTCCTCGAGCATCGGCACGTGCTTGTACGCCGCAGCGTGAAAGATTGTTTGTGGGCGCTCTGCTTGCGCTAATTGCTCTAACCAAGCCGCGTCGGTCAAGTCGCCAAGATAGGCTTGTACGCTGACGGAATTGCTGGCGAGCTCGGCGTGCGTGCTGTACAAGCCGTATTCGTTGAAATCGACCAGGATAAGTCTCTTTGGTTGCAAGGCGACGATTTGGCGCGCGAGCTCGGAGCCGATGCTGCCGCCAGCGCCGCTGACCAAGACTACCCGCGCGCGCACTTTGGCAGTCAGGAGCTCGGTATTGGCTGGCACTGGTTCGCGGCCGAGGAGGTCGGTGATGTCGACGCGCTTGATGCTGCTGGCGCTGATCTTGCCGCTGGCGAGGTCGCTCAAGCTGGGCAGCGAGCGAATTTCGACTTGGAGCTTGTCGAGTTCGCCGATGATCTCTCGGCGCCGAGCCGAGGATACCGATGGTAGGGCGAGTAGTACGCTTGAGACGCGGAGCTTGCTGGCCAGTTTGTCGAGTTCATTCGGCGGGTAAACCCGATAGCCGTCGATGATTTTGCCTTGCTGCTTGGCGTCGTCGTCGACAAAGGCCACTACCTTGTATTCGCTTGCTGCCAGGGCTTGCTTCGCCAGGCGACCCGCCGAGCCGGCGCCGTAGATCAAGGTTATTTTGCGCTCGACGCTGATGCTGTCGGCGTCGGGCGCGCGCGCCAGCCAATAGCCCAAATAACGCGAGCCGATGATCAGTAATAGCGCCAGCAACCAATAGATGATGAATACCGACCGAGGTACGAAGTCGATGCGCAACAGAGCTATTGCCAGGCTCCAGAGCAAGGCCGCGAGGCTGACTGCTTGCAGCAGGTTCAGCAGGGCGTTGGCGCCCATGTGGCGAATGCTGTATCGATACAGCGCAAACAGCAAGAAAGCTGGTATACCCGTTAGCACGGCTAGCGGGTAAGTCCAGAGGATGCTCGGGTCGGGCAGGTACCAAGTGTTGGTACGTAGCCAGTACGCCGCCGCTACTGCCAACAAGAGCAGGGCGCAATCCAGGCTTATGAGGATGAGCTTACGTTTGGTATCGCCGATACCGAGCAAAGTCCGAGCTAGGGCTGAGAGTGGGCGCTGGTAGTGCAAGGTGTTGATGTTTAGTTGTAAACCATCAAGCTCCGAGCTCTAGCAATAATTGCCAAAGTTCCCGGGCTTGGATGAGTTTGGTGCTGCGGATGCGTAAGTTGCCGTGGTAGTTGTTGCTCTTATCCAGGTGTTGCCAGGCTCGGCGTTGCCCACGGCTACGAAGCTGGCGCGGCTCCAGCGCCAGATTGAGCGCGCGCGGCGACCAAACTCCGCAGAGCTCTGGGGCGGTGGCGAGGTACAAGGCTACTACTGGCAGACCTAGAGCCGCGCCGAAGTGGCTGACGCCAGTGTCGAGCCCTATTAAACCCGAGCAGTGGGACAATTCTTGGGCTAGCTCTTTGAAGTCCAAGCGTTCAGCGGGTATATGGCACATTGCTGGCGCTACTTGCGCCAAGCGCGCGCACAAGTCGCGTTCCCGCTGGCTACCCCAGGGCAGGAAAAGCTCGCGCCCTGCGTCCGCTATTATCTTGATTAACTCCTGCCAGCCAGCACTATTCCAGCACTTATGGGCGCTGCTGGCGTTAGCAACCAAGGCGATGCGTCCAGACTTGGACTGCGAGCTCGGCAAACCGTAATCGCCCAAGTGCGGCGTCGCTGCTTCTAGTGGCAAGGACAGCGCCTGCAAGAGCAGGTCGATATTGCGTTGCACGGCGTGTTGGTGAAAGCTCACCTGGTAGCGCTGGTCGTAGATTAAGCTCGCCAGGGGCTCGCGGGCGCTGCACCAGGAATAACCAGCGCGGATTTCCGCTGGATAGCGCCGAGCAACAGCGGCGCTACGCAGCAAGCCCTGGGCGTCGACCAGCAAATCGTATTTAGTTTTATGCTCGCTGCCGAGTATAGGCTCAGTCCAACCCGGCAGCATTAGGGCAGTGTTGATTCCTGGATGCAGCTCGAGCAGCGAGCTATACAGCGGGCGCGCTAACCAATCGCAGCGCAAATCCGGTAGTAGCTTGTGGGCTATGCTCAGGGCTGGAAAGCAATGGACGATGTCGCCAAAGGACGAGGTCTTGACTATTAATAAACGCATCTAAGGCTATTCGCACAAGCGTAAGTCGACTCGGCGTTTGTCGACGTCGACCCGACTTAGCTGCACTGTAACCGGCATTCCCAGCGCGTAAGTCTTGCGGCTGTGGCGACCGCGCAGGCTTAGGCTTTGCGGGTCGTAGTTATAGTAGTCGCTTTTCAGCGAGCTCACGTGCACCAGGCCATCGATGGGTAAATCGTGCAAGCCGACAAATAGCCCGAAGGGGGTAACCTGGGCGACGATGCCCTCGAAGGTGGCGCCGATTTGCCCTTTCAAGTAATGGCATTTCAAGGCGTCGGCGGCTTCTCGACTCGCGCTCTCGGCGCGACGCTCGAGAAAGCTCTGCTGGCGCGCCAAGCGTTGTAGCTGCGCCAGGGACGGGCGCGTTACTTTGCTTGGTAATTGCTGCTCGCTAGTCAACGCGTCGCCAGCTTTGGCGATGGCGCTCTTGATTTGTCGGTGCACCAATAGATCGGGATAGCGCCTGATTGGCGACGTGAAGTGCGTGTAAAAATCGTAATTCAAGCCGAAGTGCAGGCCAGAGCTGCTGGAATAGCGCGCTTGGCTCATGGAGCGTAGTAGGGCTACTTGCAGTAATTCTGCCATCGGCTTTTTTGCCAGGTTCTGCGCCAAGCGCGCGTACTGCTTGGGCTCTTTGAGCTTGCTGGCGCTGACTTTGACTTTGTGCGCGCGCAAAAAGCTGCTGAGCTCGGCGGTCGCTTGCGCGTCGGGAGCTGGATGAATGCGGTACAAACCTGGGATTGCGTGCTGGTGCAGGCAAGTGGCAGCGGCCTCGTTCGCCAATAGCATCATTTCTTCTATGAGCTTATGCGCGGTAACGCGGCGGCTCTTGGTGATGGCTTCGACCTGGCCTTGGTCGTCGAGGGCGAATTCGGCGCTGTAACTATCGATCTCAAGCGCGCCACGCTGCTCGCGCAAGTGGGCGCGTTTCTGGTAGATCTCCTGCAAAACCCGGAGACTGACGAACACTGCTGGTGGCACCTCTATCGTGCTGGTGTTGTCGAGCAAGCTCTGGGCTTGCAAGTATTCCAAGCGCGCCTGCGAGCGGATTACGGCGTTGGCAAAGCGCCAGGAGCAGAGCTGCGCCTGGTCGTTCAAACTCATTTCGACGATTAGCGCCAGTCTGTCTTCATTGGGCCTGAGCGAGCATAAATCGTTGCTCAAGCGCTCGGGTAGCATGGGCGCTACTAGCGCGGGGAAGTACACCGAGGTGCCGCGTTCCTGCGCGCTATTGTCCAGAGCTGACTTCGCCTTGACGTAGTGGCTGACGTCGGCAATAGCTACTACCAGCCGATAACCTTGCGAGCTGGTCTCGGCGTAGACCGCATCGTCAAAATCGCGCGTGTCGGCGCCGTCGATGGTGCAGAGCGCGAGCTCGCGCAAATCCATGCGCCGCTTGTGCTCGGCGTTAGTTATCTGAGCTCGAGCCTTGTTGGCCTCAGCTAGCGTCTCTTCGTCAAAGTCGAAGACTATGGAGTTATTGGCGAGGGCTATGTGCGCCTCTTGGACGGCGCTACCACGGTCGCCGTAGCGTTCGATGATCAAGCCGCGTAGCGAATCGCGGTCATCGCTGCTCACGCGTACTTGTACTAATTCATCGGCGGCCAGGTTGGCTGGTGGCGACTTAACCCAAATATCCGGCACGTGGCGCTTGAGCGTGCGCACGAAGACGCTGCCATCGAGCATCCGTACTCTGCCGACATAGCTCGGGCGCTGCACGAATTCCACTAGCGAGGCAAAGCGCTTGCCGTGGTCTTTGTCGATGGGGCCGAGGCGGGCGATGACGACGTCCGAGCTTAACAAGTGCAGCATTTGATTGCGCGAGAGCAAATACTCGCCGCCGTCGTCGCCGAGCAGGGTGCCGAAGCCGCTGCGGTCTGTGCCGCCGACGATGCCGCGCACCAGGTTCATTTTTTTCGGTAAGCCGTAGGCGGAGCTACGGTTGATTATCAATTGACCATCGCGAGTCATCGCGCGTAGGCGACCTTGCAGCGCCTGGATTTCCGAGTCGCGCTGATAGCCAAAGTGCTCGGCTATATCTGCAAGCTCCAGCGGTGCCTCGGCTTGCGCCAGGAAGTTGCTCAGTTGCTCTCTACTAACCAGGTCAAAAGCAGAGCGCCAGCCGCCGTTGCTCATAATTGCTCGACTACAGCTTTGATTTGCTGCACGCTCGGACTGTTTTTGCTGGTGGCGTTTTTGTGCGCCAGGACATTGATTAGCTTGTATATTTTGTGCATGTCGCGCGGATAATCCCGTCGTATGTAGTTCCAGCTAGTAGCGCTCAAAAACAGCCCGAGGCTTTGCGCGTAATTCTCAGCGATGGGCTCGACTGCGGCGCCCGTTAGAGCTCGTAGCTCTAGCTCGGGGAATAGTTTCATGCGCGTGCGTACGTCGTTCATCGTCCAAGCTAGTTTGCTGCTGGGGCGGTCGCCGCTCATGATCATCGGTTTATCTTGAGCCAGAGCGCAATTGACCAAACGATACAGCGCGCGTTCCAAGCGGGCATCGCCGACTATTAGCTGAGCGTCGTCGACCAGTAGCATATCGTAGTCGCTGCCGTGCTCGATGACGAAGTCTACCAGCTCGTGGAAGTGCGGCTTGGTGTCGAGCAAGCGTAGCAGGGCGACATTGTGCGCTTGGCTTTGCCAGCTATGACGCAGCGCGTACAACAAATGGCTTTTGCCGCTGCCGCTGAGACCATATAACCAGCGCGAGTCCTGGAAAGCGGCGCTCTCCGGCTCTAAGCTCTGCAAATTAGCTAGCAGGCTGGAATTGCCTTCGGCGGTGAAATTGGCAAAGCTGTGGTCGGATTCGACCTCGGGAATGAGGAGTCTTTGAATCAGCATCAAAAGCTGCTGCTGGGGTTTTGCTGTGCGGGTGTGCGCTGCCGGATTTGTGGCGCGTGCATAAAAAAGGCTTTATGAGCCACTCTCCGGCACCCGACCAATCGCTACCATTGCTTCCTTCCGGACCTGGTGGGGTTCACGAGCCATCGTTGCGGAGGCACCCATAAAGCCAAGGCATATTTTAGGACTTGGTGCCGATAAAGCAAACGGTGGGAGACCTTCGCCAAGCTTTTGTCGGCTGTGAATGGAATTCTTGAGTTGTTGTGAGGTCTTAAGGTCGAGCGCTGGCGCGCTGACTTTTTACCCGGCGGGTGAGACGCCTTTGGTTACAGGGGGTGCCGTGCTGACTGCAAGTTAGGGGTTTTAGTTAAGAATGTGCTTCTGGGGAGACGCCCATGCGGGCGTCTCCAGCCGAGTACAACTCGGCGCTCCGCCGCGGTCGAGCTTCGCTGCTGGGGTGGGCTTATTTGCCGAAAGGTCGAACGCTGGCGCGCTCACTTTTTACCCGGCGGGTGAGACGCCGCGCGCTCCCAGGGCACCGTGCTGACTGCAAGTTAGGGGTTTTGGTTAAGAATGTGCTTCTGGGGAGACGCCCATGCGGGCGCCTCCAGCCGAGTACAACTCGGCGCTCCGCAGCCCAGCCAAGTGCAGGCCTCTGGGAGCGCGACCGTCGCGGTCACTGTGTAGATGTAGGCGGCCTTTCAATCCGTTGCAATCGAAGCAATAACACCGAAACTACTCAAATCAGAATACGTCAACCCAATAGCTGTCGCACCTCAAGCTCAGTTAAATCTAAAGCATTAGCAATTTTAGTCAGCGAAAGTCCGCTCTGGGCCAAGGCCTTTGCTGCTTTCTCTAAGACCTCTTGCTTGCCTTGGCTTAGACCTTCTTGAATACCTTCTGCTCTGCCCTCTGCTTTGCCCTCTGCCCTACCTTTTGCTATACCTTTTTCCATACCTTCTTCGCGGCCCTTTCTAAGTGCATAAGCAATACTACCGCGTCGGTCGCGGATTAGTTTCAGGTTGTCGTCGTAGAGTTGGAGTTCGTGTTTATTGAGATTGGCATAGTTGGCAGCGTCGAAGGCCGAGCGCAGCGTTTGGTCGTGGTCGAATTCGGGCGGGCGTGTTTCCAGATCATCAGCGTATTTCAAGAAGTACAGCCATTTGTCCAAGTCGCTAGTTAGCTGCTGTAGTTCTTCCTTGCCAATTTTGAACTTAGGCAGCTCTATAAAAATCAGCTCCAAGTCATCGCCATAAATATTACCATCTGCGTCGCGCAACACGAAGCTACTGCGGAGATCGGCTTTGTGGTCGAAGAGCACGAAGTTGGTGAAGGTGATGGCGATAACGTCGTTAAGCAACAGATAATCATCACCCTTACCGAGCTGGTTACCGTATTGCTTGCAAGCGTTGTACAGAACGCGCTTTTGCATACCTTCTACGTTGGCTACCTGCATTTCTATCAGATAATATTTGCCACTAGCGTCGCGGGCACGGATATCAAGGTAGCTATCTTTCAGCAGCGGAATTTTGGGCGCGTTGTAGGGGTTGAGAAGTTCGATATCAGTGATGCGTTTATCGCCTTCGACTTGCAAAACGGCATTGAGCAGGCTTATCAGCTTGCTGGTGTCGGATTCGGAACCAAAGATGCGCTTGAAGGCAAAATCAGCGCGCGGGTTGAGGAAAGGCATGATGTTCGGGTAACGCTTGTGGGCGAGGGTAAATAGTTTAGTAGAAACGATGCGTAGGGTCGGGCTTTCTGTTGCGCCTGATCCGCGTCTATGTCTACTACTTCAGCACACAGCAGACACGGCGCTTTCAGAGGGATTAGCGGACCAGGAGGAGGGTGTTTGGGTGTTGTTGGGGGTGGGTTTTTAGTGCTGGGCTGGGTAATGTTGAGTTGGGGCTGAGTTGTTGCCAGACCCAGAGGTGGTCGGTGCTGGGGGTGGAGGTCCAGTAGTTGGCTTGGGGTGCGTGCGGCAAGATGTCGGCGTCGATGGCGTTGCTGCCAGGGTCGAATAGGCTGAGGAGTTCTTTGGCGTTGGGGATGCGCCAGTTGTCGCCGTGGAGCTGGTTGAGGACTTCGACCAGGCTGGCGGCTTGCTGCCAGGTGAGTGCTTGCGCGGCGCCGCTGCAGCCCTCGGCGCTGTGGTAGCTCTGCCCGTAGGCGCAGGCTTGCCAGTTGAGGCCGCTGCGGGTGTCGACGACGCTGCCGTCTTCGAGTTGGAAGCTGGGCGCTGCGGCTGTGGGTTCGGAGCGCACCAGGCGTAAGCTGTGTTGGTCTGCTGCTGCGTCGCTGATGGTGATGCCTGCAGCGCTGACCAGGTACGCTGCGCCTTGGGCATGATTATCTGAGCTCCAGTAGGGCGGCGCGAGGTCGTCTGTGAACCAGTTTTCCTGCATCGATTGGCCGCCGAAGTCGACCAGGCTCAGGAGTTCGGTCGCTCGAGGGACGCGCCAATCCTGGTGCCCGCACAGGGCTTGGGCGTTGGCGGCGGCTGCTGCTGCTTGCCAGGCGCTGGCGTCGAACGCGAGGCGCTGCGTGGGCTGGTGGTCGCTGTGGCGTTGCCAGTGCAAGCCGGTGGTGTGGTCTATGAGGCAATGCTGGTGCTGGCTGAAGTCGAAGCCTTGGTCGCCGCTGCCTTGCTTGGCTAGGTTGCCTGAGCGAGCGAGGTGGTCGCGGCCGCTGCTGCAGTCTTGGGCTGGGCTTAACTCTGGGCAGTCTTGCTGGCCTGCGGCTGTGCGCGCGCCGCTGTCGTTGAGCGCTTGCGTGGGCGCGTAGTAGTCGCTATCAAGACTCCAGCGCTGGGCTCTAGCGCCCGAGTAGCTATGGACTTTGTATTGATAGATGCTGCCGGCGGCGACTGCGTCGACGTGGCTATTGACGAGGTTTTGCGCGCGGAGTTGCCAATCGATGTTTTCGCATTCGCCGGTGGGGCAGTGGCGGCGGTAGAGCGCGTACCAGTCGGCCGAGCTATCCAGCTGCCAATTGATGGCGACGGCGTCGGCGCTGAGAGGGGTGAGGCTTAGGGGGAGGGGGGAGGGGGCTTGGCTGGTGCTGCTGGTGGTGGCGTCTTGGGCGCTGGAGCTGGGGGCTCGGACGAGGTTGATGTTGAGGTCGCCGTAGCTGGTGTTGGCGCCGTCGCTCACCGATAGCGTTAGCTGGTAGGTGTTGTCGGCGTTGGCGTCTTGCGGGGGGTCGAGCACTGGCGATGACTTGAAGCTGATGGCGTGGCTGCTGGCGTCGAGGCTGAAGAAGCTGGCGTCGGCGCCGCCGCTGATGGCAAAGCTGAGGTTGCTGTCGGCGTCAGCGTCGTAGCCTACTACGGTGTAGCCGGTGTCGAGGCTGTCGCTGTAGGCGGTGTGCACTGGTGAGCTGCTGATTAGGGGCGTGTGGTCGTCGTCGACGATGGTGAATGTTACGGCTTCATCGCTCCAACTGACCTGCTCGGAGGCGGCGACGACGACGCTGACGTTGCTATCGGCGCTGTCGATTTGATCGTCTATTACTCCTATGGTGAAGGTGGTGCTCCAGGAGTTGGCGGGGAGGCTGAGGCTGGTGGGGGCGCTGAAATTTTTGCCGTTGCTGGCTGTGCCAGTGTAGGCTAAGCTCAGGTTGACTTCGCTGGACTGGCGCTGGTTAATCTCCAGGGTTATTGCTAATTCGCCGTCGGGCTCGGCGAGCTCGGTGGCAGAGCTGCTGAGGCTGACGATAGCGACATCGCGGACGCTGACGCTGGTCTGCTGGCTTTGGCAGTTGGATTGCTGGCAGGCTCGGACGCTAAAATCGAGCTCGACGTCGCCGTCGCTAGGGGCGACGAACCAGGCTTGGGCGGCGTCGGGGTCGTGGATTAGTATGTCCTCCGCGCCGAGGTATTCCCAGCTCCAGGAGTCGATGGCGTTAGAATCAGCGCTCGCGACTAGATTGATCGTCTGCCCGTAGGCGGCGATGCGGTCCGACATTACGCTCAGGGTGAAGTCGTTGCTGCCGGCTTCGGCTTCGTCGGTGTCTTCGCTACAAGCCGTGAGTAGCGCTATGGCTAGAGCGAGTAGCCAGTGGCGGATGGTGTGCGGCATTGTTGAGATCGGCTGGTTGCTGTATGATTAATTTAGCTGGTTGCATTATGGCGGCTAGCTGGGCGAGGTCATTATTTGTAAATAATACGTGAACGACTTATGGATATTGTGGGTAACCGTAAAGCCGGTTTCGATTTCATTCTGCACGAGCGCTTCGAGGCCGGATTGGTGCTGCACGGCTGGGAGGTCAAGGCTTTGCGCCAGAAGCGGGTTAAATTGCAGGATAGCCATGTGCTGACGCGCAACGGCGAGAGCTGGCTGCTGGGAGCGCTGGTGAACCCGCTGGCGAGTGCTTCGACTCACGTCGAGGCTGACCCGCAGCGCACGCGTAAACTGTTGCTGCACAAAAAGCAGATCAATAAGATTGCCGCGGCTGTGGAGCGTAGGGGGCAGACTTGTGTGGCGACCAGGCTGTATTGGCGGCAAGGGCGAGTGAAGTGCGAGATTGCTCTAGCGACCGGCAAGAAGCAACACGATAAGCGCGCGGCTATCAAGGAGCGCGAGTGGAATCGCGAGCAGGGGCGGTTGCTGAAGCAGGGTTCAAGGTGAGGGTTGGGTGCGTGTGATGAGAGTTTGCTGCGATGCTGGGGGCGTGTGCTAAAGGGCGTGCTTGCCGAGGGCTATTGATGCGTGTTTGCTGTTAAGGCTCAACAGCTCAAGGCGCGCGTTTGCGTACAAGCGCGCGGGCATTGGCAATTGTGCGATTTTCAGAGCAAAGCGGGCGGGCTGCGGTTGGTGCAGAGCGCTTGTGTGGCGCGTGAGCGTGGTTTTGATGTGGCGGCTATTCTGGCGGTGGACGGTGATTTTGACGCGCTGGCGTATTGTCTGCACCCCGATAGCCTGGCTGTGGTGCGACTGCCGACGCTGGATATGCGCTGCGCGCGGCAACTCGCCGAGCATATGCTGCCTTTGAGCGCGGATAAGGGACGCGTGCACTGGCGACGCGGGCGAGAAGCGATCGCGGCTTATTGCTTGCCCGAGGATCGAGTGTTGGCGCTGGAGGAGCAATTGGCGGCGAAGTCGGTGGCTTTGCTGGGAGTGAGCGATTACGCTAGCGTTCTCTTGCCGCTGGTGCCGCGTCGGCAGCGGGCTTATTATTACGCCGACGATGTGCTGGTGTACGTCGACTCTGGCGCTGGTAGCGTCGACTGCGATTATCCTTTGGGTGTTGATATGGCGCGGGCGGCGATCGCGGGGCTGGGCGCGGATGTGCATTTGTGCGAGAGCTTGGACGAGGGCTCGCGGTTATTGCCGCCGCCGCAAGTTTGGCAGCAAGACGTGGCTTTGTATTACGCTAATTTGTTGGGCGTGGCTATGGTGTTGCCGGCTTGGCGCTAAACTAGATGGTATTGTTTCGGATTTAGCAAAACTCTAAATGGATATAAATCACAGACGTATGCGGCGGGTGCGGCGCGTACACTTCGTCGGTATCGGCGGTAGCGGGATGTCGGGTATCGCCGAAATCCTGCATTCTCAGCGCTATCAGGTCAGCGGCTCTGACGTTAGCAATACCGCGACGGTGCAAGCTCTGCGCACCGCTGGCATCAAGATCAGCATCGGCCATAGCGAAGCTAATATTGATCAGGCCGATGTGGTGGTGCGTTCCAGCGCTGTTACCGACGATAACGTCGAGATCGTGAGCGCGCGGCGAAAGCGTATACCAATCGTGCCGCGCGCGCAAATGCTCGCCGAGATTATGCGTTCCTACCACGGCATCGCTATCAGCGGTACGCATGGCAAAACTACCACTACGAGTATGGTGGCGCATATTTTGTGCCATGCTGGTTTGGAGCCGACTTACGTCATCGGTGGGAGGTTGAACAATACTCAGAGTAACGCTTCGCTGGGCTCGGGGAACGTGATGGTGGCGGAGGCCGACGAGAGCGACGCTTCTTTTCTACACCTGAACCCGATGATCAGCGCGATCACCAATATTGAAGCCGAGCATATGCATAACTACGGCGGCGATTTTGCCAAGGTGCAGCAGGCTTACGTGCAATTCATCCACAACCTGCCTTTTTATGGCTTGGTGGTGGCGTGTTACGACGACCCAGTGGTGCGGTCTTTGTTCGACCAGTTCAACCGTGCTCTGGTGAGCTACGGTTTTGATGCCAAGGCTGATTTGTCCGCCGAGGATGTACGCTATGAGGGCGTGAACAGCAATTTTTGCGCGCGTTGGCGCGCCGACGGCAGGAAGATCGCTGTGAGCTTGCAAGTGCCCGGGGCGCATAACGTTCTCAACGCGCTCGCTGCAATTGCCATCGCCAAGGACATCAATATTAGCGACGAGGACATAGTCGAGGCTTTGCAGACTTTTACCGGCGTTGGTCGGCGGCTGGAGGCTTTGGGTGTTTACGGCAACGATCAGGTGACCAACGTGCGTTTTTACGACGATTACGGTCATCACCCCACCGAGATCGCGGCAACTCTGAGCGCGCTGCGTAATGCCTATCCCGAGAGTCGCATCGTGATGATATTTCAGCCGCATCGCTATACCCGTCTGCGCGATTTGTACGAGGAGTTCACCAAGGTCTTGAGTTCGTCGGTGGATGCGCTGCTGTTGCTGCCGCTGTACAGCGCTGGCGAGGAGGTCATATCCGATATTAATTCCAAAGCCTTGGCGCGGAGTATTCGCCAGCTTGGGCGCATCGACCCGATATTGGTCGACGGTCTAGACGGTCTAGAGGAATTGCAGCAGATTTTGCCCAAGCTGCTCAACAGTAACGATATCTTCCTGACCCAAGGCGCTGGCAACGTCGGCGCGCTGGCTCAGAGCTTGCGTTCGGCGGCTTTGTTCCTGGAAAGACCTGCTTAGCAAGGACGGTCGCGCTGCGCGCTGGTAAAAATCGAGCAAAAACAAAATCTATTGTTGCTCAAGCGAGCCAGATGACTAAGATATGCCCCGTTCGCTGGAGCTGGGTTGGGCTGAATTATTTGGTTCAAAATTCGGTTCTGGTGAGCTTGGTAGTTTGCTGGGTTTTGTGCTGGGCAAGTTCTGAGCGATAGCTGAGTGATAGGATGCGCAATCTGGGCAAGCTAGCTGGTTTTTACTAGCCTGGTGGCAGCGCGTTCGCGCTTTTCTTGTCGTCTTACGAACTTAATTCCTGCTATCTGCGAGCGCTGCGGGTTTGCCCTTGGCGTCTGTGCTAATCTTAGCTACTGCTATATTGATGCGTTTATCGCGCTTAACACTGGTGAAAATTACTGAGTGCGCTTGGTGTTTTTCTTATTAACAACTTAACTTACTGCCCAGATTTATCCTAAGCCAAAATATGGAAAGATTTTCAGAACTATTCGAAGCAAAAAAATTGGAACTCAACGAGAGACTCGGTACTCTCCTTGAAGGTAAAGTTCTAGATATTCAGAAAAAAACAGTAATAATCGATTGCGATCTTAAGTCCGATGTTGCCGTAGCACTAGAGCAATTCATCGGCAAAAACGGCGAATTAGAAATTCAAACTGGCGACACCGTGCAGTTGGCGCTAGAAATGCTTGACGACGGGATGGGTGAAACCCGAGCGTCAAGAGAGAAAGCGCGGCGCATAATTTCCTGGAAAAAAATCGAAAGCGCCATGGAGAATGGCGACAGCGTCGAGGGTATGGTTACGAGTAAGATCAAAGGTGGCTTTGTCGTCGATATCGACGGAGTGCGCGCCTTTTTACCGGGATCGCTGGTAGAGCTCAAGCCAGTGAAAGACGCCTCTTATTTGGAGGGGCAGGAAATTAGCGTAAAAGTTATCAAGCTCTCGCCCGAGCGCAATAATATCGTGGTTTCGCGGCGGGCGGTACTGGCAGAAGAAAACTCCGAAGAGCGCGAAGCCCTGTTGGCGACTCTGCAACCGGGCACTAGAACTAAAGGCATAGTCAAAAATCTCATCGACTACGGCGCTTTCGTCGACTTGGGCGGTATAGACGGTTTATTGCATATAACTGATATAACCTGGAAGCGCGTTCGCCACCCTAGCGACGTGCTGAGTGTCGGTCAGGAATTGGAGTTGCAAGTATTGCGCTACGAAGAAGAGAAAAACCGTGTTTCCCTGGGATTGAAGCAGCTCACCCCCGACCCTTGGCAGAGCGCCGATTTCCGCTATCAACCCAACACTACCATCAAGAGTAAGGTTACCAATATAACTGACTATGGCTTTTTCGCCGAAGTTGAAGATGGTATTGAGGGCTTGGTGCACACATCGGAGCTCGACTGGACCAATAAAAATATCCACGCTAGCAAGCTGGTTAGCATTGGCGACGAAGTCGACGTTATGGTGTTGAGCGTAGATAAAGACGCGCGTCGCCTGTCTTTGGGTTATAAGCAATGCCGAGAGAACCCGTGGAGTAGATTTGCCGAATCGCACAATAAAGGCGATAAGATCAAAGGCCCAGTGAGCTCGGTTACTGACTTTGGCGTGTTCGTCAGCTTGGGAGATAATATCGACGGCCTCATTCATTTATCCAGCCTCTCTTGGGACTTGGAACCCAGCGAAACTCTGCAGCAGTACAAGCGCGGTCAAGAGGTCGAAGCTGTTATTATGAATATCGACGTCGAGCGCGAGCGTATATCTTTGAGCATCAAGCATTTGACCGAGGATAGCTTCAATTCCTACGTCAACAACAATAGGCGCAGCGCTAGCGTTACCGGTAGCGTTATCGCTGTAACTCCTAAGGGTGCTCAAATCCAGCTCGCCGAAGATGTTACTGGCTACATGGAGGCAGTAGAAATTAGTAATGATGAGGAAGTGCGCGACGCTACCCAGCATTTGCAAGTAGGCGATTCGGTCGAATGCAAAATAACTCACGTCGACCGTAAGGCGCGCAAGATCAACCTATCGCAACGCGCGCGCGAACGCCAGCAAAACAAAGAAGCCATAGCCATAATGAAGAAAAAGGCCAAAGAGAACAAAATAACTACGACTATCGGCGAATTAATCAAAAAAGAACAACTAGAAGATAACTGATATGACCAGGAGTGAATTAATCGAGCGTTTGTATAAACGCTTTGGCGGCAGGTATTCTGAGACCGAGGTTCGCGATCTATCTTTTGAATTACTCGACCAGATCGGCAAATCAGTAACCTCGGGTCGCCGAGTCGAGCTCAGAGGCTTTGGCGCCTTCTCGCTACGGCGGCTGCGCTCCAAGCGCGGTCGTAACCCTCGGACTCGGGAGTTTGTGCCTCTGCAAGAGCGCAATACTATTTATTTTCGCGCCTCTAAACGTATGCGCGAGAGCGTCAAGGACGTTATCCCAGAAAAGCAATAATCACCGACTATGAAAATTCTCAAAACAACCCTTCAAGCAGCCGCGCTGATTTATTGCTTGCCGCTGCTCGCTAATCCGCTTTTATCGCCCTACGGGGTTACTGATGGTGGCGCCAGCCACCACGGCGCGATGAATCTTTCCGGTAATCCAGCGGCGCCGTCGAGTATTCGCTGGGAGTACGACTCGCAATCCAGCTCGACAAAAAATCGCTCCTTCGATTCCGGTTTCGCCTTGGGCATAGGCCGCTTTGGCGCTGCTGTCAACTCCGGTCAAGTCGACGATATTTATACCGAAGCCGACCGAGTGTATGGAGACTTAGAACAAAGCACCACCAACTCTGAGTTGGCTGGGGTGTCGGCTGACATTGAAAATGTGCTGCAGTTGCTAGAGGAAAACGGCTATGTCAACGTAAAGGCTTACGGCGCTGTGGCGCCTTTAGAAATTGCCAGCCAAAAATTAGGCGGTGTGTGGAGCTTTCACCCCCATCTTAACTTTGATAGCAGCGCTAATTTTTCTGGTTCGTCAGTAGATTGTCGTTCTTCTTTGGATCCTGACGGAGAGTTTTATAACTGTAGCCAGTACTTGACTAGCGATGAATCTCTCAACATGAGCAACTGTTCCAGATACGTGCTCAGTTTGGCTGATGATCCAGGCTCAGTTTTTAACTTTGACTCGTGCGAGACTGAAATCGAAACTAAGAAAAATAATGGCGATACATTAAATAGTTGTGAGTCTTCGCTCGATCAATTATTTAATATTAGTGGCGGAACCGATACAACAGATCTCACAGATGCCATAAGCGCAGACTGCGAATTTGAGATGAATTCAGACGCTGCTGTGCACCTTAAGCTGGGCATGTTTACTGGCTTCGGCGTGGGTTACTCTACTAAGGCTTACGAGTTAGACTCTGGCGATATATTTGTCGGACTGCGGGGTAAATATCTATCGAGTAATTTGTACACGACCAAGAAAACTTACAACGAGATCGTAGACGAATACGATAACGACACCGAGAAGATGCTCGAAGATATCCGCTCGGACTATGACGCTAACGCCACTGATGGCACCGGCTACGCCTTGGATTTGGGCCTGCTTTGGACTATGAAATACGGTCGTATCGGGTTGAGCGTCGACAATGTATTCGCCTCCGAGTTTGATTACCTGGACGAGGATGATGTTTTGCAAAGCTATCAACCACCGCAGCAAACTCGGGTTGAGCTTTCGCTGTATCCCGAGGGGCGTTGGGTACATTTATCGTACGTGCAAGAGCTGGAAGAAGTTGAGGCTTTTAGCGGCGAGCGGACGCAGTGGCGCAACATCTCAGTTGGCTTTACCCCTTACGTGGCAATTCTGCACGCGCGCATCGGTCAGAGCGAGGAGCAAGTTTCGGGGCTATCCTATATCACTGGTGGTATTAGCTTATTCTCTGTGGTGCACATAGACGGCGGCATTAGCACAGATACTGTAGAGGTTGAGGGCGAAGAGCAACCGCGTGGTATTTACGGCTCGGTGAGCGTCGAATTTATTTTTTGAGGACCTGGTGGCGACTAAGACCGCCCTGGTTACTGGTGGCGCGCGGCGCTTGGGCGCCAATCTCTGCCAGCATCTTAGCGCCCAAGGCTACGATATCGCCCTGCATTACAACAGCTCGCAAGCCGAAGCTCAAGCTGTGGCCGACGGTTTATGCTCGACTGTACATTTACTGCAGGCTGATCTATCTCAAGCTAGTGGCGTGCAGCGGCTTTGGCACAGCTTCCGCGAGCGCTTTTCGGGCTGCGATTTATTCGTCCACAACGCTTCGGTATTCGCCAACGACAACTTAGCTACCCTGACTTACGCCGACTGGTCGGCGAATTTGCACTTGCATTGCTGGAGCGCCATCGCCAGCTTGCAAGAGCTGGCGCGGCAGCAGCGTCCTTCGCGAGCGATATTCTTGCTCGATACTCGCATCCGGCGCAACGATAGCGATTACTTGAGCTACAACCTGAGTAAGCGTATGCTCGCCGACTTGTGCCGGCGCTCGGCGACATTCTTAGCGCCTAAGGTGCGAGTAAACGCTATCGCGCCTGGACCGCTCCTGCCTTCAGAGGCCGACGCTAACGCTTTTGCAAGTAAGCTCCAAGCCCTGCCTATCCCCGAGCAAGTGCAATTCGAGTCGATACGCTTAGGGCTGGATTATTTGCTACTAAATGATTCTGTGGCGGGGGAGATTCTTTATATAGACGGTGGCGAGCATTTGCTATGACATTGATAAAAATTAAAAATTTACGTTTGCGGACGGTTATTGGGGTTTTTGACTGGGAGCAGAAGGTGCTGCAAGATTTGGTCATCAACCTCGATTTGAACTGTGATCTTCCCGCCATCGCGGCTGATTGCCCGGATCTCGCGCAAACCGTCGACTACAAATCGCTAACCAAGAAAATAATCGGCGTGGTCGAGGGCAGTAAGTTTTACTTGCTCGAAGGCTTGGGTAACGCCATAGCCGAGCTAGCTCTGGCGCACGACCAGCGCATCAAAACCTGCACGGTAAAGCTGGACAAACCTGGAGCCTTGCGCTTCGCCGATTCGGTATCGGTCAGTTTGACGTTGTCGCGCTAGCGTTATTCTGCTTACTTTCTTGTCTCCCCAAGCCGCGTTCTCGCAGGCTCATCTCCTCGCTACCCTTCTTCAGAAAAAGATGCTCCTCGCCGTGGGCGCACACAGCGAGGAGCGGCAACGCCGAGTCTCAAGGGTCATAGGGACCGATAGCGAGTCTCCTCGACTTTGCCATCTTCTCGACGTCCTGGATACACGAGCTAGGCTCGTTACAAGCAAAGGTGGATACGAGAAGACGGGGACAGTATAGCAGCGTCGTCGCTCGGGGCAAGTTTATATTCGTTGCTTTTTCGCATATGTGCTTGTGCGCTTGGCGCTTTAGTGCTTTGACTGACGCGCGTTACAACCTTAACTTTGCGTCATCAGTTTGCGGGTTTGTTGGACGCTGGTGGCGGCGGCGGCGGCGAGCAGGCGGGTGTCGCCAGATACGGTAACCATGTCGAAGCCCCAGCTTACGGCTTTGGCGGCGTAGGCTGGGGTGCCGCAGTGCAAGCATGCGCTGATTTTGGCTTTGTGCGCGGCGCGCATGATTTTGGTGATGATGCTGATGATTTCTTCTTCTTCGCGGTCAAAGCCGGCTGCGAGTCGGCCTTGGGCAAGACTCAGGGTTAGGTCCGAGGGGCCGATGTAGACGCCGTTCAAGCCCGGGGTTTGAACTATTGCCTCCATGTTTTTGACGGCTTCGGAGGTTTCGATCATTGCCAGGCACAATACTTCGTCGTTGGCTCGGCTGGGGTAGTCGGCGCCCATGGTCAGGTTGGCGCGCACTGGGCCAAAACTGCGGTTGCCCTGCGGTGGATAGCGCGTGTAATCGACCAGGCGCGCGGCTTGCTCGGCGTTGTTAATCATCGGGCAGATGATGCCGTTGACGCCAGCGTCGAGCACTTTCATGATTATCCCAGGTTCCAGCCAAGGCACGCGCGCCCAGATGGTTACGCCGCTGGCGCGCAAGGCTTGGAACATGGCGACGGCGCTCTGGTAATCGAGCAGGCCGTGTTGCAGGTCGACGGTGATGCTGTCGTAGCCTTGCTCGGCCATGATCTCGGCGGTGAAGGGGTTGGCGATGGCGAGCCAGCCGTTGACGGCGGCTTTGTTGGCAGCCCAAAGCTGCTGGACGCGGGTGTTAGGCATTATTGCAAATAAGGTTGGTTTAATTTTGAACTGGCGCGCCAGAGCGTGCTGGCGGCAAAATCGCTGATGAAATCGAATATGTTTTGCGAGCGCGAGCTGTAATCGACAACTTCCTCGACTCCGATGCGTTCGCGCGCCAATTGGCTGGAATCGGCGTAACCGTCTATCAGCCCGAGCTCCAGCGCCTTATCGCCAGTGTAAAGGAGTCCCGAATAGACGGCGTTTTTATCGCGGATTTTGCCGCTGCGCGTGGCCTCGACTGCATTTATGAAATTTTGATGGATGCGGTCGAGCGCGTCTTGCCAGAAGGCTTGCGCTGCGGGCTCGAGGTCTTGGAAGGGGTCGAGGAAGGCTTTGTTGTCGCCGGCGGTTTGCACGCGGCGCTCGACGCCGATTTTCTCCATCAATTCGACAAAGCCAAAGCTGGGCGAGATGACGCCGATGGAGCCGACCAGGCTATTGACGTTGGCGAATATTTGATCGCTGCCAGCGGCGATGTAGTAGGCTGCCGAGGCGCCGAGGTCTTCGATGACGGCGTAGACTGGCTTGTCGTGCAACTGGCGCAGGCGGCGCAATTCGGCGTAGATGCGCTCGGCTTGCACTGGCGAGCCGCCCGGGCTATTGATCTTCAAGATGACGGCGCGAGCGTTATCGTTGGTCATGGCTTCGCGCAGCAGGCTATTGATCCAGTCGGCGTTGACGTCTTCTATCGCTATCAAGCCCTCCAGGCGGATGAGCGCGACGTGCGGCTGCTGGATGTCACCGCCGCTCGAATAGGGACCGGGGACGCCGAGCCAGCTTTGCAGGTCGGGCTCTTCGGATAATTCTGAGATGAATAGCGCCGGTGCGAAGCTGAGGCCGACGAAGGTTGCGATCAGCAGGAAGAAGAAGATGCGCCAGCGGCGCGCGCGGCGTTGCTCGGCGACTATGCTTTGCAGGGTTTTATCTATTAGCTGCCAAGCGCGCTGCTCGGAACGCTGCTCGGAGCTGGGCGCGCGCTGGGCGCTGCGGCGCTGGCGCCAACTGCTTTTGGGCGCGGGCTTGATTGCTTGTCCCCACTGGTCTTTTTGCATTGGTCGCTGTATTGAATATGGTCGCGTTATTTTACGTTGACCGCATTGAGACCTTTGCAAAAAGGCTCTTTTTGCTCCCAGCGTT
Source organism: Gammaproteobacteria bacterium (assembly GCA_965229495.1). Taxonomy (GTDB): domain Bacteria; phylum Pseudomonadota; class Gammaproteobacteria; order CBDBNL01. The sequence goes on from OZ245880.1 coordinate 41,777, forward strand.
GTTCGCAAATGCTCATTTACTATTGAATAAACTGCGCTTTGCTGCCTAGCTGGGAACAAAAAATAGCCGTTTTTTGCACGCGGCCTCAAATTATGTAAAACTCTCACTGTGGACGGAATTAAATTTATTGCCATCAATAAGCTGGGCGCGGGTGCGTTGAGCCCTAGCCGCGACGCTGTAATCGACGAACAACCAGTGTCGATTTTTATCGTCGATTCTGAGGGCAACGAGCAACCTTTGGTGCATACGCTGGCGACGCCGACCGAGCTTGAGGAGTTGGCTTTGGGCTTTTTGTTCGCCGAGGGTTTTATCGAATCCAGCGCCGATTTGCTCGAGCTGCGTTATTCGGGTGCCAACGCTCTACAGGCGCGCTTGCGTAATTTCGACGAGACCCAGTTACGGGCGCGGCAGCGCTGGTTGTTGCAGCACGGCGGCTGTGGGCTATGCAGCGCTCGGCTTATCGACGCTAGCGCGGGTGCTAATTCTGCGGAACGCGAGCGCGTGGACTTGAGCTTGGCGCAAGCGCAACAACTGAGCGCCAAGGCGCGGGCTTTGCAGGCTGTGTTTGCCCGCACCGGTGGCGGGCACGCGGCGGCGCTGGCGGAGGCTGGTGGCGAGATTTTGCACTTGAGCGAGGACGTTGGCCGGCATAACGCCGTCGATAAGCTTATTGGCTGGGCCTTGGCGAATAATTTGAGTTTGCGCGGCAAGATCTTGTGGTTGAGCGGGCGCGCGGGCTTTGAGCTGGTGCAAAAGGCCGCGCGCACCGAGCTCGGCGCGGTGGTGGCGCTGGGCGCGCCGTCGACCCTGGCTTGTGCCTTAGCGGAGGCTAGCAACCTGACTTTGATGGCTTTCGTCAAAAACGACAGCGCCAATATTTATAACCCTAGGCGCTAAAGCTATAAGGGGTAGGGCGGGGAGAATTAGATTGAGACCTTTGCAAAAAGGCTCTTTTCGCCCCAGCATTGCTGCGTATTGGCAAATGCTCATTTATTGTTCATAAACTCCGCTTTGCCGCCTAGCTGGGAACAAAAATCGCCCTTTTTGCACACGGTCTCAGCATTGTGCAAAGCTCTCAGATTGTTGTCCTCAACTTTTAATCGTCTCCTCCGATAGCCCAATAATGTTTTCTGCTCGTCTGCTTGGTCTGCGCTGCGCTCTTATTGCCGTGCTTGGCTTCTGGCTTGGCGGCTGCGCCAGTATGGTCGGCACCGATAAGCAGGAGATCGAGCTGCTGAGCGTGCCGAACAAGGTGCAGGTGTTTATTCTCAATTCGGAGGGCGCCGAGGTTTATCGCGGCGCGACGCCAGCGCGGGTCGAGCTCATTAAATCTGACGGTAGCCAGTTTGGTCGGCAGGATTACGTGGTGGTGTTCTACAAAAAAGGCTACGAGCCGCAAGCCAAGCGCTTGAAGGCTTATCCGCAGGCTAGCACTTATCTTTTGGGTAATCTGGCAATCGCCGGCGCCGCGGCGGTCTCCAGCGCCGGCGCCGGCCTGGCAGTGGGGCTGGCGGCTTGGGTTTTTGTCGACCCTGCTAGCGGCAAGATGTACGAGATAGCTCCAGGTAGTATCACGGCTCGACTGCAGAGCAAGGGCGGAGTTGGCGAAGACGAGCAAAAGTTGGCACGGTTAAGGGAACTGCAATAGTAAGCTGACTACAATGATGGGCTTCAATAACAACAAAGCCTAGCGAGACCTTTGCAAAAAGGAATCTTTTTGCCCCCAGCGTTGTTCGCAAATGCTCATTTACTATTGAATAAACTGCGCTTTGCTGCCTAGCTGGGGACAAAAATCTCCGTTTTTTGCACGCGGTCTCAAGTTATGCAAAACTCTCATAGCATCCATGCTGCAACATAAAAAAGATAACAATGCCCAAGCTGTAGCTGGTGGTGACAGCGAGTACGCGATAGAGCTGATCGGCGTGCACAAGTGGTACGGCGATTTCCACGTTCTCAAAGACCTTAATCTCTCGGTATCGCGCGGTGAGAAGATAGTGATCTGCGGGCCTTCGGGTTCGGGCAAGTCAACGGCGATTCGCTGCATTAATAGGCTAGAGGAACACCAGAGCGGGCAGATCATCGTCAACGGTATCGAGATCAACGACGACCTGAAAAACATCGAGGCTATGCGCCGCGAGGTCGGGATGGTGTTCCAGCATTTCAACCTGTTCCCGCATTTGACCGTGCTCGAGAACTGTATTTTGGCGCCGACCTGGGTGCGGAAACAACCGCGCAAACAAGCGCTGGATACCGCGATGCAATACCTGGAGCGGGTGCGTATTCCCGACCAGGCCGATAAGTACCCTGGGCAGCTTTCTGGTGGTCAGCAACAGCGCGTAGCTATCGCGCGCTCGCTGTGTATGAACCCCGAGATTATGCTCTTCGACGAGCCGACTTCGGCGCTCGACCCAGAGATGATCGCCGAGGTGTTGGAGGTGATGATCGACTTGGCGAATAGCGGCATGACTATGCTGGTGGTTACCCACGAGATGGGTTTTGCGCGCAAGGTCGCCGATTGCGTTATTTTTATGGACGGGGGCGAGATTGTCGAGCGTAACGACCCCGAGGTCTTCTTTACTAACCCTGAGAACGAGCGCACTAAGCTATTTTTGAGCCAGATTCTGAATAATTGAGGCTTGGTGCCGGATTGGTGGTATGGAACGCCTGATAGCATTTATCGATAACGTCAACTCGCGTATCGGTCGCGCTGTTAGCTGGCTGGTGCTGGCGATGGTGCTGGTGCAGTTCACTATTGTGGTCTTGCGTTATATCTTCGGCTGGAACCATATCGCGCTGCAGGAGAGCATCATTTATATGCATTCTTTGGTCTTCATGCTCGGCGCTGCCTGGGCGCTGCGCGCCGATCAGCACGTGCGCGTCGACGTTTTCTATCGTAAGGCTTCAAAACGGCAGCAGGCTTGGGTGAATATGGTCGGTAGTTTTGTGCTGCTGGTGCCGGTGTGCGTGGTGATCTGGTATTACTCTTGGCCCTATGTCGCCGATTCTTGGGAGATTATGGAGGCTTCGCGCGAGGGTAGTGGTATCCCAGCGGTGTTTCTGCTGAAGACGGCGATTCTGTTTTTCTGCGCGCAGATGGCGCTGCAGGGTGTGGCTTTGGGCTTGCGCTCGTATCGGGTGTTGACCGCTGGCGATGGAAGTAGCTCTTAATTTAGCCCTGTTTGCGACGCTGTGCGCGGCGCTGCTCGCGGGCTTTCCGGTGGCATTCACGCTGTCGGGGGTGGCGCTGTTGTTTGGTTTGCTCGGCTTTGCCCTTGGCATATTCGATATGGCCTTCATCAGCGCCATACCCAACCGCATTTACGGCAACGCTATGACCACCGAGATTCTGGTGGCGGTGCCGTTGTTCGTCTTTATGGGCGTTGCCCTCGAACGCGCTAAGATAGCCGAGGATCTGCTTTCGACCATGGCGACTTTGTTCGGGCGCCTGCGCGGTGGCTTGAGTATCTCGGTTACGGTGGTCGGTGCTTTGCTGGCGGCGTCTACTGGTATCGTCGGCGCGACGGTGGTGACTATGGGTTTGCTATCGCTGCCGTCGATGTTGAAATACAAGTACAACACGCCCCTGGCTTGCGGGTCGATATGCGCTGCCGGTACGCTTGGGCAAATTATTCCGCCGTCGATCATTCTGATCATTCTCGGCGATCAGATTTCTAACGCTTACGTCGACGCTCAGCGCGAACTCGGTAATTTTTCGCCGGAGCCGGTTTCGGTGGGTGATCTTTTCGCTGGTGCTTTGTTGCCTGGGCTGATGTTAGTGAGTATGTACATCGTCTATCAAGCGGTATTGGCCTGGCTAAAACCCGATTACGCGCCGCCGATAGCGTTGTCGGATGTGCACGCTGAGGGTGGTAATTTGCTGCTGCGGGTGTTGCATGCTTTGGTGCCGCCGCTGGCTTTGATAGTCGCGGTGTTGGGTTCGATATTAGCCGGAGTAGCTACTCCCACCGAGGCCGCTGCGGTCGGCGCGACTGGGGCTCTGCTGTTGGCAGCGCTACGTTTGCCGTTAGACAGCGACAGCCTGCTCGGCGCTAAATTACGGCCTTTGCTGCGCTTGGGTGGTCTGCCCGAATACGCTGCTATCTTCATTTTGATCACGCTGTTTGTGCTGCAAGCTAACGCCGATATGCGCATTAGCCGCGACTGGGAGGCTATGAGCACTTACGAGGTGGTGATGATTGGTATTGCTATGGTTTTGTGCGCGGTGCTGGCTTTGTGCCTAGTCTTGGCAGTGGTCAAGGTTTGGGCGTCGGGAGTTTTGCGCGCGGCAGTGGAGAGTACGCTGCACATCACTTCCATGGTGTTCGTGATTTTGATCGGCGCTTCGCTGTTCTCGCTGGTGTTTCGTGGCTTCGGCGGCGACGATATGGTGCAGGAATTTTTGCAAAGCCTACCCGGAGGAGCTTTGGGGGCGATACTGGTGGTGATGCTGATAATGTTCCTGCTGGGCTTTTTCCTTGACTTTATCGAGATCTCCTTTGTGGTCGTGCCCATAGTCGCGCCTATCTTGTTGGCTTTTGACAACATCAGCCCGATATGGCTGGGCATCATGTTCGCCATCAATTTGCAGACTTCTTTCCTTACCCCGCCTTTTGGTTTCGCCTTGTTTTATTTGCGCGGCGTGGCGCCGCCGGAGGTCAAGACCACTGATATCTACAAGGGCATAATTCCCTTCGTCTTCATCCAACTGCTGGCGCTGCTGATACTGGCGCTGTTCCCGAATATGGCGCACTGGCTACCGGCGATATTATTCGATAGTAGCTTTAGTATGTAGTGAGGCCTTTGCAAAAAGGCTCTTTTTGCCCCCAGCGTTGTTCGCAAATGCTCATTTACTATTGAATAAACTGCGCTTTGCTGCCTAGCTGGGAACAAAAATAGCCGTTTTTTGCACGCGGCCTCAAGTTATGCAAAACTCTCTTAGGGACATTTGCGTCGCCGCTTTTTTCTAGAATTAGCTCGGTTCGGCGGATAAACTTTAAGTAAAATCACGCACCAATATTGCTGTCGCCGCCTTCCGAGGCTAGACAGCATTTTTTTGTTATTGTGATAGAACCATGCCCAGACACAGATGCCTGAAAAGTGCGGCGAAGCGCTTTCGTGCTACCGCCAACGGCTTCAAACACCGCCAAGCCTATACCTCGCACATCCTGACGAAAAAATCCAGCAAGCGCAAAAGACAACTGCGTAAATACTTGCAAGTAGCCAAGTCCGATGTGCGCTCGGTGCGCAATATGCTGGGCTAAAGGATATAACAGCTAAGTTTGAGGCCATGCTGCCTCAGAGCTATCAATCTAAGTTTTAGGGAGCACCACCATGCCCAGAGTTAAACGCGGCGTCACCGCTCGTGCCCGCCATAAGAAAATATTAAAGCAAGCCAAAGGTTATTACGGCGCGCGTTCGCGCTCCTATCGTTCGGCAAAGCAGGCAGTTATCAAAGCCCAGCAATACGCCTACCGCGACCGCAAAGTTCGAAAACGCGACTTTCGTGCGCTCTGGATTCAACGCATCAACGCCGCAGTGCGCGAGCATGGTTGGTCTTATTCGCGCTTCATCCACGCTTTGGCTTCCGCTAATATTGAGCTCGATAGAAAATCACTGGCCGAGCTGGCAGTGCACAACAAAGACGAATTTGCGGCATTGGTAAAGTCCTTGACGCCGAGCCCAGCTTAACCAGCGCTTGGGCAAAAGCTATGGACAGAGCAGCGGCGCTAGCAGCCTTGGAGGCCGAACTCGAAGCCCAGCTTGACCAGGCGCGTGCTTGCGTCGATGTTAATGCATTAGAGCGTTGGCGTTCCGCTTTTACTGGCCGCAAAAGCTCCTTACACCAGCAATACGCTTCGTTGCGCGATTGGCCGCAGGAGCAGCGCGCCGACGCTGGTAAAAGGCTGGGAGCCATCCGCAGCCGCGCGCTCCAGGCTTATGAAGAGCGCAAGCAACAGCTCGACTCGCAGCAATTGGCGAGCAAGCTGCAAGAGCGTATTGATGTTACGCTGCCAGCGCGCCAACGCCCACTCGGTGGCTTGCACCCGCTGACCCAGACCAACGCCCGCGTCAGCGAGCTCTTTTTTCGCATGGGCTACACCATCGCCGAAGGCCCTGAGATCGAGCTCGATTATTACAACTTCGAGGCGCTCAACTTTCCCGAGAACCACCCAGCTCGGGATATGCACGATACCTTTTATTTCGATTCCGAACGCCTGTTGCGCACGCACACCTCGCCGGTGCAAATTCGCACTATGGAGGCGAGCTCGCCGCCGATCCGAGTGATCTGTCCCGGTAAGGTTTACCGCAGCGACCACGATCGCACGCACTCGCCGATGTTCCACCAGGTGGAAGGTCTATTCGTCGATGAGGGCGTTAGCTTCGCCGATTTGAAGGGCGTGGTGATCCATTTCTTGCGCGCCTTTTTCAATAGCGAAGATTTGCAGGTGCGCTTTCGTCCCTCATATTTCCCTTTCACCGAGCCTTCGGCGGAAGTCGATATCCTGCTCGAGACCGCCGGCGCCGAAAGCGAATGGCTGGAGGTAATGGGTTGCGGCTTGGTGCACCCCAACGTGCTCCGCGCTGGTGGCATCGATAGCTCTGTGTACTCGGGTTTTGCCTTTGGCTTTGGTCTCGAACGCTTGGCGATGCTGAGTTATCAGCTACGCGATTTACGCCTGTTCTTTCAGAACGACAGCGAGTTCCTAGCTCAGTTCGCATGAAAATCCCACTAAGCTGGCTGCAGCAATGGCTGGATACGCCTGCGCCCTTGGATTGCGAGGAGCTTTGCCAGGCGCTGACTTTTTCCGGGCTGGAGGTTGACGGTGTCGAGCAGCAGGGTGTGCACAGCGATAAGCTGGTGGTTGGCGAGGTGCAAAGTTGTCAGGGGCATCCGCAGGCCGATAGTTTGCACGTTTGCCGTGTTGACTCAGGACAAGGCGTACTGCAAATAGTTTGCGGAGCTCATAACGTCCGCGCTGGCTTGAAGGTGGCGCTAGCTTTGCCGGGTGTGCGCATCGAGGGCAAAAAGCTCAAGAAATCCAAATTGCGCGGCGTCGAGAGCCAAGGCATGATGTGCTCGGAGCGCGAGCTGGGCTTGGGCGGCGACCATTCTGGCATTATCGAGCTCGCTGTTGAGGCGCAAGTGGGCGAGCCCCTGCACGATTGGCTCGCGGTCTCCGACTATATCATCGATATCAACATCACCCCCAATCGCGGCGATTGCCTGAGCATACTCGGTGTGGCGCGCGATTTGGCGGCGAGTCGACCTGAGTGGCGCTTGCGTCATATAGCTGAAGCTGAGCCGCCAATAAGCCACGACAGCAAACTACCGATAAATCTAAGTGAGCCCGAGCTTTGTCCGAAGTTCTGTGGCTGCGTCATCAAGGGCGTCGACTTGTCAGCGCCAACGCCAGAATGGCTACGCAATCGACTGCTCAAAGCTGGTATGCGCTGCATTGATGCGGCGGTCGACATCACTAATTACGTAATGCTCGAATTGGGTCAGCCAGCGCACGCCTACGATTTAGCGCAAATATCTGGTGGCATCGAAGTACGCTCGGCGCGCGCTGGTGAAAGCTTGCTGATGATCGATAACTCCGAGCAGAAGCTCGATCAACGCGATTTGCTGATAGCCGACGGTGCCAAGGTTCTGGGTCTTGCTGGCGTCATGGGCGGCAAGTATTCCGGTATTAGCGCCGCTACCAAGGACATATTCCTGGAAGCAGCTTGGTTTCATCCTCGGTCAGTGCACGGGCAGGCGCGCCGCCGCGATATAAATTCCGAGGCGGCGTATCGCTTTGAGCGCGGTGTCGATTATGCCAACACCGAGGCTGCCATGCGGCGCGCGGTGGCGTTGTTCGTCGACATCACTGGCGGTCAAGCTGGCGAGATCGTCACCACTAGCGTTGCTGATAGTCTCCCACAAACACCGACCATCGAACTGAGCTTGACGTGGGCGCAGCGGCTGCTCGGCTTGACTATCGGCGACGGCGACCTGCGCGGCGATCATATTCAAGCCTATTTGCAAAGCTTGGGTTGCGCTGTCGAGACTGGCGAAGTCTGGCGCGTGCGGCCGCCTTCGTATCGACCTGATTTGCAGATCGAAGCCGATTTGCTTGAGGAGATAGCGCGTATCCACGGCTACGAAAACATCCCCGAGAAGCTGCCCGCCAGTGGTCAGCAATTGAGCGCGGACTTCCAACCCAGCACTGAGCCCGAGCGCTTGCAAATGGCGCTCATGGGTTATCAAGAAAACATCAATTTCAGCTTCGTCAGCATCGAGCAAGAGCGCGCCACTAGACCCACTTGGGCAGCAGAGGCTATCCAACTCAGCAACCCCTTGACCGACGGCTTCACGACCATGCGCTCCAGCCTGATCGGCGGCTTACTGCAGAGCGCGCAGGCGAACCTGGCTCGGCAGCGGGAGCGCGTGCGTTTCTTTGAATGCGGGCGAGTTTTCTGGCAGGGCGAAGATGGTAGCTATTACGAGCGCGATCATTTGGCAGCGCTGAGCATCGGTACTAGCCTGTTCGCGCAAGATTGGCAAGCGAGCAAACTCAACTATGGCTTTTACGATTTGAAAGCCGAGGTGCTGGCGTTGGCGGATTTGCAGTTCGTGGCGCCCGAAAAACCACAAGCCTTTTTGCACCCAGGCAAGAGCGCGAGTTTGCTCGACGCGCAAGCGCAGGAGGTCGGCTTTTGTGGTTTGCTGCACCCCGAGGCGCAGCGAGCTTTTGGCATCGACTTGGAGCGCGAGGTTTGGCTGTTCGAATTGCGCCAAGCCGCTGTGGCCTCGGCGCACAGACCTGTACGCTACAGCGCCATCTCCGATCAGCCGCTTAATTATCGCGACCTGGCTTTGCTCGTGCCCGAGGCTACCAGTTATCAAGAGCTACGCGCTTGCATCGTTCGCGCTTCCGGTAAATATTTGAAAAGCTTAGAGCTTTTTGATTATTATCAAGGTCAGCAGGTGCGTTCGGGCTTTTATTCCTTGGCCATGCGCCTGAGCTGGCAGCATCCCAGCAAGAGCCTGAGCTTTGAGCAAATTGCTGCTTATCAGGACAAGCTTTTAGCCGAGCTGAAAAATTTAGGCGTAAAATTAAGAGCCTAAACCACTGCCTTGAGATCTCGCAATTCCAGAGTGATTTTCACCTTTTGGTAACTTGTTCGCCCTGAGCTGGTGGCTTGCGTCTTGAACTGGAATACTCTGCGAGCACAAGATTTGTTCAATCTAAAAACACTAAACTAACCATGAGCGACACCCTTACTAAAGCGCACTTGGCTGCTGTGCTAGTAGAGAATCATCCCAACGTAGTCAATTTGCTTGAGGCCAAAGAATTCATAGACGCCGCCCTTGACGAAATTCAAGCCGAGCTCGCCAATGGTCGGGCAGTGAAGCTGTCGGGCTTCGGCAGTTACAACCTAAACCGCAAGAATCCGAGACCTGGGCGCAACCCGAAAACCAGGCAGGAGGTGACTATAGAGGCGCGCACGGTGGCTGCCTTTACTGCTAGCAGTCTACTACGCCAGCGCATCGACCATAGCGTGATCGTCGATTAGGGCTTTGGGTGGAATTCTGAGGCTTGTGCTGGGCTTTTGACAGCTAACGCTAACATAGGCTATGGCTTCCAGCAAAACAATATCCTCTCGACTGCACTGGCTGAGCGCGGCGCTGGCCTTTGTCAGCTTGTTGTTCGCCGTGGCTTTTTTGCAAAGATTCCTCGGTCTGCCGCCGTGTCCGCTGTGCGTTTTGGATAGATATTTGTTAGTGGCTATTGGCGTGGTCAACATCGCCTTGGCGCTAACTCCGCGCGCTGGGCGCGGTTGGTTGTTGGGCGTCAACGGTTTGCTGCTGTTCTTGGCTCTAGTGGTGAGCGCGCGCCACGTCTACTTGGAATTAGCGCCAGCTCCAGCGTCGGCTTTGGGCTGTTTTCCCAGCGAGAGCGCCAATAGCTTTTTGTATCAATTGACTGCTGCCTTCAGCGAAGCCAGCAGTTGCGCTTTGATCACCTGGGAATTCTTGGGTTTGACGCTGGCGCAGCAGACCTTCCTACTGTTCATGGTATTTGGCGGCCTATGGCTTAAGCAATTAATGTTAAGCGCTCGGATGCTGCAAGAGGAGATTGCCGATGTTAATAGTTAGGCTACTGCTGGCGCAAGCGCTTATTTTGCTCAGCCTGCAAGCAGGAGCTTGGGGCTTGGCGCCGAGCGTCAACCTGGCGCAAGACGCCGAGCGCGCTCGCGAGTTGCGTCTGCCACTGATCGTAAAGTTTTATCTGGATCACTGCGAATTCTGCGATTACGTCGAGAACTATCACCTTCGCCATCTGCTCGATAATCAGACTATAGCGCTGAGTCGAGTAAACCTTAGCAGCAATACGCCCATCGTCGGCTTTGACGGCGGCGATACCACTGCTGCTGCAATCGCTCAGCTCTATGCCGCTGAACTCAGCCCGACCTTGGTATTCGTCGATTACGACGGCGTAACGCGCGCCGATGACCTCGTCGGCGTACCCGGTGGCGAGGATTTTTACAGCTTTTATTTGCAGAAACGGCTAAATAGCTTGCGCGAGTATTTGTTTATGGATTAAACTGTTTACCAGTTCGCTTTGCTCTGCGAACCTATATGCTGGAGCTAAACATTCATAAGCTTTCGATCTTCTGGACGAAAATGAATATGAAATACATATCAGCTATTCTGCATTATTTTGTCAGCGGCTATTAATATATAATGTGCTAGAAACTTTGGCAGTGTTAATAAGGTATAGATTTTCTGCTGATAAGGTATTGAAAATATATCAAAAGCCGATTTGAAACTATATTCAATTAACAATGTTGAAACTTTAGCTAACAATCACAAATAAATTTACTTGCTCAATGCTACCATTGCGGTTGAGATGAGTTAAACAAAGTACCACACCTTAACTACTGATTATTCGCCAGTCTATGTAATGTGACGCTATAGATTTGACTATCAGGATTTTCGATAAAAATCCTGATAACTCTTAGATTCTATAGTGATCACTTTACACTGATGGCGGCACTAAAAGACTTTTTATCGGAGGTCAACTATGAGTAACCCTAAACTAGTTGCACTTATAGCAACTCATGGGCGTGTCAGCCTGCTAACCAATCGATCCATACCCTCAGTCCTGAGTCAAATCCGCCGACCGGACAAATTGATAGTAGTAGAGGATGGCGATTCTGAAGCCACTAAAAGTCAAGTACTGGATTTAGCACCTGGAACGATTTTCCTGCGCAACCGGCGTACCTCAGGATTGTCAGGAACTTTAAATACAGGATTAGCTTTCCTTATAAAGAATGTTGATGATCCTAGGAATTATTTTGTCGCTTTTCTTGATGATGACGACGCTTGGACGCCCAAGCACCTTGAGTCTGTAGAAGCTAGCATAACCAAGAATACAGAGCTAGTTGCCACTCCTTTGCTTCGTATTGAGTCGGAGCAAAAATCATGCAAAATTTTTCCACCGAAGGTGTTGAGTGCTGATTTATTCATGGCAGGCAACCCGGGTGTACAAGGCTCTAATTTGATCTTCCGCCTTGATGTATTGCTAGAGGTAGGTGGTTTTAATGAGGCACTACAGAGCTGCACAGATCGTGATTTGTTAATCAGGTATTGTCGACGTTCTCAGCTCCAATATGTGGCAACTTCGAATGTAACTATGCACCATTTCGCTTGCTCTGATAGGCAACGCCTTTCGCTACGTGGGTCAAGCACTAAACTTTCTGGGCTAGCAATGTTCGACAAAATACATGGCCCTTTGATGTCTGATGAAATAAGGCAAAAACATCTAAAGCGCTCTGAGAAATTATTTGGCTGGAAACCTATCAAGCATAATGAGCAATGCGTTAATGCTGGCTCTAGCAAGCCGAATGTTGGTGCTTTACTTTATGATAAAGAAACTATCCCACCATTGATAGTTGGCATAATTTCCGATAATAGAAGAGTATCTAGCCTTTCTCTTTTGCTCGATGACTTTATTCGGCTGATGCAAGAAGAAGAGCTCTATTCATTAGATATTTTGCTTTTAGAAAATCGCCTTGATGAAGAAGATGGTGGCAGTTTTGCTGAGATGGTATCGCAAAAGCGTAATCAATTAAGAATCCGTGTAGTAGATCACAATACGCTACATAATCTTGCAAGCGAGTATAAATGGTTTGCTAACACTAGAAGGTCTAATGGTCGTCTAACTATATCTGAAGCACGCACTGCTTTGCAAGCTTGTATTTACCATATGATGTTAGAGCATCCAGGGAGTGTGGCTTGGGTATTAGACGATGATATGCGGCTTGACCCCATCATATCCCGTGACACGGGTCTTGAAAGATGCTACTTGCAACTGGGCCTTGCACTATGCAGAATGAAAGCGCAAGGCGCAGATGTCTATGTTGGTGCTTGTACGGGCTCTCCTCCAGTGCCTGCCATAGCAAGTGTAAGAGGACAATTAGCTGATTTGATCTGGAACATTCGTGTTATAAGTCAAAGGGATTCCTCCGCACTAATACCAGAGGCGTCGCAACGTAACAGATCATTACGAACTCAGCGTAGAGATTATTATTACGATCTTTCCGAAAAAGAAACCGATCGCCATGAAACACCTTTTGCTCTAGAGCCCGAATACCCTAATGAGACTTGTGGCGAGGCTTTGAAGCGATTACTGACCATGATTCCTCGTATATTAGCAGGTGAGTCGCCACTGAGACCACTTGTGTTAGAGGAAGATGATCTTAATAATTTTGATGAGAAGAGTACCATACTGCGGGGGGGTAGTACTTTTATATTAAATCCAGAGGTTTTAGCTGACATACCTAATATTTCACCAACTATATCAGGCAGGCCAATAAGGCGTTCGGATATGGTTTGGGCGCTTTTACAAGGTTTTCGCCATAAGCGTACGATACTCTCACTGCCTGTGGCAGTGCGCCATGATCGCAGTACGTTTTCTGCATATAACATATGTCATATGGACATCATTGATGATATATGTGGTTATGCTTTTTATACTGCGCTCTCAGAAGCAGGAGAGGAGCTGACTAAGCTTGAGCCTTTATTCTTAGAATATACTAAAAAAAGACTTCTCACATTATGTCTTTCCTTTTATAGGATTCGAGGTTTGGCTAAGGAAATTTTATGCTGGGCTGAAAATTATGACGACAGTATGGAAATGAGCCAGACTCTTACTTCACAAGCTAAGCAAGTGCTAGAAATGTTCTCTGTAGAAAATTATGTAGTCATAGAGAGTGCTGTCAGCAGTTTTGATTTAGGCGATATACGAAATTTCATCTTAGAACTAGATGCAAATATTGTTCATTACTCAGATAGTGTTCGTAGATTTAGTACCATTCCAAAATTGCTAGTCAATGAAAGAGCAAATACAGCTTGTGCATCAGTAGGCCAAAAAAAGATAATCAAAGTGCTTGGCCAAGGCTCAGAGGGTGTCACTTTTACCGACGGAAAAATAATCTGGAAACTATTTGACCGTTGGACGCAAGAACGGACGAAGGCCGGTGTGGCAGCTTTGTCTAGCTTGCATGATAGGATTTATCTTGGTGCTACTTTGACTAAATTTTCCAGCTTTAAGCAAACATCACTAGGTTGGTTGCTTGAAGTTCCTTACGAGGCCTCTGCAACTTGGCCTGGAGGTGGCTATGGATCTGATTTAGTAGAGTTAATTACAGACCTTTTCCAAGCTGGATTAGCGCATAGAAATTTACATCCTAAGAACATAAGAGTTATAAATGGGACTTTGCGGTTAATTGATTATGGGGCAGATTTAGTACACTTGGATGATCCTAATGCTGAAAGTTTAGAATTCTTGCGTATGTGCCGTCGAGCATGGCTATGTTGGCGGTGGTGGTGGCGCAAGGACTTAGATAGCCTCATGAGATCATCAATATACGATGGAGCTATGCCAGAACTAACCGGCTCGGAAAATTTTATTAGAGCAGTTCGTGAAAAGATTGGCGTGGTAGATCGTAAAGATCCCCTAATTGACCGGGCTGAGAATTTGGCGCCTAAAACTATTCTGGATTATGGGGCGGGTAAAGGTAGGCAAGCATCGTACTTCACTACTCTCGGTGCTAATGTTGTTGTTTGGGATCCTGAGCCTTCAGCAAATAGATTATTGCATGAATTGTCTAATAACAAGATCAGATGCGCTGAAACTGCTGATGAGGCAGTCGCTCTAGGACCATTTGATTTAGTGGTTTGTCGGCAAGTATGCTGTCTCGTTAATGAGACGGATTTCCATGACTTATTGAATAATCTTCGTTTGGGTGTGTCCGCTGAGGGTAGAGTGTTGATTAGTATTTGTCATCCAGCTTACGCTTGGAGGTCTCACACAGCTGAATCCGTTCCTCTTTCTGAGCCTGATGGTGAGTTGGCTTCAATATGGACAAAAAAAGTTAATAGCACAGGACGTATTCTACGTGAGTACCATAGAACTGAGCGATATTATCGCCGGTGTTTAATGCGTGCTGGTTTTAAGATAGTTGGTCGTTATGAGCGCCAATGCATAGAGTTTAAGCGATTCGAAAAAATTTCTGACATGCTCATCTATGAGCTTGCGCCCACTACCAGGCCGCAAGTTTCTTTACTGATAAAGGCATGTGCTATGGACTATGAAAATCTGATACCACAAGTAAGGCACATATTAAGTTCACTAGAAGATCCTGGAGCATTTGCCGAAATAGTTCTATCGCTTGATACTTTTCAAGGTGATTTTTTGAGAGCCTACAGCAAGGGGGACTTTTCAGCACTTATGAGAAGTGCGCAAAAACTATTGCTGGAAGGTGCGATCGATAAAATTGTTACAACACCAACCTCGGATAAGGAACTTAGTCGCTTAAATATGCGCTGGTTTGGTCTGAACTCGCCTGCTAGTCACACTACTGCTCAAGCATCTATAGCAACAATATTAACAGGTTTTGCTGCTTGTACTAACGAGTGGGTGCTACATGTGGATTTTGATGCTATGATTAGTCGCACCAATAATGAGCAAGATCCATTGACAGAAATGCTACAGGCTATGCAAGAGGATGCTAGTGCAATTTCTGCTGCTTTTCCAATTGCTCATCGAACACCAAAATTGTGGACTGTGAGCGATGGTGCTAGACCTTGGCGAGTTGAAAGTGTAATGGGTCTTGTTAATCTTAATCGTTTATATTCTATTTTACCTCTGCCAAATCATGAAAGTAGTGGTGCCCCAGCATTATCTTGGCATCGTGCTATGGATCAGGCAGTTCTTTTAGGGCGGGGTTCCTCTCTAAGAGGTGGGGGTGCAGTGGCTTTTCGCATTCATCCACCTAACGCCGTAAAGCAAGATGCATACGCTTGGGAACTAATACGTAGCTCTGTAGCACGTGGTATAGTGCCTAGTGGACAATACGAAAAAGCAGAACTCTTTGGCTCGAAGGCTGACTGGTGCCAGTCAGAACGAAAAGAGCGCTTTATTTTTGTGATTTGCGGTCGCAATGTTGTCCCTGAGAGATTTCGCCGTTGTTGGGAGTCTATACTTCAACAAGATCGTGATTGTTGGGGGGCTATAATTATTGATGACGATTCTAAGACTTGGATTGCTGATGAGAACAAGCAAATTGTAGCAACTGATATGCACAGAGTAACTTATATTGCCAACCAGCAGCGCCTTGGCTTACTGGTAAATATGATACATGCGGTGCGGCATATTTGCTGTAGTCCAGAGCAGGTTATCATTACTTTAGATGCGGATGACTGTCTAATTGGTTATGAAGTTTTAGACATACTTGTTGATACTTACAATAAAGGTGCTGATGTTACCGTTGGCTCAATGTTGCGTACTGATAAGAGCACGGACTATAAAGTGTGTTTTGATAATTTACATAGCAATAGAGGAGGTAATGTCTGGCAACATCTGCGGAGTTTTCGCAAATATTTATTTGATGCTATTTCCGATGAAGACTTCTATGTTAATGGTAATTACCCCGAACTAGCAACCGATTGGGTTTTTATGCTTCCAATAGTTAAAATGGCGAAGCAACCATTTTGGATAAAAAAGACTATTTATCTTCACGAGCCTACAACTAAGCGCGATCAAGCGAGCCGACTAGAGAGAGAGTTTATAGTTTCTCAATTGATGCAGAGAGTGCCGGATGAATAGGTTTTATGATTGAAATTCAGCGTAAACTCATGGTATCAGTTATTGGCGATGCCCAATTGCATCCAGATGATGTAAAGCTTCACCATGCATACGAAACTGGACGCGCTTTGGTGGACAATGGCTTTATTGTAGTTACAGGAGGAATGGGCGGCGTTATGGATTCAGCCTTAGCTGGAGGGCGTAGCTCTAATAAATGGGAACATGGCTGCTGTATAGGGCTTTTACCTGGTAGCAATAAACAAACTTCAAATGCATCTATAAATGCTGACATACTTATTAGCACAGGCCTGGATAATGGGCGTAATCTTATTGTGGCACAGTCTGATGCTGTGATTGCTATTGGTCGTGGCGCTGGAACATTGTCTGAGATGTCATTTGCTTGGATATACAAGAGACTTCTTGTAGCTCTGCGTTGTTCTGGGTGGAGTGGCGAGCTATCTGATCGCAAGATTGACTCTAGGAAACGATATCCAACGATTCCTGATGATCGTGTTTATGGGGCCTCAACAGGTACAGAGGCTGTCAATATAGTTCTGCGACTGCGTCATCTCTATACTAAGAAATACTCTGTTATTCCTGAGTAGATCATTAGCGATTAATTCAGACCATGGCACAATAGTTCATTGTGCACAGATGTCCCTAAACAAGGATTTTCTACTCAACGCGCTTAAATACATCATCCGCGACTTCTATCGCACATAAATCTCCTTTTTGCTGAACAGATCATTCGCCGTTAGTATTCCTAGCTTCGACACTGGTATTCTTTTTCGCGGTTTGTTTTAAGGTTTGCGCTATTGATATTTTGTGGTTTCGTTTACAAGAATTAGTGGATTTGGTTTGCTGCTGGTAGCTACTGCTAAGATGATGCGTATAGTCTCACTGCGAAAAAGAGCAGATAACAATGAATAATTGATAGTGCTAGATTGTCAATTTGTGCTTGTTATCTGAGTGTAAGCGCTTATGCTATAAAGTGTTGATTTGATAATTTTGCTAGAGGCGATGGCATAATTGAATTTGACAGCATTCGATTAATTCAATAGTGCACACCGCGCCCACACAGAGCACTCAATAATCACGCTTATCTCCAGTTATCAACTGTTCATTGTTAATTATTCATTAGCAATTTAGATGCTCAACCTCATGCGTTCGAGGACGTAGACGCCCATTTGCCTAAGGACGTCGAGGATGTCGAGGGGTACCCAGTTTTCGCGGATGCGGCGCTCGTGATGTAGGTAAAAGTCCATGACGCGCATTTTGATCTGGCGGCCAGTGGGGCCAGTGCCGAGGAAGTTGCCGCCGCTATGCTGGGCGATGACGCTCGGCCAGCCGCCAGTGAGCGAGTAGTTGCCGTCGCCGATGCGGATGTAGTGGCCGCCGACGCGCGGGTTGGTGATTTGCGCGCCGCCTTGGCGGTTGGGGAAGGCGATGCGGAAGGGCAGTTGATGGTTGTCGACAAATCCCGCTAGGCCCCGAGTGCTGCCGATGCCGCTGGGACCGTACCACATCATTTTGCTGTGCCAATGCTGCTTTTGCGGCATGTTGAGCAGGCTTTCGCGGTTTAAGTCTCCAAAGTCGTTGTAGTCCGCCAGGGTTTTGTGCATGTCCAGGGTTTGCTTGAGGTTGCGCGCGGATTGCTCGGGGTCGGTGGGGTAGAGTACGATGCCGTCGCCAGTGATTGGTCCCGGCCAAGTGCCTTCGGCGCCGAGGCTGGGGGCTATAGGCCACAGGCCGGCTTGGCGTATGGCGTCGAGGACGTCTATGAGCACTGTGCTCTGGCAGATGCGCCCCTGCTTGATTTGGTGAACTTCGCCGTAGCGCAGGTAAGTCGGCTGGTTGCTGGCGGGTATGCCGAGCCAATCGCGTCGCCAAGTGCCGCAATAATGCCCCATGGTGCCGACGTAGTCGCGGCCTTCGTAGGTGCCGCCTATGACGATGAGGTCGCGGCGTTCGCAATCGGGGAAGGCGGTCAGCAGCGGCTGCCAGAATTTGTGCTCGATATTCGCTACTCCTGGCTGCGCATTAAAGGGGTGCGCGCCGCGCCAGTCGGCGTTTTCTGAGTACATACGGCGTAATTGCTCGCTGAATTTTTTGCCGCGCGCGTTGGTGAGTTTATAAAGACCGCTGTGGATGAATTGCTTATTGCTCAGGTTGCGCTCTACGGCGGGAGTGGTTTTGTTCATGTTGTTATTGTTGGTTTTCGCCTAAATAGGACTGAAATGCACCTTCCTCTTGGCGCTGGGCGGCGTAACGCAGCAGCATTGCGCGCAGGGCATCCGAGGCGTAGGTTAGCTTGGGTAGTTGTTCGTAAGCATAGTAAGCGCCGAGGTTGGTGCTGCCTTCGCCGTCGGCGGCTTGGGCAAGATAGTAAATGTAGGTGTTGGAGCCTAGCTCAAAGATTTCGTAAGTGGCGCCGAGTTCGACCTGTAGCCCAGCCTTATGGCAGCTATCGACGACGACTCGGCGCGCGCCGACGCTAGCTTGTGCGCGCCACGTCGGTGGCTGCAAGCCTGTAACGCTGGGCTGCAGTAATATTCGGCCTTGGCGCTCTATGAGCGCGCCCAGCATTAATTTATCTGAGTCGGCAAATTCGGCGCTGCGGTGTTCTCGGTCAAGGCTGAAATAATTGCCAACAGCGTAACCTAGTCCGGGCTTGCCGCTGTGCTGGTGATTTTCGACTTTGCCGATCAGCACGACATGGTCGCCAGCTTCGACGCACTGTTGCACCGAGCACGAAAAACTGGCGCTGGCACCCGATATTATCGGCGTGCCGAATTGGTCGCGGTGCCAGTCGACTTGAGCGAAGCGCGGCGCGCGCGAGTTGGCGAAGACATTGGCTACTTGCTGTTGCTCGGCGGCGAGGATGCTAACGGCGAAATGGCTGCACCTGGCGAATACTGGAAAGCAACCCATAGCTTTAGCAGGGCATACTAACAATAGTGGCGGTTGCAGAGACACCGAGGTGTAGGAATTGGCAGTGAAGCCAGCGAGCGTTCCCGATTCGCCCACCGCCGAGACCACGGTAACTCCGGTTATGAATGCGCCGAAGGCGGCGCGGAGGTTGTGCGCTTGCTCGGTAGCCATTAGCTTGCTAATAGCTTGGCTTTAAGCTTCGCCTGCTTGCCGTCTACTGCTACCGCTACGGCGTAGACGCGCTCGATGCCTTGGCCGCGGAGGCTGGCGGCGTAGTCTAGTTTGGCGATTTGGCGTAGCGCTGCGTTTAGGGCTTTGGCGCTGTTCGCCAGCGTGTTGGCGCGTTTGAATTCTAGGATGAAGGCTGGTTTATCGCGGTCTTGGGGTTGCAGCGCGCAGTCGTAACGCCCTAGCCCGGATTCGCGGTTCGATTGCAGGTGATAATTGGGCAAGTGCAATAACATCCCGATAAACAGGGCGTGATAAAAAGCCTCGCCGCTGGCGCTGTCGAAGTAGCTGGCGTTGCTGCGGAGGATGGTGTTGAGCTGTTGCTCCAGCGTCGCCCAGTCTAGACTTTGCAGGGCTTGGAGTAAGGGTTGCAGCGCCGAGGCTTGTTGCAAATTCTTGCGCAACCAAGCCGACAGGCTTTGCGCGTAGAAACTGCGGATCTCCAGGTTGGGTATCGCCAGGCTGTAGACGATGGTGTTGTTGAGTTCGTCGTAACTTTCACCCACGGGTTTCAAGTAACCGGTGAAGGTGAGGAAGTTCCAGATTTGCTCGGCGCTATTGCCGACTTCATCAAGCGCTATATGCTCGTTGAGCGGATACTGTAGGTTTTGTCCTGATATCAAAGCGCTGACTTGCTCACGTATATTAGTGCCTTGCTCGACTACCAGTTGTTTCACCAATTTATTGGCGCTGGAGCCGATCCAGTAGGGGCCGGCATGGTCAGGGTTCTCATTGATGAAACTCAACACCGACCACGGGTTGTAGATGGTTTGACCACCAAAGTTATAGCCGTTGTACCATTTGCGCGCCTCATCTAATCTATGGTCTAGACCGAAGCTTTGCAGCATGGCTTGCACTTCGGGCTCGGTGAAGCCGAAGCAGCTATTGAACTTCTTCTTGACCAAAGAATAGACGATTACGTTGTTAAGGTCAGAAAAGATAGACTCGCGAGCTATACGCAGGATGCCAGTGAGGCAGCCGCGTTCGAGGTGCGGGTTATCTTTCAGCGCTGCTCCCAGAAAGCTACGGTAGAAATCGACCATGCGCGTATATTCCGCGGGCTTGGAGTTATAGAAGTCGAGCAATGGCACGTCATACTCGTCGATGATGATGATGGCGCGCTGACCGCAGGACTGGTGTAAAGCCGCCGATAGCAAGTACAAGCTATTCTGCAATACGGCCATGCTGGCATTAGCTGCGCGTAATTGCTGCAAGCTGAAATACAAGGTTTTGTCTAGGTTTTCGGGCTTGAGCAGGTCGTCGAAGTTGTATAGCAGTTCAGCGATTAGGCTCGCGAATAACTTCATCGACTCGTCGAAGTTGATACTGCCAATGGACTTCAGGCTGAACGCGATGACTGGGTACTTACCCTGCTCCGCCATGAGATCGGTGTCTTGCTCTATGCTCAGGCCTTGAAAGAGCTCGCGCCCTTCGTGCTGGCAAGAGAAGAAGTACTTCAGCATCGACATATTCAAGCTCTTGCCGAAGCGGCGCGGGCGCGGCAATAACAGCACCTTGGCGGCGTCGCGCCAGAACTCGGCTATTAGCTGTGATTTATCGACGAAGTAGCGGTGCGCTTGTCGGAGTTCGCGAAAATCGTCGTAACCGATGGGTACTTGGAGCATGGTTTGGTGGGGCACTTTGAGAGTTTTACATAACTTGAGACCGCTTGCAAAAAACGGAGATTTTTGTTCCCAGCTAGGCAGCAAAGCGCAGTTTATTCAATAGTAAATGAGCATTTGCGAACAACGCTGGGGGCAAAAAGATGCCTTTTTGCAAAGGTCTCACTTTGATTAACTTGCTAATAGCTTTGCTTTAAGCTTCGCTTGCTTGCCGTCTACTGCCACCGCTATGGCGTAGATACGCTCGACGCCTTGGCCGCGGAAGCTGGCGGCGTAGTCGAGTTTAGCGATTTGCCTGAGCGCTGCGTTTAGGGCTTTGGCGCTGTTCGCCAATGTGGTGGCGCGTTTGAATTCGAGGATAAAGGCTGGTCGGCTGCGGTCTTGGGGTTGCAGCGCGCAGTCGTAACGCCCCAGCCCGGATTCGCGGTTCGATTGCAGGTGATAATTGGGCAGGTGCAATAACATGCCGATAAACAGGGCGTGGTAAAAAGCCTCACCGCTGGCGCTATCGAAGTAGCTGGCGTTGCTGCGGAGGATGGTTTTCAGTTGTTGCTCCAGCGTCGCCCAGTCTAGACTTTGCAGGGCTTGGAGTAAGGGTTGCAGCGCCGAGGTTTGCTGCAAATTCTTGCTTAACCAAGCCGACAGGCTTTGCGTGTAGAAACTGTGGATCTCCAGGTTGGGTATCGCCAGGTCATAAATGATGGTGTTGTTGAGTTGGTCGTAACTTTCGCCCACGGGTTTGAGGTAGCCGGTGAAGGTGAGGAAGTTCCAGATTTGCTCGGCGCTGTTGCCAACTTCGTCGAGTGCTATATGCTCGTTGAGCGGATATTGCAGGCTTTGTCCAGAGATTAGATCACTGACTTGCTCGCGAATGCTCGCGCCTTGCTCGACTACTAGTTGCTTCACCAACTTGTTGGCGCTGGAGCCGATCCAGTAGGGACGGGCGATACGAGGGTTGTAATTAATAAAACTCAATACCGACCAAGGGTTGTAGATGGTTTGACCGCCAAAGTCATAGCCGTTGTACCATTTGCGCACTTCGTCTGCTCTATCCGCCATAGCAAAACTTTGTAGCATGGTTTGCACCTCGGGCTCGGTGAAGCCGAAGCAGCTATTGAATTTCTTCTCGACCAATGAATAAACCATCACGTTATTGAGATCGGAGAAGATAGACTCACGAGCAATGCGCAGGATACCAGTGAGGCAGCCGCGTTCGAGGTGCGGGTTATCTTTTAATGCCGCTCCTAAGAAGCCTCGATAAAAACTCACCATGCGCGCGTAGTCCTCGGGGCTGGAGCTGTGGAAGTCGAGCAGCGGCACGTCGTACTCGTCGATGAGGACGATGGCGCGGCGACCGTAAGCGCTGTGCAGAGCTTGGCTGCACAGTCGCAATGCGTCCATCAGGTCGCCGATGTCGCCTTGCTGGTCTAGCAGTCGTTGCCAGCGCTCGGCGTCGCCTTTTGCGAGCAGTTGTTGGTGGTCGAGGTCGAATTGACCGAAGGCGCGCGCGAGGATGGTGCCGATCGCGCGCAAGCTAAGTTCAAAGCTCGGGCGTCTACTGTCTTTGAGGCCGATGTGTAGCACTGGGTACTTGCCTTGCTCGGTCATGAGCTCGGCGTCTTGCTCTATGCTCAGGCCTTGAAAGAGCTCGCGCCCTTCGTGCTGGCAAGAGAAGAAGTATTTCAGCATCGACATATTCAAGCTCTTGCCAAAACGGCGCGGGCGTGGCAATAATAGCACCTTGGCGGCGTCGCGCCAGAACTCGGCTATTAGCTGCGATTTATCGACGAAGTAACGGCGCGCTTGGCGGAGCTCTTGAAAGTCGTCGAGGCCGATGGGGACTTGGAGCATGGTTTATGTGCTTAATGTTGCATGGCCACTATGTCAGCTACAGTAACCGCAGCCATGTTGACTATGCGGCGCACGGTGGTGCTCGGGGTGAGGATGTGCGCTGGTTTGGCGACGCCGAGCAGGATAGGGCCGATGGCGATGCCGCCGCCAGCGCTGCTTTTCAGCAGGTTATAAGCTATGTTGGCGGAATCTATATTGGGCATTATCAGCAGATTGGCGCTGCCAGCGAGCGTGCTTTGCGGGATGAGCTCGCTGCGGATCGATTCCTGCAAAGCTGCGTCGCCGTGCATTTCGCCGTCAATTTCGAGCTCCAGCGCGCGCGCTTGCACCATCTCCAAGACCTGCCGCATCTTGCTCGCGCTCGGGCTGTTAGAGCTACCAAAGTTGGAATGCGAGAGCAGGGCGACTTTGGGTTGCAAGCCAAATTTCCGCACTTCCTCGGCGGCGGCGAGGGTTATCTCGGTGAGCTCTTCGGCGTTGGGATCGTAGTTGACGTGGGTGTCGGCGACGAACAGTTGGCGCTCGGGTAGGATCAAGCCGTTCATGCATGCGTAAGTGTTAGAGCCAGCGCGCTTGCCGATTACCGAGTCGATGTAGTTCAAGTGCACGCCAGTGTTGCTCCAAGTGCCGCAGATCATGCCGTCGACCTCACCTCGATGCAGTAGCATCGCCGCTATCAATGTTGGCCTACGGCGCATTTCGATGCGCGCCAGTTGTTTGGTTACGCCGCGCCGCGCCATTTTCAACTGGTATTCTTGCCAGAATTCGCGGTAGCGCTCGTCATTTTCGATGTTGATCATTTCGTAGTCGGTATCCGCGCGCATCCGCAGACCCATGCGCTCAATGCGCCTCTGCATGACCGCTGGGCGACCTATTATCACTGGTCGCGCGATTTGCTCGTCGACGACTATTTGGCAGGCGCGTAGCACGCGCTCTTCCTCGCCTTCGGCAAAGGCGATCTTCTTATTGGGCGCCGATTGCGCGATGGCGAAGATCGGTTTCATCATGGTGCCCGAGGCGAAGACCAGCTCTTGCAACTGCGATTTGTAGGCTTTGATGTCGGCGATGGGCGCGCGCGCGACGCCGCTATCCATCGCCGCCTGCGCGACTGCCGGCGCTATCTGAATCATCAGCCGTGGGTCGAAGGGCTTGGGTATCAGGTATTCGGGGCCGAAGCGCAACTGCTCGCCAGCGTACGCCGCCGCGACGACTTCGCTTTCCTCAGCCTTGGCGAGGCTGGCGATGGCGTGCACTGCTGCGATCTCCATCTGCTCGTTGATGGTGGCAGCGCGCACATCGAGGGCACCGCGAAAGATGTACGGAAAGCAGAGCACATTATTGACTTGATTGGGGTAATCGCTGCGACCGGTGGCGATCACCGCGTCGGGGCGTACTGCCATGGCGTCTTCGGGCAGGATCTCGGGGTTGGGGTTGGCGAGCGCCAGTATTAGCGGATTGGCCGCCATTTGCTTGACCATATCGGCGGTCAAGACTCCGCCGACGCTCAAGCCCAGAAAGACATCCGCGCCGCCGATGACTTCCGCCAAGGTGCGCGCCTCAGTGTCTTGGGCAAACTGGGCTTTCTGCTCGTCCATGCCTTTTTGCCTGCCAGCGTACACCACACCCGAGTTATCGCAAACGGTGATATTGGTTCGCGGCAAGCCCATGGCGACGAGCAAATTCAAGCAAGCTATCGCCGCTGCGCCCGCGCCCGAGCTCACCAGCTTTACTTCTGCCAGCGGCTTTGCTACTAGCTCCAAGCCATTGATTAAGGCGGCGCATACCACTATGGCAGTGCCGTGCTGGTCGTCGTGAAACACTGGGATGCTCAAGCGTTCGCGCAACGCCTGCTCGACGATGAAACAATCCGGAGCTTTGATGTCTTCCAAGTTTATGCCACCAAAGGTCGGTTCCAGCGCGGCGATGACTTCGATGAGCTTTTCCGGGTCCGCGCAATCGACTTCGATGTCGAACACATCAATACCAGCGAATTTTTTGAACAGAACCCCTTTACCTTCCATCACTGGCTTGGAGGCCAGCGCGCCAATATTGCCAAGACCGAGCACCGCGCTGCCATTGCTGATGACGGCTACCAGGTTGGCGCGGCTGGTGTACTTGAAGGAATCGCTGGGGTTGGCAGCTATTGCCCGACACGGCGCCGCGACCCCAGGCGAATACGCTAGCGCCAGGTCGCGCTGATTGGTCAATTGCGTGGTGGCGACTAATTGGATTTTACCGGGCTTGGGGTATTGGTGGTAGTCGAGCGCGGCGCGGTCGAGTTCGTTGGTGGTGTTATCGCTCATGTTTTTTATTGGTTATAGGTTTAAGTCAACATCAGTCCACGCCCCGCCTTGACTCGCCGAGCGTGCTGCCGCCTCAATCGCCGCCACGCCGACTAACCCCGAGTAAGCGTCAGGATAATTGGATTCGCTGCCTTCGATCAAGGCGCTAGCAATATCGCTATAAATGTTGGCAAAGGCGCCGAAGAAGCCTTCGGCGTGGCCGATGGCCACGCGCGCGGCGGCTGTAGCCGCCGAGCTTAGCTTGGGCGCCGAGCGTTCGATGATCTGGCTATTGCCATGCAGCGGTGTCCAGTACAGTTGGTTAGGTTGCTCTTGCGACCAGCGTAGGCCGCCTTTGCTGGCGAATACCTGTATGGTCAACCCGTGCTGCCGACCGAGGGCGACGGCGCTACTCCAAAGGCGCAAGGTCGCGCCGCCGTTGAGGCGGACGTTGAGCATGGCGTCGTCTTCTAAAGCTCGACCAGCAACGCAAGAGCAGAAATCGGCGCTGAGTTGTGCTGGTTGTTGCCCTGAGACGTAGCTCGCCAAGTGTAGAGCGTGAATGCCGCAATCGGCAAACACCGATGATACCCCAGCTTGCTCGGGGTCGTAGCGCCAGCGCACTCGGGGATTGTCAGCGTCATCGGCGTCGGCGTGGTGCCCGTGGGCGAATTCGGCGACTATCAAGCGCACCTCGCCAAGTTCACCCGAAGCCACCATGGCGCGCGCTTGCCGCACCAGCGCGTAACCCGAGTAACCATAATTCACCGCGCAAATCTTGCCTTGGCGGCGTGCGCAAGCAACCACGTCACGGGCTTCGGCGAGAGTCATGGTCAGCGGTTTTTCGCAGAGCACGTTGAAGCCAGCCTCAAGCCAAGCCTTGGTGATCTCGTGGTGCGTAGCGTTGGGCGTGGCGATGGTAACCAGATCGAGTTTGTCTGGGCGTTGGCGCTCGGCTTGCAGCATTTGCCGCCAATCGGAGTACACGCGCTCAGGCTCTAGGCCCAAGCTCAAGCCGAATTTGCGTCCGGCTTCGGGGTCGATGTCAAAAGCTCCAGCGCGTAGTTGGAGGATGCCGTCTAAGCCGGCAGCAACGCGGTGCGTCAGCCCGATTTGGCTATGAGCGCCTCCACCGATCATCCCCCAGTTGAGTTTTTTCATTTTTTCAATGCTAATCTAATCGCCTAGGGCAAAGTCTGCTTCCGGCCAGTTATTCGCCTCGGCTACTCGCTTGAGCTCGGAGTCGGGATTAACCACAACTGGGTTATCGACGATCTTGAGCAAAGGCAGGTCATTGCGAGAGTCGCTGTAAAACCAGGCTCCCGGCAGTTGGTATTTTGGGTTGTGCTGCAACCAGTCGTTGAGCTTGGTTATCTTGCCGCCTTGGAAGCAGGGCACACCGTTGACCTCTGGGGCAAAATGCTCGCCTTGGATTTTAATGTCAGTGCCAATCAATTCCACTGCCAAGTGCTGCGCCAGAGGTTCGAGTAAGAAGCTGGGCGTGGCGCTGATGAGCAGCACACGCGCGCCGCGCTCTTTGTGCGCCGTTATGGTCTTCACTGCCTTGGGGCGGAGCATGGGCAGTATCCGCGCTTGAAAGAAATCCGCGCGCAAAGCGCGCAGGGCGCCGAGGTCGAGGTGGCTTATGATGCTCATCTTATAAGCGGTGTACTCAGCCATATCCAGAGTGCCTTGGTAATATTGCCCGCCAAAATGGTCGCGCATCCGCGCATAATCGGCTTTATCGAAGCAGCCGCGCTCGGCGAGAAAATCTCCCCAGTTAGAATCGCTATCGCCTTCGAGGATGGTAAGGTCAACGTCGAATAGAGCCAAGTAGGGCATATGTGAATGGTGTCAGAGTTAATTGATTTAATACCAGCAAGTATACAGAGCTTTGCCCACGCTCGACACCAGCAATGGCGGCAATCCGAGCCGCGTTTGCGCCATTGGCTGGATCAAGCCAGTCAACAGCAGTTATTGGGTTATTGTCGTCTGCTGTGCTTGAGCGATTATGCCGATAGCATCTGGCGGCGCACGCCCGAACCCTTGAGCTTGCTCGACGATAAATTCGAAACCGTACCCGAATGCGACGGAGTTGAGTTAAACCTCACCGCCGCCGAGCGCGAGCTCCGCCGCTGGCGCCAGCGCAATCAGTTTCGGCTGATCTATCAGGACCTGCTACCAAGCGCGAATAGCGAGCAGAGCTTCGTTACAACAACTAGCAGGCTGAGCGTCGACGCCGAGCGCGTGTTGTTGGCAGCGTTGCGCCTAGCTCAGGCTCATCAATTAGCTAAGCCCGCCAGCGCTCCCGTGCGCGAATGGGCTCAGCAACCGCTACAGGCCATAGCTATGGGCAAGCTCGGCGCGGGCGAACTCAACCTGTCCTCGGACGTCGATTTGATCCTGGTTATGTCCACCAGCAACGCCGAAGCCGGAGTGCAAGACCGCGTCGAGCGCTTTTATCGGCGCGTGGCGCAGGTGTTTCTTGATTTGGTGCACAAGAGCACGGCCGATGGTCGCGTGCTCCGCGTCGATTTACGCTTGCGACCTTTTGGCGCCAGCAGCTCTATAGTTATCGGCCAACGCGCGCTGCTGGATTATTACCGGCAACACGGCCGCGAGTGGGAGCGTTACGCGCTTTTGAAGGCTAGGCTGCTCGGCGCTGGCGAAGGTGGTTCTTGGCTCGACCAGTTGCAGCAATTCGTCTATAGACCCTTCCGCGATTTTCGATCGCTAGCGCAACTGCGCAAGTTGCGCCAGCTCATCGCCGAGCAGCCCAGCGACGCCCATAGCTTGGATATCAAACGCTGCCCAGGTGGCATTCGCGACGCCGAATTCGTCGTCCAAGCGCTGCAGTTGATCAACGGCGGTCGTTATCGCTCGCTGCAGCGGCGCGGCTTTTTGGCGGCGACGCAGGCTTTGCAAGCCAAGGACTTGCTCAACCCAGAAGAGCGCTCCAGTCTAGACGCCGCCTACCTACTACTACGCCACACCGAGCACAAAATCCAAGCTCGCGCCGACCGCCAAAGCCATACTTGGCCGCAAGACCGTACGTTGCAAGAGCGCATAGCTTTCGCGCTTGGCTTGCGAGCGGATGAACTCGAGCAGCGCATCGCTGCGAGTAGACAAACAGTGCTCGGGCTCATAGATAAATACCTTGGCACTGGGGGGCAGACATTAGCACCGCCGTCGCCAGACACTGCCAGCGCCCCCGACTTGAGCGACCTCAAAGGTAAATTTGCCCACCGCCAGCAGGAGTTTCGGAGTTTGTGTCAGCAAGCGCAGCAATTATGTGCACGCGGTGATATTGGCGCCGACTACGGCGAGCCGTTGAAAAAATTACTCGCGAGCATAGCTGGGCGCGCTAACTATCTAGCCCTACTGCTTGAGGCACCACACACTTTAGCGGTCGCTTTGAATTTGATGCAGCGGAGCGCTTGGTGCGCCGCGCAGATTTGCCAGCACCCTTTGATCCTGGAGCATTTCGCCGTGCGCTCGGGTGCGCACCCCGAGCGCGGTAGCTTCGCCGATCTCCAGCGTCATTACCTTGATTATCTAAGTGGCTTACTCGCAGAAATTCCTGATAACGATTTAGAGGCGCAGATGGACGCGCTCCGCCGCTTCAAGCTGCATAGCCATATGCACGTCGCGCGCTTGGATCTATTGCAGGATTTACCGCTGATGTTGGTCTCCGATCATCTTAGCGCCATCGCCGACGCCCTGCTCACAGCCGCCGCCAGCATGGCTTGGCAGCAATTACTCGTCAAGCTCGGAGTGCGGCCGAGCTTGGCGGACGGCACTCCAGCCAGCATCGATAACTTCATGGTGCTGGGGATGGGCAAACTCGGCGGCATCGAGCTCGGTTACGGCTCCGATTGCGACATGGTCTTTCTTTACGACCCACCGAGCGCTGCGGCTTGCCTGGTCAGCGCCAACGCTCCCGAGAAGGCGCGCGCGGAGCCTATGAGCAACCAGCAATTCTTTCTGCGCCTGGGGCAGCGGATATTGCACCTCCTTAGCAGCTACACCACCGCTGGCCGAGTCTTTGCCACCGATCTGCGTTTGCGCCCGCAGGGTAATAAAGGCTTGCTGGTAAGCAATATCGTCGCCTACGCCGATTATCAGACTAACGAAGCCTGGACTTTCGAGACCCAAGCGCTGACGCGGTCGCGCGTCGTCAGCGCTGGTAGCGCGCTGCGCGCGCGTTTTGACAGCATTCGCGCCCAGTGCTTGCAGCGAGAGCGTTCACCTCAGCAATTGCAGACCGAGATTGTCGCCATGCGCCAGCGTATCGCCAGTAATAAGGATCGGTCTGGACGTGCAGGTTTTGACCTAAAGCTCGGCGCGGGCGGCCTGGTCGATATAGAATTCCTGGTGCAATATCTATTGCTGCAACACGCGCAGCGGCATCCGAGCATTTACGAACATTCTGATAACTGCCGCCAGCTAGACGTCTTGCTCGCCGAAGGCTTGCTCGACGCCAGCATTGTCGAACAATTGCGCGCTTGCTGGCTAGAATTACGCCAGTTGGCGCATAGCTGCCAACTGCAATCGACTCAGCCCGAGGTGGACGTGGTCGTAGCCTCGGAACATCGCCCCGCCAGCTGCGACCAAGTACTCGCTGCCTGGCAGCGGGTTTTCGGCAAGCACTGGAGCAAAACTTAAATCAATGATCAGAAAACGTTTATTCATTTGGGCTTTGATGGCGAGTTCGGCGCTACCTTTGGCAGCAGAGGAAGCTTTGTTGCTGGATCGCATCGTGGCAGTGGTCAACGACGAGATCATCTTACTCTCTGAACTCGAGCAGCGCGCTCAGCAGCAACGCGGACAAGTTATCGACGACGAGCAGTTGCTGCAGGCGATGATCCTGGAGAATATTCAATTGCAGCTCGCCCGACGCTTTAACATCAGCGTTGCCAACAGCGAGGTCAACGCCATTCTTGAGGAGCAGGCTTTGCGCGCTGGCTTGGCTCTGAGCGTTTATCTACGCGCGCTGGAAGGCGAGGGCGCTGATTTGCTAGCGCTGCGCGCCAACATCCAGCGTCAGCTCTTATTGCAGAAAACCCGTGGTCAATTGCTCGGGCGTAGCATCAGCGTGCGCGACGACGAGATCGAAGCCTTCTTCGCCACGCGCGCCGCCGCCGAGGCTTTCGGCGTCGAATACAAGATCGGCTACATCGGCGCTGACGCCGAGCACGAGGAGCTGGTGCAAGGAATATACGAAGACTTGCAAGAGCAGAACTTCAGCGTCGTGAGCGCGCGTTGGCAAGACGACGAGCGCTTGCGTGTGCGTTCTTTGGACTGGCAACCAGCGGTGCAACTACCGACGCTATTCGCCGAATTGGCGCCAGGCTTGCAAGTGGGGAGCACGCACGCGCCGGTGCGCAATAACCGTGGTTGGAACCTGGTTACATTGCTCGATCAGCGCCTGGCTTATAGCAGCATTAACGAATATCAGATCACTAGCATCAGCTTGGCGAGCAATCCAGTGCGCGACCGACAAGCCACCGAGGCTTTGGCGCGTGAACTTTATCAACAGCTACAAGCCGACGCCAGCGATATCGTTAGCTTGGCGCGTACTTATTCTGACGACGCCTTGAGCGCTGGCAGCGGCGGCGACCTCGGTTGGCGCGCTAGCAAGCCCGCCAGCTTTGCCAATGCCTTCTGGGAGCGATTGACGCGAGCTCAGGTCGGCGATTTACTACTGAACAACGCCGATGGCGATTGGCAAATAGTCCTACTGCGAGACGTTCGTAGTAGCGACAACAGCTTGGAGCGCGCCAACGCCTCGGCGCGCCAAGTGATCTTCGAGACCAAAATGCGCCAAGCGCTACCCAAATGGTTAGAAGAAGTGCGCAATCAAGCCTACGTCGAAGTAAAAATCGACGCTCTAGCTGGCGATAACTCTGGGACGGTGGAGTTGTAGGGGGTAGTTACACCCGTAGCGATGGTAGCACTGGCATAAGTCATGATGCTACTTTGATTTTTTCTGCTTCAGAGCCAGATGGCGAGCCAAGCCAATCTGCCGAAGCTGGTTATCTTGCCGCTGTCAGTGTGAATACGGAAGGTACAGGCAACTTGCCAGCTAATAGCGACGATGCAAGCGCGAATTTGGATTTATCATAATCCGAGGATTTGTTCGGTTTTTGAAGTAATATATGCGTGAGGGGGATGTGCTTATGAATAACCAAAAACAAGCAATTGCCCTAAAGCTGGTTTTGTTGCTGCTGTTGAGCGGCGCGCATAGTGTGGGCATACGAGCTTGCATTAGTATTGCGCTACCGGTCGCGCGCTTGTAGAGCTGGGAGTGAATTTATAGAGGAGAATAATTATGCCATATACAAATAAACTACGTGTGCAGCAAGATTATGAGCGCGGACGGCTGGCGGTAGACGTTTACAAGCCTAAAGATGAGCGTGGGGTGGGCCGCTGGAAGCTTACTCTTTCTGGTGATGACGAGGCTACTGGCTTGAAAGCGCAGGCTTATAAATCACTAGCAACTGGCGAGGTGGTTATAGCTTTTGGTGGTACTGATTCGCTAGGTAATGGCTTTGGTAAGGATTTGCTCGCTGATTTGGGCTTTGTGTTTGGCTATCTGCAAAAGCAACTCAGAGCTGGGCTAGATTTTTGCGCTGAAGTGATTGATATTGAGGTGCAGTCTGGTCGTTATCAAGGGATTGCAAAAGAAGACGTATTAAAAAATATATCGCTTGCTGGGCATAGCCTGGGAGGCGGTATAGCGCAGCTAGCGGGTTACATATTTGGGATTGCTGGCACGACGATGGATGCTCCTGGAGTTAAGCGCATTTGTAAAGATGATAGCTTTAAGAATTATGTGGATCATTTGCGCGGGCACTATGCGCATTTGGTACAAACCAAGTTGGGGGAGGGAAAAGCAGATTTTAGGTGCTTTACTGAATTTGGTAGTGCAATCAATTTGGTAGGTGGTAAGCATCACGGTAAAAAATTAGAATGAATAATGTTAAAGGTTTTTTCTCTATGTTAGCTTCTATCGCAGTGGTGGCTATTTTTGGACCTGTCACAATAGCTTATCCATCAGCTATTATGATGGCTGGGAATAATTTTTTTTCAAGCAGCACGATAAGGGTGTTATGCTGGAAGCTTTGCAGCAGCGATATAAATCTTTATGAAATACTAACCTTATTAATTGAACAGGAACATGCTCCTTGCTTCTAACTTAATTGTTAGTGCTTTTTTATCAAGAGTAAATTCTGCTTTGGCGCTTGGCTGGGAGATTGATAGTCTGGTTGGAGTAATATATGCAACAGGGTTGTGCTTATGAATAACCAAGAACAAGCAATTGCCCGAAGGCTGTTTTTGTTGCTGCTGTTGGGCTTAGTGGGCTGCGCGCATAATGCGGGCGGTGGTGGGGGGTTCTGCTGGGCTTGCGAATGATGGTAATGGCATCGTAGCTGAGGGGATTGTGCTGAGTGAGGCTGGTGGCGTTCAAGTCGCCGTCTACTATTATGGGGCAGTCGCGGTTGGTGAGTTGGAGCTGGATTGTTGTCGGCATTAGTGGTTTTGAATGAGCTCGATTAAGTCTGCGAGGTCGGCGGCTGGGGTTTTATTGCCGCTTTGGAAGCGGATGTGCGCTGTGCTCAGGTAGAGATGCTCGCGTTCGCTACGGAGCTTGGTCAAGATTGCTCGGCGCTTGGCGCTGTCGGCGGCAGGGTCGGAACTGCTGGCACCGAGCAGGGGTCTATTGCTGCAACTGCGTAGGCGCGCGAGTTGTACCTCTATATCGACCTCGACGTATATTACTGTGCTGTGGGCGCGGAGCAGCTCGCGGTTTTGCTCTCTGAGGACGACACCGCCGCCAGTGGCGATGACGCAGTCGTGCTTCTGCAACAATAGCTGCAGTTGTTGGCTTTCGCGCTCGCGAAAGCCCTCCTCGCCTTCGGCGTCAAAAATCCAGCCGATATCGACTCCAGTGGCCTTTTCAATCTCTTGGTCGCTATCGTAAAAATCATAAGCCAAAGCCCGCGCCAGCTTATTGCCGAGCGTCGACTTGCCAGCGCCCATGCTGCCTATTAGGGTTATTCGTGTCGGCATTGGCAATGATGAAGCGATATCATGGTACGGTTATAGAGGGCATACTATAGCACTGCGGTTAAGTTGCCAGCGTCGGTTTGGCGAAGCAGTGATTGCTTTTGCTATTCCAGTTGACATGGCGCACGTATAAGCGTACGATGGCAGAAACAACTTGAGGAGCAAATTATGACTATTCTGAATGCCACTGAGGCGCGCGCTAATTTGTACGGGCTGATTGACAAAACTGCGGAGAATCATCAGCCGATTATGATTACCAGCAAGCGTAGCAACGCGGTGCTGATTGCGGAGGAAGACTGGAACGCTATAGCCGAGAGCCTTTATCTGTCTTCGTTTCCGGGCATGGTGGAGTCGATCAAGGAGGGAATGCAGGTCGATTTGTCGACTTGCGCTGAGGAACTCGATTGGTGAACTGGCGCTTGCTCTACACTAGGCAAGCGCAAAAAGACGCTAAGAAACTAGCTGCAGCCGGACTGAAACCGAAGGCCGAGAAGCTACTCGCGCTGCTCAGAGAGAACCCTTACGCTAATCCCCCACCGTACGAAAAACCGGTCGGCCAACTCGCCGGCGCCTATTCGCGGCGAATAAATATCCAGCACAGGCTGGTCTACCAAGTCTACGAAGAGCTAAGCACAGTAAAGGTTATTCGCTTGTGGACGCATTACGAATGATGACAATAGCGCCCATAGAAGCAGCCTTGTACTCATAAAACCCGAAAACTCTATGGATAAATTAGCCATGTGCGCGCCGGATTTGGCGGCTAGTAATATCTAGAAGATTGCTGAGTTTTTTTCGCATTGCGTTACCGAGGCGCACGGCGCTGATGGCGAGCTGCAGCGCAAGATCGATTGGGACTATACATCTAGGATGCATACGCGATCAATGCCCGGTCTTCAACCAATGGCTCAATAAAATCGAAGCACTCGCGCCCACTAACCAATAACATCTAGAATCACCAGACACAATAGGCACAGATAAGCATTGCACCAATCTGCGTTTATCCGTGATCATCTTTGCTTCCTACACCAATGCCCAATAAATTCGCCCACTTCCCCACCCTTGAAGACTACGTTGGCAACACCCCGCTCGTGCGCTTGCAGCGCTTGGTGCAAAACCCCAGCAGTGTCGTCCTGGCAAAGCTCGAAGGCAACAACCCGGCTGGCTCGGTGAAAGACCGACCAGCGTTGAACATGATCCGCGCGGCAGAGGTACGCGGCGAAATACAGCCCGGCGATTGCTTAATAGAGGCGACCTCGGGCAACACCGGCATAGCGCTCGCTATGGTCGCCGCCGTTCGTGGCTACAAAATGATCCTCATCATGCCGACCAATTCCAGCGAAGAGCGCAAAATCACCATGCGCGCTTACGGCGCCGAGCTCATAGAAGTAAGCAAAGAAGAGGGCATGGAAGGCGCGCGCGATCTCGCCCTTGCCATGGAGGCGCAGGGACAGGGCAAAATACTTAACCAATTCGCCAACCCAGACAACCCAGCCCAGCACTACCAAAGCACCGCCGTCGAAATTTGGCAGCAAACCGCTGGCAGCGTCACCCACTTCGTATCTTCCATGGGCACCACTGGCACCATCGTCGGCTCCAGCCGTTACTTCAAAGAGCAGAACCCTAACATTCAAATAATCGGCCTGCAACCAGCCAGCGATGCCGAAAAGATCCCCGGCATTCGCCGCTGGCCGCCGGAGTACCTACCCAGCATCTACGACGCCAGCAATATCGACGAGATCGCCTACATCTCGCAAAGTCAAGCCGAAAGCACTGCCAGGCTACTAGCGCAAAAAGAAGGTCTCTTCATTGGCGTGTCCGGCTCTGCCGCCATCAGCCACGCCATCAATATTGCCAACGAGCAAGATAACACAGTAGCCGTAGCCATAGCCTGCGATCGCGGCGACCGTTATCTCTCCACTGGCGTCTGGTAAGACAGCCTTTTATTCAACAAAAAACATCAACAACACTGTGCCGCTGGAGCACAACGCACTTCCAGCAAAGCTTTCTCTCAATTATTACCTGCCCAAGCTACATTGATGCAACAGCCACATCAAAGCAATAAATGACTGCCCCCACCATAAGCAAAGCTGGCGCTACAGCCGCTGTAGAACCCCATGTCAAATTATGTACGAGTGGTACCAAAAAGGGTATTGTTAATTGAATATAGTTCCAATATATTTTTGATATATTTTTCAATGCCTTATCAGCAGAGAATCTATACCTAATTAAGAATGCCAAAACTTTTAGACTATTTGACCGTTCCGTTGGCAATTATACGAAAGGTGCCAACTACGAAACGATTGGTTTTTGTCGCCATAATCCTGCTTGTAGTCAGCGAGTCCTTTGCTCTATTATTTAATTTATTCGGTGAATTGCTTAGCTACTTGGCAGCAATTGGGATTTTTGCGGTCTATTTGTACTGCGGTAGAAAAGCTCGACAAAATGCCAAGGCAACTTTCTATTTTCTACTACCCTGCTTACTATTTACCGTTATTCCATTTGTCTATAACTTCTGGTCTTCAGAGGACGCTTTCTCGTGGTTTACTTTTATTTGGAATAGCCTGCCATTTGCATTCAGCTTCCTACTACCTGTTCTTTTGCTAATGTGGGTGTACTACAAGCTACCAAACGATTAAGCCGTTACGCCGTACTCTGGCTCACTGCTATGGCTAGCTGTTGGATAGCCTAAGCATCGTTTATCGAACCACAGATGCACACAGATAAACACAGATAGCAGAAGAGGCTAGCGAAGCACGACCCCCTGCCTCCTACCAACTAAAAATCGGCGCTCCCAGTTACAATCTGTGCTTGCATTTACCAAGCACGGATTGAAGCCAAAATAACCCAAGCCTCGCACCCCCAAAACCCATGAGCAAAATATTTATCAGCTACAGCCATAAAGACGAAATCTGGAAAGATCGTTTGCGAGAGCAATTAGGTGCATTAGCTCGTGAAGGCTACTTCTCGGTCTGGGATGATCGGCAAATTGACCTAGGCGGCGACTGGTTTGCAGAAATTAAGCGCGAATTAAACCAAGCTAAAGTTGCTGTCATGCTCGTCAGCGCCAGCTTTCTCAATTCAAGTTTCATATTGACCGAAGAAATTCCCATCATGCTCCGCCGCAGGAAACAAGAGGGTATGCTACTAATCCCTTTAGTCATAAGACCCTGTGCTTGGCAAGATATACCCTGGCTTAGCGTCATCCCAGGCGGGTATAAAGATAACGTACCTTTATCAAAGTTGAGCAAACATAAACGAGAGGAAGCCCTCGCGGAATTAACCAGAAAAATCAAAGTCCGCATTGATAAGGCACCCACCACCCAAACCCCCACCATCCTCAGCGACCGCCTACCCACCGTCAAGGGTAAATTCTTTGGTCGTGAACAAGAATTGCAACTACTCGACGACGCTTGGCGTAGCGAGCAAAGCACCATCGTCGAGTTTGTCGCCTCCGGCGGCACCGGCAAAACCAAGCTGCTACGCCATTGGCTCGACCGCTCTATGGCTGATAAAGCCATGGGAATCAACGCGGTCATCGCTTGGTCTTTCTACTCGCAAGGCGCCAGCGAAGACAAGCAAATTTCCTCCAGGCTGTTCTTCGACCACGCCCTCGCCGAGCTCGGCTCACAACTTACAGAGTTCAAAACTGAGGAAGCCCGTGGCGAACACTTGGCAAAATTGCTGCGTCAGCACCGCTGCCTGCTAATCCTCGACGGTCTGGAACCACTACAACACGCCACTTCAGCCAACCGTGGTGAACTCAAAGACCGCGCCCTGCGGCAAATGCTCAGGACCCTGGCGCTCGACAACCAAGGACTCTGCGTCATCACCACGCGCATCGCCGTCGACGAGCTCAAAGATCGCCAACCCCAAGTCATCCAGAAAGAACTCGATAACCTCCAAGCAGCAGACGCCGTCGAGTTACTCAAATACCTCCAAGTCCAAGGCACCGATGAAGAGCTCCAAGCAGCAGCACAAGAATATAGCTGCCACGCGCTCTCGGTCAGCTTACTCGGTAACCTCTTGCACAAACTCCACGGCGGCGACATCCGTAAACGCGACCGAGTCCCCGATCTCGCAGACAGCGCTAGCGTAGACAAAGACAGCCGCCATGCCTTCAAAATCATGCAAGCCTACGAGCGCTGGTTTAGCGAAGATAAGCAATACAGCGCCGAACTCGCCCTGCTCCGACTGCTCGGTCTCTTCGACCATCCTATCGAACTAGATGTTCTACAAGTATTGCAGCAGGCGCAAATCCCTCAGCTCACCGAGGGTATCAAACCCAACGCTTGGAGCAGTGCCATCGCCGCGCTCCGCGACGACCACCACCTGCTCGCCCAAGCCAACAATCCCCAAGACGACCAACTCGACTGCCACCCGCTCATCCGCGCCTACTTCGCCCACCAGCTACAAAATCAAGCCCCAGACGCTTGGCAAGCCGCACATACAAAGCTCTATGACTACTACAAAGACCTTCAAAGCAAAGAACAACCCGATACCCTCGCAGAAATGCAGCCGCTCTTTCGCGCCGTCGCCCACGGCTGCGCCGCTGGCCTCCACCAGCAAGCGCTGATAGAAGTCTACTGGCTCCGTATTCAGCGTTCTAGCAAATACTACATGTGGCATCAACTTGGCGCTTTTAGCGACGATCTAGCAACAGTGGCGCATTTCTTTGCTACTCCGTGGCATACTCCAGCGCCGAGTTTGCCCTCAAATTACCAAGCCGTAACACTCGGCTGGGCTGGCTTTTGCTTACGCGCCCTCGGTCGCCTGCGCGAAGCCCAGCAGCCTATGCAGGCGAGCGAAGAAATGGCGGCTGAGCAAAAAGACTGGAGAAATGCCGCTCAAGCCGCCAGCAACCTCAGCGAACTGCAACTCACCCTCGGCGAAGTCGAAGCCGCCGTCGCCAGCGCCGCGCGCAGCGTCGGCCACGCCGACCGCTCCGAGAACTTATTCCAGCGCATGGCTAGACGCACCGCCCACGCCAATGCCCTGCATCAATACGGCGACCAAGACGCCGCGCTTGCGCTCTTCCAAGCAGCCGAAGAATTGCAAAAGCAATTACAGCCTGAATACCCGCAGCTCTATTCGCTGCCAGGATTTCGCTACTGCGACCTGCTGCTGGCGCTGGGCGAAAGTCAGCAAGTGCTGGATAGAGCTCAGCAAACGTTAGCATGGGTAACCGAAGCGAAATTAGGCTTACTAGATATAGCCTTAGACCACCTTAGCCTTGGCCGCGCCCACCTCCAGCAGCAACAACCAGAGCCAGCACAACAGCACCTCGACCAAGCCGTCGACGGTCTACGCGCAGCCGGAGCACAACATCACCTACCTCGTGGCCTCCTCGCGCGCGCCGAGCTCTACCGCCAGCAAGGCGACTACGGCAAAGCCGATCAAGACCTGCAAGAAGTCTTCGAAATCGCCGAGCGCAGCGAAATGCAGCTCCACCTCTGCGACTACCACCTAGCCACCGCCAAACTCCTCCGCACCCGCACCGACCAAGCTCTGGATCAAAACCAAGCAACCATCACCCACCACCTCCAAACCGCCCAGCAAATCATCGACCAAACCCACTACCACCGCCGCCTCCCCGAACTCAATCACCTCCTCACCACCTAAGCTACAGCACCAAACCACCCCTCAGCAGCGAAGCTTGGCCGGCATGTAGCGCCGAGTTGTACTCGGCAGGAGGCGAGTTTACGAGCCTCCCCACCACTCCACGTTCATCCCAGCACCTCAACCTAAACCAAAGCATCATTTAACCACAGATGCACACAGATAAACACAGATAGCAGAAGAGGTTAGCGAAGCACGGTGCCTTGGGAGCGCGTGGCGTCTCGCCCGCCGTGTAAACAGTGAATCCAATAGGTTCGGCATCTAACCCAAACACCAGCCAATCCACCCTCCAGCCGCTCTCCAATTTCAGCTTCCCAGTTGTTGCAATAACATCTCGCATAAGTTAGACTACTAACTCAACCACTCATAAAGTAACATGAACGCCATAGTCTTCGACACCCACCTGTTTGTTAGCGAGCTGAAAGTAGCAGGCTTTAACGATAAACAGGCCGAGGCTGTAGTCAACACCATAAGAAAAGCGCACAAAGCAGCAGATATCGCCACCAAAGCTGATCTGCGTGAATTGGAATATCGCTTAACGATCCGCGTCGGGACAATGCTAGCGGTTGCCGTCGGCGCACTCGCAGTACTCATAAAAGTCCTGTAGCTGCGCTGGTGGAGCGCCGAGTTGTACTCGGCAGGAGACGCCCGCATGGGCGTCTCCCAAAAAGCACCTTCTTAAACTAAACCAACAACTTGCAGCAAGCACGGTGCCCTAGGAGCGCGGGCGTCTCGCCCGCCGTGTAAACAGTGAACCCGTAGGGTTCGGCTTTTGGGCAAATAAGGTTACTTGAGCAGCGGGGGTTAATAGAGCTGGATTTTTAGTAGAGTGCATAATTGAGCAAAGCACCATAGCCGACTGCGAGCCTCTCAGTCGATCCGATTCACTGCTATTGCTGGCTCTGATGATTGCTTCAGCAATTTGTGCCGTAGCTGGGTGGGGTTGGAAGGATGGCCTGCGGCGCTTTTATACGGCGGGCGAGAGGGTCGCGCGCCCGGGAAACCGCGCCCAGGCATAATCCAGCAAAGCTCTATGGTCTATTATCTACTCGCACTATTCTGATGCACTGCTGTTGCTAGCTACTTGGGTGGCTCAAGCGGTTTGTGCTTTGATTATGTTGGGTTGGAAGTATGGCCTTCGGCGCTTTTTACACGGCGAGCGAGACGCTCGCGCTCCCAGGCATAATCCAGTGTAGTGGGTTATTCGTAGCCTTGTGGGTTTTGGGTTTGCCAGTTGTGGGTGGAGGTGCACATGGTTTGGATGGTGCGGGTGGCTTGCCAGTTGAATAGTTGCTGGGCGAGGCTGGGGTCGGCGTAGCAGGTGGCGACGTCGCCTGGGCGTGGGGTGGTGATTTGATGTTTGATTTGAACGCCGGTGCTACTTTGGTAGGCGGCGAGCATTTCTAATACTGAGTAGCCTCTGCCGGTGCCGAGGTTGACGGCGCGGCATTCGCTTTGGCTTTCGCTGGCTTGGCTGGTGGTGGCGTCGGTGCTTTGCTGGAGGTAGATTAGGGCGCGGAGATGGCCTTCGGCGAGGTCTTGGACGTGGATATAGTCGCGGACGCCGCTGCCGTCAGGGGTGGGGTAGTCGGTGCCGAAGACTTGTACTTGCTCGAGCTTGCCGCAGGCGACCTGGCTGATGACGGGCATGAGATTATTGGGGATGCCTTTGGGGTCTTCGCCAATTCTGCCGCTGGGGTGCGCGCCGACAGGATTGAAGTAACGCAGGATGCTGATGCGCCAACCTGGCTCCGAGCGCGCCAGGTCAAAGAGCATTTGCTCGATCATGGCTTTGCTGTGGCCGTAGGTGTTGGTGGGCTTGATGCTTTCCTGCTCGGTGATGGGTACGCGCTCGGCGTCGCCATAGACTGTCGCCGAGGAGCTGAATATCAGGGTTTGGCAGCGATGCTGCTGCATACACTGCAGGAGGCTGATTGTTGAATTGAGGTTGTTATCGTAATAACGCAGCGGCTGGGCGACGGATTCGCCCACGGCTTTGAGGCCGGCGAAGTGGATGACGGCGTCGAAGCTGCTGGCGGCGAATAGCTGGGCGAGGGCGGCTTGGTCGCGCAGGTCGATGATATGCCAGGCGAAGTCTGTGCCCGCCAGCTCGCGCACTCGGTGTAGGGCTTGCTCGGAGCTGTTGCTAAGATTATCGACTACGCTGACTTCGAAGCCGGCTTCGAGCAGGGCGAGGGCGGTGTGCGAGCCGATATAGCCGGCGCCGCCGGTGAGGAGTACGTGTGGCATATTAAAGATCTTCTTCGTCTTCGATGACGGCGCTGAGTTGGGCTTTGTCGACGAAGCCTTGCTCGATATGTACGGTTTGCACCAGGTAGTTATTGATGCGCAAGCAGACGTTGGCTTCGGGCAGGTTTTCCAGGCGCTCGATTATGAGACCGTGCAAGGTTACGCCTTGCCAATGCGGCAGGTTCCAGCCGAGGCGGCGATTGATGGCGCGGATGTTGACTTTGCCATCTATGAGATAACTGCCGTCGGGCTGCTTGCTTATGAGCTCGTCGCCTTGGTTTTTCATGTCGCCGAGGAGCTCGTCGAGCAGATCCGAGAGCGTGATCAAGCCTTGGAAGGCGCCGTGCTCGTCGACGACGAAGCAGGAATCGGCGTTGGCGCTACGCAACTGGCTGAATAGCGTTAGCAGCGGCATGGTCTCGGGGACGAAGAGTAATTTCTGCGTGTTCTTGCGGACTCTGGCGGCGCTGAGTTTATCGGCTTGGCTGAGCGCGAGCAGCGTGCGCATTCGTATGACGCCTTCGACTTTGTCCATGTCGCGGTCGTAAACTACCAGCCGACTATGGTCGATGTTGCTGAGCTCGGTGAGTTGGGTGTTTTCCAGGTCGGAGACGTCGATGCCCGCGAGTTCTTTTTTGGGCACCAGGATGTCTTCGGCGCGCATACTATCCAGATCGAGGATGCTGATGATGACGTCGCGATGCCTCGAGGAGAGCATGGTGCTGGGGTCCGATATCACCGAGCGCAGGTCTTCGAGATTGTAATTGCTGGTGTTGCTGTCTTTGGCGAGCTTGTCTTTGCTCAGTAGCAGGTTGGCGAATTTGACCACCAAGGTGCTGAAGGGTTTGAAGAGGAGGTCGATTGCGGTCAGCGGGTAGGCGTAGAGCCGAGCCATAAGGTCGGCGTTGCGCAGGGCGTAGTTCTTGGGCGTGATTTCGGCGAATACCAGCACGACCACGGTGAGCGCTATCGACGACAGCACGATGGCGCCCTCGCCCCAGACGCGGATGGTTATCAGCGTTACCAGGCTCGATAGCAGGATGTTGGATAGGTTATTGCCGAGCAGGATGGTCGCGAGTATTCGATCCTGGCGCGTGAGCAGGCGATTGAGCAGCTTGGAGCTGCGCGGCGGCTTGGTGGTGCTGCGGAGTTGGCTGCGGAGCTTGTGCCTATTGGTTGCGAGTAAGGAGGTTTCCGAGGACGAGAAGAAGCACGAGAGCAGCAGCAAAAATAAGACGCCGGCGAGTGCCAGGATGAGGAAGTGATTGCTCATGCTGAGGGCTCGGTGGCGGTTAGTTGCTGAGCGGCGAGTAGCTGCTGGCGGACTTGGTCGAGCGCGGTGCCGCCGAAGACGGCGCGCGCGGCGATTACCGCGTCGAGCGTTAGCGCTGAGTAAATGTCCGGCTCTATGCGCGAATCGACGCTTTGCAGGTCGGCGAGGCTGAGTTCGCTGATGTTGCAACTCTGGGCGATGGCGAGCGCGACGATGCGGCCGCTGATGCTGTGGGCGTCGCGGAAGGGGATGGCCTTACGCACCAGGTAATCGGCGAGATCGGTGGCTTCGAGGTAACCGAGCTCGGTGGCAGCGCGCATGGCTGGGGCTTGAATGTCCATGCTGGCTATGAGACCTGCGTACACGTGCAAGCAATCGCTGACGGTGTGTACGCTATCAAACAGGGCTTGTTTGTCTTCCTGGAAGTCTTTGTTATAAGCCAGGGGCGTGGCTTTGAGCATGACTAGTAGGGAATTGAGGTTGCCGATGACGCGGCCGCTTTTGCCGCGCACGAGTTCGGGGATGTCGGGGTTTTTCTTCTGCGGCATTATCGAGGAGCCGGTGCAGTAGGCATCGGCGAGCACGACAAAGCCGAAGTGGCTCGACGACCAGAGCACGAGCTCTTCGCTAATGCGCGATAGGTGCGTTAC
The DNA here is from genome assembly GCA_965229495.1 of Gammaproteobacteria bacterium. GTDB lineage: Bacteria > Pseudomonadota > Gammaproteobacteria > CBDBNL01. The sequence goes on from OZ245880.1 coordinate 84,689, forward strand.
CAGGATGGCGGCGGCAGCGGCGAATTCGATGAGGTGGTCGCGGGCGCTGACGGCGTCGAGCGAGTTCGCCATGGGCTGGGCGAAGCCGAGTAGTTGGGCGCTCAAGTGCCGGTCTAAAGGATAGCCGCTGCCGGCGAGCGCGGCGGCTCCGAGTGGACATTCGTTGGCGCGCCTTTGGCAATCGCGGAGGCGAGTGTAATCGCGCTGTAGCATTTGCCACCAGGCTAGTAAATGCTGAGCGCAACTGATGGGCTGGGCGTGCTGCATGTGGGTGTAGCCGGGCATTATGGTCTCGACGTGCTGCTCGGCTTGCAGGAGTATGGCAGCTTGCAGTGCTTTGATTTGCGGGCAGATTTTATCGATGCTGTTGCGTAGGTAGAGGCGGGTGTCGGTGGCGACCTGGTCGTTGCGCGAGCGGCCGGTGTGCAGCTTTTTGCCGAGATCGCCGACCAGTGCTATGAGCCGCGTTTCGATGTTGCTGTGGACGTCTTCCTGCTCGACGCTCCAAGTGAATTCGCCGCTAGCAATTTCGCCTTGGATTTGGGTAAGCGCCGCGATTAGCTGCTTGGCTTCGGTTGCGCTTAGCACGTTGGCTTTTTCCAGGACTTGGACGTGGGCGCAGGAGGCGGTGATGTCCTCGACGTAAAGTTCTTTATCGAAGCTGACCGAGGCGGTGAATTCGGCGGCGAATTGATCCAGTGGTTCTTGAAAGCGACCTCCCCAGAGGTTCTTATTCATAGGGGTTGACATTGTGGGCAGTAGAAGGTGTTGCGATTGGCGAGGCGCAAGCTGAATATCGGGCGACGGCAGCGCGGGCAGGGTTGGTCGGCGCGGCCATAAACTTTCAGGGCTTGGGCGAAGTAGCCCGGGTTGCTGACGCCAGAGACGAAGTCGCGTAAGGTGGTGCCGCCCTGGCGGATCGATTGCCGTAAGACTTTTTTGATCTGGCGGCTGAGCTCGTGGCATTGCTCAAGCGCAAGCTGGTTGGCCGGGCGCAGAGGGTGTATGCGAGCTCCGAATAGGGCTTCGGAGGCGTAAATGTTGCCGACTCCGACGACGACGCTGGCGTCCATTATCAGATTCTTGATGGGCTTTTTGCGACCTTGGCAGAGCTGGTGTAACTTGGCGCCGTTGAAGCCGCGCTGCAAGGGCTCGACGCCGAGTTTTTGTAGCCATTTGCTCGATTGGCCTGGAGCGATGTACTCGAAAAGGCCGAAGCGCCGAGGGTCGTGGTAGCGGAGGAGGTGGTCATTGATGCTGAGTTCTATGTGGTCGTGCTTGCGCTTGGCTTCTGCGGCGTTGCTCAGGCGGAGCGAGCCGCTCATGCCGAGGTGTACGAGTAAGGAGGCTGGTTGCTGCTCGGGGCGATTCAGGTTGAATATTAGGTATTTGCCGCGCCTGTGGAGGTCGCTGACCGTGCTGCCGATGAGTAGGCTTTCGATGTTCGGGATTATGCGCGTGCGCAGGCTGCGGTTGTGTATTTGGACAGCGCGGATGGTCTCGCCGACAACATAGGGTTTGAGCGCCAAGGCTGTGGTTTCAACCTCGGGGAGTTCGGGCATGGTGTTGAGATGCTAGAGTAAGTTTTCTCAGCTGGACTTCGGTCTGTGAATGAGATTGGGCAATAAGGATCTTTTGCCGAGATCGCAATTACAGGCTGTCGACTACTTTGCGCTCGCCGATTAGCTCCTGCTCGGTGGCTTGCATCTTCTCGCGGCTGAAGTCGCTGCACTCTAAGCCTTCGACTACGGTGTAGTTGCCGTTCTGACAAACGCAAGGGAAGGAATAGTACAAGCCCTCGGCGATGCCGTAAGCGCCTTCGGAGTAGACCGCCATGGACACGTAGTCGCCAGATTCGCTGCCGCGAACCCAATCGCGCATGTGGTCGATGGCTGCGTTAGCTGCCGAGGCGGCGCTGGATAGACCGCGAGCTTTGATGATGGCGGTGCCGCGATGTTGTACGTCGGGGATCATCGTCTGCTTGTACCAATCTTCGGCTACCAGGGAGGCAGCGGGTTTGCCGTTTATAGTGCAGTGGGCGATGTCGGGGTATTGCGTCGCCGAGTGATTGCCCCAGATTATTGCTTTGCGGATGGCGCTATTGAGCGAGTTGGTCTGCTGCGCTAGCTGGGCGATGGCTCGGTTGTGGTCGAGGCGCGTCATCGCGGTGATGTTTCGGGGATTGAAGTTCGGGGCGTTGTTGGCGAGGATGCGGGCGTTGGTGTTGGCAGGATTACCGACTACTATGAGCTTGCAATCTGGATTAGCGTGGGCAAGAGCCTTGCCTTGCTCGGCGAATATCTTGCCGTTGGCGGCGAGTAAATCCGAGCGCTGCATGTCGGCGGTGCGCGGTTTGGCGCCAACGAGAAAACCGTAATCAGCATTAGCAAAGGCGGCGTTGGCGTCGGAGTGGGCTTCGACGCCGTGTAGCAACGGGAAGGCGCAATCGTGGAGCTCCATGATGGTGCCTTGCAAGGCTTGCATAGCTTGGGGTATCTCCAGCAGCGATAGCACTACTGGCTGATCTGGACCGAGGAAAGACCCGCCAGCGATGCGGAAGAGTAGGGAATAACTGATTTGACCGGCGGCGCCAGTTACGACTATTTTTGCGGGTTGCTTAGCCATGGTGAGTTTGTTTGCTATTTAGAAGGCGAGCATTTTAATAGCTATGTAGTTAGTTTTAGTAGTTCTTGTTGCTCGCATTGACTTTAGCCGATGGCGAACTAAAATTCGCCGCCTTTGCCTAGATGCTTGGGCAAATCCCCACCAACTCATGGGTGCTTAGCTCAGCTGGGAGAGCATCGCCCTTACAAGGCGAGGGTCGCAGGTTCAAGCCCTGCAGCACCCACCATTTCGGAGCGGTAGTTCAGTCGGTTAGAATACTGGCCTGTCACGCCAGGGGTCGCGGGTTCGAGTCCCGTCCGCTCCGCCATTGTTTGAGATTAGGCCGCTTGATGCTTTGCGCGTTGCCTTTTTGTGATAGTGTGAATCTTCATTATCCCTGCCCACCATTGATGCGATTATGAGTCAAGTATTTTGCCAGAAATATCAACGCCTGCTGCCAGCGATGGCCAAGGCGCCGATGCCTGGGCCTATGGGTGAGCAATTGCAACAACAATATTCGCAGCAAGCATGGGACGAATGGCTCAAGCTGCAAACTATGCTTATCAATGAGAAGCAGCTAAGCCTTGTGGATCCTTCGGCGCGTAGCTATTTGAGCGAGCAACGGCAGAAATTCATGCAAAATCAAGAGCACGATACTGCTGCGGGTTACGTGCCTTTGGCAGGTTAGAGTGACCTTCGTTGATTCACATGAGGCTTTATCCCTATCTCAGCTACGCTGGTGCTTTGCCTTTTGTGGCTTGCGCTGGGTTGCTGAGTTTGGGTGTCAATTCTTTGCCGGTTTTGGGCGCGACTTATGACGTTCTGTTGGTATACGCGCTGGTTATAAATTCTTTTTTGGCTGGGGCGCATTGGGGTCAGCATATCGGGCTGTCGGGTGTGTGGAGCTGGCGCCTGCCGGTGTTCAGCAATATCAGCGCCGTACTGCTGTGGCTGGGCTTTTTGTTAGCGCCAACAACGCTATTGCTGGCGCTGTTTATCCTCAACTTTGCCGCTATGTTGTTGATAGATCGCCGCTTATTGCAAGCTGGGGTCATTAGCGAGCACTACTGGCAAACGCGCTGGCGAGTTAGCTTGGTGGTTATCGCTTGTTTGCTGGTGGCTGGGTTTGCTGGCGGTTGATTTTTGCAGCCTTGGTGTAAGAGTAGTCCCACAAAAAAGCCCGCAGCAGCGGGCTTTGAGGAAGTTGGTCTGTTGAGTGCTTAGGTTACTTTGTAGACGACGTAGCCAATGCCAAACGCCATAAAACTGACGAAACAAATGAAGTAGATAGTCTCGAAATCCATTTTAATTTCCTCTTGCTACGATATAAAAAACGCTTACTAACAAAATCATAGCTAAAAAGCTATTGACCCAAAAGCCCAAAGGTAATTCTGAGTTTTGGTTATTGATGTATAAATCAATAGCTTCTTTAGCTGATGCGCCAGAGCCGGCAAACAACAAGCCGAAAGCTATATTCCTCTGCTCTTTACTTAACATAACTCATTGTACTAAATATTCGATTAAGTGTATAGCGCCAATGGAGCATGGCGGCATAGCTATAACTCTGCCACCAACTCCGCGAAGGCTTGGCCGCGTGCGCTAAAGTTGGCGAATTGGTCGAAGCTGGCGCAGGCTGGCGCTAGTAGTACAACATCGCCGCTTTGCGCCCTTTGCGCGCACCAGCGCACTGCTGCTGGCAACTCACGAGCTAGGTAGCAATAGACGGCGTCGCTCCAACTTGCGAACATCGCCTCGGCTTGCTCGCCGATCAACGCCACCGCGCGCACGTACTGGCGCAGCTCGGGTATAAGCTCGGCATAGTCTTGCTCACCTTTGGCGCGACCGCCAGCTATTAGCAATATCTTGCCTACCGAACCTGCTCCCAGTCCCACCAACGAGGCTCTGGTGGCGGCTAAGTTGGTCGCCTTTGAATCGTCCACGTAACTAACACCGCGTACTTCGCGAACTAATTGGCTGCGATGCGCTAAACCTTGGTAGCTAGTGAGAGCGGCGGCAGCTTGGCGCAAATCTATACCGAGCAAACTCGCGCAGCTAGCTGCCACCATGGCATTGAGGTAATTGCATTGGCTCAAGGTCGATAGTCGCGGTGGAGTTATGGCTTCCGTACCCACGCGCCATTCGTCGCTGCCACCAAAGACCCAAGCGTCTTTGCTTGATGCCGAGAAGCTGTAACTCTCGCCGCTATGCTTGATAGGAGTGCAGAGCTCTTGGTCGTGGTTATAGATGGCGTTCTGGCAACCTTGAAAGATTATGCGCTTGATGCGCGCGTAGTTTTCTAGGCTATGGTGGCGGTCGAGGTGATCGGGGCTGATATTGAGTAGCGCTGCCAGTCGAGCGCGCAGATTCAGTGCGTTATTGAGTTCGAGCTGGAAACTCGATAGCTCCAACACGTAAAAATCGCAATCCTGCTCCAGCAAATCGAGCATAGGCTTGCCTAAATTGCCGCCAATGCCAACTCGCCAGCCGCTGCTTTCCAAGATATGCCCGAGCATACTGGTTACGGTGCTTTTGCCGTTGGAGCCGGTGATTAGCGCTAGTGGCAAGCTGTTGCTAGCTCCCTCGAAATAATTGATAAACAAGCCGAGATCGTTGGTGAGAAGGTGTTGCAGGTCTAGTAGTGCTGGGTGCGCAGGGTCTACTCCTGGACTCAATAAAATGCGCTCGGCTGTGGCTAGATGTACGCGCTCCAAAGGATAGACTTGTTGTAGCTTGGAGTTATCGTCGAATATACGATAAGACAAGCCACGCCGTTGGCACCAGCGCTCGTAGGCTTGACCAGTGCTCCCATAGCCGACTATGGCGTAAAAACTCATTGCTTGAGACCTGCGAGATAATCCATGATGCGTTGCATAATAGCCGAACTATTAGCCTAACAGTCCTCACCAAAACTTGAGCAACAACCATCCCCATCCCCAAACCGAGCTCCGAGTACTAGACCCAGGTGCGCTCAGCAGCGTTCAAGACCAAGGGCGGAGATTTTTGCGTCGTTTTGGTGTTCCAACCTCGGGAGCTTGCGATCCGATCTTCGCTGCTTGCGCTAACGCTCTGGTTGGAAACATAAGCGAGCTGCCAGTGCTGGAGATGGCACTGCTCGGGCCTAGGCTAGAGGCTACCAATCATTCTTGTTTGCTGGCGGTCGCCGGCAATTGCCAAGCTCAAATTGCCAGCGCGCAGGGCACTCGGGAATTACCGAGTTGGCGCGCTTTCTGGCTGCATCCTGGTGAATATTTACAAGTCAAAATAAAGCGCGGTTATTGCTACTTGGCAGTGGCTGGGGGTTGGCAGAGCAGCAGCGATTTGGGTAGTTGCTCGAGTTATCCGCTCGCCAATCTGGGAGCAGCACGTCTAGCTGCAGATGCTGTCTTGCCAGCAAAAACCATCACTGACCGTGAGCCACTAACAGCTCCACCGTTCGCACACCAGCGCCAAGCCATCCGCGTGCTCCTCAACGATTGCGCCAATTTCAGCGCCACCAGCTACACAACCTTCATCCGCTGCTCTTACAAGGTTAGCAACGATTCCAACCGCATGGGTTTGAGATTGCGCGGCCCTAGCATCGCGGTGCGCGCGCGTAAGCTATCTACGGCTACTGTGCCCGGTAGCGTGCAAGTCCCCGAGGACGGGCAGCCGATAGTGTTATTGGTAGACGCGCAAACCAGCGGTGGCTATCCACAGATTGGTCAAGTCATCAGCGCCGACTTACCGCGCTCGGCTCAAGCTGGCGCTGGTGCCGAGCTCCGCTTCCGCGCCGTCAGCCTCAAGCAAGCGCGTCAAGCCGGGCAAATACTCGAGCAGCAATTACAGCAATGGCAGCGGACTTTGACCCCTGCTGGTTTAGAATAAAGCTCAAAGCATATCCACTCACCCTCGACAAACAATCATGCGTAGCCTAGTAGATCTAGCCCTGGTGTACAAACGCACAGTGCTGATGCTGATGTTACTCCTCGCCGCCAACGGCGTCGTTGCCTATTTCAGCATACCCAAGGAAGAATCCCCCGATGTCAACTTCCCAGCGCTGTACATCACGACCACGCTCTCGGGCATCTCCGCGCAAGACGCCGACCGCCTCATCGTAACTCCCATCACCCGCGAGCTCCAAGGCTTGGACGGGCTGAAAGAGATTAGCAGCACCGCCGCCGAGGGCTACGGTGGCATCTTGCTCGAATTCGATTCCGGCATAGATATCGACACGGTAATGCCCGATGTGCGCGAGAAAGTCGATAGCGCCAAGGCCGACTTGCCCCAAGACGCCGACGAACCCGACATTGCCGAATTCAATGTTGCTCTATTCCCAGTGATGAGTATCGCTTTATCGGGAGACGTCGACGAACGCATCTTGTTCGACGCCGCCGACCAACTGCAGGATTTGATCGAAGCCGTCGAGGAGGTCTTGGAGGTCAATATCAACGGCAAGCGCGACGACCTGGCTGAAGTCGTGATCGATCCCAATAAGCTTGAAGCCCACGATCTATCGCTAGAAGAAATCATCGATTTATCAGTGAACAACAACCAGCTAATAGCCGCCGGCGCCATCGACACCGGTCAAGGCTTGCTAAGCGTGAAAGTCCCCGGGCTAATCGAAAGCGAACAAGACATCCTCAGCCTGCCCATCAAGCGCTCGGGGGAGAAGGTGATAACTTTTGAGGACGTCGCCTGGGGTCAACTAACCTACACCGACCCCAGCAGCTACGCACGCTTTAACAACCAACGCACCGTAGTCCTCGACGTCAGCAAGCGCATCGGCGCTAACCTGCTGAGTATGGTCGAAAAGATCAAGTTCATAATTGAAGAGCGCCGCGACAGCCTACCCGACGGCCTCGACATCACTTACACCCTGGACCAATCCATCGGCGTCCAAGAAAGCCTGAGCTCGCTGTTTAACAACGTCGTCGCCGCGACCCTGCTGGTCATCATCGTCGCCATGGTAGCTTTGGGCGTGCGCTCGTCGTTGCTCATCGGCGTCAACATCCCGATGTCGTTCTTGATAGCTCTGATGGTTATCAATATGCTCGGCTTCACCCTCAACATAGTGGTGTTTTTCGCGTTGATCTTGAGCGTCGGGATGCTGGTCGACGGCGCTATTGTGGTCACCGAATTTGCCGATATGCGCATGTTGCAAGGCGCGAACAAACTCGAGGCCTACCGCGAGGCCTCGAAGCGTATGGCTTGGCCGATAATAGCCTCGACCGCGACCACGCTGGCAGTATTTTTTCCGCTGCTATTCTGGCCGGACATCATCGGCGAATTCATGGTCTACATCCCGATCACGGTGCTGATAACGCTCACCGCTTCCCTAGTCATGGCGCTGGTGGTGTTGCCGGTAATCGGCTCGATATTCGGCAAGCCCAATAGCCAAGCAGTGGCGACCAAGGAGATGCTCAAAGCCTCCAACGAGCGCCGCTACAACGACATCAAAGGCATCACTGGCGCTTACATCAGCACCCTGCGCGTCTTCATTCGCTGGCCGATCCTGGCGCTGGCGCTGGCGATCGGCGCCTTGGTGGGCTCGATCATGGTTTACGGCAAGCACGGCAAGGGCGTCGAATTCTTCCCTTACATCGAGCCCGAGAACGCCCAGATCGACATCCGTGCCCGTGGCGATCTCTCGCTCGACGAACGCGACGCCATCGTGCGCCGCATCGAAGCCATCGCTCTCGCCGAGCCCTCGTTTGAGTATCTGACGACCACGGTGCTCACCGAAGGCGCCGACAACGCAGCCAAAGACTTAATCGGCCGTATCAGTCTCAGGCTGACCGATTGGCAAATGCGCCCCAAAGCCAACGACATCCTCAACAGGTTTCGTGAGCAGGCCGACGTAATCCCTGGAGTCTTAATAGAGACGAGAGTTGAGGAAGGTGGCCCACCAGCCGACGCCGACATCGTCTTTGAAGTGCAATCGCTCGACAAACCGGCGCTCGACGCTTACGTCAATCGTATTGCCCGCGCCATGCGCGACATGCCCGAATTGCGCGACGTGCGCGATTCGCGTCCGCTCGACGGCATCGATTGGGAACTCAACGTCGACCGCGAGGAGGCGGCGCGCTTTGGCGCCTCGGTGAACAGCATCGGCAACATGGTCAAGATGGTAACCAACGGCGTAACCATCTCTGATTACGTCCCCGAAGGCTCGGACGACAAAGTCGATATCCGCCTGCGTTACCCCAGCGACGCGCGTAACTTTGATCAGCTATTGGAATTGCGCATCCCCATAGCTGGCACCTCGGTGCCGCTAAAAAACTTCGCCAGCTTCTCGCCGCAACCCAAGGAAAGCGAGATCGCGCGCAAGGCTGGCTATTACTACTACACCATGCAAGCCAACGTCGGCGCTGGCGAACGCGTCGACCTCATGAGCGCCAAGATCGCCGAATTACTCGATGGCTCCGATCGACCCGAGAGCGTAACCTGGAGCTTTGGCGGCCAGCAGGAAGACCAAGCCAAATCGCAGCAATTTCTCACCCAAGCCTTCTCCGTGGCTATCTTCATAATGCTGATCATCCTGGTAACCCAGTTCAATAGCTTCCGCCAAGCGCTGCTCATTCTCTCGGCAGTGGTATTCTCCAGCGCCGGTGTGTTCTGGGGCTTGCTGATTCGCGGCGAGGCTTTTGGCATCGTCATGAGCGGCATCGGCATCATCGCCCTCGCTGGCATCGTGGTCAACGCCAACATCATCTTCATCGACACCTTCAACAAGCTCCGCGCCGAGGGTCTCGGCGCCGAAGACGCCGTAATCCAAACTTGCGCGCAGCGTTTCCGCCCGATCATCCTCACCGCCATCACCACCGTCTCCGGGCTCATGCCCATGGTCTTGGGCATGAGCGTCGACTTTGTAACCGGCACCATCAGCTTCGGCGCGCCGTCGACGCAGTGGTGGGTGCAGCTAGCCACAGCCATCGCTGGCGGCCTCACCTTTGCCACCGTCATAACCCTATTGCTAACCCCAGCCATGCTGGCGATGGGCGCGCGCTTCACCGATAAAAGAAAGCTCAAAGCCCAGCAGCGCGCGCAGCCAAAGGCAGAGGAGGCAGAAGAAGCGACTGACGCTACTGGTACCGAAGAAGCTCTACCCGCTACGTAGTAAAGTTTACGGGCGCGGATTCGGCGGTTAGATAAGTGCAGCTAATATTGCAGTCCTTAGCGGCGCTGGTCTTGGGCGCGCTGCTGGTGCTGGGATTTGCTCCCTTCAATTACTGGTGGGCGTACACGGCGGCACTGGTGGCGTTCACCATCTTGCTGCAGTACCAAAGCCCGGGGGTCGCGGCTTGGCTGGGGCTGTTGCTCGGCGTTGGTCAGTTCGGGATTGGTACCTCTTGGGTTTACGTCAGCATCTACAACTTCTCTGCCGCTGGCAGCGGCACCGCCAGTGCGCTCACCGCTTTGCTCGTGCTTTATCAAGCCTTGTTCATCGCACTGGCGTGTTGGCTGTACGCCAAGCTCAGCCACAAGCACCTAAAGCAAAGCGCGCACCACCAAAGCATAATTCCGGCCCTGCTGCTCTTCGGTAGCTTGTGGCTGCTGGCTGAAATTCCACGCAGCCATCTACTCAATGGCTTTCCCTGGTTACTAACTGGTTACGCCTTCTTCGACACGCCATTGACTGGCTGGGGCAAACTCGGCGGCGTTAGCGCCACTGGCGCCGCCGCCATCTTGATCGTAGTATTGCTCAGCTTCATCGTCCAGCGCGCGCCTTTGCTGGGCTTGCGCGCCGTGAAAATGCGCAGCTTGCTAGCGCTACTGGCGATAGGCTTGTTGCTGGTAACCGGTGGCGCCTTGCGCGACACCTTGCGCTGGCGCCCGCTCAGCGACGACGGTCACACTTTTGCGCTCATTCAAGGCAACATCAACCAAGCCGACAAATGGCGCCGCGACAAGCGCGGCGAAATCGTCGCGCGCTACGAGCGCTTGCTAGAGCAGGCTTGGCAGCGCAGCGACGTCATCGTACTGCCCGAAGTGGCGCTGCCTTTTCACCTGCACCAGAACTACGACTGGTACCAATCCTGGCAGCAGCGCGCGCTGGAAGACAACAAAACGCTCGTTGTCGGCGTGCTCACAGCAGACTCCGAGCGCCGTAATTACAACAGCGTGCTCGGCCTCGGCGCCAAGGGCGATTTCACCGAGAACATCTACCATAAGAAAATACTCGTGCCTTTTGGCGAGTATTTGCCGCTACCGCCAGGCTTGAGCAAATTAGTGCGCAACCTGGCGAATTTTTCCATGAGCGCAGGGCCGCCAGACCAAGCTCCGCTTATTAGTCAACACGGAGCTCTAGCGCCCTTAGTTTGTTATGAGATTGCCTTTGATGCCTACACCGCGCGCCAAGCGCGCACTGCCAACGCCATAGTAACGATCAGCAACGACTCCTGGTTCGGCCGATCGCTCGGCCCTGAGCAGCACGCGCAGATCGCGCGGATGCGTTCTATAGAAAATGAAACCTACGTCCTCCGCACCACCAGCACTGGCATCAGCTTCGCCAGCGACCCTAGCGGCAAAGTCATCAGCAGCATCGAGCCTTGGCAAGAAGGCATAGCCTACGGCAAATACTTCCAAGCCAGCACGACCGACGCCACACCATTCTCGCGCTACGGCTTCTGGCCCATCTACACCCTACTGCTACTAATCGCCGCCACCAGCGCCACAGCTCTGCGCCAAGGCTCGGCATCAAGCCCTTAACTTTCAAACAAATTGCCATTATGAGCCTGCAATACAATAATTCCCCTACTGAACTGACAATGCCTCTACTAGTCATGGAGCCATCAGCATATGCGAGTAATAGATGCGCCTATCGTGATGATGAAAATAGCATTTGGCTATATCAAGCTAACTGCTTAGAGTTTATGGATAGCTTAATCAATAAGTTCCCGCAAGGTAAATTCGATATGATATTTGCTGACCCGCCATATTTTCTCTCAAATGGTGGGATTAGTTGCCGTGCTGGTAAGATGGTTAAAGTAGATAAAGGCACTTGGGATAAATCTAGAGGTGCCGAGCTTAACCATGAATTTAATTTAGCCTGGTTATCTCGCGCACAAAAGCTACTGAAGGACAATGGCACCATATGGGTTTCTGGCACCCATCACGTAATACATTCTATAGGATATGGCATGCAACAATTGGGCATGAAAATTCTCAATGATATTTCTTGGGAAAAGCCCAATCCACCACCAAATTTATCTTGCCGCTACTTTACTCATTCTACTGAAACCCTAATGTGGGCTGCCAAGAATTTGAAATCAAAGCATGTCTTCAATTATCAAGATATGCGAGCACAAAACGATGGTAAACAAATGAAGACAGTTTGGCGAATAAAGCCCCCAGCAAAATCCGAGAAAAACTTTGGTAAACACCCCACTCAAAAGCCAGTAGAACTATTGGAGAGAATAATACTAGCTAGCACAAATAAGGACGATTTAATTCTAGACCCATTTGCTGGCAGCTCTACAACTGGAGTTGCTGCAATTTTAACTGATCGAAAATTTGTTGGCTGCGAATTAGAAGAAGATTTTATATCTTTGTCGGAAAAACGTTTAGCTATGGCGGTCGCGAAGTAACACTAACTTTAAACTTATGAGAGTGCAAAATGATAAAAGATGGAACTGGTGGTGGCAATACCATAACTGGATTAAATTTCGAGAAAAAATCTGACATAGTCGAGCTTCTTAAGCAGATTCCAGGCTACGATGTCAGGCTAAAAGGTGGCAATAATTATCACGAAATATATTATGCTGGTATTCTTGTCGCCAAGTGTTACAAGAAGCATGACTTTTATAAGTATTTCCTAGAAAAAGAGCATGGTATCTACTGGCGGCAATATATTTCTCGCCAATTACTTCCAGATAGTGCTTTACTCATTATTGTGCGGGAGACTTTGTTTATCATTGAGATAAAATACCAACAGGTTGCAGGCTCTGTCGACGAAAAATTGCAAACTTGTGATTTTAAGCGCAAGCAATATCTCAAGCTAGTTTCACATCTCGGCATAAAAGTAGAATACGTTTATGTTTTGAGCGATTTTTTCAACAAAGAAGAGTATTCTGATGTATTAGCTTACATACACAGCGTAAATTGTCATTATAAATTCAATCAATTACCTTTATCTTGGTTAGGGCTGCCCTATGACTAATTGAGAACTCTGACAACAAAAACACAAACACGTATTGCGCTGGCGATTATGAGTTTGCTGTGTAATGGGGCATCCTCTCTGCTGACTCATACTTGTGCGACGCTATACACTTATAAACCTTATCTCATTAAAAGGCGTAATTTAAGCTTAGCCGACCGCCATCGACATAGATGGTTTCACCGGTGATATAGCTGGCCTTGCTCGAGCACAAGAAGGCGACGACATCGCCGATCTCGCGAGCGCTGCCAACTCGCCCCAGAGGAGTGCGCGACATGGCAGCTTTGAGGGCCTCTGGGTTGGCGTTGACCCCAGCCATCATGGCAGTATCAATAGAGCCAGGGCCAACGGCATTGACGCGGATATTATTCTGAGCCAGCGCAATCGCTGCTACTTTGGTTAATTGCATCAAGCCACCCTTGGAAGCGCAGTAAGCGGGAATGGTGGCAATGGCGACTTGGGCATTGACCGAAGTCATGTTGACTATGGCTCCAGCTATTTCATGCTCCAGCATGGTGCGCGCGGCCATCTGGGTGGCAATAAAGGCGCCGCGCAAGTTGACGTTGATAACTTTATCAAAGCTTTCAACATCGTAGCTGAGGAAATCTCCTGGCATAGCCACGCCAGCGTTATTGACCAAGGCGTGCAGCGGGCCGTGATCAGCAGCAATAGCGGCAAACATAGCATCAATCTGATCCAGTTCGCCCATATCACAAGTGATTGCCGCCGCTGCCCCCAGCTTCTCAGCTGCCTCATTAACGCCGTCGGCGTTCACATCAGCGATGATCACGCTATAGCCATCTTCCTTTAGTGCCTCAGCGCAGGCGTAACCAATACCCTGCGCCGCGCCAGTAATCAGTGCTAGTGGTTTGCTTGTCATGGCTTTACTCCTTTGTTAGTCATTAACATTAACCAGATGAGACCTTTGTAAAAAGGCTCTTTTTGCCCGCAGCTTTGTTGTCAATTGTTTATGTGACCAGCCCATTTTTTGCAACAGATTAGCTGCCAAGAGTGAATAGTGTACCCTTAAAATCTATCATCTATCTGAATAAACTAACTAAACACAAGCAGTCGCCTGCGCGCCCTTGATGCGCGCTGATAACACAGCCTCTTCGTTGGTCAGAGGCAACAGCAAAATCGCAGCCCTCAGGGCCAACAAGCCTACGCTGCTATATAGCCAACTACATCCTGATATAATTGCTCGCCGCATATAAACCGCAGCCGACAAACTCAGTAATCTCAATATCACCAGAGGTATCCAGCTATGGCTGATTCAAATAATTTTGACGATAACTTCAATAAGGTTTGGGCGATTCTGACCAGGGTCGCAGCGCGCCAAGAGCAGACCGAGGTCCAGATGGCCGAAACTGATAAGCGGCTCAATGAGCTCCGTGTCCAAACAGCCGAAACTGATAAGCGGCTGGTCGAAACTGATAAGCGGTTGAATGAACTCCGTATCCAAACGGCCGAGACTGATAAGCGGCTGGCCGAAACTGATAAGCGATTGAATGAACTCCGTATCCAAACGGCCGAGACCGATAAGCGGCTCAACAAGCTGATGGCTGGTAACGAGACGATGCAAAGCTTCATAAAAAATGACTCTGATGCTTGCGAGCAGCACTTTGTCGATAGCCTGGATAGCCACGACTTGATAGTAGCTGGAGTTAAGTTTGACGAGATTTACTCGAATGTCCGCAAAAAGCGCGGTGGTAAAAACATTGAGCTCGACGCGTTACTGATCAACGGCGATAGCATTGCGCTCATGGAAGTTAAGAAAAAATTGCACTTAAATGATGTTATCAAAGTGCGCAACAACCTCATAGGGCGATTCCGCGACCTCTTCCCAGAGCACCAAGCCAAGCGCTTGCTCGTGCTCGTAGCTGGCAAAAGCATCAACGCCGATGCTGAAGCCAAAGCCTTGGAGTCTGGCTTCGTGGTGCTCAGCTTCAAAGCGCGCGCACTACATATGCAAACTCAGCAAGCTCGATACTACTAGGGAAGATGAGAGTGTTCACCTAACGACAGAAAAATCATAAGCCGATGGAAGTTCACATATATTGATTTATGTAATATCAGGATCATATGCCAGGTGCAGCTTTCTTGAAATATGAAAATATATCTTTTAGTGAACATTCTCCTATCAATTACCGCCAAGACCGCTCTCCGTCCCTGACGATTACCCCTTGGCGCACGAGCTCGGAGCTTATCGCACCTCTGGTCCTGCCAAAATGCTGCGCGAGTTCGGCTATAGATTTGCCTTGGCGAAATAGCTCGGCGACTTCTTGTCTTAGCTCCTCGGTCCAAGGGCGACCAGCATTGGCCGGCCTATTCTCCGCTGCCGATGATTTGCTCGGCAGCTTAACATGATTCAGCACTGTGAAAAGAGCGCGCACAATGTCCGGCGAGTTATACGGGCTATCGTCGGCAAAAGTCTCACCCGTCGTCGGGTCGACGCCGTTGGCAAGTAGCTTGACGATCTCTTGGGCTCGGTCAATTTCCATAAGCTATTCCGATTAGACGTCTGGACGGCGGGGCAGCATCACATAGCGGCTACTCGCGCACGCTAGCTCAAAAAATCTGCCACCAGCGCATTAAATATCTGCTCTTTTTCCAAGTGCACGGCGTGGGCGCAGTTGGGCAGCGCTGCCAAGTGCGAGTCGGGGATTTGGCGCCAGAGCTCGTTAATCTGTGGCCAGCGGTAGGTGCGGTCGTGCTCGCCCCAGAGGATTAAAGTCGGGCAACTAATTTTCTCTAGGTTGTCTCGGCGCGACCAGTTCTCCAGCGCCGTCAAAGCTGCTTGCAGCGCCTGAGCGCTCGAACGCCGCGCCAGCGCCGCGCACTCGGGGTAGCCCGGAGCTTGCTGATAATCGAGAAACCAAGTCGCCGATACTCTATCGGCAAAGGCATCAACGCCTTCCTCCTCCGCGCGCTGGCGCGAGGTCGCAAAGCTCTCGAAGCGCCCAGGCAGATCGCCGGCAGCGGCAGTGCCATACAGCACCAAGCGCTGGACGCGCTGCGGTGCCAACGCTACCATTTCCTGCACGATCATCCCTCCCATCGAATGCCCGAGCAGGTCGAATTGCTCTACGCCTTTTTGATCTAGCCCTGTGAGCACGTATTCGGCAAAACCAGCGATGGTGTCGGGAGCTACTGCTGCGTTATTGGCGCCAAAGCCAGGCAAATCCGGAGTAATGACTTCTCGCGTATCGCCCCAAGCGCGCCGCTGCGACTGCCACTGCACGCCACCACCCATGAAACCATGCACTAATACCAAAGGCTTCACTTACGCTTCCCCTGGACAATGCGGTCGAGGATCATGGCGCAGAAGAGTATGGAGAAGCCGGCGAGGATGCCTTGGCCGACGTTGGCGTATTGCAAGGCTTCGAGCACGTCTTCGCCCAAGCCCTTGGCGCCAATCAAAGAGGCAACGACCACCATCGCCAGCGACAGCATGATGGTCTGGTTAATGCCAGCGCGGATCGATGGACTCGCCAGCGGCAAGTCGATACGCGTGAGCAAATACCACTTGCTGGCGCCGAAAGACAACGCCGCCTCGCGCACGTGCTCCGGCACCCCGCGCAAGCCCAGCACTGTCAGGCGCACCACCGGCGTGCCGCCGAAGATCATGGTGGTTACCACCGCCGCTGGCTTGCCAGTGCCAAAAAAAGCGATCACTGGGATCATGAAAACAAAGGCGGGCATGGTTTGCATGAAGTCCATAATCGGCTGGATGAAAGCGTAAAAACGCTTGCGCCGAGCGCAAAACATCCCCAGCGGAATGCCGATGACGATAGATAGGCAAGCGGCGGTGCCGAGCAGCGCCAGCGTGGTCATTGCCTTCTCCCAAAAGCCCAGCAGGCCCATATACGCCAGGAAGGCGCCAGAGTAAATCGCCGTGCTCGTGCCCGCTGACAGCCAGGTCAGCAACACGATAAAAGAAGCTATCACCAGCCACGGCGTTTGCACAAAGACCAGCTCCAGCGTGTCGAGCACCAAGCGAATCCCCGCCGTGATCAAGTCGAACAGACCTTCGCCGTTAGTTACGCAAAAATTGAAGAAAAGCTCCACCCAGTCGATGGCGGTTAGGCGGATTTGCAGCAGAGTCGGGAAGTCGTCCAAGACCTTAAAAGCCCCAGGGAAGCTGTAATTGATGATAGTCGCCACCGCTATCAAGCTGGCGAACACCGCGCTCAGCACGACGTCGCGCATGGGCATACCGTGGCGGATGCTGCCATCAGAAAGCCAATCGGAGAAACGCCGCTCTAAGATGCTATTGGCGCTCACCGCTTGCGCCAGCTTCACCGCCAGCAACAGCACAACGCCCACCAGCGCTATCCAAATACCCTGCGCCTCCAACTGCTGCGCCTCCAGCCGAATGCCGCCGATGGCGTCCTCCAAAGACTGTACGGTACGCCGATAAACCTCGATCTTATCGGAGTTGCTGTCGATGGCGGCGGCGAGCTGCTGGCGTCGCAGCTCCAAGGTATTTTCGATAGAAGCAATACGAGCGCGCGCCGCCGAAGATAGATCGCCGAAGAGCCCGCGCGTTATTTGCACCCAAGCGATAGTTTCAAGGATCAAAAAAGCCAGCGCCCAATTCCACAGCCCACGCGCGCCGAACCAAACCGGGCCGAATAAGCCAGCAAAGAAGTTGAAGCTGGGGGTGAACTTGGCGCTGGCACCGATCTTTTCAAATTGACCAGCGTAGTAGCTGGGATTGGTGCGCACGAAGGTACCGACGCGGTCGCGGCGCTCTTGCGCCATTTGCTCGGCGACTCCAGCGCGCGCTTCTAGGGCTGCGGGCATACTCATGCTATCTCGGCTCCTTCCACTACCGTGCGCAAGATATCGCTGCGCGTTACCACGCCGACGTCTTTACCATCAGCAGCGACGACGATTGGCGCGTCGTCGGCGATGGCCATATTTATCAGCGCGCTCAAGCTGGCGTCTTCGTCGACGCGCGGCGCTGCTGCTGACAGCTCGCCGTTGACCGCCGCCAAGTATTGATCAACAGGCTGCATCACGGCGTGGGCGCGCACTACTTTCAAACGCGAGATACCAGCGACGAAGTCGGCGACGTAGGCGTCGACTGGGTTCATGACTATGTCCTCGGCAGTGCCTATCTGCACGATGCGGCCGTCGCGCATGATCGCTATGCGGTCGCCGACGCGCACCGCTTCGTCCAAGTCGTGGGTGATGAACACCGTGGTCTTTTGCAAGATCGCCGAAAGCCGGATGAATTCATCCTGCAATTGCCGCCGAATCAGCGGGTCCAGCGCCGAGAAAGGCTCGTCCATCAGCAGGATGTCGGGGTTGGCAGCCAAGGCGCGCGCCAAGCCGACGCGCTGCTGCATTCCGCCGGAAAGT
Organism: Gammaproteobacteria bacterium; assembly: GCA_965229495.1. GTDB lineage: Bacteria > Pseudomonadota > Gammaproteobacteria > CBDBNL01. Next base: position 102,795 of record OZ245880.1, read on the forward strand.
TCGTGGGCGTATTTATTGCCCCAGGCACCGAGCTCGACGATATCGAGAATTTGCGCGGCTTGCGCCAGGCGTTCGTTCTTGTTGACCTTGCGAATCTCCAGCGGCATCGCGACGTTATCGAGCACCGAGCGGTGCGGCAGCAAGGCAAAATTTTGGAAGACCATGCCGATCTTCTGGTTGCGAAAATCTTGCAGCTGCCTCGGCGCCAACTGCATCACCTCGACACCTTCAACGCTGATGCTGCCAGCAGTGGGCTCGAGCAGGCGGTTGAAATGACGCACCAGAGTAGACTTACCGCTGCCGGATAAGCCCATGACGCAGAATATCTCGCCGCGATTGATCGACAGGTTGGCATCGGCGACGCCGACCACGGCGTTGAAGCGGCTGAGCACTTCGGCTTTATCCAGGCCCTCGGTCTGAATAGCGCGCAAGGCTTCATCGGCGCGCTCGCCGAAGAGCTTCCAGACCCCGCGCACCTCGATCATCGGCGACGATTTATCTGCTGGCGTCATTAACCCTTAGCCATAAAAAAAACTGGGGGCGAGCAAAGGCGCCCACCCCCAGTCCAATTCCTAACTTCAGACAGTAAGACTCATAGCCCTAACCAAGAGTCGACACGATCAGGGTTGGCTTCTACCCAAGCCAGAGCCACGTCAGCCGGGTCTTTGCCCTCGCCTGATATCTGGTAGGCAAAGCCGCTAACGTCGTCAGCCTGCAGAGCAAAGCGACCAAAGAACTCGGCTATCGCTGGCGAACGCTCTGCCAAGGACTTCGACCAAGCGATCTGCACTTGCTTCAAAGCATCCTTGGTAGCTACCCGAGACTTATCGTACCAATCCGGGTCGTCCGAAGGCTGCACCATCACGTAGTCGGCGGGGTTATAGGTTGGCTCGGTCAGCATCTCAACGTCGAACATAAACCAAATAGCGTGCGGCTTGTAGCAGTAAAAAGCGTAACCTTCGTTCTTGGCGATGGAGTCTTTCACGCGCGCGGTCTTGACGCTTTCCTCAGCGCGGATAGGCTCGATAAAGTCGAGCAGGCCGTAGTCGCGCACTTTGACTTCGTTGACGTTCGCCGAAGCCCAGCCGGGCGCGCCGATCCACATCTCACCGCGACCGTTACCATCGCTATCCATTTTCATGGCAACGTCTGGTCGACCGAGGTCGGCGATATCGGTGATGTTATTAGCTTTACCAAAATCTTGCGACACGCAAAAGCCCTGGTTGCCTTCGTAAGGATTACTCGAGAGCATCACCGTGCCGGCGCCGTCGACGTACTTCTTGGTGAAGCTTTCCTGGTTGGGCAGCCAGACATCGGGGTGGACGTCGATATCGCCCTTGCCTTGGTCCATGGCTTGGAAGATAGTCGCGTTATTGCCGGGCACCAGCTCGGCCTCGCCGCCGATGCGCAATTCGACCACCGTCTTCAGCAAATGGGCGATGGCTTGGGCACCAGTCCAAGACGGCACACCGATGGCGACGCGTTCGGAGGCGCTCAGCGCTGAAGCCGATAAAGCTAAAGCCGAGGCTAGGGCGAAGCTTGTTAATTGTTTTTTCATTGTTGTTTCCTCGTGTTGTTATGAAAGGGTGAGACCTTTGCGAAAAGGTTCTTATTGCAAAGGCTTCAAATTATGCAAAGCTCTCATTCTATGCGAGCTAATGAACTCGGCGGCAAAAATAGTCTTCGCTCAGGCTCTGAGTATGTCCTCATAAGCGAATAAAGCCGCCGAACCGCCAGTGTGCAGAAACAGCACCTTGGCATCGGCGGCAAAGAAGCCAGAGCGCACTAGGCCGATCAAGCCTGCCATGGCTTTCGCCGAATAAACTGGGTCGAGCAAAATAGCCTCCGAGCGTGCGGTCATGCGAATCGCCTCCAAGGTCGACTCGGCAGCGACGCCGTAGCCAGGGCCGACGTAGCCATCGTCGACTATAACCTTATCTACCGGCAATGCGGCACCACCGAGCAGCGCCAGAGTTTTCTCGGCGAGCGCGTGCACTGCTGCAACCTGCTTGGTTTGCGGGTGGCGCACGCTAATGCCCAGCACTGGCAAATCAGATCCCATAGCCTGCAAGCCAGCCAGTAAGCCAGCGTGCGTGCCAGCGCTGCCGCTGGCGACTACCAAATAATCGAAGTCGATACCCAGCTCCTGAGATTGAGCGCCTATCTCTTGCGCGCAGCTCGCGTAGCCGAGAGCGCCGATAGCGTTGGAGCCGCCGCCAGGTATGAAATAGGGCTTCGCCCCATCAGCGCGCAGGCGCTGGCATAGCGCCTCAGCCTCGGCGTTCATATCCAGCCCAGCGGGGCGAAATTCCAAGGTCGCGCCAAATAACTCGTCTAGGAAAACATTGCCAGTGCTCTCGTAATCGCTCGCAGCGTCTGCCACTCGCCGCTCTAGCAAAGCATGGCACTTGAGACCAAATTTACACGCTGCTGCCGCCGTTTGCCGCACGTGGTTGGATTGCACCGCGCCTTGGGTAACCAGGGTATCCGCGCCTTGCAATAGCGCTTCGCCGAGCAGGAATTCCAGCTTGCGCGTTTTGTTGCCACCGGTGGCCAAGCCAGTGCAATCGTCGCGCTTGATGAATAACTGTGGGCCCGAGAGCTGCTCCTGCAAGCGCTCCATAGGCTCAATCGGCGTCGGCTGATGGCAAAGGTCTACTCGGGCAAATTGCGCACAATCTAGTGTTATGCTATTAGTTGGCATTTTTGTTTGTAATTCAATTTACTGTATCACTTTGCAATTTTCATGTACTTAAACAGCATAGTTCTCAATTACTGAGACTATCTCATTGCGTATCAGGCGCTCGTCATTCACTTGCTCTATGTGAAAATCCAGGATCATCTCAACGACATTTTTAACTCTAATATTGCCTCACGCTCAGAGTAAGCAAAGGCGAATAAGTTATCGTGCCCTTCAACTCTCGCCAAATAGCCCCGCCGTCTTTTTCTATGACTACGTTGTTTTGCATGATTTTTTACTACAGGAGAGTTCGTGATGCCCTGGAACGAAGTATATCAAGTATGCCGCAAGCGATACACCTGCCATCCCAATAACGCCAGAAATACCAGGCTGCCAAGCGCGTTGACCAGTAATTGCTGCGGCCATAGGCAGGCAATGCCTAGCGCCAGGCAGAGCACGCGCAAGGCAAGGCTCAAGCGCAGCTCCAGCCAGCCTTGCATACAGGCAGCGAGGGCGTAAATTCCGACTAATGCGGATATTGCCACTTGCAGTGCCGCGAGCCAATCGCTCGCCAGTATAGGCGTGAGGGCAAATAATATCGGCATGATGTATAAACCCTTGGCGAGCTTCCAACTGGCAAAACCAGTGGCCATCGGTGGTGATTTGGCGATGGCGGCGGCGGTGAAGGCGGCGAGGCAGACTGGCGGAGTAACGTTAGAATCTTGACTAAGCCAGAAGATAATCATGTGCGCCGATAGCAGCGCCGGGCTCAAGGTCTCTGGGCTCAGCACTAGCTCGCGTAAGCTCACCAGCAACTCCAGTGGTAAGTCCGCGATCAGTTGCTCGGCTGCCTCTAAGCTCGCCAATCCACCAGCGCTAGCCACCTCCGGCGCCACCAGGCTCAACAAGGCTTGCGCTTCGATCGCCAGATCGCCGCTGACCAGGGCTGTTGCCAAAAAGCTATCGCTGATCATGCCCGCTAGCGCGGGCGCCGAGAGCGTCGCCAGCACGATATAAGCGGCGGTAACTGGCAAGCCCATGCCCAGTACTAAAGACGCCAGGGCTATCAAAGCAATAGCCAGGATGATATTGCCAGAAGCCCAGGTCGATATCATCAACGAGAAAGTGTTGCCAACTCCAGCGGTGGCTATGACGTTGACGATCAAGCCCACCGCGCACAGCAGCACCGCCGTGCCGATCATATTTTTCGCACCCAGCGCCATGGCGTCTAATATCTCGCGCCAGCCCATAGGTTTCGCGCCCAACCAACTACTGGCAACAATAGCCACGATGCTGATAACGGCGGCGTATTCCGGGGTAAAGCCGAGCATGAGCAGGCTTATCAGCAGGCTAATGGGCAGCACGAAGCTGAGGCCGCCGTTCTTGAAGGCTTGCTTGAAGCTGGTGTTGTCGCTGCTATCCGGACGCAAACCTTGTTTGCGCGCCTCGATGCGCACCATAAAGGCCACCGAGGCGAAGTACAGCAAGGCTGGCAGCAGCGCGGCGACGATTATGCGCTCGTAAGCTATGTTGGTATAGCTGACCATGACGAAGGCGCCAGCGCCCATAATCGGCGGCATTAGCTGGCCGCCAGTGGAAGCAGCGGTCTCGACGCCGCCGGCAAACTTCGCCGAAAAACCAGCGCGTTTCATCAGCGGGATGGTCAAGACTCCAGTTGACGCGGTATTGGCGACCGCAGAGCCAGAGATAGTGCCAGTCAAAGCCGACGCTATTACCGCTATGAAACCGGGGCCGCCGACCATGCGCCCAGCGACAGCGCGCGCCAATTGCACGATAAATTCGCCAGCACCAGAGCGTAGCAGAAAGGCACCGAAGAGTATGAAGAGAAAAACGTAAGTCGAGGATATGCGCGCGATGTTGCCAAAGAGCGCGTCGTCGCCATACAGCGAGCGAAACATCAAGGTTTCCAGCGATAAGCCGGGGAAGCGAAACACCCCGCCCAAGTATTGCCCCCAGAAGGCGACATAGGATAGCGCCAGCACGATGAGCACTGGTATCACCCAGCCAGCGGTTCTCCGAGTGAGCTCTATAGCAGCAACGATGAGCACGCCACCAGCAAACCAATCCCAAGAGCTTAGGCGCACACCGCGAGCGTAGATCGCATCTTCGGCGCTGAATGCGTGGATCGCCGCCCAAGCCACCAAAGCACCAAATAGCAGGTCAAGCCAGCACCATTTGCCAGAGCCAAAGATCGGATAAACCAAAGCCGCCAGCAAGCCGAAGCCGGCGAAGTGCAGAGCGTTGCGCCCTAGCTCAGAAACATCGGCGGAAAAGACGAAGTATAGATGCGCCAGCGCGATAACTATTGCCAGCGCAAAAGCCACGCGCCGCCAAACTCCAGAGAAAATGTCGTTCTCCACGAGGTTGGCGGCGCGCATGGACTATGCCTTAGTTGATGCAGCGCTGCCGTGCCTACGGCAGCGCTGATGCTTTTATTGGGCTACCAGGTTGGCTGGAACGTTAATACCGGCTTCACGGTAATAACGCAGCGCGCCTGGGTGCAGCGGTGCTGGTAGGCCAGCGATAGCTTTCTCCAGCGCCATAGCTTTGGTGGCTGAGTGAATGGCGTTGAGGAAGGGCAAATTCTCGTACATGACCTTGGTTATTTGATAGACATGGTCTTCGGGCACCGAGCTATGCGTCGCCAGGAAATTGGGCTGGGCGATGGTCATGATGTCCTGCTCCTGCCCAGGATAGGTGCCAGCCTCGATGTTGAAGGGCGTCCACAAGCCGAAGCCGCCGTCAGCCTTTTGTGCTTGGCTGGGGGTAAAGCTCAGCAAGCGCACGGCGTCGCCTTTGGCTGCGAATAGCTTGGTTATCGCGCCGGTGGGCACGCCAGCAGGAGTAGAAATGCCCACTACTTGACCATTTTGCAGCGCGTCTGCCGAGGGACCGTAGCCAGCGTAGAACAGATCAAAGCTAGCGTCCATATCCAAGCCGAGGTTCGCCAGGATAGTGCGGTTGGAGCCGATGGTGCCGGAGTTCTGCCGCCCCATAGCCATCTTGCTGCCAGATAAATTCAACACCGCGCTGATATCACCCGCGCCAGCCTGGTCGGCAGCAACGACAAATTGCTCGACATTCTGCCAGAGCATCGACACCGAGCGCAGATGCTCTTGCTTGCCATCGGCAGCAACTGGACCGGTTCCAGTCCAAGCGTAGTAGCCGAACAAACCCTGCAATATCGCGAATTGGGCTTCGTTCAAGCGCAGCAAGCGGACGTTCTCACCCGAGCCCGCCGAGTTGATCGCCGACATGCCGATCTTTTGCTTCGGTTGCAGCTTGACCTTGGTGAGCGTGGCAATAGCTACGCCGACTGGATAGTAAGTACCGCCAGTAGACGCCGTCGCCAGCAAATAATCCCCGCCCTCGGCGCGCGCCGACAGCGAAAAACTCAGCGAACCAACCGCCAGCAGCACCGCCAGCAAAGCCTTCACAGTTTTATTATTGCTCATAGCAAATCTCCATATTGTTGTTGTAAGACGATATGCGCGCGTGGGCGCGCATCATGGGCATTATAGGTCAGACTCAACCTGCAGCCCCCGCGCAGCGCCGCCCCGGATGCAAGATTAAAATTGTTGTGTTAATATGCGCTTGATTTAAGGCAGTAATGTCAAGCTAGCTTTACAATTTGGCATAGGTCTATCCTGTAGCACGCGCCATCGGCAGAGCTAGCACAATATAAAAACAACAATGGAGGAAAGATAGTGATACCCGGAAACTTTGAATATCAGGCGCCGAAGACTTTGAGCGAGGCGATTAGTATTATCGCTGGCAATGAGGACGCGAAGATTATCGCCGGTGGCCATAGCCTGTTGCCGATGATGAAGTTGCGCTTCGCCGAACCGACGCATCTGGTCGACTTAAAACACATCGAAGAGCTACGCGGCATCAGCCTTGAAGGCGATCGCCTGGTCATCGGCGCGATGACTTCGGAGAGCGCGGTGCTCAGTTCTGAGCTGGTGCAAAAGCATTGCCCGCTGCTGACCGATGCAGTCAGCCAAATCGCCGACCCGCAAGTACGCAACAAGGGCACCATCGGCGGCGATATCGCCCACGGCGACCCTGGCAATGATCACCCGGCGATTATGCTGGCGCTGGATGCCGAGTTCGTCATCAATGGTCCCAATGGCACGCGCCGCCAAGCCGCCAACGGCTTTTTCCTCGGCACTTATTGGACTGGCCTGGAGCAAGGCGATATCCTCTCGCAAGTAATCGTGCCGGTGTTCACGGCGGGCATGGGTTACGGCTTTCACAAGCTAAAACGCAAAACCGGCGACTACGCCACGGCAGCTGCGCCAGTGGTAGTAAAGATGGCGGCGGGGGTCATTAAAGAGATTCGCATCGCGCTGACCAATCTCGGCCCTTGCGCTTTCCGCGCCGAGGCCGCCGAGCAGCTTTTGGCTGGTAAGGCGCTCAACGACGACTTGTTAAATCAAGCCTGCGACTTGGTACGCTCGGCCTGCGAGCCAGCGGAAGATTTGCGCGGCGATAGCGAATACAAATCCCACATGGCGGCCGAGATGGCTCGGCGCTCAATCCTGGACGCGGTCAAAATGGCAGGAGGCAATTGATCATGGCTAAGCAACACATTCAATTCAATCTCAACGGCGAAGACGTCGAGGTATTAGTAGAGCCGCGCGAGTTACTCGTGCACACGCTGCGCGAGCGGCTGAATTTGACTGGCACCCACATCGGCTGCGAGACCAGCCATTGCGGGGTGTGCACGGTGGACTTGGACGGCGAATCGGTCAAGTCGTGCACGGTGCTCGCGGTGCAAGCCGACGGCGCCGAGGTCATGACCGTCGAGGGTATGGCGGGCTCCGAAGGGCTGCACGCCGTGCAAGAAGCCTTCATCGAAGAGCACGGGCTGCAGTGCGGCTTTTGCACCACTGGCATGATGGTACGCGCCTATCGCTTCCTGGCGGAAAACCCCGACCCCAGCGAGGAGGAAATCCGCCACGGCATGGCGGGCAACCTCTGTCGCTGCACCGGCTATCAGAACATCATTAAAGCTGTGGCTTCCGCAGCCAAAAAGCTGCAGGCTCAGCAAGCTGCGTCTGCTTGAAGGAAGGAGTAAGAAAATGTACATAGATAATAATGACAAAGTCGACCCTCGCGTCGACGAATTAAAAGGCATCGGCTGCTCGCGCAAGCGCAAAGAAGACCCGCGCTTCGTCCAAGGCAAGGGCAATTACGTCGACGATATCAAGCTGCAAGGTATGCTCTTCGCCGATATGGTGCGTAGCCCCTACGCGCACGCGCGCATCAAAAGCATAAATAAAGATAAAGCCTTGGCGCTAAAAGGCGTACACGCGGTTTTGACCGCTGACGACCTCAAGCCGCTGAGCTTGCACTGGATGCCGACTCTGGCTGGCGACGTTCAAGCGGTATTAGCCGATGACAAAGTCCACTTCCAATACCAGGAAGTCGCGGTGGTCATCGCCGACGATCGCTACATCGCCGCCGATGCCATCGAGCTGGTTGAAGTCGAGTACGAAGTCTTGCCCGTATTGGTAGACGCCAAGCAAGCGATGGCGAAAGACGCGCCGGTTTTGCGCGAAGACTTAGTCGGCAAAATGGAAGGCGCGCACTCCAAGCGCATCCACGATAACCACATCTTCCGCTGGGAAGCCGGCGATAAAGAGCCGACAGACCGGGCTTTTGAAAACGCCGAAGTCACGGTCAGTCAACATATGTACTACCCGCGTGTGCACCCCAGCCCGCTGGAGACTTGCGGCTGCGTCGCTTCTTTTGATAAAGTTAAAGGCCACTTGACGGTCTACCTGACCTCGCAAGCGCCGCACGTGGTGCGCACCGTGGTCTCGCTGTTATCGAAGCTGCCGGAGAGCGCCATCCGCGTGGTCTCACCCGACATCGGCGGCGGCTTTGGTAACAAAGTCGGGGTTTATCCGGGTTACGTAACCGCGATCGTCGCCTCGATTGTTCTAGGACGCCCAGTGAAATGGGTAGAAGACCGCATGGAAAACCTTTCCACCACCGCTTTCGCGCGCGATTACCACATGACCGGCGAATTAGCCGCCGATAAAGACGGACGCATCAAAGGCTTGCGCGTCGACGTATTGGCAGACCACGGCGCCTTTGACGCCTGCGCCGACCCGACTAAATTCCCCGCCGGTCTCTTCCACATCTGCACCGGCTCCTACGATATCCCAGTGGCGCACGTCAAGGTCGACGGCGTTTACACCAACAAAGCCCCCGGTGGCGTCGCTTACCGCTGCTCCTTCCGCGTTACCGAAGCGGTGTATTTAATCGAGCGCATGATGGACGTGCTGGCGCAAAAGCTCGGCATCGACAAAGCCGAGATTCGCCGCCGCAACTTCGTCAAGCGCGAGCAATTCCCCTACAAAACCGCGCTCGGCTGGGAGCTCGACAGCGGCGATTACCACACCGCGCTCGACAAAGTGCTCCAAGCCGTCGACTACGATGGCTTGCGCCGCGAGCAAGCCGAGAAGCGCGCGAAAGGCGAGCTAATGGGCATCGGCCTGGTATCCTTCACCGAGATAGTCGGCGCTGGCCCCACGCGCAATTGCGACATCCTCGGCATCGGCATGTTCGATAGCGCCGAGATTCGCGTTCACCCCACCGGCAGCGTCATCGCGCGCATGGGCACCATCACCCAGGGCCAGGGGCACCAAACGACTTACGCGCAGATCATCGCCTCCGAGCTCGGCCTCAATTCGGACGACATCCAAATCGAAGAAGGCGACACCGACACCGCCCCCTACGGCCTCGGCACCTACGGCTCACGCTCGACTCCAGTCGCCGGCGCCGCCACGGCGATGGCAGCGCGCAAAGTCCGCGCCAAAGCCAAGAAGATCGCCGCACATTTGCTCGAAGTCGCCGAAGACGACTTGGAGTGGGACATCGACCGCTTCAAAGTCAAAGGCGTACCAGATCAAGAGAAAACCATGAAAGAAATCGCTTGGGCGGCGTACAACGATTTGCCGGAAAACATGGAGCCGGGGCTGGAGGCAGTAAATTATTACGACCCACCGAACTTCACTTACCCATTCGGCATTTACCTCTGCGTGTTGGATATCGACCGCTTCACCGGCGTAGCATCGGTGCGACGTTTTTACGCGCTCGACGATTGCGGTACGCGCATCAACCCGATGATCATCGATGGCCAAATCCACGGCGGCCTCAACGAAGGCTTCGCCGTCGCCATGGGTCAGGAGTTACCCTTTGACGAAGACGGCAACGCCCTCGGCAATACCTTCATGGATTACTTCATCCCGACCTTTGTCGAAACCCCGCACTGGGAAACCGACTACACGGTAACGCCCTCGCCGCACCACCCGCTCGGTGCCAAAGGCGTCGCCGAGTCGCCGCACGTCGGCTCAATCCCCTGCTTCACCTCGGCAGTGGTCGACGCCTTCGCGCACATGGATGTTACTCATATGGATATGCCGCATAACTCTTACCGCGTCTGGAAGAAGATCAACGAGTTGGGCTTGAATAAAAGATAGCCCACGGCAATGAAAGTAACCATAGAGAAAACATTCGCCGTCAATGGCCCCAGCGCCAACGCCTGGTCGATCCTGACCGACATCCCCAAAGTAGCCGGGTGCATTCCTGGCGCCGAGATCAGCACTGAGACCGCCCCAGGCTGCTACGAGGGCAAAGTTAAAGCCAAGATTGGCCCGGCGGTGATGGTGTTCAACGGCACTGTTACTGTCGACAACATCGACGAGCAACAGCGCGAAATCCGCATCACCGGCAAGGGTCAGGATAGCAAGGGCACCTCGTCGGCGGAAATGAAACTCCGCGCTTGGCTCACGGAGCCAGAGCCGCAGCAGTGCCAATTGCAGGGCGAGGCTGAAGTCTCGGTTACCGGCAAAGTCGCCAGCCTCGGCGGGCGCATGCTCACCCAAGTCGCCGGGCAAATCCTCGACCAGTTCGGCACCAGGTTTGACGCCACCGTCGTTGCCATGGGCGCAGGCGCCGCAGCCGCAGCCGCGCAAGAAACGCTCGCCGAAGCACCCAAAGAGTTGAACGGCCTGGCGTTCGCTTGGTCGGTTATCACAGGCTTCCTGCGCTCCCTGTTTGGCGGCAAGGGAAGTAATTGAGCCGGGTGCTATGCAGCAGAGCGCTCGCCAGTTAATAGAGTCCACGCAAGCCAAACTAGCCGAGACCGGTTACATCGCCGACCGCGACCTCGCCACCAGCATGGTGCTGTTCCAGCAATTGGGGCGGCCGATCTTATTCGAGGGCGCCCCTGGAGTCGGCAAGACCGAGATCGCCTACGCGCTGGCGCAAGTCAACGGCTGCCGCCTCATCCGCCTGCAATGCTACGAGGGCTTAGACGCGCAAGCCACGCTCTACGAGTGGAACTATCAATACCAGTTGCTCTCGCTGCGGCTGATGGAGATCGAAAAAGTCCAGCAGCAGCAAATCAGCTCAGCGATCTTCTCGCGCCAATACTTGCTTGAGCGCCCGCTATTGCAAGCCATCACCCAAGAGACTTCGCCGGTATTGCTCATAGACGAGATCGACCGCGCCGACGAGGAGTTCGAGGCTTTTCTGCTGGAGCTACTCTCGGAGTACCAGGTGACCATCCCCGAATTGGGCACCATCAAAGCCCGAGCCAAGCCGCACGTAGTCTTAACCTCCAATGGCACCAGAGAGCTTTCCGATGCTCTCAAGCGCCGTTGCCTCTATCACTACCTGGAGTTCCCAGAATTTGACAAAGAGCTGTCCATAGTCTTGCGGCGGCTGCCAGAGACCGGCGCGCAATTGGCGCGGCAGATAGTCGGCTTCGTCCAGCAATTGCGCCAGATGAACCTCTCGCGCCGCCCCGGTATCGCCGAGACGCTCGATTGGGCGGCGGCGCTGCTGCGCCTCAACATCACCAGCCTCGAGCAAGAGCCCGAAGCCTTGCTCGATAGCATGATCTGCCTGCTGAAATCGCGCGAAGACCGCCTGAACGTCAACGAGCTCGACTTGCAGCGGCTGGCGGCCAAATCTGTTTGAATGATGCCGAATCCAGAGCTCTTGAATGCCAGCGAACTCGAGCTACGCCTACGCATAGCGCTATTGGCTTTTCTGCGCCTGGCGCGCGCTCAGGGGCACGTCAACGGCATCGCCGAGAGCATAGAAGTAGCGCGCGCGCTAAAGCTCATCGACATCCTCGATAAAGACGCCGTACGCACTTGCCTGCGCGCGCTGGTGTGCTCGAACCAGCGCCAGTGGGACGGCTTTCCCGAGCTCTTCGACCAGTTCTGGCTCGCCAATAACCTCCGCAGCGAAATCACCCCGAACCAGAAAAGCCCGGTGGGTCAACGCCAGGATGGCAAGCAGGGCGGTCAAGCCACCAGCACGCGCCCGTCTCTGGAGCTCGACCTCGCGGGCGAAGGCAATAGCTCGGCGACCGACCACAGCGGCGCCGCCGACGGCGCCTCGGCCTTTGAAGTCGACGATAGCGCCGACTTTGCCTTCATCCAGGACGCCGAGCAAATGCGCGCCGCCGAGCAAGTCGCCGAGAAGATTGCCCGCAGCATGTCGCGCCGCCTGGTGCGCCGCCTGCGCAGCAGCAAGCAGCCGCGCAAGCTCGACTTGCGCCGAACCCTGCGCGCCGCCATGCCACGCGGCGGCGAACCTTTGAACCTGTTTTATAGCGCCAGGCAGCGACGCCATTGGCAACTCGTCGTCCTGCTCGACGTCAGTAAATCGATGTCGCTGTATTCGACTTTATTCCTGCGCTTCGCGCGCGGCTTGCTGAATCTATTTGACCGCGCCAACGTCTTCGCCTTCCACACTCGCTTGGTCTCGCTAACCGCAGCGCTGCAAAGCAGCAACCTCGAAGAGCTGCGCGACCGCCTCAAGCTGCTGTCGGCGGGTTGGGCTGGCGGCACCAAAATCGGCGAGTCCCTGAGCTATTGTTGCGAGCAGCACGCGCCGTTGTTCACCAAGCGCACCATTGTCCTGGTGCTGAGCGATGGCCTCGACACTGGCGACCTCAGCCTGCTGGCGAGCAACCTGCAGCGCATCCGCGCCCGCATCCATCGCCTGGTCTGGCTCAACCCCTTGCTGGGTCGCGCTGGCTACCAGCCGCGCGCTGGCGGTATGCAAGCGGCGCTGCCGCACATAGATCGCTTTTTGCCCGCCAATAGCCTCCGCAGCCTCGAAGCTTTGGAAGGCGAGTTCGCGCGTTTGTAGCCATGCTCCCAGCCGATTTATTGCACGAGGCGCACAAGCTGCAGCAGCAAGGCAAGGTCTTGGCGCTGGCGACCGTGGTGCGCACCGAGGCTTCGACCTCCGCCAAAGCTGGCGCCAAAGCCCTGGTAGACTCCGAGGGCACCATATCTGGCTGGGTCGGTGGCGGCTGCGCCCAGCCCGCCGTAGTCAAAGCTGCCCAGCTAGTGTTAGCAGATCAGCAGCCGCGCTTGATCCGCGTCAGCCCCAAGTCGGATAGGGTGCATCCAGAGGGCATCATCAATTACGCCTCCAGTTGCTCCAGCGGTGGCATGCTGGATATCTTCATTGAGCCTATGACCACCCGCCACATCGTCGCCATCTTCGGCAGCTCGCCACTAGCCGCAGACTTGGCGAAGCTCTGCCCAATGGCTGGCTTTGAGGCGCGCCCTTGCGCCGCCGAAGCTGAGGCACCCACGCAAGCGCTGCCCCCCTTCGCCGTAGTAGTCGCCACCCAGGGCCGAGGCGATATGCCAGCCCTGCGCGCCGCACTCGGCTCGGCAGCTCGCAACATCTTGTTGGTCGCCAGCGCCAACAAATCGGCGCGGTTACGCCAGCAGCTCGTAGAGCAAGGCCACGACCCGGAGCGCGTCGCCAGCGTCAAAGCGCCTTGCGGCGTCGACATTGGCGCCAGCACCCCAGCCGAGATCGCCTTCTCGGTTGTGGCGGAGTTGATACGGCTGAAAAACAGCCCTAACGAAAAGTGAAAGTATCAGCCGTACTACTAGCCGCGGGTGAGTCCAAGCGCATGGGCGCGGTCAATAAACTGACCTTGCCCATCAATGGCGAGTCCTTGGTTAGGCGCAGCGCCAAAACCCTATTGAAAGTCGGGTTACAAGAGATCGTCTGCGTACTCGGCCACGAGTCCGAGCGCGTAGCCGAGCTCTTAGCCGATTTAGCAGTACGCCCGGTCGTCAATGCCAGCTACCAGGACGGGCAAATGACCTCGGTAGCAAGCGGTCTCGCCGCCCTGCAACAAGACTGCGACGCCATCTTCATCTGCCTCGCCGACCAGCCCTTGCTCTCGGCGCACGAGCTCAACGTGCTCATCGCCAATTTTGAAGATTGCCGCGATAAGTCCATCGTCGTGCCCTACCACCAAGGCCAGCGCGGTAACCCCATATTGCTGGCGGCGCGGCACCACCAGGACATCCTCGCGGGCGAGATCAATTTGGGTTGCAAAGGGCTGATAAAGCAGCATCCAGAGCTAGTCGCCAGCGTCGAGATGACGCGAGATTACTGCGTAGTCGATATGGATACGCCCAGCGATTACCAGGCGGTCTGCAAGCGCTTCAAGTATTCGCCCCCTTCATCGTAGCAATGAGCAAAGACATCCACCAAATCATCCACGAAATGTACCAGCGCGGCAACCCCTTCGCCGTCGCCACCGTAGTTGAAACCACGGGTTCGTCCTCGGCAAAAATCTCCTCCAAAGCCGTGATCGACCAGGCTGGGCGCGTAGTCGCCGGCTGGGTCGGCGGCGGTTGCGCCGAGTCCGGCACTTGCACCCAAGCCTTGGAGTGCATGAAAAGCGGCGAAGCGGCTATACTCGATATCGACTTGGACGACGAAGTCCTCGGCGCCGGTATGCCCTGCGGCGGCAGTATGCGCGTCTACATCGAGCCCATAATCCAAAAGCCGACCTTGTGGATTATGGGGCACGGGCGCGTCGCCGAAAGCCTGTGCGTCATGGCTGAGTTAATGAGCATCAAAACCGTAGTCAACGACCCGATCCTGGAGCCGGAAAAATACCCGCCCAACACCACCTTGATCACCGACGATATCAACTACGCCCAGCTCAAACCGCTGGAATGCGATTACGTCGTCATCGCCACCCAACACAAAGGCGACCACGAATCGATGCAAATTGCCTTGAAGTCGCAAGCCAGCTACATCGCGCTCATCGCCAGCCGCAAGCGCGCCCAGCTCGTGCTCGATTATTTGCGAGAGCAAGGCTTCAGCCAGCAGGAGATTGCCGAGCGCGTCCTCGCCCCCGCCGGCCTCGACCTCGGCGCCCGCACCCCCGAAGAAATCGCCTTATGCGTCTTGAGCGAAATAACCCTGCGCCGCCGCGGCGGCTCCGGCCGACCTATGGCGCAGATGGGCTAAGAGTTAAGGTGCCGTGCAATCCCTGCGTTCGCAATTCCCCATCTTCGGCGAGCAAGCTCGCCGCCAGCCGCTGCGCTACCTCGACAACGCCGCCACTACCCTCAAGCCATTAGCGGTCATCGATGCCATCAGCGACTGCCAAAGCCGCTTTAACGGCCCAGTGCACCGCGGGCTCTACGAATTGGCGGAGCAAGCCAGCCAGCACTACGAAGCCGCGCGCCAGCGCGTAGCGCAATTTGTCAACGCTCCCAGCCTTGAGAACATCGTCTTCACCGCCTCGGCAACGCAATCGATCAACCTGGTAGCTATGGCCTGGGCGCAGCAGCACATCGGCGCTGGCGATCAGATCTACCTCACGCGCTTGGAGCACCACAGCAACTACCTGCCTTGGCAGCGGTTGTGCTGGCAACGCCAAGCGCGCCTCAAGCTCATCGAACTCAAAGCCGACGGCAGTCTCGACCTTGACGGCGCCGAGGATCTATTTAGCCCACGCACCAAACTCATCGCCCTCAGCCACGCCTCCAACGTCACTGGCCTGCTGCTGCCGGTAGAGCAAATCTGCGCGCGCGCCCGCGCTGCTAACATCCCCACCGTGGTCGATAGCGCCCAAGCCGTGCACCATCAAGCTATAGACGTCCAAGCGCTCGGCTGCGACTTCTTAGCCTTCTCTGGGCATAAAATCTTCGGGCCCAATGGCATCGGCGTGCTCTACATAAGCCCCAGCTACTTGGGGCAAATGCAGCCGCTCATGCTCGGTGGCGGCATGGTCGACAGCGTCGGCGCCGACTTTGCCAGCACGCAATTCGCCGAACCGCCTGCCAGCCTCGAAGCTGGATCGCAAAACCTGAGCGGCGCCCACGGCCTCGCCGCTGCTATAGACTTCTTGGAGACCACGCGCGCTCGCGCTGGCAGCGAATACCTCACCAAACTCGTCAGCGCCGCCAAGCAGCAACTGCGCGCCATTCCTGGAGTCGAGCTCTTGCCTTGCCCCGAAGACCAAGCCGGATCATTATTCGCCTTCAACCTCAGCGGCGTCCACCCACACGACGTCGCCCAAGTCGCCGCCGAAAGCAACTTGGCGCTGCGCGCTGGGCATCACTGCGCCCAGCCCTTGATGCAATCTTTGGGAATAGCCGCCAGCGTCCGCGCCAGCTTCTCTTTTTATAACGACGCCGACGACATCGAAGCATTAGTCAGCGCCGTCCACCGCGCCCGCAAGGAATTTGCCTAATGAGCGACATTGACAGAGACCAACTCAAACGCTTAGTCTTAGACCATTACAAAAAACCGCGCAACCGGGTTAGTGAACCAATGACCGACGCCAGCGTCGTCGAACGCGGCCATAACCCGCAATGCGGCGATGAGATTGAAGTCGGACTTTACATTGAAGATCAAACAATCCGCGATATTAAATTCCGCGGCCGCGGCTGCTCCATCTGCATAGCCACCGCCTCAATAATGACCGAGCACATTAAAGGCCAAACCCTCACAGCAAGCACCCAACTCGCCACCACCACCCTCCACTGGCTCAAACACGAAATCCATACCAGCGCCAACTCCAACTCCAAAATTAACACCACCACCAACACTAATACCAATGCTAATGCCAACACCAACCTCACCTCAACACCTCCAACAGCGCCACCCATCCCGGCAATGGCCATCGCCCTCAACTTCCCCATCCGCTGGCGCTGCACCAGCCTCGCCTGGCAAGCCCTCCACACCGCCTTAACCGCAAGCACACGTACCGATTAAGCGCCAAAATCCAAGCCAATCGGTGTTTATCTGTGTGCATCTATGCTTCGATACGCGATGCTTGATCGAGCCGGGGGTGAGCCCTAACTGGCCTTGGTTGGGTGCTGCACTAACGTGGGCTTATTTGCCCATATGTTGGTCTCAAGCGCTCACTACACGGCGGGCGAGACGCCACGCGCTCCTAAGCCGGTGTTTGCCCGGCTATGCTGCTAATCAGCTTCGAGTTTCTTGAGTATTTTGTTGGCTAGCGGCTCTTTAATCTCCCTATGCCTTGGTACGGCCTCAACTACTCCTATCTTTGGGTTGACCCATAGCGAGTGAGATCGGCCTTCTCTTTTAAGATAACAGCCAGCCATACGCAGCTTACGCTCCAAGTCCAAGCGCTTCATTTACTAGAATCTTATCTCTGATAGCATTCGCTGGCAGTCCTCGCAAAACATCCTCGCGTAAGTCTTGCAAAATAAGTTCTACGGCGCTTCTTAGATTTTCCTTGGTTGCTTCTATGGTCTCGCCCTGTCCATTAGCACCAGGCACCTCGAGGCAGATTGCCCAGTAGCCGCCTTCAGGCGCTTCTTCAATTATGGCAGTAAATTCTGATTGCATTTTTAATGCTCCTTATAGCGGATAAACTTGTCTCTTTTCACTCAATTTCTAGCAATATCTCTTTGTTCTGTTCATTGCTGCTATCTTGGTATTTGGGAGCAGGAGACTTCTTGGGTGTCGCCGTAGCGTGTGTCTTTTATGCTGGCTCGGCCTGTGCTTGATGAATATCCTAAGACTACATAGGTGAATGAAACGAGGTTTCCTGAGTAGGTGAATGTTTTGCCAGCGTAAACATGACTGCAAGGATCTTGCCTAACCGCTGTGCTTGAAGAAGACTTACTGCTAGTCGAAGTGGAGCTGCTTTTATTTGAGCCATTTACCAAGTTTTCGTAGGCTTCTTGAGCTGATGAGTGTCCCTGCTTACCCGATTTACGGCACCAATACATGGCTTGATTTTTATCGGGAACGACCCCGATAGCCTCGCGATAAGCTTTGCATAAACCCCATTGACCGTACTTATTACCCTGCTCGGCGGATAAAGTCCACCATTCAAAAGCCTTATCGTCGTCTTGGCCTACGCCTTTACCGTTAGCATACATCCAGCCTAAGCTGTACTGGGCGCTGGCATGGTTTTGCTCAGCGGCCTTGCGATACCACTTGACTGCTTCGGCATCGTTTTGCTCTACGCCTCTACCATTTGCATACATCCAGCCTAAGTTGTACTGAGCACTAGCATAACCTTGCTCGGCGGCCTTGCGGTACCACCTAACTGCTTCGGCATCGTTTTGCTCTACGCCTCTACCATTTGCATACATCCAGCCTAAGTTGTACTGAGCACTAGCATAACCTTGCTCGGCGGCCTTGCGGTACCACCTAACTGCTTCGGCATCGTTTTGCTCTACGCCTCTACCATTTGCATACATCCAGCCTAAATTAGCTTGAGCTATTTGATCGCCAGATTCGGCTAGTGCAACCATACCGGCAAATGCTTCTTCGTAGAGAGCCTTAGACCTAGACGTATCTGCCTCTACCACTGAGCCATTTTTATAAAAAACAGCTAGGTTGTATAAGCCGATTGGATTATCCTGACTGGCAGATTTTTGCGCCCATCCGAAGGCTGCATCCAAGTCTTTTGCTACGCCATAGCCCCTTCTAAGCATACCGCTGAGCACGCCTTGGGAGTAAGCGTCGTCGGCTTGAGCACGCTGGAGAATTTCTGGATAGCTATTGATAGAGGTATCCTCGGCTATTGCGGCTGCAGGCAGTAGAGCAAGCAGCAGGGCGAGGAAAGTAAGTTTTGGTTTGTGCATGGCTTGATTTTTGGGAATTGCGAATTCCTGGGATTATAGCAAGCGCGGCTAAGGGCAAATAACGTAAGTCTATACACCTATAGCTAATGCTAACCTGAATTCATTGGATAATCCGCAAGAATCCCATCGATTTGGGTTAAGTGGTTTATGTTTTGGGGCTTGTTGACAGTCCAAGTGTTGGTGATGAGACCGAGTTGGTGGCGCGGTGGAGGTTTTGGGAGGTAAAGTCTTGGTGGTGGGGCGCCCGGGCTTGGTAGATGAGGTCGGGGAGTGAGTTGGCGAGTTGATCAATAAGGCGGTGGGGTGAAGCGTTGGGTTGGTGCTTAGGGGGGCTAAAACACGAAATCAACACCAGCACCGCCCCCACCTCAACCCCTCCAATAGCACCACCCATCCCGGCAATGGCCATCGCCCTCAACTTCCCCATCCGCTGGCGCTGCACCAGCCTCGCCTGGCAAGCCCTCCACACCGCCTTAAGCACAAGCACACGTACCGATTAAATGCCAAAATCTAAGCCAATGTTAAGAATTGGCAGTGTTGCATAGATGATCTGTGATTGCTACCAAGACAATCAATGTCTCTCTGTGTGCATCTGTGGCTCGATAAGCGATGCTTGATCGAGCAGGTGGTGAGATGCCGCGCCCTGGTGGGCTCGGTTGGGCGCGGTGATTATGTGGGCTTATTTGCCCAAAGACCGAAGCTGACGGCTTCATTTTTTACACGGCGTGGCGAGACGCCACGCGCTCCTAAGGAAACTCTGATTAATTCTATTGTGGAGGCAAACTTTAAGTTTGCGTGAGTGGGTGTGCTGGGTGGGTTTATCGATACTGGCAATGCGGCGAATGCAGCTATAATCGCCTTAAATTATGCGGTGATTATTATATGGATACATCAGCATCGAAATTGTCCGAACTTTTCTTGGGATGCTGCCGCTCTTGCTGGTGAGCTGGCTGCTGTGAGCGTGCAAAGTTGATAAAGGCTTCAGTTATTAGCTGGCATGGTTGTGCTGGCGCTAGTAGGCTGTGGATGTTTTGGTGGTGGTTTGGCTTAGGCGCTTTTTAATGCGGCTGAGGGCGACTGGGGTTATGCCGAGGTAGCGGGCGATGTCGTTTTGCGTGAGCTTTTCGATGAGCTCTGGGTCGTTGTTGCAGATATTCAGGTAGCGCTCTTCGGCGCTGAGGCTGAGGAAGTCGTATTCGCGCTGCTCTTTGCGCAGATAGAGCCCTAGCAATTTTTGGATTACTTCTTCGGCGATGGCGTGTGATTCGTGCGTTGCTCGCAAGAGCTGGGCAAAGGGGATGCGAATTAACTGAGCTGGCTCCAGCGCCACGAGGCTGAAGGTGCAGGGTAAGCCCTGGTGCGCGGCGCTGAGGCTGCCGATGATGCTGCCAGCGCGGATGAAGGATTTGATGCCTTCTTTGCCATCGGACGAGATGTAGTAAGCCTTGAGCAGACCGGCGACGACGAAATACATGCTGTCGTCCAAATCACCCTGGTAAAACACGATTTCGTGCTTTGCCAGCGCCAGCGGCGCGCCGCGCTGCTGGATAAATTCTGCAAGTGTCATGGCGAGATTTTAACTTGGGTTAATGCTTTGATATTCTTGAGGCGCACAATGGTTGAATACAGGCAAGGATCAACATGGAAAGATGAATGGCTATTAAAGATAAAACTATTGTCATCACTGGAGGTAGCTCTGGCATTGGCTATCAAATGCTGCGCTTGCTGCATTCTGCCAATAGGGTTTTGGTTATTGCTCGGCCTAGGCCTCGGCTGGAGGCATTGGCGCAGGAGTTTACTGGGGTAGAGCTTTATCCGGCTGATTTATCGAAGCCGCAGGAGTACGAGGCGGTGGCAACGCGCATTGGCCAGCAGCATCAGCATATAGACGTGCTAATCAATAACGCTGCCAGTCAGCACACGCCGACTTATCAAGACGATGATTTTAGTTACGCCGCTATTGCGCCGGAGATTAACTTGAATTTTACTGCTGTGTGCTCGCTGAGTTATTTGCTGCTGCCAATGCTTCTGCGCGCTAACCAGCAAGCGGTTATTGCCAATGTCAATTCCGGCCTGGCGCTAGCGCCCAAAACTAACTCGGCGGTTTATTGCGCTACCAAGGCGGCAATGGACGCTTTTTCTCGAAGCCTGAGCTATCAGCTAGAGGGCGGCAATGTGATGGTGATGCAGGCTTTTCTGCCTTTGGTCGATACGCCGATGACGCAGGGGCGTGGCAGCGGCAAGATGTCGGCGGCGCAAGCGGCGACAGAGATTTTGCGCGGTATTGAGCAGGGCGATAAAATCAGAGATATTGGCAAGGTGAAATTGCTGCGCTTGTTATTGGCTTTTGCTCCCGGCTTGGCGAGACGGATAATGCGAGGTTCATGAGCTTATGAATAGGTTTTTCAGCGCTCTTATTGTTTTAGTGGTAGTAGCTACTCCGGCATTCGGTCAAGATATTGTCATTCGAGTTGTCGATATTGATATTGCACGGCCTGGGAATATCATGGCGATGGTTTTTAGTGAAGATGGTTATCCAACTAAACACGACAAGGCTTTGCAGATGCAGAGCAAGCCTGCTGATAGTTCTGAGCTAGTATTCAGTTTTACGGTGAGTCAAAGCCCTTTGGCTATTAAGGTATTGCACGATGAGGATGAAAATGGTCAGACTACTAAAAACTGGACTGGCATTTGGCCAGCAGAGGGCTTGGGCTTTTCTAATGGCGCTCGGCTGCGATTGACGGGGCCGCCGAGTTTTGCCGATGCGAAGCTCGCTTTAGAAAGTATTGATGGTGCAATAATAGTCCCAGTGATTTATCCCTAGAGAGAGAAGCGATGAAATCGATTGTAAAAGTAATGTTGGTGCTGGCGTTGTTTTTTGCCAGCACTTTTATCGTCTTGAAAGGCACTGGGATGATCACGGTGGACAAGATAGAGCTATGGCTGGAGGCGGCCAAGAGCTCGAATCATGTTTACGTCGCCGCTATTGTTATGCTGCTGCTCTTTGCCGATTTATTTGTGGCGGTGCCGACTCTGACTGTGATGATTTTGGCTGGTTATTTCCTGGGACCAGTGGCCGGCGCTGGCGCTGCGGTATCAGGTTTATTGGCGGCAGGTGTTTGCGGCTATGGCATTAGCTGGAGATACGGCGATATTCTTATGCGTTTCTTGGTCAAAGAGGAGGGTCAGCGCGAGGAGGCACGGCGCACTTTCCAAGAGAACGGCGGCGTGGTGATTTTGCTGGCGCGCGCCGTACCGATTTTGCCGGAGGTGTCGGCTTGCATGGCGGGTATGACGCGGATGCCATTGCTGAAATTCCTAGGGCTGTGGCTGGCGAGCTCGGTGCCCTATGCAACCATCGCGGCTTACGCTGGATCTATCAGCACGCTGGAAAACCCAACTCCAGCCATCCTCACGATGGTCGGGCTGACGACTTTTCTGTGGCTGGGGTGGTATTTGTTTAGAAGGAGAGTAGGGCGGTAGTGGGTTTAATGTAGGTGATTTGGCTGTTGAGTTGGCATGGTATTTGGTAGTGGGGTGGCTAAGTGTGTAGCGTCGCACGATACTGAGCTTGGGTGGAATTGAGCGAGAAGGAGCTTGTGGATAGGCTTGTTTTGGGCGCCAATTGGCGTACACTGGTTGGTGTTCGTATATTAATAGGCGCATAAATCATGCTACAAGAAGCACGCATTAGCTCGCGTATCGACGCGGGTTTGAAAAATGAAGCAGATTCGATCCTGGCACAGCTAGGCATCAAGCCCTCGCAGGCAATTACTATGTTTTACACCCAGATCGTCAGGCATCGGGGTATCCCTTTTGAACTCAAGCTTCCTAATGCTGAGACTGTGCAAGCTCTGAATGAAGATGTGAGCAATCAGCCAGCTTTCCACTCGGTTGAAGGGCTGATGGCGGATTTGGATTCTGGCGAGGATGAATGCGCGCGCTAAAGACTACAAGCGAGCAGTAAAAAGAGGCTGTGCGCCTGAGAAGCTAGAGCACATCATCCATTTGCTCGCCACTGATCAAGCTCTACCGCGCAACGCGCGCCCGCACAAACTAACGGGTAACTACGACCAATTTTGGGAATGCCACATCGAAGCAGATTGGCTGCTTATTTACGAGCCCGTCAATAGCGATTTGCTGGTGCTGCGTCGCACCGGTAGCCATGCGGATTTGTTCGGGTGAAATCGCTTTTATAGCTACTTCCTCCGGTCTGGCTGTGCGGCGAATATAGCTATAATCGCCTTAAATTATGCGGTGATTAACATGTGGATACACGAGCATCGAAATTGGCCGAACTTTTCTTGGGATGCTGCGGCTATTGCTGGCGAGCTGGCTGCTGTGCGCTATGCCCAAGGTCGCTTGCTGGGTCGGATGGAGGGCTTGGGTTTTGAGCTGCAGCGCGAGGCGGCTTTGACTACGCTGACTAAGGACGCTGTAAAGTCCGCCGCGATTGAGGGCGAAAGCTTGCCGCCAGCGGAGGTGCGCTCGTCTATCGCCCGCAGGCTTGGTATTGATATTGCTGGGCTTATCCCAGCAGGACGCGATGTTGAGGGCTTGGTGGAGATGATGCTGGACGGTACGCAAGGCTTTGCCGAGCCGCTAACAAAGGAGCGTTTGTTTGCCTGGCACGCCGCGCTGTTTCCTGCAGGCAGAAGCGGTATGCATAAGATTCGCGTCGGCGCTTGGCGTTGCGTTGCTGCAGATCCGATGCAAGTGGTCTCGGGCGCTATTGGCAGAGAAAAGCTTCACTTTGAGGCGCCAAGCGCTGAGCGTATTGAACGCGAAATGGCGGCTTTTCTAGATTGGTTCGCAGGTGGTGATGCTATTGATCCGGTTATTAAAGCTGGCGTTGCTCATCTCTGGTTCGTGACCATTCACCCTTTTGAGGATGGCAATGGACGCATCGCGCGCGCTATTGGCGATATGGCGTTGGCGCGCGCGGACGGGACAGCCAGTCGCTTTTATAGTCTTTCGACGCAAATTGCCGCCAAGCGCGCGGACTATTACCAGCAGCTTGAGCGGCAGCAGCGCGCTAGCCCGGATATTACGGGTTGGCTGGCGTGGTTTTTGGCTTGCCTGGGCCGAGCTCTGGGTAATGCCGAGGGCGCGCTGGAGCAGGTGCTTTTCAAAGCCAGGCTGTGGGAATCGGTAAATCAAAATCCGCTCAACCCTCGGCAACGGCTAATAATCAACTGCATGTTACGCGAAGATTTCCAAGGCTTTATGAATACCTCTAAATACGCTAAGCTGGCTAAATGCTCGAAAGATACCGCGCTGCGCGATATTCAAGAATTGAAAGCCCGAGCTATCTTTAGCCAAAACGCTAGCGGTGGGCGCAGCACGAGTTATCGGTTGGCGGGTTGGTAGTCTATTCCTAGGGCTGTAGCTGGCGAGCTCGGTTCCTTATGCAACCATCGCGGCTTACGCTGGATCGATCAGTACGCGAGAAAACCCAACTCTAGCCATTCTCGCGATGATCGGCCTGACGACTTTTTGTGGTTGGGTTGGTATGTGTTTAGGAGTAGAGTGGGGCGGTAGTGGGCTGTTGGCTTGCTTAGTGTGCTGGGCTTAGGTTTGTTGGGTTGCGACTGGGGCGCTGATGCGCGCCCAGTCCGGGTGGTTGCTGGGGCTGGTTACTTTGCCATCAGCGCTGAGGCCGTAAACATAAGGCCAAGCGCCAGTACTGCAGCGCAGCACATTGTCCTCGCCGTCGAGCACTGCCCAGTTGTCTTCGGGTAAGAGTTGATATTGGCGTAAGAGCTGGCCAGTGCTTGCGTCCCAGAGTCGGGCGGCGGCATCAGTGGAGGCCGTAATTATTTTGCTGTCGTCGTTGCTGAAAATTGCACTCTCTACTGAGTCTTGATGTGGCAAATTGAGTATGCAAGCGCCAGTGTTGGTGTCCCAGACCTTGGCAGTTTTATCAAGAGACGCAGTAACTATTTTGCTACCGTCATTGCTGAATACGGTACTAACTACCCCAGACCGATGCTGATCTAGCGTAAACAGGCAGGCACCAGTGCTGGCATCCCAAACTTTGGTAGTATGATCGCTAGATGCGGTTGCCAACTTATTGTTGTCGTTGCTAAACACAGCGCTCCGTATCCGATCTTGATGTTGATCCAGAGTTAGCAGGCACGCGCCAGTGGTTGTGTCCCAAACTTTGGCAATTTTTTCGCCAGAAGCAGCGATCAGTTTGCCTCCGTCACTACTGAAAGCAATGTTAATTATTGTTTCTTTATGCTGCTTTAGAGTCAGGAGGCAGCTGCCATTGGAGACGTCCCAGACCTTGGCAGTGTTATCACCAGACGCAGTAGCTATTTTGCTGCCGTCGTTACTAAAGGCAGAGCTAAGTACCGGACCTTGGTGCTGCTCCAGAGTTAGAAGACAGACACCAGTGCTTGCGTCCCAGACCTTGGCGCTGTTGTCGCTAGAGGCGGTTATTACTTTACTGTTATCATGAGTAAAATCGACGCTACGCACTCGGCCTAGATACTTTTGCATAGCTAGGTTGCATTCATCTGCTCTTAGGCTCCAGATGGACACAGAGCTATTGTTAGACGCGGTTACTAATCTGCCGCTGTCGGCGCTTAGTGCTAAAAGGAATATTGGTGTTCGCAAGTTTCTGCCCAAAGTCATGATACAGGCGCCGGTTGTTACGTCCCAGATACTAGCGGTTCGATCGCTGGATGCGGTAATTACTCTATTACCATCAAAGCTAAAAGCGGCACTATTTACATCGCTCTTGTGTTGCTCAAGTGTTAGCAGACAGGAGCCAGTGATGGCGTCCCAGATTTTGGCAGTGGCATCGCAAGAGGCAGTTATTATTTTGCTGCCGTCGATGCTAAAGGCAGCGCTACGCACCAAGTCGTGATGTCCCTTTAGGGTTAGGAGGCAGGTGCCAGAGTTGGCATCCCAAACTTTGGCGGTGCGATCGTCAGATGTAGTTACTATTTGGCTACCATAGCTATTGAATATAGCGCTATTCAACCATTGTTCATGACCCTCTAAAGTTAGGATGCAGGTGCCAGTGGTGAGGTCCCAGATCTTGGCGGTGTAATCTCTAGATGCGGTAACTATTTTGCTGCTGTTGAAGGCAGCGCTACTCACCGAGTCTTTATGTTCGTCTAGGGTTAGTAGGCAGGCATCAGTACTAGCATCCCATACTTTGGCGGTGCAATCATGAGAGGCAGTAACTATTTTGCTGGTGTCGCTATTGAAGTCGGCGCTATACACCGATTTTCTATGACCGACTAGAGTTAGCAGGCAAGCGCCAGTAGTGGCATCCCATACTTTGGCAGCGCTATCGCTAGACGCGGTAACTATTCTGCTACCATCAGCGCTAAAGGCGGCGCTATTAACTCTGCCCTGATGTTGTGCGAGCGTTAGGATGCAGACGCCAGTGGCGGCGTCCCAGAGTTTGGCGGTACCATCATTAGAGGCGGTAATCACCTTGCTCCCATCTGAGCTAAAAGTAGCGTGATTGATACGACCGTGATGAGTATCGTTAAGTTGCAAAGCATGATTGGAGAGCGACTGTGGCTCATGTAGCAGGTGCGGTGATTCGACTGCAAAAACCATGCTTGATAAAAGCGTGGAGCTGGTAGAGTCCGCGGTGCAGCGGTAAGCGTAGGCGGCGGTTGCGCCATGTGGCTCGCCCTTGCATTCTTGCCAATGGCAATGCTCAAATCGTGCTTGGGCGATGTTGGCGCCTTGAAAGTTGCAGGATTGCAAGCACAAGCGCAGGAGGCGGCAGCCGCGCAGGTTGGCATTGGCGAAGTCAATATCAGCGTAGGTCGTATCTTGGTTTGAAGAACCAAAATAAGACTCGCTCAAGTCAAAGTCGCTAAGATTGGCGCCAGTCGGTGGCCTCCAGCCTCCAGGCTGCGCCTGACCTATTTGCACCAGTAGTTTGCGTAAAGCTTTAGGGTGATTTCCTGCGAGTAAATCTTGTTGCCACTGAATAAACAGTTCTTGATTTTTTTTGCTAGCATTGGTGGTGATCTCCCAAGCAAAGGTGCAGGTCTCGGCGCTTAGCTGTGGCCAGTCTTGGTAAGCCTGCAAATCTGGGCAGTTGAAGAGAGCTAGAGCCAAAAAGTATTCATAGAAAGAGCTATGGACAAAGGCGAAATCGCTGGCGCCGGAACGCACTAGCAAGTTGGCGTTGTGGAGCTCGGTGTGCAGCAGATTGCGCGCTTGTAGCTTGCTGCCTATCATTAGGCGTAATCCGGATTGGTTCTCTGCATATCCATCAAACCACTGGTCGAGCTCGGCTACTGGTAGAGCAGCGGCACGACGTTGCCACAGCTCTAGCGCTAGCGCTTGCAGCAGGCGGGTGCGGTCGTCGACGTTGAGCAGCGGGTTCTTGTCGCCGTCTCGTGCTATGCAGCGCTGAAAGAGCTCTTGGTAAACCAGAGCGGTATTGAGCGCGTGCCCGGATTGCTGCGCGGCGATTAGTTCGGGTATCAAGTCGCTTATATAGCGCGCTAGGATCGGCTTGCGCGCTAGCGTGGGCAGGTCGTGGGCTTGTTTGAGTAGCTCGTCAGCGCGCTGGCCTTCGGCTTTGCCCAGGTTTTTTATAAGCACTTCGCGTACTTGCTCGCGGCTCAGGGGCGCCATGTAATAGCGCTGGAGTAGGTTTGGCGGCCAACTGTGGTGGCTAGCGCGGTCGTGGCTATTTAGGCTGCTAATCTCCTCCAAGTGGTCTCGAAAGAAGTGACTGCGGCAAGTTACCATAATGCGCGCTGGGCAAGCGCTCCAGTCAGCGCGCTTGATTTTTGTGTCTCGGTTCCAGGCCTCGGCGGGCACTATTTCCAGCAGTTGGCGATAGAGCTGGGCGGCGGCTTCGACGCCGATGCGGTTGCCGACTTCGTCGAGCCCGTCGAATATCACCATGCAGGGCTGGGAGCGGATAAAGCGCAAGATGCGCTCAGCGTCGGCTAGTTGCGCGACTTCGGCTTTGCTGAGAGCTGCGGTAATAATTTGGCTAAGGTTGGGTTTTACTGATGTCTCAATAGAGTAGAGCTCCTGCACGCGCCGCAAGTCGAGGTAAATTGGTTCTGGTTGGCTGGGTTCTTTGGCTACAGCATCGGCTAGAGCGCGCGCGAGTAGTTGGCTGGTTACGGTTTTGCCCGAGCCAAAGCTGCCGAGTAGCGCCACTACTCGATTTTTGCTACTGACCCTTTTTGCCCACTTAAGCAGGATAGGCAATATTTCTTCGCTGGAGCGCTCGTTGTCGAGTTCTTGTTTGGGTAATATATCGCGGTTGCCTTGCAGTTCGAAGGCGCGCGGATTTACTGTTTTTTTTTCTTTGATAGTAGCATCGTGTCCAGAGGTAAAGGCACCAACACCGCCGCTTAGTGGTGCATGGAGGTTTATCAGGTGGTCACAAATATTTTTGCAAATACAGTCGAGGAATTTGTCTTGCTGATTTGGTGATGTTGTATTACTCGCGAATAGGTCGAGTAAATTGCTATAGCTCTGATCCCAGATAGCCGGGTACAGAGGTTGCTTTTCGGTGCTATCACGCTCGCCGCATAATTGGATTTTTATGTAGGGTAAGTTATCCGGGCCACTATGAGGGCTCTTGAAGTGGTTGGCCTCACGCTGACAAGCTGCTGATGCGTACCACTTGTCGCTAACTAAGAACAGTCCAAAAGCGCTGTTTTTATATGCGGGATAGGTTTGTGCCTCGAAGTTTCGCGAACGTCCGTGTATTCGTTCGCGATCAAAATAAAGCTCAACGGAGAATTGGCGCGCCCACTGACTGGGCAGATGTCGTAGCTTGCCATCCAACTTATGGACAAATGTATCAACAACCGCCTCTATATCTTCTTCTTCCCAAGCGTGGCTAATGAAGATCTGGTAATGTGCCTTGCTTGCTACCTTGGGCTCGACTAGCTTATTTGCGTCTAGCGGCGTAGTTGGCTTAGTAGCTTTGCGTACTTGCTCGCGTGCCTGCTCGCATTCAAGGCTTTGTAACAATACGAAGTCGATAGATAACACAGTAGCTTTTTGTTGTGACTTTAGTTGTAGTGGTGGCTTGCCGTTAAAGATAGCTAGCACTTTATCACTCTGAGCTATAGAATTAATAGTCTTCAAACGCTGGCGGCGAGCATCGGCAGAGGGCGTGGCGACTCTAAGTTTTTTTAGCTGTTCATCCAATTCCGCCGGCTGTACTATGGCCTTGCCACTAGTAAATATTTGCTGTTGATCTGCAGCTAGTAATAACGCACGCAGCCAAGTTAGCGGTGTTTGTCCCAAATGTGACTCGAAGCCCACCAATATTTGTTCTGATAAACTTATGTCCATAGCTGTAAAATAAAGTTGGCATTGATTAGAAAAATATAGTCTCAAGTAGAAGACGAAGATATTCAAGTATTTCTGAGTTTTCTAGAGAATTGCGGACGATAAAAATTAAAAACGAGCGCCTAAGCCTTTTTATTCTCGTGATTTTTACTTCCCTTTCGACTCTATCCACATTTTGTATCAGTCTTGCATTAAGATTCAATGATATAGTATTTGGTTGAGATTTAATCTGTAGCAGAGTTACTCCATTAAAGCGCGAGAGCATTCTCTCGCTTTGTGCTATGGCATTAATGCTATCTATGCACTGACAGAGGTTGTTGTCGGAAAGCTTCTGAGTATCCAGATGCCGAAGCTGCTGTTCCAAATCTGTGAGCGTGACACTAACTTGACCACTTTTCAATAGTTGCTGCTGATCCACCGATAGTAGCAGAGCGCGTAGCCAAGCAAGCTGCTTAGGTTCCAAATTCTGTTGAAAGTTAGCTGATATCCAATCTACTAGGTTGATATTCATGCATACCCCCTCTTGTTTGAGTAGGCACACATTATAGAGTGAAAATTCATCGATACACCTCATTTTGCATCAAATCACAGTATATCACTGTGATATAGTAGAAAAATGCAAAAATTCACAGCATTTGACCATGAGTGAAATCACAATTATTTAGACCATTTGAGCAGGCTAGTCAGATAAATTTATGCAATGCTTTTGCTACATAGGAGTTGGATGGACAGGCGCTATCAAGCTTAAACCGCGCTATCCATCCATGGACCTAGGTAGCAGGGTTAGACGCTAAGATGGAGGTTTTGATTGAGATTGGCAGCAGCTATAGGACTAGGTTGGCGATAGCTTGTGGGTGAAGAACTTAGAGCTGAGGCTAGCTGTTGTTGGTTTGGTGCTCTGTGGGCGTGTGATTGCTTTCTGTGGTCAATAAAGGCACAGCCGTCCTCTCGATAATCAAACCCGAATTGCCTACACTCAAAAAGCATTTATTTGCAAGTTGGAGTCTGCGCTTAGGCATACGATGCAAAAACTGCATCACGATTTGGTAAGATGAAGTATGAAATTAGACTTGGCTCCGCCGAATTCAAGGCGGTTGCTGTTGAAATCAGGAGGGCTAGCTGGGGAGCAGCGATTTTTTCTGGGGTTATGGCTAATGCTTACCCAGATACAGCAAAATATACCTACTTCATAGGAGCGCTCTGTTGGCTACTCTTACAATTTGTATCAATGCTAATCGATTCAATACTGGTTATTGGCTCTATTGCTCTGGACCTAGTGGCTTATAGATTGCGCGAGCGGTGATTCGGGGAGGCGAGCAGAGCTCGCCTTCATGCCAAGTACAACTTGGCGATCCCAACTCCGCTGCTTGCCGAGACGTAATTGCCCAGATGTAGAGCCCTACGGGCTGAATTTTACACGGCGACCGAGACGGCCGCGCTCCCAGGGCTCCGTGCTTATTGATGCTGAGGAGCTGATTTTTGGGTGGAGAATTGGGTTGCGTCTGGGTGGTGATTTTGTGAGAGGTGCTTGAGTGAGTGGAGGTGGTGGGGAAGCTAGCTAGCTCGCCTCCAAGCCAAGTACAACTTGGCGATCCCAACTCCGCTGCTCGCCGAGACGTAATTGCCCAGATGCCGAGCCCTACGGGCTGACTTTTACACGGCGGCCGAGACGGTCGCGCCCCCAGGGCACCGTGCTTAGTGATGCTGAAGAGCTGATTTTTTGGCGGAAAATTGGGTCGCGGATGGGTGGTGATTTTGTGCGAGGTGCTTGATTGAGTGGAGTGATGGGGAGGCGAGCAGAGCTCGCCTCCAGCCGAGTACAACTCGGCGCTTATATTATGATACACGTCTTGATTGCATTGGGCAGTCGGGTGTCCCTAACCATGCTAGCACGGCTAGGGGCAGGCAAGGTCGGAACGCTTGGCGCTTGGTCTACGGGACCGTACGGAGTAAGCTCGACCTTGCCTTCTTTCAAACGTCCTGAATGGATACTGGAGCCAAGGGCTCGAATATAAGCAGAGGAGAAGAAAGATGTCTAAGTATATCATTGGTATTGATGTAAGCAAAAGTAAACTCGATGCCTTCTGTAGTTACGATAGGTTCAAAAGATCCTTCGATAACAATGAAGACGGTATTAAAGAGCTATGCACCTGGCTACGTCCTATGGAAAAGCCAGTCGTGGTTTATGAGCCTACTGCACATCACCATCGTGACTTAGAGGCTAGGATGATCGCCAAGAAGATTGACATCGTCAGAGCCGACCCCTATAGAGTGCGTAAATTCGCTGAAGCTAAAGGACAGCTCGCTAAGACCGATAGCATCGACGCCGAGATGATCGCAAATGCCGCTGTCGCTCTACAATTGCCATGCACTCAAATCAAAGAAAAAGAGCTACAGCAATTACAAGAGCTGTGTACGCAACGCCGAGCGCTGATACAGCAACGGACTGCTCTTAGCAATATGACTAAAACTCTTACGATGCCTGAACTAATCAGCAATAACAATAGCTTAATTAAAGAAATCACTAAGCAAATTGTTGAGGCTGAGCGGATGATGGATGCACTGATCAAAGCCACGCCGAAGATTAAAGTGCAATACAAGATCCTATGCTCTATACCAGGTATCGGGTTTGCTACTGCTGCCACGTTACTGGCATTGATGCCAGAGCTGGGTGAGATCGATGGCAAGCAAGCTGCGGCTCTGGCCGGCTTAGCTCCTTACACTCGGCAGTCTGGTAATCAAGTACAGCGTAGTTGTGTGCGTCGAGGGCGACATACTGTGAGGCATTCTCTGTATATGGCCGCAGTAGTTGCCTCTAGGTATAACAAAGACATTAAGGCTTGCTACCAGAGGCTAAGAGAGGCTGGTAAGCCCACTAAGGTGGCACTCACTGCCTGTATGCGCAAGTTGATATTAATGGCTAATGCTCTACTGCGTGATCAGCGTCTGTGGAATGCTGGCGCCAGGTACGCGCTAGAGAGTAAGCCGGAGATAAACGCCAATCACAGCGCTTCAAATGGGGCACTGACTTTGTCGGCATAAAGCTCAATGGATGACAGGCACTGCTAGTCAACAACAGCTATGTGTCTTCCTTCCGTCGCTGCTAAGCGGTGCTTATGCGAGCATGATGGGTGGAATTTAAGTAACCTCTGAACAGATCGGTTTTGCTTCGCCTATCTCGCTCTGGGGAGATTTTGAAGAGACGCAAGGATAGGTTTTGGCGTCTCAGCTTTGCGCTGAGCTACTTTTTCGTAGCTTTAATGCCGTTTTTGCGTCCGTTTTTGCACAACAGGCGCAATTCGGCATATTAATTTGCTAGTTGCCGTCGACAGAGGTACAGATTCGATAGTGCGAACAGCATATTGAGGTGGTGCGTATTTTTCGCCAGACCTTTGTAGCGGACTTTGCGATAACCGAACTGTTGTTTGATCACCCGAAAGGGATGTTCGACATGAGCTCGGATCTTGGATTTCAGACGCTCTGCAACCTTAGTCTCTACATCCTCTTCGCTATCGCCCAACGCTCGGCGCGCCCCTGGTCTCATGGCTATGTACCACTTGGTATCTCGACCCTCGTGTTCCGGTCGCTTCTCAACGCCCTGGTAGCCTGCATCCGCAAATACACGTTTCTCTTCGCCGTGCAGCAGATGATGCGCTTGGGTAACATCATGTTCATTTGCGGCGGTGGTGTGGACGCTGTGGACTATCGGAGAACTATCATCAACGCCGATGTGCGCCTTCATGCCAAAGTACCATTGATTACCTTTCTTGGTGGAGTGCATCTCCGGATCACGACTACCACTACTATTCTTCGTGGAGGTCGGAGCGTGAATGATGGTCGCATCTACCACCGAACCCTCTCTGAGGAGTAAGCCTTGTTCTTCCAAAAGCGTATTAACTTCTTCAAGTATATCTTCGCCTAATTTATGCCTCTCCAGCAAGTGGCGAAAGTTCAAGATGGTTGTTTCGTCTGGAATACTATCAACACCCAAGGATAGTTGGCAGAAGAAATGTATTGTGGTGTTTTCATAAAGTGCATCTTCCATGTTAGGGTCTGAGTAGTTCTGCCAGAGCTGCACCAGATAAATACGCAGCATAGTTTGCAACGGATAAGGCTGTCGACCGCGACCACCTGAGCGATGGTAATGAGGCTCAATCCTTGCGATGAACTCGTCCCAAGGCACGACCTTCTCCATGACGTCCAAAAAATTCTTGAGTTTGGTTGTTTTCTTATTGTTCTGACAGACTTGATCCGCAAAACTTAGCGGGCGGGCTTGGATCGACATGGCAGCTCCTTGGAAGTTTGAATGTAGGTTGAAAAGAAGTTTACGATAAATTGGGCTGATTTGGGGATTTATTCAGAGGTTTCTTAGTAGTTCGCTGGCGGGTTCGGTGTTGGGGTTTTGCTGGCGCCAGTCGGCGCTGAGTTTGCCTTCGATGGCTTCTTGGAGTATTTGCTGACGGAGTTTTTTGAGGAGGGTTTGTTGGTGGGTGATTTGGTCTTTGAGTTCTGCGTCTTCAGTTTCAATACTTCGGAAGTGTGCCAGTATTC
The DNA here is from genome assembly GCA_965229495.1 of Gammaproteobacteria bacterium. Lineage (GTDB taxonomy): Bacteria > Pseudomonadota > Gammaproteobacteria > CBDBNL01. The sequence continues at coordinate 136,290 of OZ245880.1, forward strand.
GCTTTTGCTCTTTGATGTTGGGTAACTTAATTTCAAGCGGCAATAGATGCTTTGGCTTTATCTCTGTTTTTATGCCGCCCTTGACTTGCTCTTTAAGCAACCTTATAAACTCGGCGCTTTTTAGAAAACGCTTGAAATAATCTAGATCAATTTTTGACGTGTCGAATGTATAAGAGGAATAATGAATAGTTGCAGCAACGTCTTCATCACCATGATAAATGCCCATAGCTCCTTTGGCAACATTTATTCCAGAGATGACTAGATCGCCTGGGCGAACCAAGATCATATCTGTGTTGCTGGGTTTTGTAACTATATGGAAATTGCCTGAAAAGTCGATTTTATCAATTCTTTTTAATCCAGAGATTATTTCGCTATTAGGTTTATATTTTCCTTCTCTCTCAAATAAAAACTCGCCGAGTTTAACTATTCTATAATTATCCATTATCCATTATCCATTATCCATTATTAATTGTTCATTATCCATCATCCCCCTCCAACAAATCATAAAACTCATTGAGCTTTTGTCTCAGTAGATCTTTGGGTATGAGCTTGGTTTCGTATTCGGCGATGACCGTTGGGCTGAGGGTGCGGTTGAGCGCTAGTCTTACTACCTCGTCGTCTTTTTCGCGGCATAGTAGTACGCCGATGCTGGGGTTTTCATCGGGGAGTTTGGCGGTTTGGTCGAGGGCTTCGAGGTAAAACTCTAGTTGACCGAGGTCGGCGGGTTGGAATTTTCTATTTTTGATCTCAAAGGCTACCAGGCATTGCAGGTGGCGGTGGAAGAATAGCAGGTCGACGGCGAAGTCGTCGTTGCCGATCTGTAAGCGGTACTCTTGACCGATGAATGTGAAACCGATGCCGAGCTCCAAGATGAAGTCTTTGAGCGATGCGACTAGGGCTTGCTGCAGGTCTTGCTCTTTATGGGGGATGGGGAGGTCGAGAAATTCAAATACGTAACTGTCTTTGAATATGCCTTTGGGGTTTTGTGGTAGTTCTGCTATGGCTGAAGAGATGGTTTTGTCTGCCAGCATGGTGCGCTCGTAAGTGCCTGATTTGATGAGGCGCTCGAGTTCTCTATAGGAGTATTGTTTTTGGTTGCAGAGCCGCAGGTAAAATTCTCGTTCTTCGGGAGATTTTAGGGTCATGATTCTGCGGTTGTGGCTCCAAGGCAATTCTCGCCACAGTGTGGAGAGAAATTCATGCTGCTGATATATCTCGTAAAATTGCTTCATGCGCCAGATATTTTGCGCGCTAAAGCCTCTGATATTGGTTTCTTTTTGTTGTATGTAGATGGCGAGTTGCTCGACTGTGCTTTTGCCCCATTGCGAGCTGGCGACTTGGGTTGAGACGTGTTTGCCGATGCTCCAATACAGTTCTACCAATATTCGATTTACTTGCTGGTAGGCTTGCTGCTTTGCGCTTTGGATTTGCTTTAGGATTGCGGCGAATTGCGCGCTTTGTGATCGGGTGATTGCTTTGCTCATGTTGTTGCGGTGGGTTGCGCGGTGGGTGATATTTTGTTTGGGGTAAATTCTGTCCCCAGTGGGGACAGTTTTATATGTTGCTGATATGCTTGGTTAATTGTTGGTGTTATTGTGGTTCGGCGCGCGGTGGTGACTAGGCTAGGGGTTTTGTGTTAGGGCAAATTCTGTCCGCAGTGCGGACAGTTTTATATGCTGTTGATATGCTTGATTAAGTAGTTTTGTATTATTGTAATTATCTATGTTGTGGTGGTGGGCGAGATTTTTGCTTTGGGCAAATTCTCGCCACAGTGTGGCGAGTTTTATATGTTACTGATATGCTTGGTTAATTGCTGGTATTAGTGTGGCTCGGTGCTTGGTGGTGGCTAGGTTAGGGTTTTGCTTTGGGGAAATTCTGTCCGCAGTGCGGGCAGTTTTATATGTTACTGATATGCTTGGTTAATTGTTGGTGTTAGTGTGGTTCGGCGCGCGGTGGTGGCTAGGTTAGGGTTTTGCTTTGGGGAAATTCTGTCCACAGTGTGGACAGTTTTATATGCTGCTGATATGCTTGGTTAATTGTTGGTATTAGTGTGGTTCGGTGCGCGGTGGTGGCTAGGTTAGGGTTTTGCTTTGGGGAAATTCTGTCCACAGTGTGGACAGTTTTATATGCTGCTGATATGCTTGGTTAATTGTTGGTGCTAGTGTAGTTCGGTGCGCGGTGGTGGCTAGGTTAGGGTTTTGCTTTGGGGAAATTCTGTCCACAGTGTGGACAGTTTTATATGTTGCTGATATGTTTGGTAATTGTTGGTGTTAGCGTAGTTCGGTGCGTAGTTGCTCTAAGAGTTGATCACTTTTGGCGAAGGATTGCTGGAGCAGATCCAGGAGTTCGGCGCTGCTGTGTTGTTGCTCTGCTTGCGGCTGGTGGGGATTTTTGATGTCGAGGTTGTAGCCGTTGGCTTTGATGCTGGCGATGTCGACGCTCCAGGCTTGTTGATTGGCTTGGCGCTGCTGCCACCATGTTTTCAGGTTGTCAAATTCGGCGAGTTGGATGGGTTTGGTTTTGGAGTAGGCTTTGTAGCCTGTGGGGAGTTGGTGTTCGTAGTACCAAACGTTTTGGGTGGCTGTGCCTTTGGTGAAGAATAGCAGGTTGGTGGCGACTGAGGCGTAGGGCTGGAAGACGGAGTTGGGCAGGCGGATGATGGTGTGCAGGTTGCAGTCTTCGAGTAGCTTTTGGCGAATGCGCTGCTTGACGCCATCGCCAGTGAGCGAGCCATCAGGGAGTACGATTGCTGCTCGGCCGCCGTCTTTGAGCAGGTGGATCATTAGGATTAAGAATAGATCGGCGGATTCTTTGGTGCGGTAGCTTTGCGGGAAGTTGCTTTCGTTGTTATCAGAGACGACGCCGCCGAAGGGCGGGTTGGCGAGTATTAGATCGACGCGGTCCCGGTGGCGGTATTGGCTGAGCGGTTGCGCGAGCGAGTCGCCGTAGCGGATGCTGGGGAGGTTGATGTCGTGCAGTATGAGGTTGGTATTGGCGAGCAGATACGGCAGGGGTTTGTATTCCCAGCCGATGACGTTGTCGCCCAGGGCGGTGCGTTCGGCGACGGTGCGCGCTTGGGCTTTGAGGTGTTCGAGCGCGGCGGTGAGGTAGCCACCGGTACCGCAAGCTGGGTCGAGAACTATTTCGCCGAGCTGGGGGGCGGTGAGTTCGACGAGGAGTTCGGTGATGGCACGCGGGGTGTAAAACTCGCCGAGGGTGCGGGCGCTTTGCAGTTCGCCTAAAAAGCCTTCGTAGATTTGGCCGAATATTTGCTTGTTTTTGCTGCTGTTGAAGTCGATCTGAGACCTTTGCAAAAAGGCATCTTTTTGCCCCCAGCGTTGTTCGCAAATGCTCATTTACTATTAAATAAACTGCGCTTTGCTGCCTAGCTGGGAACAAAAATCTCCGTTTTTTGCACGCGGTCTCAAGTTATGCAAAACGCTCGATCTGGTTGAGTTTGTTGATGACCTGGCGCAGGTGGATGCCCGATTTCATGTAGTTGTAGTTATTGGCAAAGATTTCACGCACGAGCAGGGCGCGTTTATTGCCGCTGGAGAGGTCGATATTGGCGAGGGTGGGGAAGAGCTTTTGATCGACAAATTTTACGAGCTCATTGCCGGTGATGCCTTCGTCGTCGCCTGCCCATTGATCCCAGTGCAGATCTGCGGGGATGGGCGAGCGGTAGTCGTCTTGCAGCAGCTCCAGCTCTTTATCTTTATCGCTGAATATTTTCAAAAACAGCATCCACCCCAACTGCAAGATTCGCAGTTCATCGCTACCAGTGCCAGTATCCTGGCGCATGATGTTGCGGGTGGATTTGATGATGGAGGAGATGTTAGTCACTTTGACTTTTTCTATTATTGAAAAAATGCATAGGGATTGGTAATCTGTAATGCCGACAACCCAAAAAAATTAAAGGATAAAATCCGTACTTAACTGCTGACATATCATAGAAAAAAGGCATTTGCTCACATTCACTATAGATTTGCTCTAGCAGATCTGATTTATCTTTATGCACAAAGATCTTATTTAATGCACATCCATGAATTTCACTGTTAAGGTAAAACCTTTTTTCTGAATTTTCGTTTGGGTACCACAGTTGAACATTGCAATGATTCAGCTTCGTGCTTATAAAATTTTGAGTTGCCTCATAAATATCATCAAAGCCAAGATGAGCGGAAAAGAAAGCAATGTACGAATACAAAATGCTTGCTTTGGTATTTTCTGCCCTATACTCGTCTGTACGCTCTAAGGGATGTTCGATTAACTGATGATATTGATCGATAGTACAAGGATAGTTGCTATGAGTATTGAAGTTGAAATTAATCATGTTAAGGACTTGCCATAAATAATCGTGTATAAAAGACACATTATTTTTGTCTTGCATCAAAAAATATATTACGATTGTAATATCTATAGCTTGTTCATCCTTATGAGGTGTAAATAGCATGGGATTATTAACTATTAAATTTTTAACGTGTGAGTAATACGCATCAATTTGATCTAGTAAATATAAGTCACAGAATTGTTTAACTTCTATAGTAAGCATAAAAGCTCTTTGTAGCCAAATCCCTTGTAAAGCCAATCTGCCTACCAAATCAAAAAGCTTAAGGTTTGCGTCTGTTTTATTTATAGGACGGACAGCTTGAGACAATACATATTTTTTACTGATATGTGGTATTATTTTTTCGTGCAAAAAATTGTCACATAAACTTAGGTATGCGAATACAATCGAGTGCAAAGAATCCTGGATTGCAACCGCATTTTTTGTCTTTCTATCAAAACTTGGCTTGGCTAATTCCCAAGCATGTAGCAACAACAACTCTGCGGATAAATAGGCAGACTCCAAGTTATCAGCTTCTTTACACCAAGCAATCAAAACACCTAAACTTATTCTTAGTTGCCTTAGTGCTTTTAGTCTGTCTTTGATATTTTGTATGGCGGTTAATGATAAGATCAATTTTGAGAAATGTTGATGTGAAGCTTCAGGTTCATCTATCAAAGCTAAAGACTTTCTCAGCATTGACTGAAAATTGCCAGGTAACAACTTCTCGTTTAGAAAATATTTCTCAATTAGCAGGGTCAATCTATCGCCTCCCCACTGAGAAAAACTTAAATTGCCATTTTTATGTCTTTCTTCGTACTGAGTGACGCTCAATCTAATATTTTCCTTTAAGTCGCCTCCAAAACAAATGCATATTTCTATAGGATAATTAGCATACTCGCTTGGCAAATGTGACGGAATATATGTGTTTATAATTTCGTCTAGCGATGGCTGTAGGTCTTGAGGATTGCCGCTATTCCAAGCTTTTCGATCTAAGTCTCCTGCCTTAATTGAAAACAAATAAACTTTTTCTATTTCATTTTCAATCTTGCCGAATGCGGCGACATCAACGCCATATTGCCTGCTGCCAATACTCGGCCTAGAGAAAACATTTAGCCCCATCATTGTTAGTAGGTCGGGTAAAAGAATGTCTAGCTCATTTCGCTCTTTGAGCGATGACAAATATTGTTTAATTATTAACTTCATGCTTTAATGGCTCACACTTAAATGCATGTAGCATATAGTCTAAACCGTGTGGGTCTATAAAATCAATGCTTGGGTGCTCGACAGAGTACTTAGTTTTCTGAAAATTTATTTCACGCCTAGTATGCTCTTTTGAGTTTTCTATTTTAGGATGGTATGTGACTGATTTTTCTCCATATAAAACAACAACTTCACTTACTAATGATAGAAACGCACTGTTTTTTCTTGCTTTTTTCATAGCCTTAAGCATTTCTTGATCGTAAAATCTATAATAGGCTTCTCTTTGTACTTGAGATGGGTGTAATTCTTTTATATTCCATGCGCTTTCTATGCATCTATGATATTCATCTAATCTATTAAATAACTTTTGAGCCATTTCTTTTGCCTTAGATTTAGAATCATCAATAGAATTTAAATATTTTTTTACATTTCCAGGGTAAGAGATAAGTAAGGGGTCAAATAATAAATCTTCGACTTCATTGGCTGTGTTGCTGTCTATAACATCAATCATAGACATAATAAAACTGATCAAACCAATATGGCGTCTGAATAGCCAGCCAATAGCCTTTTTAATGATAAACAAGTGGGTTCCGCTATTTCGCTCTTTTAACTGGTTAGCATCTGCTGATAGAACCATGCCATCAGTAACCATTTCTCGAATAGCATTACATAAATTATTTTCACCGGAAAGAAGCCATTTGGTAACAATTTGATTTAGCAGTATATTATCTTTCTGTTGCAAATAGCTTAATGTAGAGTCAAACTGCTTAATTGATAATTCTGTATTTTTCGTGAGGACATTCTCAAGGTATATTATGACTTTAGCTTGATTTTGTTCGAGTAAATATTGCAATCCATAATCTATGTAATCGATTGTTTTTATATGACTGTGGCTTACCCCCTCCAGGGCGCTTAGTAAGACATCAAATATTTCTAGCGGCAATTTCCCTCTTAGCAAAAAACACAATTTGGAAGCGCTAAACAAAATATTGTCATCTGCGTCCTTGAGTGCGAGTTTAAGTAGCCTTATAGTTTGGTTTTTTAACTTACTATCAAAAGTTGATAATATGCATATAGTTTCAATAGACACTGGCAGAAGCTCTGCGGAATTAGACTTTTCTATAATTGCTGCTATCGCTTGAAATGCTTGGTTTAGTGAGGCGGGGTTATTTTGATATTGCAATCTGCCTAAAGAGTAAACTGATACCTTGCAGATATTTATATCGCTATGGCTAGTGAGCTTTATTGCTATTTGTGCATATTTGTCTAAACTAAATTCAGAGCCAGCTATGATAGCTGATGTGAGAAAATTGTGCCAGTTTGTGTCATTGTTAATAATTTGAAGGGTGTTTTTAACTCTGTTCTCATCTTTCTTGCAATATTCGATAAAAGAGCTGAATACCATATTTGCAGTCATGTCATTGCCAGACTCTACAAAGATATGTCTTACACATTCCATGGATTCTTCTATTGTGAAATTTATACAGGGTAGTGTCCCCTCAAATAATTCCTTTGAATCAAAAAACTCATAACCCTGATTAGAGATTTTCAATATTTCTTTTGCTAAATCAATTTTCCCGCAATTATGCAGCGACGCTATTGTTTGACAGAGGCTTTCTTTATTGCCTTTTTTTTGAGAATAAATTTGGTAAAGTTCTGCAAGAAAATTTTCTGATCTGTAGGCGCTTAAAATTTGTTCTTCTATATTCTCAATTACGCCACCCCCCTATAAATCTCATATTCTAACTCAGCCAACGCCTGTAGATATTGCTCTTTGCCGCCGAAGAGGTTGACGATTTCTAGCGGGGAGCCGAATTGGTTGAGGGGATTGACTTGGAGTATTTGCATATCCTCGATGTTTTCTATGCCTTCGTCGGCGTATTTCTCCAGCAGGGCTTCGAGTACCAGGCGCGCTTGGGCGCCGTACTTGGCGAAGTAGTTGCGTTTTTTGACGTTACCCGCGCGTTCGGCGCGGGTGAGCGGTGGCTGGTCGAAGGCGGCGTGGCAGATGAGATCGAAGATGTCCATTTCCTGGTTTATTGCGGCTTTGAAGTCGGCAAATACGACGCCTTGTTCGGCGAGCTCGGCGATGATGGCGCGCTTTTGGTCGGCTGTGCGCCATTGCTGTAAAAACTCATCCAAGGAGCGGTAGCGCTCGCAGACTTTGTGCTTGGTGTAGGCGCGCAGGCTGGCAGTGATTAGTTTACCTTCGGCATCCAGATATTGAACGCGTTCGTTGAGGATGGCAACGTTGACGCCGTTGATATAGTATTTGCTCCGAGCTTCGTTGACGATGGCGCTGCCGATGGTGGTTGGTGCTGGGGGTGCGGTGGAGGTGCTTGCTGGTTGGTTTTCCGGGGTTTCGATGGGTTCGCTCGGGCCTATGTTGAGGATGCGTTCGGGATCGCCGTCAAATTCCGGGTCGGCAAAGAGATCGGTTACGTTGCGGAAGTCCATGATGGTGAAGAAGCTTTTGTCGTATTCCTCATTGATGCGGGTGCCTCTGCCGATGATTTGTTTGAATTCGATCATGGAGCCGATATTGCTATCGAGCACTATCAGTTTGCAGGTTTGTGCGTCTACCCCGGTGGTCATGAGCTTGGAGGTGGTGGCGATTACCGGGTATCGGGATTCGGGGTCGATGAAGTTGTCCAGCTCTATTCTGCCTTCGAGGTTGTCGCCGGTTATTTGCATGACGTATTTGCTGTTGCGCGCCATTAGATCGCTGTTAGCGTTGGCGAGGGCGGCTCTCATGCGCTGGGCGTGGTCGATGTCGACGCAGAAGACGATGGTTTTGTCGAAGCGGCTGGTCTTGTGGAGAAATTCGGTTACTCGCTGGGCGACGGCTTGGGTGCGTTCGTCTATGATCAGGTTTTTATCGTAGTCTTTGAGGTTGTAAATGCGGTCTTCGATGCCGATGCCGTGCTGGTCTTGGGTGTTGTGCTCTGGGCGCCAGCCTTCGAGGTCGATATTGAGGCCAACGCGCAAGACTTTGTAGGGCGCGAGAAAGCCATCCTGGATGCCTTGCTTGAGCGAGTAGGTGTAGATGGGGTCGCCGAAGTAGTCGCTGCTGGAGATGGCGCTGGTTTCTTTGGGGGTGGCGGTGAGGCCGATGTGGGTGGCTTGGTTGAAGTAGTGCAGGATTTCGCGCCAGGCGCTGTCGGCGGCGGCGCTACCGCGGTGGCATTCGTCAATTACTATCAGGTCAAAGAAGCTGGGGCTGAATTGGCGGTAGGCGTCTGTGGCTTGGTCGTAGTTGGTGAGGCCTTGGTAGAGCGCCAGGTAGATTTGGAAAGACTTATCGATTTGCTTGTTGCTGACTAGCGTCATTTTGTCTTTGAAATGGCGAAAGTCGCCGCGCTTGGTTTGGCCGATGAGTGCGTTTCTGTCGGCGAGAAAGAGGATGCGCTTTTTGGCGCCGCTCTGCCAAAGCCGATGGATTATTTGGAAGGCGGTGTAGGTTTTGCCAGTGCCGGTCGCCATGGTGAGCAAGATGCGCTGCTGGCCTTGAGCTATGGCTTCGACGCTGCGATTGATGCCGATGCGCTGGTAATAGCGCGGATTTTTGCCGCTGCCGTCAAAGAAGTAATCCTGGCCGGCGATGCGCTCTTGCTCTGGGGTGGTGATGCCTTTGTAGCTTTGGTAGCGCCGCCAGAGCTCGTCTGGTGTGGGGAATTGGTCGAGGGTTAATTCGCGTTCGATGGTGCCGCTGCTGCGGCTGCGGTCGTGCTCGTAAAAGCCAGCGCCATTGCTGCTGTAGACCGAGGGAATGTCGAGTATTTGAGCGTACGCCAAGGCTTGCTGGATGCCGGCGCTGAGCGAGTGTTTGTTGTCTTTGGCTTCGATGATGGCAACGGGGATGTTGGGCTTGTAGCAGAGGATGTAGTCGGCTCTTTTGCCCGCGCCGCGGCGAGTGCGGTTGCCTTCGACTTGGATGCGGCCATCGGTGAAGGAGACTTCTTCAAATATCTGGCTGTGCCGATCCCAGCCAGCGCGCTGCAAAGCTGGATGGATGTATTTGCTGCAGATGTCTCTTTCTGATAGGTGGCGCTTGGTGGGCATGGGGTGGTTTGCGGCTAGGCGTTAGGTTGACCCCTAGTTTAGTCCTCATGACATCTGTGAGCTTGAAAGAGCGCCAGGAAAGCTCTAACGCGATGCCTAACAAGCTGAACGATCTATAAACTCACCTCAAGACTTGTCATCCTCTTGAATAGCCTTAATTTTATCGAGCGGCACGCCACTAAATTCGGCTACTTGCTCGGGCAGGAATTTGTCCAAAAGCTTCAAGACTATTTTCTTCTGCTCTCGCTCCACACCTATCTGGTACGAGGCAAGTTCTTCTATATTTACAATCATTTCGTATTTCTCCTTAACCAAATTTTGTAAGTTGCGATTTCGCGCTAAGTTATCCAGCTTTAGCAAGCTATCGCGGAGGCTATCGAGCTGATCACCATGCAATCGCCGTAGTTCTTCGATTATGTGAGCCACCACGGCCTCGGGCTCGCCACCGATATCGCAAAGTATAGCTAGCACCAAGGCATCAGGGTTCCCTGAGCGCAAAAAATGCTTGCTATCAAGCTGACGCATATCCATGATGTTATAGCAATAGCGCCACTTGCGAGCTTGCACGTGATCGGGCATAGCCAAAGGTGCCTTGCCGATGTACAACAGATGCTGCTCAATTTCTTCATCCTCGTGCTCCAACGCTAGATCGCTGTAGTAACGCATCATGCGCAGCGGCATATTCTTTTGGTTATCGTTTTGCAATTCCACGTGCAAGATATAGCTCTTTGAAATGGTCAAGTCTTTGTGCACAAAAAAATAAGGGACTCTGGCAGAAATTTGGGGTTGCACCACTGGCAGGGTGTCGCGCGGTCGTAACCGGAAGCTGTCTGGACATCCCTAAAAATGTCAAGACAGCGACGCCACGATAGCAGCGAAAAGCACAGACGGGCCCGACTATCATGCTGCGTCGTGAGCCCTAGCATATTCACGCTCTGCTGCCGCTGGCGTGGCATAGCCGTTGTGGCTGTGAAGACGCTTACTGTTGTAGAACATCACGATGTAGTCTAATATCGCTGCAGAAGCCGACGAGCGGGTCTGGTAGCTATGCCACATCAAGTGCTCCGTTTTCAAACGTGAGAAGAAGCTCTCCGCTACCGCGTTGTCCCAGCAATTGCCACGACGACTCATGCTGCCAACGATGCCATGGTCACTGAGCAACTGACGATACTCCGCGCTAGCGTATTGAACGCCGCGATCCGAGTGATGCAGCAAGTCGCCAGCTACGAAACTCCGTTGACCCAAAGCCATACGCAAAGCATTCAGCGGCAAGTCGCGGTGCAAAGTAGTGCCCATATCCCAGCCGATGACCTTGCGTGAGTAAAGGTCGAGCACTACCGCAAGATACAGCCAGCCCTCCCCTGTCGGCACATAGCTGATGTCGCTAACCCAGACTTTATTCGGCGCCGAAACTGTAAATTTACGAGCTAATTCATTGGCATAGATCCTCTCGTTGTGATTGCTGTTCGTCGTCACACGAAACGGTCGTTTGTAGCGAACCAACACTTGAGCTTCGCGCATCAGCGTACGTGTTTGATAGCGACCAGCAACGATGCCATGCTCCCGTAGTGCCAACGACAAGCGCCGCGAGCCATAGCTGTAACGATGCTCATGAGCTACGCGACGTACCAATTGCAGCAACGATAGACGCGCTGCCGACAATCGTGCATGACGCTTATAGTTACGCTGATGGCGGTAGAAACCCGAGCGACTAACGTTCATGACACGGCACAGCAACGCTATTGGATAGTCCTTCTTCACCGAGGCTATGAATTTATACCTTAGCCTAGCTCTTTGGCGAAGAAGGCTGCCGCCTTTTTTAAGATCTCGCGCTCCAGACGTAGCTGCTTGTTCTCACGCTCTAAACGCTTGAGCTCGACTGCCGAGGGTGGTAGGTTGCCATGCCCAGGAAAGGCGTCATCGCCACGAGCATTAAACTCCTGCACCCAGCGGCTGATCGCGGTGCAACCTATGCCAAGGCTACGTGCTGCTTCCGCTTGTGAGTAGCCTTGCTCCAATACCAAGCGCACCGCATCGCGGCGATACTCGGCGCTAAATGTCCTTCGTTTTTTCATTGAATACTCCTTCGTAAAAATAGATCAAGAACAAAAATAGTCCCTTATCTGAATGTGAAAAAACATTAGACCACATCACTTGCCCTGATTATTTTTAACGCGAGCTACCAAATCAGCGCGCCGCTCCTCCACACGCGCTTGCTCGCTACTGAGTAACTCAGCCTCAATGATATTGAGCCCAAATAATTGGTTACCAAAATCGACGATTAATTGTCTCAGTAGTTGCTTGGAAATTAGGTCTTTGCTAGGCATTGTGGTGGGTTGTTAATGAATAATTAATAATTAATAATTAATAATGGATAACGGCTTGCGAGCTTCCCCACTACCAATTTTCCCTAGCATAACTTATCAAACCACAGATGCACGCAGATAAAAACAGATGAATTCTGTGCAGCAATAAAGCCTCTGCCAAGCTCCCGCCAAAATCTGTGTCCATCTGTGTTAATCTGTGGTTAATAAAAAGTCGATGCCAGAGCTGAGTTCTACTTGGCTGAGCTTGGCACAATCTCCGGCTCTACCATTAACCACACCCCAAAGCGTGCTTTGATGTCGCGCTGGATGGTGGCTACGAAGTGCATGAGTTGTTGCTGGGTGGCGGCGCCGAGGTTGGTGAGTACCAGGGCGTGCTGCGCGCTCATTGCCAGGGTTTGCTCGGGGTTGCTGCGGCCACGATAGCCCGCTAGTTGCAGCAGTTGTGCCGCGCTGAGCTTGACCCTAGCATCGGCTTGAGCAAAACCACGCAGCTCCGGATGTTGCTCGCGTAGCCGCTGGTAGCTGGCGGCGTCGACTATGGGATTGCAAAAGAAACTGCCGACGTTCGGGTGCTCGTCGACATCCGGTAGCTTGCTGCGCCGCACCGCGCCAATGTGCTCTATCAGCGCCTGCGCGCTCGGATAGTAATCGCGCAAACCAGCGTAATTGAGCTTGGGCGCAAAGCTGCGGCTTAGGCGCAATTCCAGCGCCAATATGCCCAGCTCTTTTCGTCTTTTGAACACGCTATCACGATAAGCAAACTCGCATTCGCTGGCGCTTAGTTGGCGTTCGCTATCGCTGGCAAAATCATAACAACGCACTCCGACAACAAAATCGCTGAGCTCGACGCCATAAGCGCCAATATTCTGCACTGGCGCCGCGCCGACGCTGCCTGGGATAAAGGCTAAATTCTCCAAGCCGTGGTAGCCGCGCTCGCAGCACCACATGACTAAGCTCTGCCAGTCCATGCCAGCGCCACAGCTGATTACTACATCGCTCTTCGATTCGCTCAGCACGTAACAACGCTGGTCAGCAATCTTGACCACCACACCTTGATAAGCCTCGGGCAGCACGACGTTGGTGCTGCCGCCCAAGACCAATATCGGCAAGCCTTTCTGAGCGGCGCAAGCTCGCGCCGCGCGCAAGTCTTCCGCGCTCTGAGCCTCGATGTAATAACGCGCGCGCGCCTCTAGAGCCAGGCTATTCGCTAGCCGTACATTCTCCTGCAACAACACTCCTCAGCTATCAGCTTGCTGACCCCGCGCTTGCGCCTTGCTCCGCGCCAAATACACCAGCAATATCGACAGCGCCGCTGGCGTTATGCCCTCAACGCGGCTGGCGCTGCCCACAGTCGGCGGTCGCAAGCGGCTAAGCCTTGAGCTAATCTCGTTGGATAGCCCGGGGATCGCGGCGTAGTCAAAATCGTCGGGTATTTTTTGCTCGGCCTGCTTGCTGATCTTGGCGATCTCCTGCTGCTGGCGCGCGATATAACCCGAATACTTGGCGCTGATTTGCGCTTGCTCCAGGATATCGGGATTTTGCTCGCCGCCGAGCTGTCCTGCCAATTGGCCAATGTTGATCTCGGGGCGCAGCAACAATTCGTACAAGCTCAGCGCTTGCTTGCTGACCACGCCGAGCTTGGCGAGCAGGTCGGAATCGGGTTTGACCCTAGTGCTCTGCAGATGCTGAATGCAAGCGTCCAGGCGTTGTTGCTTGTGCTGCACTTGCTGGTAGCGCGCGCGATCGATGAGCCCGAGTTCGTAGGCGGCAGCGCTCAGGCGCAGGTCGGCATTATCTTGGCGCAGCTGCAAGCGGTGCTCGGCGCGCGAGGTGAACATCCGGTAGGGCTCGCTGACGCCTTGGATAGTCAGGTCGTCGACGAGCACGCCGATATAGCTCTCTGAGCGCCGTGGCGTCCATGGCGCCAACCCTTGGCTGGCGCGCGCGGCGTTCAGACCTGCGAGCAAGCCTTGGGCGGCGGCTTCTTCGTAACCTGTGGTGCCGTTGATCTGACCGGCAAGGTACAAACTCGGGACGACCTTGCTCTCCAGCGAATTGTGCAGGTCGCGCGGGTCGAAATAGTCGTATTCGATGGCGTAGCCCGGTCGCGTGATATGCGCTTGCTCGAAGCCGATAATCGAGCGCACGAAGCGTAGCTGCACCGCAAAAGGCAGGCTGGTCGAGATACCATTGGGGTAGATCTCGCCCGATTGCAAACCCTCGGGCTCGACGAAGATCTGGTGGCTGCTTTTATCGGCAAAGCGCGTTACCTTATCTTCGATTGATGGGCAGTAGCGCGGCCCGGCGCCCGAGATATTGCCCGAATACATCGCCGATTCGTGCAGGTGGGCGTTGATGATTTCCAAGGTCTCGGCGCCGGTCCTAGTGATGTGGCAGGAGATTTGGCGGGGGTGCTGGTCGACGCTACCGGTGAACGACATCACCGGCGTCGGGTCGTCGCCGGGCTGCTCGCGCATCCGTGCGTAGTCCAAGCTGGCAGCGGCGAGGCGCGGTGGCGTACCGGTTTTCAGGCGGCCGTAATTAAAAGGTAAGGCGCGTAGCCTTTGCGCGAGCGCGTTCGATGGCGCATCGCCAGCGCGGCCACCAGGCTGGTTTTGCTTGCCGATATGGATAAGCCCGCCTAAGAAGGTGCCGTTGGTGAGGATCACCGTATTGCTGCGAAAGCGCACGCCAGTGGCGCTGACGACGCCAGCGGCGCGGTCGCCCTCGATGATAAGATCAGCGACCGAGTCCTGGAATATCTGCAAGCCCGGGCAGTTCTCCAGCGCCGCGCGGATGGCCTGTCTATAAAGGTTACGGTCGGCTTGGGCGCGGGTGGCGCGCACTGCGGGTCCGTTGCTGGCGTTGAGCACGCGGAATTGAATTCCCGCTAGATCGGTGGCTTTCGCCATGACGCCGCCGAGGGCGTCGATCTCTTTCACCAGATGGCTCTTGCCGATGCCGCCGATTGCGGGGTTGCACGACATTTGGCCGATGGTCTCCATGCTCTGGGTGATGAGCAGGGTCTTGGCGCCGACGCGCGCCGCTGTTAGCGCCGCTTCGGTGCCGGCGTGGCCGCCGCCGACGACGATGACTTCATAAGCTTCGGGGTAGTTCATCTCAGGAATCTTAGATAGATTCTGTTTATGCCTGCAGTAATTACTCAGGGCTTGCCTAGCTTAGGCACAAAATTTGACAATCGATGATGCCATATCTGGGCTATTGGGGTTAACGATTACCTCGCGCGTCCTTGGGACTACCACCAAATCCATATCCTCCATAGGAATTACGCCCAATAATGGCTGATCGCCCATCACCAAAGCGCCGGCAAAACCAACCCTGTTCTTATAACGCAGCTCAATCGGGCCGACGTAAGCAACTTGCCTGTGACTGCCATCAGCCAGAGTAACTTCTTTTCTATCGATCTCTTCTAGCTGCAACTGAGCTTGTATCCGAGATGGGATACACAAATGCACCGCACCAGTATCAGCTAAGGCCTCAATGTAAACTGCCTCAAGCTCGGGTAGTCTTGGGTTACTTAGCGTTATATTGGCGTTAGTCAGTCCCATGAGTTAATCCTGTTTCTAGAAAGCAATAGTGTAGCACGGCATATGGAGGCCTCAGGGATCAAGCTCTGACAATCTCTGGCTCCGCTACAAGCGCGCCACGGCTTGGTATTGCTCGATAAGCCCCGCCATATGGTCGGGCAAGATCGGGCCGGTGTGCTTGGCGCGGATGACGCCGTCTTTGTCGATGATGAAGGTTTCGGGCACGCCGTAGACGCCATAATCAATGCCAACTCTACCGTCGGCGTCGACTACTGATAACAGGTACGGGTCTTCCCATTCTTGCAGCCATTGCCGCGCCCCGAGCTCGGTGTCCTTGTAATTGAGGCCGACGATGGTCAAGCCTTGTTGCTGCAGCGCTAGAAGTTGCTTGTGTTCAAGGCGGCAGGAAACGCACCACGACGCCCACACGTTCAGCAGCCAGGTCTCGCCGCGGAGCTGCTGCGGTTGGAAGTTGCTGGCTTGCGCTAGCACTGGCAGGTCGAACTCGGGCGCCGATTTGTCGATAAAAGTAGAGGGCAATGCGCTGGGGTCTTTGCCCAGGTTCAAGGCGAATAACGCCAGCAAGCCGCCGAAGCTGAGGACGACGGCGGTGATAAGAAGAGTGCGTTTGCTGTTCATTGTGTTTAGGCTCTAACGTAATCCTGTGCTCTTTGGCCCCAGCGTTTTAATAGGAGGTCGATTTTATCGATGGGCAATTTTAGTAATTCTAGAGCCAGTTCGCGGGCTTTCGCGCTCAGGGCGGCGCCGCGTCTACCATCGACAAAGCGAAAGCGCCGTAGCCCCGATTGCCTGGTACCGACGAGCTCGCCGCTGCCGCGCAACTGCAGGTCGGTCTCGGCTATCTCGAGCCCGCTGTTGCTGGTCTTCAAGACTTGTAAGCGTTTTTGCGCGTTTGCCGATAGCGGCCCTTGGTAAAGAAATAAACAATAGCTCTGCTCGTCGCCGCGACCGACGCGGCCGCGCAATTGGTGTAGTTGCGCCAAGCCCATGTGCTCGGAGTTTTCGATCACCATCACCACCGCGTTCGGGCAGTCGACGCCGACTTCGATGACCGTGGTCGCCACCAGGATGTCGATCTCGCCGTCTTTGAAGCTGGTCATAATGGCGCTTTTTTCGTCGGCCTTGATGCGCCCGTGCAGCAGGGCGATGCGCCGATGCGCCAGATTGCTCTTTAAGAAATCAAAGGCTTTTTCGGCGGCTCTTTTGTTGAGCGTCTCTGATTCTTCGATGAAGGGGCACACCCAGTAGCATTGGCGGTTGGCGCCCTCGGGAGCTGAGGCGAGTAGCTTATCGACTTTTTGCGCCACCTCCAAGCGCCGTTGCTCGTCGATGAGCGCGCTGATCACTGGCTTGCGCCCGCGTGGCATCTCGTCGATGTACGACAGATCCAGGTCGGCGTAGTGCAGCTGCGCCAGGGTGCGGGGGATGGGTGTCGCCGTAAGTATTAATTGGTGCGGCACGCTGTCGCCTTCGTGGTGCTCTTTGCTCAGGCGCAAGCGCTGCTTGACGCCGAAGCGGTGCTGCTCGTCGATGATTACCAAGCCTAAGCCCGGTATGCTTACCGGCTTTTGAATCAGCGCTTGGGTGCCGACGACGATGTCGGCTTTGCCGCTGAGCAAGTTCAGGTATTGCTCGTTTTTCTTGCGCCGATTGAGCTTGCCGACTAGCAGCGCGGTTTGTAAACCCAAGGGTTGTAGCCAAGCATCGAGCACCTGGAAATGCTGCTCGGCGAGGATTTCGGTGGGCGCCATCAGCGCCGCTTGATAGCCATTGGCGATAGCGAGCACTGCTGCCAGCGCCGCCACTAGCGTCTTGCCGCTGCCGACGTCGCCTTGCAGTAGCCGCATCATGGAGCGATTGGATTGTAAATCGGTGGCAATGTCGGCGAGTACGCGGAGTTGCGCTGCGGTGGGCTCGAAGGGTAGGTTCGCCAAGAGCCGGGCTTGTAAGCTGGCAGCTTTGCTGGGGTCGATCACTGGCGCCGGTAGTTGCTGTATTTGCTGGCGTTTGAGCAGCAGCGCTAGTTGGTGCACTGCCAGCTCTTCGAGCGCGAGCTGGGTTTGCGCGGGATGCTTGCGCGCCATGATGGCGTCGACGTCGGCGTTTTCGATTGGGTAGTGCAGGCAGCGCAGGCAGCGCTCGATGCCGAGCGCGTCTTCGAGTAAACCCCCGAGTAAGTCGGGCAATGCCAAACTCGGCAGCAGGTCGAAGGCGCTGGCTTGGGCGCGGCGCCAAAAGTCCTGGGTGATGCCGCGCGTCGACGGGTAAACGGCGCGCCAGTGCGGGTCTAAGGGTGTGGGGCGCTGGGGGTCGAGCAATTGCACCTCGGGGTGGTAGAGCTCGATGCCAGTAACGCCGGAACGCGCCTCGCCGTAGCAGCGGAGCCGAGCTCCTGGAGATAGTTGCTTGCTGAGCGCGGCGCCGAAGTGGTAAAAGCGCAAGCCGACGCTGCCGCTGGCGTCGCTCAGGCGACAGAGCAGAGATTGCCTTCGTCCTTGCGCTATTTGATTGCTGACGATTTGGCCTTCGACTAGCCGATTTTCAAACAGGCGTAAATCTTTGATGGGGGTAATGTGGCGCAAATCCTCGTAGCGCGCTGGTGTGTGTAGTAGTAAATCCCAGAGTGTAGAGATGCCCATGGCCTCCAGCTTGTCGAGCGCCTTGGGGCTTATCTTGATGGCCTCGGCTAGGGGGAGGGTGTGCGGATGGTGGCTCATGCTCTAGCTGGGATTCAGATAGGCATCTGATTATTCTCGGCAAAGGAGTAGGAGCCGTTGGCGCTAACGATGACGTGATCCAGTACCTTGATATCGAGCAACTTTAGCGCCTCGCTCAGCCTTCGGGTTATCACCATATCGGCGCTGCTGGGGTCGGTGGAGCCCGAGGGGTGGTTGTGCGCCAAGATGACGCTGGTGCTGTTGTAGGCCAGGGCTTGGCGAGCGATTTCCTTGGGGTGGACTTCGGCTTGACTGGTAGTGCCTTGAAAAAGGACATCAAAGCTCTGCAAGCGGTTGCGGACATCGAGGAAGATCACTGCGAACAACTCACGCTGCTCCTCGCCTAGCTTTAGGCGCAGGAAATTCTTCACGCTATTGCTCGAATCGAGCACGTTGTGTTTCTCCAGCCGCGCTTGTAAGTAGCGCTCGTTGAGCTCTAGTATTGCTTGCAGCAAGCAATGCGTGGCTGGCCCAATGCCAGTGGCAATGCTGGTCTTGCCGATAGGGCTTTGCTTGATCTTATTGAGCAGATGGTACAAACCGTCGTGCTCGAGCAGCAATTCTTCGGAATGGACGACCACATTTTTGCCGGCGACGCCGGTACGCAACACTAGCGCCAATAACTCGGCGTCGCTAAGGCTGGCAGCGCCGTAGCGTTGTAATTTCTCGCGCGGTTGCGGCACTCCTGCCGGCCAATTGTCGGAGGTTCCAGAAGTCTCGATAGATTTATTCACCCATAAACACCCACAAGAACGAACGGTGCTGTCGAATCAACATCAGAAGCAATGGAGCCAGGCGGGATCGAACCGCCGACCTCTTGCATGCCATGCAAGCGCTCTCCCAGCTGAGCTATGGCCCCTCGGGCGGCAATTGTACTTATTGCACCCTGCAGCTAGCGGATAAATTGCTGCAATACAGGACCCGCGCTGGCAACGATGTGCTGATGGATGGTGGCGCCGGTGACGACGAGCTCTATGGTGGCGCTGGCGATGACATTTTGATCGTAGATTCGGATGATACTTTCAGCGGCGTGAGCAAAGGCAACGGAGTGGATATTATTCAAGGAGACCTTTGCACAACTCCCAAGTTTTGTAGCGCCTGTTATTGTAATTTGAGCACGTCGATAGGTTGATTAAATCTTGCTTTTAGCTAAAATAACGTGCTTATTCAATAATTTGAGCGCCGGTATGGGCCATAAAAACTTCGATCAACATAGTCTAGCTGACTGCCTAGTAACCGACCATGAAGCCTTACATGATTTTGATTACATCAATGAGCTAATTAATTGGGAAAATATAGAAGAGCGGCTCGCAGGTATACATGACAACAGATGTGGTAACAGCGCATATCCTCCACTGTTGATGTTTAAGGCATTACTGCTGCAAGCATGGCACGCAATATCAGACTCACAGTTAGAGAAGAGTTTAGCTAGAGACTTGTTATTTCGTAGATTTGTCGGTTTGTCAATATCATCACCGATACCAGACCACAGCACCATCTGGCGCTTTCGGGCCTTATTAGAAAAGAATGATTTGTGGTCGGAGTTGTTGGATGCTATCAATGCTGAGTTAGAAGCGCAAGGCTACAAGATTCAGGCTGGAGAGATTAGCATCATTGATGCTACAGTTATCGAAGCCCAACGTTGCCGGAAACGTCAAGCTGCTGATGGCGGAGATAGTCGTGATGCCGAAGCTTCGTATAGCGTCAAGAAAGCTGCTAATGGCAAGAAAACCGCGACTTATGGTTTCAAGGCCCACACCAATGTTGATGAAGACGGCTTCGTCAAGAAATTGACTTATACCACTGGCAGTGTGCATGATTCACAAGAGTTTGAGCGTTTGCGGACACACGACGAACAGGTTGTTTATGCTGATAAAGCCTATGATAGTAAGGAGCATCGCCAACTGTTGGAGCGTTGTGGCATTGAAAATAAGATTCAACGTCGCGCAGCACGAGGACACCCACTAACACCAGCACAAGTATCAGCAAATAAACGCTATGGTATGGTTCGCTCTCGGGTAGAGCGCGTCTTTGCTCAGCTTAAATTACACCATGGCGTGGCGAAAGCGCGTTACTTGGGCATATCCCGAAATAGAGTTCGCTTTGCCTTATGTGTAATCTCTCATAACTTGAAATGCGCTCGCGGAATCATGTATGAGATGCGAAAGTACAATAGCCGACCACAAGTTGCTCCCATTTAACTGCTCAATACACAAACTAGCAGCTAAAATGTGCCAACTGCAAAATATAAGCGTATAGATGTGATAAAAACCTCCAAAATAACTCAATATTGGCTATGAAATAGCTACACGCTTCCATCAATTTGGTCAATTAATGGGTAAGTTAGAATTAAAAATAGACAAACGAGCAATAAAAGTAAGTGCATCTACCTTATGCAAAGCTCTCTAACTTACAACTGGCTCGGTGCCCTGGGCGCGCGGGCGCATAAGCGCTAACATTATCCAGAAAATATGTTAAACTACTATTTTTACTTAGTAGTTTTGATTATGACAAGCGACAAGTTGAATAAATTGCCTAGTGCAGTTTCAGAAAAATTATTAGATAGTGCGACGGACTGGGAAGCATTGCAATGCTTTTTACCGCCAGATTGGCAAGAGCAGGCAAAAAATCTAGGGGCGATGCAACGCCGTACGAAATTTGCCTCGCCGGAAGTTTTGTTGCGCACTTTATTGATACATCTTGGTAGTGGTTGCTCTCTGCGTGAAACAGTAGTTCGTGCTCGACAGGCAAATTTAGTCGATGTTTCGGACGTAGCTTTACTTAAACGGCTGCGTACATCTGGTCGATGGTTGCAATGGATGGCGAAAGAGTTAATGAGCACTTGGATTAGTAAGCAACCTTGCACCCTTAAAAAAGCAAAGTTAAAAATCCGCATAATTGATGGTACTATGCTCGCGGAGCCTGGTGCTACGGGTACGACTTGGCGAATTCACTATGCTATACAATTACCAGAGCTAGCTTGTGATGAAGTCCACGTAACTTCTCCGAAAGAGGGCGAAAGTACAAAACACTTCACCTTTAATCCTGATGAGTTAGTTATAGCGGATCGTTGTTATGCCCGTGTTGGTGATGTCGAGCACGTAGTTAATAGTGGCGCAAATATTCTGGTTCGCTTAAATTGGCAGCAGCTACCTTTATGGGAAAAGGGTTCAACAGATCAACGTTTTGATTTATTTGGTAAACTGCGTAGCTTGCAAGACGCCGAAGCTGGTGATTGGCCAGTTGAAGTACGAACAAATTCTGGCGTTATTTCCGGTCGTATTTGCGCTATAAGAAAGAATGAGCAAGCGGCTAAACTAGCTCGATATAAAGCCATAAAGCGCGCCACGAGTAAGAAGCAACAAATACAAGAGAAGACGCTGGAGAGTGCTGACTACATATTCATATTTACAACATTAGGCAGCGACTACAGCGCTCATGATGTCTTAGAGCTCTATCGTGGGCGCTGGCAAGTCGAACTTGTATTCAAGCGTCTCAAAAGTCTTTTAGCTCTAGGGCACTTGAAGAAATACGATCCAACTACAGCGCGAGCGTGGATTATGGGTAAGCTTTTGGTAGCTTTTCTAATTCAAGCCTTTACTATCGCTGCTGATAGTTTTTCCCCCTGGGGCTACCCGCTACCGCAAGTCAAAGCGGCAACGCTGCCATTGGCGTGAGTTCTCTTTTTTATTGTATTTATTCAATCGCACAATTAATCCGTATATCAGCTTAAGAGACTGTTTTCAACAGTGGCGGCAAATATCATTGCAATTACGCGAGCCGACTCGACGACGAAGGCCTCAAATGGACAGATTAGCCATGATAGGAGGGTGGGGAGGGCTAGGTTAGCGCTTATGCGCACGGGCGTCTCGCCCGCCGTGTGAAAAGTGAACCCGCAGGGTTTGGCTTCTTCAATATTTTTCAATTATTCATTTTCAATTATTCATTACCCACACATACAATGTGAGAGTTTTGCATAAGGTGGGTGAACTTCCCTTTATTGCTCGTTTGTCTATTTTTAATTCAAACTCGACCATCAATTGATCAAATTGATGGGAACATGTAGTTATTTCATAGCCAATATTGAGTTATTTTGTAGGTTTTTATCACATCTATACGATTATATTTTGTAGTTGGCACATCTCAGCTGCTGGTTTGTGTATTGAGCAGTTAAATGGGAGCAATTTGTGGTCGGTTATTGTACTTTTGCATCTCATACATGATTCCGCGAGCGCATTTCAAGTTATGAGAGATTACACATAAGGCAAAGCGAACTCTATTTCGGGATATGCCCAAGTAACGCGCTTTCGCCACGCCATGGTGTAATTTAAGCTGAGCAAAGACGCGCTCTACCCGAGAGCGAACCATACCATAGCGCTTATTTGCTGATACTTGTGCTGGTGTTAGTGGGTGTCCTCGTGCGGCGCGACGTTGAATCTTATTTTCAATGCCATAACGCTCCAACAGTTGGCGATGCTCCTTACTATCATAGGCTTTATCAGCATAAACAACCTGTTCGTCGTGTGTCCGCAAACGCTCAAACTCTTGTGAATCATGCACACTGCCAGTGGTATAAGTCAATTTCTTGACGAAGCCGTCTTCATCAACATTGGTGTGGGCCTTGAAACCATAAGTCGCGGTTTTCTTGCCATTAGCAGCTTTCTTGACGCTATACGAGGCTTCGGCATCACGACTATCTCCGCCATCAGCAGCTTGACGTTTCCGGCAACGTTGAGCTTCGATAACTGTAGCATCAATGATGCTAATCTCTCCAGCCTGAATCTTGTAGCCTTGCGCTTCTAACTCAGCATTGATAGCATCCAACAACTCCGACCACAAATCATTCTTTTCTAATAAGGCCCGAAAGCGCCAGATGGTGCTGTGGTCTGGTATCGGTGATGATATTGACAAACCGACAAATCTACGAAATAACAAGTCTCTAGCTAAACTCTTCTCTAACTGTGAGTCCGATATTGCGTGCCATGCTTGCAGCAGTAATGCCTTAAACATCAGCAGTGGAGGATATGCGCTGTTACCACATCTGTTGTTATGTATACCTGCGAGCCGCTCTTCTATATTTTCCCAGTTGATTAGCTCATTGATGTAATCAAAATCATGTAAGGCTTCATGGTCGGTTACTAGGCAGTCAGCTAGACTATGTTGATCGAAGTTTTTATGGCTCATATCGGCGCTCAAATTATTGAATAAGCACGCTATTTTAGCTAAAAGCAAGATTTAATCAACCTATCGACGTGCTTAAAATACAATAATAGACGCTACAAAACTTGGGAGTTGTGCAAAGGTCTCAATGTATATACCCGCTTACATCATTCAACCAAGGAGTTTCCTGTGAGCAGCGAAGTCTTAACCATCCGCGTGCGCCCAGACCTCAAGTACCAACTCGACCAGCTTGGGCAAATCCTGCAGCGCTCCAAATCTTACTTGGCAGAGCAAGCCATAGCTCGCTACATTGAGGACAACGCTTGGCAAATAGCTGAGCTCACTGCAGCCGAGCAAGAAATCAACCAAGGGCAATTCGTAGCTGGTGCCAAAGTTGAGCAATACCTCGACTCTTGGGGCCGTGCCAACGAGCAAGCAGCACCCAAGACCTAAAGCCTGAGCAGCCATGGAAATGGAAGTTGTCTGGCTACCGAGAGCAGTGCAAAACTTGGAAGAAATACGCGCCTACATCGCCGAGGAACACCCAGCCGCAGCCCAGAGAGTAGCGCAGAAAATCAAACAAACGGTAGCCATGCTCCAAGACCACCCCCGCCTCGGCAAACCCTCGCTCAGCGACAGCTTCTGCCAAATCCAAGTAGCAGGCTTGCCCTTCGTAATCCCCTACAAAATCTCAGAGGGCAAACTCATCATCGCCCGCATCCTTCATAACCAACGACAGCCCACAGACTGGGAAACATAGGAATCAGCTACAGCCCGATATCTAAGCAACAGCCAGTAAACACACTGGCTTCGTCCACAAATTTGACTATAGCTTATGAGCTACACGCCGCCCTTCACCATCACCACCGACATCCTCAATCTAGTCGCGGCAATCAGCGAGCAGGTAGGTGAATTAAGCGCGAGTGCACTGCTGGCATCTCCTCAGCTCCGCAAGCAAAATCGCATTAAAACGATCGCCGGCACACTAGCCATCGAGGGCAACACGCTCAGCGAGGAGCAAATCACGGCGATCGTTGACGGCAAGTCTGTATTGGTTAGCGCCCGTGAACTGGCAGAAGTCAAGGGCGCGATCGCTGCTTATGATGCCTTGCCCAGATTTCAGCCTGCCAGTATTGAGAATTTACTCCATGCTCATGAGCTACTGATGGCGGACATCCTCACCACAGTCGGCGCATTTCGTAGCAAAGCCATGGGCATTCACAAGGGCGGCAAAGTACATCATGTTGCGCCACCGGCGCATAAAGTCTCAGGCTTGATGAGCGACCTGCTGCAATGGTTAGGCTCGGCACAAGATCACCCCTTAATTACCAGCTGCGTATTTCACTACAAATTTGAATTCATCCACCCCTTCACCGATGGCAATGGTCGCATGGGGCGCCTGTGGCAAACATTAATCTTGTCGCGGTGGCAGCCATTGTTTTTATTCTTGCCACTAGAGAGCGTCATCAAAGAGCACCAAGCCGATTATTAACAGGCACTTGAACAAGCCGACGCTCAAGCGAACAGCAGCCCCTTTATTAGCTTTATGCTTGAGGCGATCGCACAAAGCTTGACGCCAAACGCCCCCTAAACGCCCCCCTAAATATATTTGAGCTGCAAACGCCGGAGGCCATTTTGGCTTTATTGCAAAATAATCCCCAGCTAACCCGCCAGCAACTAGCGCACAGCCTTGGCAAAGACCTACGCACCATCGGCCGCGCCATCGCCAAATTGCAACACTCTGGCAAATTGCAAAGAATCGGCCCCGACAAAACCGGCCACTGGCAAGTCAACAACCAAAGAAATACTGACTAGCTCAATCAGTTGCACTAGGCTGGAACTGGTCGCGCCTAGTTGCACTCGGCAGGACTGGGATCGCCGACTTGTAGTCGGCTGGAGACGCCCGCATGGCGTCTCCCAAAAAGCACATTCCTAGCCGAAACCACGAACTTACAACCAACTCGGTGCCCTGGGAGCGCACAGCGTCTCGCCCGCCGTGTAAAAAGCGCCGAAGGCCATCCTGCAGGCAAATAAGCCCACACAATCATCACAGCCAACCTAGCCCACAAGGGCTCGCCGCACGAACGATTAGCCCAACAGCTTCGACCGTTTTCAATTATCCATTCTCAAGATAAACAAAAACTGCCTCCCCGCTACGGATAACGCGACGCCACCCCAAGCCCTCAAAACTGAACCGACATCACCTAAATCCGCACGTATTTTTTAAACTCACAAAAAAGTCTTGGTTGGACAATAGTTTATAATAAATTTGCGATCACCCAGAGGGTGCAACTATCCCAACCAAGACCGATGAATATTCTACCTCATAAGCTCAAGCTTAGCAAAGAAGCTATCACATCGCAATCTGGCTTACTAGCTCCATTGCAATTAATGCAATCATTGGATTTTGCGCGTTGCGTAGATCAAAACTTTCAAGCTCCTAAGCGGAAAAGCGGATTCCCAGCGTCGACATACCTACAGAGCATAATCTTATTGCTACACAGTGGTGGCACTAGACTGGATGATATGCGCATCTTGCGCAACGATGCAGCATTAGTGAGCTTGTTGGACATCCCTTGTTTTCCAAGTAGCAGAGCTGTCGGTGCTTGGCTACACCGGATGAGTAAAGAACAGGGTGTTGCCAAAGCCCAGCAAGCTGTTAATCAGCATTTGCTCCGAGCTACACTGGGCAACTGCAAATCTTTAACGCTGGATATTGATGCTACTGAAGTGATAGCACACAAGAGTACGGCCTTGTGGACATACAAAGGCAATAAAGGCTATATGCCTATGCTCGGACACATTGCTGAGACCGGACAAGTGATCACGTATGATTTTCGCCAAGGCAATGTTCCACCAAGCAAAGACAATCTGGCGTTTATTCAGCACTGCGTACAGTCGCTACCCAAAGGATTTGCATTCAAGGCGCTGCGTGCGGACGCCGCCAGCTACCAGCAGAGCGTCATCAAACACTGCGATCAACATAATATGCAATACGCCATTCGGGCAAAAATATCAAAAAATATCAGAGATATAATCAGCCAGATGGCTGATGCTGATTGGCAGCCAATATTGGACAATAGCGGAAAAGCGACTGGGCAATCAACGTGCCGCACGGTACATTGCATACGTGATTATGAGAAGTCTTTCTGCCTAGTAATTCAGCGCCAAGCAAAAACTGGACAGTTAGAAATTGATTTAGAGGATGCTACCAATGAGATTGGAGCTGGCGATGAATATCAAAACCAACACTACATTTACCGCTGTATTGCCACCAATATGGATGCAAAGACAGACCTTGAGATTATAGATTGGTATAACCAACGTGGTGAATGCAGCGAAAATAGAATCAAAGAATTGAAGTGCGATTTCGGCGCTGAGGACTTACCCTGTAGCGACCACCAAGCGAATAGCTTGTACTTTTTTATATGCATTCTTGCCTATAACCTGTTTGTTCTCATGCGAGCCTTGGCGCCAACCATTCTGCATAACTATCGAGCCAAGCGGGCGCGCTGGTGCATCTATCATATTGCGGGCAAAGTTGTTCGCACTGGACGTCAACTTCAATTCAATATTGCCATAGCGGGCTATGACATCATCGAACAGTTATTAGCAATATTTCAAGCAGCACTCCCACCTCCAGAAATAATCAGAACTAGCTGAATCACTATCTTCAACTACATCGCCCAGCCAAATCACAATCACAGTGGCGTAGCCACTTCACCGTCCATGCTGCTTCTCTTGAGGTGATTCTGGCATCAGTAGAGGCAAAATAACGCCAAATCAGCCGTAATTGTCTCAACGTTAGCTACCAAGGAGAGCTAGACGTCGTTCGCCGCTCCGTTTATGTGCCTCTTTGACAGAAAATCGACGTAGGGCTCGCAAGCCGCAAAGTTACGTGCGGATTTGGGCATCAATTCGAGCTTGACCTTGGTGGCGCTATCTGCTCTAATTTTCGCTTGCGCGTAGCTTTACGAGCATAGGCGCGAATCAATAACTACAACAAGGAGAAATAACGATAAGGAGAAATAACGATGCGACAGCTATCTATTTTTACCGCTGCGCTGCTGCTTACAGTGGGCGCATTAGCTCTTTCGACGCCACCCGCGCAAGCTGGGCACCACGAGGGCGAACGCGGGCGCGATGGTCAAGTGAATATCATTTACTGGCAGGCGCCGTCTATCCTCAATCCCTATCTTTCTGGCGGCACCAAGGACTTGCAATCCTCCAGCCTGATAATAGAGCCGCTGGCGCGCTACAACGAGGTTGGCGAGCTCACGCCCTGGCTGGTGGACGAGATACCCACGGTCGCCAACGGCGGCGTTAGTTCTGATCTAACCAGCATCACTTGGAAGCTCAGCGCTGATTTGCTTTGGTCGGATGGTACGCCGGTTACTTCGGCAGACGTGGCGTTTACCGCCGAATACTGTATGCACCCCGAAGGCGGTTGCGCGCAGTTGAAGAACTTTGGCGGCGTCGAGCGCGTGGAAACTCCCGACGCTCGGACTGTAGTCGTCCATTTTGACGCGCCAATGCCCTTCCCTTACGGACCTTTCGTCGGCGCGCAATCGCCGATCATCCAAAAAGCCCAATTCCAGGATTGCTTGGGCGCGCGGGCGCCGAGTTGCACGGCTGAGAATACTGGCTCCGTCGGCACTGGTCCTTTCACCGTGGTCGAGTTTCGCACCAACGACGCCATCAGCATGAAGGCCAACGACAACTTCCGCCACCCAGGCAAACCCGCCTTTGCCATGGTGAACTTCAAAGGCGGTGGCGACGCCGCTGCTGCCGCGCGCTCGGTGATGGAGACTGGCGAATTCGACTACGCTTGGAATATCCAGCTAGCGCCCGACGTGATCGCCGAGATGGAGAAAGGTGGTAAGGGCGAGGCCATCGCCGCCTTTGGCACGCTGGTCGAACGCATCATGCTCAACAACACCAATCCCGACCCCAGCCTCGGGCCTAACGAGCGCTCAGTGGTGCGCCCACATCCCTCGCTCAGCGACCCTGCAGTGTACAAAGCCCTGAGCATGGCCATCGACCGCCCACTGCTGGTCGAGATCGGCTATGGTTCCGCCGGTCGCGTCACCTGTAACCTGGTCGCAGCGCCAGCGGCTTACAGCTCCGACACCTTTAATTGCGACACTCAAGATATCGCTGGCGCCAACAGAATGCTCGACGCCGCTGGCTGGAAGCGCGGCGCCGACGGCGTCCGCGCCAAAGACGGCGTCCGCCTGAGCTATTTGTACCAAACCTCGACCAACGCCGTGCGCCAGGATTTCCAAGCCATCATCAAGCAATGGTGGTCGGAGATTGGCGTCGAAGTCGAGCTCCGCAACATCTCAGCCTCGGTATTTTTTGGCGGCGACCCGGGCTCTCCAGACACCTTCCAGCGCTTTTACGCCGACGTCGAAATGTACGCCAACCTCTTCGACGGCACCGACCCGCAGAGCTACTTAGGGCAATACACTTGCGAGAAGGCACCCAATCCGGACTCGCAATGGGTCGGCGAGAACATAGCGCGCTTCTGCGACCCAGCTTACGACGCGCTGCATAAGCAATTATCGCGAGTCGCCGACCTATCCGAACGTCAGCGCATATCGCGCGAGCTCAACGATATGCTAATTGAAGGCGGCGCGCTGATCCCACTGGTGCACCGCGGTCGCGTCTCGGCGAAGTCTAACGCCCTCGGCGGCGTCGTGCTCAATACTTGGGATAGCGAATTGTGGAACGTCGCTGATTGGTATCGCGTTAAATAACACTTAGCAAAATCCGGGGAGAGGTCGCCAATACACCCGCCATGACCTCTCCCGCCCCAGCGCCCCGCTAAGGCCCTACCCTAGCAGCTACAAATGCAAACCTACCTGCTGCGGCGCTCGATCCAGGCAGTCCCAGTCCTGCTGTTCATCTCGCTGGTAATTTTTTTATTACTCGAGTTAGCACCGGGCGATCCAATGGGCACCATGCCTTTGACTATCCCACCCGAAGTCAAAGAAAAAATGCGCGCCGCGCTCGGCCTTGGCGAACCGATGTACGTGCGCTTTGGCAAATGGGTGGTGCAATTCTTCTGGGTCGAACCGCTAGTCTTCGTCGATTGGGCTTTCGGCTCCTCGTTCTCCGATGGTATGCAGCGGGTCATCTCCTGGCAATCGCGCTCGCCGGTGATGAGCATCGTCGTCGAGCGCCTACCGCAAACCCTGTGGGTGGTCGGCATGGCGTACGTGGTCGGCGTCTTAATCGCCATCCCCATCGGCATTTACTCGGCTTACCGCCAATACTCGGTCTTCGACCAGGTCGGCACCTTCGTCTCCATGGTCGGCTATTCGATCCCACCGTTCTTCTCGGGTGTACTCGTGATCGTGATTTTCTCGGTACAACTCGGCTGGTTCCCGTCGATTTACGACACCACCCACCGCGTCGTCGATTGGGATAGCTTCGTCGTCCAGATCAAGCAGATGATCATGCCGGTGATGGTGCTCGCCCTGCAAACCACCGCGCAGATCAGCCGCTTCATGCGCTCGGCGATGCTCGACAACCTCAATCAGGACTACGTACGCACCGCGCGCGCCAAGGGCTTGAGCGAATGGAAAGTAGTAATGGTGCACGTCTTGCGCAACTCGCTAATACCAGTAGTAACGGTCATAGCCTTGGGCGCGCCAGGCATTTTTGGCGGCGCCATCATCACCGAGCAGGTTTTCAAAGTCAACGGCATCGGCCAGCTCTTGATCACTGCCATCCAAGGCAACGACTTACCAATGGTGCAGACCTTGGCGTTCATATTCGCGGTGTTGATAGTAGCTTGTAACCTGCTCGCCGACGTGCTCTATGGCCTGCTCGACCCGAGAATCCGCTATGACTGAGAGCCAAGGCGCCGAGCAGTTGAGCTTGGCGCAAGTAGAAAGGCTTCCAGAAGGGCGCGTACGCAGCCAGTGGGTAGAAGTCTGGCAGCAATTCAAATCGCATCGTGGCGCCGTCGTCGGTGGCGCTTTCTTCGTCTTCATCGTACTCGCGGTGTTTCTCGGCCCGTTGATCTGGAGCATCGACGCCAGCTTTATCGACATCCGTGCGCGCAACCAAGGCCCGAGCCTGGTGCATCCCTTTGGCACCGACCAGCTCGGCCGCGACCTGCTGGCGCGGATGCTCGCCGGCGGCCAGGTCTCCATCGCCGTCGGCATCACCGCCATGCTGCTCGCCCTCGGGCTGGGTACGCTAGTGGGCGTACTCGCTGGCTACTTCAAATACCTTGATGGCGCCTTGATGCGCCTCACCGATTTATTCCTGGCGCTACCGCTGTTGCCTTTGCTGCTGGTGATGGTGCTATTGTTTCGCGAGCCCTTGAGCGCCACCTTCGGCGCCGAGCAGGGTATCTTCATCTTGATAGTCGGCGCGATTGGCCTAACCTCTTGGATGCCGACCGCGCGCATCGTCCGCGGCGACGTGCTGGCGCTCAAGCAGCGCGAATTTGTCCTTGCGGCTTATTCCATCGGCACCGCGCACGGCGCCATGATTTGGCGCCATATCCTGCCCAACGCGCTGTCGCCGATCATGGTTTCTGCCACCTTGGGCATTGCCAACGCCATCATCACCGAATCGGCGCTATCTTTTCTTGGTCTCGGCTTTCCGCCCGACTTCCCGACCTGGGGACGCATTTTGTACGACGCTGTCGACTATCTGCAGCAATACCCCGAGCGCGTCATCTGGCCGGGCATAGCTATATCTTTGACCGTGCTCAGCGTCAATTATCTCGGCGACGGCTTGCGCGATGCGCTCGACCCGCGCATCCGCGGTCGCTAATACTCGCATTATGTCCACCAACCCCATCGCGCGCATCGACAAGCTCCGCGTCGAGTTCGCCACCAAGAGCGGCAAGGTCGTCGCGGTCAAAGACTTGAGCTTTGACATCGCCCCGGGCGAGACCGTAGCCGTAGTCGGCGAGAGCGGTTCGGGGAAGTCGGTGTCGTCGTTGAGCCTGATGCGGCTGGTCGAGTATGGCGGCGGCAACATCACGCAGGGCAAGCTATTGTTCGACCGTGGCGCCGAGCGCGTCGACATGAGCGCTATTGATCCCCTGGCAGCACGCGCCATTCGCGGCAACGAGATCGGCATGATCTTCCAAGAGCCCATGACCGCGCTCAACCCGGTGTTCACCGTCGGCAAGCAGCTCATGGAAGGCTTGAGCCTGCATTTGCAGATGACGCCCGCGCAAGCCCAAGCGCGCGCGCTGGAGCTGTTGCGTCAAGTGCGCATCCCCGAGCCCGAGCGTCGACTGCGGCAATACCCGCACGAGCTCTCCGGCGGTATGCGCCAACGCGTCGTCATCGCCATGGCGCTGGCTTGTCAGCCCAAGCTGCTGATCGCCGATGAGCCCACCACCGCGCTCGACGTAACCATCCAAGCCGAAATCCTGGCGTTGATCAATCGCCTCAAGCGCGAGCAAGGCACCGCCGTATTGTTCATCACCCACGACATGGCAGTGGTCGCGCAAATGGCGGATAGAGTCGTCGTCATGTTTCGCGGCGAGAAAGTCGAAGAAGGGCCCGTAGAGCAAATCTTCGCCGCCCCCGCGCACGCCTACACCCAATCGCTGCTGTCGGCGGTACCGCGCTTGGGCGAAATGCGCGGCAAAGCCGATCCGGAACCGCTGCGGCTGGTCGGTCAATCCGCCGAGCAGGTCGCGCCGATCCCAGTAACCAGCGACCAAGTCCTGCTCGACGTGCAAAACCTGACGACGCGCTTTCCAGTCAAAGGTGGACTGCTGCGGCGCTTGGTGGCGCGCGTGCACGCAGTCGAAGACGTCTCCTTCCGCCTGCGCGCGGGCGAGACCTTGAGCCTCGTGGGCGAATCCGGTTGCGGCAAATCCACTTGCGGGCGCTCGATCCTGCGCCTGGTCGAGCCCGAAGCCGGCACTATCCTGCTGAACGGCGCCGACGTCCGCGCCATGGATAGCAAGCAAATCCGCCAAGCTCGGCGTGATATGCAGATGGTCTTCCAAGACCCTTTCGCCTCCTTAAATCCACAAATGCAGCTCGCCAGCCAGGTCGCCGAACCATTGCGTAATTATCAGCTAGCGCGCGGCGCCGAGCTCATGGATAGAGTCGCGGCGTTGTTCGAGCAAGTCGAGTTGCCGCGTTCTTTCATGCGTCGGTACCCGCACGAGCTCTCCGGTGGTCAGCGCCAGCGCGTCGCCATCGCCCGCGCCCTGGCACTGAACCCGAAATTGATAATCGCCGACGAAGCCGTGAGCGCGCTCGACGTCAGCGTGCAGGCGCAAGTATTGAATCTCATGCTCGCGCTGCAGCGCGACCTCGGCATCTCCATCCTCTTCATCAGCCACGATATGGCAGTAGTCGAGCGCGTCAGCCATTCGGTCGGCGTCATGTACCTGGGACGCATCGTCGAGATCGGCCCGAGGCGCGCGATCTTCGAGAACCCGCAACACCCTTACACCAAATCGCTGCTGGCGTCGGTGCCCATCGCCGACCCCAGCCAGCGCCAGCTTGAGGGCGACCTCAACTTCAAGCCCATACCCTCGCCCATCCACCCGATTGATTACGCGCCACCAGCGTCGAGCTACCACCAAGTCGCGCCCGATCATTTTATTTTGTCAGAGGAATATAACCATGCCCATCCGTGAACGCTTAACCGCACTAGCCCCCGAGATCAGCGCTTGGCGGCGCGACCTGCACATGCACCCGGAATTAATGTTCGACACCCACCGCACCGCGCAGATAGTTGCCGACAAACTCCGTGAATTCGGCTGCGACGAAGTCGCGACCGGCATCGGCCGCACCGGCGTCGTCGGCGTTATCCGTGGTCAAGGCGGACAATCCGAACGCGTCGTCGGTTTACGCGCCGACATGGACGCCCTACCGATCCACGAAGTCGCGCAGCACGACTACATCTCGCGCACCCCAGGCGTCATGCACGCTTGCGGCCACGACGGCCACACCGCCATGCTGCTCGGCGCCAGCCGCTACCTGGCAGAAACGCGTAACTTTGCTGGCACCGCCGTAGTCATCTTCCAGCCCGCCGAAGAAGGCGGCGGTGGCGGCCTGGAAATGTGCCAGGATGGGCTCATCGAGCGCTTCGGCATCCAGGAAGTCTACGGAATGCACAACTGGCCGGGCCTTGAGATCGGGCAATTCGCCATCCGCCCAGGACCGATCTTTGCCGCATCGGATCAATTCACCATCAAAGTGCTTGGTCGCGGCGGCCACGCTGCCAAACCCCACGAAACCGTCGACTCCACCGTAGTCGCGGCGCAAATCATTGGCGCGCTACAAACCATCGCCGCGCGCAATGCTGACCCGGTTGACAACATCGTCGTCTCCATCACCTCCTTTACAACCTCCAGCGAAGCCTTCAACGTCATCCCACCGGAAGTGCTCATGCGCGGCACCTTACGCACCATGACCAAAACCATGCGCGAACTCGCCATAGAGCGCCTACGCGGCATCAGCGAAGGCATCGCCGCCGCCATGGGCGCGCGCGCCGAGCTTGAATTCAATCAGCCAGGCTATCCACCCACCGTCAACTACGCCACCGAAACCGAGCACGCCGTCGCCGCCGCGCAAAGAGTCGCTGGGCAATGCCACGACACCCCGATGGTCATGGGTGGTGAAGACTTCGCCTTCATGCTGGAAAAATGCCCAGGCGCATACATCCTCGTCGGCAACGGCGACAGCGCCAGCGTCCACCACCCCGAATACGACTTCAACGACGCCGCCATCCCCGCCGGCAGCTCCTGGTGGGTCGAACTCGTCGAAAGCCGAATGCCGGTGAGTTAGGAGTAACTATCGAAAATGGCTAAACGTAACATTGGCGAGGAACTAATCCAAGCCGCCAAGGAAATGAAGGCGGACCAACGCGCGCGCGTTACCCATGTCAATGATGTAATGATGACAAGGCAACAGTTGGGTTTATCACAGGTAGCATTTGCGCGTATGCTCGGCATTTCGCCACGAACAATCCAAGAATGGGAGCAAGGCCGCAGAAAGCCGCAAGGCGCGGCTCTATCTTTATTGCGTATAGCCCAAGCCAAGCCAAATATTGTGCGCGAAGTATTAGCGAGCTAGTGCCCCAAGTGTCGAGCGTAAATTGCATAATCTGTTGTAGAGCTGGTATGGCTTAAGATAGCCATAGAAGTTGTTCGGCTACCGAGAGTGTACAAAACTTGGAAGTGATCGCGTCTACATCGCCGAGGAACGCCCAGCCGCAGCCGCAAGGGCAGCTCAGAAAATCAAACAAACGGCAGCCATGCTCCAAGACCACCACCGCCTCGGCAAAGGCTCGCTACGCGACGGCCTCCGCCAAATCCAAGCAATTTAACAAATTCAAAAAACATTTATCCAAATAAATTAATAAAATACACGAAAAAAAATGGTTTCTACCCAGCATATTAACTAACTTGTTGCATGAAAATATTTTACAACGACCTGCATTTATGATACATATGTTAATCAATTATTAATAATAACAGTATTGGAACAAAGTATTTTTGTATGTGCGCCTTAGATATAGAGCTGATGCAATTATGCAGTTCTAACTAAAAATTGCAGCCATACACATCTGCAACTTTAACTAAAGTGATAATAAAATATGAAAAATAAAGAATTATTAGCTATAGCTATAGCTTTAGTGGCTCTGCCTGTAATATTTTTTCTATTGACTTTTTCTTTCACAGATCCAACTATTGATAAGGATTTTAGTATAACATGGTTTGTTACTTCTTTCACACTCTTATCATCTGTGGTTGCATTTTTTTACATTGCAATTAAGAGTCTTGACGATTTTTCGAAAGACATCAAGAAAAATAACGAAAAAATAAAGACAACGGTTGAAGAAACTCTTAACAAGGAATTAAGAAATACTCGTATTCCACTCAATGGAATTGATCAAGTCCGTAAAGAGGTTGCGAAAATATACCGTGAAGCTAGGAACAGTGCGGAAAGTTCAAATGATGGCATGATTTATTATTTTGGTGGAGCATCACTTTATCCTACATCAGAAGAAATTGATAAAATAAAGAAAAAAATTGATGAACAGAACGAACACCATGCGCTAGAAAATTCTTCAGCTTTTGATATACAAGATGAATTTGATAAAATAACTAGCTCTAATTCAAAAGTAATATTCAACCGTTATATAAAAATACCGAATGTTGCTGAACTAACAGTTCGTAGTGCTTCTTATAGAAAAGGTCTATTATCATGGCTAGAGCGCCAAGTTTATGTAATTTCCAGATGCGACCGATATACATTGTATGTAGCAGCCCGAGCTTTTGAGTACTCTTCTCTAACCAGCTTCGTTGCTGGTCCTACAGGAATTGTAGAAGTTATTGGTAACGGTGAGGGAGGCGCTGTTGTTCGCAGCCAAGCTGAGCGAACAAGTTTCGTCGACTCAGTAATATCTTATCTTAATAAAGCAGCAGTCGGCAACACACCCAAGCCTTATAACAATTCAAACGTCGACGAACTAAAGGCTCTTATAGAAAAACTTAACTTACAATGACATGAGTGATAATAATAGTGCACTAGCGAGGGGTAAATGTCTGTAAGTTATAGCGACTTTGTCAATTATGCCGATAAAGGTCTAATAGTTATAGTGATATTTGGAGTTTTTTGGACCATATTCATGTATGTGCGCGTTTATTTAGCTAGAAAATTTGCTGAAGAGAGCTTTAGGCTTACCATCGTATTTTCTTTTGTCGCGCTAGCGATTATTTTATACCTTGTTAGCTTGATTTTACATTCAGCTCAACTACTAGAGCATAAAAATGGATTTGTGTCTAAGAATAGCTATTTAATTCTGAAGACATCAAGCATGTTGTTATTTATTGTTAGCGGTTCATTTTGTCTATATTATGTGAAAGTTAAATTCTTATTTTCGACTGCAACTAAATTTCTATTATTCATGATTTTATGGTCACCTACATTTATATTTGTATTATATAGTGAAGGCATTGGTAGCTTTTTAGCTAATTTGTCAAGTTATCAATTTATCCTGACTAATAAAGCTGAGATTGACCATGATAGTGTGATAGACAGTGTAGTACAATTTTTGTTCTTTTTTACTTTAGTTTTAGTGCATTTTCAATTCTTCTTTGAAACACTTAAGTTATGGCATGAGCAAGCTAAAAATGATAGGCTTGGCAAAGATTTTCACCCAGGATCAATTGATATATTCCTCCTTTTTCTATCAATAAGTTTTTCTTTAATATTAGGACTTATAATGTCTGGAGCTAATCCAATTTCAGTTAGCATATTCAGCGGTGTCTTAGCTGCTGGGTTCTCAATAGCTTTTCGAGAACTTCTAAATAATGTTGTTGCTGGAGTTATATTATATCTAGATAACAGCTTGCGAAAAGATCATGTTATCGAATTAGCAGACGGATGGATTGGTAAGGTCAAGCAGTTCACTTTACGTTATACTCAGCTAGAAGATAGGGAAAAAATTGAGGCGCTAATACCTAACGGTCGCTTAATAAACGAGAGAATTCTTAATTACTCTCGTGAGAGTAGATTGGTTCGGTTAAAGGTAGAAGTACCTTTACCAATCAACACAGATTTTGACAAAATCAGTAAAGAACTTGAAAAAGCCGCACTCCAATGTGATAGGGTTTTCAAAGGAACTAGCAACCCACCTAAATTCTTCCACATAGGTTACTCAAATTGGGCAGCACGAACAGAGTTGCGATTCTGGATCAATACCCCTGTTGCTGGCATTGCTAATATTAAATCTGATGTAATGATGGAGATTAGCAAAAAACTGAAAGAATTGAATATAACTATACCGTCACCCAAGATCGTAGTAGAGCCAGTAAGCGATTTATGTTAAGCTCACTCACTTAGTCCGTGAACATCACCATTACTAATTTTGGCATTATTAATTAGGTGAGAGTGCTAACTAAGGATACACAAACTTTTTACAAGACCCTTTTATATCTAGTGTTTAATTGTATAAGCTGACATAATTATATCTTTCATTAGAAATGTGATAGCTGGCTGGAGGCCCACCCAAATGTTCAATTACACTTTACCCCTACATTGACCAGTTTGGCTAAATCAGATAGAGATATTCTTCGGCATTATGACACGTAAGATACTCAGAGGCGTGAGCTACGAAAACACAAAGAAATTAGCTGGAGCGATC
Organism: Gammaproteobacteria bacterium; assembly: GCA_965229495.1. Taxonomy (GTDB): domain Bacteria; phylum Pseudomonadota; class Gammaproteobacteria; order CBDBNL01. The sequence continues at coordinate 173,803 of OZ245880.1, forward strand.
AAGGATTATATTGAAGCCCACAATAAAACCGCTGAGCCGTTTCGTTGGCGAAAGAGGGGAGTCAGAGGAGCGCAGTTGGCTGATAAAATAACTAATTTATGCAATCAATCACAAGCTCGGTGCCCTGGGAGCGCGTGGCGTCTCGCCCGCCGTGTAGTAAGCGCCGAAGGCCATCCTTAACTATCTCTGCACCTTCTCAAAATCTCTCCGGAGCGAGATCAACAAAGCAAAACGTATCTGTTCAGAGGTTCCTTAATTCAAAAAGCCCTCTACGGAGAATCGCAACGCTCGCTCTCCATCCTCTGCGAAGACGACATTTCCGAGGCCATCCTGCACGGTATCTTCGATCATCTCAATCCACTTCTACAGATCCAGCCACAAGATATACGCATCGGTAGGGACACTGGCAGCAGCGAATTCCTAGCGCATTACCGCGCTTTGACTAAGTTTGATGCTGTAGAGAACTTTATCTTCGTCTTTGATGGCGATGTCGAGCAGCATAAAAATGACGGCATTGTTAATTTGGCATTGTTAAATGTGTATAGCTTTTCACTGATTATTGGCAGGCAATTCAATATGTTAGCTGCATAAAATATATACCTGATTAACAATGCCGTGCTATCTTGGCTGGCGAAGGCTAACTTAGAAGCAAATACCGAGAAAAGCCATGTAACCGACTGCAGCATAGAAGCAGGCGGTAACTTTGAGTTTCTTGGTTATCGTTTCGAGCGCAGTCGCCGTTGGGCACGTAATAAGAGTTGTAATGCGCTGAGCGATAAGATACGCAGACTTAGCCGCCGCAAATGCGGTAAGAGTTTGAAGAGTGTGATAGAAGCTCTGAACCCGTCGCTACGCGGCTGGTTTAACTACTTCTGTCATGCCTATCGTAGTGATTTTCGTAGTATGGATGGCTTTGTCCGTCGTCGCTTACGTTCATTGCTGCTCAGCTAGGAAAAACGCCCTGGTTTTGGTATGACGATTAACGCGCATAAACGCTGGGGTAATGCCTTCTTTGCTGAGCAAGGGTTATTCACTATGTCAGTAGCCCACGCTCAGTTAGTTCAATCCCGAAGAGGAAACCTCTAACCGGAGAGCCGTATGCGGGAAAACCGCACGTGCGGTTCGGAGGGAGGGGAGGCGCAGAGCCTTCCCTACCCCTATCCAGTCCCTGCCCAGAACTCGGTGTGCATCTGTGGTTTGAACTTATGCCAGGGCTGGGACTTTCCAGCTTTCGCCGGCTTGGAGGAGTTTGAATTGGAGGTCGGGTTGGATGGTGCTGAGGGCTTGGCTTAGTTGTTGCTCGGGGCCGTCGTAGCATTCGTCGGTGAGGTCGGCGAAGGTGCGCAGGTGGACGCCGAGGTTGTGCTGGCTTTGCAAGAGCTGGGCGCTGAGTACGGCTTCGCGCGGGTCCATGTGTTGGTCTTTCATAAAGTCGCGTGGGGCGTAGGCGCCGACAGGTAAGACGCTGAGGCGGAAGGGTGCGTGGAGCGCGGCGGTGGCGCGGAAGTGATCGCCGCTGCCAAAGCCGGTATCGCCAGCGTAATAGATGTTGCCGTGCGCGGTGCGGATGACGAAGGCTGCCCACAGGCTGAGGTTGCGGTCGCGCAGGCCACGCGCCGACCAATGCTGCGCTGGCTGCAATATGGCCTCAACGCCCTCGCCAAGCTCGATGCTTTGCTGCCAATCGCGTTCGTGCACTTCGATCTGGGGATACTCCTCGGTTATGAGGTGGGCGTTGTTGAGCGGTACCAGGTAGCGGGTGCGCGGTTGTGCGGCGTGCAGGCGGCCGATGGTGGGTAGGTCGAGGTGGTCGTAGTGATTGTGCGAGATCAATACCCAGTCGATAGGCGGGAGGTCGGCGATGTTGATGCCCGGGGCGTTGACGCGCTTGGGACCAGCGAAGCTAAAGGGGCTGGCGCGTTCCGACCAATGCGGGTCGAGCAGGATGTTGACGCCTGCGGTTTGGATGAGCACGGTGGCGTGGCCGACGAAGCTCAGGCGGAGTTGCTCGCCTTGGACGCGCTCGGGGGGATAATCGCGGAGGCTGTTGGTGGGTTCGCGGTTCCAGGCGCAGCGTTCACCGTTAAGACGCCACTGCAGGACGTCCCAGAAGGACTTGCGGTTATTGATGCCCCAAGGGTTGAAGAAGCGTTCGCCGTCGAAGTGGTCGCTGGTGGGCAATTGCGGGCGCGTGCGGTTGGCGCTGCTGCAGGACGGTAAGGAGGCTACGGTGGGCAGCGCTAGTAGGTTGCGCAGGAGTTTGCGTCGGGTCATGGTGGTCATTGCTCTGGGCTGTGTAAAGATTGGGCGAGCTCGGCGGCGTAGCCAAGGTAGGAGCTTGGGGTGAGGTTTAGTAGCTGCTGGCGGGCGGTCTCGGGTATGTCGAGTTCGGCGATGAAGGCGTGGATTTGCTCTTGGCTGATGTGCTGGCCGCGCGTGAGCTCTTTGAGCTGCTCGTAAGCGTCGTGGATGCCGTGGAGGCGCATGACGGTCTGGATGGGTTCGGCGAGTAGCACCCAGTGCTCGGCGAGTTCGGCTGCCATGAGCTCTTGATTGGCGCGGATTTTGCCGAGGCCGCTTTGCAGCGAATCGGCGGCGAGCAGGCAATAGGCAAAGGCGGGCATGAGGTTGCGGAGCGCAGTAGAATCGCTGAGATCGCGTTGCAAGCGCGAGATTGGCAGCTTGGCGGCGAGGTGGGTGAGTAGGGCATTGGCGATGCCGAGGTTGCCTTCGGCGTTTTCAAAGTCGATGGGATTGACTTTGTGCGGCATGGTCGAGGAGCCGACTTCGCTGGCGCTGGCGATATTCTGCTGAAAATAGCCGAGGCTGATGTACGCCCAGATGTCGCGGCAGAGGTCGAGCAGGATGCTGTTGGCGTTGGCGATGGCGCTGCAGAGGTTCGCCAAGTAGTCGTGGGGCTCGATTTGGGTGCTGAAGGGTTGGAAGTCAAGTCCTAAGCCTTTGATGAATCGTTGGCTGTGCTGGCGCCAGTCGATGTGCGGACAGGCGACGGCGTGGGCGTTGTAGTTGCCGCTGGCGCCGTTGCACTTGCCGAAGATGGGGCAGGCGGCGATGCGGTTGAGCTGCTGCTGCAGGCGGTGGGCGAAGTTGGCGAGTTCTTTGCCCATGGTGGTGGGAGTGGCGAGCTGGCCGTGGGTGCGCGCGATCATGGCGTGGTCAGCGTAAATGCGCGCTTGGCGGGTGAGCTCGGTGCTTATGTCGCCTAGGGCTTCGAGCAGGGCGGCGCGGGCTTGCTGGGTGAGGTAGGCGTAGGCTAGATTATTGATGTCTTCGGAGGTGCAGGCAAAGTGGATGAAATTGGTTTTGTTGTCGAGGGTGTGGTGCTCGGCGCAGCGCTCGGCGAGGTAATACTCGATGGCTTTGACGTCGTGGCGGCTTTGCTGCTCAATCTGCTTGACGCGGGCGAAGGCGGCGGCGTCGAAGTCGGAGATTAAGGTGGTTACGAAGGCGCGTTCGTCGGCGCTGAGGTTGAAGGCGGTGAACTGTGGGTTATCCGCCAAGGACAGCAACCAGGCGCATTCGACACGGACGCGCGCTTGCGCCAGCGATTGCTCGCCTTGCAGAAAACGATAGTGGCTGAGTTTGGCGGCGTAGCGGCCGTCGAGCGGGGAGATGGCGTTGGGTAGCATGGGCGGGCTGTGAGTTGTCGGGAGCGGTGATTTTAATGTGAAAGCTGGTAGCGGAGGGCTTATCATTGAGCGCTGTTTTATTGCGAGTGAAGCGCGATGTACTTAGGTTTTGATTTGGGCACCTCGGCTCTGAAGGTGCTCTTGATTGACGAGCAGCAGCGGGCGATTGCCAGCGCCAGCGCGGCTTTGAACGTGCAGCGACCGAGCTTTGGTTATTCGGAGCAGGAGCCGCAAGATTGGCTGGAAGCTGCTAGTTCTTGCCTGGATAAATTGCACAGCGAGCACGCGAGGGAGCTGGCGGCGGTGCGCGGGATCGGCTTGGCCGGGCAAATGCACGGTGCGACGCTGGTCGGCGCTGACGATCAGCCATTGCATCCCTGCCTGCTTTGGAACGACACCCGAGCGCACGCTGAAGCCGCCGAGCTTGATGCTTTGCCCCAATTTCGCGCTCTGAGCGGCAATATAGTCTTCCCCGGATTTACCGCGCCAAAATTACTTTGGCTGCAACGGCATAAGCCGGAGCTCTGCGCTCGGCTCGATTGCGTGCTGCTGCCCAAGGATTATTTGCGCTTGTGGCTGACGGGTGAACGTGTAAGCGAGATGTCGGATGCTGCCGGTACCAGTTGGCTGGATTGCGCGCGGCGGCGGTGGTCGGCGGATTTGCTGCGCTTGAGCAACACGAGCAGCGAGCACTTGCCGCGCCTAGTGGAGGGCAGCGAGGCTTCGGGGACGCTGCGGGCGGAGTTGGCTAGGCGCTGGGGGCTGGGGGCGGGTGTGGTGGTCGCTGGCGGTGCTGGTGATAACGCGGCGGCGGCGGTGGGCGTGGGCGCGGTTATCGCTGGTGCGGGTTTTCTGTCTTTGGGTAGTTCCGGGGTGCTATTCGCGGCGAGCTCGGATTATCAACCGCAAGCCGCGAGCGCGGTGCATACTTTCTGTCATGCCTTACCGCAAAGCTGGCACCATATGGGCGTAACGCTGGCGGCGACCGACGCTTTGAATTGGGCGGCGCGGCTGCTGGACGATAAGCCTGCGAATTTGCTGCGGGCATTGCCTGCTAAGCTCGGCGGCCCTGGTAGTTTGATTTTCCTACCTTATCTCGGCGGCGAGCGCACTCCGCACAACGACGCCCATATCCGCGCCGCCTTGGTGGGCTTGGAGCACAACAGCGGGCGCGAGCAGATAGTGCAAGCAGCGCTCGAAGGCGTGAGCTTTGCTTTTGCCGATAACCTGCAGGTGCTGCGCTCTGCGGGTTCCGAGCTGCGGCGCGTGGTCGCGGTTGGCGGTGGGTCGAAGTCGGCGCTGTGGTTGCAGATGCTGGCGACTGTTCTGGATATTGAGATCGTCGTGCCAGTTGCGGGCGATTACGGCGCGGCGCTGGGCGCGGCGCGCTTGGGGCTGTTGGCGGCGGAGGGTGCTGCTATCGACGAGGTTTGCTACGCGCCGGAGATTGCTAGGAGTTACTTGCCTGAGCCGGCGCGGCAAGCGGCTTATAAGGAGGCTTGGCAGCGCTATCAGTTGTTGTACCAGAGCTTGCGGAAACAATGATGGCGCAATTGCAGATCGGGGTTATCGGCGGGGGTAGCTTTGGCACCGTGCTCGCGCAACTAGCCAGCGCTAACCGTCATCAGGTCAATTGGTGGCTGCGCTCGGATAGGCAACGGCGCGCTATTGCCAGCGACGGGGTCAACCCGAAGTGTCCAGCTAATGGCAAGATCGCGCCAACTATAGCTTTGAGCGCGAGCCTGGAGCAAGTTTGCCAACAAAGCCAGTTGCTGATCATCGCTCTGCCGGCTTCGGCTTTCGCCGATTTTCTGCCGCTGTTGCGCCCGCATCTACGGCCTGAGCATAGCCTGGTGAGCGCCGCCAAGGGCATAACCGAGCCGCCGCTGCAGACTACTGGGCAGGCGTTGACGCGCTATAGCGCCGAGCTGGGGTTGAGCTACGGGGTGGTCAGTGGTCCCAATATCGCTTACGAGATCGCGCACAAACATTTGACCGGCAGCGTGATCGCGAGTGCCGACGCTGAGCTGCGGCAGCAAGTGCGCGCGGCTTTGGGCGCGAGCTATTTCCACGTGTTCGAGAACGAGGATTGTTATGGTGTCGAGCTCGGCGGTATTTTGAAGAACATCTACGCTATCGCGGCTGGCGCCTTGGACGAGCTGCAATTCGGCGTCAATAGTAAATCCCTGCTGATGGTGCGCGCTATGAGCGAGATTTTGCGCCTGAGTACGCATCTGGGCGCGCGCCGCGAGACTTTCTTCGGCTTAGCCGGGATGGGCGATTTGATCGCCACCAGCATTAGCAGTAACTCGCGCAATTATCAGTTAGGGCAACGGCTAGCGCAGGGTCATAAGCTGGCAGAGGCGCAGGATCTATTGCCTGGGGTCGCCGAGGGCGTGCGCACTTTGGAGATGGTCTGCAGCTATGCGCGCGAGCATAATATCGATATGCCCTTGGCTATGGGGCTGGCGGAGGTGCTGTTTGCTGGTAGCGGTCTGCGGCGGACTTTCTGGCGCTTATTGAAGAATACTCCGACTTTGGACGTCGAGTCTCTGGATGGCTCGGGCTAGGCGCGGGTTACAATGCGCGCGCAAGTTCGTCGGGCAATCGCTGCTTATTAATAAGTAGAGGAAAGTCCGGGCTCCAGAGGGCAGGACGCCAGATAACGTCTGGGGGGCGCAAGCCTACGGAAAGTGCCACAGAAAATACACCGCCTAAATTTGCTCGCAAATCGGTAAGGTTGAAAAGGTGCGGTAAGAGCGCACCGCGTCGCTGGTAACAGCGATGGCAGGGTAAACCCCGTCTGGTGCAAGGTTTAATAGAGGTTCGTCAAGCGTGGCCCGCGCAGAACCCGGGTTAACCGCTAGAGCGCTGGGGTGATCCAGCGCCCAGAGGAATGATTGCCGATAACAGAACCCGGCTTATAGACGGACTTGCACCTGTTGATCGTTCAAATGCCAGCGCCAAAGCCTTGCCAGCCCAAGTGACCATTGGCGAGACCGTAGACCACTAACGCCAATAACAATACCGAGAAACCAACTCGGAGCATTAGCCATTTGAGGGTGTCGCGGCGAGATTGATCAGGGTTGCGCAACAGGCTGTAGAAGGCTGCCCATAAGCTGATGAGCACCAGGATGAAGACGATGACTAGGGTAATTTTGTACACAGCAGCTACCGCAAGGTTCAGATGCGCCCCCGGAACGAATCGAACGCTCGACCCACTTCTTAGGAGGAAGTTGCTCTATCCACTGAGCTACGGGGGCAGGGGTGCATTATAGTCCTGGCTGAGTAACCCTTTCAGATAGCGCACTTGGCACGCTCCGAGCATTGTTTACGTTTACACGGTGGGTGGGATGCCATGCGCTTTCAAATTTAGCTTAGCAGATTGTCTGTGATTGGCACCTAAGCCAATCTGTGTTTATCTGTGGTTCGATGAGCGATGCTTGATAGAGCAGATGGTGAGGGACAAGCCCTGATGGACTAGGTTGGGTAAGGCGCTAATGTGGGCTTATTTGCCCGAAGGATGGCCACAAGCGCTTATTACACGGCGGGCGAAACGCCATGCGCTCCCAGGTTGGCGCGCGGCGGGTCATGGTCGAGAACGAACAAGACGCACATAGCTAAGATCATCGCGTTCATTGTGGCTGCCGGAGCCGAAGTAAAAAGAGATGCTCCAAGCGTCGCTGCTACTGGTAGTGTGCGGTGAGGACGACCAAAACCAGTCTGATGGGGTATCGGGGAATAGCTCTAGGTTAATCGCAGGATTGTAGCAAGCCTCCTCAACTATAGAGGCAAGCTCCTTGATATTGGGCAATCGCCAGTCGCTCGCGCTTTTGAGCTCGTTACTGGCAGCTGCCTCCAGAGCTTTATCCCAAGTGTAAGTCTCATTATCAGCTATGTCATCATCTGGACAACCATTAGCGCTACCATCCCAAGTAGTTCCTAATCGGCAACGCTGCCATTCGAGATTAGTAGTGTCATCAATGATGGTATTATCACTTATGGTGAAGCGACTGGTGGGGGTGCTCGCGGTGATGCTATCGTATTTACAGTCTTGGGCATTGAGCGCAGCAGCAAGTAGTGCTGCGCTCAGACAAGCTATTATTTTTATGATATCCATGATTAATACTCTGGTTATGGATAATGGATAGGGTAGCAGTATTTTTGCTGTGGGTATAGTTAAAAGTAAGAATAACTATATGCATTGAACTTTTCAACACGAATAAACATTGTCACTCCAATATTTTAATTTTGTTAAGAGGTTAAGTGGCTAGTGCTTGAGTAAAAGCTGATGGTAGTGAGGTGAAACTGATGGACTAATTGGAGTTGGGTGATGATGTTGGCTAATTTGCCCAAAGGCTGAAGCCGATGGCTTCACTTTTTACACGGTGGGCGAGACGCCCGCGCGGAGCGCCGAGTTGTACTCGGCTGGAGGTGAGCTTGCGAGCCTCCCAGAAGCACTTGGCTAATAACAGCGTTGTGCCTACAAAAACGCAACTGTTAAACAAAGTCTCTAAATACCTGCCCGCTACAAATAGTGGATTGGCAATTAAGTCCTGCTTTTGGGGAGACGCCCATGCGGGCGTCTCCTGCCGACTGCAAGTCGACGCTCCCACTCCCATTCCCAGCTGACTGCAAGTTGGGATTCCCATTACTGCTAGTAATGTCAAATAATCGCGCTAGCGCGCGGGTTATGGTCGAGAACGAACAAGACGCACATATAAACCATCACTGCGATTAAAGCCGAAGTCGAAGCCGCTGGTGAAATAGACTAACCGAGCGTAGTTACTATTGCCAGCGTCCGGCGAGGACGACCAAAACCAAGACGGCACCGTGTTCGGAAAATAGTCGGTATCTATGCTGGGGTTATCGCGGCTATAATCGACTATGGAGCGTAGCTCCTCTTTGCTAGGGAGGCGCCAATCTGAAGCGCCGCAGAGGCTAGCGGTATTAACACGAGCGGCAAAGGCTTGAGTGTTGCAATAGGTGGATTCGTTGGACTCGTCATAGCCATGGCAGATAGCGTCATCACCGTCAGCGTAGCCATCCACGCCACCGTTGGTTGCGGGATCGGTGTTGTACCAGGTGTATAGATGATCCTTATCGTGGAGGCCATCGTCGTCGGTTTTCACTTCCCAAATGAAGCCGGTTATGTTATCTTGCACGCAATGCCATGGATCGTCAGCGTAAACGCCCGTACTTGTGTATTTGCTGCCATCCGCGTTTAGGCGGGTGAAGGAGAAGCCGGCGTGGCCATTGGAATCGTCGTTGTGCGTGAAATCGCGGCCTTGGCGGCAATCCTGGGGGGCGGAGATGTTGGAACTGGCACAGTCGGTGTTGTTGCCAGAGGAGTAGTTACCATCCCAATTTATGCCAGTGTCGTTGAGGACGCCGGTGGGGGTTATGCTGGCGGTAGGTTGCTCGGGGGTGGCGCTGATGGGTTCTGTGGTGCGCGGGGGGACGCCGTTGCGAGTGGCTTCGAGCCAGTAGTGGTAAACAGTGCCGTTGCTAAGGCCGGTATCGACAAAGCCGGAGTCTTCATTAGCAAAGGCAGCGCCAGCTGTGCAGTTGGTAGATATGTTGGCTACGGTAGGCTCGCAGGCAGAGTCGCTGCTGCGGTAGATGGTGTAAGTAGTGCTATCCGATTCCGATGGCGTCCAAGTTAGGGTCACATTAGCGTCGCCAGCGGTGGCGGCGAAATCAGTGGGTAGGGGTACAGAATCGGTTGCTTCAGCTACATCTGTTATCGTTACCGTGAGCATCATGCTCGAGCTATCCTGCGAATCGCTAGCACTTATTTGAACTTCGTATATGCGGTCGCCACCATCGTCGTCGGGAACTTCGTAGTCTGGAGCGTTGATGAAGCGCAGCTCGCCACTGCTAGCGTCTATACTGAATTTAGCTTGATCAACTCCGCCGAATAGCGAGTAGGTGATGCTGTCGCCCTCGTCATCGGTGGCTTGGGCGGTGTAGATGACGCCGGTGGTATTTTCTTGAACGCTGATGGAGATGAAGCCAGCGGAGAAGGTAGGGGCGGAGTTGCTTATTGGGGCGTCTTCACTGCCGTCACCGCTACAAGCTGCGATGGTTATTGCGGTGATGGCGATTAGTGCGAGCTTGAGATGGTTGGGCGATTCGCTCATGGTTGGCGAGGTTGATTGACTGGGGTAATCAGGATTATTCCAGCATTAGCGCAATGTACAGTTTATTCACAATGGGCACGAATACCGCAGATGCTGGCGCTAAGCGCTTATTTGGGAGCCCGGCACAATACCCCGACCAACCGACGCTAGAAGAGCCTCTTTGGGCAGAGACCCTAATCACTCCAAGTGCTTGAGGATGGCTTCGCAGACTTTTTTGGCGTCGCCGAAGAGCATGGTGGTGTTGGGCTGGAAGAAGAGCTCGTTTTGCACGCCGGCGTAGCCCGAAGCCATGGAGCGCTTGATGAAGTAGACGTTGCGGGCGTCGGCGACGTCGAGTATGGGCATGCCGTAGATCGGGCTCTGCTTGTCGGTTTTTGCCGATGGGTTGGTGACGTCGTTGGCGCCGATGACGAAGGCGACGTCGGTGCTGGCGAAGTCACGGTTGATCTCTTCTAACTCGAGTACGTCCTCGTAAGGTACGCCGGCTTCGGCGAGCAGTACGTTCATATGCCCAGGCATTCTGCCAGCCACCGGGTGGATGGCGTAGCGTACTTGTACGCCTTTGGCTTTGAGCAATTCGGCGATCTCGCTCAAGCCATGTTGCGCTTGCGCTACTGCCATGCCGTAGCCGGGGACGATGATCACCGATTCGGCGTTCTCCATCATGAAGGCGGCGTCTTCGGGGCTGCCGGCTTGTACCGGTCTATCGTCGGCGCCAGCGCTGGCTGTGGGGCTGGAGCTTTCGCCGCCAAAGCCGCCGAGCACGACGTTAATGATCGAGCGGTTCATGCCCTTGCACATGATGTAGCTTAGGATGGCGCCCGAGGAGCCGACGAGGGCGCCGACTACGATCAGGGTGGTGTTATTGATGCTAAAGCCGATGCCGCACGCCGCCCAACCAGAGTAGCTATTGAGCATGGAGACGATCACCGGCATATCGGCGCCGCCGATGGGGATGATCAGCAAATAGCCGAGCAATAGCGCCAGGGCGACGGTGATCCAGAACGCCGGCATTGTTTGCTCCAGGGCAAACCAAATTACGCCAGCGACGATGGCTACGCCGAGCGCGGCATTGAGCAGGTGTTGGCCGCGGAAGCTGATGGGCGCCGAGCCGATTATGCCTTGCAATTTGCCAAAGGCGACTATGGAGCCTGTAAAGGTTATCGCGCCGATAGCCAAGCCTAAGCCCATTTCTAAGGCGTTGGCTAGCGGGATGGCGCCGTCTTCAAGGCTGAGCAGGACTTCGGGTTGGTAGAAAGTTGCTGCGGCAACTAAGACTGCTGCCATGCCCACCAGCGAGTGGAAGGCGGCAACTAGCTGCGGCAAGGAGGTCATGGCGATGCGCCGCGCGATGAAGACGCCGACGCTGCCGCCGATGGCTATGGCGACGATCATCAGCGCGTAGTCTTGCATTCCTGGGGTGAGCAGGGTCGCGCCCACGGCGATGGCCATGCCGGCGATGCCGTAGGAATTACCCTTGCGCGAGGTTTTGGGCGAGCTTAGCCCGCGCAGCGAGAGGATGAATAGAACCGAGGCTATTAGGTAGAGTAAGGGGAATAGAGCGTACATAGTTATTTACTTGGATTTTTTCTTGTTGAACATCGCTAGCATTCGCGCTGTTACCACGAAACCGCCGAAGATGTTGACGCTCGCGAGCACTACGCCGACAAAGGCAAAGGCCTTGCTCCAAGGGTCGTCTGCCAGGCCGAGCGATATCAGAGCGCCGACTATGATGACGCTGGAAATGGCGTTGGTAACGCTCATCAGCGGCGAGTGCAGCGCTGGGGTAACCGACCAGACCACGTAATAGCCGACAAAGCACGCCAGCACGAATATCGATAGCATGTGCATAAAGCCTATCTCAGCCATAAAGTTCTCCTTCTTTCATGTACAAACTTGCGGCGACGATTTCGTCTTCGAGGTTGAGGTGCAGGACGCCCTCGCTGTCGATTAGCTGCAAGAAATTAAATAAATTATTGGCGAATAGCTCGCTGGTGGATTGCGGCACCAGCCCAGCCCAATTGCTGTAGCCGATTATTTGCACGCCGTTGTGCTCTACTACTTTGTCGGCTTGCGTGAGCTCGCAATTGCCGCCTGCCTCAGCCGCCAGATCGCAGATTACCGAGCCCGTGCGCATACTTTCCACCATCTCCGCAGTTACTAAGGTTGGCGCTTGTCGACCGGGGATCAGCGCTGTGGTTATTACGATGTCTTGCTCGGCGATAGTCTTGGCTACGAGCTCGGCTTGCTGGCGCTGGTAGTCCTCGGACATCTGCTTGGCGTAGCCGCCAGCGGTTTGCGCTTGGGCGAATTCTTCGTTTTCAACCGCGATGAACTTCGCCGCCAGCGATTCCACCTGCTCTTTGGTGGCGGGGCGGACGTCGGTGGCCGAGACCATGGCGCCCATGCGCTTGGCTGTGGCGATGGCCTGCAAGCCAGCGACGCCGACGCCCATGATGAAAGCCTTGGCAGGTTTGATGGTGCCGGCAGCGGTGGTCATCATCGGCACCGCTCTAGTGAGCTGGGCGAAGGCTTCGATTACGGCTCTGTAGCCCGCGATGTTCGCTTGCGAGGATAAAATATCCATCGATTGCGCGCGCGAGATGCGTGGTATTTGCTCCAAGGCGATGACGTTCATCTTCAGCTCGCGGAGCTGCTGGCAGTAGTCCTCGCGTTCCCAAGCGCCGAGCTTGCAGAGCAGGGTTTTACCTGCGCCGATTTTTTGCAGCTGCTTAATATCCGGTGGGTTGATCGCCAGCAAGACTTCGGCGTCTTTACCAGCGCTGGTAGCGGCTTTGGCTATAGTCGCGCCTTGCTGCTCGTAATCGGTGTCAGCAAAGGCGGCGCTTGCGCCCGCGCCGGCTTGCAAGCAGACCTCGTGGCCGGCTTTGCTGAGCTTGGCGACCACCGTCGGCGTCATGGCTACGCGCGCTTCGGATTTCGGTTCTTTCAATATAGTTATTTTCATCGGCAATTTTTCTATCTAAGAGCTTTGCTGCAAGCTTGAGCCTTGCCGCTCCTCATTATAGCTAGCTCTAGACTACGCCGTGGTTTTGTAAAAATTCAGCGATGCCAAATTATTACTCTCGATTATTAGCGCTAAGCTATTCCTACTTCGTGCTCAGCTTGGCGCTATTTGCGAGCGCGCGCCTGGCTTTGCTGCTTACTTATGGCGACGATTTGACGCTCGGCGAAGCAATGCCAGCCTTCACTCGTGGTGCGCGTTTTGACGCCAAGACGGCAGCGGTGTTAATGCTGTTACCTCTGCTTGCGGCTCTGTTGCTGGGCTTGATACGGGGCTTACGCCGGTTTTCACTGTTGCTGTATCGCGCCTGGTTGAGCCTGGCTTTGGTGTTGAGCACGCTGCTGGCGCTGATCAACCATTTTTATTACCGCAACTTCCAAAACCACATCGATATCTTCATCTTCGGTTTGGTCGAGGACGATACTCGAGCCGTGTTCGCCACTATCTGGGAGAATTATCCTTGGCTGCTGTTCCTGGTGCTGTTGGCGTTGTTTAGCGGCGGCTTGGTGTATGGGCTGGGCTTGCTGGCGCGTAGGTTGCATTATTGGCCGCGCGCGTTGGTGGCGCGCGCGCTTTACATACCTATTGTTGTTTTGTTGTTGCTGGTTGCGGCGCGGGGCAGCTTGGGCTTGTTCCCTTTGAGCACCGACACTCATTTGGCGGTGAGCCCGAGTAATTTTGTCAACCGCTCGGTGGTCAACGGCGTCTACGCGCTCTATGACGCTTTTGAGAATAGGCACGAATCTTCGCGCCCACAGCCAGTGAGTGTGGCGAGGGCGCAAGCGGCTTATCAGAAATTGCGCGAATTAGAACCCGAGCGCTATTCCGAGGCTATGCCGGCAGCAGCGGAGCTTTTTATTGAGCCACCGAGTACGCGCTTGGCTATAGGGCCGAGGCCGCACGTGGTGCTAGTTCTGCGCGAGAGCTTTGGCACCCAATTGTTGAATTTTCACAGCGCTGATAACGACTTGCTCGGCGCGCTGGCGCAACACTGGCAGCAAGATATCGTCTTCACCAGTTTTGTCTCGGCGACTTTGGGTACGCATTCCAGCTTAGAGAAAATACTCTTTGGCTTGCCGATGAGCGATCTCACGCTGAGCAAATGGCGCAAGCTAGCTTTTCCGAGCTCGCTAGCGCGTTTTTACCAAGAGCAGGGTTACCAGAGCAGCTACATCACCGGCGGCAATAAGAATTGGCATGATTTGGATCTGGTGCTCGGCGCGCAAGGTTTTGCCGAGCTTTACGACCAAGTCGACATCGCCGCCGAGTTAGAGCGCGTCGAATACGATGGTAACTGGGGCGTGTTCGACGAGTACGCTTACAGCTTCGCTGCGCGCTTGCTGCAGCGCGCCCAACAACCGCAATTTATCTTCATTCTCACCACTAGTAATCACTCGCCGTATTCGGTGCCGACGCATTATGCGGAGCCACGACCGCAGTTGAGTCATGGGCTACGCGAGATCGCCTTTCCCGATGACGACAGTGAGCTCGAGCAAATTCTCCAAGCCTATCAATACGCCAACCACGCCTTCGGTCAATTCCTGAGCTCTATCAAGGGCGACAGCGCGCTCGCCGCTACGACCATCGTCGCTGCCACCAGCGACCATCATTCGCGCGACATCATTCGCTACGACGCTGACCCCGAGCTACTGGCTTTTCGCCACTTGGTGCCGCTATATCTTTACTTACCTCCGAGCGTGTACGAATTAGCGCACTACCGCCCCGAGCGCGTCGGCAGCCATTGGGATATTGCCGCAACTCTGAGCGCTCTAAGCCATCCTGACCGTGCGCGCTTTGTTTATGGGCACAATATGTTAGCTCTCGACTACCCTCGCCTCAAGCTGGCGCACGGTAGCGGCTTTTACCTGCACCAAGCTGGCGCCATAAGCGGGGGCAAATACTACAACTGGCTGGATGTTGATAGCAAGCGCTTGCAACCAGTAGCCACAGACGAACGCTTACAGCAGGCACTGCAATGGCAGCAAGCGCGCTATACGCTGCTGAATTATTGGTTTGGCGAGTTTTTGGCGGGTGGTGTGGGTTTGGGTGGTTTGGAGTAGGTCAGAAAGTTGGTGGCCGCTCGCGATCTCAGAGTTCGCAGTGGTAGAATAGAAGTCGAGCTTGAATACTTACTCTTTTTTGCTGCCAATAGTTACAGCTATCGTTGATGGCAATTATTCTCCGCAAAATTAATGGTTGTGCTAAAACCTCAAATATGAACATACTCCATAACATTAGCGTACCACATCCATTTCCATACCAAGGAAGTAAGCGAGCTATTGCTAAATTCATTCTCCCTCATTTCCCATCTAATATAGGGTGTTTGTATGAACCATTTTGTGGGGCTGGCGCTATATCTATCGCTGCAGCTGCGCATGGCTTAGCTAGTCGCTTCGCACTAAACGATTTGAACCAGCCTCTGATAGCATTGTGGCGTGAGATATTAGATAATCCGCAGAAGTTATGCGATGAATATGAAAGGCAATGGTTAGAGCAGCACTCTGATAGAAAGACGTATTTTCTCAAAGTCCGAGATGAATTTAATAAATCACATAGTCCTTATCAATTGCTCTACTTACTAGCTCGTATTGTAAAAGGTGCGGTCAGATATAGTTCTGATGGGTTGTTCAATCAGAGCTCTGATAACCGCAGAGCCGGCATGAGACCCAATACGATGATGCTGAATATATTTGGTGTATCAGCACTTTTGAAGGGAAAGACAAAAGTAAGCGCATCCGATTTTCGCGAGGCAATAAAAAGCGCTAAGGTAAATGATTTAATCTATATGGATCCACCTTATCAGGGCACATCTTTTACGCGAGATCATCGTTATTTGAATGGCTTGTCGTATGATGATTTTGTTGACGCTCTTTTAGTTATGAATAAAAGAAAGCTATCATATATAATAAGTTATGATGGAACAACGGGTGAAAAAACTCACGGTAAGTTACTGCCAAATTTTCTGGAGCTAAAGCATATCCACATATATGCAGGTGTATCAAGTCAAGCGACATTGCTTGGCAATAATCATAAAACTATAGAGTCTCTTTATTTATCTCCAGCATTAGTTCGGCGCTTGGCAAATGAATCAGGAACAACAAAAAGATACGTTAGATTAGAGCAAAAGGAATTGGTATTTGAATGACTAGACAAAGTTATCCTGCTGAATTTCTCAAACTTCTAAAGAGCATACAAGCAAAGCGCCCGCGAACTGTTATAGATCATATTCTGAAACATGGTCAAATAACTACTGCTGAATTGAAGGATACATACGGCTACAATCACCCTCCTCGGGCGATAAGAGATGTGCGTGAGCAGGGGATTCCTATTAAGACTTTCCGCGTCGTAGGCTCGGATGGCAGAAAAATTGCTGCGTATAAATTTGGCAATCCAGCGGATGTTCGTGCTACTCAGCTCTCTGGAAGAACTTCTTTTTCTGCAAATCTCAAGGAAGCGCTGATCAAAAGCTATGGTGCGCGTTGTAATATTTATCTTGAACCATTTCCTCTAAGAGAGCTGCAGATCGATCATAGAATACCTTTCGAAATTGCTGGCGACAGTAGCACTCTAAGCAATGATATTCAGGACTATATGTTGTTATGTGCTTCAGCCAATAGGGCAAAGTCTTGGAGTTGCGAAAATTGCATTAATTGGCAAGTTAAGCAAATATCAGCCTGTAGGACATGCTACTGGGCGTTCCCAGAATCATATAAACACATTGCTATGCGAGATATACGCAGACTTGATTTGTTATGGGCTGAGAGCGAAGTAGTAGAGTATGAAGCTCTTCTTGAAAAAGCAGCCAAGGTACGAGAAGAACCGCCGGAATATGTTAAGAATGTACTCCGCAATCATTTGAAGGGCGAAGGCGATTGATAATGTCTTACCGAAACAAAGGCTTGCTACAGCTCCTTGTAGCTTACTTATGACGTTTTGTGTTAAGGAGGATGATTTGAAACGCAAGCTGATATCGAGTGGTTCGGAATTTGAGGCTAGGATAGGTTATTCGCGCGCTGTGGTTGACGGTGATTATGTGTATGTGTCTGGTACTACTGGGTACGATTATAGGACTATGTTGATCTCCAGCGATCCGGTGGAGCAGGCTGAGCAGTGCTTTAGAAATATCGAGCAGGCGCTAGTTGAGGCTGGCAGTAGTATTGACGCTATAGTTCGGATTCGTTATATCTTTCCCAATAGAGCTGACTTTGAGCCTTGCTGGCCAGTATTCGAAAAATATCTTGGTCGCGCGAAGCCTGCGGCGACTATGATCGTCGCTGGGCTTTACGATGACGCGATGAAGTTGGAGATTGAAGTTACGGCGAGGTTGGATGTTGAGTAGTGATAGGGTATTGTTTTTTTGGGGCAGTCGTCGGTGGCGGGCGAGGCGTCTGTGTATTCGATAGGAGTTGGTAAAGGACTTATTGTGTAGCTGTAATCGCACCAAGGTTCATCTGTGTTTATCTGTGTTCATCTGTGGTTTTATAAGTGATGCTTGGTCGGGTTAGGTTGGTGGTGGGGAGACGCCACGCGCTCCCAGGGTACCGAGCTTAGTTGTAATCTGTGATTTGGTTTTAATGCAGTGCTTATTGGGGAGGCGCCCATGCGGGCGCCTCCTGCCGAGTACAACTCGGCGCTCCGCCGCGACCAGGCTCTGTTGCTGAGGGTGGGCTTAGTTGCCTAGAGGTCGAGCGCTGCGCGCTCACTTTTTACACGGCGGGCGAGACGCCACGCGCTCCCGGGGTACCGAGCTTAGTTGTAATCTGTGATTTGGTTTTAATGCAGTGCTTTTTGGGAGACGCCCATGCGGGCGCCTCCTGCCGACTGCAAGTCGGCGCTCCAGTCCGGCCGAGTGCAACTCGGCGTTCCTAGAGGTCGAGCGCTGGGGCGCTCACTTTTTACACGGCGGGCGAGAACGCCCGCTATCCCAGGGGTCCCAGCTCTGGCGACTATAAGTCGGTGGGCAAGTAGCCGCTGTTGCGGGCGGCGCGGGCGACTTTGAAGGGGTTTTGGTAGAGGGTGCTGTGGCTTTCGACGCCGACTTCGATTACGCAGTCTTCCCTTGGGTGGGCGACGCACATGAGGATGTAGCCGTCTTTATTTTGGCGCTTGTTGATGGCGGTGGCTTTGGGTTGGCGGACTTTGCCGGAGAGGAGCTTGCCAGCGCAGGTGATGCAGCCGCCGTAACGGCAAGCGACTGGCAGCGGGATGCCGTTGGCTTCGCAAACGTCGAGGATGGTTTGGTCGCCGCGTACTTGTAGCTGCCTATTATCGCGGTTGGCGATGGTTACGGTGTGCGCCGAGTGGCGAGCTTCGGCTGCCGTGAGCATTAGCGCCAAGGTGCTTGACCAGCAGCAGCACATTCTGGATTAGATGCTGGTTGCTGCTGCTGGTGTGAGTGGTTTGGTTTTATAACCAGATGTCGGAGGTTACGTCGCCGCCCGGGTAACGCATTTCGTGGCAGCGCGAGGGACCGTTGGGTTCTTGGCCAAAGTCGACGACAAAGTCAGGGTTGATGCTCATGCCACCGCTCTCGGTGTTGCAGTCGATCATGTACATTTGCCCGCCTTTGTCTTTCATGCTCGGGTAGAACTGGTTGTCCCAGCTAGAGAATAGCGAGGTGGTGACGTAGAGGCGTTTGCCGTCGAGGCTGAGCTGGATCATTTGCGGCGCGCCTTGGACGTCGACGCCGTTGACTTGCGGGGCTTTGCCCAACATGCCGCCGAGCCAGACTTGGCCGGTGAGCTTGGGCTTTGAGCGCTCGCTGATGTCGTATTGGCGGAGGTCGCCGTGTAGCCAATTGGCGAAGTAGATGTAGCGATCGTCCATCGAGATGAGGATGTCGGTGATCAGCGACGGCATTGGCACCGGAAAGCCTTCGACGTCGATGGTGTCGATGTCGATGACTTTCTCCAGCTCTATGCCGCCGTCGGCGTTCTTCCACCAGTGGAAGACGTTGGAGGATAAGGTGGCGGCGAAGTAGCCGTGGTTGGAGGCTGGGTCGTGCAGGCCGCGGACTTCAAGCGGGATCAGGCCTTCGGCGCCAAGGTCGAAGGATTTGTTGATTTTCTTGGCTTCAAAATCCCAGAAGTGCACGTGTTGACCGTATTTGCCGGCGGCTACGTGGTCGAGGTCGAAGCCGGGCATGAAGGTGTTGGGTGCCGCCCACTCGGAGCTGATCATCATGTTGTGGCGCGGCTGGTACCAGAAGTCGTAGTTGAAGTTCATGCCGCTGATGTCGTTCTCCCAACGGCCGACGATGTTGAAGTTTTGATCCAGGTGCAGGAAGCCGCCTGGGGCGTTGCCGTCGGCGTCGCCGAGCATGGAGATGATGATGTCGGAGCCGAGGCAGTGGACGGTGTGCGGGGCTGAGAGGTTGGTCTTGCTTTTGACTTCGTCGCCCGAGACTACTTTGTGCAGGACTGGGTTGGTGGCGTCGGAGGTGTCGATGACGTTGATGTTGCTGCTGCGCACGCCGGGGGTGAGCAGGAAGCGGCGCGATTGCTTGCCGTCGCCGTGGCAACTGGAGCAAGCGTTCCAGCCGCTGTGGTGGAGTTCGTCGCCGATCTGCGGCATTTCGGTGCGCGCGATGACTGACGAATAAGTCGGGCTGTTGGGGTCGACGTCGACTGTCGCCAGGTAATCGGGGCGTTCGATGCCAGTGCCGACGTACAAGGCTACGGTGTATAGTAGTTTTTCTCTATCGGCGCGCATGGCCTCAGCGGGGGAGCTGTAGCCGGGTCCAGTGCAATTTTTGCTCATGGTCGTTTCCTTGGTTAGTTGTTATTGGGGTGGATTGTAGCAGGTTTGGTCGGGGGTGTTGAAGGAGCGGATGAGGTGGACGAGGTTTTGTAGGTGGGCTGGGGCTTGGAGTTGGTAGACGAGTATTTCCAGAAGTTCAGGGTCGGTGAGGTCGAGGAGTTGGTCGAGTTGCTGCGCCTGTGCTGGCTGGAGTTGGTCGAATTGGGCGCTGGCAGTGAATTTTTGCAGCAGGAAGTCGATCTCCCACATGCCGCGGCGGCAGCGAAAGCGCAAGCGGTTGATCTCTGGTGGCGGCGCTGCTGTTACTGACACGCTTTGACTGCGGTTGTGCTGTGCAGCAATTGCTCAAGCTCGGTGAAAAAGTCCGCGCTGAGCCGAGCGCGCAGGCGTAGGAACCAGGCGTTGCTCAGGTCGAGCTCCTGGCATTTGACGGCGTCTTTTTCGGTCATGACGATGGTTTTATCGCGGTAGCTGGCGAAGTCGCTTTGCTGGAAGAGGTGGTGGTCGCGAAAGAGGTGCTGGGTGTAGTTGAGCTTCGGTAGGTGCTGCTCTAAGGTGTCGATTAAGCGCTGCGGCTGGGCGATGGCGCAGCAGAGGTGGATCTCGCTGTTGCCGAATTGCTGTCGCCAAGCCGCGACGCTGAGTTGCTCGCCGTCGCCCAGCGATTGCATGGTGCAACTCGCCAATTCCAGGCTGTGTATGCGCGCTAGCGACCAATCGCGAAAGTAAGCGGCGTTGTCGCTGCCAGTGAGTTTGTTATCGACCAGGATGTCGGCGCGGCGCAGGCGCTGGAGCGGTTCGCGCAGTCTGCCGGCGGGTAGCAGCTTGGGCTGTTGGGTGAGGCGCGCATCGGGTAGCATCAGGCATTCCAGGTGTCGCGGCAAGGCGTAGTGCTGGAGTCCGTCGTCGCTGACGATGACGTCGAGCTCGTGCAGTTGCAGTAGTTTCTCGGCGGCTTGTCGGCGGTCGGCGGCGACGACGACTGGGGCGTTGGTGCTGCGCGCCAACCAACTGGCTTCTTCGCCAAATTTTTCCGCTGGCATCAACGGCTCTACGAGTGCGGGCTGGTGGTGTTTCTTAATGGCGCCGTAACCGCGCGAGATGATGCCGACGCGCCAGCCGCGCTGCTGCAGACCGCTGACGATGCATTCGGTGGTCGGGGTTTTGCCGCTGCCGCCGACGCTGATATTGCCTACTATCACTACTTTGGCGCTATGCTGCCAGATGGGCGGGCGCCAGGCGTAATAGCTGCGGCGCGCGCGCGCCAGCAGCGCGAACAGCAACGCCAGCGCGTTGCCGATTAGTGGATGCAAGAATGGGTAGCGCGCTTTGGGCTTGCCGCCTATTAGTTCGCGCGCGCTCAGTAAACTACTGGTTATTGCCATAAGTTAAGTCCGTGCTAGTGGCGATTGCTCGCCTGGTCGTAGCGAGAGTATCTCGCAAGCCTGGTCGTTTACCAGGACTGTATGCTCCCACTGCGCCGAGGGTTGGCCGTCGGTGGTGATTGCAGTCCAGCCGTCGTTCAAAACCCGGACATCGGGTTTGCCAGCGTTGATCATGGGCTCGATGGTGAAGCACATCCCTGGGCGTAGTTTCGGTCCGCTGCCGCGCTGCGCTGCGTGCACTACTTGCGGCTCGAGGTGAAACTCTTTGCCGATGCCGTGGCCGCAATAATCCGTAACTACGGAAAAGCCGTTTTTGTGCGCGTGCCTGGCGATGGCGGCGCCGATGTCGCCGAGCCGCCCACCTGGGCGCACGGCTTTTATGCCTAAGAATAAACATTCCCGGGTGACTTGCACCAGTTTTTTGACGTAGGGCTTGGTGCGACCGCCGACGATGAAGGTCATGGAGGTGTCGCCGAAGAAGCCGTCCAATTGCAGGGCGACGTCGATGTTGGTGATGTCGCCAGCGCGGAGCCGTACCGCAGACGCGGGTATGCCGTGGCAGACGACGTTATTGGGCGATATGCAGCAGGATTTGGGGTAGCCGCGGTAGTTCAAGGTCGCCGGTTGCGCGTGCAGCTCCTGGGTGATGTATTGGTGCAGGCGGTCGTTTAGCTCCAAGGTGTTGACGCCGGCTTTGACGTAGGGCGCGATCATTTGCAGGCAACTGGCGGCGGCCTGGTTGGCGCGGCGCATGGCTTGGATTTCGGCGGTGTCGAGCCGTGGAATTGACGTGGCTTTGCCTCTGCCTTTAGCTTTACTCATGAATACTTTGCAAGGCTTGCGCGAGTTTGTTTATCGCCACGTCGATCTCGGTTTTGTTTACTATGAGCGCGGGCGCCAAGCGGAGCACGGCGCCGCCGCCCGCGAGCAATACCAGTAAGCCTTGCTCGAGGCAGGCTTGCTGCAGGCGTGGGCCTTGAATCGCGGGTAGTAATTGCATTCCGATCAGTAAGCCCGCGCCGCGTAATTCGCTGTAAAAGGCGTGGGCTTGGTTGAGTTGCTGCAAGCTGTCTCTGAGCAAGCTGGCGTTGGCACGTACCTGGGCGAGCAAGTCGTCGTCGACCATCGACACGACTTTGCTGGCGACTGCTGCTGCCAGCGGGTTGCCGCCGAAAGTGGTGCCGTGCCAGCCGGGGCTGAGAGTGCTCGCGAGGGTGCTAGTGGTGAGCATGGCGCCGATGGGAAAACCCGCTCCCAAAGCTTTGGCGAGGGTCATTATATCGGGGCTGACGCCGCTGGCTTGGTGCGCGAAGAGCGCGCCGGTGCGCCCCATGCCGGTTTGGATTTCGTCGAAGATGAGCAGGGCGCCGTGGGCGTCGCAGGCAGCGCGCGCGGCTTGCAGGAATTCGGCGCTGGCGACGCGGACGCCGCCTTCGCCTTGCACTGGCTCGATGATGCAGGCGCAAGTTTGCGCGTCGATGGTCTGCGCCAGGGCTTGGCAGTCGTTGAAATCTATCTGGGGAAATTCCCCGGGCAACGGCGCGAAGGGCTCGTGGTATTTGCCGCTGGCGCTGATGGTGAACAGCGTGCGCCCGTGAAAGCCACCGCGACAGGAAACTATTTTGTGCTTATTTTTATGGCCTTGGTCGTAGGCGTATTTCCGCGCTAGCTTGAGCGCGGCTTCGTTGGCCTCGGCGCCGGAATTGCACAGGAAGACTTTATCGGCAAAGCTGCGCGCGCATAGCTGCTCTGCCAGGCTCAGCGCGCCTTGATTTTGCCACCAGTTGCTGATGTGCCAAAAGCGTTCGGCTTGCTGCTGCAGGCTTTGCACCAGCTCGGGGTGGCAATGGCCGAAGATGTTGACCGCGACCCCAGAGGCGAAGTCGAGGTAGCTTTGGCCCTCGGCGTCGTAAGCCCAGAGGCCTTGCCCGTGCGTGAACACTGGCTCCGGGCATTGGTAGACGGGTAGGAGATTTGTGTGGTTGGACATGTATGTTTTGAGAGTTTTGCACAATGCTGAGGCCGCGTGCAAAAGTAGCGATTTTTGTTCCTAGCTAGGCGGCAAAGCGGAGTTTATGAACAATAAATGAGCATTTGCCAACAACGCTAGGGGCGAAAAGAGCCTTTTTGCGTGCGGTCTCATTTTAACAGTGATGGCGAGTGCCAAAAAGCCAGTGCATGGCTGCGTGGCGCGAGAAGCGGTGCTTGGTGGCGTCGCCGCCACCGCTGTTGATCGAATAATAGCTCAGCCAAACGGCGATTATGCCGAAGACCAGGCCGCCGAGCGTCTGGCCGATGAGTATTCCTGGTGCACCCCAAATGGCAGCGCCCGCCAGGGCTGGCGGCCAGGTGCCGAGGGTGTGGCGTCCCCAATTCAGCCAGGTGGCGTACAAGGGGTGGCCTATGTTATTGAAAGTGGCGTTGGCGACGAATAGAGCAGCGGTGAATATGAAGCCTAGCGCCAGGGGGCCGCAGAAAAGATAGACCAGCTCGCGGGTGAGGCCGCTGGCGTCGAAGAGCGCGGCGATGTACGGTCGCAACAAATACAGCAGCAACGCCACCGCGCAAACGTACAAACTGACGAATTTTAGCGAGGCGAGGACGGTGGCGCGCACCCGGTGGTAATACTGGGCGCCGAAGTTCTGCCCGACCACTGGGCCTACGGCTCCGGAGAGCGCGTACACCAGCGCGAACACCAGCGGCGTCAGCCGAGTGATGATAGCTACGCCAGCGATGGCGTCGCTGCCGTAACTCGCCATTTCCCGAGTGATGATCGCCGAGCCCACCGGGGTCGCGAGGTTGGTGAGAATCGCTGGTACCGCCAGCGCCAGGATCTGCCAGCTATCGCGGCGCAACCCGCTGAAGCTCGGCAGGGCGATGCTTTTGTGGCTACGGACGATAGGCCACAGGGCAAATGCCAATATCGAGCAGCGCGCGGCTACCGAAGCCCAAGCGGCGCCGTCGAGCCCCCAGTCAAAGCCGAAGATAAAGATGGGGTCGAGCACGGCGTTGACCACGCCGCCGACGATGGTGGCAGTCATCGCCAGCGTGGCGTAACCGTGCGCGCGGAGCACTGCCAGGGCAACGAATACCGCCGACATGAGCGGCATCGTCGGCGTGACGATCTGTAGGTAGCTCAGAGCCAGCAGCATGGTTTCGCCTTCGGCGCCGAGCCAGCCTAATAGCGTCGGCATCGTCGCCAGCATGGCGGCTGCGATCAACGCGGTCAGCAGTAGTGCTAGACCCAAGACGCTGCCAGCGTAGGCGCGTGCCTTCTCGGCTTCGTCGGCGCCGAGCGCGCGCGCGACGAATACGCCGGCGGCTATGGAAAGTCCGATGTTGATCGAGGTGGTGAAAAAGAGCATGATGCCAGCGTAGCCCACCGCCGCTGCCAAGGCTGGATTGCCGAGCAGAGCGATGAAGAACATATCGACAAAATCGACCGCGAAGATCGCCAACAAGCCGACGCTGGAGCTCAGCGAAGTCGTGACCACGTGGCGCATGGGGCTACCTTGGAGGAATTTACTTTCGGACATGGTTGTGCTTGATTTGTTATTTGGAGAGTTTTGCATAACTTGAGACCGCGTGCAAAAAACGGATATTTTTGTTCTTAAGCTCAGCAACAAAGCGCAGTTTATTCACTAGTAAATGAGCATTTGCGAACAACGCTGGGGACAAAAAGATGCCTTTTTGCAAAGGTCTCATTTGGTGCGTTGCTGGTCTACGGTCAGGGCGGCGAGGCGGTAGAAGCCGTGTACCATTTTGGAGTAGGGGGTTATGAGGAAGAAGGCGAGCACTGAGCCTAAGTGTAGTGGTAGCAGCCAGCTTATGGCGGTGGTGCCGGTGGCGGCGTAGAGTAGCAGGCCGCTGGCGCTGACCCAGAATAGCAAGAGCACGAACGCCATTTCGCCGCCCCAGGCGCGCGCGGCGCCGAGCTTGGGGTCGGCTTGGAGCTTTAACCAGGCGAGGCCAGCGCTGCCGAGACAGAGTATCACACCACCGGGTACGCCGAGCAGCTTGGGCAGCGTGTACCAGGCGTAGGGTGCTTGCCAGCCGAGCGCGTAGTGCATTACGGTGCCGGAGCTGGTGGAGGCGAAGCAGAGCAAAAAGCCCCAAAACGCCATTTGATGGCAGACGCGGCGCGCGTGCGAGAATTTGTCTTCGGCTTCGAAATTACAGCCCTCGCCGTGGCCACCTTTGAGGTTGCGCATAGTCGCGGCGTCTGAGCAGGCGCGCCCGAATGCGCTCAAGCTGAATTTGCCGGCGCCGACAAAGCGCCAGTAGCGCCGCAGCGAGATTGCGATTGCCAGTAGTGGCGCGAGAAAGGCTGGGGTGAAGACGGCGACCATCAAATTGTGCGTCATGTGCGCGTAAAAGCCGGCGCCGTCTGCGGGGGCGAAGGCGCTGACCAGCCAGAAGAGCAGCGCCAGGCACAGCGCTAGCGCCAGGGCGATGACCACGCCAGCGCGGTCGAAGAGCTTGGCGAAGGCGCGCGGCCAGGCAAACTCCTGCCAACTGGCTTGGCGCGCGTCTGCCAGCGCTGCTGGTAGGTTGAGCGCGAAGACGTGCGGCTCGGTGTACTGGCAGGCGTAGTAACAGCCGCGGCAGTTGTGACACAGGTTGGCGAGCTGGGCGATGTTGCCCTCGGAGAAGACGCGCTCGGCGAACATCGCCGGGAACACGGCGCAATAGCCTTCGCAATAGCGGCAGGCGTTGCAAATCTCGGCTTGACGCCGTGCCTCTTGAATTACTTTAGCGTCCATAAGCTGCGGCTCCTTGTCCGGCGAGGCGACCGAAGACGGTGCCGATGGTCATGCCAAAACCGGCGAGGTAACCTTGGCCGAGGATAGAACCCGCCATAATCTCGCCCGCCGCCCACAGGTTGGCTACCGCGCTGCGCTCGCCTTGCACCTGTGCGCGTTGGTCGACTTTCAGGCCAAGATACGTGAAGGTAACCCCTGGGCGCAACTCGTAGCCGTAAAAAGGCGGCTGGTCGATGGGGCGCGCCCAGTTGGATTTTTGTGGCTCGATGCCGCTGGTGGCTAAGCCATCGAGCTCGGTGGGGTGGAAGGTGCCTGGTTGGCAAGCCTGGTTGAAGTTGGCAATAGTATTGCCGAGCGCGTCTGCGGGCAGGCCGAGTTTGGTCGCGAGCTCGGCGATGCTATCGGCTTGCACCGGCGGGAACACCGAGGGCATGAACAGCTCCAGCGCTTGCGAATCGATGATAGCGTAGCCGACTTGATCGGACTGCGCTGCGATCAAGCGCCCCCAGATGGCGTAGCGCTTCGGCCAGACGTCTTCGCCTTCATCGTAAAAGCGTTCGCCGTTTTGATTGACTACTATCGAGAAGGGCACGCAATCCAGGCGCGTGACGATGCCGCCGTCGTATTGCGGCGCGCGGCCATCGATGGCGACGGCGTGGCATTGAGTTGGGTCGCCGACGCTGGCGATGCCTTGGTCGAGCAGGTCTTTGAGTACGACGCCGCGATTGTAGGGTGTGCCGCGGATCAAGAAGTTGCGCGCGGCTTCGCCCCAGGCGCGCGCCAGCCAATCAATATCAGCCTGAAAACCGCCGGAGGCTACTACTACTGCGCGCGGGTTGATAGTTGTGCTTTCGTTATCGACGCTGACAACGACGCTGGCGACGCGTTCGCCGTCGTAGTCCAAGTGTTGTACTTCCGCCTGGTAGACGATTTGCACGCCTAAAGATTCGGCGCAGCGGTAGTAGGCGTTGACCAAGGCTTTGCCGCCGCCGAGGAAGAAGGCGTTGGTGCGGCTGAGCGAGAGCGTGCCCGAAAGCGAGGGCTGGAAGCGGACGCCGTGTTCGCCCATCCAGCCATAGGCGGCTTCGGAGGCGCGGATGCAAGCGCGCGCCAGCTCTGGGTCGGTCTTGCCGCCGGTGACTTTGAGCAGATCGTCAAAGTATTCCTCCTCGCTATATTCGCCGCTCAGCTCGCCCAGCGGCCGCGAATGCATACAGCGGAAGTTGCGCGTGTGGCGGCTATTGCCGCCGCGATAGGGCTTGGGCGCGCTCTCCAATAGCAGCACCGAAGCTCCGGCCTCAGCCGCGCTCATGGCGGCGCAGAGCGCGGCGTTGCCACCGCCGATTACGAGTACGTCTGGGGAGCTGGATTTCATGTGGTGGGATGAAAATTAGAGTTTTTGCCTTAGTCTCTTAGTGTAATTGCTCTTTTGGCAATAGAATTGTCGGAAGCAGATAGTTTTACGGGGTTCTTGAATCGCGTATCTAAATAAAACAACTAATACTATAGGAGAATAACAATGTTCAACCTAATCAAACTTGCGCGCGCGGCGGCTCTGGGAGCGGTGCTGCTTTTGGCTAGCTTTGCCCACGCCGACCTTGACCTGAGCGGCAAAACCGTAACCTACGTGATCCCATTCTCGGAGAGCGGCGGCTCGGCGAAATGGGCGAATTTCTACGCGCCTTTGCTCGCCGATGAATTGCCTGGCAACCCCAATGTGGTGGTGAAATTTATGCCTGGCGCTGGCTCTACCAAGGGCGCCAACTGGTTCCAAAGGCAAGCCAAGCCCGATGGCGTTACCATCTTCGGCTCTTCGGGTTCGACCCAATTCCCCTACTTGCTCGACGACCCTCGGGTGCGCTACGAGTATAAGGATTGGAACGTGGTGTTGGCTTCGGGCACCGGTGGTGTGGCTTATTTGCCGCCCGACCTGGCAGCGCGTTTTGCCGCTGATCCAAATTCGATCTTGGACGTCAACTTCATTTACGGCTCGCAAGGCGCCACGCGCCTGGACTTGGTGCCATTGCTGGCTTGGGAAATGCTCGGCTTGAAGGTAGAGCCAGTCTTCGGTATCAAAGGCCGTGGCGACGGGCGCTTGATGTTCGAGCGCGGCGAAGCCAATATCGACTATCAGACTTCTTCTTCGTACTTGAAGGGGGTGGTGCCTTTGGTCGAAGAAGGCAAAGCGGTGCCGATGATGAGCTGGGGTTCCTTGGACGCTGACGGCAACATCGTCCGCGACCCGACTTTCCCCGACATGCCGACTTTCAAAGAGGTCTACCAGCGCATGAAAGGCATGCCGCCATCTGGCGACGCTTGGGAGGCTTGGAAGGCATTTTTCATCGCTGGCTTCCCAGCGCAGAAGATGGTATTCCTGCCCAAGGGCTCTAGTGCCGAGCAGATTGATACCTATAGCAAGGCTTTCGCTCGCGTCATAGCCCAAAGTGATTTCCCGGAGAAATCGGCAGTGCGCCTAGGTAAATACCCGCAAATGACTGGCGCCGCTGCCGAGGCCGCGCTAGCGCAGGCGACTGCGGTGAGTCCGGAAGCTAAAGCCTATGTCAAGAATTGGCTCAATGAGCGTTATGGGGTTTCTTTGAACTAAAGATCGCAAATCTGGTGGCGATAGCTCAAACGAGTCGTCGCCGCATACTCGGACGAGGTCTAGTGTTAGGCCTCGTCCGCTTTTGTTTTTAGGCTCTACCAATAACGGGCGCATATAGAACTGCGGACACATCCATATCTATAGCTGCAATAATTTCAGCCATAAATCAGCAACACGCGATATGGATGATATTGGTCTCCGGCACTTATTACACGGCGGGCGGGGACGCCTCGCGCTCCCAGGGCTCAGTGCTTAGTGATACAGAGGCGCTGATTTTGGGGTGAAAATTGGGATTTGCTTTGTGCGCCTGCTTTTAGGCATACAATGCGAAGATTGCATTACGATTTGCTAAGGTGAAATACGAAATTCGATTTGGCTCCACCGAGTTCAAGGCGGTTGCCGTTGAAATCAGGAGAGCTAGCTGGGGAGCCGCTATTTTTTCTGGCATTATGGCTAATGCCTATCCAGATATAGCAAAATATATCTACTTCCTAGGAGCGCTCTGTTGGCTACTCTTACAATTTGTATCAATGCTAACCGATTCAATAAAGGAGAATAAGGAGACATCATGAACGATATCTTGTTTGGTTTTGGCGGCGCGCTCGCAATACTGGTTATTGGCTCCATCGCTATGGGCCTATTAGCTTATAGGTTGCGCGAGCGGTGATTTGGGAGGCTTGCTAGCTCGCCTCTATGCCAAGTACACCTTGGCAATCCTAACTCCGCTGCTCGCCGAAACGCAATTGCCCAGATATCGAACCCGATGGGTTCACTTGTTACACGGCGACCAAGACGGTCGCGATCTCAGGGTACCGAGCTAGCTGCAAGTTGGTGGTTTGAGGCTAAGCCTGTGCTTCTTTGGGAGACGCCCATGCGGGCGCCTCCTGCCGACTACAAGTCGGCGGTCCCAGTCCTGCCAAGTACAACTTGGCGATCCTAACTCCGCTGCTCGCCGAAACGCAATTGCCCAGATATCGAACCCGGTGGGTTCACTTGTTACACGGCGACCAAGACGGTCGAGATATCAGGGAACCGTGCTTAGTGATACTGAGCAGCTGATTTTTCCGCGGGAAGTTGGGATTTGCATTGTTAGCCTGAGAGTTTTGCATAACTTGAGACCGCGTGCAAAAAACGGAGATTTTTGTTCTTAAGCTCAGCAGCAAAGCGCAGTTTATTCAATAGTAAATGAGCATTTGCGAACAACGCTGGGGGCAAAAAGAGCCTTTTTGCAAAGGTCTCAGCCTGTTTTCTATTAAGCTTGTGCAGGTTTGACTTAAAATTACTCGCCCTTGATCGAGGCGAATTCAAAACAATAAAAACAACAAGCTAATGGATATTCTCGCAACCGCTGGTCCCGCATTGGCCGAGGCCTTTCAGCTAATATTCCAGCCGCAGCAAATCATGTTCTTGATTCTGGGCGTGGTGCTGGGGCTATCGGTGGGCGTGTTTCCAGGTTTGGGCGGCATAGCTGGACTGAGCCTGGTTTTACCTTTTGTCTACGGGATGGAGCCAGTCGCGGGGCTGGCGCTGATGGTCGGGCTGGTGGCAGTAATTCCAACCTCGGATACTTTCGCCAGCGTCTTGATGGGGATACCGGGCTCGTCGGCTTCGCAAGCCACGGTGCTCGATGGTTTTCCGCTGGCGCGGCGTGGGCAGGCGGCGCGGGCGCTGTCGGCGGCCTTTGCTTCGTCGCTGTTCGGTGGCCTGTTCGGCGCCACCATGCTGACTTTCTTCATCTTGATAGCAAGGCCGCTGGTGCTGGCCTTTGGTCTGCCAGAGATGCTGATGGTGACCATCCTTGGGCTATCGATGGTCGCAATCCTCGCTGGCAAGGTGCCGCTGAAAGGCTTGATCGCCGCGTTGCTCGGATTGCTGGTGGGCACTATCGGCGCTGGCGACGCTGGCGGTAGCCCGCGCATGAGCAGCTACGAATGGGATTATTTGTACGATGGCTTGAAGCTGGTGATAGTCGGCCTGGGCATCTTTGCCATCCCCGAGATTGTGGCTTTGCTGCGCCAGGATAGCGCCATCTCGCGCGATGCCAAGCTCGGCGCTGGCTGGCTCGATGGCTTGCGCGATTGGTGGTATAACCGCTGGTTGTCGATTCGTTGCGCTGTCATCGGCGTGTTAGTTGGGGTGATCCCAGGGCTGGGTGGCTCGGTGGTCGATTGGATAGCTTACGGGCATTCGGTGCAATCGAGCAAGGATAAGCAGAATTTTGGTTCTGGCGATATTCGCGGGGTCGTTGGCCCCGAGAGCTCGAATAACGCCAAAGAGGGCGGTGGCTTGGTGCCGACTCTGATATTTGGTATCCCTGGCTCTGGCTCGATGGCAGTATTCATCGGCGGGATGGCGCTGCTGGGCATTGACGCTGGGCCGCAAATGCTCAGTAATGACCTCGACATTACCTACACCATAGTCTGGTCTTTGGCGCTGGCGAATGTGGTCGGCGCGGGTTTGTGTATTGCGCTTTCCGGGCAGATCGCGCGCTTGACTACGATTCGCTTCGCTTTGCTGGCGCCTTTCCTGTTCATGCTCATAGCTTTTGCCGCATTTCAATCGCGGCAATCGCTGGGCGATCTGGTGGCACTATTCGCCATCGGCTTGCTCGGCATCTTCTTGCGGCGTTTCGATTATTCGCGGCCGGCTTTCCTGATCGGCTTTGTGCTCTCAACGCAAGCGGAGAACTATAGCTACCAGGCCTACCAGGTCGCCGGTTTCAAATTCCGCGAGGCTTGGGAAGTCGGCATGGGCTATATCTTTAGTCCCATCGTTTTGGTGCTGGCGGTGGTTACTCTGGTCTCGGTATTCTTTGGCTTGCGCCAGGCCAAGAGCATTCTGCCAGCCAGCGGCATCGCCACTGCCGGCAAGCGCGCGCCGCTGGTCTTTCTGCTATTGATAACCGCATACATGGCGGTATCGTTGGTCGATGCCACCCTAATCGACAACACCACCGATAAACTCTTCCCCATCGCGGTAGCGAGCTGTGGCTTACTTGGCTGCTTGGCGCTGCTATGGAACTCGCGCTACGCCGCTGATAGCGATGCGCTATTCGCCGATAGAGAAGCCGGTGGCGAAGATGCTCAGGCGCCGCACGCTTTGTGGTCGACCCTGGCTTGGTTCGCCTTGCTGCTGGGCTTGGCATCGCTGCTCGGATTTATCCTGGCGCTGGCGATCTTCTTGATGCTATTCATGCACCTGCGCGCGCAACAAAGCTGGTTGCGCGCTGCAATGTTTACTGCAGCGGGTATAGGCTTTATGCTGCTGATGGCGAGCTTGCTCAATAGGGATTTTCCGCCGGGGCTGTTGCAGAGTTTGGTTGAGCTGCCTTGGCCCTTGCGCTAGGCATAGAACGTGGGGCAAACTTCTATACCTTTCATCTTTATGCGCGGTGGTTCGTCGCGCGCGCCCTATTTTTTACGTTCGGACTTGCCCAGCGACGAGCGCGAGCTCAGCGCCACGCTGCTCGCGGTTATAGGCTCCGGGCACCCGTTGAACATCGATGGTATCGGCGGTGGTGCCTCGGTTACTACCAAGGTGGCGATGCTGTCGGTCGCTGATGACGATTGGGCGGATGTCGATTATTATTTCGCCCAAGTCGGCGTGCTCGATAAGCAAGTCGACTACCGCCCGACTTGCGGCAATATCCTCGCTGGAGTGGGCCCAGCGGCGCTGGAATTGGGCTTGGCGGCGGCTAAGGACCCGCTAACCGAGCTGCGTATTCGCGCCGTCAATACTGGGGCGCGGGTACTGGCGCGCGTGCAAACTCCGGGTGGGCTAGTGAATTACGCTGGCGATTACGTCATTGATGGCGTTCCCGGCAGCGCGGCGCCAGTGGCGCTGGAATTTATGGACGTGGTCGGTTCTTTGACTGGTGCACTGTTGCCCACTGGCAACAGCATTGATGTTATTGATGGAATTGAAGTTAGTTGCGTTGACGTGGCGATGCCGGTGGTGATTGCGCGCGCTACTGACTTTGGCTTAAGCGGCTACGAGGGCTGCGATGAGTTGAGCGCCAAGACCAATTTTATGGCGCGCCTGGAGACTATCAGGCGGCAGGCCGGTGAGCTTATGGGGCTGGGTGATGTTAGTAAATCGGTAGTGCCCAAGTTTGCTTTGGTCGCCGCGCCGCAAGCTGGCGGCACGCTGTGCGCGCGTTATTTTGTGCCGGATCGTTGCCACCCATCGATGGCAGTAACTGGGGCGCAATGCCTGGCAGCTTGCGCGCTGGCGCCAAATACGGTGGCGCACCAATGGGGGCAGAAGCTGATGCAGAGTAGCCCAGCGACCTTGCGGCTTGAGCACCCTGGTGGCGTGTTGGAAGTGGTGCTTAGCTTTAGCTTGGGCGCCGAGGGCATAAGCATTAATTCCGCTGGCCTTATTCGCAGCGCGCGCAAGCTGGCAGCGGGCGAGGTGTTTGTGCCCGAGACGGCAAGTAGTATCGCATTATGAAAATCGCCGTCCTCGACGATTGGCTGCGCTTAGCGGCGGAGTGCGCCGATTGGCGCGAGCTTCAAGCTGAGCATCAAGTAGATTTTTACTACGATACTTTGAGCGGCGCGGCTTTGTCGGCGCGCTTGCAGTCCTACGATATTCTTTGCCTGATGCGCGAGCGTACGCCTGTGGACGCCGAGTTGATAGCTCAGTTGCCCAATTTGTGCGCGCTGATAACCAGCGGTCAGCGCAATCAAGCTATAGACCTGGCTGCTGCCAAAGCGCGCGGTATTGTGGTTTGTGGTACCGAGTCTCCGGGACACGCCACTGCCGAGCTGGCGATGACCTTGATCGGCGCGCTGGCGCGGCAATTGCAGCCGACCATGGCGGCGATGGGCGCTGGCGGCTGGCAGGTTAAGGTCGGGCGCGATTTGCGCGGCGCGCGTTTGGGTGTGCTGGGTTTGGGAAGGCTGGGGACGCAGGTGGCAAGGCTGGGACAAGCCTTTGGGATGCGCGTTGGTGCCTGGTCGCAAAATCTCACCGAGGAGCGTTGCCAGGCGGCTGGGATCGAGTATCTCGATCAGCAGCAATTTTTTCAAAGCTCGGATTTCATTTCCATTCACTTGAAAATGTCGGAGCGCGTAAGGCACTTGGTCGGCGCGCGCGAGCTCGCTTGGATGCAGCCCGATGCTTATCTGGTGAATACTTCTAGGGCGGGCATTGTCGATACAGATGCTTTGGTAGCAGCTTTGCGCCAGAGGCAAATAGCCGGCGCCGCGCTCGACGTTTACGACATTGAGCCCTTGCCGGAAACCTCCGAATTGCGTCAAGTGCCTGGCTTACTGCTCACCCCGCACATCGGCTACGTTACCCGCGAGACCATGCGCGTCTTCTACCAGCAAAGCGTCGAAGCCGTGCAAGCCTACCTGCGCGGTGAGCCTGTGCGCTTGCTTTGAGGGTAGGGGAGTGATGGTAAAACCGCAAATTCGTATGTTGCCATTGAAAAGATACAACATCTTCTACCAAGTGAATGAAGCCGAGCGCAGCGTGTACGTTTTGGATATTTTTGCTGGTAATCAGAATTGGGGGAGTCGGATTTAGGTTATGATGGTTATGGTAACCCCGCGAATCAGTAGAAAATGTATCCCGTGCGGTGAAGAGATAACTGCTGGCTAAAAGTTATCAAGAAAAGTGCCAATCAATTACGAGATAATTATGGATCAACAGACGTTACGGAAAATCCTCGACGACCATCAGTTGTGGTTGGAAAGC
The DNA here is from genome assembly GCA_965229495.1 of Gammaproteobacteria bacterium. GTDB lineage: Bacteria > Pseudomonadota > Gammaproteobacteria > CBDBNL01. The sequence goes on from OZ245880.1 coordinate 207,839, forward strand.
GGGAGAGAGCAGGGTAAAAAGGCATACTTGCTAGGAGCAGACTTGATAGGAGCAAACTTGCTGGGAGCAAGATTGCAAGCAGCAATATTGGAAGGAGCAGACTTGCGAGGAGCAGACTTGCGAGGAGCAGACTTGCAAGAAGTAGACTTGCGGGGAGCAGGCTTGCAAGAAGCAAACTTGCGAGGAGCAGACTTGTGGAGAGCAGACTTGCGAGGAGCAAACTTGCGAGGAGTCAAGCTAGAAGGAGCCAAATACGACCCTGAGCAGTTGCAGGTGGCGATCAATGTTCCACAGCATTATTTAAATGATACTAAGCCAACAAGCACAGACGTCTACCAACGCCGCGCCGAAGACGCTCAGAGCAAAGTAACAACTTTGGAGCGAGATAAGCGAGAACTGGAAGCTAAGCTCAAAGCGGCGGAGCAAGATGGCGCGCAGAGTGATACGCTCAAGCAAAGCTTGGAAGCTGCGGAGGCCGAACTTAACCAAGTGCGTAGCCAGATAGAGCAAAATCAGCAAAAGCAAAAAGTACTAGAAGAGCTCGCTGGCGCCATCGAACCGATCATGGAGGCAGTGGAGTCTGATAAAGAAACGGTTAAGGCTTACAAGCGCCAATCGCGATACTTGCTTATATCAGGCCTCACCTGTTTTGCGTTAGCAACAGTCTTTATTTTGGGGAAAGCCATACTTTCATGGCAACTACCGCTCGCCACGCAACCTATGAGCAGCGCGCAACTATTGCTGCAAATAGCTCCAGGCTTTGTCTTCGCCATCCTTGGCTCGGCGCTGTTGCGCCACGATTGGAAAATACGCCAGCTTACTCTCAGCCTCATCGATCAGAACAACTCGGTGGATATCGCTATGGGTATGCTGAAGACTGCGCTGCGGCTGAGCAATATTGGCGAACGCGAGAAGATCGAAGAAATTCCCGATTTGGTCAAAGAGAGCTTTGCCGAGGTGCGTCGTGCACTGCTTTACCGTAATCGCAGCGATGCTCCTGCACCAGTCGACGACAGCAACAAAGATGTTGCCGAATTGATCAAACAACTCAAGAGTCTACAACCCAAGAGCCCAAGCGCAGGCTCAACCAATACACCCAGCTCTTAGTCAGTGCGGCTGAGTGCTTTATATCTGGTCTCGGATGAGCAGAAGCGGTGGCGCGAACTCGGCTTATGCCCAAGAGCTAAACGCTATGAATTCGCTTTTTGCACGGTGGGGGAGACGCCCATGCGGGCGTCTCCTGCCGAGTACAACTCGGCGCTCCGCTCCGATCTCCCATTCCAAACAGTGCCAGTATGAGTTATGATGGATAAGCAATTACAGGATTTGTGGCGGGCGGCGGGGGCGGTTTGCGCTCGGGCTTATGCGCCTTATTCGGGTTTTAAGGTGGGCGCGGCGCTGTTGGCAGACGACGGCGCTATCTATGCTGGCGGCAATGTCGAGAATATTGCTTATCCGCAAGGTTGGTGCGCCGAGACTTCTGCTTTGGCGCAGATGGTGGCTGCTGGTGGGCGGAGCGTGCTGGCGGTGGCAGTATACGCCGAGAGTACGCAATTGATCGTGCCTTGCGGCGGCTGTCGGCAGAAGTTGAGCGAGTTTGCTGCTGGCGATGTGATTGTTTATAGCTGCAATGCCAGCGGTGTGCGCGAGCAATTTCGGCTTGACGAGTTATTGCCGCATAGTTTTAGTTCGCTGCAGCAGGATTGAAGATGGAGCCAGTGGTGGCTCACTCTGGAGAAAAAGCCGCCACCGGCATTGATGAGGCACGGTGATGAGGCACGGTGCCTTGGTATATTTAGTATCTGAGATGGAGCCAGTGACGGTAAAAGGAGGTGACCGCCACCGGCATTGCTAGGATTGAGTTTTAGGCGCTGCGGTAAAGTTTAGTCATAACAAACTCGCGGTGGCCGAGGGCTTCGCTGGCAGTGTAGCGGCCGTTGCTGGTGCGGCGGATGCTATCGATGAGCGCGTCGCCGGCTTGGTCGATGGTCATCTTGCGCTGCAAGACTCCAGAGACGTCGACGTCGATGTGCTCGCCCATGGTGCGGATGGTGCGCGGGTTGCCGCTGATTTTGATGACCGGCACTATGGGGTTACCGATGACGTTGCCCTGGCCGGTGGGGAAGGTGTGGATGACGTAACCGGCGGCTGCCATCAGGGTTACGCATTCTGCCGCCGCCGAGGAGGTGTCCATAAAGTACAGGCCAGCGCCTTGGGCTGGGGCTTCGGCTGGCTCGAGGACGTCGATGTAAGTGCTGCTGCGACCGATTTTCTCAAGGTTGCCGAGGGCCTTTTCTTCGATGGTCGAGAGCCCGCCGAGGATGTTGCCTTTGGTCGGCTGGCTGTCGGAGAGGTCAGAGGTTTTGTGGGCTTCGATGACGTCGTCCTGGTAAGCCTGCCAGGTCTGCATGAATTTATCCCGGGCCTGATCGTTGGCGGCGCGGCGGGCGCAAATGTGCTCGGCGCCGGTCAATTCCGAGGTTTCGCCGAAGACGCCGTAGATGCCTTGCGGGAGTAGCTTGTCGTACATATTGCCGACGGTGGGGCAGGAGGAAAGGCCGGTGGTGGTGTCGGATTCGCCGCATTTGGTCGAGACCCAGAGGTCGCTCATGGGGCATTCTTCGCGGTTGAGCTCGCTGGCGTAATGGACGAATTCTTTGGCTTTGTAGGAGGCGGCGGCGATGGTGGCGATGTCGCCATTTTGCTCGATGGAGAAGCCGGCGACGGGCTTGCCGGTCTTGGCGATGCCGTCGACTATGACTTTGGTCCACTCGGGTTCGATGCCGATGACGATGCAGGCGGCGACGTTGGGGTTGGCGCCAGTGCCGATCATGGTTCGAAAATGCAGCTCAAGGTCTTCGCCGAATTGCAGGCGGCCGTAAGCGTGCGGCAACGCCATGGTGCCTTTGATGTTGTTGGCTACGGCTTCGCAGGCGGCGTTGGAGATGTCGTCGACCGGGAGGATGACGACGTGGTTGCGGACGCCGACGCGGCCGTTGTCGCGGCGGAAGGCTTGGATAGTTGCTTGACTCATTTTTACCACCTCTTGGTTTTTAGGTTGTGGGTGTGGACGTGTTCGCCCTTGCTGACGGCTTGGATGATTTTGCCGATGTCTTCGCCGTATTTGATGACGGTGTCGCCGACTTGCATATCGACCAGGGCGACTTTGTGGCCGATGGGGATGTCGGCGAGCGCGGTGATGGAGAATTCGCTGTTGTTTTCTGTGGTGACGCCGAACATGTCGGTGCCGCTTTGCAAGCCTTCAACGACGACGACGGCGACGTTGTCTTTGGCGTCGTGCGCGAGCACGTGGGGGGTTTGTGGCATTGTTGTGTCCTTAGTATTTTGGTGGTTGATTTGGGCTGGGGTTTGGGCTTGAGCTGGGGTGATTTTACTCATAGCCACTGCTGGCGGCAACTGGGTTGGTGGGTGTGAAACCATGGATAAACCCAGATTGAAGCTACTGTGCTCAATCTTTAGGCAAATAACCCCATCCGTGTCTATCTGTGTGCATCTGTGGTTAGATCAAATAAACCGCCGCAGGTGGTATTGAGGCGCCAGGTTAAAAGAAGTGGTGGTTAGACCCACAAGCTCGCCTTTGGCTAAGTGGAACTTGGTGCGCTATTCGGGAGGTTCGCTAACTCGCCTCCAGCCGAGTACAACTCGGCGCGCCGCCTAGGGCGCGCCGCCGAGGTCGCTCCAGCGGTTGACGATGCGGCAGAAGAGCTCGGCGGTGATTTCGGTGTCGTAGATGGCGGAGTGCGCTTGTTTGCTATTGAAGTTGATACCGGCGCGCTGGCAGGTGGTGGCGAGCACGGTGTGGCCGTGGGCGAGGGCGCCGAGTGAGACGGTGTCGAGTACGGAAAATTTGTGGAAGTGGTTGGCTTTGATGCGGTTGCGCGCGCACGCGGCTTGTACGAAAGAGAGGTCGAAAAAGGTGTTGTGGCCGACCATGATGGCTTTATTGCAACCGCTGTGTTTGAGCTTGGCTTTAATGGGTTCGAGGAAGTCGAGTAGGCCTTGCTTCTCTTCCTTGGCGAAGCGCAGCGGGTGCGAGGGATCGGTGATGCCGTTGAGCTTCATTGCTGTGGCGTCGAGCTCGGCGCCGGTGAAGGGCAGTAGGTGTTCGTTGTAGATGCGTTCTACGGCTAGCCGACCTTGGGCGTCGTAATCAAGGATGGCGGCGGCGATCTCGAGGATGGCGTGGCGTTGGCAGTCGAGGCCGCTGGTTTCGACGTCGACTACTACTGGTAAGTAACCGCGAAAACGCTGCGCTATGCGGCTGCTGGGCGTGCGTTTGTGAGCCTTGGAACGAGCTTTGCTGGGCATTGGCGATGGCGTCAGCGCGTAGCTGATTGTCTGCTGCTCAGGACTCGAAAACCGAATTCGTTGGGGTTGACTTCGCGCGGTTGTACGCGTATTGGCTGGTAGTCGACTGTGCGGTCGCCGACTCGGGATTCGGCGATGAAGCTGGCAGTGTCCAAGCTGATGGGGCTGGAGCGTAGCAGTATGTTGGAAGGGTCTTCGTTGAGATTGCCGACGATGTCGGTTACGCTGAGTTCGCGGAGTTGGACGTTAATATCGCCGACCGAGTAGGGGTCGGGGACTACGCGCAGGGAGAATAGCGTGCCGCTGCCGTCTATGGCTTCGATGACGGCGTTGTTGCTGATTAGGTCTTCTTTTTCGAGGCCGACTATGTGGCTATTGAATCGCAGGAGGATTCGGAAGGGCTCGCTGACGACTTCGGAGGTGAGGCTGTCTAGGTGGCCGTGGAGGCTGCCGCTGTCGAATTGTCTGCGGGTGATTTCGTTGCTGGACGAGCCGAAGACTCTGTCTAAATACTGCGATTGCGCGCGTAGGGCGCGTTCGTTCTGCTTGCTGAGGGTGGTTTCGCGGTCGTAATCTAATACGTAGACTTCGGCACGGAGCGCTGTGGTTATCAAGAGCGCTGCGGTGATTAGCAGGGTGGGTGGCAGCAGGGCTAGGATTTTTGCTGAAGACAGGGACATGGCGGTAGCATTGATGACGACTTGGGCAGATTAGCTGGTCGTGGGTGGTCTACTTGCCTTTAGCGGTCATTAGGTGTGAAAATTAGCGCTGGTGGGGGGGGACGAAACTGTCTTTAGCCAAGTGTAACTTGGCGCACGTGCGCCCGCGATGGCGTGTTGTCTGAAATGGTCAAGTCTTTGTGCACAAAAAAATAAGGGACTCTGGCAGAAATTTGGGGTTGCACCACTGGCAGGGTGTCGCGCGGTCGTAACCGGAAGCTGTCTGGACATCCCTAAAAATGTCAAGACAGCGACGCCACGATAGCAGCGAAAAGCACAGACGGGCCCGACTATCATGCTGCGTCGTGAGCCCTAGCATATTCACGCTCTGCTGCCGCTGGCGTGGCATAGCCGTTGTGGCTGTGAAGACGCTTACTGTTGTAGAACATCACGATGTAGTCTAATATCGCTGCAGAAGCCGACGAGCGGGTCTGGTAGCTATGCCACATCAAGTGCTCCGTTTTCAAACGTGAGAAGAAGCTCTCCGCTACCGCGTTGTCCCAGCAATTGCCACGACGACTCATGCTGCCAACGATGCCATGGTCACTGAGCAACTGACGATACTCCGCGCTAGCGTATTGAACGCCGCGATCCGAGTGATGCAGCAAGTCGCCAGCTACGAAACTCCGTTGACCCAAAGCCATACGCAAAGCATTCAGCGGCAAGTCGCGGTGCAAAGTAGTGCCCATATCCCAGCCGATGACCTTGCGTGAGTAAAGGTCGAGCACTACCGCAAGATACAGCCAGCCCTCCCCTGTCGGCACATAGCTGATGTCGCTAACCCAGACTTTATTCGGCGCCGAAACTGTAAATTTACGAGCTAATTCATTGGCATAGATCCTCTCGTTGTGATTGCTGTTCGTCGTCACACGAAACGGTCGTTTGTAGCGAACCAACACTTGAGCTTCGCGCATCAGCGTACGTGTTTGATAGCGACCAGCAACGATGCCATGCTCCCGTAGTGCCAACGACAAGCGCCGCGAGCCATAGCTGTAACGATGCTCATGAGCTACGCGACGTACCAATTGCAGCAACGATAGACGCGCTGCCGACAATCGTGCATGACGCTTATAGTTACGCTGATGGCGGTAGAAACCCGAGCGACTAACGTTCATGACACGGCACAGCAACGCTATTGGATAGTCCTTCTTCACCGAGGCTATGAATTTATACCTTAGCCTAGCTCTTTGGCGAAGAAGGCTGCCGCCTTTTTTAAGATCTCGCGCTCCAGACGTAGCTGCTTGTTCTCACGCTCTAAACGCTTGAGCTCGACTGCCGAGGGTGGTAGGTTGCCATGCCCAGGAAAGGCGTCATCGCCACGAGCATTAAACTCCTGCACCCAGCGGCTGATCGCGGTGCAACCTATGCCAAGGCTACGTGCTGCTTCCGCTTGTGAGTAGCCTTGCTCCAATACCAAGCGCACCGCATCGCGGCGATACTCGGCGCTAAATGTCCTTCGTTTTTTCATTGAATACTCCTTCGTAAAAATAGATCAAGAACAAAAATAGTCCCTTATCTGAATGTGAAAAAACATTAGACCACATCAACTAATTTCTGTGCGAGCCTCCACTAGGTATTCGCCCTCTTTTAGCTGAATAATAAAAGCCTGCTCGCTATTCTCAGGGCTATTGCCTTTGCGCTTGCCGTCAATGTAAATCTCAGCGTCGCCAGGGTCGGTGCTGATTTGCAAGATGCCACGATCAGCCCAAGCTAATTGAATACCTAAGATTGCAGATAGCAAAAAGGTGATAGATTTCTTATTCATAGTTTGTTGCCGTTGTTTGCTTGGGAAAAACTAGTAGCACTGCAGCCAGCCGCCGCTAATGTAGATGGTGCAAGACTCGGAGCGACCATCGAAGTAAAAGCTACCGCGCCAGCTATTGCGTTGGTTATTGGCGTTGCGCGCTGAGTAGGTGTAATTGTAATTTCCAGCAATATCGCAACCTTGAGAGCGGCGGAAAGTAACTACCACTTGATCGGAAAATAGCGCTGTGTTGCCCGATAGGGTGTAGTTATTTGGGCTGGTGATGCTGGCACTTTGGTCGTAACCATAAGTATCAAAAGCTCCTGAGTCTGGACCTTGGAAATGAAAATTGACGAAATTTGTGCAGCTACCGCTGGAGCTGGAAGATGATTGCCGTTGGCGCTGGCGCGCTTGGGCGTAGCGTTTGTTTTCTTCGGATTTGATGTATTTTCTGGCGCTTTCGGCGAGGTCAGAGCTGCAAGTAAGGGCGTTGATCTTTTGGATGGTGTCGTAGGCAGCGCTGAATTTTTCTGATTCGGCTAGCTTTATGGCCTCGCTTCTGATTTGCCGAGCTTGGCGCTGCTGGTCTTTTGTGTCCTCAAGTTCGTTTTTCACAGAGCTGATGTTAGCGGCGCTATAACTTTGCTGGCGCATTTTTTGCAGCAACTGCTCGGCTTCGTCGAGCTCGCATTCGTCAATAGCGCTCATGGCCTGCGCGTGCAAGTTCTCGGTGGCTTGCTGGCCACGGTTGAGCTTTTGCATTTTGTTGAATAGATCGCTATCGATGGCGAGGGCTGAGGTGCAGAAGGCGAGCAGCGGGATGAGCAGGAGCTTGGGGGTTTTCATGCGCGGTGTTTTGTGCGTGCTTGGATGTAGGTGGTTTGACTGGTGGATTTTAGCGGCAGCACAGGGGAGCTTTGATAGATTTTGCGGTGCTCATGGTTTTAAGTTTGCTGTGGATGGGGATGTGAAAAACTGATGGCGTTTCGGGTCTGACGCCAAACTGCGCTCAGACACAATCTGTGTTTATCTGTGTGCATCTGTGGTTAATGTTTTTGCAACCAAAGATAAACACAAATATTGAGCCAACGCTATTGATACTTGCCCTTGGCGGCAATGTCTCTAACTTTCTCTAAGGGTACACCGCTAAACTCAGATACTTGCTCGGGTGAGAGTTTTTTCAAGAGCTGCAAAAGCACTTTCTGCTCGCCTCTTTCCTCGCCTCTTTCCTCACCTATTTCTTTAACTAACTGATAGATACCAAGTTTTTCTACATCTATATACATTTTTACATTCTCCTTAACTACAGTTTGCAAATTGCGATTGCCCGCCAAGACTTCTAGCATCTTTAAGCTATCGCGTAACTTATCGAGCTTATCACCATGTAGACGCCTGAGATCTTTGATTATACGAGCTACCAGGGCGTTCGGCTCTTGCCCTTGATGATTACAAAGTATAGCCAAAACAATGGCATCCGGATTGTTAGAATTTAGAAAATGCTCGCTGTTTTGCTTGCTCATGTCCAAGATTTCGTAGTGGTAGAGCAAGTTATGGTCGCGAATTTGATTCGGCATGGCTAGAGGCGCCTTGCCTATGTAGAGCAAGTGCTGCACGACTTTCTCGCCCACGTGCGCCAACGCAATATCGCTGTAATAACGCAACATCCGTAGCGGCATGTTCTTCTGGTTGTCATTTTGAATTTCAATGTGCAAGATGTAGCTATCGCCGTTTGCGTCCTTTACTCGAGCCACCAGGTCGGCGCGCCGACTCTCGATCCTTGCTTGCTCGTTGTTGAGCAGCTCAGCCTCGGTTATGTCAAGGTTGAATAATTGATTGCTAAAACCAACGAGCAAGCGTTTGAGTAGCTGCTTAGAGATTAGGTCTTTTTCGGGCATTGGACTTGCAGATGGTCAGAATGGCATTTCAAGCAGCAAGTGTAGCGCTTTGACGAATAGCATTGCTGCTTTGTTGCCGCAATGCGCTGCGCGATTGTTGCCAATCGGCGAGTGCGGATTGTAGACTTGCCATCGTAACCACACCTGCTACCAACCCTGGACACAGCGACAATCTGTGTTTATTTGTATTCACCTGTGGTTCGGTGAGAGATGCTTGAGGGAAGCTGGTGGTTGGGAGGCGAGCCCTGAAGAGCTCGGTTGGGTGTGGTGCTTGGGTTGGGCTTAGTTGGCCAGAGGCCGAACCCTACGGGTTCACTGTTTACACGGCGACCGAGACGGTCGCGCGCCCAGGGCACCGAGCTTGGGTCTTTCTCGCCCAGCGCTTGGTCGGCGAGTAGGGCTTTTTTCAGCGGGCTGTCGAGCTTGACGCTGGTCTTGCCGAAGGCGGCTTTGAGCTTGAGCTCGAACTGGGCGCGATCTTTGATTAACTCGCCACCGGCAAACTGTGGCTTGAGGCTTCTGAGCGCGTGCAGGATGCTGGCCTGTAGTTGCTGACCCTTTTGCTCCTGGGCGGCGGCCTGGGCTTGGTCTTTGCGCTTGCTCGATGTGGCTAAACCTTGAAAGTAGTTAGTTTCGGCAAAGCGCTGGATGCGCTCGTCGTTGACGGTGAAATTTAACCGCAATGGCCTTTCGACGGTGATTTTGAAATAGCCGAAATCTTGATTGTTAAAAATCTTGCTGACGTAAATCGTCTGGTCTTGATCGCGCTTTTTGTCTTTCGGGCTATCGACATTGGTGCCGATGCTTTGCAGGCTGCGCTGCTCGTTATCCTTGAAGGCGGCGTAAATTTGGGTGATGGCGTCGATGTGGTTGGGCTCGCCTGAGTGCTCAGCGGCATCGCCTTCGCCGAGCTTCTTGCGCTTGTCGCCCAGGCTTTTCTTCATCTTCCAGGCAAAGTCGGTGGCGTTTATAAGCTGTACCTGGCCTTGGCGCCTGGCTGCTTTGCGATTGGTGATCAGCCATATGTAGGTGTAAATGCCAGTGTTGTAAAAAAGCTGATCGGGCAGGGCGACGATGGCTTCGAGCATGTCATTTTCGATGATCCAGCGGCGGATGTTGCTCTCGCCGCCGCCAGCGTCGCCGGTGAACAAGGGCGAGCCATTGAAGATGATGGCGATGCGCGAGCCCTCGCCATCTTTGACGCCGCCAGGCGCTGGTAAGGTGTAGTGCTCTGGTGGGCGCTTCATCTTGGCGATCATATGCAGCAGGAAGAGCAGGGCGCCATCGTTAATGCGCGGTAAGCCCGCGCCAAAACGGCCGCTAAAGCCAAAGTTGTCGTGCTCTTGGGTTAGGTGGTCTTTTTCCGGCTTCCACTCGACGCCAAAGGGTGGATTGGCCGCCATGTAGTGGAATTGCTCCTCTGAATGACCATCGCCATCTGTGAAGCCTTCCTTGGCTTTGCCTGTGCCTAGGGTATTACCAAAGACGATATTGCTGACGTCTCCGCCTTTGATCATCAGGTCGGAGCCGCAAATGGCGAAGGATTCGGGGTTATATTCCTGCCCGAATAGTTCTACGTATGCCTCGGGGTTTTCTCTTTTGATGGTGTTTTCTGATTCCGATAAGATGCCGCCGGTGCCGCAAGTTGGGTCGTAGATTTTGATAAGCTTGCCGGCGTGATAAATGTGCTCCTCGCCAGTGAATAACAGCTTGACCATGAGCTTGACGACTTCACGCGGGGTGAAGTGATCCCCGGCTTCTTCATTGGCTTGCTCGTTAAAGCGCCGAACCAAATCCTCGAATATGTAGCCCATGGCTGCGTTGCTGATGCGCTCGGGGTGTAGGTCGACATCCTTAAATTCTTTGATGATTTCGTAAAGGCGGTTGGCCTCGTCTAATTTATCGATCTCTTCTTCAAACTTAAATTTCTCGATGATGGCTCTGGCTCTGCTGGAGAAGCCGCTTATGTAAGCCTTGAGGTTGGTGGCGAGTTTTTCCGGGTCGTTCAGTAAGGTGGCAAAGCTCAGGTTGCTGGTGTTGTGAAAAGCCAGCTTGAATTTGTGGTTGATTGCTGCTTCAATGGCTTCAACGCTAAGATTGCTCGCGCTAAGCCTGGTGTGCTCTCGAACAACATCGGCTTGGCTGGGCTCTAATACACAATCCAAGCGCCGCAATACCGTGAGCGGGATCATGACTTTGCGATACTGCGGCGGGCGGTAGGGCCCGCGGAGTAAATTGGCAATATTCCAAACGAGGTCGCTGTGGTTTTTGTATTGGTTTTGGTCTGGCATGGGTGGGAGGGTGGTGGAGGCGTTTTGCTTAGGGAAGCTATGATTCATTCTACGCATGAGGCTTGTGCGGCGTAATGCGCTGCGTGATTGTTGCCAGTAGGCGAGTAGGATTGTAGATTTTGCCATCTTCACTGCACCTGTTACCAACCCTGGACATGACGACAATCTGTGTTTGTCTGTGTGCATCTGTGGTTAAATGATGCTTTGGTTTAGGCTGAGGTGCTGGGATGAATGTGGAGTGGTGGGGAGGCGAGCAAAGCTCGCCTCCATGCCGACTACAAGTCGGCGCTCCGCCGCGACCAAGCTCCGCTGCTGAGGGAGGCTGGTGGTTGGGAGGTGAGCCCTGACGGGCTCGGTTGGGTGTGGTGCTTGAGTTGGGCTTATTTGCCCAAAGGATGGCCTGCGGCGCTTACTACACGGCGACCGAGACGGTCGCGCTCCCAGGGCACCGTGCTTCGCTAAGCTCTTCTGTTATCTGTGTTTATCTGTGTGAATCTGTGGTTAATGTTTTTGTGACCACAGATGGAAGCAGATATTGAGCTAACGCTATTGATACTTGCCCTTGGCGGCAATATCTCTAACTTTATCTAAGGGCACACCGCTAAGTTCAGCTACTTGCTCAGGCGATAATTTCTCCAAAAATTGTAAAAGTATTTTCTGTTCGCCTAACTCTATGCCCTTTTCCTTAACTAATTGATAAATACCAAGTTTTTCTGTATCTATGTACATTTTAGTATTCTCCTTAACTGCAGTTTGTAGATTGCGATTGCTCGCCAAGACCTCTAGCATCTTTAAGCTATCGCGCAACTTATCGAGCTTATCGCCATGCAGACGCCTGAGCTCTTTGATTATACGAGCTACCAGGGCGTTCGGTTCTTGCCCTTGCGGATTACAAAGTATAGCCAAAACAATGGCATCCGGATTATTAGAGCTTAGGAAATACTCGCTGTCCTGGCTGCGCATATCCAATACTTCGTGGCGGTAGGTCCAGTTATGACCGTTGATTAGATTGGTCATGGTCAGAGGTGCCTTGCCTATGTACAACAGATATTGCACAACTTTATCTTTCGGGTACTGGAGTGCTATATCGCTGTAATAGCGCAACATACGCAGCGGCATGTTGCTTTGGTTGTCGTTCTGAATCTCTACGTGCAAGATGTATATTTTGCCATCCGCGTCCTTGACCCTGGCTACCAGGTCGGCGCGTTTAGCTTCGATCCTCGGTTGCTCGTTGTTTAGCAGTTCGGCTTCGGTGATGTCGAGGTCGAATAGCCGATTACCAAAACCCACGAGCAATCGCTGGAGTAGCTGCTTGGAGATTAGGTCTTTGTCGGGCATTGGGTTTACAGGTGATCAGAGACGCTCAAGCAGCAAGTGTAACGCTTTGACGAACAGTATCAAGTTAGTGGTTTTGGCTGAGGATGTGCTTTTTGGGAGACGCCCATGCGGGCGCCTCCAGCCGACTACAAGTCGGCGCTCCGCCGCGACCAGGTTCCGCTTTCGCTAAGCTCTTCTGCTATCTGTGTTTATCTGTGTGCATCTGTGGTTAAATGGTGCTTTGGTTTAGGCTGAGGTGCTGGGATGAATGTGGAGTGGTGGGGAGGCGAGCAAAGCTCACCTCCATGCCGACTACAAGTCGGCGCTCCCAACCCTGCCGAGTACAACTCGGCGCTTATATTATGATACACGTCTTGATTGCATTGGGCAGTCGGGTGTCCCTAACCATGCTAGCACGGATAGGGGCAGGCAAGGTCGGAACGCTCGGCGCTTGGTCTACGGGACCGCAGGGAGTAAGCTCGACCTTGCCTTCTTTCAAACGTCCTGAATGGATACTGGAGCCAAGGGCTCGAATATAAGCAGAGGAGAAGAAAGATGTCTAAGTATATCATTGGTATTGATGTGAGCAAAAATAAGCTCGATGCCTTCTGTAGTTACGATAGGTCCAAAAGATCCTTCGATAACAATGAAGACGGTATTAAAGAGCTATGCACCTGGCTACGTCCTATGGAAAAGCCTGTCGTGGTTTATGAGCCTACTGCACATCACCATCGTGACTTAGAGGCTAGGATGATGGTCAAGAAGATTGACATCGTCAGAGCCGACCCCTATAGAGTGCGTAAATTCGCTGAAGCTAAAGGACAGCTCGCTAAGACCGATAGCATCGACGCCGAGATGATCGCAAGTGCTGCTATCGCTCTACAATTGCCATGCACTCAAATCAAAGAAAAAGAGCTACAGCAGTTACAAGAGCTGTGTACGCAACGCCGAGCGCTGATACAGCAACGGACTGCTCTTAGCAATTTGACGAAAACTCTTACGATGCCTGAACTAATCAGCAATAACAATAGCTTAATTGAAGAAACCACTAAGCAAATTGTTGAGGCTGAGCGGATGATGGATGCACTGATCAAAGCTACGCCGAAGATTAAAGTGCAATACAAGATCCTCTGCTCTATACCAGGTATCGGGTTTGCTACCGCTGCCACGTTACTGGCATTGATGCCAGAATTGGGTGAGATCGATGGTAAGCAAGCTGCGGCTCTGGCCGGCTTAGCGCCTTACACTCGACAGTCTGGTAATCAAGTACAGCGTAGTTGTGTGCGTCGAGGGCGACATACTGTGAGGCATTCTCTGTATATGGCCGCAGTAGTAGCTTCCAGGTATAACAAAGACATTAAGGCTTGCTATGACAGGTTAACCAAGGCTGGTAAGCCCGCTAAGGTGGCACTCACTGCCTGTATGCGTAAGTTGATATTAATGGCTAATGCTCTACTGCGTGATCAGCGTCTGTGGGACACTGGCGCTAGGTACGCGCTAGAGAGTAAGCCAGAGATAAACGTCAATCAAAGCGCTTCAAATGGGGCACTGACTCTGTCGGCATAAAGCTCAATGGATGACAGGCACTGCTAGTAAACAACAGCTATGAGTCTTCCTTCCGTCGCTGCTAAGCGGTGCTTATGCGAGCATGGCGGGTGGAATTTAATATCACCGATAGCGATATAGGACGCTTTTTATAGCATGAAATTAATTTAATTTACCTCTTGACAACAATGGATACTCCCAGCCCCTGCCGACTACAAAGTTTTTTGGATGATGCGGAGGAGGGCGCTGCGCGAGCGGGGGTTGCTGCGTTGTTCGGGGCGGGTGGGGGTGATTTTGGCGATTAGGCGGGCGTCGCTTTGGCAGCGGGCGAAGTCTTTGACTATCCGGCTTTCTAAGGAATGAAAGCTGATGACTGCCAGGCGCGCGCCGACGCGCAGATGACCCCAGATGTGCGCGAGGCCGCGCTCGAGCTGCTTGAGTTCGTCGTTGACTACTATGCGTAAGGCTTGAAAGCTGCGCGTCGCTGGGTGCTTGCCGCGATCCGGACGCGGTTGCGCTGCAGCTATTAGCCGCGCTAAAGCAACGGTGTCGTTTTCAAGGGGATTGTTTTTTATAGCCCGAGCTATGCGCCGCGACTGGCGTTCTTCGCCGTAATAATACAGAACGTCGGCGATTTCGGTCTCGCGCGCTTGCTGCAACCACTCATAGGCGCTGATGCCTTGCTCGGGGTTCATGCGCATATCGAGCGGCGCCGAACGCATAAAGCTGAAACCACGGCGCGCTTGGTCGAGCTGCGGTGACGATAAGCCCAGATCGAGTAGGGCGCCGCTGAGCTCTACGCCCAAGCGCACGCTGGCGAAGTTGCAGTTTTGCAGCTCTAATCGGGGCTCGTCGGCGAAGGCTTGTGCGCCCCAAGCGATGGCTTCGGGATCGAGGTCGCAAGCTATCAGCTTGGCCTTATTATCCAATGCTTGCAGCAGCGCCGCGCTGTGGCCGCCGCGACCGAAGGTGCCGTCGAGATAGATGCCGTCGCTGCTTGTTAGTAGGTGCTCCAGGCACTCTGAGAGCAATACTGGCTGGTGCGCGTTATGCTCGCTAGTTGCCGCCTCTAGCACGGTTATGAACGTCTTTGGCAAAGAATGACCATTTCATAGCTTATTACACGGCGGGCGAGAAGCCACGAGCCCTAGGGCATCTAGCTCGCTGCAAGTTAGTGCTTTTGGCGAAGAATGTGCTTTTTGGGAGACGCCCACGCGGGCGTCTCCTGCCGAGTACAACTCGGCGCGCCCATTCCTGCCGATTGCAACTTGGCGATCCTATCCAGCCGAATGCAAGTCGGAGCGCTCATCCGTGTTAAGCCCGGTATTTATAGGCGAGTAAAGCCAAGTAAGATATCGTTTCATTACATGAAATCAGATATTGAGCCAACGCTATTGGCACTTACCTTTGGCGGCAATAGCCCTGACTTTAGATAAGGAAACGCCGCTAAACTCAGCTACCTGCTCGGGTGAGAATTTTTTCAAGAGCTGTAGAAGCACTTTCTGCTCGCCTCGTTCTAAACCTCTGGCTTCGCCTCTGGCCTCGCCCTTTTCCATCACTAATTGATATATACCAAGCTTTTCTACATCTATATACATTTCGACATTCTCCTTGACTGCAGTTTGCAAATTGCGATTGCCCGCTAAGACCTCTAGCATCTTTAAGCTGTCGCGCAACTTATCGAGCTTATCGCCGTGTAGGCGCCGCAACTCTTTGATTATACGAGCTACCAGAGCGTTCGGTTCTTGCCCTTGCGGATTGCAAAGTATAGCCAAAACAATGGCATCCGGATTATTAGAGCCTAGGAAATACTCGCTGTCTTGGCTGCGCATATCCAATACTTCGTGGCGGTAGGTCCAGTTATGACCACTAGTTTGACTGGCCATGGTCAGAGGCGCCTTGCCGATATACAGTAGATATTGCACAACTTTGTCCTTCGGGTACTGGAGCGCTATATCGCTGTAATAGCGCATCATTCGCAACGGCATATTGATTTGGTTGTCGTTCTGAATCTCTACGTGCAAGATGTAGATCTTGCCATCCGCATCCTTGACTCTGGCTACCAGGTCGGCGCGTTTGCCCTCAATCCTTGGCTGCTCGTTGCTGAGTAGTTCGGCCTCGGTGATGTCGAGGTCGAATAACCGATTACCAAAACCCACGAGCAATCGCTGGAGTATCTGCTTGGAGATTAGGTCTTTGTCGGACATGTGTGGGCTTGACCTGCTACAAGGTGCTTATCTTTTGCTAAAGTGCGTGGCGGCGGCGAAGTCGAGCGCTTGGTCCATTAGGTTGAATTCCAAGCGGCGGTAGATGGCCTGCTCGGCGGTGGCGTCGGCGCTGCTGTTGTCGCCGAGCTCCTGCTCTTCCTGCAACAGTAGGTTTTGCCGAGCCGATACGCCGCCGTGGCTTTGGACGTCAGCGTCGACTTGCAATATCAACTGGTAACGGGTAACTTCGCCGTTCTCGTCCAAGCTCAAGGATTCGCGGCTGCGGTGCCAGTCGTTGAGCTTGAGCTGCAAGGTGTCGTCGCGCGCGCCAGCTATCAAGAAGCCGCGCATGTTCGCCTGCTTGGTGAATTTTTGCTGCAAGGCGTAATCCATGCCCGAATCGCTAAAATCAATAAATATTGGAATATTATCGACCGACTGCACTTGGTTAAAACCGCGCAAGCTAAAGCCGCAGGCGGTGAGGCTGAGGGCGAGGAGGGTGGGTAGGATGAGTTTCATAATGAACAATGAATAATTAATAGTTAATAATGAATAATTGGTTAATGAATGTGATAGTTGAGGGTTAGTGATTTTGTTGAAATTTAGGGCTTATGTGCAGTTGCTGCGGTTGCATCGGCCGGCGGCTTTTACTTTGGTTATTGTACCTTCGCTCTGGGCTTTGCTGGCGAGCGCGCAACAGTTGCCCGATTGGCAAACTGTGCTGATTTTCGCGCTGGGCGGCGCGACTATGCGTAGCGCGGGCTGCATTATCAACGATATTTTCGATAGGGATATAGATAAGCGCGTCGAGCGCACCAAAAACCGTCCGCTGGCTTGCGGCGATCTGAGCCTGACGCAAGCATTGGTAGCGCTGGCGTTGCTGCTGGGCCTGGCGTTGGCGCTATTGCTGCAATTGAGCACGGCAGCGCAAATTACCGCTCTGCTGGGCTTTCCGCTGATCGTGCTCTACCCTCTGACCAAGCGCTTTGTGAAAATCCCACAGCTTTTTATGGGGCTGGCTTTTGCCCTGGGCGTGCCGATTGCTTACGCGCACAGCACTGGCAGCGTGCCTGTCGCCGGTTGGGCGATGTACGCTATAGCTGCGCTCTGGATGCTGAACTTCGACCTGCAGTATGCGCTGCAAGATATAGAGGACGACCGCGAGGCTGGGATAAACTCCGGCGCGCTGCTGCTGGGCGCTCGCGCGCCGCAGGTAATCGCCGCGCTGCACTTGGCGCAGGTGCTCGCTTGGTGCGCTTGGGCGCTGGCGCTCGGCTACGCTACGCCTTTTTACGCGGCGATGCTGTTAGTGGCGCTATGCTTTGCCTATCAATACCACCTGCTGCGAGCTGGGCGCTACTACCAGGCTTTCGCCAATAACCAGTGGGTGGCGTGGTTGATTCTTTTGGCTTTATCTACTTCAATATGGTATGAGTGATTTGAATAAGCGCCTGAGCCGCGCCTTCAACCCCGAGATCTTGCGCGCGCGGGCTTATCAAGCGCAGACGCAGCCAGTGCGCGTGAAGCTGGACGCGATGGAGAATCCCTACAACCTGCTGCAAGCGCAAAGCCACGGCGCCGAGCTCGACTCTGAGCTGGCAGTGAATTTGTATCCCGATCCGAGCGCTGCCGAGCTCAAGAGCCAGCTTCGAGAGATTTTAGGTATAGCCCCAGAGCAGGGCCTGAGCTTGGGCAATGGCTCCGACGAATTGATATTGAACCTGGTGCTGCTGTGCGACGCCGCCAAGGGCGTGCTGGCTTTCAATCCGAGCTTCGTGATGTACCAGCAAGCGGCGCGCGTAGCTGCCAAAGCCTTCGCCGCGGTCGACCTGCGCGCGCAGGATTTCGCCATCGACTTGGACAAGACTATCGCTGCCATCCGCCAACAGCGGCCGGCTTTGATCTTTATCGCGGTTCCCAACAATCCTACTGGTAATGCTTTTGGCTTGGACGCTATCGAGGCTATCTGCGCCGAGGCTGAGGGTATCGTGGTGATTGATCAAGCCTACCGCGCTTTTAGCTCGGTGAACTGCGAGCGCTTGGCGCGCGAATTTGAGCACGTGCTCATGCTCGGGACTTTCTCGAAAATGGGGCTCGCGGGTTTGCGCCTCGGCTTCGCTTACGGCAACGCTCGCATCGTCGAGCAATTGGAAAAGGTGCGTATGCCCTACAACATCAGCAGCGCCAACCAATTGCTGGCTGTCAAACTATTGCAGCAATACCCGACGATGCTGGCGAATTGTCAATTGGTGTGCGCGCAGCGCGAGCGCTTAATGCGAGAACTATCACGGCGCTGGCAGTGCTTTCCCAGCGAAGCCAATTTCATAACTATGCGCTGCCAACGGCCAACCGCCGACGCCGTGCACCAGCACTTGCTGGAGCAGAGCATCGCTGTGAAAAATCTGCACGGCAGCAATCCTTTACTCGATAACTGCTTGCGCGTTAGCGTTGGCTCTAGCGAACAGAACGAGCAATTGCTGGCAGCGCTAGCGCTGCTATGACCTGGCTGCGGGTGGCTCTGCGCGCTTGGCGCGCGCGGCCGTGGTGGGGGCGGGGAGTTTTGTGGTTGAGCTTGCTGCTGGTGGGCTATCTGTCGCTGATGCCTTACGATGGTAACTTACTCGACAACCAGCGCGATAAGCTCGCGCACCTGGCTGTTTACGCGGTGCTGACGGTGCTCGCCTATCTGGCTTATCAAGGCGTGGCTATGCTCTGGCTGGTGGCGGCTTTGCTGGTGTACTCGGTGGGCTTGGAGGTCGGGCAGTATTTCGTGCCCGGGCGCTTTTTGTCCTTGGCTGACGTGATCGCCAATACCTTGGGCCTGTTGTTGGGGATCGGCTGCTGCCGAGCTATTGCTAAGCTAACGCGCTATTCGTCAACTCAGGCGTAAGGATCGGGGACGCCGATGCGCGTTAGGATCGCGCTCTCGGCTTGCTCCATCTCGGCGCCGTGCTCGTAGCCGAAGAGGTGCAATAGGCCGTGGACGTAGAGATGCGTCCAGTGGTTTTTCGCCTCGACGCGCCATTCGCTGGCTTGCTCCAGGACTTTGGCGCCGCACATGACGAGGTCGCCGATTAAATCGGGTGCATCCTTCGTGCCCTCGGTGTCGCTGGCAACGGCTAAGTTGGGAAAGGCTAAAACGGTGGCGGCTTTGTTCTCGTGCTTGAAGCGCGCATTGATCTGCAGGCTTTCCTGGGGCTCGACCAGGCGCACGCACACCGTAACCGATTCTCTGCCGCCCAGGGCTTGCGGGCGCTGCTCGGCGAGATAGGCGCAGACGGTCTCCGCCCAAAGCTTGAAGCGGCTTTTATGCGGGCGCTCGTATTTCTCCGATACTTTCTGTAAATCGACCACTACTTTCATTGACAGCTTAGACCTCCAGTATTTTCATGGTGTTGGTGCCGGCGGCTTCGCCGACTCGGGAACCAAAGGTTATGATTATTTGCTGGCCGCTGGCGACCAGGTTCTGCCGCCGAAGCAGCTCTTTGACTTTCTCCAGGTTCTCGGTCAGGCTGCTGGTTTGCTCGAAGTAGATCGGTTGCACCGAGCGGAACAGGCTGACGCGGCGCAAAGTCTCGGGGTGGCTGCTCAGGCAGTAGATCGGTAATTCGTTCAATTCCCGCGACATCCACAGCGGCGTCGCTCCGGATTCGCTCAAGCATACCAGCGCGGCAACGCTGCTGAGGCTACGCGCGGTGTGCACCGCCGAATGCGCTATGACCATATCGACGCGGGTGAGGGCGGCCGAGCTGTCGTGCTCGGGCATCATGCTGGCGTCCTGCTCGGCGCCGAGGCAGATGCGGTGCATGGCGGCGATGACTTTCTCCGGATGCTTGCCGACCGCCGTCTCCGCCGACAGCATGACGGCATCGGTGCCGTCGAGCACGGCGTTGGCGACGTCGAAGACTTCGGCGCGCGTCGGGATGCTATTCTCGACCATGGTCTCCATCATCTGCGTCGCCGTTATCACTGGGCGATGCAGCTCGCGCGCGCGCTTGATGAGGTATTTTTGCACGCTGATCAACTGGGCGTCGCCAATCTCGACGCCGAGATCGCCGCGCGCGACCATGATGGCGTCGCTGGCGTTGATAATCTCGTCCATTACATAACGGCTATCAACGGCCTCGGCGCGCTCGATTTTGGCGACGATGCCAGCGGCGCAACCGTGCTCGTCGAGCAGATCGCGCAAGGACTGGATGTCGCGAGCATCGCGCACAAAAGATACCGCGACGTAGTCCATGTCGAGCTGGTGCGCGAGGGCGATGTCTTCGCGGTCTTTGTCGGTTAGCGCTGGCGCCGACAGCCCGCCGCCAAGGCGATTGATGCCTTTTTTATCGCTCAAGACGCCGCCGGTGATCGCCTCGCAATAAACCCGTGAGCCTTCGCATTTCATCACCCGCATCTGCACGCGGCCATCGTCGAGCAGCAGGATGTCGCCCGGGGAGCAATCCTGCGCTAGCGTGTGGTATTCGACGTGCACGCCCGATTCATCGCCCATGTCGGCGGCGAGCTTGGGGTCAAGGAAGAAATTGGCGCCGGGCTGGAGGTTGACCGAGCCATCGCGAAAGCGCCCGATGCGGATTTTCGGACCTTGCAGGTCGCCCATGACGGCGACGAATTTGCCCATGGTGCGGGCTATGTCGCGCACCATGCCGACGCGCTGGCGCACGGTGTTGGCGTCGCCGTGCGAGAAGTTGACCCGAGCTACGTTGAGACCTTGACCGATTAGCCGTTCGAGGACTTGGACGTTGTCAGTCGCCGGCCCCAGGGTGGCGACGATCTTGCTCTGGCGAATCTGCTCCGAGCTCATAGCTGCGCCAGCGCTTGACAACTATCGAGCATTCGACAGGAGAAGCCCCATTCGTTGTCGTACCAGGAAACTACGCGGACGAAGTCATCGGCTATGACTTGGGTTTGCGCCAGATCGAAGATGCTGCTGGCGCTGTTATGGATGAAATCGCTCGAGACCAAGGGCTCGGAATTGACTGCCAGGATGCCTTGTAGCGCCGGGCTTTGGCTGGCGGCGACGATGGCAGCGTTGACTTCCTCGATGCTGGTCTTGCGCGCGCTTTGGAATTTGAAATCGATCAGCGATACGTTCGGCGTTGGTACGCGCAGCGCGCAACCGTCGAGCTTGCCAGCGAGCTCGGGTAACACCAGGCCGACGGCGCGCGCGGCGCCAGTGGAGGTGGGGATGATGTTCACCGAGGCGGCGCGGGCGCGGTGCAGATCGGAATGCGCGGTGTCGACGGTGCGCTGGTCGCCAGTGAAGGAGTGGATGGTGCTCATGTAACCATGCTGAATGCCGACGGCGTCATGCAATACTTTTGCCACCGGCGCCAGGCAGTTGGTGGTGCACGAGGCGTTGGAGACCAGGGTGTCTTCGGTGGTTAGTTGCTGGTGGTTGACGCCGAAGACTATGGTCTTGCTGACGTTCTTCGCTGGCGCCGAGATTAGCACTTTGCGCGCGCCGGCTTGCAGGTGCGCCGCGGCTTTGTCGCCATCGGTGAAGACGCCGCTGCATTCGAGCACGACGTCGACGCCGAGCTCGCGCCAGGGTAGCTGCGCCGGGTCGCGGATGGCGCTGACGGCGATGCGGTGGTCGCCGACGACGATGGCGCTGTCTTCGGCGCGCACCGCTTGCGGCAACATTCCGTGCACCGAATCGTATTTCAAGAGGTGCGCCGAGGTCGGCACCGGGCAGAGGTCGTTGAGCGCGACGATGTCGATGTCGGGGTGGTCGCCTTCGAGCCAGGCGCGCATAACCATGCGGCCGATGCGGCCGAAGCCATTGATTGCAACTTTGGTGGTCATTGGGTGTCCTTGTGGTTTGGGGGTTTGTTTAGATGGTGTGCTCAGATATCAAATCGGTCTAAGTTCATTACCTTGGTCCAAGCGGCGGCGAAATCCTTGAGGAACTTGACGTTACCATCGCTGCAGGCGTAGACTTCGGCTAGAGCGCGGAGCTCGGAATTGGAGCCGAAGATCAAATCGGCGCGGGTGGCGCGCCAGCGCGGGGCTCCGCTCTGGCGGTCGCTGCCGATGAACTCGAGCTCGTTATTGGGGTCTACTTGCCACTCGGTGCTCATATCGAGCAGGTTGACGAAGAAGTCGTTGCTCAATACTCCCGGGCGCTCGGTGAGTACGCCGAGAGCGCTGCCGTCGAAGTTGGCGCCGAGGACGCGCAAGCCGCCGACGAGCACGGTCATCTCAGCAGGAGTGAGCGTGAGCAATTGCGCCTTATCGAGCAGCAATTCCTCGGTGCTCACCGAGTACTTGGTCTTTTGGTAGTTACGAAAGCCGTCCGCCAAGGGTTCGAGCATCGCCATGCTGGCGACGTCGGTTTGCTCTTGCGTGGTGTCCATGCGGCCTGGG
Organism: Gammaproteobacteria bacterium; assembly: GCA_965229495.1. Lineage (GTDB taxonomy): Bacteria > Pseudomonadota > Gammaproteobacteria > CBDBNL01. The sequence goes on from OZ245880.1 coordinate 230,261, forward strand.
GTGAAGGCGATATCGAGCTGGCCGCTGGTAGCTTGCTCGATGGCAGCGCTGCCGCCGAGAACTATAAGGTCGGCGAGCGAGATGCGCTTGTTGCCGGATTGGGCGGCGTTGAACTGGCTTTGGATTTTCTCTAAAGCTGCCAAGACTTTCGCCAATTGCTTAGGGTTATTGGCTTCCCAGTCTTTTTGTGGCGCCAGGCGAATGCGCGCGCCGTTGGCGCCGCCGCGCATATCGGAGCCGCGGAAGGTCGAAGCTGAAGCCCAAGCGGTGGCGACGAGTTCGCCGACGGTGAGGCCGCTGGCGAGTATTTGCGCTTTGAGCGCGGCGACGTCTTGAGCATCGACTAAGTCGTGGTCGCAGGCGGGTATGGGGTCTTGCCAGATTAATTCTTCGGCGGGAACTTCGGGGCCGAGATAGCGCGCGCGCGGGCCCATGTCGCGGTGCGTGAGCTTGAACCAGGCGCGGGCGAAGGCGTCGGCGAATTGCTCGGGGTTTTGGTGAAAACGCCGCGAGATCTTTTCGTATTCGGGGTCGAAGCGCAGCGAAAGATCAGTGGTGAGCATGGTCGGCGCGTGGCGCTTACTGGAATCGTGAGCGTCGGGGATGCTGCCAGCGCCAGCGCCGCCTTTGGGCGTCCACTGCTGGGCGCCGGCGGGGCTTTTGCTAAGCTCCCATTCGTAGCCGAAGAGGTTGTCAAAATAACCGTTGCTCCACTGCGTCGGCGTGCTCGTCCAGGTTACCTCTAAGCCGCTGGTGATGGCGTCGCCGCCTTTGCCCGAGCCGTAGGAGCTACGCCAGCCGAGACCTTGCTCGGCGATGTCGGCGCCTTCGGGCTCGACGCCGACCAGCGCGGCGTCGCCGGCGCCGTGGGTTTTGCCGAATGTGTGGCCGCCGGCGATGAGCGCGACGGTTTCTTCGTCGTTCATCGCCATGCGCGCGAAGGTCTCGCGGATATCTTTAGCTGCGGCGACTGGATCGGGGTTACCGTTGGGGCCTTCAGGGTTGACGTAAATCAAGCCCATCTGCACTGCTGCCAGCGGGTTTTCCAGATGTTCGTGCTCGCCAGCGTAGCGCTTGTCGCCGAGCCACTCGGCTTCGCGTCCCCAATAAATGTCTTTCTCTGGCTCCCAGATGTCTTCGCGGCCGCCGCCGAAGCCGAAGGTCTTGAAGCCCATGGATTCCATGGCGACGTTGCCCGCGAGGATCATCAAATCGCCCCAAGAGATTTTGCAGCCGTATTTCTGCTTGATAGGCCAGAGCAGGCGGCGGGCTTTGTCGAGGTTGGTGTTGTCAGGCCAGCTATTGAGCGGGGCGAAGCGCTGATTGCCAGTGCCGCCGCCACCGCGACCATCGGCGGTGCGGTAGGTGCCAGCGCTGTGCCAGGTCATGCGGATGAAGAAAGGACCGTAGTGGCCAAAGTCCGCCGGCCACCAATCCTGGGAATCGGTCATGAGCGCGTGCAGGTCTTGCTTGAGCGCTGCATAATCGAGGCTTTTGAAGGCGGCGGCGTAGTCGAAGCTCGGGTCCATGGGATTGGACTTGCTGCCGTGCTGACGCAGGATGTCAAGATTGAGCTGGTTCGGCCACCAGTCGCGGTTGTTAGTACCAGCGCCGGCGGCGTGGTGGAAGGGGCAGTTTGATTCTGGCATGGTTCTGTGCGGGTTTAGTTCAGTTGCTCTATAGCCCAAGCGGCCGGTGGCAGAGGGTTGCAGCCGTGCAGTAGCTGCTTGGGTGTGTGCGGCAATTTTACCGAGCTATTGCCGTAATTGAACCAGAAACGCCAATTATCGCGCTGGCGGCAGCGTAGCTGGCGTGGGAGGTCGAAGCAGGCTAAGTTGGCTTCTATTAATAGAGGTTTTAGTATTGACTTTAGTACGCGATGGTCGCCCCAGCCGGCGAGGTAACGCCAGCGGCCTTGCTGCGCCAGGGCGACGCCCTGCGCGCATTCGAGAGCGGCGTGGGCTGTGGCGCCGAGCTCTAAGTATTCAAACCAACGCTCGAAGTGTCCTGTATCGCAAGCTATTTGCAGGCTGGGGGGTAGCGATTCGCAGGTGGTGATTTTGATGTCGAGTTTGTCTGCTCGCCAAGGGGGGCGCGGGCGGAGGCGGAAGTTGTCGTCGTGATGGCCGCAACGCGGGCCGAGGAGCACTGTGCCCGAGTAGTTTTGTAGAGCTTTGTTGAGGGTGGTCGGCCAGGAGAACAGCGCGGGGACGAGCAGGAGTTGGTAGTCGGTGAAATTGGTGCTGCTGGCGGGAACGATGTCTACCGATTGGCCGAGATCGCGCAGAGCGCGGTAAAAGCTGTAGACCAGCGCGAAGTAATCGAAGTCTTGACCTTGCGGCTGGATGCGCCACGCCCACTGCGATTGATAGTCGAAGACGATGGCGACTTTGGCGGGGGTGGTTGTCGGCCAGGGTGGGAGCTTGGCGAGTGTGGTGTGTAATGCGCGGACTTCGACGCCGCCGGTGGCGAGTTCGCCGTCGTGCTGTAAAAGCCCGGTGTGCATCTGCTCCTGGGCGCAGGGCAATTGCCGCCAGCGAAAATAGCTGACGACTTCGGCGCCGTGGGCAAAGGCTTCGGCGCCCCAAAGCTGTACCATTCCGGGCAGGGGCTTGGGGTTCCAGGCCGACCAATTCACTGGGCCGGGTTGCTGCTCCATGACCCACCAGCGACCGCGGCCGACGCTGCGGTAGAGGTCGTGGTGCAGGGCTTGAAAGTCGGGGTCGCCTTGGCGGCCGAAGGGTGTTAGGGTGGGATCGGGTGCGCGGGCGGCGCGGGCTTGGAGAAAGCCGATGGGGTAGCTATCCCAGGTGGCGATGTCAAGGTCGGCACCGAGTTGGTAGTGGTCGAAGTCGAGGGAGACGCCCATATAGTTATGGAAGATGGGCTTGTGGTAGGGGCGGAGGATGTCTGTTTGCAAGGCGTTGAAGCTGCGTACTTGCTCGGAGCTGAAGCGGTAAAAATCGAGCCAATGCGCGGGGTTGGCTTCGGTAACGCATTGATTGGGTAGCTCGACGGCGGCAAAATCGTGGTATTCCATCGACCAGAAGACGTTGCCCCAAGCGGCGTTGAGTTTATCTATGCTGCCGTAGCGCTGCTCAAGCCAAGCACGAAAGGCAGCGCGGGCGGCGGGTGAATAGGAGCGAGTGGTGTCGTGGCAGCCGTATTCGTTGTCGGTTTGCCAGAAGTGCACGTGTGGATTATTGCCAAAGCGTTCGGCGAGGGCGGCGACGATGCGCGCGCATTCATGCCGGTAAGCCTGCGAGCTAAAGCAATAATGGCGCCGTGAACCGAAAGTGCGTGGGTTACCATCGGCGCCGTGCGCGAGCATATCTGTTATGCTATCGACTAACCATTTCGGTGGGGTGGCAGTGGGCGTGCCGAGGATTACTCCTAAGCCAGCCGCACCGAGGCTGTTGATAGCGCGCTCCAACCAATCGAATTGCAGATCGCCGCGACTCGGTTCCAGGCGCGACCAGCTAAACTCGCCGACGCGCACCCAGCGAATGCCGAGCGCGCGCATAAGCTCGGCGTCGGTAGCCCAGCGCGACTCGGGCCAGTGCTCGGGGTAGTAGCAGGTGGCTAATTGCGGTTGCGTGTTGTTCTTCATCTTATTGTTTTATTTACAGGTTTAAGTTTATGGATTATTCAACAGTATTAAAGTTCTGGCTCGAAGACACCGAGCCCAAACAGCGTTTTACCAAGGATTTGGAGCTTGACGCCAAGATTAGGGATAAATTTTTGAGCACCTACTGGCGGGTGGTGGCGGGCGAGCACGCCGACTGGCGCGACAGCGCGGCTGGGCGCTTGGCGGAGATTATTGTGCTCGATCAGTTCGCGCGCAACATGTTTCGCGACGATCCCCAAGCTTTTATGTTCGACCCCTTGGCGCTGGCACTGGCACAAGAGGCAATACGCGCTGGCGCCGAGGCGCAGCTAGAGGCTGACGAGCGGAGCTTTTTGTATATGCCTTTTATGCACAGCGAGTCTGCCTTGGTGCACGAACGCGCTGTCGAGCTCTTCACCAAACTCGGCAACGAGCTCAACTTAGAATACGAATATAAACACAAAGCCATCATCGACCGCTTCGGCCGCTATCCGCATCGTAACGCTGTGCTTGGGCGTGAGTCTAGTGCCGAGGAAGTGGCTTTTGTGGCGGAGCATGGGGGGTTTTGAGAGGGGGTGGTGTCAATCAAGAGAGGTGCGCTAGTTGAAGCGCCCCTGGAGGCTTAGTGCTGATTAGAAAGCTTTAGCAATAGATAGCAAGTAGTGTGGGGCCTAGTCTTGTGTATTCTCTCTATTCCTGTAAGCCATAAATAACATGTTAAATGCTAGTATAACACCTTGAGCAGATAGTATGAATATCAAAAAATTAACTCCAAAGCCCTCCACTGCAAAAATTTTACTTAGGTAAGTCTCTAGAGTCTCAATTGGTGGTGACAAACTATTTGGATTATTAGATAGGAACATCTGTAAGAAGGAACTTAACCCAGTCACTACAGAAGCTAGCATAATAATTGCCGGCAAAGCTACTTTTGAAGATAGCATGAGAATTAATGGCCAAGCTACTTTTTTTGAAATATTATAAATTACAGTCATGGTGACAACTCCTATGTGATTGAAAACAAAGTTAGAGCAGGAATTCAAATAATTCTGTCGCTTTTGTGAGCAACTAGCAACAGAATTATTTTGTCTGCTCATAATAGACATTTTAGTATTCGATATCATTTAGTACTTTTTTAGCCTCATCTAATTCGCAAAACCAACCAAATAAGGTAGCTGCGAGTCCTGTTGAAAAGAAAATAATAGGCCATGTGTCAAAAACATCTGAAAACCCTTTGCTATGTATAGACACGTACGCAAGGCAAGGAAAAATTATAGCCATACCATATGTCCAGCAGATATCAGCGTATACTTCTAATTTGGACTTTAGACCAACTACGATAAGAAAGTCGTTTCCTTTTTTTGTTTCGTCTTCGTTTTTAGACTTACTAGGGGAAACGCCTAGCCTAGAAATAAGACGAAACCCTGGTGCAGAAACAATTATGAGTAACAGCAGGCCACTCATCACTGGCATCTCTTTAAACTGGATTACAGTCACAGCGGCGGCGGATGCGGCACCTCCAACGGCTAGGTACCTGTGATATACGGTTAAAGAAACAAGGAAAGCTTTGTCCCAAGTAGTCGTCTTTTCTAGCACGGTTTGTTTCTCTGACATAAACTCGTCCAACAATCATTATCGCAGATTAAAAAAACAAGCTGTGTTGTGTTTGATGTGAGCTGCATCCTGTGGCGTTCGTTTCTTGGTGCAGGCAGATGACATAATTTTGATTTCATAGAATAATATTTCCCTAAAATTTACGTCAAACTTTTAATATGAAATCAGTTCGACAATATTCTCAATTTAGAAACTATCCAGAAAAAGTCAAGGCAAATCAAATCGATGTAGCTATAAAAAAATACGGATAGCTAAGTAAATGGCATAAAACTAATATCATAGTGTCTATGTGTTGTTAGCTGCAACACATACTGGAACCCTTGCTAGACACTTTCACCTTTGCGGCTGTGTTCTCTGCTCAGCCACCTAGCTGAAAGGGCAAAATTACACTTCCCTAATACGGTCAAGAACTACATAAAACTCTTGCACCCTTGAGTAAGTGTGCTTTTTTCAAAATCGACATTCTCCTTGGCATGTTAATAACGTCATCTGTCATGGTTATCAATGTATTACCTCAGGGCGAAATACCTCTCCAAATTTTATTATTACTTGCTACCCAAGATATTCTCGCGCGTCAAACATTCTTACCAGCACACACATGCTAAAGGTCGTCGCTGCGGTGATCGCAGTGTAGATGGTTTGTGACGTTTATCTTGCTGAGCGGCTTGTGTCTATACCTCAAGCTTCACAAATTTCATCGGAAGACATATTCAATAATCAACACAAAGCTATTTGTCGGTAATTTTTGATGATAGCTAGGGGAAAGCCTTCGGTTATCACTTGTTATTTGCACGAACATATCTGTACTTGCTGCGATTTCGCAGAAGACAGTAATCCAACAAGTCATAGCTCATCCAGTGGCAAGCTATGTATACAGTGGATAGTTTTCATAAGCCTATCTCCCATGCATAAACTATTTATATCATTGTTATTACAAAATAAAAACGCATAAATTCTCGGTAGTTTCTTGGGTCTAAATCACAACACCAAATATATGTTTTTGAACTCAAAATTAATAAAACAATGGTTATTCAAAATCAAACTTAATATGCTTGCATGCTGGATTCAAACTTAATAAAATGTCTGTTCTTTTTGAGTTCAAATTTAATATATGCGGTGGCGCCATGCCTAAAAAATTAAGTATAAACAATAGCATAGTAGAAAAAGCTATTAAGCAAGTTAAGGATGTAGAGGATCTGAATCAGCTGCGGACTTTGCTTGCGGTGATTCTTCCGGCTAAGTATCCGGTCATCAGCATCGCGGAGGTTGCTCGGATTTTGGGTGTGTCGCCGGTACGGTTATCGCAGATGCGCGCGGCTTATATTGCAAATCAAGACGTTGTTAAGCGGCCGATGAAGGTTGGGGGGCGTAGGAATGAGGTGTTTTCGCCAGAGGAGGAAAAGAATGTAATGGATGACTACCGTGACAGGTTAGAGAAAGTTAGAAGGGGTAAGGCTAAGGAGCTACAAAGGTGGATACAAGAAAGGTATTTAGAAGCTAAAGATGATGAGGGAGAGCTCATCAACGAAAAGGCTAGCAGGATTTCACTGGGCTCTGTTTACAATTTGCTGAAAAGAGATGATGCAAGAATGGCGTTGCGGCAACAGCAGCCGAAAAGTGCGAAGTGAGGTTCTAAGGAGAAGCTATTGGCTAATGCTATTTATTGGCGCTAGATGCTGCTGGTAATACGCTAGGTTTGATTGTTGGCGGTAGTGAGTAGTTTTTTAGCTTGTTGGTGGTGGTAGCTGTTGTAGGGGATGGTTGATTTGGCGCAGTAGTTATGTGTGGAAATTGAGGCTTGATTGCTCTTGGTTGAGCCAGAGGGTGGAGGTGGGGAAGGCGAAGTCGGCTTGGTGTTGGTTGATGATGGCGCCGATGGCGAGTAGGATGCGCTCTCGACATTCGTGGTATTCAGCCCAGTCGCAGGTGCGGGTGTAGCAGCTCAAGTAGATGTCGAGTGAGTAGCTGCCGAAGTTGTCGAAGTTGACTATGGTGGTTTGTTGTTGGTCTATGCCTTGGTCAGAGGCGAGTAGGGCGCGGATATCCTCTAATATGCGGGGTAATAGTTGGAAGTCCTGGTAGCGAATGCCGAGAGTGAGATGGATGCGGCGGTTGAGCATACGCGAGGCGTTTTCGACTGTGATGCTGTTGAATATCGAATTGGGGACGTAGATGGGGCGCTGGTCGAAGGTGCGAATGCGAGTTAGTCGCCAGCCGATGTCTTCGATAGTGCCTTCGATGTCTTTCTCGGGTGAGCGTACCCAGTCGCCGACTTTGAAGGGGCGCTCAAGGTAGAGCATAAGACCGCCGAAAAAATTGGCGAGTAGTTGCTGGGCGGCAAAGCCGAGCACGAGTCCGCCAACCCCGCCGAAGGCTAAAAGACCGGAGATGCTGACTCCCAACTGCTGCAATACCAGCAGCGCGGCGGTGATGAAGATGCAGGCGCGTAAGAGCTTGCTGATGGCGGCGAGGCTGGTTTCGTCGCGCGCGAGTTTGCCGCCGATGGACTCGATGCTATTTTGCTGGCGCTGTAAGCGCAGGAGGACGGTTTCGGCGCTGGCGACGAAGCGAAGCCCAAACCAAGCTATGGCGGCGACGATGCCGACGCGGATGGCGTTATCGAACCAGGTTACCTCAGCCCAGCTATTCTCGGAGCTTTGGCGCAGGTAGCTGATGGCGAAATAAATGCCATACGCCCAAATCAGCAGCACTAGCGGTCGGCGCGCGGCTTGGAGCACGAGCTCGTCCCAGACTGTTTGCGAGCGCAGCGCGCGCTGGATGGCGCTACGGCATAGCAGGGCGACGACTAGGTGGACGAGCGCGGTGAGCAGTAGCAGGGCGAAGACTACGAGCCAATCGGGCGCGGTCCAACCGATGAGGTTAATCATTGGGCGCGGTGAAAATGTTGTTACTAGGGTAGGCGGGATTATATGCTTGGGTTATTATCCTCTATGCTTGTGCGGGCAGGGCTCGGCGAGGTATTCAATTCCATTCTAGATAGATCTATGGCAAGAAAAGCGGCGGTGAAGAAGGTAGCGAAGAGCTTTGAGGAGACTCTTTGGGAATCGGCTAATAAGCTGCGGGGTTCGGTGGAGCCTTCGGAGTATAAGCACGTGGTGCTGAGTTTGATTTTCTTGAAGTTTGCTTCGGATAAGTTCGAGGAGCGCGAGCAGGAGATTATCGACGAGGGCCGAGGGCAGTTCCTGGATATGGTGGAGTTCTACACTATGAAGAATGTCTTTTATTTGCCGGAGGAAGCGCGCTGGTTGTATATCCAAGAGAATGCCAAGCAGGATGATTTGGCGCTAAAGATCGACACTGCGCTGCACACGCTAGAGAAGAATAATGAGTCCTTGGCTGGGGCTTTGCCGGACAACTATTTTTCGCGCTTGGACCTGGATCGTAGCAAGCTGGCTACCTTGATAGATACCATCAGCGATATCAATACGCTGGCTGATAAAGCGCAGGATGTGGTGGGCAGGGTGTACGAGTATTTTCTGAGTAAATTCTCAATGGTCGATGCCAGCAAGGGCACGGGAGAAAGAAAAGGTGAGTTCTACACGCCGAAGAACATCGTAAATCTGATTGCTGAGCTGATCGAGCCGTATCAAGGCAAAATTTACGACCCCTGCTGTGGTTCTGGCGGTATGTTCGTGCAGTCTATGAAATTTGTCGAGAGTCACCAAGGCAATACCAAGAACATTTCAGTCTATGGGCAGGAAGGAATCACCGCGACTCTAAAGCTGGCACGGATGAATCTGGCGATTCGCGGTATTTCTGCAAACCTAGGCAGCCGTGGGGCGGACACCTTTTCTCGCGATCAGCATCCAAACCTGAAAGCTGATTTCATTATGGCGAATCCGCCTTTTAATCTGAAGGCGTGGCGCGCCGATGACGAGCTGGTGGACGATCCGCGCTGGGCGGGTTACGAGGTGCCGCCGACTGGCAATGCCAATTACGGCTGGATTTTGCACATGGTGTCTAAGCTTTCGGTGAACGGCGTGGCTGGGTTTATTTTGGCGAACGGTGCTCTTTCGGGCGATGGGCAAGAGAAGGCTATACGCAAGAAGCTGATTGAGAACCGGCTGGTCGAGGCGATCATCCTGCTGCCGCGCAATATGTTCTACACGACTGATATTAGCGTGACGCTCTGGGTCATCAATAGGAACAGGACGGCGCGCATTGTGGAGCACGGCGAGCGGTCTCGGCACTACCGCGAACGCGAAGACGAGATTTTGTTTATGGATTTACGCCAGCGCGGCGAGCCTTTTGAGAAGAAATATATCCAGTTCTCGGACGCCGAGCGCGCTCAGATAGCTGAGACCTTTCATACTTGGCAGGAGGAGCGCGCGGCTGAGGACTACGCGGACGTGCCTGAATATTGCTACTCAGCGAGCATCGACGAGGTACGGGCTAAGGATTATTCGCTGGTGCCGAGCAAGTACATTGAGTTTATCAACCGCGACGAGAATATCGACTTCGACGCGAAGATGTTGGCGCTACGCGGTGAGTTTGCCGAGCTGCTGCAGGCTGAGACTAAGTCGAAAGCCGAGCTGCTAGAGGTGTTTAAGGGGTTGGGTTATGCGATCGACGTATAAGAGGCTGGGGCCGTTTATTCGAGAGGTTGTTGAGCTGAATCGTAATCTTGAGGTTGAATTGCTACTTGGTGTTAGCGTCTCGAAAGAGTTCATTCCGTCCATCGCGAATACTATTGGCACGGATATGTCTCGCTACAAAATCGCTCGGCGTAAGCAATTTGCCTATGGCCCAGTTACTTCTCGCAATAGCGATAAGGTCTCTATTGCTCTGCTCGATGAGCAGGAATGCATAATTTCAACATCGTATACCATTTTCGAGATCATCGACAAAGACTTGTTATTACCCGAATATTTGATGATGTGGTTTCGCCGACCAGAATTTGACCGGTACGCGCGCTTTATGTCGCATGGCAGCGTGCGCGAGCTATTTGGTTGGGACGAGATGTGCGAGGTCGAGCTGCCGATTCCTTCTATTGACAAGCAGCGGGAGATAGTAAATGAATATCAGACGGTTGTGGATCGCATCCAGCTCAACGAGCGGCTGAACGCAAAGCTGGAGGAGGCGGCGCAGGCGATCTATAAGCATTGGTTTGTCGAGTTTGAGTTTCCAATGACCGCCGAATATGCGGATTCGATAGGTAAGCCAGAGCTGGCGGGGCAGCCTTACAAATCCAGCGGTGGTGAGATGGTGTATAACGAGGTGTTGGAGCAGGAGATTCCGAGGGGGTGGGCTCAAGGAACTCTTAGTGATATTGCGGCATACTCTTATGAGCGTATTCTTATGACAGAACTGACTAAGGCAAATTACATATCTACTGAGAATATGATTTCAAACCGAGGAGGTATTACTCATGCTTTCTCAATGCCAACAACAGCTAACGCAACTAAATTCTCAAGTGGAGATATATTGATTTCTAATATCAGACCGTACTTTAAAAAAATATGGTTAGCTGAATTTACTGGTGGGTGTTCTAATGACGTTTTGGCTATTGTCCCTAAAAAAAATTTTTATTCCCTATTGCTTTATCAAGTTTTGGAACAGGATCATTTCTTTGATTATGTGATGGCAGGAAGTAAAGGTACTAAGATGCCGAGAGGAGATAAAACTTGGATAATGGATTACCCAGTTTTAATAGCCGATGTGAATGTTCTTGAGAGTCTTGTGAAAATTTTAACTTTAACTACGGCCGTGCGCGTGCACGGTAGGCGTGAGATTGAATTGTGTAAGGTTCTGGCTGAGACACTGCTAGCCAAACTAGCAGCGTCTAAAGTGGACGGACAGGCCGCATGAAATTCACCGAAGCACAACTCGAAGCGGCGATCATCGAATTGTTGGGCGCGCAGGGCTATCCGCATCGGCATGGTTCGGAGGTGACGCTGGGTTTGGGCGAGGTTTTGATCAAGGACGATCTGCGGGCGTATTTACAGCAGCGCTACGGCGCTGCTGGTATTACTGTGGGCGAGGTCGAGTTGATTGTGAATAAGGTCGAGCGTTTGCCAGCTTCGGACTTATATGGCAGCAACAAGGCTTTTATAAATCTGGTGGCGGATGGTTTCTTGCTGAAGCGAGAGGAGCGCGGTAAAAAGGATTTGTTCGTCAACTTGATCGACTATGGCTCTGGCGATGGCAATATCTATAAGCTGGTGAACCAGCTAGAGATCCAAGGCTTTGAGAGGCGGATTCCGGATGCGCTGCTGTATATCAATGGTCTGCCGCTGGTGGTGTTCGAATTCAAGAGCGCTATTCGCGAGGAGGCGAGTATTTATGATGCCTATGTGCAGCTAACTCGGCGCTACCGGCGCGATATTCCCGAGCTGCTGAAATATAACGCGCTATGCGTTATCAGCGATGGGGTCAATAATAAGATGGGTTCGCTATTTGCGGATTATGAGTTCTTGAAATGGTCAAGTCTTTGTGCACAAAAAAATAAGGGACTCTGGCAGAAATTTGGGGTTGCACCACTGGCAGGGTGTCGCGCGGTCGTAACCGGAAGCTGTCTGGACATCCCTAAAAATGTCAAGACAGCGACGCCACGATAGCAGCGAAAAGCACAGACGGGCCCGACTATCATGCTGCGTCGTGAGCCCTAGCATATTCACGCTCTGCTGCCGCTGGCGTGGCATAGCCGTTGTGGCTGTGAAGACGCTTACTGTTGTAGAACATCACGATGTAGTCTAATATCGCTGCAGAAGCCGACGAGCGGGTCTGGTAGCTATGCCACATCAAGTGCTCCGTTTTCAAACGTGAGAAGAAGCTCTCCGCTACCGCGTTGTCCCAGCAATTGCCACGACGACTCATGCTGCCAACGATGCCATGGTCACTGAGCAACTGACGATACTCCGCGCTAGCGTATTGAACGCCGCGATCCGAGTGATGCAGCAAGTCGCCAGCTACGAAACTCCGTTGACCCAAAGCCATACGCAAAGCATTCAGCGGCAAGTCGCGGTGCAAAGTAGTGCCCATATCCCAGCCGATGACCTTGCGTGAGTAAAGGTCGAGCACTACCGCAAGATACAGCCAGCCCTCCCCTGTCGGCACATAGCTGATGTCGCTAACCCAGACTTTATTCGGCGCCGAAACTGTAAATTTACGAGCTAATTCATTGGCATAGATCCTCTCGTTGTGATTGCTGTTCGTCGTCACACGAAACGGTCGTTTGTAGCGAACCAACACTTGAGCTTCGCGCATCAGCGTACGTGTTTGATAGCGACCAGCAACGATGCCATGCTCCCGTAGTGCCAACGACAAGCGCCGCGAGCCATAGCTGTAACGATGCTCATGAGCTACGCGACGTACCAATTGCAGCAACGATAGACGCGCTGCCGACAATCGTGCATGACGCTTATAGTTACGCTGATGGCGGTAGAAACCCGAGCGACTAACGTTCATGACACGGCACAGCAACGCTATTGGATAGTCCTTCTTCACCGAGGCTATGAATTTATACCTTAGCCTAGCTCTTTGGCGAAGAAGGCTGCCGCCTTTTTTAAGATCTCGCGCTCCAGACGTAGCTGCTTGTTCTCACGCTCTAAACGCTTGAGCTCGACTGCCGAGGGTGGTAGGTTGCCATGCCCAGGAAAGGCGTCATCGCCACGAGCATTAAACTCCTGCACCCAGCGGCTGATCGCGGTGCAACCTATGCCAAGGCTACGTGCTGCTTCCGCTTGTGAGTAGCCTTGCTCCAATACCAAGCGCACCGCATCGCGGCGATACTCGGCGCTAAATGTCCTTCGTTTTTTCATTGAATACTCCTTCGTAAAAATAGATCAAGAACAAAAATAGTCCCTTATCTGAATGTGAAAAAACATTAGACCACATCATCTACTATTCGTGGCGCAAGGTGAGTGGCGACGAGCGCATTGAGTGGGATGGGATCAATTCGCTGTATACGATGGTGCGTGGGCTATTCGATAAGGCGCGGTTGCGCGATGTGATCCACAATTTCATTTTCTTTCCCGATAGCTCGAAGAGGGAGGAGAAGATAGTTTGCCGCTATCCGCAATACTACGCGGCGCGCAAGCTGTTCGCGAGTATTAAAGAGCATCGACGGCCGGATGGCGATGGCAAGGGTGGCACTTATTTCGGCGCGACTGGCTGCGGGAAGAGCTTTATTATGCTGTTCCTGTCGCGGCTGCTGATGAAAAGCGTGGAGCTGGCAAGCCCGACGCTGGTGCTGATTACCGACCGCGTCGAGCTCGACGAGCAATTGTCACAACTGTTTATCGAGGCGAAGGGCTATATCGGGGACGCGGAGATCGTGAGCGTGGAGAGTAGAGCGAGGCTGCGCGAGTGTTTGTGTGGCCCGACGGAGCTGCCGGATAAGCCTGATGGCGCGGGTGCTGCTGGTGCAGCGCTGATGGCGGCAGAGGAGCCAGCGGAGTATGCGCTGACTCAGCATGGGCGCGTGAGTGGTGGGGTGTTCTTGACGACTATTCATAAGTTCACCGAGGATACCAGGCTGCTGACGCGGCGCGATAATGTGATTTGTATTTCGGATGAGGCGCATCGAAGCCAAGTGAATCTGGATCAGAAGCTGCGGATTACCGAGCAGGGTGTGCAACGGCGCTATGGCTTCGCTAAGTATTTGCACGATTCGCTGCCGAATGCGACTTATGTCGGCTTTACGGGGACGCCGATTGACGCGACGCTGGATGTGTTCGGGAAGGTGGTGGATGCTTATACGATGGAGGAGTCGGTGCGCGATGAGATTACGGTGCGTATTGTTTACGAGGGGCGGGCGGCGAAGGTGCTGCTGGATAATGCGAAAATTCAAGAGATCGAGGATTACTACGCGCGCTGCGCTGATGAGGGCGCGAGCGATTATGCGATTGAGGAGAGTAAGCGCGCGAATGTGAAGATGAATTCGATTCTCGGCGACCCCGAGCGTATCCAAGTGCTGGCGGAGGATTTTGTTCAACACTATGAGACGCGGTTGGCAGAGGGGGCGACTGTGGCGGGGAAGGCTATGTTCGTGTGTAGTAATCGAATGATTGCTTATAGGCTGTACCAGGAGATTACTGCGCTGCGGCCGGAATGGGCTACGGTGCAGGCCTGCGCTGAGGGCGCGACGCTGAGCGCGAAGGAGCGGCGAGAGCTGAAGCCGATGCCGCGGGTGAATATGGTGATGACGCGCGCTCAGGATGATGATGCGGCTCTGTACAAGATGCTGGGGAGTAAGGATGAGCGTACGGAGCTGGATCGGCAATTCAAGAACGCGAAGTCGAATTTTAAGGTGGCTATTGTGGTGGATATGTGGCTGACGGGCTTTGATGTGCCGCTGCTGGATACGATCTATATCGATAAGCCGATCCAACGCCATAGCTTGATTCAAACGATTTCACGGGTGAATCGGCGCTACGCGGATAAGGATAGGGGCTTGGTGGTGGATTACATCGGCATCAAGAAGCAGATGAATCTGGCGCTAGCGCAATACGGTAATCCTGGCGATGGGGTTACTATTGAGGAGGTTCAGCAGGCGGTGGTGGTGGTGAAGGATCATTTGGAGCTGCTGGGGAAGATGTTCCACAGGTTTGACGCCAGTCCGTACTTTGGTGGGGACGCGCTGCAACAGCTACATTGCTTGAATATGGCAGCGGAGTTTGTTCAAGTGACCGAAAGGCAGGAAAGGCAGTTTATGTTTCTGGTGAAGCGTATGAAGGCGGCGTACGATATTTGCTGCAATAGCGATGCTTTGGCGCAACTGGAGCGGGATACGATTCATTTCTATATCGCGGTGCGGTCGATTGTTTTTAAGCTGACGCGCGGCGATGCTCCAGACTTGGCGCAGATGAATGCGCGTGTGCGCGAGATGATCGAGGAGGCGATTAAGGCAGATGGCGTGGAGGAGGTGTTCAAGCTCGGAGATGGTGGCGAGAGCGAGATCGATTTGTTCGACGATGAGTTCCTGGAGAAGATCAAGAAGATTAAGCTGCCGAATACCAAGCTGAAGCTGCTGCAGAAGTTGTTAAAAAGAGCTATCGACGATTTCCGTAAGGTGAATAGGGCCAAGGGCAGCGATTTTGCCGAGATGTTTAAGGCGCTGGTGGATAAGTACAACGAGCGCAAGGAGCAGGATGTGTTGGTGAGTAATGTGCTGGAGGATTTCACCGATGAGATTATCGACTTGTACGATGCGCTGAAGAAGGAGCGGGGGTCTTTCGCTGAATTGGGTATCGATTTCGAGGAGAAGGCTTTTTACGATATTTTGCTGGCTATCGCGAGGAAGTACGACTTTGAGTATCCCGAGGAGAAGCTGATTGTTCTGGCGAGGGCTGTGAAGGGTGTTGTCGACGATAAGACCAAGTACACGGACTGGGATAACCGCGAGGATATTAAGGCCGAGCTGAAGGTGGATTTAATAATTCTGCTGGCTGAGAATGGCTATCCGCCAGTTACGCATGATGATGTTTATAAGGAGATTTTTGAGCAGGCGCAGAATTTTAAGAAGTATCGGGGGTGAGGTGGTGGTGCTTCCCAATTCTGGTAGTAGCAATTGCTGTGGCAGTGCTGGTATTCAGGCTTGTTGCCATGCAAAGTCGACGATGTTGCGTTTGGTTTCGAGGAATTCGATGCCGATTTGGTAGACTTTGCCTGAGTACTTGGCGGCGTAGTTTTGTTGGATGATTTGTTGTAGGGCGCTGTTGGTCTTCGATTTGTGCCTGACGACTTTGAATTCGATTACGTAGGTTTTGTCTGCAAGCTGGATAGTTAGGTCGATGCGACCAAGGTTGGCGACGTCCTCGGCTATGACCCTGAGTCCCATGCCGACGAAGAAGCTGTAGATTACCGAGGCGTAGTAGCCTTCGAAGTGGGCGATGTTGTTTTTGCGGTAGTTGTCGGCAGCGATGCTGGCGAAGAGGCGTTTGAGCTCGGATTCGACGCTGTCGAGGTCGGCGTGGCGTAGGGCTTGCACCATGGCCTTATGGTGTTTGTTTATCCCGCTGCCGATGTAGTACTTAAATAGGTTGTTTTGCAACGCTGAGCGCACGCTGTGGTTGGGGCATACGAGTTTGTAGGTTACCGCATACGGGTCACTACGGTCGACGGAATCGATGGTCAGGTAGCCGCTCTGGAATAAAACTGTAGTCGTCTCTATCTGGTCAATAGGGCAACTATCAAGAATTTTTCTGCCGATTACGATCTGTGGCTCCAGCTTTGTTGCTGGCAATTGGTCGCGCACTAACAGGTCGACTACGAAAGTTGGCGTGCCAGTCTCGAACCAGTGGTTTTCGAATTGCCATTCGCCCGAGCTTTGCCTGTCATCAATGCAATTAAGGATGTCGTAGGGATTGTAAACGAGCTTTTTGCCGAGAAAGTTATAACCGTTGTACCAGTGGCGGAGTTGCTCGCGATCCACGCCGAGCAAGTGCTCGCTAAAGACCTCGTTTAAGTCGTCATCGGTGTAGCCACAAATGCTGCCGTACTGTGGGTTTAGCGATATATCTTTGAGATTGTTCAAGCCGCTGAATATCGATACTTTGGCAAATTTACTCACGCCGGTGAGCATGACGAAGCGTAAGTGCTCGTCTGCGGCTTTGATTATCGAATAGAAACCGCGGAGCTCGTCGCGCATTTGCTTCGCCAATTCTGGATTGTCGATATTGTCGATCATCGGTTTATCGTATTCGTCGATGAGTAGCACTACTGGGCGTCCGTGCTCAACTTGCGCTCTATAGATTAATTGTTCAAACAATTCATGTGGCTCGTCAGTATCTGGTAGCTCTAATTCGAGCTTTTCGGCTGCACGCCGCAACTTACCTTCGAGTACCGACCTCAGCGCGCTCAGGCTGCTGGAAGTGCCGCTCATGTCGAGCTTTACCACCGGATACTTGATCTCCCATTCCCAGTTATGCTCAGCGTACAAGCCCTGGAATAGCTCGCGTTTGCCTTCGAATAGGTTACGCAGCGTGTCCAAGAAAAGGCTTTTGCCGAAGCGCCGTGGCCGCGAGAGGAAGTAGATACCGGCGTTATTGGCTAAATCCAGCGCCTGCGGGGTTTTATCGACATAGACAAAGCCACCCTCGCGAACTTTGGCGAAAGTCTGTTAGCCTAGGGGCAGTTTGGCAATCTTAGCTTTCGAGATGGTCATGATTGAATGCCCGCGTTTGCGCTTTGCCAAGCGAAGTCGACTATGTTGCGTTTGGTTTCGAGGAATTCGATGCCTATTTGGTAGACTTTGCCCGAGTATTTGGCGGCGTAGCCTTGGCGGATGATTTGTTGTAGGGCGCTGTTGGTTTTTGATTTACGCTTTACTACCTTGAATTCGATTACGTAGGTTTTGTCTGCAAGCTGGATAGTCAGGTCGATGCGGCCAAGGCTGGCGACGTCCTCGGCTATGACCCTGAGACCCATGCCGACGAAGAAGCTATAGATCACCGAGGCGTAGTAGCCTTCGAAGCGGGCGATGTTGTTCTTGCGGTAGTTGTCGGCAGCGATGCTGGCGAAGAGGCGCTTGAGCTCGGATTCGATGCTGTCGAGGTCGGCGTGGCGCAGGGCGCGAGATAAGTTGCTCCTAAAGCTGACATCCTCGTTCCCAGTGTAGTGCTTGAATAAGCTATTTTGCAGCGCTGCGCGCACACTGTGGTTGGGGCACACGAGCTTGTAGCTAACCGCATCGGGATCGCTATCGTCGACCGAGTGGATGGTCAAGTAACCGCTCTGGAATAGAACTGTCATCGCTCCAAGCTGCTCAATGGTGCTGCTTTCTAAAATGTCTTCGGCAACAGTTTGTGACTCTAGTTGTTGTGCTGAAATCCGGTCGCGCGCGAGCAAATCGACGACGAAAGTTGGGGTGCCGCTTTTGAACCAATAATTCTCAAATTTGAATTTGCCAAAGCTCTGGCTGCGATCAATGAAGTTGAGGATATCGTGAGGGTTATAGACAGGATCATCTCCCAGGAAGTTATAGCCGTTGTACCAGTGGCGTAGTTGCTCGCGGTCGACGCCGCGCAGGTGCTCGCCGAAGACCTCCTTCAAGTCTTCCTCGGTATAACCACAAACGCTGCCGTAATCCGGGTTTAGGGAGATGTCTTTGAGGTTGTTCAAGCCGCTGAATATCGATACTTTGGCAAACTTACTGACTCCAGTGAGCATGACAAAACGCAGATGCTCGTCTGCGGCTTTGATGATTGCATAAAAATCGTGCAACTGCTCGCGCATCTGTCGCGCTAATTTCATATCGCCGATGTTATCTATCATCGGCTTGTCATATTCATCGATGAGCAGCACTACTGGGCGCCCGTGCTCAGCGTGCGCTCTATAAATTAGTTGTTCAAATAATTCATGTGGCTCGTCAGTTTCCGATAGCTCTAATTCGAGCTTTTCGGCTGCACGCCGCAACTTACCTGCGAGTACAGTCCTCAGCGTACTCAGACCACTGGAGGTGCCGGTCATATCTATCTTGATAACCGGATACTTGTTCTCCCATTCCCAGTTACTCTCAGCATACAAGCCCTGGAATAGATCGCGTTTGCCTTCGAATAGGTTACGCAGCGTGTCCAGGAATAGACTTTTGCCGAAGCGCCGTGGGCGCGAGAGGAAGTAGAGCTTGCCCTCATTTGCTAGCTTGATTGCGTGCGGTGTTTTGTCGATATAGGCGCAGTTCAATTCACGCACTTCGGCGAAGGTCTGTAAGCCCAAGGGCAGTTTGGCGATCTGAGCTTTCGAGATGGTCATGGTTGAATGTCCGCTTTTGCCTGCCGCCATGCAAAGTCGACGATGTTGCGTTTGGTTTCGAGGAATTCGATGCCGATTTGGTAGACCGAGCCTGAGTATTTGGCAGCGTAGCCTTGGCGGATGATTTGTTGTAGGGCGCTGTTGGTCTTTGATTTGCGCTTGACGACTTTGAATTCGATTACGTAGGTTTTGTCTACGAGCTGGATAGTTAGGTCGATGCGACCAAGGTTGGCGACGTCCTCGGCTATGACCCTGAGTCCCATGCCGACGAAGAAGCTGTAGATCACCGAGGCGTAGTAGCCTTCAAAATGGGCAATGTTGTTTTTGCGATAGTTATCGGCAGCGATGCTGGCGAAGAGGCGCTTGAGCTCGGATTCGACGCTGTCGAGGTCGGCGTGGCGCAGGGCACGAGATAAGTTGCTCCTAAAGCTATCGTCTTTATTACCGGCATAGTATCTGAATAAGCTATCTTGCAACGCCGAGCGCACGCTGTGGTTGGGGCATACCAGTTTGTAGGTTACCGCATAGGGGTCGCTGCGGTCGACTGAGTCGATGGTCAAATAACCGCTCTGGAATAAAACTGTAGTTGTTTCTATCTGATCAATAGGGCAACTATCAAGAATTTTTCTGCCGGTTACGATTTGTGGCTCTAGCTTTGTTGCTGGCAATTGATCGCGCGCTAACAGGTCGACGACGAAAGTCGGCGTGCCGGTCTCGAACCAGTGGTTTTCGAATTGCCATTCGCCCGAGCTTTGCCTTTCATCAATGCAATTGAGGATGTCGTAGGGGTTGTAGACGAGCTTTTTGCCGAGAAAGTTATAGCCGTTGTACCAGTGGCGGAGTTGCTCGCGATCCACGCCGAGCAAATGCTCGCTAAAGACTTCATTTAAGTCGTCATCGGTGTAGCCGCAAATGCTGCCGTACTGTGGGTTTAGCGATATATCTTTGAGGTTGTTCAAGCCGCTGAATATCGATACCTTGGCGAATTTACTCACGCCGGTGAGCATGACGAAGCGTAAGTGCTCGTCTGCGGCTTTGATGATCGAGTAGAAACCGCGGAGCTCGTCGCGCATTTGCTTCGCCATTTCTGGATTGTCGATATTGTCGATCATCGGCTTGTCGTATTCGTCGATGAGTAGCACTACCTGGCGTCCATGCTGCGCGCGCGCCCGCCGTAGTAACTGTTGCAATAATGTCGCTGGTCTACCCGTGTCTGACAACTCTACATCCAGACAACTCGCTGCGTAGCGTAAATTATCTTCTAGTACCTCTCTAAGATCGCTAACGCTGCCCGAACCACCGCTCATATCGAGCTTTACCACTGGATACTTAATCTCCCACTTCCAATTATGCTCGGCGTACAAGCCTTGGAATAGCTCGCGTTTGCCTTCGAATAGATTACGTAGCGTATCCAGGAACAGGCTTTTGCCGAAGCGCCGTGGTCGCGAGAGGAAGTAGATGCCGGCATTGTTGGCTAAATCCAGCGCCTGCGGGGTTTTATCGACATAGGCAAAGCCATCCCCGCGGACTTTGGCGAAGGTCTGTAAGCCCAGGGGCAGTTTGGCGATTTTGCTTGCTGACATGTTTCTTTATCGCTTTTCTGAGCCTTGATTGTGCCGTTCCAGCTTGAAGCTGAGCGACTTTTTCACCGCTCGCCATTCGGGCTCAATGATGGAGAATACGACGGTGTCGCGGTAGATGCCGTGAGGGTCGATTTGGTGGTTTCTTAACACGCCGTCTTGCTTGGCGCCGAGGCGGGCGATGCCGGCGCGCGAGGCCTGGTTATGCCAGTGGGTGCGGAATTCGACGGCTATCGCTGCCAGGCGCTCGAAGGCGTGGGTCAAGAGCAACAGTTTACACTCGGTGTTGACGCGCGTGCGCTGGAAACGCGCCGAGTACCAGGTGTAGCCGATCTCCAGGCGTCGATGCTCGGGGGTGGCGTTTAGATAACGAGTCGAGCCGATGACTTGCTTGGAGGCGTTGTCGACGACGACAAAGGGGAGGGCTCTATCTGCTTGATGCTCGGCGATAGCGAATTCTATATATTGCTCGACGGCGCTCGGGGAGGGCACTCCGGTGTACCAGAGTTCCCAGAGTTTGCCGTCAGAAGCTGCGGCAACTAGCGCTGCGCTGTGCTGTAGAGTCATTGGCACTAGGGTGACTGCCTCGCCCTGGAGTTCGGTTGCTGTGAGCCATTTTTTCATGTTGTTAGGGCTTTAGTGACCATAGATGTTTAAGCTGACGCTGTTGAGCGTGCCGGCGGTGGTTTCCCAGATGTCGTAGATTTCGATTTGCCAGTCGCCGACTGCGCTTTCGCCGTAGAAGGCGTTGCTGAGTAGGGTGCTGGAGAAGTCTTGGTCGCAATTGAATTGGTTATAGGGAGTTAGGATGACGCTTCTAGTGCCGCTCGGCGAGTGCACAACTACGCCGAGCTCGAAGATGCAAGCGTGGCTGATGTCCAAATCCAGCTGTACTGCTTCTACGCTGAGGGCGTCGGCGACGCTGAAGTCGACGATGGCTGAGGCGCCAGTGGAGTCTGGAATTGCTAAGGAGGGCGATTGCTGGTAGCTGTTTTTCTGCCAGGCGCCTAAGGTTGAGCTGTAAGTCTGCGCCATCGCTACTGCTGCGCCAGCGTTGATGGCGCCGAAGCCGTACCAAGTGTGGTATTGATAACCAGCGGCGTTAGTGACCCAGGTGTCGCGGGCGACGAAGCTGAGGCTATCGGACAGAACCGTAGAGGAGCAACTATCATCGCTGCATACTACGTTTTCTAACTCTAGAGCTGATGCGCTGCTATCGACCTGGCGCGCGCTGCTGGCGAGGATGTGTTTAACATCGCGCCAGCTCAGGTCGGGATTGGCTTCGAGCATTAGCGCGACTACTCCTGACGCGACTGGCGCTGCCGAGGAGGTGCCGTTAAAGGTGGAGGTGTATTCGCAGTTGGGGTTGAGGACGTCGTCTTCGTGGAAGCTGGTGTAGCCTATCGGTGGGACTCCGTCTATATTGAAATCGTACCTGCCAGTGGTGTAGCCACGGTCGCAACCGACTTGGTCGACTGTTACCATTGCTGGTTGCCATAGTCTGCTATCGGGGTTGCTGGTGTTGTAGGCGTATCCGTATGGGTCTAATTCGGAATCCCAGTATTCGTGGTCCCAACCGTATTCGCCCCCAGGCGCCGATATCCAGATGGCGGGGCCGGCGGTGGAGTAACTGGATTTCTCGCCTTTGGCGTTGAGTGCGCCCACTATTATCTGATAGGGATAAGTTTCTTCGGATTCCATGTTGACATTCCAGCAAGTGAGTCCGACTGAATCGCAAATCTGGTCGCCGTCTGCGGCAAAGTTATTGCCAGCCGATTTGACGTAGAGAGCGCCGAGGCCGGAGCGGAGCGCGGATTGGCAGGAGTCAGCGGCGGTTTGCGAGCTCATGTCTGCGACGCCGCCAGTGGTGAAGCAGCTTAGGGCGTCCAGAAAACCCGAGTATATGCGCGAGTCGCTGGTGGGCGCGCTGCCGAGGCTTTTATTGAAGATGGCGGTGTCGCCTAGATTGTCTTCGTCGCCGCCGTGCGCCAGGATGTAATCGCTGTAAGTTGCGCCATCTACGCTTAGGAAGTTATAGCCTTGGAGCTGGGCGGCGCCAGCGACGCCGGAGACGCCGATGCCGTTACTGCCTACGGCGGCGATTATGCCTGCGGCGGAGGTGCCGTGGTCGCCTGCGCTGCTGGTGGTGTTGGTGGGGTCGCTGCTGTCATCGAGGTAGTTGTAAGAGCCGCCCGCGACTATGTTGGCCTGCAAATCTGGATGCTGTATCTCCAAGCCAGTGTCGATGACATTGACCCTAACGCCTTCGCCGGTGATGCCCAGAGCCAGGGCGCCGCTATGGTTGATATCTTCGCCTATAACGCCGCCGAGCGTGGCAAAGGCGTCCTGGCCGGTATTCTCCAGGAACCACTGATAGGCGTACATAGGCTCTATGATTACGCTGACTGTGACGCTGGCTTTGCTGGTGCTTTCGCCGGCGTCGTCTACTGCAGAGACTTCGTAAAGGTAAGTGCCGTCGGCGAGGGCGGTGTCGGTGAAAGTGGTGGTGGTTGGTGAGGCTATGAGGCTGCTGTCGCGGTAGACGTTGTAGCTGGTGGCGTCGGCGACTGCGTCCCAGCTTAGGTTGACGTTGCTGCCGTTGGCTGAGGCGATGAGGTTGGTGGGTGCTGCTGGTGGCTCATTGTTGACGGTGGCGCTGACGCTGGCTTTGCTGGTGCTTTCGCCAGCGTCGTCGACTGCTGAGACTTCGTAAAAGTAAGTTCCGTCGGCGAGGGCGGTGTCGGTGAAGGCGTTGCTGGTTGGTGAGGCGATAAGGCTGCTGTCGCGGTAGACGTTGTAGCTGGTGGCGTCCGCGACTGCGTCCCAGCTTAGGTTGACGTTGCTGCCGTTGACTGATGCGCTTAGGTTGGTTGGTGCTGCTGGTGGCTCATTGTTAACAGTGGCGCTGACGCTGGCTTTGCTGGTGCTTTCGCCAGCGTCGTCGACGGCTGAGACTTCGTAGAGGTATGTGCCGTCGGCGAGGGCGGTGTCGGTGAAGGCATTGGTGGTTGGCGAGGCGATAAGGCTGCTGTCGCGGTAAACGTTGTAGCTGGTGGCGTCGGCGACTGTGTTCCAAGTTAAGTTGACGTTACTGCCATTGGCTGAGGCGGTGAGGTTGGTGGGTGCTGATGGTGGTACATTGTTGACGGTGGCGCTGATGCTGGCTTTGCTGGTGCTTTCGCCGGCGGCGTCGACGGCAGAGACTTCGTAAAGGTAAGTGCCGTCGGCGAGGGCGGTGTCGGTTAAGGCGTTGGTGGTGGGTGAGGCGATAAGACTGCTGTCGCGGTAGACGTTGTAGCTGGTGGCGTCGTTGACTGCGTCCCAGCTTAAGTTGACGCTGTCTGCGTTGACTGATGCGCTGAGGTTGGTTGGCGCTGTTGGTGGCTCATTGTTGACGGTGGCGCTGACGCTGGCTTTGCTGGTGCTTTCGCCAGCGTCGTCGACTGCAGAGACTTCGTAAAGGTAAGTTCCGTCGGCGAGGGCGGTGTCGGTGAAGGCGTTGGTCGTGGGTGAGGCTATGAGGCTGCTGTCGCGGTAGACGTTGTAGCTGGTGGCGTCGGCGACTGCGTCCCAACTTAGGTTGACGTTGCTGCTGTTGGCTGCGGCGCTGAGGTTGGTTGGTGCTGATGGTGGCTCATTGTTGACGGTGGCGCTGACGCTGGCTTTGCTGGTGCTTTCGCCGGCGTCGTCGACGGCTGAGACTTCGTAAAGGTAAGTGCCGTCGGCGAGGGTGGTGTCGGTGAAGGCGTTGGTGGTTGGCGAGGCGATAAGGCTGCTGTCGCGGTAGACGTTATAGCTGGTGGCGTCGGCGACTGTGTCCCAAGTTAAGCTGACGTTGCTGGTGTTGACCGTGGCGGTGAGGTTGGTTGGTGCTGCTGGTGGCTCATTGTTGACGGTGGCGCTGACGCTGGCTTTGCTGGTGCTTTCGCCAGCGTCGTCTACTGCAGAGACTTCGTAGAGATATGTGCCGTCGGCAAGGGCGGTGTCGGTGAAAGTGGTGGTGGTTGGCGAGGCGATAAGGCTGCTGTCGCGGTAGACGTTGTAGCTGGTGGCGTCGTCGACTGTGTCCCAAGTTAAGTTGACGTTGCTGCCGTTGACTGTGGCGGTGAGGTTGGTGGGTGCTGCTGGCGCTGCGTTGTTGACGGTGGTGCTGACGCTGGCTTTGCTGGTGCTTTCGCCGGCGTCGTCGACGGCTGAGACTTCGTAGAGGTAAGTTCCGTCGGCTAGGGTGGTGTCGGTGAAGGCGTTGGTGGTTGGTGAGGCAATAAGGCTGCTGTCGCGGTAGACGTTATAGCTGGTGGCGTCTGCGACTTCGTTCCAGCTTAGATTGACGCTATCTGCATTGACTGATGCGCTGAGGTTGGTGGGTGCTGTTGGTGGTGTGTTATTGACGGTGGCGCTGACGCTGGCTTTGCTGGTGCTTTTGCCGGCGTCGTCGACGGCAGAGACTTCGTAAAGGTAAGTGCCGTCGGCGAGGGCGGTGTCGGTGAAAGTGGTGGTGGTTGGCGAGGTGATAAGGCTGCCGTCGCGGTAGACGTTATAGCTGGTGGCGTCGGCGACTGCGTCCCAAGTTAAGCTGACGGTGTCTGCGTTGACTGTGGCGCTGAGGTTGGTTGGTGCTGCTGGTGGCTCATTGTTGATGGTGGCGCTGACGCTGGCTTTGCTGGTGCTTTCGCCAGCGTCGTCTACTGCAGAGACTTCGTAGAGATATGTGCCGTCGGCAAGGGCGGTGTCGGTGAAAGTGGTGGTGGTTGGCGAGGCGATAAGGCTGCTGTCGCGGTAGACGTTGTAGCTGGTGGCGTCGTCGACTGTGTCCCAAGTTAAGTTGACGTTGCTGCCGTTGACTGTGGCGGTGAGGTTGGTGGGTGCTGCTGGCGCTGCGTTGTTGACGGTGGTGCTGACGCTGGCTTTGCTGGTGCTTTCGCCGGCTTCGTCGACGGCAGAGACTTCGTAGAGGTAAGTTCCGTCGGCTAGGGTGGTGTCGGTGAAGGCGTTGGTGGTTGGTGAGGCTATAAGGCTGCTGTCGCGGTAGACGTTATAGCTGGTGGCGTCTGCGACTTCGTTCCAGCTTAGATTGACGCTGTCCCCGTTTACCGAGGCGCTGAGGTTGGTGGGTGCATTTGGTGGTGCGTTGTTGACGGTGGCGCTGACGCTGGCTTTGCTGGTGCTTTCGCCGGCGTCGTCGACGGTTGAGACTTCGTAGAGATATGTGCCGTCGGCGAGGTCGGTGTCGGTGAAGGCGTTGGTGGTTGGAGAGGCGATAAGGCTGCTGTCGCGGTAGACGTTGTAGCTGGTGGCGTCGTCGACTGCGTCCCAGCTTAGGTTGACGTTGCTGCCGTTGGCTGAGGCGGTGAGGTTGGTGGGTGCTGCTGGCGCTGCGTTGTTGATGGTGGCGCTGACGCTGGCTTTGCTGGTGCTTTCGCCGGCGTCGTCGACGGCTGAGACTTCGTAGAGGTAAGTGCCGTCGGCGAGGGCGGTGTCGGTGAAAGCGTTGGTGGTTGGTGAGGCGATAAGGCTGCTATCGCGGTAGACGTTGTAGCTGGTGGCGTCGGCGACTGTGTTCCAGCTTAGGTTGACGTTGCTGCCGTTGGCTGAGGCGGTGAGGTTGGTTGGTGCTGCTGGCGCTGCATTGTTGACGGTGGCGCTGACGCTGGCTTTGCTGGTGCTTTCACCAGCGTCGTCGACGGCTGAGACTTCGTATAGGTAAGTTCCGTCGGCGAGGGCGGTGTCGGTGAAGGTGGTGGTGGTGGTTGATTCTAGGAGGCTGCTGTCGCGGTAGACGTTGTAGCTGGTGGCGTCGGCGACTGTGTTCCAGCTTAGGTTGACACTGTCTTGATTTACTGATGCGCTGAGGTTGGTGGGTGCTGCTGGTGTCGAGTTATTGACGGTGACGCTGACGCTGTCCTTTCCGGCACTCTCGCCGTAAGCGTTGATCGCCGAAACTTCGTATAGGTAAGTTGCGTCTGCTAGATCACTGTCAGTAAAGCTGTTAGTGTTGATCGTTTCCAAGAGGCTACCATCGCGGTAAATCCTGTAGCTGCTGGCATCATTAACTACATTCCAGCTCATGCTAACATTCGAGCCGCTGACCGAAGCCCTCAGATTAGTCGGCGTTGCCGGTGGCGATTCGCCTGCACTAATGCTGACGCTGATACTGACTCTGCTCTCGCTTTCGCCGTAATCGTTGACTGCGGAAACCTCGTAGAGATAGGTGCCATCGGCGATATTGCTCTCGCTGAAGCTATTGGCGCTGACCGTTTCCAGTAGGCTGTCGTTTCGGTAGACCTTGTAGCTGGTGGCATCGGCGACCGTGCTCCAACTTAAGCTGACGTTGGCGCCGATAACCCAGGACGTTATGTTGGCGGGCGCCGTTGGCGGCGGCGTGCTCACACTAACGCTGACGCTAGCCCTATCCGCGCTTTCGCCATAATCATTGACTGCAGCCACCTCGTAGGTGTACAAACCATCGGCGAGTTCGCTCTCGCTAAAGCTATTGCTACTGACGGTTACCAAAAGACTGTCATCACGATAAACCCTGTAGCTGCTAGCTTCGTCTACCGCGCTCCAATTTAGATTGACGCTCGAAGCACTCACCGATGCCGTTAGATCGCTGGGCGCCGCTGGTGGTGATTGGTCGACACTGATATTGACGCTAATGCTGGCTTTGTCTGCGCTCACGCCGTAATCGTTGACCGATGCCACCTCGTACAGATAAGTGCCATCCGCCAGGTTATTTTGGCTGAAGCTATGAGTATCGATTGATGCTAGCAAGTTGCCATCGCGATAAACCTCGTAGCCGCTGGCATTGCTTACAGTACTCCAACTCAATACCACGCTAGAGCCGCTCAACGATGCCCTCAAATCGGTTGGCGCCTCTGGAGCAGAAGCACTAACGCTGACGCTGATACTGGCGCGGTCTGCGCTTTCGCCGTACTCGTTGACCGACGCCACCTCGTATAGATAAGTGCCATCGTCAAGGTTGCTTTGGCTAAAGCTCTCAGTGCTGACCGAGCTCAACAGAGCGCCATCGCGGTACACCTTATAGCTGTCGGCTGCGCTGACCGCGTCCCAGCTCAAGCTCACATTAGCCGCACTAACCGAAGCCTCAAGATTACTGGGCGCCGCTGGTAGCGGGTCATTTGTGGCAAGATCGACGCTATCACAAGCGCTTATGACGAGTATGGCGAGTGCAAAAAGAGCAAACCTGGAATAATTGCTAACGATGATCACGGCGAGATATTTATTTCTGAACGTGGGGCTATTGGCTTTGGTTCGGTAACGCTCAACCAGGTTCGATGGGCTAGTTGCCAGAATCAGCCGACTTGCTTAGGATGCAGCGCTAAAGCAGGGCGTGTTGATTTGTAGTCATTTTATCAGACCAAAGCAAAGGTAAGTCTTTGTGGGTGCTGTCGGCGCTACGCGTGATGCTACGGTAGCGGAAGTAAGAGCTCGACGGCAGAGAAAGAAGCCACGTTTTAGCACTTTACAGCCGCGCTTGGCTTGTTTCCATTCCGTGTTTATCTGTGGTTTGGTAAGTGGTGAACGGATAATGGTTTGGGGAGGCTAGCAGAGCTCGCCTCCTGCCGAGTACAACTCGGCGCGCCGAGGGATGGCTGCCAGGGGCTGAGCTTCTTTGCTTGCAGGGGCTTATTTGCCGGAAGGTCGAGCGCTGGTGCGCTCACTTTTTATACGGCGACCGAGACGGTCGCGCCCCCAGGGGACCTTTGGGCAGATAAGTTGGTGCTAGCATTAGGCGTGGTGCTTGCTCGAGGTTTTGTTTGCTATCTCGAGATGGCTTGTAAGGATGGGCTGCGGTGGTTTTTGTGTGGCGGGTGGGGTTCGCTGGTAAGTTTTGCTGTTTACCTGCGCTCTGCTTTGCTTGACATTTTGCTCTTTTGATATCAAGTAGTTGGATAGACCTAAATCCGCACGTATTTTTTAAACTCACAAAAAAGTCTTGGTTGGACAATAGTTTATAATAAATTTGCGATCACCCAGAGGGTGCAACTATCCCAACCAAGACCGATGAATATTCTACCTCATAAGCTCAAGCTTAGCAAAGAAGCTATCACATCGCAATCTGGCTTACTAGCTCCATTGCAATTAATGCAATCATTGGATTTTGCGCGTTGCGTAGATCAAAACTTTCAAGCTCCTAAGCGGAAAAGCGGATTCCCAGCGTCGACATACCTACAGAGCATAATCTTATTGCTACACAGTGGTGGCACTAGACTGGATGATATGCGCATCTTGCGCAACGATGCAGCATTAGTGAGCTTGTTGGACATCCCTTGTTTTCCAAGTAGCAGAGCTGTCGGTGCTTGGCTACACCGGATGAGTAAAGAACAGGGTGTTGCCAAAGCCCAGCAAGCTGTTAATCAGCATTTGCTCCGAGCTACACTGGGCAACTGCAAATCTTTAACGCTGGATATTGATGCTACTGAAGTGATAGCACACAAGAGTACGGCCTTGTGGACATACAAAGGCAATAAAGGCTATATGCCTATGCTCGGACACATTGCTGAGACCGGACAAGTGATCACGTATGATTTTCGCCAAGGCAATGTTCCACCAAGCAAAGACAATCTGGCGTTTATTCAGCACTGCGTACAGTCGCTACCCAAAGGATTTGCATTCAAGGCGCTGCGTGCGGACGCCGCCAGCTACCAGCAGAGCGTCATCAAACACTGCGATCAACATAATATGCAATACGCCATTCGGGCAAAAATATCAAAAAATATCAGAGATATAATCAGCCAGATGGCTGATGCTGATTGGCAGCCAATATTGGACAATAGCGGAAAAGCGACTGGGCAATCAACGTGCCGCACGGTACATTGCATACGTGATTATGAGAAGTCTTTCTGCCTAGTAATTCAGCGCCAAGCAAAAACTGGACAGTTAGAAATTGATTTAGAGGATGCTACCAATGAGATTGGAGCTGGCGATGAATATCAAAACCAACACTACATTTACCGCTGTATTGCCACCAATATGGATGCAAAGACAGACCTTGAGATTATAGATTGGTATAACCAACGTGGTGAATGCAGCGAAAATAGAATCAAAGAATTGAAGTGCGATTTCGGCGCTGAGGACTTACCCTGTAGCGACCACCAAGCGAATAGCTTGTACTTTTTTATATGCATTCTTGCCTATAACCTGTTTGTTCTCATGCGAGCCTTGGCGCCAACCATTCTGCATAACTATCGAGCCAAGCGGGCGCGCTGGTGCATCTATCATATTGCGGGCAAAGTTGTTCGCACTGGACGTCAACTTCAATTCAATATTGCCATAGCGGGCTATGACATCATCGAACAGTTATTAGCAATATTTCAAGCAGCACTCCCACCTCCAGAAATAATCAGAACTAGCTGAATCACTATCTTCAACTACATCGCCCAGCCAAATCACAATCACAGTGGCGTAGCCACTTCACCGTCCATGCTGCTTCTCTTGAGGTGATTCTGGCATCAGTAGAGGCAAAATAACGCCAAATCAGCCGTAATTGTCTCAACGTTAGCTACCAAGGAGAGCTAGACGTCGTTCGCCGCTCCGTTTATGTGCCTCTTTGACAGAAAATCGACGTAGGGCTCGCAAGCCGCAAAGTTACGTGCGGATTTGGGATAGACTTATTTGCCCAAATGATGGCCTTCGGCGCTTACTACACGGCGAGCGAGACGCTCGCGCCCCCAGGAACGCGCTGCCACTAGCTTTATTTTCTGCTGGTAGGGGCTTGATTGGCGGAAGGTAGAGCGCTGGTGCGCTCACTTTTTATACGGCGACCGAGACGGTCGCGCCCCCAGGTCGCTGCCACTTGCTATATTTTTTGCTGGCAGGTGCATGATTGGTGGGAGGTTGAGCGCTGGCGCGCTAGCGTTTATTCGCTGCTTTACTTGACCTATTTGCCCAAATGATGGCCTGCGGCGCTTACTACACCGCGGGCGAGACGCTCGCTCGCCCAGGTCGGCCCCAGGGACTCGCTGCTATCTATCAAATATCAATTCACAATCATCAACTGCCAACTATCAACTAATTATCAATAGCTTACTGATGTTATGCAAAGTTCCCAAATTATCAACACTTCACCTAGCTTTATCTCATTAACTGTAGCTTCTGCTGGTAGGAAGCTTATTTGCCGAAAGGATGGCCTTCGGCGCTTTTTATACGGCGACCGAGACGGTCGCGGTCCCAGGTCGCCCCTAGGAAGCCACTGCTATTTATCCACTATCAACTATCAACACTTTACCTTGCCTTATCTTATTGGCTTTAGATGCTGCTGGTAGGGGCGGATTTGCCCAAAGGTCGAACCCTAACGAGTTCACTTTTTATACGGCGAGCGAGACGCTCGCGCGCCCAGGAAGCCGCTGCTTTAGGCACTATCCACTATCAATTCACAACTATCAACTATCAATTGTTCATTATTAATTATTAATTGCTTATCAGGGGCAGACGACGATGTTGCCGGTGTGTTGTTTGGCGAGGAAGTGTTGCTGGGCGCTGTGCAGTTGGCTTAGGGGGTAGGTGGCGGCGAGTACGGGTTTGATTTGGCCTTGTTCGATGTAGCGGATGAGGTTAGGCATGACGTCAAGGTCGATGACGGTGGAGCCGATGAGGCTGAGGTCGCGCAGGTACATGGTGCGTAAGTCGAGCTCGACCATAGGACCGGCTATGGCGCCCGAGCAGACGTAACGTCCGCCGCGCACGAGGTAACCCAGACGTTGCGACCAGTTGTCGGCGCCGACGACGTCGGCGATTACGCTGATACGCTCATCGGACAATTGCTCAGGCGCGCAGGCGCGTGGTAGGACTCTATCGGCGCCGAGGGCGAGGACATCACCGTGTTTGCTCTCGGAGGCGAGGGCGACGACGCGCGCGCCGCGAAGCTTCGCCAATTGCACCAGGGCACCGCCGACGCCGCCCGAGGCTCCCGGGACGAGCACGGTGTCGGCGCTATCGACGCGCGCGCGGCTGAGCATACCTTCGGCGGTGGAGTAGGAGCAGGAGAAGGTGGCGAGTTCGGCGTCGCTGAGTTTGGATCGAATGGCGAGCGCGTTGCGGCTGGGTAAGCTCATATATTCGGCAAAGCCGCCGTCGCGCTCGGAGCCGAGATAGCCGACGCGTTGTTTGTCGAGCAGGTCTTCGGGATCGCGTAGCCAGTTGTCGGTGATGACGCGCTCGCCGATGCGCTGGCTGTCGACAGCGGCGCCGACAGCGACTATTTCCCCGCAAGCGTCGGCGCCTTGGATGCGCGGAAAGCGAATGGGCGCGCCGCCCCAAGAGGGGTCTTCGGCGTCTGGCTGTTGCTCGACGGCGTCGGCGGTGGCACCGCCGACGGCTTTGGAGTACCAGCCGGAGCGCGTGTTGATGTCGGTGTTGTTAAGGCCGCAGGCGCCGACTTTGACCAGGACTTCGTCGGCGCCTACACTTGGCATTCGCCAGTTCTCGTGCCATTCGGTCATTTCGGCGCCGCCGTGGCCCATGGTTATCATGGCTTGCATGGTTTTTGTCATATTGATACCTTTGCCGAAAGGCTCTTTTCGCCGACGCTCTCGGCATTGTGCAAAACTCTCATATTGGTCTGCCAGGGTTATTCGTCGGTATTGCTCGATGGCTTATTGGTCGGGTGGACATTGAGTTCACGCGGGTCGTTAGGCACTCTCTGGGTGAATTTGCTTTTGGGCTTGGGCGCTGGCTCGGCGGGCGCTACGGGCATAACGGGCGCTGCGGGCGGCACTGGTGCTGTCGGCGCTGGTTGTGGGCTGCGCGGCTCGTGGGCAAAGTCCGCGCCGCTGGGTTCTGCGGGGCGCGGCGGGCGTGATGGCCGAGCCTGGCTTTGGTGGAATTCAAGCTGGCTGGCAGCGCTGTCGTTGTTGTCTCTGGCGGCGTGGTTCGGATCTTGAGCTCGGCTGCTGTTCCGGTGATCCGGTCTTGGGCCTTGTCTTCTGTTGTTCGGCCTGGGCGCTGGGCTTCGGTTATTGGCTGGGTTCTCGGCGCTGCGCTCGTCGTTGGCGCTATTGGCTCGGTTACGGTTGTTGCTGGCTGGGCTATTGGCAGGATTGCGCGAGCGCGTGGTGGCCGGGTAACGGTTGCCGCGCTGGTTGCGCTGACGCTGGTTACGACCTTCGCCAGCGCCGTCCTGGTGTTTATTGGCGCTATCGCCTTGAGCTTTGTTTTTGTCGCGCGCTGGTTGGACTTTGCGCGTTTTGCGACTGCTTTTAGTGCTGGCTTCCGAGGAGCCTCCGCTAAAGAATTTGACTAAAGCCGCGAAGAAGCCGCTCTTGGCTTTGGGCACGGGCTTATCGGGCAATACTTCTTTGATTAGGGCTTCGTTGTTTTTGCGGGCGCCTTTGTTGCCGCCTTTGCGCGCCTTGTCGCTGCTGGCTATGCCTTCTTCGTCTTTGATCGAGTACGAGCTGCCGTCGATGTTGGTGCAAGTTACTTCAAAAAAGGGCGTGTGCATATTGGGCGAGGGCATCACCAGGATGCTGATGTCGTACTGTTTTTCGAGGTTGAGGATGTCTTCGCGTTTTTCATTGAGCAGAAACGCCGCTACTGGCACCGGTAGGAGCGCGTTGACTTGCATGGTTTTGTCGCGGATGGACAGGTTATGGATCAAGCGCATGATGGTTATCGCCATGAATTCGCTGCTACGGACTTTGCCTGTGCCGCGGCAACGCGAGCAGACGGCGCTCGAGCTTTCTGCTAGAGATTGGCCAAGGCGCTGGCGCGACATTTCCAGAAGCCCAAAGCGCGAGATGTCGCCGACTTGGACGCGCGCCCGATCGCTCTGCAGGCTATCCCAGAGCTGCTTACGCACCGCGCGCTGGTGCTGGCTGCGGCTCATGTCGATGAAATCGATGACTATTAAGCCACCGAGGTCGCGAATGCGCAACTGGCGCGCGACTTCGCGCGCGGCTTCCATGTTGGTGGCGAAGGCGGTGTCTTCGACGTTGCCGGCTTTGGTGGCGCGCGCCGAGTTGATGTCGATGGCGGCGAGGGCTTCGGTTTGATCGATGACCATGCTGCCGCCAGAGGGCAGGTTGACTTTCGAGCGGAAAGCGCTGGCGATTTGCTCTTCGACGTTATGAAAGCTGAAGATCGGGATTTCGCTGGTGTGCAGCTGGGTGTGCGGGACTTGCTCGGGGTCGTACTTTTCCAGGAGCTCGACGAAGCGCTGGTAGATGCTTTCGTTGTCGATGACTATGCTGTCGACGTCGGTGGTCAGGTAATCGCGCACTGTGCGCACGACGATGTCGGCCTCAGACAAGATCAAGCACGGGGCTTTGTTGCTGCTGGCGACTTCGTTGATGCGCTGCCAGACTTTCTGCAGATGCAGCATGTCCCAATTGAGCTCGTCGACGCTGCGGTCCAAGCCTTCGGTGCGGAGTATGAGCCCAAAGCCTTCGGGGCAGGTGAGCTGCTTGACCAGCTCTAGCGCCGAGCGCCGATGCTCGCGCGCTATGCGCCGCGAGATGCCCGGGCGGTCGGAGCCGCCGCAGAGCATGACCAAAAATCTCCCCGCCAGCGATATGGCAGTGGTCAAGCCGGCGCCTTTGTTGTCGCGCTCGGTGCGCGCTACTTGCACCAGCAATTCCTGGCCGACGGCTAGCTGCTCGGCTATGGGGGTATTGCTCGATGCGTCGTCGGCGTTGCCGAGGTAGTTGCGGTGTATGTCTTTCCAGGGCAAGAAGCCGTGGCGTTCTTCGCCGTAATCGACGAATACGGTTTCTAAGCTGGGCTCGACGCGCGAGATTCTGCCTTTGTAAATATTGGAGTGCGTCGACCGATTGCTGCCGATCTGGGCGTCGAATTCTATGAGCTGGTTATTTTCCATGAGCGCGACTCTGATGTCTTCAGAGTGCGCGGCGTTGATGAGTATTTTTTTCATGTTGGGTGTAAAGATAACGTTCACCTGTAAGCAGCGCGGACGCAGCTTCACCTATCTCCAAGACCCTCTTGATTCATCCCATTGACTAGATTATTTATAGCGCTAGAGCACGAGCCCAGCGACCTCGCTGCTGGTATTCTGATCGCTTGTTTTTGTGGCGACCTTGAGCTTGCTCCCCGATACGCTGCGTTGAGGCGCGGCTAGGGGGCGAGGGCTGCTTTAATGTTTGGGCGGTGTGCTTATATTTAGATGAGGTGCTAAAACTAATTGCTATAAATAAAATAAATGCGCCGAACTTGCTGCGAGCACAATGGTGGCAGCATATGTCTGGCTGGGGCGCTCGGCTCGAGTCGCTTTTAAGGCGTTGCTCGGGCTGGGCGCTGGTATGAATTTCTTTTGAGCTTGTGTGCTGATAGTGTGCTGCGCCAGCAGGGGCGTGATGCCGCTTCGCTGGTAGGCGAATAACTATTTATAAATTCTACAAGCCGCCTGATTTTAAGTAAAACTCGCGTTCAGAATTTATTATCTCTGGAGCGCGGGGCTGGCGAATAAATACGCTGCACTGGCAAAAAGCCTTGTACATTCAAGCGCATGATATTAACATAAGGAGCGCGTTGATATTGCAGCGCCTTGGTATTTTGCCTAAGACGGACAGGGTAGAATTAACCGAAGCTATATAAAATTAATAGCTATCCAATTAATATAACCAGAAGTAGATTTCTCGCAACGAGCAAAGCATATTTTTTTAATTTATTCATGTTAGCTATCGAGCAAAATTTAATTCGCACCAAGCTGGCGGCTTTGCCGCCGACGGTAGTTCTTAGCCCCGCCGAGCGCGAGCACTACAAGGAACGGGCGCTGCAGCTTTTGCGTGCTACCGATAGCGCCTTGGTGGCGCATTACTACACTAGCGGCGATATTCAGGATCTCGCCGAGGCTAGTGGCGGCTGCGTCGCCGATTCTTTGGAGATGGCGCGTTTTGGCGCCCAGCAATCTCAAGGCACCCTGGTGGTCTGCGGGGTGCGCTTCATGGGCGAGACTGCGAAGATTCTGAGCCCGGAAAAGCGCGTGCTGATGCCGACTTTGGAAGCTGAGTGCTCGCTGGATTTGGCTTGTCCGATCGACGAATTCAGCGCCTTCTGCGATCAGCACCCCGAGCGCGTGGTCGTGGTTTACGCCAATACTTCGGCGGAGGTCAAGGCTCGGGCTGATTGGGTGGTGACTTCTTCCATAGCCCTGCAAGTGATCGATAAGCTCGACGCCGACGGCGAGAAGATAATCTGGGCACCCGATAAATACCTGGGCTCTTACGTGCAGCAGCAGACGCAGGCTGATATGCTGCTATGGCAGGGCGCTTGCATAGTGCACGAGGAGTTTAAGGCCGAGGGTTTGCTGACGATGAAGGAGCTCTACCCGCAGGCCGGCATTCTGGCGCACCCGGAATCGCCAGCCGAGGTTTTGGCTTTGGCGCATAGCGTCGGCTCTACCAGCCAGCTTATTCGGGCGGCTTGCGAGCTCGACTTTGATACTTTCATCGTCGCTACCGATAAGGGTATCTTCCATAAGATGAGCCAAGCCGCACCGCATAAAACCTTTATTGAGGCGCCGACTGCGGGCGCGGGCGCGACTTGTCGGAGTTGCGCGCATTGCCCGTGGATGGCGCAAAATAGCCTGGTCAATCTGTGTGCCAGCCTGGAGCAGGGGAGTAACGAGATATTGCTGGCGCCAGATTTAATCGAGCGCGCGCGGCTGCCGCTGCAGCGGATGCTGGATTTTTCCGGGCGCTGAACCCTGCAGCCTGCTGCCGAGGTACTGACGCCGACGCCGTGGCCGCTTGGTGTAGCCCCTGATGCGTTGCGTCTGCGGTTATTCGACGGGCAGATTATGCAAGCTCAGGGCTTGCCCGAATTGGACGATTTCTGGGCTCGATGTCATAGCTTGGTCGTGGCACGCTGCGCTCCGCATCGACCCGAGCACATTCACAGGCAACTCACTGGGACGCAATACGCCGAATGGTGCGCCGAGACTCAGGCGGCTTTTCGCGCTGATGCTGCTATTCACCAGAGCTTTTGGAGCCTATTAGGCGCTTCGGCTTTGCATCTGGGCGAGCCTGCGGATTTGTATGTTGATTGCTTGCAACTGCGCATCGCGGCTCCAGTGCATAGCCAGCCGCGCACGCGGATGGCGCAAATCAGCGTGCACCGCGATACTTGGGGCGTGGGTATCGATCAGCAGATCAACTTATGGGCGCCGATAACAGCACTGGCGCGCAATCGCACTATGGGTTTTTACCCCGATTATTGGAACCGTCCGCTGGCGAATACTACTGGTAGTTGGAGCTTCAGCGCCTACCAGCGGGCTGGGCGGCGGGTTCGCGCGGGTTTGGCTCCAGATTACCCCTCGGCGCCCGAGGCTAAGGCGCGACCGCGTGCGGCTTGTTTGCCAGTATTGCCCGAGCTGGGGGCTATGCTGCTATTTTCCTCGGCGCATTTGCATCGGTCGATAGTCAATCGTTCGCGGCTGACGCGCTTTTCTTTCGAGGCGCGTATTGTTAATAAGCGGGATGTGGCTGTAGGTAGAGGTGCGCCGAATGTGGATTGCTTGAGCTCGCCGCTGTATCGACTGTTTCGCAATGTTGGCGATGGTGGGCGGTTGGTTGTTTAGGTTTGTTGGCGATGGTGGGTGGTTGGTTGCTTAGGTTTGGTGTTGTTGAGCTGGTTGCATTTTGCGCTCGCAAGCGGCGAGTAGGCCGCGGAGGATTTGCACTTCGTTGTGGCGTAAGCGCGTGCGCTGGAAGAGATGGCGGAGCTTTTGGCGTAGCTGCTTTGGTTGCTTGGGATTGAGGAAGCCCGAGCTGTCGGCTATGCGGTCGAGGTGCGTGTACAAGTTTTCGAGTTCTTCAGAGGTGGCGTAGTGCGCTGGCTTTTGGCTTTGGATGGCGTAATGGTCTGAATGATCAGCGTTTTGGCTGGCGCTGGGGAGGGCGAGGCTGAGCTCGTAGCAGACTATTTGCACGCACATGGCGAGATTGAGCACTGGGTATTGCTCGGAGCTCGGGATGTAGACGTGGTAGTTGGCGCGGAGCATCGCGGCTTCGTCGAGGCCGCTGTCTTCTTTGCCGAAAAGCCAGCCGACGCGGTTGCACGCCATGTTGGGTAGGCGCTGGCAGAATTCGCGGACGCTGAGCAATGGTAGACTGCGCTGGCGGCGGCGAGCGCTGGTGGCGACGACGAGATCGCAATCGGCTATGGCGGCTGTGAGGCTGGGGTGTACTGTGGCGCTGTTGACTATGTCGATGGCAGCGGCGGCGCGGTATTGAGCTTCGCGCGCGGGGAAGTTCGCTGGTTGAACCAGGCGTAAATCGCTGATGTTCATGGTTTTCATGGCGCGTGCCGAGGCGCCGATGTTGCCGGCATAGAGGCAGCGATCGAGGATTATGCTGATTTGGTGGTGCTTCATTGGTGTTGCCATTCGCTGGTGGCGGTGTGGAGTAGCTGGGAGATGGTGGTGGCGCGTCGTGCGTGGCGGAGATGGAGGTGGCGGCAGGCTTGCTGGAGGTTGCTCAGGGCTTGGCTGTTTACCAGCGCTGGAGCCTGGTTTTGCTTGGATAGTTTTTCGCCGAGGCCATTGTGCACTAATGGTATGTGCAGGTAGCTGGGTGTGGGCACGCCGAGGACGCGCTGCAGGTAGATTTGCCTGGGGGTTACGTCGAGGAGGTCTTGGCCGCGCACGATGTGGCTGATGCCGGAGCGCGCGTCGTCGACTACGACTGCGAGCTGGTAAGCGTAATGGCCGTCGCGGCGTTGGAGGATGAAATCGCCGACTTCGGTGGCGATGTTTTGCTGGATTAGGCCGAAGTTGCGGTCGTGAAATTCAACCTGGCTGGGCGCGGCGACGCGTAGCCGCCAACTGCTGTGGCCGCGAGTGAAGGGTAAATTCTGCTCGCGGCAGGGGCAGTGTTGCTGTTGGTAGAGCTTGCGGGCTTTGGCATTGCAGCGGCAAGCGTAGATGAGCTCGCGGCGGGCGAGCTGTCTCAGAGCTTGG
This sequence comes from Gammaproteobacteria bacterium, assembly GCA_965229495.1. Lineage (GTDB taxonomy): Bacteria > Pseudomonadota > Gammaproteobacteria > CBDBNL01. Next base: position 268,707 of record OZ245880.1, read on the forward strand.
TCGTAGTAATCGCTGTGCTGGCTTTGCCATTGCACGGTTTGAGGGCTGTGTAGGCCGTGTGCCGCTAGACTTTCGATGATGCTCGAGCCCGCGCCGGGCTGCTCGCGTTCTGGGTCGATGTCCTCGACGCGCACTAGCCAGCTACCAGAATGGGCACGGGCGTCGAGGTAGCTCGCGAGGGCGCTGACCAAGGAGCCAAGGTGGAGCAGACCGGTGGGCGAGGGCGCGAAACGACCTCGGTATGGGTTGGGGGAGTTGATGGTGGTTTTGTGTGGTTAGCTGTACAGAATTGGAATTGATTATACGTTCTCAGCTTACGAGTAAGTTTAGGGATGCTTGGGTTAGCAATCGCGACACGGCCACAAAATCTAGAGCGTGAGATCGGTGGGCTTTGATTACAATCGTTCGCAATTATGTTATTGAAACGTGGTCGCTAGAACTGATGCAGAGCTTTAGTGAAAAATATTTTTGTTGGCATCTAGTGATCTGCGCTTTTGTTGCCGCTCAAAGGGTTATACCCTCGCTTGACCAAATTGCGCTGATTTTGCTCCGTAATTTGTGCGTGAGCATATTTCTATGGATGTAGAGGGCAAAAATTACCAAGATCATTTTGAACACTAAAGATATCAACAGTAGGAGCGCAAACAAATGCAATCAGAATTTACTGCCATAATTGAAGAGGCGCCTGAGGGTGGCTACTGGGCTATCTGCCCCGAGGTGCCTGGCGCCAATGGTCAGGGCGAGACCATAGAAGCAGCTAAAGAAAGTCTGCAAAGCGCTGTAGAGCTTATTTTGCAAGATTTGCGCGAGGATGTTTTACGTGGCTTGCCAGCTAATGCTATTCGAGATAAGATTTTAGTGAATGAAACGCTTGGATTTGGAGCGTAAGTTGCGCATGGCTGGCTGTTATCTAAAAAGAGAGGGTCGTGCGCACTCACTAAATGAACGCAGATAGACACAGGTGGTAGTGTGTTTGTTAATGCCGTGGCGTGTTCCTAGGAGGCTCGCAAACTCGCCTCCAGTCGAGTACAACTCTGCGATCCCAACAGCTAAGCCGCCCTGCGGCGGCTTTTGATTATTTACCACAGGTGGACACAGATAGATGAGCAATCTGTTTTGCGGTGGTGGTTTTTGTTAGTGCTGTCGAAGCAGAGTAGTCATGCGAAGGTGGTTGTGCTATTACTCGAATGCCTGATGCGGTAAGCTTTTGCTTTTGTCTTTCGGTTGGCTTAGTGGCAACTCAAAGCAAATTCCATGGTAGGGCGATGACGTTGGGGCTGAGTCGGCGGGGTTTGGGGATGGAGCAGATGAGGGCGGCGGGGGCGATGTTGGCGTTGGGGTGGCGCTTGCGTAGGGCGTGGATGCCGGAGCAATGGCGTTTGCCTGGGTTGCTGGTGAGTTTGATTTCGAAAGGGTAGAGGGTGCCGTTGATTTCTAGCAGTAGGTCGACTTCGGCGCCGCCCCTGGTGCGCCAGTGATAGAGCTGCGGCGCGGTTGGTAGTAGTTGGGCTTGTTTGCGGATTTCGCTGACCATAGCACTTTCAAATACGGCGCCGAATAGCGGGTGACCGCCGAGGTTGGTTGGTCGCGCTAGTTGGGCGTGGTGGCAAGCGAGGCCGCTGTCGGCGATGTGGCCTTTGCTGCGCGCTTTGACTCTGCTGGTGAGGTTATTGGAATAGGCTGGGAGCTCGAAGTATTGGTAGGTGTCGAGCAGGATGCGCAGCCAGCGCTGGGAGCTGCGCGCGCTCAAGCCGATTTCGCGGCCGAGGGCGCTTTTGTTGAGCTCTTGCGCGGTCAGGGCGCTGAGCAATTGCACGAAGCGGCCGAAGTCTTGCCAGTTGTCGACTGCGCCAGCCAAGCGGGCGTCGCGCTCGATGTAGGTGCGGTGGTAGGCAGCCCAGAAGTCGGGCACTAAGTCGAGCGGTAAGCTTTGCGCGCGCGGTAAGCAGCCGCGCCAGAGCCATTCGGTGAGCTCGCCGCTGTAATAGTTGTGTTGCTGCTCGACAAAGGCTTGTGGGTCTTGCAGCCAGTTTGCCAGCCAGCTATTTGAAGTTTGCGCAATCTCTGGCAGGCTGAAGCCGTGTAAGTCGAGGAATGCCACGCGCCCAGCCAGGCTTTCGGCGAGCACTTTGAGAACTTGCCATTGCTGCGAGCCGCTGAGCAGGTACATGCTGCTGGCGTGGGCGTTGGCGTCTACCCGCCTTTTGATGGCGGCGACTAATTCGGGGGCGTATTGAATTTCATCAAGGATGACCGGCGGCTTGTGGTTATCGAGAAAGAGCTCGGGTTCGCTGCGGGCGTTTTCGAGGTCCAGCGCTGGGTCGAAGCAGACGTAGTCGTAGTCTGGGAATTGGTGCTGCAGCAGGGTGGTTTTGCCGACTTGACGCGCGCCTGAGACTACGACTACGGGAAAATGCGCGTGCAGGCGTGCTAGCCGAGCGGCGAGCAGGCGGTTATTAGTTTGGGGAAAAGCTGTAAAATTAGGCATGGTAGGATGAATTATGCAGGTTTTGAGAGGGGGATGGATGGTTTTTTGCCTTTGCTGGGTGGAGTGTTGGGTGGAGGCGGATGGTGCTGCGGGGATGCGCTGGGCTCGGAGTTAGCTTGGCTTGGGTGCGCGCGTCAGGCTTGAGAGACCTACAGTGCTGTAGGTTTACGGGTGCAATTAATAGATCGCGCTAGGTGGATTCCGCGCGCTGCGCGGGTGTGGATACCGTTGGTCTCGGCAGATGGTGGGGTTTTGCTGTGGGTGTGAATGCGCTTAGGCTAGCTGTATGAGTGCGGCGAGTATAACAACGGCGACGGTGAGCATGGCGCCGAGGCTGATGGTGAGGTGGCGCTTTAGTTTGCGGAGGTCGGTTTTGGTTATTGTTGGTGGTGAATTGTGCATTTTGTTTGTTGGTTGGTTCGTGATCTGATTTGGCAGGTGGTGGCGCCTGGGTTAGCAGGCGCCTGGTTTGTTTGCTTTTAGCCGAGGTATTGCCAGGTGGCGGGGTGGAAGTGGTAGCCGCCGCTGCTGGCTTTGCTGATGTGACCGACGCCGGGGAAGCTGAGGTGCATTCCGGCGATGGTGAGGCGGTCGGCGCTCGCCATGTCGAGGACGCGGGCGCGGGTGGTGGCGGCGGTTTCACCATCGGTATCGAAGACGATGCCAGCGGCGGGGTTGGCGAATTGCACTGGCGGGGCGTGGATGATGTCGCCCCAGATGAGCATGCTGCTGTTGCCGGAGCTGAGCAGATAACCAGTGTGCCCTGGGGTGTGGCCAGGCAGTGGCATGGCGCGCAGTCCGGGGGCGATGTCGGCTTCGCCTTCGAATTGGCGCACGCGCTCGCCGTAGGCGTCGACGGCGCCTTTCGCCATGTCAAAGAAGACTTTGACGTCGTCGGAGACTTGGGCGCGGATGTCGGCGTTGGTCCAGAAGGCGTGGTCGGCGGAGTTGACGACGAGTTCGGCGTTGGCAAAGCGGGCTTGACCACCAGCAGCGGCGCCGCCGACGTGGTCGGGGTGCAGGTGGGTCATTATCAGGCTTTGCACTTGGTCGGGGCTGTAGCCGGCGGCGGCGAGGCTGGAGGTGATTTTGCCGACGCTGGGTGCCATGGGGCCACCGCCAGCATCGATCAGGCGGACGCTGTTGCCGTCGTCGATGACGTAGGCGTTGACTGCGGCCTGGTAGGCGCCAGGCTGCAGGAAGGCGGCGGCTAATGCGGCTTGGAAGTCGGCGTCTGATAGCGCTGGGAAGAGCCCGGCGTTGAGCTCAAGAAAGCCATCAGAAAGCGCGGTTACGGTGAACTCGCCGACCTTAAAGCGCTGCACGGCGCTGACTTGGGCGAGGTTGGCGCTCCACGCCGAGGCTGGCAGTAAAGTAGCAGCGAGGCTTAGAGTGCCGCTGCTGGTTAGGAATTTTCTTCTATTCATGGTTGTTTCTCCGTTGTTGGTTATGAATTAAAAAATTATTCATTATCAATTGTTAATTGTTAATTGTTAATTGTCCGGGTGCGCTTTGGCAAAGGCGGGGATTTGTTGGCAGGCTTGCTCGATGGCGAGTATGCGTGGGCAGTCGGAGTAGTCGACTTGCCAGCGTTGGGCGTTGTAGAGCATGGGGATGAGGCAGAGGTCGGGCAGGGTTGGGTGCTCGGCGGTGCAGAAGCTGGGCGCGTCCCAGTGGGCTAGCTGGGCTTCAAAGGCGAGTAGCCCGGGTCTCATGCAGGCCTGCATCCAATGGCTGCGCTGCGGGTCTTGCATATTGGTGGCGCGGCGCAGCACTGAGAGGTTGCCGACCGGTTGGACGTCGACGGCGATGCTGTGCGCGAGCGCGAGGACGCGAGCGCGCTCGGCGGCGCCGACTGGGGTTAATACCAGGTTGCGCGTGCTATCAAGGTAATCGAGGATGGCGAGCGATTGCGTCAGGCGGGTGCCGTCTATATCCAGCACTGGTACCAGCCCTTGGGGATTGCGCGCGCGGTGCTCGGGGTTTGTTTGTTCATCTGCGAGCAGGTTGACGAGTACGCGCTGGTAGGTTATTCCCGCCAGGTTAAGACCGATGCGCACCCGGTAGCTGGAGGAGGATTTGGGGTAGTCGTAAAGAATGCAATCGCTCATTGCTGGTAGCTCAAGCTGGGCGCGGAAAGGGTACGGCGGGTAGTATTTTGTTGCTGCAACTGCCGAAGCCGATGGTGTAGCCTTGGCCATGCGCGGCGCCGATGAGGCTGAGGGTGTCGCCGTCTTCGACGAAGCTGCGCTGGCTGCCATCGGGCAATTCCAGCGGTTCTTTGCCGCCCCAGGTGAGTTCGAGCAATGAGCCTCTTTGCGATTTTTCCTGGCCGGAGATGGTGCCGGAGCCGATGAGGTCGCCGCTGCGCATGGCGCAACCGGAGGAGGCATGGTGCGCGAGCTGCTGGGCGGCGGAGTAGTACATTTCGCGGTAGTTGGTGCTGGCGATGCGGCTGGAGGCGCCGTTTTCGGGCTGGAGCTCTATGTCGATGTTGATGTCGTAGAGCATGGGCCTGGGCTCGTGCAGGTAGGGCAATAGTTCGCGCTCGCGCGCGGGGGTGGAGACACGGAAGGGCTCGAGCGCGGCGCTGGTGACTATCCACGGGCTGATGGCAGTGGCGAAGGATTTGGCTTGGAAGGGACCGAGTGGTTGGTATTCCCAGGCTTGGATGTCGCGCGCCGACCAATCGTTGAGCAGGACGTAGCCGAAGATCATGGCATCGGCTTGTTCGACTGTGATTGGTTCGCCGATTGCCGATGATGTGCCGACGATGGCGCCGAGTTCGCATTCGATATCAAGCCGGGTGCTGGGGCCGAAGCTGGGGACGGCGGCGGATGGCGCTTTGCTTTGCCCATTCGGGCGGCGGATGGGCGTGCCTGATACTATTACGGTGGAGGCGCGGCCGTTGTAGCCGATGGGGATGTGTAGCCAGTTGGGTGGCAGGGCGTTTTCCGGGCCGCGAAACATGGTGCCGACGTTGGTGGCGTGGTGCTTGCCAGCGTAAAAATCGGTAAATTCGCGCACCTCGAAGGGCATGTGCAGTTGGGCTTGGGCGAGTGGAATTAGTTTGCTTTGTAGTTTTTGTTGGTGGCTGCTGTTGGCGCCGAGCAGTTCGGTGAGGCGAGCGCGGAGCTGGTGCCAACTGGGGGCGCCGAGCTCCATGAGCTGGTTCCAGGACGGCTCGGCGAATACTGGCTCATGGCCGAGCTGGACGATGCCAGCGGCTTCGCAGGCGCGCAGATCGAGGACCTGGTCGCCGATGGCGACGCCGCACCGAGGGCTGAGCTGCTGAGTGGAGAAGACTCCGTAAGGTAAGTTATTGAGCGGGAAGGGAGCATCGGCGCTATTGGCCGATTGCACCCAGCTGGGTAGTAGTGTCATGGTTATTTGCCCTCGGGGGTGCCGTTGAATTTTTTGGCGAGGTCGACCCAGCAATCGATGTAGTCGTCTTGCAAGGGTGCTTCCTGGGCCGCGAACTCGGTAAGGTGCTGCGGGAATCTGGTTTCAAACATGAAGGACATGGTGTTGCTCAGGCGCTGGGGTTGGAGCTCGGCGCTGGAGGCGGCCTCGAAGGCGGCTTTGTCGGGGCCGTGCGGGAGCATCATGTTGTGCAGGCTGATGCCGCCGGGGACGAAGCCTTGAGGCTTGGCATCGTAAACGCCGTGGATGTTGCCCATGAGCTCGGACATGACGTTTTTATGGTACCAGGGCGGGCGGAAGGTGTTCTCGGCGACTGACCAGCGGTCGCGGAAGAGCACGAAATCGATGTTGGCAGTGCCTGCTACGCCAGAGGGCGCGGTGAGTACGGTGAAGATCGAAGGGTCGGGGTGGTCGAACAGGATGGCGCCGACTGGGCAGTAGTTGCGCAGGTCATACTTGCAGGGGGCGTAGTTGCCGTGCCAGGCGACGACGTCGAGCGGCGAGTGACCGATGTGGCTGCGGTGGAATTGGCCAGCCCATTTCACGGTAACCGTTGAGGGAGTTTCTTTATCCTCAAAGGTGGCGACCGGGGTTTTGAAATCGCGCCTATTCGCCAGGCAATTGGCGCCGATGGGTCCGCGGCCAGGTAGCGCGAATTTCTGCCCGTAATTCTCGCAAACGAAGCCGCGGCAGGGGCCTTTCAGGACTTCAACTCGATACACCAGGCCGCGCGGGATGATGGCGATCTCTTGCGGGTGTAAATCGATTACGCCGAGCTCGGTGCAAAAGCGGAGCTCGCCAGCTTGCGGCACTACTAAGAGCTCGGAGTCCGCCGAGTAGAAGTAAGAATCGACCATCGATTGAGTGACCAGGTAGACGTGGCTCGCCATGCCGATTTGGGTGTTGACGTCGCCAGCGGTGGTCATGGTGCGCATGCCGCTGAGCCAATCGAGCGGCTCGCTGCTGTGGGGTATTGGGTCCCAGCGGTATTGACCGAGGCTGATTACGTCTGGATTGATATTGGGCGCCGAGCGCCAATAAGGCAGGTCTATCTTGCTGAACCTGTGGGTGTGTTTCACCGAGGGGCGAATACGATAGCACCAAGTGCGCTCGTTTTGATGCGAGGGCGCTGTGAAGGCTGTGCCCGATAGCTGCTCGCCGTACAGCCCGTAACTCACGCGCTGCGGCGAATTCATACCTTGAGGCAAGGCGCCAGGTAGGGCCTCGGTTTCAAAGTCGTTGCCGAAGCCGGGGAGGTAGGTGGGGGTCATGGGGTTTGTCAATCTATCAGGAATATCAATGATAGCGCTGGCACCGAGAGCAGCAAAATCAGGCGCAGGATGTCCGCCAGCCAGAAGGCGGTTACGCCTTTGAAGATGGTCTGGAGCTGGACGTCCTGCAGTACGGTTTTTAGTACAAAGACGTTAAGACCTATCGGCGGCGAGATCAGGCTAATCTCGGTTACCACGACCACGATGATGCCGAACCAGATCACCACCATGGTCGGGTCGGCGAGTACGCCGCCGAAATCCAACGAGCTCACCAGCGGGAAAAAGATGGGCACGGTGAGCAGGATCATCGATAAGCTCTCCAGTACCGCCCCCAGCAGTAGGTAAATGCAAATCAAAGCCAGCATAACTACGTAGGCGCTGAGCTCCAGCGAATTTACCCAAGTCAAGATGGCATCGGGTAGCCCGGCGAAATTGACGAAGTTGGAGAAGACTTCGGCGGCGATGATGAGCGCGAAGATCATCGCGGTGGTGCGCACGGTGTCGGTGCCCGCGCGTAGAAGTTTCGCCAAGCTAAAGCCTGGGCTCAGCGCCGCTATTGCCAGGGCGATGAGCGCGCCGATGGCAGCGGCTTCCGAGGGCGTGAAGATGCCGCCGTAAATACCGATCATGATGGTGGCGAATAGCCCGATTACGGCGATAACACCACCGAAGTCGCGGCGGCTGAGATCGAGCTCGGTGCTCTCTTGCGGCGCCGATTGCGGGCTAATTTTGACGTAGACGGCGACTGCTGCCAGATAAAACAGCACGCCGATTATGCCTGGGACGATGCCGGCGATAAACAAATGACCGATGTTGGCCTCGGTGAGCAGGCCGTAAATTATCAGGATTACCGAGGGCGGTATGAGTATGCCGAGGGTGCCGCCAGCGGCGATAGCGCCTGCTGCCAGGCTATCGGCGTAACCGACTTCGCGCATCGGCGGCATCGCTACTTTCGACATGGTCGCGGCGGTGGCGAGCGAGGAGCCGCAAACGGCGCTAAAGCCGCCGCAGGCGACTACTGTCGCCATCGCCAGGCCACCGTGTAGCTTATACAAAGCGCGGTGCGCTACTTTGAACAGGGCGCTGGATACGCCGGAGGCGGTGAGCAAGTTGCCCATCAAAATGAACAGCGGGATCACCGCCAAAGTGAAAGAGGAAACCGTGTCGAATACCGTGCTGCCGAGCAAGGTCAGGCTCGCCTGCCAGTTGCGCAGCAAGCCGAAGCCGACGCAGCCAACTATGATCATGGCGAAGGCTATCGGCACTCTTATTATTACCAGAGCGAAGAGCGCGATAAAGCCGAGGATCGATTCGAGCACGGTCTAGCGCTGGGGCGCGAATAGCTGACGCAGCAGCAGCAAAGTGCTAAGCAAGCAGCAAGCGGCGGCGAGCCAGCCGATTAGATATAGCGGTATTTCCAACGAATCGCTAACTAGGCCGTAGGCGCGCAACTTGGTGGCGTGTTCGTAGAGTTGCCAACTGAGTACGGCGAAGATGCTCAGGCTGAGTAGGGTTACCAGAAGCTGTACCCAGCGCTCGGCTAGCTGTGAACCGAAGGAGTTAATCAGCTCGACTTTGATGTGGCTGCCGTGGCGTATTGAAGCTGGCAACGCTAGAAAGACCAGAGTCGCCAGCATGATCTCCACTAATTCAAAGGCGCCGCGAATGGGGCTATTGAACAAATAGCGCGCCACTACGTCGACCCCAGTGAGAGCCATCAGCGCGAATAGCACGACCATTGCCAGCCATTCGCACCATTGGCTCAGCGCCAGCAGCGCGGTGGCTGGCTTGCTGGCGCTGACATTGTTGAGCTCTGGCATCGCCAGCGCTACGCGAGCTTTGTTATTTGACTACTGACCAGTAGCAGCGCGCATCGCCGCTAGCGCCGCTGTGCCGTCGTAGCCAGTGGCAGCGACCGCCTTGGCCCATTCCTGCTCGTGGCTGGCAGCGAGCTCGCGCAAGGCGCTGACTACGCCAGCGGGAGCATCGTAAACCACAACGTCGGTTTTTGCTGTCCACTCGGCGCCAGAGCGATCAGCAGCGTCCCAGACTTTGCCAGCCATAGTCGCCAAGGCCTCGCCAGATACAGCTTCAATTGCGGCGCGATCTGCGGCGGCGATATCCGACCATCTATCTTCGTTGATTACTAGGAACCAGGAGGTGTTGTACATGCCTCCAGGCACTCGCATCGAATGCGTCAAATGATCAGTGAGCTTGAAAGCTTTTAGCGCCTCTATGGGGAAAGTTACCCCGTCGATCACTCCGGTCGATAGCTTTTCAAATACCTGGCCGGGACCCATGAATTGGGTGGTAATTCCCAAGTCCTGGGCTAGATTGGCGATGTAGCCGCCGGGGGTGCGTATTTTCAGGCCCTCGAAATCAGAGACCGAGCTAATCCGGCGCTGGTTGTTATGAAACATACCTGGACCGTGGACGAATAGTCCCAGCAGCTTGGTGCCTTGGTGCTCTTGCTGGGCGTTGAGGTCGCCAGCGTAGACATTCCAATAAGCTACTGAGGTCGCCTCGGCGGTGTCGCCTAAGAAGGAAAACTGCCCCAGGCGCGAACGCAGGAAGCGATCGTCCCTGGTGAAAGAATGCAGACCATAGGTAAGGTCAGCGACGCCATCTGCTGCCAAGTCGTAGTGCGCTGGTGGCGGGCCTAGCGGCTTGGCGAGCATACGCACTGTAACTCGGCCTTCGGTGGCATCAGCAACAGCTTGCGCCCAAGGCTGCATTACGCCGACTACCACTGGGTGTTGCGGTGGCAGCCAAGACGACATGACTAATTCTTCATCAGCCCAGACCGAGCTGGCGAATACGCCGAGCAGCAGGGCGGCAGCGGCTGACTTGAGCCGTGTGCAAATATTATTGTTCATGAGTTTTGCTCTTGTTGGATTGGAATGTGCTAGTATAGTTTCACTTGCAACTATGTCAACGCCCAAGCCTTCGTATCATTTAGCCAGAAATAACAGCGTTTATGAGCATAGACCCAAATATTGACAACCGCGCCCCTGCGGACGTCGCCGAGCCCCTAAGCTTCGACCTGCAAAAATTCTTCCCGTACCTCGTGCGGGTGTTTTACAGCGACGTAACTTCGGCGATCTCCTCGGTGTACCAATCCGAGTACGATATGACCCCAGCCGAGTGGCGCTCGATGGTGATCATCGGCCCGGATAACAAACTCACCGCCAACGACATAGTCGTACGCTCCAGCATGGACAAAGTCGCCGTCAGCCGCGCCCTCGCGCGGATGCAGCGCAGCGGCTGGGTTGCCGCCCACGCCAACCCCAGCGACCGCCGCAGCAAGCTCCTGAGCCTGAGCACCACTGGCAAAGCCATTTACCACGAGTTAATCCCTCAAGTCTTAGGAGTGGAAAAACAACTACTAGCTGGCATCAGCGCTCAGCAACAGCAGCAGTTTATTAGCACCATGGCTAAAATACGCGCGAATAAAAGGCTATTAGATAACAATTACATAAACCAATAGGAGAACATCATGTCAAACATTAAAAAAACAATCTGCCTAATTGCGTGCCTGCTCTTGGGCGCTCAATTGGCTAGTGCGCACGGCTTAGTGCGCGATGCGGTTTTAGCTCCAGACGGAGTCGCCATCTCAGTAGTCGAATCGGGCAATCCAGACGGTCCCGCTGTACTATTGGTGCATGGCTTTTCGCAAAGCGCGCTAGCTTGGCGCTTGCAAATGCAGAGTTCGCTGCAAGATACATACCGCCTCATAGCCATCGATTTGCGCGGTCACGGCTATTCGAGTAAACCAGAGACTCCTAAGAGCTACGTTGCCTCGCAGTTATGGGCCGACGATATTGCCGCAGTGGTCGAGGCTAAGGGCTTGGGCAAATTCACCCTGGTTGGCTGGTCTTACGGCGGCTTGCCCGTGCTTGATTACGTCGCTACGCACGGCCAAAGTAAATTATCCGGCCTGGTATTCGTGGCGACTGGCTATAACCTCGATTTGCGTCCACCCGAAGCTGGTGGCCCAGAGCTGGTTTTGGGGCCAGGCGTGCTTGAAAACACCGGAGCCATGGCTGGTATTCCTGCTGGCCCTCCAGAGGCCGACCTTGATGGTTGCGGCGCCGCCAATACTTGCGGCGAATACTCGCGCCAATTCGCGGGCACGAAGCGATTTCTGGCAATGGTACCAGCCCAGCCGCTACCGCAAGCGCTAGCCGACGAAGCCCTGGCTTACAACATGCAAACGCCACCCTACGTGCGGCGCTCAATGGTCATCGACCGCTTCATGATCGGCGGCCCACTCGATCATTCGCCCACGCTGCAAGGTATCCAAGTGCCAACTCTTCTGATACACGGAGCCGCCGACCAGCACGTACTACCAAGGTCGACTGAGATAATGCAATCTCTAATAACCGAAGGCGGTGGTTCCGCCCAACGCATTGTTTACCCAGACTTAGGCCATGCACCTTTCTTAGAAGATACACCACGCTTCAACACCGACCTGAGCATATTTTTGGATAGCTTGTAATGGCGAAGCGGTAGTGCTGCGGCTAAAATCAGCGCGAATACGCAATGACTTTAAGCTCTGATGAAAAACGAACCCGCTTTTATCAACCGCCGCCGTGAGTTGGCTTTTCTCGATAGCTGGATAGCCGAGCGCCCGAATAATCTGTTATTTATGTACGGGCCGAAGTCCAGCGGCAAAACCACATTATTGATGGAGTTTGTCCGCCGCAGTTTGAGTTCAAGGGATTACGAGGTTAAGAATTTCAACTTGCGCGAGTTACTGCTCAGCAGCTATAAAGACTTTATCCGTAGTTTTTTTCGTATCGACCACAGCAAGAGCAAAGGCGACGTTAAAGAGGTGCGTAGTTACAGCTTGCCATTTTTTCAGCTGTCAGTAGAGGTACTCAAGGGCATAGAAAGCACCGACCTGGACCCACTCGCGGTGATGAATATAGAGCTGGAGAAAATCGTCGCGGGTGGACGGCGGCCGGTAATTATCATCGACGAGTTGCAGGCGCTGGAAGGCATTTATATGAACGGGCAGCGCGAGTTATTGCAAGAGCTATTCAACTTTTTTGTTGCTATCACCAAAGAGAGCCACCTCTGCCACGTAATCGTCGCCTCTTCGGACGCTTACTTCATCCAGCGCATTTACGACGATGCCAAGCTTAAAAAAACCAGCGCCTTTTTTGCCGTAGATTATCTCACTAAACCCGACGTCGTTTACTGGCTCGATAACCTGCAACAAGAAAGCAACATCAGCGAATACCAACTTAGCCCTGAGCAAAAAGCCGCTATCTGGAATACCTACGGCGGATCTATGTGGGAGATTAGCCGCTTTCTGGGCGACTTACTCGTGCACGCGCAAGGTGGCAGCATTCCCGATGAGACTTTCGCCAAGCTCATCGAAGAGCGCATAGTTGTAGCTCGATCTATATTCAAACTCAAAGCCGTTGGTACTCGGAAGAAACAACTATTCCGCAGCATCGCCGCAGCGGTGAGCGCTAGCGCTGATGGCAGCTTCGATCACGATAGCATCGCCGTCGATATGGGCGACAACGCCGAACTCGAAGCCGAGCTCGGCGACTTGGTGCGCAACAACCTCTTGGCGCTCGACCCCACACAAGCGCACTACAAACTCCAAGGCCGCCTCCTCGAACTCGGCTTGGCGCGCTACGTTAGCGAGTTGGCAGCGAGCATACCAGCGCCTGATTCATAGGCCATCTTCAATGCAGCTAACTTCCAGCCAGCGCTTTGGTATAGATGAGTTTGTTATCGCCTGCGGCAAAGAAGTCTTTGACCTCGGCTGCGAGTTGGAAGCCATAGTTCTGGTAAAACTTTCGAGCTCGCTCAAAGTCTGGTAGCTGAGAGGTTTCAACGATCAACAGTCGCGCGTTGCGCTCTATTAGTTGCTTCTCTATCTCGCTAACTAAGGCATTGCCGAAGCCTTTGCCCTCAAAACCTTCTTGTAGCCATAGCATTAACAGGTTCCAAGTGCCATCGGTGATCGGCTCTGGGATGCAGTAGGCGACGCCTACTGGCGCCGCGTTCGCCAAGGCAGTAAGCCAAATGGCTTCCGCAGAATTTGCCAGATAAGCATCTAGCGTGCTGGCGACATGAGCCAAGCCATCGGCATCGAATTGTCCGCTGGCTTCGATTATTGCTAGTAGGGACGCTCGGTGTTGCTTGGTGGTTTTTACGATCAAAGGTATTTCCTAGTGTGTTCAGTGCTATGGCTTGACGGTGAGGCTTTGTAGCCAGCCTTTGGCGTCGAGGGCGTAGACTTCGTTGCCGACGACCGTCAAGCTGCGGACGGCGTAAGGGCTGATGCGCTGGGTGTCAAGATAGCTGCCATCTTCGGCGGCGAAGAAGTGCAGATAACCATAAGCGTCGGCGGCTAGCACCAGGCTTTGCCTGAGCACCGGCGCCGTGAAGTCCCTATTGGCGAGCTCGGGTGCGCGCCAGGCTTCGACGCCGGTGGTTGCCGCGAGCTTGGTGAGGGTGGCGTCGTTGTCGAATAGATAAATGTCGTCGCCAGCGAGCAGAAAATCGCGCGAGCTGCTGAGTTCTTTCTCCCAGATTATGGCGCCGCTTTGCGCGTCCAACGCTGCCATGCGGCCTTGGTAGGGTAGGGCGTAGACCCTCTGCTCGGAGTATCGCAGGTTGGCGCGGATCTGCTCGATGGCACTGACGCCCGAGCCGCTATCGGGCACGCCGCTTAGTTCTTGCTCCCAGTTGAGTTGACCGTTGCTCAGTTGCATCGCCGTTACTACGTTGCCGCCCAGGCTGTAAAAGGCCTGGCTATCGCTGTACGCGGGGGCGCTGGCGCCTTGTAAGCTGAATTGCGGTCGGCGGCCGGGTAGCGTGAGGATGCGCGCGCCGGTGCTGGCGTTGAGCAGATGCAATTGCGAGTCTTCGCTGAGCGCTAATAGTTTGTCGGCGCCGATTAATGGTAAGTGATAGAGGCCAGCGGATAGGCGTTCGCTCCAGAGGACGTCGCCGCTGGTGTTGAGCGCTGAGAGCTCGCCGTGGCTATCGCCAACGTACAAGCGCTGGTCTTGTAGATTAAGGCAGGCGCTGTAGGCGGCGCTGTTGGCCTTTTGCCAGATGATCGCGCCGCTGGCTTTGTCGAGCGCGCTTAGGCGTCTATTGCTGCAGGCGTATACCGTGTCGGCGTCGATCGCGATGCTGGTTTTGTAGTGCAGGTAGGCGAGGCTGGAGGATAGGTTCGTGCTCCAGAGGCGGTCTACTTGTACTGCGCTGGTAGAAGCTGGCAGGGCTGCTGGCGGTAGTGGCGCTGGTATCGAGCAGGCGCCGAGTAGGCAGATAAAGGCTGCGCTGAGTGGTAGTTTGTTGTTCACAGTAGGGTGTGGGCGAGGCGGCGGGCGAGATTTAGGTCGTCCATGGTAGTTATTTTGAAGTTCAAGCTGCTGCTGTCTAGTAGTTGGGTTGGGCGGTCGATTGCGCGCAAGGCGCTGATTTCATCGCGGACCTCGGCGCCAGTGCCAACTGCGTGAAAAGCATCTGCCAAGTCGACGACGCGGGCGGCTTGCGGCGTGAAGGCGCGCCAGAGCTTGGTGTCGAGACTGGCTGCGATTTGTCCGTTCGGCTCGGCTTGGTAGGCGCTGTCGCGGACTTGTGCGGCGAGGGCGCAGGCGCTGTTATTGTGCTCAATATGGGCTACGAGCTTATGCAAATCGTCGATGTCGACGAAGGGGCGCGCGGCGTCGTGCACCAATAGCCAGCATTGCTCGCCGTGGTGTTCGCGGGCGTAAGCTACTGCGTTGGCTATCGAGCGCGCGCGGGTGTCGCCGCCGACGATGGTGTGGACTTGCGGGTGCTGGTGGTAGGCGCTGCGCTGGGAGAAGTGTTGGTCGTCTGGCGCTAGGGCTACGAGCACACTGTCGGCGACTGCGCTTTTGAGCAAGCGCGCGATAGTGCAATCGAGCACGCTGCGCCCGTCGTGCAATTCAAGATACTGCTTGGGGATAGCGCCGCCGAGGCGCGAGCCGCGACCAGCGGCAGCGATCACAAAGAGGTATTTGCTCAAAGCTGATGCTGCGATTGGCTTTGATTTTTAATAGCTACCAAGTGCCAACGTTGGCCTGACTAGCCCACGGCTCTTGTGGCTCCAGGGCATCGCCTTTCTGCAGAATCTCCACGCTGATGCCGTCGGGGGAACGGATGAACGCCATGTAGCCGTCGCGTGGGGGGCGGTTGATGGTAACGCCGAGGTTTTGCGCGCGTTCGCAGAAGGCGTAGATGTCGTCGACGAGATACGCCAAGTGGCCAAAGTTGCGACCGCCGGAGTATTCCTCGGGGTCCCAATTCCAGGTTAGCTCTAGAGCTGGGGCTTTGCCTTCGCGGTAGCTATCTTTGTCTTCGGGGGCGACCAGGAATATCAGCGTGAACCGACCTTTGTCGTTGTCGTAACGCCGTACTTCTTCCAAGCCCATGACGTTACAGTAAAAATTGAGCGATTGGTCGATGTCGCGTACTCGTACCATTGTGTGTAAATAGCGCATGGTTGTTGTTCCTGTGGTTTGATGAAAAGTGGTTGATAAGATCGCCAAGCCCGCGCGGTGTTTGTTTAATTTAAGGCTAACGGTGCAAAGCGCTTGGAGTGGCTGGCGTCTATGCTCAGTTGTTGGTTGTCTGGTTGCAGGCATATGAAGCCGTATTCATGGGCTTTATCAAGTGCATCGCTGTTGATGCTCATGCCGCCGACTAGTACCAGTAGATCCATGTCCTGGTATTCACGGAAAAGCTTGCGAAAGGCCGGTATGCGCTTGTCGTAGACGGCTTCGACATCGTTGATATGCAAGATCGTCTTAACTTCGAGAATTGCTACTACTTCACCATTGGTCATCAGGGCGTCTAATTCGATGCCTATGCCGCTACTATGGTTCTGTTTGCTGAGGTTTGGCGCGATGTCGTCGAACTGAACGCCAGCCAAGCATAAATTAAGTCTTTTTATGCCATTGACGAAGAACTCCTCGACTATCCGACTTTGGTTGTTTATGTAGTTACCATATTCGCGCGATATCCTGCGGACGATAGCATCGGTTTTAGCTATCTGAGCGTCGGTCTTAGCTATCTGAGCATCGGTTTTAGCTTGGCTAACAGCCAAGCTTGCTACCAGGTTTTTTAACTCTTGGTCTGTCATGGTTCTAATGCCTAGTTAGTTGTTCATGGGCGCAAAGCGCTTGGAGTGGCTGGCGTCTATGCTCAGTTGTTGTTTATCCGGCTGTAGACAAATGAAGCCGTATTCATGGGCTTTATCAAGTGCATCGCTGTTGATGCTCATGCCACCGACTAATACCAGTAGATCCATGTCCTGGTATTCGCGGAAAAGCTTGCGAAAGGCTGGTATGCGCTTGTCGTAGACTGCTTCAACATCGTTGATATGCAAGATCGTTTTTACTTCGAGAATTGCTACTACTTCACCATTGGTCATCAGGGCGTCTAATTCGATGCCTATGCCGCTGCTATGGTTCTGTTTGCTGAGGTTTGGCGCGATGTCGTCGAACTGAACGCCAGCTAAGCATAGATTAAGTCTTTTTATGCCATTGACGAAGAACTCCTCGGCTAGCCGACTTTGGTTGTTTATGTAGTTGCCATATTCGCGCGATATCCTGCGGACGATAGCATCGGTTTTGGCTATCTGAGCATCGGTTTTAGCTTGGCTAACTGCTAAGCTTGCTACCAGGTTTTTCAGTTCTTGATCAGTCATTGCTCCGGTCGATGGTTATTGAAAAGACGTTAGTTGGTTGGTTAAGAGTGGATTTGCAGCCAGAGCGAGAGTTCGTCTATTAGGAGGTATTCGCGGAGGATTTTGTTGTCGCGGAGTTCCAGGTGGGTGATCGCCATGATGACCAGGTCTTTGCCGCTGGGTTCGCCAAAATGACCGTTGCCGCCGTGGTTGGCGGCGAGGCTCCAGCGCAGGGCTATGCGCGTGGGTTGGTCAGCTTCCTGCTGAACTATGCTGTGCTCGAAGTTGAATTGGGGATTTTTCAGGCTAGCTTGGTATGAGCATAGAAAGTTGTCGATCTCGGCGTGGCCGTTGAGGTGGCGGTGCACTGGGCCATATAAGCAGGCGGCTCGGTCGTAAATTTCCGGGACGAGCGCTAGTTGGCCGCCTTCCCATAACTTGCGGTACTGCTGTACTAGCTGGTCGTGGGCGGTTTTGGCTATGGGCTTGCTGGTGGGTCCGCCGCGCCAACGCTGCACTAATTTATCGCCTAAATCGGGCTGGATGTTCGCCTTGCGCCAGCTAGCCGCCAATTGACGGGCGAAGCTTTCGGTGTCGACGCCAACTTGCTCCAAGATGGCGGCTTGATCGCGCACCATCCATTCTTCGATGATTTGGTTATCCTGGCAAATGCAATCGGCGATTATTCGAGCCTTGACTTTGTTGCCCGAGGGCAGGCCGAAGAAACCTTCGCCTTGGTGCGTCATCGGCGATAGTATGCGGTGCGATGAGTAATGTTTGCCCGGTTCGGATTCGCAACCGATTACGTCTTCGCCGAGCAGTTGCCGATCCGGGAACATGTGCAGGGTTTCGAGAGTGAACTGGACGACGCGCTCGACGTCATGGGTGGCGCTGGTGGGGGTGTAGACTGGCGCTGTTTTGCCGTACCATTCGCGGATTCTTTCTACTTGGCGACCTTCCCAGATGCGCTCGGTGATTTTTAGGATGTAGTCCTTGAGGTCTTGGAATTCGGGGTTAAAGCCTTGCATGGTGGTGTTTTGATGTTAGTTGGGGAGTTTTGTGATCAGCCGCTGGTCCAGCCGCCGTCCACCAGCAACGATGTGCCAGTTATCAGCGAGCCGCCAGCGGAAGCGAGTAAGACCATCGGCGCCATTAGGTCTTCGACTTGGCCAAGGCGGCCGAGCTTGATTTTACCGAGTACCCAGGCGCGAAAGTCGGCGTCTGCCAGCGCTGGGCGCGTGAGCTCGGTTTCGATGAAGGTCGGGCACAAGCTGTTGACGCGGATATTGTGCGGCGCGAGTTCGATGGCAATGCCACGGGTCATGCCTTCCAGGGCGAATTTGCTGGCGCTATAAATGCTGCGCTTGGGTCCGCTGACTTTGCCCATTTGCGATGAGATGTTGATTATGCTCCCAGGCTTGCTCGCGGCGATGAGCGGGCGCGCGACTGCTTGCGAGCAGAAGTAAGCGGCGCGGACGTTGAGGCGGATGGTTGCGTCGAAGGTGGCAAAGTCGGCGTCGACAAAATGGGTGTGCCCGCCCATGCCGGCGTTGTTGACCAGGATGTCGAAGGGTCCCGATTGCTCGATGGTGGCAAAGCTGGAATCGGCATTGAGGTCGAGGGGGAGGGCGCTGGCTTGGCGACCAGCGTCGCGCAGCAATTGCACTGCTTGCTGCAATTGCTCGCTCGGGCGCGCGAGCAATACGACTTCAGCGCCGGCTTCAGATAAGGCAGCAGCGGCGGCGAGGCCGATGCCACGACTCGCGCCAGTGATTAAGGCGCGCTGACCATCCAAGCGCAGGCTGGGGGTTTGGGCGATGTTCATAGGCTTTATATTTCTCGTAGCGCATCCCTAAGCATGATTTCGGGGAGCTCTTGGGTTATTTGCGTTTGCAGGCGGCGTATAGATTCGTTGGCTTTGACGGCGCTACTCTCGAGCGCCAGGGTGCCCGAGCTTAGGCTGTCGTCGTTTGCCAGAATTTGATAGTTGAGTTCGAGGGCGCTAAAGTGCCAATCGGCGCGCGCCTGAGCCAGGCTTAACTCGAATTCGACCACTAGGCGCAAGCAATCAGCGACGTTGACGTTGGCGTCTTTGATTTGCCAGCCGATATCGCCCAGGGCGCGGCTGATGCGCTGCTCGACGGCGCTGTATTCTTCAGAGTCAGATTCTGAGCTGGCTTTGAGGTTCAGGCACATGCTGCTGGCGCGCAGGGCGCCAGTGAAGTCTTGCTGGATCGCGCCATGGGGAGTGGCGCTCGCCGAGCTTGGGCTGCTTGACACCACTAGCTGATGCCTTTGCCAGCGCTCTAGCTGTGGTAATAGCTGCAACTGCTGGTAGTAGGCGCGTAGGGCGTTGAAGTTGTCGGCGGCTGTGTCGCGCTTCGTTGCTGGTGTTAGTGCTGCCAACTCGGCTTGCCGCTGGCTTATCTGCTCTGCCAAGTAGAGCGAGTATTCGCCTTTGTGCAAATACGCCAGGCTGTAATGCAAGCCGCTGCTGGCGTCAAACCAACTGGCGCCGATGTTGATGCCGACTATCTCTTCGTCGCTGCTCGAGAGCGCGACTCTGGAGGCGAAGCTGGAGGCTTGGTCGTCCGAGCTGCTGGTGCCGCTGAGCATGGTCTGGCGTATGCGCGAGCTGAATATCTGGGCGATGTTGCCGCGAGCGTTGCGCTGCGCGAGTTCGTCGCTGAGGGCGCTGCCGACAGCGGCGAGATAGCTGCTTTCGGGGTAGGCACCTGCAGGGTTTAAGACCCAATCTGGTAGTGTGGGTGTCGTGCTGCTGTCGGTGGGGCTTGGCTGTTTGCTCTGGATTAAGCTGCAGGCGCTGAGCGCAGCGAGTAAGGTCAACAAACCCAGCAGGCGTATGGCGAAGCTGCCAGACTTGGCGAGCGCGCTGATACTATTTTCACCGTTAAAGTCGCCATTTTCTAATGCCAGTTCGGCGGCGGCGCTATGATGCGATTTCATACAGACTTTAATTGAACTTAGGTAATTATGTCAGCAACCAGTGCTACTTTGATACCAATGGTAATCGAGCAATCGCCTCGCGGCGAGCGTTCTTTTGATATTTATTCGCGGCTTTTGAAGGAAAGGGTAATATTCCTCGTGGGTGGCGTTGACGATCAGGTTGCCAATCTGCTAGTGGCACAGCTGCTTTTTCTTGAATCAGAAAATCCCGAAAAAGATATAAGCCTGTATATCAATTCCCCAGGTGGTGTGGTGTCCTCGGGCATGGCAGTGTACGATACTATGCAGTTCATCAAACCGGATGTTTCAACCTTATGCATTGGGCAATGCGCGAGTATGGGTGCGCTACTGCTGGCAGCGGGCAAGAAAGGTAAAAGATTTTGCCTGCCGCATAGTAAGGTTATGATTCATCAGCCTTTGGGGGGATATCAGGGGCAAGCCTCAGATGTGGAGATACACGCTACCGAAATTTTAGACACCCGTAAAAAGTTGAACCGCATCCTGGCACGCCATACTGGTCAACGCATCGATAAGATACACAAGGATACCGATAGAGATAATTTTATGAGCGCAGAAGCAGCAGTTAAGTACGGAATAGTAGACCAGGTATTGCAAGAACGGGCTTAGCCAATATTACTTACCCTTAAATCAAGCACGAGCAGCAAAAGTTGTAGCGTTCACAAAGCAAAATCCGAGGCTGGGAGCCGCCGTGGTACTTTTACGGCACGCCCCAGCCTTTTATTTCTAATCTTGCCCAAAGGCTCTTGTGGCAGGCGGCCTCAACGTCGCGTAAAAGTCTTTTATTGTGCTAAGATTGATGGCCTGGAGCGCGGTTTGCCCGAGCAGCGATGCGCGTTGTCAATGACGAATATCGGTAATTTTTTGTACTACATCCAATATGGCTGAATCGACCTTCAGTATTGAAAAGTGTTCTTTTTGCTTACGAACTTCGAGCGAAGTTGATTTTTTTGTCTCCGGTAGCTCGGGATCAAGTACCGCTATCTGTAATAAATGCATTGAGCTTAGCTATCACCGCTACGTGGTCAACAGCGAGGGGCTGAGAAGGTTCCCGAAGCGCGGCCAGCAGGCTGACGATGTCGATGGCTATATTGCCGAATTGGAATACTCCAGCGGCTCTAGTGGGCTGCCGACGCCATCTGAGCTCAAAGCGCATTTGGACGATTACGTTATCGGTCAAGAGCAAGCCAAGAAGCTGATTTCAGTGGCGGTGTACAACCACTACAAGAGGCTATGGTTTAACAAAAAGCCTTCGCGTAAAAGAGGGCAGAAGCCTAGAGCTGGCGGCCGTAGAGGCATAGAGATCAACAAGAGTAATGTGCTCTTGATCGGCCCGACGGGCTCGGGTAAAACTCTGCTGGCGCAAGTGCTGGCGAAGAAGCTCAACGTGCCTTTTGCCATCGCCGACGCTACTACTATCACTGAGACTGGCTACGTTGGCGACGACGTCGAGAGCATTTTGCATCGGCTCCTGCTCAACAGCGACGGCGATGTCGACGCTGCTGAGATGGGTATCGTTTATCTGGACGAGCTCGACAAGATTTCGCGTAAATCCGAGAATTTGTCGATCACCAGAGACGTTTCTGGTGAGGGCGTGCAACAGGCTTTGCTGAAGCTTATTGAAGGCTCGGTGGTTACCGTGCCGCCGCAAGGCGGACGCAAGCATCCGCACAAGGACAATATCAAGCTGGACACTGCCAACATTCTTTTCATCTGTGGCGGTGCTTTCGAGGGGCTGGATAAGATTGTCGAGAATCGTGTCGATAACAGTGGTGGTATCGGCTTTGTCAGCGATGTTAAAAGTAAAGACGTGAGTCGTAACGAGCAGAGTTCGTTCTTGAGCCAGGTCGAGCCCAACGATTTAATGCGCTACGGCTTGATTCCCGAGCTGGTAGGGCGCTTGCCTATTAATGTATCGCTGCAGGCTTTGGACGAGGAAGCGCTGGTGCGGATTCTCTCCGAGCCCAAGAATTCGCTAGTGCGGCAATACCGGGCGATGTTCGCAATGGAAAACGTGAAGCTCGAATTTGACGCGGCAGCGCTGCGACTGATAGCGCAAAAGTCTATAGCTCAGGGCACTGGAGCTCGGGGTTTGCGCACGGTTATGGAGGGTGTGCTCATCGACTTGATGTACGAATTGCCCGATGTGGTTGGGCAGTATTCGGCGGTGAAAATCACCCAAGGCGTGGTAGAAAATAAATCCAAGCCCATATATACCAAGGCTAACAAGTCTGGCGACAAGGGTGTTGGCGACTTGAAAGTTAAAGTGAATAACGAAAGATGACCTGAATCGATTATGGCTAAAGCGGCTCTACCTATCGTGCCTCTGCGCGATCTAATAGTTTTCCCGAGGCAGGTTGTGTCTTTGTACGTCGGTCGGGAGAGTTCTCTAAAAGCTTTGGAAGCCGCTGTTACCAGCCACGACCACCGTATGATCGTGGTAGCGCAACGCGATAACGAGGTCGATTATCCCGAGATAGACGATATCCACGCGGTTGGCTGCCTGGTAAATATCTTGCAGGTTAGTAAGAGTAAAAGGCAAGAGGCTTGCTTGGTCGAGGTCGAGGGTGTCGAGCGTGTTAAGATAAATTCGTTACAGCAAGACCAAGACGATTATCTGAGCGCGGGTTATACCTGCCTGCGGAGCAAGGCTCTGAGTAAGGTTGAGGGTAAGGTCTATACGGTAGATAAGCTGCTGTATCTGTTGAAGAAGCTCGCGGGGATAGAGTCCGACGAATCGCGCGAAAAATACGCCAAACTGCTGAATTCGTTGCGTAAGGAGAGCGATGTCGAGAGGTTTGTCGATTACCTGGCGGCAACCTTGAGTTTCAATCCCAACGTGCAGATGCAAATCCTGGAAAGCCGAGAGGTTAGTCTGCGCTACGAGAAGCTCATAGAGTTGCTGAAATCGCGCTACGACCATATCGAGCTGGAGCGCAATTTGCGTGAGCGCGTTAAAAAGCAAATCGAAACCAATCAACGCGAGTACTTCTTGAGCGAGCAAGCAAAAGCTATTCAAAAAGAGCTCAACAAAGACAACGATGGCGACGATCTGCAAGATTACAAGAACAAAATCAAAGAGATGGATATGGCCGCCGAGGCTAAGGAGAAGTGTCGGCGTGAATTGATTAAGCTGCAGAATATGCCGCATATCTCGGCGGAGACCACTGTGGTGCGTAGCTATCTGGATTGGATGCTGAAGCTGCCTTGGGGTAAACGCAGTGATAGCTCGATAAACCTCAAGCACTGCCAGCGTGTGCTCAATAGAGACCACTATGGTCTGGAAGACGTCAAGGAACGTATTCTTGAGCACTTGGCAGTGAGCAAGAAAGTCAATAGCAGCAAGAAGGCGCCGGTTATATGCCTGGTGGGGCCGCCTGGAGTTGGTAAAACATCTTTGGCGCGTTCTATAGCCGAATCTGTGGGGCGTAAATACGTGCGTTTTTCGCTGGGTGGTCTGCGCGACGAATCCGAAATTCGTGGGCATCGACGCACTTATATCGGCTCAATGCCTGGAAAAATTATCCAAAATCTTTGCAACGCTGGTACCAATAATCCAGTGATCCTGCTCGACGAGATTGACAAGATGAGCCATGACTATCGTGGTGATCCAGGCTCGGCGCTGTTAGAAGTACTTGATCCCGAACAAAATAGTAAGTTCAACGATTTGTATTTGGAAGTGGACTACGACCTTTCCGAAGTGATGTTTATCTGCACCGCCAATAGTCTAAATATCGCTCAACCGTTGCTGGACCGTATGGAAGTGATCCAGCTCAGCGAATACACCGAGGACGAAAAGTACAACATAGCCAAGAGTTATCTGCTGCCGAAGCAAATTCAGAGGCATGGTTTCGAGAAAGGGCAGGTTACTATCAGCGAAGCCGCTTGTAAAAAAATCATCAGAAAATACACCCGGGAGGCTGGTGTCCGTGGTCTGGAGAAATCGTTGGCCAAGATTTTGCGCAAGATAGCTTTCTTAGAAGCTATTGATGATAAAGAGCATTTAGCACAATTGCGCGCTGGTAAAGTCAGTGTCAACCTCGATCAGATTGAAAGCTACCTGGGAGTGCCGCGCTACCGTAAGGGTCAAGAGAAAAGCGACAATGGCGTCGGCGTGGTGACCGGTTTAGCTTGGACTGCTGTTGGTGGTGAGACCCTGACGATTGAGGCGTTGTTGCTAGGCGGGCGGGGCGATATAGTGCTCACTGGTAGCCTCGGCGACGTGATGAAAGAATCGATGCGCACGGCTCTGAGCATAGTGCGCTCGCGTGCTTATATCTTTAATATCGACCCTGAGTTTGCGCGGAAGCACGATTTCCACATTCATATTCCAGAGGGCGCAACTCCTAAGGATGGCCCCAGCGCTGGAGTTGGCATTTGTATTGCCTTGTTGTCGTCGCTATCTTCTATACCGGTTCGAGCCCATGTCGCTATGACTGGTGAGGTCAATTTGCGTGGCCTGGTGATGCCAGTAGGTGGGATAAAAGAAAAACTGCTGGCAGCTCACCGAGAGGGCGTGAAGACCGTCTTAATACCCAACGACAACATCAGCGACCTCAGCAAAGTTCCCGAAAAGGTAAAAGAAAGTCTATCGATAATCCCAGTAAGCCGCATAGAGGAGGTCATCAGATTAGCTTTAGCCGATATACCAGATTCCATCAACCTAAAGGACTTCACTGGTCTACAGCACAGCATAATCACAGCCAACGCCGATATAGCCTCGAGCTCGGATATAGGCGCGGCTAACTGAGATAGCACACAGACTCAAACAAACCACCGCTACAACCAGACACCAAACCCGTGATTATCCCCCTAATCACGGCACTTATGCTCCGTGGTCTAACCCTTGCTCCACCACAGAATTTTCAACCAACAGGTACTAACTATGTCTATTAGAAAAATTTTACTTATTGCGCTGGCTATGAGCGCGGCGCAGTTGTGGGCTCAAGACTTACCCGATTTGGGTGGGCGCGAGGTGGTGGTGGTAACTGAAAACGCCTACCCGCCGCTGCAGTTTGTCGACCCCAAAAGCGGCACCGCTATCGGCTGGGAGTACGACGCTATCGCCGATATTGCCGAGCGCATCAACGTCAAGATAGTCATTCAAAATACTAGCTGGGACGCGATGATCGCCGCTGTTTCCAACAATCAGTACGACATGGGTATGACTGGCATCACCATCCGCGAAGACCGCAAGCAGCAAGTGGATTTTTCTGATGCTTATATGCGCTCGGAGATGTGGATGCTGGTGCGCGCCGACGAACGCCGCTTCACCGATGGCGCCTCTTTCGCCGCTTTTGAGGATGGCCTGGTGGGCGCGCAACCGGGGACGACGCCCTTCTACGTCGCGGTTTACGAAATGCTCGACGGCAACGAAGCCAACCCCAGGATCAAGCTCTTTGAAACCTTCGGCGCCTCGGTGCAAGCGCTGCGCAGCGGCGATGTCGACACAGTATTGACCGACGGCACCGCTGGCAACGGCTACGTGCAAGCCAACCCAGGAGTCTTCAAGCTCACCGGCGATAGCATGGGCACCGAAGACTTCGGCTTTATCTTCCCCAAAGGCTCAGACCTGGTCGCGCCCATCAACGCGGCGATCCAAGCGATGAAAGCCGACGGCAGCATCGACGCGCTCAACAAAAAGTGGTTCCTAGACTACAAGATGGGATCCTAAGGAACCGCCCTCCCCGCCTTGGTGCCTAATAACAAAGCTCGCCAGCGCGAATTCCCCTACTGGTTGCTGCTCTTAGTAGCGATCGGTATCTACTTAGGCTACATGGTAGTAGCCGATGAACTTTATGCCCAAGTCTTCGCTCTCCTGAGCAAAGGCTTGGGCATTACTGTATTCGTAACCATAGTCGCCTTCGCCTCTGCCTGCCTGCTCGGCCTCGGCCTGGCGCTGGCTGCTTTATCGCCCTACATCGTATTGCGCCAGCTAGCGCGCTTTTACGTCGAAGTCATTCGCGGCATACCCATCCTCATCCTGCTGTTTTACATAGCCTTTATCGGCGCGCCAGCGCTGGTGGCGATGATAAACGTAGTATTGGAGTTTTTGCAGTTGGAGCCAATGCAAACTCGGGATTTATCTCTACTCTGGCGCGCCATCCTGGCTTTGTGCATCGGCTACTCGGCCTTCATCTCCGAAGTCTTCCGCGCTGGCATTCTCTCAGTAGACCCGGGGCAAATAGAGGCGGCAAAAGCCTTGGGTTTATCGGCTTGGCTACGCTTCCGCTTAATAGTCTTACCGCAAGCGATACGCACCATCCTGCCGCCCTTGGGCAACGATTTCGTCGCTCTAGTCAAAGACAGCTCGCTAGTCTCGGTACTCGGAGTCGCCGACATCACCCAGCTCGCCAAAGTCTACGCCGCCAGCTCCTTCCGCTTCTTCGAGACTTACAACGTAGTCGCCTACCTATACCTGCTACTAACCATCAGCCTATCGCTAGCGCTACGCCACATGGAGAAAAAACTCCGCGAGCAGAGATAAGCTTGAGGCATTTGATTCGCCCCGCTCTACTCTGCCCTATCCCCCAAGCCCGCTGACTAGCCACAGACGTTGTCCCCCTGCCGTATCAACTCTGGTAAAATCCTCCAAAACCGCCGTAGTGGCAGTATCCCTGCGATTTCGACTCATGCGGCGCCACATAGCCAGCCTAAATTGATCGCGCGTAGTGCTTGTCTTTTTCTGGCTACGCACACGCTGAGTTCGCGCGCCACGCCCGGCAGTGGCTATAGCTTGGCTGATTGGGCGCGAACTGCGGCAATATAACCATCAATAACAACCTGATTATCATGAACAGAATGAATTTTTACCTGCTTTCTGCGCTGTATTTGCTTTTGTCTTTCGCCATGAGCGTAGCCAACGCTGCCGAGGATAGGCAGAATTATTGCGCTCATTCCAGCAGTGCGGTGGGCGCCTTTACTCCAGTAGTTAGGCCCAGCGATAGTAAGATGGCTGGATGGTCGCAGCAAGAGGCTTTGATGAATTTCGGCAGTAGCGACGAGCTTATTAGAGGCAATGGTCAAGTGACCAATGCTCTATTTAATGCAGCGCGCAACTTTAATGGCGTGCAAATGGTGCATTATTTTAGAAATTCCACAGATATCCCCAAGCGCTTTATTGATTTGTCTCAAGAGGATCAAGATGAGCTGGCAGATATTTATGAGATTATTCGTAAGCGTGTGGTTTCCATTCAGGTTGGCGGACGCCATATGGGAAATGGTTTTGTTTACGGAAATCGCTGTAATAATATTTTAACAGCAGCCCATGTCCTTTTTGAGCCCGGTGAAGATCAGAAGTACGACGACGACCGTATGATTGTTGGCAGTTCTAACCCAGATGGCTCTTTAAACTGGCGTGTGATGCCAAAGACTTCTTCTGTAGTAGATCCCACTGTGGGTGATAATGATGTGGCTGGCAATAAAGGTGCATTTAACATAGAAGGTTTTAAGGACCGGCTGGATTTTGCTTACGCTGAGCTTAAAAAGCCCATATTGTCTGAAGAGGAATGTCGCCCAGAAGATGTGCCAATATATGAAAACTTAGGGCGCGATACTATGGATGAGAGTCTACAATCTATTTGGGGAGGTGATTACATCCGCCTTTGTTTTGACCACCCCTCGCAGGATGTAGAGGGTTCGATAAGTGTTAAAAAGCCCTCTTTTCAAATTGCCAAGTGCTCTGTGTTGGGTAAAGGAGACGCTTTGGCGGGCTATGGTTCTGAGCCTATGGTTTTCACAGATTGTCCGATTATTTTCGGAACCTCTGGTTGCCCTATATTCAAAGTTGGAGAAAATTCTCAAGGTAAGAAGGTTCCGGTATTGGTGGGCTTAGTAGTGGCAGCTTCAAAATGGTCACAGGTAACAATTGATACGAAGTTTAAAGGTAAGCCCAGTATGGATACTTCACAGGGTAAAAAAGTTGCTGCTAATGTTATTTTAAGCCTTTGGGGGGATGATGATAGCCTGCCAGAGCCTGAAAGAGATTCACAGCCTTTCAAGAGATTAAAGGGTCCAGAGAGTGGGCACCCCGTTTATGACAAAACCGAAGCTCTCAAAGGTAGCTCCAGGGCTGAAGCCTCGATCCCTTCAAGGTCGGATGGCTTTGAAAGCCAAAAGAGTGGTTATGAGCTATGAAAACCCCAATAACTCTTAAATTGAGTTTTTGCATAAACCGCATATCTTTGCTTTTATTGGATTAGCTCAATTTAGCACTGCAGTTAAAGCAATTTTTGTGCATGTTGGGCAAAGGCCGTAAATTGATATGAAATGATCCTAAGCTCAGCCGAGCATGGGCGTATCCAGAAGCACTGGACAAACCGAAAAGCTCAAGCCCATGCTGGCGAGTGCTTAGCGGGTCAGGTTGGGTTTTCAGGATTAACGGTCGAGATGGCAATACCCACCAGCCCACTTCTAAGCCAAGTGCAACTCGGCGCGCCAATCCTCGCCTGCAATGCTTAGAATAATTTTTTTGCTATTGGCTTAGGGAAGCAAACCATGTCTATCAAGCTCGTCATCTGCACCAGTGCCTTACTACTCGCTCTCAACCTCTACGCTGCCACTGAATCCGAGCGCCATGCTTTGGTGATCGGCAACGCCAGTTATCAAAGCGGCTCGCTGCCTAATCCGCTCAACGATGCCCGCGATATGGCAGCGGCGCTTACAGATTCAGGCTTTCAAGTGCACAGCCTGCTCGACGCCGATGCTAGCGCCATGGAGCAAGCAATCCTTGATTTTGGCGATAAGCTGCGCGCTGGTGGGGTCGGCTTGTTTTATTACGCTGGCCATGGCGTACAAGCTCGAGACAGCAACTACTTGATCCCGCTGCAAGCCAATATCAGCCGCGAAATCCAGCTCAAGCGTAAGTCCATAGACTTGGGCTGGTGCTCGACGCGATGGAATACGCCAATAACGGGGTCAATATCGTCGTCCTCGACGCTTCCCGCGCTAACCCTTACGCTAATAGCTTCCATAATGCCACTCGTGGCCTCGCGCCCATTGAAAGCCGCGAGGGTATTCTCATAGCCTCAGCTACTGCCGCTGGCGAGATCGCCGCCGACGGCGGCGGTCGCAACAGCCTTTTCACCAAGCATCTGCTCGAGCAAATGCTCAAGCCCGGAATGCAAGTAGAGCGGGCATTCGAGCAAATTAGCCAAGCGGTGCAAGCCGAAACTCAACAGCGCCAAACTCCATTCATTGCTTCCAGCTTACTGGGGAATTTCTATTTCCAGCCTGCCACTGGCCCAACCACCGAAGAGCTAGTAACGCCCTCGGTTCCCATAAACCAAATCTCATCCAGCACCATCGACGGCTTCAGCCTCGACGATTGGCTACTGCTCTACGGCGACGACCCTATAACTGCTGCCAACCTCGACAAAATAATCGACTACGTGCGCCAGCACGGCGGCAACGCTGCCAGCCGTAGCTATATCGATAAGGGCTTGCAAGTCGCGATAGCTGCGGTCGATAGCGTCGACGCTCTACTTGATTATCAACATAAATTTGCTCATCTTCCAGGTGCTAACGCGCATATAGCAACCCGTCTCGAAGAGCTGCTAGGAACAGATATGAGTAGCGAAGAGCTGGTTAGCTTGCGAGCGCAATTCCCCAACAGCGCGGCGCTACGGCTGCGTCTTGCGTTCGCATACCACCGCGCCCGCCTCTTCGAAGCCGCAGTAAGCGAATACCAAAGCTGGCTCGATCTCAGCGATAACAGCCATCCGCGGCGCAAGCACATGCTAAAGGCCCTGGTAGCAGCGCGGGAGGGGCGCTCACTTCACGAAATTTACCAAGCTGGCGACATCATCCAAGCTTGCCCCGAGTGCCCGAAAATGGTCTATATCCCCGCTGGCAGCTTCCGCATGGGCGATACCCAGGGTAGTGGTGGCGATAGCGAGCAGCCTGTGCGCCTGGTCAACGTCAGCGCTTTTTGGCTAGCGCAGAGCGAGATAAGCTTTGCCCAGTGGGAAGCTTGTCTGGATGCCGGCGGTTGTACTAGCCCTGGTGATGTAAGTTGGGGCCGAGATAGCCGACCGGTGATCAATGTTAGCTGGTCTCAAATCACCGAGGAATACATACCTTGGCTCAATAACCTCACAGGCGAGGAATATCGTCTACCCTCTGAGGCCGAGTGGGAATACGCCGCGCGCGCTGGCAGCGATACCGATTACAGCTGGGGCAATACAGCCGACCATGACTACGCTAATTACGGGAAAGATAATTGCTGTAGCGGCTTCGCCACAGGCAAAGACGCTTGGGAATACACCGCGCCCGTGGAATCCTTTGCCGCCAATGCCTTCGGCCTCTACGATATGCACGGCAACGTTTGGGAATGGACGCAGGATTGCTGGAACGCTAGCTATCACGGCGCGCCTGACGGCGGCTTGCCCTGGCTCTCTGGCGACTGCGATCGGCGCGTTATCCGCGGTGGCTCCTGGAACGTCAGCCCATACTTCCTCCGCTCTGCCCTCCGCAATTGGACTGAGATTAATAGCCACAGCTATAGCACTGGCTTTCGCTTGGTAATGGAAGATTTCGATTGGACCTTGCGGCTGAGCGCGGCTAGTGGCACTCGACTAAAGACACCCGCATGGGCGTCTACCCAATAAGCACCGCATCAAAACCAAGTCACAGATTACAACTAAGCTCGGTGCCCTGGGAGCGCGTGGCGTCTCGCCCGCCGTGTAAAAAGTGCCGCAGGCGGCAATTAGGCAATTAAGCCCATACGGGCAGCGCCGCTCATGGGCGCGCCAAGTTGTACTTGGCTGGATGGGCGCGCCGACTTGTAGTCGGCAGGGAATGCCCGCATGGGCATTCCCCCAAAAGCACGTCTAAATTGCCAATCCACTATTTGTAACGAGCTCGGTGCCCTGGGAGCGCGTGGCGTCTCGCCCGCCGTGTAAAAAGTGCCGCAGGCGGCAATTGGGCAAATAAGCCTATTTGAGCAGAAGTGCTCATGGGCGCGCCAAGTTGTACTTGGCTGGAGACGCCCGCATGGTCGTCTCCCCAATTAGCACCGCATCAAAACCAAATCACAGATTACAACTAAGCTCGATGCCCTGGGAGCGCGTGGCGTCTCGCCCGCCGTGTAAAAAGTGCCGCAGGCGGCAATTGGGCAAATAAGCCCACTTGAGCAGAAGTGCTCATGGGTGCGCCGAGTTGTACTTGGCTGGAGACGCCCGCATGGGCGTCTCCCCAATTAGCACCGCATCAAAACCAAATCACAGATTACAACTAAGCTCGATGCCCTGGGAGCGCGTGGCGTCTCGCCCGCCGTGTAAAAAGTGCCGCAGGCGGCAATTGGGCAAATAAGCCCACTTGAGCAGAAGTGCTCATGGGCGCGCCAAGTTGTACTTGGCTGGAGACGCCCGCACGGGCGTCTCCCCAATTAGCACCGCATCAAAACCAAATCACAGATTACAACTAAGCTCGATGCCCTGGGAGCGCGTGGCGTCTCGCCCGCCATATAAAAAGTGCCGCAGGCGGCAATTGGGCAAATAAGCCCACTTGAGCAGAAGTGCTCATGGGCGCGCCAAGTTGTACTTGGCTGGAGACGCCCGCACGGGCGTCTCCCCAATTAGCACCGCATCAAAACCAAATCACAGATTACAACTAAGCTCGATGCCCTGGGAGCGCGTGGCGTCTCGCCCGCCATATAAAAAGTGCCGCAGGCGGCAATTGGGTAAATAAGCCCATTTAAGCAGAAGTGCTCAACAGGGCTAAATTCTTAGTATCGCTCATAATCCAACAGAGAGCTTTAGTCTGCCACCAGCCAATCAGCCCATCTGATCCACTGCTGCCGCTAGCTGCTGGACAGCTTCAACAATTGATGCCCTTTGACTAGGTGGGGTTGGAAGGCCGCCTACGGCACATCTACACGGCGACCGAGACGGTCGCGACCCCAGGAGCGCCCGCCGTGTAAAAAGTGCCGCAGGCGGCAATTTTTGTTGGAGTTTTTGGCTTTCCGCTTATCGCTGGAAACTTGATTGTATCGTCGGGGATCAACGCGATGCTATCGATGGTTTTAGCGCTAGCTATTGCCAATTCGGCCATTGTCGTCTTTCGCAGCTTGCATCGACTGATGACCCATACAACAGCTAGCTAGCGTATCATCCACAAGATTTATTGATGTTTTGGCTCGGAAAATTGCGAAGCAGATGATGAGCGCAACGAAGAATATCGTGGTGGTGTGAAAGGCCGCGCCGATACCCCCGGGTTGATCGGCGAGCCAGCCGAGAAAGAGCGCGGCGATTTGTGAGCCCGCAATAACTCCCATCAGCAAAGTAGCAGACGATATCGCCGCCTCTTGCGGTGAGAAATCCATCGCCCGCCCCAGCGCAATGGGAAAGATTGCCCCAGTGCCTAGGCCAATAAGAAAGTTACCCAGCAACAAATAGCCCACACCTGGAGCGTAAAGCAAGACGATATTGCCGAGTAGTGCTGATGCGAGCAGGTAAATGGAATTGCTGCCACTTTGCAAGCAATCGGCGACAAAGATCGTGACAACGCGCACCAGCAGCATTCCGCCCAGGTAAGTGGCAAAGGCGATTTGCGCGGTGAATTCGCCGTAACCCTCGCCCAAAGCATAGGTTACGATCCACAAGTTTTGCGCCCACTCGACGACTCCGAGAAAAACACCGGTGAGGCCAAGAAATAGCAAATGGGGTTTGTCGATATAGCGCAACAAGCCAGGTTTGTTACTCGCGATGCCTGAGCTTTTGGCAGCAGCAACGACGGGCAGATAAAAATAGCCGATAGCGAACAGCAATACAAGGGAAATACTAAACAACAAATATAGAAACTGCCATTTGAACCCGGCAATCGCTATAGCGATAACGCCCAGCGGCGCCAGGATACTGCCGAGCGAAAAGGCAACATCCAAGACGCTGAGCATAGAGGTGCGGTTGACTGGAAAGCTAATGCCAACCATGCTATGGCCGATAGTCTCGGAAACACCCATCAGCGCTCCGACCATGATGAATGCGATAGCGAATAGCCAGAGCATCTGCGCTTGATAGAGCGCCGCGAGTGCGATAGCCGCCAGCCCGCTAGCGGCTATGAAAATCAAGTTGAGTCTGTAGAAACTAACCAGCCGAGCCGTCGCCCAAGAGCCAGCGACAAAGCACGCCGACCAAAAGCTCACCAACACCCCCACGTCTAAGGTAGACAAAGCAAAACTCGACATTATGTCCGGCAGCAACGCCCCCGTAAGCACCCCAATCGCACCCCATAGAACAAAGGAGCAGATAACAGTGGTCAGTATGCGAAATTGGTTTGTTGTCATAAGCGGATTATTGACTGAGGATGGCCTACGGCGATTTTTTTGATGTAACCACAGATGAACGCAGATTAACACGGATGGGGTTATTTGCTATGCGACAGAGCGAGCTCTGGGTCTTTAATCTGTGTTTACCTGCGGTTCGATCAGTGGTGCTGGGAAAGACGACTGGTGGTGGTGGAGGCGAGCCCGCAAGGCTCGATTGGGTGTAGTGCCTATGTGGGCTGAATTGCCCAGAGGTCGAGCGCTGACCCGCTCACTGTTTACACAGCGAGACCAGAGAGACGGTAGCATCTCCAGGGAAACCTTGCTAATCCTACACTACTGCGGGGCGCAAACCAGACGATGCACCAATGCAAGCATAAAACAAGAGCAAACTAGGCAAACGCCGTTGCTCTGCATCCACGCTTTGCGTAAGCGCAAACGCCACACCAAAATCACTCCCGAGCGCCCTACTCTGCTCCGCGCCCAAAATACGTTGCTTAGCGGTGATGTTGTTGCTTTGTAGTGGAATTTGCTTTGAGTGGTGAGATCAATTTGATCTAGGCTGCGAGTTCTCACGATCAGATTTTCGAATGAATGATGATCCCGCTATAGCAGACTGCAGAGGTTCCTTTTCGCTTAATAAAGCTTCCAGGATCGAAGCGATTTCCATGCTACTCATCAGTAGAGCGTGATTGGCGTGCATACGGCGATCGTTGAAATCATCATATAGATAGTACATACGCCTGATATTAGCGTAATACTGCTTACCCATGGTATAGGCGCTACGCGCTTGATGTAGCTTTTCCAGAGCTCGACGATGTATTCGTGAAGCATCGTATGGAGTCGAGTTCAAAGCTCTAGATAATACTGCTAGTGCAGCAGATTCTGCGTAAGCATAAGGAGTGAAATGCATTGGAGCAGCATAATTTTCATCGAGTATGCGCATATCTTCAAGATAACGACGAAGCATTTCACCATCCTCAGAGCTGGAAGACGACTGCTGCGAAGGATTGTGTGAGAGTGCTATATCATTACAAAGAGCCTTGAGGGCATGTAATTGATTAAGGACAGGGTATTGATGCCGCTTTAGCACATAGACCAATACACCGCGATAATACGAATTGTTACCAGCACCATCATGCTCTAGACTCAAATTATCACTTATATCACTACTAAGCCAAGACTGCAATTTATCATCTAAGGCATTTTTAGCTGACTTTAGCTTTTCAATTAAACCATTGTCATTCACTCTTACTACTTTAGGGTCATCATCTTCAAAAAGATTGGTAAAATAAAGAAGATCTAATAGTATAGCAACAAGAGTAGTTGCAGCCATAGGGGCAATGACACCATTGAGCTGATATATGTCAAAATCTTTTTCCCCTTCGGGATCGTTATCTGCTTGAGCTACAGGACGGCGACGCCAGCTAAGCCAAGCCTGTTTCTCATACTCCTCAACACACTCAACAGCCAATGCAACCATAAAGTATATAAAATTAGCATGTTTATCACTAGGCAAAGTTAAAGCGCTTTTGCCATTCGGCAATAAGATTGATAAATTTATATCTTTACTAACCAGTCCATCTTGAGTCTTGACATTAAGACAGTGTATAATACGAAATTGGTGAATCACATTATGAACTCGCTCCATAACCAATAGCAGTTCATAAGCCGCTTCAGAATTATTGCCAGCTTCAGCAATGAAATCCGCAGCAGTGCGTGCGCAAAGTAATCCAAAAACGAGACGTTGCCAAGGCATAGAATTTTTACCAAATTCTAAAGAGCGCAAATAATTATCAGAACTGGAAAAATTTTTGCTGGATTGTGAGTTAGACGACTCGTTACAGCTTTTCCACAACCCTAAAGATAGAGGCAAAACCACCCTAGTTAAATGCCCGCTCGACATAAAATCACTTAACTTGAAACTATCCCAGTTAATATCTGTATCATTGCTACTATTCGAGTGATTGGGCAATTGCCTTATTACCTTATTTTTAAGATCAATATCTGAACTTTCTAACCAGTTAGTAATAGCGTTATACAGACCATACTTGCAGATTAGTTCATTCACGGATGAATGTTGACCGTAAGTATTTTTGTCGGTCAGCAAAGTGTCATCATTAACAGCTGGCAAGCCATTCCAGCAGCCGATTGCCGAACCTCTTACTAAAGTAACGTCAGCTAAATCCTTGAGAGAGTTAAAGACAGTTTGGTAGATTATCAATGCCCATTGACCAGAAGCAATGCTATTAAAGTCATCATATCCACGATCAAGGCGTGGAAGTGTGTACTTGTACTTAGAGATATTTTTAGTGTAGAGGTTATGCCGACGCAATTCATGCAGAGCAAAAGCATAATGAAAGTGTGCCCGTAACAAATATCCTGTGGTTCCATGCTCTACAGGCTTACTTGAATCCAAAGCTACATTGCGATTTGCTAAAGAATGCTTGAATTGATAACCCTTATAAAAATACAAATCGCCTGTCTTATTGTGCAACTCCGCGAGTAAAATACTAAAACTAGAGCCACTACCGCCACCAAAGTTTTTCAGAGAAAAAGTCTGAAAATAATTTGCGCCTTGCTCAGTAGCCTTGTTTACAAAAAGATGCAGCTCATCATCAAAGGTAGCGTTGTTTTGACTTACGAATGGTAAGGTTCTACGTAAGCGCAACAATTCACTTTCAAACAAAACAGCCGAACTATTTATAACTTCAACCATTTTTTCGCCTAACCAGGCCTCAGCTAAGAAGGGTTGATAAAGCAAGTGGGCATGACGTAGTATGTCTTTTAACACAGTCAAGCGCCAGCCTTTCACACCACCAATCTTCTCATACTTGCTACTTTTCAATAGAAGTTCGTATAACTGGAAAAAGGCAGATGCCAAAGACCGAGCATTGATGTAATGCGCCTTAGCGCGTTCATAGTCTTGTGCTAACTCAAAGCTCATGCCAATCTGCAGCATCAATCTAATGCGGCGGACTCCCCATGGCACAGCCCACAATAAATTTTCTAGCTCGTCCTCATCCCAACTTAGCAATGCTCTGATAATAGTCTGTGTATCAGATTGACTCTGAACATTAACTACCGTATCAGAGCTGCACTTTAATCTATATCTCTGATAGTTATCAGTATCTGTCTGATTGGTTTCAATTCTGTCTTTACTCACACCTACAGTTTTACCCAAGCGCTGAT
This sequence comes from Gammaproteobacteria bacterium, assembly GCA_965229495.1. Classification (GTDB taxonomy): domain Bacteria; phylum Pseudomonadota; class Gammaproteobacteria; order CBDBNL01. The sequence goes on from OZ245880.1 coordinate 305,015, forward strand.
ACATAATTTTATCGAGCACATTCATAGCTTTACGATACTGCTCTCTAGCCTGCTCGTGCTGTTGATCGAACTCATACAATTCGCCTAGAGCGTTTATCTTATCAAAATCCTCACCAGCCGTTTCTTTCAGATCAGAGATATAAGTAGCTTTCATACTCTTAGCTTCATCCATAGTAAAGTTAAGAGCGGACATTTCGGCAAGAGATACTTTGGATAGATAACTTATTTCTTGAGCAAATTCTGAACGAAACCTAAAATTGTACATCCCATTTAGGATAGGGTGCAGCAACCTCTCAGAGCTACCCTCAACTAATTCTCTTAATAGCTCTGGCAATTCAGGCACGCGGTGAATATGAGCAAGCTCGTCTATACGCTCTAAATTTGCCCAGCTAAAAGCCCTATTATGAAATTTAAGTAAAAAATCAAAAATGTAGAAAAGAGAAACTGCAACTTTGTCGTCTCTGCCAGTAAGTCGCGCCCCGAATCTTTCTGTAAGATGCTGATAAATATAATTAATCAGTTGTATGTGGAATAACGATGTGTGATTAAAGTATAAGACATCACGACATTTGTTTTTCTCCTTAATACTGTTAAGTTTACTTGGGTTTAACACAATAAAACGATCTAAAGGTCTAGATTTTTCAGCAATGAGTAGCTCTAGACTTTTGGGCTCTCCTACACTGCGATAAGTTAGATGACGCACAAAGTCCACCAAAAAACTATTACGCCAACTAGCATCAACCTCATCCACAGTCTCCTCATAGTCCGCAGTAGTGCTATCTCTCGGACTTTGTCTACTCAGGCTATACACTTGAAAAGTATCATAGAGTGTTTGGCGGATATCATGTGAGCTGCCAAGGTTCTCATCAACACTGTAACTATAGCTACTATTTTCTTTACTCAATATTGCAAAAGAAACCGCTCTATCCTCGTGGAAGCGCTCATGTACATCTTGCGCCATCAACAATCTTTTAATCATAAATTCTGCTATTCTATCACTCAGATGAGTTTGGCTTTTAGATTTACTACTAGCAGTGTCAATATCAGTCATAAGCGATGGTATGTAAAATTCAGCGTCAAATATACTGCTGAGTAGCGGCTGCCGCCGGCTTTGATCGGCAGTCCACTCATCGTGTAAAAGTCTGTTACCAACAAAAATAAATTTAGCGGGTGCGGCGGTTATCAGCCGCTTCATGTCAGAGAGTAAGTTCTGCATGGCATAAGCTCTATTGACTTCCGCTTGCATGGCTGATATTTCTTGGTCAATGACTGTAGGACTCAACTCACCCTTACTAGTAGCTCCAGAAATTTTATCCAACTCATCAAACACAAAAGTAATCTCGGGGGTGGCAAAGGAAACGCTAGCGTTGACACCAAATGGTAAACGAACATCAGAGCGACGAATGTCTTCTAGTAGCTCCATAAAGCCCAGCTCTACGCTGCGTGGGTCTTGCATTTCTTGCTCTACAGCGCTACTTTTATTGTCCATAAATAACGAGCGTACATAGCCCATCGGCGCCCAATATGAGCGACTACGCCTCTCGCTACGCTTACCGGTCAGCTTTTCGAGCAATTCATCTATTTGCGCCAGCGTGCGCCTATATGGCGCTACTGGCAGCACCGAGCTAAACCAACGCCAAATAGCTAAAATTACTAGTAGTAACAGTGCATGATAGACCCGAAAAGAGATAGTTTCATTTGCGGAAAATTTTGGCACCAACTCTTTTTTCTCAGAATCATATTCCACAACCCACTCAGGCAAGCTATGATGGTCATGAAATAGCCAAAAAACAAAGCGCTCAATTTCTCTTGAACTACTACTATTAGTATCGATTCTGATGGGTACTAGCTCCAAGTACAGGATAGGTAATAATGAGTTAGTAAAATCAGGCCACGCAGAGCACAACGCTTTAGTCCAAATTGCCTTGTTAGTGCTGTTACTCTCACGAATATTCTCATCACTTTTACCTCTATTATCTACTTTTAATGGGGTTATAGGAAGTAGGCTACAGTAGTCTATTATACGTTCTGTATCTTTAGACTCATTCTGTTGGTAATTAATAATTGCTTGATCAAAGTTATAAAAATTTACTTCCAATGTTGTTTTACTTGGCTCATTAATAGTGTAATTATAGTCAACTTCAGCAAGATTATACAAACCAAAACTGTAATGTGCCACCATATTAACTACTAATAATAACAAGATAAATTTCACAGAATTTATTAAAAGAATGCTGGTGGCCAATGGTGAGAATAGGTTGCGCGTATACTGAGTGCGCATACCATGTAGCATTGCAAATATCACGCTTTGGTGTTTCAGGACCTCAAAACCAAGATTGATACGTACTATAATCGCTGGTATCCAAGCTGATATTACTAGCCATGGCAAAGTAATCTTGGTAATAGCTCGAAAATTTTCTATCCGCTTAGCATTTTCTTTATTTTTTTCCAATGAATTGTCACCAGACTTGGTATTACAATTGTACCACCGGCCAATGTCATGATGAGAAAATAAGGTGCCTAATATTTTTTTGGACTTTCCCATTACTGGATTCTCACGCTCAGCCATGAAAGGACGCATTATCCAACTGTATTCTACAAGAAAGATAATTGCTAAACCTAGGAAAACTAAGGCTAACCACATCAGTTCCACATAGTGACCCGCACCAAAATAGCTATTTGGCAAATTCATTGGATGATAGGGTGAATTATTTTCAAATAAAAATTCAAGGACGCCCTTACGCAGTGGAAAGTCTAGCTTAATTATTGGAGAAGCCAACTGTAAGGAACCGACAACTAAAAAGAAAGACTTTAGTAATAGAATGGATTCAAACGGAGGGGCGTGCAGCTTTGTTCTGGACGTACTTTCTTCATCATCGTTATTATAGTCATTTACATTTTTCCATCGCCAGTACAAAACATATAAGAAAACGATATCTATAAAAATTAAGACGCTTATGAAGTAAATAATGTCTGCGCTCCTGCACATTATAGCGAGTATACACGTTCCCAGCAGAACTGAAAATAGGTAATCAATTCTGGAGCTTTTGCGCTTTATTACATTGATCTTGGAAAGGCTAAGCAACACAACCACCCTTACTAAACCAAGAATTGTTAGAACAAGTATGGGTAAAAATAAATTGGGCGCTTCTGTTGGTAATGCTAATATGCTTCTAAGCATCACCACTGACAAGAAAATTGTGGCAATGGCACTTATTAATCTTGCTAAAAGAGCTGCAGTAGGTTTAAAAGATACTGATTTGATTTTTTTAGTAACAATGAGATCTGTTGAGATAGCTAAAATTATAGGCAAGCAGACTAGTATTCCTAGATTTACTATTGCTATATATGAATTTAATATGTTATTAGAAAGTATTAATAAAGCTATCAAAATAGAAATTGCGATCAGCGCCAAATTGACAGTCACATTGCTCCATAGGCGTAGTGGCTTGTAGTATCTGAATGTATTGAATACTTGAATCCTACCTAGCAAATAGATATTTATCAAGGTCATTAATATCACCTTCATCAAGTCAAAATGCACTTTTAGTAAGGCAGATATAAAAATCATACTTGCCAAGAATGTCACGGAAAACAACTTAACCATCTTAGAATTTCTACAAAAAAGCTGAATTAGCGCTTGTAAAGTACTAAAGGCAAGAAATAAAGGTGATAGACAAATTGAAAATAAAATTGCCACAACTGGATATAGAAGAAAATTATAATTAGCTGAAGCTACTGTTAGCTCTAACATACCACTTGCTGCCAAATACGCTATTAGCAAGAACAGGGAAAATAAAGCAGTTAAGAATACGTTGGGCAATCCGCGCCCATGATCTGCGCGCAAAAAACGCATATAGACGCTATTGCTATACTCTTCAAGACAGGCCTCGACAAACGATGTTTTACCTACGCCTCTGCGTCCGGTAACTAAGTATGCACCTCTGCTCTCGCCAGATATCAACCTATCAATAAGTAGAGCGCGAGTTTTTTCTCGGGCAATAAATAATTTCTTCTCCCCACTCTTGGTTAATTTGCTGGCGAAACGACCAAAAGGAATTATTATTTTTACTGCTAAAGGATTGAATTTTTCTTTAGTTTCCGACATTTTTTATTTGATTGTTTTTATTTTTATGCTGACGAATTCAGCTCTTGGGTGCTGTGGTAATTTTACATGTTAGGATGTAATTTCTTGATTCTGGGTCTACTGAATTATGCTATTTTGTGGGATCTGAACATTTTATTGCTTGGATAGCTGGGGTGGTGGTGGGTTTGTGGGCATAGTCTGCGCTGGGTGCTTGTGTTCTTGAAGTTCGGAAGCTCGCCTCCCCTGCCGAGTACAACCGGCGATTTGACCTTCGGCCCAAGCTCCGCTGCTTTGGGTGGCTTGGTTGCCTGGAGGTCGAGCGCTGGCGCGCTCACTTTTTATACGGCGACCGAGACGGTCGCGCTCCCAGGGGGCACCGTGCTGTGTTAGCTGCTTGTGAAGTGGGTGGTGGCGTTGGTGAAGATGGTGGCGGCGGGGGCGAGGTGGTCTGGGTTTCGGTGGTGGAGTGGGTCGCGGATTTGATGGTTGGTTCTGGGGTGTTGCCAGGGGAAGAGGGCGCGTTCGGGATGGGGCATGAGGGCGAGGATGCGGCCCTGGTGGGCGCTGAGGGCGGCAGCGTCGGCTTCGGCGCCGTTGGGGTTGAGGGGATGTTTTTTGTTTGCCGGGTTCCCGTGTTGGTCGCAGTAGGCGAGGCTGATTTGCTGGTGGTCGCCACCAAAGAGTTGGCCTTCGGCGTGGGCTACAGGGATGGGGATGATTTGGCCTTTGCGGGTGAAGGGGGTGTCGAGGCGGGAGCGGACGTGCACCCAGCGACATTCGTAACGGCCGCTTTGGTTGGCGCGGAACGCCCATTTTGCATTGGCTAAGAGCTCTAGTCTTAGTAGTAGTTGGCAGCCATTACAAATGCCGAGGATGAGGGTGTCGCGGGCGATGAAGTCCTGGAGGGCGTCGCTGAGTCGGCGCATTTGCTCGGCGAGGACGAGCGCGGCGCCCATATGATCGCCATAAGAGAAGCCGCCGACGAGCGCGAGCAGTTGCGCTTGCTTTAGTTTTTCGGGGGCGGCGATCAGGTCGACGATGTGGACGATTTCGCTGCGAAAGCCAGCTAGTTGGAGGGCGGCGGCGGTTTCTCTTTCGCAATTGAGTCCAGCTCCGCTGAGGACGAGGGCGCGCATCAGTGTATTCCTGAGTAGGCGCCACTGTGATACAGGCGGCTGATGGTGCTGAGGCTGAGGACTTCGGAGTTGATTTGCACTTGTGGTTGGGCTTGGACTGTGCCGATTATGCGCGCGTCTGCTGGCAGGTTTGCTTTTTTACCTGTGATGAGAAAGCCGCTGTCGAGTTCGGTGTAGGGGTGTTGGCATTGGATGCTGGCGCCGAGGCCGCTGGCGAGCGCGGCGCGGGCGACGGCGTAGGCTATGCCGCCGGCAGCGAGGGCTTCGGCGGAGGCGAGGTCGCGGCGGGCGATGGCTTGGGCGAGGGGGGTGTAGTCGCGGGGGTGGGTGAGTGGGGGGAGTGGGGTGGCCGCGTTGTTTTCTCTTTCCCCTTTTTCTACTCCTCTTCCCTCTTCCTCCCTTTTCCCCATTCCTTCCCGCCGACTACAAGTCGGCGCTCCCGTTTCCCCTTCGCCTTCCCTTTTCCCCATTCCTTCCCGCCGACTAAAAGTCGGCGCTCCCGCTTCCCCTTCTCCTTCCCTTTCCCCCATGCCTTCCCGCCGACTACAAGTCGGCGCTCCCAGAGGCCCCTTTCCTTCCCTTTTCCCCTTTCCTTCCCTTTTCCCCTTTGCTTCCCTTTCCCCTGGGCTTCCCGCCGAGTACAACTCGGCGCTCCCAGACAACCCGGCGCTCCCAGGCAACCCGGCGCTCCCAAGCCCACTCCAACTCCAACTACAGCGCGGTAGGGGGCGGGCGTTGTAGTCGAGGATGGCGATGGTGTCGCCGGGGGTTTTGAAGGCGAAGCTCAGGGCTTGACGGTAGTCGTTGATGATACCTATTGCCGAGACTAGCAGGGTTGGTAGGGCGCTGACGCTGGTGGCGGCGCCATCGGCGGCGTAGCCCTGGAAGTCGTTGTACATCGAGTCTTTGCCGGAGATGATCGGCGCTCGGAGATGGACGGCGGCGGTGTGCAGGCCGCGCGTGCATTCTTTTAATTGATGCAGGCGTTCTGCTGATTCGGGGCGCGACCAGCAGTAGTTGTCTAGTATTGCCAATTGCTTGGGGTCGGCGCCAGCGGCGATGAGCTTGCGCAAGGCGAGGTCGACGGCGACGTAGCCGGCGTGGTAGGGGTCGACTTCGGTGAGGTGAGGTAACAGCGCTTGGCTGAGCGCGACCGCTTGCGGCTGCGACCAGATTGGCCGCAAGGCTGAGACCGGGCTGTCGACGCCGCCGACGAGCGGCTTCATCAAGGAGTTGCCTTGGACTTCGTGGTCGTAGCGCTGGAAGACGCCAGCGCGCGATTGGAAGTTGGGCTGGCTGAGGAGCTGCTCGAGGCTGGGCTCGGGTGGCGCTGCTGCTTGCGGCGCTGGCATCGGCGTCGGCGCCTGCGAGGTATAGCGCCGCTGCGGGGCGCCGTGGTGCAGGAAGTCCATCGCCAGGCAGCCGATCTCTGCGCCCTGGTAGTGCAGGCGCAAGTAGCCATCGTCGGTAAAGCGACCGAGGCGCTGGGTGGAGACCTGGTAGCGCGCGAGTAGCTGCTCGAAGTCGGCGGCGCGCTCTGGCGGTATCGCCACCAACATGCGCTCTTGCGATTCCGATATCCAGATCTCCCAGGGCGCGAGGCCCGGGTATTTCAATTGCACTTGGTCGAGCCAGACTTCGGCGCCGCCGCTGGCTTGCGCCATTTCGCCGATGGAGCTGGATAGACCACCGGCGCCGTTGTCGGTGATGCAGCGGTAGAGCCCGCGGTCGCGGGCTTTGAAGAGTACGTCCTGGAGGTTTTTCTGCGCGATGGGGTCGCCGATTTGCACTGCCGTGGCCGGGGAGTTGGTGTCGAGCTCTACCGAGCTGAAGGTGGCGCCGTGGATGCCGTCGAAGCCAACGTGGTTCCCGAGCACGTAAATCCAATCGCCCGCGTGTACGCTTTTTTGCGTTGAATCTTGAAGACCATCGGGGCCTGGGACTTGGCGTGGCAGGATGCCGAGCGTGCCGCAGTAGACCAAGGGTTTGCCGCGAAAGCTGGGGTCGTTGTAGACGAAGCCTTGGACGGTGGGGATGCCGGAGTGGTTGCCGCCCTCCTCGACGCCGCGGATGACGCCAGCGCCGAGCTCGGCGGCGCTCGGTAGAGGCTGCTGTAGTTCGGGGTCGCGGAAGAGCTGGCGCTGGTCGTCGGGGTGCGGCAGGCAAAAGCCGAAGACGTTGGCGATGGGCTCGGCGCCCATGCCGAAGCCGAGACAATCGCGGTTGACGCCGAGGATGCCGGTCATGGCGCCGCCGTAGGGGTCGAGCGCCGAGGGCGAGTTGTGGGTTTCGACTTTGTAGGCGAGGACGTGGTCGCCGAAGGCGATGGCGCCGGCGTTGTCGTGGAAGACCGAGAGGCAGAAGCCGGGCTTGGCGGCGCTGATTTGCTCGGTGGCGGATTGGATGTAACGGCGGAATAAGCCTTCGTCGATGTCGTCGATGCTGGCGGCGAAGAAGCGATGCTTGCAATGCTCCGACCAACTCTGGGCAAAGGTCTCAAGCTCGATGTCGCGGATGGGGCGGCCTAATTTGCGGTAGTGGTCGCGCAGGCAGCGGAGGTCGTCGAGGCTGAGGCCGAGAGGGCCGCGACGGCGCTGACCGTCGTCGATGCCGAGCTTGCTGAGCTCGGTGAGTTGGTTCTCGTCGAGTTGGTCGAGGTCGATGCTGATGCTCGCGGGCTGCGCTGGTAGCTGCACTTCGGCGATGGCGCTGGCGAAGCCGCGCTCCGCCCAAGCGCGGGCGCTCAGGACTTCGACGCTTTCGACAATGGGGTTGTAGAGCTTGGCGACCGATTCGGTCTCGGCGAGGGCGTAGATGCGGCCGCTGGCGACGCGTTGTACCGAATGCTCGACGCCGTGGCGGGCGCTGGCGTTGGCGAGCAGAGCGAGCACCGATTGGGCGACGTTGTCGGTGACGCCAGCGCGCGGGCGAACTTCGGCGAGGTAGGGCGCTGGGGGGGCTGAGGTCGGCGCGTTGGCGCGGCGGAGGCTGTGGGTTTTGGCGTCGGCGAGCGCGAGCTGCAACTGGGGCGCGAGCTCGGCGTCAAAGCGATAACCATAGCCGATGCAACGCGGTTGACCGGCGAGCGGCGGCGGGTAGTCGCGCTCGAGGACGTCGACGCGGTGGCTCAATCAGGCCTCCGGATGGCCGCTGCCTGGGTCCGATATTTGCTCGCGGAATTGCGCGAGGGTGGCGGCGTGTTTTTCGTCGTTGAGCGCGAGGATTTGTAGTGCTAAGACGGCGGCGTTGCGCGCGCCGTGCGAGCCGACGGCGACGGTGGCGACCGGCAAGCCAAAGGGCATTTGCACCATCGATAGTAAGGCGTCGACGCCGTCCATGACGCCGCCTTTCATGGGCACGGCGATCACCGGTTTATGAGTCAAGCTGGCGACGACGCCGCCGAGGTGCGCCGCCAAGCCAGCAGCGCAGATGAAGATTTGAGCTTCGGTCTCGCGGACGTAGGCTTCGACGTGCTTGGGATGGCGATGCGCCGAGAGCACGCGCACCTGGTAGGCGATGCCGAGTTCGTTGAGCTTGTTGGTGCTATTCTGCATGGTCGGCCAGTCGCTCTGCGAGCCCATGAGCACCGCGACTTCGGGGCTGGCGGAATTGTCGTGTTGAAGTTGGGGCATTGTTAGAATTGCTCTATTAGTTGGGTTACGATTTTGTAGTTGGCGAGTACGGCGTCGACGCCGTCGCCGTCGCGGAAGCCTTGCTTGTCGAGCTGGGCTTTGGGGTCGCCGCCCGGCCAGATGCGCCAACTATCGTTGTCGATGACGTCGGCTATTACCAGCGCGCCGTTGTCGCGGCGGCGGCCGATCTCGAATTTGATGTCGACCAGGCTGATGTCGCTGGTGGCGAGTTTGCTTTCGAGTAAGGTGAAGGCGGGCTGTAGCAGGCACGTCCAGATGTGGTCGAGTTCGACGGCGTCGAGCTCGGCGGCGGTGCGCATCAAGGGCGCGCCGCTGACCGGGGCTTTGGCGCTGTAAAACAACCAGTCGTCGCCTTCGATTTGGATGTACGGATCAGTATAGACGCCGTCTTGCCAACCGCTCTCGCTGAGATAGAGCTCGCGCGCCTGGTTCTCGGAGATTTGCTCAGGCTTTGCTACTCGCGGCGCGGTGACGACCGAGGCTTTGTGGAAGAGCTCGCACAGCGGGGGATCGAAGCGGTGTTGCGCCTGGAGGTCGGGGTTGCGCTTTAGGTAAGAGCCAAAGGCGAAGCGGCGCATGACGAATTCCAGGGGCAGCATGTCGACGGCGTGGCAGCGCAGACGGATGGCGGCGGGTTGGTCGACAAAGGCGGTGGCGATGCCGTTGCGCTCTAAGGTGGCGAAGACACGAGCGCATTGGCGGGTTTTCTCGCTGCCGATAGTGCCGATCTCGGCGACTTGCGCGGCGTCGCCTGCGGTGAGGCGGTCGATGGCTTCGAGGATGACGAAGCGCGGGTCGGCGTCTGCGAGTACTCGCTTGGTTTTGCCTGATGCTATGATGGTGGTCAAGTTGGGGTCTCCTGTGAGTTGGTGGGTGAATGGCAATTTTACTTCTCGAGCAACATGCCGTCGCCGTAACTAAAAAATTTGTAGCGCCGGCGTATCGCCTCCTGGTACGCCGAGAGTATGCGCTCGCGGCCAGCGAAGGCGCTGACTAACATTAATAAGGTCGATTGGCTGAGGTGGAAATTGGTGATCAGGGCGTCGAGGACGCGGAAGCGGAAGCCCGGGTAGATGAAGATGTCGGTCTCGGCGCTGGTGGGCTGCACCAAGCCTTGGGCGTCGACGCTGCTTTCGAGCGCGCGGGCGACGGTGGTGCCGACGGCTACGACGCGCTTGCCGAGCTGTTTGTGCTGGTTGATGCGGCGCGCGCACTGCGGGCTGATTTGGTAAAGCTCGGTGTGCATACGATGTTCCTGGAGGCTGGCGCTGCGCATGGGCGCGAAGGTGCCGTAGCCGACGTGTAAGGTTAATTCGACGCGGCCGATGCCTTGGCTGCTGAGGGCTTGGAGCAGCGGGGCGTCGAAGTGTAAGGAGGCTGTGGGCGCGGCGACGGCGCCAGGTTTGCGCGCGAGCAGGCTTTGGTAGCGATGCTGGTCGAGCTCTTCGGCCGGGCGCTGTAGATAAGGTGGCAAGGGGATTTCGCCGTGGCGCTGGCAGAGCTCGAGCGTCGAGGTGCAGCAGGATTGCTGCAGGCGGACTTCGTAGAAAGTGCCGCGGCGCGCGGTGTATTCCAAGGTGCATTGCGGGCAACCATCAACGCGTAGCTGCGAGCCGATTTGGAGCTTGCTCGCGGCTTTGATTTGCAGGAGCATTGTCCTAGCGTCGAGTAAACGCTCGACGAGAATTTGCAAGCGACCGCCGCTGCTCTTGTGGGCGTAGAGCCGCGCGGGTATGACTTTGGTGTTGTTAAATACCAGCAAGTCGTCGGGGCGGAGGAGCTGGGGTAGTTCGCTGAATATGTGGTGCTCGGGTGCGCCTGTGGGCGGTAGGCGCAACAAGCGCGCGGCGCTGCGCTGGGGATTGGGATAACGCGCGATAAGCTCTTCGGGTAGCTCAAAGCTGAAGTCTGCAGGGCTGAGGTTGGGGGGCATGGTGTACTGCAATTGGCGGCTAAATTTTGCTCGGGCTTGCGTTCTCGGCTTTATAAATTATCATCTGGGGACTAAGAGCTTGAGTGCAAGAATAATAAGCCGGGACATACTTTCGCAGCAATTTAATATCTCATCACGCGGTTGCGCGCGTGCGGTGGTGTTTGCTGCTGATTTTGGGCTTGTTGAAATTGGCTTAGGCTGGTTAGCTTTCATTAAACACAAGGAAATAAAACTATGAAGAAATTGCATCTTGTCGCCATTGCTCTGAGCATGGTAGCAACTTCGGCTATGGCTGAGCGTTACGTGATGGTTACCCATACTCAGGGTACCGATCCGTTCTGGCCAGTGGTCGAGAAGGGGGCTAAGGACGCCGCTGCCGCTTTGGGAGTGGATTTGGAATACAACTACGCACCATCTGGCGATATGGCCGATATGGCGAAGTTGATAGAAGCTGGCGCTGCAACTCAGCCCGACGGTTTGATCGTGTCTTTGCCCGATCCTGAAGCGCTGGGCGGAGCCATCAAAGCTGCTGCTGATAGCGGTATTCCCGTTATCACTATCAACTCTGGTTTGGAATCCTCGAAAGCTGTGGGCGCTATCATGCACGTAGGTCAGCCCGAGCGCTTGGCTGGTGAAGCTGCTGGTGCGCGCGCTGCGGCCGAGGGCGTGAGCAAGGGTCTGTGTCTTAACCAGGAGGCTTTCAACACCGCGCTGGTTTCGCGCTGCGAAGGCTACTTCGACGCTATGGGCATGGATCTGAACATGATCGACGTGTCGAATGACGTGGCTCAGATCAAAACCCGTACCGCCGCTGCTCTGTCGGCAGACGCTAGCGTCGACGGTATCCTGGCTGTAGGCCCTCACGTCTGCGAAGCCGCTGCTGATGCTGTCGCCGAGGTTGGCGCTGAAGTTCACCTGTCTTGCTTTGATATGACCCCAGGCGTTATCAACCTGATCAAAGCTGGTAAGGTGCAATACACCATCGACCAACAACAGCGTTTGCAAGGTTATATGCCAGTAGTGGTGCTGCACCTGTACAACACCAACGCTGGTATGCTGCCAGGAGCTAATGTTCCTTCTGGTCCTGGTTTTGTCGACGCCTCTAACGCTGCCGCCGTCGAATCCCAAGCTGGGGTGAATCGGTAGTTAGCCGACACACGAGGTGGCGGGAGCGCCGCCTCCACTGTTCAAGCTGGTTTTGGTGCAGGTCTTTGCTTGCACTTAGCCAGCTTGAATTTTTATTAGTAACTGATACTTTGAAGCCTGATTTAATTCGGGCAGCTAACTGTAACAATAACAAATGACCACCTCTTCTGCTAAGTCAGCGGGGCGCACCGAGGCCGATAGGCTCAACAAGGGCGGCGCTCTGCTAAACATTCTGCGCCGCCCCGAGGTCGGCGCTTTCACGGTGATGGTGTTTGTCGTCATCACTATCGCCATCGCCAGCGACGGCAACGCTTTCAACCCGCTGGGTTTGAAAAACAATATTTCCATCATCGCCCAATTCGGCATCATCGCTACGGGTGCTTGCTTGCTGATGATAGCTGGTGAGTTCGACTTATCCATCGGCTCGATGATCGGCTTCGCCGGGATGTCTATGGCGCTGATGCTGAAATGGGGTCTACCCTTCGGCTTGGGACCGGCGTCGCCAGCTACGGCTTTCTTCTGCACCTTGGCAATGACTTTGGGCTTGGGTTGGCTGATAGGCACCATAGTGGTGCGCTCGGGGCTTTCGAGCTTTATCGTTACTCTGTCGTTCTTATTCTTTTTGCGCGGGCTCACCGAGGTTTGCTTCCGCCTGATCAATAAATCGACCCAAGTTTCAGGATTACCCGACTTCAAGGAGACTAGCTGGTTTGCCGACTTATTCGGCGGTGAACGCTTTACTTGGTTCTACGATCTCTGGTTTATGCTCGGCGGCAATATCAACCGCATTGGTAATCAATGGGTTACTGGTTTTGACGCGCGTTTTGTGTGGTGGCTGATTATCGTGGTCGTGGCTTATTTGGTGCTGTCGCGCACCCAAGCTGGCAACTGGATTTACGCTACTGGCGATAACCGAGAAAGCGCACGCGCCAACGGTGTGCCGGTGAACAAGGTGCGGATTTCGCTGTTCATGTTCACCGCCTTCTGCGCGACCATCTTCGCCGCCTGCCAAGTCTTCGACACTAACACCGCCGACGCTGCCAAGGGTAATCTCAAGGAGCTCGAAGCTATTGCGATCGCGGTTGTCGGCGGCACGCTGATGACCGGTGGTTTTGGCTCGGTTATTGGCGTAGTTTTTGGCGCTATCACTTTTGGTTTGGTGGCTAATGCGGTGTTCTTCATTCCCGCTATCGACGGCAGCTATTACCGCGTGTTCGTCGGCATGGTGTTGCTGGTGGCAGTATTTTTGAACGAAGACGTACGCAAGCGTATAACCGGAGGCATCTAGCATGGACAAGCAAGCACTTATCAAAACCATCGGCTTGGTGAAACGTTTTGGCCCATTCACCGCGCTCAACGGTATCGACTTGGACGTTTATCGTGGCGAGGTGCACGCGCTACTCGGCGACAACGGCGCTGGCAAGTCGACCCTGATCAAGCTGCTCTCGGGGGTACACCAACCTACCGCAGGCAAGATCTACATCGAGGGCGCAGAAGTCAATTTACGCTCGCCGCGCGACGCCAGCGCTGCTGGCATCGGCACTGTCTACCAGGACTTGGCGCTCAATCCGCTGATGAGCGTATCGCGTAATTTCTTTCTCGGCCGCGAGATTTGCAAGGGCCCCGGGCCTTTCGGGATGTTACGGCAAGCCGATATGGATCAGATAACGCACGACGAGATGGTGAAGATCGGCATCGATATCTCGGATCCCCGGCAGGCTGTGGGCACTATGTCTGGCGGTCAACGGCAAACTCTGGCGATAGCGCGGGCGATCTATTTTGGCGCTAAGGTGTTGATACTCGACGAACCAACTTCGGCGCTCGGGCAAAAGCAGCAAATGGAAGTGCTGAAGACGATGATGCGGGTGCGTTCGCGCGGCGATATAGCCATCATTTTTATCACGCACAACGAGATCCATTCCAAGCTGGTCGCCGACCGCTTTACATTCTTGAGCTTGGGCGAGGTCATCGGCAGGGGTACTCACGAGGACCTGGCGGGCGAGGATATTCGCCGACTAATGGCCGGTGGCGCCGAGATCAAAGACCTGCAGCAGGAGCTGGCGAATATAGGTTAGGGCGCTCGAGGAGCTCTCAGCTTATCTTGGACCGACAAGCCCACAACTTGCATTTACGGACGCTAGAGCTATCATTGAGAGCTGTGTCGCGGCAATTTTGGCCGGCGGCGCTTGGGAAGAAGGTTCGCGCTTGAGCGCGAGCCCTATCTAAAAATCAATAAACAATCGAGGTCATTTAATGATGAAAACTCTAACAACACTCACCCGCAAATCACTGAGCGTGCTGGCTTTGGCGAGCGCTTTGCTATTACCGATGCTGGGCATGGTCAGCACCGCGCAAGCCGCTGGCGAGCGCTACGTGCTGGTAAGCCACGCGCCCGATTCGGACTCCTGGTGGAACACCATCAAAAATGCGATCCGCGAAGCTGGCGACCACTTGGACGTTACCGTGGATTACCGCAACCCGCCTACTGGCGACTTGGCCGATATGGCGCGAATTATCCAGCAAGCTGCGGCTTCAAACCCTGACGGCATCATCACCACCATCGCCGACTACGACGTGCTCCGCGGTCCGATCACTAACGCCGTGCGCAAAGGCATACCTGTGATAGCTATCAACTCGGGCACACCCGAGCAAGCTGCTGATCTTGGCGCTTTGATGTACGTGGGTCAGCCCGAGTACGACGCTGGCTTCGGCGCTGGACAGCAAGCAAAAGCTGCTGGTGTTAGCAAATTCCTCTGCGTCAACCACTACATGACCAACCCGGCTTCGGTAGAGCGCTGCCGTGGCTTCGCTGATGCTTTGGGAGTGGACTTGGGCTCGCAAATGATCGATTCGGGACAAGACCCCACTGAGATTGAGAACAAGGTTAGTGCCTATTTGCGCGCCAATTCTGATACCGATGGCATATTGACTTTAGGGCCAACCTCGGCGCACCCCACTATTCGCGCACTCAATAAAAATGGCATGGCTGGCAAAATTTTCTTCGGCACCTTTGACTTGAGTGGTGAAATTGCCGCTGCCATCAAATCTGATGTGATCAACTTCGGTATTGATCAGCAGCCTTATCTGCAAGGCTATGTTCCAGTTATGGTGCTGACTCTCTACAACCGCTACGGCGTCCTGCCTGGCAACAACGTCAACTCCGGCCCAGGCTTCGTTACCAAGAGTAATGTGGCTTTGGTAGAGAAGCTAGCTGGCGAATATCGCTAGGTAGCATTGCTTGGGAGCTTCAAGTTCCCGACTTGGGAGGGCTGGGTATCTGGCTCTCCCATCACCAGAGACGAGTGTGGATGATGAAGATGAACTCTGGTATTCGGATTAAATGGAAAACAAAAATAACAAGCCAACTATGAGCGAAGTAAAGCGCGACGAGCGCATCCGTAAAGTATCTATTGTTAGTAATTTATTGGGCAAGCCCGAACTCGGCGCCATCTCTGGCGCCCTATTAGTATTCGCCTTCTTTGGCATATTCGCGGGCGACACTGGGATGTTCGCGCCCGATGGCGTGGTCAACTGGGGCACGGTTTCGGCGCAACTGGGGATATTGGCCGTGGGCGCCTGCTTACTTATGATCGCCGGCGAGTTCGACCTATCCATAGGCTCCATGATCGGTTTCGCTGGCATGATGATCGCCATACCCGCGGTTTTTTGGGGCTGGCCGGTGTGGTTGGCGATATTGTTTGCCTTTGCCGGCGCCATGCTCATCGGCTTTATTAATGGCTATATCGTGATAAAGACCGGGTTGCCGTCGTTCATTGTCTCATTGGCTTTCTTATTCATATTGCGCGGTATGACCATCGGCCTAGCGCAACTTTTGACCAATAGAACTATCATCGGCGGTGTGCGCGATATCGCCGAGCAACAAGGCGATTGGCTGGCGCCAATATTCGGTAGTTACGCCTTGCAAGGCTTCTTCGCTTGGCTGGCGGAAGCTGGAATTATGCCGACCTTCGCCGATGGTTCGCCGCTGGTGCCAGGAGTGCCGATGGTGGTAGTGTGGTTTCTAATACTGGCAGCAATAGCCTACTTTGTGCTGCAAAAAACCACCATAGGTAACTGGATATTCGCCTCTGGCGGCGACGCCGTAGCAGCGCGGAACGTTGGCGTGCCAGCAAGCGCTGTGAAGATTGGGCTATTTATGTTCACGGCTTTTTGCGCTACCGTTTACGCTGCCTGCCAAGTTACCGAATTCGGCTCTGCTGCCGCCGACCGCGGATTGCTGAAAGAATTTGAAGCCATTATCGCGGCGGTTATTGGTGGCACTCTGCTCACCGGTGGTTATGGTTCCATAGTTGGAGCTTGCTTTGGCGCCCTGATCTTCGGCGTGGTGCAAATGGGTATATTCTTTATGAATGTCGATTCTTCGTGGTTTCGGGTGTTCCTCGGCGGAATGCTGCTCATAGCCGTTATCTTCAATAATTTTGTGCGTAGTAAAGCCACCTCGGGTAAGTAACAATGAGCGATGCCATCATAGAATTTCGCGGCGTTTCCAAGTACTTTGGTTCGGTAGTCGCGCTGGAGAATATTTCCTTTTCGGTGCCTTCTGGTGGATCAGTGTGCTGCTTGCTGGGCGATAACGGCGCCGGCAAATCTACTTTGATTAAAACCTTGGCTGGCGTGCATAAACCATCCAAGGGCGAAATTCTGCTCGAGGGCAAGGTAATAGAATTCGAGTCGCCTCGACAAGCGCTGGATTTGGGCATAGCCACCGTTTATCAAGACTTGGCTTTGGTGCCCTTGATGAGCGTGGCGCGGAATTTCTTTATGGGGCGCGAGCCGAGCAAGAAAGTGCTGGGCGTGCCGCTTTTTGATAAAGACTTTGCCAGCCGAGTAGCTACTGAAGAGTTAGCTAAATTGGGGATTAACATCCGCGATTCCGACCAGGCAGTGGGAACGATGTCTGGAGGCGAGCGGCAATGTTTGGCTATAGCGCGCGCGGTTTATTTTGGCGCTAAGGTGCTGATTTTAGACGAACCTACTGCCGCCCTCGGCGTTAAGCAGACCTCGGAAGTCTTGCGTATCATCCACAAAGTCAAGCAAACCGGCGTTTCGATAATTTTGATCACGCACAACGTGCACCATGCTTATCCGGTAGCTGACATGTTCACCCTGCTCAACCGTGGTCAGAGCATGGGTACCTTCCCCAAATCCGAGATTAGTAAAAACGAAGTGTTGGAGATGATGTCTGGTGGGCGCGAGCTGGCTAACTTGGCTGATGAGCTGAAAACGGGCTAGGGCTGGTCTAAGGCTGGTAGCCGCCGAGATAATGCACGATCTCGGTATCCGCAGGGCTGCGGAATTTGACGTAAACATTACGCACCTCGGATACGCTGTGGCGAAAGAGCTCGTCGCCGACGCGTAGACAATGCGACTTGTTGCTTTCGTCGAGCACTAGAGCGCAAGCGCGGTTGGCGCCGCCGATGTAGCCGACCATCACCACGCGGTCGATATCGCCGTCGTCGCTTAGATTGCTGAACCTGTTGCTGAAGCTGGGAATGGCTGGCGGCGTGCTGGTGTTAGCATCGAGTTCGGGAGCAGGAGCAACAGCGAAGGGATCTTGCTTATCGCGAAATTCGTAAGCGGCTAAGTTGTGGGCGGTTAGGCAGAGGGCTGCCAAGACCATATGTTTGGCTATCAAGATCACCACCCTCCTCGGCGCATTCTGCCAAATTCTCATATAAATATCCCCTCGCCGCTACGCGCCGAGCTTTGTATAGCCTCGACGACTTCGAGGGTTTTCCAACCCTCGTATCCAGACACCAAAGGTTGTGCCTGGCCTTTGATTACCTCGACAAAGTGCTGTATCTGGTTCACTAAAGGGTCTGTAGGTTGATAGCTTAGCGATTGCGCAGCAATAGGGCTCCACCAATCGGGGCTTTGCTCGTGCGTCCATAGCTTCATATCGGGGATCGACAGAGCTCCAGCCGAGCCGCCGATGCAATAGCAGAATTGATCCGTCTGCGAATAGATGGGGTATTCGCCAGCGGTTAATTCCCAACTCCAAGGCGATACCACGGCGTCGGCGACGGTAACCGTGCCGAGCGTGCCGTTGGCAAAGCTTAGTATGGCAGCGGCGACGTCCTCGTTGGCGTAGCCACGACGCGCGGGCACCGCCTGAGCCTGTACGCTGATTACCTCGCCGCAAAGGTAACGTATCGAGTCGATATCGTGCGCCAGATTGACCGATATTGGCCCAGCGCCGAGCTCTTTGCGCCAAGGAGCCTGCTCAAAATAAGCATCGGGTTTGTAAAACCAGCAAGTGGCAGTCAGCGCGCGTAACTCGCCGAGCAGACCAGATTCGATAGCTTGGCGCGCGGCTGCTATCAAGGGGTTGTAACGACGATGATGACCGACGAGTAGCGGTACACGGCGCTGCTGGCTCAGCTCTACTAAGGCGCGCGCGTCGGCAGAGTTAGTGGCAATGGGCTTTTCTATCAGCGTGGGACAGGCATTGGCAATGCAGAGCTTAGCTTGCTCGGCGTGTACGGGTGTCGGTGTTGCCAGGATAATGCCATCCACTGCTTGCGCGCGCCAAAGCTCGCTGAGTTGTTGATAGCAAGGCACGCCCAATTGCGCGCTGTAATCGAGCGCACTACGCTCAGTATCGACGATAGCACATAACCGCGCCCTCGGGACTTGGCTAATGGCAGCGATATGGCGTTTACCGACTAATCCGGCTCCAACTACGGCGATATTTATCTCGGGCATAAGCAGAATTGGCGCATCGTGCAACTGAGTGGCGGTGTGCTGTGAAGTGTGGCAAAATGTCGGCGCACGATAATGAAGTAAAATTTTACTCAATCTAATCCATCTGCCACCTAATGCTCCTAAGTCCTAAAACCCTGCTGCTATTCTGGCTACCTTTGTCCTTGCTGATTTTTGCCATGGTGTTCTGGCAGCAATCCCGGCAGCTAGTGGGGCGCGTGGCGGCTACGGCTAATGAGCAGGCACCGAAATTTATTAGCCTTGATAATCGCGGTTGGTACTACCAAGCCGATGGCAGCTTGCGCTACCATATAACCAGCTCTGAGCAAGAGCACGCCGCTGGTGGCGAGATAACTATGAGCTCGATTTATATGGAAAGCTTTGACGCCGACGGCGAACTCGAATTGATCGCCACCGCTGGTAGCAGCACGCAACAAGGGCAGAGCGTAGTTCTGCACAACGGTGTGCAGGCTTGGCGCTTGAACACCGCGCCCCTCATTGAGCTTAATACTACGACCTTAAACGTACAGCTAGCCAGATAACAACAAAAGCACCCGACTAATGACCCTAAGCAAACTCTCAATACTCGCCTGCGCCCTGCTAGCGCTAATCGGCAAATCGCTGGCCGATGACGAATTACCCATCCGTATAATCTCCGAAGAGGCTTTCATAGACGAGAACAAAAACCTCATCCGCTATCGCGGCGACGTCGTGGTAACGCAAGGTCAAGACCTCACTGCCCGCGCCGATGAAGTATTAGTACGCCTCAACACCGAACGCGAGCTGCAGAGTATGCAATTTCACGGCGAGCCCGCGACCGTGATTTCCACCGCTGTAGACTTAGGCTACAAAGCCTCGGGAATCAAGATAGATTACGATCTGGTACGACGCAAGCTATTGATAGAAGACGAGGCCATACTCATCCAAGACAGCCAGAGCTTACGCAGCGCAAGGATCGAGTACGACCTTAACAGCTCGGTGGTGCACGCCACCTCCGATGACAACGCCAGCTTCCGCAATCCCAAACGCGTCGAGGTGATCTACCAAGCGCCGAGTAATTGATGGAGCATAAATTGGAGGCGGTAGGTCTGAGCAAGAGCTACAAACGCCGTCGCGTCATCAAATCGGTGGCTATGGATATCAGCAGCGGCGAGATCGTCGGTCTGCTGGGACCAAACGGCGCTGGCAAAACCACCTGCTTTTACATGCTAATCGGGCTACTCAAACCCGATTCTGGCCAAGTGCTATTGAACGGCACCGACATCAGCCGCCACTCCATGGCGAAACGCGCTCGCTTGGGCATTGGTTACTTACCCCAGGATAGTTCGGTGTTCGGCGATCTCAGCGTGCGCAACAACATCCTCGCCGTGCTCGAACTACAACCGGATTACAACAAAACCCAGCGCAAGCGCAAGGCCGACGAGCTCTTAGCAGAATTTGGTCTGGAGCATCTAAGCTCTACCAAAGGCGCCGCGCTATCAGGAGGCGAACGCCGTCGGGTCGAAACCGCGCGTGCCCTCGCCTCAAACCCGAACTTCCTCATGCTCGACGAACCCTTCGCAGGAGTCGACCCCATATCCGTCGATAGCATCAAAGCCACCATCCAAAAGCTACAGCAGCGCGGCATCGGCGTACTGATCACAGACCACAACGTCCGCGAAACGCTACAAATCTGCAACCGCATCTACATAGTCGGCGAAGGCGAGATCATCGCCAGCGGTTCGCGCAGCGAAGTCCTGGCAAACGCTCGCGTACGTTCCAGCTATCTAGGCAAGGATTTCGATCTTAACTCCTAATGACCAACACAACACGCGCAGTGCTCAGCTGTCACCGCCTGTGCAAAAGCTACGGCCGCGATCAATTAAAGCTCAATGTCCTAAGCAACATTGAGCTCAAGGTACACAGCGGCGAACGCGTCGCCATCGTCGGGCGCTCGGGCGCGGGCAAATCGACCTTACTCACGCTCCTCGGCGGGCTCGACAGGCCCGATAGCGGCAGCGTACAAATACTCGACAAGCCCTTACACGAGCTCAAAGAACGCGAGCTCACCCAGGCGCGCAATCGGCATTTAGGCTTTGTTTACCAATTCCACCACCTACTCGGCGAATTCTCTGCCTTGGAAAACGTCGCCTTGCCACTAATGGTAGCAGGAGTACGGCCGCAGCGCGCGCAGCGCAGCGCCAGCGATATACTCGAGCGCGTCGGCCTAGCATCAAGACAGGAGCATTATCCCGCAGAATTATCCGGCGGCGAACGCCAGCGCGTCGCCATAGCTCGGGCGTTGGTAGCGAAGCCCGATTGCGTATTGCTCGATGAACCCACTGGCAACCTTGATAGTCAAACCGCCTCCGAAGTCCAAGACCTGATGTTCGACCTCAGCTCCAAGCTCGGCACCGCCTTTGTAACCGTAACCCACGATAACCGGCTGGCGAGCATGATGGAGAAAGTCTACATCCTTGATAATGGCAAGCTCAGCCTACGCCCGACTGATGAGAATAGCTATGCCCAATAAAGCCCCATCAGCGAAGCTCTCATGTCTTTGATCAAACGCCGCGCCCTCGCGCTCAGCCTCGTGCTAGGCTTGCTACTGGCTCTAACCACAATCGGCTACGGCTGGTACCAATTGCACAAAAACCTGGCATTACCGCCAATGCTCGAGGTACCACGCGGCGCCAGCCTGAACTCCCTGCTCGACCAATTTGCCCGAGACGGCATTATCGGCTCTACCCTACTAGCCAAGCTCGCACTCCGCGCCCAGGGTCAACCCAGCAGCATCCAAAGCGGGGAATATAGCTTCGACACACCCACCAGCCTCGCCCAGCTCGTGCAAATACTGCACGAAGGCCGCCAACAGGTCGACTACAAGTTCACCATTGTCGAAGGTCAAAATTGGCGCGAAACCTCGAGCAAACTCTGGCAGCAGCCCAAGCTAGAGCCGAGCTTGCAGAATATGAATAGCCGCGCCATCATTCAGCGCATCGACCCCAGCAGCCCCTATCAATACCTCGAAGGTCTGCTCCTCGCAGAAACCTACGTTTACCGCAGCCAAAGCAGCGATCTCGTCGTACTGACGCAGGCTTACACAGCGATGCAAGAGCTCCTGGAGCAGATGTGGTCGGAACGCGACCCTGGCTTACCCATCAGCACGCCCTACGAAGCCCTGATCCTGGCTTCCATAGTCGAGAAAGAAACTTCCTTGCCAGCCGAACGCGCGCGCATCGCCGCAGTTTTTTATAACAGACTACGAATTTCGATGCCCCTGCAATCGGACCCCACCACCATCTACGGCCTCGGCGCCGAGTTCGACGGCAACCTTCGCCGCGTACACCTCCGCGACCGCAGCAATCCTTACAACACTTACGTCCACAAAAAGCTACCGCCCTCGCCAATCGCCATGGTCGCGCGCGAATCCTTAGAAGCCGTATTGCACCCGGACAGCAGCGACGAGCTCTACTTCGTCTCCCGTGGCGACGGCTCGCACCAATTCTCGACCAATCTACCCGACCACAACCGCGCCGTGCGCAAATATCAGCTCAAGCGTTGAGCCGACCCAGCCAATGCCCCAGCTTCCCAACAAAATAGCCCTGCTCTACGGCGGCAATTCCCCCGAGCGCGAAGTCTCCATCAGCAGCTCACGGGCGATAGCCGCGCAGCTGGAAGCACTACAACTGCCCTACTCGGCCATCGACGTCTTACCGGGCTTCGTCCCCAAGCTCCTAGCCTACGCCCCCAGCATCGCCTTTAACATCGCGCACGGCAGCTTTGGCGAAGACGGCGCCCTATCTGCCAGCCTCGATACTTTAGGCATCAAATACACGGGCAGCGATTGCGCCGCCTGCGTACTAGCGATGGATAAGCATCTGAGCAAACTACTCTGGCGCGAAGCCGGTCTCCCCACCCTACCCTGGCGCCTCCTCGCAAGCCTCGATCAAGCCCAAGCCCTCTGGCAGGAATGGCAACAACCGCTAGCGCTGAAACCACGCTGTGGTGGTTCGAGTTACGGCGTCAGCAAAGTCGAGCGCGCATCACAATTAGCGTCAGCATACCAACAGGCCCGCGCCTACGGCGAAGTCCTCGCTGAACCTTGGATAACAGGCAACGAGTACACCGTCAGCATCGTCGACGGCGTAGCCCTGCCCGTGCTCGCCATAGTGCCCAAGGTTGGTTTTTACGATTACGCAGCCAAATATGTCCGCGGCGACACCACCTACCGCGTCCCCAGCGGCCTGAGCGCGGATGCTGAAAGCGAATTGCAAGCGTTGAGTCTGGCGGCCTTCGACTTAGTCGGCGCCCGCGATTGGGGGCGCGTCGACGTCATCCAGACCGCCGATGGCGCCTTCAAGCTCTTGGAATTGAACACAGTTCCAGGCATGACGACAACATCACTGGTGCCCAAAGCAGCAGCAGCGCAGGGCTGGGATTTCGGCGAGCTCATAAAACGCATCCTATACAGCGCTTATCAACGTTATGAGAGTTCTGCATAATTCCGAGGCGCGTGCAAAAAGAGCCTTTTTGCAAAGGTCTCGTTATAATTAAGCATCACAACCAACAACCAAGACCGCCATGTCCGAAGAGTTTCGCAATCTGGTACTTGAACTACGCCAAGAATTCCAGCGCCAGCGCGCGCACAACAGCAAAGCCATAGACGAGCAAGGCGCGCACACGCGCAAAGAGATCAGCTTTCTCAAGCGCGAACTCAAGCGTTTGAAAAGCGAGCTCCTGGCGTGGTTCATCGGCCTGCTCATGGTGCAAGGCGTACTACTGGTGCTAGTCATTCAAGCCTTGAATAGCGTCGCCAGCTAATAGCAGCGCAGCGCCAAAGCCGCCGCTTATTTACGCGCGAGCAATTGAAATCCCTGCCCTCATGCATATAATCGCCGCACTCGAAACCCCGTTTTGACACGGGGTTTTTTATTGCTGCGGCTCGCGGCTCAGAATTGACGCAACAGCTTTCATGCTCCAGGATTTAGCGCCCAAACTGCAATCGGCTCTAGCGGCCGTCGAATTACAACTTTGGGGCTTGGAGTTTGCCGGCTCGACGCGCAATCGCATTCTGCGCGTTTTCATAGATAAAGCATCGAGCGCGGTCGGTATCGAAGACTGCGTGCGCGCCACCCAGCACCTGCGCGTTTACCTGGCAGCCGAGTTTCCCCAAGCCTTGGATTACACCCTGGAGGTATCGTCGCCGGGCATGAACCGCACGCTGTTTAACGCGCAGCAGTGTCGGGATTCGGTCGGAGAAAACATAACGGCTCAATTGCTGCTGGCATTGCCCGATGGCCGCAAGCGCATCAAAGGTTTGCTGCAAGCAGTGAGCGCCGCCGACGAATTGACCATAGTCGACGGTCAAGGCGAGAGCCACAGCATAGCCTTCAATAAATTCATCAAGATTAAAATCGCCAGTTAAATGGAACAGCGAATTAGCACCAACGCCCAGAATTAATTAACTTTTAATAAATATGAGTAGAGAATTGCTATACGCCGTGGAAGCGGTGGCGAATGAAAAGCAAATACCCAAAGAATCGATCGTCGAAGCCTTGGAGCAGGCCATGGCGGGCGCCGCGCGCAAAAAATACAGCAGCGAGCCCAATATCGAAATGCGCGCCGAACTCAACTCCGAGACCGGCAGCTTTCGCATCTTCAAGCAAACGCTCAAAGACAGCGACAAGCAAAACGAAGACGGCACCCCGCTGCTAGTGCGCGACGCCGAACCCGAAGACATCGAAGAAACCGAGCTCGGCGAGCAAGAATTCGGTCGTATCGCGGCGCAGACCGCCAAGCAAGTTATCTTTCAGAAAGTCCGCGAAGCCGAGCGCGTGCAGCTCGCCAAGCACTTCCAGAAGCATATTGGTGTGCTGTTCAATGGCGTGGTCAAGCACACTGGCCGCGAAGAATTGATCATAACTCTCGATAACGACGTCGAAGCCGCCCTGCCGCGCAGCGAATTATTGCCGCGCGACAAATACCGCGTCGGCGACCGAATCCGCGCCGTCGTTTACGAGATCGACTCGGCGCGCCGCGGGCATCAAATCCTGTTAAGCCGCAGCAATCCGCAAATGATCGTCGCGCTGTTCTCGCGCGAAGTGCCGGAGATCGCCGAGGAAATCATCGAAATCAAAGCCGTAGCGCGCGAGCCTGGTCGGCGCAGCAAAATCTCGGTGCGCGGCAAAGACAAACGCATCGACCCCATCGGCACTTGCGTCGGTATGCGCGGCGCGCGCGTGCGCGCCGTAACCGATGAATTGGGCGGCATCGACAAAGGCGACAGCGAGCGCATCGACATCGTCGAATGGGACGAGCAGATTGGCAAATACGCCATCAATGCCCTGGCGCTGCGCCCAGAGAACGTCAGCTCGGTGGTGGTATTTGAAGAAAACCACAACATCGACGTCGCCGTGCACGAGGACAAGCTAGCGATAGCCATCGGTAGCGCTGGGCAGAACGTCCGCCTGGCGTCGCAGTTGCTCGGCTGGAACATCAACATCATGACCGAGGCCGAAGCCACTGCCAAGCACGAGCAGGAAAACCAATACCTCATAGATTCCTTCGAGCGCAACCTGAATATCGGTCAAGACCTGGCAGCGGTGCTGGTCGGCGAAGGCTTCAAAAGCTTAGAAGAGATCGCCTACGTTGAGATCGAAGAAATGCTCGAGATCGAAGGTTTTGACGAAGACTTGGTCGAAGCTCTGCGCGAACGCGCGCGCGAAGAGCTCATGGAGCGCGCGCTCAGCGGCGATAGCAGCGAGACCACGGATATCGAGCAATTGACCCTGACTACCGAGCAAATAGAGCTACTCGCTGCAGCCGATGTTAAATCGCGCGAGCAACTCGCCGAGCTCGACGTCGAAGAGCTGCAAGAAATACTGCCGCTCAGCGACGAAGTCGCCGGCGCCTTGATCATGCAAGCGCGCGAAATCTGGTTTGAGGACGAAGCTGAAGACGAGGACGACGCAGACGACGAAGTCGAGCCCGAAGCCAGTAGCGCAGACGTAGCCGAGCCAGCAGAAGCCGCCTCAGAATCAGAAAATGCCACCAGCGATGACACTGATGCCGAGGCTAGCGCCGAAAGCGTCGAGGAAGCCGAGCCAGCAGCGCCAGAGCCAGCAAGCGAAGCCAGCGATAGCAGCGCTGCCAAAGTCGAGTCTTAAAGCTTGAAGTATCACCTGTAGAAACGAAGAACTATGGCGAAAACAGTAGCCGAGATTGCCCAAATCGGCGGTCAGTCGGTAGAGCAATTGCTCGAGCAGCTCAAAGCCGCCGGCGTGCGCGCCAAGAATGCCGAGAGCGAACTCAGCGTCGAGGACAGCGCCAAGCTCAGCGAGTATCGACGCAAATCGCGCAGCGGCGAGACCATCAAGCTCGGCACCAAACCCAAGCTAGGTCTGGGTGCGCGCTCGACGACCGTGCAAGTCAAGCGCAAACGCAGCTTCGATAGAGAAGCCGTGCTCGCCAAAGAGGCGCAAGAGCGCGCCGAGGCGCAGCGGCAGGAGAAAAGAGTCGAGCGCGAGCAACAACTCGCCGAGCAAAAAAAACAACAGCAAGCCGAGCAAAGCGCGCAAGAAGCCGCCGAGCTCGAGCAAAGACAGCGCGCCGCTGAGGAGCGCAAGCGTCAAGAGGAGCAAAAGCGCACCGCCAAACCAGCCAAGCAGCAAGCGCCCGAAAAAGCCAAGAGAGCGGCAAAGCCCGAAGAGCCCAAGAGCAAGACCAGCGCAAGAAAAAGCAGCAAAGGCAAGAAAACCGGATTCAATAATTCGAGCACGCGCTGGCAAAGCAAAATCGACGACGACGACGCACCAGCGGTATTGACCGGAGCGGCGAAAAAAGTCGTAGTCGCCACCAAGCAAAAGATCGTCAGCCTCAGCAACAAACACTCCTTCACCAGGCCGGCAGCGCAAAAGCAGAGCAAAACCCTGCGCTTCCGTGGCGAGCAGATGGAGCTCAGCGCCATCGCCCACGAACTGAGCATGAAAAGCGCGGCGCTGACGCGGGCGCTGTTCAAGCTGGGCGTAACTGCTAGCGTCAATAGCAGCATAGATTTCGACACCTGCAGCCTACTGCTCGACGAACTCGGGCACGCCATCGAACGCGTCGACGACGCTCCGGGCATAGAGCAAGTAGTCGATTATGCCAGCTTCGAGCAACAACCGCGCCCAGCGGTGATAACCATCATGGGGCACGTCGACCACGGCAAAACCACCCTCCTCGACCATCTGCGGAATTCACAAATCGCCGCTGGCGAGCACGGCGGCATCACCCAGCACATCGGCGCCTACCGCGTCAAAACCAAGCAAGGCGAACTAACATTCTTAGACACCCCTGGCCACGCTGCTTTCTTCAATATGCGCGCGCGCGGTGCCCAAATAACCGACGTCGTGGTGCTAGTAGTCGCCGCCGATGACGGCGTCAACCAGCAAACCATCGAAGCCATCCAGCACATTCGCAGCGCCGATTGCCCGCTCGTGGTCGCAGCCACCAAAGTCGACAAGCCCAATATCGACGTCGAGCGCATACGCTCGCAGCTTTCTGAGAACGAAGTCATAGTCGAGGACTGGGGCGGCGACGTCCCCATGGTGCAAATATCGGCGCTCACTGGCCAGGGCATCGCAGACTTACTGGAGACCATCGCCCTCCAAGCCGAAATCCTGGAGCTGAAAGCCGCGCGCCAAGCGCCAGCGCAAGGCGTGGTAATCGAATCCAGCGTCGCCACTGGCATGGGCGCCGTGGCAACCTTACTGGTCAATAACGGCGAGCTACAAAAAGGCGACATCGTCGTCAGCGGCGCCCATTACGGCCGCATTCGCACCATGATGGACGAGCACAACAAGCCGCTCAAGCAAGCCCTGCCAGCGACCCCAGTGCAAATAACCGGCCTCAGCGGTGTTGTCGAAGCTGGCGACCTTTTCCAGGTAGTCAAGACCGACAAACAGGCGCGCGAATTAGTCGCTTCCTTAAGCGAAGACAGCGCCAGCGAAGACAGCGCTGCCGTCGAGCTCGATCCTTTTGCCAGCCTGCAAGACGACAGCACCCAGCTCAACCTGATCATCAAGGCCGACGTCCATGGTTCGCTGGAAGCCATCAACGCCACCTTGAAAGGCATGGGCAACGACCAGGTCAAAGTGCAAATAGTCGGCTCGGGGGTCGGCGCCATAGTCGAGTCCGACGTCATCCAAGCCAAAAACACCCAGGCATTGCTCATCGGCTTCAACGTCCGCGCCGACAATCGCGCGCGCAAAATGCTGCAGCAAGAGCGGATGCAGCCTTTTTACTACAGCATAATTTACGAGCTCTTTGAGCAGATTGAGAAAAGCGTCGACAAACTCCAAGCCCCCGAGTACAGCGAAAAAATCGTCGGCTTGGCGACCGTGCGCGAAGTCTTCAGCTCGACCAAATTCGGTCAAGTCGCGGGTTGCCTGGTAACCGAAGGCACGATTTACCGGCACAAGAAAATCCGCGTATTGCGCGAGAGCGTGGTCATATTCGAAGGCGAGCTCGATTCCTTGAAGCGCTTCAAAGACGACGTGCGCGAAGTCCGCAGCGGCACCGAGTGCGGACTCGGTGTGCGTAATTACAAGGACATCAAAGTCGGCGATCAAATCGAAGTCTTCGACCTAATCAGCAATCAAGACTGAAGCAACCTCGAACGAATTTCTTAATAGCGGGCAATGGCGGCGAAAAAGAAAGCAACTAAGCGCAAAGGCGTAACCCGCAAGAGCCAACGCCAGGCCGCAGCGCGCAGACGAAAATGGGGTCTAGTCGGCGCGCTCGTGCTAGTGCTAATAGCGCTAGCGCCGCTGGCAGAGCGCGAGGTCTTGATAGTCGCGCACAGCAACGAGCAAATCACCGAAGGCGCCCGCGGCGTAGCCTATAAATTCGCCCAGAGCGTCAGCAGCGCGAGCTCGCCTCTGAGCTTTTGGTGGTATCGCTTGAGCGGCGACTGGGGCGAAGACTTACTACTCTCGGGGCGTTATGCGGCAGCCGTCGGCGCTTACGAGCTCGCCCGAACCCAGCAATTGCTCAAGGATGATGATTACCCGGGAGCGCGCGAATTCGTCCTCGCCAGCATTAGCGGCCAAGACGACGCCGCGCTCCTGGCAGCCGTGCGCGCTTACGAGGTCGAAAACTTCGCCGAACTCAAAGACGATTACTTACGAGTGGACTTCGATTGGTCTTACGACGCCTTTCGCCTCGCCATCCCTCAATACATAAGGCCGTACATCGACCGCAACTTTTTCAGCACTTTCATCGATTACCAGGAGCTCAGCCTGCGCCGCTACCAGCCAGCGACCTACGACGGCGTGTTCCTGGCGTTGAAAGTCAGTAACGACTTCCTGGCGCTAAGCCCGATAGGCAGCATCAGCTTCGAGGCCAAAGGTAAAAGCGACATCAAAGGCACCATCAAGTCCATAGCGCGCACCGCGATGAGCGGCGTCAGCGGCCTTATCGATAAAGGCATAGACGTCGCGGTCGACGTTTGGAACGGCAGCGAGCCGCCGAAAGTGCAGCGCCTACAAGCGCAGCCGCAGACCAGCATCTGGCACATCGGCAAAGCCTTCAAACCCGCCAAAGGCTTCGAAGTCGATCCGGCGATATTGGAGCAGGAGTGGCGCGCCGAGTGATAGCTCTCGGCTAACTGTGGGTTAAGGCCAGCATGGCAATCAGCATCTTCGACCTCTTCAAGATCGGCATCGGGCCGTCGAGCTCGCACACCGTCGGGCCGATGCGCGCCGCCAGCATCTTCGTCCATAGGCTGGCGAATAGCGGATTGTTGCAGCAGTGCGCGCGCGTCAAAGTCAGCCTGTATGGTTCCCTAGGCGCCACTGGCAAAGGCCACGGCAGCGGACCAGCAGTATTGATGGGGCTCGAAGGCGAGCAAGCAGAAACTTTCGACCCCGACACCCTGCCCGCGCGCCTGGATGCCATAAACGCGAGCGGCAAAATCAAGCTCAACTCCAGCCACTCGATAGCCTTCGATCTTAATAAAGATCTGATATTCCATAAGCGCAAATCGCTGCCCGCGCACCCCAACGGCATGATCTGCAATGCCTTTGCCAGCGATGGCAGCTTGCTGGAAGCGCGCACCTATTACTCGGTGGGCGGTGGCTTTGTCGTCGACGAGCAGGCGCAAAATCTCTCGGAGCGCATAGCCGAAGACAGCGCCCAACTGCCCTACCCCTTCGCTAGCGCCGCCGAACTCCTGCAGATGTGCCAGCAGCACGAGCTCGCCATCTGGCAATTAGTGCTCGCCAATGAGCTGCACTGGCGCAGGCGCGACGAAATCAGCCAGCAGATCGAGCGCATCTGGCAAACCATGCAGGATTGCGTCAGCGCTGGCATCAGCAAAGAAGGCATCTTGCCGGGCGGACTGCGCGTGCAGCGGCGAGCGCGCGCCTGGTATCAAGCGCTCAAGCAGAAATCGCAACTAGAGCTTATCAGCCCGGGATTGGAGCAGATCGACTGGGTCAACCTGTACGCGCTCGCGGTCAACGAAGAGAACGCCGCTGGCGGGCGCGTGGTCACCGCCCCCACCAACGGCGCTGCTGGCATCATCCCCGCCGTACTGCACTATTACCGCGATTTTTTCCCCAGCGCAGATAGCGCTGGCGTCGAACGCTTTTTGCTCACCGCTGGCGCCATCGGCATCTTGTATAAAAAGAACGCCTCGATCTCGGGCGCCGAAGTCGGCTGCCAGGGCGAAGTCGGCAGCGCCTGCTCCATGGCGGCTGGCGGACTTGCCGAGCTCATGGGCGGCAACGCCATGCAGATTGAGAACGCCGCCGAGATTGCCATGGAGCACCACCTCGGCCTCACCTGCGACCCCATCGGCGGCCTTGTGCAAATACCTTGTATAGAGCGCAACGCCATAGCCGCCGTCCACGCCATCAACTCCGCGCGCATGGCATTGCGCGGCGACGGCTCGCACTTCGTCTCGCTCGACAAAGTAATCAAAACCATGCGCGACACCGGCCGCGACATGAAAGACAAATACAAAGAAACCGCCCGCGGCGGCCTCGCCGTCAACGTCATAGAATGCTAATGGGGAGCGCCGAGTTGTAGTCAGCACGGTGCCCCTGGGAGCGCCAAGTTGTACTTGGCTGGAGGCGAGCTTTGCTCGCCTCCCCAATAAGCACCGCACCACAACGAAATCACAGATTAGCGCAAAGCAACCTCCCGCAGCAGCCTCGCGATAAACGCAATCAAGTGCTAAAGCAACTCAAGCCCAAGAAAACAACACGCTACATCCCTAACAAGCTTACAATAGAATGCCAACAGCACAAAATAACATCAATAATCAATGCCCAAGCTAACAGCCGCGCTGGATGAGCTCGCCAACACTACCCCAGCATACCAGCAAGCAGCGCTGAATTGCCAGCGAGATTTGCGCAGCGAGAACAACCCTCACGGCAATATCCCCGAAGCAGTCACCGCCGAGCTAGAGCAGCAGCTAGATGAGGCAGCAGAGCCGCCAGATAGCAACCAATGGCAGCAATGGGCTCAGCAACATAACTGCATAGGGCTACCAAAGCATTACCAATCCGTGGAGCCCAATTGTCAGCAATTGGTCAAGGTGATGAGCTACCGCCACCTCAAGCGCCAAGCTAGCAAGGCCAAATCAGCTAGTAGACCGCAGGCGCTACCCAGCTACAGTGTTCAGCGTCAACAAGCAGCAGAGCTGCCCGCGTACAAACCTATGACTGGCGAGGATTACCGCGAACAGGAATTCAAGGGCAAAGAGCTTGAAGGCAGCAGCGGCAATCCAGCAGATGCAAGTTGGTGGAGCTTTGCCACAGACGAGCAAAAGCTGGAATATCACTGCGCCAATCAATACATGCAGGCATTAGCTCTGTCGCCGCGCCAAATAGACCAAGCGCGACTCGATGGTTTTGCCCTGCTAGTTAGCATAGACCGCGCTGACCTTCAGCAGAAATTGTATAAGCCCAGTGCCCTCAACGCCCTCAATGCTGATACCTTATTCCGCCCCGATTTGAGCGCAAGGAATTATGGTTTGACCGCACCAACAAAAGCAAATGGAGCAGACCTATCAGTCAGGAAAGCAAATGGCGCATGTCAACCAGTTGCGGAAGTCGTTAGCGCCACCATAGAATGGCGACAATTAGGCGATAATATGGTGCAGATACGCGCTTACCACTTTGACCAAAATACTCAAGAGCAGTCAGCATGAGCAGCTACGAAAACTTTTTGCAACAGATAACCACTTGGCTGCGACAACGCCACGATTTGGCTGAGGCGGTGATCCGGGCGCGCGCCGAAGGTAAGCACAGCTACGAGCTCAGCTTAGCCGATGGCGATTCTCTATGGCTACCCGAGCTTGAGCGCGACGAGCCTGACACAATACAAATTTTGCTGCATCTGTACAGCCGTTTGCAAGAGCAAAAAGACCAGCAAGCAATGCACAACTTGCGTAAATTGAGCGTAGATTTATTCACTCAGAAGTTAGAAGCAACAGATTCAGATTTAGCCAGCATCGATCGGCTTGGCGGTTTAATGTCTTGGCTGCATATGGATGGCGAGCCCGAGTTGCGCGATGCTTTGCGCGATAGGCTTTGGGGTTTAATGGTACGCAAGAATTATTTGCACCAAAGCGCGCTCAGTAGCATGGCGGCTTTCCATATTTACTATCGAGCCTTGGATAAGTGGTCGTCGCTAAGTTATGCTGGTGCGTCGATAGCAGATGAACAAAGGCAAAACCTGCGCTCGGTCTGGCAGCACGAAATTAGCCAGCAACAATCGTCGATTAATAATGAGAGCGATGCCCACAGCAATCGCTACTGCCAATTCCAGTTTTTGCTGCTGCTATTCAACATCCAGCTAGAGCACGACCAGCAATTCGCTGGCGAGCAGGCTTTAAACCAGTTGGTGCTGAAATTGCAACAACTACCATTATCCGAACGCGAGCAGCAACGCAGCGATCTATTAAGCCTCTGCGCCCGCCTAGCCAACAGCAATCAACCACAAAACTGGCAAACCCTAGAAACAGCCTGGATCAACAGCGCCAACAAATACACTCTGCAAAAACAGCGGTCTATTCTCGGTTACCTCTGCGAGGTAATGCAAAGACTAAATTTGACACAAGCACTCGGCATAGTTCAAACTTTCAAGCAGGAGAACACACAGACTTCTAGTGAAAGTAAAGACTGGCGAATTGCGGTTCGTACGCTACTAATCTTTGATTTCGCATATGGTCAGGTTACGAATGACTCTCAATATTTTAGAGCTACAGTAAGGTCTTCCATCGTGTGGACAACACATCAACACTTGCAAGCGGCAATTAAATCCCAAGATTTGCCAACGGTGGCTTAGCGACAACATCGCCGATGAAAACCATCACCTTTTTTTCCTTCAAGGGCGGAGTTGGTCGCAGCTCTTTGCTAGCCAACCTCGGCGCCTACTGGGCAGACCAAGGTAAACAAGTGGCGATGATGGATTTGGATCTGGCAGCACCGGGCTTAAGTTTCTTGCCGCAGAGAGGCGATCACCTTGAACCGGAGTTTAGCGACTTGGGAATGAGCGACGTGTTAAGCATATTCGAGCAAGGCTTAGCGGAGGACGTGCCAAAGCTCAAATTATTACCACCGAGCAAATTGCTGCGCGAGGTGCGATTACCCAGCGGAAGCTCTGGAAGCCTACTACTAATCGAAGCTGGTAGCAGCGATTGGCAGCGCGTCTCCACAGTATCCGAAGGTTTATTGCACAACATTGCTCCAATAGTGCCAGACGATGCGAGCTCCGAGGGCCGACGCCAGCAAGCTTGGCGCCAGTTGGCGCAAGCTATTTATGAGGATTTAAGCGCTTGGCGCCATCCGCGCAGTCAGCAGCCGCTAGATTTATTGCTAATAGATTGCCGCACGGGTTTCGCTGAATTGCTCGACTTTAGCTTGAGCTATTTGACCGAAAGGCAAGACGATCACCTGGTGCTGGTATCTGCGCTCAACGAGCAAAACCGCGCTGGATTGCGACTAAGCTTGCTAGCGCTACAGCAGCAAAACCGGATTCCAGTAGATGAGATGGCCGATCAGGTTAGCGTGGTCTTTTCGCCAGTGTCCATCAGCGAGGACGAAGCTAGTTTGCAAGCGCTGGAGTTAGGCACACAAGTTATTAACGATTGTTTGCGCCTAACTCGCTCTGGAGCCAAAGAGCGTCCACCGCACTTCTTCGTGCTGCATTACAATCAAATACTCGCTAGCAGCGAAGCCTTACTGAGCGTGACGCACCAGAACTCGCTCTACACTGAAGAAGTCAGAAAAATTGCTGACTGGCTAGTCGGCAAGCAGCCGCACCCTGATAGAACTTTAAGTGAAATCAGTCAACGTGTTGGCTGGGAAATGGGCTGGAACAAACCAGATGATGGCGAAATACCGCTTGCCACGAGTAAACGCTATACGAGCAAGAGACCAAACTTACTGAGCAATTTACCCGCGTGGTATTGGCCTCTGGAGGCTCCGAGTAACGCTGAACGTCAGCAATTACTCGATAAACTGATACCAGCAAATCCAGACATTGCTCTAGACCGCGAAACTTTGCTTAATAGCCTAGCTTTTAGTCCATCGTTGTCGACATCAAAAAAAGAACGGATATTGGAAACTTGGCCAAGGATAAATAAGGATATAGTTACAGCGTTGCTCAAGATTTTTGAGGATGAGCGCAATAGCTTCAGTGAACTTAGCTCTATGTACACTAGTTGGGTATTTACACGCTTGCATCTACTATTGCCGCAGTGGGCAATCTTGTTACTGGGAGACGAGCAACAAGGTTGGCAGCGCTACGTCTATCCACCTTTGCGGGACGAAAGCTTATTTGCTTATGCTGAGCATTGGGGCGAATACTGGGGCGGACTAGCTGGCATAGCGCTAGCGCGTTTTGCCGATAAATCAGCCGCTGAGCAGGCTTTGCGGCGCGTTGAAGACACCACCAACTCAGATCCAGCCTCGGTATGCCTAGTGGCTATCCAAAGCGGTGTGCGCGCACAAAATGATCAAACCACAGACTGGCAGCTACTGGCAGACTGGTTCACAGCACGAATATCACAATGCCAAGATAGTAACAGTCTCAGTAAGCTGGGCGTAGCTTGGAATCGAGAGGCGCAATGCTATGCCGAAGCCGAGAAAGCTTACCGACAAGCGCTGCTTATTGAACCCAAAAGTGTTGAAACTTTCGATCGCTTGGGTATTTTATTGAGCGATAATTTACATAGTTATCCTGAAGCCGAGCAAGCTTATCGTCAAGCACTAAAATTAGAGCCTAAACGCGCCAGTACTTGGCACAACTTAGGATGTCTGCATAGCCAATTGGGGCAATGTCGTAAGGCGTTACGTAGCTGGAAACAAGCTCTGGATTATGACTCGCATAACCCTTACGTTCTCATTAATCAAGCTCAATTGCTTTTGAGTATGGGTACGCTAAAGGATGAGCTAAGTTCCGATATGAACATAGCCTGCCAGTCATTTAAAGGCAATAAAGACCACGCTAGAGCCATGTATGCGGCACTAGCGCTAGACTCTAGCAATGAAACGCGACAACTGCTAACTAAGCTAAACGGTGTAAATAACATATGGGAGTATTTTTGCCGATGGCTATATGTGCTGTGCGCTGGCGAGCAATTGGAGACTAACCCGAATCAAGTACTACTTGTTCAACTCAAAGCACACAGCGAGCATCAAGCAATGCTAAGAATTATTTACTACCTAGCTGGTTGGCGACCACAAGCGCGCGAGCGCTTGCAGCAAGCCGCACAACAGCTACTACAGATGGACACTAGCCAACTCAGCGGCGCACCTATGCTGGCAAGACTAGAGCAGCTATACACCCGCTTCGCCGCTGACGAAAGCAACGGTGGCGGAGACCCACGCGACCTACCACTGATCTGTAACGATGCGAGTAATAACCAGCAATCAAACCAAAACTAGCACCACGACTACCGAGCTCGTTGCAATGGCAGCCTCCCCGCCAGTTCATAATCGTGCGACGCTATACAGCTAGACGACGCCAAATAAATTTGTTCTAAAGCCCAAGCGCGCTCTGCGCTCTAAACCACTGCAAGCGATTGCCCCGAGCCAACGCAACCCCCGTAATCACCCCAGCAAAATCAACCTCAAATCGTTGACGTTAGTGCCCGATGGTCCTGGGGAGAATAGTTGGCCTATGGCGGCAAAGGCGCTAAAGGCGTCGTTGGTGGTTAGATACTCTCCAGCGTCGACCCCATGAGCGCGCATCTGCTCTATCGTCAAATAATCGGCAAAGGCGCCAGCGTTGTCCTCGCTGCCGTCGATGCCATCGCTATCGGCGGCAAAGCAGTGGACGCCCTCCACTCCAGCGAGCTCTATTGCCAAAGCTAATAAATACTCAGTGTTGCGCCCGCCTTTACCATTGCCGCGCAGCGTAACCGTGGTTTCACCACCCGACACGATCAGCCCACGCCAGCCGTGCGCGCGGTGCTCCAGCACTATCTGCGCCTGCGCCCGCGCGACCTCGCGAGCCTCGCCTTCGATAGCGTCGCCAAGGTTGAGCACGTCGACTCCGAGCGCGCGCACGTGCTTCTCAACCGCCGCCAAGCTCTTGCCCGCCGAAGCCAGGATATGGGTCTCAGATCTAAAGTCCACACCCATCGCCGCCTCCGAGCGCAAAGCCTTGATCACATTGCTCGGCACCCGCAGCCCACGCGCGCGGATGATTGCGAGCGCATCATCAGGCGTGGTGCGCCCAGAATAAGTAGGGCCAGAAGCGACTTCCGATGGGTCGTCGCCAGGCACGTCCGAGACCAAAAAGCTCACTAGCCGCGCCGGCAAAGCCGCCGCACCCAAGCGCCCGCCCTTAATAGCAGACACGTGCCTGCGGATGGTGTTCATCTCGCCGATGGGCGCGCCCGACGCTAGTAGCTGTTTATTGAGCTCGACCTCGTCGGCGAGCGTCATCGGTGGTAGCGGCGCCGCCAGCAAAGCCGAGCCGCCGCCAGTTATGAGCGCGATCACCATGTCGTCGGCGCTGAGCCCGCTAACCGTCTGCAACATCCGCTGCGCTGCTATTGCCGAATTAGTGTCGGGCACCGGGTGCGCCGCCTCAATGACCTCGATCTGCTGGCACTGAGCGCCAAAGCCATAACGAGTAACCACCAAGCCCGAGCTAATCTCGTGGCGATAGACGCGCTCCAGGCTTTGCGCCAATTGCGCCGCGCCTTTGCCAGCACCGACGATGATAGTCCGCCCCTTGGGCGCTGGCGGCAGCAAAGCCTTCAGGTCAGCATCAACAACAGCCGCGTCGACGGCAACCTGGTAGCAGCCTATAAAAAAATCTCGGACACTTTTATTACCTATCATTGCTACTCCAATTAAAATTCCCCTAGCATAACCTAACAACAACCACAAGGAACAGCAATGAAATCACACTACAGAGTTGTCGTAATTGGCGGCGGCGTCGTTGGCGCCTCGGTACTGTACCACTTGGCAAAATTCGGCTGGCAAGACGTAGCGCTAATCGAGCGCAGTGTGCTTACTGCCGGCTCGTCCTGGCACGCTGCTGGCGGCATCCACGCGCTCAATGCTGACCCCAATATGGCAGCGCTGCAGGCTTACACCATCGACCTGCTCGCTGAGATCGAGAAAGAAAGCGAGCAATCTATCGGCTTACACATGACTGGTGGCGTTACCGTAGCCTCGGCGCCGGCGCGCTGGGAATGGTTGCAAGCTAGCTACCGCGTTTTCCAAACCATCGGCATCGAAGATTGCCACTTGATGACCCCAGCCGAGATCAAAGAGCGCTGCCCGATTATGAATACCGATGGCGTTATTGGCGGCCTCTGGGCTGATCGCGAGGGTTACGTCGACACCACCGGCACAGTGCACGCCTACGCCAAGTGCGCACGGATGCGCGGCGCCGAAGTCATCGAGAATAACCGCGTGCTGGAATTGCAACAAACCAAAGACGGCTGGCGCCTGATAACCGAAAAGGGCAACATCGAAGCCGAGCACGTGGTCAACGCCGGCGGCCTCTGGGCCAAGCAAGTCGGGCGCATGGTCGGCTTGGAATTGCCAGTATCGCCGCTGTCGCACCACTACCTGGTAACCGAGACCATCCCCGAAGTCGCCCAGCTCGACTTTGAAATCCCCATGACCGTAGACCTGGAAGGCTTCACCTACATGCGCCAGGATCAGCAAGGCGTGCTCATCGGCATCTACGAATTGCAACACCAGCACTGGATGATGGACGGCGCGCCGTGGAATTACGGCATAGAGCTGTTGCAGGAAGACGTCGACCGCATCGGCTCCGAGCTCGAACACGTGTTCTCGCGTTACCCGGTGCTCAACGAAGTCGGTATCAAAAACTGGGTCAACGGCGCCTTCACCTTCGCCCCCGACGGTAACCCGCTGGTCGGTCCAGTGCGCGGCGTGAAGAACTACTGGTTGGCTTGCGGCGTCATGGCTGGCTTCCTGCAAGGCGGTGGCGTCGGCAAAACCTTAGCCGAATGGATGATCCACGGCGAGCCCGAAGCCGACGCCTGGTCGATGGACGCGGCGCGCTTCGGCGATTTTGCCACCAGCAAGGAATACATCAAGCAAACCACCGGCCAGTTCTATTCGCGACGTTTCGTCATGACTTATCCCAACGAGCAGCTTTGGGCCGGTCGACCGCTGAAAATGGCACCAGCCTATAGCGACATGACCGAAGCTGGCGCGCGCTGGGGTTGCTCTTGGGGCTTGGAGATTCCCATCTACTTTGCCGATAAAGACTTTGTCGAAACCCCGACTCTGAAGCGTTCGAACACCTTTGACCTCATCGCCGCCGAATGCCAGGCGGCGCGCAACCAAGTCGCGCTGCTCGACGTTAGCGGCTTCTCGCGTTACCGCGTGCGCGGCGCTGGCGCCGAGGCCTGGCTCAATCACGTACTCGCTGGGCGCCTCCCCGCCGTCGGCAAAGCTCGCCTCCAACCAATGCTCATGCCCTCTGGGCGCTTGCAGGGCGACCTCACCGTGTTCAATTGGGGCAACGGCGAATGGTGGATAATGGGCTCGTACTATTTGCGTGAATGGCACATGCGCTGGTTCCACGATCACATGCTGCCCGATGTCGAAATCAGCGACATCTCCGATGCCATGGTCGGCTTCTCAATCTTTGGCCCCAACGCGCGCGCGCTGATAGAAAAACTCAGCGATGCCGATATGAGTAACGCCGCCTTCCCATTCATGGGCTGCAAGCGCATTAACCTCGGTCTGCTGCGGCCTTGGGTTGGCAGGTTGTCGTTCTCGGGCGAATTGGGTTACGAAATTAACTGCGGCGCCGCCGAGCACATCGCCCTGCGGCGGATGCTGCTCGAAGCTGGAGCCGAACTCGGTATCAAAGAAATCGGCTTTGACGCTCTGAACAGCTTGCGCCTGGAGAAAAGCTTTGGCTCGTGGTCGACCGAGTACCGCCAGGAATACACCCCAGCCATGACTGGGCTGGATCGCTGGATCGAATGGGACAAAGGCGACTTCGTCGGCAAACAAGCCGCGCTTAGCCAGCGCCAGCAAAGCCCAGAATACAAACTGGTGACCCTCGAAGTCGATAGCCCCGATGCTGACGCCAGCGGCTACGAACCAGTCTGGAGCCAGGGCCAGCGCGTCGGCTACGTAACCTCCGGCGGCTATGGACACACCATAAAGAAATCGCTCGCCTTGGCTTTACTCAAACCCGAACACGCCACAGCCGGCACCGAGCTCAAAACCCACATAGTCGGAGTCGAATGCCCGGCCCGCGTCCTTTCCAACTCCCCGCACGACCCCAAAGGGATGCGTATGCGCGGTTGAGGTAAGTAATACTATTGCAAGGCATAACTCACAGCCGCGCCATTGCTGAAATAGCAGGAGCAATAAGTAAGCATGAACGAGTCCAACAATCCAAGCCATATCCTCGGAACTGTGAAAATCGTGGTGCCGCAGGTTGAAACTGATAGGGACAAGCTGTTAGACGAAATGTTGCGTAGTTACGAAGAAGAGCTGGAGAGCTTGGTAAGAAACGAAGCTGATACTTATGAGCAACGTTTTATTGCCAGTCTAAATGTACAAACATTCAACGTTGCTGGAATTAGCTTTGATGAACTTTATTACAATTATAAAAAGTATCGCAAAGGCGAGACAATTGAGTGCGACGCCTTATTTGTCAACAACAATTGCGTTGCGATTTTGAGGATCAAGCAAAAATTGCATTTAGACGATGTGATCAAAGTCCGCGACAACCTCATAGCTCGTTTTCGCCAACTATGTCCAGAGCACCGAGACAAACGCTTGATGGTGATAGTGGCGGGTGAAAAAATCAACGATGATGCCGTAGCCACCGCACTTGAAGCTGGCTTTTGGGTTCTGAGCTACGTAGGCAATGAATGGCAAGTACAAAACTCTCAGCCGCGCTATTACTAAATTACTCAGCAACTTTGGCAGCCCAACAGCAAGCGCGCGAGTAGCTCACCGTTCAATAAGGTCGAGCCCTGCAGACTTATTGGGGAGACGCCTATGCAGGCGTCTCCTGCCGAGTGCAACTAGGCGCTCCGCCGCGACCAAGCTCTACTGCTGGGAGAGGCTTAGTTGGCTGAAGGAAGGATGGCCTGCGGCGCTTACTACACGGCGAGCGAGACGCTCGCGCGCCCAGGAGCACCGTGCTCGCTGCAAGTTGTTGGTTTCGATAAAGAATGTGCTTTTTGGGGAGGCTCGCAAGCTCGCCTCCTGCCGAGTACAACTCGGCGCTCCGCCGCAGCCAAGCTTAGCTGCTGAAGGCCGAACACTCGCGCGCCCAGGAGCGCCGTGCTTTGCTAACCTCTTCTGCGATCTGTGTTTATCTGTGTGCATCTGTGGTTAAATGGTGCTTTGGTTTAGGCTGAGGTGCTGGGATGAACGTGGAGTGGCGGGGAGGCGAGCAAAGCTCGCCTCCTGCCGACTACAAGTCGGCGCTCCTGGACTGCCGAGTGCAAGTCGGCGCTTGTATTAGAGTAAGTCAGACGTTTTTAGAGAGTCTATGCTTGGGGCTGCGGGTTAGAAAGTTGGGTTGTGGTTGCGGAGCTTGCCACCGGTGAGGAGAGCGTAAAGGCGCAT
This sequence comes from Gammaproteobacteria bacterium, assembly GCA_965229495.1. Lineage (GTDB taxonomy): Bacteria > Pseudomonadota > Gammaproteobacteria > CBDBNL01. The sequence continues at coordinate 345,766 of OZ245880.1, forward strand.
GAAGGTGTCGATGGGCTGGATGGCGTCCCAGTGGTCGGCTATCTTGCCATCGACTATACGCCAGGTGTCGGTGATGATGAGACCTTTGCGCTCGCTGCCGCGATGGCGGGCTTTGATGGTTACGTGCGAGTGGAAGATGATGAATTCGCCGTCGGCGCAGATGCGTTTGACATCGTAGGAGTATTCGGGGAATCTGCGGGCAAAGTCGCTGACGAAGTCGACGAGCGCGCCCAAGCCATCGGGTATGCTGCGGTTGTGTTGCACATAGGAGCTGCTGTCAAAGTTGGCGCGGACGTAGGCAAAGTCGTGGTCGTTCATTAGGTGCTGGACGAAGTCGGCCACCAGCCGAGCGTTGGCTAGTTCGGTGTCGCTCCAGTGCGTTTGCTCTAGAGCTACTAGATCGATTTTGGCTGCTGGCATTGCTGTGTCCTTTTGTGTTGGAGGTAATAGTATTCGAGCACGATTGGCGGGATGAGCCTATGGGCAGTGGCAGTTGGGCTATTGCAACATTTGCGCGACTTGGGATTCGGTGAGTTGTAGATCCTCTGCTATTTCGGCTACGCTCAAGCCGCGTTGCGCTAGTGCTGAGGCGGCTTTTTTTAGGCCTTCTTGTAAACCCTCTTGATGCCCTTGCTGGATGCCTTTGTCCCAGGCGTAGGCGATGCGGCCATACTGGTCGCGGATGAGGCGCACGCTGTCATCGTAGAGCTCAATTTCACGCTTATTAAGGTTAGCGGCGTTGGCAGCGTCGAAAGCCAGGCAAAGCTCACGGTCGTGGTCGAATTCTGTAGGGCGAGCTTCAAGGTCTTCGGCATATTTCAAAAAGTACAGCCATTTGTCGAGGGTGCTACTGAGCTGATGCGATTGATCTTTACCGACGCTGAATTTGGGCAGCTCGATGAATACTAGCTCAAGGTCATCGGCAAAAACCGTGCCCGAGGCGTCGCGCAGCATGAAGCTGTTGCGGAGATTGGGCAGATGGTCGAAGAGCACGAAGTTGGTGAAGGTGATACCGATAACGTCGTTGAGCAAAGGGTAGCTATCGCCCTTGTCGAGCTGGTTGCTGTATTGCTTGCAAACGTTATACAAGACGCGCTTGTACATGCCTTGAACGTTCGCCACCTGCATTTCAATGAGATAGTATTTGCCGCTGGCGTCGCGGGCGCGCAGGTCCAGGTAGCTATCTTTGAGCAGCGGGCTATTCGGAGCGTTATAAGGATCAAGGATATCAACGTCGACGATGACTTTATCGTCTTTATTTTGCAGCACGGCGTTGAGCAAACTGACCAGTTTGCTGGTGTCCGATTCGGAACCGAAGATGTGCTTAAAGGCGAAATCGGTGCGCGGGTTGATGAATTTCATGAGGGTAGTGTAGCGTATGGCTTCGGATTTGGGAAGATAGCCAGCGGTGGGTTTGAAAGGATGGCCTGCGGCGCTTGTTATGCGGCGGGTGGGACGCTTCCGCCCAGGGGCACCGTGCTCACTAAGCTCTTCTGCTATCTGTGTTTATCTGTGTGCATTTGTGGTTAAATGGTGCTTTGGTTTAGGCTGAGGTGCTGGGATGAACGTGGAGTGGTGGGGAGGCGAGCAAAGCTCGCCTCCTGCCGAGTACAACTCGGCGCTCCCAGCCCTGCCGACTACAAGTCGGGGCTGCTATCTATGGTGCTTTGGTTATTTGCTTCTCTAGGAGGATGAAGTGTTTTTCTTCGAAGCGGCGGAGGAGGGTTTGTAGGAGTACCAGGACTACGCTCAAGGACAGCGCTATGAGGGTGGTGTCGAAGGCGATGCCCAAGGGGGCGATGGCTTGCGCGAGGCTGTCGCTGAGGGCGCCCTGGCTGGCCGAGATGACGCCAGAGATGCTTTCGGCAGCGAGCGAGATGCCGAGCACTGTGCCGATAAAGCCGAGGATGGGTATTGCCCAATTGAGGTATTGCGGTAGCGAGTAGAAGGATTCGTTGCTTTGCCAGAGCAGGAAGATAGCGCGCTCTTGCTGCTCCGGGGTGTCGAGGCTGAGGTCGTGCTCGGGCAGCGGCGATGCGCCAGCGGCTAAGTCGCGCAGTAGCTGCAGGTCGCTGAGGTATTTACCGATTAGTAACAATAAGCCCCAGAAGAATAGCAATAGCGATAGCGGCGGGATGATGCCCCTGTCGAGCATTTTCACCTCGAGTATGGCAGCCAAGGGCGAGAGCTGCGCGAAGTTGAGCACGAGCAGCAAGAATAGCAAGGTGAATAATACTGCCAGAGCCAGATTGAGCGCCAGGGAGGGACCGGCGAATATTTTTTGGATCGCCTGCTCGTAGGATTGCTGCCCAATTTGCAGTTGCAGCGCTTGGCGGCGGATGAGGACGGCGTTGGCGCCCAAACCGAGGCAAAGCAGGAGGCTGAGCATTTGCCAACTGAGGTCTATTACCAATTGCTCGCGGAATAGCTGCTGCCAAAGCGCAAGGCTGGCCACTAACGCCAAAGCGAGCATTACGCCGATGCTGGCTATGTTCAGGGTGCGGTAAAAGTTGTCTTCGCTGGGTTTTAACACTCGAGCGTACAGCCATAGCCCGAGGCTATACGCCAAGCCCAGGGCGAGCCCGAGGCTGAGAGTGGTGCTCAGTTGTTGGCTCCAGGAAGCTAAGGCGGTTATGAGTAAGGCGCAATGGCTTATTACTATTAGTCTTTTTTGTAGCATCGATGGCTTGGTGGTGGGTGAGTGTTTTCGCTTTTGTGCGAATGCTTTGCGCCAGGAAGGTCGGCTAAGCGCGCTGGCTGAGCGGTGGGTGGGTGTTGGAGTTTGTTATCGGGCTTAAAATTCGAGGTCGGCTTGTATTTCGTCTATACCCAGGCGCGCGCATTCGTCGTCAATCTCTCCAGAGGGCGCGCCGGAGACGCCGATGCCGCCGACGATGCTGCCTTGGGCTTCGACGGGTACGCCGCCGCCGAGCAGCAGGGCGTTGCTGATGTAGTTAGCACCGAAGATTTCGCCGCCAGCGGCGCCAACTTCGGACATGGTCAAGGTGTCGGTCTTGAAGCTGGCAGCAGTCCAGGCTTTGCGCGTGGCAGTGCTGGGGGTGTGCGCGCCAGCGAAGCGATCACGGAGCAGCACCTGCAAGACGCCAGAGCGGTCGACTACGGCTACGGCTATTTGGTAGCCTTGGGAGCGGCAGCTTTCGAGGGTGTACTGCGCTAGCTGCAGGGCGATCTCCGGGCGCATCATTTGAAAGCTGACCAAGGCTTCGTCGTCGTCAGCGGCGACGCTCAGGGCAGTGAAAGACAGTAGTAGGGTTAGGAGCAGTTTTTTCATCATCGTTAATTTAGAGCAATTTCGGTAACTTGAGCCGATGCGCTTAATTGCTGCGGGCTGAGGTTGTACAGGGCGTCGATAAACTGGGCGCGAAAGCTGCCGGGACCGCTGCTTGTTGGCGCCGCCGACTGCGCGCAGACCGAGAAGATGTTGAGTGCGGCGATGCAGGCTTGGACGCGGTCTTGCGGGTACGCTGCCAGGCAAGCAGCGAGTAAAGCGTTGAGACTGCAACCGCTGGCGGTTACCCGTGCCAGGTATTCGTCGCCACCGTCGACGCGCCAGCAGCCGCCATCAGTTACTACATAATCGCTGACGCCGCTAATGACCACGATGGCCTGGCTGTGGCTATTGACAACGCGCGCGGCTTGCAAGGCGGCTTCGGCGGGGTCGAGGCTGTCGACGCCGCGCGCGTGCTCCTCGCCTTGCGCTTCGGCTGCATACAAGCGCGCGCAAGCGATGATCTCGGAGGCATTACCTCTTATTAAGCTAACCGCGCCAGTGGCGAGGATGGCTTGGCAGGCTTGCTGCCTATAGCTGGTGGCGCCAACTGCCACGGGGTCGAGCACGCAGGGTTTGTCGAGTTCGCGGGCTATCTTCGCGGCGCTGATCATGGCGTTCAGCCAAGCTGCGGATATGGTGCCGATGTTGATATTTAGCGCCGAGGCTAAGGGTGTGAATTCTTTGACCTCGTCGGAGGAGTGCACCATGGCTGGCGAGGCGCCGACGGCGAGGAGGCAGTTCGCCATGAAGTCCATGGAGACATAGTTGGTGATGCAGTGCACCAGGGGCGGCTGCTCTCGGAGGCTCGCCAGTACCGCATCCGACTTACTGTAGGGGGGCATTTTCCTCGAACCAGTCTTCATTGACTACCGGCTGGCTTTGCTGGCGCCACAGCGCGCGGCGCGCTATGACTTTCGAGCGGTTTTGCATTTCGCGCTCTTGCGCGCTGAGCTCTGCCAACTGCATACTATCCAGGTCTTCGACTTGCGCGACGTCGACGTTCTCCAGGACGACTACCGCCAAGCCGCCAGCGAGAGTGGGCGCGAAAGAGGCAGTAAATTCGGCGCCTACCGGGATGTTGATATCAAAGCCGAGCCCGAGGTATTGGAGGTCGTCAAAGTTTTCGAGGTTTTGGCTGGCGCTGCGTATGCTATCGAGGCTTTGGTCTTGGTATTGCCGCCAAGTGCTCAGCGCGTCGGAATTATCAATGGCTGCCAAGTCGAGCTCGTCGACGCTGAATTGGCTTTGCGCGAGGATGGCCGCGACGACTTCCTGGGCAAGCTGCAGGGCGGCGGCGTTGGCTTGGCTATCGAGCCAATCGCTTTCGACTCGGGTGTAGGCTTGCTCCAGGCTTTGCTGCTGCGCGGGTACGTAATCGAGCAGGCGGTAGACGGCGTACTCGCTGTTGGCTTGTAGTTCCAGCAGGTCGCTGTTGTTATTGATGTCGGCGTCGTCGAGGTTCGACAGCGCGGCGATGAATTCAGCGCCGAGCTCTTGCAAGACGCTGGCGTCGATGGCGACCAGCCCAGTGCTTTGCAGCTCCAGTCCCAGGCTGTCGGCGACCGATTGCAAATCGTCGGCGTTAAAGCTGGCGTCGGCGAGCTCGTCGCTCTGGCGCAGCAGAGTGCCCAGGGCTTCGCTATTGAGTATGCGGTCTTCGAGCTCGGGACGAGTTTCTTCGAAGGTGGCGATGGCGTCGAGTTCGCTTTGCAGAGTCGCCAAGTGCAGGCCAAATTCGGAGCGCACTGGTTGTGAAACTTCGCCAACTGTTAAGTCTGCCACGGCGGCGCTGACGGCGGTGGGTAGCGAGCTCAGGCTGATCCGACCAAAGCTGCCGCCGCTGAACTTGGTGGCGAAGTCATCGGAGTATTGCTCGGCGAGCTCGGCAAAGGCGACACCGTCGGCGAGCTGCTCTTGGATGTAGGTGGCGACCTGGCTGGCGTTGGCGTCGCTGAGCAGGATGTGGGCGATCTCCGCCGAGCTGTTGCCCAATTGCTCGCTCTTATAGAATTCGTATTCCTCCAGTAGCTGCTCTTCGCTGACGCTGAGGTCGGCTTTGATGTCGTCTATGCTCAGCGTCAGGTATTCCAGCGAGTACTCCGGGGCGCTCAAATAACGCTGCGAGTTATCTTGCCAATACGCCTCTATGGCAGCGTCGTCGCTATCGATGCTCGCGCGCAAGGCTTCGCTGTCGATGGGTAAGACCGAGAAGTCGCGCAGGGAGTAACGCTGGTCGGCGACGAAGCGTAGTTGCTTGTCGGCGACGAATTGGCTCGCCTGCAGGCTGAGGTTGAAGGCGTCTAGCGTTAGGTCGCTGAGCAGGGAGCTTTGATAGTCTTCCAGGCTCATGTTGTTAGTGCGCAAGAAATTCTGCAGGAGCTCGGAATTGAATTCGCCATCGGCCGAGAACGACGGCTGGCGCACGATGTAGGAATTGACGTCGCTGACGGCGGCGCGGAAGTTGTTGCGATCGACGAAGGAGCTTTCCAAGCCGCGCAACACCAGGCGGTCGAAGACTTGGCGGTGAAATTCTGGCGATTGCGCGATTTGCTCGATGTCGGCTTGGTTGTCCGATTGAGCGGCGATGGCGCTGGCGAGGCCACGGGCGGCGGATTGGTATTCGAAGGCTTTGATGTCGATGTTGTCGACGCGCAGGATGGTTTCCTGGTAGCTGTTGTCGTGCAGCAGGAAGGATTGCGCGCCCCAGAGCCCAAAGCTGGCTGCGAGGACTACGATGAAGACTTTGACTATCCAGGACGAGGATTGTTTGCGTATGCTTCTGAGCATGATATTTGGCTAACCTTGTTTAAGGTTAGTGACGTGTGTAAGTTAATGAAGAGGGATGATACCGAGCTGCATATGGCAGCTCGGCAGGGTAACTACGAGACCTTTGCAAAAAGGCTCTTTTTGCCCCCAGCGTTGTTCGCAAATGCTCATTTACTCTTTCATAAACTGCGCTTTGCTGCCTAGCTGGGAACAAAAAATAGCTCTTTTTGCACGCGGCCTCAAGTTATGCAAAATTCTCAACTACGTCAGTAGTTGACGGCGTTCTTGAAAGCGGCGCCAGGCTTGAATTCGGGTTTGCGCGAGGCGGCGATTTGCACGGGCTCGCCAGTTCGGGGGTTACGACCAACGCGGTCAGGAAGCTCTTTGGCTTTGAAGGTGCCGAAGCCGAGGATGGCGACGTCTTGACCTTCTGCTAGTTGCTTCTGCACTATATCAACAAAGCTCTCCAAGAAGCCCTTGGCGTCTTTATTGGTACTACCGGTAGCTTCGGCTAGAGCCGATATAAGTTCTGTTTTATTCATAGTTTTTCGATGTTTGAATGCCGCCGCATGATGTTAGGCAGCAGGATTAAAAAAAACACCGAGCTCTATCAAGAGCCCGGCATCAGTCAAAAATTAGTAATCGCGAGTATCTTCGGGGCTTTTGCTCGCACGCAAAGATTTACGCAGATTTGTCAAAAAGAGGTTTTGCCAGAGCAAACCTCAGAGCAAGGATTTTAAGCACAATTTGGCTGAGAGTTTGTTAAATATTCCAATTACGCAGCTTGGGTTTCTTTGCGCGCCATACCGTTAAGCAGCAACTGGGCTCTTTGCACCTCGTCCCTATCGCCGTCTTTGAGCACTTGGTTGAGCAAGCTGCGCGCCTCTTCGTACTGGCGCATATTGATATACGCTAGCGCCAAATCGAGGTTGACCTTGATTATGTTGTTGCCCGGCGCGAGGTAACTTTGCTTGGATTCGTTCATCTGCTGCGCGGCGCCGCGTCGTTCCTCGGTTAGGGCTTCGGACGAACCTACGCTCAACTGTAAGATATCGGGCAGGTCGAGCTTGTAGGGCTCGTTCTGCGGCGGCGCGATGCGACTGCGGCGCGACACACCAGCGACCATCTCACCCATGCGCGCACCCCGACGCGCACCACGACCGCGGTCGCCATCGCCGTCGGCTCTATCGTCGGCATCGAGTTTGTCGTCGCTACGCGCTGCGGCGGCGCCGCGCCTACGAGCAGCACCAGGGACCCTATCTTCGCCGCCCTTGGTGCGTTCGCGCGCCAGCCTTTCGTTTAAGACAATCTGATCGGCGCGAGCCTGGCGGACATTGTTGCCGTAGGCTCTCATGCTGAATACCACGAACAGCACCATCATCAGCAATAGCACCGAGCCAACCAACAACATAAGCCAGAAAACCGGCCGCTCCATGACCTTATCGGTTACCGTCTCGGCGAAGGTCTTGCTACCGCTTAGTTGTGGCAGATTTTGCCGCCGCTGCTCGCGCTCAAGCTGCTCGCGCAAGCTTTGCTGCAGCAGCTTGAGCTGTTGCGATTTGAACTTCACGAGCTGCTGCAAATCAGCCGCTTGCTGGTCCAACAAAGCCACGCGCGCCTTCAAGTCCGAGCTTTCCAGCCGCCGCTTGTCGATCTCCTCGTAAACACCAGCGATCTCGTCGCGTAAATTTTGGTCGGCGAGTTGGGTGACCAGCTCGATACGCTCCAGGACGACATCGGTACCGCTGCCCGAACCAGCATTGCTGCTGACTTGCGCGCTGGCGGCGCCGCGCAGACGGTTATTTGCCAAAGTCGGCGGCGTCAAGCTACCGCGTGTGCGCCCCGAGCCTTGGATGCTCTGCAAGTATTCCGCGTCGATGCTGGCGATGCGCTCGACGGCTTGCTGCTGGCTCAGGCTGCGGAGCTCGGCGTAGTCGGGCATTTGCACGACAGCGTCGACGTCGACCAAGGCGCTACTGCCAGAATCGAATAAGTCCGGGTTGCGCTCGCGCAACGCCATCATTATTTGCTCCTTGCTGATGTCGCTCTTGCGCATATAGGCCAATTTCACTGCCAAGGCGATGTTGTCCCAGGTATCGCCCTTGACGGTTTCCATGTACGAGCTCAGCAATTCCTGGTTGATGCGTACCGATTCATCGAGCGACGCGCGGATGGCGAGGTTAGGCGGTTGCTCGGCGATGGTCGCCAGGAATGTCGGGTCGAGGATGCCCGAGTATTCGATTATTTTCTGACCGGCGGTGTTGCCATCGGGGAAGGTTATTTCTATGAGCAGGTTGATCGATTCTTTGTCGTAGGGCCGAGTCGTGTTTACTTGGATGATGCCGCTATCCGGGTTTATCTTGCTGAGGCTGAGACGGATGTCGTCGAGGATGGGGGTGTAAGGGATGTCGAGGCGCGAATAGGCGCTTTGCGGCAGCACGCGGAGGCTTACGGAGTCGGTGTCGATCTCGCTCAAGCCGCTGATTTGGATATCGGCGCTGAAGGATTGGCCGATCTTGGAATAAATCGACATGGCGCCGAATTCTACAGCCGACGCCCACTGCGCCCAGCTCAACGCCAGGCACAGCCCGAGGGCGCGCAGGCTGCGGCTAGCAATGCTTGGTATTGTTGTCATCATCGTAATTCATCATTATCAATCAGCCACTTAGCTATTTGCAGGGCGTTCAAAGCGGCGCCTTTGCGGAGGTTGTCGGCTACTACCCACATTGCCAGGCCGTAAGGGTGCGATATGTCTTTGCGGATGCGACCGACGTAAACCGTGTTCGTGCCCGCGGCGTCGACCCGAGGCGTGGGGTACAGCGGGGTGTCGCCGTCGAAGCCGTCAATGACGGTCAAGCCTGGAGCCCGCGACAATATGCCGCGTATTTGCTCTACAGGCGGCAGGCTGCGCTTGGTTTCGATGTGCAGCGCTACCGAGTGCCCGTAGTCGACCGGGATGCGCACGCAGGTGGTGCTGACGGCGATGGAGTCGTCGCCCAGGATCTTGCGCGTCTCCCACAAAACCTTCATTTCCTCTTTGGTGTAGCCGTTATCCATGAACTTATCGATATGGGGGATGGCATTACCGGCGATGAGCTGGGTGAAGGGCGTTAGGTCGTAGCTCGGGCGGTTTTGCGTTAAGTCGACGTTCTGGGCGGCGAGAGTGCTGAGGGCGCGCGTGCCAGCTCCGGAGACCGCTTGGTAGGTGGCAGCGGTGTAGCGCTGAATGCCGAATAGGTCGTGCAGCGGCTTCAAAGCGACCATGATTTGCATGGTCGAGCAGTTGGGGTTGGCGATGATGCGGACGTCTCGTTTGCGCCAATCGCGAATCCTCTCGGGGTTTACCTCGCTGACGACCAAGGGCACCTCGGGGTCGTAGCGGAAGTAAGAGGTGTTGTCGATGACTATGCAGCCGGCTATCGCGGCTTTGCGCGCGTAAGCTTGCGAGACGGTGCTGCCGGCAGAGAAGATAGCCATCTGGACTTTGCTGAAATCAAAGCTGGCGACGTCTTCGATTATGTACTCAGTGCTCGGGCGGTCTTTGGCAGTGAAGCGCACACTGCGGCCAGCAGAGCGGGCGCTGGCGACCAAGTACAACTTGGGCAGAGGCATGAAGTCTTCGCTCAAAATTTGCAGGGCAGTGGTGCCGACGGCGCCAGTGGCGCCTACTATTGCCATCGCTGGCATGGTCTCGTTTGCGGGCATATTGCTAGATGTATTGACAAATGCTGTCGGTCATTGCCGAGCAGCTTAGGAGTTGGGTGTTGCTGGCGCCGTGGTAGATATCGGCGCTGCGGGCACCAGCGGCTAGAGCCTGGGCAACGGCGGACTCTATGAGTTCGGCGGCTGCCACTTCGGCGAGCGAGTAACGCAGAGCCATGCTCAACGATAAAATCGCCGCTATGGGGTTGGCTTGGTTCTTGCCAGCGATGTCGGGCGCTGAGCCGTGCACTGGTTCGTATAAGCCTTGATAACGCTCGTTGAGCGACGCCGACGCCAACATACCGATGGAGCCCGTGAGCATCGCCGCGCAATCGGAAAGAATATCGCCGAACATATTGCCGCAAACTATGACGTCGAATTGCTTGGGTGCGCGCACTAGCTGCATGGCGCAATTATCGACGTACATGTGCTGCACGCTGACATCGGGGTATTCCTTGGCGACGTCGTTGACGACTTCGCGCCAGAGCTGCATGACTTCCAGCACGTTGGCTTTATCGACCGAGCAGAGCTTCTGCTCCCGTTGCTGGGCTAAGCCGAAAGCTGAGTGCGCTATGCGGCGGATCTCGTCTTCGGAATACACCAGGGTGTTAAAGCCGACGCGTTGTGACCCTTCCTGGCGGATGCCGCGCGGCTGACCAAAATAAATGCCACCGACTAATTCGCGGACTATGAGCAGGTCTAAGCCGCTGATAACATCTGCTTTTAAGGATGAGGCGGCGGCGAGCTCGGGGAAGGTGCGGATGGGGCGTAAATTGCTGAAAGCCTGGAGTTGGCTGCGTAGTTGTAGTAATGCTTTCTCGGGGCGTTGTGCCATCGGCAAGCTATCCCACCGCAAGCCGCCGACGGCGCCGAGCAAGCAAGCGTCGGCTTGTAAGGCGGCTTGCAAGGCGACATCTGGTAATGATTGCCCGTGCTCATCGATGGCAGCGCCGCCGATGGCGTGGCTCTGCCAGGCTATGTCGAGACCCAAGCGCTCGCGGATTTTAGTAAACACGCGCTCGGCTTGGGCTATGACCTCGGGGCCGATGCCGTCGCCTGGGAAGCTGACGATGCTTTTCATGAGCGAGAAAAATCGCGAAATAACCACGGGAAACGACTTCGGCGCTGGTCTTCGTAGGCGCTGATGGTCTCGCGGTGGGTCATGGTGATGCCAATATCGTCCAAGCCTTCGAGTAGTCTACGTTTGTTGTCGGCTTCGATGGTAAAGCTCATGTTGATACCAAGCTCGGTGCTGCTGAGTTTTTGCTCTGCCAGGTCTATGGTCAAACTTAAAGTTGCTTGCTGGCTATGCTGGAACAACTGATCTATTTGATCAAGGCTCAACGCCAAGGGTAGAACTCCGTTCTTAAAACAGTTATTGCGAAATATATCGGCGAAACTGCTGGCGATGACGGCGTAGATGCCGAAATCGGCCAGAGCCCAGACGGCGTGCTCGCGGCTGGAGCCGCAACCAAAATTGGCGCGCGCGAGCAATACGCAAGCCTCGTCGTAGGGAGGCTGGTTGAGGATAAAATCCGGATTGATGGCACGAGTCGACGGGTCCTGATGCGCCTCGCCGCTATCCTGATAACGCCAGCTATCGAAAAGATTGGGGCCGAAGCCGCTGCGGCGGATAGACTTCAAATACTGCTTGGGGATTATCTGGTCAGTATCGACATTATCCTTATCAAGCGGGGCGACAACACCAGTCAAACTATTAAATTTTCTCATACGTGAATTGGGCTGGGTGTTGGCGTTATTATAGAGAACACTTGTAAATTGATACAGCTTGGGGGCGTAAAATTGCCATAAGTTTGGTCTCTTATTAGTTTTTTATGTTTGATAAACTCCTTTTGTGGCTTGCCAGCGGCTGCGGCAGCGGTTATTTGCGACCAGCGCCGGGAACCTGGGCGAGCGCTATTGCCTGCCTGGCGCTGTGGTTGCTGGGTAATTTTTGGCAGCCGAATATCACCGCTGCCATAGCAATAGCTTTGCTGATGTTGCTGCTGGGGGCGCTATGCGCGCAACGCGCCGGCAAGATCTGGCGCCAGCACGACGATGGTCGCATAGTCATCGACGAGTATCTGGGGATTTGGGTTAGCTTGCTGGCGCTACCCTGGGACGCCACGGCGATGCTGCTGGCTTTCGTCTTCTTTCGGATATTCGATATCTGGAAGCCTTTTCCCGTGAGCTACTTTGACAAGCGCTGGGCCAACGGCTGGGGCGTGATGCTCGATGACGTCGTCGCTGGGGTCTACGCTAACATCAGCATCCATGCTTTGCTGTGGGGCTTGGATTGGGTGTTGATGCCGGGGATTGAGTATTAGCTTTAGCTGCGTAAAGGCTTTGCTGCTGTATGTTGCCAGCGAGGTTGGCTTTTGCTTAGGAAGTTTTAATCAGTGCTCTCTATGATGCTGTTTTGATCTGGCTCAAAATAGCGCTAATTTCGTCTGCAGATAGAAAGCGAGGCGAGGGATAGTTTTTTATTGCTTCCTTGCGGGCATTGCTGATTATCTTAGGAAAATCCTGCTCGCGAAGCTCGCTGAGCCCGGCGGGAATATCCAAAGAACGCGCCAAGCTAGCCACGCTAGCTATAAAGCCTGTGGCAATATCAAGGTCTGAACTCTTGTCTTCGCCCAAGCCCGCTTTTTTCGCCAGCTCTGCCAATCGAGGTACGATGTGCTCCAAAGACGCTTGTAAGACATGGGGCAGGACAATCGCGTTGGCTCTACCATGGGGGGTGTCGTAGAAGGCTGTCAACTGGTGCGAAATAGCATGAGTAAAGCCAACCCCCAATCTATTAAAGGCTACTCCGGCTTGATAAGATGCTAGCGCCATATTCTCCCTGGCTGCCATATTGTTGCCGTCTTCGTAGGTCTTGCTAAGGTTGGCGAATATTAATCTGACTGCGTTCGCCGCTAAATCCATGTCCTTGGTTGTGCATACCTTTGAGATGTACGCTTCGACAGCGTGGCTGAGCGCATCCATGCCGGTATCGGCTGTGATAGACCGAGGCAGCCCGAGCATAGGCTCCGGATCGAGAGCTGTAGCCAGCGATATAGTTTTATGGTCGGCAACGAATAATTTTTGGTTGGTTGCGTCATCAGATAATACAGCCACGCTGGTCGCTTCGGAGCCTGTACCGGCTGTGGTAGGCACAGAATAAAAAGGTACTGCCTTGCTCCCACCACCGAGTAGCCCATATAACGACCTGAAAAAACCAGTCAGTTTTTCAACCGCAGTGCCGTTGCCGATTTGCAGGGCTGCAGTCTTTGCGGCGTCCATGACCGAGCCACCGCCAAAAGCAAGAATTGCATCGCAGCCATTAGCATGGTAAACAGAGATCGCCTCTTTGACCGAGGACACTGAAGGATTGGGCTTAACTTTGTCAAAAACCACATACTTGATGCCGAGCTGGTCAAGCGTGCTGTAGGTAGACTCGAGTAGGTTGAGCTGGACAAGGTCAGCAGTAGTAACGATGAGAAGTTTATTGGCATTGTTACTTTTGATATAACTATAGAGCTCTTTGATAGAGCCACTGCCAATGAATAACTTAGGCTCGGATGGGGAAGTAAGCCGCATTATTACGCCAAAGGCGATACTCATAAAAGCATTTTGTACAGAATATAGCATTGCGACTATCCTTATATTTACGGTGTGTTTTCCGAATATTATCTAAATATGAGTATTACGCGAGTCCCGTAATCATCTCAAGAAAATTTTCTTTAGAACGCCTAATAGCCCGTCTCTGTAGCGCATAAGAATCCAGTTCTTAGGGATATAGCTTTTTGAACGCACAACAGTTTTGCTTTTGGAAAATGTAAGAAAACCTTCCTTGCCATGGTATTGCCCCATACCAGAATCACCGATACCACCAAAGGGAGCATCGTCTGCGCCAACTTGGATTACTGTGTCGTTTATGCAAACTCCGCCACTATGAGTATTCTTGATGATATGCTCCGCTTCTTTGGAGTCTCCGGTCATAATGTAGAGTGCTAATGGCTTTGGCCTTCGAGTAATAAATTGGCAAACCTGGTCTAAGCTGCTGTAGGGCATGATCGATAGTAATGAGCCAAAGACTTCCTCGCGCATAATTAGCATATCTTCAGTAACACCGCTTACTAGAGTGGGGTAAAGTGTTGTAGAATCATCTCTGGCCTCGAGTGTTTTGATTATTTGAGCGCCTTTGGCTTCAGCATCTGCCAGATAACTATTTAAGCGATCAATATGCTGCTTACTGATAATTTTAGTGAGCCTATTGCTATGGTCGCCTTGGTAAAGGCTACGTACTTTCTCGATAAACTTGTGGACAAATTGATCTTTGATGTCCTCGTGGACAAATAGATAATCGGGGGATACACATATTTGCCCGGAGTTAAAGACCTTACCCATAACTATATTGTCAATAGCACTGTTAAGATTAGCGCTTTTGGTAACTATAGTAGGTGATTTACCACCAAGCTCCAAGGTGACAGGAGTTAAATTTTCCGCCGCAGCCTTTGCTACTATTCTGCCGACATTGGTCGAACCTGTGAAAAGTAGATGGTCGAAAGCCAAGCTAACGAACTTGGAAGCAAACTCCACTCCGCCATCATAAAAACGAATTTGATCTTTTAATGGCGCGAAAGCTTCTATTAGTGCTGCGTTGATATTTGGAGTGTATTCGCTCATCTTGATCATAACTTTATTGCCAGCGGCAATAGCACTAGCCGCAGGTCCTAGGGCTAAGTAGATCGGAAAATTCCAAGGGACGACCACTCCGACTACGCCCAAGGGTTGATGGTGTACTTCTATCTTCGACGGGAAAAGCAATAAGCCAGAGCGCCGATTGTCTTTTTTCAGCCAACGGCCAATATTTTTTAATAGGTAATTGATGTAGCTAACAGAGGGCAGGAGGTCGAGTACCACAGAATCGAATTCACTTCTATAACCATAATCTTTGTTGAGAGCAGCAACAAATTTACTCTCGTTGCTAATAAGAATATTTTTACAGGCTTTCAGCAAAGCTTTCCTATCAGCAAGCGGAGGGTAAACTTGTGCCAAATATGAGCTCCGCATTTCTTGCAGCTCAACATCCAGGTCGTAGCTTGCCGTGCTCGTGGCAACCGCAGCGAGCTCTGGAGGCTGGGTTTGTTTTTCAGTAGCCATATTTGTTTGTTGTTGCGCGTGCGTAACTAAATGATTGCTACCGTTGCCAAAGTGCTCTTCTCGCCCCCAGCATTGATGCGTTGGCAAATGCTCGTTTGTAGGTCGTAAACTACGCTTTGCCGCCTATCTGGGACCAATGCCTGATTTTGGCTCTGTCGTGGTGGCGCTGCCAGAGCTTTGAACCCTCGAATTATCCAGCGCACTATGGAATAGCAGCATAGATCGAAATATCGTGCCTTTGTTAAGCCGCTATTTGCTGCGCTGGGCAAGCCTTTCATACGGCATATTGTCTCCGTTGTACCCTTACTCGCCACAGCTTGCGATACGTTGCAAACTGCGAGACCATGAGCGATAGCGAACTCGAAGGGCGAGCGAGTGCTGCTCGGCGCGCAAAGCAATTACCCAGAACCTCCTTGAGTTACTCCAATCAAGCGGACGTGGTGTGCGCATGATTGGAGTGTATGAACCATACTACAAGTTAGGCAACCATCATCAATATTGATTATTTCAGTTCAAGCGATAGCCAACGCCGAGGAGTACGGTATGGGCTCTGCCGTCAATGTATTCGCCAGTGAGGTCTTCGTTAGTCTCGGTTTTACTGTCTTTGAAGACGGTGTAGATATAGGCGGCGTCAAATAACAGGTTACCGTACTTATAGCCAAAACCGGTTAAAAGGCTGTCGCTGCCTTCGCCATTGGGAAGCGATGGCCCTAGAGTTTCTTCGGGTATGGGCGAGGCGGTCATGTAGTAGCCGAAACGGACTTTCATATCTTCGCGGAAGGCATAGAAACCGCCAATTTTGTAATCGGTTACGTCAAACCAATCGGCTTCAATGGTGCTTTCTGTTGTCGGCTTTTCCTCCGAATAAGTTATGACTACTTCATCGTAATCCGACCAAGTGGCGTGAGTCGCGCCCAACTCGACGCTCCAAGCACCAGTCTGATAACCATCGCCACCGCCCAGATACGAGCGGTAAGCCACTGCAGCCTCGGTGATCGAGGGGATATTGAGCTTTGCCGTAATGTCACCATCGGGGAAGTTATCGGTGAGATCAGGGTCGTCGGAGGTGTCGAACTGAGCTTTGCCCTTGCCGTTAACGGTATAACCAGTATTATGAGTAGCGCCGAAGCTCCAGTTAGCATTTCGGTAGTAAATTGCAAAATTGGCACCAGTGTTGGTTGCCTTGCCGCCTAAGGTCGCGGGCACCTCGGCATTGATAGTCTCATCCTCTACCACTTGCTCCAGCACTATGTTGGTAGCTATGAAGTTGATGCCACCGGCAACTGACAAGTTATCGCTGAGCTTCTGCGCGAAGACTAATGGCTGATTCGCCGTCTTGATCTGGATCTTTGTGAGTACATCTTGACCCTCCCAGCCCGCAGGCCATTCAATGCCAGAGTTAAAGGGAGCGTAGATTCCAGTGCCAAAAGCCCAAGTGTTAGCATTGTGCGCGACGTAAGCGTGCGGCGCTACTGTAGGTTCGTGGATGGTGGAGGCGGGGTTATCGCCCTCCAAGGTATCGTAGCTATACTCAGTGTCGTAACGAACAAAGCCGCCATAGGCTTGCGTACCCTCCTGCAGAAATACCATCGTTGCCGGGTTTTGTACCACCATGCCAGCATTTCCTAGATTGGTTATACCAGTTAGACCTTGGCCAACGTAGGCAGCGCTACTATGGCCAGTATGGAAACCAGAGGCGAGTAAGCTTTGGGTGCTAAAGAAGACTAGCAGCGTGGTAAGTGAGATTACTATTTTTTTCATTGTGAATCGCTCCAAAGGGTTTTGGTTGTAAATTGTCATTTCTTAGTTATTGTGAGCATACGCTAGTGGTGTTTATGGTTTTGGTTGGGTCGGGTATGACGCCATCGCGCAAGTAGCATCCTACCTGTTTTTGGGCTTGTTCGGTCGCATTGGAATCGCCACTGTCGAGTAAGAAACCGTGTCCTGGAGTGTCGCTACCAGAAACATAGTTGCTAGGGGTAAAGGTCCAGCGCAAACGCTTAACACTGTCAGCAATAATATCGACCGAAGTGTCACCATCAGCATAGTCGATAAGGTTCATAGACTGCGCCAACAGCTCGGTGTTGGAATTGGGTACGGTAGAGTCTCCCACTATTTCTTGCATCAAGACGTTGCTTGGTTCAGCTGGCTGCGCCCAAACCAGGGGATCCATTGCAGCAGTGAAGAAAGTATGCGAAGTAAGGAGGTCGATAGCTACCATGGTCGAGTTCAGGCTTTGTTGGCCTTCCACGGTATTAGTGTCATAGCCTTGGGCTGTTGCTACTGAGCTACGCACACCAGGGCCAAAGCTACCGTTAAAGACTATGTCGGTTACATCGCCTCCAGGCACGTTAAGCACGTACTTGCCAAATGGTGCGATAGTGTCATTATCCGTATCAAGGATTGAAGACAAGGTAGCTCCCATTATTCCACCTAAGGACACACCAACGTAGTGTGTCTTAGACTCTGCATCACTTGTTAGACTTAAAGGATCAAGAGTTGCTATAGCTGTCTGTATTTCAGCATTTTGCCCGGCAACATAAGCTACACGGTAGATATCCAATAACGTTTGTAAGTAGTAACCAGCGCTTAAGTCAGGAGCATCAGGGCGAATAAATAACAGACCTGAGTCGGCGTAGCCATCAGCCATAGTGTTTTCTATAGTGCCGTTAGCATTACCATCTTCGTAACCGCGCTCGCCGTGGCCCCAGGCGTCTATGGCAATGGAGCTGTAGCCAAATTCGGCGAATGTGTTGATTATGTAGAAAAGGCTATCTTTATGGGAAGTTATGCCGTGCTGGAATATCACCAGACCAGCAGAGGTAGTCGCCGGTTGTGCAGCCCAGAAACCCAAATTGCCATCCATGTCAGCCAAGGAGTTGGGACAGTCTTCCAGTGCTGCGTCGCCAGCGTCCGATTTGGTTAGGTTGAGTTCCCAGCGAGCGCTGCCAGTGGCTTTATCTGTACCGGCATCCTGCAGATAGTTGGTGCAAGGCAAAAAGCCTTTATAAAGAGCATTGACAAAATCCATCTCAAAAGTGAGTCCCAAGTCTTGCAGAGCTGCATCGGTCTCAGATTTTATATTTATCGGGGTAGCGCTAGTGTCGTTCAAATCTGCATTGAGCCATGAGATATCGTCGTCACTAAGTCTATACGTAGCAGCCTTGAATAAGGATGCGTTCAGATCCTCATTTGTATCGGATATACCGTCACCATCGCTATCATCACCTTCTTTAGCAGTTGTGAAATGGAAAACAATGGCTATGTCGCTAGCACTGGCAAAATTGAAACCAAGCAAGCTAGATCCTGCCCTCATACCTTCGTCACCATTTTCACCTACATAGGCTCGCCGTGCCTGTTCTAGAGAGGCTACGCTAGCTGTATCGTTTACATCATTGGTTATGTTATTATCGTTTATATCCTCTAAAATGGTACTGTTGATGGTGGTGTTGTCATCGTCAATTAGCTTTTGGTCGGTAGTTAAAAGTTTTGTCAGAGTATCGGGGATGATGTTCTGCCCGTCAGCACCATTCAGATCTTTATGTACCAGTACGAAATAAGTGTAATTAGTATCGGCGGTAGAGGCTTTGAAAGTTGTAGAGCCTGGCACCAGCACCAAATCATGGTTAGAGTCTTGGTAAATGGATCTAAAAGTACCCATAATGCTATTCTCGGAATCATCAGTAATGCTAACCAGGTTGTTAGCGCGATCGTAAATGGGTAATGGTCGAGCTACTACACCAGTAGCTGTAGGCTCTGCGCCTTCGGTATCAGCAACTTCTATTATGGCGATGTTGCTAACGTATGAGCTAGCCACGGTGTTGTTAAGGGTGCCATCGGGGTTATACAAATCGGTAATAGCGCCGCTAAAGGGTATGCGTATGGGCATTAGGTTACTCTGACCAATAATATCGTTGCTGGTGTTGGTGTCAGAGTTGTTGTAGGAACCCAGGGTAATATCATTTGCCTGAGGCGAGCGTTCGTCGTCGGCTGTGTTTTGCGCGAGCACTTGCGAGGTGGTGTAGTCGGCTTCACCGCTGGTGGTGTCGGGTTCTGGATCTTCGGCGACGGTTTCGAGCAATTGCTCAGAGCAGGCGCTCAAGGTGAATATCACCGCCAGGATGGCGGCAAGGCTAAAGGGTTTGTATTTGTTCATGGCTACGGTAGTTGTTAGTAGTTATCCGGCAATCACGGCGCGCGCCGTTATCAGCATTTGGCGCCATTGTGCAGAGCGGCGGCTGATTGTCAATCTGCGCGCGGATGTTAGCTGTCGCCGAGCTGATGCTGGCGTGCTTAAATGCCTTCGGCGCTGGGACGGGTCATGATGCTGATGCGCTCGAAGCCCATGCGGCCGGCGACGTCCATTACTTTGACTACGTGGCGATGCTCGGCGCTGGCGTCGGCGCTGATGAGGAGCGTGGGGTCGTCGCTAGCGGGGCGGAGGATTTCGAGGGCGTCGGCGATGGTGCTGGCGTCCTGGTTGATTAATTTGTTACCGTCGACGAAGTAGTTGCCGCGCGCGTCGATGACGATCTCGAGCTCGGCGGCTGGCTGCTGCGCCTGAGCGCTGGCTGCGGGTAGCTGGATGCGCAGGCGGTTTTCCTGGATGAAGGTGGTGGAGATCATGAAGAAGATCAATAGCAGAAAGACTATGTCGATCAAGGGGGTGAGGTTAAGTTCGACGTCGTCGGGTGTTCTTCTGTGTCTGCGCTTGGGCATGGGTTGGATGACCTTTGATAAATTCTATGAATGCGTGCGAATTGCGTAAATCTTTGTGTGGCTAAGTTTCAGCTTTGGGGCTTGGACGCCGTGCTTGGTTGGGCAAGCGTCCGTGCGGGCGTTCCTGCTGAGTGTAAGTTGGTGCTTTTTGGGGACGTCTATTCGGGCGTTTCCTGCTGAGTGCAAGTCGGTGCTTTTTGGGGAGACGCCTATGCAGGCGTCTCCTGCCGAGTACAACTCAGCGCTCCACAGGCGCTCCGCAGGCGCTCCGCAATTTTAGCGCGACTTTTAGGCTTGGGTGCAGACCGGGCAGTCGGCTCGGGGGGTGATGGTGAATTTTTGCTGCTCGTAAGGGAGGGCGAAGCTGAGCATGTACGCTGGGCTATGGCGCTGCGGCTGTAAGAGTAGGTCGAGCGCGAGGGCGGCCTGCCAACTGCCGACTAAGCCGACCAGGGGCGCGAGTACGCCATCGCGCGCGCAGGATTGCTGGTCTTGGTCGCTGTTGTTGCGGTAGACGCAGGCGTAGCAGGGTGAGCTTTGACCTTGGTATCTATTAAATACGAAGAGCTGCGCTTGGTAGGCGATGGCGGCGGCGCTGACGAGGCTGGTCTGGCTCACGACGCAGTGGGCGTTGACTTGCTGGCGCGTGGCGAGGTTGTCGCTGCAATCGAGGATTAGATCGCATGGGGGTGCGCGCCAATGCTGGAATTCGCCTTGGTGGGCGTGGGCGGTGATGTCGCTGTTGAGTGCACCGATGCGCTCGGCGAGGACGGCGGCTTTGTAACGACCAAGGTCGCTTTCGCTGTAGGCGATTTGCCTTTGCAGGTTGCTGATGTCGACGCGGTCGAAGTCTATTAGTTCGAGATGACCGACGCCGCTAGCGGCGAGGTAGAGGGCGGCGCTGCAGCCGAGGCCGCCGGCGCCGACGATGGCGACGCGGGCGTCGAGTAGTAGTTGCTGGCTCGCGATGTCAAAATCGCTTAGGCATAGATTGGCGCGGTAGCGCTGGAGTTGGTGCTCGGTGATGGTTGGCACTGGAGGGGTGGGTTTTATATGGGGGTGCCTGTGGTAGCAAGGGGCAACATACCTATGGGCTTTAAAATCCTGCACCCAATAGCTGATCGCTGTGCAACCTATTACCAGGGCTACGCGCTGCTTCCGCTTGTGAGTAGCCTTGCTCCAATACCAAGCGCAACGCGTCGCGGCGATACTCGGCGCTAAATGTCCTTCGTTTTTTCATTGAATACTCCTTCGTAAAAATAGATCAAGAACAAAAATCGTACCTTATCTAAATGTGAAAAAACATTAGACCACATCAGATGCTCGATTCTTTTTAGCTTGTATTGATATCTAAAAAAGCTCCAAACAGACCATTTGCCCTTGCAATGAACCACACTGATAAGCTTTTTTAATTAGCAAAAATACCTAAATAGCCCGCCAAATAAGGCAGATAGGATATGCAAGGGCTTAGGTATTCGGTGTTAAACTTATGTATCCTTTAAGGAGCGGTGGAAGTCTTTAGTATGTTCTGGTTTATACTCAACTGAACCAAAAATGATGTAAAACTTAGATTTTATTCCAGGATTATGCCTCAGTTCATAAATGATTTGGTACACACCAGACAATAGCAGTCTGACAGGATTATGGTGTAACTTTGGATTATCCCACAAGCCAATTCTCGGTGTTTTTTCACCTACCTTCGTCAACGGTTGAAAGGTTCCAAAAACAATATCCCAAATATGGAAAAGACCACCGCCGATATTTACTTGATTGGTTTTATTTGAGGCTATGATTTCAGGTTCACGTGTGTGATGAAGGTAATGGTAAACGCCCTGGCTGGTAGCAAAGAAACTGAAATAGCGAATGAATCTTGAACGTATTGCTTCTTTATATAAAGCAGTCTGGTGTGCATATGGATCTGGCAAGAAAATAATTAGATTTAATAAAAATATCTCTAAATAGAGAGGACGCTCAAAGAACAATTTCGATGTCACCGCATAAAGAAAAAGTTTGGGCATCAGCAAGAATAAGAAGAAAGGTATTGATGTGATCACCACTGTTGTACTGGCGTTCGTAAGAACATCGGGCATATGATGAAAGCGATGCAATGTCAACCATAAAAATCGGTTGATATGGCAGAGGCGGTGAACCCAGTAATGAAAAAATCCATGAATGATAAATACTAACGGAAAAGCCATTATTAGTGGAAGCTCAACGATGGTGGGAACACGCATAGCTGTCTCGTGCGCCCATTGAGTCAAGTCCCTTATAACGTTAAAAATACTTGAAAAATTATAGCCTAAGGCATATGCTGTCAAACCGATCAGCAAGGCAGTTGATAATACAAAGACGATATTCAGTCCATTCGCTAGCGCATAAAGCAAGAGTGTTCTGGGAGGCAGCCTTGGATCATTTGTCTTAAAAGAAAGTTGACCTCGGATCATTATTTGCAATCGGAAGATCAAATGAAAGACAAGAACTACTAGCGTAATATCAAATAGAAGAGGATTTTGCTGTCTTAAGGTTTCGAATAATCCAGCAATCATATCTACCGGAAAGCCGTCCCCTAAGCCAAAGCCAATAAATGTAGATGGATAAGACGTAATTAAAATAGTCGAATACGATATATTAAATAGTACGAGTAGACTACGTTCTGCAATGCGCCATTTTTGTGGCACTTGAAAGTCCGGAAGTTCAGCGTTACATAGACGATAAATAAATGATCTCATATAAGTTAACATTCGCAGTTTCCTAAGGATTAGTCGAATTGCAAAAATTCAAGGATTAAAATTAGTCCTTAACATCAATCATTTAGCGCTTTATTTGCACCTTTGACGGATAAAATTATAGACAGAAAACCTGTAATTATCAGGACACTTTTTTTGGCGCGCCATATTTTAATTCGCCTACCGTGAACGTCGGCTTCAGGCCTGGAAAAGCCCAATAAGGCATAAATTCCGACGAAGTTGCCACATTTGGAAAATCTGGATTGTGTTTCGATGGCCCAGCAATGGTCTTTTCCATGATCATGGACATGTATTGATCCAATGCCCCTTCCAAGGTGTTACCGTTCAAGATGGTTTCCATCCCCGTTTTACGAGCAAATTCTCGCACTCCTTTAATACTGGAATTTTCAGGTGCATAACAATCTGCACAGATGCCATTCTCACTGGTTACGTATAACCCGTCTGGAGTGTGTGCAACCAACGAATGGTTACCTTCTGTATGGCCTGGAGTCTGAACCAATGCAACGCTATCACCCAGCATTACACTGGAATCAAGCAAAATTACCTTTTCCGGATCTATTCCATCTATTCCATTAGGGCAATACCACGTCTTTTGTGGTGGTAACAAAGCCAACGTCGATCTCCATTCCTGCTCCATAACAAGTAATCTTGCATTCGGGAAGTAGCCTGGTTTGTCTTTACTACCTAACCACTTGCGAACATCTTGCGTGTGCAGGTGATCATAAGATATATAGTCTACATCCGCTGGTCTAATGCCGACTTTATCCAGGGCCTGTTCCACGTTGTTATAACTCGGCGACAAGAAATTCTTCATGGGTTTCTCGAAGATTCCCAACGACTCACGCAAATTCTTGAAGAAGGGCGTTTCGCCGTTTGCTTCTATATCGGATGGTGAAAACAAAAGCGTCTTAAGACCAACGTTAGTTTCAAACTGTACAATGAAAAGCCGATTCAAAATATGCAAGTATTTAGACTTGGCTGTTTGTACATTTAACAATCCATACTTGGTTGGATAAGGCACGCGGATCAAGTCAATGCTCTGATAGAAGGTCACTTTTTTATCCATGCCCAACATATATTCCCTAAATTCTTCCGAAGACTTGCGAATTTCTTCGAGTCTAGTTTGCGGAGAGAGAAAGACACGCGATTGGTCAAAATGCGTAACCTTGCGAATGCCATGCCGCTCTAGGGTTTCAGGTAATGCTATTTGATAGTCCATAGTAGAGCTCATTTAGTGTTAAATTACGTGTTGCTTGAAGCAGACTACTTTTAATGAAGAAGTTTTCTTATCAATTGACTGTTGCGAACAGTATTTGAGTGAAGAAATTAAATGGACTTGCTTCGAGCCGGCGCCATCGAAAACATCGAGATGATCTTTGTATAACTCCCAATTTCTTAAGAGTTTATCATTATATTTTGGAACGTCAATAGGCTGATTATACCTTGCCCAAAGATAAAATAGCGTTCTTAATCGCCCGAAATGTCCTAATAATTACAGGTATCTGTCTATAATTTGCGCGGAAAACGTTCCCAGTTAGTAAAAACGTTTGCAATTAAATTTTAGAACATAGTAAAAGGTGGTAGTATGCGTCGATGGAATGGATGGGGGGATGAGTCAAATAGTATGGAATTGCCTGCATCAGGACTGGCATTTCTAAAGGAAAATATTGGTGCGTCTATCAGCTTAGCTGAATCGGATGCAACATTAGAAGCGGTAATGAAAAAGGTACCAGCTAGTAGGCTTCCTAAGCATTCTTTGATTAATGAAAGTGCTGAGTTAAGAGTTAGACATGCGAGAGGTCAAAGCTTACCCGACTGGTTGGCTTGTCGTAGTGGTCAGATTGAGCATTTTCCTGATGGTGTAGCTTTTCCAGAAACAAAAGAAGAGTGTAGTGAGATTGTTAATTTTTGTTGTGAAAATGATATCGTTCTCATTCCATATGGTGGCGGGACGAGTGTGGTCGGCCATATTAATCCTTTCCAATCAGATAAACCCATCTTGACGGTCTCATTGTCGAGAATGAACCGCTTGATGGATTTAGATGAAGAAAGTCAAATTGCAACCTTTGGGGCAGGTACTCCTGGACCAATGGTTGAATCTCAACTTCGTGCCAAAGGTTACACTTTAGGGCATTTCCCTCAGAGCTTTGAACTTTCTACTGTAGGGGGGTGGGTTGTTACCAGATCCAGTGGGCAGCAATCTTTACGCTATGGACGTATAGAGCAGGTATTTGCTGGAGGCTCCCTGGAAACACCACGAGGCCGTTTGGAAATTCCTACCATACCGGCATCTTCTGCTGGTCCCGACATCCGAGAAATGGTCTTAGGCTCTGAAGGCCGAATGGGAATTTTGTCCGAAGTTAAAGTTCGAGTGACCCCTTGTGCTCAAAAAGAAGATTTTTTCGCGTTCTTCTTTCCAAGCTGGGATCACGCGAGAAATGCGGCAAGAGAACTAGTTCAAGCTAAAGTCCAATTATCCATGATGCGGGTTAGTAATGCTGTAGAAACAGAAACGCAGCTTGTATTAGCAGGACACGAAAAACAGATAGGCTTGTTAGAACGCTATTTGAAGATGCTAGGTGTTGGCAACGGGAAATGTATGCTTACCTTGGGAATAACTGGCTCGCCACTGCAATACAAAGCTGCAAGAAAGTTGTCTTCTAAGATTATCGGCGATTTTAAGGGAGTGGGAACAGGAACAATTATGGGTAATCGCTGGGCTGAAAACCGTTTTAGAATGCCTTATCTCCGCCAGGCCCTTTGGGATCTTGGCTACGTGGTAGATACACTCGAAACGGCAACTGACTGGTCTAATGTTGATTCGCTTGTTAATAAGATTGAAAATAATATTCACAATTGTATGGCCAAGATTGGTGAAAAGATCCATGTCTTTACCCATCTATCCCATTTTTACAGTCAGGGTTGTAGCATCTATACAACATATGTATATCGCGTTGGAGACAGTTGCAGAAACGCCCTGGAAAGTTGGAAGAATCTGAAACATTCGACTTCGGAACTCATCGTCAATAGTGGCGGCACCATTAGTCATCAGCACGGCGTTGGTAAAGATCATGCGCCCTATCTCAATGTCGAGAAAGGTAAGCTTGGAATGAAATTGATCCGAGGGGTATGCGAGATTATGGATGAAAAAGGAGTCATGAATCCAAAGTCACTATTTGATGATGAAGCTATAGATTAAGATGATGCGCAACGACAATGTTGTTTGGTCAACTGCCTGGCGTAAAGAAATCATAGAGCAATTAAGTAACGCACATGCAAATAGACAGGTTTGGGATTTAGTAGTCGTGGGCGGCGGTATAACCGGTGCAGGAATATATCGCGAAGCAGTTAATAGGGGCCTCAAAGTGCTGTTGGTTGAGCAAAGAGACTTTGCCTGGGGAACATCTTCTCGATCCTCCAAGATGGTTCATGGCGGATTACGTTATCTCGGTAGTGGTCAGCTTGGCTTGGCCAATGCTTCGGTTAAAGAGCGGCAGAAGTTGTTAAATGAATTACCTGGATTAGTTGATATTTTACCTTTTGTAATGGGGCATTATAAAGGCAAGTTTCCAGGCCCTTGGTTATTCGATAAAGTGCTTACTATCTACGATTGGATGGCGGGTAAACGTTATCGGCGGTTTCATAGCAAAGGTATTAAAGATTTTATGGTGCCCGGCATTAACACCGAAAATTTTTTGGGAATGACTCAATTTGCAGATGCTATTGTTGACGATGCCCGCTTAGTTTTAAGGGTTTTACATGAAGGAAATAGTGAAGGTGGTACTGCACTGAATTATGTGAAGGCAATAGATACTTTACGTAAAGATGACAAAGTAATCGGATTAAAGCTTCAAGACCAGATTGATAATGAAACCTTCGATGTGATTACCCCAGTTGTTATAAATGCAACGGGCGTTTGGACAGATAAATTAAGAAGCACGCTTGGTCACCATAGGGTAATAAGACCATTAAGAGGCAGCCACTTAGTGCTTCCATTTTGGCGTTTACCCATATCCTATACTGTTGGCTTTTTTCATCCCAAAGATAATCGCCCAGTGTTTGTATACCCTTGGGAAGGATGTACCGTAATTGGCACTACTGATTTAGATCATAAAGCCGACGATGCTACAGAGGCATCGATATCAGAGTCAGAACTGGCTTACTTACTCGAAGCTGCAAATCACCAATTTCCGCAAGCAAATCTTAGCGCCGTTGATATTCGCTCTACTTGGTCAGGAGTTCGACCAGTTGTCAGTAGGAATCAAAACGCAAAGGTTGATCTCGCAAAACCATCTGACGAAAAGCGGGAACACGCCATTTGGGATGATAATGGCTTAATAAGTGTTGCTGGGGGGAAGTTAACAACCTTCAGGTTGATTGCCATTGACACGTTAAATGCGGCAAAACCTTATATGCAACGTTTCAAAGGCGACTTCAAAGATAGCTCTCCATTTAAGCAGGGAACACAAAGAGTTGAGATTAGTAATACCCCTAAGAACAAGCGGTTAAAGGGACGCTATGGTGAATTTGCCAATGCTATATTAGCTATTGATAAATCAGCTTTTTCAGTAACTGGCAACATTAGTTCAACCCAGTACTTGTGGGCTGAATTAATTTGGAGTTGTCAAAATGAAAGTGTGATGCACTTAGATGACCTTCTTTTGCGCCGCGTTAGAATCGGTTTATTGCTTGAAGATGGTGGTGCAGAAATCATGCAACACGTCCAATCAATTTGTTGTTATTATTTGAAATGGGATAGTGTAAAATGGCAACTGGAGCATGACCGTTATAACAAAATAATTCGGCTACATTACAGTCTACCTTATGACACCAAGCAGCCCAGATAAAGAAAAAAAGGATAAGGAAATTTATTATGTCGATTAGATCCAACCGATACATATTGTCCATCGATCAAGGCACACAAAGTGCCAGGGCCTTACTGTTTGATGTCTACGGTAATTTGATAGCGAAAGGGAAAAAGGAAATTGAGCCCTACTTTTCCACAGAGCCGGGTTGGGCTGAACAACATCCTGAGTATTACTGGCAAGCTGTAGGTAGTGCATGTGAAAAATTGTGGCAAGAGCTTGGAAAAGAATTTAATCGAAACCAAATTATTGCTGTGGCAGTGACAACACAGCGTGGTACAGTAATTAACGTCGACAAACAAGGTAAGCCTTTACGGCCGGCGATACTGTGGCTTGACCAACGTAATGCTAGCATTGAAAAACCACTTCCTTGGATTTGGAAATGGCTTTTCAAGATCGCTCGAGTCGAAGACATTGTGAATCGATTTCGAGAGAAATGCCAAGCACTTTGGATTGCTCAAAATCAACCGGAAATCTGGGCAAAAACTCATAAATATTTACTACTTTCGGGTTATCTGAACTACCAATTAACGGGAAATTTCGCAGATTCTATTAGCAGTCAGGTTGGTTACATACCGTTTGACTATAAGAAGCTCAAGTGGCCATCAACTAAAGATTGGCGCTATGCAATTTTGCCGGAATTTGATCCGTCAAAATTACCTGAGCTCAAAGCTGCTAGTGAAAAGCTTGGAACAATAACCTATGAAGCTTCCGCGCATACCGGCATTCCTCAAGGCGTACCAGTGTTCGCTGCGGCGTCAGATAAAGCGTGTGAAATAATAGGTTCTGGTGCAGATAACCCCGAAATTGCCTGTTTGAGTTACGGTACGGCAGCGACGATAAATACAACAAATACTAAATATATCGAGCCTATTAAGTACATGCCAGCATTTCCTTCTGCTATTCATGGTAAGTATAACTCTGAGGTCATGATTTATCGCGGATTTTGGATGGTCAGCTGGTTTAAAAAAGAGTTTGGTCTTAGAGAGCAAACTATCGCCACTGAAAGAGGAATACCTCCAGAGCAACTCTTTGATGAACTTGTACATAAAGTACCTGCAGGCTCAATGGGGTTGATGCTGCAAGCTTATTGGACTCCTGGCACTCGTGATCCGGGGCCAGAAGCCAAAGGTGGAATAATTGGTTTTGGAGAAGTTCACACTCGTGCACACATTTATCGCGCCATACTCGAAGGATTAGCCTATGGGCTTAAAGAAGGTAAGGAGCGCTTGGAAAAGCGCAATGGTGTTAAGATTAAATCCATCCGAGTTTCAGGAGGTGGTTCTCAGAGTGATGCTGCTATGCAGTTAACCGCTGATATATTCAATTTGCCCGCAGAGCGCCCTCATACGTACGAAACTTCGGGTCTTGGAGCTGCAATAGATGCAGCTGTTGGAATTGGCGAGTACGCTTCGTTTGATGATGCAATAAAAAATATGACAAGGGTAGGTGAGGTATTTGAACCAAATCGAGCACAAGTCGAATTATATGACCGTTTGTACAGAGAAGTTTATTTGAAGATGTATAAGCAACTTCAACCTTTGTATCGAAAAATTCGCGATATCACTGGATACCCACAATGAACAATTATTTTATTGGAGATTATTCAAGTAAGCAGATAAGTAAGTCAAATTTAAGTTCGTTATTGGATTAAAACTATGGATGAAGCAAATGTTCATTTAGAGGCTACTTGTAGTTGTGCTAAAAACAAGTTTAGGGCTATGTCTAAGCCATTGGTTAGAGTTATATGTCATTGTGAGGTGTGTCAGAAATTCACCCAAAAACCGTTTTCTGACGTTACAGTTTTTTTGAAAAAAGATATTAAACAAATTGATATTTCAAATACTCAATTTCAAAGATGGAAGGGACCACCCAATATAAGAAGAGGTAAATGTACACAATGTCATTATCCTTCTATCGAGTTTGGAATATTCGATAAACTCGCGTTTGTTCCTACAGACAATTTTGTTGATTCAAGCAGTTTGGCATCTCCTTCATGTCATATCTTTTATCATCGAAGAGTTAATGATGTTGACGACCACTTGCCGAAATTCAGCGGTTTTTTCTCAAGTCAGATTCAAATTTGCAAATTAATCTTACTCAGTATGCTGAAGCGAATAAGCACTAATTGGCATTGGTAAATGTGTATAGCTTTTTACTGACTATTGGCAGGCAATTAAATTGCCGGTCATTGAAAAGGCATAAAAACATTAAATATCAGCTATTTATTCGCCTAATACGATAAATCAGGCAAATTCGGGTATTTACTCAGAGGTTCCCTGGTTTAAAGGCTTTGCTGCTTTGTGTCGCCAGCGGGGTTGGGTTTTGTTTAGGAAGGCTGCGATGCCGTGGGTGGCTTCTTCGCCTTCCCAGACATCGGCGAGGCGGTGTATGCTGTCGTTGATTACTTGTGCATCTATGCGGGTGCCAAGTGTTCGAGCGAGTGCCTTGGCGCTGCCAACGGCTTGGGGGGCGACGCAGAGATAGGGTTCGATTTCGCGCTCTATGGCGGCGTCAAACTCGGCATTGGCAACGCTGCGAGCAATAACACGTAAATTTACCGCCTCGTCAGCATCGAATGTTCGCGCTGACATGAAGACGCGGCGCGCGTTGGCTTCGCCCATGCGCGCCAGCACGTAGGGGCCGATTGTCGCCGGTATCAGGCCTAGTTTGGTTTCGCTGAAAGCAAATTTGCTGGTCTGCTCGGCGATAGCCACATCACAAACACAAGCCAGGCCAACGCCACCGCCAAAGGCGCCGCCGTGGATGCGCCCGATTAGCGCAGTCGGCATTTCATTGAGAGCTCTTAACATTTCGGCGAGTTTGCGCGCCTCAGCTATCCGCGTTGCGCGCTTCGCCGCAATTTGAGCTTGCATCCAGTTCAAATCGCCGCCAGCACAAAAAACTTTGCCCGCCCCACTCAGTACCACCGCGCGGGTATCTGTTTGCGCTCCTAGTGTTTGTGCCATATCTGTGAGATCGGCAATCATCGGCCCTGAGAGCGCGTTACGTTTTTCCGGCACATTCAGTTGCACATAAGCAACGCCGCGCTCGTCAACGCGGATGGCTAAGGTTTCATAGTTCATTGGGAGCCTCCTAAAGTCTGCGCAAAAGTTGCTACATTGAGTAATTCTGCCAAATCAATCCCAGTCTCAAAGCCTTGATTGTGCAGCATTGCGACCACCGCTTCAGTGGCAACATTGCCTTGGGCGCCCGGGGCGTAGGGGCAGCCACCGAGACCGGCAACAGAGCTGTCAAAGGCGCGCAGGCCCCTGGCGAGGCACACGGCGATATTGTCGAGCGCTCGACCTTGGGTATCGTGGAAATGACCGGCAAGACGACTAGCTGGTGCCACGTCCAGCACAGAATCGAGCATTGCCGCAGTGCTTGTCGGCTTGGCGGCGCCAATGGTATCGCCGAGGGCGATTTGATAACAGCCCATGGCCATAAGCTCAGCTACAACTCGCGCCACCGATGCTGGAGCGATAGCACCATCGTAAGGGCAATCGGTGCTACAAGAGACATAGCCCCTCACTGGAATGCCCGCCGCCTGCGCCGCTTGGCTCACTGGGCGTAAGCGTTCTAGGCTCTCGGCAATCGAGCAATTAATATTCTTCTGGCTAAAGCCTTCCGAAGCCGAGCAGAAAATCGCGATTTCGTCTGCACCGGCTTGCATCGCATTGGCAAAGCCGCGCATATTGGGAGTTAAGGCCGCATAAGACACGCCGTGCTTACGGTCAATCCCAGCCATAACCTCAGCAGCGTCAGCCATTTGCGGCACCCATTTAGGCGAGACAAAGCTGGTTACCTCGATTTTGCTGAAGCCGCAGGCCGAGAGCCGATCGACTAAGGCGATCTTGGCAGATGTGGCAATGCTGACGCTTTCGTTTTGCAGCCCATCACGCGGGCTTACCTCAAAGATTGTTACCGCCTCAGCCATGCTCTGGCTCCAGCGTCAGCAGCAGCTTGCCATCAGTAACCTGCTCGCCAACTGCAGCCAGCACTTCGGCGACCACCCCATCCCGAGGCGCTGTCAACGTATACTCCATTTTCATCGCTTCCAATACCAGAAGGGCATCGTCTTTGCCAACTTTGAGCCCCGGCTTAGTGAATACCGCCTGCACCACCCCTGGCATCGGCGCGCTGATCGCATCGCCAACCGCTTGATCGCTTGCCACATCTGCCAGCCTGTTTGCCAAGTGCCAGCTAAAGCTATGCCCGTGCATAAATACTGATACCATCGCAGCGCCGACAAAGACCTTAGCGCTGAAGCGGTGCCCAGCAGAGACGACTATGCAGCCCGTGCCTTCCTCTGGAGTTACCTCAAGTCGGACGTTGATATCCTGACCCAGCACCTGAAAGTGCTGCAGATCAAAGGACTTAACCTCTAATTGCCAGGAAGTCTCTCCGCTTTTCAGAGCGATATAGTGATCGGCTTCAGACCAGTGGCGCCAGCCGCGTAGCTGATCCCAGGCGTCCGTTGCTTGTGGTGGCGCCAGCAAGCCCAGCCCGGCAATTGCCGCCAGCGCCAGAGCCTGGGGTGGTGGCGCAATTGGCTCGCTGAGCGCATCAAGATCGCGGGCAATAAGCCCGGTATCAACGTCTCCGCGCGCAAAGCCCTGGTGTTGCGCGAGCGCCCTCAGAAACTCAAGGTTGGTAACCGAGCCAGCGACATGAAAGTCGGACAGCGCCGCGCTCAGCAGATTCAGCGCGGCGCTTCGGGTGGGCGCGTGCACTATTAGCTTGGCGATCATCGGGTCGTACCAGGGGCTGATCTCATCGCCAGTGCGAACGCCACTATCAACGCGCACCGCGCCTGCCTCAAACTCAGTGCCTATAGGAAAAGACAGATAATCAAGCTTACCAGTTGCTGGCAAAAAGCCTTTGCCGACGTCTTCGGCATAAACCCGCGCCTCAAAAGACCAGCCTTGGATCGATAAGTCTTCCTGGCGCACAGGCAAAGGCTCACCGCTAGCCACGCGCAGTTGCATTTCCACGAAATCAAGCCCAGTGATCGCCTCGGAAACCGGGTGCTCCACCTGCAGGCGGGTATTCATTTCCATGAACCAGAAGCCGTCTTCGCGCAGCTCACCCGAACCATCAACTATAAACTCGATGGTGCCGGCACCTGAATATTTGATTGCCTTGGCAGCATCGACAGCCGCTTTGCCCATAGCCGCGCGCACGTTCGCGGTCATGCCGGGAGCGGGTGCTTCTTCGATTACCTTTTGGTGGCGGCGCTGCAGCGAACAATCGCGCTCGAATAAATGAACGACATTGCCGTGATTGTCGCCGAAGACCTGAATTTCGATATGCCGCGGCTGGCAGATGTATTTCTCGATCAAGCAAGCCGGATCGCCAAAGCTCGATTGCGCTTCCCGTTGGGCGCTTTGCAGATTGCTGAGAAAGTCTTTTGGATCTTCAACCAGACGCATACCTTTACCGCCGCCGCCAGCACGAGCTTTGATCAACACCGGATAGCCGATCTTATCGGCTTCGGTGGCGAGAAAATCGGGATCTTGATTGCCGCCATGGTAGCCCGGCACTACCGGCACACCAGCTTCAAGCATCAGCTCTTTAGCCGCATCTTTTAAGCCCATGGCCCTTATTGCGCTAGCTGGAGGACCGATGAACACCAGCCCGGCGGCCTCGGCGGCTTCGACAAAATCCGGGTTCTCGGAAAGGAAGCCGTAGCCCGGATGGATTGCCTCAGCGCCGGTTTGCTGGCAAGCAGCGATAATGCGCTCAGCTTGCAGATAACTCTCGGCAACGGCAGGCGGCCCGATATGCACGGCTTCATCCGCCATGGCGACATGCTTCGCTAGCGCGTCCGCATCCGAGTAAACCGCTACGGTCTTCACGCCCAGACGTCGAGCGCTGCTTATCACCCTGCAGGCAATTTCGCCGCGATTGGCGATTAGTATTTTTTTGAACACGGATACTCCTTACATCCGAAACACGCCAAAGCGAGTCTCGGCTATCGGCGCGTTGAGCGCCGCTGAGAGCGACAACGCCAAAACATCGCGGCTTTTACGCGGATCTATGATCCCGTCGTCCCAAAGCCGGGCCGAGGCGTAGAGCGGGTGGCTTTGCGCCTCGAACATATCGATTGTCGGCTGCTTAAATGCAGCTTCTTCAGCGGCAGACCAGCTTCCGCCTTTGCGTTCAATGGCATCGCGTTTCACCGTCGCCAGCACGCCCGCCGCCTGCTCGCCGCCCATGACCGCGATGCGCGAGTTCGGCCAGGTCCACAGGAAGCGAGGCGAATAAGCCCGCCCGCACATGCCGTAATTGCCGGCGCCAAAGGAGCCGCCAATCAGCATGGTGATTTTTGGCACCGCTGTTGTCGCCACCGCTGTTACCAGCTTGGCACCATCCTTGGCAATCCCGCCATTTTCATAAGCTCGACCAACCATGAAGCCAGTGATATTTTGTAAAAACACCAGCGGCAGCTTACGTTGCGAGCAGAGTTCGACAAAATGCGCGCCTTTGACAGCGGCCTCAGAAAAGATCACCCCGTTATTGCCAATAATCCCAACTGGCATCCCCATTACATGGGCAAAACCGCAAACCAGCGTGCTGCCGTAACGCGCCTTGAACTCGTCAAAACGCGAGCCGTCGACAATACGCGCCAGAACTTCGCGAATGTCGTAGGGTGTTTTCAGGTCTGCTGGCACCACGCCCAGAATCTCATCGGGGTCATACAGCGGCGCCTCGGCTGCTTGCGTGTTGAGGCTGATCGATTTTTTAATATTGAGATTGGCTACAGCCTGACGCGCCAGCTCTAAAGCGTGCTCGTCGTTATTGGCAAGGTAATCCGCCACGCCGGAAAGACGCGTGTGGACATCGCCGCCACCAAGCTCCTCGACGCTGACAACCTCGCCGGTCGCTGCCTTCACCAGCGGTGGCCCAGCCAGGAAAATTGTCCCTTGGTCGCGCACGATGATCGTCACATCCGACATCGCTGGCACATAGGCGCCGCCAGCAGTGCAGGACCCCAGCACTACTGCTATTTGGGCAATACCCTTGGCGGACATATTGGCTTGATTAAAGAAAATACGCCCGAAATGATCGCGGTCGGCGAAGACCTCATCCTGATTAGGCAGATTCGCGCCACCGCTATCCACCAGGTAAATGCAAGGTAGATGGTTCTGCTCGGCGACTTCCTGCGCGCGCAGGTGTTTCTTCACCGTCATCGGAAAATAGGTGCCGCCTTTGACAGTGGCATCGTTGCCGACAATCATGCATTCGTGCCCTGCTACCCGACCTACCCCCGCGATCACTCCTGCTGACGGCGTCGCGCCCTCGTAGAGCCCATGAGCGGCGAACATGCCGATCTCCAGAAAAGGCGAACCAGAGTCCAGCAAGCGCGCTATCCGTTCGCGTGGCAGCAATTTACCCCGACTCAGGTGGCGCTCGCGCGCCTTGGCGCCACCACCTGCGAGCGCCAAAGATGCGGCTTCGGCAATAGGCGCCAGCGCCTGCTGATGCGCCGCCCGGTTTTGCGCGAAGCGCTCGGAGTTGGGTCGGATAGACGAAGACAGAACGCCCATCAGGCCATCGCCTCCAGCAAGGTGCGCCCAATCAGCATTCGGCGAATTTCAGAGGTGCCAGCGCCGATTTCCATGAGCTTGGCGTCGCGGAAGATACGGCTGACCGGTGTCTCGTTCATAAACCCGGCGCCGCCCATAGCTTGCACCGCCTGATGCGCCACGACCATAGCCTCTTCGGAAGCATAGAGCACGCAAGCGGCGGCGTCCTGGCGGGTAACCTCGCCGCGATCGCAAGCCTTGGCGACTTCGTAAACATAGGCGCGCGCCGAATTCATTTTGGTGTACATATCGGCAATTTTGCCCTGCATCAGTTGGAAGCTGCCGATGCTTTGGCCGAATTGCTTACGCTCGACCATATAAGGCATGATCTCATCCAGACAGGCCGCCATAATCCCGCAGCCGATCCCGGAAAGAACCACGCGCTCGTAGTCCAGACCGGACATCAGTACCTTGGCGCCCTGACCCTCTGCTCCCAGAACATTTGCTAAAGGAACTTGCACATCCTTGAAGATCAGCTCGACAGTATTCGAGCCGCGCATCCCCAGCTTGTCGAAATGCTTTGATTGCGTGAAGCCGGGCATACTTTTCTCGATTATGAAGGCGGTTATGCCCTTTGACCCTTTATCCGGGGCGGTTTTGGCGTAAACCACCAAGGTGTTGGCTTCGCCACCATTGGTGATCCAGAACTTACTGCCATTGAGCCGGAAATAGCCGTCCATCTTCTCGGCTTTGAGCTTCATGCCGACCACATCCGAGCCGGCGCCAGCTTCGGACATCGCCAAAGCGCCGACGCTCTTGCCGCTTATCAGATCCGGCAGATATTTTGCGCGTTGCTCATCATTGCCATTCAATGCGAGCTGGTTGACGCAGAGATTGGAATGCGCGCCGTAGGATAGCGATACCGAGGCACTCGCCCGCGCGACCTCTTCAACGGCGACAGTGTGCGCCAGATAGCCCATACCCGCCCCGCCATCGGCCTCGGATACGGTAATGCCCAGCAGACCCAGCTCGCCCATCTCCTGCCAAAGTTGATGGGGAAATTCGTTGTTGGCGTCAATCTCCGCCGCTAAGGGTTTGACGCGCTCTTGCGCCCAGCGGTGCACCATTGCTCGCAGGGCATTGACCTCGCTGCCGAGGTCGAAATTCATAGTGGCATGAAACATTATTACTCTCCATTTCCGCTGCCCAGATAGTCGATGCCAGGCAGACAAAGTTACAAGGTTTTGCGGTTATTAGTCAGCTTGGTCGCATAGCATCTCCAGCATTTGGTCGCGCATGACGAACTTCTGGGGCTTGCCAGTAATCGTCATCGGAATCTCGTCGACAATGCGGATGTGTTGCGGCATTTTGTAGTGCGCGATCTGCCCCTGACAGAATTGCCGTATTGCTGCCTCAGTCAGCTTTGCGCCGGGCTTAGCGATGATCCAGGCGCAGACCTCCTCACCATACTTGGCGTGCGGGATGCCGAAGACCTGGGCTTCCGAGACTTCCGGATGGCGAAACAGATATTCTTCGATCTCTCGCGGGTAGATGTTCTCGCCGCCGCGGATGATCATGTCTTTCACGCGCCCGACGATTGAGCAAAAGCCTTCGGCATCGAAGGTGGCGAGATCGCCGGTGTGCATCCAGCCGTCGACGATGCTTTCACGAGTCCGCTGGTCATCGTCCCAATAGCCTTTCATCACCGAATAGCCGCGCGTGCAAAGCTCGCCCTGCTCTCCGACCGGCACGATGTTGCCTTCGCTATCGACTATCTTGACTTCGAGATGAGGATGAACGCGGCCGACTGTGGCGCAGCGTTTATCAATCGGATCGTCGACCAAGCTCTGGAAAGAAACCGGCGAGGTTTCGGTCATGCCGTAGCAGATGGTTAGCTCGTGCATATTCATCTGGCTGTTGACCTGCTCCATGACGTCGATGGGGCACGGGGCGCCCGCCATGATCCCAGTACGCAACGAACTTAGATCGAAACGCCGGCTTGCCATCTCCTGCAGCATGGCGACAAACATAGTGGGCACGCCGTAGACGGCAGTGCAGCGCTCTTGAGCTAGCGCCTCCAGAGTAGCGACTGGATCAAAGGCTTCGCCGGCGAAGACCATGGCGGCGCCTTTGCTAACCGCACCCAGAACGCCCATCACCATGCCGAAGCAATGATAGAGCGGTACCGGAATGCAGAGCCGATCACTGGCGGTCAGTTGAATGCGGTCGGTAACGAAACGCGCGTTGTTGACGATATTGTAGTGCGAGAGCGTCGCCCCCTTGGGCGCGCCGGTTGTGCCGGAGGTGAACTGGATATTGATGGCATCGTCAGGGTTGAGCGAGCTATCGATCGTAGCGAGACGCAGCTGCTGCGCCGGGCCGCCCAGGTTTTGTACCTGCTCGAAGGCGAAGGCGCCTGGGCCTGGGTCAGCGTCCATGACGACGATGCTTTTCAGCGTTGGCAGTTTGACCGAGTTCAGTCGTCCGGGTTCGCAGCTTGCAAGTTCCGGAGCCAACTGCCGGATCATGCCGAGATAATCGGATGTCTTGAAGGACTTCGCCAGAATGAGCGCTTTGCAGCCGACTTTGTTGAGAGCATATTCAACTTCGGCGAGGCGATACGCCGGATTGATGTTGACCATGATGAGACCGACCCGCGCGCTGGCGAATTGGGTGAGCACCCATTCGTAGCGATTGGGCGACCAGATGCCGACCCGCTCGCCTTTTTGCAGACCCATTGCCAACAGACCGCTTGCCAGCGCGTCGATCTCGCGGTCGAAATCGTAATAACTGCGGCGCTCGCCAGTATCGGCAAAGATGAGGGCGTCGCGGGCGCCATGCCGCGAGACCGTCGCGCACAGCAATTGCGGTATTGTTACAAACTCCAGGTCTACGCCGGTCTCGCCTTTGACATAGGACCTGCCGTTCACCGGTGCTCCGTGCGATGCCTCGTGCTGCCGGGTCGCGCGCCCGGCTGCGCGGATCTGATCGGCGAGACTTTCGGTCAATATCGACATCAAACCCGCCTCACAGCGTGCGCCAATCGCCGCTTTGCTCGAAAGCGTGCGCGGCCTGGTAAATCTTCATTTCCTGGTAGTAGCCGCCAACCAGTTGCATCCCTATAGGCAAGCCTTCGCTGAGACCGCAGGGGATGGTCATGGCTGGCAGTCCGCCATTGAAGGGCGCCGTGTTGCCGATCATCTCAAAAGCGCGCTGCACGTAGAGGGCGATCGAGCAATCGCTCGGCGGGATTTGCTGCGGCTTGTGCGGGATGGTGGGCATCAACAACAGGTCGAAGCTCTTGAAAGCCTCAAGATAGCGCGCGTTGCACTTGCGCATGATGTTTTGCGCCTTGCCGTAGAAGCGACCGCGATATTGCGTTAGAAAATGCTCGCCGATGAACATGCAGGCTTTGAGCGAGTGGCTGAGCTCATCGGCGCGGTGCTGCCATTGCGCCATGTGATCGATCATGGAGGGCAGGAATAGACCGCGATAGTTGCTGCCTGCCGAATTGCCCCACATCATGCCGTCCATCAGACCTTCATTGGCGATGGCGCCCCAGGCATCAGAGGCGATGTAATGTTCGGGGATGGAAACTTCTTCGACCCGCGCGCCCAGCTCGCGCAAGCGTTCGGCGGCGGCCATGACTTTCTGGCTGACATCAGCCTCGCTGTTGGCGTGGGCAAAGCCTTCCTGGAGAATGCCGATTCTCAAACCTTGGGCGCCACGGCCAAGGGCTTCGGTGTAGCGATAGACCTTAGGCTGGTACTGGCGTGGATCGAGCCCGTCTGCCCCAGCCAGGACTTCGAGCAGCAGCGCGTTATCGGCAACTGTGTTGCTTACCGGGCCAAGGTGGTCGATGGTCATTTCGATGGGCATTGCGCCAGTATAAGGCACCAGGCCGTGCGTGGCTTTCATGCCATAGACACCGCAGCACGAAGACGGCAGACGCACAGACCCACCCTGGTCGCCGGCTATTGCCATATCGACTTCGTGGGCGGCAACCAGCGCCGCCGACCCGCTGGAGGAGCCGCCAGCCATATAGCCGCGTTTCCACGGATTATGCACTGGTCCTTTGGCGTTGGTGTGCGATCCTCCAGAGAGGCAGAAATTTTCGCAGTGGGCTTTGCCAGCAATGACGGCGCCGGCATCGAGCATTCGGGTTACAACGGTGGCATCGATCTCCGGCGTGTAGCCTTCCATGATCGACGATCCGTTCATCATCGGCACGCCAGCGAGGCAAATCGTGTCTTTCAAAGCAATGCGCTTACCGCGCAAAGGGCCGTCTGGCGCTCCGGCAATATTGGTCTTGACATACCAGGCGTTGAGCTCGTTCTCGGATGGATCCGGGAAATATCCCGGACTGCGCGGATACCTGACTTCGGGCAGATTATCCGGCATCGCGTCCAAGCGGTCGTAGGCCTGCATGGTCGGCTCGATGATCTCCTGATATTCCATCAGTTCGGCATCGGACAGGCTCATGCCGAAGCGGGCTGCCATTTTGCCCATTTGGGCGAGGGTTGGGCGTTTGATGCTCATGGACGTCGTCGTGGAGTTATTGTTCTGAGAGATGGGCGCTGGCGTGGCATTGTCGGTGAGTGGCGAATATGTGGGTAGCGGCTTCTTGCCTCTGTCCGGTTGCGATGGATTGCGCCCGGCCGAAGCTGTTTGGGTTTTCGAGTTATGAGCGCGTGTCGAGCGGGCGGCGCCAAAGCCAAGAAACTCATCGACCTTGGCTTGATCGGCGAGTTCGCTGCGCGCTAGCTCCCCAGCGATCCGGCCTCTCTCCAGCACCAGCACGCGATCGGAAAGATCGGCAATAAAGTCAAAATTCTGCTCGACCAGCAGGATGGTCAGACCGCGCTGCGCGCGCAGTTTCAGCAGCGTTGCTGCCATCTCTTCGATGATCGAAGGCTGAATGCCCTCTGTGGGTTCGTCGAGCAGCAGCAATTGCGGATTGCCGACCAGGCACCGAGCCAGTGCCAGCAATTGCTGCTCACCACCCGAAAGCGCAGAGCCGGCACGCTGCAGCAGCGGCACCAGGCGCGGGAAGTCTTTGAGGATACTGTCAATAATCTCGTCTTCCGTGCCGCCGGAATAGTCGTGCCAGGCAAACAGCAGATTGTCGCGCACCGAAAG
Source organism: Gammaproteobacteria bacterium (assembly GCA_965229495.1). Taxonomy (GTDB): domain Bacteria; phylum Pseudomonadota; class Gammaproteobacteria; order CBDBNL01. The sequence goes on from OZ245880.1 coordinate 385,676, forward strand.
CTGCGGAAAGATGCCGCGACCCTGGGCAACATAACCGATGCCAAGAGCAGCGCGCTCGTTGGGCGCGATGCGGGTGATGTCATGGCCGTGGAAGCGAATAGCGCCGGACGCTGCTGGCAGAAAGCCCATGAGCGTCTTGAGCAGAGTCGACTTGCCCATGCCGTTATGACCAAGTATGCCAACGACTTCATCCTCGGCAATAGCAAATTCGATTCCGTGCACAACCGGCACTTTGCCGTAGCCGGAGGATAGACCCTGGACATCCAGCAGGGTATTGCCTTGATCCGCGCTCATGCCTTTTTCCCCAGGTAGACCTTGCGCACCGTTGGGTCAGACATGACGCGGTCGACATGGTCTTGCATCAGCACCGCGCCCTGATGAAATACGGTAACGGTTGCGGCGATTGAGCGAATGAACTGCATATCATGCTCGACGATGATGACAGCGGTGCTGCTGGTCATCTCGTTGATAATCGCGGCCATACGCTCGACATCTTCGGCTGACATGCCTGCCGCTGGCTCGTCCAGAAGCACCAGCCAGGGATCGCCGACGCTAACCAGTCCAAGCTCGACGCGCTGACGCTCGCCGTGGGCAAGCTGCCCCAAATCCGCCTTAGCAATCGGCGCCAGCGCCAGCCGGTCGATGATGTCGGCGGCGCGGTCGCAGGCTTCCCGATTGGGATAAAAGCGGCGCGCCGCCATCCAGATATTTTCGAAGACGCTCAGACCGTCGAGAACATTGGCAACCTGGGTTTTGATGCCAACTCCGAGTGCGGCAATCTGGTGCGGGTGCCAGCCGGTGGTCTCCTCTCCGCGCATGAACACCTGGCCTGCAGTCGGCTTGTGCAGACCGGTGATGCATTTGAAGAAGGTGGATTTACCGGCGCCATTCGGACCAATCAGACAACGCAATTCACGCGCTTGGAGTTTGAAATGCACGTTGTCGGCGGCAACAACGCCGCCAAAGCGCATCGTCAGCCCAAGCGTTTCCAGCACCGTTTCAGACATGGCGAGCTCTGAAACTTCGCCCACGCCGCCGGTTGCCGCTGCGCCTTGACGCGCGCCGAGCCAGGATCGAATGCCAGAGGCCGACCACCGCCGGAACCAGTCCCTTGGGCAGGAACAGGACGAAGACCACCAGGATCAGCCCCATGACGATGGCGTTGTCTATCAGGGCTTGCTGCCCCAGCAGGAATTTCAAATAGGCGAGACCAGCGGCGCCGATGATCGGGCCGAAGCGAGTGCCTAGTCCGCCGACTATGCACCAGATTATGACCTCGGCGTTTTGCTGCAGGCTGAAAAGGCCAGGCGTTACGATCTCGCCCCAATTGGCAAACAAGGCACCAGCGAGACCGGCAATCGCGGCGCCGATGGCAAAGAGCGCGGTCTTGCGAGCGCGAACGTCGTAGCCCATGAGCGCGATTCGGGTTTCGTTCTCGCGAATGCCGATGGCGATGCGGCCAAAGGAAGTCCGAAGCAGCCATGTTACAAAGAAGAACACGCCGAGCAGCGTAACGGCGCAGACGTAATAGAGCGCATCGCCCCAGATGAATTGATCCGGCTGCCCAGGAATATTGAGAGTGTGAAAGCCTGGAATGCCGTTGAAACCGCCGAGGCGGGCAGCGCCGATCGCGTATTGCGGGCCAGCGGTGGAATTGATGAATTTGAACAGGATCAACGTCGCCACGAGCGTGATGACGCCGAGATAGACATCGGCGAGACGCCCGTAAAACATCATCGCGCCCAGCAAAGCTGCGAAGCCGGCGGGGACCAGGAGCGCCAGCAGCATCGGCACTGTGCTCTCGCCAATATTGATAGCGGCGATTGCATAGGTGTAAGCGCCCAGGCCAAAGAAAGCCGCCTGACCGAAACACAGGATACCGCCGAAGCCCCAGATTAGCCCCAGGCTCAATCCCAGCATACCGTAGATGATGAGGATGGTCAGCGTGTAGGTGCTGATAAGCGCTGGCAGCGACAAAATGCCGATCAGCGCGATGACCAGGGCCAGCAGGTCCTGTTTTTGCCAGAGACGCTGCATTACATCCGGCCTTGGAAGAATCTGCTGGTGATGCCTTGCGGGATGAGGCGCAGGATGATGACTGCGGCAATCAGGATCGCGACTTCACCCAGGACTGCTGTCGAGGCAAAGGTTACGATCTGGTTGATCGCGCCGAAAATTGTCGCCGAACTCAACAGACCGACGATCAATGCTGGCCCGCCAGCGACAACGGTGATAAAGGCTTCTGCCAGATAGGCCGAGCCGGATGTCGGCACCAAACCCACCAAGGGCGCAAAGACCGCGCCGGCGAGTCCGGTCAGCGCCGAGCCGCAGAAGAAAGTCGCCATATAAACGCGATTGGGGCTGTAGCCCAATGCTGCGGCGGTCTCGGAGCGCTGCATGGTGCCGCGCGCGATCAAGCCTAGCCGCGTGGTCTTGAGCAGCACAGACATCGCGACCAGCAGGATGGCGGCAATTGAGATGATGAAGAAGTTGTAGCCGTTGACCTGATAGTCGCCAACGGCGAAACCGCTTATCGGTGTGGTAATGCTGGTGGTGGTGTTGCCGAAGATCGTGCTCACGACCCCGACAAGCAGCAGGCTAAGGCCCCAGGTCGCGAGCATGGTATCGACCAATCGCCCGTAGAGGTGGCGGATGATCAGGCGTTCGACGATAAGACCGATGACACCAACGACCAGAGGCGCGATGATCAGCATCGCGACAAAGACATTGATGCCGAGATTGACCGCGGTGATGGTGGTGTAGCCGCCTAGCATCATAAATTCGCCGTGGGCAAAATTGATGACTTTCATCATCCCGAAAACCACCGCCAATCCAGCGCTGATCAGAGCCAGCGAGGCGATGGCGTACAGGATTTCCACCAGTATTATGAAGAACAAATCCATTTAGTATTTACTCTTCTTGCTGCAAAGCCTCAGAGGATTTAGATCTTTATCTCGTACTGCGTGTTGTCGTCTGGATTGGCGTGCAAATCGCAGACAGCCTGGGTGTCTGCGGGCTGGCGCTGAGGCAGCGTCTCGATCAGCTTCATCCCCTGGTTTTCGATCTCCATGATATGCACGTCGAGCACAGCGTGGTGGGTCTTCGGGTCCACCGTTACCTGGCCTCCCGGACCGTCAATGCTAATGCCCGTTTCAAGAGCTTCAATAATGGCATCGCGCTCCAGCGAACCGGCGCGCTCAACACCAGCAGCCCAGGTCAGTACGCCGTGGTATTGCGAGACGGCGATTTCGTGCATACTCTGATCGCCATCGAACATATCCGCCCAGGCTTGCTTGAAGGCATTATTCGCCGGAGTGTCGAGTTCCTGGCTGTAGTTGTAGGCGACCATAATCCCGTTGCCTTCCTCAGTAGTAAGCACCTTGTGTTCGTTGCCAACTCCCATTGTCGTCGACGCCAGCGGAATCTTGGCTTTCATGCCGGCAGCCGCCCACTGGCGAAAGAAAGACAGGTGCGCGCCGCCGACCAATGGCGCTATCACCAGATCCGGTCCTACCGATTGAATCTTGGCAATTGTTGACCCAAAATCGGAGACATCGAGCGGGAAGAAGTCGAGCCCGACCGTTGTGCCGCCATTGTCAGCGACAAATTTCTGAATCCAGTTGGCAGTGATTTGACCGTAGTTATAGTCTGCCGCCAGAATGTAGACCTTCTTGCCGGATTTGCCCATGGCGTAGGGCACTAGGGCCTCGACCTGCTGCGACGGCGTAACGCCGTTGATGAAAATATTGCGGTCGCAGACTCCGCCTTCATACAGCACATTGTAGAAATAGAGCGTCCTGGTCTTGCGCATGGTCTGGCGGATGGCCTCGCGCGAAGCCGAGAGAATGCCGCCGTGCACCACGTCCACCCGGTCGCGGCGGGTCAACTGCTGACCGTATTGGGCGTAGAGCGCCATGTCCGATTGCGTGTCGTAGGAAATCACCTCGACTTGCCTGCCGAGCAAGCCGCCAGCGTTATTTATCTGCGCTACCGCCAGTTGCAGCGCCTTGTGCATCGGCTTGCCGTAGGCGTCAAAGGGCCCAGATGTATCAAGAACAGAACCCAGTTTGATGCTATCCGCTGCAGTAGCAAGGCGCGGCATCATCAGAGCACCGGTCAAAGCGGCGCCGGTAGCCAGAAATGTGCGTCTACGCACGGTCGTTTTTGTCATTGTCATTTTTGTCCTCCACTTGTGGTTTGCCAGCCGTGTTGCTGGTTGTTGTGTCTCTATTTCTTATGACCCTTGGCAGAGTCCTTGGCCTTGAGACGATTGGCATAGTCGGCCGTACGGCCAGCGAGGTTGGCGTCAAAATCGAGACCGATTTCTTCGCCCATCTGCTTCATCACCGGCAGTCGCACGGCCATGTTCAGAATTTGGTTCATAGCAGATCCGAAGGCGCCATCGACACCAGCGCCAGCGTTATTGCTGCCACCGGCTTCCATGCCTCCGATCTGGTTGATTTTTATGGAATCTATCTTTTCGACCGGCTTCATCATTTGCGCCATAATCTCAGGCAGCCGATCGAGCTTGCGTTCTTCCAGGCGCATGGCGATCAACGCTGGGTCCATCGAGTTTTCTGCCGCTATCATCGTGCTGCGCGCCTTGGCTTCTGCCTCCGCCTTTACCAGCTCGGCGTGCGCTAGCTTCGCTTTGGCGTCGGCTTCGGCTTTGGTCTTGGCAGCGAGCGTTTCCGTATCGCTCTTGACCTGCAGATCGCTGAGTTCCAGTTCTTTGGCGAGGCGGGCGCGCGCTGTCTCGTGCTCGCGTTTGGCAATCGCCAAATCTTTTCGGGCTTGAACTTCCTCGGCGGCGAGAACCACTTGGACACGCGCGCTTTCTTCTGCCGCCCTGGTTTTGAACTCGGCTGTGCGAAGTTTGGTCAGATGAGCTTCGTTCTCGATCTTGGCTTCTTCGAGGCCGAGGATGGCGCTCATCTCGCAGCGGCGAAGCTCCTCGTCGTTGGCAACCTGTGCTGCTTTGACTTTTTGTTCGCTTTCAATGCGGGCGCGTTCTGTCTCAAGGTCGGCAGTTGATTTGGCCTGCGCCGTCTTAGCACGGGTTTCGGCTTCGAGTCGTTCGATAGCCTCCTGGTTGGCAATCGAGGCGGCTTTCTCCGTACGCTCGATTTCGAGCTGCCTTTGATGCCGCGCCAAAGCGCTTTCGCGCACCGCAATCTCGGTTTCTGTTTCAATGCGGACGCGCTCGCGGCGTTGCTCGGCGACCAGCTCGGCGTGTCGGCGCATACCCTGGGCGTCAAAAGCATTGCGCTCATCGAAGTGCGAAAGATCGCTTTGGTCGATCCTGATGATCGAAGCTGTAATGAGGCTAAGACCCAGGCGTTGCGCTTGCTCGGCAATCGCCTTGTGGACTTCTTCGGTCAGCGCCGAGCGCGCGCTGTGCAAATCTGCGAGTGACTTCTTCGCGGCGGCGTTTTGCATAGCGGCAACCAGCGCACCGCGAACGATTTCTTCAATGCCTTCGCTACCACGCTCCACGCGCCGGCCGAGGGACTGCGCCGCAGCGGCAACGCCTTCCTCAGAAGAAAAGACCTGGAACTCAAATTCCATCTCAACATCGGCGCGTAGCTGATCCGCAGTCAGCAGCGCTTCTTTGCCGGTGCGCGCAACTTTGATGGCGACAGCGCTCATGTTGATGCGCTGGATCTGATGAATAATCGGGAGGGCAACGCAGCCGCCGCTCATAATCACCCGCTGATCGCCAAAGCCCGTGCGCACCAGGGCTGAGTTCAATGTTGCTTTAGCGTAAAACTTCTGCAAAAACCAAATGCCGGCGAGCAGCAGAACGATAGCTATGACAACAAAAATTATCCAATCCAAGACGATCCTCCCTGATCCTATAGCGAATTTTCCCGCCACCTGCCGTGGCCAGAAAACTCAGATCAGCATAAGGATTTTATTTTCCGTTTCAAGTATTTTATTTTCTAATTCAACAAATGGCGTGTAAGCATATGTTTATTTAGATTTTTAATCGATGCCGATGCCACGTGCAAAACTCTCAAACTGTCCAAAAAGCAAGTTTGCCGCCAATGGTGTTTTAACGACCTGGGGGCGGGGCGTCATGAACCGGGCAACAACCTGTTCGTGTTCTATACTTACCCGGATGGCAACTGGATCGAAATCTCGGGCGAGCTGGAGACGATCTATGACCGCGAAACAATTGACTGACCGCAGATCCCCGCACGCTGAACAAATGGGGCAAGGCGATTCTTAGATCATAAGAGAGACATGAAATGAAACTGATTAGCTTTATTCGCAAAGGTATGCCCCGCTGGGGTGTCGTAACCGATAGCGGTGTTCTGGATATGACCGGCTGGGAAGGCGCCAGGACGCTGAAAGACGCGCTGGAACTGGACCTTTTGCCGCATCTAAACGACAGGCTGGATTGGGCGCGACCAGATCTGGCGATGTCCGATGTGTCCTTTTTGCCGGTGATCCCTGATCCTGGCAAGATCCTGTGCATCGGGTTGAACTATCTCAAACACAAACAGGAAACCGGTCGTCCGGATGTTGACAACCCAACTGTTTTCACCCGCTACGCCGACAGCCAGGTCGCGCATCTTGCTCCGCTGATTAAACCAGCCGTGAGCGACCGCTTCGACTATGAGGGCGAGATGGCGGTAATCATTGGCAAAGGCGGGCGCAATATCTCCGAAGAGCGCGCGCTGTCTCATGTTGCCGGCTATGCTTGCTATAACGATGGGTCGGTGCGCGACTGGCAGCGGCATACGATGCAGTTCACTCCTGGCAAGAACTTCCCCGGCACGGGCGGTTTTGGGCCAATGCTGGTGACAGCTGATGAAGTTGGCGATTACACCAAGCTACCGATCCAGACGCGGCTGAACGGAGAAGTTATGCAAGACGCCTCTCTAGCTGATTTGATCTTCCCGTTGGAGCGCGTGATTGCCTATTGTTCGACCTTTACGCAGCTGTCGCCTGGTGATGTCATCCTGTCCGGCACGCCCGGCGGTGTGGGCGACAAGCGCAAGCCGCCAGTCTATATGCGCGATGGCGACCGGGTTGAGGTGGAAATCGGGATGCTGGGCACGCTGGTCAACCCGGTGATTGACGAAAGCAAGCTGTAACATATGGAGAGTTTTGCATAACTTGAGACTGCGTGCAAAAAAACGGATATTTTTATTCTTAAGCCCAGCAGCAAAGGCAGCGTATTCAATAGTAAATGAGCATTCGCGAATACGCAGCAATGCTGGGGCGAAAAGAGCCTTTTTGCCAAGGACTCCTTATAGCTTTCTCACACTATCAAAAAGCACCCCATTAGCCCGAGCCAGGTAGATCGGGCATTCGTTGTCGCGCTCACCGTAAGATTGCTCACGCCTAATGCTGCGATAGACCACACTCGGGGATACCAGACTATTCTGCTCTCTCCAATCATCTTGATGCTCTGCCAGCAGGCCGGCGAGAAATTGCGTGCCCTCGTAGGTAGATTGCCCCAGAGAGTTCAAGACCGGAGCGCTCTCGCCGTGAATCCCGTAGTATTTTTCCTTGAATACGCTGTTGGCGTTTGTCTCCATAGAGCCGAAATAGGAAGCGGCAGAATAGAGTTCGATCAGGTTGTCAGCACCCGACGCCAGCAGACCGTTCTCTTCGATGGCACAGGAAAAACGCAGCATTTTCTCGTGCAGTTGCATCGCTCCAAATGCTCGATTGAACGTAACCGCATCCTGGCCGAAAAAAATCAAGACAGCCTCCGTGGCATATGTACAATGCGGCGACTTAGTCTGTGGCAAGCGAGTCGCAACTACAAGGCACGATTAGTATAAATCCGCAAAATACGGGTATGAACAGCAGTTTTCCGAATTCTAAAGAATTAAAAAGACAAGCAGACGAAGTCAAAAAAAATATTGATGGTCAATTATTAGAAGTAGTAAGCGATATAAAGCAGTCGCGTAAAATAACCTTTGGCTCTGAGACCTTTTTGCAACGCAACTGGGATTTTTTAATTTTAGTGGCGATAGTTATTGGGGTCATTGCTGCATTCGCTTGGGTTTCGTCAACCACAGCAGAAAGCACTACATCGGCGCAGCAAATAGAGGTAAATTTATCCAGTATGTCTCCATCAACTCAGCAAGTTAGTAAACCTAACACCAGTAGAGCCACAGACTTCACCGATGACTTGCTGCGTTATTTTATTCCTTTGTTGTTACTATTGGTGGCCTTCGTCGGTGGTAGGCGCCTCGCAACTTATGATCGCGAGATCGATAATATGCGATCCCTGTTCCTTGAGCAGATTGAGAGCATTCGTAATTTCGTTTTGGTTCAAAGCAAAAGTGAGGCGCTTTCACAAGCGGGTGTGGTATTTGATCAAAAACTAGCTACTTACAAGGAACCTATACAAAAGACATTGGAAGAGGCAGAGCTGAAGATAGAGACACACAAAGAGAATGCCATAAAAGAGCTGCAAAAATTAGAGCAGGATTTGAGAAAAGGACAAAAAGAGCAGCTCAATGAGCTACAAAAGCTGAAGGAGCATCTAAAACCCTATGCTTGGCTACATGAGAAAGGTTATGAGCAACAAGCACAAGGGTGGAAAAACATAACTTCTGTGGAAACTATCCACAACCAAATATCCGGTCTATTCGCCGCAGGCGATAAGGAGCAGCGAGATGCTGCCTTAGATTGGTCGCGTAACCTGCTGCGAAGATTAGATGAGCTGCAAGGCGATCCTGACGACTATCACAACTTAGCCGCAGAATTTGCTCGGCAGGAATTGTATAAAGAGGCCGTGCAGTTGCTGGAGTCGGGGTTACAGACTTACACCGATAATGTAGATATCTTGGCCGATCTAATCAAATATTCCATCAGCACTGGCCAACTAGAAATTTCTGAAAAATACTTACAGCAATTGGAGCAAATTGACAAAAGCAGATGGAACTGGCGCGCCTTCGCTTTCGTAGGCGATTACTTGGAGATTAGCGAACCGAACCGCATACAACAGCTCTACACAGAAATGCGTGAGCGATTACCCCAAGACGAGCGCTCTTACTCACAAGAGGCTGGATGGCACAAGCGCTCTGGCGACTTGAAAAAAAGCGCTGAGATCGCCCGCCAAGGAATTGATAACTGTGCTAGTGCTGCGCAGTGCGCCACTTTACTAGCTGATGTCGAGCTAGATCTAGGCAATTATCAAGCCACTATTTTTGCTTGTAATCGTGGTATCGAAGGTCTCGCTCAGGAACAGCCACGTGCCAATTTGAATAATCTTTACTTTGTGCGAGCACTAGCCCAAGATAGGCTTTTACATCGTGCGGTGCAGGAGCGTCAAGGAGAAGATTGGGACGAGCATAGCTTGGCAAAACTGCAGCGCGATTTTCGTCGTTGTGTCGATGATTATCAAATAGCTCAACAATCTGGGCGTTATCACCGCAGTCGATTCGATATCGAAGGAGGAATTCGCTTGCAGGCACTCCGCCGGTTAGCGCGCGAGGTTTTCTCTGATGCCACCATAGATACCTTAATCCCAGAGAAAGCTGCAAACGAAATACCAAATAGACAGCTAATGGAGCTACTATCTAGCATACAAGACGAAGATAATGAGTAAACGTAAACCAATCTACTGATTAAAAACTAGGGAAAGTAGCGTAAATAGTTACAGCGCTTTTGAGTAGAAATAGCTTGGTCAACACCTAACATGGGAGTTTTGCACAATGCCGAGACAGTATGCAAAAAAGAGCGTGTTTAGTTACCAGCTAGGTGGCAAAGCGGAGTTTATGATCAATAAATTAGCATTTGCCAGTACGCAGCAATGCTGGGGGCGAAAAGAGTCTTTTTGCCAAGGTCTCCTTATAGCTTTTTCACATTGTCAAAGAGCACCCCATTAGCCCGAGCCAGGTAGACCGGACATTCGCTGTCGCGCTCGCCGTAGGATTGTTCACGCCTGATGCTGCGATAGACCACGCTTGGGGATACGAGACTGTTTTGCTCTCTCCAATCATCTTGATGCTCTGCCAGCAGGCCAGCGAGAAATTGTGTGCCTTCGTAGGTAGATTGCCCCAGAGAGTTCAAGACCGGAGCGCTCTCGCCGTGAATCCCGTAGTATTTTTCCTTGAATATGCTGTTGGCGTTTGTCTCCATAGAGCCGAAATAGGAAGCGGCGGAATAGAGTTCGATCAGGTTGTCAGCACCCGAAGCCAGCAGACCGTTCTCTTCAATGGCACAGGAAAAACGCAGCATTTTCTCGTGCAGTTGCATCGCTCCAAATGCGCGATTGAACGTAACTGCATCCTGCCCGACCAGGGAAATCAGCACAGCCTCCGCGCCACTGCTTTCCAGCTTGGATACCACCGAGCGCATATTCAAGACGCCGAAGGGCAGATAGCGCTCGAAGGCAACAGTAGCCCCAAGCGCCTTCAGCTTGCGCTTGGCGTAGTCGTTTGAAACCCGCGGCCAAACGTAGTCATTACCGATTAGCGCCCATTTTTTGATCTTGCGCTCGCGCCGGAAGTATTCCAGAGCCGGCCCAAGCTGGCGCTCCGGGGTATCGCCAATTGCGAAAATGCCTTTGGTGCGTTCACCGCCTTCGTAGAGCGGTGTGTAGACATAAGGAATACGCTGCTGGACGATCTTGCTCAGGTTGTGCCGCACCGCACTGATATGCATCCCAACAATCGCGTCGATGGCGTCGCTTTCGATTAGCGAGTTGATGACTTGCTCGACCGGCGTTGGCGCCTCAAGCGCGGAATCGATCATAATCAACTCCACCGGCCGCCCGCAAATCCCATCGCCAGCGTTTAACTCGCTAGCAGCAACCTGAGCACTGGAGATGCACGATGGCGCCCAGATTCCCGCCGATCCGCACATAGGAATCAACAAACCGATACGAAAGGTCGACCCACGCACAGCAAGCCGGTCGCTCTCCAGGTCTTTCAACTCGTTGAGCGGGAAAATGGACTCATTTACATCTGCATCCATAGCTTGACAGGATATAGTTTCTAGCATAGACATGAATTTTGATTGAAAATAATTTCCAAGTCAAGTAAATTGATGAGTAACCGAAAGGATAAATTTTGCCATGAAAACCAGCTACCCGGTCCAGTCTTACATCTCGTACTCGCTCGCGACTGCTCATAGAAAAGTCCACACCTCCCTGACACGCCGCCTCAGACAGTTTGGAGTCCAGGTTGAAGCCTGGCGGGTAATGGAAATCCTTGAAAATGACGAAAAACTCACGATGGGCGACCTGGCCGAGCTGGTCTTAATGAACCCGCCCACCTTAACCAAACTCGTTGACCGTATGGTCGCCGATGGTTTGGTGCATCGAAAAATCGCCAAATCCGATCACCGCCAAATCAATCTGGGCATTACCGCCTTGGGGCGCAAGCGCATCAGCCAGGTTCGAGAACAGGCGCGCCAAGAAGAAGCACAGATTACCGGTAAGATTGGCCAGGAACGCGCCGACCTACTCAAAAACATCCTCACTGAACTCGGCAGCGCCGAAATGCACAGCTAATCCCTGAAATGGTCAGTCTTTGCACACAAAAAATAAGGCATTCAAGCACAAATTTGAGGTTTTGTCACTGTGGGATGGTAGAGATTATGGTGCGTGACACGACAGCTAGCCGCCTCAGTAAAATTAGCTAGAAATCTCCCAAAAATCCACCCCATGTCCCAATCCTCGCCTAGCAGCAAAGGCTTCCCGCGCAAGCAGCTTTTTGAGCTTGCCGATGGTGTTATTTATCTCGATGGTAATTCCTTGGGGCCTCTGCCCAAGGCTGTGGGCGCGAGCTTGCAGCGGGTGGTGCACGAGCAATGGGGGCAGAAACTAATTCATGGCTGGAACGAATGCGGTTGGTTGCAGCAGCCAAACCGAGTCGGCGATAAGTTGGCACGGCTTGTCGGCGCGCCCGCTGGTAGCGTGGTGGTCGGCGACACCCTATCGATAAAAATCTATCAAGCCTTGGCCGCTGCGCTCGAACTTAGACCGGAACGCAAAGTAATACTCTCCGATAAAGCCAACTTCCCCACCGATTTGTACATGGCTGAGGGCCTAGTGCGGACTTTGGGTGCAGATTACGAGTTGCGCCTGGTAGACCGCGAAGCACTTATTAATTCCTTAGACCAAGACGTCGCCGTGGTGATGCTCACCGAAGTCGACTACCGCAGCGGCGCCCGCTACGACATGAATCAGATCACCGCAGCGGTACACCAAGCTGGCGCGATCATGCTCTGGGACTTGGCGCACAGCGCTGGCGCAATACCCGTAGACTTGAGCGCTAGCCACTGCGAATTCGCCGCTGGTTGCACCTATAAGTACCTCAATGCCGGCCCCGGCGCACCAGCTTTTATCTACGTACGCCCGGATTTGATAGATCGAGTGCAACCAGCCTTAGCCGGATGGTTGGGTCACGCCGCGCCCTTTGCCTTTGAAAGCGCGTATCGACCAGCAGCGAGCATTGAGCGTATGCGCGTCGGCACGCCGCCAGTGCTGGCTGTGAGCGCGCTCGAAGCCGCCTTGGAGTTGTGGGACGATGTTGATATGCACGAGTTACGCGCAGCTTCGATACAGCTAAGCGAGCTTTTCATCAGCGAAGTCGCAAGCCGCTGCCCTAACCTGGAGCTTGCCAGCCCACGCGATCCCCTGCAGCGCGGCAGTCAAGTAGCTTTCTATCACGAGCACGCTTACGCCGCCATCCAAGCGCTCGCCGATCTAGGTGTTATCGGCGATTTCCGCGCGCCGAACATCATGCGCTTCGGCATCGCGCCCTTGTATCTAGATGCCAACGACCTCCGCCAAGCTGCCAAACTCATGCAGCGCGTATTCCAAGAACAACTCTGGCAGCGCCCCCAATACTCCACCCGAAAAGCAGTAACTTGAAAACAGCCAACAAGCCCACGTGCTCACGAGCACGGCTATAATGCCAACCATACCAAAGCCCCTATAAACCCCATGCGCCTAGTCAAATTTATCTTGCTCAGCGGAATATGCCTGGCTTGCGCCGTGCTCGGCACACTATTGGTCATCAGCAACCCGCAGAGCGTAGCGCTGAACCTGATAATCGTCAGCCTCCCCGAGCTCAACCTGGTGTTTTGGTTACTAATCTTCCTCATCCTCGGCGCGCTCATGGGCTACAGCTATTCCACGCTGCGCTCGTGGTTGAAGCCGAGCAAATCCAGCCAGAAATAGCCCACCATGCACGACCTAACTTCACACAAAAGCGAACTCAGCGAACTCCAGCAAAGATACGAAAGCATCAGGAGGTATCTTTGACTACGCTGGCAAACAGCAGCGCATAGAGCAATTAGAGCAGGAATTAAGCGACTCGGCGATCTGGCAAGACCCTAAGCAAGCCGGCGTACTCCAACGCGAGCAGGCCAACCTCCGCGCTAGCTGCCAACAACTCGACCACACCGCTGCCACCCTCGCCGACGCCGAAAGCTGTCTAGAGCTCCTGCGCGAAGACGAAGACCCCGAGCTCTTGGGTGAATTGCAGCAAAGCCTGGAGCGTGCCCGTAGCGGCGTCGGCGATCTCGAATTCACACGGATGTTCGATCGCAAGGAAGACAGCAACAACGCCTACCTTGACATCCAATCCGGCTCCGGCGGCACCGAAGCCCAAGACTGGGCAGCGATGCTCCTGCGGATGTACCTGAAATGGGGCGAAGACCGTGGCTTCGAGCTCGAATTAATTGATAAACACGACGGCGAAGTCGCCGGCATCAAGAGCGCCAGCGTCAAGGTCAGCGGCTCCTACGCTTACGGTTGGCTCCGCACCGAAACCGGCGTCCATCGCCTGGTGCGCAAATCGCCTTTCGACTCTGGCAATCGCAGGCACACCTCCTTCGCCGCAGTCTTCGTCTCGCCCGAAGTCGACGACAACATCGAAATCGACATAAACCCCGCCGACCTGCGCATCGATACCTTTCGCTCCTCGGGCGCTGGCGGCCAACACGTCAACACCACCGACTCCGCCATCCGCATCACCCACACGCCCACCGGCGTTGTCGTATCCTGCCAGAACCAACGCTCGCAGCATCAGAATAAAGACACGGCGATGAAGCAACTCCGCTCCAAGCTCTACGAAATCGAGCTTGGCAAGCGCCGAGCCGCCAACGACGCCATCGAGCAAAGCAAAAGCGACATCGGCTGGGGCAATCAAATCCGCTCTTACGTCCTCGACGACACCCGCGTCAAAGACTTACGCACCGCAGTCGAAACCAGCAACTGGCAAGCCGTGCTCAACGGCGCCCTCGATCAATTCATAGAAGCAGCCTTAAAGCAAGGCGTCAACTAACACAGGAACACACCATGCCCAAAAAAGTAACCCTCGCCTACTCTGGCGGCCTCGACACCTCGGTAATCGCCAAATGGCTACAAGTCGAATACGGCTACGAAGTCGTAACCTTCACCGCCGAGATTGGCCTTGGCGAAGATCTGGAGCCGGCGCGCGCCAAAGCCGAAAAGCTCGGCATCAAGCAAATCTACATCGAAGATTTACAGGAAGAATTCGTCCGCGACTTCGTCTTCCCCATGTTCCGCGCCAATTGCCTTTACGAGGGCGAATACATGCTCGGCACCTCCATCGCCCGCCCGCTGATAGCCAAGCGCTTGGTCGAGATCGCCCAGGAAACCGGCAGCGACGCCATCGCCCACGGCGCCACCGGCAAAGGCAACGACCAAGTCCGCTTTGAGCTCAACGCCTACGCCCTCAACCCACAAATCCAAGTCATCGCCCCTTGGCGCATCTGGGACTTGAACTCGCGGCAGAAACTCCTCGAATTCTGCCAGCGCAACGACATAGCGGTCGACATGGACAAGGAAAACAACAAACCGCCCTACTCCATCGACGCCAACCTCCTGCACATATCTTACGAAGGTGGTGAACTCGAAGACCCCGATCAAGCCCCCGAAGAGCGCATGTGGCAACGCACGCGCAGCCTGCAAGACGCCGCCGCCGAACCCGAAACCATCAGCATCGATTTCGATAATGGCGACGCCTGCGCCATCGACGGCACCGCGCTAACACCAGCAGCGCTATTGCGCCGCCTCAACGAGATTGGCGGCCGCCACGGCATCGGCCGCGCCGACATAGTTGAAAACCGCTTTGTCGGCATGAAATCGCGCGGTTGCTACGAAACCCCGGGCGGCAGCATCTTGCTCAAAGCCCACCGCGCGCTCGAATCCCTCTGCCTCAGCCGCGACCTCGCGCACCTCAAAGACGACCTCATGCCGCGCTACGCCGAAATGATCTACAACGGCTACTGGTTCAGCCCGCAGCGCATGGCATTGCAGCAACTAATCGACTACTCACAGCGCTACGTCAGCGGCAGCGTCCGCCTGCAGCTCTACAAAGGCAACATCACCGTCCTCGGCCGCAGCAGTAGCCACAGCCTCTTCGACAGCTCCATCGCCACCTTTGAAGACGACGCTGGCGCCTACAACCAGCAAGACGCCGCCGGCTTCATCCGCCTCAAAGCCCTACCCCTAAAAATCGCCGCGCAAAGCGGCCAAAAGCTCTAAACGACCATCAACCGCACTAATCGGAGTATCCATTGTTGTCAAGAGGTAAATTAAACTAATTTCATGCTATAAAAAGCGCCCTATATCGCTATCGGTGATATTAAATTCCAGCCGCCATGCTCGCATAAGCACCGCTTAGCAGCGACGGAAGGAAGACTCATAGCTGTTGTTGACTAGCAGTGCCTGTCATCCATTGAGCTTTATGCCGACAAAGTCAGTGCCCCATTTGAAGCGCTGTGATTGGCGTTTATCTCTGGCTTACTCTCTAGCGCGTACCTGGCGCCAGCATTCCACAGACGCTGATCACGCAGTAGAGCATTAGCCATTAATATCAACTTGCGCATACAGGCAGTGAGTGCCACCTTAGCGGGCTTACCAGCCTCTCTTAGCCTCTGGTAGCAAGCCTTAATGTCTTTGTTATACCTGGAAGCTACTACTGCGGCCATATACAGAGAATGCCTCACAGTATGTCGCCCTCGACGCACACAACTACGCTGCACTTGATTGCCAGACTGTCGAGTGTAAGGCGCTAAGCCGGCCAGAGCCACAGCTTGCTTACCATCGATCTCACCCAGCTCTGGCATCAATGCCAGTAAAGTGGCAGCGGTAGCAAACCCGACACCTGGTATAGAGCAGAGGATCTTGTATTGCACTTTAATCTTCGGCGTGGCTTTGATCAGTGCATCCATCATCCGCTCAGCCTCAACAATTTGCTTAGTGATTTCTTTGACTAAGCTATTATTATTGCTGATTAGTTCAGGCATCGTAAGAGTTTTAGTCATATTACTAAGAGCAGTCCGTTGCTGTATCAGCGCTCGGCGTTGCGTACACAGCTCTTGTAACTGCTGTAGCTCTTTTTCTTTGATTTGAGTGCATGGCAATTGCAGAGCGATAGCAGCATTAGCGATCATCTCGGCGTCGATGCTATCGGTCTTAGCGAGCTGTCCTTTAGCTTCAGCGAATTTACGCACTCTATAGGGGTCGGCTCTGACGATGTCAATATTCTTGGCCATCATCCTAGCCTCTAAGTCACGATGGTGATGTGCAGTAGGCTCATAAACCACGACCGGCTTCTCCATAGGACATAGCCACGTGCATAGCTCTTTAATACCGTCTTCATTGTTATCGAAGGATCTTTTGGACCTATCGTAACTACAGAAGGCATCGAGTTTACTTTTGCTTACATCAATACCAATGATATACTTAGACATCTTTCTTCTCCTCTGCTTATATTCGAGCCCTTGGCTCCAGTATCCATTCAGGACGTTTGAAAGAAGGCAAGGTCGAGCTTACTCCGTACGGTCCCGTAGACCAAGCGCCAAGCGTTCCGACCTTGCCTGCCCCTAGCCGTGCTAGCATGGTTAGGAGCACCCGACTGCCCAATGCAATCAAGACGTGTATCATAATATAAGCGCCAAGTTGTACTTGGCATGGAGGCGAGCTCTGCTCGCCTCCCCACCACTCCCCACCACTCCCCACCACTCCCTATCACTCCCTATCACTCCAGCACCTCAAAATAACCCACAAGCAACCAATCAAACACTCAAATGCAAAATCAACAAATACTAAAATCAATAGCAGCCTACCTAGCCGGCAGTGGACAATTCAACGGCCTCGGCTTAGAAAATCTGCATAACAACTACCAATGGCCATTCCCAGACTGGCCTGAGTTTTTTACCATGCAGCCACCCGATGTTGATATCTTTGCCAAAAACATATGGCTCAAAGAAAACTCTGCCAAGCTATGGCAAGCAAGCGATAAATATCAATGCGCAAAATGGATAGTTGAGGCTTGGGGTGGCGTACGCAGTAATAAGCCAGGGAAAATCGAGTATTACGTCGATACCTTCCAATCAGGGAAAACAATCACATACAAAGAAGGCGTCGCCAGTTATTCGAAAATCCTCGCCTTTATGCAGCCAACCGAATTTGCTATCTTGGATGCGCGAGTTAGCGCTGCCTTAAACTGTATCCAACTACTCGACGCAACCAAAGAACCCATATTTTTCCTACACTTGCGCGGGCGCAACAAAGACGTGGTCTCCTTCCGAGAAGACCCTAAATTCAAAGAACGAGCGCTGCCACAGCAAGGCTGGCAAAGCACCGGCCCAACAACCATCTACCGAGAGTACAACGATCTGCTAACCGCAGTGTGCCGCCAGCACAAAAACATACCAAGATACAAAATTGAAATGGCACTATTCGCAGACGCCATAAAACTCATACACAAAGCCACCAATAAGCTCGCACCCGCACTTGAATTATCTTACTCATAGGCTAACCATATGCTAGGTAGGAGGAAAACATCACCTGGCTGATTCATAGATAAACTTAGCCTTCTGAGCCTAAGCTCTGGTAGTAACGCTCGATAGCTTGCTGCCCTTCTTTGATAATCTTTGGCGGTGGCTGCTGGAGAGGATTTATGCGGGCTCGGCAAAGTAGAACTGGGCTCTGACGGCGGCTTTTTATTAACCACAGATTAACACAGATGGACACAGATATTGAAGAGAGCTTGGCGCAAAGTTTGTGCTTGACACTAAGCCAATCTGTGTTTATCTGTGTGCATCTGTGGTTCAATAAGCGATGCTTGAGGGAGCAGGTATGCAGAGGCGAGCCTGCAGGAGGCGTTTGGGTATGGTGCTCATGTGGACTTAATTGCCCATAGGTTGTTAGTGCGAGCTAGTGTTGGGCTGCAACTGCTCGGGTTTACTGTGATAGCGGGCGCCGCGGCGCCAGAGGCTCCAGGCTTGGCGGTGGATGCGGGCGTAGGCGCCAAGGCCGATGAAGGGCTGGGCGCGGAGAATGCGCCAGCGGCTGAGGCTGTCGAGCGGGCTGAGGTTGCCGATTAGGCTGGTGCGAAGCTGGCACTGATCTTGATCGTGGTAGTCGATGACTACGCTAATGCTGCTGGGAGGGCGGTAGTCGAATTTGAAGCTGTAGTGGCCGACGCGCGGGAAGAACGGCGATACGTGCAGTTTTTTATCGAGGTGCAAGCGGTCAGCGGCGGCGATGACGCTGTAGTCGCTTTTGTGGCAGAGATAGCTGTGGTTCTCGCCGAAGGTGTTGTTGACTTGGCAGATGACGGCGCGCAAGCTGTGCGCGGCGTCGAGGCAAAACCAAAAGCTCACTGGATTAAAGTGCAAGCCTAGGCTGCGTGGGATGGCGAGCAGGTTGAAGCTGGCGATGTCGGCTTGGAAGTCGTGCGCGCTTAATAAAGAGCGCGCCCAGGGTTCGAGGTCGAGGCTTTGGTAGTCGCCGTGGTCTTCGGGTCGGAGGCTGAGTAAGCTCCAGCGTTGGTTGCTGAGCGGGAGGCTGGTGATGCGGTCGATGGGTGTGTGGATGTACTGGATGGCGTAGCTGAATTTATGCTCGAAGGGCTGCAAGCGCTGGTGCATAAGCTGGCCGCGAAAGACGCTAGGCGCGGTCATTGCCAAGGCGGTAGGCAACCGAGGGCTTGGGCGACGCCGATGGCGCTACGCAAACCGTCTTCGTGAAAGCCGTAGCCTTGCCAGGCGCCGCAAGACCAGATGTTGCCGTGGCCTTGGTGCTGCTGGAGGGCGCGCTGGGCGTCGACGGCGGCGCGGTCGAATATGGGGTGGCGGAATTGGTGGCGGTCGTGGACGAGTTCGGGGTGTGGCTCGCGACTAGGGTTGAGGCTGACGATGATGGGCTGCTCGGTGGCTAGCTTTTGCAGATTGTTCATCCAATAGCTCAGGCAGAGGCGGTCGTCTTGGTTATCCTGCAAATAGTTCCAGCTCGCCCAAACCGATCTTTGCGGCGGCATGAGGCTGGGGTCGCTGTGGACGACTATGCTGTTGTCGTAACAGCGAAAGTTAGCGAACACTGCGGCCAGAGGATGCTCTTGATGCAATAAGCGCGCGGCTTGGTCGCCATGGCAGGCGAGTACGGCGGCGTCGTGGTGGTATTGCTGGCCGTTGCTATCGATGAGGAGCACGCTGCCGTCGGCTTGCGGCGCGAGCGCTTGGATGGGGCACTGCAAGCGGATGCTGTCGGCGAATGGTTGGCTGATTTTGTGCAAATACTCGCGCGAGCCGCCGACTACGCTGCGCCATTGTGGCTGCTGGTTGACGGTGAGTAGACCGTGGTTATCAAGAAAGGTCAACAGGCTGCGCGCCGGATAGTGGTCCATCAACTCTGGTGGGCAACTCCAGATGGCAGCGACCATGGGGCGCAAGTAGTAATTCTTGAAGTAATCGCCGAATTTGTGGGCCTTGAGGTAGGCGTCGAGGTTGGGCTCGTTGACGTGCGCTTGCTGTAAAAAGCTCTGGGCGACGCGGTTAAAGCGCAGGATGTCGAGCAGCATACGCCAATAGCGCGGGCGGAGGAGATTTACTTTCTGCCCAAAGAGCGCCGTGCTGGCGTATTGCAGCTTACCGCCCTCGGCGCTGAGCCCGAAAGACATGGGTATGTCTTGGCTCGTTATTCCTAGGTGCTCGAACAGAGCACAGAGGTTGGGGTAATTACGCTCGTTGAATACGATGAAGCCAGTGTCTACTGGGAGCACGCCGTCGTTAGTAGTCGCCACGTCAAGAGTGCGGCTATGACCGCCAATCCGAGCTTCAGCCTCATAAACAGTAACGCGATAACGCTGCGCCAGCAAATAAGCTGCGCTCAAACCGGATATGCCCGAACCGATGATTGCGATGTCTTTGATCATGCGCTCTTGGAACTATTGTTTGTGGCGCTGGGCTCTATCAGCTAGCTTCATCCGACTCCCAAGCTCGTAACTGCGCGCAACAGCAATACAGGAGGATGACGAAGAGCAGCATGAGCGTGTGGTGGCTAAGCAGCGCTTGGGTCAAACCCGAGCCGACGTAGCTGGCGATTAGCATTAGGCCGCAGGCTGAGTATAGGCGCTTGTTGGCAGCTTCAGGGTCTTGGGCGCTGCGCATGTAATACCGAGCGAATACCAGCGCTGGGTAGGCGAATAACAAAACCAGAGCCAGTAAGCCGTGCCAGCCGTTCTCGACCAGGCTGTTGAGGAATTCGTTATGGGCGTGACCGTAGCGGCGTACAGAGTTATACCTAGGATCAGCGTCGGCAGCTGCGTTGACTACTGAGTTAAAGCTATTGCTGCCGTGGCCGAAGGGGCGCTCTTGCGCCGAGAGCAAGCTGGCTTCCCACATCAATATGCGTTGTCCTGGAGAGTTGATGACTATGTCGCCGTCCAGATATTTACCGACTGTGCTGGTAACGTTGAGCACTCTGTTGCCAATACCGTCGCGCTGGCGCTGGTCGAGGCTGTAAAAGCTGGCAACACCCAACAGCGCGATTACGACCACAGCCACGAGCGCTGCGCGCCAAGAGTCCCAGCTTACAGCTAAGAAAAATAGCAGCAAGCAACCTAGCATCGCTACCCAAGCGCCCCTAGTGCCAGAGAGCAAAATGGATACCACACTCAAAGCCCAAAAGCCCAATGCCAGCAGCGCTAGCCAGCGCCGGCCTTGCCTAAGCAATAACCAAGAGCTTAGCAGAAGCATGGCGCCCAGCGTGGTGATTACTTCACCTTGAGGTATGTGGTGTCCAGTAGGAGCAATAGATCCGCGCGCGCCTTGATAGTAAGCCTGCAGTTGCGCGCCGAGGACTGTGATTATGCCAGCGCCCGCCGCCACCAGCAGCCAGTAGGCTGGCATTCGGCAGCGGCGCAGGGCAAAGAAGATGGGTAGTGCCAGGATAAAACGCGTTGAATAATCGACCGCGCGCAAGCCTTCACGCCCGAGCAAACCGCCAGGCAATTGCCAAGTGCCGAGAAATATCACCGCAACGTAAAGCGCTGCCACTGCCAACAAGCGCCATTCCCATGGGCGCATTGCTTGGTCATCGCCTCTGTTGAGCAACAAGTAGCAACAACTAACCGCCAGCATCAGCAATAGCCAAGGGCCACCGCTGCCGGAGCCAAACTGGAAGTGCGCCAGCCAGATGATCAAGCTAACGCCAGCAAATATAGCGTAGTATTGCTCATTAAATACTCGTCGTAGCTTTTCTAGCATATACAGGGCAGAATCTAGCCACGAAAGGTGATGCGACCTCGGGTCAGATCATAGGGCGAAAGCTCTACCTTGACCTTATCTCCTGTTAAAATTCTGATGTAATTCTTCCGCATCCGCCCAGATATCGTAGCCAGTATTTTGTGGCCATTTTCCAACTCCACTCGGAACATAGTGTTCGGCAGCGTATCCTCCACTACTCCCGACATCTCAATAATATCGCTTTTTGCCATATACAACTGTTGTCTCTGGTTAAGTCAATGTATTCGGGCTTTTGCAATTACGCCCACAGCCCTATAATAGTTAAATGAACAGCGATAACAATTCAAATCAGCCCAACGGCTTCGTTGGCATAGCTTTTCTTAAGCACGACGCTTTCAAAGGTCTGCTGCTGATAGTAACCACCATCGTCGCCCTGCTCTGCGCCAACACCAACCTGCAGGCATGGTACAACGATTTTTTCGCCACCGAGTTTGGCCTGCATTTCGGCGCCTTCGCCCTGGAGAAACCACTGCTGCTGTGGGTCAACGACGGCCTGATGGCGATATTCTTCTTCCTGATCGGGCTCGAGCTGAAAAGGGAGATGTACGAGGGTTCGCTGGCTAATAAAGAGCAGGTAATGTTGCCAGCGGCAGCGGCTGTGGGCGGCATGCTAGCGCCAGCCGCCGTCTACTTATTGATCACGAGTTCATACTCGCATCTGCACCAAGGCTGGGCCATACCCGCAGCCACCGACATCGCCTTCGCTCTCGGCATAGCCGCCATGCTCGGCAAAAGCGTGCCCCCGCAGCTACGGGCTTTCCTGCTCACCTTGGCGGTATTAGACGACATGGGCGCCATCGCCATAATAGCCGTCTTCTACAGCGGCCAGCTATCGCTCGTTTCGCTAGTTGGTGCTGCAGTTGCTGGACTATTGCTGCTGCTCTGCAACCGCGCTCGGGTTATGCGCATAGCGCCCTACGTTTTGATAAGCACTATCATGTGGTTCTTCGTGCTCAAATCTGGTGTACACGCCACCTTAGCCGGAGTCGCCGCTGCTTTTGCCATACCCTTGCACGGCAAAAATCCAGGGCACGCCAATTCACCGCTACACGCTCTAGAAAACGCTCTACACCCTTACGTGATCTACTTAGTAGTGCCGATATTTGCCTTTGCCAACGCTGGGGTGTCCTTCGATAATATGAGCGCGTCGATATTCTTGGAGCCATTGGTTTTAGCGATAGGCTTAGGCTTGCTGCTCGGTAAACCTATTGGAATTTTATCAGCAGCCTTCATAATGAAGAAAATGCAGTGGGCCGATATACCCGACGGCGTCAGTTGGCGCCAAATGTTCGGGATCAGCCTGCTAGCTGGCATAGGCTTTACTATGAGTCTGTTCATCGGCACGCTGTCTTTCAGCGACCCCTTACTAGCTGCAGAAACGCGCCTCGGCGTCTTGACCGGTAGCGCAATAGCTGCTGTGCTGGGCTATTTGGTGCTTCGAGGAGCGTCAAACAAGACAAGTGCATAATAGTTTTTTGTAATAATCAAGGAGACCATAACAATGGAACAAGTCCAAACTCAATCGCATAGCCATCTGGCATCGGCGCTACAAAATAAAGTTCTGCGCCAGACTTATGCTCTGCTCGGCGTTACTCTGCTGCTGAGCGCTGCAACCGCCTGGGTAGCGATGGCTATCCAAGCTGCCCCGGTCAATATCTGGCTATTCCTCATAGGAGCTTACGGGCTGCTGTTCGCCACGCAAGCGCTGCGCAATAGCGCTTGGGGCTTATTGACTCTGCTGGCTTTCACCAGCTTCATGGGTTACGCCCTGGGGCCGATACTTAGCTTCTACATGCAGACTCCAGCCGGAGCCTCGACTGTCGCCCTGGCCTTCACGCTCACAGCAGTGATATTCTTCGGCCTCTCGGGCTTTGTGCTGGTTACTGGTAAAAGCATGAGCTTTTTGGCGCGCACCATCAGCGCTGGCGCCCTGGTTCTGATAGCCCTGCTCGTAGCTAGCTTTTTTGTCCAAAGCTCGGGCTTCCACCTGATGCTATCGGGCTTGTTCGCTATCTTTGCTTCTATGCTGATCTTGTATCAAACCAGCAGCATCATTGAAGGCGGCGAGACCAGCTACATATCAGCCACTCTCACTCTGTACATCTCGATCTACAACCTCTTCATGAGCCTGCTGCACTTGCTGACAGCTTTTGGTCGCGAGTAGCACCATCCGAGACCTTTGCAAAAAGGCATCTTTTTGCCCCCAGCGTTGTTCGCAAATGCTCATTTACTATTGAATAAACTGCGCTTTGCTGCCTAGCTGGGAACAAAAATCTCCGTTTTTTGCACGCGGTCTCAAGTTATGCAAAACTCTCCATCCAACCAGCTAAGCGCGGTCGTGGAAATCATACTACTAACACCATGACCGCGCTGGCTAACATAATCGCCGCTTGCCAGCGATCCGGTAAGCACATAGTCCTTGCCGAAGGCGAAGACCAGCGCGTCCAACAAGCCGCCGCGCGCGCGGTGCACGATCAACTCGCTGAGATCACGCTACTGGGCGAACCCGATGCAATAGCCGCCGCTTACCATTCCAGAGGCGAGCCCATCCCCAAGATAGACGTTCTCGACCCAGCGTATATCCCGCTAGACGAAGATTTGGTCGAGCTCTATCTCAGCTTGCGCGCGCACAAAGGCGCGGATAGAGACGCCGCTATCCAAGCCGTACGCCAACCGCTCATATACGCCGCCTTGATGCTACGTTCGGGTCGAGCCGACGGCAGCATAGCTGGCGCGGTGCACACCACTGCCGATGTCGTGCGCGCTGCCGTGCAATTGATCGGCGCTAGCGAAGCTGGCGACTTGGTTTCGAGCTGCTTCATCGTGCAATTGCCACCCGAGCGCCATCCTCGCAAAGAGCCTTTAATATTCACCGATTGCGGGCTAGTGGTAGAGCCCAACTCCGAGCAGCTAGCGGCAATAGCGGCGGCCGGCATAGCTTCGTGCCGTAATCTACTCAATCAAGAGCCGAAAGTAGCGATGCTGTCTTTCTCTACTTGCGGTAGCGCTCGGCACGAGCGGGTAAGCAAAGTCGTCCGAGCTAGTAAATTACTACGCCAAGGCTTCCCCGACCTGAGCATCAGCTCTGATATCCAGTTCGACGCCGCCTTTGTGCCCGCAATCGGTCGCGCTAAAGCCCCCGACTTGGCAGATAGCGGCAATAGCAACGTCTTCGTCTTCCCCAATCTAGAGGCTGGCAATATTGGCTACAAGATAGCCCAGCACCTCGGCGGCGCCACCGCCATTGGCCCCATACTCCAAGGCCTGCGCGCTCCGGCGAACGACCTCTCGCGCGGCTGCTCAAGCTCAGACATCTACAACATGATTGCCATCACCGCGCTACAAGCCTCAACAGGCTAGTTCTGATGCGTAGAATTTCACCTAACAGAATACAAAATGAGCACAAACTATGACTGTACTGACTTTCGACACTCATGAAGCTGTTACAATTCTGAAGAAAGTCGGCTTTGTCGAGGAGCAAGCTGAAGCTGTAGTTAATACTGTAAAGAAAGCACAAACAGAATCCGATCTGGCCACCAGAGCTGATTTGAACAGAGTAGCCAATGATCTGCGCCATGAAATGCGCGAGTTGGAGCACCGGCTGACTATCCGCTTAGGCGGGATGCTCGTGATTGCCGTTGGCGTTCTAGCGGTATTAATAAAAATTTTGTGATAATAGAAACTTGAGGTTATGAGCGTAATAGTATCTGAGGTTTACGAAGCCTTCAAGCACGCCGGAGTACCCGATGGCAAAGCGCGCAAGGCCGCCGAAGCCGTAGCCGATATAAACTCCCGTCTATTACGAATAGCGACCAAAATATCTCTCGTCCAATGGATGATCAGCGGCATAGGTATAGGCGTACTTCTGCTAGTGCTGAAAACTTTCTGGGGCGGCTGATCTCTACACAAGCGGATGCTTTAACAGCAAGTCGAGCCTGAGATATAGAGTCTCTACCCATCCTTTGCTATCAACGCCGCTAGCGGCATAGGCTCGCCATCAGCAGGCACCCTCAGCAAAAATCACCTACGTCCCTCAAGCCGCCGAGCTGCTCGTATCTAACCTCTACTCAAATCCATGCAGCAGCATCAAAAAGGCTTGCTCATAGCCTTAGCCGGAGCCGTAGCGCTCAGCCCCGACACCATGATGATTCGGCTGATAGGCGCCGACGTCAGCAGTATGCTGTTCTGGCGCGGAGCTTTGCTGTTCCTGGTTCTCTTCACCTTTCTGAGCTGGCGCATGGGCGTGGTTCAGCTACTGCGATTGTGCCGAGCTACTGGCTGGCTCGGCGTAGCATCAGGGACGATAAACGCCGTCGCCACCGCCTGCTTTGTCTACGGCGCCAAAACCACCAACGCCGCCAATCTACTGATCATCGTCGCCACCGCGCCCATGTGGGCTGCAGTATTTTCGCTGGTGATCTTGCGCGAGCCGGTAAGCCGCGCCACCGTGCTCGCCATGCTCGGTTGCTTGCTGGGGATTGTTATAGTCTTCTATCAAGGCGTCGCCTTCCAAGCTGGGATACGGGGCGAGCTCGCCGGTCTAGCCGCCGCGATGGGGCTCGGACTCAACCTAACGATCATCCGCAAAAACAAGCAGTACAACATGCTGCCGGTCAACGCCATCGGCGGCTTGCTGCTGGCGCTAGCCTGCCTGCCTTGGGCGCAACCCTTCGCCCTAAGCTCCGAGCAATTTGGCCTGGTCATACTGCTAAACGTGATAATCCTGCCCCTGAGCTTCGCGCTGTTGTTCACGGCTCCGCGCTACCTGCACTCGGCGGAAGTAGGGCTATTTATATTATTAGAAACCATACTCGGGCCGCTATGGGTCTGGCTCGCGCTCAGCGAAGCGCCGACCTTGAGCGCCTACATCGGCGGCGCCGTGGTCATCGCGACCCTGGTCGCGCACTCGACGTGGCGGCTGCGGACAGACCAGTAACATGAACATAATCCTCAACCCCCACCGAGGCAAGGGCTTACCAGCAGATTGCGGCTTGATGCCTGGAGAGCTGGCATTGCACCCCAGCCATGCCTGGTATTTATTTGGTCTCTGCCCCAAGCGCGAACGCACTCCGCTACACACCCGCGCCGATCTGGCCACCGAGCTCGGCATCCAAGCGGTGTACTTGAAAGACGAAAGCCAACGCCTCGGCCTCGGCAGCTTCAAAGCCTTGGGCGCCACCTTCGCCATCGCCAAGTACGCCGAGCGCATAGTCGGCGACGACATTGCTTACCCCGAAGTAGCTGCTACAGCCTTGCAAGGTTGGACCTTCGTAGCCGCCAGCGCTGGCAACCACGGACTCTCGCTCAGCGCCGGCGCGCGCATCTTTGGCGCATCCGCTAAGATTTATCTATCCAGTAGCGTGCCCAAGTCTTTTGTTGAGCGCCTGCAAGCCATGGGCGCCGAGGTCGTCATCGCCGGCGAAGACTACGAACAAAGCCTGGCAGCAGCGCAAGCAGCGGTCGATGATGCCAACTCCGAACGCTGCGTACTGCTCGCAGACTCGACTTGGCCGGGCTGCACCAGTGGCGTCGACGTCATGGAAGGCTACCTGGTACTCGCCGAGGAATTGATCTTCGACCTTATTAATGCGCCGCCCACGCACGTATTCCTGCAAGCTGGCGTCGGTGGTTTAGCCGCACCGCTGGCGGCGCGCTGGCGCCAAACTTGGGGCAACAAGGTGCATATTTGCGTGGTAGAGCCTGAAGAAGCTCGAGCCTTGCAAGCCTCGATAAGCGCTGGGCGACCAGTGCACGCCGCTGGCGATGTCTCGATCATGGGTCGGCTTGATTGCAAAGAACCCTCGCACCTGGCGCTGAAAGCCCTGGCGCGCAACGCCGATAGCTTCATGACCTTGAGCGACGACCAAGTCTCGAGTTGCATAGCTCAATTTGGCTTACCGACCACGCCCTCGGGCGGCGCGGGCTTCGCGGGTCTTTACCACGCTCGCCAGGCCGGAGCCCTGGGGTTGAATTCGACGAGTCGCGCCTTAGCGATTATGAGCGAAGGCGTAATTGATGCCTGACTTCGAGCCGGCAGAATACCAACAGCGCTGCCTCGCCGCGCAGCGCGCCATGCACGCGCGCCAGCTTGAAGTAATGCTGCTGTGCACCGAAGTCGAGATTCGCTACTACACCGGCTTTCGCACCAGCTTCTGGTTGAGCCCGACGCGCCCTTGGTTTGTGCTGCTGCCGCTAGAGGGTATGCCCATAGCCATCGTCCCCGAGATCGGCGCCAGCCTTATGCAGCAATGCTACATCGGCGAACTACTCACCTGGCCATCGCCGCGCCCGCACGACGAAGGCATCAGCCTGCTGCGGCACAAGCTCAAAGGCTACCGCCGCATCGGGCTACCAATGGGCGCTGGCAGCAGCTTGCGTATGCCGCTGTCTGACCTGCAGCAATTGCAGCACGGCTTAACCAGCGCCGAATTCGTCGACTGTAACGACCTCATAGTCGAGCAGCGCTTGGTCAAATCCGAAGCCGAGATAGCTTTAATAACCTCGATCTGCACCACAGCCAGCGCCGCCTTCGCGCAAGCACCCAAGCTATTCCACGCTGGGCAGACCATGCAAGACGCCTTCCGCAGCTTCCGCATAGCCTTGCTGGAGCATGGCGCCGAAGAAGTGCCGTACTTGGTCGGCGGCGCTGGAGCTCAGGGCTACGCTGGAGTCATCGCCCCGCCGGACGAAACACAGCTGCAAGCGGGAGACGTGCTCATGCTCGACACTGGCGCCAGCCTACGCGGTTATTTCTGCGACTTCGACCGCAACTTCGCCATCGAGCGCGCCAGCGCCGCTTGCGCGCGCGCCTACGAAAAGCTCTGGCAAGCCACTGAAGATGCCTTGCAAGCAGCGCGCCCGGGAGTTAGAGCCGAGCAGCTTTACCGCATCATGCAGAGCAGCTTGGCAATCAGCAGCAACGACATCGATATTGGCCGCATGGGGCATGGCTTGGGAATGCAACTCACCGAAGCACCATCGCTCATGCCTGCCGACCAAACCGTACTCCGCCCAGGCATGGTACTAACCCTCGAACCCAGCATCGAAACCGCCCCAGGACTCATCATGGTGCACGAGGAAAACATCCTCATCACCGAACACCAACCCCAACTCCTCAGCCACCGCACCCCACCCGAGCTACCAGTGCTTGGGGGTTGAGTTCTGAGCTTAGCTGTATCAGAAAATCTGTGTTAATCTGTGTGCATCTGTGGTTAATCAACAACGTCACCAATGCCCAATAAAGACCTAATCTCCAAGCGACTGCTACAACGGCTTTTAATCGGCTTTGGTAATCGTTTATTCGATCTCAATATCGTCGAGGCCGAGCTGCTCAGCAACGAGCAGGCGCGGATAGAGGCTCGGCGCGCCGATTTGGTCGCTCGGGTGAAGGAGACCGATGGCAAGAGCTACATTCTGCACGTAGAAATTCAAAACGACAACCAACGCGATATGCCGCTGCGCATGATGCGTTACTATAGTGATATAGCGCTAGCGCATGTTGGTGAGAAAATAGTCCAGTACTTGCTATACATCGGCAAGGCGCCTATGACTATGGTCGATCATGTTAGTGACGATGGCTGGCGGTATCGCTATAGAGTTCTGGATATGCGCAACCAAGATAGTGAGCATTTCCTCAACTCGGACAACCCCGACGCTTTGGTATTAGCTATACTTTGCGACCCTAAAAACCTTGAGCCTAACGCTCTGGTAGCTCATATAATCAAAGAGCTACGCCGCTTGCACGGCGATAAGCTCGATAATTTGCGCGATAGCCTGAAAATGCTTGACGTGTTGTCGGGTAATCGCGGTTTACAAGATGTTGTTGAGGAGACTATCAATATGTATATAGACGAAGAAAAACTGGGTATTTATCAAGCAGTTAAGAAAAGAAGTGAAGCTAGGGGTGAAGCTCGAGGATTGAGGAAAATGGTTTTGAGACTTCTAGACAAATTGCCGCCCGAGCAAGTAGCTGATCTCAGCGGTATGTCGCTCCCTGAGGTCGAGGCCATTGCTGCAACAGCTGGTTCTTCTTAGCATCGAGTGAACAGGCGTTCACCTTGGTTGCGCCTGCGATTTAGTCGGTCTTTATCCAAGGCGATGGCGATGTCCTGGTCGATGCCGACGCACATAGCTGTTAGGTTCTGGCTGTTTTGCCGCTGGCGTGGTAGCGATCAATGAGCGCGTGGATCAGCTCTATGGGTGCTCTTGAGCCGCCATAGCCGCATCAACAAAACTCAGCAAAAGCTATGGAACGCATCGTCAGCCTACAGATCGAAAAATTACCCGAGGGCTTTTATTTGGCTACCAGCGATGCTGTCCCTGGCACTGGTAGTGCAGCCAGCACCATCACCGAGACGCTGGAGATAGCTCGTGACGTAGTCAATAAGCTATTAGAAGCACAGGATAAGCAACAGCCAATCAACAAGCTCAGAGCAGTCGAAGACTCTTTTTAATGCCCACTTGTTTTGCCCGTTTAATTGGTAGATTAGCTGGGTTTAATTTTGCGCCTGCGCGAGAAAGCTCTCTCACCTAGCTAAAAATGTATCAAGCGCACTGAGAAAGGCGGGGTGATTGTCGATGTTCATCATGTGCGAGGCGTTGGGTAGGGTGATGCGTTGGGCGTGGAGGATGAGCTGTTGCAGGCGGTCGAGGGTTTCGGGGAAGGGGCTGATTGAGCGCGCGCCGATCATTAGTAGCACCGGGCAGGTGATTGCCGATAGTTCGCTGGCGCGTAGGGTCGGGCGGATTTCGCGCACTTGTTCGGTGATAGTGTGCGCGTTGTCTAGCGTCATGGCTTGGTAGTCTGCCGAGCCATCAGCCCATTTTGGTTCAAAGCAAACGGTATCGAGAAAATGCGCGACGCCTTCCGCAGCTTTGCCTTGGCGTACCAAGTCGGCGCCCAGCTTGTGATCGGCGATTCGCGAACGCCCCGGCACTTCGCCCTCAATCGGTCCGCCGGGTTCCATGAGCGTGAGAGATAAAAGCAAGTCCGGGCGCAAGCAGCCGATGCGCGCGGCGATATAGCCACCATAAGAATGCCCGACTAGATGCACTGGGCCCGCCGCCAAGCTCTGCAAAAATGCTATTACGTCTTCAGTCTGCTCGGCGCCGGTGTAGCTGAAATCGCCCTTGGGCTGCGTTGGCCAATGGTGCCGCCGGCTGAGTGCGATGGCGCGGAAGTTGGTGGCGAAATGGGCGACTTCAGCACGCCAGTAACGCCAATCGAGCAACGATCCATGGACGAATACTAGCGGCTGACCGCTGCCGGCTTCAAGGTAATGGAAGTCGTAGCCGTTGGCTCGGAGGATACTGCTCATGCTTCATATCATGCCAAAGACCCAAGCCACCAAGCTCGGGTCTCTAGTGCAAGCTCACCTTAGTTGGTTTCGTTCAACATCTGATAAGCATCATAGCTGGCAGAGAAGGCCGTGTAGCTATCGTAGGCCTGCTTGAAGAGCGGATCAGCGGCAGACTCTTCGATCATAACCTCCTCAGTTGCCACGCGCAAAGCATCGAGCACGGCGTCGGGAAAGCGCTTGATCTCAACTCCGCTGGCTTCGAACTCGGCAAGGATCGCTGGCTGCTCGGCGGCGTGTACTTCGAGAAAACGCGCGGTAGTTGCGCGGCAGGCATTAGCGATGATGTCCTGCTGATCGGCGCTCCAGCTATCCCACAAGTCTTTGTTAATCGTCAATTCGGCTAAGCCTGCAGGCTGGTGCCAGCCCGGGAAGTAATAATTCTTGACTACCTTGTTGAAGCCCAGCAGCTTGTCAATCTCGGGAAAGGAGAATTCGGTTGCGTCCAGGCGCCCGGTTTCCAAAGAGGTATAAATCTCACCAGTGGGCAGCGATTGCGCCGAGGCTCCCAGCTTCGCCATAACCTTGCCACCAATACCGCCGATGCGCATTTTCAGACCTTGGAAATCTTCTGGCGTGTTGATCTCTCTGGTGAACCAGCCACCCGCTTCGGGCAAGGTAGCGGCGCAGGGCATCGGTACAACGTTGAACGGTTCGTAGGCCGCCTGCCAGATCTCCAGCCCGCCACCCTGATGCAGCCAGGCCATATATTTTTGCGGATCGGGTCCAAATGGGATCGAGCCAAAGAGCTGCACTGCTGGCACTTTGCCCGCTGTGTAAGGGGCGAAAGACCAACCAGCATCGATAGCGCCGCTGCCGACGTTATCAACAATCTCGGCCGGAGGCGACAATTCGCCCGCGCCATAGTGGGTAAAGTCGATCTCGCCGCCGGTGCCGTTTTTTACCAAGGCGGCGAAATAATCTGCCGATGGTCCCAGCATAGCCAGGCCCTTGGGAAAGGCATTTTGCAGGCTGTATTCCTTTGCCAGCGCTGGCGTTGCCGTCAAAGCGGTAATTGCCAGAGTTACTATTAGTTTTTTCATTGTTGTCTCCAGTAGTGGGATTATGAGCCGAAGCTCGTGGTAAGGCTGGGTACCACCAAAAGTATTCCCAGCGCAAGCAGTTGCAACACTATAAAAGGTATAACGCCGCGATAAATATCGGTTGTTGCCAGATTGTGTCCGGCCGCGCCTTTGAGATAGAAAAGTGAAAAACCAAAGGGCGGGGTCAGGAAAGAGGTTTGCAGGTTCACAGCCACCAGAATGCCAAACCAAAGCATCAAGTCAGTACCCGCAAGGCCATTGCCAAAATCAAGCGTGGCGACCAATGGACCAAAGATCGGCATCAAAATCAGGGTAATCTCCAGCCAATCGAGTACGAAGCCCAGCAGGAAAATCATTGCCATTACCACAAAAATCACCGTCCAAGGCTCACTGCCAAACACACCTATTAAAGCCAGGATGGCGTCGTCGCCACCG
This sequence comes from Gammaproteobacteria bacterium, assembly GCA_965229495.1. Taxonomy (GTDB): domain Bacteria; phylum Pseudomonadota; class Gammaproteobacteria; order CBDBNL01. Next base: position 418,053 of record OZ245880.1, read on the forward strand.
ACTCTGCGGAAGACCGCTGAAAAGCAAGTCGCCCCTATCAGCACTAGAAAGATCATGGAAGTGGCGACTACGGTGTCACGCGCCGCCTCCATCAAGCGCCCGATATCAAAAAGCCCGTAAAGAGCGGCAATGGCAATAGCGCCGGCAGCGCCCAGACCAGCGGCTTCGGTCGGTGTTGCCAGTCCGCTGATGATCGAGCCCAGTACGCAAGTTATAAGCAGCACGAGTGGGCCGAGTTCGCGCAGCGTTTGCAGATGCGCTGTTCGCTGGGAATTACCGCGCCCACTCTCGGCTCTATTTGTGCTTTTCGTCAGCCCGCGCGTGCGCCAGAAGACGTAAGCCGTGCTCAGCAGCACCAGCAATAGCCCCGGCAAAATCGCGCCGCCGAACATGTCGCCGATTGGAACTTTGAGCTGGTCGCCCAGAATGATGAGCATTATGGAAGGCGGCACCAGTATCGCCAGCGTGCCCGAAGAGGCTATGAGCCCAGCGGAGAGGCTTTTGCTGATTCCGGCTTCGGTCAAGCGCGGCAAAGCCAGCAAGGTTAGCAACACCACCGACGCGCCGACAATCCCAGAAGACGCCGCCAGCAGTAAGCCGATGACCATCACCGAGACGCACATGCCCCCAGGGGTGCCACCAAGGGCGCGTTGCGCCGCGCGCAGCGATTTTTCGGCGACGCCGGTTTTCTCCAGGACATAGCCCATAAAGACGAACATCGGCACAGCGATCAACAGCCAGTTGGATAGCACGTTGGCGTAGACTCGGCTCAGTAGCAATTTGAAGAACGACAGCGGTATATCGGTCGCCAATATGAATAGAGCTGCCACTCCCGCCAGCACCAGCGCTACTCTATAGCCAGCAAGAATGCCGAACAGCGTTACCGCCGCCATCAGCATTGCCAGCCCGTGCTCAGCCATTACGCTGGCTCCAATTGCGCAGCAATTGCCACGCTTCAAAAAGCATAGCCAGCAGCAATAGCCCAAGTCCAATAGGCAACATGCTACGCACCAGATAGCGGTCAATCAGCCCGCCATTGGGCGACTTCTCGCCGCGCGCCAGGGATTGCAGCGTCGCTTCCCAAGCGTAAGGGATAATCAACACTAAGAACGGTAGAGCAAAGACAATTAAACCACCGAGGTCTACTGCTGCCTTGCCGTGCGCTCCGAAGCGGCAATAGGCGAAATCGACGCGCACGTGCCTATCGCGTAGCCAGACGATGCCCGCAGGCAACAGCGCGACCGCCGCCAGTAAGTACCACTGAAAATCGCTCAGCGAATTGAGCGTAATAGCGTTGCCGAATAGCGGCCAGTTTGAATCAAACGCCACGATACTGGTCAGACCCATTCGGCTGGCGATGACTTGTACGACCACTGCGATCATCATGGCGAAAATGGCACTGGCGCACAGGTTGAGCAAAATCCTGCCGAGCCGAGCAGCGATTTGCTGCAAACGCTCAAGCATCATTCTCTCCGCTGTAGCTTGGCGGCGCTGGGATCGTGCTGTCAAATAGCAGGCTGGAGAGCGTTTTGCCGTGGCGATCGAGATATAAAGACCGGTTGACGCCACCGTCCAGCATCCCTTCGATGACGAAATTCATCGCGCCCAGCTTGGGCAAAAGATAGCGCTTAACTTGGCTTATCGGGCGCATGGCAAAGACCCTTTGGCAATGCGCCTCGTTTACATGGGTTACCAAATGCTCGAAATCGTCCAGCGACCAGGCGATGACCGAAATATTCAGAGTATCGCCCTTTTCCCCGGCGCGCCCGTGGGCGAGTTTGCTGAGTTCGATTGTCATGCGCTGATCTGGTTGTAAACAGGATTGATGCCTTGGCGGTCAATATACTCGGCCTCGGTCTCGACCATGGGTGTTACTGATAGGCGCACGCCGCCGCCTGCGGCTGGACCATTAAGGTAGAGCGCCTCGACCTCATTAGCAGCTCGTTGCGCCTCGGTGCGCGCTATGGTGCGGGCAGCGAGCCGTAGTCGTGCCTGGGGAATGCCATCGTCGTCCACGCCTTGCAAAATTTCCATGCGCATATCGCCCAAAGCGAGACGTTGGGCCAGAATTGCCTTGGCGCTCTGGGCGCGATAGCCGCAGCTCTTACCAATATAGGAAATCTCGGCTTCTGCCAGCCAACCAGTGTGGCGGGCAAGCAGTGATTTTAGTTGGCTCGGTGCTGGGTGTCCACGCGCGCCGCGCAATGTCAACGAAGCATCCGCAGAATCGACCAATTCAATCTGCGTCATATCCAGCACTACGTCCGGAGTGATATAACGAGCGGGATCGCCGACTTCGTAAAGCAGTTGCTCCAAGATAGTCGCAGTAGTGAGCGCTCCGCCGCCAAGTGGCTTGCTCAGTTGTACGCTGTCGCGGCTCACCGAAGCAACTGGAGGGCCGACATTCTCTAGATCAATTACTGGTTTATTGGCATCAGCAAAATAGCCGCCTGAGACTTGCGTACCGCATTCGATCAAATGCCCAGCCAAAGTTGCATTCGCCAGAGCGTCCCAGTCTCTAGAATCCAAGCCCAATTCGTGCATAACCGGACCAACGACCAGCGACGGATCGGCGACCCGACCAGTTACTACGATATCGGCTCCCCTGCCCAACGCCTCGACAATGCCCGCTGCCCCCAGGTAGACATTGCGAGCTAAAAGTTCGCCACCAGCAGCATCCGCGCCTTGACTGGCAACTGGCAGCGCATCACCGGAAATAAAGGCAATATTTGCTCCAGGTCCCACCACATCCCGCAACCCACTAGCCACCGCCTCCGGCGCAATCCCACCAAAATTACTGACGATGCGAATGCCGTGCTGCTGGCACAAATCCCAGCACGGCGCGATAAACGAACGGGCCAATGCGATCTGCGCGTCTACATCTTGAGCCTGCACCTGGCGCGCCAAGGTACGCTCCGCCAGGCATTCAAATATTAGATATCTCGGACCCGGAAACAAAGCCAGTGCCTCGGCGGCCATCGCGCCCAAATCGCGGCGATCATTCTCAAAGCCAGCGCCAACGCTGACATGGACTTTTTCCATTTGTTTTTTATTAGTTGCCAGCTAAGACGATAGCAATTTATAACTTGACTTGAAAGCTATAAATCAATTTAATTAATGAATGAATGAATATCCCGCAAAGAAAACTCGAAGCCCTGTGCACGCTCGCGCAAACCGGCCATTTTGGCGAGGCGGCAACGGCCTTGGGCATATCGCAGCCGACGCTCAGCCGCCACGTTCAGGAGGTGGAGCAAAGCTTTGGTTTGCAAATATTTGACCGCCACACCCGCGCCGTATCGCTGACGCCGATGGGCGAAGAAATCGTCGCCTACGCTCAGAATCTGCTGGCCTTTCAAGCTCGTGCCGCGCAACGGATAGAAGCCCGTCGCCAGGGCTATTCGGGACACGTCGTCATTGCCGCATTGCCCAGCTTTATCGGCCAGATCATCGCGCCGTTGTTGCAGGAAATGCACCAGAGCCGCCCCGAGATCGGCATCGAAATTCTCGACCAGCCCAGCCCGCGCATCCGCGAGCTGGTGCTGATGGAGCAGGCCGATATTGGTCTCAACAGCCCCACTGATGCCAGATTTGAAGGTTTGATCGCCCAGCAGCTTTGGTGCGATGCTCTGTGTCTGGTCGTCAATAAAGCGCACCCGCTCGCCCAGCGCGATAGCGTAGGCGTAACCGAACTCAGCGCTTACGACCTGATCGGCACCACCGCTGGTACCAGCCTGCGGCATCTCACCAACCAAACCTTCGCCAAGCACGATCTAGTCTTCAAACCGCGCCAGGAATTTAACCAAGTAGTCTCGGTCTTGGGAATGATTGCCGCCAACCTCGGCGCGGCAATATTGCCAGCATCAGCCCACCACGCGCTGCCCGCGAACTGCCACAGCATAAAACTGCTTGAAGCAGCAACGCGGACAATCTGGATGTTCCACAAAGAGCACCAACCATTCGACCCAGCAGTTGCCCACGTTATGAGCGTTATGAACACCATAGCCGCGCGGGTTGAAGCTCAGAGCAATTGAAAATTTCTTTGAATATCGGCTGGTTGTTCCCGTTTGATCGGCCGATTAGCTTTTCAGTAGTTTTGACTTGCTTGGCGTGTATCCTTTGGGATACAATATAGCGATGGATTACACGCTTAGCAGCACAGATACCTTTGGAACATGGCTTAAAAATTTGCCAAGCTCACAGACGCGTAATAGAGTTCTTGCCCGTCTTGCGAGGTTAGAAAATGGTAACTTTGGTGATGTTAAAGCGTTAGGTACGGGGTTAAATGAACTCCGCTTTTTCTTTGGCGCAGGGCTGCGCATATACTTCACCATTAAAGATAGCAGTATCGTTGTACTACTAGTTGGTGGAGATAAATCTACTCAAGATAGAGACATAGCAAAGGCCCGCAAAATGTTAGCAGACTTGGAGTAAATAATGCAAATCACTACTAAAGCCTTTGATATAGCCGAACATCTGCGAACTGATGCCGACATTAGCGAGTTTTTACAAGAAGTTGCTGATAGCGGATCCAGTTCTGACTTTATCCACGCGCTCAGCGTTGCTGCTCGCGCCAAAGGGATGAGCAATGTCGCCAAGCAAGCCGGTGTTACTCGGGCGAGCTTGTATAAATCCCTCTCTGCTAATGGGCAGCCCCGCTTTGAAACCATTACTAAGGTGGTAGCAGCCTTGGGCTGCCAATTGAAAATTGTCGCGCAATAGCTCAAGACTAAGGTCGATCCCGTTGGGTTCACTGTTTACACGGTGGGTGAGACGCCCACGGTCCCTGGACACCGAGCTCACTGCAAGTTATTGGCTTCGGCTAAGAATGTGCTTTTGGGTAGACGCCCATGCGGGCGCTTCCTGCCGAGTGCAACTTGGCGACCCGCCCGACCGGTAGTCCATATCCTACCCTTCTACCGACGATTCCAAGGTAGACGCTCGGCTTGAGCTGGGCTATCATGGAGGTAGGTTGATACCAACAACATTACCAAGGAACCCCACCATGCCCATTCAATACCTCAAGCGCGGGAAGGCGATGACCGAGCGCGCGGCCGACGATGCCAAGACCCGCGCTGTGGTCGAAGCCACGCTGCAAGACATAGAGGCGCGCGGCGATGCCGCTGTGCGCGAGCTCAGCGCCAAGTTCGATAACTACACCCCCAAAGCCTTTCGGCTCAGCGACAGCGATATAGCTTCTATAGTCGCCAAGGTTTCCGAGCGCGAGATGGCGGATATCCGCTTTGCGCACGAGCAGGTGGTCAAGTTCGCCCAGGCGCAGCGCGATTCGATGCTCGATATCGAGCTGGAGACTCTGCCAGGAGTAATCCTTGGGCATCGCAACATCCCCGTGCAATCGGTGGGCTGCTACGTCCCCGGCGGTAAGTTCCCGATGGTGGCTTCGGCGCATATGTCGGTAGCGACCGCCAAAGTCGCGCAAGTGCCGCGCATCATCGCCGCGACTCCGCCTTTCCAAGGCGAGCCTAACCCTGGGGTGATTGCGGCTATCCAGATGGGTGGTGCGCACGAGATTTACGTGCTCGGCGGCATTCAAGCCATCGGCGCGATGGCGCTGGGCACCGAAAGCATCGAGCCGGTGCATATGCTGGTAGGCCCAGGCAACGCTTATGTAGCCGAAGCCAAGCGCCAGCTCTACGGCCGAGTTGGTATCGATCTGTTCGCTGGACCCACCGAGACCATGGTCATCGCCGACGACAGCGCTGCCGACGCCGAGCTTTGCGCCACCGACCTGCTCGGTCAAGCCGAGCACGGCTATAACAGCCCCTGCGTGCTACTCACCAATTCCGCAAAGCTCGCGCGCGCCACCATGACCGAGGTCGAGCGTATCCTCGCCATCCTGCCCACCGCCGACACCGCGCGCGCGAGCTGGGAGAACTACGGCGAAGTCATCGTCTGCGCTACTTACGAAGAAATGCTCGCCACTGCTAACGACATCGCCTCCGAGCACGTGCAAGTAATGACCGACCGCGACGATTGGTTCTTAGAGCATATGCACAGCTACGGCGCGCTATTCCTCGGCGCGCGCACCAACGTCGCTAATGGCGACAAGGTAATCGGGACCAACCACACCCTGCCGACCAAGAAAGCCGGCCGCTACACTGGCGGCCTCTGGGTAGGCAAATACCTGAAAACGCACAGCTACCAGCGCGTTACCACTGACGCCGCCGCCGCCAGCATCGGCGCCTACGGCTCGCGCCTGTGTATGCTCGAAGGCTTTGTCGGCCACGCCGAGCAATGCAACATCCGCGTCCGTCGCTACGGCGGCATCGACGTACCCTACGGCCAAGGCGCCGAGCACCAGTGAAACCCGCTAATGCCTTTGACTAATAGCCTGCACGTGTATTGAATTTACAAATAGCAAACATATAATCCGCCCGCGCTTGAACGAGGCGAGGCTGATGAGCTTAAACACGAGCTTGGCAGCCCAGCGTTGTTCGGGTGTATTTCAATAAACTTCACACATCAGGAGATGGTATGTTCGACATGAACCAAGCTAATGCATACGTGCAGAAGCAAGCCGAAGCTAGCGTCAAGCTAGCATCACTCAACGCCGAGACTGCAAAAAAAATGATCGAATACCAAACAGCAGCCCTCACCCAAGGTGTGAACTGGTCTATAGAAAATTCTAAAAAAGCCCAGACCGTTAAAGACGTAAACAGCGCCAAGAGCTTAATGGAGAGTTGGTTCGCCGACTACCAGAAAGTCAGCGTCAAGCAATTTGACGATATGGTCGCTGGTAGCAAAGCCTACGCCGAAGAAGTAGCCAAGCTATTCTCCGGCGCCTTTGGCAGCAAAGCGGTTGTAGCTAGTAAGTAAGGCACTTACCAGCTTTCGCGAAAAGGCAGAGAACCTACAGGTTTTCTGCCTTTTTTATTTGTACGGAATCGTAAGGGATAGCATTCACCAACGGTAGCCCAGGTCAGCATAGCTGAACTTGACCCAAGCGCACCCTGAGTGCTCAGGGTCTTGGTAGAGGTCAATCGTCTTGCTATTGCCCTACTGGCAGAACGCTTGGCTTACTAGCTGCGGCGCTGATACCACAAGGGGTGCTCGCTCGTCAAGCTTAGGCCCGACGCTCGCCGCATCCAAGCCCGCGCTGCTCAGTCTGAGCGCATAATCTTGGCTATACTCAAAGCTATTCCCTACTCCCCTACCCTTGCCAGTTGCCAGCGCGGCTAGCCTGGGTATATTCCTTAGGTTACAGCAATCTGGCTATCACCAATCCCAATACAAAGACACACATGGAAGATATCGTAATCGTCGCGGCGAAACGCACCGCCGTCGGCAATTTTGGCGGCTCGCTCGCCAGCCTATCCGCCGCCGAACTAGGCGCCACAGTAATCAAAGAATTGCTCAACAGCACGCAGCTGGATCCTGGGCAAGTCGACGAAGTCATCTTCGGCCAAGTTCTACAGGCCGGATGCGGGCAGAATTCAGCTCGCATCGCGGCTATGCAAGCTGGTCTACCGCAAACGACGCCAGCTATGACCATCAACAAGGTCTGTGGCAGCAGCATGAAAGCACTGCACCTGGCAGCGCAAGCTATCAAGAATGGCGACGCCAACGTCATCATCGCTGGCGGCCACGAAAGCATGTCGCAGTCGCCGCATTTGCTGCCCAACTCGCGCAACGGTCAAAGGATGGGCGATTGGTCCATGGTCGATAGTATGCTCCGCGACGGCTTGACCTGTGCTCTCAACGGCTTCATGCACATGGGCGTTACGGCGGAGAACGTAGCGCAGAAATACCAGATCAGCCGCGACGACCAGGACAACTTCGCCCTCAATTCGCAGCAAAAGGCGACCCAAGCTCAAGTGCAAGGACGCTTCGCCGACGAAATCGTCCCAGTTGACATAGTGCTCAAGCGCCGCGAGACCATTCGCTTCATGAATGATGAATTCATCAAGCGCGAATCGAGCTTGGAGAAGATTCGCAAGCCACGGCCAGCTTTTCAAAAAGACGGTAGCGTTACCGCTGCCAACGCCTCGGGCATCAACGACGGCGCCGCCGCGCTACTGGTAATGAGCCGAGCCACTGCCGACAGGCTCAAGCTGAAGCCCTTGGTGCGCGTGAGCAGCTTTGCTTCGGCTGGAGTCGACCCGAAAGTAATGGGCATCGGTCCAGTTCCTGCCAGCAGGAAAGCCTTGGAGAAGGCGGATTGGCGCATCGACCAACTCGACCTCATCGAATCCAACGAGGCCTTCGCCGCTCAAGCTATTGCGGTTAATAAGGAAATGGGTTGGAATACCGACAATGTCAACGTCAACGGTGGCGCCATCGCCATCGGCCACCCCATCGGCGCCAGCGGCGCGCGCATCATTACTTCTTTGATTTACGAGATGCGCCGCCGCAAAGCCAACCGTGGTCTGGCGACGATGTGCATCGGCGGTGGGCAAGGAGTAGCTACTTGCTTTGAGCGTATTTAACTATCCAACTTTCTATTTTTCTAATTACAGCAACCTATGAGTAAAAAATTAGCGCTAGTCACCGGCGGCAAAGGTGGCATCGGCACTGAGATCTGCGAGCGTCTATACAGCGACGGCTTCGCAGTAGTGTCAACTTATATCCATAACGCCGAGCGCCTGAGCGCTTGGAGCGAGCAACATAAGCACATCAATATGGTGCAGTGCGACGTATCGGACTACGAGGCCTGCAAAAAAATGGCGGAGGAGATTCAGAGTCAATGGGGACTACCCGAGGTGATAGTCAACAACGCTGGCATAACGCACGACACGACTTTCAAGCGCATGAGCCACCAGCAATGGAGCGAAGTGCTACGCACTAACCTCGACAGCGCCTTTAACGTTACCCAGCCCTTTTTCGCCAAAATGTTAGAGCGCAAAAGCGGGCGCATCGTCAACATATCTTCCATCAATGGTCAAAAGGGCCAATTCGGCCAAGTCAACTACTCGGCGGCTAAAGCCGGCTTGCACGGCTTTACTATGGCTTTAGCGCAAGAGGCGGCGAGCTCGGGGATTACGGTGAATACTATATCGCCTGGCTACACTGCCACGCCGATGGTTACCGCAATACGCCAGGACGTGCTCGATAAAATAATTGCCCAGATACCAGTGAAAAGGCTGGCGCAACCCGAAGAGATAGCCGCCGCGGTCTCCTATCTCTGCAGCAGCGAAGCCAGTTTTATAACTGGAATTAATATGCCAGTGAATGGCGGTCAATTCATGTCTTTCTAGGAGCTCATAATGAACCCTAATCAATTCAACCCTTTCAGCTTTTTTGCTAATAATCCATTCACTGCCAACGCCTTCGGCGCGGCGCCGACGCCGCAAAAAGAGCCCGAGCCCCAAGTGAGTAATCCTTTCAACGCCAATCCCTGGCTGACGTCCTGGCTGCAAATGGCAGATAGCTGGCAAAAGCACTGGGGACAAGCTTACAACTTCAATGGCTTCGCCGACGGCAAAGGCTTTAACACCAACAACATATCGCAACTGATGAACTGGCAGCCGAATATGCCCGTGCTGTCATTCGACCAGATATTCGACCCCAACACTTGGGACAAACTCAGCAATTCTCTGCAAAGCGCCTGGCAACAATCCGACCGCAAGACCGTCGAGCAAGTGCTACGCAGCCTCTCGGAGCAATGGATAAGTTTTAGCCATACCCACCAGCCCTTTTGGCGCAAGCAAGCGCTATCTCTGCAAAAAGAGACGGTAAGTCAGTGGCGTACCTCGCTGGATAAAAATCCTTGGCTGAACTTCCCGCAATTTCAAGAGGGCGTGAAAGAAAGCCGTAATTACTTAGAAGCCTGGCACGATTGCCTGGAGAGCGCCAGTAGTCTCGCCGATTACTTTGAGAGCGTGGAGCAAGAAGTCAGCGAGGCCTTTGTCGCCAAGGTGTTGGACGAAAAAATCAACATCGAGGACGTCAAAGAACTCTTTGGGCAATGGGTGAAAGTATTCGAAGATCTGTACCACAAAGCCTGTATGCAGGAAGAGTACCGCAAGCTCTACACCCAATGGACTAAAACCCTACTCAGCTTCCGCGAATTCATTCAAGAATCGGTAGATACCAATGTCGAATTGTGGGGACTACCCTCCAAGCGCGAAATGGATACGCTGCTGCAGCGCACCAGCCAGGACCGCAAAAATACCCGTAAACTCGACCAGCGCGTAGTAGTCTTAGAGCAACAAGTGGAGCAACTAGGCCGAGAACTGGAAGCACTGAAAAAATCTCGAGGCAAGTAATGATGCTTACACAAGATTTCTTTAATACCCTGGGTACTTGGAACGAGCAGGCGGCTAATTGGTATAACCAAGTGCAGCACGCCGGCGAAGTGCTACACGAAGTGGCAGATTCGCACCCCGGAGAAACTCCCAGTGAGATTATCGCGAGTTACGACAAAATCAGCGTGCGCCGTTTTCAAGCGCCGCCGAGCGCCAAAAAGACGCGTAAAAAGCAATTGCCGCTATTAATAAGTTACGCTCTGGTGAATCGCTATACAGTGGCAGATTTGCAAGAGGGTAAATCGCTGGTAGCCAAATTGCTCGAACAAGGCATCGACGTCTACGTAATCGACTGGGGCTATCCCAATCCAGCCGATCGTTATCTCGATATGGACGACTACGTCAACTCCTTTATCGATTTCGCTGTTAATGCAGTCTGCCGCCATTGCCAAGTAAAGAGAATTAACCTTTTGGGCATTTGCCAAGGGGGCACGCTGTCGCTGTGTTACACGGCATTGCACCCGGAAAAGATCAACAAGCTGGTTACCATGGTAACGCCAGTGGACTTTCAGACTAAGAAGGACCAGCTCAGCTTTATGGTGCGCGATATCGACATAGAGCAGGCTGTGCGCGTGATGGGTAATATCTCGGGCTCGGTGCTCAATCGCAACTTCAACCTTATGCAACCCATGAGCTTGAATGTCAAGAAATGGCTCGACGCGCCGGAGGCGCTAATGGACGCCAAGAACGCGGCGTTCTTTTTGCGCATGGAGCGCTGGATCAACGATAGTCCCGACCAAGCCGGGCAGATGTATCTTGAATTTATCTCGAACTTCTACCAGCAGAATAAGTTGGTGCGCGGCGATATGTACTTGGACGGCAAGCGCGTCGACCTGAAAAATATCACCCAGCCAGTATTGAACGTCTACGGGCTAAAAGACCACTTGGTGCCGCCAGCGAGCTCGCAAGCGCTGTCTGAGCTCGTCGGCAGCTCGGACTACGAAGAGCTAGCGATCGACACTGGGCACATCGGGATGTACGTCTCGGGCGCGGCGAAAGAGACGCCGAACACGATAGCTAAGTGGTTGGCGGGATAACTCGCTGATAGCAGTGCGCCTGATGGCTTGAGGTCGGCTGTGTAAGTATGGACGAACAGCTAGCAAGTTTACTGGCGCAATTGCGACCGGAGGCGCAACCGGCATCGATATTGTGGTGGCCGCCGAGCTGGGGTTGGCAAGTGCTGTTGGCGGCGCTGGTGCTGGGCGTAGTCTTGAGTTGGCTATGCTTGCGGCGGCTGAAGCGGCGGCGTCTTGATAACCGCTTCATAGACGAAGCCTTGGCGCAACTAGGCTTGGTAAGCTCCAGGCGCCTGGAGGCGCGCGACCAAGTGCAAGCTATCAACGCCATCCTTAAGCAAGCCGCCCTCAGCGCCTACCCCGAGGCCAATTGCGCCAAGCTGGTGGGGGCAGAATGGCTGAGCTTTTTGGATAGCAAGTGGCAAGCGCGCGATTTCCAGGAGCACGGCGAGCTGCTGCAACAGCGCTACCGACGCGCCACGGCTGTCGATGCGCAAGCCTTGCAAAGCTTTGTGGCTACGTCTCGGCTTTGGCTGGTAGCGCAAAAGAGCAGGAAGTTAAAGCGTCAATAACCGCGCGCGAGCTGATGGTCGCGCCGCTGATGGCGTCGACAGCGATTCCCTGGTTCAATTGTTGCACCGCACGCTGAAACCAAGTGCGGCTGAGTCTATCGACGAAGCCTGGGGTTTCATTGTGGCTGGCGAAGCCAGCTAGCACGAGCTCGCGCTGGGTGGCGTCGATGAGTGCGTAAATCTCGATAACGCCAGCGTAACCCTCAGCCGCCACTAGGCGCAGCGAGTGTTCAGCGGTGTCCGTTGATGGGCAACCTGGTAGTGGTGTTAGCGAGTTTGGGGGAATGGCAAGAGTACGCGGCAGCTCGGCGAGCAGGTCTTGCAAAGCCTGCTGCTTGTGGGTTGACTTATTGGTGGCAATATCAGCTCGCCAAATCGCGTCCAGGGCTAACACCAACAACATCAACCCACCCAGCAGCAAACTGAAACTAAGCCAAGCACGCGCTGAAGTTGAGATGATCATTGGCGGTATCTTAGCTTGAGGTGCTTAGTGAAGCGGGAGTGGTGGGTTCAGGATGGTGGGGATGATTGGAGATGCCGAGCGCTGCGCGCGAACTTTTAAGCGGCGGGCGATGCTCGCGCTCCCAGATGCCGCGTCGATAACAAAAAAGGCGCGGGTGGCAAAGAGCCACCCGCGCCTGTGTTTGCTGAGTTGAGGCTCTAGCCTAGAGCAGCTTCGCGGCGGTCGGCGTAGGTTTGGTCGGATAGCTTGGTCCAGCGTATAGCTTTCTTGCGGAAGTCTATGAAGCTGTTGTAGATATCGCTTTCCAGGGAACCAACGTCGGCAACCTCTGCTAACACTTCGTTCGAGGTGTCGGCAAAGGCCTGATAAACGTCGTTACCAAACTGGCGTAGCTGTACGTTGTGCTTGTTTATCAGGGTGTCGAGCGAGTCGGTGTTTTTGGCGTTGTACTCGGCGTACATGCTGTTATTCTCGGCTTGAGCGGCGTTTTTGATGATCTCTTGGTCGGGACGACTCAAGGATTCCCAAACGTCTTTGTTGATGCCCGCAGCCAAGGTCGAGCCGGGTTCGTGGAAGCCAGGGTAGTAGTAGTACTTGGTTATCTTGTAGAAACCAAAGGCAAGGTCGTTCCAAGGACCAACCCACTCGGTGGCGTCGATAGCTCCGGATTGCAGCGCTGGGAAGATTTCACCGCCAGGCAGCGCTATGCCGCTGGCGCCGATGCGGTTCAAGACTTCGCCGCCGAGACCAGGCATACGCATCTTCAAGCCTTTCATGTCGTCGATGCTATTGATTTCTTTGTTAAACCAACCGCCCATTTGCGAACCGGTGTTGCCGCAAGCCAGGGCTTTGATATTAAAGCGCGCGGATAGCTGGTCCCAAAGCTCTTGAGCGCCAGCGTGGTGAATCCAAGCGTCGATTTCGTTGGCGGTGAAGCCCATGGGCACGGCGGTGAAGAAGGCAAAGGCTTTGTTTTTACCCACCCAGTAGTACTCGGCGCCGTGGTACATATCGGCGGTGCCAGCAGAAACAGCATCGAAGGATTCGAAGGCGCCTACGAGCTCGCCTGCGGCGAATAGTTTTACTGTCAAGCGACCATCGGTCATTGCGGTTATCCGGTCGGCGAAGCGTTGGGCGCTGGTGCCAAGACCAGGGAAGTTCTTCGGCCAAGTGGTTACCAGGCGCAGCGTGCGCTTGCCTTCGGCGAATGCTGGAGCAGAGATGCCAGCCGCGCCTAAGCCCAAACCGCTGGCAGCGAGAAACTTCCGCCGCGGCAAAGATTGTTTTTTATCCATAGTTGTTATTTCACTGTTGTTGAAGATATATTTTCAATACAGGCGCTACGCGCCTGTGGGTGTAGTTTATACCAAGCCGCTCGGCATTAGCTTATTTTGAGAGTTTTGCATAACTTGAGACCGTGTGCAAAAAACGGAGATTTTTGTTCTTAAGCTCAGCAGCAAAGCGCAGTTTATTCAATAGTAAATGAGCATTTGCGAACAACGCTGGGGGCAAAAAGATGCCTTTTTGCAAAGGTCTCATTTTGAATGTAGCTGATCCAAGCTAAGCTCGAAAGCGCCGAGGTAAGTCGCCAGAAAATCCTTAACCTCGGGTAAGTCGTGCGCTAGTTTTTCCAGGTCGCTTTTGATCTGATTGCCAGCCTGCTCGAATTCGCTGTTGCCGGTTTTGGTCTCTTCGATGCATTTGAGGTAGGCGCAAATTTTGTCGGCGGCTTTGACCAATCGAGCCTCGTAGGAGGCTTTGTCTGGATTGAGCAATTGCGAGTAATCTGCACGGCGTTCCTCGGGTAGATACCCCAATAAAGCGGCGCGGGCGACGTCGGCTATGCGCGTGTGTACTGCCGCCGAGTCGCCGTCGGCATTTTTCACTGGCGTCGGGATGTCGCCGGTGAAGACTTCCTCGGCGTCGTGGTAAAGGCCGATCATGCCAGTGAGGTTGACGTCGACGTCGCGACCAAATTTATGCTTGCCAAGCAACGCCAGCGCGTGCGCGACCATCGCCACCTGGCAACTATGCTCTTGAACGTTCTCGATGACTGTGTTACGCATCAGACCCCAACGCTGGATGTAGCGCAGGCGGGCGATGAGAGCAAAGAAGCGGCTGCTGTCAGCCATCGAGGAAATCGTCCATATTTATGGTTTGCAGGGCGCCATCCTGAAAAAGCAAATAGCCGCGCTGCTCAGCGACGACTTCGCCAGCGCTGGTGCTTTCCAAGTACAAATAGTCCCAGCGCTCGGGGTTGAAGGTGTCGCGTAGCAAGGGCGTGCCGAGTAAGAATAGCACCTGATTGGCGTCCATACCCAGCTCAAGCTGCTGGACTTTGTCGGCGTCGACGATATTGCCCTGGACTATGGTCGGCGTGTATAAGCCAGGTAGCGCGCAAGCGTAAAGCAGGGACAGGCTTAGGGCGAGCGCGATAAGTTTTTTCATAAGCAGGTTAAGGAGAGATTGCCTTGAAGCTTGGCAGGGTTGAACCTTGGCAGGGCAAGTCAATGATAGCCAACATTTAACACGCCATGCGACTTCCAGCAATCTGAGCGGGGGCAAGCAGACCGCGCGCAATATAACACACGGAAATGACTATTGCTTCTGTTACTTCTAGCTACTGGAGGCGTGGCGAGTGGAACTGATAGCGTAAATACCCAAAGCCGCCATCGTCGTACGGATCAGCTGGGCGCACGTAGTCAACTTTCCCGCGCTCGTCGCCGCCGCGCAAGCGCAACGCTTGGTCTTAGCTACAGACGTCTACCCGCAAGAGCCGCTAGCTACAGACCACCAACTGCGACACTACCCAACGTCATACTATCACCGCACCGCGCCGCCGCCGTCCAGGGCGACCGCCAACGCATCGGCGACATGATCGTCCACGACCTCCAAGCCATCCTCGCCAACTCCGCCCCGCATCCACCAAACACGTCCAAAGCCTGATCGAAGGGCAAAAGCAGTTGGAAGGTGCCGAGTGAACGCGGCTCATTGCCACTGCATTCAACTATCTGCGTTTATCTGTGGTTAACTCAGTAAACCACAGACTAATTTTTGGCCGCTCAGTTCAACAATTGTCTCTCAGGCAAATAATCAGTATAGCCAAAATCGACTTTGGCGATGTCCTCGGTGTTGATGCTCAGTTTAAGGAGTTATCAGAATTAGCTTTCTCAGACTCGCCTTGCTGAGCTTGCATAGCTTGTATTAGGGCTTCTATTTCTGCTTGCACCGCTGGGTGCTGAGCGCATACCTGCTCAAGCTGCCGCAGATATTCTGCGGCGCGCTCAGGTTTTTGTGCTTGGTGGTTGTAGAAGGCTAGAGCTAACGCTGCCCTAGCTTGCGCACTCGCCATTTCGGCGTTGCTTGGGTGCTGTTGGCTTAAGTCTTGTAGTTGTTGGTAGAGCTCTTCGGCGCGGTTGAACTTTTGCGCACTGCCGTAGGCGTTAGTCAAGTTGACCGCAGCTTGAGCTTGCGCGAGCGCCATTTCGCTGTTGCTTGTGTGCTGTTGACTTAAGTCTTGTAGCTCTTGGTAGAGTGCTTCGGCGCGGCTGAAGTTTTGCGCGCGGCCGTAGGCGTTGATCAGATTGACCACAGCTTGAGCTTGCGCGAGCGCCATTTCGCTGTTGCTTGAGTGCTGTTGGCTCAAGCCTTGTAGCTGTTGGTAGAGTTCTTCGGCGCGATTGAAGTTTTGCGCGCGGCCGTGGTAAGCGATCAGGTTGGCCGCAGCTTGAGCTTGCTCTAGCACTATTTCGCCGTTGCTTGGGTGCTGTTGGCTTAAGTATTGTAGCTGTTGGTAGAGCTCTTCAGCTCGATTGAAGTCTTGCGCGCTGCCGTAGTCGTTGACCAAATTGAATGCAGCTTTAGCTTGTCTAAGTACTATCTCGCCGTTGCTTGGGTGCTGTTGGCTTAAGTATTGTAGCTGTTGGTAGAGCTCTTCGGCGCGATTTAAGTTTTGCGCGTTGCCGTAGTAGAGGATCAGGCTGAACGCCGCTTTAGTTTGCTCTAGCGCTATTTCGCCGTTGCTTGGGTGCTGTTTGCTCAAGTCTTGTAGCTGTTGGTAGAGCTCCTCGGCGCGATTTAATTTTTGAGCGCTGCCGTAGTAGAGGATCAGGTTGACCGCAGCTTGAGCTTGCGCGAGCGCTATTTCGCTGTTGCTTGGATTCTTTTTACTTAATTCTTGTAGCTGTTGGTAGAGCTCTTCGGCGCGGTTGAAGTTTTGCGCGCTGCCGTGGTAAGCGATTAAGTTAACCGCCGCTTTAGTTTGCTCAAGCGCTACTTCGCTATTGCTAGGGTGCTGCTGACTTAATTCTTGTAGCTGTTGGTAGAGCTCTTCGGCGCGATTTAAGTTTTGCGCGCTGCCGTGGTAAGCGATCAGGTTGAACGCCGCTTGAGCTTGCGTGTAAGGTACTCCCCATTGTCAAGACCAAAATAGACTAAATTTAAGATAAAACCTTGTTGTTGAAAATACCTCTGCGCGCTGCAGCCTAAAGGCTTGTTCCGCTACGCTCCACAAGCCTTTAGGCTGCAGCGCGTGCACGAAAATAAACCGAAGCCGGCGTCTGGTAGCCCAGCGATTGGTGTAGACGCCTATGGTTGTAGCGATCGAAAAAGTATGCTAAACCTGAACGGGCATCCTGCAACGTTGACCAGTCTCGTAGGTACACATACTCGTACTTGACCGTCCGCCAAAGGCGCTCTACGAAGATGTTATCCAAGGCGCGACCTCGACCGTCCATGCTGATCTGGATACCATGCGCAAGCAGGGGGGGCCGTGAAGCGTGGGCTTGTAAACTGGCACCCTTGGTCGCTGTTGAATATCTCGCAACGCTTGTGCTGCAACAGACGACCTACCGTCTCTATGCAAAAATCGGCGTCTAGGGTAGGGCTAAGCTCCCAGTCTAGAACGTAGCGGCTATGCCAGTCTATCACTGCCATCAGATACACAAAGCCTCTGGATAGGCGAAGGTAGGTAATATCAGTGCTCCAGATGTGATCTGGATACGCTGCCGTTACTCCGCGCAATAGGTACGGGAACACCTTGTGCTCTGGCTTAGCTTGGCTGGTATTGGGCTTTTGGTAGACTGCATCTAGGCTCATTAGCCGTAGCAGACGCCGAACGCGCTTAGGGTTGACCTCATGACCCAGTGAGCGCAGGTGGTGGGTCATGCGTAGCACACCGTAGCTGGGATCCTCCGTGTACTGCTCGTCCAGTAGACGCATGTAGAGCAAGTTCTCGGCACTCTCTCGCCGTGGCTCGCTGTACAAGCTGCTACGGTTGCCCCCCAGTAGCTGGCATTGTTTACTCACGCTGTACTGCCTATCGCCAGAACACAACAATCGCTTCCTCATCGCTAGCGGCTGTGCCAGGACTTTTTTTTCAGCCAATCACGCTCGGCTGTCAGCAGACCTAGCTGGCGATGTAGCTCATCTATCTCAGATTGACGATCGGATAGCGCAGGCTGACCGCCGCCAGCAAATATAACTTCTATCGCCGTCAGAGCCTGCTTCTTCCAGCTACTGATCTGGCTCGAATGAACGCCGTACTCACTGGTAATCTCGTTCATCGTCTTCTGTTGCTTTAGAGCCTCCAAGGCTACTCGCCTCTTGGTCTCCGCGCTGTGTCGTTTGCGTTTTATCGCCATCGTTTTTCCCCTTATAGTGTGGACATTTTTTATCTTAGTTAGTGGTCCAAAATATGGGGAGTATCATAGTTTTGCGCGCTACCGTAGGCGCTGATCAGATTAAATGCAGCTTGAGCTTGCCTTAGCGCTATTTCACTGTTGCTAGGGCGCTGTTGTCTTAAGCCTTGTAGCTGTTCGTAGAGCTCTTCGGCGCGGTTGAAGTTTTGCGCGTTGCCGTAGGCGTTGATCAGATTAAACGCAGCTTGAGCTTGCCTTAGCGCTATTTCACTGTTGCTAGGGCGCTGTTGTCTTAAGCCTTGTAGCTGTTGGTAGAGCTCTTCGGCACGGTTTAAGTTTTGCGCGCTGCCGTAAGCATCGATTAGGTTGGCTCTGATCATGGCAGCAAAGCGCGTGCCGTGAGAGCCCAATTTGTCTAGTCGCTGTAAGCCTAGCTCGGCCGCAGTCAGATCACCTTGAGTGCGAGCGTGATCAGCTATCAATGCTACTACCAAGGGATTATCTTCTAACCTACTTACCAAACTTTGACTAAATGCGCTGGTAGGTATATCTTGCACCAAGCGTAAGCTAAAGCTGAATGACGCCTCTGGGAAATTACGTAGCAGATACTTGAGTAGTTGCTGGTATTTAGGCTTTAGCTCCAGGTTTGCATCTGGTTCTTGGGCAGCAGCGTAAAACTGCGCAGCAAAGTACTCGGCAAGCAGGTCGGGTTGCAAGCTACACATACCACCTTGAGCGGCGCGGTAGTGCTTCATGCCTTGCCTGTGGTCGAAATCCTGCGTTCCTAGACTCTCAAGTACTGGATTCAGGTACTCCTTAAGCTTGTTCGTATTCTCCAAACTCAGAGGATAGGGTCCTGCCGCTACAGCCAAGGCGAAGGCCCAAGTCTTGATGGCTTCGCGTTCGGTAGGATTAGTGTCATTTGTCCACCATTGCTGTTGCTCATGGTCTAGGCAGCTCTGGAGCAATTGTTGCCAATCCAAGGTGGCACCGCTCGCAGGCGGACCTTGGCGCAAAGCGACGGCGGCGAGCATATACAACGCCAGCGGAAAGGTAGAGTCTTTACGTTGCTCTTGCAACGCTGCAAGCTGTCGACTCGCCCATCGCTTCTGAGCGTCATCAGCGCCGCGCTTGCTCAGTATGTTTTCGAGCAACTCTTGGTTGTTGGTGGCTATTAAAGCCGGTAATGATAGGCAGAGCGGCTGATGGCAATGCTCATCAAGCCAGCCGCTAGGCTTGTTATGTTGGTCTTGTAGTTCTTGCTGCAGGGCCTGATAGGCCAGGTTGCCGACGCTGAAAGAACGCGCCAGCGCTATCAGCCGCAGCGGGACGCCGCTGAGCTGTTGACTGCGTTCTAATTGTTGGAGACTGGCGGCGAGCTTGCCCACTTGCAAATCGCCATAGTCAAAAATTACAACGCTGGGTTGGATAAGAAAATAAGGCTTTTTGTTCTTGTCCTCGCTTGAAGAGCCTCCGGTCTCTTCTCCACCAACTAGCCCAGGTTGCCATCCTGAAGGAAGGTGGGAACGACAAAACTCATCGGCGAGTCGGCTTTTGCCGTAGCCGCCTGGAGCCACCAGGAAGACGATCTTGAGCTTATCATCGTCGCCCTCAGCAGCTTTATCTGGTGAGCAGAAGGCTCGCAACTTCCCCAGCTCATCGTCACGACCGACCAACTTTGGGCGATCGCTATGCAGGTATACCAAGCTATTGCTCGAATCTTGCTTCCGCAAAGCTGGCAGGCTGTGAGCCGCGAGCAACTTTTTAATTTCCCTCAGCAAGAAGGCAAACGCTAGCAGAGGAGCTGGAGGCAGCAAGTCTGAGAGCCACTGCGCCCACTCTGACCAATCGCCATGCTTGCCTATCCAAAACAATAAAGCCAATAGTAGGCTCAAAACTAATACGCCTGAGAGGGCTATAGCTAGCCGTCCCCCAGTGCAGTAGAAAAGTATTAGCGCTGGCAGCAACAGCTTGCCCGGAACGGATTGCTTGATATGCGCTTGCAGAGCCTGCCGAAATTCATCGCTGCGCAAAACACGACGCAAATAAATACCAGGCCAGAGCAACCGCCAGTAGCTAATTTGGGATTGGGATGAATGCGACATTGGGCGAATACTACTTTGAGTAAATTGTCTCCATCGCCATTTTACCCGCACTCAGCTTTGTCTATATATGAAGACGCCCGCACACCCAGGTAAGCGCTATGGTTTATTATCTGAGCCTGCGCTGCATCAGAACAAAACCACAGATTAGCGCTAAGCTCGGTGCCCTGGGACCTCGACCGTCTCGCCCGCCGTGTGAAAAGTAAGCGCGCCAGCGCTCGACCTTCAGGCAACTAAGTCCACCCCAGCCAACCTTGAGCCCACCATAGCTAACCCACCAACTATTCATTATTCATCATCCACTCACCAAATGCCCAACGAACTACACCATCTACTAGCCCAGCTAGACACCCCCACCATCTGCAACGCCATTGAAGTAGCTCAGGCTAAGCGCGGCTTCGCCCGCTTCACTCGCAGCACCATTCTTAGCTCCAACGACCAAGCACCGCCCATCTTTGGTCGCGCACGCACCGCGCGCATCTGCGGTCGTAACCCTGCCACCGAGCCCACAGAGCAAATTCGCCAGCTACGCGTAGATTACTATCGCTACATGGCAGCCGCGCCAGCGCCAGCAGTAGCTGTAATCGAAGACAGCGATTACCCTGATTGCGTGGGCGCATTCTGGGGCGAGATCAATAGCTACGTGCACTTAGGGCTAGGCTTGCGGGGCGTACTCACTAATGGGCTAATGCGCGATTTAGGCGACGTCCCCGCTGACTTCCCGATGCTAGCTGGAGGCATTGGCCCCAGCCATGCATTCGTCCGCGTTAGCGCTATAGCTTGCCCAGTCAAAGTATTTGGGCTCACTATTCACCCCGACGAATTCATCCACGCCGACAGACACGGCGCCGTCGTCATCCCCGAAGAGCTACTAAACCAACTGCCACAGGCAATAGCCAAATTGCAAGCTAGCGAACAAATCGTCTTGCAAGCAGCCAAAAGCCCGGACTTTGACATCGACAAACTACTAACAGCCTGGCAAAAATTCGAGCAAGCGCGCGTTTAATATTTAGCCACTGCCATCGCTAAAAGACACTGATTATCAGGCTTTTATGCGCTCATTAGCTGCGTCCCATAAGCACGAGTTGGCGTGTGCTCGCGCAGGATAGCGCTTGCCGAACATTTCGACTTCGAGCTCGCTATCGGCTTGACAGTGCTCGCTGGCGATCATGGCGAGGGCGACGCCGCTATTAACTCGGTAGCCATAGCCGCCCGAGCTAACGGCGCCTACCAGTATGTCACCGCTGTAAACGTTGCTCATATAAGTCGGGTTGTAAGGTGCATCAGCTATGCTCAGAGTTACGCAGCGCCGCGCTACTGGCTGCTGCTGTAGTTCCAACAAAGCTTGCTTGCCGCGAAAGTCTTGGGCTTTATCCGGGGCGAAATAGCGCTCCAAGCCGAGCTCGAATAAGTTGTAGTCGCTGCTCAATTCCAAACCCCAGGCGCGGTAACCTTTCTCTAAGCGCAAGCGGTTCAACGCCCACATACCAAAGGGCAGAGCTCCAGCTTGGAGCACGGCAGCATAGATATCAGCCAGATGCTCGCTGGCAGCGTGAATTTCCCAGCCGAGTTCGCCGACAAAGCTAACCCGAACCAGAGTTACCTCGTGTCCGCCCACAGTGGTAGCTTGAAGGCCGAGCCAAGGCAGCTGCAAATCCGCCGAGCTCAGCGGCGCCAACAAATCGCGCGCCTTGGGACCAGTCACCAGCAGAGTGCCATAATCGAAGCTACGATTGGCTAAGCTAACCTCGCCAGAGGCTGGCAGCGCCGCGCGCAAGAGCTCGTAATCGTAGAGTTCGGCGGCGGCAGCACCGATGAGCGTGAAGCTATCCTGGGAATGCCGCAACACCGAGAGCTCGCTAACGATGCCGCCGCTGCTATTAACAAAATAAACCAAGCCCAGCCTACCTACTCGCGGTAACTTACCAGTAATTAGACCGAGCAACCAATCTTCGGCGCCAGCGCCGCTAACGCTGAAACGACCGAAGCCAGTTAGGTCTAGTACGCCAACGTCATCGCGCACGGCTTCGCATTCGGCTTGCACCCGAAGCTCCCAAGGTCCAGCGCGTTCCCAGCGATGACCAGCGGCCTCCGAGGTATCGTCGCCAGCTTGCGCAAACCAGTTGGCGCGCTCCCAGCCGTTGTAAGAGTCGAATTGAGCGCCGAGCTGCTGCAATTGGGCGTGCAGCGGTGAGAGCTTTTGCTCGCGCCCTGCTGGCCAGACGCGGTAGGGGAAATGAATGCCGTATTCGTGCCCGTAAACTTCCATGGCTTTGGCGCGGGCGTAGCTCGGTGCGCTGCAAAAATCGCCGAAGCGCCTTGGGTCGCAAGCGAACATATCCCACTCGGTCTCGCCTTCGAGCAACCATTCCGCGAGCACTTTGCCCGCGCCGCCAGCTTGGCAAATGCCAAAGGTGAAAACGCAAGCCTCAAAAGCATTCGGCACCCCAGGCATTGGGCCTATCAGCGGGTTGCCGTCGGGCGTGTACGGTATAGGACCGTTAATTACCTTGCTCAAGCCCGCTTGTTGCAAGAGCGGCACGCGCTCGGAGGCGTCGTTGAGTTGCCACTCTATGCGCTCCAAGTCATCGGGGAAGAGCTGGAAAGAAAAGTCTTCGGGCACGGCGTCGTCCCAGTGCGTGCGGCAATTGCGCTCGTAAGGACCCAGGTTAAAGCCGTATTTCTCTTGGCGCAAATAATAAGAGCTGTCGACGTCGCGCAACAGTGGTAGCTTGGCGTTGGCGGCGCGGCTCCAGGCTTCGACTTCGGGGACATTCTCGAATAGCACGTATTGATGGCTCATCACCGCCATTGGCAGTCTCCGCCCAAGCATGGCGCCGACGCGCCCAGCGTAATAGCCGGCAGCGTTGACTATGTATTGGCAGCGAGTAGTACCCTTATCGCTGTGTACTAACCATTCGTCACCAATAGGCTCTATGGCGTTTACCGGGCAAAAGCGCTCGATGCGCGCACCCAGCGCGCGCGCGGCGGCGGCGAGCGCTTGTGTCAGCTGAGCTGGGTCGATGTCGCCATCCACCGGGTCGTAGAGCACCGAGCTTAGATCGTGCGTTTCTAGAAAAGGGTATTTGTCTACGGCCTCGTGCGGGCTCAAGATGTGCATCTCCATACCTTGCTGGCGCGCCATCGCCTCGACCATTTGGAATTCGAGCGCGCGTTCGCGGCTATGACCCAAGCGCAGCGAACCGCTGACGTGGTAACTGATGGGGTTATCGCTGGATTGCGCCAGGGAGCGGTAAAGCTCGGTCGAGTAGCGCTGCATATTCATGATCGCCCAGTTCGAGGAGAAAGTGGGGACATTACCAGCAGCGTGCCAGGTGGATCCGGCCGTGAGCTCGTTGCGCTCCAGCAGCAGACAATCTTTGCAGCCAGCGAGCGCGAGGTGGTATAGGCAGGAAGCGCCGACGACTCCGCCGCCGATGATCACGACTCGGGTATTGGCAAAATAATCGCTCATGGTTGGGTGGTATTGATTGTTTTAAGAGGTGGCAAAGCTCGGCAACCACGGGGAGTGCGCTGCCAGGAGTTCGTCGACTAGAGATGTTATTTGATCCAGGTTGAGCTCGGCTGCTGTGTGGCTATCCATGTAGGCGGCGTGGTAGATGTGCTCCTTGCGCTCCTGCGCTAGCGCCTCGACTACTAGCGCCTGCACGTTGATATTGCTTTGCATCAAAGCCGCTAGCTGCGCTGGTAATGCGCCATAAGGCTGTGGGTGCACACCAGCAGCATCGACCGTGCACGCCAGCTCGACGCAGCAATCATTCGGCAAATTAGCGATCAAGCCGTTATTCTTGATATTGGCGTAGATCAATTGCGGTTCGTCGTGCGCCAAGCCTTGGATTATCTCGGCGGCGTATTCGCCGCTCGGCGCCAAGGGTGCATCATCAGCGCTAGGAGTAGTCGACTGTTGACGCCACTCGGATATTTGCTGCAAGCAGCGGCGTGGGTATTCGTCCAAGGGTATATCGAACTCGCGTATTAGCTCCGGCTGAGACGATTTGATGTACCAAGGCACGTATTCTGCCAAGTGCTCGCTGGACTCGGTTACAAAATAACCAAATTTGCTGAGTAAATCGTAGCGCACATGATTAGCGCAATCCATCATGCCGCGACCGTAGCTTTTGCTCTGAGCGAGCTTATGTAGCCGAGGATACAGATCCTCGCGGCTTTGATCGGGTTGGATCTTTTCCAGCGTGGTGTAAAAAGCCACGTGGTTGATGCCAGCGCAGGTGTAGACGATGTCGGCGGGCTTTTCGCCTAAATCCTCTGCCAATTCGTTGATGGTGTTGCGTACCGAATGGCACAGACCGAGCAGCCGCAAATCGGGCAGTAACCGCTGCAAAGCCCAGCAATTGATCGCCATCGGGTTGACGTATTGCAGCATCCAAGCCTGCGGACACAGCTCGAGCATTTCGCGGCCAATGTCGAGCGAAACTGGCACGGTGCGTAGGCCGCGCATAATGCCGCCGATGCCCAGGCTATCGCCGATGGTTTGGCGCAAGCCGTATTTTTTCGGGATGTCGAAGTCGATGACAGTGGCGGGCTCGTAGCCACCGACTTGGAACATGCAAATCACGAAATCGGCAGATTGCAGCGCTGGCTTACGCTCAAGACTACTACTCAAGCGAACGCTAGCGCCCAAGCGCTGATTAATACTGCTTACGACTTGCTCGGCCTCCGCCAGGCGCCGCGCGTCTATGTCGTTCAGATAGATATGGCAGTTACGCAGGCTATCTATTAACAGTACGTCGGTGACTATAGAGCGCAAAAAAACCGTAGACCCAGCGCCGATTATGGCAATTTTGAGCATAGAGACGCCGCTCAACCCTTCGTCGCGCCTAATGTCAAACCAGCTATGAAATGTTTTTGCATCGCAAAAAACATTAATACTGGCGGCAGTGCTGCGACCAGCGAGCCCGCAGATATTAAATGCCAGGAAGCCACCCACTGGCCGTTGAGAGCTTGTAAGCCAGCAGTTACTGGCATAGCGTGGTTACCTTGGATTAACACCGTCGCCCAGAAGAAATCATTCCAGATAAAAGTGAAAATTAGCACGGACAAAGCTGCCATAGCTGGGCGCACCAGCGGTAATACGATGCGGAAGAATATTTTGAATTCTGAAGTGTTATCAACCCGAGCCGCCTCTATAAGCTCATAAGGCAGAGCGCGGATAAAGTTGCGCATGAATAAGGTGCAGAATCCAGTTTGGAAGGCGACATGAAAGCATATTAAACCCCAAGCGCTATCGTACATTCCCAGCTTAATAGTCAGGTCGCGAACTGGCACCATCAGTATTTGAAAGGGGACAAAATTGCCAGCAATGAATATAAAGAAAACCAGCAAATTACCGCGAAAGCGATAAATGCCCAAAGCGTAGCCAGTGAGGCAGCTCATGGTAACCGCGCCGATAACCGTGGGGATAGTAACCTTCATGCTATTGAACATATACTGCCCTATGGGTGATATGTCGAATACCGCGTAAAAGTTCTCGAGCAGGTTAAACTCGCTCGGCCAACCCCAGTAGTTGCCCGCAGAAATGTCAGCGGCGGTACGCACTGCGGTCAAAGCCACTGCCAGTAGCGGCAGCAACCATACTATCAGCGCTATCGGCAATAATACTTTGTACGATCTTTGCGTGATCGGTCTAGTTTTATCTATAGGAGTGGGAAACATATTTATCTTTCTAATTCTACATAGGAACGACATCCGCGATGCTCGCTGTTATTGACCTTCGAGACCATGTATACGGTGGCTGTCAATTTTTGTCCGTCAGCTTTTCCCAGAACCGTCAGAGTAACTGGCACCCTTGTTCTGACTCCAGAGATATTATATATTCTGAACTCTCTTGTAGGAACACCTTCAATATAAAAACCACCGCTGCTATCGACATTAGCAGAAAAAGCATTAATGCCATGTAACACACCATCTGCAACGCTCCAAGTCACATCCCTGTTAAATGTAGTGCACCTACTAATCATTTTTATTCCATTAAAGTGACTGGTCTGTCTAGAGGATTTATTGAAGTAGGCTCCCACATAGGCGCCATCGAATATATCTGTGTTTACTTTTTCTGCATCACTGACCGCTGTTGTACGATAAATTGCACATGATGTCAGTAAGAACCAGACAACGCTCAAACTTAGAATAAATTTAATGCTCATAGTGATATTCCTCATATGATCAGAATCATGCTCCGTTTTTCTCGGCGATGTACATCCTCACCAGGAATATCGATATGTAAATCATCATGATGACAAAAAGCACGCTGGCTATAGCAGTGCCGTAGCCCATGCGAAAGCCGTATTCGCTCAAGGCTTGCTCGTACATATAGAAGGCTAGTACCCGCGATGAGCCGTAGGGACCACCTTGGGTCATGATGGAAATAAAGTCAAAGCTGCGTAAGGCGCCGACCACGGTAACCACCACAGCGATGAAAGTAGCCGGGCGCAATTGTGGCAAGAGCACGTGCCAGAGTATCTTCCAGCCGTAGGCGTTGTCGATGCGCGCGGCTTCGATTTGATCGGCTTGGATGTTGTTCAAGCCCGTGAGGTACAAAATCATGCAGTAGGCGATTTGTGGCCAGAGCGCGGCGGCAATGATGCCAAAATTGACATAATCCTCATCGGCGAGCACGGCTATAGGCCCCAAGCCAAACCAATCCAGGATGATATTCATCAAACCGTTGCTGGGATCATAAAACCAAGTGAAGACTAAGCCTACAACTGCTTGCGATATTACGAATGGGAAGAAGAATAAAGATTTATAAATGCGAATGCCGAGGACGTTCTGGTTTAAGAAGATAGCAATAGCCAAGCCAATAGGTGGGGCGAGCATGAACAGCACTAGCCAGTAAAGGTTATTGCGCAAGGATATGTAAAAAAACTCGTCTTCCATGAGCTCGCGATAATTATCCAAGCCGATAAAAGTCATCGCGCCGATCCCATCCCATTCGTAGAGACTAATCAATAGCGACTGGAAGATCGGGATAATCACATAAACTAAAAAGAGGATTATCCCTGGCGCCAGGAACAGCCACGGCGTTATCTGCTTTTGCGTTATCTTCATCGTACTTAGCTCATTTTCGGTTATTGTTATTGCTTATGCCCATCAAATGTAATGCTTTAGTGGCTATCATCAGAGCTCAATAGCGCGACTACTTTGCCCTCGTCTATTTGCAAAGCTCTAGCTATCTCTGCCTTTGCCATACCCTGACTCGCTAGGGCTTTGACAGCTCGGGGCAAAATCTCATTGAGTCCTTTCTCGTGCCCTTTTTTCTCCGCTTCCTCCAACAAAATTTCTTTATCTGTTTCCGCAGCCCGAGCTTGGTTGAGCTCTATGCGTTGCTGTATAGAGAAGGCTCTGTACTGCGAGCGCTCAAAATCATCCATTTGCAGTAAGTCCAGGCGCTCTGCTGCTAGTTCTATGCCTGGAGCCTTGAAGTAATCCTCGATCTGACCAGTTTTCAGGGCATACAACCACTCATCAAGATAACTATTGCTACGCTTCGTTTCGTCAAAATTTGTCAAGCTGATGATGATGTATTCGGGGAAAACATCGTCGATAAGCTTTAGTCGTAGGCGCTTGCGGTCGCCATCGTCAAGCTCCAACTCCTTATGGCTATGGATACCGACGAATTTTTGCTGTCCGCGATAAACGTAATCTTCTCCATTACCGAGCTTGAAGGAGCACACTGATATCGTATAAATCTTGGGCACGTCATCGTACTGACTGCCCTTGCGCACATGCTCGACCACAGTCTGCGAGGTATAAAACAACAAGCGCCGAAAAAAGTGATGCTCGGGTTTGTATTGGAACTCGATGATCGCGATTTCACCATCTTCGAAGCGCGCTTTCAAATCCAAGCGGATCATCCGCCCATCTTTGTCAGGCTTGTTGCTCTCGCTTTCGAGTAAATCCAGCACCTTTACAGTCCGCCCCAAAATCGCTGCGAACAAACCCTCGAGCACGGCAAAATTAGCCTTATCGCGCAGCACATACTTCAGCGCCCAGTCAAAGGATACTATTTCGCGAGACACAATTCGATCACACAGTAAAAAGAGCTAGGCCGAGTTAAGAACCCAGCCTAACCCCAATCAGCGAGACAACCTCAATAGTGCCGCTGCCGTGCCTTCTCCAGGCGCTCTAGGATACGCTCTTTGCGCTCAGGCTTGACCATGAATTCCTGGAAGCCCTCCATTCCAGCTTTCGCCATCGCGGCGGGAGCGTCGCGGTCGTAGAACTGAGCCAGCCCACTAGCGCTACTCAGCAGTTCGAAACCTGCGACTAGGATGGGATCGTCTTTAGAGACTATCGAATCACTGTTTACTGGTAGCTGAGACATAACAGCATTTATCTGAGTTTGTACATCAGCGCGCGCCATATAGGCGAGGAATTTGCGGGCGTTGGCTTTGTTTTGAGCCTTGGTAGGGATGTGAATGGTATCGGTCGGCGCATCCTCAGCCCTGGGTATTCCAGCGGTTATTTCGGGAAAGGGCATAAAGCCGAGCTGATCGTTGGTCAAGCCAGCACCGCGTAGGGGCTCAACTGCGAAATTGCCCATCACGTACATAGCCGCCTCACCATTGACCATCGGCGTCAAACCCTGCTGCCAGTCGAGCGCGGCGTGGTTGTCGATAAATTGCATCTGTTCCCACAAATCAAAAACTTTGACCACACGTGGGTCGGTATAGGCCACCTTTCCAGAGGTTAGCTGCATATGGAAGTCGTAGCCATTAGTGCGCAAATTAAGATAATCGAAGACTCCAGCCGCAGTCCAAAGATATTTGGTGCCGATGGTAAAAGGCGTGATATCGTTGGCGAGCAAAGTATCCTGCGCCGCCATCAGCTCGTCCCAATTCGTGGGCACAGCGATGCCAAGATCGGCAAAGATGTCTTTGCGGTAATAAATGCCCCATTGATAATAGGTATAAGGTAAGCCCCATTGCTTGCCGTCTATAGTCATTGAAGCCAAAGACGAATTTAGCGAATCCTTCAATCCGTTTTCTTCCCAAACGTCGGAAACATCCTCAAAAAGCCCAGCCTCGACAAACGGCGCCATGCGATTACCAGCGTACCAGTTGGCAATATCGGGCGCACCGCCGTCGACAGTCAAGAAGTTACGGATAGCAGTCTTGTAGGCTTCGTGGTCGAAGTTATTCCACGATACTTCGATATCGGGGTTTTCAGCTTTGAAACCATCTATAGCCTCGGTCCAAGCTCGCAGCGGATCAGGATCGAGATCCGTATTAATTATCAGTTGGTTGGCGAAAGCCGAGCTCGCCCAAGTCAAGCACAGCAGCATTAGCAATTTTTTCATTGTTAACTCCAGTTTTTGTTTATGAAAATTAAGGAAGCCCTCAAAGCCAAGCCCCAAGAACGACACAGCCGCAGAGTTTAGCTTTTTTACCCACTCTAGCCAAGCAACACTAGCACATTCACACGAACTTAGCCCGACAAAATAAGAGTTGGCGTCGCCAAAGCTCAAGTCCGATTAGTACAAAGTCAGCCAGCGAATAGGGCGATAAATTAGCAGCTCTTTGCCCTATACTTGACAGGTTAAGCAAATGCTAGACACACCTGAATTCAGCTCACCCCAAGCAAATGTCCAAACCCAAGCTACCCACCGTAGTCAGCCACGCTGGCGCCGAGCCCAAAGCGCACTCGGGCATGGTCAGCGTCCCCGTGCACCGCGCTTCCACTATTCTTTTTCCTAACTACCAAAGCTTCGTCGGCCAAGAATCCACCGAATACACTTACGGTCGGCACCGCACCCCCACCACCAAAGCCCTCGAGATCGCCCTCAGCGAACTTTGCAACGCCGAAGCCAGCTTCATTTACCCCTCAGGCTTAGCGTCCATCACTTCCTGCCTCCTGAGCCTGTGTCAGCAGGGCGACCACATCCTCATCGGCGACAACTGTTACCAGCCCACGCGCATCTTCGCGCACAACATACTCCAGCGTTACGGCGTCGACGCCCAGTTCTTCGATTGCCGCGCCGACGCCGAGCAACCGCTCACCCAGCTCCTGCGCCCCAACACCAAAGCCGTGTTCGTCGAATCGCCGGGCTCCAATAGCTTCGAGCTCAGCGACATCGCCAGCTACAGCAGCCAGCTCCGCAGCTCGGGCTCCGAGGCTTTCCTAATTGTCGACAACACTTGGGCTAGCAACTACTACTATAACCCCCTCGACAGCGGTGCCGACGCCAGCTTAATATCGGCCTCGAAATATCTTGGCGGCCACTCCGACCTCCTGCTCGGCGCCATCAGCACGCGCGGCAAGATCAGCTCGATTCTCGCCGACAACCGCCGCTGGCTCGGCCAAAGCGTCAACGGCGACGACGCCAACCTCGTCTTGCGCGGCCTCCGCAGCCTCGGCGCGCGCTTGGAGCAACACGCGCGCTCGGCAAAAGTCATTACCGAATGGCTACACGCGCGCGCCGACGTCAGCCGCCTCATGTACCCCCCGCACCCCAGCGACCCCTACCACAGCCTCTGGCAGCGCGACTACAGTGGCAGCCCTGCCCTCTTTGGCTTCTGCGTCAGCGGCTACACCCAGCAAAGCTGGAAAGCCTTCTTTAATTCACTCGAGCTCTGCGGCATGGGCTACGGCTGGGGCGGCTTCGAAAGTCTGTTAATACCCAGCAAACCCGCCGAGCAACGCCAGCACTGCCGCTGGCAGCACGAAGGCCAAAGCCTACGGATGCACGTCGGCCTCGAACACCCCGACGACCTCATCGCCGAATTAGCCCGAGCCTTCGCGCAGCTTGAGCGCCAATAAACCGCGCTCAAAGCCAAGCAACCTCTTCACTCTAAACACACACCTAAATGGACCAAGACACCCCCATAGCCAAGTTTCTCGGCACGCGCAGCATAGAAGACGAAATCCGCCAATCGTACCTTGATTACGCCATGAGCGTCATCGTCGGCCGCGCACTACCCGACGTCCGCGACGGCCTCAAGCCCGTGCATCGGCGCGTGTTGTACGCCATGCACGAATTGCGCAACGATTGGAACAAGCCCTACAAGAAATCGGCGCGCGTCGTCGGCGACGTCATCGGTAAATACCACCCGCACGGCGACAGCCCGGTCTACGACACCATCGTGCGCATGGCGCAACCCTTCTCGCTGCGTTACATGCTCGTCGAAGGCCAGGGCAACTTCGGCTCCATCGACGGCGACAACCCCGCCGCCATGCGTTATACCGAAGTCCGCCTACGCAAGCTCGCGCACACCCTGCTCGAAGACATTGAGAAGAACACCGTCGACTTTGTCGATAACTACGACGGCTCCGAGCAGATGCCCTCGGTATTGCCGGCGCGCTTCCCCAATTTACTCGTCAACGGCTCCACCGGCATCGCCGTCGGCATGGCGACCAACATCCCCCCGCACAACATCGGCGAAACCATCGACGCCACCCTGGCACTACTCGACAACCCCGAGATCGAGATCGACGAACTCATCCAGCACATCAATGGCCCCGACTTCCCCACCGCCGGCCTTATCAATGGCCGCGCCGGCCTCATCAGCGCCTACAAAACCGGCCGTGGTCGCGCCATCATGCGCGGCCGTTATCATATTGAAGAATATAACAAAGACCGCGAGCGCGTCGTCTTCACTGAAATCCCCTATCAGATTAACAAAGCCAAGCTCATAGAAAAAATCGCCAACCTCGTCAAAGAAAAGCGCATCGCCTCCATCAGCGAATTGCGCGACGAATCCGACAAAGACGGCATCCGCATCGCCATCGACCTCAAGCGCGGCGAGCAGGCGCAGCTATTAGTCAACCACCTCTTCGAGCTAACTCCCCTGCAATCGGTATTCGGCATCAACATGGTCACGCTAGTCAATGGTCGCCCCATGCTGCTCAACCTGAAAAGCATCCTCGAGCGCTTTTTGCGCCATAGGCGCGAAGTCGTCACCCGCCGCACCGAGTTCGAGCTCAAAAAAGCCCGCGAAGCCGGTCATCTGCTCGAAGGCTTAGTCGTCGCCATCGCCAACATCGACGACGTCATTGAGGCCATCAAAACCGCCGCCTCGGTCGCCGACGCCCGCGCCCGCCTGCTCGATAGAGCCTGGCCGGCGAGCTCGGTATTGCCGATGCTGCAAGCCCTCGGCCCCATCGACTCCTGCCGTCCGCAAGGCTTGGAAGAGCACTACGGCTTCCAAAGCGACGCCGCCGTAAGTTACAAGCTCTCGCCAGCGCAAGCCGGCGCCATCCTCGAAATGCGCCTGCAAAAGCTCACCGGCTTGGAGCAAGAAAAGCTCAGCGCCGACTACCAGGAAATCATCACCAAAATCGCCGACCTGCTCGACATCCTGCAAAACCCCGAGCGCCTCCGCAGCGTCATCCGTGACGAACTCCTGGAGAACAAGAGCAACTTCCAGGACCCACGGCGCACCGAAATCGTCGCCACCCAGGAAGACATCTCGCTCGCCGACCTAGTCGAGCAAGAAATGGTCATGCTCACCATCAGCAAAGCCGGCTGGGCAAAAATCCAACCGCTCACCAACTACCAGAGCCAGAACCGCGGCGGTCGCGGCAAGCAAGCCTCGCAGCTCAAAGACGACGACTACATCCAGCGCATGCTCACCGTGCACTCGCACGACACCGTGCTGCTCTTCAGCTCCATCGGCAAAGTCTACTGGCTGAAAGTCTATCAGTTCCCCACCGGCTCGCGCACCGCCAAAGGCAAACCGCTCATCAATATCCTGCCGCTAACCGAGCAAGAACGAATCACCGCCATCCTCCCGCTGCCCGATTCGCGCGCCAACAGCGTCAAAGATTACCAATTCGGCTCCATGCAAGTCATCATGTGCACTCGCAGCGGCATCATCAAAAAAACCTCCCTGAGCGAATTCTCGCGCCCACGCCCCAGCGGCATCATCGCCATCGACTTGAGCGAAGGCGACAACCTCATCGGCGCCCTGCTCACCCAAGGCGATTCGGAAATCATCCTCTGCAGCAGCGGCGGCAAAATCATCCGCTTCCCCGAGCAGCAAGTGCGCAGCATGGGGCGCACCGCGCGCGGCGTCCGTGGCATGAGCATTAAAGACGGCGAACGCATAGTCGCCATGCTTGAGGCGGGCAGCGAGCAGCAGGAAATCCTCACT
The DNA here is from genome assembly GCA_965229495.1 of Gammaproteobacteria bacterium. Taxonomy (GTDB): domain Bacteria; phylum Pseudomonadota; class Gammaproteobacteria; order CBDBNL01. The sequence continues at coordinate 451,234 of OZ245880.1, forward strand.
GCCAGCTCCAAAGGCTACGGCAAGCGCAGCGAGATCGAACTCATCCGCGGCCAGTCGCGCGGCGGCCAAGGCATGCGCATCCAGCGCTTGCAGACCGGCGAAGAACTAATCGGCGCCGTCGAAGTCGATGAAGATAACCACGACCTCTGCCTCATCACCCAGAACGGCGTACTCGTCCGCACCTCGGTCGCCAGCGTACGCCAAACCGGCCGCGACGCCCGCGGCGTCACCCTCATCCGCCTCCAACCCGACGACCAACTCATCACCATCGACACCAGCCCCAAAGACGAAGACGAGTCAGTTGATAATGAATAATGAACAATTTAATAATGAACAATTTAATAATTAACAATTGATAATTGATAATTGATAATTGATAATTGATAGTTGTGATAATTTAAGCAGCGGTGCTCTTCGGGAGCGCCGAGTTGTACTCGGCAGGAGGCGAGCTTGCGAGCCTCCCAAAAAGCACGGAGACAGCTACACCACCACACCTCTGCAAACGCCATTAGCAAACAAAGCCTTTGATAATTGATAATTGATAGTTGTGAATTGTGATAATTCAAGCAGCGACGCCCTTTGGGAGCGCCGAGTTGTACTCGGCAGGAGGCGAGCTTGCGAGCCTCCCAAAAAGCACGGAGACAGCTACACCACCACGCCTCTGCAAGCGCCATTAGTAAACAAAGCCTTTGATAATGAATAATGAACAATTAATAATTGGTAGTTGAGAATTTTGATAATTTAAGCAGCGATGCCCTTTGGGAGCGCCGAGTTGTACTCGGCAGGAGGCGAGCTTGCGAGCCTCCCAAAAAGCACGGAGAAAGCTACACCACCACGCCTCCGCAAGCGCCATTAGCAAACAAAGCCTTTAGTCAACTAGCTCGCTATTGATAATGGATAGTTGATAGTTGTGATAATTTAAGCAGCGGTGCCCTTTGGGAGCGCCGAGTTGTATTCGGCAGGAGGCGAGCTTGCGAGCCTCCCAAGAAGACTACGTCGGCAACACCCCGATCGTGCGTCTGCAGCGCTATCAACGCAATAAATGAACCATTCCCGTCAAGAGCAACGCTGGTGCTACAGTCGCTGTGAAATCCCACCAATCAAAGACGCCGCTGCGAGTGTATTTCTGGGCAAGTTCAAAAAATAACGCTACCGATGCCGTGGCTATCAAGCCAGCAGTTGCGATCAGTTGCGGCGATGTTATCCCCACTAGCCGCGCCAGAATAAAAGCCCCTGCGCAAAATACAGCAAAGGCGATAACTCCAGCTATAACGTGGTCAACCTTATCGCCAAGACCAGTGCGCGGCAAATCGCTTAAGGCATTGCCAACACTGACATCACTTTTTATGCTCATATCTAAAATACTTCCCAAAAATAGACGAATGCATTCTATAACAATAACTGCACCTTATCACAAATATCATAAGCAGATGGCATAAGGTCTAAGCTTGCCAATGCTCTCATCTGTGTTTATCCGTGTGCATCTGTGGTTCAATAAGCGAAGCTAGTGGCGTAGAAGCGAGCCCCGCAGGGCTCGGTTGACTGTAGTGCTTCTGGGCGCGCCGAGTTGTACTCGGCAGGAGGCGAGCTTGCGAGCCTCCCAAAAGCAATTAGCCAGTTACAAATAGAGAGCTTTGCATAACTTGAGGCCGCGGGCAAAAAGAGCCTTTTGGCAAAGGTCTCCAATAGCAAAGTAACGTAATCGCCCAAGCCTCAAAGTTGCCTAAACCCCAGACCCAGCTAAACTAACAAAAACCAACAACGCCAGCACCATGGACAACACAACAGCCGACACCCCCGCCGTTAGCGATAGCGATATCGCTTACATCATCAATAAAAATATTGGCGCCACCGAGGCCGAGATTCAGGCTGGAGTCCTCATAGATCATGACGCTTTAATTCAGCGCCACGACTTACAGCCTCGGCTGTATCAGTTAGAGCGCAAAGGCTACATCAGCTTACACCCCAACCCAGACGAGCCCAGGCTTGGCAGAATAGCCTTGCTCACCCCCAGAGGCGAGCATAAGCTGCTCGACTAGACCTGCTAACCACTACCAACCCCCCAGTTGCCTAAACCCCAGCATCCAGCTACACTAACAAAAACCAACAACGCCAGCACCATGAACAACACAACAGCCGACACCCCCACCGTTAGCGACAGCGATCTCGCTTACATCATCAATAAAAACATCGGTGCCACCGAGGTCGAAATCCAAGCTGGAGTCCTTATGCAGCATCGCTCCTTAATTCAGCGCCACGACTTGCAGCCTCGGCTATATCAATTGGAGCGCCAGGGCTACATCAGCATGCACCCCAACCCAGACGCACTCAGCTTTGGCAGGATGGTCTTGCTCACCCCCAGGGGCAAGCGCAAATTGCTTGACTAAAGCCTTAACCCCGTGCTCGCCGCCTGCTCCGCCTTCCTAATTGGCAACTGGAGCTTCCTGATATTGCTGCTCGGAGCCAGCCTGTTGGTCGGCTACTCGGAAATAATCTTCACTTTCAACAATTATCTCACCCATTGGCGCTGCTTTTTCAGCCTTTGGGCTTGGCTATTCGTCAGCAGCTATGCTGTAGTTAGCTGCCTTAGCGCTGCCTTGCTGTACGAATTGCAGATTTATGAGAACTTCACGCTCGGCACAGGGCTATTACTCGGCTTGAGCGGTCCCACCTTGCTTAAGTTGAGGTTTTTCCAACCTCTAGGCACAGATGAAGACACCCCCAAGCGCTCGGCTAACATCGCCTTGGCTTGGCGTATGCTCTGCTTTGCCAACTTGAATCTGGCATTCCTCCGCGCCCACAGCGATAACCTGCGTGCTTTGAAGACTATCGATAGCTCAAGCCTGCAGCTAGTGCTCAAGCAATCAGTTGGTGAGCAGGTCTATCAAGCCGAATATCAAGCGCAAATTGACAGCTTGAGCGATGAAACCTACAAGCAGTCCATGCTAGCCAGTATGGTCAATCGCCTCGGCGTCCGAGCCCAAGACATCGCAGATGCAAAAACTCAGCCTTAGCCTCCAGCCCCTACCCACAGGCGAATACCAGCGCCGCCTGCGTCTGCCCGGCGCAGAGCAAGATGCGGTCGACACCATCAGCGCTCCCCCAGCAGCTTGGCACCCATTCCTCAGCCGCGACGTCTCAGCGCAAGACCCCACAGAGCTACAACAATTCGGCCAACAGCTCTACCGCTGGGCCTATCCAGAAGCCGCACGCCAATGGCTGCGAGATAACTTCAGCGAATGCACCCTGCTCATAGACGAGCAACACGCCGACGACTTTCTACGGCGCCTACCTTGGGAATTGCTCCATGATGGCGAAGACTACTTCGCCACCAGCAACACCCGCCCGCTGCTACGCGCCAACTCCAGCCTCGCAATCGACACAGCAGCCGACCAGGACTGCACCGCGCCACTGCAAATGCTCTTCGTTTCGGCGCAACCCAGCGTCGACCGCAGAGCTGACGGCTCGGAGCGGCAAGTATCGCCCATTAGCATTGAATCCGAGCTCATAGAGCGCGGTCTCGACCTGGCTGCTGCCGTGCGCTCTGGGCAGCTTGAAGTGCACGAACTCAACAACGCCAGCCCGCAGCAATTGACTGCAGCCTTGCGCGCGCGCCAATACGACCTGCTCTACATCAGCGCCCACGGCGCTTGGCAGCCGGAGCGCGGCGGCGCGCTCGTGCTCGAAGACGGCAACGGCGCCCGCGCCGATATGAGCTCGCGCCAATTCGCCAGTGCTTTGCAGGGTTGCCAGCAACAGGGTCACAACCTGCCACGGCTGGTATTTTTGAATTGCTGTCTTTCTGGCGCTAGTGCTAGCGGCGCCAGCTTTGACCTGGCGCGCGCTGCCGCCCAAGTGGGGACACCCGCAGTCGTAGCCATGCATGGCTCGGTGCTGGTCAGCGGCGCGCGTTCGCTGATGCGGCGCTTTTGGGTCGAATGCTTCGCAAACCAGCGCTGGCAGCCATCCTTGGCTCTGGCGCGCGCACGCGCCGCGCTGCTGCAAGATAGCAACTTGGATATCGCAGAGCGCCAAACTGCGCTCGAAAGCCTATTGCTCGCCAATAGCGTCGTCAACTCGGCAATCCGGCAATCCACCGCTGGCGAGCAAGCCAGCATCAGCGTAATCAACGCGCCGCCGCTACGCGCTGATGCAACCCCGCGCCTGAGCTTGCTGCAGCGCCTCGACCAAGCCTACCAGCGCGGCGAGCGCAATCTGGGCTTGTACGGTCTCGGCGGCATGGGCAAAACTATCACCGCGCAGCAATGGGCGCTGCGCTGCTTGCGCTCACCCTTGACCGATCTCAAGGTCGAGCGCGCCTTCTGGCTCGATTTGCGCGCCGAGGCTTCACCCATCGCCGCGCAAGCCGCGCTTTGGCTGCGCGCCTGCGGGTTAGAGGCACCCGCCGAAAACCTACGCCATTCGCACTTAGAAGGCGCCGAACTCGCCGACTTGTTACAGCAGCACTTACCCGATGCCGAATACCTGCTGATAGCCGACAACTGTGAAGACCAAGCCGACGACCAAGGGCTTTGGCACAATAAGTCGGCGCAGGCGCTGCTGACGCGCTTGGCAGCTTTACCACGCTGGCGGCTGCTGTTCACCGCGCGCGCTCAGTTGCGGCTCGAAGATCGTGGCCGCGCCGCGCTGACAATCGATTGGCAGCAAGCGCAACAGCCCACACCCACCGAGCGCTCTTGCTTAATACAGAGCCTTTGGAGCGCCGATCAATTACAACAGCCAGAGCGCGCCGAACTCGAACGCCGCTATCAGCTCAGCCGCTACCCACTCTGCTTGTACCTTTATCACCGTGCCCTGGAGCAGGGCGCCGTCGAGCCCTTGCGCGTCGCCATTGGCGAGATCGAGACTTACGCCGACCTCGACTACTATTTAGCCAAACCCACTCCCGCCGCGCGTTCGCTGTTGCTGCTCCTCGCCTACCTCGGCGAGCAGATGCAACTAATGGAACTGCAATTGATCGTTGCCATAAACCAACAGGCAGACAAAGAATCTACCTCGCCTTGGCACCAGCTAGACCCTAAGCAGTTACCAGAGCACTTGCGCGAACTTCAAGCTCTCGGCTTAGTGGAAAGCGAAGCCGAAACTTACTCGCTGCTACCAGCGCTACAAGAGCGCTCCTTGGCATCAGCACCCGATGATAGTCACACCGCCAACCGCGCGCTGCTCGCGCTCGCACTTTACAACGCAGCAAAATTCCTAGAGCAGCAACTAACCCAATCTGCGACACCCGCTCTCAGCCGCTCCATGCAGCGCCTCAGCTCGCTGGCGTTACGTTCTGCCCTAGACCAAACCGACGCCGAATTATTAGGTCATTGCTTAGATTTCTATCGCGAACGTGCGATGTGGGTGCGCGCTGGCGAAGCGCAGCAGCTCGGCAATGCCGTCGAGCTCTGGGCGCAAGGTGCCACCGATCAGCCTATGCTTGCACCGCTTAGCGGTGCGCTAGCAAGTCTGTGGCTAGCATTGCGCCTCTATACCCGCGCGCTCCAAACCTACCAAGCCATACTTGACGACCAATCGGCGCATTCCTATCACGGTATTGTCTACCACAAAATTGGCAGAGTCTACCAAGAGCAGCGGCAGTGGCAGCAAGCCTCGGAGGCTTATCAGCGCTCGCTGGAGTTGTACGACCAGCAGCATGAGATGGGCAGAACTCACCACCAAATCGGCAGGGTCTACCAAGAGCAGCAGCAGTGGTGCGAAGCCATGAACGCTTACCAGCGTGCACTCGAATTAAAAGAGCAACACGGTCAGCAGTACGAGATGGGAGACACTTACCACCACATCGGCGTCGTCTATCAACATCAACGCCAGTGGCAGCAAGCCCTAGACGCTTACCAGCGCGCACTTGAATTAAAAGAGCAGCACGGTCAGCAGCACGAGCTGGGCAACACTTACCATCAAATCGGTATGGTCTACCAACTGCAGAAGCAATGGCAGCAAGCACTAGACGCTTACCAGCGTACGCTAGCGTTGCAAGAGCAACATGGTCAGCAGCACCGGCTTGGCGGCACTTACCACCAAATCGGCATGACCTACCAATATCAACAACGGTGGCAGCAAGCACTAGACGCTTATCAGCGCGCACTGGAACTTAAAGAGCAGTATGGTCAGCAGCATGAACTAGGGACTACTTACCATCAGATCGGTAGAGTTTATGAGCAACTACAGCAGTGGCAAAAAGCCCTAGATGCCTGCCAACGCGCACTAATGTTGCACGATGAAAGTGGGTTTCGGCATGAAATGCTTAGCGTTTATCATCAAATTGGTGCTATTTATGTGAGTAACGGAAAGTGGCAGCAAGCTTTAGAGACGTTCCATCATGCGTTAATTTTATGTGATGAACTAGATCAGCAGCATGAAATGAGCAATATTTACCACAATATAGGTAGTGTTTACTCTGAGAAGGATGAGCTAGAGACAGCGTACACTTACTACCGTCGTGCACTAGCACACGAACGTATACTTGATTCTACTAATTCTAAAAAAGTGATTGTAATGGAGGAATCTTTACGTCGTATACGTCAACAAATAGCTGATAAAAATAATGATCTAATTGCAATGCAATTAGATAGTAGTCAGATTAGTTTAGAAAGACTAAGTGCATAGTTGTCGCTATTTGGGTGTTATATAAGTTACTTTTGTCTCTTCTTTTCTATCCCGAGGAACTTTCATTAAAGTTCGCACAGTATGTAGCATGGGTATACCCAAAAAGGATACGCTAACCATCCAAGAGGCGCCATAAATTGTGACGCCAATGGCTGCCATGACACACAAAACTGACAATCCTAATACCATAAATTGCCCACGAGCTAATGCTTTGTAATAGCGCTTTTCTGATTGATCTCTAATCTTTATTTCGTCTTTATCCATCTCATGATCATGCTTAATAATTGTCTCGTTAATTTGCTCTCTATGCATGAAAGCACTAAATATTTTTTCTGCTGATCCTGGAACTACTTTATCATAATGCTCTAATTCTTGTGGGGTTGGCAAATTCCTAGTTGTTACAGGCGTCCGGATGGGGTTATAACCAGCGCCATCATGCATTTTAGCTGGCACTTCTATACCTTGTAGGCTGGTTAAAGGGCTAGACTTGCTTACGCTTTTATTAAACATTAATTATTTGTGGCATTGTTAAATGAATATGGCTTCTAATCAATTATTGGCTGGTTTTCAGCGCCTTAGTGACAGGGACATATGGCAAAACTAACAATTTTATCTATTTTTGATTTTAAAGTTGTAGTGTCTTTATAGGTAAGCAATATGCATTGATGAGCATTTTGCATGCCCTAAACAGTGTTAAATTTCTGCTCTTGGTCGACATGAACGTATTTATTATAAGCATTGTTAATAATGCATATGTTCCTATCACTAAAATACTGATGAAACTGTCAACAATAACTAAAAGCTATATCCATTTAACAATACCATTATAAACCTAATCTCAAATGTCTCGAAATTATAAGTCTTGGGGCGGCACACGTTATACTCATGGTGTTTGGCGCAAGCTCGGCATAACTTATGAGCAACAAGGCTATTTGCCGTCAGCCTGCGCCTACTACCACCGCGCCCTCGCCGCCGAGCGCGCCCTCGACCCACCCAACCCAGAGCGCTTACAAATTTTCCAAGCCGCGCTCCAACGCGCCAACTGCGACCAGCAAAACCCCCAATAGCAGCGCCTGGGAGCGCGATCCGTCTCGGTCGCCGTGTAAAAAGTGCCGTAGGCGGCCTTTCAACCCCATTTAATCAAAGCGCAAATTGCTGAAGCTATTCAAGCATCCAGCAATAGCAATGAAGCAGATGGGAAGTAGAAGCTCCATTCTTACCACTGAAACTATCTGTGTGTATCTGTGTTCACCTGTGGTTCGATAAGCGATGCTTAAGCGAAGCTAGTGGCGTAGGGGTGAGCCCGCAGGGCTCGATTGAGTGTGGTGCTTATATGGGCTTAATTGCCCAATTGCCCAAAGGCCGAACCCTACGGGTTCACTGTTTACACGGCGGGCGAGACGCCACGCGCTCCCAGGGCATCGAGCTCAGCGCTAGTCTGTGATTTTGTTTTGGTGCAGTGCTTATTGGGGAGTGCCCATGCGGGCAAGTGGCGCGCCGAGTTGTACTCGGCAGGGTTTGGGGGTGGTGTGTGGTGCAGTTAAGATGATGCTAGCTGTTGGAGGGCTTGGTCGCGGTAGGTGCTGGTGATTTGGATGATGCTGCCGTTGGGGTCGAATTCGGCACCGTCTAAGCGGATTACTGGGCAGATGCCGGAGCCGGTGCTAGCGAGCCATAGCTGGGTGCATTGCTTCGCTTGCCAGAGGCTGAGTTCGCGTTCGTGCACTGCTATGCCCTTCTGCGCGCAGGCTTCGATTACTACTTGGCGGGTGATGCTGGGTAGGACGTAGTTGCTCAAGGGCGGGGTGTAGACGACTTCGCCGTCGCTGCAGAAAAAGCTCGAGCTGCTGCTTTCGGTGATGACGCCATCGCGGATGAATAGACAGTCGTCGTAGCCGAGTTGCTGGGCTTCGAGGCGCGCGCGGATGTTGGCAGTGAGACCGATGCTTTTGATGTCGCAGCGTTGCCAGCGGGTGTCGGGTAGGCTTTTCAACTGGAGTTGCCGCGCGCGGACGCCGTCCCAAGGCTGGAGGTAGGCGAAGACTTGGTGCTTGATGCCAGTGGCGGGGTCGTGCTTGCGTGGTGTTTGCACGCCGCGCGTTATCTGTAAGTACAAGAGCTTGAGTTGCGCGCTTTGGTCCTGGTTGGCTGCTAGTAGCTGCTGGGTGATCTCGGGTAGCGCCACGGCGAGGCGGGCGTCCATCATCATGGCTTGCAGGCTTTGCGCGAGGCGGTGCTGGTGGTCGGCGAGGCGGAAGGCGTTGCCATTGTTGATGAGTAAAACTTCGTAGACGCCGTCGGCGAAGCTGTAGCCGCGGTCGAATACCGATACTTGAGCCTCGGTGGCTGGGACTATGCGCCCATTCAGATAAACCTGGTTCATTGCGCTGCTCGAGCTTGGCGTAGCGCCCAACCGACTTTGATGGCTTGGAGGTTGGCGGCGACGTTGTGCACGCGGATAATCTTCACGCCCCAATACGCCAGGAGCGCGCTGGTGGCGATGGTAGCGGGCAGGCGGTCTTGGACGCCAGCGCCAGTGATCGAGCCGAGCATGGCTTTATTGGAGATGCCGACGAGTAGGGGTAACTGTAGGCGCTGCTGTAATGCGTTTAAGCTATTGATAAGTTGTAAGTTATGTTGTAATAATTTGCCGAAGCCGATGCCTGGGTCGGCTACGAGTAGTTCGCGGGCGATGCCAGCGGTGATGCAGCCATTTACGCGTTGCTCTAGGAAATCGCTGACTTCACTGACGACGTCTTGATAATCGACGCTGTCTTGCATGGTGGCTGGGGCGCCGCGCATGTGCATCAAACATACTGGGACCTGCAATTCTGCTGCCGTTGCCAGCGCTTGCGGACGCTGGAGCGCGCGGACGTCGTTGATCATTTGCGCGCCTAGCCCGACGCCTGTGCGCATGAGCTCGGGGTTGCTGGTATCGAGTGCTACCCGCGCCGAAAGCTTGCTAACGAGCTGCTCGACCACTGGCGCGACGCGGTCGATCTCCTCGCTGCTGCTGACCGCTTGGGCGCCCGGGCGAGTCGATTCGCCGCCGACGTCGATTATGTCGGCGCCGGCCGCGAGCATGGCTTCGGCTTGGCGGAGCGCGGCTTCGGTTTCGAGGTAAGCACCGCCGTCGTAAAAAGAGTCGCTGGTTACGTTGAGTACGCCCATGAGCAGCGGGCTGTCGTCTTGGAGGAGGTGGCGGATGGTGGGCATCTTAGCTTTGCTGGAACTGGCGGAGCATTTGTAGGACGCGCTCGGGGCTGAGGCTGGATTCGACGTAGGCTTTGCCGAGCTGGCGTAGTAACACTAGGGTTAGGCGCGCGGCGCGGTTTTTCTTGTCGAGTAGCATGTGCTCGATGAGGCGCTCGGCGTTGGCGTCGGGGCAGTTGGTTGGTAGGTCGAAAGCCGAGCATAGGTTAGCGATGCGTTTGCAGTGTTCGGGGGTGATGTGCCCGAGTTGCGCCGAGCAAAAGGCCGCCGCGTTCAAGCCGATGGCTACGGCTTCGCCGTGCAGGTAGCGTGTGTAGTCGTACTCGGTTTCGAGCGCGTGGGCGAAGGTGTGGCCGAGGTTGAGCCAGGCGCGGGTGTCGGATTGCTCGAGTTCGTCCTGCTCGACGATGATGGCCTTGATCTCGGCAGCGCGCGCTATCGTCTGCTCTAAGGTTGCTGGGTGACGCCGCTTGATCGCCGCGCTGTTGGTCTCGAGCCAGTGGAAGAAGTCGGCGTCGTACAGTAAGCCAGCTTTGATGACTTCTGCCATGCCGGCGTTGAATTCGCGATTGGGTAAGCTGCTGAGTAGGTTGGGGTTTATCAGCACCGTGCGCGGCTGATGGAAGGCGCCGATCATGTTTTTGCCCAGTGTATGATTGACGCCAGTTTTGCCGCCGATGGCGGCGTCGACTTGGGCGAGCAAGGTCGTCGGGATTTGGACGAAGTCGATGCCGCGCATGAAGCTGGCGGCGCAAAAGCCGCCAAGATCACCGACTACGCCGCCGCCAAAGCAGATCATCGCGCTATTCCTATTGAGGCGGGCTTGGAGCATGGTGCCGATGACGCGCTCGACGTTGGCAAGGTTCTTTTCCTGCTCGCCAGCAGCAATGCGGATGGGCACTAGCTCTGGCACCTGGGCAAATAATTCCAAGCCTAGAGCCGCCTCGACGTTGCTATCGACCAAGAGCGCGTACTTATCTTTGCCGAGTTGACCGAGGCGCTGGGCGAGGCTGGTGGCGTTCAAGTCGCCGTCTACTATTATGGGGCAGTCGCGGTTGGTGAGTTGGAGGTGGATTGTTGTCGGCATTAGTGATTTTGGATGAGCTCGATTAAGTCTGCGAGGTCGGCGGCTGGGTTTTTATTGCCGCTTTGAAAGCGGATGTGCGCTGTGCTCAGGTAAAGCTGCTTGCGTTCGCTGCGGAGCTTGCTCAAGATTGCTCGGCGCTTGACGCTGTCGGCGGTAGGGTCGGAACTGCTAGCACCGAGCAGCGGTCTATTGCTGCAACTGCGTAGGCGCGCGAGTTGTACCTCTATATCGACCTCAACGTATATTACTGTGCTGTGGGCGCGGAGCAGGTCGCGGTTTTGCTCTCTGAGGACGACACCGCCGCCAGTGGCGATGACGCAGTCGTGCTTCTGCAACAATAGCTGCAGTTGTTGGCTCTCGCGGTTGCGAAAGCCCTCCTCGCCTTCGGCGTCAAAGATCCAGCTGATGTCGACCCCAGTGGCTTTCTCGATCTCGTGGTCGCTATCGTAAAAATCATAACCCAAAGCCCGCGCCAGCTTATTGCCGAGCGTAGACTTACCAGCACCCATGCTGCCTATTAGGGTTATTCGTGTCGGCATTTGCAATGATGGGGCGATATCGTGCGTGATACGGTTATGGAGGGCATACTATAGCACTGCGGTTAAGATGCCAGCGTCGGTTTGGTTGAGCAGTGATCGCTTTTGCTATTCCGATTGACATTGCGCACGTATAAACGTACGATAGCGGGAATGACTTGAGGAGCAGATTATGACTATTCTGAATGCCACTGAGGCTCGCGCTAATTTGTACGGGCTGATCGATAAGACGGCGGAAAATCATCAGCCGATTATGATTACCAGCAAACGTAGCAACGCCGTGCTAATTGCTGAGGAAGACTGGAACGCTATCGCCGAGAGCCTTTATCTGTCGTCGTTTCCGGGCATGGTGGAGTCGATCAAGGAGGGAATGCAGGCCGATTTGTCGACTTGCGCTGAGGAACTAGATTGGTGAACTGGCGCTTGCTCTACACCAGGCAAGCGCAAAAAGACGCCAAGAAACTAGCGGCAGCCGGACTGAAAACGAAGGCCGAGAAGTTGCTGGCGCTGCTCAGAGATAACCCTTACGCCAATCCGCCACCGTACGAAAAGCTGGTCGGGCATCTCGCCGGCGCCTATTCGCGGCGAATAAATATCCAGCACAGGCTGGTCTACCAAGTTTACGAAGAGCTGGCCACAGTAAAGGTTATACGCTTGTGGACGCATTACGAATAATGACAATAGCGCCTACAGAAGCAGCCTTGTAATCATAAAACCCAAAACTCTCTATGAACAAATTAGCCATGCGCACGCCGGATTTGGCGGCTAGCAATGTCGAGAAGATCGCCGGGCTTTTTCCGCATTGCGTTACCGAGGCGCACGGGGCTGATGGCGAGCTGCAGCGCAAGATCGATTGGGATTTGCTGCGCCAGGAGTTGTCCAGCGATTTGGTTCAAGGTGTTGAGGAACGCTATCGGCTCGATTGGCCTGGCAAGCGTCAAGCGCTGTACACGGGCAATATGCCTATCAACAAAACCTTGCGCCCTTGCCGTGGCGATAGCGTTGATTTTGACCGCAGCGAGAATTTGTTTATCGAGGGCGATAATCTTGACGTCTTGAAACTGCTGCAGCATACCTACATGGGCAAGGTCAAGATGATCTACATTGACCCGCCTTACAACACTGGCAAAGATTTTATTTACCGAGATAACTATGCTGCCAGCAAAGACGAATATTTGCGCAGTTCTGGTCAAGTCGACGATGCCGGCAATCGCTTAGTGGCAAACAACGAAAGCAATGGTCGCTTTCACTCCGACTGGCTATCGATGATGTACCCACGGCTAAGGCTGGCGCAGAAATTGCTGCGCGACGATGGGGTTATTTTTATTAGTATCGACGATAACGAGCAGGCAAGCCTAAAGCGGCTATGCGATGAGGTGTTTGGGGAGGCTAATTTTGAAGGCCATATCCACTGGAGAAGGAGACACAATCAACCAAATGATCCTACCAAAATGATAGGGCTGGTTGCCGAACATGTGATAGTTTATGCCAAAGACAAAATAACACTAAAGCAAAAAGGTGTGGGAAAGGTTAATTTAACTGGAAAATTTGCCAACCCTGACAATGACCCTAAAGGCGATTGGGCTACGAAGCCCTGGAAGGTGGGCAGCGATCAAAGTGGGACTAAATATACTATAACTCTGCCAAACGGCAAAGAAGTTACAGATGAGTGGATGGGTGACGAAAATACATACTCTCATTTATTAGAGAGTGGTAGAATTTTATTTCCTAATAGTGGGAGCGGCCTGCCCAGAAAGAAATACTATCGGCTTGAAAGGGAAATGGAGGGGCAATGCGCTACGAACTGGTGGCCGCATGATAAATTTGGCAGCAATCAAGAGGCTAATAGGACTATGAGTTTATTGATGGATGGAATTAAAAACATATTTAGCAATCCAAAGCCCATAGATCTAATAAAAAATTTTATACGCGTCTCTAATGCCAATGAAAGCGACATTATCCTCGACTTCTTCTCCGGTTCTGCCACTACTGCCCACGCGGTTATGCAGCTCAACGCCGAAGACGGCGGCAATAGAAAATTTATTATGGTGCAATTGCCCGAAGCTTGCGACCCTAAGTCCGAGGCTTACAAGGCTGGTTATAAAACCATTGCCGATATTGGCCGCGAGCGTATCCGGCGCGCTGGTGCGAAAATCCTCGCGGGTGAATGCCATGAGGGTTGGAATAAAGATGTCGGCTTTCGCTCCTTGCTCGTCGATTCTTCCAACATGAACAATGCTTACTACTCGCCCGCAGAAACTCAGCAGGGTCAGCTGGATTTGTGGGCGCGTGAATACATTAAATCTGGGCGTAGCGGCGAGGATTTGCTCTTTCAGGTGTTGCTCGATTGGGGCTTGGGGCTAACGCTGCCGATTGAGCGCCAGCAAATTTGCGGGCTCGAAGTGTTTATAGCTGGCGATGATCAGTTAGTAGCTTGCTTTGCTCAAGCCGGCGAGATCGACGATGAGTTGTTTTATCATCTGGCTAAGCGGCGGCCACGGCGAGCGCTATTCCGCAGCTCTGGCCTCACCGTCGACAGCACCCAGACCAACGCCGAGCAAATCTTCGGCTTGATTTCGCCCAGCACTGAGATTAAGATTTTATAATAGTGCCGATTGTGTCGTTCTAGACGACACTAAGGTTCACACCAATCAATCCACCAGGTATAGTTAGCCATGAAACATGTTCCATCCATTGATCCTTCCAATTTGCCCGAAGAGGCGCAAAAAGAGCTTTACGATTTATTTGTGACTTTGAAAGAACGCCATAAGCCAGCTGAACCTAGACGCGCACCTACGCTCGAAGAGCTACAGGTGAAGCGGTTCACACCCATGAGTAGAGACGAGATTTATGGGCGAGAGAGTAACGATTGATTCCAATATTTGGGCTTATGCATTTATGGAAGGTGATGACAGGCGGTCTGTCGTAGCCAAAAGCCTAATAGAAAGCTATAAAAGAAGTCGCAACAAAATAATTATAAGCACACAAATAGTTAACGAAGTATGCAATGTTATGCTGAAGAAAGGAGGGGTTAACTCTTCTGACGTTAACGGTTATATTGATTATTTTTATACCGAGTCCAGTGTGGTCTTAATACAAGAAAACACCATGCGTTTGGCAGTACAATTGCGGTTTGATAAGTCTATATCTTTCTGGGATAGCTTGATAGTGGCTATAGCGCTCGAAAACGACTGCGACACTCTGTATTCAGAGGATATGCAACACGGCTTAAAAATAAAGCAACTGCGTATCGTCAATCCGTTTCTGTGAGTTGCTGTAGATATTATCTAAAGTCTTATTCGCTGACCTAGGTATTATAACTTTCTTGGCCCTTATCCTTACTATAGAATAACCAGCCATTTACTTTTTCTTCGAGTTGCTCCCAGCCTCTTACAGGCTGGTATTCTGAGGACCCCAAAATTATACTTGATCTTTCCTTCATATCTGTCACCAAGAGGAACTACTCCAGCCAGCTTAATCAGAACCCTCTCGTTTTTCTTCTTGTTCTCATAGCTAAAATCTATTAATTTATCTAAACTTATAGTCACCAAAACTATATTGCAAAATATACCTGAACCCCCGCCAGAACTGGTAGTGAGCAAGAGGTGAATGCCTGTAAATGACTGGCCGATATATTGGTATGAAAAAACTTCTCTACCATTACTTACTTTGACTATAGGAAATTGGCCAATTCCATCGTCTACCGATATTTCGCCATAGTAACGATTGCTTTTATTTGAGTTTGTAATGTTTATCGCTGCGATTTGGTTGCCACTATCACTAATCCAGCCGACTAAGTCTTCAATTATTCTGGGGTTAATGTACTCTCGGCTCGTAAATGAATATTTCTTGAATTTTAACCCTTTTAATAGTCTTGATTTAAGCGTGAAACTTCTCACTCTCCAGCTCCAAGCAATCTGAATATCATTTTTAAACATCATTAGAACAAAGGTGAGCAGTGACACCGCTGGTGCTGGGCTTGGGTCTGTATATAGCCAATATAAGCAAACCAATATAGCTGCTGCATTTATGAGAAAGTACAACTAAAAACCTCTCTGGATTAAATTTACTAGACTACGAATGCAATGATAATTTACCTATCAGCCTTGCAAGGCTGCAATTAAATCATCAGATGAGACTCCAGCTTGCCTCAGAATGCCAGCCAGAGTGCCGACTTTCAGCTCTCTATGCTTGGGCACCACACAACCACGAAAATCATTGCGCATAACAATATGGCTACCGCGTTGGCGAACAACAGCAAATCCTAGCTTCTCTAACGCTTTTACCGCTTGCGCTCCCGAAACAATAGGTAGCTTAGGCACGCGCCTCGACTGTGAAGGTAGTTAGAAGTGGGCGCGCTGCTATATCAAGCGCAAACTCCTCCCTAAATCCGCACGTATTTTTTAAACTCACAAAAAAGTCTTGGTTGGACAATAGTTTATAATAAAGTTGCCATCACCCAGAGGGTGCAACTATCCCAACCAAGACCGATGAATATTCTACCTCATAAGCTCAAGCTTAGCAAAGAAGCTATCACATCGCAATCTGGCTTACTAGCTCCATTGCAATTAATGCAATCATTGGATTTTGCGCGTTGCGTAGATCAAAACTTTCAAGCTCCTAAGCGGAAAAGCGGATTCCCAGCGTCGACATACCTACAGAGCATAATCTTATTGCTACACAGTGGTGGCACTAGACTGGATGATATGCGCATCTTGCGCAACGATGCAGCATTAGTGAGCTTGTTGGACATCCCTTGTTTTCCAAGTAGCAGAGCTGTCGGTGGTTGGCTACACCGGATGAGTAAAGAACAGGGTGTTGCCAAAGCTCAGCAAGCTGTTAATCAGCATTTGCTCCGAGCTACACTGGGCAACTGCAAATCTTTAACGCTGGATATTGATGCTACTGAAGTGATAGCACACAAGAGTACGGCCTTGTGGACATACAAAGGCAATAAAGGCTATATGCCTATGCTCGGACACATTGCTGAGACCGGACAAGTGATCACGTATGATTTTCGCCAAGGCAATGTTCCACCAAGCAAAGACAATCTGGCGTTTATTCAGCACTGCGTACAGTCGCTACCCAAAGGATTTGCATTCAAGGCGCTGCGTGCGGACGCCGCCAGCTACCAGCAGAGCGTCATCAAACACTGCGATCAACATAATATGCAATACGCCATTCGGACAAAAATATCAAAATATATCAGAGATATAATCAAGCAGATAGCTGATGCTGATTGGCAGCCAATATTGGATAATAGCGAAAAAGCGACTGGGCAATCAACGTGCCGCACGGTACATTGCATACGTGATTATGAGAAGCCTTTCTGCCTAGTAATTCAGCGCCAAGCAAAAACTGGACAGTTAGAAATTGATTTAGAGGATGCTACCAATGAGATTGGAGCTGGCGATGAATATCAAAACCAACACTACATTTACCGCTGTATTGCCACCAATATGGATGCAAAGACAGACCTTGAGATTATAGATTGGTATAACCAACGTGGTGAATGCAGCGAAAATAGAATCAAAGAATTGAAGTGCGATTTCGGCGCTGAGGACTTACCCTGTAGCGACCACCAAGCGAATAGCTTGTACTTTTTTATATGCATTCTTGCCTATAACCTGTTTGTTCTCATGCGAGCCTTGGCGCCAACCATTCTGCATAACTATCGAGCCAAGCGGACGCGCTGGTGCATCTATCATATTGCGGGCAAAGTTGTTCGCACTGGACGTCAACTTCAATTCAATATTGCCATAGCGGGCTATGACATCATCGAACAGTTATTAGCAATATTTCAAGCAGCACTCCCACCTCCAGAAATAACCAGAACTAGCTGAATCACTATCTTCAACTACATCGCCCAGCCAAATCACAATCACAGTGGCGTAGCCACTTCACCGTCCATGCTGCTTCTCTTGAGGTGATTCTGGCATCAGTAGAGACAAAATAACGCCAAATCAGCCGTAATTATCTCAACGTTAGCTACCAGGGAGAGCTAGACGTCGTTCGCCGCTCCGTTTATATGCCTCTTTGACAGAAAATCGACGTAGGGCTCGCAAGCCGCAAAGTTACGTGCGGATTTGGGTCCTCCAGATATAGCTCAGTGGCTTCGCGCAAGTTGTCCATGGCCTCTTCCAAAGTTTCGCCTTGAGTTGTGGTTCCAGTATCGGGATTAAAGGCAACGTAACCACCTTCGGCGGCTGGGGTTAATACTGCTACAAGTTCCATAGATTTAGCTCGTGATTAGCTGATTTAATATTATCATTTCACCCATTCTACCACGCTAAGCTGGATAAGCTTGCTGTGGAGCCCTATCAACCCGACACGCTGCTGCTTATTGATTTGGATAACAAGAGGCTGCTCGCCTTGGCAGCCGGTGCCAACGTTGAGCTGGCGCACTAATGCGATTTGCTGAAGGTTACAACTACAATCGACAAAAACATTTGCGACTCACAAAACTCATTTTATGATACACAAATCATTTTGTGGTACGCGCGTGAGCTACAACAATAAAGCCTATGAAACTGCAATTTAAGACGCAAGCCTATCAGACGCAGGCGGTGGAGGCAGTGCTGGATTGCTTCGAGGGTCAGCCGATGGCTGGTAGCCTGAGCTACAAGATGGACGCTGGGAGCGCGCGAGCTGGAGAATACCAGGGGCGGCGCTTCGACGAGACGATGGGATTTCGCAATGCCGAGCTTGAGTTGGACGAGCAGCAATTGCTGGAGAATATTCGCGCGGTGCAATTGCGCCAGCACTTGCCGCGCAGCGAGCGGCTCGATGCTTTCCAAAGCCTGAAGAAGGGTGCCTTTGTTGCCGATGGCGGCTACACGCGCAAGGCGTTGGCTAATTGTCGCTACCAGTTAGACGTGGAGATGGAGACTGGCACCGGTAAGACTTATTGCTATCTGAAAAGCATTTTCGCGCTCAAGCAGCGTTATGGCTGGAGCAAATTCATCGTCGTGGTGCCGAGCGTGGCGATCCGTGAGGGGGTATACAAAACTCTGCAAATCACCGCCGAGCATTTCCAAGAGCAGTTTCGTGAGCGCGCGCACTTTTTTATTTACGACTCGCGCCGCTTAGACCAGCTAGAGCTATTCGCCAGCAACGCTGGGATTAGCGTGATGGTGATCAACGCGCAGGCTTTCAATGCTCGCAGCCAAGACGCGCGGCGGATTTACGAGCGACTGGATACTTTTCAAAGCCGTAAGCCTATAGATGTTATTAGCGCCAGTCGCCCTATTTTGATCCTCGACGAGCCGCAGAAGATGGAGGGTGATAAAACGCTGGCGAGCTTGAAAGAATTTCAGCCGCTATTCATGCTGCGCTATTCTGCCACCCACAGGAGCCGCCACAATTTGATCCATCGGCTCGATGCTTTGGACGCTTACAACCAAAAGCTGGTGAAGAAGATCGCCGTGCGCGGCATAGCGGTGCACAATTTATCTGGCACTGGTGGCTATTTGTATTTGGAGAGTATCGATGTATCGTCGCAGGCGCCAGTGGCGCGGATGGAGCTGGAGATGGTCTCCGGGTCGAAGGTCAAGCGGGTAATCCGGCGGCTGCGCCGAGGCGATAGCTTGTTCAAGATCTCGAAGGAAATGCGCCAATACCACGGCTACCTGCTTAGCGATATTGACGCCAGGGATGGCAGCATCGAATTTAGCAACGGCGAGCGCTTGCGGCTAGGCGAGGCGCGCGGTGATGTTAGCAGCGACGATCTGCGCCGCATTCAAATCCGCGAGACTATTCGCGCCCACCTGCTACGCGAGCAACAACTGTATCGGCATGGGGTCAAAGTGCTATCGCTGTTTTTTATCGATACGGTGAGCAAATACCGCGACTACGCGCAAGCCGACAGCAAGGGCGAATACGCGCGCATTTTCGAGCAGGAGTACGATGAAGCTGTCTCCGAGTTGGAGCCGAGCTTGGAGCCGAGGTATCGCCAGTACCTGGCGGGTTGCAGCGCAGAGCGCGCCCACAATGGTTACTTCGCCATTGATAATAAGAGTCGGCGGCTGGTAGACGTGCAAGCCAAAGGCGCTGACAAAGAGTCCGATGATTCTGATGCCTACGATCTAATATTGAAGGACAAAGAAAAGCTGCTGAGCTATGCGGAGCCGACGCGTTTCATCTTCTCGCATTCGGCGTTGCGCGAGGGCTGGGATAATCCCAATGTGTTTGTGATCTGCGCCTTGAAGCATAGCGATAGCACTATCTCGCGGCGGCAAGAGGTTGGTCGTGGTTTGCGGCTCGCGGTCAATCAGTTGGGCGAAAGGCTCGACGATCCGACGACCGTGCACGATTTGAACGTGCTCACTGTGGTCGCCAGCGAGAGCTATCAGGATTTTGTCAGCGGCTTACAGGGTGATATGAACGCGGCGCTGGTGGGGCGGGCGCGGGTGGCAGATAAAGGCTATTTCACTGGCAAGCTGCTGCGTAACCAAGCTGGGCATGAATTACTGCTGACGCCAGATCTGGCCGAGAGCATCGATTTTTATTTGATTCAGAACGCCTACGTCGATAGAGCGCGAAATATCCAGCCGCTGTACCAGCAGCAGCGCGACGCTAATAGCCTGGCAGCTTTGCCGACTGAGTTGGCTGAGTTCACCGAGCAAGTGCAGCTACTCATTGCCAGCGTTTATAACCCTGAGCTATTGCCCAAGCCTATAGACGCCAGCACTAGCGGGCTCAATAAGCGCAACGATGATAATTTCCACAAAGCTGAATTTCAACGCCTTTGGAAACGCATTCACCACAAGGCTTTTTACCGCGTAGATTTTTGCTCAGATGAGCTTGTCGCCAATAGCGTCGCTGCTTTGGATAAGGAATTGCGCGTTGGTGAGCTGCGCTACGCTATTGAGCACGGCGAGCAACGCGCCAGCGTTAGCCACGAGCAGTTGCGTAGCGGCTCCAGCTTTGTGGTCAAAGAAACTGCTACTGACTATGGCAGCGCGGCGGTGGCGACTGGTCCGCGCTACGATTTGATCGGCGAGTTGACGCGCCGAACCAAGCTCAAGCGCGAAACGGTAGCCAGGATTTTGATGGCGATTAAGCCTGAGACTTTTGCCCAATTTCAACGCAACCCAGAGGTATTTATCGCCGAGGTCGGTCGCCTGATAAACGAGCAAAAGGCGAGCGCGATCATCAGCAATCTGCAATACGATCTGAGCGGTCAATGCTACGGCGCCGATATCTTCCCCGAAGCGCAAAGCGGGCTGGAGCCCGGTCAGCTCGGCGAGCGCTTGCGCAAGCATATCTATCAATACGTGCAGACCGATAGTGCTAACGAGCGCAAGTTTGCCCAAAAGCTAGACGCGAGCAGCGAGGTGGTGGTTTACGCCAAGCTGCCGCGCGGTTTTAAGATACCGACCCCAGTCGGCGACTACAACCCTGATTGGGCTATCGCTTTTCACGAGGGCACGGTCAAGCATATCTACTTCGTCGCCGAGACTAAGGGTAGTCTGTCAAGCCTGCAAATGCGCAAGGTTGAGGAGAGTAAGATCGAGTGCGCTCGCCGCTTTTTTGACCGCCTCAACCAAAACGCCGAGAACGCTGGCGTGCACTACGATGTGGTCGATAGCTATGAGAAGCTGATGGAGGTGGTTAGGTGAGGGTTATCTGTGGGTGGTTTTTATGTGGCAGATAGGTAACGATAAAATTCCATCTTTCACAGAGTCGCTGAATCTGAGTAAGTCTGTATGAAACCCTACCAGCCCGATGCGCTGCCGTTGGCAGATTTGGATCATAAGAGGCTATTCGCTTTGGTCGGCGACGCCAACGCCGAGCTGGCGCGTTACGATGCATTGCTGCAGACGACCGTCAATTCAGCGATTTTGCTGTCGCCCCTGACTAATGAGGAAGCCGTGTTGTCGTCGCGCATTGAGGGCACGCAAGCGACGGTGGATGAGGTTTTGGAGCAAGAGGCTGGGATGATTAAAGAGGGTGATAAATACGAGGATATTCAGGAGATTATTAACTACCGCGAGGCTCTGCGCCAAGGACGTGACTATTTGCGCGAGCGCCCGATTACCCTAGCTTTTGTGCGCGAATTGCATCGTGTATTGATGAGCAGCGTGCGCGGTAAAGATAAAAGCCCAGGCGAATTCCGCAAAGATCAAAATTGGATCGGCAAAGCTGGCTGTACGCTAGCGCAGGCGACTTTTGTGCCGCCGAGTCCGTTGGCTGTGCTCGATCATCTGCAAGCCTGGCAGGCTTATGTCGAGGCGCAAGATATCGATGCGCTGGTGCAAACGGCAGTGGTACACGCACAATTTGAATTGTTGCATCCGTTCAAGGATGGCAATGGCCGTATTGGTAGACTATTGATTCCATTGTTTTTATACCAGAAAAACAAATTATCGCAGCCGATGTTTTACTTGAGTTCCTACCTGGAACGCAACCGCGATGAGTACTACCTGGGGCTACAAGAGATTTCGCGGTCGGGCGATTGGAACGGCTGGATTGAATTTTTCTTGGGCGCGGTGCTCGCCCAAGCGCGCGAAAATAACGCTAAGGTTAGCGCTATTTTGCAGCTTTATGAAGGCATGAAAACGACTATCCATAACGCTACGCATTCGCAATACGGCGTGCAGTTGCTGGATTTTATTTTTGATAAGCCCATTTTCCGGGCCTCCGATTTCGCTGCCGCCGTAAACGTGCACAAGCCCACCGCCAACCGCTTGCTGCGGCAACTTAAGAGAGTTGGCGTTTTGAAAGTTATACAGCCTGGCAGAGGTCGGCGGGCGACTGTGCTTGCCTTCTCAGAACTATTGAATATCGCCGAAGGTAAGAAAATTTTGTGAAGCGCGAAATTAATTTTATAAGCTGCAAAGCTATTTGTGGGTTATGTGTGATTGACAAAAGGATTTGTGGAGCGTGGGATGGGGTTTGGTGATACGTAAAGGGGTTTGTGGAGCGTGGGTGATTGACAAAGGGTTTTGTGGAGCGTGGAGTGGGGTTTGGTGATGCGCAAAGGGATTTGTGGTTCACGTGTGATTGGCAAAAGGGTTTGTGGAGCGTGGGATGGGGTTTGGTGATACGCAAAGGGGTTTGTGATTCGTGTGTGATCGGCAAAAAGCTTTGTGGAGCGTGGGATGGGGTTTAGTGATATGCGAAGGGATTTGTGGCTCGTGTGTGATTGACAAAAGGGTTTGTGGAGTGTGGGATGGGGTTGGTGATACGCAAATGAGCTTGTGGTTCACGTGTGATTGACAAAAAGCTTTGTGGAGCGTGGGATGCGGTTTGGTAATGCGAAAGTTGATTTATGGCGGCGGCTTGGTAAAAGCATATCAGTCGAACGTCAAATCCTTTGGGAGTTATTTTTGCGCGATGGGTGAGGTGGATGTGGTCTTTGGTGGTTAGTCTTTGGTGCTGGAGGTTAGTAGTCTGTTTAGGTTGGATTCGAGGTCGCTGAGGGCGCCTTGGGCGGAGGCTTGGTTGTTGAGGATGCTGGTGGTGGCTTGGGCTATGGTGTCGACTGCGCTCTGGTAGTCGGCGCCGAATTGCGCCGCTGGTGGGTTGATGGTGTTGCTTTTTAATACCCGAGCGAGTTCGGTTAGTCGAGGTACGCTCGACGCTAGCGCTGGGTCAGAATAGAGCGCGCTCCAAGTGGGTAGGGCGGCGTGGCTGCTGAGATTGCGACTTTGGGTGTCGCTTCGGGAGAGAAAACTTATGAATTGCGCTGCTAAGGCTGGGTTATCGGAGTACTTGGATACTGCCAGGCTGAGGCCGCGGATGCTGGCAGCAGAGCCAAAGTTGCCTCCAGGCAACGCCGACCAATCCATACGGTTGCTCGCTGGCGTGGAATTTTGCAGGTAGTTGTTGTGCTGCGAGTACCAATCGCGGATGAAGACTAAGCCGCCGTTGACCATACGGTCGCGCATACTGGCGAAGGCGAGCTCGAGGTTGTAGTCGGGCACGGTGCTGCCGATCCAGGATTTGACGTTGTTGAAAGCTCTGATGTTTTCGATGTTGTGGGCTTTGATTACGCCCTCGTTATTGATGGCGAAGGCGCCGCCGCCGTGGCTGGCGCTCCATTCCATGGCATTGGCTACCAGGCTGGCAGAAGTGTCGGCGGCGAAGGCGTAGACTTCCAGGTCGCTATTGCTGAAGGCGCGCTCTCGGCGCAGGACGTTGGCGCCAATGTCTATCATTTGCTCCCAGGTAACCGGCGGGAACGGCACCCAATCGCTGCGATAGAACAACACTTGAACGTCTAGGCTGTAAGGCAAGGCGTAGGTTTTACCACCGGCTTGGTGTGCTTGCATTACTACTGGCCAGTGCGATTTGGCGCTGGGATAGTTGAGCTCGAGTAGGTGCTCTTGTAGCGCCAGGGCTTGATAGAAATCGAGGACGTAGACGTCGATTTCGCTGAGTTCAGCTCGCAGCCATTGGCTGAATTCAGTGAACCCGTCGTATTCGCTGGCTGGGAGCGCGACGATGTCGACGCGGTGCTCGCTGACTTGATGAAAGCTGTCGACGTTGCTACGCAGCATGTTCAAGCTGTCGTTGGTGCCTGCTATGGCTATGGTCAATTTTTCGGCGTGGCTCAGGCTCCAACTTAGCAGCGCGCAGAGTGTTATTAATACTGCTAGTAATTTTTTCATGCTGGGATTGTGTTAATAAGATCTGGCGCGATTTTACCCGCGACTCTGGCGCTGTAAAAGCTCAGGCTCAAGTTTGTTGCGGCTCTGTGGCTTCGGCGCCGACAAAGTCTAATTGTCGCCAAGCCTCGTAAGCGGCTACGGCGATGCTGTTGGCAAGGTTCAAGCTGCGGCTGTTGGCGCGCATGGGCAGGCGCAAGAGCTCGATCTGATTGTCGATCAATTCGTGCTCTAGTGGCAAGCCTTGGGTTTCGGAGCCAAAGAGCAGTACGTCATCAGCACGGTAAAGCTGCTTATGGTAGTGCTTGCGCGCTTTGGTGCTAAAGCCCAAGACTCTTCTGCCGGAACAGAATGCGAAGAAGCTGGCGATGTCTTCGTGCACGCGTACTCGTTGCCAATCGCTGTAATCCAGGTGCGCTCGGCGCAAGCGCGCGTCTGTGGGCTCAAAGCCTAAGGGTTTTATCAGGTGCAAGTCGAAGCCGCAGTTGACGCTCAAGCGGATGACGTTGCCCGTGTTGGGCGCGATCTGTGGGTTATGGATGGCTATGCTGGGCATGGTGTACGGCAAAACTCTTTGCCGCTATTTTAGGGTAGCGCCCCGATATGACGGCGTAAAAAGGGGCGATAAGCTTGGCGCCGCTATTGCGCTCGGCTAAAATGCCCGCCTTTGTCTTTCAGCTACGCTAAAACACTGTAACTCGCGATCTTTGCATGGCTCAATATATTGAATTTATTGGTAATCACCCTTACTTAACTGGCTCTTTTGCGCTGCTACTTACGGCATTTATTTTTTTTGAGTTGAGCCGTGGCGGTAAGGCCATCGATATTCAAGAAGCGGTGCGCATGATCAACCGCGAGAACGCTCTGGTGTTGGATTTGCGTAAAGTCAACGAGTTCCAAGGCGGTCATATTGCTGGCGCGCGCAACATTCCAGTAGCTACTTTTAAGGATAAAGAGCACACGCTGGATAATCAGAAGAAGCGGCCGATCATCGTGGCTTGCAACACTGGCGGTAGCTCGCGCGCTATCAGCGAGAAGCTCCGCGCCAGCGGTTTCAATGCTTATCGACTGGCTGGCGGTATGATGGAATGGCAGGCGCAGTCATTGCCTATGAGTAAAAAGCTCTGAGGTCTCTACCTACCATGAAGATACACAAGATATATATTAAAAAGCTCAATTTTCAGCTGCCGAACGCGCCCAAGATCTTTACCCGCAGCTTGAAGCCCAAGACCAGCGTGCATATTGAGATGGGCTCGCAGCAATTGAGCAAGGATATGTTCGAGGTCGAGCTCTCTATACGCTTGAATATGCGCGGTAACGGCGACGAATCCGAGCCCGAGCAAGATATCGAACTCGCCGCTGATAGCGCGTCCAGCGGCATGGTAATTTACGATCTGCACATAGTCGAATGCGGCATATTCGAATTCGACGCCAGTAAGCCCCGCTCTGCCGACAAACTGCACGACACTTTGATCGTCGAGGGTGGCACTGCGCTGCACGCTTACGCCCGCGCTGATATTGATTCGACCCTAGTGAAGAGCGGCTTCCCGGCTCTTAGCTTGGCGATGTTCGATTACAAGAAGGTGCTGGCAGAGCGCAAGATAAACAAGACGGTGAGGGATCAGGACATCGTCATCCATTAAAGTAAGGAATACAAGTATGTACTTAATTTATTTTCTATTAGCTCTGGTTGTAGTCTTATGGCTGGGTGCGCGCGGTATCGGCGTCCGCAATCTGGCTTACGTGGCCTTGGCTGCGGGTGTGGTCGCTATCGTGGGTGTTCCCGAGGGCGATTTCGATATGCCCAATCCGTTCAATTTGCTCAACTACTTGGCTTTGCTGCCTGGAGCGGCGCTGTGGCTGTTCAGCGTGCCGAGTTTGCGCCTGAAGTATTTCAGTCGCCGCATGTACAAGACCATGAAGGCTTCTTTGCCGCCGATATCGGCGACCGAGCAAGAGGCTTTGGAGGCTGGCAGCGTCAGCTTCGACGGGCAGTTGTTTTCTGGCGAGGGCGATTTGACCGACCTGCTCAAGGAACCAGCGCACAAGATTAACGCCGAGGAGCAGGAATTTATCGACGGTCCCACCGAGGAGCTCTGCCGTATGCTCAAGGAGTGGGACGTGCGCAAGAAGATGGACTTGGAGCCTAAGGTTTGGAAGTTCATCAAGAGCCAAGGCTTCCTGGGTATGATCATCCCCAAGAGTTACGGTGGCCTAGATTTCTCGGCAGAAGCGCAATCGCGCATCATTGCGCGGATCTCGACGATATCGCCGACGGCGGCGGTGTCGGTGATGGTGCCGAATTCTTTGGGTCCCGGCGAGCTATTGCTGAAGTACGGCACCGAGGAGCAGAAAAATCACTTCCTGCCGCGATTGGCGCGCGGCGAGGATATTCCTTGTTTTGCCTTGACTGGACCGCATTCGGGCTCGGATGCTGCGGCGATGCCGGATGTCGGCGTTATTTGTAAAGGCGAGCACGAGGGCAAAGAGACTTTAGGTATTCGCTTGAATTGGGATAAGCGCTACATAACCCTGGCTCCAGTGGCGACTATCCTCGGCTTGGCTTTTCGCTGTCACGACCCCGACGGTCTGCTCGGTGGTAAAGAGGAACTGGGGATTACTTGCGCCTTGGTGCCGACTAAGCACAAGGGAGTAGTAACTGGCGAGCGCCATTTCCCCAGCGGCTGCGCATTTCAGAATGGTCCAACTCGGGGTAAAGACGTGTTCATACCTATCGACTGGGTGATCGGCGGGCAAGGCAACGTCGGCAAGGGCTGGCGGATGCTAATGAGCTGCCTGGCAGTCGGGCGCGCGATTTCGCTACCGAGCACAGGCTCGGCGGCGACTCAAGCTATGCTCAAGCATTCTGCTGCTTACGCCGCTTTGCGCGAGCAATTCAACCGTCCGATAGCGCAAATGGAGGGCATCATCGAGCCTTTGGCTCAGCTACTGCAAAACGCTTATGTTTTGGAGTGCACTCGCTTATCGACCAACGGCTTGCTGCAAGGCGGCGCCAAGCCGGCTGTGATATCGGCCTTGTTCAAATATCAGAGCACTGCGCGGATGCGCGAATCGGTGTACTTGGCTATGGACATTCACGGTGGCAAGGCGATCTGCGACGGACCCAATAACTACATCTCGGCGGCCTATAACATGCTGCCCATAGCGATTACTGTGGAAGGCGCCAATATCCTGACGCGGTCGCTGATTACTTTTGCCCAAGGCGCGCTGCGCGCGCATCCCTATCTGCTCGACGAGTTTCGCGCTTTGCAGATCGAGAATACCGATAGCGCTGTGCAAAAGTTCGACGAGTTGCTCCAGCAACACGTGAGCTGGAGCGCGCGCAACGTGCTGCGCGCTTGGGGCGCCAATCTCAGCGGTGGCAGGTTTTTGGGCGGCAACGATAGCATCCGCGTCTCCAGTAAATTGATCAAGCAATGGCAGCGCCGCTGTTTGTCTTTCGCCGTGCTCGCCGATATGACTATCGGCATTTTGGGTGGCAAACTCAAGCAAAAGCAGATGATATCTGGGCGCTTAGCTGACGCTCTGAGCGTGCTCTACATGAGCGCCTGCGTTATCAAAACGCACCACGAGAACAATTATCCCGAGGCTGATAAGCTGCTGGTGCAAGTAAGCCTGCAAAATCTATTTGCCGAATTCGACCAGTGCTTGCAAGCTGTGATTACCAATTTTCCGGTAACACCAGTGCGCTGGTTGCTGCGCGCGGTCTTGGCGCCTTATGGCTTCAAGGCGACGCCAGCGAGCGATAGGGATAACGCCAAGATTGTCGCCGATTTCTTGAGCGACGCCGACCAAGAGCAACGCTTGACGCATCTGGTGCACGTGCCCGATGCTAAGTCTGGCGGTAGTGGTCTGCTCTACGACGCCCGCGCCAAGATGGCTGCGGTCGAGGAGACGCTGAAGAATGCCAAGAAGCTGCTGCGTTCGGGCAAGATACAGCGGCGCTGGGATGTCGATTGGCTCGAAGAGGCTGCGCGCGAATTGGGCTTGGACGCCGATGCCAAGCAGCGCTTGCATGCGGCGGTGGCTGCTTACGACCAAGTGGTGGCAGTGGATTCGTTTGCCAAGTTGTAGGTTGGCTTAGCTCGGCTTAGCGGGATATTTTGCGTGCTCTATGCTGCTGCTAAGTCTTAAACGCTGGTTGGTGGCGCTTGCGGCTGGCGTTGGCCGTTTAGTAGCGGTCGCGCTGCTGCTACTGCCGACCTTGCTACTG
Source organism: Gammaproteobacteria bacterium (assembly GCA_965229495.1). Taxonomy (GTDB): domain Bacteria; phylum Pseudomonadota; class Gammaproteobacteria; order CBDBNL01. The sequence continues at coordinate 479,545 of OZ245880.1, forward strand.
GCTTGGTCGCCTATAGACTCGGCTCGCCGTGCGCTTATCGTCCCGACACTACCCGAGGTTAATTCCTACGTCTTAGTCGAAACCGAGACTGAGACCGTGCTCGCCTCGGAAAATTCCGATGCTGCCTTAGCGAGCGCCAGCTTGAGCAAGCTGATGACCAGCTATTTGGCAGCCGAGGCGCTGGGCTCTGGGCGTATCACCAGCGAGCAGTCGGTGCGCGTATCCGAGAACGCTTGGCTGACCTCGGGCTCGCGGATGTTTCTTGAGCACCGCGACCTGGTTAGCGTGGATCAGCTGTTGCGTGGTTTGATAGTGCAATCCGGCAACGACGCCGCTACCGCGCTTGCCGAGCTAATCGGCGGCAACGAGGATTCCTTTGCCTTTTTGATGAACGCCACCGCGCAGCGCTTGGGCTTGCGTTCGTCGAGATTTTTCAATAGCACTGGGCTCGACCACCCCGACGGCACCAACGTGATGAGTGCGCGCGACGTCGCCATCCTGCTGAAGCAGCTAATTAGCGAGTATGGGGACTTTTACCAACGCTATTACTCGCAAAAATCCTACACTTACAATAATATAACTCAGCCCAACCGCAATCGTCTGCTTTGGTCTGATGAGCCTTTGTTTCAAGTTGACGGTGGCAAAACTGGTTATACGGATGCTGCTGGTTATTCTTTGGCAGCTTCTGGAGTCGGCGATTCCATGCGCCTGATCGCCGTGGTGATGGGCTCTGCCAGCGAAAGTCAGCGCGTCGCTCACGTCAAAACTCTTCTGGCGCACGGCTTCAGTTATTACGATAAGCGGCTGCTGTTCTCTGAGGATCATCAATGGCAGCCAGTGCGTATTTGGCAGGGATCGCAGGATTACGTCAACGTCGGTTTGCGTTCGCCCTTGGCCGTGCTGTTCCCGCGTGGGCAGTTCGAAGACCTGAGCGCCAACCTGCGCATCTCCAGCGAGTATCCTATCGCCCCTGTGGCTAATGGTCAGCCCATAGGTTATATCTCTGTCAACTTTGCTCGGCAGGAGATTTTGCGGCATCCGCTGTACGCCGCCGAGAGCGTCGGTCGCGCTAATACTTTCAAGCTCTGGCGCGACCGCGCGCGCATTTGGCTGATGCAGAAGAACTTGCTATGAGACCTTGGGAAAAAGGTTCTTTTTGTATGCGGCCTCAGCGTTATGCCAAACTCTCACTATGAACAAAGTAGCCAAGATAAGTTTCGATAGTAGCGATCTGGAAATATTCATTTTCAACCTGGCGCAGGTCTTGGGCGCCGACGGGCTGATTACCACTCCAGAAGCGATGCGACCTTTTGAGTGCGACGCGCTCAGCACTTATCGAAAATTACCGCTGGCTGTGGCGCTGCCGCAAGACGCCGATCAGGTGCGCGAGGTTTGCCGACTTTGCTACGAATACAACATACCCTTAGTTACCAGGGGCGCGGGCACGGGCTTATCCGGTGGCGCTATGCCGCACGAGCGCGGCATATTGCTGGTGCTCTCGCGCCTCGACCGCATACTCGAGATCGACCCGCTGACGCGCAGCGCGCGCGTGCAACCTGGAGTGCGCAATATCGCCATCAGCCAAGCCGCCGAACCGCATGGGCTGTTCTACGCCCCAGACCCGTCGTCGCAATTAGCTTCGAGCATCGGCGGTAATGTCGCCGAGAACGCTGGCGGTGTGCACTGTCTGAAATACGGTCTGACCACCCACAACCTCATCAGTATGCGCTGCGTTAGCATCCAGGGCGAGGAATTCAACCTAAGCGTCGACGATTATGGCTACGACCTCATGGCTTTGCTCACGGGTTCTGAGGGTTTGCTCGCGGTTATCACTGAGATCGAGGTGCGCCTGCGTCCGATCCCGGATAAAGCGGTGATGGCTTGTATCAGCTTTGCCTCGGTGCCCAGCGCCTGCTTGGCAGTGCAACGGATCATAGAATCGGGGCTGACGCCTGCGGCTCTGGAGTTCATGGATAAGCTCACAATTGACGCCCTCAACAACTATCTCCATATCGGCTACCCTGATAAAGCTGAAGTGGTGCTGCTGTGCGAGCTCGACGGTACTGCCGACCAAGTCGCCGCTGATACCGAACGGCTTTATCGAACTCTGGAACGCTGCGATACGATCAACGTCGATATGGCGCACGACGCCGAGCAACGGCAGAAGCTCTGGCGTGGACGCAAGAACGCGCTGAGCGCGATGGGCACTATCGCCCCCGAGCTCTACGTGATGGACGGTTCGCTACCGCGCAAGGAGCTAGCTGGAGTGCTCGAAAAGATCAGCGAATTGGCCGCCGAGTATGAATTGCCAGTGGCTAACGTTTTCCACGCTGGCGATGGTAACCTGCACCCTTGCATAATGTTCGATTCCGTAAAAGAAGGAGGCGTGATCGCTCGCGTCGAGGAGTTGGGTGGCCTGATACTGCAGGCCTGCTTGGACGCGGGTGGCACCATTACCGGCGAGCACGGCGTTGGTGTTGAAAAAATGCGTCAGATGTGCGTGCAATTCGAGGACGCTGAGTTGGAGCAGTTTTTGCGCTTGCGGCGCGCTTTCGATGCTGACTTGCTGCTCAATCCTGATAAGGCTATACCGACTTTGCACCGTTGCGCTGAATACGGCGAAGCGCGTATTCGCCCGAGTGATCGTGCTAAGGCTAATATTGGCTTGGCGCGCTTTTAGGGTCGTAACGTCGAGCGGAAGCCAGTAGATGCTTGAAGGCGATTTCACTCCCAGCATCCAGCGCGCTGTCGGGAATAGTTACAAGAATAAAAGTGCCTTGCAAATAGTAGGCATGGGCAGCAAGCATAGCTTTAACTTTCCTGTGGCTGAGGGCACTCGGGTGTTGGATTTGTCTAATCACAGGGGCGTGCTCGACTATCAGCCCTCAGAATTAACGATAACGGCTCGGGCCGGAACGAGCGTCGCCGAGATAAATGCTACTTTGAAGGAATTTCGGCAGCATATCGCCTGCGAGGTGCCGATGATGAATAGCGGTGGTAGCATTGGTGGGGCAGTGGCGACTGGCTGGAGCGGTCCTGGTAGTGCCTTTCGAGGTAAATTGCGCGATTTCGTGCTTGGCGTCAAGCTTATGAACGGTAAGGGTGAAATTCTGAACTTTGGCGGTAAGGTGCTCAAGAACGTGGCTGGCTTTGACGTTTCCAGGCTACTGTGCGGTTCTTATGGTAGCTTGGGGGTAATACTCGAAGTTAGTCTAAAGGTAAGTCCGCAACCGCATTCGCAGCATACGTTCATGGTGCCAGCTTCAGTGGACGAAGGCGTAAGGCTTATGCACCAAATCGCCGCGCAAGAGGCTAACATCAGCGCGGCTTGTTGGTCTGAAGAGCGGCTGTATCTGCGCTTTGATGATGTTAGCGCCAAACAGTTAGCACGGCGCATTGGCGGCGAGCAGATGGCGGAGGACGAGGCTGAGACTTTTTGGCGGCGGCTGCGCGACCATAAGTCGAAGTTCTTTAGCGTGCGCCGCCAGCAGCAGCTTTGGGCTCTAGTTTGCTCCAAAAGCACTACGCCAAATTTGCAGCTACCTGGAGACAGCCTTATCGACCAATGCGGCACTGTGCGTTGGTACGTGCCCGAGGCTGCTTTGGAGTTAGATATTTTTCTTGAAGAGCTGCACGCGCGCAATGTGCGCGCGCATTTGTTGCAATCGAGCAGCGCTGTGCGCCCATGTTTTATTGACATACCGCGCGCGCTGCGGGGTTATTATCAGAGAATCAAGACTGCCTTTGACCCGAGCAATATTCTTAATCCGGGCGTCTTGGGCTTTTAGGCGATTGACTTGAGTGTTGTTGAATTGATCGAGTGGGTGGGTCGATGGCTTTGAACGCGCAGCGGAGTACCAAACGCGTATTGCTCTGCTCCAATAACTCTAGCGGGATTCTGCTGTTTCGGTTAGACCTCATTAAGCTCTGGCTTGAGCAGGGTTGGGATGTTTACCTACTCGTGCCCTTCGATTCTGAGGCGGATTATCGGCGCTTGCAAGATTTGGGTTGTCGCTGCGTGAGTGTGCCCTTCGGTAGACGCAGTATGAACCCATTCGGATTGCTTTGGCTCCTAACGCGCTATTGGTACTACTGCTGGCGACTACGGCCAGATCTGGTTTTAAGTTATACGATCAAGCCTGTGCTGTGCGCTTCTATTGCCGCGCGCCTGCTGCACATTCGACATGCTGCTATTATTACTGGATTGGGGCACGCTTTCAGTTCGTCGCCAAATTTGGCGAGGCTGTTGAGTTGTATCTATAGAGTAGCTTTGCGGCGGGCTCGTAAGGTTTTCTTTCTCAATTCGAGTAACAAACAATTTTTCTGCGATTCTGGAATTATTAGAACCGAGCAAGCGCATTTGCTTATGGGCGAAGGCGTGAACTTGTCGGATTACCCGCAGGTGCCATTACCCAATAATGACCCTCCGGTATTCTTACTCATAGCCCGTCTATTGAAAGCCAAGGGCATACGCGAATACGCTGGTGCCAGCCAACAATTGCAAGCGCAAGGCTGCCGCTGCCGATGTTTATTGCTGGGACCAGAGGACGAGGGTGATGACGCTATCAGCGCTGAAGAGCTGCGCCGATGGCAAGCCTCGGGATATATCGAATACTTGGGCTTTAGCAACGATGGTAGTTACGATTACCTAAGCCGAGCCGACTGCGTGGTGCTGCCTTCTTACCACGAGGGCATGTCGCGGGTGCTAATGGAGGCTGCCGCCGTTGGTCGTCCGCTGATAACCACTAGGATGCCTGGTTGCCAGGAATTAGTCGACGAAGGCGTCAACGGCTGGCTGTGCCCGGCTCAAGACGCAGTCGCCTTGGCGCGGTCGATGATGCAATTTTTACAGCTAAGTCCCTCAGAGCGCGCGCTCATGGGGCGGCAATCGCGACTAAAGCTAGAGCGCGAAGGCTTCGACGCCGTGGCAATAGCGCAGGAGATGTTTGATTTAATCGCTGCCTAAGCTTGGATGGCAATTAAGGCGAACGCGCGTTCGTTGTTGTTTTGCTCTAGCGCAGAAAGTATATCAACCCCGAGAATAATGCTGCTGGCGCTACAGTGTAGAAAAGGTCCGACCACGAAGCAACGCCGCTGTGGGTTATTTTTTGACCAACTTCGATGAAAGCGGCAAAGAAGCAGGTGGTAGCTAAGCCCACAGTGGCAGGGTACGGAAAGCCGATCCTATGAGCGGCAAAAGCCGTAACAGCAAATATTACTGTTCCAGCAAGTGCGTGATCCAGCTTATCGCTTATTCCAGTGCGCGGCAGGTCTCGAATGACGTTGCCTATTTGACTTCTCGCATCCATAAAACTCCTCGACAAATCAGTCTGATCGCTTAATCAAAATTGATTGTACTTTAGCAAAGAATGTAAATTTCAGCAATTACCAATTTTTGCAACTGGTCCCTTCCCTGTAAACAACCTAGAGAGCTGACTCGATCAGCTTGGAAAATGATGGTGGGTCGTGCAGGGTTCGAACCTGCGACCAACTGGTTAAAAGCCAGCTGCTCTACCGGCTGAGCTAACGACCCGAGAGCTTTGGTGAAGCGGCGCTATGTTACTTATATTTTCTTTGCCGCTCAGACTATTTTGGTTAAATCAAAGCGTCTACGGAGACGCTGGGTCTGCCCGCGCTCGGCGTTATTTATTGCCGTAATCTGCTGGGATTTCACCCCAGCGCTGGGTGTCCCATTTGCGGATTTCTTGCGGCGGTTGACGCTGGCGTAACCAACTCTGCAACAGCAGCGCGCGTCGGCGTAGACTTGGATTGAAATCGGAAGCGAGCATGGCTGGAGATTTGATCTGCAATTTATTGCACCAGCTCAGAGCCGTGCGCGAATCGCTATAGATTGGTAGTTGTAGGCGCTGTCGACGCAGGTAAATGATGCCGTGCACCAGCGCCAAGTATTCGCCAACGTTATTCATAGCTTGGTTATAAGGGCCGCGCGCGAAGGCCAATTTGCCACTGCTCAGCCAGACGCCGCGATATTCCATGATCCGGCTTTGCATGTTGCAAGCGGCGTCGACGCACAATGCCTCGGCGACATTCGGTAATTGGTTGGCGCTCGGCGTAGGTTTCAGCGCCGCGTTGCCCCAGTGTTGCTCGGCGCCATCTCGCCAAGCCTGCTCCGCCAATGCCAAGCTGCTAAAGCCCTTGTAACGCGATTTGGGAAAGCCCTTGACTTGCTGCTCGCATCGCTGCCAGGAATCGTATATTCCTGGTTGGGCTCCGACCCAGACTACGTAGTGGCTGTTTTTGCGTTTCGCCATTGTTCTCTGTTAATCGGCTTGTTGCGCCAGGCACATTTGGCTTTGCTGCTCGCCGTGCGCGCGTAGCATTTCGATGGCGTCAAGAATGAATTTCGGTAGGTAGGCGTCTTTATGCCAAGCGACTTTGGTGGTGAAATTCAAGCCGTAGTCCTCTATGGGTATCATCTTCAAATCGAAGTCTTGCTTGGGCGTGAACGCCACTTGGGCGATGATACCGACGCCCAGCCCCGAGCGCACGTAAGTCTTGATGATGTCGGTGTCGATGGCGGTGAGTATGGGATCCAGATCGATGTTCTTCGATTTGAATAATTGCTGCATGGCGCCGCGACCAGTGAAGCCAAAATCGTAAGTTATTACTGGGTAGCTGCTGATATCGCGCATCAACACTCGCGGCATTTCTGCCAGCTTGTGGCTGCGCTTGGTTACTAAGGCGTGCGTCCATTTGGTTAGCACTCGGCTCTGCAACCAGCTAATATCGGCTAGTACCTCGGTGCATATCGCCAGATCGGCTTGGCCTTGGTCGATTTTTTCTATCAATTCCTGCGGACTACCCTGTATGATGCGTAGCTTGATGAGCGGGAACTTCTTGCGCAATTTATCGATCACCGCTGGCAGGAAGTATTTTGCTTGGGTGTGGGTGGTTGCGAGCCGTAAGACACCATGTTCCGGATCGCGCCATTTATCGCCGATTCGAACTATGTTCTGCGTGCCGCGCAAGATATTGCGCGCCTCTTGGAGTATCTCGCGGCCGGCTGGGGTTAGGCGCAATAGCCGTTTGCCGCGACGCTCGAATAAGGTGACGCCGAGGTTATCCTCTAACAAAGCCAGATGGCGGCTCACCGCTGATTGCACAGTGTTCATATTATCCGCCGCCTGCGAGACGCGCATATTACTCTCCACTATGCTGATTAAGGCTTTGAGCTGTAGTAGTGTCATCGCGTTATAATCGATTTTATAGATATTAAAGATGCTATTTTATCTACTAATTAGAGATTGCTAGGTTGAAGCTGAAGCCTTTTTTTGCTCCTAGCCTGCGCGGTCCGGAATGGTTTACCCGCGTCAACGCCAGTAGTCTGCGCGCGGACGCCTTCGCCGCTTTGACTGGCGCCACTATCGTTTTACCGCAAGGCGTGGCTTTTGCCGCGATCGCTGGTCTGCCACCAGAGTATGGCTTCTATACCGCGATGTTGCCACCGATCATCGCCGCCATCTTCGGCTGCTCTTGGCACACGGTTTCGGGTCCAACGACTGCCATCTCGGCGCTGGTGTTCGCGGCGTTGGCGGGAACTTACGCGCCTGGTAGCCCTGCATTCATCCAAGCCGCGATCACTCTGGCGCTGCTGGTGGGGTTGATGCAATTGCTGCTCGCGTTGCTGAGATTGGGTTTGGTGGTGAACTTTGTCTCGCATTCGGTGATGACTGGCTTTATCAGCGCTGCTGCCTTCTTGATCGCCTTGAGTCAATTCGAGCACGCTTTGGGTTTGGACTTGCCGCGGCCTGAGCAATTGCTCGATTTTGCCGCCGGCTTGGGCGCTAATTTGAGCTCACTGCACCCAGATTCGCTGATCATTGCTGCTGTAACTTTGCTCGGCGCTTGGCTCGGTAAGCGTTATTTGCCAAAATGGCCTTACTACTTGCTGGCAATAGCCGCTGGCTGCGCGGGTTATTTTTTGCTGGGTGGCGCCGACTCCGGGGTGCGCACCATCGGCGCTATTCCGAGCGTAGTGCCGAGCTTGCAAATGCCGCAACTGCAATTCGAGCAACTACGCGAGCTCAGCTCAGCAGCGGCGGCTATAGCTTTGGTGGGTTTGCTGGAGGCGATGTCCATAGCCCGAGCCATAGCCCTGCGCTCGGGTCAAGATATCGACGGCAACAAAGAATTTCGCGGTCAAGGTATGGCGAATATCGTCGGTAGTTTTTTCCTTTGCTATCCGAGTTCGGCTTCCTTCACCAGAAGCGGCGTCAACTACGACGCCGGCGCCCAAAGCCCGCTATCGGCTATTTTGGCGGCTGTTTTCTTATTGATAATATTGTTGCTGTTGGCGCCTTGGTTTGCTTACGTGCCCATCCCAGCGATTGCCGGGGTTATCATTTTGGTGGCGTGGAATTTATTCGATTTCAAACACTTGCGCCATATGCTGCAGAGCAGCAGGCTGGAGGCGAGCATAGCTTTCGCCACTATGGCGGGGGCTCTGCTGATCGATCTCGAGAGCGGGATTTATTTTGGCGTGATGCTGTCTTTGGGTTTGTACTTGGCGAAGAGTTCAAGACCGAAGTTACGGATTGGCGCGCTTGAAGGCGCTAGCGGCGAGCGTAGTTTTCACTTTTGGGCTGATAGTTCGAGCGCGACTGATCCCAAGCTCGAATGTCCGCAGATGCTACTGGCGCGCTTGGATGGCTCTCTGTACTTCGCAGCTTTGGGGCACGCACGCGCGCAATTGCGCGAGATTGAGCGCACGCGAGCTGGGCAAAAGCACATGCTGCTCATGCTAAATAACAGCGACGATATCGATTTGTCGGGATTGGAATTGCTGGAGGAGGAATCGGTACGGCGAAGAGCTAACTCTGGTAGCCTGTATATCCAAAGCTCGGACGCTGACAAGCTCGGCGCTGACTTGGGCAAAGTCGGCTCGCTGGAAGATTTCGGCGGCGGGCGTATCTGGTCGAACAAAAGAACTGCTATAGCCAACGCCGTGCCCAAGCTAGACCCAGAGATTTGCGCGCAATGCCGTGCGCGTATTTTTAAGGAATGTCCGCGCCCACACTGAGCAGCATAGCACCAAGCAAGCGCTGGCAATTTAAGCTAGTGGCGTTGAAAAAATAACTAGAATTACGCGCGCGTCTTGAGGCGTCTTCTTCAATGGGCCTGTAGCTCAGTCGGTTAGAGCAGTGGACTCATAATCCATTGGTCGTAGGTTCGAGTCCTACCGGGCCCAGTATTCTTTGTGTTGTTTTAGTACGATGAAACCACGCTGCCTGGCTGTAGGTCTGGCGTTAATTGATTATTGCTACAGCGTGGATAGCTTGCCGTCTGCTGCTGGTAAATATTTCGCTAGTGCTATGCGCAGCGTGCTCGGTGGGGTAGCGACCAACGCCGCCTTGACTGCTCTCGCCTTGGGCGCCGATACGCGCTTATTAAGTCGCCTCGGCGCTGATGCCAGCGGCGATTGGGTTATGGCTGAGCTCAAGCAAATGGGGATCGATACTACTTTCATTGAGCAAGTTCCAGGTAGGATGAGTGCTAGTTCTGCTGTCTGTATAGATAAATATGGCGAACGTAGCATCGTAAATTATCGTGATCCAGAGTTGTTTGCTGCGGGTGTGGGTGTGTCCGATGATTTGCTCACGGGTGTTGACGCTGTGATTTGCGATACGCGTTGGCCACAAGCCGCGCGCGTGGTTTTGACACGCGCCTCTGAGTTAGCCATACCTCGGGTGCTCGATTACGATCAAAATCCAAATCCAGAGAGCGTCGATTTGATCGATTTGGTGGATTACGCTATCTTTGCCGAACCAGCTCTATTGGCGCTGAGCGGCTGTCTGGAGGCTCGCGCCGCCATTGCTTGGGCTGCCGAAAAGTATCCGAATGCTCGGGTAGCGGTTACTTGCGGTGGTGATGGAGTGTACTTTTGGTCTGATAGTGAGATTAGGAACATAGCAGCGCATCCCGTGGCGGTGGTAAATACTCTGGGCGCTGGCGATGTATTTCACGGTGCTTGTTGCTACGCCCTAGCCTGCGGGCGCGACTTTGAAGACGCCTTACGCTGGGCTAACGCTGCCGCTGCCATGCGGGTTTCTGGAGAGGTTGATTTTCCCAGCCTGAGCCAAGTGGATAATTTGTATAATCGTTTCACAACTTAACACATATCAGCAGCTTATGACTTACCTGATAGTCTTCTTCGTTTTTGCCCTGGTCATAGCCATGATGGCTGTAGGGGTTATGGTGCACGGGCGCGCCATTCGCGGTAGCTGCGGTGGACTTAATAATCAAGGCGCGTGTACCCTGTGCTCCGATGGCGGTTGCCGCAAAAGAGCTAACGAGTAGCACGCCGTAGTTCTCCTGGTATTAAACGTGTCTGCAGTACAAAGCTTCGACCCAAGTGTCGATAATATTGACAACAATGACATCGCTCTTGATGCTAGTGCCGTTGATAAGGCCTTGGAGTTGATTGCCGAAGAAGATAACCCTGATTTGAAGCTGCGGGTTTTCATCACGGGTGGTGGGTGCTCGGGTTTTCAATACGGCTTTAGCTTCGACGAACAGCAAGCCGAAGACGACACCTTAATCGAGCAATCGGGGCTACGGGTAGTGATCGATCCGCTGAGCTATCCTTACCTGCTCGGCTCACGCATTTGCTACGTTGAGGGCTTGGAGGGTGCAAAATTCACCGTCGACAACCCCAACGCCACCACCACCTGCAGTTGCGGTTCTTCTTTTTCTATATGATTATGATTTAGTTGATGATTAACGCTAGACTATGGACACCTGCTAGGAAGAATGCTATACTGAACTCGTTAAACAAAAACAATAACCCATTTCGCCATGTTCACTTACAAAAACCATCTCAATATATGCTTATTTTTACTTTCCGCTATCGTCTTAGCTGCTTGCAGTAGCGACAGTGGTGGTGGTGAGAATGGGTCGGCTCCAGCCGCGCCGACAAATTTAACGGCTTCGGTAAGCGGCGATAGCGTTAGCTTGAGCTGGGATGCGGTAGATGGGGCAAGTAGCTACAAAGTTTATCGGGATGGCAGCCTTCTAAACTCAGTTAGCAGCAATAGCTTCAGTGAGAATGGGCTGGCATATGGCACCTACTTGTACGAAGTTGCTTCGGTGAATGATTCAGGCGAAAGCGCTAGTAAGGCTAGCATCAGCGTCGATGTGCATGAAGTAGCCCCATCAGCGCCTAGCGATCTAAGCGCCTCGGTGAATGGTGATAGCGTTAGCCTTAGCTGGAGCGCGGCGAGTGGGGCAAGTAGCTACAAGGTTTATCGAGATGGTGACCTAGTAGAGTCGGTCAGCACCAATAGCTTTAGCGAAGACGAACTTGATGATGGAACTTATTTGTACGAAGTAACTTCAGTCAATGACTCCGGCGAAAGTGACAGCAAGGCTAGCGTTAGCGTTAATGTTGACACATCTCCTCCGGCGGCACCTACCAATTTAACGGCTTCGGTCAGCGGCGATAGTGTTAGCCTAAGTTGGAGTGCTGTGAGTGAGGCGAGTAGCTACAAGATATACCGAGATGAGGTACTATTGGATACGGTCAGCGATACTAGCTTTAGTGACAATGACCTTGGCTATGATACTTATCTCTACGAAGTGACTTCAGTCAACGAATTTGGCGAGAGTGCTGATAAAGCTAATATTACAGTAGTTGTGAGTACAGAGCCCTTATATGCTCACCAGTGGCACTTAGCAAATACTGGGCAGAGCGCTTTTGCTAGCAATATGGGAGTTAGTGGTGAGGATATAAATCATAGTGGTGCTATGGCTCTGGGAGTAACCGGCGAGGGAGTGAGGATTAACGTTATAGATAGTGGTTTGGAGTTGAAACACCCAGATTTGCAAGCCAACATAGTTGCGGAAGGTTCATACGATTATGTTGGCAATGACAGTGACCCAACTAATAACTACGAGGATAAAGGCGATCACGGCACCTCAGTCGCAGGACTGATCGCAGCGGTAAGTGATAATGATATCGGTATTTCGGGTGTAGCTGGGAAAGCTCAGCTTCAAGGGTATAACTTTCTGGTAAATAAGGAGGTGCAAACGACTGCAAATTACATCTTGGCGCACGGCTTGGATGACAAATTAAAAGATACTCATATTTTCAACAAGAGCCTCGGGCTTTTAACTTTTAGCTATGACCGACATCTAAGCGACGATATACTTGAAACTCTTAGTTGCCTTACTAGTGGTGGCAATTTTGACAATAGCTCTACTTGCACAGGAGCTCTACGGGATAGTTTGGGTGCTATATACGTAAAATCTGCTGGTAATGATTTTAATCCAGACTCCGATGAAGCTAGTGATTATATCTGTGATAACTTAGGCCTAACTTGTGTAAATACTAATATGGAACCCGAGCAGACCTATCCTTATCAAATAGTAGTTGGTGCTCTCAACGCTGATGGTAAAAAATCTAGCTACTCCACTGCTGGCTCGGCTATTTGGGTATCTGCTCCTGGAGGCGAAGCCGGGTACGACTACAACTATTTGGACTCTGAGATGAATGAACATGGCGAGTCTTATAACCCATCCGACACTACAGATATTTTCTGGCAGCCAGCCATGGTTACGGTCGACCAAGTCGGTTGCGATCGTGGTTATACCACCGCTAGAGTAGATTTTGATATCTCGGGAGTGCCGCCAATAGGACTCACCAGCTTCCACGAAGACGAGAACCTAAATTATAACTGTGAATACACCTCTATTTTCAACGGCACATCTTCGGCAGCGCCAGTGGTATCAGGAGTAGTCGCCTTGATGCTTCAGGCCAATCCAGAGTTAAGCTGGCGCGATGTCAAGCATATACTGGCACAAAGCGCGCGCCAAGTCGATACTGATATAGCTGCCCTAAGCATCCCTGCGATACACTGTATTAATTGTGATGGTTATGATTATATATACTATTCTTCTATCAGCTTTGATGCTCGTGATGCTTGGATTACCAACGCCGCTGGTTACAAGTACCATAATTGGTATGGTTTTGGAGCAGTTAATGCTGGAGTGGCAGTTAGCTTAGCACAGAATTATAATGAAAATTTAGGAAGCTGGACAAAAAAAAGCTATGCCCATGTTTCTGGTTCTGATACAAGCATACCTGATACAACTGGTGTTCCAGCGATCTTAACATTTCAAGTTGATGCGAGCGACAATCTAATTACAGAGTCTGTGCAGTTGGACTTAGAGATAACACACAACGATATAAAAAGCTTGGCAGTGGTCTTGAATTCGCCTGCTAGCACCCGTAGCGTGCTCTTAACGCCATTTAACGTTTTTGACGACGCAGATATCGATAGTACTCTGATCAGCAATGCCTTCTACGGCGAAAGCTCCACTGGAGATTGGGTTTTAGAAATATATGATCTACTAGATGGTAATACAGGTACCATAAACAATGCTACACTCAATATTTATGGGCACTAATACTTAACAAATATTTACTATGAAAATTTTAATCATCGTCGTACTAAGCTTCACTTTAATATCTCTCAGTCAAGCTGAAATTTCCAGCAAAGCTATACCTATACTCAAGTCCAACTATAGCGATCACGCTACTGGCCCTACTATTAGTGTTGAAGGTCGACAATATCAATTTTTACCGGAAGCGCGTAGCGAGTTGAGCTCGCGCAGCGTCAGCACTATTCAACTTCCTAACTTAACTTACGATGGCTTAACTGATGATGGTGCTCAAGCCTTTGCACCTAATAGCAAGCAAGGAACTGGTAAATACCTTGCCAGCAAAGGACGCTACGATATTTATTTGGAGGAACAGGGTAACGTCACTACCTTTGCAGCAGATCAAGCCAGCGGTGTCGCTGGCTGTGGTTTCTGCCAAGTGCTCCACGATAACGAAAGTGGTGAATTAACTCTTTTCACCGCCGACATCAGCGTGCGCTTAGTGGATAACACTAGAGAGGCTGCCGAGCAATTAGCACAGGATTACGGTCTAAATTTGAAATACTACATGGGACGGATGGCGCTAGCGGTTTACAGCGCTCCAAACTTGGCTAGCGCCTTGGAGCTGAAACCCTTAGTAGAGCAGGACGTTGGAGTGCGCCGTGCTCGCCACAGCATAGTCACCCAAATCTACCAGCCACAATAGACTATTTTCATATTTAAGACACCCCTTCTTGTTTGTGGTCAGTTGAATTCATCCGTTAGGCGTCCTCCTCACTCTTACTTTTAAACAATATCCTCCAGCCAAGTCGTACAATACTGATCGTCGAGGTGAAGTAGGTTGCTTATGCTAGTGCCAGCTGTGATTGTGCCAACATCTTCGTTTCGTTGAATTAGCTGAGCTGGGTTGCTTGTGAGCATGGCTAAGACTCGCTCTAGCGGCACCCCGACCGATTTGTGCAAATATGCCAAACACTCTGGCAGACTCAAAGCGGCACCTGCCAAGGTGCCATCTTCCAGTTGCAGGCTGTCTTGAGCGCGTTTTACCAAGCGACCGTGCAAATGAAATTGCTGCAGTTCACTCGCGACTAGCGCCATAGCGTCGCTGACGATAAACACCTTGTTAAGACCCTTCTTGCCATTAATCGCCAATTGCAAAGCTTCGGGAGCGACGTGCACGCCATCGGCTATCAAGCCCACGTAAACATCTGGATCTGCCAAAGCTACGCCTATTATTCCTACCTCCCTATGGTGCAAAGGTCGCATGGCGTTGAATAAATGAGTAACGGAGCTGGCGCCAGCGCCGAACGCGGCTCGTGTGGTATTGGCATCGGCAGCGCTATGTCCCAAGCTTACGATCACTCCAGCCTCTGCCAAGCTCCGAATCTGCTCGGGCGTACTGACTTCGGGAGCTAGCGTCACCATCAGAGTAGGCAAAGTCGCGGCGGCTTGACACAACCATTGACAATCCTCTGCGCTCATTGCTCGAATGTGTTGCTCGGGGTGCGCGCCCTTGTAGCTCTTCGATAGATGCGGCCCCTCCAAGTGTAAGCCCAAAAATCCTGGAACCGAAGCACGCGCCGCTTGCTGTGCCAATTCCAATATGCGCCTGCTATTATCCGTGCTGTCGCTAATCAAGGTTAATAACACCCCACTCGTGCCCAGCTTACGATGCGCTTGGCATATTTCAATTATGCCATCGACATCATCAGCATCACCGAGCATCAAACCAGCGCCACCGTTAGCCTGCAAGTCAACAAAGCCTGGAGTTATCACACCTCCAGATAGCTTGAATTCCTGCTCAATACCAAGATTGCTGACGCGCCTAATACCCACAACCACACCATCGCGCACCAGCAAGGCGCTATCGTCGTGCAAAGTCTCGCCATCGAATATAGCAGCGCCAGTAAAAGCCATCACATCCATATGCGGCATATTACTCACGCCCTCGCGTCTTCACCTTAAAATATGGTAACTAAACACCGTAAGCCCATAACCCCGCCCGCCAAAATTCCCTCACCCACTAACAAGCATTGCGTTACAATCCTTGAGTAACAACCATAACCAACCGTTGGCGCACTGCATCTACCACCAACGCCCTCCCCTCCTCACGCCCCCCGAATTGATGATCAAGAGCCTCGATAAGTTGCTACGAGCGACCCAATACGGCAGCATCAGTTGCAGCACTCCAGACGGCAGTCAACAAGTTTACAGCGGCGCCGAGCCTGGTCCTGCCGCCGAGGTTACTATTCACAATTGGTCGGCGTTGCGTGCTGCCATGCTCCACGGCGACGTCGGCGTTGCGCGCAGCTATCAAGCTGGGCATTGGGATAGCGCCGACCTACCCAAGCTACTAAATTGGGCGCTGCTCAACGAGCATAGCCTCTACCGCCTCGTGCACGGCAGTTTCATCGGCAGCCTACTGGCGCGCATTGTTTACCTGTTCCGCGCCAACACCCTCAAAGGCAGCAAACGCAACATCGCCGCGCACTACGATTTGGGCAACGATTTTTACCAGCACATGCTCGACCCCAGCATGAGCTACTCCTCGGGCATTTACCCAGACGCCAATACCGATCTCAGCGCCGCGCAAGCGCGCAAATATCAGCGCGTCCTGCAGCAAATAAACTCAGATAAAGGCAGCTTATTGGAGATTGGTTGCGGTTGGGGGGCATTTATTCGTAGCGCCCTGCAGCACGGCGACTACGACATCAAAGCCATAACTCTATCCGAGCAGCAATACGCCTACTCCAAGCAATTACTAAGCCAGGAACGCAGCGTCGACGTCGCCCTGGAGGATTACCGCATCCAGCGCGGCAGCTACCAAAGCATCGTCTCCATAGAAATGCTCGAGGCCATCGGCGAACGCCAGTGGCCGCAATACTTTGATTTACTCAGCGAGCTATTGCGCAAATCGGGTCGCGCGCTGGTGCAAACCATAACCATCAAAGACGATCTCTTCCAGCGCTACCGCGCCAGCGGCGACGCCATCCGCAGCTACATCTTCCCAGGCGGCATGCTCCCGAATCCCAATAGCTTGCACCACAACATAGCCACCGCCAACCTAAAGCTACTCGACTACTACGAATTTGGCTCCGATTACGCTCGCACCCTCAGTAGCTGGCTCGACAACCTCAGCCGCAACTCAAGCCAGATAAAACAACTTGGCTACCCCGAAAGCCTCATCCGCCTCTGGAAATTTTATTTGAGCTATTGCATGGCCGGATTCGCCACCGAGCGCATCAATGTCGCGCAGCTAACCTTGGAACGACCATGAGAAAACTCATCCTATTGTGTTTGCTAAGCACGCTAAGCTACAGCGCCAACGCCGACCACATCCCCACAGATTACCAGCTCCTCGGCAGCGGCATCCTCAAGTACGCCTTTTTCAAAATTTACGACGCTGAGCTCTACGCCCCCGAGCGCATAAGCCAACTCCAAGCGCCCTTGCTGCTGCAACTCGAATACCCGCGCGACATCCCGGCCGAGCGCCTGGTCAAAGTAACCTTCGAGCAAATGGAGAAGCAATCCACCTTAATCGCCGAACGCGCCGAGCAATGGCACCAGCAGCTCACCGACCTCTGGCCAGATATTCAAGAAGGTGATACCCTCAGCGTGCACTATCACAGCGACGGCACCAGCACTTTCTACCATAACCACCAATTGCTCGGCATAGTTACCGACGTCGACTTCAGCTATGCCTTCATCGCCATCTGGCTCGCCGAAAACACCAACGCCCCGGATTTGCGCGCCGAACTACTAGGTCTGTGAGCACCACCAAAACCACCACCAGCAACATCAACAACGGCGCCCTCCTCGCCTACGCCACCTTAGCGCTCCCGCTCGCGCTCTGCGCCCTACCGCTCTATCTCTACTTACCAGACTACTACAACCGCAGCACCGGCCTTTCGCTCGCCAGCCTCGGCGCCGCCTTGCTCATAGTTCGCAGCCTCGACGCCATCAGCGACCCCATCGCCGGCTGGTGTTGCGACCGCTGGCGCCACCAGCGCCCGCTGGTCATGAACATCAGTGCGCTCGCGCTCGCCTCAGGCTTGCTCATGCTCTTTAACCCGAGCTCCGAGCAGCCGCTGCTCTGGTTCGGCGCCAGCATGTTCATCACCACTACCGCCTTCAGCTTTCTCATCGTGCAGTTTGTTTCCACTGGCAGCTTATGGGGACAAGATCAGCGCCAGAAAACCCGCATCGCCGCCGCGCGCGACGCCATGACCATGCTCGGCTTGTGCATCGCCACCGTCCTGCCCTGGAGCATCGGCTTTGCCAATTTCGCCTACTTTGTAATTGCCGCCCTGGCTCTGGGATTATTGCTGCAGCAGGGCTGGCTACGGCGGCGCCTGGCACAACTCGACCAGGAAGCCGAAACCAACTTCGATCTTGCCGAGCTCATGGCGCAGCTTTGGCGCCTACGCTTTTTTTACGGCAGCTTAGCCCTGAACTTTCTCGCGCTCGCCATCCCCCCAGCCTTGCTGATATTCTTCGTGCGCGATTATCTTGGCGCCGAGCAATACCTGCCAGCTTACCTACTGGTCTACTTCCTCAGCGGCGCCATCGGCTTGTTATTCTTACCCAGGCTCGCGCGCCGCCAAGACCCGGCGCGCCTCTGGCTGAAGATCATGCTGGTTTCGGTATTCGCCTTCGGCGGCGTGCTGTTCTTGCAGCCAGGGGACTTCTGGCACTTTGGCATCATCTGCGCTCTGTCGGGGATGATCCAAGGCGCCGACCAAGCCCTGCCAGCGGCGATAATCTCCGAGCAGATAGACCGCCTGCAAAGCCGCGCTCAAACCGGTAAATTCTTCGCCCTGATCAACCTACTCAATAAAGCCGCGCTCGCCCTCGGATCCTTCATCGTCCTGAGCCTGCTCGACTTAGCCGCCTTTCAACCAGCGGGCGACAACAGCTCAGACGCCAACCAAATGCTACTCCTAAGCTACGCCCTCTTACCCTGCCTGTGCAAGCTCCTCGCCGCCGGCCTCTGGTGGCGCTGGCTGAGAATGACCTGACTATGAAGATTAAATACTTTGTAGACACCGATACAGCGCAAATGGAGTTTTCCAATCAGGCTGTGGTGAAACTCGCGACATCAATGAAAATCTATATATTGATCTAGACGCGCAAGGCAATATGGTGAACATGACCATTTAGCACGCCTCGGCGCAAGCCAACATACAAGAGCTTGCCTGCCAATGCATCGCCGCTAATGGCTAAGAGCACACTGGCTAGCTTAGTAAGTGCTTCTGCAGCACCAAAGCGCTATTCAGTGTTGTTTCTTTTGCTTGTGCTCGTGCCACAGTATTATGACGAGGGCAATGGTGCCGACCACGGACATAGTGGTAAACAAAATTAAAGCTTCCATATCATTTTTTAGTTAGGGCAAAACCTACCAGCGCGAACACATTGTTGCCACCGCGCCTGAAATCAATGCAAACTGGGCTTGCTATGCACTGCTATTCATTGCGCCTCATCAACCACATTCAAACCTCAACGCTTGCAAACCTTGAGACCAAAAGCGCTCTACGCGCCCTGATTACTCAGAGTTCCCCGAGCGCGACTCGATATTTTTTTTCTGCTTGTGTTCGTGCCACAGTATCACGGCGAGAGCGATAAGACCAATCACCGACATAGTGTTAAACAAAATAAAAGCTTCCATATCATTTTTTAGTTAGGGCAAAACCTACCAGCGCGAACACAAATGTTGTCATCACGCCTGCAATCAATACGGCTGTCTGTGATATACCGTCTATGTCCAGTATAGCTCCTAAAACTACGCCAGCAAAAATTAGTTTTGAGATATCAAGCAAATAGTTGCCGATTCTGTCTTTCATAGGAGTTTACTTGCATAGCTTTGTGCTTTATCCACCAAGGAGCGGTGCCGCTCACTGCTTAGTTTAGCACAGAGTCTGGCTCTCGAAAATAAGAATCCGCTAGCATCGCGAGCTCCAACAGGCTATCATCCTCAGTGAACAATGACGCTATTGTGCCCCGCTGGCGAACATCATATTATCCTAAGCTGATATCTATCACCATGAAACTACTGCTGAAATCTATCTTAGGCCTTGCCTTGCTGCTCGGCGGCACGCTCGCCGTGGTGCAACTATTCGCCATCTCGGCGATCGACGATCTGATCGAGCAGGCGCAGCGGCAGCAGCGGCCGCTGACGCTTTGGCACGATACCCTTGATCCCTCAAGCCTAAAGACCAGCCAGCAGCCAACTCCAGTGATCTTTGTCGGCAACAACTGGCAGGGCTCGATAACAGTAATCGCGCTCGAAGGCTACCAGAAGCTCGGCGTTATCGATGGCATCCCCGATAAGCTCGAACGCTTGCAGGATATTCGCGGGCAGTTTATCGGTCGAGTTTTCTATTATGGCATCCGCCTGCTCGTGGGCGAAGGTAACGACCAGTTTGTCGACGATATGTATAGCTCGCTCGATGGCACTCGGCTGGTGGTGTCGCGTCCGAGTTTTGCCGATGTTGTCGCCATAGACACGCGCACCGGCGAGCTCTTGTGGCGCTTTGAAGTCGATGGCTTTCGCTCGGATCATATGGCGCTGTCGCCCGATGGTAGACACGTCGCCGTATCGGCTTCGACTGGCGACGTCGTCCACGTCTTAGAAGTTGCAACTGGCGCGGAATACGCTCGCTTCCCCAGCGGCGATTCGCCGCACGAAAACGTCTATTCTCAAGACGGCAGTAAGCTATTCCACGCCAGCATCGGCAACGTATTCTCGCCCTTTGATTTTGACGGCGGTGGTTTTCTCAAAGGTAGGCGAGTAGTGCAAGTAGTAGATACCTCGAATTACCAGATCGTCGAAGCATTCGATATGCGCGATAAACTCGACGCGGCTGGCTTGCAGGACTTGAGCCCAGCAGTTCGACCGATGGCGCACACCAGCGACGAGGAGTATTTTTACTTCCAGCTATCGTTCCTACACGGCTTTATCGAATACCACATGCCCAGCGGCAAAATCACTCGAAAAATCGACTTGCCCAAAGTTACCACTCTGCCGCGCACCAGCTACGTCAACGACTCGGCGCACCACGGCATCGCCATCAGCGCTGATGATTCAACTCTATGCGTCGCTGGCACTATGGACGACTACGCCGCCATAGTCGACATCGCCACCGAGCAAGTAACCCTACTCGAAGGCATCGGCAAAAAGCCCTATTGGGTAGTAACCGACAAAACCGGCGAGCATTGCTTCGTCTCCTGGAGTGAGACCGACACCGTCTCAGTTATCAACTACCAAAGCGCCCAAGAAGTCCAGCGCATAGACGTCGGCGACCACCCCCAGCGCGTGCGCGAAGGCTTCTTGGCTCCACCGCCGATCAACTAAAATAAAGATAGCCCACTCTGCGCTCGCTGAAGCCCAACCAAGCACCCCACCTAAGCACTCCTCTTTCCCCTACCACGAATACCAACGCCTTGTTTTTTTACCAATTCTCCTATTGCGCTGTGGCTTTCTTGGAAAACTATTTGGTCAAAGTTTCCGCCTTGCACTAGCTTGTTGAATAGCTCTAATAATATTGAGCTAGCCGAGTTTGCATCTGCAGCTCGCGCGCTTTGAAACTGAGCACCACGAAGCCAGCTTCAAGAGCTTGGGCTTCAGCATCGGCGTTGATGCTTTCCCCAGCTACGAGCACGAGCAAGCGTTTGGCTTGGTACTCTGGGAATAGGTAGCGGAATCGACCTATGAGGTTGTCGCGCACTTTGACAACATCATTTAAGTGCAATTTTTTCTTCACTTCCATGATCGCAACGCTATCGCCGTTGATCAGCAACGCGTCGAGCTCAATGTTTTTGCCGCCAAGCTTTTTGCGCACATTCGAATGAATCTCGTAAAACTTTACTCCAGCCACTATTAAGTCGTTGCTATCCAGGCTTTCGACGAAGCGTTGCTCGCAAGCGTCAGCGTCGTTTTTGATGAAGCTTTGCATCGCCTCGTTACCCGCAATCAGCTTATTGAGTCGCTTATCAGTCTTGGCCATCTGTGCCTCGGTCTGCTCCTGGCGCGTTGCAACCTCGGTCAGAATCGCCCACACTTTATGAGACCTTTGCACAACATCCGCAAACTATTGATTTAACTGCGTTTTCAAAATTAGACTAATTCAGTAAAATCAATAACATACGCGTTTTCATGCAAAACTCTCTTTATTGAAGTTATCGTCAAACTTATTTGAATCATCCATAATTGAATACCTCTAACAATATCAAACTTGCTGAGTTTATCGGCTGCGGCCCACATGCAGTAGACAATTATATTGCTTTGTACTGCACCGTAAAGTTGCTTAATAGCATTGGGGCGATATGTACAACAAGCCGCGCAACGCAGAGCCCAAGCACACCCAGTGTTGCCCTTTGATAGTCGCCAAAGCCCAACCACCTAAGCACTCCTCGGCAGGGCGCGTTGGGCGTAGCGTTTGAGCATGCCGTAGAGGTCGCGGGGGTCGTCGGGGTCGGCGATGAGGTCGAGTTCTTCGGCGAGGTCGCCATCACGAACGCAGTCGCGCAGCCAGCGCAGCGCCGAGAAGTCTTCGATGGCGAAGCCGACGCCGTCGAAGACGGTGGTTGCGCTTGCATCACGCCGCCCAGCCGCCGCGCCGCTTAGCACTTGCCAGAGCTCGGTTACCGGGTGCTCTTGGGGCAATTGCTGGATGTCTCCCTCGATGCGCGTTTGCGGGGTGTATTCGGTGAATACTTCTGCGCGCAAGAGGATGTTTTTGTCGAGTTCGGTTTTGCCGGGGCAATCGCCACCGATGGCGTTGACGTGGACGCCAGCGCCGACCATGCCATCGCTGAGGATGGTTTGATAACGCTTGTCGGCGGTGCAGGTGGTTATGACTTGGGCGCCGATTACCGCTTCGGCAGCCGATGCGCAGGCAGTCAGCTCCAAACCTTGGTGCGCGAGGTTGGCGATGCAGCGCTGGGTGGCGCTTGGATCAATATCGTAAAGGCGAAAGCGGTTGATGCCGCAAACGGCTTTGAGCGCGAGGATTTGAAATTCGGATTGGGCGCCGTTGCCGATGATCGCGGCAGTGTGCGCCTCGGCTGGCGCCAGCGTGCGGGTGGCGAGCGCCGAGGT
This sequence comes from Gammaproteobacteria bacterium, assembly GCA_965229495.1. Lineage (GTDB taxonomy): Bacteria > Pseudomonadota > Gammaproteobacteria > CBDBNL01. Next base: position 502,040 of record OZ245880.1, read on the forward strand.
GCCAGCAGTGCGCAGCGCGGTGAGCAGGGTCATCTCCGAGAATAGCTCCGGATAACCAGTGGCGACCGAGGCGATGATGCCGAAGGCGGTGATGGTTTGCAGGCCGCGCTTGGTGTTGGCGGGGTGGCCATTGATAAATTTGAAGGCGTAGTCGGTGCCGTCCGAGGTTGGCATCAATTCGATGACGCCGATGGTCGAGTGCGAAGCCAGGCGCGGCGCTTTATCAAACAGCTCCCAGCGCTTGAAGTCGGCCTCGATGTAATCGGTGATTTCGAGCAAGCAGCGCTCGACTCCGCGCTGGTGCACCAGCGCCATCATGTTTTCCACCGAGACGAAGGGCACCAGCGCTCGGCTCGATGGCAGGTGGGAAAATCGGTTCATTAGTAGGTCTCCTGATAGATGTCGCATTGTTCGACGATGGTCATGGCTTTGACGTGGTCGATCTCGGATTGTTTATGGGCGCAGTAAACCGGGACAAATTCGGGGGCAAACCAGGATTTGACTGTGGCGTTGGCGCTCAACTTCGCCAGCGCCAGCTCCAGAGTTTCCGGTAGCCGCGTCAGCCCGCGCGCGCTCAATTGCTCGGCGCTCAGCAGCGATAGATCTTCTTCGGTAGCCTCCGGCGCGCTGAGCTTATCTTCGATACCCTGCGCGCCAGCGTGGACGATAGCCGCCAGCGCCAAGTGTGGGCAGGCGGCAGCGTCGGCGGCGCGGTATTCGATATTGAATTGCCGCGCAATGCCTTCCGGGTCAGACGCCGTAACTGGACAGACGCGCAGCGAGGCTTCGCGGTCGCGAAAACCCAGGTTGTTATAAGCCGCCGACCAGCGGTGCGGCGTCAGCCTTTGGTACGAGATTACCGAGGGCGCGGTGAAGGCGACGATGCTATCGAGATAACGCAAAACGCCAGCGGCAAAGGCAGCGGTGGTCGGCGCCATGCCACAGGGTCCGTCAGGGTCGTAGGTCGCGGGCTTAACATCTTGATCACGCAAGCTCATGTGGATATGCACGCCGTTGCCGACGCTGGCTGGGTCGGCGATGGGGGTGAAAGTGGCCTTCTCGCCGTGGTAGCGCCGACGAGGTAGCTAGCGCATGAGTTCTGTTATCTGGCTAGTGCTAACTGCAGCAGCTCCAATCACCTGCGTCCGTATCCTGATGATGTACACGAAAAAATCTACATCCGTTCGCGGCTTCGGTTTACGCAACATTAAAATGCTGCCATTATTTTTGCTCAAATATTCATGCCGTCTGATGGAGGCTATCAATTGAGTTCACCACTAAGCTTGGGCTCGCCAAATTACATGGTTCAGAATTACGCATTAGCCCTACAAAGATCTGTGATTCGAGCGCTCGACGAAACAGACGAAAAAATCCAAAAGCAGGAGGCGGCAATTGTTGTATTCATGGCAGTTACTGTTGTCGAGGTTTTTATAAATATCTACTTCCGTGTTCTAGTTAGTGAAGATGTTTTCAAAGCATACGAGCATCAGATTCTTAAAGACTTGGACAAGCGAATATCACTTGCTCAAAAAATAAAGCAATGGCCTCGTCTAGCATTTGGTAGAAGCATTGATGAAAGTAAAGGCATTGGCCTTGAGTTCAAAAAGTTGCGTGATTTGCGCAATAAACTCATGCATTTCCAAAGTTCTCATGAGAGCTTTAGTTATGAAAGATTTACATTCCATGGCATGGCTGATATTAGTTCGTATACGGCACTTTCTGCTGAATGGGCTATATGGGCAAAAGAAACTGCAGAAGGCATAATAGAAGAGATACTACGACTTAGGGGTCGCTCTGACAAACAAAGGATTCACGATATGCACCTCTGGATAGCTCGTCTTCCTGAGATATGAAAAATCCGCATATTCGCACTCAATTAATTAATAGCAAAGGATAAATATCTATGTATGAAGCAGCTTTTAAGAATATTGATGACACACTGTGGAAAGATGCTGGTTGCAACAGTGAGCTCGACTACATTGAGCAAACTAGCTGGGTATTATTTCTTAAATATCTGGATGACTATGAAGTAGAGAAAGAAAAAGCAGCTTTACTTGATGGAAACACTTATGAGCGAATCATCGATGGCGAGTTTCGCTGGCAAGAGTGGGCGGCGCCACGCCGAGCAGATGGCGCACTAGACTATAACAGCGCACGAACTGGAGACGACTTGCTTGATTTCGTAAATCAAAGGCTATTACCTTATCTGGCAAGGTTCAAGCAAACAACAGATAACTCTCACAGCATAAGCTACAAAATTGGCGAGATCTTTAATGAGATACGCAATAAGCTGCAAAGCGGCTATGCACTACGCGAAGTCATCAACAAGGTTGATGAGTTAAAATTTTTAAGCAATGCAGATAAGCACGAATTAAGCAGCTTATACGAAGATAAAATAAAGAACATGGGTAACGCCGGGCGCAATGGTGGGCAGTATTACACCCCGCGTCCGCTTATCAAAAGTATTGTCAAAGTGATCAACCCGCAAATCGGTGAGACTGTTTATGATGGTGCCGTTGGTAGCGCTGGCTTCTTATGCGAAGCTTATGACTGGATGCGCAATAGCAAAAATTTAAGCGCGGCTGACTATGAGACATTGCAAGCGAAAACTTTTTACGGCAAAGAGAAAAAGAGTTTGGCGTATGTGATCGGGATTATGAACATGATATTGCATGGTGTTGAAGCGCCAAATATCGTGCACTCTAATACTCTTGTAGAGAATATCGCGGATATTCAGCAAAAAGATCGGGTTGATGTGGTGCTGGCTAATCCCCCATTTGGCGGCAAAGAGCGCGCGGAAATACAGCAAAATTTCCCTATCAAAACTGGTGAAACCGCTTATCTATTCCTGCAGCATTTCATCAAGATGCTAAAGGCTGGTGGGCGCTGTGGCGTGGTTATAAAGAACACTTTCCTCAGTAATGCCGATAATGCCAGCGTTGCGCTGCGTAAGCAATTGCTCGAAGAATGCAATCTATTCGCTGTGCTGGATTTACCTAGCGGGGCTTTCATCGGCACCGGCGTAAAAACGGTGGTGCTATTTTTTTGAGAAGGGCAAGCCAACAGAAACAGTTTGGTATTATCAGCTCAATGTTGGCAGGAACATGGGCAAAAGCAACCCGCTCAATGAGCAAGATTTGGCGGAATTTGTTGAGATGGCTAAGGAGCAGCAGCTAAGCGATAATAGCTGGCTTGTCGATATTGCGGGCATCAACACAGAGACATGGGATTTAACAGTAAACAATCCCAATCGCGTTGAAGAAGTCGATAACCGCACACCTCAAGAAATTATTGCCGAGATTGAGGGCCTGGATACTCAAGCGGCTAGATCACTGGAGAGGATTAAGGGATTACTGTAATGTATTTAATAAAAACATTAGTTGATTTGGAACATAGTGGAGTCATCACTTTAGGGAGAGGCAAAATAATTTCTAAGAAAGATTTAGAAAATCAACCAGGCAGCTATCCAGTGTATTCGTCGTCAAAGATTGGCACTGGAAAATTTGGTGAATACGGGCGCTTTATGTTCGATGAAGAGCTAATTACGTGGAGTGTTGATGGGGGCGGTAAATTATTTCATAGAGGAAAGCATAAATTCTCTATCACAAATGTCACTGGTTTTTTGAGAATATTAAAGCCTGACGTTTTGCAATATAAATATCTATTCTATGTACTGTCATACCTTCACTCAAAGGTTTCTTTTGACTGGGTTAAGAAAGCGCATCCTTCTGTGCTCAGAAAAATGTATACACATATTCCAATACTCCCACTCGCAGAGCAACAACGCATCGTTGCCAAGCTTGATGCCGCCTTTGGGGAGATTGACAAAATAATTGAACAGATTGAGCAAAAAATATGTCATGCCAAGTTGTTGGCACAAAAAGTGATTGATGGTAATATCGGGATTGAAAACTCAGATACATTGCAAGCAACGCTAGGTGACATTTGTAAAATTAAACATGGCTTTGCTTTTGATGGAAAATCTTTCTCGCTTTCTGACGATGAAAGAAGGCCAATTGTATTAACGCCTGGTAATTTTTCTGAAAAAGGAGCCATAATATTCAATCAAAGAAATACCAAACGCCTGCAAATTGAATATGACAAAAAGCTACTCTTTTCTTTAAATGATTTGGTTGTTGTGATGACTGATTTATCTTCAAAAATGCTCCTATTAGGCAAGCCTGCACTCATTAAACAATCTAATATATTACATAATCAGCGAATTGGTTTGGTTCAAAATGATGAGCAAGTAATCATCAATGAATACCTATACTACTATTTTCAGACTACTAATTATTTGAGAGAGATAAAAAAGACAGCTTCTGGCACGATGGTTAGGCACACTGCGCCGAAGCGAATATTGAGTAATACAATTAAAGCTCCTAAATCGCTTTCCCAACAACATAACATTAGCCAAAAAATTAGGTTGTTATTATCAGAATCAGAGAATTTAGTAGATATTTATAGAAAAAAAAGATCAAACTTGATTTCACTAAAATCAGCCATCCTCACCCAAGAACTAAACCCAAGCAAAACAGCATGAACGAAACAGATACCCGCGCAGAATATATAGATAAGCAGCTTGCCGCTGCAGGCTGGGTTAGCAGTGCCGAAACCGAGGTGCGGGTACGGCGAGAATATCATATCAATGCTGGCGAAATTCGCGCTAGCGGCATACGCACTGGGCGATTGAAGGCTGACTATGTGCTTGAGTATAAGAATGTCAAGCTGGCCGTGGTTGAGGCGAAAAATAACGAAGTTGAGGTTGGCGAAGGGGTTGCGCAAGCTAAGCTCTATATGCAGAAGCTACGGCTCCATACTGCCTTTGCCGCGAATGGTAAAGAAATATACGAGATAGACCTGAAAGCCAATACTGAGGGTAAAGTCGCACAGTTCCCCACCCCAGAGCAGCTTTGGCAGCGCAGCTTTGGCGCAAGCAATGATTGGCAGAAGAGATTTAACGCCGTACCCTTTGAGGATATTAACGCCACCAAACCAGTGCGCTACTATCAGGAGCTAGCGGTAAATTGTGCCCTGGAGGCTATCGCCAAGGATAGCCGGCGCTTGCTGCTAACTCTGGCTACAGGCACCGGCAAAACCTTTATCGCCTTTCAAATTGCCTGGAAGCTATTTCATAGCCGCTGGACACAGCAAAAAGACAGCAAGCGCCGACCACGCATATTATTTCTAGCCGATAGAAATATTCTGGCTGATCAGGCCAGCTTGGATTTTCAAGCCTTTAGCCCAGATGCTATCGTGCGCATCAAGCCGGATGCCATAGCTCAGCATGGCGAGGTGCCGAAGAATGGCAGCATATTCTTTACCATCTTTCAAACTTTTATGAGCGGTGAAAATGACAGGCCGTACTTTGGTGATTATGAGCCAGATTTTTTTGATTTGGTGATTATCGATGAGTGCCATCGCGGTGGCGCCAACGACGAAAGCACATGGCGAGCAATATTAGATCACTTCAGTGGTGCGGTTCATTTAGGTCTTACCGCAACACCAAAGCGCACTGATAATGTTGACACTTATGATTATTTTGGCGAGCCAGTCTTTATCTACAGCTTGAAAGAAGGTGTGCAAGATGGCTATTTAACACCATTCAAAGTCAAGCGCATTCAAACGACAATCGATGAATATATCTATACCAGCGATGACGAAATAATTGAAGGCGAAGTGGATGAGAACCATGTTTACGAAGAGAGAGATTTCAATAGAAGTATCGTAATTGAAGCGCGCGAACGCAAACGCGTACAAGAAATGCTGGCCGCAATCAATCAAGAGGAAAAGACTATAGTTTTCTGCGCAACTCAAGCGCACGCTGCTTTGGTGCGAGATCTTATCAACCAAGAAGCGAATAATGCTAGGATTGATTATTGTGTGCGGGTTACGGCAAATGATGGCGCGATCGGCGAAACCTATCTGAAGCAGTTTCAAGATAATGATAAATCAATCCCAACCATTCTTACTACAAGCCAAAAATTAACTACTGGTGTAGACGCGCGCAATGTTCGGAATATCGTGCTGATGCGCCCAGTAAATAGCATGATTGAGTTCAAGCAGATTATAGGGCGCGGTACTCGATTATTTGAAGGCAAGCATTTTTTTACTATTATCGACTTTGTTAATACTTGCCATATGTTTAACGATGCTGAATGGGATGGCGAGCCAATCGAACCAGGTGGTATCATTGATGGTGATGATGGAGATGGAAAAGTTAGAGGAGGTAGATCTGGGGATGGGGACGATGGCGATAAACCGATAAAACCCAAGCTACGTATTAAGTTGAGCGATGGCAAAGTGCGTGAATTGCAAAGCATGAGCAGTACTTACTTTTATGTCGATGGTAAGCCAATAAGCGCAGAAGAATTTTTGCAGCGCTTGTTTGATACGATAAAGCTACCTGAGCTATTAGGTAGCGAGCAACAGCTACGAAGTCTTTGGGCAAACCCGATGACGCGCAGAGAGCTACTAGCGAGGCTTGAAAGTGCCGGGTGCCACAAAGAAGATTTGGAGAAATTGCAAGAGCTTATCAATGCCCAAGATAGCGATTTATTTGATGTGCTTGAATATATTGCTTACGCCAAGCCACCGATAACACGCGCAGCGCGTGTAGAAACCAATAGAAGCAATATCTATAATTTGCTGAGCGAAAAGCAGCAAGAGTTTATCGAGTACGTACTAGGCAATTATATAAGCATAGGCGTAGATGAACTGGATATTGGCAGGCTGAGCACTGTGCTAGTAGCTAGATACGGGAGTATTCATGCGGCAGAAGAACAACTTGGCACATTACCAGAAATACAGCGCACCTTTATAGATTTTCAACAGGAGCTGTACGCATACGCAGCTGTGAGCTAAATGGAATTAGTTGATTCTTAAGCGTATATGTTGCTTTTACTATTGGAATGCTTTACTAAAATAGACGGACGATATTATGGAAACAGATGAAGCAATTAGACATTGCAATAAGTTGTTAGAGGAAGTTAAGAGTTTAGGTGTTAATGAACGTGCAAAATTAATGGGACTGAGAGCTAGAATTGACGATCTCCTTACTAAGGTGGGAGGTGCAGATAATACTTTCTTGCGGCAAATAAAAGGTTCCGGCTATGGCGTAATTTCATATGCTAAAGATGTGATAGTTTCAGTTCTAAGCTCTTTTATTGCGCATCTGGAGGATGGCTTAGTTGGCGGTATTAGCCCCAAATATCAAGCGGAATTGGATATGGTCTCTGAATTGCTTGAGCAGGCAAATAATCTGCTGGCCAACTCTAACGTCCATCCTGCTGCACCAGCGGTGCTCATTGGAGCTACTCTGGAGGAATTTTTAAGAACCTGGGTAGAAGAAGCAGGTTTATCGCTAGGGGGGAAGAAGGCAACATTAGACAGTTACACAAAATTACTACGCGAGAACGAGTTGATCACCAAGCAAGATGCCAAAGATATCACCGCTTGGACAGGTATTCGTAATGATGCCGCACATGGAAATTGGTCAGAGGTTGGTGATAAATCGCGCATCAAGTTAATGCTTGAGGGCGTGAACCTATTTATAAGGCAGAAGACGGGATGAGAGTATTCTTAGGATCAATCAGAACCGCTGGTGCAGTATGGCGCCAAAGCTTAGCCGCCAAGACCATTCACAACGCCTTTTTTGACCGCAACTTTAAGGATTCGCAGCATGAAAATTAAATACTTTGAGGACACCGACACGGCGCAAATGGAGTTTTCCAATAAAGCTGTGGTGGAAACTTGCGAGATAAATGAAAATCTCTACATTGATTTGGATGCACAGGGCAATCTAGTAAATATGACCATTGAACACGCATCGGCTCAAGCCAATATGCGCGAGCTCGCATTTCAACGTATCGCAGCGGAGGGCTGAGCTTCAGGACATAGGGTTGTTTATTAGACTAGCCTGCGGTGGCATTTTTGCACGACTGGTGAAATGCTTGTGCTGCATATTTGAATAAAGCTACCGAATGACAATCATCTATCTTTAATATCCAGCTCTGTCGAGCTTCACTGCTTGATTAAACCTATTTGCCCAAAGTCCGCCTACGGCACATCCACACGGCGGGCGAGACGCCCACGCACCCAGGGCGCTCTACCGCGACTCCATCGTCCTCGCCATCGTCATCCTCGTCCTCCTCTGGCGCCCCAACGGCCTCCTGGCACCAGCTAAGTCTGATAGGTCTTGATAGTCGTTGGTTTTGTATCACAGCGCTCGCATCGAGGCTTCAAGACCTGTGCAAAAAACTCTTAACAGCGCTTACCATCGGTATTCCCACTAACGCCACGCTTACGACCCAAGGCGCACCTAAGACAACGCTGCCTAAAGCTGCTGCTACGCATACCAAGGATAAAGCCAAGCCATAATTCTGCCCACGTGTAAACGAACCCTGCAACATGTTATCGGCGCGCTCTTTGCGGCTTTGCTCGGAGAGGTCAATCGATTGCCTGTGCAATGTTTCCTTTTCAAATAGAGCAAAAATAATCTTGGCGCTTCCGGGGTGGATCTCGTTGTACCTGGCCAAGGCCTCAGGAGGCGGCAGCGGGGCTGACCATTGAGCAGTTACTTGAATGCTATGCGTTCTTGGCGCATCAGCAGTTGACTCCTTAGATATTTGCGCTTCTGCCCCAACTCCTGATTCACCAACTGCAGAATTACTCCGCTTAGCCTCTATTTGCTTCCCATCTTGCGATTGCATTATAGAAATCCTCGCCTAGTCTTTGCCAGTCGCGCTCGAAACCATTTGGTTTATCGGCAACACTTATAGCGTATTCGTTGTCCAAGCCCATTGCGACTCTATGCGCTTCGATCTCAGCGGACATTTGCTTCAAGCCAGCATCAACGTCGCCACCGTAAAATGTCGGCACATAGGCCTGCATACCGCTGAACAAGCCTGCTGCGAATGATTTTCTTATCATTGGGGTATGTGTTTGTCTAGGGGAAGTAGCTGTTCGCCCGATTTTATACTAAGAGCTCACTTATTCCAATCCCAGCTCAGAAATCCATTGCTCACTTTGCTTGCGAGGTCGAGCTCAGGCGCGCCCACTTTTTACATGGCGGGCGAGACGCCCGCGCGCCCAGGGCTGAGGTCGCCGTGGAGGTATTGCAGTATGGCGAGGGCGCTGACGGCGGCGGTTTCGGTGCGGAATACGCGTGGGCCTAAGCGCCAGCGGCTAAAGCCAGCGGCTTGGGCGGCGCGGACTTCCTGGCTGCTAAAGCCACCTTCGGGGCCGACTAATAGGTCTATGCTGGCAACGGAGCTCGGTATGGACTCTAAGGGCTGCTCGCAGTTCTCGTCCATGATGAGTTTGACTTCGGCTTGACTTTGCTGCAACCAGGCAGCGAGCGTGGTCTGCGGGTGTAGGGTCGGCACTTGTTGGCGCCAGCATTGCTCGGCGGCGTGGACGGCAATTTTCTGGTAATGCTGCAGTTTGTTGCTGGCAGCAGGTTCGCGATGACTATAAGAACGTTCGCTGGTGATCGGGGTGATGCTGTCGACACCGAGCTCGGTGCATTTCTGCACGACGTAGTCCATGCGTTGCCCTCGTGGTAGGGCTTGACCGAGGCGCACGCGCAAGGGCGATTCGCGCCATTCGGCTATTGCTTCTTGGACTAATAGCTTGTTGCCACTCTGCAATTGCGCGTCAAATTCAGCGCCTTGCTGGTCGAAGACGCGCAGGCTGGTGCCAGAGCGCAAGCGCAGGACTCGGGTGATGTGGTGCTGTTGCTCTTTGCTAAGTTCAATCTCGCAGCCGCTGCTCAGGTGCGCTGCGATGTGGAGGCGTGGGTAGGTCATGGGTGGTGGGGCGAGTTATATTCGGATGGGGATGGTTGTAGAGGCTTATCCTAAATGCACTTTGCTAAATTTGAGATATTGAATTTGTGTGGCAGATTGATGCTTAATGGTTGAGTTGGGGTGCTCGGTTAATGGGGAGTGGTTGGGAGGTTCGCAAGCTCACTGAAATGGTCAAGTCTTTGTGCACAAAAAAATAAGGGACTCTGGCAGAAATTTGGGGTTGCACCACTGGCAGGGTGTCGCGCGGTCGTAACCGGAAGCTGTCTGGACATCCCTAAAAATGTCAAGACAGCGACGCCACGATAGCAGCGAAAAGCACAGACGGGCCCGACTATCATGCTGCGTCGTGAGCCCTAGCATATTCACGCTCTGCTGCCGCTGGCGTGGCATAGCCGTTGTGGCTGTGAAGACGCTTACTGTTGTAGAACATCACGATGTAGTCTAATATCGCTGCAGAAGCCGACGAGCGGGTCTGGTAGCTATGCCACATCAAGTGCTCCGTTTTCAAACGTGAGAAGAAGCTCTCCGCTACCGCGTTGTCCCAGCAATTGCCACGACGACTCATGCTGCCAACGATGCCATGGTCACTGAGCAACTGACGATACTCCGCGCTAGCGTATTGAACGCCGCGATCCGAGTGATGCAGCAAGTCGCCAGCTACGAAACTCCGTTGACCCAAAGCCATACGCAAAGCATTCAGCGGCAAGTCGCGGTGCAAAGTAGTGCCCATATCCCAGCCGATGACCTTGCGTGAGTAAAGGTCGAGCACTACCGCAAGATACAGCCAGCCCTCCCCTGTCGGCACATAGCTGATGTCGCTAACCCAGACTTTATTCGGCGCCGAAACTGTAAATTTACGAGCTAATTCATTGGCATAGATCCTCTCGTTGTGATTGCTGTTCGTCGTCACACGAAACGGTCGTTTGTAGCGAACCAACACTTGAGCTTCGCGCATCAGCGTACGTGTTTGATAGCGACCAGCAACGATGCCATGCTCCCGTAGTGCCAACGACAAGCGCCGCGAGCCATAGCTGTAACGATGCTCATGAGCTACGCGACGTACCAATTGCAGCAACGATAGACGCGCTGCCGACAATCGTGCATGACGCTTATAGTTACGCTGATGGCGGTAGAAACCCGAGCGACTAACGTTCATGACACGGCACAGCAACGCTATTGGATAGTCCTTCTTCACCGAGGCTATGAATTTATACCTTAGCCTAGCTCTTTGGCGAAGAAGGCTGCCGCCTTTTTTAAGATCTCGCGCTCCAGACGTAGCTGCTTGTTCTCACGCTCTAAACGCTTGAGCTCGACTGCCGAGGGTGGTAGGTTGCCATGCCCAGGAAAGGCGTCATCGCCACGAGCATTAAACTCCTGCACCCAGCGGCTGATCGCGGTGCAACCTATGCCAAGGCTACGTGCTGCTTCCGCTTGTGAGTAGCCTTGCTCCAATACCAAGCGCACCGCATCGCGGCGATACTCGGCGCTAAATGTCCTTCGTTTTTTCATTGAATACTCCTTCGTAAAAATAGATCAAGAACAAAAATAGTCCCTTATCTGAATGTGAAAAAACATTAGACCACATCACACCTCCTGCCGACTGCAAGTCGGCGCTCCCAGCCACCTCCATGCCGAGTGCAAGTTGGTGCGGCGGCGTTACTCATCCCACTGCTCGAGGATTTCGTCGATCATTTCTTGGGTGAGTACGCCGGTGATGGCGCCGGAGCCTTCTAGTGTCCAAGGCTTGCCGATGGCGGCGCGGATGCGGGAGATGGCTTCATCAATTGACCTTGCACGCCAATCGGGCAGACTATATAACAACTTGACTCCTTCTAACTCGGCGATTATCGCCACCGCTGTCTCTGCCGATAGCGCTTGTTTATTCACGCCGCTGAGGTCACTATTAGAACCTTTGAAGAATAAAGAATCTTTGCGCCTATCTCCAGTCTCGTTCAAATCGGATACGGTGTCAGGATCGCTCCAGACGCCCTGCAATTGCGCTTCCCTAAGATCGGCGCCTTGCAATTGCGCTGCGCTAAGGTCGGCGCCCTGCAATTGCGCTTGCCAAAGAGAGACGCCCTGCAATTGCGCTAAGCGAAAATCGGCGCCCTGCAATTGTGCTGAGCTAAGAGAGGCGCCTTGCAATTGCGCTCCTAGAAATTTGGCGCCCGGCAATTGCGCTCCCCTAAGATCGGCGCCCTGCAAGTGCGCTTCCTCAAGATCAGCGCCCTGCAAGTGCACGTCACTTAGATCAGCGCCCTGCAATTGCGCTTGCCTAAGCGAGGCGCCCTGCAATTGCGCTTTCCACAAAGAGGCTCCATTTAGATTTGCAAGACTAATATTAGCGCCCTGTAAGTTCACTCCAATAATACTTGCACCTTTTAAATTGGCCTCAACTAAGTAAGCATCCTGTAACTGTGATTGCCGGAGGTTCGCATCTTGCAGATTTGCTTTCTTGAGATTCACGGTTATTAAATTTGCTCCTGCAAGGTCAGCTTCTTGCAATACCGCTTCCATTAGATTTGCGCCCGATAAGCGTACTCCACTAAGATTAGCTCCTGATAAATCAGCCTGGCGCAAACGTGCCCTTGGCAGAAAACTAGATGATAATTCAGAATAACGCAGAGAGCGACTACGTAAGTCTATAGGACGGCTGTAGCGTTGTATTGATTCAGAGTTTGTGCCGTTGGTTTCTTTAATCGAGGTCAGTGTGATAATATTTTCATCTAAATCTTGATATATAAAACCCCGAGCCTCAATCTTTGGTATGTATAGTAAGGGACTATCAAACCATGGATCGCTGAGCTCGTAGCTAATCCAGGTTAGCGAAATTACCAGTGCAGTAAGGTAGGTGCCAACCAGAGGCAGAGCGCTAAGTAATAAGTCTTGCAACCAGCGGGAGAGATTTTGTAATTTGTTGCCAGCGCAAATTTTCGACCAAGGTAAATGCACGCTGATACCACCACCGATTATCAGTAGGGTTATGTATGCCAGCGTGAGCAGAGGATTTGGGTGATTAAAAACCCAAAATGACATGGCAAGATAGCCACCGGTGAGGAGGAAAAAAATTAGTAGCAAGGTTCGCGCCCATAACGATAAAGCTTTTAACTCGTGATGGGAACTAGATTGGCGCCAAGAGAAGTAGGCACTAGCACCATAGCTGATTATTAATAAGGCAAAGTGCTCTAAGGTTATCCAGGGATTCTGGTAATTAGCGAACCAAAACAATGATAGGCAGATTGCGGCTGGTGGCAAGAAGTAGAGCAAAAACCAAACAGAACTGCGTAATATTCTATTTTTCCATGAATGTTGCAATGAATCTTGGATTGGTAAGGCTAAATCAAGAGAGTAACCAACAAGCCACCGCAACCATGGATCTTGAGTTAGGAAGGTAATATCATAGGAATTAGGCGTTAATTGATCTAGCTGTGCCTTCGGGTCAGAGACGCGCCAAATGTGTAGTTTTTCTTGGTAGTCGTGGTAGCGCATCAACAGGTTAGTATGTAGCAGAGCTATCAAAGCTGGCGCTAATAAGAAAAAGTAAAGGGTCGGCAAGGTGATATCAACCAAGGGCACGGGCACCGTGCTATCAGGGTTAAGCAAATCATTGTCGTCGATACCAAAGACGCTAGCGACGACATAGATGAGAAAAATTTGTAGCAGTATTACTGAATTGTATAGTCTTGGTGCCAAAGCGTCGAGGGCTTGCTTGCGCTCGGTGGCTAGTTGGTCGTCTTGTTGGCGACGCTGCTGGCGGCGGCGCTGCCAGGGCGATTGTTGGGGGTTTTTGTTTGGGTGCATGTGTTATGGGCTTAGTCTTGAGCTGCGCTTGGTATTGCTAATTAAACCACAGATGCACACGGATAAACACAGATGAGCTTAGTGCTGAGCGCAGAACTTTTGTTGAGCTCGACCTGGGAGCGCGTGGCGTCTCGCCCGCCGTGTAGTAAGTGCCGCAGGCCATCCCTCCGGCAAATAAGCCCATATGAGCAGCAAAGCTCAACAGATCTGGATTTTCTAGTAGAGCTCATAATCCACAAATCACCATAGCTTACCACTTGCTAGAATTAATCCACTTGATTCACTGCTATTGCGAGCAGCTTAGGTAGCTTCAGCAATTTGTGCTTTGACGAGATTGGGTAATAATGCCGCCACAAGCATATCTACACGGCGACCGAGACGGATCGCGCTCCCAGGGCGTGCTCACTTTTTACACGGTGGTTGAGACGCCCGCGCGCCTAGGGCCGACGCCTATTCCCTGTAAAAAAGCGCAGGTGGATTGGGCGAGGGCTGGGAGGTTGTAGCCGCCTTCGAGGATGGCGATGAGTTTGCCGGAGCAGTGCTGGTCGGCGAGGTGTTGCAGGTGTTGGCCGAGCCAGTGGTAGTCTTCGGTGAGGAGGCCGAGGCCGCCGAGGGGGTCGGCTTGGTGGGCGTCGAAGCCAGCGGAGACTAAGATGAGCTGGGGTTGGAAGGCGTCGATGGCTGGCCAAAGTCGCTGCTCAAGAGTCTGCCGATAGCGCGCGGAGCCGATGCCGGCGGGCATGGGCATGTTGACGATGTGAGCTTTGTCGGTGGCGAAGGGTGTGCCGGGATAGAGCGGGTGCTGGAAGCTGGAGGCGAAGAGTACGCGCTCCTCATTAGCGAATATGTCTTCGGTGCCGTTGCCGTGGTGGACGTCGAAATCGACGATGGCGACTCGGTCCATGCCGTAACTATCCAGGGCTTTGGCGGCGCAGATGGCGATGTGGTTCAAGAAGCAAAAGCCCATGGCGCGGCGGCGCTCGGCGTGGTGTCCAGGTGGGCGGCCGAGGCAGAAGGCTTGCTGCGCTGCGCCCGATTCCAGGAGCTCAAGGGCGCGGCAGCCGGCGCCGGCAGCGTGCAGCGCGGCCTGCCAGGAATGCTCCATCATCATGGTGTCGAAGTCGAGCATGTGCGTTTCGCCAGATTCACCAAGGCTGCGCAGGTGCTCGAGGTGTTGCTCGTCGTGGACGCGTACGAGGTCTTGCCATTCGGCGGCGGGTGCGAGCTCGGAGCGCATGGCTTGCATCAGGCCGCTGGCTTCAAGTTCGGCGGTGATGGCTTGAAGGCGCGCTGGGCATTCGGGCTGCTCGGGCCCCATGTCGTGAAGACTGTAGCTGGGGTGGCTAATTAGTACGGCTGCGGACATCGGCGTTTATCTGTTGGAGTAGTTCGAGCCAGTCAGGGTGCGGCATGGGTAGGCTCGGCGGCATGTCTTCGGGCTGCAAGGAGCTGAGGACGCTGGTGGCAAAGAAGGCGTTGTCGATCATGAAGCGTTGCACTTCGGGGTCGAGTAATTCATTGATCAAGACTTGGGCGGCGGCGGTGGCGTTGCTGTCTTTGCGAACGCCGACGAAGATGGCTTCGCCGACTGTGGGGTGGGCGAAGTTGCCTTGCTGGTAGGCTGCGCTGTCAGTGGCGACTTGGTCCCAGAGGATGTTGAGGTGCGCTGTCGGGCGGATTTGGTTGCTGATGGAGTTGAAATTGGCGCGGTGTAGTAGTTCTATGTAACTGCGGAGTTCGGCGCGCAGGCTGGGCTCGACGCTGAGGATGGGCAGGGTTACCTGGTGCGGCTCGAGCGCGCGATACAGGGCTTGGGCGAGCATGGCGGCGCGCGCGCTGGGGTCGAGGTAGTAGCCGTTGGGGTTGACGACCATGTACGCTAATAATTGCTCGTAGTCGGCTGGTAGCTGCTCTTGCTGGACGCGGGTGAAGCGTAATTGCTGCAGGCCGATGGGCACGGGGTAGCCGCTGAGGTTGTAGCCCGAGTGCTGAATGGTGGCGAGGTGGTAATTGCTATCGACGCGGCTGTAGTTGGCGAGTACCGGCGCGATGGGGCCGAAGAGTGCGCCTGCGATCTGCTGGCTGCGCGCGGCGTCGGCGTCGAGCCAGACGACGTCGGCTTGTTCGGGGTTCTCGGTTTCTAAAGTTAGTTTGATGCGGTATTCGTTGGCGAGTTTGGGTTCGAGCAGGCCGCCTAAGAGAAAGCGCGCGGTGGTGTCGGCGGCGAGGCTGACGTTGCTATCGGCGGCTTCAAGCAAAAGCTCTTCCCAACTGGAGGCGTGGGCGCCGAGGGTTAGCAGGGCGAGGGTGAGGGTGAGGAGCTTAGGCATGGTTATTGAGCGCGAGCTTTTTGAAGCCAGTAAGCGATGCCGCTGATGACCATGCGCAGGTCGCGGCTGGCGCTGAGCACGCTGCGGACGTCTTCGTAACAGCCGTGCTGCTGCCAGAGCTGGTGGTAGTGTCCGTAGAGTAATTGCTCGATTTGCTCGCTGAGGTCGGCGGCGCTGGGGTCGAGCTGGGTGGCAAAGCTTTCGATGAAATGCAGCTGCTCGGTGAGCTGGGCGGTGATGCGCGCGGTGTCGGAGTAAATGCCAAAATGGGCGACGGCGGCGTTCTCGGCAGATAGGGCGGCGAGCTTGACCAGGCTGGCGCGCCACGCTGGCGGGTCGAATTGCGTGGGCACGGCGGGGGTGGTGAAGACGTAACCTTGCGGGCAAGCGCAATTGGCGTAGCTATTGCCGTAGGTGTCGCCAGCGATGACGGTGCTGGTGGCGGCGTCCCAGACTACGTAATGATGGTAGGCGTGGCCTGGGGTGTCGATGAATTGCAGGGCGCGCGCGCCTAAGTGGATAGTCTGGTAGTCGCTGACGGCGGCGATGCGCTCGGGTGGCACTGGAACCATGGCGCCGATGTGGTTATCGACGGCTTCTTGACCGTAAACCATGACCGTCGATTGCATGAGCTTGGCTGGGTTCACCAGGTGCTTGATGGCGCTGGGGTGCGCGAGTACGCGGGCATTGGGTAGGAATTTCAATAATTCGCCAACGCCGCCGGCGTGGTCGATGTGGACGTGGGTGGCGAGGATGTACTGGACTTGGTCGGTGGCGACGCCGTGCTCCTGCAGCGCGGCGAGGATGTGTGGCACGGACTTGGTGCCACCGCAATCGACGAGCGCCGCGCCCGCACCAGGCTCATTGATGAGGTACGCCGCGACGCGCTCGGGTATGCCGAATTGCGTATCAAGCAAAAATAGGCGGTTGTCGACTTGCGTTAATCTTTTCTGCATATTGCGGCGTTAATTGCTGAGGCTCGGCGGGTATCATACGCAGCACTATTCTAGTTTATGTAACCCAACACAATTATGAGCAAAATTAAAGTTCCTGAAAACGGTAGCAAGATTACCCTAGGCGCCGACGGCAAGCTGCAAGTGCCCGATAACCCGATTATCGGTTATATCGAGGGCGACGGCATCGGGGTCGATATATCGCCGGTGATGATCAAGGTGGTCGACGCTGCTGTCGCCAAGGCTTACGGCGGCGCCAAGAGTATCGCTTGGGCAGAGATTTTTGCTGGGGAGAAGTCGGTGCGCGTTTACGGCGAAGACCAGTGGCTGCCAGCAGAGACTTTGGATTTTATCCGTGAGTATATCGTCGCTATCAAAGGGCCATTGACGACGCCAGTGGGTGGTGGTTTTCGCTCTTTGAACGTGGCTATTAGACAAGAGCTGGATTTGTACGTGTGCTTGCGGCCGGTGCGCTGGTTTAGCGGGGTGCCGAGCCCAGTGCGCGAGCCCGAGAAGGTCGATATGGTTATCTTCCGCGAGAACTCCGAGGATATATACGCCGGCATTGAGTACAAAGCTGGCTCCGACGAGGCCATACGACTGCGTAATTTCCTGCTCAACGAGATGAAGGTGAGCAAGCTACCCAAGGACGCGCTGACTGGCTTGGGTATTAAGCCGATATCCGAGGAAGGCACCAAGCGCTTGGTGCGCGCAGCGCTGGATTACACCATAGCTAATAAGCTGCTGTCGCTGACCCTGGTGCACAAGGGCAATATCATGAAGTACACCGAGGGCGCGTTCAAAGATTGGGGCTATCAGTTGGCACGCGAGGAATACGGCGCCAGCGAGATCGGCGGCGGACCTTGGATGAGCTTCAAGAATCCGAATACTGGCGAGGATATCGTGGTCAAAGACGTGATCGCCGATGCTTTCTTGCAGCAAATATTGCTACGCCCGGCTGAGTACAGCGTGATCGCTACTATGAACCTCAACGGCGACTATTTGTCGGACGCGCTCGCGGCGCAAGTCGGCGGCATCGGTATCGCGCCCGGCGCCAATATCGGCGACCCCTGCGCGGTCTTCGAGGCCACCCACGGCACGGCGCCGAAGTACGCTGGTCAAGACAAAGTCAACCCAGGCTCTCTGCTGCTCTCGGCAGAGATGATGCTACGGCACTTGGGGTGGTTTGAAGCAGCGGATATGGTGGTGAATAGCTTGGAGCAAACGATTATGAGCAAGCGCGTTACCTACGACTTTCATCGCTTGATGGACGACGCCACCCTGCTCTCTTGCTCCGAATTCGGCGACGCAATCATCGAGAATATGTGAGCTATGCAGACAGTTCCCATGACCACCACTGGAGCGCAATTGTTGCGCTCCGAACTTGAAGACCTCAAGAACAAGCAACGCCCGGATATCATCAAGGCGATAGCTGAGGCGCGCGCCCACGGCGATTTGAAAGAGAACGCCGAGTACCACGCCGCGCGCGAGAAGCAGAGCTTCATTGAGGGGCGCATCGGCGAGATCGAAGCCAAGCTGAGCTCGGCGCAGATCATCGACGTTAGCAACTTGAGCAACAACGGCACGGTGATATTCGGCGCCCGCGTTGAATTGCTGCACTTGGACAACGACCAGCGCATGGCGGTGCAGATCGTCGGCGAGGACGAGGCCAATCCCAAGAACGCCAAGATATCGCTCAATTCGCCGCTGGCGCGCGCGCTAATCGGCAAGGAAGAAGGCGATTGCGTCGAGGTGCTGGTTAGCGGCTCGAGTATAGAGTACGAGATACTTGGGATTAGCTTGGGCTGAGGTTTTAGTGCAAGCGCCCTACTCGCCTCTGATTGTCGCTCAATGTTCGTTTGCTAGATTGCGCACGCTTGCCACCTAATTGGGTCACCGTGTCTTTTCTGCGCACGCTATAGCCACTACGCAAAAATTATCCATTATCAATTCTCAACTATCCATTAAAAACAATGCCTATCACCATCATCACCGCCTCCCTACTAGCTCTCTGGCTGGTAACTCTAAGCTTGCGCGTCATTAAGCAGCGGCGCGCCTTGGGTCGGAATACCCCAGACGCCGCGCAAGAGCAAGCCTTGAAACGCGCCATCCGCGGCCAAGGTAACCTGACCGAGTACGCGCCGATCTTCCTGCTGCTGCTATTTCTGGCGGAGTACCACGCTCAAGCGCAATGGTTCTTGGCGCTGGTGGCTGTGCTGTTTTTGGCGGGGCGCCTAGCGCACGGCGTTGCCTTCAGCTTTATGAAGAGCAATATGCTGTTGCGGGTCGGCGGGATGGTGCTCACGCTCACCAGCTTGATATTGCTGGCGGGCGCTAATTTGCTGATGTTGGTTTAGGCTGAGCTTGGCGGCGATACGTCCTTAGGCACGCGCCTCGACTGTGAATGTAGTAAGAAGCGGGCGCGTTGCTTTATTGAGTGGAAATTCCTCCAGGTATAGTTCGGTAGCTTCGCGCAAATTAGCGAGAGCTTCCTCTACGCTCTCACCTTGAGTCGTCGTTCCAGTATCTGGGTTAAAGGCGACGTAGCCGCCCTCTTCGGCTGGGGTCAATACTGCGGTCAATTGCATGGGTTTGCTTGTGCTGAATATGTTTCCTAGGTTGATCGTGCTTTCTTATACGCCCAGAGCATAAGCACCACTCCAGCGGCTAGCATAGGCAGCGACAGCAATTGTCCCATCGTTAGCCAGTCGAAGGCGATATAGCCGAGGTGGCGGTCGGGCTCGCGGACAAACTCGACGCTAAAGCGAATAGCCGCGTACATTATCAGGAATAAACCCGATACCGCCATGCGCGGGCGTTTCTTGCTCGAATAGAGCCAGAGCACGGCGAACAGCACTATGCCCTCGGCTGCGGCTTGATAGAGCTGCGACGGGTGCCGAGGCTCGGCGCCGGCAAGAGGAAATATCACTCCCCAAGCGACGTCGGTAGTGCGTCCCCAGAGCTCACCACCGATGAAATTACCGACGCGCCCCAAGCCAAGACCGATAGCCACCAGCGGCGCTGAGAAATCGAGAATGGTCCATGGGCTTTGCTTGTGCTTGCGAGCAAACAGGCTCGCCGCGACTATGCTGCCGAGTAGCCCGCCGTGGAAAGACATCCCGCCTTGCCAGATCTTGAGCAAGAACAATGGATCGTGCAGCAACTGACCGAATTGATAGAACAACACATACCCCAAGCGCCCGCCGACTATCACCCCGACTATGCCCCAGAACAAGAAATCGTACAGCCGCCGCTCGTCCCAGCCGATACCTGCCATCCGCCGCTTGCCGAGAAAATAATAACAGGCAAAAGCCAGCAGGTACATAATCCCGTACCAATGAATTTGTATAGGCCCTAGGCCTAGGGCTACCGGGTCGATGTTGTGGGTGTAGTGCATGAGTGGTTTAAGGCGGCAAAAGAACCACCTCATTTTACTTAGTTGCTGCCTAGCAACCGCCTATCGGTCTAACTGGTATGCACGTGGTAACTCGCGTCATGGGCGTCCTCCTCGCCGCCCTCGCCGTGCAATTCATTTTCGATGGTATCGGTCAGAGCGGCTTGTTATAAGACCAACTCGCGCTAGGCGTTCAGTTGCGATGCTTTACCAGGCCAGCGATTTGCCCGCGTCTTGCGGTTTGAGTTTTGCGGAAGATGGCGGAGATGTGGCTGCGCAGGGTGGGTTTGGCGCAGCCGAGGCTGAGGCAGATGCCTTCATCGCTCAGGCCAGCCGCCAGTAAGTCGGCGACTTCGGCTTCGCGCCGAGTCAGGCCGAAGCGCTGGCGTAGCTCTTGCCGCTGGTTGGCTTGGCTGTATTCTCTGGATTTGGCGCGCGCCAGGGCATTGACCAGGCTGGGGCCGATGTAGTCGATGATGGCTTCGTCTCGCTGGCAAAAGTCGGCTTTGCCTTCGCGCCGCCAAATGCGTACGTCGCCGATGTTGGCGCCGTTATCGTATGCAAAGTAGTTCAGGCCGTAGAACAGTCCGTCTCGCGCCAGGAAGTCATTGAAAAACTCGGTGCGCTGCAGGCGCGCGTGGCTCATGATGCGGCTGACGGCGGTGGCTCGTTGGCGCTTTTGTAAGGTCAGGGTGATGGGGTCGTGGAATTGGTAATACTCGTCGTAGCGCTCCAGGTTTTGCTCGCTCATGTTGATACTGATGCCGGAGACAAAGCATTTGGCGGCGGCGTCCCAAACAAAGGAAGCGAAGTAGTCAGCCTGCAATAAATCGAGGAATTTCTCGCCGACGCGCCAGCGCACCTGGTCGTAGCTCAATTCGCTCGATAGGTCCTGCATGATGCGGAATATCAGGTTGGCTTCTTTGGCTGATAGTTGCATGGCGTTGCTCCTTTATTATTAGCAGTGGACGTCTGCGTTACTCCTTCGATCTATTATCTACAACTCTAACGGCTTTACCCTCCGAGCGCTTGATGCCGCCTGGAGCGTGCACTACGACTTGGGCGCTGACGCCGACTATTTGCTTGATGCGCTCCGAAAGCTCTGCGGCTAATTGACCCTGGTTGGCATCGGCACCGGCAGCCTCGCAGTGCACGAGCATGGCATCCATGCGCTCAGTGTTTTGCAATTCGATTTGGTAGTGCGGCGCCAGGCCGGCAGTGGCGAGGATTTGCTCTTCGATTTGGGTCGGGAAGACGTTTACTCCGCGCAAAATAATCATATCGTCCGAGCGCCCGACTACTTTATCCATCCGCCGCATCGAGCGCGCGCTGCCGGGGCGCAGGGTGGTTAAATCGCGCGTGCGGTAGCGGATAATCGGGAAGGCTTCTTTAGTTAGGGAAGTGAAAATCAATTCGCCTTTGTTGCCATCGTCTAATACTTGCAGAGTCTCAGGGTTTACTATTTCTGGGTAAAAATGGTCTTCCCAAATGTGCAGCCCGTCTTTAGTCTCGACGCATTCATTGGCAACTCCAGGGCCGATTATTTCCGAAAGCCCGTAAATATCGACGGCGTCTATGTCAAAGGCGTTTTCTATCTCGCTGCGCATTTTGTCGGTCCATGGTTCGGCGCCGAAGATGCCCACTCGCAGCGAGCTGGCGCGCGCGTCTACGCCAGCCTGGTTGAAGGCATCCAGGATATTGAGCATATAAGACGGGGTTACCATGATGGTTTGCGGCTGGAAGTCTTGAATGAGCGTTACTTGACGCGCGGTCATGCCGCCGGAGACTGGGATGACAGTGCAACCCATTTTCTCGGCGCCGTAGTGCGCGCCCAGGCCGCCAGTGAACAGGCCGTAACCGTAGGCGACGTGGACGATATCGCCGGCGCGCGTACCGGCGGCGCGCATCGAGCGCGCTACTACTGTCGCCCAGGTGTCGAGGTCGGCTTTGGTGTAGCCAACTACGGTTGGTTTGCCAGTGGTGCCGGAGCTGGCGTGAATACGCGCGACTTTATCCATGGGCACGGCGAACATGCCGAATGGGTAGTGCGCGCGCAGGTCTTGCTTGGTGGTAAAAGGGAATTTCTTTAAGTCGTCGAGCGAACGGCAATCGTCCGGATGCACTCCGACTGAGTCGAATTTATCTTTGTAGAATGCGACGTTGGCGTAGGCGTGGTTCAGCGACCACTGCAAGCGCTTGAGTTGCAGGCTGGCGATTTCATCGCGCGAGGCGATTTCGATGGACTCGAGGGTTTTGGGGTCTGGCGCTGGGCCGGTGCGGTTGTTGTTCATTTTTTTATAGGTAGTTAAGTGTATGGAGGTAGCTACAGCCATTCCCCCTCAACTCTATGCGAGAAGCCGCGCATTTCCACGCACTTGCGCTTATTCTGATTATTGATGGTTACGTCATAAATCCCCGAACGCTTTGAGCGCGAGACTTCCCTGGCCTCGGCGGTCAAGACATCGCCGACTGCGATGGGGCGAAGGTAGCTGATCATATTGTGCTGACCGACGCAGCGCTCGCCGTAGGAATTGCAAGCGAAGGCGAAGGCGCTATCGGCGAGCGCGAAGCTGACGCCGCCGTGGCAGAAGCCATGGCCGTTGCAGTGCTGCTCGGCGACGGTGAGTCGCAACACCGCGCTCCCAGGGCTCACCGAGACCAGCTCAAAGCCGAGCCATTTCGAGGCTTTATCGTTGCCCCACATGGCGGCGGCGGATTGCTCGGCGATAGCTTGCGCGTCCATTTATTTGCCGACGAAATCGGGCGGGCGTTTTTGCAGGAAGGCGCGCACGCCTTCGGCGTAGTCGTGGCTGCGCCCGGCTATGCCCTGGTATTGGGCTTCGAGTTCGATGTGGTCGAACAGCGAATTTTCTGCCGCGCTTTGGATCGCTTGCTTGGTTAATCCCAAGCCCAGGGTGGCGCCGCGCGCGAGTTCGGCGGCGAGCTGACGCGCGGCGCTGAGCAATTCGTCATCGCTGTGCACTTGCCAAATCAAGCCCCAGGCGCAGGCCTGGCGCGCTGGCAATGGTTGCGCCGTCAGCGCCAGGGCCTTGGCGCGCGCCTCGCCGATTAGCCTTGGTAACAACCACGAGCCGCCAGCGTCGGGAACCAGCCCGACCTTGGCGAAGCTCTGGATGAAACGCGCGCTTTCCGCCGCCAGCACGATATCGCAATTGAAGGCCAGATTGGCGCCAGCGCCAGCGGCGACGCCATTGACCGCGCACAGCACTGGCTTTGGCAGCTCGCGGATCAAGCGCAAGGCTGGGTTGTAAAACTGCTTGATGGTGGCTTCGAGGTCGGGCGGCGGACCCTCAGCATCAGGGTTGCGGTCGCCCAAGTCCTGGCCAGCGCAAAAGCCGCGACCATTGCCGGTGATCAACACCGCGCGCACTGCGGCGTCGTCGTGCGCGCGCTGCAAGGCTGCGTGGAAGGCGCGGTGCATCGCGTCGTTGAAGGCGTTGAGCTGCTGCGGGCGGTTGAGGGTAATCTCCAGCGTGCCGTCTTGCAACTTTTCAATGATGGTGGTCATTGCTGATTAGTAGGGGTTTTGGTAGGCGTTCATCGTCAGCAACTCGTATTCGGCGACGCGCTCGTGGCTTTGGTTGTTAATCTCGACGTGCCAGCGGACTTCGCCGTAGTCGTCAGTGCGCCGGGTTTTGCGCTTGACGCTGAGGCTGACGTAAATCTCATCGTCGGCGACTACTGGCTTGAGAAACTTCAAGTCGTTGAGACCAGTATTGGCGAGCACTGGGCCGGGGTCGGGCTGGACAAAAAGCCCAGCGGCAAAGGATAGTAGTAAATAGCCGTGGGCGACTCTGCTTGGAAAGAAAGGATTGGCTTGGGCGGCGTGTTCGTCCATGTGGGCGTAAAAACAATCGCCAGTGAAATGGGCGAAATGCTCGATGTCTTCCAGAGTTACTTTGCGCTTGGCAGTGGTGATGGTGTCGCCGACTTGGAGCTGATGGTAGTTGAGAGTAAAAGGGTGCTTTTCGAGCTTGGTGGTCGAGCTATTGCTAGTAAAGCGGCCAGTAATGCCCGTGAGAATATCAGGGTGGCCTTGCACTGCGGTGCGCTGCATGTAGTGCATGACGCCGCGAATGCCACCCATTTCCTCGCCACCGCCAGCGCGCCCGGGGCCACCATGTACCAAATGCGGCAGCGGCGAGCCGTGGCCAGTGGCAGCGCGCGCCGAGAGCGTATTGTTGAAGTACAAGCGCCCGTGCCACGGACCGATGGCGTAAGTAAAGTCGCGGGCGATGGTGGGCGAATTGGTTACTATAGAAGTTACTAGCGAGCCTTGACCTTTGTTGACGATGGCGATGGCGTGGGTGGTGTCGCGGTAGCCAAGGATAGTCGCCACTGGGCCAAAGGCTTCGACTGAATGGACGAGTCGCGCCGAGTCCGAATCGGTGCAGTGAAACAATATCGGGTTAAAGAGGCCATTGGCGAATGAATCGTTGTCTGGCAATTGACCAAAGACGATCTCGGCTTCGGTGGCGATAGCTTGAGCTTGGGCGTAAACGTCGCGGCATTGGGCTGTGGAAACCAGCGCGCCCATGGTGGCGTTTGCGTCTCTGGGGTCGCTGGCGCTGATCTTGCTGAGCCGAGCGCGCAAAGCCGCGATTACAGCCTCGACGCTGGCTTCGGGCACTAGCACGCGGCGAATGGCGGTGCATTTTTGCCCGGCTTTGGTGGTGAGTTCGCGGACGATCTCTTTGATGAAAATGTCAAAATCAGCTGAGTGCGGGGCGATATCTTCGGCCAGGATTGTGGCGTTGAGGCTGTCTTGCTCGGCGATAAAGCGGATGGAATTTTCCAGGATGTTGGGGTGCGCGCGCAGTCTGCTCGCGGTCGCCGCCGAGCCAGTGAAACTCACCACGTCTTGACTGCCCAAGTGGTCGAGCAGGTCGTCAGTGCTACCAGCTATCATTTGGATGGCGCCCTCGGGGATTAGCCCGCTCGCTAGCATGAGCTTTACTGTTACCTGAGTTAGATAAGCCGTTTGCGATGCTGGTTTAACAATCGCTGGCATTCCCGCCAACCAAGTCGGCGCCAACTTCTCCAGCATCCCCCAAACCGGAAAGTTGAAGGCGTTAATGTGTACTGCTACTCCTAGCCTTGGAGTGGCGACGTGGATACCTTTGAAGCTGCCGTCTCGCGATAATTCTTCCACCGCACCGTCGACGTAAACCTGCGAATCGGGCAACTCGCGTCTGCCCTTGGAAGCGAAGACCAGCATGGTTTGAATGCCGCCGTCTATATCAATCTGGCTGTCGGACTTAGTCGCGCCAGTGTGGCTGGAAAGCGAGTACAGCGGCTGCTTCTGCTCCATTAAATGCAGCGCTACTGCTTTGATCATTTTGGCGCGCTCGTGGAAGCTCAGCGCGCGCAAAGCCGCGCCGCCTTTGCACTTGGCGTAGTCGAGCATGGCGGCGACTGGCAAACCATCGTGACCGATGGCGGCGACTGGCTGATTGCTGGCAGCGTCGTGCACGACTTGCGGGTTGGCGCCTAGCGGCTGCCACTCGCCGCACAGGTAGCTTTGGATCTCTAGCATGATTTACCTGTTTGTAATTTTTGGCAAAGTTGCCATACATTGGGGCTTTGCTGCACTACGGCTTGCATGGCCGCTCGCATGGCGGGCAGGTGGTTGTCGCCGTAAAACATCGGGCCGCCGCGCCAGCGCGGAAAGCTGTAGCCAAAGGCTTTGACGACGTCGACGTCGCCAGCCGAATTGGCGATCCCCGCTTCGATTATCAGGTTGGCTTCATTGTACATTACCGCCACTAAGCGATTGGTGATGGCCTCGGGGCTGAAAGCTCGGCGCTGGATTTTTTGTTTCGCTGAATAGTCAGAGATGATTTGCTCGACCATTGCGCTATCAGTCTTTTTGCCGTCAAGATAATCGTACCAACCAGCACTCGTGCGTTTACCGAATCGACCGCGCTCGCAGAGTTGATCGCTAATGTCGACGTAGCGTTCATCGACTGGGCGCGCACTCGCCGCACTCTGGCGATGAGCCCAGGCAATTTGCAAGCCCGCCAAGTCTTGGAGCTCGAAAGGTCCCAGTGGGAAGCCAAACTCGCGCATCGCCTGGTCTATTTGGCCGACGCTGGCGCCGTCTGCCAGCAAGTATTCGGCCTCGCGCCTATAAGCTGCCAAAATCCTATTGCCGATAAAGCCTGGGCCAATGCCTGCCAGTACTGGCTGCTTGCGCAACTCCAGCACAAAGGCAAAGAGATCGCTCAGCACTTGCGACGTAGTGTTTTTCAGCGCCACCACCTCGACTAACTTCATCACGTGCGCTGGTGAGAAAAAATGTAAGCCAGCGGCGCGCTCGTGCGCCGCAGTGGGGACAATGGCTTCGGGGTCGAGGTAGGAAGTATTAGTCGCCAGAATGGTTTTAGAGCTGACCAAGGGTAGCAGTCGCGCAAATAGCGATTGCTTTACTGCTAAATCTTCAAATACCGCCTCGATCACCAATTGTGCCTCTGCCACTTGCTCGATATCGGTCGTTAGCGCCAAGCGCTGCTGCACCTCTGCCAGCTCCGCGCGCAATTTGCCGCGCGCCTGCGCTTCGGCAAGGATGCTATTAATGCCCTCTTGCGCCCGCAGCGCCGCTGGCTCGTCTTGCTCAAAAACGCGCACTGATTTGCCCGCCAGCAAAGCGGCAGCAGCGATGCCACAACCCATCAAGCCGCCGCCGAAAACAGCGACCTTATCGATCGCGCGCGCGGCGCAGGCTTGGAGCTGGGGCGGCTTGTTCGCGGCGCGCTCGGCAAAAAACAGATGCCGCAGCGCCCTCGCTTGCAAGTCTTGCCGTAACTGCAAGTGTAAGGCGCGCTCGCGCGCTTGGCCTTGGGCGAAGGGCAAATCGGCCGCCCAGCTGACCGCGTCCAGGTTTAGCCTCGGTGCTTGGGCGCCATGGCGGTGGCGCGCGTATAGCTCGTCGATATTCTCCTTGACCAGCTTGCGGCTCGATATCGGCCCACGCTTGCCATCCACCGAACGCGCGAAAGCTATCGCGCTTTGCTCTAGTGACTCGGCGACGACGGCATCGACGCCACCCAGCTCCAATAGCGCTTGCGCCGTACGCACACCGCCGCCGCTGAGCATCTCTGCCGCCGCGCGCATACCAATCAGGCGCGGCAAGCGCTGGCTGCCACCAGCGCCAGGGATTAAGCCTAGACTAACCTCGGGAAAGGCGAAGCGCGCGGTAGGGAGAGCGACACGGTAATCGCAGCTGAGTGCCAGCTCAAAGCCACCGCCGAAGCAAGCGCCGTGAATCGCGGCGATGGTAATCAGGCGCGATTGCTCGATCTTATTGGTCAAATCGGGCAAATGCGGTTCGGGCGGCTCGCCGTCAAACTCCTTGATATCGCCACCGGCGCAGAAAGTCTTGCCGCCGCCGATAAGCAGGCATAGCTCGATAGCAGCGTCGTCCTCACTCGCCACCAGCGCAGCGCCCAGCACCACCCGCAACTCGCGCGACAGCGAATTAACCGGTGGATTATTGACGAGCAAAACCGCCAAATTACCCACCCGCCTGCGAATTACCAGTTGCTTGCTCGCGTCCATAAGTGCTATACCAAAAGGCGTAGTTAAGCAGATTTTCCCCAAATGAAAATCATCATTAATGATGATTGCGGCAAATAAGCTTTGTATGGCGCACCCAGCTAAGCGTAATTCCATAGCCCGCCTAAACCAACACCAAGAGCTCTCAGCTCACGCCCTTATTCCGCGCCGACTACTCCAAGTCGACCTCGTCGACCGCTATAATAGGGTCGCTGAGCCCGAACCTATCGCGCAATCTACCATCGCCCTAAATGGCAGCGCCAGCCCTTTAGCTGGGATTTGGTCGGCAGATGTTGAGCGTGTGCTTCGGGGAGCGGGAGGGCTTTTCCTAAGATCCACCCAATAATTCCACCGCTTGCTCGTAGCAAGCGCCGAGTTCGCTTTGCTTGAGGTCGCGGATGGGGCTTTGCGGTGGCGTTTCGATCGGCGTTAGTTCGTCGGCCTGAGCGCGCAAGAGCTGCACGCTGTGGCCAAGGCGCATCGCTTCCAGCGGGTCGTGCGTAACTAGTAGCACGCATTTATCCTGCAACAGGCGAAAGCTCAATTGCTGCATCTTGATCTTGGTGAGGGCGTCGAGCGCGGCGAAGGGTTCGTCGAGCAATACCAACGGCGCGTCTTCCATCAGCGTGCGCGCCAAGGCCACGCGGGCGCGCATTCCGCCCGATAGGGTATGCGGCCTAGCTTGAGCCTGGTGCTCGAGACCGGTTTGCTGCAGGCAGTAGCGCGCGTGTGCCTGCAAATCGGCGCTCAGCGGCTCGCCGCGTAAACGCGCACCGAGCACGACGTTGTCCCAAACGTTGAGCCAGGGTAGTAGCGAATCCTGCTGGCAGAGCAGGACGCTGCGTATCTTCGGCGCTGAGGCGCAAGAGTAGGGCATCAACCCAGCTAGAGCCTTCAGCAGGGTCGATTTTCCCGAACCGCTGACGCCGATGACGCAGTTCCAGCCTGGCGTTAGCAGACGCAGGCTCTTCAGCCGCACCACGCCGTCGCCCGAATAGCCTATATTTAGTCGCTGCCAAGTTAAGTATTTGTTCAAATATTCGGTGCTTGTTGTTAAAATTGCGCTAATCAGGTTTTATGCATAAACTATGCACTGCTAAGCCAACTCGAAAGGAACAAGTTACTTATGGCAGAGAGTTTTTCAATTAATTGCCCGCAATGTAATTCGCACTTGCCAGTAGGCGAGAAGCTAATGGCTACTGCTAGCAAAATAAAATGCGGCGGTTGCGGAGCCGTTATAAACCCTGCACAAGAGCGTGTCAAACAAAGTGCCTCCGGTGCTGAAGCTCATGGTGGCTACGATTTTAATGAATTCGACGAGGGTGCACGCGCGGCTTCTAGAGCTATGCACCGTCCTGGTGGCGGCAGCATACCTGGGAGCGGTCGAGCTTATTTTTTGCCTGCGGCGGCTTTGCTCGTAGTGTTGCTCGGCGGGCAATTGCTCTGGGTCAATAAATCGTCCTGGGGACAGCGCGCGTCTTTCCAGCCTGTCTACGAATTCATCTGCCCGCGTTTCCCCAGCTTTTGCTCGCTCTCGGAGATGGTGGAGGCCGAGGTGCAAATCCATGGCTTAGAGCGCGCGATGGGCGAGGTCCCAGGCTCGGTGCTGGTCTCCGGGTCTTTGATCAATCATTCCACCGAGCCGCGCGCCTTCCCGCAGCTATTCGTGCGCTTTACCAACTTGGATGGTCAAGTGGTCGCCAGCGGAGTTTTTGAAGCTAGCAATTATTTGGCAGTGCCGGTTACCAGCAACCTGATGCGTACCAACCAGCCCTACAAGTTTCAACTCAACATAGCTTCGTCGGGACGCGAAAGCCTGAGCCCGACCTTGAATTTCCAAGCGCGCTTGCTGCGTAGCATTTAGCAGCATTCCCATCTAATCCCAGCCTGACATCGTGCGCGCGCTAACCACGGGCTCGGCGGTAATCGACATTATCGCTCATATTGACCACGGCGATATCGAGCAAATGTCGCTATCGAATGCCACCACCAGTTATCTTTGGTTAGAGCAGGGGCGTAAGATCGACGCTCGCAGCGTCGCCACCCACGTCGGCGGCGGCGCAATCAACGTCGCTGTGGCTTGGCAACGCTTGGGCTTGACAGTAGCGCCACTGGTCAAGATCGGCCGCGATCTGAACGGCGAGAAGATCATCCGTAGTATGCGCGAGCGCAATTTGAGCACCGACCTGCTGCGCTACAGCGACGAGCTTGACAGTGGGGTTTCGGTGCTGATATCGGCGCACGATCGCAACGCTGCCATCTTCACTTACCGCGGCGCCAACACTCAGCTACGCTCGGGCGATTTCCCTGCCGCCGACTTCGCTGGTATAGATGCCGTCTTCATAAGCAATCTCAGCAACGAATCCGCAGATTGCTACCCGCAGATCCTCCGCCTGGCTAAGCAAGCTGGTGCTAAAGTCGCCGTCAACCCAGGCATCCGTCAGCTCAATACTCGCGGCACCCAGTTCGCCCAGAGCTTGCAAGGCATCGACCTATTGACTATGAATAAAGCCGAAGCTGAGGCAGCTATGGCTCTTATCGCCGATAGCTCGGTTGCCCATGAACTGGGTGCGGATATGAAGCCTTGGCCTGCTGAGGCGAAGCTTGGGCGTAAGGGCTTGCGTAAAGATTCTCTGCAAATGTCTTTGGCGGAATTCATGGCGCGAGTGCGCGCTCGCGGCGTCGATACGCTATGTGTGACCGACGGCACCAATGGCTCTTACCTCGCCAACGCTGCCGGTTTGTATTTCTGCCCGAGCCGTAAGGTCGAGGTTCAAGGCACGGCTGGGGCTGGCGATGCCTTTGCTGCGACCTTGAGCTATGCCTTATTTAGCGGTGCTTCGCCTGAGCAGGCGCTGCTCATGGCTGGCATCAACTCGGCCTCAGTAGTAACGCAGTTGGACACACAAAGCGGCTTATTGGCGAAAGCCGAGCTGTCGGAGCGCTTGAGCTCGCTGGAGGGCGACACTGATATAGCGTTTCGGCTCTGGCATTAGCACGAGACTACGAGCAGTAATCTGATGGATTTCTTTACGGCAATTTCGCTGGTGCTCGCCACCTTTATATTCGCCATCACTCCAGGTCCCTGCTCCATGGCAGTGTTGGCGGTTAGCAGCACCAGAGGCGTAGGCGCTGCCATCTATTTCATCTGCGGCGGCGTACTCGGCGACTTGCTGTATCTGAGCGTGGCGATCTTTTCGCTGGGATTACTTTTCAGCTACATGGAGCCGTTGATGCCCTATGTGAAGACAATAGGCGGCGTCTACCTGATCTATCTCGGCTACAAATGCTTCGTGGCTCGGGCTGAGGGCCTGCGGGTAGATCAAACAGCGGGCGGCTTTCGGCAATTCTGCGCTGGTCTGTTGGTGTGTATATCGAACCCCAAAGTGGTGATTTTTTACCTGTCCTTTCTGCCGCTGTTTATTGATTTGAGCAGCTTGGACTTGGTCTCTGGAGTCGAACTCATGCTAATAATCGGCGTTACCGTGAGCGTGGCGCTGCTGCTGATAACGCTTATGGGCAGCCAACTACGCAAGTTCATCGATAAACCGAACTCAGTACGTTGGCTCAATAGATTTAGCGGTAGTCTGCTGGCTGGAGTCGGCGTGGTCATCATGCAAAGTTGAGAATACTATGGCAAGCAAGATAAACATCCGTCCAGCACAGATTGAGGACGCCCAGTTCATAGCCGATATGGTCTACGAATTAGCGCTTTACGAAAAACTCGAGCGCGAGTGCCTGATCAGCGCCGACAAGGTCAAACTAACTTTATTCTCGGAAGCGCCCCAAGCCTACGCGCTCATCGGTGAATACGCTGGCGCGCCAGCGGGTTTTGCCCTGTACTTCTATAACTTCTCTACTTTTCTCACCAAGCGCGGAATCTATTTGGAGGATTTATACGTGCGCTCGCAACATCGGGGTCAAGGCATTGGCTTGGCGTTGCTGCGTCGATTGGCTCAGCTCGCCCACGCGCAGGATTGCGAGCGCTTGGAATGGTGCGTACTCAATTGGAACGACAGCTCAATAAAGTTCTACCAGGACTTGGGAGCACTGCCCATGAGCGAATGGACTACCTACCGACTCAGCGGCGATCCTTTGCGCGAGCTCGCTGGTGGATAGCTAACGAAGTCTATAGCGTGGTCGACGGTTGGAATTTCCAGCAATATGTCCTCGGCATAGGGCTTTACCGCTTTATCAGCAGAAACATCGCCGCCAATAGCCACCAGCTCCGTAGTGCCATTGACGCCATTGCCGCCGAAATCGAGACCAAAGCTCCATGACCTTGGCTAACAAACTCGGCATCACCGACCAAGTCGAGCTCGCGCTAGCCGAGGAAAAGATCAGTAAGCAAAAAGCCAAGCAACTCTTCGATTCAGGTTTAATCGCCGCGCTCGAAGTTGGTAGCTTGCGGGGGCTAGCCGCCATTCACGCCCACCTCTTCGGCGATATTTACCACTTCGCTGGTCAAATCCGCGATGTCAACATCGCCAAAGGTGATTTTCGTTTTGCGCCTGTCATGTACCTCGCAGCGTCATTAGAGCATATAGACGCTATGCCCCAATCCAGCTTTGACCAGATAATAGAGAAATACGTCGAGATGAACATCGCCCACCCTTTCCGCGAGGGCAACGGCCGCGCCACTCGCATCTGGCTCGACCTCATCTTGAAACAAGAACTACGCCAAGTGATCGACTGGAACGCAATCGACAAAGAGCAATACCTTTCCGCCATGCAACGCAGCCCGGTCAAAGACCTTGAGATTAAAGCCCTATTACGAAGCTCGCTCACCGACAAAATCGACGACCGCACACTTTATATGCGCGGCATAGACGTCAGCTATCACTACGAGGGTTATAGCCAGTTTAGGGCTGAGGAGCTGTAGTAATAATTGATATGAGCTCAAGCGTGATTTGTTGGCGATTGGTGGTGCCGGGAGCGGGCTTGGTGCGAAAATGGGTTTTTGTTTAGCCTTGGTTGCAATATGTCATCCCCAAACTTGGTTGCTCGTCGGTTGCGATGTGGTTTTGACGATTTAGCTTTGCTCGACGCTATCGATGTTGAGGTCGCCGCTGGTGATTGTTTGCAGTTGGGCGGCGCTAACGGCAGCGGTAAGACGACTTTGCTGCGTTCGCTGGCGGGGATGCTGCCGGCGGTGGCTGGTGATGTTCTCTGGTGCGGCCTTAGTATCAATGCTCCGAGTTCGGATTATTTCTCGTGTAGTTTGTTTTGCGGTCATCGCGACGCGATTTACCCCAATCTGAGCGTGCGTGATAATCTAGCCTGGCAGTTCAATATGCGCGGTAGTTATCCGAGCACTACGCAGCTTGATGCTTATCTGGAGCACTTTGCCTTGGATAGCTACGCCGACGGCGATAGCACCGAGCTTTCTTTCGGCCAGCGGCGTAAGCTGCAACTGGCGTACCTGCTAGGTAGCAGCGAGTCGCTGTGGTTGCTTGATGAACCTTTTACTGGCTTGGATGCCGATTCCCAAATAGCTCTGGCGCGCGTGCTGCAAACGCACCAGGAGCGCGGCGGGATGTGCGTTTTCTCCAGCCATCAGCCGGCGCCCGAGGGTTTGTTCAGCGTTAGTCAAAAGCTCACACTCTGAGGTCGGCGCCTTGGGCTTGACTAAAATGCCCGTCCCGCCAGCCAGCTTCTTCCTGATAATTTAGTCGGTGTCCGAAACTCCTCTCACATATAGCCAAACCGGCGTAGATATTGCCAAGGGCGATGCTTTAGTAGAGCGCATTGCGCCCCTGGCCGCGCGCACTCGCGGCGCTGGTGCTATGGACGCTATTGGCGGCTTTGGCGGTTTGTTCGACCTGCGCGCTCTGGGAATGCGCGATCCGATACTGGTGGCTGCTACCGACGGCGTTGGCTCCAAGCTGGAGATCGCCCTGCAGATGCACGCCTACCGCAGCATTGGCCAAGACCTAGTGGCGATGTGCGTCAACGATCTGCTCTGCCAAAATGCTACGCCGTTGTTCTTTCTCGATTACCTGGCAGTGCACAAGCTCGACGTCGACCAAGCTACCGAGTTGATCGATGGTATAGCCAGCGCTTGCCAAGTCGCCAATTGCCAGCTAATCGGCGGCGAGACCGCCGAGATGCCTTCGATTTACCCGCGCGGCAAATTTGACTTGGCTGGCTTTGCGGTGGGCGCGGTGGAGCGCGACGCTCGATTGCCCACGGGCAAGGCGCGCGCTGGAGCTCGCGTTCTGGGTATAGCTAGTTCGGGTTTGCACGCCAACGGCTACGCGCTCGCGCAGGCGGTGTTGCAGCGCGCTGGTTTGAGTCTTAGTGATGAATTGCCGACGAGCACGCACGCTGTCGGCGAAGTGCTGCTCGAGCCGACGCATATTTACACGAGCGCAGCGCTAGCCGCGAGTCAGCACGTCGAGGCTTACGCTCATATAACTGGTGGTGGTTTACTCGCTAATGTCGCGCGGGTGTTGCCCGCAGGGCTGGGATTGGATTTAGACCTCAGCTCGGTGCCCGCGCCGCTATTCGCCGATTACGCTATTGGCACGGGCGCGGTGTCGGCGCTGGAGGCTTACCGGGTTTGGAATATGGGCGTCGGTCTGGTCGCCATAGTGCCGTCGGAGGCTGCAGCAGCGCGGGTGCGCGCGGCTTTTTCCGGATTCGATTGTTACGAGCTCGGCGTGGTCATCGACCAGCCCGAGCAGCGCTTGCGCGATAGCAAGTTTCAACTGTAGCTGTGGCGCTACGCACTGCAATTCTCTTCTCCGGTCGCGGCTCAAATATGGCAGCGCTACTGCAAGCCGCGCCCGAGGAGCTCGATTTCGTGCTCGGCGTTACCGATAACCCGCAAGCTGCGGGGCGTGAGGTGGCTCGGAAGCATGGCTTAGCTTGCGAGTTGCTGGAGGGCGCTGACAAGTCCGAGCGCGAGGCGCAACTGCAGCGCTTGCTGCGCCGCCAACGCGTAGAGTTAGTATTGCTCGCTGGCTTTATGCGCGTGCTCTCGGAGCAATTCGTCGACGCCTGGTATGGGCGCATTCTCAATATTCACCCGTCTTTGCTACCCAAGTTCAAGGGCTTGGCGCCGCAAGCGCAGGCTTTGGCTGCGGGGGCTAGCTATTCGGGCGCCTCGGTGCACGTGGTAACTTCTGAGCTCGATTCCGGCCCAGTGCTGGCGCAAAGCCAAGTGCCAATTCTGACTAATGACGACGCCGAGCAGCTCTCCGCGCGCATCCTGCGCGCCGAGCACGAGCTTTACCCGCGCGCCGCTGCCGAGTACGCGGCGTATTTGCAACAGCAGCCGCCGAGCTCCGAGGGCGGCCTTTTGCCCGTGCCCTTCTCGGCGGTGAAAGAGGAATGCGGTGTGTTTGCTTGCCATTCGCCTATAGACGCTTTGCCTTTGACTATCTTCGGTTTGCACGCGCTGCAACACCGCGGCCAAGAAGGCGCTGGCATTGCCACTATCCACCAAGGCAACATCAGCGCGCATCGGCGCGCTGGCTTGGTCGGCGACGTCTTCAGCAAGTCGGCTTTGGCGAGCATAGACCTGCCCGGGACGCAAGCTCTGGGGCATTTGCGCTATTCGACTTTCGGCAGCAAAGACGGCGACAATCTGCAGCCTTTCGTAATGCAGACGCGCTTTGGGCCTTTGGCGCTGGCGCACAACGGCAATCTTACCAATCTCGACGAGCTGCGCTCGGACTTGCTGGAAGCTGGTCAACTGTTTTTCACCGATAGCGATAGCGAGGTTTTCCTGCACCTGATATCGCAATCCGAGAGCGATGATTTGGCTGAGGCTTTTGCCGAGGCTTGCCTGCAGGCTGCGGGCGCCTTCTCGGTGCTATTGCTGACGCCGCAGGGCATCTACGCCGCGCGCGACCCGGCTGGTATCCGTCCGCTGTGCTTGGGTCAACGCGCCGAGCATATCGCCATTGCCTCGGAGTCTACTGCCCTGGAAGCTGCTGATATCGATTGGCGCTTCGATCTTGACGCGGGTGAATTGGTGCATATTTCTCTGGAGGGCAAGATCGCCCGCCAGCGTTACGCGCCCGAGGTCGAGCTCCAGCAGCAGAGCTTTTGCTCCTTTGAGTACGTCTATTTCATGCGCGCCAATTCGGCTTTTAATGATCGCTACACGGCTCGGGTGCGCGAACGCATCGGTATGCAGCTACTGCGCGAGGCGCCAGCGCTGGCTGATTACGTGGTGCCGGTGCCCGAGAGCGGCATATTCGCTGCCATCGGTTATGCGCAGGCCTCGCGCTTACCGTTTCATTTTGCCATCCTGAAATCGGCTTACGTCGGGCGTACTTTCATCGAGCCCGAGCAGAGTTTGCGCCATTTCGGCGTGCGCCTGAAGTTATCGATAGACCGCTGGCAGGTGCGCGCGAAGCGCATAGTGTTGGTGGACGATAGCATCGTGCGCGCCAATACTCTGCCGAAATTAATAGAGCTGTTGCGCGCTGCCGGCGCCGCCGAGGTGCACGTGCGTATTGCCGCGCCGATTATCGCCTATCCGTGCTTTTACGGTATCGATATGCCGTCGCGCTCCGAGCTCGCTGGCGCCGAGCATAGCGTCGCCGAGATTTGCCAGTTGATCGGCGCCGATAGCCTGGCGTTTATCTCGGTGCTGGGCTTGGCGCGCGCTATTAACGCTAACAACAACGCCGATATTATGAGTGATGACGCGATCGCGCCTCGGGTCGGCACTTGTACCGCCTGTTTTGGTGGTGTTTATCCGGTGGCGCTCAGCGATCAGAGTATGCGTCGCGAGCTCGCCGACAGCGATGCTATTTATTCGACCGCGACGCCAGCGCGGTTATTCGTCAACCCTCGACGTAAGCAATGGCAAAGTTGAGGGTGCTGTTGACCGGCTCCGGTGGCCGTGAGCACGCGCTGGCGTTGGCTTTGCGGCGTTCTGATAAGTTGGGCGAGCTCTACGTGGCTCCGGGTTCGGACGCTATGGCTGATTGTGCTCGTTGCGTGGGTAAATTGAGCTCGGAGCAGTTGGTGGATTTTGCTTTGCAGCACGAGCTCGATTTGGTGATCTTTGGTCCTGAAGCCGAGTTGGTCGAGGGTTACGCCGATCGTTTGCGCGCGGCTGGGGTGTTGGCGTTTGGGCCTAGTCAAGCCGCCGCCAGATTGGAAGGATCGAAGGATTTTCTGAAATCAATGCTGTTTGCCGCTGGCGTTCCTTGCGCGGCTTCGCAAAGCTTCACCGACCTCGACGCCGCGCGGGCTTATTTGGCCACGCGGGCGTTGCCGATAGTGCTGAAGACCGACGGCTTGGCAGGAGGCAAGGGCGTGGTGATTTGTGAGGAGCGCGCCGATGCCAGTGCTTGGTTGGAGCGTTATCTGTCGGGCGAGGCTTTTGGCGCCGCTGGGCAGCGCGTCGTCGTCGAAGATTATTTGGCGGGCGATGAGATCAGCTTCTTTTGTTTGGTCGACGCGGCTGGCGAGGCCTATCCCTTGGCGGCGGCGCGCGACTATAAGCGTATCTTCGACGGCGATCAGGGTCCGAACACTGGCGGTATGGGTGCTTTTACGCCAGTGCCAGAGATGAGCCTGGGGCTGCAGCGGGAAGTGATGAGGGACATCGTTCGTCCTAGTCTGCGTCAACTCGCCGCGATGGGCGCGCCGTATAGCGGCTTTTTGTTCGCTGGCCTGATGCTAACGGATGACGGGCCGAAGCTGCTGGAATACAACATTCGTCTTGGCGACCCGGAGACTCAGGTGATACTATCGGGGCTATCGGTAGACCTGCTGGAGCTGTGCTATCAGGCGGCGAGGGGCAGGGTGGCAGAGGAGCTAGCCTCAAGGCTGGGGTGTCAGCGGGCTGAAGCTTGTGTCAATGTCGTCCTGGCGGCTGCCGGTTATCCTCAAGCGCCAGAGGCGGGCGCGGCTATTGCCGGGCTGGGTGGCTTGGGGGTGGGGACGGATGTCTATCACGCTGGGACTTATAGGGACGGCGATACTTGGCGCGTCGGCGGTGGCCGCGTGCTCAACGTCATCGGTAGAGGCGCCGACTTACAGCAAGCCCAAGCCCGGGCTTATGGCAAGGTCAACCAGATAGACTTTGCTGGGATGCAACTGCGGAGGGATATTGGGGATTAACTGTTAGCTCAATTAAACTCCTGCTGGGCGCGGAGTTCTATTCGGGGAACTTTGACGGTGAATTTTTGGCCGGCTTCGTTGATCATGGTGTAGTCGCCTTCGATGCTGCCGAGGGGGTGACGGAGTTCGGCCCAACTGCTGTAGCTGAAGCTTTCGCCGCCGTCGATGTAAGGGAATTTGCCTACTACTCCTTGGCCGGTGATTTTCTGCTCGCTGCCGCTGTGACCGTCGTAGATTATCCAGCTGCGCTCCAGTAGTTGGCATTCGACCATGCCGGTGTTGGTGAGCGTTACGTCGTACTTGAAGACGAATTTGTTGCGCTGCGGGTTGGATTTTTCCGGGTTGTAGTCCGCCTTGAATTCAACTTTTACCATTGGGATTGTCCTGTATCAGTTGCGCCATTCTAACAAAATCAAGTGGCGATAATTGCTGCGGGCGCGCGTTTTTGTCGAGACCGAGCTGTTGCCATTGGCGCTCGGAGAGCCAAGCCGCGAGGCTTTTGGCGGCTCTTTTGCGCCGAGCGTTAAAAGCTACGCTGCTGATGCTGCAGATGGTTGGCAGCAAATGGCCGTAGCTTTGCAGGTCTTGTTCGATGGGGCGCAAGCGCACGAGTGCGGAATCGACTTTGGGCTTGGGATGAAAGGCCTCTGGCGCTAGCTCTAGCACTAATTCAGCTTCGGCATAAAAAGCTCGCAGCAAGCTCAAGCGCGAATAAGCTGGTGAGTTGGGCGATGCGCATAGGCGCTCGGCGAATTCTTTTTGCAGCAGAAAATGAGCATCCTGCCACAGCTCGCCCAAGGGTAGTAAGCGCTCAATTATCGGGCTGGCAACGTTGTAGGGTAGGTTGCCGCAGAGGCGCATGGGCTGGTCGTGCTTGGTGTTCGTTAAGTAGCTCGCGAAGTCGAAGCTGAGGGCATCGGCGTGCACTATCTCCAGGTTCGCGGGTGCTCTTTGGCTGTGCCACCAGTTGACGAGGTCGTTATCGATCTCGAGCGCGCAAATGTGCGCGCAATTCGGCGCCAGGCGTAGGGTCAGCGCGCCCGTGCCGGCGCCGATTTCGAGCAAGCGTTGGTCGCTTTGCGGCGCGATAGCTCGGATGATGGCGTCTAGGGCAGCGGCGTCGGTGAGGTAATTCTGGCCAAATCTTTTGCGCGCTTGGATCTTCATAACTCTATTAAATTTAGAGTCTTGCATAACTTGAGACCGCGTGCAAAAAACGGAGATTTTTGTTCCCAGCTAGGCAGCAAAGCGCAGTTTATGAAATAGTAAATGAGCATTTGCGAACAACGCTGGGAGCAAAAAGATGCCTTTTTGCAAAGGTCTCAAATTGAGTTGATGAAATCATCCCAGTGTGGTGGTAGCGGCGCGCTGATATCGACTTGGTTGCCGTGGGTTGGGTGCTTAAAGACTAGGCGCTGGCAATGCAGCAGCAGGTGCTTGGCGCGACTTTTCTCTATCTCGCCGTACCTGCTATCGCCGACTACCGGATGACCTGCGTGCGCGCAATGGGCGCGAATTTGGTGCATGCGTCCAGTTATTGGCTTTATGCTTAGTTGGCTGTAGTCCGAATACTGCTCAAGAACCTCAAACTCGCTGCGCGCGGCTTGGCCGCCAGCGCTGACGATAGCTCGACGCTCGCCGTCGACGCGTTCGATGCTCAAAGCTTGCTCGATTTGGCTTAAGTTTTGCGGCCAGCGACCGTGGACTATTGCTAAGTAAGTCTTGTCGACTGCCCTATTGGCAAAGTCGGCGCCGAGGCTGCGCAGACTGTGGATGTTGCGCGCGCACAGCAGACAGCCCGAGGTTTGCCTATCGAGCCTATGTACCAGGTTGAGCTCGCTTTTGCGCATTTGCCTTAAGGCTTCTATCAAGCCCAATTCTATGCCAGTGCCGCCGTGAGTTGCCCAGTTCGCGGGTTTGTTGATTATGAGAATGTCGTCGTCCTCATAAAGGATGCGCTTGCCGAGGTCGCGGGCGCTACCCGCGCTCAATTCTTTCACTGCCTCTGGAGTTGGCAGGCGCAGGGGCGGGAGGCGTAGTCGGGCGCCGGCGTAGAGCCGAGTGTCGAAGCGCGCGCGTTTGCCGTCCAAGCGCAACTCTCCAGAGCGGATCATGCGGTAAATGCGCGTTTTCGGCACGCCTTTGAGGCTTTTGAGTAGATAATTGTCGAGGCGCTGACCATCGGCCTCGGGGGCGACGGTGATGTGGCGCACCCCGACGTTGTTGCTGTTGTCTGTCACTTAACTAATTATTCCTGATGAGTTCTAGCTCCACTATAGCTTTGCTGCCGCCAGAGTTGGCCAACCAAATAGCCGCCGGCGAGGTGGCGACTAGGCCGGCGGCGATAGTCAAAGAGCTTATCGAGAATAGCCTCGATTCTGGGGCTAAATCCATAACTATAAATATAGAGCAGGGTGGGGCGCGCTTGATTAGCGTGCAAGACGACGGCGCCGGTATTGCTCGCGAGCAACTGCCCCTGGCGCTGCAACGCCACGCCACGAGCAAGATCAGCAGCGAGCAAGATTTGTACAGCTTGAGTTCCTACGGCTTTCGCGGCGAGGCGCTGGCGAGTATCGCTGCGGTGGCGCGTGTGCGCTTGGCGTCGAGGCTCGGCGATAGCGATCAAGCCTACGCCTATTCTAACGTTGACGGCGAGCTCGGCCCCACTGCCTTAAATAGGGGCACGCTGGTGGAGGCGCGCGATTTGTTTTACAACACGCCGGCGCGGCGGAAATTTCTCAAAAGCGAGCGCACCGAATTCAATCAAATACTCGACGTGTGCAGTGCCCAGGCCTTGGCGCAACCAGGCGTGGCTTGGCGGCTCAATCATAATGATAGTAGTGTGCTCAATCTAGGCGTGGCTGATAACGACGCCAAGTGGCAGGCGCGGCTGCGGCGCATACTGGGAGCAGAATTCGCCAGCAATCATTTTGTTTTGCACGAGCAATACGCCAGCCTCAGCCTGCGCGCTTGGGCGGCGTACCCGCAATATAACCGCGCTAATAGCTTGCAGCAGTATTGCTTTGTCAATAATCGCCGCGTGCGCGATAAACTGCTCGCCCAAGCCGTGCGCAGCGCTTATCGCGAGTTGTTGCATGGTGGGCGCCATCCAGCGTATTTGCTGTTTTTGGACGTCAGCCCGGATTTGGTCGATGTCAACGTCCATCCCGCCAAAAGCGAGGTACGTTTTGCCGACCCCTCGGCAATATTTTCCTTGATAAGCCAAAAGCTCCGCAACGAGTTGGTCAACCAGAGCCGACCCGAGAGCAAGCTGGCTAGCAACGCGGCTTTTAATTATCAGCTACCGACCTCGGATAACTTCAAGCTGCGTAACGTTGGTGTAGCTGCTAATTATCGGGCTAGTGGCAGTTCGGGATTGGATGTGAAAAGAGCTAGTAGCTTTGCTAGCGTTGCCCCGACTATGCCTCCGATTAACAATGCGCCGGCCGCTGCCGCGCGAGCAGAGTCGGTGTCAGAGCATTTCTTGGGCACAGCTCTGGCGCAACTGCACGGGGTTTACGTCTTGGCGCAGAACGCCCACGGTTTGGTGATAGTGGATATGCACGCGGCGCACGAGCGTATAGTGTTGGATCGCCTCAAAAATCAATATAAACAGCAGCGCAAGATCAACCGCCAACTGCTCATGCCTCTGCCGATCAATCTATCGCTGGCGGATTTTGACCGTGCGCAAGAGCTGACGCCCGAGCTCACCGCGCTTGGTTTTGATTTTGGCGTGGCTGGCAGCGAGCAGTTGTTGTTGCGCGGGGTGCCTGGGGAGGTGGCGGTTGAGAAAGCCGAGGAGGTGTTTCGCAACCTGCTGAGCGAGAACGATTTGAAGCTCGCCTTGGAGCGCGAGCACGAGCGTATACTCAGCGTTATTGCTTGCCATGGCTCGGTGCGCGCCAACCGCGAGCTCAACCTCGGCGCCATGAACGAATTGCTGCGTCAGATCGAGCAAACCGAGCTTTCGAGCTATTGCAACCACGGTCGGCCAACTTGGCGCCAGATCAGCCTGAGCGAACTCGACGCGCAGTTCCTACGCGGTAGGTAGATTATGAATAGAGCTGTAATGCTCTTAGGCGCCACCGCTAGCGGTAAGTCGGCTTTGGCGCATCGCCTAGCCTTAGAGTTCGATTTGGAGATAGTTTCTCTGGACTCGGCGCAGGTCTATCGAGAACTCTACATCGGTAGCGCCAAGCCCAGCCCGAGCGAGCGAGCGCAAGTGCGCTATCACCTTTTGGATGTAATCGACCCTTGCGCTAGTTTTAGCGTCGGTGATTTATTGCGCATGGCGAACTCGTGCTGCGAGGCGATATGGTCGCGCGGCCGGTTGCCGCTGATAGTCGGCGGCACTATGCTATATGCCAAGGTGTTGCTAGAAGGCATTAACGAATTGCCTCAAGCTGACCCCGAGCTGCGTCAGCGCTTATTGGTCTTGAGCCCTGAGCAACGCTGGCGCCAACTGCAAAGCCTAGACCAAGCTAGCGCCGAGCGTTTGCACGCCAACGATAGCCAAAGGGTGCAGCGCGCCTTGGAAGTATTCCTGACTAGTGGTCGTAGTATTCAAAGCTATTGGGACGCGCCCAAGCAGGGCGCCCTAGCTCAGCGTTGCCGTTTGTTTAGCTTAAGCTTGAGCGCTGTGCACAAAAACGAGTTAGCCCCAGCGATAGACCACAGGTTGAGCGCCATGCTGCGCGCTGGCTGGATCGACGAACTACGGCAGATTCGCGAGCGCCACCCGCAGTTGACCGCCCAACACAACTCTATGCGCTTGATCGGTTATCGGCGCCTGTGGCAATACTTGGAGGCTGAGCTGACTTATTCGCAGCTACGCGCGCAAATCAACTTGGATACGCTCAATCTCGCCAAGCGCCAGCTAACTTGGCTACGCTCTTTGCTAGATTCGATCCTGCGTGTGCCTTGGCAGCAGCCGGAGATGGCTTATCGAGCTATGGCTGACTTTATTCGCGGCGACTTACAATAGCCATCGGGTTCCTACCATTCAGCTAAGCAACATCCATCATATGAGCGACCTTAATAAACTCGGCACCGAGACTGCTTTCGAGGTGCTGGCGCGCGCGCAGCAATTGCAGGGCGCTGGGCATCCAGTGATCAACCTTGGTATCGGCCAGCCCGACTTCAAAACTCCCGAGCACATCTGCGCCGCCGCTATCGAAGCGATTCAGTCTGGCCAGCACGGCTACACCGACGCACGCGGTCTTCCCGAGTTGCGAGCCGCCGTCGCCGAGGACTATAAGCAAAGCTATGGTTGCGAGATTAGCCCCGAGCGCGTGCTGGTGGTACCCGGCGGCAAAATGACCATGTACCTGGCCTTGAGCATCTTAGCGCGCCCGGGCACCTCGGTGGTCTATCCCGATCCCAGCTTCCCTATCTATGCCTCGCTCATCAACTACCTCGGCGCCACACCTATCGCTTACACCTTAGAAGAGCAGCACGGCTTTGCTCCACAAGCCGACGCCATCCTGAGCTCACTGCGCTCGGATACTTCTTTGGTGATAGTCAATAGCCCGGGTAACCCTTGCGGCGGCGTGATCAGCAAAGAGCAGATTGACAAACTCGCCGCTGGCCTCGCGCAACACCCGCGCACTTACTTGCTCAGCGACGAGATTTACGAGCGCATCGTCTTCCCGGGCGCGCAGCATCACAGCTTCTTGAGCTATCCAGAGCTTGCCGAGCAGTTGATACTACTCAGCGGCTGCTCGAAAAGCTGGGCGATGACTGGTTGGCGCTTGGGCTATTCGATCTGGCCTGAGCAGTTGTATCCTAGCGCGCAACGACTTAACATCAATACCTTCTCCTGCGTCAACGCCAGCGCGCAATACGCCGCCATCGCCGCGCTGCGCGGCGAGCAAGATTGCGTGAGCACCATGTGTGCCGCCTTCGCGCGCCGCAGCGATTACTTGCATCAAGCTCTGAACAACATCGCTGGCATTAGCTGCGCCCGACCCCAAGGCGCCTTCTACCTCTTCCCCAACCTCAGCGGTCTAGGACTCAGCGCCAAGCAGGCGCAAGAATTATTATTAGAAAAATACCACTTAGCGACCATAGCTGGCACCAGCTTCGGCGCCGCCGGCGAGGGCCATATTCGCCTCTCCAGCGCCGCCAGATATGAGCAACTCCAAGAGGCTGTCGCGCGCATCAAGCTGGCGGTGGCTGAGCTTTGAATATTAAAACGATAGGCGCGTCTGATAATTGACAATAGCTGGCGGAAAATGTAAACTCACACCAGCAAATGTCGCCTAATTACAAATAGACCCATTGCTGCTGAGGCTAATACCCAAAAATTGGTAGCCAGAGCATCTCAAGTTAAGCTACTAATGTAACCAGTTCTT
The DNA here is from genome assembly GCA_965229495.1 of Gammaproteobacteria bacterium. Lineage (GTDB taxonomy): Bacteria > Pseudomonadota > Gammaproteobacteria > CBDBNL01. Next base: position 546,344 of record OZ245880.1, read on the forward strand.
GCAATTTTATTGGGACTCCCAGAAGTAAGCGAACCGAGTACCATTTTAATTACTTAACCTAAAATCACAGAATTGTCATGTTTATAGCAACGTCTTTACTATTAATTTTTTTAATATTAGTTTGTTTTTGGATATGCAAACCCTTGCTTGATCATTTACTTTCCGAATGGATAGATTTCGGTGTGAATAGTGAAGAGCGAGTTCACGGTCACATGATGAAGATGGTCGAATCTGCACAGTATGAACTCGTAATATACGATGATGGTGATGGAGCTACTGAGAATGTATATGGTGATAGTGGCACAGAATTTATAGAAACCCTCATTAGTAAATGTAAAGATGATAGTAATTTTAGGGTTCGAATATTATTCAACTGTTTTAACGCAAACTTGGCTATTAGTAAGTATGTGCGTCAACGGAAGGACTTGCCTAATTTGGAAATTCGGTACAGGGATGGTGATAGGCCGAATGACTATCACTTTAAGATAACCGATGGAGGGATGTTATACTATCTGAGTAATCACAAGCAGGGAGAATTAGAGAGAAAATTTAAATTCTTAGCTAGTAAGAATAAGTATTTCGTGCCCAAATATATAAGGGAATTTATGACGAAGTTCGATGAAGACTTCAGAGAGGCAATTGGCTTTGAACAGGCATTTAATAAATTCAGCACTCAAGGTTAAAAAATGATACCAATTCATACGCACATACTGCTTGCAATCTCAGTCGCCCTCTTCGGGATAATAATGAATTTTGTGTTTAAACTAGGTGGAGGGGAAGATGATTCGGACAAGATTACAATTAATCTTAGCTTAGTTTCAAAAGCAAAGTTGATAATTTCTATCTTAATGCTGCTGATTATAAGCATATCTATATGGCTACTATCAAACCATGTTGTATCGCACCTATTTCATGTTGCAGCATATATCTTTGATGAAGTTAATCTTCTTAATGCTGTTTTAGGGAGTGATGAACAGAGGCGTAGCATATTTACTTGGGGTTTTGTAGGTGATATTTTTAGTTCTATATGGCTAATTACTATATGCTTCGTCACCATGCGTATGGCATCAATTGCGTTTGAGTTGTCGGTTATTAGGTAACTGCTTATATTGATCGACTGCTGCATGTGCCGTGTAGCATAGCTGTTAGCTATGTCTATTTTGCCAGTAGTGCTCTGTAAAGCACATCAATTAATACTATTTTTGCTTGTGTTATTTTCATTTACACCTATTGAGATCTTGGCATATCATCTGTTAAATATTTGATTTAACTGCGCTCTTAAAGTTGTTCTAATTTACTGAATTCGGCAACATAAGCTGCTTTATGAAAGATTTCCATCAACTATTTTATGTGATTATTTTTCAATAACTGGTCACTGTAGGGAGCACAATATGAACCAAGTAACCCTCAAAGGTAACCCTATAAACCTTAGCGGTAGCCTACCCCAAGTAGGCGAGCAATTGCCGAGTGTTGATAATCTCGTGAAAGCCGACTTGAGTTCTGTGAGCTTGAGCTCGTATTACGGCTCGCCTTTGGTCTTGAATATCTTTCCCAGTATTGACACTGGCACTTGCGCGCAATCAGTGCGCACTTTCAACCAACAAGCTGCCGTCTCTGACGTGCAAATATTGTGCTTATCGCATGATTTACCCTTTGCGCTCAGTCGCTTTTGCGGCGCCGAAGACATAGACAAAGTCGAAGCACTTTCCGCCTTTCGCTCCAACTTAGGAGCAGCTCTAGGCTTGAGCATGACCGATGGCCCATTGCAAGGCTTACTAGCGCGCGCGGTGCTGGTATTATCCGCCAGCGGCAAATTACGTTATCTTGAGCTGGTTCCAGAGATAACTCAAGAACCTGACTACGAAGCCGCGCTCGCGGCTCTCAAGTAGCAGCAAAAAGCAGAAACTGGCACCATCGAATTCGAATCGGTGGGATGGGTTTGCCGAATTGTCTTAGGCTGAATATTTTCGTGTGAGTGCCTTCTGAGAAAACATGGTTATATTAGGAGCACGGTTACTAAGCTATGTAGCATCTTCAGAGGGCTCATCGGTCTTCTTTTACCCTACGACACTGTCGGCTAGCCGCTATGATGTTTGTCTAGAGCAGCTTAATGCTTGATATAGTCCGTACCACAATAACAGCATAGAAAATGCACTATATCCTCGTCGACGCTTCGGGTTATCTGTTCCGCGCTTATCACGCTTTGCCGCCGCTGACCACTAAAGCTGGGCACCCCACTGGCGCTACTCGCGGGATGGCGACGATGCTGCTGTTGCTACTTGAGCAGCACCCCGAGAGCCAGATCGTCATGGTCTTCGACGCCAAGGGCAATAGCTTTCGCAGCGAGCTTTATCCGGAATATAAAGCCCAGCGCCCGCCGATGCCCGACGATATGCGCGCGCAGATTTACGACGTCCACGAGCTGGTACGCGCGCTCGGTTTCCCGCTGCTGGCAATTGAAGGCGTTGAGGCCGACGACACCATCGCCACCCTGGCGCGCCAGCTCAGAGCCACCGATACCGACGTCTTGATCATCTCGGGCGATAAAGACTTGACTCAATTGGTCGGCGGGCGTGTGCAAATGCACGATAGCCTCGGCGGCAAACAATACGATCGAGAGGCGGTAACCGCCAAGTTCGGTGTGCCGCCCGAGCTTATCGCCGATTACTTGGCGCTAGTAGGCGACAAAGCCGATAACGTCCCGGGAGTACCCAAGGTCGGCCCCAAAACCGCCGTCAAGTGGTTGCAGCAGTATGGTGACTTGGAGGGTATCGTCGCGCACCAAGACGATATCGGCGGCAACGTCGGCAACCAATTGCGCGTGCACTTGGAGCAGTTGCGCCTGAGCCGACAATTGGTCGATTTGCGCTACGACGTCGCCGTTCCCGCTCTCGAAGAGTTACGGATGCAGCCGCGCGCCACCGAGCAGTTGCGCGAGCTCTTTACTCGGCTAGAGTTCAATTCGCTGCTGGTGCGACTGGATACCGAGCCGACGCCAGCCGCGACCGCACCCGAAGTCGACTACAGCCTCGTGCTGCAAGCCGATCACTTGCAGCAAGTGCTGGATCAATTGCGCGCCAGCGAGCGCATCGTGCTCGACCTGGAAACCGATAGTTTGGATTCGATGCGCGCACGCATCGTCGGCGTCGCCCTATCGATAGCCGCGCACCAAGGCTGGTACATCCCGCTCGGCCATACTTATCCGGATTGCCCGCAGCAGCTCGACCTCGAAGCCATCTTGCGCGCGCTCAAAGCCATAATGCACGATAGCTCAAAGACCATAATCTTCCAAAACGCCAAATACGATCTGCACGTGCTGGCGAACCACGGCATCGACGTGCGCGCGGTCATTGCCGACACCATGCTCGCCTCTTACGTACTCGACTCCACGCAAAAGCACGACTTCGACTCGCTGGCTCTGCACGAGCTCAACCGGCAAACGATCAAATTTAGCGAGGTTGCGGGCAAAGGCGCGGATGCTAACTTCGCCGCAGTCGAGCTAGAAGCCGCGCTGGCTTACGCTTGTGAAGACGCCGACCTCACCGGCCAGCTCGAAGCGCTATTTCAGCCACGGCTGCAAGCCGAGCCCGCGCTCGACTCGGTTTACCAGAATATCGAGCTACCCTTGGTGCGGGTGCTCCTCGCGCTCGAGCGCAATGGCGCTTACGTCGATAGCGACTTACTCGAGCAGCAGGGCATGCGCTTGCGCGCTGAGCTGACGATGCTTGAGCAGGAGATTTATCAGCAAGCCGGCAGCAGTTTCAACCTGAACTCACCGAAGCAGCTACAAGTAGTACTCTACGACCAGTTGCAACTGCCGGTGCTCAAGAAAACCGCCAAGGGCGACCGCTCGACCAACGAATTCGCGCTGCAAGACTTGGCGCGCCTGCATCCCCTGCCCAAGCTGATCCTGCGCTATCGCGGCCTCGCCAAGCTGCTCAATACCTACATAGATAAGCTGCCCGAGCAGATCAACCCCAACACTGGCCGAGTCCACGGCAGTCTGCACCAAGCCGTCGCTAGCACCGGCCGGCTTTCCTCCAGCGACCCTAATTTACAAAACATCCCCATCCGCAACCGCGCTGGTCGCGACATTCGTAAAGCCTTCAGCGCCTCTGCTGGCAAGGTCATCCTCTCTTGCGATTATTCGCAAGTAGAGCTGCGCATCATGGCGCACTTGAGCCAGGATGTGGGTCTCATTAGCGCCTTCCAACAAGACAAAGATATCCACCAAGCCACCGCCAGCGAAGTATTTGGCACGCCTTTAGATGAAGTCAGCTCCGAGCAGCGACGGCGCTCGAAGGCCATCAACTTCGGTCTCATCTACGGCATGGGCGCCTTCGGCTTGAGCAAGCAGCTCAACATCAGCCGCGACGAGGCCGCCGACTACATCCAGCTTTACTTCGAGCGTTACCCAGGCGTACAGCGCTTCATGCAGCAAACTCGGGCGCAAGCGCACGAGCTTGGTTACGTTGAAACCATCTGCGGGCGTCGGCTATACCTCGCCGAGATTAACTCCAGCAACGGTCAGCGCCGCGCCGCCGCCGAGCGCATGGCGATCAACGCGCCCATGCAAGGCAGCGCCGCCGACATCATCAAGCTCGCCATGATCAACATCCAAGCCTTTATGGGCGAATTCCCGGGCGCGCTCATGGTCTTGCAAGTGCACGACGAACTGGTCTTTGAAGTGCCCGAGACTCTGCTTGAGCCATTCCAGCGGCGTGTAATCGCCGCCATGAGCTTGGCGCAAGAGCTCTCTGTGCCACTCAAAGTCGACACTGGCGTCGGACCCAATTGGGACGAGGCGCATTAGGGGTGCTAGCGCTCTACAATCAGCACGCTTGTAACTAACAGAATTCTTGATGCAGTACCTCTACAGATACACGGGCATCGCCTTGCTCTGCGCTCTAGCGCTGTTATTTCAGGTCAATAGCGGTGCCAGCGTTTTCTACCTGACGCCAGACCTGGTGTTGCTATTGCTGTTTTATCAACTCAGCTACGGCGACGAGCATTTCCGAGTTTTGGCGGCGTGGGTGTTGGGCTTGTTCGTAGACGTATGGACTAATTCTTACTTGGGCCTAAGCGCCTTCGTTTTTGCTTTCATCGCCTTTCTTTGGCAGTGGTCTTGGGGACGGTTGACAAACTTATCGTCCTTGACCCAAGGCTTGATTATCGGCGTAGTCGTCGGTGGCTACCGTGTGTTGCGGACTTTTTACTCGGGCTTCACGCCCGAATTTGATTGGTTTTGGCTGCTTTGCACCGCTGGCGGCGTTATCGTCCACATCGCGCTCTGGGCGCTGATCAGCTGGCCGAAGCGCTTGCGCTTGTAATTGGTCTAATCTAAAGTCAGTTGTTAAGCGTCTTCCAGCAGTTCGTAAAAAACGCTCAATTGTTCCAGGTCGATTTGGCCGCTGGTGTTGAGGAGGTCGAAGTAGTTGCGCAAATAGCTGTAGACGCTTTGATTGAAGGAGTTCGCGGCTTGCTGGAGTTCGTTCTCGGCGTCGAGTATTTGGTTGATGTCGCCGACGCCGTTGGCGTAGGATATTTTGCTGGAGTTTAGCTGCTCCTCAGCCGAGTCGCGACTGCGCGCGCGCGCGGCGATGACTTGCGTTTGCGCTCTCAGCACTTGCACTAGCTGGTCGATATTGATATCTATTAGCTGCTGCTGCGCCTCTAAGCTGCGCTCCAATTCGCGCACTTCGGCGAGGGATCGAGCAATATCGGCGGCGCGTTTGCCGCTATCGTGCAAGCTATAGCTGAAGCTGATGCCGACGCTGGCGCTGCTGCTCTCTTGAAATTCGCTATCCTGGTAATTCATGCCTGGGTCAAGCCGAGCAAAAGCCGACAAGCTCGGGGCGTAGCTTTTCTCCACCAGCCGCGCGCTCTCGCGCGCGCTATTTAAGCTCTGCTGCAAAACCAGCAATTCGATATTGGCGCCGCGGCTGATGTTGCGCCAAAAGCCGGAATCGGCATTGCTGAGCTTGGGGAGCTCGGCGTCGGCGCGGAGCGCGCGCAAACGCTCAAGCGAGCTGCCGGTGAGCTGCTCCATAGCCAGGTAGTTTGCTGCCAAGTCGGCTTCTAATTCCAATAGCTGGGCTTCAGCGACGGCGAGGTCGGCTTCGATTTGTATCAAGTCAAGCCTATTACCAACTCCGTTGTCTAGCCTGATCTGGGTGTCGAGTTCACGGCTGCGTAGCGCTTCCAGCAGGCTTTGCTGGAGGCTGATGCTGTCGTGCAGCTCCAGGATCGACAGATAGTATTTGAAGACGCTATCGATGACTGCCAAGCGCTCCTGCTGGCGTTCGAGCTTGGCTTTGGCGAGCTCGCTGCCATCAAGGCTTAGCTGCTGCAAGATGGCGGCGGTGTAGAGCGGGTAGGTCGCGCTCAGCGAGCCGCTAAAGGGCCAGACGTCGTTCGATTGCACGCTCGAGCTCGCGTTATCGTAATTGCGGTTATGGCTGAAAGCGCCGCTGGCGCTGAGCGTTACTTGGGTTTTCAGTTGGCTCTCGTTGAAGGCGACGCTGAGTTCGCGCGCTTGGATACGCTCCTCAAGAGCGCGCACCGAGTAGCTGTTGTCGAGCCCTAAGGTTATAGCTTGGCGGAGGTCGACGCTGTCTGCGGCGAGGGCTGAGGGCGCGAGGGCGCCAGCGACGAGTAATAATCTGAGTAGGTGGGTGGGCATAGTATAAGTTTAAGTAAAATCGCTCGGGCTCTGCGCAGGTGTGCTTCTCATTTTGCCGAGTACAACTCGGCGTTCCGTCCGTCTCGTCAATTCTAACGACTAATGCAATTTTTTTCGGAAATACCTCAAGAAAGGCCGCGCACCGAGCTCTTGGATAGCGTGCACTCGCCGAGCGATTTACGCGCGCTTACCGCCGATCAATTAGCGCCGCTGGCAGACGAACTCCGCGCCTTTTTGATGTATACGGTGGGGCAATGCGGCGGCCATTTTGGCGCTGGCTTGGGCGTGGTCGAGCTCACCATCGCTCTGCATTATGTTTTCCAAACGCCTTACGACCGCTTGGTGTGGGACGTCGGCCATCAATGCTACCCGCATAAAATTCTCACTGGGCGCGCCCAGCAGTTGCAGAGCATCCGTCAGCAAGGCGGTCTAGCACCGTTTCCCAGCCGCTCGGAGAGCAACTACGACCACTTTGGCGTCGGCCATTCCAGCACATCCATCTCCGCTGCCCTCGGCATGAATCTCGCCGACCGCGTGCAGGGCATTAGCGATAGGCACACTGTGGCGATTATCGGCGATGGCGCCATGACCGCCGGCATGGCATTCGAAGCGCTCAACCACGCTGGCGACGTGCGCAGCGGTATGCTGATAGTGCTCAACGATAACAATATGTCGATCTCCGCTAATGTCGGCGCGCTGTCGAATTATTTTGCCCGCCTGTTTTCTGGCTACGCTTACACCAATATGCGCGCGGTGGTGAAGAAGGTGCTCGGCAAAACGCCCTTGCTGATGGATATCAGCAAGCGCACCGAGGAGCATATCAAAGGCATGATGGCGCCACCGAGTAGCTTATTCGAGGCTTTTGGCTGCAACTACATCGGTCCAGTGGACGGCCATCATCTGCCGACTCTGATCGCTACTCTCGATAATTTGAAGTACGCCCCAGGCTTGAATTTGCTGCACGTCAAGACCGTAAAAGGCAAAGGCTTGGTAGCCGCCGAGCAAGACCCCATCGGCTACCACGCGCTGGCGAAACTACCGAGCGCCGAGGAGCGCGATAAGCCTCCGAGCGCCAAATCGATCAAGTATTCCAATATTTTCGGCGATTGGTTGCTGGCTACGGCTGAGCAGGACGCGCAATTGGTGGGCATCACTCCGGCGATGCGCGAGGGCTCGGACTTGATCAAATTCTCCGAAGCTTTTCCCGAGCGCTACTTCGACGTCGGCATCGCCGAGCAGCATAGTCTTACCTTGGCAGCGGGGATGGCGTGTAATGGCGTCAAACCGGTGGTCGCCATTTACTCGACTTTTCTGCAGCGCGGTTACGACCAGTTAATCCATGATATTTGTCTGCAAGAGCTCGACGTTACCCTCGCCATAGACCGCGCTGGCTTGGTCGGCGAAGACGGCGCTACGCACAACGGCAGCTACGATTTGAGCTATCTGCGACCACTGCCGAATATGCTGATCATGGTGCCGACCAATGGCGCCGAGTGTCGTTCGATGCTCGATTTCGCTTATCAGCACGCTGGAGTTGCAGCCGTGCGCTACCCGCGCGGCAGTGCCCACGCTTGCGATTATCAATTGGCGCCGCTGGCTCTGGGGCGTGGACAGCTTTTGCGCCGTAATGCAACTGGCGAGCGCGCGGTGGCATTGCTGGCCTTTGGTGTGATCTTGAATGAGCTATTTGCTATCGCCGAGGAATTCGATTGCACCCTGGTGAATATGCGCTTTGTCAAACCTTTGGATTTGGAATTGCTGCAGGAGTTGACCGAGAGCCATAGCCTGCTGATTACGGTCGAGGATAACTGCGTCGCCGGCGGGGCTGGGAGCGCGGTCAACGAAGCTCTGGCTGGGCACTCGAAGCCCGTGCTCAATTTGGGACTGCCCGATAAAGTGATAGAGCACGCCAGCCGCGAGCAGATGCTGGCGCAAGCGGGATTGGATAGTGCGGGATTGCGCGCTAGTGTTGCTGAGGCTATCGCAGGTTTGGATTCTTAGCGTAGCAGATTTGGGCGATATTTGATTTTGCTGCGAGCTTCGGGGTGTAAATGGCGATTGAGGCGCTTATTCACCAAGCCTAAGATCGCGATGATCAGCAGAGTTATGGCGATGAAATAGGCGGCGATGATAGGATAGGGCACAAAGGGGTTGAAGGTTTTTTCGGCGAGATAATTGGCGTAATAAAAAGCGTCGCCTTCTTGGCGCCAAGCCGGAAAGCTGGAGAAGAAAACCAGCGTGGTGGCGTGGAAGAGGAAGATAGCTTCGTTGGTGTAAGAAGGCCAGCTCAGCCTCAGCATAGTCGGCCATTGGACCTTGCGAAAGGCTTGCCAGTAACCCATGCCGTAGGCTAGGGCGGTCTCAGTGTCGGCTCGGGGCACGGTGGTGTAAGCGCCGTAAAAGATTTGCGCGCTGTAGGCCGAGGTATTGAGGAATAGCACCACCAGGGCGCCGAATGCCGCACGGCTGAGCATACGCGAATTTTCGCTTACCTGCAGCAAGCCGAAATCGATGGCGAAATCGAGCTTGGGCAACAGCACAAAGAGCTCGTAAGCAAAGAAAAACTGGATGAATAGGGGCGTGCCGCGGAAGATCAGCACAAACCAAGATGCTGGCGAACGTAAATACTTCCTCGGGCTCGCCAGTGCTAAAGCCAGCAAAGTGGCAACGCAAAAACCAGCGATAACTGCGAGCACGGCGAAATAAACATTCCAGATCATGCCGCCGCCAATCAGAGCTAGCTGATCGCAAAAGCTGATATCGCTTTGTGGCAGCGCCCGCAGGCCGTAACCTAGCGAGCGCAGACCATAATCGCTAAAGCTTTGCAGGCAATCACTCATATGGTTAGCGCGCGATCAGCTCGCGCACCAGTTGTTTAGTCGCCTGATAATCGTCGAGGTGAAAGATGGCGTTGTGGGCGTGGATGTAGCGTGTGGGTACGGCAATCACCACCAGTGGTGCTTTGAGCTTGTATTGCAGGGCGCCGGCGTCGGTGCCTCCGCTACGACGCACGGCGAGCTGATGAGGTACGCCGACTTCCTTAGCCACCTCAATGGTGCGATCTATCAAAGCTTTATTAGCGGTAAAACCTGGATCGTAAAGGCGAATCTGTGGTCCTGCTTGTAAGCGGCATTGGCGCTGGTCGGGCGGCACCGAGGGATGGTCGTCGGCGGGCGCGGCTTCGAGAATTATGCCCATAGCGAATTCTGTCGTTCCCGAATAGGCTTGGGCACCGCGCGCGCCCATCTCCTCTTGAGCCGAGAAGAAAGCGTAGGGTTTGCTCGCGGTCAGGGCGTCGTCGTTCATTAGCTCCAGAGCTAGAGCTACCCCTAACCTGTTGTCGAAGGCTTTACCGACGAAGAGCTTATCGTTAGCGAGCGCGGTGAAGGCACTATCGGGAACGATGCTATCGCCGACTCGTACTCCCGATTCAGCGACCTCCCCAGCGTCAGCAGCGCCAATATCGATGCAAATAGCTTCCAGCTGCGGCGACGTTTTGTTGCCACGATTGTGGTGCGGGGGCAGGTACGCAGTTACCCCAATAATCTCCTCGCCGCTCTGGGTTATCACCCGCCAGCGCTGATTACATATGATCTCGGCTTGCCAACCACCCAATGGCGCTAAGCGCAAAAAGCCATCGTAGCTGATAGCTTGCACCATCAACCCAACCTCGTCCATGTGCGCGCTCAGTAGCACCCGCGCGCCTGTTGGCGTGGCTGGCTCGCAGTAAAGATTGCCGAAGCTATCGCCACGACAATCGTAGTCTGTTAGTTGCGATTGAATAAAAGCGCTCACGTTGGCCTCGTGCCCCGAGGCTCCAGCAATCTCGCTCAAGCCTTCGATTAGGCTTAGACTGGAATTCGTCATTATTTGCTCTTGTTATTAGTGCATAGTGATCGACCCATGCGGGCAATAGAACTAATTGTAGCTAGCCTCGCGCGGTTATTGGTAATGCTATTGGCTGAGGCCTAGTGTGAGCGGATAATGCGGGGCACTTTTAGGTTGATCGCCATGATAGATTCTGATAATTATGAGTAAAATATAGCGCATTAATGTGGTTAATGGCTTATAATGCGCTAAATATGTCTCTATCAAGATTGGATCTTAATCTACTTTCCAGCGCGATGATCGTGGCCTCTTTGGGGCGCGAGCTGGAGACCGTGCGGCTGCAACATAATATCAGTCAAGCCGAATTGGCGCGCGAAGCAGGTGTATCGCGCCGCACCATCACGCGCATGGCTGAGGGTAAAGCAATATCGCTGGATTCCTTTGTGCGCGTGCTCAAGGCGCTAAAACTGGTGGATAACCTGGCAGTGCTCCTGCCTGATACCAGCGTGTCTCCCGTGGAAATGGTAGCTCGCGCCAATGAACGCAGCCACCCATATTTAGTTACCAGCAACCCTGCGAGCATGACGGCTGGTGTTAATGGCAAAAAGCGTCGCGTGCGGCGCAAGACTAAGGTAGCCAATAAACCCTGGTCCTGGGGTGATGAATGATACTATCGGCGCAAGTGCGGCTTTGGGAGCGCAACATAGCTGCGGTAACTTGGCAGCCCGATAGAGAGCTAGCAGTTTTTCAATACGCTCCAGACTTTATCGCATCGAGCATAGCAGTGGCGCCGCTGACAATGCCTTTACGCTCAGCGGCATACGAATTTTCCACGCTTCCGCGCGCAAGCTTCCACGGTCTACCGGGATTATTGGCCGATTCCCTACCAGATAGATTCGGTCACCAAGTAATCGACGCTTGGCTAGCTAGTCAAGGGCGCGAGCCCCAAAGCATGAACCCAGTAGAGCGCCTGTGCTACGTCGGCGAGCGCGCTATGGGCGCCTTGGAATTCCAACCGAGCATGGCAGCCAGCCGCAGCTCGGATGATAGCTTGCAGCTTGATTCCTTGGTCGAGCTCGTCAACCTCGTCGTCAACGAGCGTAGTGGCTTGCAAGGCCGACTGACTGGTCGAGACGATAGCGAAGCCTTAAGCGATATCTTGCGCGTCGGCACCTCTGCAGGTGGCGCCCGCGCCAAAGCCGTACTGCTCTGGAACGAGCACAGCGGCGAATTCCGCTCTGGACAAGTCGGCATACCACCAGCAGGCTTTAGCCATTGGCTGCTGAAATTCGACGGAATCCACAATAATCGCGATAAAGAATTAGCCGACCCCCAAGGCTTTGGCCGAATCGAATACGCTTACGCCCTGATGGCACGGGACGCTGGCATCATCGTGCCCGAGGCTCGATTGCACGAAGAGAATGGGCGGGCGCACTTTATGGTTAAACGTTTTGACCGCGATGCCACTGGTGGCAAACGGCACATGCAATCGCTCGCGGCTTTGCGCCATTTTGACTACAACAACTCTGGAGCTTACAGCTACGAGCAAGCCTTATTGACGATTCGCCAACTCGGCTTACCCGCTAGGGACGTTGAGCAGCAAGTGCGCCGAGCTTTTTTCAATGTGCTGGCGCGCAATCAAGACGACCACGTCAAGAACATCGCCTTCCTCATGGATAAGCGCGGCGAGTGGCGCCTATCCCCGGCTTTCGACCTGGTGTATTCGTACAACCCAAGCGGCGCCTGGACTAGCAGGCACCAAATGAGCCTTAACAACAAGCGCGACAATTTCAGCGCCGACGACCTACTCGCCTTTGCAGCTGCCGCCGACATCAAAAAAGCTCGGGCGCGGGCATTGCTACTAGAGGTGGCAGCGGGGGTGCAAAAATGGCAGCAACACGCCCGCTATGCTGGAGTAATGCAGCAGGACATAGAGCGCATAGCTAGCACCATGCGGCTGGATTACGTTTGAGAGACTTCTGCAAGGAAATATTGGCATTGTTAATTGGGCATATATTTTATGTGGCTAACATATTGAATTATCTGCCAGTAGTCAGCAAAAAGCTATACACATTTACCAATGCTGAAATATTTTGTTGCCTTCTGGACGATTATGAATCTCTTTAGCAAAAAAGTTAAGGTTCTTTATCGCACCAGTCGTGCATGATTTGAGAGGGTTTTCTACAGTTTAGGAATGCTGGTATTATTCTATTGAGCTTGGTTTGGGGGTTAGTTGCGGAGGTGGTGGTGCGGAAGTTATGATACTCCCCAAATTTTGGACCACTAATTAAGATAAAAAATGTCCACACCACAAGGGGAAAAAACGATGGCAATAAAACGCAAACGTCACAGCGCGGAGTGAAATGGTCAAGTCTTTGTGCACAAAAAAATAAGGGACTCTGGCAGAAATTTGGGGTTGCACCACTGGCAGGGTGTCGCGCGGTCGTAACCGGAAGCTGTCTGGACATCCCTAAAAATGTCAAGACAGCGACGCCACGATAGCAGCGAAAAGCACAGACGGGCCCGACTATCATGCTGCGTCGTGAGCCCTAGCATATTCACGCTCTGCTGCCGCTGGCGTGGCATAGCCGTTGTGGCTGTGAAGACGCTTACTGTTGTAGAACATCACGATGTAGTCTAATATCGCTGCAGAAGCCGACGAGCGGGTCTGGTAGCTATGCCACATCAAGTGCTCCGTTTTCAAACGTGAGAAGAAGCTCTCCGCTACCGCGTTGTCCCAGCAATTGCCACGACGACTCATGCTGCCAACGATGCCATGGTCACTGAGCAACTGACGATACTCCGCGCTAGCGTATTGAACGCCGCGATCCGAGTGATGCAGCAAGTCGCCAGCTACGAAACTCCGTTGACCCAAAGCCATACGCAAAGCATTCAGCGGCAAGTCGCGGTGCAAAGTAGTGCCCATATCCCAGCCGATGACCTTGCGTGAGTAAAGGTCGAGCACTACCGCAAGATACAGCCAGCCCTCCCCTGTCGGCACATAGCTGATGTCGCTAACCCAGACTTTATTCGGCGCCGAAACTGTAAATTTACGAGCTAATTCATTGGCATAGATCCTCTCGTTGTGATTGCTGTTCGTCGTCACACGAAACGGTCGTTTGTAGCGAACCAACACTTGAGCTTCGCGCATCAGCGTACGTGTTTGATAGCGACCAGCAACGATGCCATGCTCCCGTAGTGCCAACGACAAGCGCCGCGAGCCATAGCTGTAACGATGCTCATGAGCTACGCGACGTACCAATTGCAGCAACGATAGACGCGCTGCCGACAATCGTGCATGACGCTTATAGTTACGCTGATGGCGGTAGAAACCCGAGCGACTAACGTTCATGACACGGCACAGCAACGCTATTGGATAGTCCTTCTTCACCGAGGCTATGAATTTATACCTTAGCCTAGCTCTTTGGCGAAGAAGGCTGCCGCCTTTTTTAAGATCTCGCGCTCCAGACGTAGCTGCTTGTTCTCACGCTCTAAACGCTTGAGCTCGACTGCCGAGGGTGGTAGGTTGCCATGCCCAGGAAAGGCGTCATCGCCACGAGCATTAAACTCCTGCACCCAGCGGCTGATCGCGGTGCAACCTATGCCAAGGCTACGTGCTGCTTCCGCTTGTGAGTAGCCTTGCTCCAATACCAAGCGCACCGCATCGCGGCGATACTCGGCGCTAAATGTCCTTCGTTTTTTCATTGAATACTCCTTCGTAAAAATAGATCAAGAACAAAAATAGTCCCTTATCTGAATGTGAAAAAACATTAGACCACATCAGAGACCAAGAGGCGAGTAGCCTTGGAGGCTCTGAAGCAACAGAAGACGATGAACGAGATTACCAGTGAGTACGGCGTTCATTCGAGCCAGATCAGTAGCTGGAAGAAGCAGGCTCTGACGGCGATAGAAGGTATATTTGCTGGCGGCGGTCAGCCTGCGCTATCTGATCGCCAATCTGAGATAGATGAGCTACATCGCCAGCTGGGTCTGCTGACAGCCGAGCGTGATTGGCTGAAAAAAAAGTCCTGGCACAGCCGCTAGCGATGAGGAAGCGATTGTTGTGTGCTGGCGATAGCCAGTACAGCATGCGTAAGCAATGTCAGCTACTGGGCGTCAACCGTAGCAGCTTGTACAGCGAACTAAGGTACTCCCCATTGTCAAGACCAAAATAGACTAAATTTAAGATGAAAGCTTAGTGTTAAAAATACCTCTGTGCGCTGGCAGCCGTTATTTTTATCCCTGCCCTTGGAAAGTATTATCAAAGAACATCAAGCAGAGTATTACCATGCGCTCGAACAGGCTGACGTGCAAGCTAACAGCAGCCCCTTTATTGGCTTTATGCTTAAGGTGATCGCGCAAAGCCTGACACAAAACGCCCCTGTAAACGCCCCCGCAAATGCCCCTGTAAATATTGCTGGGCTCCGCACACCGGAGGCTGTTTTGGCCTTACTCCAAGGCAACCCACAACTAACCCGCCAGCAATTGGCGCATAGCCTCGGCAAAAATCTGCGCACTATCGGCCGCGCCATCGCCAAATTGCAACACACTGGCAAGTTGCAAAGGATTGGCCCGGCTAAAACTGGTCACTGGGAGGTTAGGAAATGAATGGGGAGTAACTAGCCTCTTGGGTACGCAGGCGTCTCGCCTGCTGTGTAAACGTCAGCTCGGCAGAGCTCGTCCTAAAATAACTCAGCCAACCCTAACGCAAACCGGTCGCAGGCCAGCCTACCAACTCATACCAGCTAAACCGCAAATTCATGAAAACCACAGATGCACACGGATAACCACAGATAGATTTAGGCCGCAAGTTGACCTCTTGCTAATGCTTTAACTCTCTGAGAGTTCGCCGTTTCTCTGTCGGAATATTATAAGATAAAAAAGTTTTATTTAGATGTCGATAATATCCAGCCTCACCAATGGAGGGGTTAATTTATTGCTGACAAAGCATATGAAGTGTATGCAATAGAAATGGCAATAGGTACAGCCATTCTGACTAGCAAAAGCAGTTTTTTCAAATATCCATATAACTTTAGCTTGGCAGGATCACTCTCTGAGTATTTTTTAAAGAATGAAGTCCATACACGTCTGCGTATGATGCCAACTAACTCATTAGAGAAAAAGATAACAATGAATGCTCCCAACATCCCTTCTCTAACAACGAAACCTAAATCACTTAGTAAAGTCGGTTGCCAATACAGCAAGATGCAAGTAAAAGTTGCAATGTATATCACAAATGACGACACCATTATTGAAATCAATTCTCTTTTTGAGTTTCTGGCTGCCATTTTTCGCATTAAATGATCATATTTTTCTGGGTCACTTTTCTTTATTTCATTTAGCTTATATAAGTTGCCGAAGTATATTTCTGGCATCGGGAATTGTATTATGCTGATTAACCATGAGCATAAAATTGAAACTACTGCGTAAGCTAACACGAAAAAATTCACGTATTGCGGCAAGGCTGGATTTTTGGCGACGCTGTAAATTACGCTAATTTGTATCAAGAATGTACCGGCGATCAACGTTAGTGCAAACAATAACAATGCAAGAATGTATATGATGATAAGTAAATCTGCTAATCCATGCCAATATGTTGATGGGCCTATATTTTTAGGCATTAACCAATCAAAGTAATCATCAACAAACTTATGCGAGAAAAACTTTCGTGCGCTTGCGTCAGGGACCATTTTTTTAAGACATTCGTTTATTAATGCGTCGATATATTTTTTATATGCAGTAAGTATGGCTATAATAGGAGAGATGGTTACCGCGAGAAATAGAAATAGTTCTTTGTAGGAGGCAATATTTTTAAAGCCATAGCCAAAAATTTCCAGTTCCAAATCGCTAATGCTATGAAAGGCAAATAGAGATAACATTAGCGCGACATAAACTAAAGTAAGCTTCAGAACTAGACTTGCTATACTCTTGGATTTTGATGTGAGTTTTTCTACGTAAGGCCCACCGAAATATTTTTCAAAAACCTCATCATCACTTATAGTATCAGCAAATTGCTGTACTCGCTGAGATAGGTGCGTTTTCCATCTAACCTCATGAGTTTTTATTATCTCTCCAGTGTCTCGCTGATCTTTCATTTTAGATATGTTCGTTGAGGAATTAGAAAACCTATGATTAATTCTACTGTAGAGGTAAACTCCGTAAATCCTTACATACCGGATTTACCATGCGCTGCTTGAAATGATCAAATATGTCTTAATATGCTATGCTTTCTGTGCTGCTATGACTTGCATTTTACTCACTACAGCGGATTATTCAGGGCTTCCCTAATATCTGCATCCCAGTGAACAAGATGGCTACTGTAGTTAGACCACATAATCGCGCTGATCTATACGCCTAGAGCAAATTGGTCTTATAACAAGCCACTCTGACCAATGCCATCGAAAATGAATTGTACGGCGAGGGCAGCGAGGAGGACGCCCATGACGCGGGTTACCACGTGCATACCAGTGAGACCGAGTAGTTGCTGGATTTTGCTGGCGAGTAAGAAGGTGATGAAAGTTGCGAGTAGGATCGCTAGGAGTGCGGCGAGTACGATGGCTTGACCACTGGGGTCGCCGCGTTGATCTGCCATTAGCAAAATGGCAGCGCCCATGGCGCCGGGACCAGCTATCAAGGGCATGGCGAGCGGGAAGATGGAGACATCGGCGCGAGTGTTGGCTTCGCGTTGTTCGTCTTCGGTAGTGGAGGTGCCGCCAGAGCTGCGGGCAAAAGCCATGTCGATGGCTATGAGCAATAACAGGATACCGCCCGAAGTTCTGAGCGCGGCGAGCGATATGCCGAGACTGGCAAGCACCACTTCGCCCGCCAGGGCAAAACCCAGCAGTATGGTAGTAGCGACCAAGATCGCGCGGACGGCAGTGGCGCGCCTCTGCTCTGGGCTTTGCTGCGCCGTGAGCGCAGCGAACATAGGCGCCACGTCCAAGGGACCGATGGTGGCGAAGAAGGTTGCAAAGGCGAGAGCTGCGGTTTCTAGCATGGCTTGGGTATGCGAGCGATATCGACGGCTAGGATAACTGCAAGCTTGCTAGATTTCGATAACCAGAGCTGATTTTCGCGATTTGCTTGGGTGTTAGGTGAGGTGCTCAGAAAGCTCTGAACAGATAAGCTCTGCTTCACCGATCTCGCTCTGGATAGATTCAGCAAATCTGAGGATTTATTCAGATATTTCTTAAGTTTAGCTTGGTCATGCGCGGCCATCTAGAATCGCTTCAGCCCAAGCTAAGTTAGATGCATATTTTGCTCCCCACTTGTTTAGTTCTGGTTGTACTCCTCCAGAGTTACTTGGTCCATACTCTTTTGTGTTTGAACTCAAAAAAACGAATTTACTTCCTGAGTTGCAATTCTGTAAATCTTTACACAACCCTAAGAATAATTCATATATTTCACAATCTTTTGACGCTTCTTTGCTACGGCTTGCGGGAGGCATATATTGTTTTACCCGGTTCATTGCCCTGGCTGAGTGCGCTTCTTCTGGCGCAACAATTAGACAAGCGCGTAACAATGAATCAGCAATTGATCTTAAAGTCTCCAGCAAATATATTATGTCATTTGATTTCAGCGCACTATTTTGATATTCTATATTAGTTGCAGATTTAATGGCAGAAAGAAGGTGTGTTCTTTTTGATTCGAGGCCTCGAATTTCCCGTTTGGTTTCTTCTGAAACTCCTTCAAGATTTTCCTGCCACTCTTTATAAACTGTGGCGCTTGTTACTAACCACAAAGCTCGTTGGGTAGGGCTTGATAGATCTATAAGCGACTTGGCAATCTTAGCAAAATTGGAATATGTATTGTCTCTAACGGGCGATCTTACTACATCAAGTAAGATGCAAGTATTGAAATATATTAGTGGTGCGGGATTTTTAAGCATTAGTTCGAGTGCATTTGCATAGCTAGTAATCATTTAGCGTGTCTCCACATATGACAGTAGATCTTGTGCAAACTCAAATTGACCGCCTAGCATGGATGCCACGTCTTCTGACCAGCCACGTTCAACTAAAGTTCGAATTACTATGTCTGGGTCAAGGTCCGGCTTTGCTTCTTGAGCTAATACTAAAAATTCAAGCCAGCGCCTGTTATCTGATGGATGCGAACTTCCAGTTGATTTATTTGCCAAATCGGAGAAAAGCATTAGCGCTTTTTCTACTTCTTCTCCAGCAACTTTACCAATACTTATTTGATCGCTTGTCAGCTCGGCGGTAGTAGAAATACCCTCAATTGCTGGAGTAACAATATTTTCGTAGAAATTCTCCAGTGCAAAATTATATTGATCATAGGTGAGGCTGCCACTTCCAGTGGGAATGATATTAGAAACCCACAAAGTATCGTTATCTTTTTGGAATATAAATAATTCTGACGGAGACACACTACTCCCTTCTTGCGCTTCAAAGCAAATAGATTTATCTACTGCGATTTCACGATTTTTTTCTTTATCTCGCCCTCGAATCCACGGGGCTTTTAACTCATTTTCTAATTTATCTAGAAAATCGTTAGAACTAATACCGTTAAGGTAAATATACAGATCACGAAAAGTTTTCATATTTCATCTGGTTCCCGTTGTGAGTTTTGTCAATTTGATGGGCGGCGTTCTGAGGTCTTGTTATGGCTAGAAAATGACCGAATGCCATAGAGTAGCAGTCGAGTAAATTTGTCATGCCTGTGACGATTATTCTGCAATAAGCTATTTGACAATTTTTTGCGAGTCAGCTGGATTTGGCTTATAGGGCAATGATGACGAGTTGGGTGTCTATTGTTGCATGGGTAGGCCACAAAATGATTACTTACGCGCCAGAACATCTGCACCGAAGCTCTCGGAGCTCCTAGTATCAAAGAACACGTGCCAAGTGCTAGTTTACCTAGTAAGTATGCCTCCACCATGCTGAGTCTGCTAATTTTGCCTGCTCGCGCATCTCTGATGAACAACTAGCTAAAAAATCATCATTTCTGACGATTGCGCGCTTATCCGGGCTGGTGTATGGTTTGTTTTGATTGTTAAAACAAACCATAAGGGAGGGTTTTATGTCAGACGGTGGTGCACGCAGAGGTGGCGAGCTTAGGACTATTGCGGCTTGGCGGCAGGAGCTTTCGGGAGGTGCTGCTCGGCGCGAGGAGCTGATGGGCGATTGCT
Organism: Gammaproteobacteria bacterium; assembly: GCA_965229495.1. Classification (GTDB taxonomy): domain Bacteria; phylum Pseudomonadota; class Gammaproteobacteria; order CBDBNL01. The sequence continues at coordinate 565,999 of OZ245880.1, forward strand.
TGGCCGCGATGGCGGAGCACGAGCAGTTAAACGCTATTCAAAGCCAGATCGATAAGGGCGAGGCTCGGCGTGCCGCCGCGCAAGCGAGCGGCAAGCTCGCGGGTATTCCCTTCGTCGCCAAAGACAATATCAATACTACGGCTCTGCCAACCTCTGGCGGTACACCCGCGCTGCAAGCCAATACTCCAGCGAGCAACGCACCAGCTCTGGATCGCTTACTCGCCGAGGGTGGCGTGCTGGTGGGCAAGGCGGCGATGCACGAGCTGGCTTTTGGCATTACTTCGAATAACGCTGCTATGGGCGCGGTGAAAAATCCTCACGACATTAGCCGTATCCCTGGCGGTTCGTCGGGCGGGACGGCGGCGGCAATCGCTGCTGGCATCGTGCCTTTTGGCATCGGCACTGACACTGGTGGCTCGTGCCGCATTCCAGCGGCGCTCTGCGGCGTGGTCGGCTTCCGCCCCAGCACTGGGCGCTACTCTGCCGATGGCATGATACCCATTTCGCACACGCGCGACACCATCGGCCCGCTCGCCAATTCGGTGGCCGACATCGCCCTGCTCTATTCAATCCTGGCTGGCTCCAACAACACCGTGCAAAACCTCCAGCCCTCCAGTATCAAGCTCGGAGTCGATAGCTCAGTGCTCAGCCAAAACCTGGAGCCCGAAGTCGATGCTTGCTTCAACGCCACGCTGGAGCGCTTACGCCAAGCCGGGGTCAGCGTAGTCAGCGTCGACCTGAGCGCCATTTGGCAGCACAACTCCGCCTTCAGCTTCCCGGTGGTGCTTTACGAAGTCATGCGCGATCTGCCCGCCTATCTCGCCCAGCACGCGCCCGCTGTGAGCTTCGAGCAACTTATCGCTAGCATCAAGTCGCCCGACGTGCTCGGCATTATCAATAGCCAACTCGGCGACCAAGCCATGCCGCAGGCGGCCTATGATGCGGCGCTCAACGAGCATCTACCAAAGATGCGCGAAATTTACGCCCAAGCGCTAGCCGGGCTCGACGCCATCGTCTTCCCCACCACTCCGCTGCGCGCCACCCGCATCGGCGAGGACGAGACCGTGCTGCTCAACGGCGAGTCGGTGCCGACCTTCCCGACCTTCATCCGCAACACCGACTTGGGCTCCAACCTCGGCGTCCCCGGCATTTCCCTGCCCGCAGCCGTGGCGCCTGGTGCTCTGCCCATCGGCATCGAATTAGACGGCCAGCGCGGTCAAGACGAGCACTTGCTCGCGCTCGCGCTCACGCTTGAGCACCTAATCTCGAAACCCTAATCTCACAATAAGCAACCAGGAGAAAAATCATGAAAATCAAAACATTAATCATCTCAACAATGCTGGCGATCGCCACGGCGACCCCAGCCTTCGCGCAAATCAAGATCGGCTTTTTGGTGCCCGATTCCGGCCCTGCCGGTCTCTTTGGCCCTTCAACACGCAACTCGGCACTATTGGCTATGGAGGACATCAACGCCGCTGGCGGCATCAACGGCGAGCCCATCGAGCTGGTCTTCGCCGATGCCGGCCTGCCGCCGGCGGATGTCGTGCAATCGGCAATCCGGCTGTGGCGCGGCGAGCGCGTCGCCGCTCTGGTCGGCATGCACGATAGCGCCGTGCGCGCCGCCGTGCAGGGGCAAATCGCCGGCAAGCTGCCCTACGTTTACACCCCGGTGCACGCTGGCGGCGAGTGCACCGCCGGCATTTACATCACCGGCGAAACCCCCAATCAGCAGCTCGTACCCTCGATTCCCTACTTGATGGCCAAGGAAGGCGTAGCTAAATGGTACTTGGTGGGGCACGATTACTCCTGGCCGCGCGATACCAACGTGGTTGCCAAAGAGGTCATCGCCGCCGCTGGTGGCGAGGTGGTCGGCGAGGAATACTTGCCGCTGACCGCCAACGAGTTCGATAGCAGCTTGGCGAAAATCCGCACCAGCGGCGCCGATGCCGTGCTGGTTACTCTAGTCGGCGGCGGCTCAGTCGGCTTCAATATCGCCTTCGCTGGCTTCGGCCTCGACGATCAAGCCATCCGCCTCGGCACCTTGATAGAGGAGAACACGTTGGCGGGCATCGGGCCCGATAACAGCAAGCGCTTGTACAACGCCGCAGGCTACTTCGGCAACCTCGACACCCCCGGCGCGCAAGCCTTCGCCGCCAAGTATTACCAGCGCTACGGCGCCGACGCCGCAGCATTGAACGGGCTGGGGCAGAGCGGTTACGAGGGCCTGATGCTGCTGGCGGCGCTCGGCAACGCTGCCGGTTCGCTCGAAGTGGCAGCGCTCGATAGCGTCGCCGAAGGCATTACTTTCACCAGCCCGCGCGGCGCTGGTAAGCTCGAAGGCCGCCACGTTACCCAGACGATTTACCTAGCGCAGGCAACTGCCAACGGCTACGAGGTAATCGAAAGCTTTGACGCTATCGAGTCTTCGGAGGCTTGTGGTGAATAATTAACAATTGATAATGAATAACTCAGTGCGTCTTAGATAGCAGGTGATTCTCATTGTCTAGCGTACTCCTGTTAAACATCCTCTGGCAAGTGTCAACATTGGCGCTGGTCGCCTTTGGCTTGGCTGTGGTCTTTGGTCAGTTGCGCATCATGAATATGGCGCACGGCGAGTTCATCATGATCGGCGCGTACAGCGCGGTTATCACCTCGGCGCTGGGACTGCCGCCGTATCTGCAACTCGCCGTCTGCATTATTACTTCGGGGACGCTGGCGCTAATCATCGAGTTGGTCATCATCCGCCATCTGTATGGGCGCATCTTCGATAGCTTGTTGGCGACTTGGGCGGTCGGCATTCTCATGCGCGAGATCGTCATTGAAGTCTTTGGCCGCAGCTTTCAGAACATCCCCGTGCCAGTGGTGGGGAGTTATCAAATATTCGGCGCGGAATACCCGGCTTATAGAGTTGTGCTCATGCTCGCCATTGCCGTTTTCCTGGCTCTGTTTTACTTTTGGTATAAGCGCACTAGAGTCGGCATTCGCATTCGCGCTGTAGTCGCCAATCCGAATCTGGCGAGCTCGCTGGGGTTAAACGTGGCGCTGTATTCGCGCGCGGTATTTGTCTATGGCTGCGTGATGACCAGCGTCGCCGGTTGGCTGATTGCGCCGACAGCGCGCGTCGACCCATTCATGGGGCTGGATTACCTCTTGCGCTCGTTTTTCACCCTCATCCTCGGCGGCCTCGGCTCGCTCAGCGGGCTGTTGTACGGCTCAGGTATTATCGGCGGAGTGCAAAGCCTGATCTCGGCTTTTATCGATCCGGTGAGCGGCTACGTCGCCATCCTGCTGCTGTCGATAGTCATTCTGTGGAGAAGGCCGCATGGCATCGTCAAGCCGAGCTAGCCTTACGCTACTTGCCGTACTCATTGGCGTTTATTGGCTCGGCGGCCAGTTCTTCGCCTATCAGCTAATCCTGTTTTTAATCTATGCCATCGCTGCTTTCGGCGTCGGCTTTTTGTGGTCGAAAGCTGGCATCCTCTCCCTCGGCCAAGCTTGCTTCTTCGGGCTCGGCGCCTACGCCACCGCCTTCATCTTAAAAAGCATCGAGGCAACTCTAGCGCAAGCGGTGCTAATACTAATCGCCTGCGCAGTTATCGGCTTGCTGGCGTATGCACTGGCTTACTTGGTATTCCGGGGCCGGCCGACCACTGGGCCCTTTTTCTCGCTAATCACCTTGGCGCTGGCAATGCTCGCCGAGCAAGTCGCTAATAGCGCCAGTTCGATAACAGGTGGCTTTAATGGCTTCGGCGGCTATGAAACTTTTATGGGCTTGGACCCTTTCACTAATTTCTATTGGCTGGTCGCGGCTAGCGCAGTATTGGTGTGTTTGCTCTATCTTTGGCTGAGCGAACGCCCCATCGGTTTATTACTCGCAGCCATCGGCGATAACGAGCAGCGCGCGCAATTACTTGGCTTTAAGACTCATAGCGTCAAAGCTTTTGCCTTCGGCTTATCCGCCGCCACCGCCGCCTTCGCCGGAGCGCTATTCGCCAATTATTATGGGCTGGTAACTCCGAGCTCAATCGGCTTTTTACTCTCGGCGGAATTGGTGATTTGGGTCGCCGTGGGCGGACGTTTCCATCCCTTTGGCGTCTTGCTAGGGGTGTGTTTAGTTGGGCTGTTATCGGTCAACCTCAGAGACCAGATCGAAATTTGGGACATCGTCTTGGCGCTAATATTTGTCGGAGTCGTACTGAAAGCGCCGCGTGGGCTTTGGGGCCTGCTCGAACTATTGCCCTTGCCAGCGCTGGCGCCGCGCGCGCGGGCTGAGGCGGTTGTCGAGCTTGATGAGGCGCCAAAACTCACTCAGAGCAACGCCCTGACTTTTGAAGACGTCGGCTTGACCATCGGCAACGTGCGGATTTTGCACGGCATCGACTTCCAAACCCCCGACCAGGGCGTCGTCGCCATCATCGGGCCCAATGGCGCCGGTAAAACCTCGGCTTTGAACATCATTAGCGGCAACCTGGTGGCGAGCCAGGGCGCCGTATTACTCAGAGGCGAGGCCATCCATAACCGCCCGCCGTTCATGGCGCTGGCTTCGGGCATCGGGCGTAAGTTACAAATCCCCGCTGTCTTCATGTCGCTGACCATCGCGCAAAACCTGGCCATCGCCAATATGGCCGGGCGCTTGCGGCTATTAGACTATGGCAAAAAGCAGCCGCTGGCGTGGCGCGGGTGCTGGCAGCGCAGCGTGGCGGCGATGCCGTGTTTTCATTTCTTGAGCCAGAGCAACGCGCGCGCCGATAGCCTGGCGCAAGGGCATCGGCAATTCCTCGAATTTTTAATGACCACCGCCAGCGAACCGAAGCTGCTCTTGCTCGACGAACCCGGAGCCGGCTTGAGCCCTGACGACACCAGAGCCATGATCGAGCTCATTCGGCTTTATCAGCAGCGCTTCGCCGCGCTGGTGCTGGTGATCGAGCACGATATGGACGTGGTCAAAACTATTTCCGACCAGGTTATCGTCTTGCACCAGGGCGAAGTCCTGGCCACTGGCAGCTTTGCCGAGGTGCAAAACAATGCTGCAGTGCAAAGCGTCTACGCTGGGGGTAGTAAAAATTGAGCCTGCTGAGAATTAGCAACCTGGCTGGCGGCTACGGCGACACCAACATCCTCCGGGACTTCTCTGGCGCCGTCGAAGCTGGCAGCGTCACCGGCGTCTTCGGGCGCAACGGCGTCGGCAAAACCACCTTAGCGCGGCTGATAGCTGGTGAGCTAAAGCCAGCGGGCGGCAGGCTGGAGCTGAACGAGCAGAGCATAGAGTACCTGGCTGCCTACCAGCGCAGCCGGCTTGGAATAGCTTATCTGCCGCAAACGTCGATGGTATTCGACAGCCTCACAGTCAGAGAAAACCTCGAGCTCGTACCGCAAGCTCCAGAGCTGGAGCAATACCTGCGCCGCTTCCCGCGCATCGCCGAGCGCCTGGAGCAAATGGCGGGAGTGCTATCGGGCGGCGAAAGAAAGCTGCTTGGCTTCGTCCGCACCATGGTCGAGCCCTCGGTGCTGCTAGTGCTCGACGAACCCAGCGAAGGCGTCCAAGCCGAAAACATCGAACTCATGCAGCAGTGCATCGCAGAAAAACGCGCGCAAGGCGTCGGCATCATCCTCATCGAGCAAAACATCAACATGCTCAAACAAAGCTGCGACCACCTCTGGGGCATCGAATCCGGCCACCTGCGCTACTCCACCGCCATCACCACCGCAAACCCCCAAACAATCACTTCCATCCTTTCGGTGTGAGGGGGTTTGCACCTGCGGTTATCATGGACGAGGAATACTGTTTTTAGTTTTGTATTGCCAGTGCGAGCTTCTCGTTGCATTGGCTTCGCTGGCGGTGATGGGTTTGCAGGGTTGAGTTAGCCGGGCGGCGGTTAGTTCCTGGTAGAGTTTAGTGCCGTCGCTTTTCCAGGCGAGTTCTTCCGGACGCAGGTCGCGGACTTCTCGCGCCGGGTTGCCGTAGGCGAGTTTGTTGGCGCCAATTTGTTTGCCCGCGCCGACCAGGCTCAAAGCGCCAACAATGGCGTTTTCGCCAATAACGGCGTCGTCCATAATCACCGCGTTCATGCCGATGAGCGCGTTCTGCTGGATTTCGGCGCCGTGAATGATGGCGCCATGGCCGATGTGGGCGTTGCTGGCGATAGTTACCGATTTATTCGGAAAGCAGTGGATCACGCAATTTTCCTGGACGTTGGCACCATCGCCGACGACTATTTTGCCAAAGTCCCCGCGTAGTACTGCGCCAGCGCCGATAAAGACGTTTTTGCCAATGACAACTTCGCCGATGATAGTGCTATCCGGGTGTAAGTAAGAGCCGGTGTCTACTACTGGCTTGATGCCGTCGAAGGCGTAGCAGGCCATCAATGCCCAGAATCGAAGTCGACCACCAGTTTGTCGCTGGTGGGCTTGAGCTGGCAGGCGAGCGCGTATCCGGCTTGCACTTCGTAATCTTCCAGAGCGTGGTTGATTTCCATCTCGCCGCTGCCGTCGATTATTTTGCAGCGGCAAGTCGAGCAAATCCCGCTGCGGCAAGAGTAAGGCGCTTCGATGTTGTGCTCTTGAGCTGCTTCCAAAACGCATTCACCAGAGCGTATTGCGAGCGGGTGGGCAGTGCCGTCGAGGATGATGGTCAACTCGGTAGCGGTTGAACTCGGCGCTGCCGTTACTTGTTTGCGTCTCGGAGCCTGACCAGTGGTAAACAGCTCGTAGCCGATGCGAGCTTCGGGCAAGTCCATAGCCACCAGGCTGGCTTTGACGTCGACGATCATCGCCTCTGGCCCGCAGAGCAGCACAGCGTCAAAATCATCTTGGCTTAGCCAAGTGCGCATGATGCGCTCGACCCGTTCGCCGCTGATGCGCCCGGAGAAAAGCTCGGCTTCTTGCCCAGCGCCAGAGAATACGTGCACCAGGTTGAAGCGCGTCAGGTAGCTGCTCTTGAGCGCTTCAAGCCGCTCGCGAAACATAACCGAATGCGGCGTGCGGTTGCCGTAGATCAAAGTGATTTGCGCCGCGCTATCTCGGTTGAGCAGCGTTTCAATATGGCTGAGCATCGGCGTGATGCCGGAGCCAGCGGCGATTAGTAAAACCCGCGCCGATTGGGCTAAGTCTTTTAAGACGAACTTACCCTGCGGCGGCATTACTTCCAGCGTATCGCCGACTTGTAACTCCTGGTTGGCAAAAGTAGAAAACGCGCCCCCGGCGACTCTTTTGATTCCGACTTGGAGCGTGGCTGCGCCTTGGCCGAGGCTGATGGAATAATTGCGCCGAATCTCTTCGCCATCGACGTTGTGCCGAAAAGTCAGGTACTGCCCGCTAATAAACTCGAATTCGTGGCTGTATTCGGCAGGCAAAGCCAGTGTCACGATGACCGAATTAGCCGTGTCGCGCTCAATCTCTTTAACTTGCAGTTTATGAAAGCGCATAGCCGGAATTCATATGCACTTAAAGTAATTAAAGACTTCCTGGCAATTCAAGCATTTCCACAATGCCTGGCAAGGAGTCGAGCCGAACTCGCTGAGTTTCTCTACCTCAAGGGCGTCGCAACGCGGGCAACTACGCGGCTTGCCTTTTTCGGCAAAGTTGGGCGGGGCGATGCCGTACTCTTTGAGCTTGACGCGCCCGGACTCGCTAATCCAATCGCTCGACCACGGCGGGAATAGCAGCGTTTTAATGCTGACCTGGGCGATGCCTTGCGAGTTGAGTTTTTCCTGAATGAGCTCGTTGATCATCGCCGTCGCCGGGCAGCCAGAATAAGTCGGCGAAACGCTGACTTCTACTCCATTATCATCCTGGCAAACGCTGCGGATTACGCCCAAATCCCCCAGAGTCAGCACTGGGATCTCCGGGTCGGGTATGGCTTGCACGAGTGCGCGTATGGCGGCGGTATCCATTGTTGCTTAGCTTATTACCATTCGCAACCAGGGTAAGCGCGTTGCAGAAATTGCATGTCCGCCAGGATATGACCGAGGTACTCGCTGTGTACGCCGCGCACCGCGCCCGTGTGGTAGTAAGTCGATTGCGGCAATTCCAAGTGAGGGCGAAGGTCGGCGCCGAGCGCGACGAGTACGCCAACGCGCAAGCTCGCAGGTGATGGGGCGATGCCATCTGCCGCCAACGCCTCGTCTTCGGCGGCGTCTTCAAACAAAGAACCAAAGGCCGGCCACAAGTAGTCGAGTGCCTGCTGCATCCGTGCTTGGCTTTCATCCGTGCCATCGGCGAGCTTTTGCACGGTGGCGCGCGAACGCTTGAGATGATAGGCTACCTCGTTGCGCGCCTTGCTGGCTATTTCTTTGACGCTGGAATCGCTACTCTGCACCAAGCCCACTACGCGCGCCTCGTGCCAAAGGTCGAAAAGGTATTGGCGCATGATCGTTTGACCGTAGTCGCCGTTGGGCTGCTCGACCAGATAAGAATTGCGGTATTCGTGCACATCGCGCAGAAAAGCCAGGTCATCGGCGCTTTTGCCCGCGCCTTCGAGTTGCGCTGCCAAGCCCAGCCAAAAGCGCGTTTGCCCGATCAAGTCCAGGGCGATATTCGCCAGGGCGATGTCTTCTTCCAGGGTCGGCGCGTGGCCGCACCACTTGCCATTTTGCTGGGCGAGGATTAGAGCGTTATCGCCCATCCGATAAGCGAGCGTTGCCACTGCCGCGCTCATATCTTCTTGACTTCCTGAGGTATTGGGTAAAAAGTTGGGTGCCGATAAACCTTGCTGGCCGCAGGCTCAAATATTGGCCCTTGGTCTGAGGGTGACGAGGCGGCAATATCAGCAGACTTCACCGCCCAAATGCTGACGCCCTCGTTACGCCGAGCGTAGACGTCGCGGGCGTTGTCGATAGCCGTTTGCGCGTCAGTGGCGTGCAGCGAACCGACGTGGCGGTGCGACATGCCGTGTTGCCCGCGGATGAAGATCTCCCACAACGGCCACTCCTTATTCATCCAACTTTGCTTTCCGGTTGCCGTTGCTTCTCGGCGTTGGCGAGTAGGCCCGCGCGAAACCAGGCGCCGTCGTCCCAGGCTTTTTGCTGGGCGGCGATACGCATTCGATTGCAAGGCCCGTTGCCTTTGATAACCTCGAAGAACTCGTCCCAGTCGGGTTGGCTGTAGTCGTAGCAGCCTTGGCTTTCGTTGAAACGCAGCTTGTCATCGGGGATAGTCAAGCCCAAATACTCGGCTTGCGGCACCGTTTGGTCGACAAACTTTTGCCGCAACTCGTCGTTGGTATTGATTTTGATCTTCCAAGCCATCGATTGCGCCGTGTGCACACTGTCTTTATCCGAAGGGCCAAACATCATCAGCGCCGGATACCAAAAGCGGTTGAGCGCGTCCTGCGCCATGACCTGCTGCTCGGGTGCGCCAAAGGCCATCTTCATCATGATCGCGAAGCCCTGGCGCTGGTGGAAGCTCTCCTCTTTGCAAATGCGCACCATCGCGCGCGCGTAGGGGCCGTAAGAAGTGCGCTGCAGCGCCACCTGATTCATAATCGCGGCGCCGTCGACCAGCCAACCCACCGCGCCCATATCGGCCCAAGTCAGTGTTGGATAGTTGAAAATAGAAGAATACTTGGCCTTGCCGCGCAATAGCTCCTCGGTCATTTGATCGCGCGTCTTGCCCAGCGTCTCCGCCGCCGAGTACAGATAAAGCCCGTGTCCGGCCTCGTCTTGTACCTTGGCGAGCAAAATCGCCTTGCGCTCCAGGGTCGGCGCACGGCTAATCCAATTACCTTCGGGGAGCTGACCGACTATCTCCGAATGCGCGTGCTGACCAATCTGGCGCAGCAAAGTCTCGCGGTACTCCTGCGGCATCCAATCCTTCGGCTCGATCTTCTCGCCGCGATCAATCCGCTCCTGAAACGCGCGCTCCTGCGCGCTCATCTCACCCAATGTCTTGTGCTTCCCACCCGGCACTTTAATCTCTTGCGCGTACATTGCTAAGCTCCTGATAAATAATACACCTGCGGACCAAGCCACCATACCAACAGATTATAGCACTAGCACCACCAGCGCTGCTTTACGGCAACAAGACACAGAGCTAATCATTAATGCTGATATTGCCGCCAGCCTATCGCGCACGCCGCTTATTCAATTATGCTCGCCAAGTTGTCAAACCAACCAACGCGCTAGCTCTTGCATCACGTAGTTGAGCGGCAGGCGTTCTTGCTCGAGTCTGCTGCCGTGGTAGTGGCCGGAGCGCAGGCGGTTGAATAAGGCTATTTCTTGTTCGGTCAAGGCTATGGGAGCTTGGGCGACGGAATCGGGTTCGGCGACCATGCGCTCGGCGAAGGCTTCGACTGTGGCTTCGTCCATCATCAGCGCGGTAATGCTGCTGAGTTTGGCTCTAGCGTCGCTGAGTATGCGCAGGCCCTCGGAGTCGATATCGCCCCAGTAGCCGACGTTCTTAGCGCTCAACCATTCAGCCTGCAGCCAAGCGACATTACTACCGCCACCAGCGACCGCTACCGTGTCGCGAATAGTGCCCAGCGCCAGGCAGGATTGCTCGTTCTCGATTACCAGGATGTTGCTCGCGGGCAACTCGAACTCTTGCAGAGTATCGGCAGACAAGCGCAACAGCGGCACGCCACCGAGCAAGCCTTTAGTTTGCGCGCACAGCGGCTTGACCAGCAGCCAGTGTTTCGGCTTCTCACGGCAATCCAACCAATTGAGCAAGCCGACTTGCTTAGCTGCCTGATCGATAAGCGCCGCGACTATGGCTTCGATTATGCGCCGATTAGCCTCGATAAACTTGGTGTCGACGTCGGTTACTGGTAGCGCCCTCAAGTAGCAGCCCTGCCCCAGCGCTGGCTTGAGTTGTGGTATTAGTTTTATTAATAGTTTGAGCTCGCTCGCTTTGAAATCCTCGACGATTTCAAGATGGGCGATGAGCGCTTGAAACAATTCGCGCTCGCAGTCAACTCTTGCCTCGGTGCCGATTGCCTCTAAGAGCGCGTCAATAAGGTGCTTGATCCGGCCCTGCCACTGGCGCAATTGGCGCTCGGCGTCAGCGCCGAGCAAGCTCGCCAGCGTGGCGATATCGGGGATGACCAGAGAAGCTGGCACTTCCTGATAGCCCAGCGCGCGATAGCTGTGGCGTTGCCACTGCACCAAGTCCGGTCGCGCGAAGCCGCGCCAGGACGCGATAAGCTCTTGAAAGCGACCAATATCTGCCAACGCCGCGTTACCCTTGGGTGGCTTTAAGGCGATCGCCAAGGGAAAGCCAGCATCGCTGCCGAGCAGGATTTTGAGCTTAGTGTAGTTCTGCCAATGCTCAGCTCTTAGGCGAGCGATAACATCCTCAGGTAGTAGGCCCCATTTCGATCTAGACACTATTGAGCTCGACGCCGCTGGCTTGCAATTCGGTAACTATGGCCGCTTGCCTGTGCTCGGCCATGCGTCGATCAATTTCCTCCCAAGTAACTTCGCACAGATGGCTTTCGTGCAATTCGGCGTCGCGCTCGGCGATCAGCAAAGACCGCGCCGATTCGCGTGCCAGATTGAGGTTTTTGTACGGCGTGATTAAGTTGACGTGGATATGCAGCTCCTTGAACACCCGCAGCACTCTGCGGCTGACGGCTTCGGCGGTATTGGAAAAGGCTTCGTCCAAAAACACCGTGCAATACAGCGGGCGGTCGCAACCATCCGGCGTCAGCACGTAGGCGAGGCTCGCGGCGACTATAGTGCCAGCGAAGGATTCTTTCTCGCCGCCGGATTTGCCGCTGCTCGATTCGAGCACGTCGCGGACATTGAGATTTTGCGTGTCAATTTCCTCCGCATAGAACGACATTTGATACCTGGGGTCGAGCAGGCGCAAGCTCTCCAAGGTGCTGGAAGTAACCGAGGCGCTGGCCTTCTCCAGAATCTCGACCACCTCCGCCAAAAGCTGAAAACGCGCTTCGTGATCGTCGCTGGTCGCCTGGCTCAAAGCGCTGCGTACTTTGCGCTCGAAGTCCTGGACGTGCGGGTATTTTTCCCGCTTTGAGCCCAGCTTCAAATGACTACCCTGCTTGAACTCGGTGCGCTGCAGCACGCTATTGATAGTATCGATGCGCTCTAAGATATCTTCTCGCTCTGATTCGAGCTTAGTTTTAATTCGCGCTAGCGATTGAGTGGCGTGCTTATTGAGGCGCTCTTTGAACTGACCAATCAGCTCGGGCAAACCTTCTTTTTCAATGTAAGAGTAATGATCCAAATAATATTGCAGGCCGTCTAAACCAGTAGCCCAATCGACAGTGAGGGGCTGCCATTTATCGCGACCGCGAAAAGAGCTCATAGTGCCATTAGCGGCGTTCTCGGCGGCACTCTTCGCCAAACGCTCTTTTTCTAACTCGCTATCTAAAGCACGAGCTAGTTCGGCTTGGCGCCCAGAATTGGCAATAGTTACTACGCCCACTCTCGCCGCCAATAGCTGTCTTACTTCGTCATTCATTCCCACCGCCGCCAGTTGGCGATACTTCTCGGACTGCTGCTCGGCGTGTTGTTTAGTGTTGCTCAAAGAGCCCTTTTGCGTCAGGAGTTGGCCTTTGTTGGTTTGTATCTGTTGTAGTTGCTCTTTGGCAGCATCCCATCTGCTCTTGGCTAGCTCCAGGCTGCCACCAGCTTGCTGCAGAGCCGCCAGATCGGCTTGCACGCTATCCAAACGACTTTGCCAATAGGGTGCGTTGACCTGCTGCCAGGAGTAGGCAGCGACGCGCTGCCAAAGGTTGGCGCTGGCATTAACTTTATCGAGCGCCGCCCTAGCCTTGACCGAGCTGGCTTCGAGTTCCGCCAACAGACGCTCGGCTGCTTGCCGGTCGTTGTTCAAAAGTGCCAAGCGCGATTTATTGGAAAAGCCCAAGCTCCAACTGCGCCGATCGTCGATCTTGCGCTGGTCTTTCTTTTCAAAGCGGCCTTGCTGCATATGCATCAGGCCTTCTTGAGTCATCGAGAACGGCGTGGCGTCGAGCTCGTCGGTACCAGACACGCAGCGCAGATCAAACTTATGCAAATGGCTTTTGAGCCAATCGCGGTACTGGTGCTCTTTCCACACCAGCTTGCGCAGAAAGCCGCGCTCGTTAAATTCAACGAAGCCTTTATGCTCGGCAATATTCTGCCCAACAACCTGGGCGCGCACGTGCAGCCCAGTATGGCGCACGTTGAGCCAGCGCGTTACCATCGAGTAGCTCTTGTGCGGCACCAAAAGCGTAGTGCGGAGCCCGCCGAGCGCGCGTTCGATGGCGCCTTGCCAGGACTTTTCACTGTCTTTAACATCAAGCAACTCACCGATAAATACCAACTCGTCGTCGCCTAGATCAAGCGACTCGCTCATGGCATCGCGGAGCTGCTGATAATTGACGGCGATATTGGAATCGGGGCGCGCCTCGATCTCGCGAATCTCGTCGTTAATAGCGCTCAAGGCTTGCTGCTGTTGGCTGAATTGCGCGGCGGCTTCGCCAAAATTGTCTTGGACGCGCTTGGTGTCGTCGGCTATTTTCTCCAGCCTTTCAGTAGCAGCGCGCTTATTGGCAATGAATAGCTCTTCATTAAGCTCAGCGTCTAACTCTAATTCGCGGCAGTCTTTTTGATAACTTGAAGACGCTTGGATGACTGAGCTGAGTTTGTCTTGGGCGTGTTGGATGTCTTTTTGTAAAGACTCGATTTTATCGCCGCCCAGGTTGAGATATTCCTCGTGACGCTTTTCTACTGCGGCTTGCGCGTCTTGCTCCTCTATCTCAACCTTACTAATAGACCGTGCTAAGGCTTCTAACTCGGATTCTAACTCGCTCAACTTCGCCAACCATAGTGCCGCGAGAGCTTCGGCGAAATAAACGCTGAGGTGGTCTTTCTCTAGCTGCAATTGCTCCAGCGCCTGCTTGGCTGCCGAGATGGTCTCGGCGAGTTCGGGCAAGCGGCGCAAATGCTCAAACTGCTCTCGAGCATCTATTAGCTGCTCGTGGATTGCCACCAGGTCGGCAAACTCTTCGACTACTTTACGCGCGTCTTCTTTTACTCCGCTGGGCTCCAGCACTAACTCGCGGATGAGCTTGGTAAGGTCGTCGATCTTCTTGAGGCCGAGCGCGCGCGATAACAGAGCCGGGGCGTTCTTATTATCCATGCACAAGTGCTTGCGGTATAGCTCTTGATAATCGGTGAAATTGCTATCGCAATCGGTGACGGCTGGGTCATCGCGTAGCCATTGTTTCAATTGCCGCGTATTGCCTTCGGCAAAGGCATCGAGTAATTCCTTGAGCTGCATGTTGCGCTCGGCGACCACGTAAACTCGCTTGACGTCGCTCAGGGCATTAGTAGCGCTGGTAATCCAAAACAACGCTGCCAGAACAATGCTCGAACCATCGTCGCACTGGTATAGCGCCAGCAATCCAGTAACCACGGCTTTCTCGCGTTTGCTCTTGACGCGCGTGGCCGAACCATCGTGCGCCGAGCCAAAGCTACCGCGCATGTACGACAACAGCGACCTGTCAGAACGATCGCCTTGAGCTGCGGCGACGTTAAAGGTGGCTTTGCCAGCGGGCAGCAGCAGCGCCATCAAGCCATCGATAAAAGTCGATTTACCCGAACCGTTATCGCCGGTTACCAGGGTGCCGTCAGGGTCTATAGCCGCAGTGTGCAAGCCGTGGAAAGAGCCCCAGTTGTAAACCGAAAGCTTAGCCAGCCTTATCTGCCCTTGGTGCCCTGGGGGAAATAAGCTCATTGGCTGCGGGGCACTGACTCTATTAGTCATTGACTGATCAATTCTGGATAACCTAACGTTATGAGTGCAAACTCGGCAAATTCTCGCACACCGGATTTACCATGCGCCGCTAGAAAGGTCGTCTACGGCACTATCTACGTGGTGGGCAAGGTGCTGCGCTGCAGGGCGACGGTGAAGTCTGTGTTAATTTGTGCTTTGTTACAAACTGAGGTAGCTCAGCCCAGCATTCGCCGAACCTGAGACTCAGTTAGCTCTAAATCATGGGCAATTTCTGCCAAAGAGATACCGCGCTGGGCTAAGGCGGTTACGGCTTTTTGTAGCCCCTTCTGCTCACCTCGCTCCATGCCTCGCTCCATGCCTCGTTCCATGGCGAGTTGGTAAATGCCGAGTTTTTCTACTTCTATGAACATTGCGGAAGTCTCCTTAACCAAATGTTGTAAGTCGCGATTGGTCGCCAAAATATCGAGCATAACCAAGCTGTCACGCAGACTGTCAAATTGGTCTCCGTGTAAACGCCTTAATTTGCTCGTTATCTCAGCAACTAGAGCGCGGGGATCGCGACCTTTGAAGTCGCAAAGTATAGCCAATACCAGGGCGTCCGGGTTGGCTGAATTCAGAAAGTCTTTGCTGTCGTGTTTGCTTAGATCTAAAATCTGGTAGCAATAGTGCCAGTCAGGATTTTGTATGTGGTCGGGTATGGTCAGATCGGCTTTGCCCATATATAGCAGGTATTGCTTGATGTCTTCGCCAGGGTAGGTGAGCGCCAAGTCGGTGTAATAGCGCAACATGCGGATAGGGAAATGAGCCTGGTTGTCGTTTTGTATCTCTACGTGCAGGAGGTAACTTTTACCTTCGATGTCTTTAACGCGGGCAACCAGATCGGCGCGCTTACCTTCAATGCGAGGTTGCTCGGTGTCGAGGGGTTCGGCATCGACGATATTGAGTTCAAATAGCTGGGTGCTAAACTCAACCAGGAGGCGCTTGAGTATCTTTTTAGAGATGAGGTCTTTGTTGGGCATTGAAGCTTGGGGGCATGGTTAATCGGTCTCGTCATCGTTATTCAAGAGCGGCGGCGCTAAGCCAGCGTTCTCAGCCAATTGCAGATACTCAGCCAGCATGGATTCCAAAAAGCTGGCGCTGACCACGTAGCGAATGATCGGGGTAATTTCGTATCTATCTTCGGTGCCGCGAATGCTCGATAGCACTTTGCGGCGCACCATTTCTTTCACCCTCGCCAAGAGCTTGCGCCGATCTTTGGAGGCGTAATCGGTAATCGGCAGAAATGGCGCCAGGTACGATTCGAGGCGCTCGACGTCTATGGTGATCTTTTGCTCGCCAGCGGATTCTCGATCCTGGTAGTGTTTGCGGAGCACCAGCAAGATCAGAGTATCGTAGAGCGACAGCGCCCTTCGGGTAATCAAGGTGGTCGATTCTTCGGCTTGCTCCTCGGCATCCGGCTCGGCTTCAGCATCGTCGTGCTCGTTCTGATACGCCGAGCTGGCGACAAAGGCCACGCCGCTTTTTTGATCGAGCACTAGCTGCAGATAGACCGCCGCCAAGTGCTTGCGGATAGCGAGCTCGTGGCGACACAGCGACTCGAACAGCTTGGCCTTTTGCGCTGCCAGCACCGAGCCTTGGCGCAGCAAATACACTAGCGCGCGCCGAGCATCATGCGGCATAGCCGAATCGCTGGGGTTTACGCCCTCGCCTGCTGCGATCCCTTCAACCTCTGCTACACCACCGACCTCTGCCTCTGCCAGCTCGGCAAAGTCATTAAGCGCTTTGCCCGCCACCTCATCGCCAGCGCTGGCTTTGCCAGTAACCAGGGTAAAGAAACTATCAGCCATTACAGCGACAACTCATCGATATTCTCTGGAAACAAATCCAGCGATAGCAGATAAGTCGGTATCGACGCCCGCAGGGTAACGCCTTGCTTATCTAGCAAATCCAGCTCTTCTTTTTGCTCCAAGGCCGTTGCCCCCACTGCCTTGGCGACGCGCAGATAGGCGACCAACTCCTCTAGGCCCGACTCTAATTGGTTGCGCGCCGCCAGCCCGGCGATGGACATCGGTCCGTATTCTCGCAGCGCCGCTAAAGTCTTCTCGGCAACTTCGCGCACGCGCACGGAATCCAAGCAATCAAGCACGCTCGAACTGGGCTCGCGGCTATTGGCGTTCTCCTCCACCCCAGAGGTGTCGAGCTTGTCATCGGGACTGCGTAGGCGCATGGCTTCGGGCGAACGAATCTCCACTGGACCGACTGGCAGGCTGAGCGCGGTAGTGCTCTTCAAGTCGACCTCAGCGTCGCGCAAAACCACCGCCTGCCTTTCTAACTGCGCCAGTATACGATCTACTGCTTGGTTCTCAGCCGCAGCGCCGCTTTCAATATACGAGCGCAGACCTTCTTCGGTACGGCGGCGAATGCGGAAAACCCGATCGCTCTCGCGGCTTAACTCGCGCATGAGCTGGTTGAGAAATTGATACTGACTCGCGGCTAGTTGCTTGGCGACCGGTCTACTCAAAATGCTACGCAGTTGCTCGCGAAACTCGGTCGATCTATTCTGGTCGCAAAGCAATTGAAAGAAGCCCTCAAAGGCGCTGCCAGCCTCGGTGGTGGCGAGTAAGGCTTCCTTTTCCATAACCGCCAGCAGAATGTCGCCGCGCGAGGCGTCGCCCTCGATGATTTGCACGCGCAGGTCTTTATCGAGCACTCGGATCTCGTCCTCAACTCGGCGAAAATCACCTGTGAGCACCGAGGCTAGCTGGTAAATCTCGCGAATGCGCTCGCGCTGCTCGACTTCGCTCAGCTCTGGCAGCTCGCCGCCGTGCAAGGCGGCTATCTCGCGCTCAATCCCGGCTTTCTTGCTCTCCAGCAAGTCGATCCTGGCCTTGGCGTCCGGGTTAATGGCAACCGCCAAATCGCGCACTGCTTCCTGGACAATGCGCAAATGCGAGGCCGTGGTACCCGAATTTCTTTCGTCTAGGTCTTTGCAGAATCTTAAGGCTATCTCGCTGGCGTCGGTCTTGGTCAGCGAATCGTCCATCTCGCGCAACCAGCCATTGCTTATCCATTGATTTAAGTAAGTCGCCGCTTGGGTCTCGGTCGCCCAAATGCCCAATTCACGGCTGCGCTTGATCTCGGCGTCCAGCATGATGCGTGCACGACCATAAGGCACCTCGCTATCTTCGGCGAATAAATCGGCGATGAACGCCAACACATAAGGCGCGTTATCAGCCCTTAACAGCCTCCAAGCAGAACTCTCCGCGAACAACCGCCGATACTTGGCCTGCAGGCCTTGGAAACTCATTATTAAACTTCGACGAGGGGATAGTTCTGCGTATGGCGGAGAGGGAGGGATTCGAACCCTCGATACGGGAGCACCGTATACACACTTTCCAGGCGTGCGCCTTCGACCGCTCGGCCACCTCTCCGTGAGTGCGGCGATTATAGCTAGCCAAGCTAGACGCAGGCGATTTGCGCGCGACTATTGCGCTGCCCGCGCACCCTGAGCGCTCGGCACCATGATAGCGCCGAGCATAGCCCCATCACCACCCACTCACCCGCCCCATTACCCCCATAAACCACACCCTGGCGCGGTGCTTCCTTAACTACAATAACCGTTACCACCACACCACTCGGCAACCTTAATGCTGCAAAAATTCATTTCGGCGTTCCGCCCCAAAGCCCAGAGCTTCGCGTTGAGCGAGCATCAAATTAACCAAGAGCAAATAGCTTCGGCGGCGCTGAAAACGATACGAGTGTTGCAGGCGGCTGGTTACGAGGCTTATGTGGTCGGTGGCGGTTTGCGCGATTTATTGCTCGGTTTGCACCCCAAAGACTTCGACGTGGTAACCAACGCCCGCCCCGAGCAGATCAAAAAGCTCTTCAAGCGTTGCTACATCATCGGTCGGCGCTTTCGCCTGGCGCATGTGTACCAAGGCCGCGAGATGATCGAGGTTTCGACTTTCCGCAGCCGCCAAGCCGAAAACGAGCCACCACCCAAGCGCGGCGCCCGTGCCCGCGACGCGATCTACGGCGATATCAATAGCGACTACATCCGCCGCGACCTGACTATCAACGCGCTCTACTACGACCCCAGCACCGAGCAGTTGCACGATTTCAGCGGCGGCTACGAAGACCTCCAGCGCCGCCGCTTGCGCATGATCGGCGCCGCACCCAAGCGCTTCCAACAAGACCCGATGCGCATCCTGCGCTTGTTGCGCTTCGCCGCCAAGCTCGATTTCACCATCGACGCCGCCCTCAGCCAGCACATCCGCCACCACCACCACCTGCTGCACAGCCTACCCTCGGCGCGGCTCCTCGACGAATACTACAAGTTCTTTTACTACGGCCACGCCCAAGCAGCCCTGGCTCGGCTCCGCGAATACGACCTACTCACCGAGCTCTTCCCGCAGCTCGATGCCGTCTACCAGCAAGCCGCCATTGAGCAGCAACAATTGATGGACACGCTCCTGGATTGCGCCATCGCCAACACCGATGCGCGCGTCAACAGCGGACAGAGCACGGCCAAGGCTTTTCTCGTCGCGGTGTTTTACTGGCACCCGCTACAGATCTACTTAAGCTCGCAGCCCGAAGAGTTATCACCTCGCGACGCTTTTTATGAATCGCTATTCCAATGCTGCCAGCGCCAGAACCAAATGTTGCGTTTTCCCAAGCACATCAACCACAGAGCCGGTCGCATCCTTTATCTCCAGCACCAGCTCGAGCAGCCGCAAGCGCCCTTCGACCTGGTCAACCAGGCCGACTTTCGCGCCGCTTACGATTTACTCTGTTTACGCCGCGACAGCGGCGAATCCGAATTAGAGCCAATGGCAGACTGGTGGACGCGCTTCCAAGAGCACAAAAGCCGCAACCAGCGCTTGGCGTTGTGCGCCGAGATCGGCTTGGAGATCGCACCCAAGCGGCGCAAGCGTTCTCGCAAGGCCGATCCTGCAGCCGATCCTACCGAATCAACAACCAAGCCCGCCGACCCCACAGCCGAGCCCATAACCGATCCCGCCGAACCAACAACCAAGCCCACCGAATCCACAGCCGATTCCATAACCGCTCCCACCGATCCAACAACCGCACCCACCGCTCCCAACCCCACAACCGAGCATGAACCCTAGACACCCCGAGGTCGCGGGCTTCACTCTAATCGAAGTCCTGGTAGCAGCCACTCTAGTCGCAGTGCTCTCCACTTTATCGTTCATGGCGATCTCCTCAGCGGCGCGCACGCAGGAAGTTTTACAAGCGCACTCCGAGCGCGAAAGCCAGGTCGAGATCATGGTCGGGCGGATGCGCCAAGACCTCTACAGCATGAGCACGCGTGCGGTGCGCGACGACCGCGGCGATTTCTTGGGGGCCTTTGCTTTCGGCCGTGGTCGCAGCGACTACGACTTGGAATTCACGCGCAATTCGCGCGCGCCGCTGCTGGTCGCCGACACCGGCTTCGAGCGCGTGGCGTACGAAGTCGAGAACGACAATCTCTACCGCTATAGCTGGGAAGTATTGGATAGACCCACCGGCGCCGACCCCACGCGCACCCTGCTGATGAACGCAGTCAATTCCCTGGAAGTCCGCGCCTTCGACAGCGGCGGCGATTGGCGCGACATCTGGCCGCAAGGCACCAGCAACAACATCAATTATCAATTGCTGCCCGAGCTGGTCGAAGTTACTATCGAATTAAAAGACGCTGGCGATATTCGCTTATTGATACCAGGCTTGCGCCAGCCCGAGCTGAGTAACTAATGTTCAAGCAGCAAGGCGTAGCCCTAATCTCGGTGCTAATCAGCGTCGCCATAATCACCGCCATCGCCAGCTCTTTGATGTATAGCTTTCAGCGCGACGTCAACCGAGTGTCTAATTTTGTCCACCAGGGACGGGCTTTGATGTACGCGCTCGCCGCCGAGGAGGCGGCGCGCTCCATGCTCGCCTACGACCTTATCAACAACGGCGACCAATACGACGCCTTCTCCGATAACTGGGTGCTACCCATCGAGCCCACCGAATTGCAAAGCGGCGGCAGCATCAGCCTGAGCATAATCGACCTGAGTGGCTTCTTGAATATCAATAATTTCTTCCTCATCGGCGACGAGACCATACTCACCGATAGCAACGTCACCCTGGTTTTGCGCGATCTCTACCTGGAGCAAGTACAACGCTTTTTCTCCGCCCAAGGCGTCAGCGACGAAGACGTCATCGAAGGTATGGGACTGGCTTTGCAAGATTGGCTCGACGCCGACAACAGCGTCAGCCGTTCGTCCAGTAGCAGCGCCGAGGGTGGCGAAGATGGCTATTACCGCTTGGGCGGCGAGCCTTGGCCGTCGTATCAATCGGCCAACGCCCTGCTCAGCGATTGCGCCGAGCTCCAGATCATCAAATACTTCCGCGAAGCCGACAACAGCGAAGCCCTCAAGGAATTTCTCAGCTATTGCGCGGCGCTGCCGGAGGTAGTGCCAGTAAACGTCAACACCGCCGACGCCGAAGTGTTGCGCGTGCTCGCCGAGGATATGGGCAGCGTCGATATTGAGAGTTTGCTCGCCGAGCGCTTTATTAACCCCTTCACCTCGACGGCGGCGTTCTACGATTTCCTCGGCCAAAACAGCAATTCCGGCGCCGACGCCTGGCGCGAACGCCTGCCTGCGGTGATGATCGACGTAAAAAGTAAATATTTTTTGATGATGGCGGATATAGCTGTGGGTGTCTCACAAGTAAAAGCCTATGCCGTCATTCAAAGGTTGAGTTCTAGCGACCTTCGTATAATCGGTCGCAGGTTTGAGTTTCGCCCTGAAGTTCTTTAATAGGCTCGGAGCGTTTTTTGGCGGCTAGTCCTATAGCCTCCGTGGGTATTCTTCTCTAGCAAAGCTGCACCGCATTCAATGGCAAAACCCCTGTTCACGCTGTACTTAAATCGCTCGGCTGAGGTTTTGCAGCTGCCCGATGGCAGCAGGCTGCAGTTGGGTGTCGACGGTTCAAAACGGCAGAAGCAGAAGAAGTCCTGGGTTTGGGTGGCGACCGAAGCGGTGATATGCTCCAAGGTTGACTTGCCCGCTGCGGGTTCGGTTACCGAGCTGGTGGCTTACGCGCTCGAAGAAAGCCTGATCGAGCCCATAGAGAATTACCACATAGTCATCGCCGAGCGCAAAGCCAAGGTCGCCGCGAGCATGGCGCTGACGCACAAGCAAATGCAGAACTGGTGCGAGGCCTTGCGCTTGTCGGGCTTCAGCCCCGTGGGCATCTTCCCCGATTTTCTGGCGCTGCCTTGGCGCGCCAATAGTTGTAGCATTTACATCAATCAAAATCGGCTGCTGATCCGCACTGGTAAATTTTCCGGGCTAGCGAGCTCCGTGACCATGCTCCCGACCTTGCTCGCCAGCGAGCAGATCGAGCTTGAGCAAACGCGGCTGCTGTTGGAGAGCGGCTGTCAAGCGCCAGCCGAATTAGCCGAGTGCGCGCAGGTCGAAGAAGTCGATTTCTGGCAATTGCTCAGCGCCCAGAAAGCTCCCGATAAAAAAGCCAATTTCTACCAGGGCGCCTACGCCAAAGCGCAAAGCTCAAGCCGCTTTAGTTTTCGACCTTTGTGGCCAGTGGTCGCGTACTCGCTGCTGGTAGCGCTGCTCTGGTTGGGGCAAAATATGCAGCAAGACCTGAGCATCCAATTGCAAACCCAAGAGCTCGCCGAGCGTAATCAGCAATTGCTCAAGCAAATGCTGCCCGCGGCTAATATCCGCAATTCTGATTGGCGCGACCAAGCCTTGAAAACCGTGAGCAGTATGCGCGCGCAAGGTCAGAGCGCTTACGGCGAAGACGCCTTTTGGCAGGCGATGGACAAGATGAGCAAGCTCATGCGCAGATGCGACCCCTGCCTGATCCAGCAGATAAACTACGAAGACGACGAATTGAAAATCACCTTCTCCAGCTACGTCCATAACGACAGCAACCTGAAGCCCGAAGCCGAGGAGCTGTTTACGGATCAGGAATTGAGCTGGATAACCAGTCGCAGCCGTATCAACGGCGTCGAGCTATTCCAGAGCAACGTCTCCATCAAGCTATGAACGGGCTGGCAATCTGGTGGATGTCGCGCACTGCGCGCGAGCGCACCTTGCTGGTGCTGGCGTTGCTGACCGCGAGCATCTGGGGCAGTTATAACTACGGCTGGATGCGCTACAGTTCCTGGCAGCAGCAACTAGCCGAGGAATACCAGCGCAACCTCGGCGACCAGGAATGGCTGGAGATCATCCGCGGCCAGCTTTACGACCTGCACCGCGAAGGCAAAATCCTGGACGGCACTAATTTCGAGGTAACCGTGCGCCAAGTGCTGGCAGAATACGCCAGCACCACGCAGCTAAGTTTTGCCCGCGAGGACGATGTCGAAGTCTATCAAATGCGCTGGCGCGGCGATAACCCCGACCGCTTCATCCAAGGCTTGCAAAAATTGGGACAACTCGGCGGCTCCACCGAAGTCTTGCGCTTGCGCCGTGGGCGCAACAAGCAGAGCGAGGCTTACGCCGAGGTCGTCAAACGTTAGCCCTTATGTTCAGGTTCCTGCTCCGCTGCATTCGCTGGCTGCTATTATTCAGCTGCATCTTCGCGCTGGCGCTGGTGGCGACCATGCCGGTCAATACCTTCCTGCGCCTGCTGCAAGAGTACCGCGCCATCAGCCTGCCGCTGCAGCAGCCCGAGGGCTATTTATGGCACGGTCAAGCGACTTTGCCGTATTCGGGGCTCGACTTAGAGCTTGGCTGGCAGCTATGTACTATTGGCCAGGCGCCGTACTTAGGTCTATGCTGGAGCTTGCGCGAGGGCGAAGCCGAACTCAGCGGCCGCGCCTCGACGCTCAACGGACAAAACCTGCTAATCAGCGAGCTCGGCGGCAACCTGCAATTATCGCGTCTCATCCAAAGCTCGCCGCAGTTGGAGATGCTATCGTTGTTCAACATCGACGGCACCCTACAAATCGACATCAACGCTATTAACGTCGACCCGAGCGCGCTAGTGCTCAATAATTGGGATGGCATCATTAGCCTTATAGAAATGCAATTACCCGGACTGAGCGACCTGCCGCGCATCGACGTCATCCTGCGCACCGGTCGCCTCAACACCAACAAGCGCGAACACGCCAACCTCGGCGATTTGCCGCAATTCGAACTTACCGGCGGCAACGACAACTTGCGCGTCGAAGGCGGTGGTTTTATCACCCCCGAGCGCAAAGTCAGCTTTGAGGTTACCCTGCAAACCACCGACCGCCAGTTGCAGAGCACGCTGCGCCTGGTAGCGCGCCCAGTCGGCAACGATAGGTTTCGCCTGGCTTGGGACGGTAGCTATTAATAATGGATAGCAGCAAGTATAGATTGCTCGGCGGCGGTATCCTCATCGGCGCCTTTGCGGTAACCATCGTTTGGCTGTTGAGCGGCGAGGTCAGCTATAGCCCCGATTTTGATTACGAGCAGCGCGGCGCGCCCTTGATCATCACGCAAAGCCCCGCGCCCGCGACTGCAGAATTACAGCTAATAGCCCCAGGCGATAATGCGCTAGAGCTACCAAATGTCGAAGAGCAAGCCATCGCCGAATTGACCGAAGCGCTGCCCATCACCACCACCGAAGGTCAAGCCTTGCCCGCAGTGCGTTCCTCAGACGACGAAAGCGCCGCCATCATCAACCCAGATAGCGAAGCTGTCGATCCAGCCAGCACCGCCTCCAGCACCGAGCCCGAGCCCAACCCACCCAGTGCCGCCAGCAGCGACGCCAACCTGACGCCAGCGCAATTGCAGCAAGCCATCGCCGCGCGCGACGCTGATATCAATAACCTCATCAGCTCCTTAACCAGCACCACCGAAACTCCCACAGGCGCCGCCGCTAGCAGCGACGAAGCCGAGGACAACGGCAGCTTGTGGCGTATCGACATCGTCTCTTATAGCGACCCCGAACGCGCCAACAAAATGGTCGGCGCGCTCAGCGACCTGTTGCAAGACGAACTCGGCGACGCCGAGATCTTCATCAATCGCAGCCTGCGCCGCCGTACCAATAGTTACTTCTATGTTGTCGTCATCGCCAACCTGCCCAGCGAAGAGCGCGCGCGGCAGCTGAGCGTGCCCATCCGCGATACTTACCCCGACGTCCGCCCGCGCATCCGCGAAATAACTCCATGATCGATTCTTTTAATTGGCAGCAGTTGTTGCCTTATGCGTCCTTGATTCTGCTCGGCGCCAACATCTTCGGCCACGCCCTGATCAAGCTGACTTCGCAATTACGCAGCGTGCTCGCTTGGGGCATCGCTTGGATAGGCGCACCGAGCGTAGCGGCTTACGCCCAGCAATACTTAGGCGCCGTCGTCGTCCCCGACGCCAACATCCAGCTCATTATCTACGGCATTAGCTTCGCCGTGCTCCTGACCACAGCGCGCCTGGCTCTGGGTATTGGCTTGCTCTTTCTAGGCTTTGCCAGCACGCGCAACGCGCTTAGTATGCTCACTGGCGCTTGCATCGGCGCCGCCGTCGGACTCATCCAACTGAGCGCGCTCGCCGAGATGGTAACCAGCTTCGAGCCCTTGCGCCATCTGATAACCAGCCAAGTGGGACACGAGCAATTGCTCGGCGTCATCGAAGCCTGGACGCAAACTCTGAACGAGTTTTTGCCAGCGCTGGACTTGAACTCACTCTAGCAGTGCTAGATGTTTCCGGGCACCTGCTGCTATCGCCACTGCAACTGCTCGTCGCCGCTGGCGTCGTCGGCTTAATACTCGGCAGCTTTCTTAACGTAGTCATCTGGCGGCTGAACGCGCCACTCCTCGGCATAAGCGCCAGCGGCAACTTGTACGCGCCGCGCTCCTATTGCCCTAATTGCCGCCAGAGCCTGCGCTGGTGGCAGCTAATACCGTTAGTGAGCTTTGTTGGCTTGCGTGGGCGCTGTAGCTATTGCCGCGCGCCAATATCCTGGCAGTATCCATTAGTAGAGCTCGCGAGCGCCGTCGTCTGCGTCGGCCTGGCGTGGTATTGGGGCTGGAGCCTGGAGCTGGGGATATGGAGCCTGTTCGCGCTCTGGGCGCTGGCGCTGTGCGTCAGCGATTGGCGCTGGATGCTACTCCCCGACCACCTCACCCTGAGCCTGCTCTGGTTCGGGCTACTGCTCAACAGCTTCGGCGTCTGGACCAGCCTCACCAGCGCGGTGCACGGCGCCGCCTTGGGCTTTGGCTTGCTGTGGGCGGTCAACGCGCTGTACAAACTATTGCGTGGGCGCGAAGGCATGGGCGGCGGCGATCAGAAGCTGCTCGCGGCCTTGGGCGCCTGCTTTGGGCTACCCGCAATATGGCCGATAATCCTGTTAGCGTCCTTGGGCGGTTGCTTGCAAGCATTGGCGCAATACCTGATAACGCGCAAAGTACCCATCGTCATCTTTGGCCCCTGGCTGATAATAGCCGCGCTCGTCTACTGGGTCCTCCGCGACCACTGGCCCCTCCTCCTCTTCCCTGCCAGCGCCGGCGCCTAACCCAGCGGGTAAAAATTCACCCGCTTCCTTCGACCACTCTTCAGCTAACCACAGATAGATAGGAAATGGTCACGTCTTTGATAAATATGCCCACAATCGTCCGACTCTATACACCTAAGCCAAGCAGTCATTGTGCTGGTCAGCGTAAAGCTCCAAACCATCCAGCACCAAATAGGGCGCGTGCATAGCATCTAAATCCATCGGCAACAACGACAACAAGCATTCGCCATCGCCGCCGCTCAGCAGCAGCTTAGCATCTGGGTGTTGGTCGCGGAAGCCTTGGTACTCGCTGGCGATAAAGCTTGAAAGCATCCGCGCGCTGCCCGCGCTCAAAGCCTTCGAGGTTTCGCGCGGATAACCCTCGATTAGCGCGTCTGTCTCAGCTTGGCGCAAGCTCGGCACCCGCGCCAAAGCCTGCAACTGCATCCGCCGCCCAGCGACGATAAAACCGCCTAAGTGTTGACCGTCGGCGCGTAAGAAGTCCAAGGTCAAAGCGCTGCCTGCGCTCGCGAGCAAGCAAGGGCTATTCGGTAATAGAGCGCGCGCGGCGATCAAAGCCAACCAGCGATCGACCCCCAGCGCCGCTGCATCCGCGTAGCCGTTACGCAAATAGCCAAAGCTAGCGCCGCTTCTAGCATAGCGCAGCTCGGCATCAGCGCGCAACCAAGGCCGCAAGTTCTCGCCCCAAGTAGTGTCGACCACGCTCAGCCAAATCAACTGCTCCTCACCTAAAGCATTGGCAAGCTCGGCGGGCTCCGAGCCGACGTGAGTTACGCCGCCAGCGCGCCGCCACTTGATGCGACTATTACCACGGTCGATAAAAAGCATCGACTAATCTGCCCTCTCAGTCTCCGGCTGCAGCCCATAAGCCGCCAGCAGCGGCGCCACGGTCTCGGCTGGCAGACCCTGGATATTGCTGTAGCTACCGTCAATGCTGGCAATGCTACCACCGACCAAGCCCTCGATGCGCAAGCCGCCGCAAACCCCGCGCCATTCGCCGCTAGCGATAACATCGTCTTGCAATTGGGCGCTAAAGTCCTCGTAGTAGATTGTGCTGCTCTGGTGCATGACGCTTTTGCCCTTGGCGCTGAGCACACAGATACCGGTTATAACGCGCTCGCTACTACCTGAGCGCGCGCGCATATTGGCGCGCGCCTCGGCCTCGTCTTGAGGCTTGCTGAGAATGCGCCCGTCGGGCGCTTCCACCAAGGTATCTGCAGCTAAAATTACCGCCGCCGCGCTCGTAGCAAAAACCTTCTCGGCCTTGAGCTCCGCCAGCCTACGCACCAAGGCGTGGACGTCGTCGATAGCAATAGCATCTTCGTCGATCTCGGGGCGCAAGACCATAAAGACAAAGCCCAAATCGCGCAAAATCTGCGCTCGAATCGGCGACGACGAAGCCAGGATTAGTTCACGAGAGGCGTGTGCGCGCATAACCTTTTTAGCAAAACAAAAGCAACATTTTACCGCAGCAGTGACCATAGACCCAAAGTTGGATATCGCCAAATGGCAGCACAACTACCGCCTGCAGATCGACAACCAGCTAATACAAAAATGGCGCGAGCACCAGCTCGATAGAGTCGACCACCTAAGCCTGATCGCGCTCGGCGGCTACGGCCGCGCCGAGCTTTACCCCTATTCTGATATCGACCTGAGCATCGTGCATCTGCACCCGCTCAGCGCCAAGCTCGCCAACGCCGTCGGCGCCTTCGTGCGCTCGCTCTGGGACGATAAGTTGAAAATCGGCAGCAACACCCTGAGCTTCGACGAAGCCCGAGAGCTAGCACGCACCGACCTCAACTTCATGACCGCGCTGCTGGAAGCGCGCTTGCTGCAGGGCAGCAATTGGAATTTTATCGGCATCCAGAACTTCATCCGCAGCGCCGATTGCTTTGGCGGCGGCGCCTTCTTGCGCGCCAAGATCGAAGAGCGCGACCAACGCTGGAGCAAATTCCAAGCCTCGACGCACAGCCTGGAACCCAACCTGAAAAACTCCCCAGGCGGACTTCGCGACATCCACACCCTGGAATGGATAGCGCGCAAATACCTGCACGCCAGCTCGCTGGAGGCGCTAGTGCACCAAGGCAGCCTCGGCGCCGCCGAGCACCGCAAGCTCAAGCAGTGCTGGCGCGTGCTCGCTTGGTTGCGCATGGGCGTGCAAAGCATCGCCCAGCGCTCCGACGATCGCCTGCTATTCGAGCGCCAGCAAATACTCGCCACCCAGCGCCAACAAAGCCAGCAAGAGCTTATGCAGCTCTACTACCGCACCGCCGAAAGCGTGCGCGCCCTAGCGCTATTGCTACTAGAAGACTGGCAATCGACCCTCGCCGAGCAGCGCCCGCAGCACCAAGTCAAAAAGCTCCAGCACGATAATTTGGTACTACGCGATGGTCGCGTCGACTTCACGCATTCCGAGGCCTTGGGCCACGACCCCAATCTGATGCTGCAAGCCTTCGTCGCCCACAATGAACACCCTCTGAGCACTGCGGCGATACGCGCCATCTACAACCATCGCTTTCTCTTGAACCACAGCTTTCGCGCCCAGCGACAAAATCAGCAAGCCTTCCTCGCGATCATGGCGGCGCCCATCGAGCAGCTCGCGCCCAGCCTCGCCCTCATGCAACGTTGCGCCCTGCTCTCGGGCTACTTACCAGCCTTCAAGCGCATTGCTGGCAATCTGCAGTACGACCTCTTCCACCAGTACAGCGTCGACGCCCACACCCTGCTGCTCTTCCACAAGCTCGCGGAGGTGCAGCGCCAAGACGACACCGCCACCCTCGCCTACCAAGCCATCAGCGACAAACTCCCACTGCACCTGGCGATGCTCTTTCACGACCTCGGCAAAGGCCAAGGCGGCGACCATAGCAAAATCGGCGCTGGCATCGTCCGCCGGTTTTGCCGCAAGCACCAGCTCTCCGCCGAGCGCAGCGAACTCATCGTCTGGTTGGTGGCGCAACACCTCACGCTCTCGGACTACGCGCAAAAATCCGACCCCGAAGACATCGCCAACATCCAGCGCTTCCTCGACGCCAGCGGCGCCGACCGGGAAAAGCTCAAGAATCTGCTGGTGCTCACCGCCGTCGACATCCAAGCCACCAACGACCAGCTTTGGAACAACTGGCGGCGTTACCTAATCTATAGGTTTTACCGCTGCGCCGAGGAGCACCTGCTCGCGGGCGGCAAAGCCGTGAACACGCAACAACAGCTACGGCGCAAACGCCAGCAACTGGCGAAACACTTAGCCGAGCGACACGACAACACAGCCGAGCACTGGCGACTCATGCCCGAAGCCTACAAGCTCGAGCAAAGCATAGAGTCTCTAGCCTTCGCGCTGCAGTGCTTGCAGCAGGGTAAAGAACTGCAACTACGCCCGCTGCCAGCCAGCGCCCAGCACTACGAACTCTTTGTCCACAGCCCCGAGCAAGCCCACAGCTTCGCGCGC
This sequence comes from Gammaproteobacteria bacterium, assembly GCA_965229495.1. Classification (GTDB taxonomy): domain Bacteria; phylum Pseudomonadota; class Gammaproteobacteria; order CBDBNL01. The sequence continues at coordinate 595,610 of OZ245880.1, forward strand.
CTGGCTGCCACCCTGCACGCCAACCAGCTCGACATAATCAAAGCCAGCCTCCATAGCGACAGCCGTGGCATGGTCTGGGATAGCCTGGTCGTGCACAGCGGCTACCCGCGCGCCACCGCCGAACTCCGCCGCATCGAAGCCCAACTAGCGACCGCCCTCGCCTACCCCGAACTCACCGCCCCCAAGCTCGGCACGCGCGCACGCATCAGCGCCGCCTTCAAGACCAGTTGCCGCTTCGTACACCTCAAACATCAAACAGTGCTCGAGCTAATAACCGCCGACCGCTCCGGCCTCTTGGCGTGGCTCGCGCACCAGCTCAGCCTCGACGCCATCAACATCGAAAAAGCCCTCTGCAACACCCTCGCCCACCGCGCCGAAGACCAGCTCTACCTCAGCCAAGACTCAACAGCGCTCGACCCCAGCACTATCGAAAAACTCGAACGTACCCTGACCAGCAAGCTCGACAAAAGCTAGACCCGAGCCGCGCGCCAATTAGCAATCACAATCCCCACAGCGATTATCACGCTACCGTAAAGATGGTAGGAGCTCAGCGTCTCGCCGAGAAATATCCGCGCCAGCAAGATGCCGAATAGCGGCTGCAAATATATGAAGAAACTCGCGCGCAACGCACCGACCCGCGCCACAGCGGTATTCCAGAACAGGTACGCCAAGATCGAAGCGCAAACCGCCATATAGACTATCGCTGCTGGCAGCGGCCACGGCAACTGTAGCGGCGCTGCCACCTGCTGGCGCTCCCAATAAAAGAACGGACTCAAAGCTATGGCTGCCACCAAAACCGTGCTCGCAAACAGCGTAAAACCATTGACGTCTTGCGGACGGTATTTCAGCAACACCGAATACACCGACCACGACAGCAAAGCCGCCAGTATCCACAAATCACCACGACTGAAGCTGAGCTGCAGTAGGCTTTGCCAAGAGCCGCGCGCGACAATGATCACCATCCCCAGCATAGCCAAGCTCAGGCCTAGCACTTGCAAGCGGCGCATCGCTTGGCGCTCCAGCAGCCACTCGAACAGCGCGATGTACAGCGGCAGCGGCGCGAGCAATAGCAGCGCGTTTTGCGCGCTCGTGCTTTGCAAACCCGAGTACACAAAAGTATTGAAATTCGCCACCCCGAAAATCCCCAGCGCCACCACGATCGGCGCCGAGCGCAATAACTCACGCCGCGCGCGCCAGATCCAGCGCAGCGCCCACGGACTAAGCAGCAGCAATACCAAGCCCCAGCGCAGATAGGACAAAGTAATCGGCTCGATAGCATCGCGCAACCAGCGCGCGGTAACGAAATTCCCCGCCCAAAATAAGGGCGTCAGCGTCAAAAAAACATAGGGCCACAGCCAATGCTCAAAGCCACCAAACCTAATCTTCACCATAATCCAATACCAAAAAACACCGCCGCATTCTAGCCGACAAGCCTGTAGCACTGACATATGCTGGGCAGAAGCTCTGATGTGCGTAGAATTGTTCGAGCTCCTCCAAGCCAACAACACTGATAATACAAGCACCATAATGCTCGATAAAGACTTAGTCTCGAAAAAACTACTGAAGCGATTGCTAGTCGGATTTGGCACTCAACTATTCGGTCTCGACATAGTCGAAGCCGAACTACTCAGTAACGAGCAGCAACGGATAGAAGGTAAGCGCGCCGATCTGGTGGCGAGGGTGAAGCACTCGGATGGTGAGATCTATATCTTGCACGTAGAAATCCAAAACGACAATCGCTGGGATGTGCCGCTGCGGATGTTGCGTTATTACACCGACATAGCGCTAGAGCATAGGGGCGAGAAAGTAGTGCAATATTTGTTGTACATCGGCAAGGCGGCTCTGACTATGCCTGACCATGTGCTCGGTAACAAGTGGTGTTACAGCTACGAAGTATTGGATATGCGCAGCAAAAATAGCGAGGATTTTCTAGTCGCGGGTAATCCGGATGCCTTAGTATTGGCTATACTTTGCGACCCACGCAATCGTGGACCTAATGCTCTAGTAGCCCATATAATCAAAGAGCTCAAGCGCCTACACGGGTCTGAGCTCGATAGTTTGCGCGAGAGCTTGGAGATGCTGGACATCCTGGCGGGCAATCGCAATTTACAAAGCACAGTTAGGGAGAATGCTAAGATGGTTATAGATGTGGAAAAACTTGGTATTTATCAGTTAGTTAAGGACATAGGCGAAAGAAGAGGCCTACAGAAAGCCGCTGTCGCCCTATTCAAGCACGGATTTTCTATCGTAGAAATTGCGGCAGCCTTAGAGTTAGAAGAATCTGAAGTGAAAACGATGCTAGCTTAGCTGGCAATGGATTGGAAGGATGGTCTCAAGCGGCTTTTACACGGATGCCGGACATCCTGGCGGGCAATCGTAATTTACAAAGCACAGTTAGGGAGAATGCTAAGATGGTTATAGATGTAGAAAAACTTGGTCTTTATCAGTTAGTTAAGGATATAGGCGAAAAAAGAGGCCTAAAGAAAGCCGCTGTCGCCCTGTTCAAGCACGGATTTTCTATCGTAGAAATTGCGGCAGCCTTAGAGTTGAGTGAGTCTGAGGTAGAAACTCTGCTAGCCTAGCTCAGCTAGTCCCTAAAGCAATTTCTCCACCAGTCAAATCTTGGTACAAATCGAGTAGATTAGCCTCCAGCTCGGTCAAGATTGGAGCTTGAGTCAGATAATCTGGGAACTCTTCTAAATAACCCAACCACATACCCCCATCCTGCCAATAGGTATAAGTTGCCTTGTTCATCATCAACGCCTAAGAGCCGAAGCGTAGAATCATCGCAGCGATCTCGCTCTCCAAGGGGAAAGACAGCATCCCCATCACCGAATAGCCCAGCAGCCAGGGCATAAGGTAAAAACGCACCATAAAAAAGAACCACGCCACAAATAACGGCACCAGCGGTTGGATTAAAAAGCCCGGAGTTACTGGAGCGAAAACCCGCAGAATGGGATTAGTCGAGCGGACAAAAAAGCGCATAAAAAAGAAGGAGCTATCCTCGGGCAAGAATATGCCCATGCCAAAACGACCTATCAAAGTCCACATGATCACGCCGAGCGCGTAATCTATTACTAGAACCCAAATCGGGAAACCTTCGGCAAGCATCATAAACAATTCCAGAAGTGTTGCAGGGGCGAAGCAGCAGTGTCAAGGCTACTGTAGCGCGCGCCGAGTTGAGCGTAGCTATCGCCGAGTTGGCTTTGCCGCTGCTCGAACTCGCCGTGAAAGCTCGCGCGCGCCGAGCTGTCGCTGCTGTTGATGCGGATATTAACAGCAGTATCACCGCGCTGGAAAGCTAAATCAAAATTCGGCAGCTTTTGCTCCAAGCGGTCGTGGATGGCTATGGCCTCAACTTGGTTGGAGCGCGCCAATTTGCTCAAGAAAATCTCGTGCTGCTGCTCGATGCTGGCGCTGTCGCCGATAAAAACTATACGCGAATTAACGCGCATACTGTTGGGGATGAATTGGTATAGACAAGAGTAGGACGCGCTCGGCGCTTGCTGAAAGCAGCGCAGCATCGCCTCCACCGCCTTTGCCACTGCATAACTGCTGCGGCTCGGCGGCGTGCCCCAAGAGCGTTCGCCGTCGACCATCACCAAAGCCACGCGCTCGCCGTCTAGAGCATAATTCCAAGCAAACAAAGTCGCCAGGGTCAGCGCCTGCACTATCTTGAAGCGTTTCTGTGTGCCGAAGTGCATAGCGGCGCTGGCGTCGAGCACCAGTAGCAATGGTTGCTCGCGTTGCTCGTGGAATATCTTGGTGTGCGTCTTGCCGCTGCGCGCGGTTACGCGCCAATGAATGGCGCGCACGTCGTCGCCAGGCTGATAGGCGCGCACCTCGGCAAAATCCAAACCCTGACCACGGCGGCGACTCAGGCGCTCGCCGCCAGGATTACCCCGATGCCAACGGTTTTGCTTATGCCTGCTACTAAGCAGCACGTACTTCAAACGCATCAACTCAGCATTACCGGTACGCGCGCCCCTCGGCAGCAAATGCTCGTTGCTATCCATGCACGAATTTTAGCTGATAGTCCCCTGAGTGTCCGCCCCACTGCCCGAGCTGCGCTTGCGCTCTCGGCTTATCCGCAAGCATAGGATCAGCGTCGGCGCCAGCCCCATGGTAGCTATTAGCAGGCTGGGGACGGCGGCGCCAGCCAAGCGTTCGTCGGAGGCGAGGTTGAAGGCGTGCACGGCGAGGGTGTCGTAGTTGAAAGGGCGAAGCACTAAAGTTGCGGGAAGTTCTTTGACGGTGTCGATGAAGACTATGAGCATCGCCGTGAGCAGGTGTTGCCGTAGTATGGGCAAGTGGATGCGGCGAACTGTGGTGCCAATACTACCGCCGAGCATTTGCGCGGCGGCGTCTGTGGTCCTGGGGATGGTGGCGAGACCGCTTTCGTAAGCGGCTATAGCCGCTGCCAGAAAGCGCACCATGTAGGCGATCACCAGCAGCCAGATCGAGCCCGATATCAGCAAGCCGGTGGAAACGTCGAACCAATCGCGCATGAGCTGGTCGAGCCAATTGTCGAAGCTGGCGAAAGGAATCAACAGCCCAACCGCGATCACGCCCCCAGGCACGGCGTAACCCATTCGACCGACGAAGATCGCCGCCAAAGACACACGGTTCGCCGAGAACCTATGAAAGCTACCGAGGACGATCACCGCGAGCACGGTGAGCGTAGCGGCGATGGCGCCGAGAACAAAGGTATTCTTGATGAAGTGGGCGTAGCGCCAGCTAAATAGCATTTGCTCGGATTCTAAGCTCATCAGAAAAAGAGTAATAGCGGGCACGAGCGCACCCAGCAATATCGGCAGAGCGCAAAAGGCTTGCGCCAGCCGCGCGCGCGCGCCGTGCAAATGAAACCTGCTGAAAGACTTTTGGTTGACTGCAGTGCGATAAGCCGAGGCGCCGTCGCGGTTGAAGTATTCCAGCGCTGCCACCAGCAGAGCGAAGCTTAATAGCCCTAGCGCTAGCTGCGCCGACGCGCCCCTATCGGCCAGGCCGAACCAAGTCTTGTAAATGCCCGTGGCGAAGGTTTGCACGCTGAAATGCGCGACAGTACCAAAGTCGGCGATGGTCTCCATCATCACCAGCAGCGCGCCAGCGGCGATAGCTGGGCGCGCCATCGGCACCGAGACCAGGAAGAAGGCCCGCGCTGGCGAGGCGCCGAGCGAGCGCGCCGAGTTGAAGGCGCCAGTGGAATGCACCTTAAAAGCCGAGCGCGCGATCAAATACACGTAAGGGTACAAGACCAGCGTCAGCATACAAGCGGCGCCGCCAAGTGAGCGAATCTCCGGGAACCAATAGTCGCGCGGCCCCCAGCCCATGAGCGCGCGCAGGGTTGATTGCACTATGCCTGGGTGGTCGAGGATGTCGGTGTAAGCGTAAGCCAGTACGTAGGCGGGAAATGCCAGCGGTAGCACCAGAGCCACCTCCAGTAGCTTACGCCCGCCGAACTCGCAAGTAACCACCAGCCAAGCGGCGATGGTGCCGATAAAAATGCTCCCCGAGGCAACCAAAGCGACCAAGACCAAAGTCGTCCAAGTGTAGCGCCAGAGCACGGTCTCGGCGAGCTGCGCCACGGTATCCAGTGAACTCAAAGCAGCAGCGACGACCACGCCGACGATAGGCAGCAAGCAAATGCCGACGATGGTTAAGGCTAGCGCTGAGAGCAGGTGCTTGGTCATTCTTAGGAGCGCGCCCAAGACGCCAGCGCTCCAAGGCTGTGGTGCGTTCCCATACCAATTTTCACTGCTAGCCGAGGATGAGCCTTACGGGCTCTCGATGTTTCCGCGGTGGGCGAGGCGCTGGCGCTACTGGCTTAGCCGCGGGAGGCGCGCATGGAGTCGAAGAATTCGTCGTTGTTTTTGGTTTTTTCCAGGCGGTCTATGAGGAATTCGGCGGCTTCGGCGTCGTCCATGGGGTGCAGGAGTTTGCGCAGTATCCACATTTTCTGGCGTTCTTCCTCATCTGTGAGCAGGTCTTCGCGGCGCGTGCCGGAGCGGCGGATGTTGATGGCCGGGAAGACTCTTTTCTCGGCGATGCGTCGCTCGAGGTGAATTTCCATGTTGCCAGTGCCTTTGAACTCCTCGTAAATGAAGTCGTCCATTTTCGAGCCAGTGTCGACGAGGGCAGTGGCGATTATGGTCAGGCTGCCGCCCTGCTCGACGTTGCGCGCGGCGCCAAAGAAACGCTTGGGGCGTTCCATGGCATTGGAGTCGACGCCGCCAGTGAGTATTTTGCCCGAGGCCGGCATGACGTTGTTGTAAGCGCGTGCGAGGCGGGTTATGGAATCGAGCAATATGACTACGTCGCGTTTGTGCTCGACCAGGCGCTTGGCTTTTTCGATGACCATTTCGCTTACTTGGACGTGGCGATTCTGCGGTTCGTCGAAGGTGCTGGCGATGACTTCGCCGCGCACGGTGCGCTGCATTTCGGTGACTTCTTCGGGGCGTTCGTCGATGAGCAAGACGATGACTATGGCGTTGGGGTCGGCGCGCGTTATGCAGTGCGCCATGCTTTGCAGCATCAGGGTTTTGCCGGCTTTGGGCGGCGATACGATCAGAGCGCGCTGACCAAAGCCGATGGGCGCTGCCAGGTCGATAATCCTGGGGGTGAGTTCGTTTTTGCCGCCGTTGCTATGGCTGAGCTTGATGCGCCGATCGGGAAAGAGCGGGGTCAAGTTTTCAAAGATGGTGCGATTGCGGCTGGATTCGGGGGCGTCTTCGTTGATGCTGTCGACTTGCAACAGGGCGAAATAACGCTCGCCTTGCTTGGGCTGGCGCACGCGGCCTTTGACCGAGTCGCCTGTGCGTAAGTTGAATTTACGCACCTGCGACGGCGAGACGTAGACATCGTCGGCGCCGGCTAAGTAGGAGCTATCCGCCGAGCGCAAAAAGCCGTAACCGTCGCCGAGTATTTCCAAAACACCGCTGGCGCTGACTTCCTGCCCTTTGCGGAGCTGGTCGCGCACGAGGGCGAAGATGACATCCTGCCGACGCATACGCGCGGTGTTGTCGATGTTGTTTTCCCGAGCCAGGTCGAATAGCTGGGCGCCAGGCTGATGTCTGAGTTCGTTAAGATCCATATTAATTACTTTTATTCGAGACTATCTAGTGCCTCGAGCTCGGATTCGAGCTCTTTCTGCGAGTCTTCGACGCTGGTCTCGGTTGCTTCGTCAGCGTCGATAAAGACGTCGGCTTCGTTGGGCATTAGATGATTGTCTTTATTACGGTTTTGATAGCCTGGGGTGTAGATGCCAGTGCCGGCTGGGATCGGTCGCCCGACTATGACGTTTTCTTTAAGGCCGCGCAGCGGGTCGGCTTTGTTCTGCAAGGCGGCTTCGGTGAGGACGCGCGTGGTCTCCTGGAAAGACGCCGACGATATAAAGGATTCGGTGGACAGCGAGGCTTTGGTTATGCCCAGCAACACGCGGTCGAACTTGATAAGTTTCTTACCGCGCGCCTCCAAGTCTTCATTCTGCGTTACGACTTGGGCGTACTCGACCTGGTCGCCAGGCATGTGCAGCGAGTCGCCGCCGTCGACGATCAGCACTTTCCGTAGCATCTGCCGTATGATGATCTCAATGTGCTTGTCGCTGATGGTAACGCCCTGCAAGCGGTAGACGTCCTGTATCTGGTTGACGAGGAAATGCGTTAGAGCTTCCAGGCCACGGTATTTCAGAATATCATGGGGGTTGGTCGGACCTTCGCTAATTACTTCGCCCTCCTCGACGTATTCGTTTTCGAAGACGTTGAGCTGACGGCCTTTGGGGATCAAATCCTCGACGGTTACGCCTTCGGAATCGGTGATCACCAAGCGGACTTTTTCGCGGACTTCTTTGCCGAAGGAGATGTAACCGCTGTATTTGCAGAGGATGGCGGCGTCTTTGGGCACCCGAGCCTCGAATAAATCAGCGACGCGCGGTAGGCCACCAGTGATGTCATCAGAACGCGTGCCGGCTATGGGCAAGCGCGCGAGGGTGTCGCCGACTTTGACTTCGTCGCCTTCGTTAAAGCTGACTATAGCCGCGGGCTGCAGAGGATACAAGACCGGCCTTTTCAGCACCGGGTGCAGTATTTCCTGACCTTCGGCGTCCATCAAGTACAGAGTCGGCCGCATATCTTTGGCGGAGGCTGGGCGCTCTTTGGGCGCTATGATCTGCACCGTCGATATGCCGGTTATGCTGTCGGCTTGCCGGCGCAGAGTGCGATCCTCGATCATATCCGAATAACGCACGAAGCCATTGGCCTCGGAGATCAGCGGTATCGAGTGCGGGTCCCAACTGGCGACCATGGTGCCGACTTTGACTTGCGCCTTGTCCTTGATGCTAAGCTGGGCGCCGTAAGGTATTTTGTAGGTCTCGCGTTCACGACCTCTTTTATCGACCACGGCGAAGACTGTAGTCCTGGAGGTTACGATCTGGACGCCGTCGCTGCGAGTAACGCTACTGAGCTTGGTGAAGCGGGCTTTGCCCGAGAACTTGGTCAAGACCTTATCATTGAGCTGAGCACCCGAGGCCATGCCGCCGATGTGGAAGGTGCGCATCGTGAGCTGGGTGCCAGGTTCGCCGATGGATTGCGCCGCGATAATGCCGACGGCTTCGCCGCGCACGATGAGGGTGTTACGCGCCAGATCGCGGCCGTAACACATGGCGCACATGCCGTGCTTGGTTCTGCAACTGATCGGGCTCCGCACCATGACTTCTTCGACGCCTTGGGCGCGAATCTCCGCTGCCAGGGCTTCGTCGATCATTACGTTGGCAGCGATTATCGGGTTCTCCAGGTCGTCGGGGGTGAACACTGGCTGCGCGGTGACGCGACCCAAGACGCGTTTATCCAAGGATACGCGTTCTTCGCCGCCTTCCATGATCGCATTGATCAGCAAGCCTTCCTGGGTGCCACAATCGTCTTCGGTTATCACCATGTCTTGGGCGACGTCGACCAGCCTGCGGGTGAGGTAACCGGAGTTGGCAGTTTTCAGGGCGGTGTCCGCCAAGCCTTTACGCGCGCCGTGGGTGGAGATGAAGTATTGCAACACCGATAGACCTTCGCGGAAGTTGGCAGTGATTGGCGTTTCGATGATGCTGCCGTCGGGCTTGGCCATCAAGCCGCGCATACCGGCGAGCTGACGCATCTGCGCCGGCGAGCCACGAGCGCCGGAATCCGCCATCATGTAAACCGAGTTGAAAGATTCCTGCTCGACGCTCTTGCCGCTTTTATTTTTGACACGTTCCGAGCTGATGCCTTTCATCATGGCTTTGGCGATGCTATCGCCAGCGCGCGACCAGATGTCGATGACACGGTTGTACTTCTCGTTGTCAGAGATGACGCCTTGGGCGCGTTGCTCTTCGACTTCTTTGAGCTCGCCCATGGCTTCGGCGAGTAGGCTTTCTTTTTCGGCGGGAATGGCAAAATCATCAATACCCACCGAGCTGCCGGAGAGCGTGGCGTAGTGGAAGCCAGCGTACATCAATTGGTCGGCGAAGATGATGGTCTTCTTCAAACCCAACTGGCGATAAGAATCGTCTATGAGCTTCGAGATCGATTTCTTCTTGAGGGTGGTGTTGACCAGTTCAAAACTCAGGCCTTTGGGGAAGGACTGGTACAAAAGCACGCGGCCGATGGTGGTGTCGTAGAGTTTGCTTTCGACTTCGCCTTCGGCGGTTTCTTCGTCAACATAAACCTTGATGCGCGCCTGCAAGGCGACTTTGCCGGTCAAGTAGGCGCGATGGGCTTCGTCGACATCGGCAAAGACCATGCCTTCGCCGCGAGCGTTTTCGCGCGCACGCGAGATGTAGTACAAACCGAGCACCACGTCTTGCGAGGGCACGATGATCGGCTCGCCATTGGCCGGGGATAGGATGTTGTTGGTGCTCATCATGAGCACGCGTGCCTCTAATTGCGCCTCAAAGGTCAACGGCACGTGCACTGCCATTTGGTCGCCGTCGAAGTCGGCGTTGAAGGCGGTGCAGACCAGCGGGTGCAGTTGGATGGCCTTACCCTCGATGAGTTCGGGTTCGAAGGCTTGGATGCCCAAGCGGTGCAAGGTCGGCGCGCGGTTGAGCAGCACTGGGTGCTCTTTGATGATCTCGGCGAGGATATCCCATACTACTGGCTCTTCGTCTTCGACCATTTTGCGCGCGATCTTGATGCTCACAGCCAGCTTGCGCACTTGGATCAAGTTGCCGTAAATGTAAGGCTTGAATAACTCCAGCGCCATTTTTTTCGGCAGGCCGCATTGGTGCAATTTCAAGTGCGGGCCGACGACGATCACCGAGCGTCCAGAGAAATCGACGCGCTTACCGAGCAAATTCTGCCGAAAGCGGCCTTGTTTGCCTTTGATCATGTCTGCCAAGGATTTCAGCGGACGCTTATTGGCGCCAGTAACCAAACGACCGCGGCGACCGTTATCGAGCAGAGCATCAACGGCTTCTTGCAGCATCCGCTTTTCGTTGCGGGCGATGATGTCGGGGGCGTTGAGTTCGAGCAGGCGCTTGAGGCGGTTATTGCGGTTGATGACGCGGCGATAGAGGTCGTTCAAGTCAGAGGTCGCAAAACGACCGCCTTCCAACGGCACCAGCGGGCGCAAATCCGGCGGTAATACTGGCAATACTCGGAGCACCATCCATTCGGGTTTGTTGACCGAGTACTGGAAAGACTCCAGAACTTTGAGGCGCTTGCTAAGTTTTTTGATCTTGGTCTCGGAGCGCGTCGCGCCCAAGTCGTCGCGCACTTTGAGTATTTCCTGGCTTAGATCGACGCTGTTAATAAGGTCGAGCACGGCCTCGGCGCCCATCTTGGCGATGAACTGCTCGGGGTAGCGCTCGTAAATCTCGTAGTATTGCTCCTCGCTGAGCAACATCCCGCGTTCCAAGTCGGTCATAAGCGGGTCGGTTACGACGTAGGACTCGTAGTACAAAACACGCTCCAAGTCCTTGAGCGCCATATCCAGGAACAGACCAATACGCGAAGGCAAGGATTTCAAGAACCAGATATGAGTAACCGGAGTGGCAAGCTCTATATGCCCCATGCGCTCGCGCCGGACTTTAGTGTGCGTTACTTCGACGCCGCATTTTTCGCAGATCACTCCTTGGTGCTTCATGCGTTTGTACTTACCGCAGAGGCACTCAAAGTCTTTGATCGGGCCAAAGATGCGCGCGCAGAATAAACCATCGCGCTCGGGCTTTAAGTTGCGGTAGTTAATAGTTTCTGGCTTCTTTACTTCGCCAAAAGACCAAGAGCGAACTTTATCCGGAGACGCTAAACCAATGCGGATACGCTGAAATATCTTATTGTCGTCTCTGATGTTTTGTAGTAAGTCTTGCATGGTGGGAGTTTGCCTGATGGTAAGTTGGCCGCGCGCGGCGCGGAATATGAATAGTTTGAGCTATTTAGAAAAACAGAAAATAGCTGGCGGCTAGTTTGATAGACTAGCTCTTACTAAAAGCGCTAATCGCTCAAAGAGCTGGAGTAATTATTTAGTGCGTGCTTTAATAGCAGCATGAGAATTAGTTGTGGCATTGCAAAGTTTTTATGAGCTGTATGCCAATGGCTTATCAGTAAAAAATAATATAGAACGAGCAAGCCAACTAGCGCGTTCGTAAGCTTTATCGAATCTATCCAAGTAAACCTTTAGATTAGGATGAAGCTTGGTTATGTCCAAGCAACGCCACGATTCGAATTCGCGGTAATCGCTCTCCAGCGAGTGCTTGGATAATCTAATTCTTTCGCCGCCATCGACGATCTTGAAATGGAGATTCTTCGCCATCGCTACCGAGGGATCGTGCAGCTTGATGCCTAGATTACTCAAGTTACCTTGGCTATGCTGCTGCTTGACCTTCTGGATAAAAGCGGTTTCGTAAGAGCAATTAAAAAGCAACTCGACTTTGAGCTTGGGTTTGCTTAAGAATATATCGACCAGAGCATCGGCAAAATCAGCTTCGTCGTAGATAGAGTTCTCGCCGCCGTCATCGTAAAACTTGAGACTGGATTGTGCCTTGGTTGCCAAGCGCTGGTATTGGCGTCGAGCTTCGGCGTCAGAATTGCGCCTCCGGGCAACTCTAAAATTGTTGGTGTAAAGATCTTTGTTACGAATTAAACCTGGACGCACGTAGCGAAAAAAAATGAAAGCTATCGCCGACAGATAGATAACCATCAGCGCTATGCGGATTTGCATATCTTCCATTGGTGTTACTCGTTACTTGAGATATTCTAATTCTTATCCTTATCAAACTCGACGTCGAGCGCCAGCGAGCGAATCTCTTTCACTAAGACGTTGAAGGATTCGGGTACGCCGGCTTTCATGTCGAATTTGTTGTCGATTATGCTCTTATAGCTAACTCGGCGGCCTTCAACGTCGTCGGCTTTAATAGTCAACATTTCCTGCAAGGTATGCGCGGCGCCGTAGGCCTCCAGAGCCCAGACTTCCATCTCGCCGAACCTTTGCCCGCCGAATAAGGCTTTACCACCGAGCGGTTGCTGGGTAACCAAGCTGTAAGAGCCAGTGGAGCGCGCGTGCATTTTATCGTCGACCAAGTGGTTGAGTTTAATCATATACATATAGCCAACGGTGACCAGGCGCTCGAAAGCATTACCAGTACGACCATCGTAGAGTTGCATTTGCCCGCTGGGATCCAGACCAGCCAGCTCCAGCATTTCTTTGACCTCGTGCTCCTGGCAGCCGTCGAACACTGGCGTGGCGATGGGCACGCCAGCGGTCAAATTCTCGGCAAGCGTATGCACTTGGGCGTCGTCCATTTGGTCGACTTCCAAGCATTGCTCGGTCGGCGCGCGACCCATTTGATAAATCTTGCTAAGAAAAGCCCGCAGCTTATCGCCCTCCTCTTGCAGGTACAGCATACGCGCGATCTTCTCGCCCAGAGCTTTACCCGCCATACCGAGGTGAATTTCCAATACTTGGCCAACGTTCATCCGCGAGGGCACGCCCAAGGGATTGAGCACCATATCCACGGGCACGCCGTCGCTGTCGAAAGGCATATCTTCTACTGGCATAATCGCGGATACCACGCCTTTGTTACCGTGCCTACCCGCCATCTTATCGCCAGCTTGAATGTTGCGGCGAATGGCGACGTAGACTTTGACGATCTTCAATACCCCGGGCACGAGGTTATCGCCAGCGGTTATTTTCTTTTTCTGATCTTGAAAACGCTGTTGCAGGCCATCGCGCAACTTATCGAGTTGCTCGCGTACGTTGTCCAAGTACTCGTTGAGCTTGCTGTCTTGCATACGCAGATCGAGCAAGTCTTTGGAGTTGAGGCCAGAAAGGTATTCGACGTTGGCGATCTGACCCTTGCGTAGATTGGGCGCTTTCAGCACTTTGTGAGTAGCTAGTTTTTTGCGCACCAAGTCAAAAGTAGCGCGCTCGGCGATAGTCCATTCCTCGCGGATGTTACGCTCAAGCTGCTCCAATTGCTGGGTGTCATTCGCCATGGCGCGCTCGTCTTTACGCATACCTTTGCGCGTTAGGGTACGCACGTCGATGACGGTGCCCTTCAGACCAGCCCCCAAGCGCAAAGAAGAATCTTTGACATCGGCGGCCTTGTCGCCGAAGATCATTTTCAATAGTCGCTCTTCGGGGCTTTGCGCGCTTTCGGATTTGGGCGTAATCTTGCCCACCAGCAAATCGCCAGCTTGCACCTCGGCGCCAACGTAGACGATGCCCGAGCGATCCAATTTGCTCAACGATTGCTCCGATATATTGGGTATATCGCAGGTTATGGTTTCGTCGCCGAGCTTGGTATTGCGCGCTATGCAAGTAAATTCCTGGATGTGCACGCTCATAAAAGTCTCGTCTTGCACCAAGCGCTCGGAGATGATGATGGAATCCTCGAAGTTGTAGCCGTTCCAAGGCATGAAGGCGATGCGGATATTCTTGCCCAGCGCCAGTTCGCCAAGATCGCAGCAAGCGCCGTCGGCGATTATTTCACCAGCTTGCACTTGATCGCCAATGCTGACTATAGGGTGTTGATTAAGTGAGGTATTCTGGTTGGTGCGTTGGTACTTGACCAAACCGTAAACGTCCACCGGGTCTTTGTCGGCTTCCCACTCGTTGCCACGAATGATAATCCGCCGCGAATCGACGCTCTCGACCACACCAGCGCGCTGCGCGCGCACGCAAACGCCAGAATCGAGCGCCACTTGGCGTTCAATGCCCGTACCCACCAGCGGCTTCTCGCTGGTAGCCAAAGGCACCGCCTGGCGTTGCATGTTGGAGCCCATCAGGGCGCGGTTGGCGTCGTCGTGCTCAAGAAAGGGAATCATGGCTGCTGCCACCGATACCATCTGCTCCGGCGCCACGTCGACCAGCGATACGTCTTTGGCTGGCACCATCGCCACCTCGTCGCCCTTGCGCGCTGGCACCAGGTCGTCGACTATATGACCGTCGCTGTCGACCTCGACGTTAGCCTCGGCTACTACTTGGTCGACTTCGTCGATAGCGCTCAAATGGATGATCTTGTCGATAACCTTACCGTCTTTGACCTCGCGGAAAGGCGTCTCAATAAAACCATATTGGTTCATGCGCGCATACGTCGCCAGCGAGTTGATCAGACCGATGTTCGGACCTTCAGGGGTTTCGATGGGGCAAACGCGACCGTAGTGCGTCGGGTGCACGTCGCGGACTTCAAAACCAGCACGGTCGCGAGTCAAGCCACCAGGACCCAGCGCCGAGATGCGCCGTTTGTGGGTAACTTCTGACAGCGGGTTGCACTGATCCATAAATTGCGATAGCTGACTCGAGGAGAAGAACTCCTTGATCGCCGAGGTGACTGGTTTGGCGTTGATCAAATCTTGCGGCATCAACTCCTCGGTCTCGGCGTAAGTAAGCCGATCGCGCACTGCGCGCTCGATACGCAATAAACCGATGCGCATCTGGTTCTCGACCATCTCGCCCACCGAGCGCACCCTTCTGTTGCCCAAATGGTCGATGTCGTCGATGCTATCTCGACCGTTGCGAATGGCGATCAAAGTACGCAAGGTCTCGACAATATCCTCGCGCGTCAGCACAAGATCGTTGTCGCGGCCTTTGATGTTGAGGCGGCGATTGAATTTCATGCGCCCGACGCGCGACAAAGTGTAACGCTGATTGTTGAAGAACAAACCGTCGAATACCGACTCAGCGGATTCTTGATTAGGCGGCTCACCAGGACGAATAACGCGATAGATCTCCAGCAGAGCTTCGAGGCGGATGCGAGTGGTATCGAGTCTCAGGGTTTGCGATAAATAAGGTCCACAGTTAATTTCGTTAGTGTGCAAAACCTCCAGCTTGCGCAAGCCACGCTCGCGGATAGTCGCGAGTAATTCTTCTGTGATCTCGGAATTAGCCACAGCCAAGGGCTCGTCGTTGCCCTTCTCGAGCAAATCGCAAGCCAAAGCCTGGCCGAGCAAGCTTTCATCCGGCACCTCAAGGTCTTTAATGCCCGAAGCCGTCAGCTTGCGTACGTGGGCGCGGTTGATGCGCTTGCCGCGCGCGACTATGAGCTTGCCGTCGCTATCGTGTAAATCCGAGAAAGCCAGCTTCCCGAGCAAATGCTCGGGGACGAATTTCAAATGAAAGGCTTTTTTACGCACCACGTAAGTATCGCGCTCGTAGTACATATCGAGCATTTCCTGGTTCGAATAACCGAGAGCGCGCAGCAGCAAAGTCGCGGGCAACTTGCGCCGACGGTCGATGCGCACGTAGATATTGTCTTTGTGGTCGAACTCAAAATCCAGCCACGAACCGCGGTAGGGAATGATGCGCGCCGAGAATAAAATCTTGCCCGAGGAATGGGTACGACCGCGGTCGTCGTCGAAAAACACACCCGGCGAGCGGTGCAGTTGCGACACCACCACGCGCTCGGTGCCATTGATAATGAAAGAACCGCTATTGGTTATCAAGGGAATATCGCCCAAGAACACGTCTTGCATCTTGCGGTCTTTGACGACAGTAAACTCACCGCTGGCGTCTTTATCGCGCAACACCAGCATTATCTTGGTACGCAAAGCCGTCGAATAATCCTCGCCGCGCACCAAGCATTCCTGCGGGCTGAACTCGCCCGGCACCAGGTAATAGCCGCGGTACTCTAGCGAGGCGTTGCCAGTGGCGCTATTGATGGGGAAGATCGAGCGTAGAACATGGTCGATGCCAGAGTCAAGATTTTCATCGGAGCGCAGAAAGGCCTTATAAGACTTTTCCTGCTCGCCGAGCAAATAGGGTAAACCCAGGGTTCTCTTGAGCACGCCAAAGCTTTTACGTACACGTTTTTTCTCAGCAATAGTTTGCGGTAGCATGTTCTAGCCTCGTAGTATTGCGGCTGCACTCGGGTCTAGCGAGTATAGCGCTGTGGTGAAGGATGGTGATAACAGCAGCGAGACCGCCGAGCGCCTGGCAGCCATAAAGGCAGCACCGAGCAAATCAAGCCTGGCAGCAGAATTTACCCGATGCGCCGATTCTGTTATTAAATTAACCAGAGCCTTCCTAAGTAATGTTGTCGACGCGAGTGGCGACAGAAACTGTAGCTATCGCCTAAGCTAAACACGAACGCGCTGCTGCCAGCGCGTCCGTAGCCTATGCTTGAGCGGCTACAGGCTTGGGCAGCAAAGCCCAAATAATGAGCGCTCGCGCAAGCGGGATAGCTGTGCACAAGCGCTCGGTTGAGGAAGCCCTGAGTAATTCGCTGTAGTGGATGAAGTGCAAGTAATAGCAGCACAGGAAGCACAGCATATTCAGACATATGTGAGCATTCCGAGCAGCGCATTACGCAGCAATTCGCCGCTACAGTAGAGTTAATCAGAGGTTTCCTAAAGCTACTTAATATCAGCTGAAGCTCCAGCTTCTTCGAGCTGCTTCTTGGCGTCTTCGGCTTCGTCCTTGCTGACTTTCTCTTTGATAGCAGCAGGAGCGGATTCGACTGCGTCCTTAGCCTCTTTCAAGCCCAGGCCAGTGAGAGCGCGCACGACTTTAATCACGTTGATTTTCTTGTCGCCAGCGGCAGTGAGCATAACGTCGAATTCGGTTTGCTCGGCTGCAGCTTCGGCCTCTTCGGCGCCAGCAGCAGGAGCGACGCCCCCGACCATAACTGGAGCCGCAGCGCTAACGCCAAATTTCTCTTCCATTGCCGATATTAGATCCGTCAAATCCAAAACCGACATTTCGCCTATAGCTGTTAATATTTCGTCTTTGCTAAGTGCCATTGCAATATTCCTATGTGTGAAAATAGCTCTTCAGAGCTGATAGTTGTTAATTAAATCCTGTTAGTTAAAAGCGCGTATCCAGGAAAAGCGCGCTAGTAGTCGAGAGCCTAAGCCGCGCGCGCGTCGCGTACAGCCGCCAAAGTCCGGACCAGCCTGCTGGGCACGTCGTTAAGACCACGCACTAGCTGCACCATCGGCGCTTGCATGGTTCCCAACAACATAGCCAGAGCCTGCTCGCGAGTCGGCATAGTCGCCAAGCGGTCGATCTCGCTCGCTGCCAAAGCTTGGCCAGAAGCTGATAAAGCCTTGATAGTGAAGTTATCGTTATCTTCGGCAAACTTCTTCAGCAGCCGAGCGCCAGCGCCAGGGTCTGAGGTCGAAAAAGCTATCATGCTCGGCCCGACTAAGCTATCTTGCAAGCAGGCGAAGTCGGTGCCCTCAAAGGCGCGGCGAGCGAGAGTATTGCGCACCACGCTGAGATTGACACCGAGCTCGCGCGCTTGCGCGCGTAAAGCCGTCAGATCTTTGGCCTCAACGCCGATATAGTCTGCCACCACTGCCGTGGTCGCGTTACTGGCTATGGCGTTGAGTTTCTCAACTACTTGCTCTTTATCTTTGCGGTATAAAGGCATATGTGTTTAGTTGTGAGTTAATAACCAGGCAGTAGTCTGCCCACCGTCTGCGCAGGAAATTAAGCGATTGCACCTGCGGTCTTCGACTTCCGGGAACTAGTTACCAGAGGTCAGAATTCGTGAATGGCGTCGTTAAGTACGACCTAATAAAATCTTGCTAAGCACCTGCTATAGCTGTGGATAGGCTCAACCCAGGCCCCATAGTGCTGGAAATGCTTAACTTCTGCATATAGGTGCCTTTGCTGTTGGCGGGCTTGAGACGCTTTAATTCAGCTATTAGGGCTGTCAAGTTCTCGCCGATTTGCGAGCTCGGGAAAGATAACAAGCCAAGCGGGCAATGCACCACGCCGCCTTTGTCGGTGCGGAAATTAACTTGACCAGCTTTGGCCTTGCCCACAGCAGCGGCGACGTCCTTGGTAACAGTGCCTAACTTGGGATTGGGCATAAGACCTCGAGGGCCGAGTATTTGCCCCAAACGACCGACCTTCGCCATCTGCTCGGGCGTGGCGATCAGGATATCGAATTCCAATTTACCGGCTTTGATGTCCTCTGCCAGTTCGTCGGAGCCCACTAAGTCGGCGCCAGCTTCTTTGGCAGCGTTGACGTCCTCGCCTTCGCAATAGACTGCAACTCTTTTAACTTTGCCAGTGCCGTGTGGGAGCACTACCGAACCACGGACGATCTGATCCGACTTTCTTGGGTCGACGCCCAAATTTATCGCGACATCGATAGTCTGATCGAATTTCGGCGCTGGTAATTTTTGCAGCAATTCGACCGCGCTCTGGACGTCGTAAGTAGTCGTCTCGCTAGCGGCGACAGCCTCGGCTATCGCCTTGTTACGTTTGCTTTGCTTAGCCATAAACCTAAAGTTCCGTTTCTATGCCCATGCTGCGAGCAGTGCCCGCAAGGCTGCGAACCGCTGAATCGAGCGAGCCGGCGGTCATGTCGACTTGCTTGATACTGGCGATATCTTCCAAGTCGCTGCGCGTCAGCTTGCCGACCTTGACGCTGTTAGGCGTGCTCGAACCCTTCTCCAAGCCAGCAGCTTTGCGTAATAGCACCGAAGCCGGCGGTTGCTTGATCTCAAAGCTGAAGCTCCTATCGGCGTAAACCGTGATGATTACTGGTAAAACCAGGCCAGCTTCAAAAGATTGCGTTTTAGAGTTAAAAGCATCGCAGAACTCTTTGATGTTCACGCCTTTTTGACCAAGCGCAGGACCCACCGGCGGCTTGGGAGCGGCGCCACCAGCGGGAATTTGCAGCTTGATGAAGCCGCTGATTGGTTTGTTGGTTGCCATCGTTTACTGATAAATTGCTAATTCTTTTCCACTTGATCAAAATCAAGCTCTACCGGGGTCGAACGACCGAAGATAGTGACAGCCACTTTGAGGCGGCTTTTATCGTAATTTACTTCTTCGACCATGCCATCAAAGTTAGCGAAGGGTCCGTCTATCACCCGGATCAACTCGCCAACTTCAAAAATTATTTTGGGGCGCGGACGCTCTTTAACGTCTTCGACACGACGCAAGATCGAATCCACTTCTTTCTGCGTCAACGGCGCCGGCTGATCCGAGCTACCACCGATGAAGGCGATAACGCGGTTGGTGCCGCGCACCAAATGCCAGGAAGCCTCGTTCATTTCCATCTCGGCGAGCACGTAGCCCGGATAAAAGCGGCGCTCGCTTTTGCGTTTATTGCCACCGCGCAATTCTACCACTTCCTCAGTGGGCACCAGTATGCGCCCGAATAACTCTTGCAAGCCGTGCAAAGCCACGCGCTCTTCTAGCTGCCGCTGCACTTGCTTCTCGCTGCCAGCGTAGGCTTGGATGACGTACCACTTCTTAGCCATGGTAGTAAGCTCTGCAACTATGGAGGAAGAGAGAATGTCTAGTGAGCACGGTCATAGAATCTGCGACACCATCCAAGAGAACAGCGAGTCGATACCCCACAGGATCAACACCAGCAGGAATACCACCAGCAGTATTATCGCTGTGGCTTGCATGACTTCCTGGCGACCTGGCCAAACTACCTTCGCCAGCTCCAAGCGCGCGTCGTGCGCCAGACGCCGCAAGTTGACGCCGCGAGTGGTAGTGTAAACCGCTGCCACGCAGGCTAGACCCACTACAGTCAGCGCCAGCAGACGCCATGCCGCAGCTATATCGCCAAAATAGTAATAGGCAAAAACCGCAGCGGCAAAGACTAAGTAAACGCCCCACCAGCGTAATTTATCGAGCTGGGCTACAGAGCTAGTAGCGTTAGAGCTGGGCTTGGGAGCTTTTGCTTTAGCCTTGGGCGCGGAACCAGCAGCAGACTTAGCCATCGTATGTGAGTTGTGCTTATGTTGGCGCTTTGGTCAAAATGGACTTTTGACACAAAGCTCTTAATGGTGAATAGTGGAGCAATTTAGGCTTATCGCCGCGAGTACGCCGAGACCAGTCGCGAAGTCGACGTTGGTAGGTCAGGAGGGTCTCGAACCCCCAGCCTGCGGTTTTGGAGACCGCCGCTCTACCAATTGAGCTACTGACCTGTAAGCAGTGGCGATGATATTAAGTCCTCAGCGGTGTCGATCAGAAGCGATAAATTGCCAAAGGAGCAGCCGCGCAAACAGCCAGCCGCACAGTATAACCATGCTGGCGTCAGCCATTCGCACAACTGCTCTCAAGTTACCGACTAATAGTGCTAGCGATAACTGTTCTTTGATAATGATATTCGACCAAGCGCTTACTGGATGATCTTGCTAACCACGCCAGCGCCGACGGTGCGGCCACCTTCGCGCACAGCAAAACGCAAGCCGTTCTCCATAGCGATAGGCGCTATGAGCTCGACTTCCATCTTGATGTTATCGCCTGGCATGACCATCTCCACGTCTTGCGGCAATTCTACCGATCCGGTCACATCAGTGGTGCGGAAATAGAACTGCGGGCGGTAGCCTTTGAAGAACGGGGTATGACGTCCGCCTTCGTCCTTGCTGAGAATATAGACCTCGGCCTCGAACTTGGTGTGCGGGGTAATTGAACCAGGCTTGCCGAGCACTTGGCCACGCTCGACGTCCTCGCGCTTGGTGCCGCGCAACAGCACGCCGACGTTCTCGCCAGCGCGACCTTCGTCGAGCAATTTGCGGAACATCTCGACGCCAGTGCAAGTAGTCTTCTGCGTAGGACGAATGCCGATAATCTCGACTTCTTCGTTCACTTTGACCACGCCGCGCTCGACCCGACCAGTTACCACAGTGCCGCGACCAGAGATGCTGAACACATCCTCGATGGGCATCAAGAAGGACTTATCGATATCGCGCTCGGGCACTGGTATATAGTTATCCAAAGCCTCGACCAGTTTTACCACCGATTGCGTGCCGTATTCGCTGTCTTCGCCTTCGAGGGCTTTCAGAGCCGAACCAGTGATGATAGGAGTGTCGTCGCCAGGGAAATCGTACTTGTCGAGAAGCTCGCGCACTTCCATTTCCACCAGCTCCAGCAGCTCGGGGTCGTCGACGGTGTCAGCCTTATTCAAAAACACCACGATGTAAGGTACACCGACTTGGCGCGCCAGGAGAATATGCTCGCGGGTTTGCGGCATAGGACCATCAGAAGCCGATACTACCAGTATGGCACCGTCCATTTGTGCGGCCCCGGTAATCATATTTTTGATGTAGTCGGCGTGCCCAGGGCAGTCGACGTGCGCGTAGTGGCGTTCAGGAGTTTGGTACTCGACGTGCGATGCCGATATGGTGATGCCGCGTTCGCGCTCTTCGGGGGCCTTGTCGATACTAGAAAATTCGACCACATCGCCACCGAACTGCTGCGCGCATACTGTAGTCAGCGCTGCCGTCAAAGTAGTTTTACCGTGATCTACGTGTCCAATGGTGCCGACGTTGACGTGCACCTTAGAACGATCAAATTTTTCTTTGGCCATTGTTACGATTATCTCCTGATAATTGGTTGATTTTGATGCTAGGTAGAACTCCAAGGTCGACCAGCCGCCGCCATCGCGGCGACGCTGTTTACGACCCGAAAGTCCGCTAAAATGGAGCTCATAACCGGATTTGAACCGGTGACCTCTTCCTTACCAAGGAAGTGCTCTACCGACTGAGCTATATGAGCCAGAAGATTGGAGCGGGTAGCGGGAATCGAACCCGCATCATCAGCTTGGAAGGCTGAGGTTCTACCACTAAACTATACCCGCCAAAGCTGCAAGCAAGTTTGGAGAGGGAAGGATTCGAACCTTCGAAGCCTGAGGCGGCAGATTTACAGTCTGCTGGGTTTGACCGCTCCCCAACCTCTCCACAGCCAAGGTTACAAAGCCTGTATCTGGTAGTCTGGTGCCGGCACCAAGAGTCGAACTCGGGACCTACTGATTACAAATCAGTTGCTCTACCAGCTGAGCTACGCCGGCGGCGCGCGGATTGTACAAAAATTTACCGCCAGCGCAACGCGAGTACCGCATTACAATAAATTTTCTAACATCCTTATAAATTAAGTACATCTCATGAGCAACAACACAACTAACAGCCTGGGCGGCAAAGCCCTATTGGCGCTAACATTCTTAGTAATCTCCATTAGCAGCGCCAGCGCGCAAAGCAGCCCCGAGGGCTTGTGGCGCACCATCGACGACGAGAGCGGCGAGGCTCGATCATTGGTGCGCATCCAAAGATCGGGTTCCGCGCTGGTAGGCACCGTGGAGACCATCATCGACCCCGAGCGCCGAGACGCCACCTGCGAGCTCTGCGAGGACGACCGCCAGGATCAACCCATACAAGGAATGCAGATAATTCGCGCGGTCAACCCAGTGGCGGACGACGGCGTGTGGCGCGACGGCAATATCCTCGACCCCAGCAAAGGCAAGATCTACAAGCTCAATATGTCGCTAGCCGAGGGTGGCGCCAAGCTCGAAGTTCGAGGCTTTATCGGCTTTAGCCTGCTCGGGCGTACTCAAATCTGGGAGCGCGTCGAATAATCGACGGCGAAGCGCACGGCGGCGAGATAGCTTTCGCAATTGACCTGGGCGCTGCCAGCGATGTCGTAGGCGGTGCCGTGGTCGACCGAGGTGCGTAGATAGGGCAAACCCAGGGTAACGTTAATAGCGCTGTTGAACGAATAGTGCTTGAGCACGGTCAAGCCTTGGTCGTGGTACATCGCCAGAAAAGCGTCGGTTGCGGCGATATTGTCGACGCCGAACAAACTATCGGCGCTGAAAGGTCCGCTCACATCCAAACCGCGCGCGCGGGCATTGGCTACAGCGGGTTGGATTACCTCGATCTCCTCGCGCCCCAAAAGACCACCCTCGCCGCCGTGCGGGTTCAAAGCAGCGACCTTGATCCTCGGCGCGGCAATACCCCAGATCGACTGTAATTGCTCCGATAAGATAGCCAAAGCCTGCTCGATGTCTGGCTGCTGCACTGCCGCTGCCACTTGCGCGATGCCGATATGCGTGGTGAGCAGAGCCACGCGCAGCGGCGGTTCGCGCCCCTCGGCGGTCAAGAGCATGACTACGCGCTCGCAGCCGCAAAGCTCCTGCAGGTATTCGGTGTGCCCAGTAAAAGGACGGTGTTGATTGAGTAGATATTTATTTACTGGATTGGTAACAAGCGCGTAGCCGCCGCCAGAAGCCAGCTCGTGCCCCTTATCCAATAACTCAAAAACATAAGCGCTATTAGCAGCGTCAGCAACGCCAGCGCGCGCCGTCGCCGCCAAAGGTACCGCGATAACGTTAAGGCTATCGCAGCGGACATCGGGATAAACAGCTATCGGCACTTGCAAGCCCAAAGCTTGCGCGCGTTGGCGCAGCAAGCTCGGGTCGGCGAGCACCAGTAAGTCTTCGAGCGCGATCAGCTCGCGCAAAGGCTCAAAACCCAGCAGGCACAGGTCAGGACCTACACCCGCCGGGTCGCCAGAGCTTACTACTACCTTCAATCAGTACAAATTACCGCGCCAGAATCCATCCAGCAACACGGCGGCTAGACCAGATGTTCACCACCGCCCGCCGCAGCCGTCTTAGGAGCCGTCGGCAGAATTATCGGCGATGTACTTAACGGCGTCTTCGACAGTGGATATCTGCTCGGCGATCTCGTCGGGGATTTCGATGTCGAACTCGTCTTCCAGAGCCATCACCAATTCCACGGTGTCCAGGGAATCGGCGCCGAGGTCGTCGATAAAGGAGGATTCGCTTTGCACGTCCTCGACCTTAACCTGCAATTGCTCGGCGACTATGCGTTGCACTGTTTCTTTAATTTTGTCTAAATCAGCCATTTTCATGCTCCTGAATGATATAAGTAATTAGTTGCCAAATAATGCAACCTGAGTTTTTAAGAAAAATATAAGCCGCCGTTGACGTGCAGCGTTTGTCCGGTGATGTAGCCCGCCTGCGCGCTGGCGAGAAAAACCGCCAAATCGGCGACCTCCTCGGGCTGGGCGAAACGCCCTAGCGGTATGCGCGCCAGCATCTGCTGTTTGACGTCGTCGCTCAAGCTCTCGGTCATATCAGTAACGACGAAGCCTGGAGCTATTACGTTTACCGTAACGCCGCGAGCGCCCAGCTCTATCGCCAAAGACTTACTCATGCCCACGACTCCAGCCTTAGCAGCGGCGTAGTTCATTTGACCGATATTGCCGATGCTGCCGATTATGGAGCCGATGGTGATGATGCGACCCGAGCGTTGCTTGATCATGCCGCGGGCGACGCGACGGCACATATTATAAGTACCGCTCAGATTAGCGCCAATAACCTCGTCCCACTCGCCGTCTTTCATTCTGAGAGCGATATTGTCGCGGGTTATGCCAGCGTTGTTCACCAGCGCGTGCAGCGCGCCGACTTTATTCACAGCAGCCAGGCATTGGTCGCAGCTATCGCGGTCGGTGATGTCGAGCTGCAGCCCGCGTCCCGAGCCCAGGAAGGCGCTGATATTCTCCGCGCCAGCAGCGCTGGTGGCAGTGCCGAAAACGTCGTGCCCGGCAGCTTGCAAAGCCAAGGCAATGGCTTTGCCAATGCCACGACTGGCGCCGGTTACCAGGGCTATGCCAGTAGCGCTAGCACTCATTGCTAAAATCCCGCAGTTGCGTCAGCGAATCCAAGCTGACAAAATTACCTTGGCGCTGGCAGCGCCGACCCAAAGCCGACAGCACGCTCGCTGGACCGCATTCGACGAAGGTACGCGCACCAAGCTCCCACAAGGCGCTCATGCTATCAGCCCAGAGCACGGGCCTATAGAGCTGCTCCAATAGATTAGCTTTTAACAAAGCCGGGTCGTCTACCGCCTCGGCGTTGACGTTTTGGATGATGGGAAAACGCGGCCTGGCGAAGGTCAAACCGTCCAATCGTGCCGCCAACTTCTCAGCAGCAGGACGCATCAGAATAGTATGCGAAGGCACGCTTACCGCCAGTTGCAAAGCGCGCTTGGCGCCCTGCTCTTTTGCCAGCGCCATAGCCGCGTGCACAGCCTTGCTGCTGCCGGATATTACCGTCTGCCCGGGGGCGTTGTAATTGCCGCAACTTACCATCTGCTGCTCGTCGCTGCATTCGGCGCAGATAACCTGTAATTGCTCCTCGCTGAGACCCAGGATAGCCGCCATAGCGCCGCTGCCCTCGGGCACGGCGGCTTGCATCAGCTCGCCGCGCAAGCGCACCAGGGCGACAGCGTCGGCAAAGTCGATAACACCAGCGCAAAGCAAAGCGCTGTATTCGCCCAAGCTATGACCAGCGCAAGCCGCTGGAATCGCCTCGGGGTGCTGATCGCTAAAAATATCGTATAGGGCCTTGGATGCCGTGAGCAACAGCGGTTGCGCGTTGACCGTCTTATCGATCTCCTCTTTGGCGCCGCTTTGCGCCAACTCCCACAGGTCAAAACCCAGCACCGCGCTGGCCTCGGCGAAGCTGCTGTGCACTTGCGGATAATGATCGGCGTGCTCCGCGAGCATTCCCGAATTCTGCGAACCCTGCCCGGGGAACAACAAAGCCAGATTAGACGCTGCCATCACTCAGACCGATATAGCTTGAGCTCTGAAGCGGACTTCAGCCGCAGCAGCTTAGCGAAAATCGAAGCCACGACGCAAGGCGTTACCATTACCACCTGATTATTCTTCTTGTGTAGAAGGAAGTAAGAACCCGACCGACCTTAGCTGTCGTCGCCCTCGCCGTCCTCTTGCTCGCTATCTTTCTGCTTGACGACAGACACCACGCGCCCGCGATACAGGCCGCTCTCCAAGTCCATGTGGTGATGCAAGCTCACTCCGATAGTCTCGTCGGGGTTCACCGTATATTTCAATTTTGGGAAAACCACCTTATCGTGCGAGCGGCGCATACCGCGACGCGAACGAGTAACCTTGCTCTTTTGAACTGCCATAGTTGATTAGTGCTGTCGGGGAAAGCGCGGATTATACGCAAAGCGCCACATTTGCAACCCACCCCCGCCGCATAACAGCGAATAATACCCCCCAACGCCAGAAATAGCGCCTGCCAGCGCTTTACACACCTGCGCTGCCAGGAAGGGTTTCGATGCTGTGGGCGAGTTGGAAGTCTTTGGCGGAGATGCCGCCGGCTTCGTGGGTGGTGAGGTCGATGTGGACTTTGCTGTAGACGTTGAACCATTCGGGGTGGTGGTCTTGCTTTTCAGCGTGAATGGCGACGCTGCTCATAAAGCCAAAGGCGGCGGCAAAGTTGGCGAATTTGAATTGCTTGTGCAGTTTGCCGTCGCGTAGCTGCCAAGGCGAGCGCGCGACGGCGTTGAGTTTGTTGAGCTCGGCAGCAATCGCTGCGGCTTCGAGTTTGGTGACCATTAGATAATTTTCTTTTGTGAGTTAATTGGACCA
Source organism: Gammaproteobacteria bacterium (assembly GCA_965229495.1). Lineage (GTDB taxonomy): Bacteria > Pseudomonadota > Gammaproteobacteria > CBDBNL01. Next base: position 622,241 of record OZ245880.1, read on the forward strand.
GTATTTGACGAAGGCGCTAATGTAACTAGCGGCACTATGCGTTACTCTCAAATTCAACAGGTACAGCCTCATTGCTTTTTATAACTACGGTATTAGCTAGTTTGTCGTGCCAGCCTTGCTTTTTCTTGTCTATGCCGATCCAGATAAACCCCAAACCTAAAGGAATCATGGATAAGAAGTAGGCGAAGTACCGTCCCAGAGATTGACCGAGAGAAAGTCTATTGCCAGTTCTAGCGTCGACTATTTTTAGTCTTAGTGCCATTTTTCCGGGAGTAGCCAAAAAGCGCAGCCAGAACCATATGGTTGCGATAAGCGGGAAAATAAATGACAAAAAAATGTCCCAAAAACCATAGATTAAAATCTCGTACTTCCAATACTCCACTCCGTAGATTAAGGTTAGTGGCACGCCAGCAACTATCATAAATATGATAGTATCGATTATTCCAGCACCAAGCCGAACCCAAAATCCAGCATATTCTGTAGTATTCATTGTTTGTTACCCTTTGATGAAGGGACTCTATTGAAATGTAGATATGATGCAATGCCGTTCGCTTTTGTAGTGAACGGCAATCCGCATGTTGAAATTAAGAATGAGCGCAAGCGCTTACTGAGCAATGCCTTCGATGGAGATGATGAATTCGACGTCGCGGCTTTTGGGACCAAGGTTGAAGTCGATGCCAAAATCTGCCATGGTGATTTGCGTGGTGGCTTCAAAGCCGCGGCGTTGTCCGCCCCAAGGGTCGGAGCCGGCGCCAATGTGCTTGACGTCGAGGTCGATCTCTTTGGTTACGCCGCGCAAGGTCAGGTCGCCAGTGAGTACGCCGCCATCGCCGTTAGGGGCAAAGCTGCTGCTGACAAAGCTGGCTTCGGGATATTTGTCTACTTCGAGAAAATCACCGCTGCGTAAGTGCTTGTCGCGGCGCTCGTGGTTGGTGTCGAGGCTGGCGGTTTGGATGGTGACTTCGGTGCTGAGCGCGTCGGGCTTGCTGTCGTCGTAAGCGAATGTGCCGGAGAATTCGTTGAAGCGTCCCCAGAGCCAGCTATAGCCCAAGTGCTGGACGCGAAAGTTGATGAAGGCGTGGGTGCCTTCGGTGTCGATGGCGTACTCCTGAGCCGCCAGGCTCGAGGATAGCAAGGCGCTGAGCGCTAGTGTGGCGAATAGTTTTTTCATGATGGTCTCCTGGGTTTTAAGATACGCCTTAATGTCGCATCCTTGTTGATAAAGTGGTGTTGCAGCGCGGCGAGGGCGTGGCCGCCGGCGAGCAATAGCAACAGCCAAGCGGCATAATAATGTATCCAGCCGGCGATATCAGCTTGGAATGAGATATTGAGTTGCCAAGCGGGTATATGCAACCAGTTGAATACGGCGATGGGCTCGCCTTCGGCGGCAGATATGAAGTAGCCAGAGGCGATTACCGCTAGCGGCAGGACGTAGAGTACGAGGTGCATGGCGAGCGCCGCGCGCTGTTGCCAGCCCGATTGCAGAGGCTGGGGCTGCACTTGCAGCCGCCGCAAAACTATGCGCGCCAACAGCAGCAAGGCTAATATTACGCCGATGCTTTCGTGATAATGCGGCAGGCTTTGATAGAGCGGGTGGTAGTAGTCGATGCTGAGCATGTACAGCCCCGAGGCGAATAGACCGACTATGGCTACGGCTATCAGCCAGTGCAGGATGATGGTCAGTAGACCATAGGAACTATTACTATTTAGTAGCACGACGTTGAACAGGTAAACAACTATGCAAGACAAGATAAAACTCATTATAGACTGCGACCCCGGGCAAGACGACGCTTTGGCGCTGGCTTGGGCTTTTGCGCGCTCGGATCGGCTTGATGTACTCGGCGTAAGCGCTTGCGCTGGCAATGTGCCGCTGGAGCTAACTGCCCGCAACGCGCGCTTGGTCTGCGAGCTCTGTGGTCAAGACAGCGCTGGTCCAGGCGTTTATGCCGGTAGCCCAAAACCGCTGGCGCGCGATTTGGTTACTGCCGAATACGTGCACGGCAATAGCGGGCTCGATGGGATCGAGATATTCGAGCCCAATTATCCGCTGCAATCGGAGCACGCGGTAGATTTCATCTGCAGCACGCTGCTGCGCGCGCCAGCGAAGTCGGTGGTGCTGGTGCCCACGGGCCCGCTGACCAATATCGCGCTGGCTTTGCGCCAGGAGCCGAATATCAAATCTGCTATCCATTCGATTGTGCTGATGGGCGGCGCTATGCGCGAGGCTGGCAACGTTACGCCTTCGGCGGAATTCAATATCTACGTCGACCCTGAAGCTGCTGCTGAGGTGTTTGCCTCGGGGCTGGAGATAGTGATGCATTCGCTCGACGTCACCCACCAAGTCGTAGTGCGCGCCGAGCACCAGCAACGCCTGCGCGCTCAAGGCGGCGCTGCTACGACCCAGCTCGCCGACCTTTTGCAATACTATCAACGCTTCGATTCCGAACGCTACGGCATGGACGGGGCGCCGCTGCACGACCCTTGCACTGTTGCCTGGCTGCTCTACCCCGAGCTGTTTCGCGCGAAGCACGTCAACGTCAGCGTCGAGTGCCAATCGGAGCTTACTCGTGGGCACACGGCGGTGGATTTCTGGGGCATGGCCGATAAGCCCAAGAACGCGCACTGGGTGTACGCGGTTGACGCTGCGGCGTTGCTGAACTGCATGATCGAGGACTTGGCGCGGCTGGCTTGACGGTGGCAGCAGAGTTTATGGATGTCAGCCTGCTGTGGCTGCTGCCAGCGAATATCGCCGTGGGCGTGCTCGCGGGACTGGTGGCGGGGCTGTTCGGGCTTGGCGGTGGCTTGATCATAGTTCCAGCGGTCTACGGGCAATTGCTGCTGCTGGGCTTGCCGGACGACAGCGCTTTCCGCATCGCCGTTACTACCGCGCTCGCCAATATGCTGCCGACCTCTATAGCCTCGGTGCGCACGCACTACAAGCGGCGGTCTTTGCAGCCCGAGCTGGCGCGCAAGCTGGCTGGGGGTTTACTGGCTGGCGGCATTGTCGGCGCCTGGGCGGCGCCGTACTTGAACGTGCAGCTACTGATAACCCTATTCGCGCTGGTCATCGCCATCAGCGCCATTAATAATCTCAGCAAGAATAGCTTGGTGCTGGCGCCGAGTTTGCCTCGGAGCTGGGCGCTTACGCAAAGCATGGGGCTGGCTATAGGCGCGCTCTCGGTTATGGTCGGCTTGGGCGGCGGAGCTTTGACGACGCCGCTGCTACTGCTCTTCGGCGTGCCGATACTGCACGCGGTGGGCACGGCTTCGCTGGCGGGGTTGCTGATATCGACGCCTGGGGTGCTGGCGGGATTATGGGCGGCGCAAGGCTTGGACTCCGGACTGCCTTGGAGCTACGGCTATTTGTGCTTCCCTTTGATAGCTATTTTGATTCCTTGCAGCGTGCGCGCGGCGCCTTGGGGAGCGGCGCTGGCGCATCGATTACACGCGCTGGTGCTGAAGAAGGCTTTTGCGCTGTTTTTGCTAATGATGGCGGGGAGTATGTTGGCGCGGGCGTGGCTTTAGTATGTCCCTAAAAACTCTCAATATATTCAACCCTGAAGATTATGGCGCGCCCGGAAGGATTCGAACCTCCGACCTCTTGGTTCGTAGCCAAGCACTCTATCCAACTGAGCTACGGGCGCTCCGCAGTTGCGGCGCTAGTGTAGCCAAAAAGCTGCGGCGGGCGTGGGTTTATTTGCGCTATTCGCTGGTCTGGAGTTGCACCCCGCTGAGCGATTCGACTCTGTCGATGAGCGCTTGGATGGCGATGTTTAGCTCTACTAGCTGGGTTTCGAGCTCGGCGCGCTCGATTTGGCTGCGCACGAGCTGTTGCTCGAGCAGCGAGATGTCTTCGCGCAATTTGATGACGTCGATATTTTCGGCGATGCTGGCTTCGATAGCGTCGTCGGCGTAGGCGCTGCCGATGGCTAGAGCCAGGATTAGGGTTAGGGTTTTGAGCATATTCGTATTACTGGGATGTCAATACGCGCCCGCCCATCTCGGGGGGAATCGCCATATCAGTTAGAGCGAGAACGGTGGGGGCAATGTCCGCCAGCTTGGCGTCGCCCTCGCTGAATTGTACCGACTTGGCGCCGAAATAGACTATCTCGACTGGATTGGTGGTGTGCGCGGTGTGCGGCCGAGTGCTGGCGCCGACGTACATCTGCTCGCAATTGCCGTGGTCGGCGGTGATGAGGGCTTGACCGCCGCAAGCGCGTAAACTTTCGAGGATACGCCCGAGGTTGCGGTCGACGCAGGCGACGGCTCGGCTCGCCGCTGCCAGGCTGCCAGTATGACCGACCATGTCGCCGTTGGCGATGTTGGCAATGATGTAATCGTATTGCCCCGACTCCAGGGCTGTGCAGAGCTCGCGTACTAATTCGTCGGCGCTCATCTCGGGCTGGAGGTCGTAGGTCGCGACTTTGGGCGACGGGATGAGGATGCGCTGCTCGCCGACATATTGCTCTTCCTTGCCGCCGGAGAAGAAGTAGGTTACGTGGGGGAATTTCTCGGTCTCGGCGATGCGCAATTGCTTCTTGCCGCGTGCGCTGAGCCATTGCCCAAGGTCGTTGACTATCTCCTGCTTGGGAAAGAGCACGCGCGCGCGGCAAGCGTCGCCGTAATCGCTCATAGTCAGCAATTGCTCGGCGCTGAGAACGCAGCGGCGCTCGAAGCTAACTTCGGGAGCGCTGAAGCCAGCGCAGAGCTGCCGCATACGGTCGGCGCGGAAATTGCAGCTAATGATGCTGTCTTGCGGCTGGACGCTGGCGCTTTCGCCGACGACGCTCGGCGTTACGAATTCGTCGGTCTCGCCGCGGGCGTAGGCGGCGTCGAGCGCCTGCTCGACGTTCTCGTAGTAATACTGGGCACTTAAATCGAATATTGCCCGATAGGCGAGCTCGGTGCGCTCCCAGCGGTTGTCTCGGTCCATGGCGTAATAACGACCGCTGAGCGAGGCGATGGTAACCGAGGGATTTTCGACGATGAACTCTTGCAGGCGCTCGAGGTACAAGCTGGCGCTTTGCGGCTCGGTGTCGCGGCCATCGAGGATTAGATGTAGGCTGACGCGCAAGCCAGCGGCGGTCGCCAGATCGCAGATGGCGTGGATGTGGTTTTGGTGGCTATGGACGCCGCCATCGCTGAGTAAGCCGAGCACGTGCAGGTTGCCGCGTCGCGCGCTCAGATAGTAAAGAAAGTCCTGCCAGGTTGGAGTAGTCGTTACTTGGCCGGCGGCGAAGGCGGCGTCGATGCGGTTCAAGCTCTGGCGCACGACTCTGCCAGCGCCGATGTTCATGTGCCCGACTTCGGAATTGCCCATTTGCCCAGCGGGAAGGCCGCTGGCTTCGCCGTGCGTTATGAGCTGGCGGTGCGGGTGCTCGGCGAGCAGAGAGTCCCAGTTGGGGGTTTTGCTGAGCTTGATGGCGTTGCCGTGGTCGGAGCTATTGGCGCCCCAACCGTCGAGGATTAGCAGCAGAAAAGGCGAGCTCATGGCTATGGAGTCAGCAATTCAAAGAAAACATTGACCGAGAGCACGCCGTTGACACCGGCTACGCTATTGGCGATGTCGCTCTGCATTTGCTCGGAAACGCGACCGAGCAAGTAGACGTTGCGCCGATCGACGCTGTAGGCGATGCGGCGGAGGTCGACATCGGGGTTGAGCAGCAGGCGCGAGGTGATGAGCGCGGAGATTTCGCTGTCGGCGTCGGGGTCGGGAGTGCTGTATTGCGGGTCGACCACTACCTGGTTGTAGAGCTTTTTAATCTCTGGCTGGGTAGCATTGGCGGCCTGCTCGGCGCGCTGCTGCAATTCGGCGCTCGGGGCTTCGCCGTATAACACTACTACCTGCTCGAAGCTCAGGGCGCGGACGCGGGCTATGAGGAAGGCATCGTCGTTGCTAAAGAGCTCGTCGAGCTCGGCGCTTATTTGCTCGTCGAGCGCTTTGGAGTTTGGGCTGCGCAGCGTGGGGTCGGTGGCTACCGGAGCTAGTCCTAGGTTCGAGCACGCGCTTAATAAGGCGATGCTGAGCGCCAGGGTCAGGCTACGGCAGGTCTGTGAAGTTAAACAGGTCATATTCGATGAAATCGCACAGGCAGTGGATTATGGTAAGGTGCACTTCTTGGATGCGCGCGGTGTTGGTGGCGGGAACGCAGATCTCGACGTCTTTGGCCTCCGCCAAGCGCGCGAGTTTGCCGCCGCCGTTGCCCGTGAGCATTACTACCGGCATGCCGATGGCTTGGGCTCGGGTTACCGCCTGCTCGACATTTGCCGAGTTGCCAGAGGTGCTGATGGCTATTAATAGATCGTCTTCGCGCCCCAAGGCTTCGAGCTGCTTGCTGAAAATTTCGGTGAAGTCGTAATCGTTGCCAATGGCAGTGAGCGCGGAGCTGTCGGTGGTCAGGGCTATGGCCGGCAGCGACGGCCTATCCATGGTGAACCTGTTGGTGAGCTCGGCGGCAAAGTGTTGGCAATCGGCCGCCGAGCCGCCGTTACCGCAAAGCAGAATTTTGCCCTCGGCGCGCAAGCAGCCGGTTATCATGCGTCCCGCGAGCTCTATGCTATCGGGCAAGCGCTCCAGGCTCCGCTCTTTGGCTTCAATACTCGAATTGAATATATGAATGATTCTATCTTGCGCGTGCATAGGCTGATTTTTGCTGGGTGTTAGATTGGAAAGTATAACAATATGAAAGCCGAAATTCCTGCCGATAGATTGCCGCAAGAGCTCAAGAAACTTAAAAAAACGCTGGCGGATTTTTACATTATCAACGGCGACGAGCCGCTGCTGGTAACCGACGCCCGCAAGAGCATCGCCGAGCGCGCGGTGGCTTTGCACTATCAACGCCATCGCTTTGAGATCGAACCGCAGACGCCATGGCGTCCTATAGCTAACGTTTGGGGTAGTTACGGTTTATTCGGCGGCAATCGACTGGTGGAGCTGAATTTCCATTCGCTAAAAGCGCTGAAAGCGCCGGCGGCGGAGAAGTTTATGCGCCGAGTCGAGCCGACGCCCGGGGCGACGATGGTGATCGTGCTGCCAACGATGAAGCGTAGCGATAAAAAACCCGAATGGCTGACCAAGCTGCACAAGCAAGCTCAGAACGTGCTGGTAAAGAAAGTCGGCGCCTACCGGCTGGCGGGCTTTATAGCTACGCGCGCGCAACGCTATCAATTGCGACTCAGCACCACTGCGGTAAAACTGCTGCAAGATAACTACGAGGGCAACCTGGAGGCGCTGGATATGGAGCTGCGCAAGCTGCAAATTCTCTATCCCGATGAGGTCGTCATCAACCCCGAGCACCTGCACGACCTGATAAGCGCGAGCAACCAGCACGACATCTTCCAAGCTATGGACCAGGCGCTGCTCGGCAACGGCGCCAAGGCTTGGCAGGTGGCTGATTACTTCGAGCACAATAAAATGGGGCTGGAAGTAGTGCTGGCTACTTGCAGCAAGGATTTGCGCGTTATGCGCCAACTGGCGATTTGCCGCGATGGCAACGAACGCGGTAGCGTGTTAAAACAAAGCGGCTTGGTTTATTTTCGCCACGCGACCATATCAGAAGCCAGCGCGCGCCTGAGCCTGGAGCAAATCGACCGCCTGCTGGCGCTGTGCCAACGCCTGGACCTCAGCAACAAAGGCTCCAGCTACGAGCATAACTATCAATTGCTAAAGTTACTACTGAGCGATTTGGCGGGAGATTGTTTCTATGCGTAGTAGCTGTGCGGTAAAATTGGCGCACCAATTGAGACCTTTGCAAAAAGGCATCTTTTTGCCCCCAGCGTTGTTCGCAAATGCTCATTTACTATTGAATAAACTGCGCTTTGCTGCCTAGCTGGGGACAAAAATCCCCGTTTTTTGCACGCGGTCTCAAGTTATGCAAAACTCTCCAATTATTACATCAACTTAAGTTAAAAGGATCTATGCACCGAACACTACTAGCCGCCCTGCTTTTGGCCGCCGCTGCGCTCGCCAGCGCTGAGAGCGGAGAAGAATTAGCTTTTCGCTATAGATGCGCGACCTGCCACGGCGTCGACGGTATGTCCGCCGATGCCCGCTACCCGCACCTCGCTGGGCAAAAAGAAGCCTACATCGCCAGCCGCTTGCGTGCTTTCAGGTCTGGCTTTCATCCTTACAACCTGATGAATGGTCAAGCTGGTAGCCTGAGCGACGACGATATAGCTACCCTGGCTGAGTATTACAGTTCCAAAGAACCTTTTTAGTTATGAGAAAACTAATTTTAATTTTGCTGTGTGCGGCTGGAAGCGGGCTGGCTATTGCGAGCGACGCCGACAATGGTAAGCAATTAGCGCAAGCCAAGGGCTGCATAGCTTGTCATCAGCTCGACGGCCAAGGCACCACCGACCTCTATCCCAACCTCGGCGGGCAACACGCGCCTTATCTATCAGAGCAATTGCAGCATTTCCGCTCTGGTCGCCGCGAGAACGCGATTATGTATCCTTTCGCTATGGGGCTGAGCGACGGTGAGATCAGCGACTTGGCGGCTTATTACAGTTCGTTGTAAACCGTCTGTCTGGATAAATAGGAGTTGAGCACTACATTAAATGCTCTGTACTTAAACTTCGATAATGCCATGTTCAGAAAAATTTTAGTAACTGCCGCCGCTGCAGTCTTAATCAGCTCGGTTGCTGCCGACGTTCGTAGTTATCGCGACGCGGTGCAGAAGAGCTCGCCGTCGGTGGTGAATATATCGACCACGCGTATCACCCAAGGCTCGAATAGCCAACTACGCAATAACCCGCTGTTCGAGGAATTTTTGCGGCAAAACCCGTTCCTGATACCCGAGGACGACGACGGTGGTGAGGAAGTGCAGAATAGCCTGGGCTCGGGGGTGATAGTCTCGGATGAGGGTTATGTGGTTACTAATTACCACGTGATCGAAGGCGCCGATGGCATTCAGATTGCGCTCGCCGATGGCAGAGAAACTATCGCCGAGCTCATCGGCAGCGATTCCGAAAGCGATATCGCCGTGCTGCGTATCGACATCGACGATATCGAGCCGATCACCATAGCCGACACTGAGGATATTTTTGTCGGCGACGTTGTGCTCGCCATTGGCAATCCCTTCGGCTTCAACCAGACGGTTACCAAAGGCATCGTCAGCGCTCTAGGTCGGCGCTCGGTGGGTATTAATAACTTCGAGAATTTCATCCAAACCGACGCCGCGATCAACCCAGGTAATTCCGGCGGCGCGCTGGTGAACGCCGACGGCGAGCTCATCGGTATCAATAGCGCCATATTCTCGCGCTCCGGGGGCTCGAATGGCATCGGCTTCGCCATACCGGTAGACCTGATGCAGGACGTGATGAACCAGATAATCGAATTTGGTAGCGTCGAGCGCGGTTGGTTGGGTGTTGCTCTCAATACCGTAATCGACGACACCAGCGGCGCGGAGAGCGTGATCATCAGCGGCATTTATCGCAATGGTCCCGCGAGCCTGGCTGGGGTGCGGATTAACGATATCATCGAGTCTATAGACGGCAGAGAATTTGCCGATATCCGCGACCTTATCGACTACGTCGCCGGGCAAGAGCCGGGTTCGGAAGTGTCGCTGATGCTGGCGCGCGACGACTTCATATTTGAGATTAAGGTGGTGCTGGGTAAGCGGCCGTTAGTCGAGAATTAATGCCAACTTACCAAGCGCTGCGGGGCATGCACGATGCCCTGCCCGAGCACAGCGCGCGCTTGCGGGCGCTGGAGCAAGTGCTAATAGGAGTAGCTCGGCAATACGACTTTCAGGAGATCCGCACGCCGATACTGGAGAGCACGGCTCTTTTTAGCCGAGGCGTCGGCGGCGACACCGATATCGTCAACAAAGAAATGTACGAATTCGCCGACAAGAGCGGCGAATCGGTGTGCTTGCGGCCGGAGAATACTGCTGCCATCGTGCGCGCTGCTATTGAGCATAACCTGCTGCGCGGCAAAAGCAGCAAGCTTTGGTACTTGGGGCCGATGTTTCGCTACGAGCGCCCGCAGAAAGGACGCTATCGGCAACTGCACCAGTTTGGCTGCGAGATATTAGGCGATAGCTCGGTGGCGGCGGAAGTCGAGCTGATAGCGCTTTCGGCCCTAGTGTTCGAGAGATTGGATCTGGCTGATGTACGCTTGGAGTTGAATAACCTTGGTAGCGCCGAGACTCGAGCTAACTACAAAGCGCTATTGCAAGCCTATTTGCAGGAGCACTACGCCGAGCTCGACCCCGACTCGCAACGCCGATTGACAACCAACCCGCTGCGCATCCTGGATAGTAAGAATGAGCAAACGCAAGCGATAGTGGCTCAGGCGCCGCGACTTGTAGATTCGTTGAGCGCCGAGGAGCGCCAGGCAGCTGAGGAGTTAGTGCAGTTGCTGCGTGCGCTCGGTATTGAGCCGGTTATCAACCCCATGCTGGTGCGCGGCTTGGACTACTACACGGGCATGGTCTTCGAGTGGATTACCGATAGCTTAGGAGCGCAAGGCACGGTCTGCGGCGGCGGCCGCTACGATAACCTCATAGCCGAGCTCGGCGGACCGTCAACTCCAGCCTTAGGCTTTGCCTTGGGCATGGAGCGGCTGGAGTTACTCAGCGACTATGCGATAAATTCGGCGCCGGATGTCTACGTGATTTCGCTGCTACCAGCGCGCCAAGTCTTACCCGTTATCCATACAATACGCCAGCGCGCGCCGAATTTGAGCTTGAGCTACGCCCCGAGTTCGAGCAAATTTCCCAAGCAACTGCAAAAAGCCGATAAAAGCCGCGCGCGCATGGCTTTAATTTTCAACGACGACGGCGAAAGCTTGAGCCTGAAAGAGCTGCAAAGCGACGGCTCGCAGCAAAGCTTCAGCTATCAACAAATCGACCAACTAATTTCTGCATTAACTAGCCCATGAGCCGAGAAACCGAACGCGAGCAACTGCAACTAATCAAATCCTGGCTGAGAGAAAACTGGCAAGTGCTAGTGCTCGGCTTGCTGCTTGGTGGCGGCATATCTGGAGGTTGGAGCGGTTGGAATTACTATCAAAGCACGAGCGCGCAGCGCGGCGCCGAGGAATTCGCCGCCTTCCAAGAACAAAGCCTGCAATTTTTCCAAGTCTTGGCTCAAGAGCAAAATCTGAGCGACGCCGAGCAACAAAGCTACGCCGCTCTGCAGCGCCAGGCTGATAGCCTTATCGCCGATAACGCGGGCAAACTCTACGGCGACATGACCGCCCTGCTCGCGGCGCGCGCGGCTGTCGAGATGGAAGATTACCAGCGAGCCGCGTCTTACTTAGACGGCGTGTACAGCGGCAGCAACGAGCTTGCCATCAGCGAGATCGCGCGGCTACGCTTGGCGACGGTGTACTGGCAACAAGACGAGAACGACGCCGCGCTCGATTTGTTGCAGAGGCAGCCCATAGCTCCGGAGTTCGCCAGTCTATTCGCCGAGCTCAGCGGCGACATCCGCTACAGTCAAGGTCAGATCGGCGAAGCCTACGCCTTTTATCAAGAGGCCAGTAGGTTGCAAAACGTCAATCAGGCGTCGCCGTTGCTAAATCTAAAAATCAATAAAACAGCACCCGCGCGACCGAGCAGCGATATTCCAGAGTGAAGCACTCGCGCCTACTAATCCTCGGCTCGGGGCCAGCGGGCTACTCGGCTGCGGTCTACGCCGCGCGCGCCAACTTGCAGCCAAGGCTGGTGGCGGGTATGGCTGTGGGCGGGCAATTGATGACCACCACCGACGTCGATAATTGGCCTGGGGACGATAAGGGCGTGCAAGGTCCCGAACTTATGTTGCGGATGCAAGCGCACGCCGAACGCTTCGATACCGATATAGTCTACGACTACATCCACACGGCTGATTTAAGCCAGCGTCCCTTCGTTCTGAGCGGTGATAGCGCGAGCTATAGCTGCGACGCGCTGATCATCGCCACGGGTGCTTCGGCGCGCTATCTGGGCTTGGCTTCAGAGCAGCAATACTTGGGCAAAGGCGTAAGCGCCTGCGCGACTTGCGACGGCTTCTTTTTTCGCGACCAACCAGTAGTGGTAGTCGGCGGCGGTAATACTGCAGTCGAAGAAGCCCTGTATCTGAGCAATATTTGCTCGCGAGTAACGCTGGTGCACCGCCGCGACAGCTTGCGCGCCGAGAAGATAATGCAGGATAAGTTATTTGCCAAAGAACGCAGCGGCAAAGTCTCGATCAAGTGGCATCACACTCTGGGCGAAGTATTGGGAGACGGAAATCAAGTAACCGGCGTGCGCCTGCGTTCCACGCTCGATTCAAGCGAGCACGACCTGGCAGTGGCTGGCGTATTCATCGCCATCGGTCATACACCGAACACCGAGCTCTTCACCGATCAGCTAGAGCACAATGGCGGTTATTTGCGCGTGCACGGTGGGCAACAAGGCAACGCCACTCAAACCTCGGTGGCTGGAGTATTCGCCGCTGGCGACGTCGCCGATAGCGTCTACCGTCAAGCCATAACCTCTGCCGGCTCCGGCTGCATGGCGGCGCTAGACGCCGAACGTTATTTGGAGGCGGACTAGACCAAACTGCTCGCGGCGCTAGGTGGGCTGTTTTTGATCCAACATTTGCTCGACTTCGGACTCCGGCAAATCCAATTCTGAGGCTATCTCAGGGATGCTCAAACCTTGACGCGATAAAGCCAAGGCACCTCTACGTAGGCCGGTATGGATACCCTTTCTAAGTGCATAAGCAATACTACCGCGCCGGTCGCGGATTAGTTTCAGGTTGTCGTCGTAGAGTTGGAGTTCGTGTTTATTGAGATTGGCATAGTTGGCAGCGTCAAAGGCCGAGCGCAGCGTTTGGTCGTGGTCGAATTCGGGCGGGCGCGTATCGAGATCGTCGGCGTATTTCAAAAAATACAACCACTTGTCTAAGTCGCTATGTAGCTGCTGTAGTTCTTCCTTGCCAATGTTGAACTTAGGCAGCTCTATAAAAATCAGCTCCAAGTCATCGCCATAAATATTACCATCTGCATCGCGCAACACGAAGCTACTGCGGAGATCGGCTTTGTGGTCAAAGAGCACGAAATTGGTGAAGGTTATGGCGATAACGTCGTTAAGCAACAGATAATCATCACCCTTGCCGAGCTGGTTACCGTATTGCTTGCAAGCGTTGTACAGAACACGCTTTTGCATACCTTCTACGTTGGCTACCTGCATTTCTATCAGATAATATTTGCCACTAGCGTCGCGGGCACGGATATCAAGGTAGCTATCTTTCAGCAGCGGAATCTTGGGCGCGTTGTAGGGGTTGAGAAGTTCGATATCAGTGATGCGTTTATCGCCTTCGACTTGTAGAACCGCGTTCAGCAAACTAATCAGCTTGCTGGTATCGGTCTCCGAACCAAAGATACGCTTGAAGGCAAAATCAGCACGCGGGTTGAGGAAAGGCATGGTCAAATAGCTTTTGTCAGCAGGTGCAAACAGTGTAGTAAAAAACGTCGCGCAGAGGCGTATTTTCTCGGGCACGGCTAGTTGCCAGCACTTGATACCCAGGCCTCAATGAGAGCTAATCAAGGCGAGCAATTTTTTTACACCATGGTCAACATTTTTCGATTAATACTAATTAGAATTCACCGACCTTGTCGGTAGTAAGTAGCATCAATTAGAACCCGCCCGCCCCGTTGACACGCGACAAGCCCACGCCCGCTGCCAGCCCGCGCGAACTCCTCCCGCGCCCGCTGCCACACCCATAAAAGCCGACAAATTCAACAGCACTGATCTTACAATCGAACCAATAGCGTTCCCCAGATCGTGCCCTAACAATAAATATAAGCAATGAAAATAACTGACCTCAGCCAGCAGCATCACTTATTGCAATCGGCGCTGCAAACGGTACGCCCGCAGCACAGCCTACCCAGCTCGTTCTACAAGAGCCCCGATATATTCACATCAGATATGCAGCTGATCTTTTATCGGCATTGGTTGTTTATCGGTAGCGAGGCCGAAGTCGCCGAACCTGGTGATTACTTCACTGTCGACATCGGCGGCAACTCGGTGATCATCATCCGCGACGACGACGACCAGATTAACGCCCTGCACAACACCTGCTGCCACCGCGGCGCGCGCATCTGCCTGGATAAATCGGGCACAGTCGGCAAGCTCGTTTGCCCCTACCACCAATGGATATACGAGCCCAACGGCAAGCTAATAATGGCGCGCAACATGGGCGCGGATTTTGACGTATCGGGTTACGCGCTGAAAAAAGTCCACCTACGCTCCATCGAAGGCCTGCTCTTCATATGCATGGCGGACGAACCACCGAAAGACATCGACACCATGGCTGCCGAAGTCGGTCCCTACCTGCGTCCGCACCGACTCCGCGATTGCAAAGTCGCGCACCAGGAAGAGCTCGTCGAGCTCGGTAATTGGAAGCTCACCATGGAGAATAACCGCGAATGCTACCATTGCGACGGCAACCACCCCGAGCTCAGCAACTCCTTCAATCAATTCTCGGTTGGCTTTGAAGTCAACGACGACAACCGCGAAGAATACGAAAAATACCAAAAGCTCTGCCAACAATGCACCAGGCAATGGGAGCAAGGCGGCTATCCCGCGTCCGCCCTGGAGCACATGGACGACCGCCCCACCGGCTACCGCATCGAACGCCTGATGATAGAAAACGCTGGCGAATCGCAAACCCTCGACACCAAAGTTGCCAGCCGCAAACTCATGGGCAACATCGACAACAAAGCCCTCGGCGACTTACACTTTTGGACCAACCCCAACTCCTGGCACCACTTCATGTCCGACCACGCCGTAACCTTCAGCCTCCTGCCCATCGACGCCGAGCGCTCCCTGCTACGCACCACCTGGCTAGTGCATAAAGACGCCCAGGAAGGCGTCGACTACGACCTGGAAAACCTGATAACCGTATGGCAGCGCACCAACGCCCAGGACGCCCACCTCGTAGCCATAACGCAGAGGGGCATCAACGATAGCGGTTACAACCCCGGGCCCTACTCCCCAGCCAGCGAAAGAGAAGTCATACTCGGCACCAATTGGTACCTAAAGCAGATAACCGCCAAATTAAGCAACTAGCGTCTATGGAACACCCGCAATATCTGCTCTCGCTGTTTGCCAACGCTGCCAGCGCTTGGAATTGTGAAACCGACGAATTGGAATGCTGTTACATCCGCGATGAAACCCATGATGTCAAAAGCTTCGTCTTCAAAGGCAGCGAACCGTGTTTTTTCAGCTTCATCCCGGGTCAATTCATCACCCTAGAGCTCAACATCGGCGGCGAGCGCATCAACCGCACCTACACCATCTCCTCCTCAGCCTCGCGCCCGTACCTGATCAATATCACCGTCAAGCGCATCCAGGACGGCAAAGTCTCCAATTGGCTACACGACAACCTCCGCGTCGGCAGCAAAATCAAAGCCATCGGCCCCAGCGGCTTTTTCTCCTGCCTCAACCACAGCTCAGAAAAATACCTCATGCTCTCCGGCGGTAGCGGCGTAACCCCCATGCTATCAATGATGCGAACCTTCCACGATCTCAACTACGACCACGACATCCGCTTCATCCACAACGCGCGCACCCCCGAAGACATAATCTGCCACGCCGAGCTCGACCTCATGGAAATGAACCTGCCGAACTTTGAGGTAACTTACATATGCGACAGCAAAGCAGGCAACAAAAGCTGGAAAGGTCCCATCGGCCACCTCGACGAACACCTGCTAAAAAGGCTAGTCCCGGATTTCCAGGAGCGCGAAATCTTCTGCTGTGGTCCCGCCCCGTACATGCAGAACGTGCTCGCCATCCTCAAAGCCAACAACTTCGACCTTGACCGTTACCACGAAGAAAGCTTCACCTTCTCCACCGCCGCCGAAGTCAAAGACACCTACCAGCCAGCAATTACAGTAGTCTCCGGCGAAAGCAAAGCCGAAGAAAACCGCGCCTTCACCGTCCACTTCAGCAAGCGCAGTGCCGAATTCCAGTGCGACTCGCGCAGCACCATCCTAGACGCCGCGCGCAACCACGGCATTCGCCTGCCCGCCTCGTGCTCGCAAGGCATCTGCGGCACCTGCAAATGCAAAATGTCCAGCGGCGAAGTCCTCATGGCGCATAGCGGCGGCATTCGCCAGCGCGAAATTGACAATGGCTACATCCTCCCCTGTTGCTCCAAGCCCATAACCGATGTCGTGCTAGATGTCTGAGGCCACAGCCGCCAGCTTACCCAGCGGATGGGGAGAAATCCTCAGAGGCGAATTCCAACAACCATACATGCACAGCCTGCGCGACTTCCTCCTTGCGCAAAAGCAACAAGGCGCGCAAATCTACCCACCCACTTCCGACACCTTCCGCGCCTTCCAGCTCTGCGACTTTCCTAAAGTCAAAGTAATCATCTTAGGCCAAGACCCCTACCACGGCGCCAAGCAAGCGCACGGCCTCTCCTTCTCCGTGCGCGTTGGTACCAAAGCCCCACCCTCCCTCGTCAACATCTTCAAAGAGCTGGAAAACGACCTCGGCTGGGCGCGCCGCCAAACCGACCTCAGCGATTGGGCGGAACAAGGCGTATT
The DNA here is from genome assembly GCA_965229495.1 of Gammaproteobacteria bacterium. Classification (GTDB taxonomy): domain Bacteria; phylum Pseudomonadota; class Gammaproteobacteria; order CBDBNL01. Next base: position 638,766 of record OZ245880.1, read on the forward strand.
ACTACTCAATAGCGTCCTCACAGTAACCGCGCACAACGCCGGCTCGCACCGCAACCAAGGCTGGGAAACCTTCACCGACCAAGCCATCAGCGCCCTCGCCCAGCAGCGGCAAAACCTGGTCTTCATCCTCTGGGGCGGCTACGCCCGCGCCAAGAAAAAACTCATCGACAGCAGCCAACACTGCATCATCGAATCCGCGCACCCCTCCCCGCTCTCCGCGCACAGCGGCTTCTTCGGCTCCAAACCCTTCTCGCGCTGCAACAACTACCTCCACGCCTGCAACCAACAACCCATCAACTGGTAATCCCGTAACCACAACGGAGCTTGGGCGGCGGGCGGAGCGCCGAGTTGTACTCGGCAGGAGGCGAGCGCAGCAAGCCTCCCCACCACGCCACGTTCATCCCAGCACCTCATCCTAAACCAAAGCATCATTTAACCACAGCGGAGCTTGGGCGGCGGGCGGAGCGCCGAGTTGTACTCGGCAGGAGGCGAGCTTGCGAGCCTCCCCACCACTCCACATTCATCCCAGCACCTCATCCTAAACCAAAGCATCATTTAACCACAGCAGAGCTTGGGCAACGGGCGGAGCGTCGACTTGTACTCGGCAGGAGGCCCCCGCAGCAAGCCTCCCCACCACTCCACACTCATCCCAGCACCTCAACCTAAACCAAAGCACCATTTAACCACAGCGGAGCTCGGGCAACGGGTGGAGCGCCGAGTTGTACTCGGCTGGAGGCGAGCTTGCGAGCCTCCCCACCACTCCACATTCATCCCAGCACATCAACCTAAACCAAAGCATCATCTAACCACAGATGCACACAGATAAACACGGATAGCAGAAGAGGCTAGCGAAGCTCAATGCCCTGGGAGCGCGTGGCGTCTCACCCGCCGTGTAAAAAGTGAACCCGCAGGGTTCGGCATTCCGGCAACTAAGCCCGCCCCATCACCAAACCCTATCAGCGCTCAACCTTCAATAAACCTCAACATCGGCAAACAGCTCAATTTCCAACCAGCAACCATCCCCATCGCCTTAACCAATTATCCATAGCTCAGCAGCGCCGCACCTGGGGCCACGCCCGCCCCACCCGCCACATAAACAGCGCCGCAAGCCATCCTTCCACCAGGATAGAAAGCACAAATTGCCGAAGCCATCCAAATAGCAACCACCACCAGCAGAGCTTGAGCAAGTTGGGAAAAGCACCAACTCCCACTCAGCAGTAGACGCCCACATAGGAGACTCGCAAGCTCACCTCCTGCCAACTACAAATCGGCGCCCCCAGATACAATCCATGGTTATTATTTGCCAAGTGCAAATAGGCACAAATCGACACCAACATCATAAGCATCATGCAAAATCCTCAGAGCACAAAGAGTTTCCGCGTTGCGCTCTCGTTTCCTGGCGAGTATCGCGACTACGTTTCTAAAGTAGCCGAGGTGCTAGCTCAGCAATTAACCCAAGATAAAGTTTTCTACGATGCTTGGCATCAAGCTGAGCTGGCGCGGCCAAACCTCAATACCTACCTGCAAAATATCTATCACAATGAAAGCGATCTGGTCGTAGTTTTTCTCTGCCAAGAATATGCAGAGAAGGAGTGGTGTGGATTGGAATTGCGCGCGATTCATGAATTGATTAAACAGCGTAAAGATGACGACATTATGCCGATGCGCTTTGATGATGCCCACATACCCGGATTATTCAGCATCGACGGCTACATCGACTTACGCCAACACACTCCAGAGCAAGCTGCAGAGTTTATCCTCAAACGGCTGCCACACAAACATCCAAACAACAGTACCACCTCAACCCCCATCCTCAGCGACCGCCTACCCACCGTCAAAGGCAAATTCTTCGGCCGTAAAAAAGAATTACAACTGCTCGACAAAGCCTGGCGCAGCAAGCAAACCACCATCGTCGAATTTGTCGCCTCCGGCGGCACCGGCAAAACCAAGCTCCTGCGCCACTGGCTCGACCGCTCTATCGCAGATAAAGCCATGGTCATCAACGCGGTCATCGCCTGGTCTTTTTACTCGCAAGGCGCCAGCGAAGACAAGCAAATATCCTCCAGCGACTTTTTCACCCACGCCTTCGCCAAGCTCGGCGCTGGCCGCACCGATTTCTCAACAGAAGAAGACCGTGGCGAACATCTAGCCGCACTGCTTAGCCAGCATCGCTGCCTACTAATCCTCGACGGCCTTGAACCACTACAACACGCCACTTCAGCCAACCGTGGCGAGCTCAAAGACCGCGCCCTGCGGCAAATGCTCAAAACTCTGGCGCTCGACAACCAAGGACTCTGCGTTATCACCACGCGCATCGCCGTCCACGAACTCAGCGATCACCAGCGCCAAGTCGTCCACCATAACCTCGATAATCTCCAAACAGCAGACGCCGTCAAGCTACTCAAAGACCTCAAAGTTCATGGCGCCGATAAAGAACTCCGCAAGGCAGCAACAGAATACGCCTGCCACGCGCTCTCCATCAGCTTACTCGGCAACCTCTTGCACCGCCGCCACGGCGGCGACATCCGTAAACGCGACCTAATCTCCGATCTCGCAGACAGCGCTAGCATAGACCAAGACAGTCGCCACGCCTTCAAAGTCATGCAAGCCTACGAGCGCTGGTTTAGCGCAGATAAGCACTACAGCGCCGAACTAGCTCTGCTTCGATTGCTCGGTCTCTTCGACCACCCCATAGAACAAAGCGTGTTGCAAATCCTACAGCAGGAGCAAATTCCCCAGCTCACCCAAGGCATAAACCCCAACGCTTGGGATTACGCCATCGCCACCCTCCGCGACGACCACCACCTACTCGCCCAAGCCAACAATCCCCAAGACGAGCAACTCGACTGCCACCCACTTATCCGCGCCTACTTTGCCCACCGACTAAAAAGCCAATACCCAAAAGCTTGGCAAGCAGCGCACACCAAGCTCTACGAATACTACAAGGGCTTACCAAGCAAAGAGCAACCCGACACCCTCAAAGAAATGCAGCCGCTGTTCCGAGCCGTCGCCCACGGCTGCGCCGCCGGCTTGCACCAGCAAGCGCTAGAGCAAGTCTATTTACCACGCATTACTCGCTCAGCTAGAGAGAACTATCTATGTAATAAACTCGGCGCTTTTAGCGATGATCTGGCAACAATAGCGCATTTCTTCGCCACCCCATGGCACACGCCAGCGCCAAATTTAATACCTCACTACCAAGCCGTAACACTCAACTGGGCTGGCTTTAGCTTACGCGCGCTCGGTCGCCTGCGCGAAGCCCAACAGCCTATGCAGGCGAGCGAAGAAATGGCGGTTGAGCAGAAAGACTGGGAAGGCGCCGCCATAGCCGCCAGTAACCTCAGCGAACTGCAACTCACCCTCGGCGAAGTTGCAGCCGCCGTCGCCAGCGCCGCGCGTAGCGTCGCCCATACCGACCGCTCCAAGGATTTATCCATGCGTATGATTATGCGCACCACCCACGCCGACGCCCTGCACCAATACGGCGACCAAGACAATGCGCTGAGGCTATTCCAGGCAGCCGAAAAATTGCAAAAACAGTTACAGCCTCAATACCCACAACTCTATTCGCTGAGAGGATTTCACTACTGCGACCTGCTGCTAGCGCTAGGCGAAAGCTCGCAAGTACTGGAAAGAGCCAAATACGCTTTAGATCTGTCTACGAAATTCCTAGGCAAAGGTTTAGCCTTACATGACATAGCCCTAGGCCACCTTAGCCTCGGTCGCGCCCACCGCCACCAGCAGCAACTAACGCCAGCGCAAAAACACCTCGACAAAGCCGTAGACGGCCTGCGCGCTGCTGGAGTACAAGACTACCTACCCCTCGGCCTCCTCGCCCGCGCCGAACTCCACCGCCAGCAAGGCAAATACCAAGAAGCCGAAAAAGACCTGCAAGAAGTCTTTGAAATCGCCGACCGCAGCGAAATGCAGCTATTCCTCTGCGACTACCACCTCGCCATGGCGAAACTCCTGCAAACCCGCACCGACCAAGACCAAAACCAACCAGCCATCACCCACCACCTCCAAACCGCCAAAAAAATCATCGACCAAACCCACTACCACCGCCGCCTCCCCGAACTCAACCAACTACTCAATACCTAAGTTACAGCACCAAACCACCCCTCAGCAGCGAAGCTTGGTCGCGGCGGGTGGAGCGCCGAGTTGTACTCGGCAGTAGGCGAGCTTGCGAGCCTCCCAAAAAGCACATTCTCAACCTAAACCAATAACTTACATCGAGATCGGTGCCCTAGGAGCGCGTGGCGTCTCGCCCGCCGTGTAAAAAGTGAGCGCCCCAGCGCTCGACCTCATATGAAGGCCCATATCGGCGTTGATGATAGCTCTCCGATAGTCCACAGTGTCCACACCACCGCCGCAAATGAATACGATGTTACCCAAGCTCATCATCTGTTGCATGGTGAAGAGAAACGTGTCTTTGCCGATGTGGGCTATCAAGGTGTTGAGAAGCGACCGGAACACGAGGGTCACGATACCAGGTGGTACATAGCGATGAGACCTGGAACGCGCCGAGCGTTGGGCGGTAGTGAGGAATATATAGAGACAAGGGCTGTCGAGCGTCTGAAATCCAAGATCCGAGCTCACGTCGAGCATCCCTTTCGGGTAATCAAGCAACAGCTCGGTTATCGCAAAGTCCGCTACAAAGGTCTGGCGAAAAATACGCACCACCTCAACATGCTGTTCGCACTGTCGAATCTGTATCTCTGTCGACAGCAATTGACAAATTAATATGCCGTATTGCGCCTGTTGTGCAAAAACAGGCGAAAAAACAGCATTAAAGCTACGAAAAAGTAGCTCAGCGCAAAGCTGAGGCACCAAAAACTATCCTTGCGTCTTCTCAGAACTCTCCGGAGCGAGATCGACGAAGCAAAACCAGGCTGTTTAGGGGTTCCTAAGAGCTCCTTGGGAGTCTGGATTTAGGCTGAAACGAAAGTTTACGATAAACCAGGTAGATTTGGGGATTTATTCAGAGGTCCTTTAAGAGCCATAGCTGCACAAAGATTTATGCTTAAGAATCAGGTTGCGAACTGCTTAATTTGACTAGACTTTGCTTTATTGCCAAGCGGTCTTAGCTTGCTATAACGGCAGAAATGAGATTGATGGATAGTTAGTTCTCGGCCGACCGTAATTAGGATAGCTAATTTTTCTTGCGCTTCACAGAATCGTATGTATGTGCTTTGAAGGCAATGTAGCAGAAGCTGCTTATGAAAAATGCGAAAGCGATTAAAAGCAAGTATTCCATTTATAGATCTCCCAATTTTTGTAATAGTACAAATGCCTTTCTGTTGATGGTGAATATGGCAATTGTCAGCGTGACAATACCGATAAAGCAGCCAGCCACAATTAACGCCTCACCTGTATTGTAGTTCTTCACAAGCTAAGCAAAAAGCGAAACGTCGATTGCTGATAATACCGCAAATATAAGCTTATACCAGCCGATTTCTTACTCAATTTTCTTTTCTTCGGACATGGAGATGAATCTATTTGTTGGTGCTTAAGGTGCGCTACATGACCAGCGACCAGATGTGCTTAGCCCTCAAACGCGCCCCAGGGCGAAGCCTTTGGCGATGTAGTTGCGGACGAAGTAGATGACGACGGCGCCGGGGATGATGGTGAGCGAGCCGGCGGCGGCGAGCAGGCCGAGTTCGTAGCCGGAGCTGGAGGCGGTGCGGGTCATGGTGGCGGCGATGGGTTTGGCGTCGACGGCAGTGAGGGTTTTGGCAAGTAAGAGCTCTACCCACGAGAACATAAAGCAGAAGAAGAGCGCGACGCCAACTCCAGAGGCAATGGTGGGGATGAAGATGCGAATGAAAAAACGCGGGAAGCTGTAGCCATCGATGTACGCGGTTTCGTCTAACTGGCGTGGGACGCCAGACATGAAGCCTTCGAGTATCCAGACCGCGAGTGGGATGTTGAATAAGGTGTGTGCGAGGGCGATGGCGATGTGGGTGTCGAATAGTCCTACCGCCGAGTAGAGCTGAAAGAAAGGCAAGGCGAAGACGGCGGCGGGCGCCATGCGGTTGGTGAGCAGCCAAAAGAATAGATGCTTGTCGCCGACGAATCTATAGCGCGAGAAGGCGTAGGCTGCGGGCAGGGCAATGGCGACTGATAGCAGGCTGTTGATGACTACGTAAATCAGCGAGTTGACGTAGCCCATGTACCAGGTGGGGTCGCTGAATATTTGCGCGTAGTTAGCCAGGGTGAATTCCTGCGGCCAAAGGCTGAAGCCGCCGAGGATTTCGTTGGTGGTTTTGAAGGACATGCTGATGAGCCAGTAGATCGGCAGCATGAGGAAGACTATGTAGATGGTCGGGATTATGGCGCGCTTATTCATTTTTTAATTCGCTTTACAAAATTTTGAGGTTGTACAAAAGTCTCATTGAGAATTTTGCACAATGCTGAGAGCGGATGCAAAAATAGCGATTTTTGTCACCAGCTAGGCGCCAAAGCGGAGTTTATGGACTATAAATGAGCATTTGGCAACAACGCTGGGGGCAAAAAGAGCCTTTTTGCAACGGTCTCTCATTTGCTATCTCCGCGCATCATCAAGGTGTAGAAAATCCAACTGGTGAGCAGGATTATCAAGAAGTAGATCAGCGACATCGCCGCTGCCGGGCCGAGGTCGAATTGCCCCAAGGCTATTTTCACCAGGTCTATGGATAGCAGGGTGGTGGAGTTGCCGGGGCCGCCGCCAGTGAGCACGAAGGGTTCGGTGTAAATATTGAAAGAATCCATGAAGCGCAACAATATGGCGATGGTGAGCACGCGCTTCATTTTTGGCAATTGAATGTAACGGAAGATCGCCAGCTTGGAGGCGCCGTCGATGCGCGCGGCTTGGTAGTAGGCTTCGGGGATGGCGACCAGGCCGGCGTAGCACAGCAAGACTACTAAGGAAGTCCAGTGCCAAACGTCCATCGCCAGCAGGGTGAACCAGGCGTCGCCGCTTTGGCGCGTGAAGTTGTAATCAAAGCCGAGCTGGTTGAGCGCGACGCCGAGCATACCGATATCCGGCAGCGCGAAGATATTCCACATGGCGCCGACGACGTTCCAGGGGATGAGCAGCGGCAGCGACATCAGCACCAGGCACACCGACACCCAGACGCCCTTGCGCGGCATACTCAGGGCGATGACGATACCCAAGGGCACTTCTATCGCCAGGATGGAGAAGGTGAAGAGCAATTGCCGACCCAAGGCGGCGTGGAAGCGCTCGGAGTGCAGGATTTGCTCGAACCACGCGGTGCCAGCCCAGAAGAAGGTGTTGTCGCCGAAGGTTTCTTGCACCGAATAGTTGACTACGGTCATCAGCGGGATGATGGCGTTGAACGCCACCAGCACCAGCACTGGCAATACCAGAAACCAGGCTTTTTGATTGGCTACTTTGTCCACTGGCTTTAACTATTAATAATGAATGAACAGGCGCTAGAGCAAATAGTCATTTTGATAAATCCAGGTTTTATCGGGCTGAAAGCGCAAATAGACCTGCGCTTCGGGAAGGCTTTGGCGCTCGGATAGTAGGGCTTTGACGCTGTGGCCCTGGCACTGGCATTCGACTATTTGATGCTTGCCAGCGTCCAGGACTTGGACGACGCGCGCTGCCATACCGCCCTCTTCTACTAGCTGGACGTATTCGGGGCGGATGCCCAGGCTGAGGTTGGCGTCGCCTTGGCGCCGGGTGAGGTCGTTGGCGCTGGTTACCTTGTGTTCGCCAAAATAGGCGCTGTCGGCGGCGGCGCGCAACGGCAGGTTGTTCATCCCAGGCGAGCCGATGAAGTGGCCGACAAAAACGTGCCCAGGCTTTTCAAATAGCTCGACCGGGCTGCCGATTTGCACGACCTCGCCTTCCTGCATCACCACGACTTCGTCGGCGAAGGTGAGCGCCTCGGTTTGGTCGTGGGTTACGTAGATCATGGTGACGCCGATGCGCTGGTGTAGCTCTTTGAGCTTCGAGCGTAGCTGCCATTTCAGGTGCGGGTCGATCACTGTGAGCGGCTCGTCGAACATGATGACGTTGACGTCTTCGCGCACCAGGCCGCGCCCCATCGATATTTTCTGCTTGCTGTCGGCACCGAGGTTGGCGGCTTTGCGCTGCAGTTGGTCGCTGAGTTCTAGGAGCTCGGCAATCTCGTGGACTTTGCGTTTGATCTGCTGCGGGCTGACGCCGCGATTGCGCAGCGGGAACGCCAGGTTATCGTAGACGCTGATGGTGTCGTAGACCACCGGGAATTGGAAGACTTGGGCGATGTTGCGCTGCTCGGGGCTGAGCTGGTTGACCTCGCGACCATCGAAGAGCACGCGGCCCGCGCTGGGGTTGATCAGCCCGGAGATGATGTTGAGCAGGGTCGATTTGCCGCAACCCGAAGGGCCGAGCAAGGCATAAGCGCCGCCGTCGGCGCATTGCATGTCGATGCCGCGCAACGCCCACTCAGCGTCGCTGCTGTAGCGGTGGCTCAAAGCCTGCAGGGTGATATTCGCCATTAGCCGTCGCTGCTGATGAGCTCTTGCCCGGAATCGAAATAGAGCGCGCGCTCTAAGTCCATGTGCAACTTGAGAGTGCTGCCGACCTCGTGGCTGTGCACGCCAGGCAATTGCGCCACCCAATCATCAGAGCCGAGGCGGAAGTGAATGTGGCTTTCTGAACCGCTGATTTCGCTGATTTTAACTACTGCTTGGAGCTCGACGTCAGCATCCGAACGCGCTTGCAAGCTCAATTCGTGCGGGCGGATGGCGAGGTAATAGTCGCCGTCGGCGCGTTGGCTGAGCGCGCGCGGGCAAGTAGTGGTGCTGGTGGCGAGGAAGTCGCCGCTGATTTGCCCGCCCGATTTGGCGAGCTTGCCGACGTTGATCGGTGGATCGGAAAAAACTCGAGCGCTGGTCAAATTCGCTGGCTGGCGGTAGATCTTGCTGGTGGCGCCGAATTGGCAGAGTTTACCTTCGTGCAGCAAAGCGCAATTGCCGCCTAACAGCAAGGCCTCTTCGGGCTCGGTGGTGGCGTACACCACTATGCACTCGCGGCGCTCGAACAGCCTTGGCAATTCGGCGCGGAGTTGCTCGCGCAATTTGTAATCGAGGTTGGCGAGTGGTTCGTCTAATAGGACCAAGTCGGAATCTTTGACTAGAGCGCGCGCTAAGGCGGTGCGCTGCTGTTGCCCGCCCGAAAGCTCTTGCGGATAGCGCTGCAGCATGGGGCCAAGCTGCAAGAGCTCGGCGATATCGGCGACGCGTTGTTGAACCTCCGCCGCCGCGACCCCCGCGACTTTTAAGGGCGAGGCGATGTTGTCGTAAACGCTCAGGTGGGGATAGTTAATAAACTGCTGGTAGACCATCGACACCCTTCGCTTCTGCACTGGCACCGAGAGCACCGATTGACCATCGCAGAGGATGTCGCCGCTGCTGGGGCGCGAGAAGCCAGCGAGCAGGTGCATTAAGCTGGTTTTGCCCGCCATGGTGCCGCCCATGAGTACGTTGAAGCCGCCGGACTCCAGCTCCAAATCCATCGGGAAGATGTGGGTTTCCGCGCCGACTACTTTGCTTATTTGATTTAGTACTAATCTCATGAGCGCGGATGAAAAAATGAACCCAGCCAGCTTCCTCTATTGAACTAGAAGAAGCTGGCTGGGCGCGAGTGAAAAGATGGCAGCAGCGCGCGCTGCTGCCGAGTGTGTTGCTAGTTGCTCTGCCAGCGCTGAATTAGAGTGTCGTAGGCAATGGTCTCGCCTTGGGGCTTCTCATTGGCGAGCTTGGCTTTGGCGCCGCCCTTGCCGAGCCAGGCCGAGGCGTCTTGCTCGGCGTTCAACCTGGGACCGCAACCGCCGTAGACTTCGCTAGCCTCGTCGGCGCGCTGCATCCGTGCCATGATCTGATCCATCTCCCCAGCGAGGCGATCCATAGCCTGCTGCGGGGTGAAGGCGCCAGAGTTGACGTCGCCGATGTGCTGCCACCAGAGCTGTGCCAGCTTCGGATAGTCGGGCACGTTGACGCCAGTGGGAGTCCAGAGCACGCGATCCGGCGAGCGGTAAAACTCGACCAAGCCGCCGAGCTTAGGCGCGCGCTCGGTGAAAGAGGCGTGGTTGATGTCGCTGTCGCGGATGATGGTCAAGCCGACGTGGCTTTTCTTCAGAGATACCGTTTTCGAGACCACGAACTGGGCGTAGAGCCAGGCGGCTTTGCGGCGCTCCGATGGTGTCGACTTCAGGATAGTCCAGGAGCCAGCGTCCTGGTAGCCGAGCTTTTGCCCTTCTACCCAGTAGGGACCGTGTGGCGAGGGCGCCATCCGCCACAAGGGGTTGCCGTCTTCGTCGACAGTCATGTTGCCAGCCGAACGCGGCGCCACCATCGAAGCGGTGAAGGCGGTATACCAGAATATTTGCTGGGCGACGTTGCCTTGCGCTAGCGCGGGCAAGGATTGGTAGAAGTCGTAATCAGCCGCTGCTGGAGGCGCGTATTGGCGCAACCATTCGTCCCACTTGCGGATGGCGTAAACCGCCGCTGGGCCGTTGGTGCCGCCGCCGCGAGTAATCGAAGCACCAGCAGGGTTACAAGAGCCAGCTTCCATGCGGATGCCCCACTCGTCGATTGGACGGCCGTTGGGCAGGCCAGTGGAGCCAGCGCCAGCCATCGATAGCCAGGCGTCGGTCATACGCCAGCCGAGGTCGGGAGCGCGTTTGCCGTAGTCCATATGGCCGTAGACCCTAACACCGTCGATCTCTTGGACATGTTCACTAAAGAATTCGGCGATGTCTTCGTAGGCCGACCAGTTCACCGGTACGCCCAAATCGTAGCCGTAGAGCTCTTTGAAGCGGGCTTGGAAATCAGCACGGTCGAACCAATCTTTGCGGAACCAGTAAAGGTTGGCGAATTGCTGATCGGGCAATTGATAGAGCTTGCCGTCGGGGCCAGTGGTGAAGGATTTGCCGATGAAGTCTTCCAAATCCAGCCAGGGGTTGGTTACTGCTTCGCCTTCACCGGCCATGAAATCGCTGAGGTTGACCGCGAGCTGCAAGCGCGAGTGCGTGCCGATCAAATCCGAATCGTTAATGTAGGCGTCGTACAGGTTGCGGTTGGTTTGCATCTGCGTTTGCACCGCTTGCACCACCTCGCCTTCGCCGAGCAATTGGTGGTTGACCTTGATACCAGTTATCTCCTCGAAAGCTCTAGTGAGCACCTTGGATTCGTACTCGTGGGTCGGGATGGTCTCCGAGAGCACGTTGATCTCCATGCCTTGGAAAGGCGCGGCGGCTTTGATGAACCATTCCATCTCCTTCATTTGCGCCGAGCGGCTGAAGGTAGAGGGTTGGAACTCGTCGTCGACCCAGCGCGCGGCGGCGTCCGTGTCGGCGCGAACGCCCGAGCTTACCAGCAGCAAGCACGCCGCCAGCAAGGTGGATAGATAAGATTTAGTCATGGCTATTCTCCAGTGTTGAATTTATTGTTACGACTCGTCAGGCTCTGCAAGCCTTTCGCCATTGTAGAAAAGAGCAATGCGAAAAGCAAACGAATATAATTGAAAGAATGTGAAAGTGATGCTAGCGCCTGCAAAAAGCTCGGGAGCCGCTGGGTAGAATTATTCCTAAGCCTGCACACAGCTGCTAACCACAAAAATAACCAACCATGTTGCCCGAAAACCTACGCCAGCATTTAGCCTATTTATTTGAACTCATTGGCCGAGAGGATGAATTACTCGCCGGAGTAATGCGGCGGCTATTCGGCGCTGCCGAGCTGGACTTACCTTGGTTTCGTGATTTGCTGGCGACCGACCTGGGCTGCGACCGGCTGGAGTCTTTCACCGGCAAGTTTGTTCGTATGCAGGATAACTTCGTCGACAAGTTGCTACCCAAGCTCTTGCTACTGGAAAACGAAATGCCAGGGTCGGCACTAGACAATTTACGCAAAGCCGAGCGGCTGGGCTGGCTGCAAAACGCCGAGGATTGGGCGCGGATGCGCTTGTTGCGCAATAAGCTGGTGCACGAATACGTCAACGATCCAGCGGTGTTGCTTAACGAAGTATTGGCCGCCAAGCAACTGGCGGAAAGCTTGCAATCCAGCTTTCGCGTCTTGCGTAGGCGCTATGGCTCGGAGGCACCAGAATGCGATTAAACACGGAGGCGCGCGCATTGATAGTCAAGCTGTGTCGTCAGCATTTTGGCGCTGACGCGCGAGTTTGGCTATTCGGCTCGCGCCTGGACGACGAAGCTTTGGGCGGGGATATTGATTTATACATCGAAACCACCATCGCCCAAGAGGCATGGCTCCGCGCCGAGGCCGCTTTTATCTGGGATTTTTGCTCTGCGCAAGGCGAGCAAAAAATAGACCTAATCCCAGCCCACCCCGAACACACAAATTTACCTATCCACCGAGTAGCCCGAAGCAATGGGGTTGAGCTGGGTTTACAGTAGCTTCGACTCAAAATAAATAACCACAGATGAACACGGATAAACACAGATGATGCCATTTGTAGCAATGGATTTCTGCCAAGCTCCATAGTATCTGTGGTTAAAAACTAGAAATTTGAGTTGTGGGCGTTTGCGATACCGCGAACTCGAGAAACGAAAACAAACGAATATAATTGAACCTATATGAATAGGGCGCTAACATCGCACACATGGAGCAACTCAACCTACGCCAGAAAAAGATTTACCAGCTAGCGCGCGGCTCGGGTGCGGTGAGCGTCGACGAGTTGGCGCGTGATTTCGCGCTGACGCCGCAGACCGTACGCCGCGACTTGAACCGGATTTGCCAGCTTGGTTATTTGCAGCGCACGCACGGCGGTGCGGCTTGCGATTCCGGAGTGGTGAACCTGGCTTACGAGCATCGGCGCGGGCAGGCAACAGAAGATAAGCGCCGAATCGGCGCCTGCACGGCGAGCTTCATCCCCGATTCCTCGTCGCTGATTATCAATATCGGCACCACCACCGAGCAGGTTGCCTATTCCTTGCACAAGCACCAGAATCTACTGGTGATCACCAATAACTTGAACGTCGCCTATATCCTCAGCCAATACGCCAACATAGACCTGGTGGTCGCCAGCGGCACGGTGCGCCACAGCGATATGGGCATAGTCGGCGACGCCACCACCAGCTTCATCGCCCAATTCCGCCCGGATTTCGCCGTGATCGGCGCCTCGGCGATAGCGAGCAACGGCGACATTCTCGACTACGACTACCGCGAAGTCGCGGTTACTCGGCAGATCATCAGCCAGGCGCGGCAGGTGATACTGGTGGCGGACGCGATGAAGTTCGAGCGCCGCGCCCCAGTGCGCGTGGCGAATATCGCCGAGGTCGATTATTTCGTCAGCAACGATAACCTGCCCAAGCAAGTAGCTGCTATCTGCCAGGAAAACAAAGTTGACGTGCGCTTGGCGAGCTCTGATTGATATGAAGTATGGATAAGATTCAAGACCTTTTTATCGTCGGCGGCGGGATTAACGGCTGCGGCATCGCCCGCGACGCTGCTGGGCGCGGTTACAGCGTCGAGCTGGTAGAGATGAACGACATCGGCAGCGGCACCTCGTCGTGGTCGACCAAGCTAATCCACGGCGGACTGCGTTATCTGGAGCATTACGAATTTATGCTGGTGCGCGCCTCGCTCATCGAGCGCGAGGTTTTGTTGCACTTGGCTCCGCACCTGATTCGTCCGATCCGCTTGGTTTTGCCGCACCACCAAGGCTTACGCCCAGCTTGGCTGCTGCGCTTGGGTCTGTGGCTCTACGACCACATTGGCGGGCGCAAGCTATTGCCGCCCACCTCAGTGCTCGACTTGCGCCAACACCCCACCGGCGCCGCGCTGCAGCCCGAATACCGCAAAGGCTTCGAATACTCTGATTGCCAGGTCGACGACTGCCGCCTGGTGCTCGCCAACGCGCTCGACGCGGCCGAGCGCGGCGCGATCATCCGCTCGCGCTGCAAGTTCTTGCGCGCGCAGCGCGAGCAAGACCATTGGCTGATAGAGTGGCAAGACACGCGCAGCGGAGCAAAGGCAACAACAAGAGCGCGGATGCTCGTCAACGCCGCTGGTCCTTGGGTGGACTCGGCGCGCGCGCAGATCGCTGGCGAGCAAAACTACCCCAAAGTGCGCTTGGTGAAAGGCAGCCACATAGTGGTGAAAGCGCTATTCAAGCACGACACCAGCTACATCCTGCAGCACGGCGATGGCCGCATCGTCTTCGCCATTCCCTACATGCGTGACTTCACCTTGATCGGCACCACCGACGTCGACTACCAAGGCGACCCAGCCGATGCCACCAATTCACCCGAGGAGACGCGCTACATGTGCGAGCTGATATCGAGTTATTTGCGCGAGCCGGTGCATCCTGAGCAAGTAGTCTGGAGCTTCAGCGGCGTGCGCCCGCTGTTCGCCGACGCTGACGGCAGCGCCCAAGAGGCCACCAGAGACTACGAATTGCAACTAGACACCGAGCCACCGCTGCTGAACGTGCTCGGCGGCAAGCTCACCACCTACCGCAAGCTCGCCGAAGAAGCCTTAGCAAAGATAGAAGCGCAACTCGGCGCCAAAGGCAAAGCCTGGAGCGCTAAAGCCGCCTTACCCGGCGGCGACTTCGCGCCCATGGATTACCAACTACAACTAAGCAAACTACAAGAACGCTACCCCTTCCTCAGCCCAGCGCACGCCGAGCGCCTATTCCAACAATACGGCAGCTTGACCTATGGCGTCCTCGACGACGCCAGCTCCTATCAAGACCTTGGCCAGCACCTCGGCCACGACTTTTACGAGAGAGAACTACGCCACATGATCGACCACGAATGGGCGCAAACCCTTGATGACGTAATCTGGCGCCGCAGCAAACTCGGCCTGCATCTAAGCCAAGAGCAATGCGAGGCTATTCGACTGGTAATGGACAAGAGCCTAAATTAGATAAAGCTCCCAATAAGCTGAGCAGCAGTAATCAAGCCACTACTGAAACACGTGGCTATAGAAAAAGCCAGTGTAGTCGCCACTCACGGTATCGCCGACAGTAAGATCGGCGGTATCACCACTCATAAAGGCGGCGTTATAGTTGAGGCCAACGATACTACGGTACTCGACAATAGAGCTGCCATTAGGAGCTGTCCAACGCAAACTGTAGTTAAAGCCCATTGAGGAACCGAGGTCGGTAGCGCGCGAGTACAAAGTGCTACTGGTGATATTGCCGCTATGCGATATATCCGGGATCGAGTACGTCAAGCCACCGGCGACACCCAAGGTGCGAACAAAAGGCATAGAGGTCCAAGCCGAAACCGGATAAATCCATTGCACGTGAATATCAGTGCGTGTAAAGGTCGAGGTGCTATCCGAAGTCTCGAAGCTCTCAGTGGTGTAATCGAGTAGAGCTTGGACTTGCCAGAATTGCTGATCGGTGCCCCAGCGTACGCCACCGCCGAAAGTGGGAAAATCCGTTACCGTAGATATATCGATCTGTGGCTCAGTGCTGGGATCGGTATAAACGAGTTCGCTACCACCGCTGCTCAAACCAGCGTTGAGTACATAGCCCCATTGCCATTCCGCTGGTGGCTTTATACTCATATCGCGTACGTCTCCGGGCAACTTACTATCATTAACTATAGGACTGAGCGCGTTGGCAGCCTCTTCTGCGGTTACAACAGTCACTGGCGCAGCAGCACTGGGTGGGATATAAGCACTAGCCTGGCGCAAGCTCTCGACGAAGTTAGAGTTCAAAGTACCATAGCTAACTGAAGCTTGCGAGCCAGCAGTAGATTCGGCGGGAAACTCCGCGTAAATCTCGATAGGTACGAATATTACTCGGTTGACCTCGGCGTTAAAATAGTAATCCGCGATCAGGGCGATGCGAGTGGGACGCTCTTCGCCTTCGGGGAACGGCTGAAGTTCGAGAAAGTAATCGTCGTACTCGCCGTAGAAATCGCTAACTCTAGTGTTGGCGTAAAAGTGGCGCTTCTCTATGCCCTGCACTGGGCTGCTAAATTTGATCTGTATGACTTTCTTGCCGCGGCTATTTTTCGTACTCAATAAATAGAATTCGGCGCTGACGCTACCGACAGCAGGGTCGGTGGCTTGGCGAACATCGGGCGCCTCTTCGTTTTCGCCTAACTCTGACACACCATCAATGATCTCAACTGGCTCTGGTTGCGGCTCTGGGACAGCAGGGACGTTATTGCCTTGTAAGCCAGCAAGCGCATTAACTAGAGCATTGACGACGTCGTCTTCGCTACCGCTGGTGGGCGCAGGAGTTTCAACTTGACTACTGGCAACAGGCGCTGCATTCGGCTGAGCTACGCCGTCATCGTCTATGGGCACGTACAACGAGGCATTGCTATTCCACTCGCCGAAGATCGAATAAACCTGTTGCCGCGGTAGATGCACGAGTACGCCATCTTCCTGCGGGTTATTGAGGAATAACTCGGTGTGAAAAGTCTTATCGTCTATCTGCTTAAAGGATAGGAGCTCGCCGTTAGTTACGATATTGCGGTGGGAAAAGTAGCGGACGCGCTCGGAAAACACTATTTCAAAGCGGTAAAAGCTATTCTCTTGCTCTAGAAAACTTATTTCGGTATCAAGGGCGGCGTAGGCGCCGACGCTAAAGCTACTACATACTAATAGTAACGCCAGCTTGATTAACCGGATTGAGCGCAGCAAGCCACTGCGGGCAGATGAGTACGACATAGTCAAAAGCAGTTGTTTATCTTTTCGTGAGGCTAAGTCTGCTCAGCGCCTGCGGCAAAGCCGCCAAATTACGGGCGCTTACTATAAACAAAGCGACTTTAGGCGCTGAAGGCTAAATTAACTCGGCGTTGACGAACCTGGGCCTGCGCGCACAGCAATGACCCAGTCTTAAGACCCATTTGCCACCCACAGCACCAAGCCAATAAGCATCACCCCAGGCGATCAACACCCCAAGCCTCGCCTATGCGCATATTGTTAATTTCAGTCGCGATACTCTCGCCTCCACGTGCGCACGCTCCTATGCTGCGTAATCAATATTGGCAAACTCTACTTAGGCAATGGCTATAGCTAGCAAATTTCACAAATCCAGTTCAGCCGCGATAGCGATAGGCGCGCGGCTGACGTTCATCGCGACCGTAACGCTAACGGCTAATCTCGCTTGGGCGGTCAGCACCGTCAGTATCAACAGAACGGCCATAGACGGCGCCATACAAATATTCGATCTTGAATTCAGCCGCGAGGTTCAAGGCTTGGAGCCCAACGACCTGGTGGTGAACGGAATAATCGACAGCATCAGCGGCGGCGGCAATAGCTATCGCCTCCGCCTTCGCCACAATCAACCCGGAGAAACCGTATTCGTCAGCATTCGCCAAGACGCTGTTACCGACAACAGCGGCGGCGGCAATTTTGGTGCCACCAGAGTTTACCCGCCGACCAACCTGCTCAATATCAACCCCAGTAACGGCGTTATAACTGGCATCACACCACGCACCGGCGACGGCCTACCACTAGAGAACGAACTGCAAGCCGCAGTGTTCCCAATATCGTACACTTACCCGGTTACCGGACGCCCCTACCCTCTACGCGTCAGCTTCGACCGCGCCGTCGGTGGCTTTAACGCGGACAACATCAAGGTCAACGGCGACGTCGATCGCTTCACTGGCGCCGGCGCCGAGTACTACATAGAGGTAACACCCGAGCCCGACGCCACAGATCTACGCGTCGGCCTGAAATTCTTCGAAAGCGGCAACAGCGTAATACTCGACGCGATAACGATACCGATAATCGCGCGCAACGAACAATTGCAAGAATTGGACGACATCCTGGTATCAGCCCTACCACCCACACCCGCCGGCGCCATAGACGAGCTCGGTCGCAGCCAGGGCAATCCCGTAGAATTACCGCTACCACCAGTAACACCCGAGGACCCCGACACCGTCAGCATCGACGGCGACAACGGCGAAACCTTACTACTAACTCGGGACGGCATCGACACCATGATCGCCACCGACGGCATCGCCATCGGCGACGACTTCATCACCGCCGACGTGCTCGCCCTGGCGCGTAGCCTACAAGAACGCGAGCAGCGCATCATCGATCGCCGAGACGCCGTCGAGCGCGCCGAAGCCGAGCGTCAACGGCAAATCGAAAGCCAATTTTTGTACAACTTCCGCTTGCTGGTCGGCGCCGGCATCTCCGACGGCGGCGATCCCCTGGTCGCCAGCTCGGGCGACCTTGCCGTCGACATCAACGCCAACACCGGCTCGCAATACTTCCTTGGCGGGCAATACTACATCCCTGGCGTCGACAACTTCTCGCTCCGCGGCGCATACGAACGCATGGAAAGCTCGACCTCGGGCAATTTCGCCGCCACCCTCGTCCGCACCGACCTCGCTGGCGGCTTCATGTACGATTACCAGCCGTGGAAACTGCAAGGCGGCATCGACTTCATCTACTCCAGCCCGAGCCTGAGTTACTCCGAGGGCATAACCGATAGCAGCGATTTCCTTTATACTTCGAGCATGGCGAGCACTTTTGGCTTTCGCTTTCACATCGGTTACATGGTAATACCACAACTCAAGGTAGAATTCCGCCTGATACCAGCGCTATCCTACGATGCTGTCGCCACCCGCGGCGGCACCTCTGGCGACCAGCAAACAGCCAACGTCTCCGCCGATGGTGTCGCATTCATCTTCAGCGGCATAATAAATCTCGACTCAGACAGACGATGAACCCCACGCAATTAGTAGATAAAAACGTCAAAGCCTTTCGGCCACTGATAACCCCACGCGAACTAACCAACAACGTACCCCTACACCCCGAGCACGCCCAAGGCATCGCCAACAATCGCGACGTCATCCGCAATATCCTTGATAAAAAAGACCCACGCCTGCTAATAGTAGTTGGCCCCTGCTCGATTCACGACATCCCAGCCGCCCAAGACTACGCCCAGCGCCTACGCCAACTAGCGCACGAACTCCAGGACAGCCTGTACTTAGTCATGCGCGTGTACTTTGAAAAGCCGCGCACCACGGTCGGCTGGAAAGGCCTACTCAACGACCCACAGTTGAACAACACCTTCAACGTCGCCGAAGGCTTGCACACCGGCCGCAAGCTGCTAGTGCACTTAGCCGAAATGGGCTTACCAGTAGCCACCGAAGCGCTGGATCCAATCGTACCGCAGTATTTACAAGACTTAGTATCGTGGTCGGCGATAGGCGCGCGCACCACCGAATCGCAAACGCACCGCGAAATGTCCAGCGGCCTCTCCACGCCTCTAGGCTTCAAAAACTCCACCGATGGCAACCTCGCCGTAGCCTACAACGCCATGACCTCGGCGATGCACCCGCACAGCTTTCTCGGCATAAACACCGACGGCAACGTCTGCCAGGTCGAAACCCAAGGCAACCAACACGTCCACATCATCCTGCGCGGCGGTGGCGGCAAAACCAACTACGACAGCGTCAACGTCGGCATCTGCGAGCGCGAACTGCAAGAGCAGCAGCTACCGGTCAACATCATGATCGACACCAGCCACGCCAACTCCGAGAAAGACCCCGAACGCCAGCCCTTAATAATAGAAGACATCGGCAAACAGATCGCCGAAGGCAACAAATCGATCATCGGCTTGATGATCGAAAGTAATCTGGTCGGCGGCAATCAAAAGCTGGATCTCGACAACCTGAGCAGCCTGCGCTACGGCCAATCGGTAACCGACGGTTGCATCGATTGGGACACCACCGCCCACAGCCTCCGCGCCCTAGCGACCAAAGTGCAGCCGTTCTTGGCAGAGCGTATGACGCCCAGCGATCAGTAAGCACACAAGCCAAGATTTTTAGCAAGACTAGGCTATACCGCGTGCAAAATGCAAAAAGAGTGATTTTCGTTCCCAGCTAGGCGTCAAAGCGGAGTTTATTTGCTATAAATGAGCATTTGACAACAACGCTGGGGGCGAAAAGAACCTTTTTGCCCAAAGCAAACCCAAACACAGCAATGAGCAATACAAACCGCTGGCTAATCCTCTTAGCCTGCGCCGCGACCATCACCACCATCGCCATGGGCGTGCGCCAATCCTTTGGCCTGTTCCTGCCAGAGATCAGCCAGGACCTAGGCTTTGGTCGCGAAGTCTTTGCCTTTGCCGTCGCAGCGCAGAATTTGCTCTGGGGCGCCTTCGCACCAGTATTCGGCTTACTCGCGCACCGCTACGGCAGCATCAAATTCATCATAGTCGGCGCCTTGTGTTACGTCGCTGGGCTAGTGATCAGCGGCTTTGCCAGCAGCGGCACGCACCTGCTGTTGGGTCAATTGCTGCTGGGCGTCGGCTTGGGCGGCGTCGGCTTTTCGCTAGTGCTCGGAGCCGTAGTCAACAACACCCCGCTCAAATGGCGCTCGCTAGCGCTCGGAGTCGTAACCTCTGGCGGCTCCTTCGGGCAATTCCTGTGCATACCCATCGCCCAGAGCTTACTCGATAGCTACGGCTGGGGATTTGCCTTCCTTTGGCTGGCGGTGATCGCTGCCACCATGATCGCCTTCAGCCTCGGCCTCCGAAGCATAAGCAGCAAATCTAACTCCGACACCAGCGCCCAAGCCGAGCCAGCCAAAGAACCCGTCAGCGTCATATTGCGCCGAGCCCTGAGCTATAGAAGCTATCAGTTATTAACAGCAGGCTTCTTCGTTTGCGGCTTGCAAGTCGTGTTCGTCGCCACCCACCTACCCTCCTACTTGCGCGATCGAGCCATGGACCCCGAAATAACCGCCTGGGCTTTCTCCATGATCGGCCTCTTCAACATCCTGGGCTCGCTCGCCTGCGGCTGGCTCGGCGGGCGCTACTCGAAAAAGAACAGCCTCGCCTGGTTGTACACCCTGCGCTCGCTGGTAGTCATAGCCTTCCTCGCCCTACCCTTGTCCGGAGCCAGCGCCATAGCCTTCGGCGCCGCCCTCGGCCTGCTTTGGTTAGGCACCGTGCCGCTCACCAGCGGCCTGGTCGCGCATATGTTCGGAGCCCGCGACGTCGCCCTACTCTACGGCTTTGCCTTCTTCTCGCACCAGCTCGGCTCCTTCCTCGGCGCTTGGCTCGGTGGCTTTATTTACGACGCCAGCGGCAGCTACGATTGGATGTGGGCAGTCGTCATCCTCAGCGGCTTCGCTGCCGCCTTCATGCACGCGCCGATCAAGGAGAAGGCGCATCCGGAATTAGCTCCTGCCTAGAGCCCATAAACTCCTCTAAGGCCGCGCTATCAGGCATAGCCGAAGCGCAGCCGAAAGCGCTCACCACCATCGCCGCCGCCGCCGAACCACGGCGCAAAGCCTGCGCCAAGTCAATCCCCTGCATCAGCGCCGCCAGCATACTGCCCATAAAAGCGTCGCCGGCGCCCACCGGCTTGCGCGCTTGCACCGGGTAGATGCCAGTGCGCAATTGCTCGCCGCCCTGATAAGTAATCGAGCCATTGGCGCCCATCTTGTAGATGCAAGTCTTGCCAGAGTCCCGAGCCAGCGCCTGCGCTAAATCGACCCCGCCAGCCATCGAGCCGGCCATCACCGCGAACTCCTCGTCGTTACCGACGATGACAGCGCAAGCGCGCGCGGCGTCCTGGTAAACCTGCTGCTGCTCGTCGGCAGAGCCCCAACTATAAGGCCGATAATCAATATCGAGCACCGCTGGACAATTCGCCGCAGCCGCCAACTCTAAGGCACGAAATATCGCGCTGCGCGAAGGCTCCTGCGCCAGGCAAGTCCCCGAGACTAATAAACACCGACAATCGTTCAAAATAGCGCTGGTGATTTGCTCGGGGCGAATGCTGAAATCAGCCGCGTTGTTGCGATAGATCACAGTCTCGAAACCGTCGAGCAAATTCTCCACCAAGGCTAGTGAAGTGCGCGTACCCTCGGGCGCCTCAAAGCAATAGCTAGTGTCGACCGAGTACGAAGCCAGACTACGGCGGGCAAAATCGCCCACAGGGTCTTTCGAGAACGCCGACCACAGCGCCACGCGCAAACCATGGCGCGCCAACGCCACCGCGCTATTGCCGGCCGAGCCACCCATATCCGATTGAAACAGTTGCGCGGAATTGATCTTGCTGCCGTCGGGCTGCGGGTATAAGTCCATACCCGCGCGCCCAACTACCAGCACGTCGAACTTACGTTTTGCAGTGGGGAAATTGATTATCATGCTAGTCAAATATTGAACAAGAGTTGGTAATAGACACCAGCAGCTATTGTAACCTCAAGCCATCACCCCAGCAGCCAACACACCATGCACTACGCCCACAGCCTCGCCCTGCCCATCCGTTTTCGCCATTGCGACCCTGCGGGCATAGTCTTCTACCCGCGCTTTGTCGAAATGATGCACAGCGTCGTCGAAGACTTTTTCGACCGTAAACTCGGCTTCTCGTATCAGCGTCTGGCTGAAGACTACAGCGCTGGCGTACCCGCAGTCAACTTACAAGTCAACTTCAAAAGCCCGGGCATACTCGGCGACGAACTCAGCGGCAACCTCGCCCTGGTGCGCATCGGCAATAAATCCCTGGCGCTGCAAGTCGACATCCTCGACCAGCAAGGCAACATCCGAGTCGCCGCCGCCATAACCATCGCCTTCGCCCGCAAAGCCGACAATGGCAAACTCGCCGCCCACCCCTGGCCCGCACCCCTCCGCTCTGAGCTGGAAAAATTCACCTAAGCACCACCAGCACACTATCGGCAAAAGCGCCGCCAACCCTAGCAACTACGCCTCTCGCAGCCGCCTCATCGCCAGATTTTGCAGAGCGATAACCGTCTTAGCATCGCAAATCTCACCGCTCGCCACCATCTCCAGGGCTCGGTCAAAAGGCAGCTCCAACACTTGGATATCCTCGCCCTCGGCGGCTACACCACCGCCAGCAGCAACACGATTAGACCTGCTCACGCGCCCCAAATAGATATGGATCATCTCAGAACTACCGCCAGGACTAGCAAAAACCGAGGCGATATATTCGGGATTATCGTCCAAGCTAAAACCAGCTTCTTCGAGAAGCTCTTTCTTCGCCACTTGCACTTCTGAATAACCAGCGTCGACCATTCCAGCCACCGTCTCCAGCAGCCAAGCATCCTCCGGCTGGAACTCCGATTTCTTCGAGATAGCCGCATAAACCGGGAAACGAAACTGCTTCACCAGGAACACCGAATCGTTTTCCTCGTCGACTAAGAGTATGCTGGCAGAATCGCCCCTCTCAAAATTGATCCTGACGATTGGATCGCTGAGCTTGCCGTCGAAGCGCTGAAAACGCAGCCTGGCTGAATTCAAGTGAAATGGCCCCGCCGACCATATACTTTCTTGCTTATCAACTACTACTGTCGCTGGAGCTGTTGCTGGATTAATCATTTTTGTTACCTCCTTAGGTTCGAGTGCCTTGTAATAAAAAAATAAAAATATGCTGAATAAAATAAATAAATAGAGTACAGACATACTAAAAAGATAATAATGCGTTATTCCCGCCTTATGGCCAAGCAGTGCCACACCACAGGCGAAAGCAGCACTACTCATAAAAGCAATGAAAGCAGCCGAGTAAAAGAAAACATTCCAAAGCTTGTTGGCGCTGGGCACTGTCGCCAAACGCCAACGAAAGACTCTAGCAAGCTTATCAGCATCTATTAGATTATTGTTACTAATACAAAATTCTTTGATTTTGTTCATAGCCAGAGCGCTATCGTGCCATGCCGCTCTGAGCTGTATAAGAATTAGCGAATAAAAAATGCCCACGGAGCTAAGGAACCATAATTGCAACATGCTAGAGTATGGCCACCACACATTTACTTCCTTGTAATAAGCAACTATACCAGTTACAGATATGCCAAAAATAACTATGAAAAAATTGATCATCACATGCCGATCGCGCATAGCCTCACTAGCCGTTACGCGAGCATACTCGAATTCCCATGCCAATACATCTAATGAATCAACCGGCTTTGCGCCAGAGGGTTGAGAGGGTTGTGCCTTATCTGCATCAGCTAAGGATTGCCACTTTTCTGCATCAGCTTTGGCTGCATCAGCTTTAGCTGCAGCTAAAGCTGCATCAGCTTCAGCCTGTTTAATCCGCATATGGTTAATCCCAAACAATACCACAACTACGAAGACAATATACCCGATTGGTAGTAGTAATAACTGAAGCAATTCCTCGGTCATTTTTCTATAAAGTAAAGCTATTCTATTATGGTGCTACTTGGCTCAAGACAAAGCTGCTCGCGCACCAGCCTAAAGCCAACGCAGCTAATCGTCCGTCATTGTAACAGCAACCCACCACCTCGTACTCAGACCCAGTATCAGCTATTTCTGCCTTAAGCCCCAAGCGACCAAATTTCTACGCGCAGCGGATAACAAGCCGCTTGATCCGAGGAATGCGTGCTCGAGCAGTCGCCGCCTGGGCAGGCTGACAAAGCTGCCAGCAAGTCAATCTCAGCGTAAAACTCCAGGTAGTCGCCAGGCCGCACTGGCGAAGCCTTCATGAAGTACTGGTGTTGGTCTTTGCTAAAGCCGGTGCACATAAAAACGTTGAGCACGTCGTGAACATGGCTTTCAGCGCGAGCAAAACTGATATCCAGATGCTCAGCCAGGGCGCGCGTGAGGTTCGAATGGCAACAGTAGTCGTAGCTTTGACCGGGGTTGAGCAGACTAAAAGTGTAAGGGTCGCAGCGGGTGCCGATGACGTCGTGTACGCCAGCGCCGTCGGCGTCGAAACCGTACCAAGCCAGGCTATCCGCGGTTATGGTCGCCATTGGTCGCAAATGCGGAAAATTGCTCCACATGCGGTCGCCGACGCCGAGGTGAGTGCCGTGCAAAGCCCTGGTTTTGCCGCTATAAAAATGCTCTTGTAAATTATCTCGGTGCCAAAGGTTCAAGTCTCCGACTTGAGGTCCCTCTACCGAAACTATGCGAAAGAAATCTCCGCGCTGCACGGAAAAAGTGCTCCCTGAGCGCGGCGGCACCAAGAGCTCGCGCGACAACCGCGCCCGCGCGCGATGGCGAGCATAAGCCTCCAGGTCTGGCGCTGGCAGTCGACTAGCGTCGTAGCATACGACTGGTCGAGGATTATTGCTGGCGCCGGCTTGGGTTGTGGACATGACAATATAGAGAGTTTTGCATAACTTGAGACCGCGTGCAAAAAACGGAGATTTTTGTACCCAACTAGGCAGCAAAGCGCAATTTATTCAATAGTAAATGAGCAGTTGCGAACAACGCTGGGGGCAAAAAGATGCCTTTTTGCAAAGGTCTCAGTATAGTCTCAGCGCTATTTATGCGGCGGGCTGGCTATCCTACGTGTTTGGCTCAAGAGGATATGCTATGCCGCCTCTGCTTGCGCACGCCGCCGCGAGCGGTAGGCTGGTAGAACGATGAGCAAGGCGGCGATTACCAGCAAGCCCATGGTCATAGGTCGTTCGAGGATGAAGCCGATGCCGTCGTAGAGCTGCATCGAGCGCGAGAAGTTATTCTCGAGCATCGGCCCCAGGATGAAGCCAATGAGCAGCGGCGCCAGCGGAAAACCACCCAAGCGCAGGAAAGTAGCGAACAAGCCCAGACCCACCAGGATCATCAGCTCGGTGGCGTTGTTCTGACCCAGATATGCGCCGAGCAAAGTGAAGAGCAAAATGAAAGGGATAAGAAAGTTGCGCGGCACTGCGAGCACTTTGGCGATGTAGGGGATGAGCGGCAGGTTCAGAATCAGCAGCACGACGTTGCCGATGTACATCGAGATGATCACCGCCCAAAAGATTTCTGGCTGATCGAGCATCAAGCGCGGACCCGGCGCGACGTTCAGCGCCAGCAATGCTCCGAGCAAGATCGCAGTGGTGCCCGAGCCAGGAATGCCCAAGGTCAGCAAGGGCACAAAGGAGCCCGTGCAGGCGGCGTTGTTGGCGGCTTCCGGCGCTGCCAAGCCCTTGATCGAGCCTTGGCCGAATTGCTTTTGCTCGTCGCGCGGGGCGATGTTGCGCTCGACGGCGTAGCCCAAGAATGAGGCTATGGTGGCGCCAGCGCCGGGCAAGACTCCGATCAAAAAGCCTTGCAAGGATTGGCGCCCAACCACTGGGCTTATCTGCTTGATCTCGGCGCGGCTCAAGCGCAACTTATCTATCTTGCCCGAAGCGCCGCCAGTGTTAGAACGGCTAGGGTCCAATACCAAATACAAAGCCTCGGGTAAGGCGAACATCGCCATCGCCAGGGTGATAAAGCCAAAGCCAGACTGCAAGTCCATCAGCCCCATGGTGAAGCGTGGGGCGTTGAAGAGCGCCGACTCGCCGACAGTGGCGAGCGCGAGCCCGACGATGGTCATTAATAGCGCCCGTGCTACTTGACCACTACCAGCAAAAGCTGCTATCGCCGAGAGCCCGACGACCATCAAGGCGAAGTATTCGGAAGAATGAAACAGCAACGCCACCGATGCCAATCCCGGGGCGAAAGCGAGCAGCAAGATGGCGCCGATAGTGCCACCAGCAAAAGACGAAACAGCCGCGATGGTCAGGGCTTTGCCCGCTTTGCCTTGGCGCGCCAAGGGATAGCCGTCGAAGCTGGTGGCGACAGTCGAGGCCACGCCAGGGGCGTTGATCAATATGGACGAAGTCGAGCCGCCAAAAATAGCGCCGTAATAAACCCCAGCGAGCAAAATCAGCACGGTGGGAGGGTCGCCCAGGGTTAACGCCACTGGAATCATGATCGCGATGATCGACATCGGCCCCAAGCCCGGCAACATACCGATGAACGTGCCGATCAAGCAACCGCCCACCACCATCATGATGTTGGTGAAGGAGAAGGCGGTGCTCAAGCCTATTAGTAAACCTTCGAGCATGGGAGTAAGTCGTTGTTGTTAGCGCTTGATAAAAACCAGGGTGAGCTACTAGCGTTAGCCGAACCAAGCCGGCCAGGGGCGCAGATAAATATCGAGCACTTCCTGCACCAAATACCAGAGCCCGAACGCTGCAGTCGCGGCTATGCCGACTACCAGCAACCAGCGGCGCTCGCCCAGCAGGAAGCTACCTAAGCTCAGAAAGAGCGTAGTAGCGATGACGAAGCCCAAGGGGCGCAATAGCAAAGCGTAAGCCAGCATCAGCGCCAGCAGCAACGCCGCCTGCACCACCTTATAGTCGCGCCAGCGCCTGTAGTCCAGGTCTTGCTTGCCGGGTTCGCCCTTGCTACCCTCAAGGTTGACTATCACCGCTAGCGCCGTCAGCGTCCCCAGCACTGCCAGCAGCTTCGGAAAGCTCGAGGGCCACACTGGGTTGCGGCGGAGTATCGGCGGCAGCAAGTCGTCCATGCTAAACCAGGCGGCGTAGCCGTAGGCCGCGAAAAACAACAGCAAGACCAATGCCAGCCAGCGGTCTAATCTCATAGTTTACGCTCCAGAACCAAGTCGGCGCAAAAAGCCGAGACGCTTAAAAGAACAACGCCACCCCAGCGCTCGTTGCGGGCTGCGGGTGGCGTTGTTGAATAAAGCCAGGTGCTCTCTACAGAAAGCCCAGCTTGCGCATCAAATCGCCGATGGCCTGCTCTTGGTCTTCCAAAAAGCTAACAAAATCGGCTCCAGGGTTATGAATATTCACCCAGCCGTTGCGCGCACGGACTTCTTCCCATTCTGGAGTATCGTACATCTTCGCCAGAGCTTCCTGGTATTGCGCCAATTTATCCGCCGGCAAACCTGGAGCGGCGAAGAAACCACGCCAGTTGACGAAGGCGGCGTCAATGCCCTGCTCTTTGAGCGTGGGCGCGGCGGTGTAGCTGGGTACGCGCTCGTCGGAAGTAACGCCGATTATGCGTACTTCACCAGCGCGCGCCAAGGCTACTGCCTCGCTGAAACCAGTGGAGATCGCTTGAACCTCGCCCGAGAGCAGACCAGCCATGGCTTTGGCACCAGCGTCGTAAGCGACGTATTTGACCTCGACTGGATTGGCACCAGCGGCCTCCATTGCCAAGGCGGCGACCAAGTGATCCATGCTGCCAGGAACTGAACCGCCGCCGATGGCCACGGCGCTCGGGTTGGCTTTGTAAGCCGCGACCAGATCGCCCATATCGGCGTAGGCGCTGTCAGTGGCGACCACGATAGCAGCGTAATCGCCGATGGTTCCAGCCACCATAGTCAAATCGCGGAAGTTCTGCGGGAATACTCCGGTCAAGGAACGGATGACGATAGGGGTCGAATTGACCATCAGGGTGCCGTGGTTGCTAGCAGCGTTCTCGATCAGATAACCGATGGCCTTACCGCCGCCGCCGCCCGACATATTCTCGTAGCTGGCTTGACCGACAAGGCCGGACTTGGTCAGGGCCTCACCAGTGCCACGCGCGGTACCATCCCAGCCACCACCGGCGCCGCCGGGGATCAAGAAATGGATACTATCTACCACTTGGTGACCGTCGCCCCAAGCTACCGATTGCAAGCCCAGCAAGAAAGCCAGGCTCAAGGCTTGAATTATTTTTTGCATTGTGTTTTCCTGTGTTTGAAGTTTTTAGCATGGATATGAAGAAATCCTCGGCGCATTGTAGCCAAGCCCTAAGCTCGCGAAAGCCTATGCTACGGTCAAATTGACCATAAGCCCACACCGCAGACCAAACACCGCGCACCCAAGCCCATATCTGGCGGAGAGGGAGGGATTCGAACCCTCGGTACGCGGATACGTACAACGGTTTTCAAGACCGTCGCATTCGACCACTCTGCCACCTCTCCGAAATTTAGCGTAGTTACCGTAACCACCTAGGGTACACCAAGTCGCTGCTTTATGAACGGCAACGCCCTACACTCTCGACCCCCTATCCTATCCAGCGAACTCTACTCAACACAAAACCAGCCCTAAGCCGGCAACAAAGACCCAGCAAAGAACACCGGCGCGCCGCTGATCTGTTCAAGGCCGCTCTCAATTACGTAAGCATCCTCGCTACTAAGCAGGGCACGCAACAGCTTATTATTCAATCGATGCCCAGACTTACGACCCTTGAATTCGCCGATGATGGTATGACCCGCCAAGTACAAATCACCAAATGCGTCCAATACTTTATGGCGGACAAATTCTTCGGCGTTAGGGAAACGCATACCACCAGCGTTGACCACGCTGTGCTCGTCGAGCAGGATGGCGTTATCGAGACTACCACCGAGCGCGAGTCGACGCTTGTGCATATTCTCTAAGTCTTTTTTGAAACCGAAGGTACGCGCGCGGCTAACTTCGTTGATGAACGAAGTATGAGAAAAATCGATACTAAGCTCGGTGTTACCAGCGCGCATAACCGGATGATCGAATTCGATAGCGCAGGTTACTTTGAAACCATTAAAGGGTAAGAAAGCCGCTTCCTTATCGCCCTCCTGGATGCGGATGGGCTTCATCACTCGGATGAATTTCTTGTCGGCGTCTTGCTCGACTATACCCGCCGACTGCAACAAAAAGACATAGCTGGCGGCGCTACCATCCATGATCGGCATCTCCGAGCCCTCGACCTCGGCGGTAACGTTATCGATACCTAAGCCAGCCAGCGCCGAGAGCAAATGCTCGACAGTGCTCACCGTGTGCTCAATACCATCCAAACCGAGCACTGTCGCCAGCTCGGCGTCGCTACGCACGTTATAGGCCGTGGCGGGTATATCCACTGGTTGCGGCAGGTCGACTCGGCGAAAAACTATGCCGTGCTCCTCGGGCGCTGGTCGCAGGATAAGGTTGATATTCTTGCCGCTGTGCAGAGCTACGCCGCTGGCGCGGATCGAATTACGTATGGTTCGCTGCTTCATACTTATAAATTGGCGCTACTAAACTTTTAGGGTTGCATTTTAAGGCTAGTTTAGCGATTTAAAAAACTAATAGCAAAATATCGCTATGTAGGCGGCAAGAGCTGCCATATAAAGTTAATTTAGCGCTGCTGATTGTTAAAATAGGCGGTTGTATTTAGGAACTCCCCGAGACGCCGCGCCGCCGATGAACCGCAACTCCCTGCAAGTCATTATCCGCCTAGCTCTGCTATTAGCGCTGGTCGTCATCGCCCTGGGTGCTTACACGCGCCTGGTCGGGGCGGGCTTGGGCTGCCCGGATTGGCCGGGATGCTACGGTCATCTAATAATGCCCAGCAGCGCCGAGGATATTAGCGCTGCCAACGAAATGTATCCAGATAATCGATTCACCTCCAGCTTGGCAATCCCCGAGGTCGTACACCGCGCCTTCGCTGGTGGCTTGGCGCTGTTCATTCTGGCTATAGCGCTGATATTTAGCTGGTGCAATGTTCGCAAGATGGAGTTACGGCCATTTATCTCGGTGAAATTAGCCTGGTTTACTGTCGCGACGGTGATCACGCAAGCGTTGTTCGGCATGTGGACGGTAACGCTCAAGCTCTGGCCGCAAGTCGTTACCGCGCACCTGATCGGCGGCTTCACTACCCTGAGCCTGCTATTTCTGATGGAGCTACGCTCGCGTGGGCAAATGTACTCCGATTCCGTGATCACCCTCACTAGCTGGGAAAGCCAAAGCGGACTCAAGGTCTTAGCATGGCTGGTCTTCGCTGCCATCGTGGTGCAGATAGTGCTCGGCGGTTGGACCAGCTCTAATTACGCCGCGCTCGCTTGCCTGGACTTTCCCACTTGTCAGCAATCGTGGTGGCCGCAAATGGACTTTGCCGCCGGATTTAATTTTCAGCAAAGCATCGGCCCGAATTACCTGGGCGGCCAACTCGATAACGCCGCGCGCGTCGCCATCCACTACAGCCATCGAGTCAACGCCCTGCTAGTGGTGGCGCTGAGCTTGCTGCTGATCTGGCGTTGCCACACGCGCGGCATCGCGGGTCTATCGCGCGCCACCAATAAATTCTTTTTGCTGTTGCTGGTGCAAGTGGCTTTGGGCATCAGCAATATAGTTTTCTATCTGCCGCTGTACGTCGCTGTAGCTCATAACCTGGTCGGCGCCCTGTTGGTGCTCGGCACCATCAACCTCTTGAGCCATATCCACAAATTGCGTCCGCATAAATTTAGCGACCTGGTGTAGACCCTGCAATTGATGCCTAAAACTCGCCTGGTAATTCTCGGGGCTACCGGCTCCATCGGCAGCAGCGCGCTCGACGTGGTGCGCTCGCAAGCGCATAGCTTCGACGTCGTCGGCATGAGCTGTAACCACAGCTTGCCCAAGCTCACACAATTAGGTCAAGAACTCAATTGCTCGCGGCTTTGGGCGCTCGGCGCGCGCAGCGGCGACGAGCGAGCAATGCTCGACTTTCTCCGCAGCGAAGCGGTCGACGCGGTGCTAGTGGCCATTAGCGGCTCGGCGTCGCTAGTGCCGACGCTCGCCGCCATGCAAGCGAGCCAACGCATCTTGCTCGCGAGCAAAGAGGTCATGGTCATGGCTGGCGACTTGGTAGACCAGGAAGCACGGCGCTTGGGCGTCGACATCATCCCCATCGATAGCGAGCACAACGCCGTGCTGCAGTGCTGGCGGCAAGCCTTGGAGCGCGACCGCGACGACGCAATCGAGCAAATTACCCTCACCGCCTCCGGCGGCCCCTTCTGGCAAACGCCGCTAGAGCAGCTTTCTGCCATAACCCCGGCTCAAGCCTGCGCGCACCCGCAATGGAGCATGGGCGCCAAAATCTCCATCGACTCGGCGACCATGATGAATAAGGCGCTAGAGGTAATCGAAGCCGCGCGCCTGTTCCACCTTGAGCCCGATGCGATCAAAGTCTTGATCCACCCACAAGCCATAGTCCATGCATCAGTGCGCTACCGAGACGGCGCCGAGGTCGCGCAACTCGGCCGCCCCGACATGCGCACTGCCATCGCCTACGCCTTGGCTTATCCCGAGCGCATGGCCCTACCAACACCCAGGCTCGACCTGGCGCAACTGCAAAAATTAGAGTTCTACCAGGTAGACGGTTCGCGCTTCCCTGCCCTCGACTTGGGCTATCAAGCCTTGCGCTCGGCTCATAGCTACGCCGTGGCTTTGAACGCCGCCAACGAAGTCGCGGTGGCAGCCTTCCTTGGCCACAACATAAAATTCACCGACATCGTGCCGCTGGTGGCGAGCGCCCTCGACCAGATCGCGCCGACAAACTGTCCGGACCTGGAAACGATACTGGATGTCGACCATAAAGCTCGACAAATCTGCGACCAGCAACTCCAACGTATTAGCTAAGCTCACCCATGCACCAAAACATCGAAATCCGCGGCGCGCGCACGCACAACCTGAAAGACATCAACCTCAGCATCCCGCGCGATCAACTCGTGGTAATCACCGGCATATCGGGCTCGGGCAAATCGTCGCTAGCCTTCGACACGCTCTACGCCGAGGGCCAAAGGCGCTACGTCGAATCGCTATCAGCTTACGCACGCCAATTTCTGGCGCTAATGGAAAAGCCCGACGTCGATTTGATCGAAGGCCTATCGCCGGCGGTGTCCATAGAGCAGAAAACCACCTCTCACAACCCGCGCTCGACCGTGGGCACGGTTACCGAAATCCACGACTATCTACGCTTGCTCTTCGCTAGAGTCGGCACCCTGCACTGCCCCGAGCACAACATCGCCCTGCGCGCGCAAACGGTATCGGAGATAGTCGATAGCATCATGGCCCAGCCGGAGGGCAGCCGCTGGCTGCTGCTGGCGCCGCTGGTGCGCGCGCGCAAAGGCGAGCATTTGCAGCTATTCGAGAATTTACGCGTCAATGGCTTTATCCGCGCGCGCGTCGACGGCGAGATTTACGAACTCGAAGACCTGCCCAAGCTCGACAAAAACAAAAAGCACGACATCGCCGCCGTCGTCGATAGATTTGCCATCAAGGAAGAGTTGGCGCAGCGACTGGCGGACTCAGTAGAGATGGCGCTACGGCTGAGCTCCGGGCTGGTGCAATTAGCGCCCTACACCGAAGGCGAAGGCGCCGAAGTAATGTTCTCGGCGCGATACTCGTGCCCGGAATGCGATTTCAGCGTCCCTGAGCTCGAGCCCAAGCTATTCTCCTTTAATAGCCCCGAAGGCGCTTGCGAGCACTGCGATGGCATGGGCAACGAATCATTTTACGACCCCGAGTTGCTAGTGCCCGACACCAGCCTATCGCTGCAAGCCGGCGCTATTCGCGGCTGGGAGCCGCACAATCCCTACCTTTACCATATGGTAAAGGCGGTAATGAAGCACTACAAAGTCGGGCTAAAAACCCCCTTCTGCGACATCCCGCAAAAAGCGCGCGACACCCTGCTCTACGGCAGCAAAGAGAACATAAATTTTTACTATGAATCCGAGCGCGGCTTCACCATCGACCGCAAGCATCCCTTCGAGGGCATCATCCCCAATCTGCAACGCCGCTACGCCGAGACCGAATCGCCAGGCGTGCGCGAAGAAATCAACCGCGTAATCCGCAACCGCCCGTGCTCGCATTGCGAAGGCACGCGCTACAACGCCAGCTCGCGCAACGTCCGCATCGAAGACGTCAACTTACCCACGATCAGCGCCATGCCCGTGCACACGGCGTACAAATACTTCCAAGAGCTCAACTTGACCGGTGCCAAAGGCGAGATCGCCGAGAAGATCTTAAAAGAGATCCGCGACCGGCTGCAATTCCTGGTGAACGTCGGGCTCGACTACTTGAGCTTGGACCGCACTGCCGGCACGCTCTCCGGCGGTGAGGCGCAACGCATCCGCCTCGCCAAGCAAATCGGCTCGGCGCTGGTAGGAGTAATGTACGTTCTCGACGAACCCTCCATTGGCCTGCACCAGCGCGACAACACCCGCCTCCTGGACACCTTGAAGCACCTTCGCGATATCGGCAATAGCGTCTTGGTAGTCGAGCACGACGAGGACGCCATCCGCAGCGCCGACCACGTAGTCGACATCGGCGTCGGCGCGGGCGTGCACGGCGGTCGCGTCATAGCGCAAGGCAAAGTCGAGGACATCGTCGCCAGCACGGAATCTATAACCGGGCAATACTTGAAAGGCACTCGCGCCATCCCCGTGCCCGAGCGACGCACGCCAGCGGTGGACGAGCTTTGGCTGAAGATTGTCGGCGCCCGGGGTAATAACCTGAAGAACGTCGACGTCGACATACCGCTGGGCTTATTCAGCTGCATAACCGGAGTCTCGGGCTCGGGCAAATCGACGCTCATCAACCAAACCCTACTGCCTTCGGCCAGCCGCCTGCTCAACGGCAGCAATAGTCGCAATAGCCTTGAATTCGAGGAGATTATCGGCCTGAATTATTTGGACAAAGTAATCGACATCGACCAATCGCCCATCGGCCGCACCCCGCGCTCGAACCCGGCGACTTACACTGGCATGTTCAGCTTAATCCGCGACATCTTCGCCGGCACCGTGCAAGCGCGCGAACGCGGTTACAAGCCTGGGCGTTTTAGCTTCAACGTCAAAGGTGGCCGCTGCGAGGCTTGCCAGGGCGATGGTCTTATCAAAGTCGAAATGCACTTCTTGCCCGATGTTTACGTACTCTGCGACCAGTGCCAAGGCAAGCGCTATAACCGCGAAACCCTGGAAGTTAAGTACAAAGGCAAAAGCATCGCCGAAGTCCTGGAAATGACCGTAGAGCAAGCCTACGAATTCTTTGAGCCCATACCGCAGATAGCGCGCAAAGTTAAAACCCTGCTCGATTGCGGACTCGGTTACATCACCCTCGGGCAGAGCGCCACCACCCTCTCCGGCGGCGAAGCGCAGCGCGTCAAACTCTCGCGCGAACTCTCGCGCCGTGACACTGGCAGCACCTTATACATCCTCGACGAACCCACCACCGGCCTGCATTTTTTCGACATCGACCAGCTCTTGAAAGTCCTGCACCGCCTGCGCGACCAAGGCTCCACCGTCATAGTCATCGAGCACAACCTCGACGTCATCAAAACCTGCGACTGGGTAATCGACCTCGGCCCCGAAGGCGGCAACGACGGCGGCCAGCTCGTAGCCTGTGGCACCCCCGAGCAAGTCGCCGAATCCCCCACCTCGCACACCGGCCGCTACCTCAAGCCGCTGCTGCAAGGCCAGGCGAAGACTCCGTAGGTCAAGGGCATAAGACAAACGGAGTGTGACTTATCGGCCTCATAACATCACTACTGTGGCTGCCCAATCTCCTCGCTCAGCAACTGCTTGAGCTCTGACATATCTTCCAAGCATTCTGTAGTGGCAGCCTACCTGCTAGTTCACAAGCGTACGGAGTTATACAGCTAGCATCCTGTCGCAGGCCCTGACTTTTCACATAATCTAATGGGTTCAATAGAGCTGATAAACTCGGCCGCATTAGCTTTATTGAGGCTTTCAAGAAGAGAGACTTCCTCAGCTCTAACAGCTTTATGGATCAAGTACAAGTCTTCAGATCCTTCGATCAATATATAGTACCCCAACTCGCCATTATTCATGTCTTTTACCGCTGTCTTAATTTTAGATGGCACTAAGCAGCCCATGATAAAGCCAAGATAATTATCTGTATTAATATCAACTTCGCCGGCTGGCTCGAAGACAAATTTTCCTTCAGGGCATTTACTCTCATACGACTCTCTGAACGTAAAGCTATACAAAGCTAATAGAGATTTTGGCGCCTCATCAGCAGAGCGGTAAAAATTTTTGACAAAGCCTCTAAATCCTTGGATTGAGATAAGATTTTTCCAGTCTTCAGAGGCTTCGTTGCTAGGGATAAACTCTATTCTATAACTTGGATCGTGGCTCTCGAAAACTGGTTGCCATGATCTGCTCGGCAGCCCCATGAAAATTTTCTGCGAATATACGGGTATGCTTAACCTCACATTCTCGCTAGTGCTACTTGCGTTTTCATTAGCTACATTACTTAGGTTTTGATTCTGCGTTGTCGCGCAGCCTGCTATAATAAATATCGCTGATATCATTATAGTTGTTAATGGCTTAGTCATGTCATATGTCCTTTAGTTTGATAGATAATATAAGGCAGAAAGCAATGCCAACTAGAGTGCTATTATTATTTTAGCTCGATTTACTCTATGAGCCGTTATCGAACTATACTCTGCAGTTGATCCTATTTGCTATTGTAATAATGCAAAGGCTAAGCATAGTAGCTGCACAATTATAAACTAATCGAGAAGCTGCCATTGTAGCTAATTACAATGGGATATCCCTCAAATATGCCTCAATTAATCGCCCACACTTTTGCCGCTTGCTCAGCCATGTATGCTTGGTAATCGTTGAGGGTGTCAGGGTTCCAATCTGGATAATCGCATAATTTGTCCAATAGCTTGAGGTTGCTTTTGCGGTAGATGGCTTTCTTCTCGTCGAACGACAGAGTGCCGGCGTCGCGGTTGGCTTTTGCAGTGAGCAAGGCTAAGTTGCCCAAGCGGTAGATGTTTTGCTCCAATAGATCGCCGAATTGCTCACGCCAATAGGTGTCGTCTTCGATATAGTTGGATTTGGGCAAAATGTGCTCTATGGTGTAGCCACCAGTTAAAACTATGGAGTCGTTGTGGTTTAGATTGTTTTCTATACTGGCGAGCAAGTAGTGGGCTCGTTTGGAACTTGAGCTTGTGGACAATGTCTTACTGGCAAAGCTTTGCCGGAATGCCTCATCGCTGGGTAGACGACTGGCTAGCTGTTTTTTTATCTCGGCTATTGGCTGCTGCTGGTGAATGGCGATAGCGATGTGGTTGTAGAATTTCTCAACATCGTTAGATGGTAAGTTACAAATAACTTGATAGCGCAGGCAAAAGGCCTGTAGCCATTGGCATACTTTGGCAAAGTCGACGTTAGAGTAAGCAAAATAAGCCGACAGCAAAACTGGATAAGGTTGCGCCATGTTAAAGATATCCAAAGCTAGCAAGCAATTCTGGACATGATGCTTATTAGCAGTATTCTCCCAGAGTTCGTCCTTATGATCTTGCAACGCAGCATAAACCGATGATGCATCATTCAGAGCATTTAATAAAGTGATGGCGGCTTCTTTCGAGGTGTAGGTAGCTTTTATTTTTTTAAATAAGTTGCTTTTGCTGGCTTGGTTATTGCGACTATTCCAGAAACAACGCAGAAATTTTGAGAAATCTTCTTTACCTAAATTATCTGACGTTAGGCTCCATTGCTCTTCTTGGCGCTCGATATCTTGCGAATTTTCATAGCGCGGATTAATAGTAGAGAATAAGTGATTTTTCAGCAAGTCGGGGGTAGAAAGCTGCACGCCACGAGCGTTGAGTGTTTCAAAAACTTTGTAGGCATTGACATCATCGCTAACTTCGATCACTGTGAAGAGCAAATAATTGGCGATTACGCTCTCGATGAATTGGCTAATTCCACTACTATTAAGATCGAGTTGGCTAATTGCTTGCTGGTAAAATTCCTTAGCCTTACGCATTTGATGTTCGCTTCTTTTTATTCGTCTTTTTCTTGGATGTGATGATAAACTAGCTAAATCATTACGATAATACAGGTCGTTATTACGATTTAATTCCAGCTTATAGCTTTCAGTTAGCGAGCTTGGATTTTTTGTGCTTATATAGTTGCCTTTAATTATTTCAATTCTTTGTGCATCATTTTCATCAGTGCTAGTATGCAAGATTTGTAAAGCCGCTAAAACTAAGAGCGATAGAGTAGTTAGGCGTTGTTGCCCATCGATAATGGTAAAGGCGTTGATTTCTTGCTTTTGCAATACTAGATAGCCCATGTAGTGTTGTTCCCTAACTTGTGGGTCTTGCTGGTAGATGGCGAGGATATCCTGCCAAAGCTCATCCCACTGCTCCTCACCCCAAGAATAATCACGCTGATACTTAGGCACGCGGTAATGCTTGCTATTACCAATAATCTCACCAAAGGTTTTATTGGTAGTGGTAAAATTTCCAGTGTTGCGCATAGTTTCTATTGATCTACAAATAAAAGAATGTCGAGGACACAGAGATCAGTTTAGCGCCCAAATCCAAAAATGGGTAGCTTGTGCGTAATTTGCCTCGGGCATCGCTCCAGTAACTTACATAAATTCTGCTATATTTTAGCTGGCGCTTGATATCGCGCCCACACTGTTTTTGAGCTATTAGCCAGAGTTTATTGCTTCCAAGCCTCCACCATGGCGCGTAGGTATTGTTGCATGGCGGCTTTGAACGTCGGATCGGCGCTCCAGAGGCGGTAAAGCTCAAGGTGTTTTCTCCTAATGCTGTTCGTCAAAGCGTTACACTTGCTGCTTGAGACGTCATTCTTAGGATCTAATCGCCAAAGGTCATCCATTGGGCAAATAATCCCATCCAAGTACCACACCCAACCGAACCCGCCAGGGCGAACCTCCTCACCGCCAGCTCTTTAGCGCAACCGCCTCCAGTAGCGAAGCTACAATAGATGCCATGCAATTTATATCAGCCCCCAAAACGATTTGGTCTTCAAGCGCATTTTTGGTGTAGATAAATGGATCTTTTCCCTGAAGTGCCTCGGCTCCCACAGCGGCGAAAATAAAGACTTTGCGCGCATCTTCGTCAACGAACCGCCTCTGCTTCGAGCTCTGGAGATAGCCCATTATCATAGCCTAAGCAAAGATGAATTATCCGCCTACGAAGCGCAAGAAGAGCGCCGCCGAATATACGCAGAAAGTTTTCGCACCTCTAGGTTGAATGGACACACCGCAGGCAAAGAAGAAAAATGAAGTGCAGCATTTACGTCCCTACACACTGGACTTACCATGGACTGCTCATAGTATTCACAATTAATTACAATGAAACAAACTAAGCTAGACGCAACTGACGTCCGTATTTTGAGTGCGTTGCAGCAACACGGTCAACTTAGCAAAGTCAAATTAGCCGAATTAGTCAACTTATCGCCGACGCCTTGTTGGGCACGGCTGGGCAGGTTAAAAAAGGCTGGGCTGATTCGGAGTTATAGGGCTGAGATAGCCATTGAGGCCATCACTGCTTTCAGTCAAGTTGTCGTCACGGTTTCGCTGGATAACCATCACAAATCGGACTTTGAGCGTTTCGAGGCTAGAGTTATGGCCTTGAGTGAAATCACCGAATGCTGCGCCACTGGCGGCGGTATGGACTACGTTATGAAGGTAGTAACACCCAACCTCGAACATTTTCAGAATGTGATGGACACTCTGCTCGCCGAGGAGTTGGGTATTGGCCGCTACATGACCTATATCTCAACTAGGGTCATTAAATCTGCACCCCCGGATTTGCAGCTATTGATTGACGTTTAGTTGCCTTCAATCCCTCCCAGCCACGGCACCAATAAAACTACCGCCCAGCCTCGATAGACTATCACTGACAAATATTCAGGCCATCCGGGCTGACTAATAGCTTTTTTTAGCCTACGCGCAATCTGCATTCGTGCTAGCTTACTCGTATAAATTCTGCCACGAGCATAGCCGCATAATGAGCACAGCCAACCAATTCAGCTTCGGCACCCAAATTAGAAAATCGCCCTACTTTGAGGCTACCCTACGCTGGGGCGCTCAAGGCTTCTCGGTGTACAACCACATGTACATCCCACGCGACTTCGGCGACCCAGAGCAGAATTTCTGGAACCTGGTCAACGACGCCATCCTGTGCGACGTCGCCGTCGAGCGCCAGGTCGAAATTACCGGGCCCGACGCCGCGCAATTTGTCCAGTTGCTAACCCCGCGCGATCTGTCCAATATAGCGGTAGGGCAGTGCAAATACGTACTCATCACCAATAGCGCGGGCGGCATTCTCAACGATCCAGTACTGTTGCGCCTGGCTGAGGATCACTTCTGGCTCTCGCTGGCCGATAGCGACATATTGCTCTGGGCGCAAGGCGTCGCTATCAACTCTGGTCTCGACGTCACCATCCGCGAGCCGGACGTATCGCCCCTGCAATTGCAAGGCCCGAAATCGGGGCAGATCATGTCGGCGTTATTTGGTACCGATATCATGGACTTGCGCTATTACTGGCTGATCAAGACCGAACTCGCTGGCATTCCCTTGGTGGTATCGCGCACTGGCTGGTCGAGCGAACTTGGCTACGAGCTTTACCTGCGCGATGGCACGCGCGGCGACGAGCTTTGGGAGCTGATCATGGCAGCGGGCGCGGGGTTTGGGCTCAAGCCTGGGCACACCTCGACCATTCGGCGGATCGAAGGCGCTATGCTGTCTTACCACGCCGACGCTGATATCAGCACCAACCCCTACGAGCTCGGCTTAGGCCGCCTGGTCAACCTTGATACGCCAGCCGACTTTATCGGCAAAGCAGCTTTGCGGAAAATACACGACGCCGGAGTCAGTCGCAAGCAAGTTGGTCTATATTTACAGGGCGACCCTCTGCCTGGCCCCAACACCAGCTTTTGGTCAATAAAGCGAGATAATCAAGTTATCGGCAAGGTTACCTCCGCAGTCTACTCGCCACGACTGCAGAAAAATATCGCGCTGGCAATGGTAGCAATAGACCACAGCGCGCTCGGCACTAGCCTTGAAGTGCTAAGCGATACCGGCACCATGCCAGCGACCATAACGGCAACGCCGTTTTATGACCCGAAAAAACTAGCCGCCAAAACCGCCTAAAACAGGAGCACCACATGTCCAAACTCGCCATCGACTTGAACTGGAAACGCAACAGCGAAGAGTTACGCCCAGGCGCCTACTCCAGCGCCCACAGCATCCGCTACAGCGACAACTGTGAATTAGCCGCAGACGCCGCACCCGATTACGGCGGCGCCGCTGGTTGCGTCAACCCCGAGCAAAGCCTGGCGGCGGCAGTATCCAGCTGTCACATGATGACCTTCTTAGCCCTGGCAGCCAAAATGCAATGGCCAGTCGCGAGCTACCAAGACCACGCCGTCGCCTACTTAGGCAAAAACCCCAACGGCCGGATGTCTGTTACTCGAATAGACCTACACCCTGTAGTGCACTTCGACTCAGGCTTCTCGGTAGAGCCAGCAAAGCTAAAGGAGTTGCAGCAGCGCGCGCACCGCTACTGCTTCATCGCCAACTCACTGGCAGAGAGCGTAGAAACGAATATTTTATAAGGCAGTAGCATGACCACTACCAACGACCAACTCCTACTAAGCCAGCTCGACGCCAACGGCGTCTTGCGCCTCACTCTAAACGACGCGCGCCGCCGCAACGCGCTCTCGGAGGCAATGCTCAATGAATTGCAGGATGTTATTACTGCCGTTGCCACAGACGACAAAGTAAGAGTAATCCTGCTATCGGGCAATGGACCAGCCTTCTGCGCCGGCCACGACTTAAAAGAACTGACCGCAAGCCGCGCCGATGTCGATAAAGGCCGAGCCTACTTTGGCAAAATCATGGCAATGTGCTCCGAGACCATGCAAGCCCTGGTGCACTGCCCGAAGCCAATAATCGCCGAAGTAGCTGGCGTCGCCACCGCTGCTGGTTGCCAATTAGTCGCCAGTTGCGATTTGGCTATAGCCGCCGACACCGCCAGATTCAGCACACCTGGGGTCAACATCGGGCTGTTTTGCTCCACGCCGATGGTAGCGCTAGCGCGCAACGTCCACAACAAGCACGCCATGGAGATGCTCCTGACCGGCGACATGATCTCAGCGGCGCGCGCCGAGCAAATCGGCTTGGTCAACCAAGTGGTAACCGCAGCCGAGCTGCACAGCGCAGCGATGAACCTGGCGACCAAGATAGCCCAGAAATCGAGCCTGACGCTCTCTATCGGCAAACGCGCTTTTTACTTACAGCGCGAAATGACCCTAGCGGACGCTTACAGCTACGCCGCAGATGTTATGGTCGAAAATATGCTCACCCAAGACGCTAGAGAAGGCATCGGCGCCTTTATCGACAAGCGCGCGCCGGTGTGGCGAGATGCTTAGAGACACATGACCGCAAACCCCTACAACACTGGCCTCGACCGCAACCCAGCCAACTATCAGCCGCTGACGCCGCTGAGCTTTCTCGAACGCGCGGCGTATGTTTATCCGGAGCACACCGCCATCATCCACGGCGCGATTCGGCGCAGTTATGCCGAGTTTTACTCGCGCTCGCGCCGCCTCGCCTCCGCGCTCGCGCTTGCCGGTATAGGCAGAGGCCAGACCGTATCGGCGCTACTCGCCAACACCCCAGCGATGCTCGAATGCCACTACGGCGTACCCATGTGCGGCGCCGTGCTGCATTCTATTAATACCCGCTTAGACGCTGCCACCATCGCCTTTCAGCTCGAACACGCGCTCTCCGAGCTGGTCATAGTCGACTCTGAGTTCATGCCGCTGATGCAAGAGGCGCTTGCCAAGATCTCGCGCCGCCCGCAGTTAATCGAATACCACGACCCCGAATCCAGCGCAGCGGTTACAGACACAGGCACAGGCACCCTCGACTACGAAGCCTTCCTAGTCCAAGGTGACCCCGAATTTAATTGGCTAATGCCCGAAGACGAATGGAACGCCATCTCCATCAACTACACCTCCGGCACCACCGGCGACCCCAAAGGCGTGGTCTACCACCACCGCGGCGCCTACCTGCTCGCGCAAGGCAACATCCTGGTAACCTTGATGCCCAAGCACGCCGTCTACCTTTGGACATTGCCGATGTTTCATTGCAACGGCTGGTGTTTTCCCTGGACCCTATCGGCCATCGCAGGCACTCACGTCTGCCTGCGCCAAGTGCGCGCCCAGCCCATCTGGAACAGCCTCGCCGACCACAGCGTAACCCACCTCTGCGGCGCGCCCATCGTCATGTCCTTGCTCATAGACGCGCCAGAAGCAGACAAGCGCGCTCTCCAGCAAACCGTGCAATTCTGCACAGCGGCGGCGCCACCACCGCAAAGCCTGCTCGCCAACATGCAAGCGGCGGGCTTTGAGGTAACGCATCTCTATGGATTGACTGAAACTTACGGCCCAGCCACAGTCAACGAATGGCATCAGGATTGGTCGAACCTGGCGCCCGAAGCGCAAGCCGTACTGAAATCGCGCCAAGGCGTGCGCTACCTGCCGCTGGAAGGGCTTGAAGTCATGGACCCCACCACCATGACGCCAACGCCGCACGACGGCCAAAGCTTCGGCGAAGTCATGTTTCGCGGCAACGTCGTCATGAAAGGCTATTTTCGCAACCCCAGCGC
Organism: Gammaproteobacteria bacterium; assembly: GCA_965229495.1. Taxonomy (GTDB): domain Bacteria; phylum Pseudomonadota; class Gammaproteobacteria; order CBDBNL01. Next base: position 681,629 of record OZ245880.1, read on the forward strand.
CACACAAAAAGCCTTCGCTGGCGGCTGGTTTCATTCCGGCGACGTCGCCGTCACCCACCCCGACGGCTACATCGAACTCAAAGATCGCTCCAAAGACATCATCATCTCCGGCGGCGAAAACATCTCCTCGATAGAAGTCGAAGAAGCACTCTACAAACACCCCGCCGTCGCCATCGCCGCTGTTGTAGCCATGCCGCACCCCAAATGGGGCGAAGCCCCCTGCGCCTTCGTCGAACTCGCCGCTGGCGCGCAGGTTAGCGCCGAACAACTGCAGCAATGGTGCCGACAGCACCTCGCCGCCTACAAAGTCCCCGCCCACTTCATCTTCGCCCCCATCCCCCGCACCGCCACCGGCAAAATCCAAAAATTCATCCTCAGAAACCAAGCCAGAGATACCACCACTGTTTGAAACGAGCTCGATGCCCTGGGCGCGCGAGGCGTACCGCCCGCCGTGTAAAAAGTGCCGCAGGCGGCGGCAATTAGGCAGATAAGCCCATCCAAGCAGCGGCGCTCATAGGATCGCCGACTTGTAGTCGGCAGGGACTGGGATCGCCAAGTTGTACTTGGCAGGAGACGCCCGCATGGGCGTCTCCCCAACAAGCACTGCATTAAAACCAAATCACAGACTACAACTAAGCTCGGCGCCCTGGGAGCGCGCGGCGTCTCGCCCGCCGTGTAGAAAGTGCCGCAGGCGGCGACTGGGCAAATAAGCCCATCTAAGCAGAATCGCTCAACAGACCTCGATTTTTAGTAGCGCTCACAATCCAACAGAGCACTGTAGCCTGCCATCTGCCAATCAGCCCATCTGCTTCACTGCTGCCGCTAGCTGCTGGATAGCTTCAACAATTGATGCTTTGACCAAGTGGGTTTGAAAGGCCGCCTACGGCAAATCTACACGGCGACCGAGACGGTCGCGGCCCCAGGAGCGCCCACCATGTAATAAGTGCCGCAGGCGACAATTGGACAAATAAGCCCATACGAGCAGCGGCGCTCATGGGGCGCCAAGTTGTACTTGGCAGGAGGCGCCCGCATGGGCGTCTCCCCAACAAGCACTGCATTAAAACCAAATCACAGATTACAACCAAGCTCGGTGCCCTGGGAGCGCGTGGCGTCCCGCCCGCCATGTAAAAAGTGCCACAGGCGGCGATCAGGCAAATAAGCCTACCCAAGCAACGGCGCTCATGGGATCGCCGACTTGTAGTCGGCAGGAGGCGAGCTTTGCTCGCCTCCCCACCACTCCACGTTCATCCCAGCACCTCAGCCTAAACCAAAGCATCATTTAACCACAGATGCACACAGATAAACACAGATCGCCAAAGAGGTTAGTGAAGCTCGGCGTCCTGGGAGCGCGTGGCGTCTCGCCCGCCATATAAAAAGTGCCGCAGGCGGCAACTGGGCAAATAAGCCCATCCAAGCATCGGCGCTCATGGGCGCGCCGACTTGTAGTCGGCTGGAGACGCCCCCATGTGCGTCTCCCCAATAAGCACTACATTAAAACCAAATCACAGATTACAACCAAGCTCGGTGCCCTGGGCGCGCGTGGCGTCTCGCCCGCCGTGTAAAAAGCGCCGTAGGCGGCAATTGGGCAAATAAGACCATACGAGCAGCGGCACTCATGGGCGCGCCGACTTGTAGTCGGCTGGAGACGCCCGCATGGGCGTCTCCCCAACAAGCACTGCATTAAAACCAAATCACAGACTACAACTAAGCTCGGTGCCCTGGGAGCGCGTGGCGTCCCACCCGCCGTGTAAAAAGTGCCGCAGGCGGCAATTGGACAAATAAGCCCACCTGAGCAGCGGCGCTCATGGGCGCGCCAAGTTGTACTTGGCTGGCTGGGCGCGCCGACTTGTAGTCGGCAGGAGACGCCCGCATGGGCGTCTCCCCAATAAGCACTGCATTAAAACAAAATCACAGATTACAACTAAGCACGGTGCCCCGGGAGCGCGCGGCGTCTCGCCCGCCGTGTAAAAAGTGAGCGCGCCAGCGCTCGACCTCCGGGCAAATAAGCCCATCTAAGCAGAATCGCTTAACAGACCTCGATTTTTAGTAGTGCTCATAATCCAACAGAGCGCTGTAGCCTGCCACCTGCCAACCAGCCCATCCGTTCCACTGCTGCCGCTAGCTGCTGGATAGCTTCAACAATCGATGCTTTGACCAGCCGGGGTTGTAAAGTTGCTACGGCACTATCCGTTATGAAATCGAAAAATCGATGGCTTCGGCAACCACGATCTAGGCAAAGGCCGTTACAATCAGCAGAAATCCGCTTGGGATATAATCCACCCAGGGCGCCCTTGGGCGGAGAAGCTGCAGTTTCCAGCGGATAGCTGGGGGGTCAAACAGGAAGCGATTGTGTATCATCTGTGTATCTTCGATGTCATTTGCATTGCTTCCGCGACCAAAATCCATAAGCTTTGCGTTGTAAGTCATTCGCCGCTCTACTTCATAAAGTTGCAATTGTCTAGCAGCTTTTGTTGACGTGGTGATAAAATGGCAATCTAGTCAAGTGGTGACTCCCGGGCTTGCCATATAACCCTACTGATAAAATAAAAATCTGTGCCGCTAGTATCTTTTCAGATAGGGTGTTGTAATTTTCACACACAATAAGTAATCGAGTAATGCAGGAAATTTCATTCGAAGTTCAAGGCTCTGCTGATGAGCCATACGAGGTTTTATTCATTAAAAGGTCAGATACTAATCTATCAGCATACTGCTCATGCCCTGCTGGAGAAAATGGATTGTATTGCAAACATAGATTCAACATCCTAGCTGGATTAACAAAGGGTATAGTTGGTGGTAATCTGGAAGATGTTGAAGTTGTTCAGTCGTGGTTGCCAGGAACAGACGTTGATCAGGCAATTAAGAAAGTGCAAGAATTAGAAATTGAGGCGGCAAGGATAAAGAAAGATATTTCTGCTGCAAAGAAAAACGTAGCCAGAGCAATGCTGAGTTAAAAATGAAAGCTGCAGTAGAAGCTATTAATGCTAATCGAGGCATGTATGGCGCTAAGATTTATGTTCGTAATGAATATGTTATTTTTGAATTACTAGACTCCTGCGATATAGAGGTAGATGACGTAGTGTCTCATCCGGATTTTTATAACATTGGTGGTGAGGTCTGCAAAATATTACTCAAGGCTATACATTAGATGTCTTTGTTCAAGATGCATGTGGTTCAAGTCATATATGCCAACAATACTTTTTATAATAAACTATGCGTAAGACTTATTTCTTACTAACTATTGTGGCATTTGTCATGCCAACGATAATGTCGGCTGAAGAAGATACCTCAGCCAAGTTAGAAAATAGAATTGAAGTGCTTGAAGAAAAGATTGAAATACTTGAACAGCTTCTGAAAACTGCTGTGCTTGGCACAATATTCTCTACAGCGCCTGAAATCGATAATCTTGATATAAGCTCTGCAAGCTCTGATAGCCCTGTTGTTGAGGAAACAATTGATCCTCAACAGCAGGAGCAAGAAGAATATATAGCAAAAATCGAGCTATATGATCTTACAGCGAAGTACTATGAAACTTATAGGGATGAACAAACTCCAGGTGTGTCGTTTAAGCTAAAGAATACAGGCGCTCGAACACTGGGCAGGGTTCAAGTTACCGTTTATTTTCTTGATGATAATGCAATGGTAATTTATGAGGACAATTTTTGGCCAGTTCTTAATAATTCTTGGAACTCTACCGGCTCACCACTTAGACCAAACTATATTTGGCAGATGGAACGAGGTAAATTTTATTCCTCCGATAGTGTTCCCAGCGAGTGGAAGGAAGGCGCTGTAACAGCTAAAGTTACGGAGGTTGAGTTTCATTCAGATTGAGAGTGGTTGTAGTGAATTGGTTGCCGTTCTGCATCTGACACTAATCACACGGCCTCTACCTTATATTATTTTATTTTTGATAATGTTCGGCGCTAGTTGTATGCTTAGTTACTTGTAAGGTGGGAGTTATTGGCAATGGCAAGCACTCAACAAGAGTTTTATCACATTAATAGGAAAGCGCATTGGTCAAATTTTGCTTTTCTCAATGTATGCGACGAATTTAATGTGGGGGGCGCAAGTAATCCTTATTTCCAATTTTTTGAAAATGATGGGAAAGTATTCCCGGTTGTAGACGATGCAAGTAGCAATGTCATACAACATATGCCGGCAGTAAATTTTGTCGGTTCAGTTGCGCAAGGGAGAGTTAATTGCCCAGAGGTTACTGCAATTGCCCATGATGCCCTGAGACATTTTGCTTGTTATCTGAGAGAGCTTATTTGGGAGGATATACGAAAAAATGAATTCCCTCATCTGCCATCGCGTCAAAGGTGTATGTGGTTAATACCTAGTTTGGATGGCGTTAGCTATTGGCTCCAAAGACTTGGTCTTGAAAATACAGATTATCAAGTTGTTAAGGTTAGTGTTCAAGGTAGATTCCATATAGCAAGCGAAAAATATTTATTAGTTGATAGCGAACCTTATAAAGTTAGTATTCAAAAAGCACGACAATATTGGCTTGGAATTGTTGATGAAAGTGAGACGCAGGAAGTCATATTTGAAGGGCGTGTTAAAGTCCAAGAAATTATTGACCCTAAATCATACGCAAAGTGAATTATTTGATATGTGCGACATCATAGTAAGTATTTGCGGCTAACTTTTTGGTTATAATTTATTAGATTTTTAGCCTTCAAGCAAACTTGAAGAACTTGGTGCAGTGTTATGAGGAATCTGAAAATTGCGGGATACAATATAAGCCTTGACTAATAAAGAATTTGCCCTACAGCCCTAACACAAGCGTTTTTATAATTTTTATTTTTATTAATAAAGCATGCAACTTTTAACTGTCAGATTTTAGGCATTCACTCATGAACATCTCAACCAAATTATTAGACGACATAAATAGACTGCCCGAATCCAAGCAACTAGAGCTTGCTGATTTTGTCGAGCATTTAACGCAAACAGCAGATGGTGATGAAGAACTGAATTGGTCTGATTTATCTTTAGCTTCGGCAGTGCGTGGTATGGAAAATGAGGAATTTCCCTATACGGTAAACGATCTAAAAGAGATTTACCAATGATCTTAGGTAGCATTGCCCTAATGTTTGCAACCACTAGATGATATAAAGGCTGGTAAATATGCCAACAATAAGTAGATTTTTGGGCATTGTGGTTGCTATGTATTGGGATGATCACGCACCACCGCATTTCCATGCAAAATATGGTGAGTATGAAATTACGGTCAATATAAATACCGGCGTGGTCGAAGGTAAATTTCCCAAGCGCGCTCTCAAGCATGTGCTTGAATGGTATGATTTGCACAAAGACGAATTGATCGAAAATTGGCAATGCTGTCAAAGTGGTGAATCGCCAAAACCTATAAAGCCATTAGAGTGAATATCATGTTTCTTCATGTCGTAAGCGCTGAATATATTGGCGAATACAAAGTGCAAGTATCGTTTAACAACGGTCAAAATGGAACCGCAGATTTGTCATGTGTTACTTTGAAAGGTGGGGTTTTCAGCCAACTCAAGGAAAAATCTATTTTTGCCAAGCTCAAGGTCGACAAAGAACTAGCAACAATAGTCTGGCCTAATGGTGCAGATCTGGCGCCTGAATACATTTACTTTCAAGCCTTCAAAGATAAGCCGGCGCTCCAGCAGCAATTCAAAAGCTGGGGCTATATCACTTGATCATTCGTCCTGCTGAATAAATTTAACTACTAAAAACAAAAAATGACCACACCACGCGGTCCACAAATAGCCATAGTAACCGGCTCGACCAAAGGGATTGGTAAAGCCATTGCTACGGAGTTGATTGATAGGGGCATCAAGGTTTTCGGCACGGGCACATCGCCGCAAGCCGCCATGCGCACCAGAAACTACGAAATAGTCCAAGCGGACTTTACTTGTGCGGAGAGCCTGCAGCGCTTCTGTGAGCTGGTGCGGGAGATATCGCCCGACATACTCATAAACAACGCTGGAGTCAGCATCCCAGGCAAGTTCATCGATTACAAGCACGCAGACTTTGAAAAGATGCTCTCGATCAATCTCAGAGCACCAGCCTATATCACCCAAGCGGCCTTACCGGGCATGGTCGAGCGCAACTACGGCAGAGTCTTGAATCTGTGTAGCATCTGGGGTGTTATCGGCAAAAAAGAGCGCGCGCTCTACTGCTCGACCAAGTTCGCCGTCGACGGCCTCACCGCAGCGCTTTCCGCCGAGTTTGCCCAACACAACATCTTGATAAACAGCATAGCCCCAGGCTTTACCCGTACCGAAGCCACCGAAGAGTTATTTAGCGAGGCCGAACTCTCGAAGTGGGCCAACGAAATACCGCTCAACCGCCTGGCATCACCCACTGAAATGGCAAAAGCTGCCGCCTGGCTGGTAAGCCCCGACAACAGCTACATGTCCGGTCAAAACGTCGTCATCGACGGCGGCCTGGTCAGGGTCTAACCAACCAACAGCAAAACTGCAACAACCATCAACACCAAACGCCCTCAACCACCTCAGCACAGATCAAAGATTCTCAGCTAACTTTGCCCACGTAGAAAGACCCTTCACCTACATTAATTTTATGGTAGACTTTGCGTGTTCACCAATATATAGCATTTACCTCCATGATCACTGAATTCATTGATTTTATTACGGCTATAGCGCCACTAACGATAGCTGTAATATTGCTGGCTAAGTTTTGCCTGTGCCTTTTCCTGGCTTTCGAATATCAGTACACGCGCAACAAAGACAGTGAGACTAGAAAATTCGGCACGTCATTCAAAATCATCAGGCAAATCAATAATTTTTACGAAAATCGGCTGTTCCCAGGTATCGGCTGATGCAGCATGGTTCACCATCTAGACCTTGTTGCCAATCTATTCTCTCATCCTTTCATTATTGGTTTTCTCGGCGGTCTGCTGGGATTATGCGCCGAATTTCTTGCCAATGAAGCCAAAGCTAGGAGGTTAATTTACTGGCTTGGTGTCTTGGTGAGGCTATTGCTCGCCGCAGGAATGGCTAATGGTTTTCAGACGAATGATGGCTTCTTTGCCTGGCTAGCTCCGCCTATCGTGGGTACAGCCATATTTCTGCTTTTCGGATACCACAGTTTGTTCATGCACCTGTCTGAGAAGATTGCACTTAGGTTGCACAGGTTGTTTGAATAATTGAGGAAGGATTACCGTCAAAGAATGGGATCGCCAAGTTGTACTTGGCTGGAGGCGCCCGCATGGGCGTCTCCCCAATAAGCACTGCATTAAAACCAAATCACAGATTACAACTAAGCTCGGTGCCCTGAGAGCGCGCCAGAGCTCGACCTCTAGCTATACTTTTTACCAACGCCGAATGATTTAACCTATGAATAATCCAAAGCCAACCACCGCAATATTGCTAGCGCTTGTTTGTTTGCTGCCCGCTTGTGCCAGCAATCATTCATCGGAATATGTCGGCGAAGAGCATAGGGCTATTAAAAGCCTGTCGGCAGACGATATACGCGAATTAAGAGCTGGCGGCGGCTGGGGGCTGGCGAAAGCCGCCGAGTTGAACGGCGTTCCAGGCCCAGCGCACATTCTAGAGATGGTGAGTGAGATCGAGCTCACACCCACACAGCAGGCTGAAATCCGGGAAATCTATGAGCAAATGAAAAGCGAGGCGATCAGCCTGGGCAATCAGCTTATCCAACTGGAAGCCACCTTGAACACCCACTTCGCCGCCAGCAGCATAAACCAAGCCATACTGGAGCAGAGCCTTCAAGATATCGAGCGCGTCCGCGCGCAATTGAGGTTAGCGCATCTATCGGCGCACCTGCAAACTCCCAACATCCTGACCCCAGAGCAGATCAGCCTCTACAACGAGCTCAGAGGTTATTCCAAAGACCCGTGTGCAAATGTTCCCGAAGGCCACAACGCAGCAATGTGGAAAAAGCACAACGGCTGCACTTGATCAGCAAAACACAGCCAATGGCAACAACTAACTTTGCAGCTATGCTCACTGGTGGCCACGCCAATTCTTTGGGACGCACCATAGAAGTGGTAGACGCCGTACTAGCCGACCGCAGCAAGCTCGAAGAATTGTACAGCTGCTATTTCAGCACCGATGAAGTCGTTCGGCTGCGCACTTCAAACGCTATGAAGCGAATCGCCCGAGAACAGCCGGACTGGCTGCTTCCATACTTGGATAGGCTTATCGACGTTATAGCAGGGATAAAGCAAGCCTCAACCCAATGGACGCTGGCTAATTTATTTGAATTGCTCGCCTCGGGTATGACGCCAGCCCAGCGCCAGAAAGCCAAGAAAATCCTGATGCACAACCTGGAGTCCCACGACGACTGGATCGTCCTAAACAATACCATGCAAACCCTAAGCGGTTGGGCTGCCACAGACACGGAGCTGAAAGCATGGCTTATCCCCCATTTGCAACGCCTGAGCTCAGACAGCAGAAAATCGGTTGCTGGCAGAGCTAAAAAGCTCTTGCCGAGCTTATCGCAATAGATGCAGGCATAAGCCCGTAGAACCTACCACGGAGATCTGACATGAAAACAATCGGCCTTTTGGGAGGCATGAGCTGGGAAAGCACAGCCACTTATTATCGCGCCATCAACGAAGGCGTTAAAAATAGCCTTGGTGGACTGCACTCGGCTCAGATCGCCATGTACAGCGTCGACTTTGACCCTATAGCCAAGCTGCAAAGTAAGGGTGATTGGGAAGAAGGCACGGCGCGCATACTCACCAATGCTGCCCAGAGCATAGAGTCGGCGGGCGCTGATTTTCTGCTCATTTGCACCAACACCATGCACAAACTCGCGCCGCAAATAGAGCAATCAATCTCGATACCGCTGCTGCATATAGTCGATGCTACGGCAGAAGCGCTGCTACAACAGGGCATTAGCACAGTTGGTTTGCTCGGCACTGCTTTCACCATGGAGCAGGATTTTTACCGCGGCCGCTTGAGCGCACAGCACGGCATCAATGTGCTCATACCGAGCGCAGAAGATAGGCAAATCGCCCACAGAATAATTTACCAGGAGCTTTGCTTAGGCGAAATACGCGCCGACTCCAAAGCCGAGTACTTACGCATAATCGACACGCTCGCCCATCAAGGCGCTGAGGCAGTGGTGCTGGCTTGCACTGAAATCGGCTTGCTGCTCAACCAAAGCGATACCCAAATAAAACTATTCGACACCACCGCCATCCACGCACAAAAAGCCGTCGAATACGCCATAGCATAATTTCCCCACCATCCACTCTCTTGACCTCGACACTTTCACACTTTAAGACACTGATATTATTCGCAATAAATCAAAAGCTGCACTCTTCTTACTTTTCTGAGATCTTTGCTGCTATTTTTATTTGATTTTTACCACAGCAGTGGACTTATTCGTTTGCTTAAATTATGCCAGTCCCAGCACTTTTACGCAGCATCGTCGTGCGCACCAGCTTAGTGCCCGCAGCGATATAAATTGTTTATCGACGAGCAAAGCTAAGTCTCCTGCGAGCACAACGTCTCACCCACCCCATAAAAATCACCGCAAGCCATCCTTCACCCCGCCATTTGCTCTACTCAGCTATACTAGCGAATACTCTACTCTGCCGCCTCCCCCCATGCCCCGCAACATCATCTCCTTCGATTGGGCGCTGAAATACACCCTGCGCGACAAAGCCAATTTCGACGTCCTCGAAGGTTTATTCAGCACCATCCTCGACCGCCCGGTCAAGATCGACGACCTACTGGAGAGCGAGAGTAACCAGGGGTCGCCCGACGAACGCCTGATCCGTCTCGACCTTAAAGCCCGCCTCGGTAATGGCGAATTGGCGTTGATAGAATTTCAGTACAAACCCGAGCATCACTTCTTCCGCCGCCTGCTGTTCTACACCTCAAAAACCCTGGTAGAGCACGTAAAAAGCGGCAGCCACTACGAGGAGCTACCCAAGGTCTACACCATCTCGGTGTGCGATTTTCGGCTCGGGCGCGGCGACGACTACGTTTACCACGGTCGGCAAAAATTCGTCGGCTTGCACAGCCAGCAAGAACTTCGCCTCAACAGCTCCGAGGCCAAACGCATGAGCTTGAGAGTAATCGAAGACATTTTCCCTGAATACATACTCATCAGCCTGGGCAACTTTCCCGACAAAGTACAAACGCAATTAGACGAATGGCTATACACCTTGAAAACCGGTTTCGTCGAGGAAAGCTTCAGCGCCCCAGGCTTAAACCAGGCCGCCGAGCGCCTGGACTTACTCAAACTCAACTCGGAGGATAGAAAGCGTTACGAAGACTTCGCCTTCAACCAACGCATAGCCATCAACCAAACCCGCGCCGAAGTCGATGATGCTAGGAACGAAGGCAGAGTCGAAGGTGAGGCTAAAGGTAGGGCCAAAGGCAGAGCCGAAGGCGAAGCCATAGGACGCACCAAGCGCGACCGCGAACTAATCCTGCAAGCGCACCAACAAGGTCGAAGCACCGCTGAGATTAGCCAGTTTTTAGGCATAGAAATCGCTCTAGTCCAATCCGTCATCGACGAATACACAGACGAACAGCCCTAAGCCCACAGCCGCCCAGCGTCAACAGAACCTTATCAATCCTCCAGTAATCTTACTACTGTCCTTGGGCGGTTGCTCTCAAGCATTGGCGCAATATTTAACAATGCTTAAGGTAGCTATTGTTATCTTCGTCCCTTAGCTGATAATAACAGCCCACCCTGCCCCAGCATTCGCGAACACTTCCCACACCCTCCGCACAATGAACCCAGCCTTAACTTACGACGACGTCCTATTGGTGCCATCCTATAACCACTGGCGCTCGCGCAAAATCGTCGACATCAGCGCCAGCGACCGCTCGGGCAAATTATCGTTACAATTACCAGTATTCAGCGCCAATATGGACACCGTCACCGAAGCCACCATGGCGGACTTCATGGCGAGCAAAGGCGGCATGGGCGTGCTGCATCGTTTTCTCAGCATTGAGGACAACGTCGCCATGTTCCAGCGCTGTTCGGGTAAATGCTTTGTCTCCGTGGGTTGTTCCAAGCAAGACGTCGAGCGTATTGAAGCCTTGCACCAGGCTGGCGCCGAGTATTTTTGCGTAGACGTCGCGCACGCGCACGCGCGCTACGTCGGGCAAACTTTGAAAACCATGCGCTCCCTGCTCGGCGATAATGCCGTGCTCATGGCGGGCAACGTCGCCACTTACGCTGGCGCCGATTTCCTCGCCTCTTGCGGCGCCGACATCATCAAAGTCGGCATTGGCGGCGGCTCGGTGTGCACCACCAGAATAAAAACCGGCTTTGGCGTTCCCAACATCACGGCCATCAAAGATTGCGCGCGCGTCGACCGTTCGATAATAGCCGACGGCGGCATTCGCTATCCAGGCGACATCGTCAAAGCCCTGGCGTTCGGCGCTGATTTTGTCATGATCGGCTCCATGTTAGCGGGCACAGCGCCGACCCCGGGCGAAGTCTTGCGCCGCACCGACGCCGATGGCCAGGAATCGCTTTACAAAAGCTACCGCGGCATGGCTTCCAAAGAAGTCGCCGATGATTACTTGGGCGGTCTCACCGATTGGCGCACCGACGAAGGCGTCGCCACCGAAGTCCCGTACCGCGCCGACGCTGACGCCATCATCGCCGACATCATCGGCGGCCTGCGTAGCGGCTTGACTTACGCGGGCGCTGCGAGCATTAAAGAGCTACAGCGCAAACTCGATTTCGTCACCATCAGCTCGGCGTCTTTGACCGAAAGCCTGCCGCATCGAACCACCTAAGCGCTTGAGTATAGACTAAGGCTTAGAGCGGTAGCTGGTCGGGATTAATCTTCGAATTGCCGAGCTTTGGCGACCGACAGAATTAGGAGTACCACAATGAACAGATTACCGTCAATCCTGGTGTTGTTACTCGCGCTGGCTGCTTGCGACGACTCTGGCGAGAACAAACTGATAATAGACGATGGCCCGGAGGTAACGCTGCAAGCCATCGCCGGAGCCGATCAAGACGTCAACGAAGGCGTAGAAGTCGTGCTCGAGGGTAGCAGCGAATCCAGCGACAGCAGTTTGAGCTTGAGCTATAGCTGGGAGCAGTTCGGCGGTAAGGCCGTGGTGCTATCTGGCGCCGACAGCCAGGTAGCCAGCTTTAGCGCCGCAGTCGACGCCGACGCCAACCTGAGCTTTCGTTTACTCGTGCAGAGCACCTCGGGGCTCGAAGCCACAGACGAATTAGTAGTCAGCGTCAACAACGCCCCGACTGCAGTCATCGAGGGCCCTAGCCGCGTCGCTGAGGGCGCCAATGTCGACCTCAGCGGCTGGCAAAGCACTGACAGCGACGGCGGCAGCATCGTAGCTTACGATTGGACACAAATCGCTGGCGCCAGCGTAGCGCTGTATTACGAAGACCAAGCCTCGGTGAGCTTTGCCGCCCCCTCGGTCGACAGCGATGAAAATGTGAGCTTTGAGCTGGTCGTAACCGACGACGATGGCGCCGTCGATAGCACCACCATCAATATCGAAGTAACAGACGATTCCGACGACCCCGGCATTGCCGCGGTCTACCTGACAGCCGGGCTGTACGGTATCGAAGATGATCTCATCATAACCTTGGAAGCCGTAGACGCCGAAACCGACTTAGCGCTCAAAGAAGGCAGCAACTTCAATGGTCAAGAGCTCACTGACTTTGCGCCCATCCCAGGGCAAGACGGCAACTACACTGCCATCTACACCGTCGCTGGCAACAATCCCAGCCGGGACTACGGTCAAACCGCCAGCGCCAATCTAGTCCTGGTCGACCCAGCCGGCAACGAGAGCGCCGCCATCACCGAAGTCGAGCTCGCCGAAGTCAGCATCGACACCTTACCGCCAGCGCTCAACAGCTTCAGCGTTAGCGAAGGCGATTACGCCATCGGCATGAACGTCGAGATTACGGTCGTCGCTGTCAATAGTGAAACTAATCTATCGCTGCGCGCGGGCAGCACATTCAACGACCAGGAACTCACCGACTTCACGGCGGTAGAGGGTAAAGACGGTTACTACACTGCCATCTACACAGTAACTAGCGGCAACCCGGACCTGGCCCCTCTTGACGAAGCCACTATGAGCCTGGTGGTCTTAGACCCAGCGGGCAACGAGAGCACGGAATACATCGGTCTCACTCTGAGCGACGCCACCAGCGTCGACGCCAATGCCCCGGTAGTGCTCTCGGTCGGCGTAGCTTCTGGCGCCTACGGCATCGGCGACAACGTACGCATATCCATAAACGCCGACGCCAGCGAAACCGCCCTCACCCTCAGCCCCAACGCCAATAGCTTCAATGGTCGCGCCCTGAGTCAGTTTGTCCACATAGACTCTGGCGTCTATACGGCCATTTACACAGTCGAAGAAGGCGACCAGGACATCGCCGACAATTCCAGTGTTGATATCAACATCGCCATGGTCGACACCCACGGCAACGTCGGCGCCGCCGTAGTCTCGACGCAGCTTAGCAATAGCAGCATCGACGCCACTCGGCCGCAGCTATCGGTGCTCAATATCGGTGATGGCATCTACGGCATCGGCAGCGATATGGCGATATTCCTGCGCGCCGCTGGCGACGAAGTCGGCTTAGAGCTACAAAATTCCACCTTCAACGGCAAAAGCCTGACCAACTTCAGCGATCTGCAAGATGGCCTCTACGCCCTAACCTACTCGGTAGAAGCTGGGGACTCAGACCAAGCCGAAGGCAACAATGTCGACGCCAACATCGCCCTCGTCGACGCTGTCGGCAATTCCAGCTTGAGCATAACCACGATAAACCTCAACGGCGAAAGTATCGACGCCACCGCCCCGGTAATAGAATCCATCAGCGTCGCCGACGGCACTTACATCATAGGCGACGAGGTAGAGATTTACATCAGCGCCCTGGAGAACAACCTCAGGCTCCAAGCCGGCAGCAGCTTCAATGGTCAAGAACTCAGCGACTTCCAGGCGATATCTGGCGAAGATGGCAACTACAGCGCCATTTACACCATAGTCGAAGGCGACGCCAGCGTCGACGTCAACAGCGAAGCTATCAGCGATATCGTCGTGCTGGATACTGCTGATAACCCGAGCAACACGGTTAGCGCGGTAAATATCGGCGCTCGAACCAGCATTGGCGCCCAGACCATCAACATCATCGGCGTCGAAGTCGCCGAGGGCGTGCACCGCATCGACTCCAGCGTCGTCGTCACCATCACAACCAGCGGCACCAGCAGCAATCTGGCCTTGAAATCCGGCAGCAGCTTCAACTCCCAGTCCTTCAGTAGCCTCACCGCCGTTGCCGACGCAGACGGCGTTTACCAGGCCATCTACACTGTAACCAGTGGCAACCCCGACGTCGCCGCTGGCGGCGTAGTCAGCACCAGCATCGTCCTGGAGGATAGCGCTGGCAACGAGAGCAACGAGTACACCAGCGTCAGCCTCAGCGCCGACACCAGCATCGACGCCAACGCCCCCGAAATCACCAATCTCGAAGCAGCCGCTGGTGCTTACGGTATTGGAGCTGCAATCGAAATAACGATCAGCGCCTTGAACGCCGAGACCGGTCTAGCCCTGGCAGCGGGCAGCACTTTTAATGATCAGCTCGTAACCGGCTTTAGCGCCGTTGACGGTAAAGACGGCGACTACGTCGTTACTTACACCGTCGTCGAAGGCGACGACGATGTCGCTAGTGGCCGCTCGGCTACTGCCAGCATCGCCCTGGTCGACGCCGCGCTAAACCAAGGCTCGTCGGCGCAATCGATATTTTTAGAGCAAACGACCATAGACGCCAACCGCCCCAACATTGCCTCTATCGCTGTCGATAAGGGCGATTTTGGCGTCGGCGCCAAAATCGTCATCACCTTCGCCACTGCCGATAACGACACCGATCTCAACCTAATCAGCTCGAGCTTTAACGACGAGACATTGAGTGATTTTCGCAATAACGGCGATGGCACTTACAACGCCACTTACACCGTAAGCGAAGGCAACGCCGATATCGCCGTCGGCGACAACGTATCAACCAATATCGTCTTTACCGACGCCATCGGCAACGTCGACGAAGCCATCGAATCGATAATCCTAACAGAAACATCCATCGACGCCAATAGCCCCACCGTCGCCTCAATAAGCGTCGACCCCGGAGTCTACAAAGTCTACGACAACGTCTATTACACCATCACCGCCGGCAATAACGAAGCTGGTTTAACGCTAAGCGCCGCTGATACTTTCAATGGCAAAGGCCTAGGGTTTACAGAGCCCAACGGCGACGGCAACTACAGTGTCACCTACTACGTCACAGAAGGCGACCCAGACGTCCCCAGCGGCGGCACTGTTGACGTCAATATCTCCTTCGAAGACGCCGCTGGCAACCACGGCCCCAGCTTCACTGAAGCAGACTTACCCGCAGGCACCTCCATCGACGCCAACTCTCCAGGCGTATCCTCGGTGAGCGTACCCGATGGCAACCACACCGTAGGCGATGTCGTCCCGATAACGATCACTGCCAGCGGCAAAGAAACCGGCTTAACCCTGAGCAGCAAGACCTTCAATGGTCAAGAACTCACCAATACTACTGATAATTTAGACGGCACTTACAGCGCCGACTACACCGTCGAAGAAGGCGACCCAGACGTCGCCAACGGCGACGAAGTAACAATCGAAATCGCCTTCACAGACCCCTCGGGCAATGAAAGCGACGCCGAGGAATCGGTGCTGTTATCGGGCGCGCGCATCGACGCCAACACTCCCACCATCGCATTGGTCAGCGTCGCCACCGGTGCTTACAGAGTCGGCGACGACGTCGTCATCACCATCACCGCTGGCAATTCCGAGGAAAATCTCAACCTGCAATCCGGCAGCAGCTTTCATGGCAGCGAACTGCATAGCTTCACCGCCACCAACCAGGACGGCGTCTACCAAGCCACCTACACCGTCGAAATCGCCGAAACCAGCCTCGCCGATGGCGACACCGTGATTGTCGATATAGTTCTAGCAGACCGAGTCGGCAACCCAAGCGATCCAGTAACATCTCTACAGCTCGACGGCACCAGCGTCGACACCAGCGCGCCCAGCATCTCCAACGTCCTGGTATCGGAAGACAACATAATCAACGGCAGCGACGATCTGGAAATCATTGAGGTCACGGGCAGAACCTCTGGCATCAAAGACGGCTTGAAGGTTACTCTGAATATCGGCGACATCACCGAAGAAGCCGAGGTCAACGCCGACAGCGTCGACGATGGCAACTTCAGCACCACTGTCGATTTATCCAGCCTCGCGGATGGCACCGCCATCGCCGTAACAGCCGAAGCCACCGACGTTGCTGGCAATCTCGCGCAATTTACCGGCAGCTTGCTCAAGGACGTCTGGGCGCCCAGCCAAAGCATTAAAGACATAAAGCTTAGCGCCGACACTGGCATTGAAGACGACTTCATCACCAACATAGACTCCCAAAGCATAACCGCCGAATTGAACGAGACGCTAGAGGACGGCGATATTCTCCACGGCTCGGTCGACTCTGGCGCCTACTGGGAAGATATAACCAATACCAGCGTCACCAACACCACCATCAATTGGAGCACCACTCTAAGCTCTGGTTCCATAATGTTCAAAATAGCCGATAGCGTTGGCAACGAAGGCGATGTCTACCAGCAAGCCTACACCTTAGACACCGAAGAGCCCGCTCAAACCATCAGCGCAATAAGCTTCAGCGCCGACAGCGGCACGCAGGGCGACTTCATAACCAACGTAGCCATTCAAGACATCAGCGCCACCTTGAGCGCCGGCTTAGGAGATACAGAAACCCTCTACGCCTCGGTCGACTCCGGCGCCATTTGGTACGACATCAACAATAGCATCAGCGACAGCACAAACATCTTGTGGAGCGAAGCCACACTGCAAACCGGCACCTACGACCTGATACTCCGCATCGCCGACACCGCCGACAACAGCTACAGCATTACGGAAGAATACACCTTAGATCAAACGGCTCCTAGCGCAAACACCAGCGACAGCGACAGCGAGGTCGATGAAGCCAGCACTGCCACTCTCAACGCCAGCGCCAGCAGCGACGCTGGCAGCGGCATAATCAGCTACGCTTGGCAGCAAGTGGAGTACAACGGCGGCACTTTGGCTGCAGGCGCAACCACGCTCGCCATCGCCAATGCTGACCAAGATATAGCCTCGGTCAGCACCCCAGGCATAGCCGACGACAGCGGCGATAATCAGTTCTTTTACTTCGCCGTAACCGTCACCGACACCGCTGGCAACAGCTACACCAGCTTGCCCCAAGTCATCCAAGTAAACAACAGCTACACAACCCCCGGGCTCAGCGCTGTCAACGCGGCCCCGGACTTTGACCAGATCAGCCTCAGTTGGAGCGCCGATACTAGCCTGACCTACTCGCTGTATCGCTCCACCTACTCCGCTTGCGACCTCGGCAATTACGCTTCGTGCGCCAACCCCGCCCTCTACACCGACAGCACTAGCACTGGCATCGCCATCAACGACACCAGCGCCAGCGTAACCGACACCAGCCTCGAATTCTTCACCCCTTACTACTACTGGCTCGGCGCCCAAATAGGCGCCGAAGTAGTCTTCTTAAACTCGACTTCGACAGTAGAGGCCACCACCTCCGGCCCCGTGCTCAACGACACTGGCATCACCGGCGGCGGCGACTACCCCAGCGGCTTCGATAGCCACAATGGCATAGCTGACGATGCAGAGGGCGCCGTCTGCAACGGCGGCTACTTCACTGATCAAGGCGTGGTCGTTAGCGACCTGACCTTGTACGAGGATACAAGCTCATTAACCTTCGTCGCCTTCGCCGATGAAGACTGCGAACGCGGCCGCGACGCCGACACCAGCCTCAACGACGGCAGCGACGGCAACGCCGCCTTCGTCTTCACCAAGCTCGACATCAGCGGCAACGCCCTGGAAGCTAGTGCTACTGATTGGGCTTGCGTCCTCGACCACACCACCGGCCTCATCTGGGAAGTCAAAACCAACGACGGCAGCCTAAGAGACAAAGACCAAGGCTTCACTTGGCACGACCCTGACAATAGCACTTTCACTGGCACCGAGAGTAACCAAGACACCCAAGACTTCATCAACTACGCCAATAGCGACCCCTCTGTCAACAGCGGCAACGGCCTCTGCGGCCGCAGCGACTGGCGCCTATCCACAGTGCACGAAATCCAAGGCTTGGCAGACTACGATGCTGTTGTCGCCAATGACTCAGGAGGCTACTCTACCCCATCAGCAGATACCGACTATTTCCCTTACGCTATCGCCAGCCAATACCAATGGTATTGGACCTCGCACCTCAACGTCGACCCCGACGTTAACCCTAATGGAGACGATACAGTTGCTGGCTCATCTATCAGCAACTACTACGCTTGGGCGTACAACAGCGCCGAAAGCAGGACCAGGTCTGGAACCGGTAGTACCGTAGGCTCTACTGTCAGGTCCAACTACGTCCGCTTGGTCAGCTCCAGCGCCGCCGTCGCATCGCATTTCAGCGACTACTCCGATGATCGCTATACCGATCACGGCAACGGCACCATCAGCGACGCTCAAACCGGCCTGATGTGGACTAAGTGCTCCTACGGTCAAACCTACGATGACAATGATGACGATGGCATCATTTGCGAAGGTTCCCCCACCCTTGGCGACTGGCAACAAGCCTTCTCTTGGGCAGCCGCAAGCAACACCAGCGAGGCTTACGGCTACAACGACTGGCGCCTGCCCAACGTCAAAGAACTCGGCTCCATCGTCGACTTTGGCAGCGCCAAACCAGCCATCAACCAGAGCATATTCCCCAACACTTCAACTGGATCATACTGGACCTCTACCCCTTCCAAAGTGCTTGATGGCAGCGGTAATGATGATACCCAGTCAGCCAGCATATGGTTCCAAGCTGGCGACTACGGTGCATCGGATAGAACTAGTACCCTCTACCTCCGCCTCGTCCGCTAACCTGGGAGCGCGAGCGTCTCGCTCGCCGCATAAACAGCGCCGCAGGCCATCCATCCGGCAAATTTGCCCCTACCAGCAGCGGAGCTGGGTTGGAGCGCCGACTTGCAGTCGGCAGGAGACGCCCGCATGGGCGTCTCCCCAATAAGCACTACAGTTAAAACCAAATCACAGATTAGAACTAAGCACGGTGCCCTGGAAGCGCGCCCATCCCGCTCGCCGCACAAACAGCGCCGCAGCCCATCCATCCGGCAAATCCGCCCAACCAAGCAGCGAAGCCGGGTCGGAGCGCCGACTTGCAGTCGGCAAGGGCGGAGCGCCGAGTTGTACTCGGCAGGAGGCGAGCTTGCGAGCCTCCCCAAAAGCACGATGCCTCCTGGTAGCACGTTGCCCTGGGAGCGCGCCCATCCCGCTCGCCGCACCAACAGCGCCGCAGGCCATCTATCCGGCAAATTTGCCCCTACCAGCAGCACCTACAGCCATTAAGATAAAGCCAGACAAAGTCTGGTTAATTGTTAATTGTTAATTATTAATTGGTTGTACTCGGCTGGAACCAACCTTAGCGCAAAACTATCGCCTCACAGCCAACGCGCGTAGCAAAAAATCACCCGCACCCCTAAAATGCACGCTCCTCCCCACCCGCACCCAAACAATGCCCAAAAACGCCCTCTACGCCCAATCCGGCGGCGTAACCTCGGTCATCAACGCCTCCGCCTGCGCCGTCGTCGAAACCGCGCGCTACTACCCAGGCAAAATCCATAAAGTCCTGGCGTGTCAAGACGGCATAACCGGCGCGCTCAACGAACGCCTCTTTGACCTCAGCTTCGAAACCCCAAGCTCCATCCGCAGCCTCATGACCACCCCGGGTGGCGCCTTCGGCTCCTGCCGCTATAAGCTCCAAGACCCCGAAACCAGCACCCGGGAATTTGCCCGCCTGCACGACCTATTCCAAGCGCACAACATCGGCTACTTCTTCTACAACGGCGGCGGCGATTCTCAAGACACCACCGACAAAATCGAGCACTACTGCCGCTCGCGCAACCTCGACGTGCAGTGCATCGGCATCCCCAAAACCATCGACAACGACCTACCCTTCACCGACAACTCCCCAGGCTTCGGCAGCACCGCCAAATACATCGCCATCTCGACCCTTGAAGCCTCGCTGGACATCAAATCCATGCACCACACCTCGACCAAAGTCTTCATCCTCGAGACCATGGGGCGCCACGCCGGCTGGATCGCCGCCGCCTCCGGCCTTGCTGGCAATAGCGACGAACCGCCGCACATCATCCTCTTCCCCGAGGCAGCCTTCGACCAGGCGGCCTTTCTCGCCAAAGTCCAACACTGCGTACAGGCTTACGGCTACTGCGTCATCGTCGCCTCCGAAGGCCTGCGTGATGCCAGTGGCGACTTCATCTCCGGCAGCAAACACAACATCGACGCCTTCGGCCACGCCCAGCTCGGCGGCGTCGCGGTCAAACTCGCGCACACCGTCAAAGCCGAGCTCGGCTTGAAATACCACTACGCCGTCGTCGATTACTTACAACGCTCGGCGCGCCATATCGCCTCACAAACCGACCTCGACCAGGCCTACGCCGTCGGTCAAGCCGCAGTGCAGAGCGCCATCGAAGGCGCCAGCGGCATCATGATCACCATCGACAGAACTGGCGACCACCCGTACCGCTGGCAAACCGGCAGCGCGCCCTTGACCCAAGTAGCCAATACCGAAAAAGTAATGCCGCCCGAATTCATCAGCGCCGACGGCTTGGGCATCACCGAAGCGGCGCGGCGTTACCTCTCGCCCTTGATCCAGGGCGAAGCCTACCCGCCGTATAATGGCGGCTTGCCAGTAGTCAAACAGCTACGCAAGCACTTACTCAAACCCAAATTACCAACCTTCCAAACGCATTAAATATGGACATCAAACAAATCAGCGCCGGCAACAATCCACCCGCCGACCTCAACGTAATCATCGAAATCCCCGCCAACGCCACCCCCATCAAATACGAGATCGACAAAGACTCAGGCGCAGTACTCGTCGACCGCTTCATGGCAGCGCCGATGTTCTACCCGGCTAACTACGGCTTCGTCCCGCACACCATAGCCGACGACGGCGACCCCCTCGACGTGCTAGTCATCGCCCCCTATTCACTAGCCCCAGGCTGCGTCATCCGCAGTCGCCCGGTCGCAGTCTTGAATATGAAAGACGAAGCCGGTGGCGACGCCAAAATCGTCGCCGTCCCCCACAGCAAGCTCACCCCCAGCTACGACCACATCCAAGACCTTGAGCAAATCCCCGAGCTCCTCCGCCAGCAAATCGAGCACTTCTTCACCTACTACAAAAAGCTCGAACCGGGCAAATGGGTCGAGATCGACAACTGGCAAGGCCTCGCCTCCGCCCACCAAATCATAACCTCCGCCCTGAAGTAAGCTGGGAGCGCGGCCGTCGAGCCCGGGAGCGCGACCGTCTCGGTCGCCGCATAAAAAGCCCCGAAGGCCATCCTTCATGCCCATCGCCATCCACTGGTTCCGCCAGGACTTGCGCCTGGCGGATAACCCCGCGCTCGCCCACGCCGCGCGCCACTCTGCGGTATTACCCATTTACATCCTCGACGACGCCAGCGCTGGCGCCCACGCCCTCGGTGGCGCCAGCCGCTGCTGGCTGCACCACTCGCTCGCAGCGCTCGACGCTTCCTTAGGCGGCAAACTCGCCATCTACAGCGGCGACCCCCAACTCATCCTCGACCAACTCCGCGCCCGCCACCAAGTAGCAGCCATCTATTGGAATCGCTGCTACCAGCCCTGGCAAATCCGCCGCGACACCCGCCTCAAGCAACACCTGCGCGCGCAAGGAATAGAAGTAAACACCTACAACGGCTCGCTGCTCTGGGAACCCTGGAGTATCCACAAAGCCGACCAAAGCCCCTACAAAGTCTTCACGCCCTTCTACCGCAAAGGCTGCCTATCCGCCCCAGAGCCGCGCGCACCCCTGCCCAAACCCGAAGCCAACTACATCACCGACCGCCAAAAACAAAAGCTAACCGAACTCAAGCTCTTACCCAAACTAGATTGGGGCGCACGCATCGTCGCGCCCTGGCGCATCGGCGAGCTCGGCGCGCAGGCACGCTTCGAAGACTTTATCGCCCAAGGCCTGCAGCACTATAAAGACGGCCGCAACCTCCCAGCCCAGCCCTACGTCTCGCGCCTATCGCCGCACCTGCGCTTCGGCGAAATCTCGCCCAACCAGCTCTGGCACACCGTCCGCAGCCGAGGCAACAACCGCCACATCGACACCTTCTGCAGCGAACTCGGCTGGCGCGAATTTTCCTACAGCCAGCTCTACCATAACCCCAGCCTACCGCAGCAAAACCTGCAAAGCAAATTCGACCGCTTCCCCTGGATCGACAACCCCGAGCACCTCCGCGCCTGGCAACGCGGGCAAACCGGCATCCCTCTCGTTGACGCCGGCATGAGAGAACTCTGGCAAACCGGCTACATGCACAACCGCGTGCGCATGGTCGTCGGCTCCTTCCTGGTGAAAAATCTACGCCTACACTGGCACCACGGCGAACGCTGGTTTTGGGATACCCTCTTCGACGCCGACCTTGCCAACAACAGCGCCAGTTGGCAATGGATCGCCGGTTGCGGCGCCGACGCCGCGCCCTACTTCCGCATCTTCAACCCCATCACCCAAGGCGAAAAATTCGACTCCGACGGCGCCTACCTGCGCACCTACCTCCCCGAACTCGCCGCCCTACCCACCAAACACATCTTCAACCCCCACACCACCCCCGAACCCATCCTCAAGCAAGCCAACATCCAACTCGGCACCGACTACCCCCACCCCATAATCGACCTCCAGCACTCGCGCCAACAAGCCCTCGACGCCTTCAAAAGCCTATCCGACCACCCAGGCGCCTAAATCTTGTCGGGTAAGAATGCACCCGCTTCCTTTGACCCGCCATTTGCTCGACTCAGTTATACTAGCAAATACTTTAGTCCACCACTTCCCCCATGCCCCGCAACATCATCTCCTTCGATTGGGCGCTGAAATACACTCTGCGCGACAAAGCCAATTTCGACGTCCTCGAAGGCCTATTCAGCACCATCCTCGACCGTCCGGTCAAGATAGACGACCTCTTGGAGAGCGAGAGTAACCAGGGGGCGCCCGACGAACGCCTGATCCGCCTCGACCTTAAAGCCCGCCTCGGTAATGGTGAATTGGCGTTGATAGAGTTCCAGTATAAACCCGAGCATCACTTCTTCCGCCGCCTGCTGTTCTACACCTCGAAAACCCTGGTAGAGCACGTAAAAAGCGGCAGCCACTACGAAGGGCTACCCAAGGTCTACACCATCTCGGTGTGCGATTTCCGGCTCGGGCGCGGCGACGACTATGTTTACCATGGTCGGCAAAAATTCGTCGGCTTGCACAGCCAGCAAGAACTTCGGCTCAACAGCAGCGAGGCCAAACGCATGAGCTTGAGAGTAATCGAAGACATCTTCCCTGAATACATACTCATCAGCCTGGGTAATTTCCCCGACAAAGTGCAAACGCAGCTCGACGAATGGCTGTACACCTTGAAAACCGGTTTCGTCGAGGAAAGCTTCAGCGCCCCAGGCTTAAACCAGGCCGCCGAGCGCCTGGACTTACTCAAACTTAACTCGGAGGATAGAAAGCGTTACGAAGACTTCGCCTTCAACCAGCGCATAGCCATCAACCAAACCCGCGCCGAAGTCGATGACGCCAGGGCCGAAGGTAGAGTCGAAGGACGCACCATGCGCGACCATGAACTAATCTTGCAAGCGCACCAACAAGGTCGAAGCGCCGCAGAAATTAGCCAGTTCCTAGGCATAGAAATTGCGCTAGTGCAATCCGTCATCGACGAACATAGCTAAGCCCTTGAACACACAAGCGCCTCAGCCATCCTCGCAACCAACACCCCGCCCTTTGCTCTACTCAGCTATACTAGCAGTGCTCTAATCCACCAGCTCCCCCCATGCCCCGCAACATCATCTCTTTCGATTGGGCGCTGAAATACACTCTGCGCGACAAAGCCAATTTCGACGTCCTCGAAGGTCTATTCAGCACCATCCTCGACCGCTCAGTCAAGATCGACGACCTCCTGGAGAGCGAGAGTAACCAGGGAGCACCCGACGAACGCCTAATCCGTCTTGATCTGAAAGCTCGCCTAGGTAATGGCGAATTGGCGTTGATAGAATTTCAGTACAAACCCGAGCATCACTTCTTCCGCCGCCTGCTGTTCTACACCTCGAAAACCCTGGTAGAGCACGTCAAAATCGGCAGCCACTACGAAGGGTTACCCAAGGTCTACACCATCTCGGTGTGCGACTTTCGGCTCGGGCGCGGCGACGACTACGTTTACCACGGTCGGCAAAAATTCGTCGGCTTACACAGCCAGCAAGAACTTCGGCTCAACAGCAGCGAGGCCAAACGCATGAGCTTGAGAGTAATTGAAGACATCTTTCCCGAGTACATACTCATCAGCCTGGGCAACTTCCCCGACAAAGTGCAAACGCAGCTCGACGAATGGCTGTACACCTTGAAAACCGGTTTCGTCGAGGAAAGCTTCAGCGCCCCAGGCTTAAATCAAGCCGCCGAGCGCTTGGACTTACTCAAACTTAACTCGGAAGATAAAAAGCGTTACGAAGACTTCGCCTTCAACCAGCGCATAGCCATCAACCAAACCCGCGCCGAAGTCGACGACGCCAGGGACGAGGGTCTTGCCGAAGGCGAAGCCATAGGCCGCACTAAGCGCGAACATGAACTAATCCTGCAAGCGCACCAACAAGGTCGAAGCGCCGCAGAAATTAGCCAGTTTCTAGGCATAGAAATCGCGTTAGTGCAATCCGTCATCGACGAGCAAAGCTAAGCCGCCTGCGAGCGCAACATCTCACCAAAATCGCCGCCGCTGACGACATGAGCTAAATAAAGTCGTAGAAAAAAACTTACGCTTGGTTATTGAGGCGAATTAATCTACTGGAGTGCCTAGGGCTATTCAGAAATTTCTGTTTTAACTGTTACAACTAATATCTGCAATAAATCAAATTTAATTATGCTAGGAGATTCCCAATGCCAGCTATTACTACAGAAATGATTAAAGCAGCCTATAATGCAGCTAAGAGCGTATATCACGACAATGAAAGTAGATCAACTGTTCTAGACGAATTAGAAAGTAACCATGGCATGAACAGAGGCTCGGCCTCTAACTACGTTTTGATATTCAAAAAAATGATTACTGGTCAAGAATACACCAGAACAATTAATACAAAAGCAACAGAATATTTTTTTAAATCGATATTTTCAGATTACGGAACCAACAAGCTAAGCAATGCTTTGCAAGCAGCAAAAATGCATGTTGAAGGACGACCTAATGGAGTCAAACTTAAATCAGTTGTTCGTTTAATTGAAGAATATCAGGGCATATTAGACATCTCACATCATAATTTTCCAGAAGAAATTGTTAGTGAAAATGAATATTTTGAAGGGATAAAAAAGCAAGTAACGGTGAATGCTTATGAGAGAAATTTTAAGGCGCGAGCAAAGTGCATTGAGCACCACGGATTAGATTGTAAGGTATGTGGATTTAATTTTGTACAAGCATATGGTGATATTGGTAAAAATTATATCCATGTGCACCATGTGAAGCCATTGTCAGAAATTAAAGAGAGCTATCAAGTTGACCCTGTTAATGACCTAGTACCAGTTTGCCCTAACTGCCATGCTATGCTGCACAGAAGAAACCCCGCTTACACAATTTTAGAGCTAATCACACAATTGAATGTCTATCGTGAAAAAGTTTCCATATCAAACAGTCTAACGAATTGACAGCTAGTTCCTGGGTTGAGTGTTTGGAAATCTTGAAGGAGAGTGATCGCGTCCGATTCATCTTCTTAAACACCACACTAATTCTGACCGACACTTCCAAGATAAATTCCTCACCTTGAACGCGAACTCGCTGAAACTATCCTCCACTGACTCAAACATCAACTAGACGCCCTTAACTTCCACACAAGCATGTTCAAGCTCCCGTCATGGTGAACAACACCCTGCCCTACTCTGCCAAAAGCCTGTAGACGCTAATTGTGCGGATTGGGCGCCCGCGGACTTCGGTGTGGGCGCTGCCAATGAGTTCGGATTCCCAGCCGAATTGCTCTAGCGCCTTGGCGCGGCTATCTGAGCAATCTTGCTCACGGCAGAACAGTAGTTGGTGCTCTTGCGCTGCCAATTCGGGCTTTGCGCCCCATTGGTTGCGCGGTAGTTTTTCCAGGGTGTAGGGGAAAGGCTGCTGTTTGAGATATAAGCTCAAGGAACCCGCCAATTGGTATTCGCGGGCGACGATCAGCTTCGGCAGCGGCTCTATCCCAGCGACCTGCAATATGGAATCGAGTTGCTCGCCGGTAATATCCCAAGCGTACAAATCCAGGGTGCGGTCGTCCTCAGGCTCTAGAGGCAGCAGACCTAAGAAGATATGCCAAAAGAGCGCGCCCAACAGCGCCAGATTGGCGGCGAAGCCCGCGACCAGCCAGCGCCAACGCCAGAAATAAATGGGTAAAGACGCCGAGAGCATAAACAAACCCAAATAGGAAGTCTCGTTCCAGAGCGGGTCGGAGTGCGAACCCAGGAGCGCGGCGGCGCTGAACAGCAGCAGCGGCACGAGAGCGCTAATGAGTAAAAGAACACGCATATCGGCGCGCGCCGCATCCAAGCTATCATCTCGATCAATCGCCAGCGCGCGCATCAAAGCCGCACCGCGCCAACGCTGCCAGCCCCAGCGCGCCCAGAACCACCACAGCGGCACCACCAGCACGATATTGAATAGCAAGATATGCCCGAGGGTGTAATTGGCCAATTGCTGCACCGAGCCGCTGTTGTTGGTTACGCCGCGCCCCAAATGAAAACCGATGGAAGCCCAATCGTTGCTGGCGTTCCAGTATAGATTCGGGCTGAATACCAGCAAAGACAACAACGGCGCGCACCATAACTGCCAGCTACGCCAAGCGCAGCGCAGCCGTGGGCACAGCAATAGCCAGATGAAACCGGCGAGATAGAGCAGCGCGTAGACGTACTTCGAGAGCGCGCCGAGCCCAGCGACAACGCCAAACAGCAGCAGCCAATTGGCGTTCAAGCTGCGAGCAAAGCGCCAAGCGCAAGCCAGACCCGCGAGCCAGAAGAATAGCAACGGCTGGATATGCGCGAATATTGAGAGTAACGAAAAATAGGTGCTCGACAGCAAAAACAAAGCCAGCAGCAAAGCCGAGCGCCAACCGAAGATCGAGCTTTGCAACCAACACGCTGCCCAAAGCACCAGCGCACTCGCCAGCACCGTGCCCACTTGCAGGACAAGTTCGGCGTCGCCACCCAGCATTGAGAAGGACTTTATCAACACCGCAATCATCGGCGGGTGCTCGAAATAGCCCCAGCGCAAATCTCGCGACCACATCCAGTGATCCGCCATATCCGGCGCCACGGTTAGGGTCTGGCTCAAGAATAGCCAGACCACAGCGTTGGTCGCTAGCAACAGCGCCAACAACGCCTGCGGGCGCGACCACGTCGCCACGCTGGAGCTCACAGAGCGCCGAGAAAATCCAGTAACTCGGCGAGCACTGCGGCGTTATTCTCCGGGGAGTAAGCGTCTCCCGCCAGAATGTGGTTGCCGGGATAATGCGTCTCTAGCGCCAGCTTGCGTTTTTGCGGCGAAGCCAGTTCCTGCCAGCGGCGCTCTGCCAGCGCGCTATCGACGACGCGGTCGCGCTCGGAATAAAACATCAGCGTCGGCGTGCGGATAGCGCTCAAATCCAAGTCCTCGACCATACGCACCGTCTGCATCATCGGCAATAGCGCCGCCACCGGATAGCTGGTATTCCAATACAAGCGCTGCAAATCATTATCACGCGGCAGCTCGGGGTTGGCGCCGAGCAACAAACGCGCCAGACCTAGACCGCCGGGCAGTAAAACCAATTTTGTGCCCCAGATCGGTCGCGGGTGGAAATTGGGCGAAAACAATGCCAAGGCGTGCAAGCGAGGATCATCAGCCTGAGCGTGCGCCAGCCAAGTAGCCAAAGTGCCGCCAGTAGAGGCGCCGATAATCACTACGCGCTCGCCCAAGCGCGTGGCGATCTCCCAGGCCTCCTGGGTATCGCGCAGCCAACCTTGTAAACTAGCCTCTGCCAAAGCAGCATCGCTACGGCCATGACCCTGCAAACGCGTGAAGAAGATATTCGCCCCCAGCGCGCTCGCCAGTTCGCTCACCACTGGTTCGAGCTCGCCCCTGGAGGCAAAGAAACCATGCAAATACAGCAGCGCCAGCGGCGTCGCCTCTTGCCGCTCGGGGTCGTGCCAGACTATGGACTTTTGCAAACCTGGGCGCATATCGTCGAAGGCGGCTTCGCTCTGCGGCAATTGCCGCTGCCAATCCTCGGGCAATTGGTAATCTAATTCGGGCACGGGTACGCCTCGCAGTAAGTAGAAAACGCCGACCAGCGCCAGCAGCGCCAAACTAAGACCAAAAAATCTCAACATAATTTAACAGCAGCGAGCGTGCTGGTAAAATCGCTTGGGTTTAACAATATTGACACACATGGCGAAAACTTTATTAGACAAGCTCTGGGAAGAGCACTTGGTGGTATCCAACGCCGAAGGCGACGATCTGATATACATAGATCTGCAATTATTACACGAAGTAACCTCGCCGCAAGCCTTTGAGGGCCTAAGATTAGCTGGTCGACAGCTTTGGCGGCGCAACGCCAACCTCGCCACCGCCGACCACAGCATACCCACCGTCAGCAGCGAAGATAGCCCGAGCAAGATAAAAGACGTCATCGCCCGCCTGCAAGTAGAAACCCTGGATAGCAATTGCGCGCAATTTAATATTCGCGAATTCGGCATGGGCTCCAGCGCGCAAGGCATAGTGCACATGGTCGGCCCCGAATCCGGCGCTACGCTCCCGGGGATGACCATCGTTTGCGGCGACTCGCACACTGCCACCAACGGCGCCTTCGGCTGCCTGGCCTTCGGCATCGGCACCTCTGAGGTTGAGCACGTAATGAGCACGCAGTGCTTATGGCTGAAGAAGCCGAAAACTATGCGCGCTACTTTCCGTGGTAGCTTGCCCGCAGGGGTACATAGCAAAGACATGATCCTGGCGCTAATCGCGCAGATCGGCACCGCCGGCGCCACCAGCCACGCGCTCGAATACAGCGGCGAGACTATCAACAGTCTAAGCATGGAAGAACGCATGACCATCTGCAATATGTCGGTGGAAGCCGGCGCGCGCCTGGGTTATATGGGAGTAGACTCGACTACCATAGACTACGTGCGCGGTCGGCCTTTCGCGCCCAGCGGCGAGCAATTCGAGCGCGCTTGCGCGCACTGGCGCCAGCTAGTGTCCGATCCTGATAGTCGCTTTGACCGCGAGGTCGAAGTCGACGTTAGCGATCTGGCACCGCAAGTGAGCTGGGGCACTTCGCCGGAGATGGTAGTCGGCGTCGACGCCAACATCCCCAAGATAGACCAAGCGCGCGACGCCAGCCAAGCGCGCGATTGGCAAAAGGCGCTAGACTATATGGACTTAAAGCCCGGGGCGGCTATCGCCGATATCAAGCTCGACAAAGTCTTCATCGGCTCCTGCACCAACGCCCGCATCAACGACCTGCGCATCGCCGCCGACATCATCAAGGGCAAGAAGATCGCCGCCAATATCAAGCAAGCGCTGGTAGTTCCAGGCTCCAGCCCGGTGAAAGCGCAAGCCGAGCAAGAAGGGCTGGATAGGGTCTTCACCGAGGCTGGCTTCGAGTGGCGCAACCCGGGTTGCTCGATGTGCTTGGGTATGAACCCCGACCAGCTCGGCGCCGGCGAGCGCTGCGCTTCGACTTCTAATCGCAATTTCGAGGGTCGCCAAGGCTACCTCGGCCGCACCCATCTCGTTAGCCCAGCAATGGCAGCGGCAGCGGCGATTGCCGGCAATTTTGTCGACACCCGCGAATATCTCTAAACCATTAAGCTGCTCCGCGTTAACCCAGGACAGCCCAACCTCAACACACTAAGACACACACTATGAGCGAAGAATTTTTAAGCGATCTCGACGACGCCCACGCGCACGAAGGCGCCACCCACGCCAACGCCCGCCTGTACTCGGACCCCAACGACCACTACAGCCACATGGTGCGCATGGTCATCGCCGAGAAGGAGATCGAGACGCAAATAATCCACGTTCCCGCCAATAAGCAAGTGCGCGAAGTCATAGAGGTAAACCCTTACGCCTCGCTGCCAACCTTGATAACGCGCGAAGTCGGCTTGTTTCACCCACCAGTGATCATGCAATTTCTCGAAGAGCGTTACCCGCATCCCTCGCTGCTGCCAGTAACGCCAGTAGCGCGGGCCAAGATGCGCTTGACCATGTACCGACTGGAAACCGACCTCCTGAGCAAATTCGACGACGCCTGGTACGAGCAAGACCCAGCGCGCCGCGAGCGCAAAGCCGAGACCGTAAAAGACCACATGACCTCTTGGGCTTCGCTATTCTCCGAGAAAGAATATTTCCTCAGCGACGAATTCAGCTTCCTCGATTGTATGCTCTGCCCGATACTCTGGCGCCTGCTCCCGCTCGGAGTAAAACTACCCGAGAAAAGCGGCAAGCACGTGCATAAGTACATGCTGCGCCTCTTCAAAAGACGCTCCTTCCGCCGCTCGTGCTCGCAGGACGAATTCGATATGCGCCTGGGCTTGGATAGTAAGAAGAAGTAGTATGCCGGGCCCTGCGGGCTCACTATTACACGGCGGGCGAGACGCCCGCGGTCCCAGGGCTTAAATCGGCGAGGTTGACGGAGACGCTGCGCGAGACTCCGGGTTCGTTCATGGTGATGCCGATGAGTTTGTCGGCGATTTCCATGGAGATGCGGTTGTGGGTTACGATGATGAATTGACTGCGGCGGGAGAATTCCTGGATAAGCCGAGCAAAGCGGTTGGTGTTGTTTTCATCAAGCGGGGCGTCGACTTCATCAAGCAGGCAGAAGGGCGCCGGGTTAAGCTCGAATATGGCGAACACTAAGGCGAGAGCGGTGAGGGCTTTTTCACCGCCCGATAGAGCTGATATTTGGGTGATTTTCTTGCCCGCCGGTTGAGCAAATAGCACGAGGCCGGATTCGAGCAGGTCGCCAGGCTCGGCGCTGAGCTGCGCTTGGCCGCCAGAGAATACCCGCG
The DNA here is from genome assembly GCA_965229495.1 of Gammaproteobacteria bacterium. Lineage (GTDB taxonomy): Bacteria > Pseudomonadota > Gammaproteobacteria > CBDBNL01. Next base: position 712,787 of record OZ245880.1, read on the forward strand.
CGAATTCGCGCTTGAGGTTGACGTTGACGGTGTCGAGCGTTTGCTTGAGCGCGGCGCGGCTTTCGCTGTCGATTTTGTCGATGGCGGTTTCCAGGCTTTGCTGGGCGGTGCGTAGTTCTTCGACCTGGCGAGCGGTCTCGCTGTGTTTGGCGACGGCTTCGCCGTGCTGAACTTCGGCGAGCAGGTTGACGGCGCCCATGGCTTCGATCTGCTCGCGCAAGCTCTGCAGTATGCGCTGGCGCGCTTTGCTGCTGGTGCTGCGGTCGATGCTGGCGGCGATGCCGGCGCGGTCAAGGTCCGGATGTTGCTCGGCGAGTTCCTGCTGTTGCCCGCTCAGGCTTTGTAGCTGTTGCTCGTGGCTGGCGATGGCAGCGATTATTTTTTGCTCTTGCACGCGCAGGCTGTTGCATTTTTTGCCGAGTTGCGCGACGGCGTCGCGGCGCGCGCCGAGTTCGCTGCTTAGGGCGTTACTGCCCTCCTCCAAAGTTAGTTGCTCTTGCAAGGATTGCTGGAAGCTCTGCTCGAGCTCGGGGATTTGCGATTGCAGGGCGCCGATTTTGTCGAGCAATTGCTGTCTCTGCGCGGCGTTGTTGGCGAGCTGCTGCTGCGCGCGCTCGACGTTATTACGCAAAGAATTTATTTGCACTTGCGCCTCGCGTAAGCGCAAGCTGTGCTGGTTGCTTTGCTGCTGCAGCGCGCGTTCGCGCTCCTGGGCGCGCTGGTGTTGCTCGCGGCTGCTCTGCAACTGCTGCTGGTGGTCGTCGTCGAGCTTCGACTGCTCCAATTGCTCCAGGCTCTGGCTCCAAAGCCGACGCTGCTGGCTTTGCTGCTCGCTCAGCTCTTGTAGTTGCTGCTCCAGGCTGTCGAGCTCTTGGGCGTAGAGCTGGCGCTGGCGCTGTTGGCTGTCGAGCTGGTCTTGCAAGCGTTGCCCCTGGTGGCGGCTGCGCTCGAGCGTGAGTTGCAGTTCCTGGCGCTGCTGCTGATAGCTTTTGTTATGCGCCAGGCATTGCTCGCGCTGTTGTTGGACTTCCCGTAATTGCTGCTGAAGCTGAGCTTGGCGCTGCTGGCTTTGCTGCAAGCGCTCGGCGACTTCGCTGTATTTGCGCCTTTGCTCTATGAGGCTGTTGTCTTGCTGCGGGCTTAGCAGCGCCCAATTGCGCCCCAACCACAGACCGGAGCGCGTGATGACGCTTTGCCCGTGCTCCAACTGCGAGCGCCGAGCCAGCGCAGCGCTCGAGTCCTCGGCGGTTGCTATGCTCGCCAGGAAAGCCGGGTATTTGCCTTCGAGCACCTGGCTAGCAAGGCTGCCCGCTGGGGCCGGTTCGGTGGCGCTGGCGTCGACTAGCGCCACTGGGGTCGGCGGCGCGTTCGGCTGTTGCAGCGCGCTGTCGAGCTTGGAGCTGAGGCGAGCCTGCAAGAATGTTCCGAGCGCGGTTTCCAGGGCGCGTTCCCAGCCTGGGGCGATGCGCAGGCTTTTATCGATGCTGAGCTCAGGGTCGATGGCTCGCGCTTGCAACCATTCGGCGAGCTTCGGAGATTTGCGCTCCAGGTGTTGGATGAGCGCGCGCGCCGCTGCCAAGGCTTGGTTGAGTTCGCGCTCGGCGCTATCGGATTGTTGTAGCTCCTGCTGCGTGCTCTGCACTTGCTGTTGCAGCTTTTGTAGTTCGTGCTCGCTGGTGGCGTTGTCCTGCTCGAGTTGCGCCAATTGCTTCTGTAATTGCTGCTGCTCGGTGGCGAGCTGTGCTTGCTGCTGGCGCTCGGCGCTGTCGTCCACGGGCGCGCTCGCCGCTTGCAATTTGCCCCGCCGCTGCTGCAATTCCTGCGCGCGCGTCTCCAGGCTTTCGAGCTGATTGCGCGCGATTTCCGCCTGGCTCTGGAGCTGGTTGTGCTGCTGCTGCCAGCTCTGCCAGGCGTCTTGGGCGTTTTCGAGCTCGGCGGCGCTACTGCGTAACTGCGCCAATGCCTGCTCGAGCTCTTGCTGCGAGCGCTGGTGCTCGGGTTCCCAGGCGCTGATGTTGCTCGAGTGCTGCTCTATCTGTAGCTGATCTTGGGTGAGCAGGCTTTCGATGTCGCCGCGCGCTTGTTGCAGGCGCTGGCTGTCGCCCTCAAAGCTTTCGAGCTGGGCGCGCTGCAAGTTCAATTCCGAACGACGCTCGGCGACCGCGCGCGTGAGCTCAAGTTTCTGCTGGTTGACTTGGTTGTACTGGCGCTGCTGGCTGTCGAGCTCGACTTCGGCGCTGCTGAGCTCGGCGCTGCTGAGGTCGAGCTGTTGGCGGTTATCCTGCAAGCGCGCGCGCGCCTGCTGTAGTTGCTCGCCTGCGTGGGCTATTTGCTCGTCGAGCTGCTCCGAGCGCAGGAAGGTGATCTCGGTTTCCAGCCTGCTGCTGCGCGCTTGCAGGTCGCGAAAAGCCCGCGCTTGCTGGCTTTGCGCGCTTAGGCTGTCGATCTGCTCTTCGAGCTGCTGCAGGTTGTCGCTGACGCGCGCCAGGTTCTCAGAGGTGCTTTCGAGCCGACGCAAGGTCTCGCGCCGACGCTCTTTGTAGCGCGAGGTGCCGGCGGCTTCCTCCAGAATTTCGCGGAGCTCTTCGGGGCGGGCTTCGGTGAATCTGTTGATGGTGCCCTGCTCGATGATGGCGTAGCTGCCGGAGCCGACGATACCGATGCCGTAAAACAGGTCTTGAATGTCGCGGCGGCGGCAAACGCCGCCGTTAATGGAGTAAGTCGAGACGCCGTCGCTATTGATGCTGCGCTTGATGCTGAGCTGGGCAAAGCCGGCGTATTCGCCGCCGATGCGCTTCGAGGAATTGTCGAAGATGAGCTCGACGCTGGCCTGGCTATAGGGCGCGCGGCTGGAGCTGCCAGCGAAGATGACGCTCGCCATGTGCTTGGTGCGGAGGCTTTGCGCCGAGCTCGCGCCGAGGACCCAGCGCACGGCGTCGATGATGTTGGATTTGCCGCAACCGTTGGGGCCGACGACGGCGTTGACGCTGTCGGTGAATTCGATGGTGGTGGCGTCGACGAAGGATTTGAAGCCGGTTAATTTAATGGACTTTAGGTGCATGGAGCTAGTTTAGGGGGTTGGCTCCAACGGTGGTGGGGCTGTGTAGTGCGGTTTTTTGGTGCCGAGTGTAAGTCGGTGCTCCAGTGCGAGTCGGCGCTCTGGGAAGGTCAGTGCTCCCATTCCCCCTTTCCTCCCCGCCGAGTACAACTCGGCGCTCCCAGAATTCGGTGCTCCCATTCCCCCTTTCCTTCCCGCCGAGTACAACTCGGCGCTCCCAGGACTCGGTGCCCCCATTCCCCCTTTCCTTCCCGCCGAGTACAAGTCGGCGCTCCCAAGCAACTCGGCGCTCCCCAGGCGCTGCCAACGCAATCACTTAGTGCCAGAGAAAGGTCCCCAGGCTGGTGAGCGAAAGTCGCCACCGCCGCCAAGGTTCAAATAGTTGCGGTCGCCGAAGTCTATAGAAGATACGGCGATGCGATAGTAATTGCCGACTTTGGTGGCGTAGGCGACGCGGTTGCCATCGGGCGATACGGTCGGTTCGTCGTCCAGATTAGAATCCGAGATTAGATGGTGTTGGTTGTCTGTTAAGTCCAGGTAGGCGGTTACGTAGTTATCGTCGACGCGCGAGATCATCACCAGGGCGTTGTCGTTGAGGCCGTAGCGCGCGCGCGAGTTGTAGCTGCCGAAATTGGTCAATTGGCGGATGGTATTCTGCTCCAGGTCGTATTCGTAGATTTGCACTTGACCCGAGCGGTTGGAGGTGAACGCCATCTTGGTGCCCGAGCGCGACCAGGTGGGCTCGGTGTCGATGCCTGGGTGGGTGGTTATGCGGCGGGCTTTGTTGGTCGCCAGGTCGATGATGTAGATGTCGACGTTGTCGTTCTTGGATAGAACTATCGCCATGCTTTTATCGTCCGGCGACCAGGTGGGGGCGCTGTTGACGCCGCGGAACGCCGTTACCAGTTGGCGTTCGCCAGTGTGCACTTCCTGGGTGAAGATGTTAGAGCGGCCTTTCTCAAAGGATACGTAGGCGAGCTTGTTGCCGTCCGCCGACCACGAGGGCGAGACGATGGGCTGCGGCGAGCGCAAGATGGTGAATTGATTGCGACCGTCGGCGTCGCTGATTATCAGGCTGTGGAGCTCTTTACCCGCCTGCCGTTGGATTTTGACGAAGGCCAATTTGGTCGAGAATGAGCCTCGGGAGCCGGTGATCTCCTGGTAGACCTCGTCGGCGATCAGGTGCGCCATCGAGCGGTAGGCTTCGGAGTTGAAGCTGTAAATCTTGCTGGTGACGCGGCGTTCGCCCAGGATGTCGAACAGGCTGAATTCGATGGTGAAGCGGTTGTTGTCGCCGCGATTGACGTTGCCGATGAGCAGGTAATCGGTGTCGCTTTGCTTCCATTCGCTGAATTCGACGTCGTCGCGAGCGCTCGGCAGGCTGAGCATACTGGCTTCGCTGACGATGTTGAATTGGCCGCTGAGCTGGAAGTCGGCGCGTACGATGTCGCTCAAAAGCTCGGGGAGCACGCCGCTTTCGTTGCGGAAGGGGACGATGGCGATGTTGGATTTGATGGCGACGCCGCGGTTGATCTCGATCACCAGTGGTTGCTCGCCGGAGGTGGTGTCGGTGGGGGCTAGTGGTGGCTCGGTGCTTGGGGGTGATGCTTCGGTGCTTGGGGGGGCGCTGAGGTTGTGATCGTCGGCGCTGGCGAGCTGGAGGTTGAACGCGAGCCCGAGCAAGAGCAGAGCTTTGAGGAAGCGTGTGGCAGAAATGAAGTAGCTCACAAAGAATAATCCATGACGATTTCTTGGAAATAGCGCGCGTTGAGGTCCGGATCGGAAGGGACGATGAATTTACCAACTCGGCGCACGGCGTTCAGCGCCTTTTTGTCGAATAAATCGTTGCCGCTGCTCTGTATTATGCTGGCTCCCAAGAGTTTACCCTCGCTGTCGAGCTTAATTTTGATCAATACGTTCAAGCCCGCGAATAATTGCTTCTGCGCGACCCCGCCGACGTTGAAATTACGCTCGACTAATTTTTTATTGCGCGCCAAATAAGCCAACGCCAAATCGCGCGAATTATCGGCAGTTAGCGCGTCCTCGGTAGAGGGCGCTCGTAGCGTGCGCTGCTGGGCGCTGCTTTGGTCGAGCAAGGTGTCAATTTGGGCGCTGAGCAAGTCGTCGGGTTGCAGGTCTGGTGGAGTTGGTGGGCGAGCTTGTTGCAGGATTTGCTGGACTCGTTGTTGCACTTGTTGCAATTCCTGCTGCGGCAATAGGTCTCGGCGTCGCTGCTCAAGGGCTTCCAGGGGCTGGGGGCGGGATTCGGGCTGTTGGCTGACTATGGGCTCGGGTTCGAGCTCTGGTGGCGGGGCTGGGGCGCTGGGTGCTGTTTCGAGCACTGGTTCGGGCTCTACGGTCTCTACTGGTTCGGGATCGGGCTCGGGTGGCGGCGGCGCTTGCGGCTCGGGACGCGCCAGTGCTACTACGCTGGCGCGTACGTAGCTGGGTTCGTCGGGGCTTTCGGATTCGGAGAAAGACCCCGAGCTGCCAACCCCGAGCATACCCAGACCGAGCAAGACCAAAGCATGGAACAGGAACGTGAGCACCACCGAGGCGTGGTCGTCACGAGTTAGGGAGTACACCTTATCAATCGATATTAGGTATCGGGATCGTCGTCAGTCAGCAATCCGACGTCGTCGGCGCCGACTTGGCTCAAAGCCGACATCACGGTTATGACCTTACCGTAGTCAATGCGATGGTCAGCCTTGATAAATATCTCGACTTCGGGGTCGCGCGCCAGGATCTGACCGACTTGTTCGCTGAGCTGGTTGAGCGCCAATTGCTCCGAAGTGTCGCCGCTGGAGAGAAAATACTCGCCGCGCACGCTGATGCTAACGATGAGACGCTGCTGCAATTGGTCGACTTTGATGGGCGCGGCGTCGGCCTTGGGCAAGTCGACGGCAAAGCCTTCGGTGAGCAGCGGCGCGGTGATCATGAACACCACCAGCAGCACCAGCATGACATCAATATAAGGTACTACGTTGATCTGCGAGCTGTAGCTGACGCGGCGGCTACGACCGCGCATGACTCCGCTGGTTTTCTTCATGATCAGCTATTGACCGCAGAGGAGTACAACTGGCGATGCAGAATGCTGGAGAATTCCTCGGCAAAGACTTCGTAACGCGAGAGCAATAATTCGGATTTGCTGACGAAGTGGTTGTAAGCCAGAACTGCGGGTATGGCAGCGACCAAGCCCATGGCAGTGGCTATCAGAGCTTCGGCGATACCAGGCGCGACGGTGGTGATGGTGGCAGCCTCGGTGGAAGCCGCGAGCGACAGAAAGGAATTCATTATGCCCCAGACCGTGCCGAATAAACCAACGTAAGGGCTAACCGAACCTACCGAAGCCAGCGCCGATAGACCTTTTTGCAGGGATTCTTCTTCGCGGTTGATAGCCACGCGCATGGTGCGCTGTACGCCTTCCATGGTCGCATCCGAGGAGGCGCGCTTCTGGCGCAAACGCATGAACTCGCGGAAGCCGTCGAAGAAGACGTTGTTGACTCCGACCAGCCGAGTGTTTTCCTCCAACCGATGGTAGATATTCTGCAGGTCGGTGCCCGACCAGAATTCGCTTTCGAAAGCTTTGAGCTCGCGCGTTGAGCGCGATATGGTGAAATAACGCTGAAAGATCCAGAACCAAGATAAAATCGATGCTAGCACCAACAAAACCATGACGATCTGCACTGGCAGAGTCGCTTCGAGCATCAGGGTGATTATGTGGTTAGTTTCGTTCATGGGGTCAATGCGTGGTCGGTGGGTTATTTGTGTAGCCGCTAAGGTCCAAAGCTCTGAGATCAAACACGGTGGCGGCGCGTGGCGCTAATGATATTGACAGAAAATTATATTCAGAAGCGAAGTTGCGATGCTGGCTTTGCTGTACAGCTACTTCAATAATGCAACTACCCCAACTAGCACACCCACACAGCCAAGACCTGTGCTGGTCGCTGGCGCTGTTGGCCGGTTTTGCCCTGGCTTTGCTGGTGCTATTTGGTAGCTACCCCGAGCTCGACTTGTGGGCGTCGGGCTGGTTCTTCCGCGATGGCTTCGTCGGTCGCCACGAGCTCATGGCAGAGATCGCTTACGACGCGGTTTACCTGGCCTTCAGCGCGGCGCTGCTGATAATCGCCTATGCAGCTTGGCGCGCTTGGCAAGCTCAGTGCTCGTGGCGCAACGCGACCTTTTTGCTGAGTACGCTATTGCTAGGCCCAGGGGTGCTAGTGAATTGGGTATTGAAAGAGCTATCAGGACGCGCGCGCCCCGACGCTATTGCCGAATTCGGCGGCGATAAGCTCTTCACAGCGCCTTGGCATTTCACCGACCAGTGCGCCACCAATTGCTCCTTCGTCTCAGGGCACGCGTCAATGGGCTTCTACTTTGTCGCCCTCGCTTTCGTCTTCGCTAGCAGTCGTCAGCGCTTCTGGCTGCTGCTGGCTGGCGGTTGGTTGCTGGGTCTAGTATTCGGCGGCTTTCGCGTCTACCAAGGGCGACATTTCCTCTCCGATGTGCTCTGGTCGGGCCTGATGGTTAGCTTCAGCGCCTACGCGCTTTACTGGTTGTTGGTGTTACGCAAGACAATCAAAGACTGATAAGCGTACTGGCACATGGAGACTACCGTAAGTGCTGCTGCCAGCCAGAGCACTATCTGACCGTAAAAAGCGTAGCTCGATTGGTTGTCAAAGTTGAGCAACATCAGTAGCGCCACCAACTGCAAGGTCGTCTTGATTTTGCCCAGCCAGGACACGGCGACGCTGAGCTGATTGCTCGCCATCCATTCGCGCAACGCTGAGATTACCAGCTCGCGAGTTACGATCACTATCGCCGCAGTAGTAACCCAAAAATTATGGTAGACCTCCACCAGCACCACCAAAACGGCGCAAACCATGATTTTGTCTGCTACTGGATCCAGAAAAGCACCAAGCTTAGTAACCTCCTTATTCCGCCGCGCGACAAAACCATCGAGCCAGTCAGTGGCAGCGGCGACGGCGAACACAATCGCCGCCCAGCTAAAATCGCCCCACCGCAAATCGAGGTAATAGAAAGCTATGATTAGCGGTATCGCGGCGATACGAAAATAAGTCAGCGCTAGAGCCACAGATAAGGCAACCTCGATATTTGGCAAAACTCCTCGAATTCTACTACACCATGAGCCAAGCTCCCATCTTGAAAGCGCAACTGATAAGCGAGCACACGCCGATGATGCAGCAATACTTGCGCGTAAAGCAGCAATATCCCGATAAGCTCTTGTTCTATCGCATGGGCGATTTTTACGAGCTGTTTTTTGACGACGCCCAGCGCGCCGCGCAACTACTGGAGATCACACTCACGCACCGTGGCAAATCTGGCGGCGAACCCATTCCCATGGCTGGAGTGCCCTATCATGCTGCCGATAGCTATCTCGCCAAACTCATCAAGCTCGGCGAAGCGGTAGTGATATGCGAGCAAGTCGGCAGCCCCACCAGTGGCAAAGGACCGATGCAGCGCCGAGTAACGCGCATCGTAACCCCAGGCACCGTGAGCGAAGAAGCCCTGCTGCATAGCGATAGCGACAACCTGCTAGCGGCGTGCGTAACTAACGACCACGGCGCCTACGGTCTCGCCTGGTTGAACCTGATCAGCGGCGATTTCAGCGTGCAGCAGTGTCCCGACGCTGGCGGCGCGCGCCAAGTGCTGGCGCGTTTGAACATCGCCGAGATGCTGCATCTATCCGAAAACCCGCTGCCAGAGTTCAACCTCGACACCAACAGCCTGCGCGCGCTGCCCGACGCAGCTAGCAGCGTCAGCGCAGAACGCCTAAGCCAGGACTTGGACGCTTGCGACCTCAACACCATCGCCGACCAAGCCCCGCTAGCAGTAGAGGCGGCGCAATTACTTTGGGGCTACGTCTACGAGACCCAACGCGGCACCGTCGCCCACATCAACAAGCTCAGCCTGGTATCCGAAGCTGGCTTACTCGCGCTCGACGCCAACACCCGCGCCCACCTCGAAATCATCCGCAACAACCAAGGCGGACGCCAGCACACGCTCTACGCCCTGCTCAACCGCACAGCCACGCCCATGGGCGCACGCCGCCTGGAATATTGGCTGCTACACCCGCTCAACAACATCGCCTTGATCGAGCAACGGCTGAGCGCTGTCGGCGCTTGCGTCGAACGCGACGCCCAACCGCTGCTGCACAATGAACTCAAACAACTCGGCGACATGGAACGCGTTTGCGCGCGCATCGCCCTGCGTACCGCCCACCCCCGCGACTTCCAAAGGTTGAGCCAAGCCCTTGACGCTCTACCTGCCGTCAAGCAAAGCCTCGCCACGCTCGCAGCGAACCCTTGGTGGCAACGCCACGACCACAACGTCCACACCTTCCCCGAGCTCGCCGAAGAATTGCAACGCGCACTCAAAGACGAACTCCCCGCCACCATCCGCGACGGCGGCGTCATCAAAGCTGGCTACGACAGCCAGCTCGACGAATTACAAAGCATCAGCCGCGATTCGGCGAGCGCGCTAGCGCAATTCGAGGCGCGCGAGCAGCAACGCAGCGGCCTGAGCACATTGAAAGTCGGCTACAACCGCATCCATGGTTATTACATCGAGCTCAGCCGTGGCCAAAGCCACCTGGCGCCAGAGAACTACATCCGCAGCCAAACGCTCAAAAACGCCGAAAGGTACACCAACGCCGAGCTCCGCCAATTCGAGAGCAAAGTATTGAGCGCGCAGGCGTTGGCACTGGCGCGGGAAAAACAACTCTACGAGCAGCTATTCGAACTCGTGCAGCAGCAGCTAACCCAGCTACAAGCGAGCATCAGCGCGCTCGCCGATATCGACGTCGTAACCGCCCTTGCCGAATGCGCCAGTAGCCTGCATTGGCAGAGGCCAGAGCTACTCGCCGATAGCGCCTATAGCATTCGCGGCGGTCGCCATCCAGTGGTCGAGCACAACGTCGGCAGCTTTATCGCCAACGACCTGGAGCTAAACGCAGAGACGCGTATGTTGCTGATAACTGGCCCTAATATGGGCGGCAAATCGACCTACATGCGCCAATGCGCACTGATAACGCTGCTCGCGCATATTGGCAGTTACGTCCCTGCGGAGAGCGCGCGCATCGGCTGCACCGACCGCATCTTCACGCGCATCGGCGCCGGCGACGAACTCGCCCAGGGCAATTCGACCTTCATGGTCGAAATGCGCGAAACCGCCGAAATACTGCAAAATGCCAGCGAACGCTCGCTGGTCTTACTCGACGAGATAGGTCGCGGCACCAGCACCTACGACGGCCTCGCCTTAGCGACCGCAGTCGCCGAGCACCTCGCGCAGCGCGTGCATAGCTGCGTACTCTTTGCCACGCATTATTTTGAGCTCACCGAGCTCGCCGACCAGCACGCCAACATAGCCAACATCCACGTGCGCGCCGCCGAGCGCGCCGACGGCATAGTCTTCCTGCATCAAATCGCCGCTGGCGCCGCTAATAAGAGTTACGGCTTACAAGTCGCGCGGCTCGCCGGAGTACCCGAGACCGTAGTAAGCCGCGCCCAGCAAGCCCTGGAACTCTTACAGCAGAGCGCGCACGTGCCAATAGCCGACAATCCCGCGGTAAAGACAGAAGCACCAGCCCCAGCACCACCAAGCCTCAACGCCCTCGAGCAAAAGCTAAACACCATCGACATCGACGCCCTCAGCCCCCGACAAGCTCTGGATCTGTTGTACGAGTTGAAGGAATTGACACAGGGTAAAAATGTCTAGTTTGAGACCGTTGCAAAAAGGCATCTTTTTGCCCCAGCGTTGTTCGCAAATGCTCATTTACTATTGAATAAACTGCGCTTTGCTGCTGAGCTTAAGAACAAAAATCTCCGTTTTTTGCAAGCGGTCTCAAGTTATGCAAAACTCTCAGTTTATGAGTACCGAGAAATACCTGCCCGTCTCATACAAAGCTCGCGTGGTGTAGCAAAGGATGCAGACGCATTAGATAGCATCAATCTACTACGACGCACTATCTTTGGGCTTACTCCGGCTAGCCGTGCGTGCCGAGCCTTTGCGGCTGCCGTGCTTGCTAACGATTTGGCGTGCCTCAACTATGTGCTCCGGGTTATGCCTGCGCAGGCCGTAGATTTTGTCGGCGGCAGCTTTGCGCGCGGTCTTCTCCTCGACTATCGGTAGCGGATAAGCATTCATCTGCGCCTGAGCTTCCCAAGGCGTGTGCAAATAATCCAATGGCATATCGCGTAGTTCAGGAATCCAGCGGCGAATGAACACGCCCTCGGGGTCATGGTCGAGACCCTGCTTGATTGGGTTATAGATGCGCACGGCGTTGATGCCAGTGGTGCCCGATTGCATTTGCACTTGGCTGTAGTGGATGCCGGGTTCGTAATCGGTGAACATCCGCGCCAGATGCAGCGCAGGTTGACGCCAATGCAGCCAAAGATGATAGCTGGCGAAGCTCATGAGCATGGCGCGCATTCTGAAGTTGATCCAGCCGGTGGCGCGCAGCGCGCGCATACAAGCATCGACCATCGGATAGCCGGTCATGCCCGCTTGCCAGGCTTCAAGATGGCTGGTGTTGTCTTCGCCGCGTAGACCGTCGTAAGCCGCGTGCATATTGGCAAATTCGATTCGCGGTTCGTCTTCGAGCTTTTGCATGAAGTGGCAATGCCAGCGCAATCGACCCGAAAAGGAACGCATCGCGCTCGGCCAAGCGCCCTTGCTGCCGCGCGGCATGGCGCGGAGTTCTTGGCTGCGCGCCTCGCAGGCTTGAGATACTTCGCGCAGCGATAGCGTGCCGAAAGCCAGGTGCGTCGATAGCCGCGAGCAACTGCTGAAAGCTGTTACCGGCGACGACATCTCTTTGGTGTAACCTTCGCCGCGTTCTTGGAGAAAACTGCGCAACTCCTCCAGGCCAGCGGCGCGACCACCGCTTTGCAACTCGCTGAAGCTATCGGCGCGCAAGCCGAGTTCGCTGGCGCTGGGTAGCCGCTCGGATTGCTCGTCAATTGTTATTAATCGCGCTGGTGCCGGCACGAGCTGGCGCTTCATGCGCCCGTACCACTTCGCCGACCAGCCGTCGCGGTCTTGCAGGCCGCGAATAACGCCATTCTGCACCTGCTCGCGCCAAGGGATGTTGTGCGCTCGGCACCAGCGCCGCACTGCCTTATCGCGCGCGTAAGTCCAGCCGTTCCAGGTTTCCTGGTGCGACCACAGCGCTTCGATTGCCTGGCGTTGACTTAAGTGTTGCAATACTTCCACTGCGTCGCCGACCTTGATAACGAGCTGCTGACCAACGGCGCGCAGCGACGCGTCGAGCTCTGCCAAGCATTGCTGCAAAAACTCGTAGTGCCGATGACTCATATCGTCCTGACGCCAAAGCCCGGGTTCGAGAATGTACAGCGGCAACACTGGACCGAGCTTGGCAGCTTGCGCCAGCGCTTCATTATCAGCGAGGCGGAGGTCTCTTTTGAACCAGACGATGTGCATCGCTAGCCTCGGCTACGCCGTTTATGTTTCGCCGCCCGTCCGGTTACGCGCTGGCGCCAAAGGCGAAAGCTGTTGGGTTTTAAGTTCTGGCGCATGACGCGGATGGTCTCGGCTTCTGATAGTCCAGTGAGCGCGGTAATGTCTTCAAAGGCGACCTTGTCCGACCACGCCATCGCGATGACCTCGCTGCTGTTGTGTTCTGTCATGGAGCTATGACCTCGCCATCCCAAGCCAGGCACCGACCGCTATGCGCTGGGGTTAAGCTCTCCAGCACTTGTATCAATTTCTGCGCCGAGTATTCGGGGGTGAATAGTTTGCCTGCGGCGACGTTGGCTTGGAAGGGCTTTGATAGCGGGCTATCGACCGTGCCTGGGTGCAGGCCGACGACGATTGCCTTTTTGTTGCGTCGGCTCATTTCTATGGCGGCGTTCTTGATGATCATATTCAGCGCCGCTTTAGAGGCGCGGTAGGCGTACCAGCCGCCGAGCTTATTGTCGGAAATGCTGCCTACACGAGCCGAGATCGCCGCAAAAACCGCTGGGCGCTCACGGTTGAGCCGAGGCAGAAAATGCTTGGCGATCAGCGCGGGCGTGATGGTGTTGGCAGCGAAAATGCGCGCGAACTTATCGGCCGATAAATCGCGCAGGGATTTCTCGGGCAGCGCATTGCCTGAATGCAACATGCCAGTGGCTACCAGCACTAGATCCAGTGACCCAGCCTGAGCAGCAAGCTCGGCAGCCGCAGCTATCGAGGCTTCATCTTCGTAGTCAATACTTAACTCGGCATCACGGGCAAAGGCGTGCACACGCGCAGCCGGATAACACTCCGCCAGCCGCCGCGCGCAAGCGCCACCAATCGCGCCCGAAGCGCCGATTACCGCGATATTGGTGAATTGGGCGTGCATCAATTGTCGATCTGTCGAGTAAAAACAGGATTATAGCTTGAGGTGGAAGTTAGCACCGCTGTGCCCAAGTTAGGTTTGCATTAGATTTGCGTTAGATTTGCGTCAAGTACGCCATTCGGCGTACAATAGGCACTAATAGACACAATTACCTACCCTCCAACCATGTTACAAGAAGCACGCATTAGCTCGCGCATTGACGCGGGTTTAAAGCTCCAAGCAGAATCCACCTTGGCGCAGCTAGGCATCAAGCCCTCACAGGCGATCACCATGTTTTACACCCAGATAGTCCAGCACCGAGGCATTCCCTTCCCGCTCAAAGTCCCCAATTCTGAGACCATAAAGGCATTGAACGAAGATGTCAGCGAACAGCCAGCTTTCCACTCGGTTGAAGCGCTGATGGCGGATTTGAACGCTAGCGAGGATGAATGCGCGCGCTAAAAACCACCAATGCCTTCAAGAGAGACTACAAGCGGATAGTAAAACGGGGCTACGCGTCTGCTAAGCTGGAGCACATCATCCATCTACTCGCCACCGACCAGGACTTACCGCGCAGCGCCCGCCCGCATAAATTAACGGGCAACTACGACCAGTTTTGGGAATGTCACATTGAACCAGACTGGCTCTTGATCTACGAGTTGGTAGACAGCGATTTGCTGGTGCTGCGCCGCACTGGCAGCCATGCGGATTTGTTTGAATGAAACCGCGCTAAGCTCTGGCATTCAAACCCGTATACCTCACGCTGCAATTTCGCACCGCGATCATAATGGCTCGTGAGCTTTGCCATGAGTGCTGATACTCTGGCGTGAACCTTGCGCGCTACCACCCTATTCCCCTTTAGCTCGCGTGCTTGCAATGATATAAGCTTGCCGTCTTAAACGGGCAACGCAGTACTATTCTTGATCTCTTCCATCACAAAAGTGGCAGACAAATCCATACCAGGCGCCAGACGGATCAAGCTCTTATACAGTGCATCGTAGCCTGCGACATCCGCCACCTGCACGTGCAGCATGTAGTCGACGTCGCCGCTGGTGCGGAAGGCACCGGTGATCTGAGGTAGCGACGCTACCGCCGCTTGAAACCTATCGAGCCATTCGGGCGAATGCTCCTTGACCTTGACGGCGACGAACACGCTCAACCCCAAACCAATAACCTGAGCATCGAGCAATGCAACGCGCTTGGCAATGACGCCACTCTGCTGCAAATTGCGCACACGCCGCCAACAGGCATTTTTAGAAAGATGCACGCGCTCGGCGAGCTGCTCAGTAGAAATTGCGGCGTCGTCTTGAATGATGCGCAAAATCTCTCGGTCAATTTGGTCGATCATATTTAATTTACTTGTGACAAAATTTTACATCTACCCCATAATCTTATAGCAAATTGAGACGAAATGCCCCACTACATGGTGTAACTTCCCTCCAAGTAATTCAACCTTGGAGAACAACATGAAAGCCACCGTCGATAGACTATTCTTGGAGCACCCGCGCACCGTAAACGAGAGCTATTTTGAGCACCAAGTTTTTGCCTTGCGCTTCGCTTGGCGCTTATTCAAAGCATCGCTAGCGGCCTTCGTCCACGCGCTTATCCCGAGCTGCTGCGAAAAAACCGCCAGCAAAGCCATCATGGAAATGCACCAGAAGCTAGTATCGCGCTAATGTGTCGGCTCGCCGCTTATCTGGGAGAGGCGATCTCGGTGCAAGCTCTGGTCATCGACCCAGAGCACTCGCTAATCGAGCAAAGCCTGGAGGCTCAAGAGGCCAAGCTTTCGGTCAATGGCGACGGCTTTGGCGTTGCTTGGTACGGCGAGTTTGACGAGCCTGGTCTTTTCAAGCACACGCAACCAGCCTGGTCTGATCAAAATTTGCTCAGCATCGCCAGGCACATCAAATCTACTGCCATCTTAGCGCACGTTCGCGCTGCCACCGACGGCGCCATAATCCACACTAACTGCCATCCTTTCACTCACGGCAAGTGGGCTTTTGCCCATAACGGCCAGGTCGGCGAGTTTCCCAAACTACGGCGCGCACTCGAAAACGCCTTGCCCGATGAGTTGTACGCTATGCGCCAAGCGACGACTGATTCAGAGCTTTTGTTTTTATTGATGATAGCTCATGGTCTTGAGAACGACCCAGTAGCGGCCATTCAATCTACTATTAACTTGGTAATGCAAACCGCGCGCGCCAAGTCAGTGCAACAGCCCTTCAAGTTCACTGCAGTTTGCACCACCAAAGAGCGCCTGATAGCAATACGCTACGCCTCTGCTGGTCAGCCGCCTACTCTCTACTGCACTCAAAAGATGACGGGGAAAGGCACAATCATCGCCTCAGAAGCGCTAACTCAGACCAAAGACGATTGGTTTGAAGTGGGTGAATCAACGATCATGATCGTTGACCAGCAACTGCAGAAATCATGGCCTATAGCCGTGGCGTGTGCTTGCCCCTAACTGCCACCGTCGCTGTAAGCCGACACCGAGCCACTAACCAAATCGTAAACCACCATCGCGCCACTAGCTGTATACAGGCCAGTAACCGCTGATATCACCACTTGATGGGTTACGAAAATGTAGGGACCGGCGCTGGTGTCGAGACCAGACATCAATTCCTCTAGCAGCTCTAGTGTTTGTTTACGGTCGACGATGCCTTGGAAGAAAGAGTTGAGCCCAAGGTGTGTGCTGTAAGCCCCCAATCCGAGCAGCTCTGCGGTCTGCCAACAGCGGCACCACTGACTGGAGTAGATAGCAACTGGTAAGACTCCAGCCGCTTGCAGTTCGCTCCCAATAGCTCGGGCTTGCTCGCGACCAACTTCGTTTAGGTTGCGCTGAGTAGAGCAATCGTCAAGCCGAAAATTGCTCGGATCACCAGTGCCAGGCGCGAGGGCGTGGCGCATAAAGATCACCTTCCCGTCCCAACCCGACGCCCGCGCCTCGGCGGCGTGCAGCGTCGACATCAAGCTCAAAAACAACAGCAGAACCCGGCTTCGCCTCAATAATTTATGCATTTCCTTACACTATTAACGGCAAGAACCGTTGCTACTACAAGCACAATTTTAATCTTAACCTCAAGGTACTGCTACCCATCATGCCTACCGCCCTCCTCTACCATCTGCTACTTGAGCTTTGTTAAAATTACCCAAGCTCGCTGCTATGGCAGAATGCCTGATAGTTCATAACCGTACGGAAGACGACAACTAAAAACCAGTTTTAGACGTAGCGAAAGACGACAAAGGCGTAGGCGGCGGCGATGGCGACGGCGCCCCAGAGCGGCGGCCCGACTAATGCCAGGTACGCCAGGCAGATGAAGGCGCTACCGATTAGGCTGATAAACAGGCGGTCGCCGCGCGTGGTGTCGAGGCTGAGCACGCCGCGCCGCGCTGCACCGCCAGGGCGAGCGTATTCCAATAAGCCCATGCTGGCGATGCACAGGGCGACAAAAATAAAGAACGCGGCTGTTTGCCAGGTCCAAGCCATCCAGGTAAGCATTTTTTATCGTTAGTTGTTGGGTAATGCGATTATAGAATTAACACTGGTAATTGATAGTAGTTTTCACAGGTTGGCAATGAGTGTTAAAAGAATAGCTGGAGATGGCGTTTTGCTGCGGGTGGCGTCTAGTCAGGTGCAATTAGATGCGTTATTGGCTGAGGTGCGCGCTTGCCAGCATTGCGCCGAGCATCTGCCACACGCGCCACGGCCAGTGCTGCGCGCCGCTAGTAGCGCGCGCATTTTAGTTGCAGGCCAAGCCCCGGGGCGCCGAGTGCACGCGAGTGGCATTCCCTGGGACGACGCCAGCGGCAAACGCTTGCGTTCGTGGCTGGACTTAACACCCGAGCAGTTCTACGATCAGCAGCTAGTGGCGATAATTCCTATGGGCTTTTGCTACCCAGGCAGCGGCGCTTCTGGAGATTTGCCGCCGCGCCCGGAGTGCAGCCGCTTGTGGCACGAAGGCTTATTCCGGCTATTGCCCAATATAAAGCTCAAGTTGATCATCGGTAGCTACGCGCAAAAATACCACTTGCAGCCCCAACAGAATTTGACAGAAACCGTGCGCAATTGGCGCGCCTACGCCCCCGACTACTTCCCCTTACCGCACCCTAGCCCCCGCAATCAGTTCTGGCTAAGAAAAAATCCTTGGTTTGAAGATGAATTGCTGCCAGAGTTGCGGGAGGCGGTTCGGGGTTTAGTTGATAGTGAATAATGGAGAGCATTAACAATAGATAGAGAGTTTTGCATAACTTGAGACCGCGTGCAAAAAACGGATATTTTTGTTCCCAGCTAGGCAGCAAAGCGGAGTTTATTCAATAGTAAATGAGCATTTGCGAACAACGCTGGGGGCAAAAAAATTCCTTTTTGCAAAGGTCTCAGATACACGAAGCTACTGAAATGCCCTTTGTATATAGCTAAGTGGTATGCAGCTAAGTGCTTAGTAAAGTCTCAAGCAATACAAGCCTAAACCTGCGATAGCTGCGGGTGGGTTTTGTGGATGTCGCCGCGTTCCAGGGTGTTGAGCGCGTCAATGTAAGCGAGTACCGAGGCGACTATGATGTCGGTGTCGGCGCCAGCGCCATTGACGATCTCGTTGTCGCGTTCCAAGCGCACGCCAACCTCGCCTTGGGCGTCGATGCCAGCGGTGATGGCGTTGACGCTGTATAACTGCAAGACCGCGCCGCTGTGGACGATATTCTCCAATGCCGTGAAGGCGGCGTCTACGGGTCCGTTGCCGCAAGCGACCGATTCTTGGCTGTTACCCCGACATTTGATTTTGATGCAGACTTTGTTTTCTTTACCCAAGCAGGATTTCAGCTGCAAATCCTCGAGCTCGTAGATAACGTCCTCGTCAGAGGAATTATTTTGCACTAAAGAGTGCAAATCGGCGCTGTAGATATCGTGTTTTCTATCGGCTAACAATTTGAACTTGCGGAAATATTCGCGCATCTGCTCATTATCGGAAACGTCGTAGCCCAATTCTTGCAACCGCTGCTTGAGCGCGTGGCGTCCTGAGTGCTTGCCGAGCACGAGCTTGTTGGTAGTCCAGCCGACGTCTTCGGCGCGCATGATTTCGTAAGTCTCGCGGTGCTTGAGTATGCCGTCTTGATGGATGCCAGCCTCGTGGGCAAAGGCGTTGGCGCCGACTATGGCTTTGTTCGGTTGCACTGGAAAAGCCGTGATCTGGGAGACCAGGTTAGAGACCGGTATGATCTGCTTGGTGTCAATATCAGTGAAGACGTTGATAGCGCGCTCGCGCGTTTTCACCGCCATGATTACTTCTTCCAGCGCCGCGTTGCCGGCGCGTTCGCCCAAGCCGTTAATAGTGCCTTCTACTTGGCGCGCGCCAGCGGCGATACCTGCCAAGGAGTTCGCCACTGCCAAGCCAAGGTCGTTATGACAATGCACGGAGAATATAGCTTTGTCGGAATTGGGTACGCGCTCCAGCAAACTGCTAATGAGTCCACCGAATTCCTCGGGCAGGGTGTAGCCGACGGTGTCGGGGATATTAATAGTGCTAGCACCAGCTTTGATGGCGGCTTCGATGATCCGGCACAAAAAATCTACTTTGGAACGACCAGCGTCCTCGCAAGAGAATTCGACGTCTTCGCAGAGATTGCGCGCCCTTTTCACTGCTCGCTCGGCTTGCTGCAACACCTCCTGCTCGCTGAGCTGGAGCTTGTAGCGCATGTGTATCGGCGAAGTCGCGATGAAGGTATGGATACGTTGCCGCGGCGCCAGCTTGATGGCCTCAGCGGCGCGGTCGATATCGGCGTCTTGCGCACGCGCTAGCGAGCATACCGTCGACTCCTTGATTACTCGGGCGATGGCTTCGATAGCGGCAAAATCACCATCCGAAGCGATGGCAAAGCCAGCCTCGATGATATCTACGCGCAGCATTTCGAGCTGCTTGGCTATACGGACTTTTTCGGATAAGCGCATAGAGGCGCCTGGACTCTGCTCGCCATCGCGGAGAGTGGTGTCAAAAATTAATAATCTATCTTGTTGCATGATTGGCTTCGGTTGCTGCTAGCGCGCAACCGCTGAGGTGAATTCGACGAAGGCAGCTCATTGGAATCTAAGGGTTATGCGCTGCTGAAGATACTCGGCGACTAGATTTTGCTATCTAGCTCCGAGCTGCATAGGGATAGGGAAAAGAGATACGTGCACTGCTAAAAGCAGGGCAGTCGAAAGAGGTTATAGCCTTGGGGTAGTTGCGTCATCTTGGCAGTGGCTTTGGATGCAAGCTCTAAGGAAGCCCTGAGTAATTCGCTGTGGTGGATGAAGTGCAAGTAATAGCAGCACAGGAAGCACAGCATATTCAGACATATGTGAGCATTCCGAGCAGCGCATTACGCAGCAATTCGCCGCCACAGTAGAGTTAATCAGAGGTTTCCTAACAGCGGGTGCAAGGACTTTTTGTTGGCGCGCAGTATAACCAAGGAACGCGCCCGCGCAACGCTTGCATTAGTAAATGCTCGGTAATTCCAATCCAGCTAACAGACCATATAATCACGCTTTGTGACCAAACAGCTCACAAGCATCATTATCATTCAACATATGAACCACGAACAAAGCGAACCCGAGCCCTCTAGGCCGCCGCTCTGGCGGCGCCTACTCAGCAAATATCTGCCGCTGGTTGCGGCGAGCCGAGCCGACCTAAGCTCACTACTGCCCCACCTCGAACGCCGCGGCATCATCGACGACGACGAACACAGAATCATCTCCGGCGCCTTACGAGTATCCAATATGCGCGTGCGCGACATCATGATCGCCAGCGCACAAATGGTAGCTATAGACTCGCGCATGAGCCCGCCGGAATTCATCGACATCGTGGTGAAATCGACGCACTCGCGTTTCCCGGTGATCGACCACAGCCAGAACCAAGTCCTCGGGCTATTGCTGGCGAAGGATCTACTGCCCTATCTAAACAAACAAAACTGGGACGACTTTGATTTTACTAACATTATGCGCGATTTGAGCATAGTGCCGGAGAGTAAAAAACTCGACACCATGCTCGAAGATTTTCGCCGCAAGCGCATCCATATGGCGGCAGTAGTCGACGAACACAACGACATCTCGGGCATCATCACCATTGAAGACGTCCTCGAGCAGATAGTCGGCGACATCGACGACGAGCACGACAAAAAAGCCACCAGTAGCCAATACCTGAGCAGCGTTCCGGGTCGGCAGAATACCTACCTGGTGCGCGCCGACATGCCCTTAGAGCTATTCAACGAGCACTTCGCCGCCGACTTTAACACCGATGAGCACGACACCATCAGCGGCGTCGTGCTCGCCGCCATGCAGCGCTTACCGGCGGTCGGCGACCAAATCACCCTGGGCAAATGGCTATTCAGCGTCAGCGCTGCCAACGAACGCAAAATCATCGAATTGCAAATAACGCCAGCTTGAAGCGCAGAGCATATTAGAATTAGCAACACAGGTTTAACTAATCTAACACCAACGGAGAACCACCATGAATAAATTCCTGACAACCGGCTTGCTGAGTGCTCTCGTAGCCACGCCAGCCTTTGCCGATAACCACGCCTATTCTTACAGCGGCCCCAACATCAGTGGCGACGTCGTCACCATCGCTGGTCCGTGGCTCGGCAACGACGAGGCTAATTTTGACAAAGTCATCGCAGCTTTCGAAGCTGCCACTGGCGCCGACGTGCAATACGCCGGCTCGGATAGCTTCGAGCAGCAAATAGTTATCGACGTCCAAGCTGGCAGCCCACCGAACATCGCCGCCTTCCCACAGCCGGGTCTCGCCGCCAACCTCGCCGCTCAAGGAGCCTTAGTAAACCTGGGCGCGGATAGCGCCGACTGGGTACGCGCCAACTACGCCGCTGGCAGCTCTTGGGTCGACTTAGGTACTTACGCCAATGAAAACGGCGCCGACGAGTTCTACGGTTTCTTTTACAACGTCAACGTCAAATCCCTGGTGTGGTACGTACCGGAAAACTTTGAAGACGAAGGCTACGGCATACCGCAAACCATGGACGAACTCATCAACCTCACCGAGCAGATGGCGTCCGACGGCAACACACCCTGGTGCATCGGTCTCGGCTCGGGCGACGCCACCGGCTGGCCAGCCACAGATTGGGTAGAAGACATCATGCTCCGCACCCAGCCTGCCAGCGTATACGACCGTTGGGTAACCAACGAAATGCCCTTCACCGACGACAGCGTCGTATCGGCTATCAAGCTCTTCGGTCAGTTTGCGCGTAATCCGCGTTACGTCGATGGTGGTGGCGGTGCCGCTGTAGGCTCCATAGACTTTCGCGATAGCCCCAAAGGCCTATTCAGCGTACCACCCAAATGCTTCATGCACCGTCAAGCCTCCTTCGTCCCAGCCTTCTTCCCGGAAGACGTCGTAGTTGGTGAAGACGCCGACTTCTTCTACTTCCCAGGCTACGGCGCGGAAAAGCCAGTGCTCGGCGGCGGCACCTTGCTCGCCATCACCGAAGACTCCCCCGCCACTCGCGCTTTCATGGAATACCTCAAAGCACCAATGGCACACGAAATCTGGATGGCTGGCGCTGGCTTCTTGACCCCACATAAAGGCGTCAACTTAGCTAAATACTCCTCTGACGCTCTGCGTAAGCAAGGCGAGATATTGCTCAACGCCACCACCTTCCGCTTCGACGGCTCCGACCTGATGCCTGGCGCTATCGGCGCTGGCAGCTTCTGGACCGGCATGGTCGACTACGTCAGCGGCGCCTCCGCCGAGTCCGTAGCCTCCGGCATTCAGCGCAGTTGGGACGCAATCAAATAAACCAAAGTCTGGCTCACCAGACTAACACACCCAGGGCAGCTACTCAGCTGCCCTTTTTTGTGCTCGTCGACAATTCAAAATCGGCGCCCCTCACGGCTTAAAACTGAACCATCCCAACAAAATAAAGCCCACACGGCACACCAGCCACATCCCAGCGCCCTACCCCACTTGCGCCTTCGGAGCGCCGAGTTGTACTCGGCTGGAAACGCCCGCAGGGGCGTTTCCCCCAAAAAGCACTTTTTCCCAAAAACACTTGCCCAACCCTCATAAACCCAACCAACTCAGCTATCATCCGAAAACATCAGGAGCGCCGAGTTGTACTCGGCTGGAAACGCCCGCAGGGGCGTTTCTCCCGAAAAGCACTTGTCCCCCAAAAAGCACTTGCCCAACCCTCACCAAACCCAACCAACTCAGCTATCATCCGAAAACATCAACTGCAGATGACTATTTTTGCTATCGATCATCCGCAAAGCCTCACCACCACCACGGGCGACGCAAGTCAGCGGATCCTCGGCGACTATCACCGCCAAGCCCGTCTCCTCAGCGATCATACGGTCTATACCCGATAGCAAAGCACCACCACCAGTGAGCACAATCCCCGATTGGGCAATATCGGAGGACAACTCCGGCGGCGAATGCTCCAAAGCACCGCGCACAGCCTCGGTTATCGCTGCCAAAGGCTCGGCCAAAGATTCGTAAATCTCTCTGGAATTAATACTAAAAGTCTTCGGTATACCATCGGCGATACTCCGCCCGCGCACTTGCAAATTATGCTCGCGGCTATCGGGGAAGGCAGTACCAGCCTCGTGCTTGATACGCTCGGCGGTAACTTCACCGACGATGCAATTGTGTTTTTTGCGAATATATTGAATTATGTTATCGTCGAAACGGTCGCCGCCGACGCGCACCGAATTCGAATACACCGCCCCACCCAGGGTCATAATCGCGATCTCGGTAGTACCACCGCCGATATCCAACACCATCGACCCCGCTGCCTCGTCTATCGGCAAGCCAGCGCCAATCGCTGCCGCCAAAGGCTCGGCGATCAGATAGACCTCGCGCGCGCCCGCGCCCAAAGCCGATTCCTTAATCGCCCGCTTCTCGACTTGCGTAGCTTTACAGGGCACACAAATCAGCACGCGCGGACTTGGATGGATAAATTTGCTATTACGGTGCACCTTGCTGATGAAATACTGCAGCATCTTCTCGGTAACTTGGAAGTCAGCGATCACGCCATCCTTCAGCGGTCGAATAGCCTTGATATTACCAGGAGTACGCCCGAGCATCTTCTTAGCCTCGGTGCCGACCGCCGCCACCGTGCGCACCGAATTATTATCCCGAATAGCCACCACCGAGGGCTCGTTGAGCACCACCCCGGCGCCAGTGGAATAGATTAAAGTATTGGCAGTGCCAAGGTCAACCGACAAATCCTTCGAGAAAAGGCCTCTAACTTTTTTGAACATCTATAGGTAATTCTGGTAAATCTTCGCCAGCGCAGGCAGCAAGCAACGACAGCACAGCAACGTCGGCTGTACCACCATCAGCAGTTATAATCGCTAGTTTACTTGAACTTCACTTTTATATTATGAGCTCAGCGATAAAACTGGAGCAAATCGACTCCATCGCCCGCCTCGCGCACCTACGGATTGAGCAATCCGAGCGCGCAGCTTACACTCAGCAGCTGCAAGACATCATCGCCCTGGTCGACCAGATGAACGACGTCGACACCAGCGCAGTCGCCCCCTTAGCGCATCCCTTAGACGCAGTACAACCAATGCGCGCCGATTCAGTCAGCGAGACCGACCAGCGCGAGCTGCTAATGGCAAACGCCCCCGCCCAGGAAGCCGGCCTCTTCCTAGTCCCCCGAGTCATAGAATGACCATGGCGACCACCATCACCCAGCTCCAGCAGCAATTGCGCCGCAAAGAGATCTCGGCGCGCGAACTAGCCCAGCAATACCTCGGCAAAAGCCAAGCCGCCAACGAGCAGTTTAATTGCTATATTAACTTCTGCCCCGAGCTCACCGAGCAGCAAGCCGCAGCCGCCGACGCCCTGCTCGCCCGCGATCCCGCAGGCGCCCCGCCGCTCACCGGCATCCCGCTCGCGGTCAAAGACATCTTCTGCTTGACCGGCGCTCCGACCACTTGCGGCTCGCGGATGCTGGAGAACTACCATTCGCCCTTCACAGCCACCGCAGTCGACAACATGCTCGCCGCCGGCTGCAGCGTAATCGGCAAAACCAATTGCGACGAATTCGCCATGGGCTCGACCAACGAGAACAGCTACTTTGGTCCTGCCAAAAACCCAGTTGACACCAAGCTCGTCCCTGGTGGTTCCTCTGGTGGTTCGGCGGTAGCAGTCGCTGCCGACCTGGCCCCGGCAGCCTTGGGCACCGACACTGGCGGCTCCATCCGTCAACCCGCAGCCTTTTGCGGCGTCTCCGGCATCAAGCCCACCTACGGCAGCGTATCGCGTTACGGCATGGTCGCCTACGCCTCCAGCCTCGACCAAGGCGGCGTTTTTGCGAACAACGCTGAGGACTTAGCCTTACTGTTAAACGCGCTCGTCAGCCACGACAGCAAAGACTCGACCTCCACCGCCCGCGCCCCAGAAGACTTCGGCAAGCTCCTGCAGCAGCCGATAAGCGGCGTGCGCATCGGCGTTCCCCAAGAATTCTTCAGCGATGCTTTAGATGCTGGCATAGCGCAATGCTTCGAGGCCAGCATGAAAGCCCTCGCTGGGTTAGGCGCCAAGATCGTCCCTATCAGCCTGCCCAATTTTAAGCTCGCCATCAGCGCCTACTACGTCATCGCCCTCGCCGAATGCTCGGCGAACCTGGCGCGTTACGACGGCGTGCGCTATGGCTATCGCTGCTCGGAACCGAAAGACCTCGAAGACCTCTACACGCGCTCGCGCTCCGAAGGTTTTGGCAGCGAAGTCAAAAGACGCATCTTGCTCGGCACTTACGTCCTCTCCACCGGCTACTACGACGCCTACTACCTGCAAGCGCAGAAAATCCGCCGTATCGTCCGCCAAGACCTGCTCGACGCTTACCAGCAAGTCGACCTTATCGCAGGCCCGGTAACCCCCACCCCAGCCTTCGCCCTCGGCGACAAAGTCGACGACCCGGTGTCCATGTACCTGCAAGACATCTACACCGTATTCGTCAACCTTGCCGGCTTACCCGCAGCCTCGATCCCCATGGGCACTAGCGGCGGTCTTCCAGTTGGCTTACACCTCGTCGGCTCACACTTCGCCGAAGCCCAAATATTGCAGCTAGCGCAAGCCTACGAACGCAGCGGCGCCAGCCACACCAACAATTACTAACACCATGCACTCAGACTACGAAACAGTAATCGGGCTCGAAGTCCACGTCCAGCTCGCCACCAAGACCAAGCTCTTCTCCGGCGCTGCCACCGCCTTCGGCGCCGCGCCCAACGCCCAAGCCTGCGCCGTCGACATGGCGCTCCCGGGCGTCCTCCCAGTAGCCAACACCGAGGCCATCGACATGGCCATCCGCCTCGGGCTAGCGCTGGAGGCCGAGATTGGCAGCACCTCGGTCTTCGCGCGCAAGAACTACTTTTACCCGGATCTACCCAAAGGCTACCAGATCAGCCAGATGGAGCTACCCATAGTCGGCAAAGGCAAACTCAGCATTGACCTGGAAGACGGCAGCCAAAAGGTAATAGGCATCACCCGAGCGCACCTCGAAGAAGACGCCGGCAAATCGCTGCACGAAGAATTCCAAGGCTTGAGCGGCATCGACCTCAACCGCTCGGGCACGCCCTTGATCGAGATAGTCTCCGAGCCCGAACTGCGCAGCGGCGCCGAGGCCGTAGCCTATTTGAAAAAGATCAACGCCCTCGTGCGCTATCTCAACATCTCCGACGGCGACATGTCGCAGGGCTCGATGCGTTGCGACGCCAACATCTCGGTGCGCAAGCGCGGCAGCGCCGAATTCGGCACGCGCTGCGAGATCAAAAACGTCAACTCTTACCGCTTCGTCGAAAAAGCCATCGCCTTCGAAGTCGCGCGACAGATCGCCATAGTCGAAGACGGCGGCAGCATCCAGCAAGAAACCCGCCTATACAACTCGGAAACCGACCAAACGCGCCCCATGCGCAGCAAAGAAGAAGCCAACGATTATCGTTACTTCCCCGATCCCGACCTCCTGCCCGTAGTCGTCAGCAGCGAGCGCATCGAGCAAATCAAAGCCGCCATGCCCGAGCTCCCCGAAGCCCGCCGCCAGCGCTACATCGACCAACTCGGGCTCAGCGCCTACGACGCCAACCTCCTGAGCGGCGACATCGACATCGCCAACTATTTTGAAGCCGTGCTCGCCCTAGTCCCCGCCCAAGCCAAGCTCGCCGCCAACTGGATATTGGTCGAGCTCAACGCCCTGCTCAACAAACACAACCTCAGCATCGGCGCCAGCGCCATCCAGCCCGCGCAGCTAGCGCAACTCATCCAGCGCATCAGCGACGGCACCATCTCCGGCAAAATTGCCAAGAGCCTATTTACCCAGCTCTGGGAGCAAGGCGGCGACGTCGACCAGCTCATCGAAGCCGGCGGCCTCAAGCAAGTCTCCGACAGCGGCGAGCTTAGCAAAATCATCGACGCCGTCATAGCCGCGCACCCGCAGCAACTCGCCGACTACCGCTCGGGCAAAGACCGCCTCTTCGGCTTCTTCGTCGGCCAAGTCATGAAGCAAAGCCGCGGCAAAGCCAACCCCCAGCAAGTCAACGAATTGCTCAAGTCCAAGCTCTAGTCCCTGCGAGAGCCCCCATTCGTGCCGAGCAAAGATTGCTGCAATGATAAAAGCATAGGCATCTACTCACCATTAGAGGTAATAAAGCATGGCACTTCCTGAACCCGAATGCGTAGCCCTGAAAAGGCGAGGTGCTGCTCATGTAGCTCAATTGCTTGCGGGCAAAAATCGTCAAGAGCAATTGACGTTTTGGCGTCAGCGCACAGAGCGCCTAATGGCGCGGAACAATACACAACCGCCAGACGTCAATTCTCTGTCTCGTTCCGGCAAAAAGAAAACTCATCGTCTTTGAGCACTAACGCTGGCAGCACACAGCAGCAGCACGAGCGACAAATAATACCCCCTACAAGCGTTCTATCCCCTGGAACCACTGCCATCCCACCCGCCGTATAAAAGTCGCCGCGAACCAGTCTCAGCACCTAAATCGCCCACCCAAAACGCCCATTTGGAGCCCCAAAGACGAAGCCCACCCACATCGCCCCTCCTCAGCTCAAATTCACCCCCAAAATACCCTGTAAATTCAATACCCCAAAAACAGGGTGCAGTCCTTTTCCTCGACGAAAATGGCAATC
Organism: Gammaproteobacteria bacterium; assembly: GCA_965229495.1. GTDB lineage: Bacteria > Pseudomonadota > Gammaproteobacteria > CBDBNL01. Next base: position 740,307 of record OZ245880.1, read on the forward strand.
CTGTACGTATTGATTCTACATGGTATTCCAGCCACTACAGCGCCCTGGAAATCGATTTTGACGCATTTGAGCTCATCGGTCAAAGTCGCAGTATTGACGACGCTGACGCCGTCGACGTCGACACCATCAACGACATCGACACCGCCACCATCAACATCTTCCCCTTCCTCGATCAAGTCCATAGCAATATCACCGCTGGCACCGAAGAACCCATCAGCTTCGCCTTCCTCTTCACCTTCGCCACCCCGGTCGACCCATCCACGGTCGACATCGACGACTTCAATATCTCCCTCGTCGAATCCTCCGGCAGCAGCACCCGCCTCGATTCAAATAACGACAACATCACCTTCACCTTCACCGACTACAGCACCGGCGGCGTAACCTCAAGCACTTTCCGCTACGACCTCGTCGAAACCGCCGACACCAACATCTCTTTCAACACCGACAGCACCATCATCACCATCAGCTTCCCCCTCGAAGACGACATGCTCTACTACGGCTTCGATATCGAATACCAGCTCGCCGTCGCCCTCGACCCCGACAACGACATCGCCTCCGCCAGCGGCATCGCCCTCGGCAGCGGCTCCGAGCCCCTGGCGTACATCGTCCAGGCGCAAATGCCGCTACTCACCGAATTCCTCTTCGTCGACCCCACCACCGAAGTCGCCAGCCCCGACGACGCCTCCGTCAACCAATACTCCACCTTTGATTACTCCTTGCCCCAAGCCACCGAAGCCAACTTCGCGCACTACTACGGCTTCCGCCTCCGCTACGGCTTTCACGAGCCCATCGCCGCCGTCCAGGGCCGCAGCGGCACCACCAGCTACTACGCCCCCGAAGCTAGCTATTACCTCCAAGGCGCCGGCACCGACCTCCTGGCTTACCAAAAATACGAGCCCTACAACGACGCCGACCTCCCCACCAGCGGCGATGTCTACAACACCTTCTTCGTAGACGGCTCCTTAGTCCACCCCGACCTTGACGACCCCGACGCCAACACCACCTGGGACCACCTCGTCTACCTCAGCGACGACGAAGCTCAGTTCGAGAGCGACACCGCCGAGCATAACTTCACCATCATCGCCTCCGAAAGCAACGACTACATGGTCGGCTCCGGCATCAGCGCCTACGCCGGCAGTCTACCCGAACTCCTCGGCGGCTACGACATCAGCGGCGGCGCCGTCTACACCCCCGACACCAAGCTCGAAGCTAACTTCTTCCTCGATGCTTACGGCAACCCCGCCCGCGTCGCTCTCGATTGGCTCTACGGCACCGGCGTAGAAGCCAACTCCACCCTCGCCATAACCTACGACCGCTCACGCCCCAACCTCCTATCCGCCCAGGCGCTCGAAACCATCGACACCGACGGCGACGGCAACGCCGATACTTTCGATGGCTCCTTCGGCGAATTTAGCGACGAAGTAACCTTCGAACTCGCGCTCACCTTCGACCGCGAAATGAACCAGCCCAGCCTCGCCAGCGGCATCCTCTGGGACGTCGCCATCAGCTCCAGCTACGACCTCGGCAACATCGCCCAATCCGTCAGCGCTGGCACCCCTGACGGCACCAACTACATCTACACCTTCACTTACTCCGTCGACGCCGGTCTCTACGCCGCCAGCGGCACCTACGCCATCGCCTTCGACACCACCAAAACCGTAACCGACACCAAAGGCAACGAGCTCGACCTCGCCATCGCCAACACCACCCTCGAGGACAACCTCTGCATCGACGGCACCTGCCAATTCCTCAATAACCCCGTAACCCTCGAAGCCTTCACCGTCGACCCGGGCGGCGTCGTCGTCATCGGCCAGGACAGCACCTCCGCCGCCGCCTTTAACGTAACCTTCACCTTCAGCGAACCCGTAACCCTTAACACCACCGACACCGCCACCTCCCTCTTCGACTTACACTATGCCGAGCTCGAAAGCGGCACCGTTCTCGAATCTGCCCCCGCCCTCGAAGAGACCCTCCAAAGCCTCGACCCTGTCGCCGCCAGCGACGGCAGCAGCGGTTATTACACCGAATACCAGCTATCAGTCTCCGATTCTGGCAACGAACACTGGGCTATCGACCGCTACGAAGACGAAATCGGCGTCGCCTCCGTCGTCAACATCTTCTTTGAAAACGACAAATACGCCAGCCTCAGCAGCCTCGCAGCGATCACCTTCCATTCCAATTTCCAAAGCGCCGATGGTTCGCTCATAACCATACCCCCCTCCGTCCAATCCGGCACCCGCAGTGATGGCGAAAAGGGCGAAGACGCCACCGCCATGCAATACCTCATCAGCAATATCATGCCCGCGCTCGACACCGCCACCCCCGTCGCCGCCGACCTCGACAACAGCCAAAACCAAAACCCTGCCACCCCCGTCGCCCGCCACGTCGAATTTAGTTTTAACGACACCCTCCTCCAAGCCTACGGCACCTCCGTCGGCATGCTCATGCTCTACCGCACCGAAGACGACCAGTTCACCCACGACGATTCCAACACCGCCCCCTTCTACGGCGCCGACGGCGGCGTCATCATCAGCGGCGCCGAGCTCAACGCCAACAACATCGGCCACCACGTCTGCCCGCCCTTCAGCGACCACATCCACGGGCACCAAGCCGGCTCCCCCAGCGTCAACGCCCCCTTGTCCTATAACCCCAACCGCCTGAAAATCCATTACCTCGCCATCCCCTATTACCCCAATAGCCTTGAACCCATCGACGAATCCAGCATCTCCGCCCTCGCGCCCATCACCGTGGACTTCAGCACCAGCGCCGACCTCCTCAGCGACACCGAGCCCTGCGTCCGCTCCACCTTCTACAATCAAGGCGTCGGCCAGTATGGCTACATCGTCGATACCGACCGCGAGGAAGAAATGATGCTAATAGCCAACGCCGTCCTCCAAGACGCCGACGGCTACAACCTCGACGACGCCCGCCTGCCTATAGACCAACACGACAACGTCTACTTCGACCTTTACACCCGCGATTTCTACAAAGATTCCTGGCAAAAAGACCTCAACATCACCCTCGCCCAAGTCCTCGCCGACCTCTCCGCCAACATCAATGGCGCCCTCCACGATATCTCATCCGGCCTCGAAATCTCCTTCGCCAGCATCGACGGCGACGCCGCCGACGCCACCATCTTCGCCTCCCGCTTCATCAATACCATCAATGCCCGCTTTCTCAATAGCGTCTTCTTAGACGGCCTCACCTCCGGCGACCTCAAAGGCTACGACCTCAGCATCCACGACTACGTCGACTCCGAAATAACCCCCATCTACGAGGCCCACGACGCCCTCGGCATCGCCTACGATGTCAAAATCATAGACGCCTCGAATACAAGCAGTGGTCAGCACCTGTTCCAGCCCCCGGCTTACATTCGCGCCGCCGACCATAGCGCCGCCACCCTCGCCCCCACCAACCAGAATCGCCTCGTCCTCTCCGTCGGCGTCCACCCTGCCGCCATCACCGTCAATACTGGCAGCAGCAACTTCACCCCCTTCGCCACCAGCCCCGCTCAGCTCCTCGAAATGGACGCAGCCTTCTACGATCTGCACTACGGCGGCAATAGCGCCTCCGCCACCAAGCCCGCCTTCGATTACACCTCGCGCCACCTGGCTTACGTCAATTTTGACCTCGTCTACCAGCTCACCCGCGACCCTGATACTGGCGCCATCACCGACTATAGACTCGAAAAAATCGTCTCCCCCTTCTCCCTCCTCCAAGCCGAGCTCTTCTCCTCCAGCACCTTAGGCCGTATGCAAGCCAATGGCGAAGTCTATTCCGCCGTCGCCGCCTCCATCGCCGATAACATCGTCCGCCATAATTTCTTAGCCAGAAGCTCCAATTCCCAAGTCGGCCACTACCTCCCCACTGGCGCTTACTGCCGCCTCGGCTCCGTCGCCGCCTCCAGCACCGCTTGCGCCAATTCCTTCGCCCAAATGCTCCTCCCCGACCCGAACGACGGCACCACCCACCAGCGCAACCAAATCAGCGACCACTACCTCCATCGCCACCTCCTCCGCCTCGACCCCGCCGACTATTCCCCCATCGAAACCACCGAAAACGCCAACTACGAACTCCTCGAAAACCTCATCCAGCTCTACAACAGCTACGACGACGGCAACGATAGGGAAAACGTCAGCGGCATCAACAAAGTCATCGACGAACGCAGCTATTCCTCCGTAATCTATAATTCTTTCGATAGATCCTACGGCCTCAACTATTCCAATGTCAACCTCACCTTCGGCGTCAAAAATTCTCTCGATGGCGCATACATCAGCGATTCCGGCGGCGCCTCCGACCCCGCCTATAACTTCGAGCAATCCTTTTTCGGTCTCGCCCCCTTCGCCGAATCCCCCAATGCCCGCGCCGACCAAATCTTCCCCAATGCCTTCCTCTTAGGCAACCAAGCCAACAAGCTCGAGCAATACTTCCATTTCATCGTCAAACCCTACCAGCACAGCGGCTACACCTCCGACATCAAGCCCAATCTCAGCGCCGCCGACGACCTCAACCTCATCAGCTCCCACATCTATGCTCCCAATGGCATGTCTGGCACTAGCCAAACTTTCTACGTCTCCGGCTATTACCCCGAAACCAGCGATTACTTCATGCCAGCCATAAGAGGCTACGGCGTCCCTTACTATTCCGGCAGCACTATCGCCTTCTCCTCCGCCGCTGGCCCCCGCGTTGACCTCAATAAATTCAGCTACGACCTGCAATACAGCAAAGGCTATCCTTTGAACGTCCCCTTCGCCCACATAATCGCCACCGCCCCTGAGCACTCGCATGAAGTCGAGAGGAATACCAACATCGGCCGCACCGATACCAACCATGGCAGCGAGTATCACTATCACTATCCCTCGCTGTTCTCTGGTCGCCTCCCGGGCATGAGCACCGACACCGCTGGCAGCTCTGCCATCAACGATTTCGCCGCCCACAAAGAATACCAGCATGACTTTGCCGATAACCTCCGCCCCGCCGTCTACGGCTCTGGCGGCGCGTCAGCTCTTTGGGCAAATTCTAGCACCCGTGGCGGCGATATCCCCCTCTCGCAGCGCTACTCTGCCCCCGGTGGTTCTGTCTACGAGCACGCGACCATCTCCAATAACTACTATGGCGATACCGTCACCGCCGTCGATAGCTTTGACCAGCGGATCTATACCGATGGCCGCGTCCTCACCCCCGCCGACGATTATGATTTTGACCGCGGCCAAACCCTCGCCCGCCAGCTCGGCTTCTTCCTCAATGAAGGCATCGTCCTCCAGCCCGCCAATAGCGACCTCTCCCAAGGTCAATGGCACGGCTCCTTCAGCAATATCTTCCTCCCCACCTCCCCCGATACCGATGTCGGCCCCGTCAACCCAATCGTCGCCGATTACAATTCCCCCACCGTCGCCAATTATTACCCCCTCGTCAAAGCCAGCGAAACCCTCTACACCTCCAGCACCTCCCTACCCACCATCGCCGTCGCCTACTCTGGCGGCCTCGGAACTAACCGGAGCACCTCCTATGTCGGCTCCTACGTCCAATACAGCAACGTCGAATACAGCAGCGGTTACCGCTACGGCTTCTATGGCGACTACGCTGGCATGATATTCGGCGCCTACGACGACAGCAGCGGCACCGTCTCCACCTCCCAGGATGAGACCTCCAACTCTGCCACCATCTACCACCACATCCCCCTCGCTAAAATCTTCCCCCCAGGCTACAGCTACCAGCTCGGCTTCATCAACCGCGAAGAACTCTTCATGTACGACCCCGCCTCTGGCAACGGCGACAACGACAGCACCCCGCAAATCAACCGCTTCTCCGAAGCTGGCGTCGGCAGCTTCGGCTACGCCACCCAATATAACCGCCTCAACCGCCGCTCCATGATCGAAATCCACCAGGGCACCGCCAGCCATTTCCTGGGCGACCACCTCGCCCGCTTCCAGGCAGATCCATCATCTGGCGTCCACGTCTCCAACGACATCGATAACCCCTATAAGCACACCCCCGTCAACCAGGGCGCCACCGGCACCAACTACGGCTCCTACGGCGAAGGCCACTACGACATCACCACCGGCGACTCCTCCGCCACCGGCGGCACCTGGCAGCACCGCACCTATTCCGGCACCCTCCGCGGCTACGTCGTCGAAATGCGCATGAACCCCATCTACACCACCCCCGTCTACGAATTCACCAACATCCACAAAGCCGAAGGCGACCCCACCCTCGGCCCCCAATACAACTTCGGCTCCGACTTCACCGACAACACCTCCACCCGCTAACCCCCCACCCGCACCGCCCCGCACGGATCGCCGACGTAGGTGGAGCGCCGACTTGCAGTCGGCAGGAGACGCCTACATAGGCGTCTCCCCAAAAGCACCACCCACTTCCTGGGCGACCACTTCGCCCGCTTCCAGGGAACTCCATCAGCCGGCGTCCACGTCTCCAACGATATTGATAACCCCTACGCCCACACCCCCGTCAACCAGGGCGCCACCGGCACCAACTACGGCTCCTACGGCGACGGCCACTACGACCTCACCACCGAAGCCAGCGCCAACAGCAGCACCTGGCAGCACCGTGCCTACCAAGGCACCCTCCGCGGCTACGTCCTCGAAATGCGCATGAACCCCATCTACACCTCCCCCCTCTACGAAATCACCGACACCGCCGGCGCCACCGGCGACCTCAGCCTCGGCGGCACATTCACCGCCGGCTCCGACTTCACCGACGACACCTCCACCCGCCCCTAACCCCCTGGGAGCGCGAGCGTCTCGCTCGCCGCATAGTAAGCGCCGCAGGCCATCCTTTGGGCAAATAAGCAAAGTAAAGCAGCGAATAAACGCCAGCGCCCCAGCGCTCAACCTTCCGCCAACTAAGTCATTGCCAGCAAAGCGGCTTGGCGAAAAACCCCTTAGCGTGAGCGGCGACCTGGGCGCGCGAGCGTCTCGCTCGCCGTGTGATAAGTGAACCCGTTAGGGTTCGGCCTTTGGGCAAATAAGTTGGTGCTAGCAGTGGGTGTGGTGCTTGCTCGAGGTTTTGTTTGCTATCGTGAGATGGCTTGTGAGGATGGGCTGCGATGGTTTTTGTGTGGTGGGTAGGTTTCGCTGGTAAGTTTTGCTGTTTACCTGCGCTCTGCTTTGCTTGACATTTTGCTCTTTTGATATCAGGTGGTTGGATGGACTTATTTGCCCAAAGGATGGCCTTCGGCGCTTTTTACGCGGCGAGCGAGACGCTCGCGCGCCCAGGTCGCGCGCCCAGGAAGCCGCTGCTTTAGGCACTATCCACTATCAATTCACAACCACCAACTATCAACTATCCACTTTCAACTTTCAACTTTCAACTTTCAATTATTCATTTGCCACGCTTTACCTTGCTTTATTGCAATAGCCAGATTTGGTGATGGTAAGGGCTTATTTGCCCAAAGGTCGAGCGCTGGCGCGCTCACTTTTTATGCGGCGAGCGAGACGCTCGCGCGCCCAGGAAGACGCTCGCGCGCCCAGGAACGCGCGCCCAGGTCGCGCGGGTGGGGGGTTAGCGGTTGGAGGTGAGGTCGGTGAAGTCGGTGTTGACGATGTAGCTGTCGCCGTTGTTGATGTCGGCGGTGTCGCTGACGTTTGGGTTGATTTGGTAGGCGGGGGAGGTGTAGATGGGGTTCATGCGCATTTCGACGACGTGGCCGCGGAGGGTGCCGGAATAGGTGCGGTGCTTCCAGGTGCCGTCGTCGACGAATTCATCACCGGTGGTGAGGTCGTAGTGGCCTTCGCCGTAGGAGCCGTAGTTGGTGCCGGTGGCGCCCTGGTTGGCGGGGGTGTGGGCGTAGGGATTATCGATGTCGTTGGAGACGTGGACGCCGGCTGATGGAGTCCCCTGGAAGCGGGCGAGGTGGTCGCCCAGGAAATGGCTGGAGGTGCCTTGGTGGATTTGGATCATGGAGCGACGGTTGAGGCGGTTATATTGGGTGGCGTAGCCGAAGCTGCCGACGCCAGCTTCGGAGAAGCGGAGGATTTGCGGAGTGTCGGCGTTGTCGCCGTTGCCAGAGGCGGGGTCGTACATGAAGAGTTCTTCGCGGTTGATGAAGCCGAGCTGGTAGCTGTAGCCGGCGGGGAAGATTTTATCGAGGGGGATATGGTGGTAGATGGCGCCGGATTTGGAGGTGGCATCGATGGAGGTTTGGGGGCTATCGGAGCTGATTTCGCCGAAGGAGAAAGCGCTTCTTGAGTATTGGCGCATGTAGCCGGAATTTTGCAGGTTACCAGAACTGGTGTTGGCCTTTGTGTAAGGGCCGAATGCGTTTTCTAATCTGCTGCCGTTTTTGTACGCGACGACGATGGTGGGGAGGGCGGTGCTGGAGGTATAGAGGGTTTCGCTGGCTTGGACGAGGGGGTAATAGTTCTCGACTAAGGGGGAATCGTAATCTTCGGTGATGGGGCTGAGGACGCCGACGTCGGTATCGAGGGCGGTGGGGAAGAAGATATTGTTAAAAGGGACGTAATAATCGTAACTGGTATCTTTTTCGATGCCGTCGTCGGCGAAGACGATGCCTTCATTGAGGAAGAAGCCGAGCTTGCGGGAGAGGGTTTGACCGCGGTCAAAGTCGTAATCGTCGCCAGGGGTGAGGAGGCGGCCATCGTTGAAGAAGCTATCAGAGAGGGTATCGACGTTTTGGGAATAGCTAGTGCTGTCGAAGGCATACAGAGGTGATGGATAGTTCAAACCAGATCCATGACCATAATTTATATAGTACATTTGCTCTAATTTGATGTCTCTAGTATCAGGAAGGTAAAGGCCATCCGGGGAGCTGCTACTGGCCAAGGTCCAATCGTGCTGGGTCCGAGCCAGAGTCAGGTTGGTGGTGTTTGGTCCTGTTGCCAGTGCGGGGTGTAGGGACTCGGCGTAATCGTGCTCGTATTCGTTGGCGCCAGTGGTGTCGGTCGCCATGCCCGGGAGGCGGCCGGCGAAGAGGGAGGGCATGGCTACTGAAACACTAGTATAGGGGTTGCTATTTTGCTGATTTCTTATGCCGCCTAAGTAATTGGTGATGTTGTAATGGCTGGGGTGGGTGGGGGAGATGTGCGCCATGGGGACGTAGTTGTCGAAGCTTGCGCTCATGTAATAATCATAAAGATTGGTGCGCGGGCCAGCGGCGGCGGAGAAGGCTTGGAAATCGCTGCCAGACATGGCGGGCAGGGCGTATTCCCAGATGGTGGGGAGGAAATGACCGGTACTGACTTTGTAGTAAGTGCCACCATCGTCGTAATCGATATTGGTTTGGACGCCGTTGAGGGTATAGAGGTGGGAGCTGATGAATCTGAGGTCGTCGTAGATGCCGTTGTGGCTGCCACCGCTGCCGAGGTAATTTTTGATGTCGGCAGTGTAGCCGCTATGCTGGTAGGGTTTGGCGAAGAAATGGAAGCCGTAATTGATTATCTGGTTGCCGAGGAGGAAGGCATTGGGGAGGATTTGGTCGGCGCGGGAATTGGGGGATTCGGCGAAGGGGCTGAGGCCGAAGAAGGATTGCTCGACGCTGGTTGCGTTATCGGCGAAATCGCCGTCGTACTTGCCATCCATAGATCTGGAGGTGAAGGAGCGGCTGGAGTCGTTATAGCTAAGGGCGTAGTCTCTATCGAAGGAGTTATAGATTATGCTGGAATAGCTGCGCTGGTCGATGACTTTGCCGGAATTGCCATTGTTGGGCCGGCGAGAGTCTTCGCGGGCATCGGTTAATTGGACGAGGTTTCCGAGGAGATCGTAGCCGCCGTTTTCGGTGGTATCGAGGACGGAGTAATTTTCGGGGTCGAGGCGGAGGACGTGGCGATGGAGGTAATGATCGCTAACTATGGTGCGTTCGTGGAGAGTGCCATCGTCCGGATCGGGGAGGAGCATTTGGGCGAAATCGTTACGGCAAGCGCTATCGGAGGGCGAGCTGGAGCTGGTGCGACAGTAGACGCCGACGGGGAGGTAATGGCCGATGCCATCGCTGGTGTTGCTGCCGAGGAAGTTATGGCGGAAGACGTTATCGGCGATGGAGGCGGCGGCGGCGGAGTAGACTTCGCCGTTGTCTCTCATGGAGGTGAGGGTGGTGCCGGTGAAGAGCTCATTTTTGAGGAGGGTGAAGGGGGAGATGATTTCTTCGAGGCTATAGCTGGTGATGGCGCCGGTATCGGAGTCGCGGGTGAGCTGGTAGACGAGGTCAAAATTGACGTAAGCCAGATGGCGCGAGGTGTAATCGAAGGCGGGTTTGGTGGTGCTGGCGACGCCGCCGTAGTGGAGGCCGTAGAAGGCAGAGTGCATTTCGAGGAGCTGGGCGGGGTCGGTGGCGAAGGGGGTGAAGTCGCCGCCGCCAGGGTTGACAGTGATGGCGGCAGGGTGGACGCCGACGGAGAGGACGAGGCGATTCTGATTGGTGGGGGCGATGGTGGCAGTGCTGGTATCGGAGGGCGCTAGGTATTCATGCGGGAGTTGTACACTGCTATAATCATTATCTTTGTCAAAGGTCTTGAAATTGACGGAGGTTTCGACTTCGGCGACATGCTCAGCGTAAGCGGCTTCGACTTCGTCGAGTTGCTGATTGAGGCTTTTGCCGTAGCCCTCAATGGAATCGACGCTGATGCCTTCGCGGAAGACGTTATTGAGGAAGCGGGCATTGATGGTATTGATGAAGCGGGAGGCGAAGATGGTTTCGTCGGCGGCGTCGCCGTCGATGCTGGCGAAGGAGATGGCGATGCTGGCTGAGACGCTGTGCAAGGTTGGGTCGCCGATGCTGGTCTTGAGGTCGGCGAGGACTTGGGCGAGGGTGATGGTTTCGTCGACTTGCCAGGAATCGTTGTAGTAATCGCGGGTGTAAAGGTCGAAGTAGACGTTGTTATGATCGGAGGTGGGGAGGCGGGCGGAATCGAGGTCGTAGCCGTCGGCGTCTTGGAGGACGGCGTTGGCTATTAGCATCATTTCTTCGTCTCTATCGGTATCGACGATGTAGCCGTATTGGCCTTTACCTTGGTTGTAGAAGGTGGAGCGGACGCAGGGCTCGGTGTCGCTGAGATGGTCGGCGCTGGTGCTGAAATCGACGGTGATGGGGCTGATATTGGCGGCGATGTAATCGGCGTCGACTATGGGCTGGGAGTTATTGGGGTAATAGGGGATGGCGAGGTAATGGATTTTCATGCGGTTGGAGTTGTAAGAGAGCCCAGCGTTGCGGCTGGAGATGCCGGCTTGGTGCCCGTGGATGTGGTCGCTGAAGGGCGGGCAGACGTGGTGGCCGATGTTGTTGGCGTTGAGGTCGGCGCCAGAGAGGAGGACGCCGCCGTCGGCGCCGTAGAAGGGGGCGGTGTTGGTGTCAGTGTGGGTGAATTCGTTATCCTCGGTGCGGTAGAGCATGAGCATGCCGACGGAGGAGCCGTAGGCTTGGAGGAGGGTGGCTTCGCCGTTATCTTCAAAGTTGAATTCGACGTGGCGGGCGACGGGGGTGGCGGGGTTTTGGTTTTGGCTGTTGCTGGAATCGGCGGCAGCGGGACTGGCGCTGGTGAGCACGGGCATGATATTGCTGATGAGGTATTGCATGGCGGTGGCGTCGGCGCCATCGCTTACGTAACCAGATTGGACGGAGGCGGGTAAGGTGGCGAGGGCGCCATCGGCAGCGGAGAAGTCGACGGCGAAGGTTATCGGTGAAAGGGTGCTGGTATTGAGGACGCCAATGTCGTCGGCAAAGAAGATGCTGACTACGGAGGGTTCGCCGACGTAGCTGGTGGTAGCCCAGTATTGCTCGTTAGTATCGGTGATGACGAGTTCGTATTCGCTGTAGTGGCCGCTGCTGCCGTCTTCGCTGGCAGCGACGGGGCCGAAGCTGATTATGGTGCTTTCGAGGTTGCTGGTGGGTTCCAGTTCGCTGCCGTCTTCGAGCAAGGTGTAGGTGAGGTCGAAGATTTCGTCGGCAGTGTTGGTAGCGTTGAGGGCGACGGGCTCGGTGAAGCTGAGGGTTATATTGAAAGCGGCGGCGTCGGTGCTGTCGACGCCGATGACGACGATGCCGCCTGGATCGACGGTTATGGAGGCGAGGGTTACGGGGTTATTGATGAATTGGCAGGTGCCGGCGAGGCAGAGGTTGGATTCGAGGGTGGTGTTGGCGGGGGCGAGTTCGAGCTCGTTGCCTTTGGTGTCGGTTACGGTTTCGCTGGTGTCGAAGGTGATGGCGTAGGTGCCGCCGGCGGCGTAGAGACCTTCTTCGACGGAGTAAGAGAAGGTGTAGATGTAGTTGGTGCCGTCAGGGGTGCCAGTGCTGACGGATTGGGTGGGGGTGCCGAGGGCGGTGCTGTTGGTGTCGACGTCCCAGCGGATGCCGCTTTCGAGGCTGAATTCGTCCATTTCGCGATCGAAGGTGAGCGCGAATTCGAAGGTGACTTCGTCGCTATACCTGCCGAAGTAACCATCGAAAGTATCGGCGTTGCCGTCGGCGTCGGTGTCGATGGTTTCAAGCGCCTGGGCGGATAGGAGGGAGGGCTTGGAGCGGTCGTAGGTTATGGCGAGGGTGGAGTTGGCTTCGGCTATTTGGAGGGGTAGCCAGATATCGGCGACGCGGGCGGGGTTGCCGTAAGCATCGAGGAAGAAGTTGGCTTCGAGCTTGGTGTCGGGGCTGTAGACGGTGCCGCCGCTGGTGTCGTAGCCGCCGAGGAGTGCGGGCAGGTGGCCGGCGTAGGCGCTGATGCCGGAGCCGACCATGTAGTCGTTGCTTTCGGAGGCGAGGATGGTGAAGTTATGCTCGGCGGTATCGCTCTCGAACTGAGTTTCGTCGTCGCTGAGGTAGACGAGGTGGTCCCAGGTGGTGTTGGCGTCGGGGTCGTTAAGGTCGGGGTGGACTAAGGAGCCGTCGACGAAGAAGGTATCGTAGATGGTGCCGCTGGTAGGGAGGTCGGCGCTGCCGAAGGGCGCGTATTTTTGGTAAGCCAGGAGGTCGGTGCCGGCGCCTTCGAGGTAGTAACTATCTTCAGGGGCGTAGTAGCTGGTGGTGCTGCTGCGGCCCTGGACGGCGGCGATGGGCTCGTGGAAGCCGTAGCGGAGGCGGAAGCCGTAGTAGTGCTCAAAGCTGGTGTCGGCGACTTGGGGCAAGGAATAATCAAAGGTGGAGTATTGGTTGACGGAGGCGTCGTCGGGGCTGGCGACTTCGGTGGTGGGGTCGACGAAGAGGAATTCGGTGAGTAGCGGCATTTGCGCTTGGACGATGTACGCCAGGGGCTCGGAGCCGCTGCCGAGGAGGATGCCGCTGGCGGAGGCGATGTCGTTGTCGGGGTCGAGGGCGACGGCGAGCTGGTTTTCGATATCGAAGCCGTAGTAGAGCATGTCGTCGCTGAGGGGGAAGCTCATAGTGATGATGGTGCTGTCGGTGTTGAAGGAGATGTTGTCTTGAGCGGTTTCGACGAGGTCGTAGCGGAAAGTGCTTGAGGCTTCGCCGCCGGTGCTGTAGTCGGTGAAGGTGAAGGTGATGTTGTCGTTATTTGAATCGAGGCGGGTGCTGCTGCCGGAGGATTCGACGAGGGAGATATTGAAGTCGTCGATGTCGACCGTGGATTGGTCGACTGGGGTGGCGAAGGTGAAGAGGAAGGCGAAGCTGATGGGTTCTTCGGTGCCAGCGGTGATATTGCTATGGACTTGGTCGAGGAAGGGGAAGATGTTGATGGTGGCGGTGGCGATGCCGTTGACTTCGGCGACGTCGACGGCGTCAGCGTTGGCAATACTGCGACTTTGACCGATGAGCTCAAAGGCGTCAAAATCGATTTCCAGGGCGCTGTAGTGGCTGGAATACCATGTAGAATCAATACGTACAGGATTGCCATTTTCGTCGAGGAAAAGGACTGCACCCTGTGAAAGCCGCATAAACAACTGATATAACAGTGTATTTTACGGAAATTTTCAGACTTGCGGCGATTAGACGTTCGGAAAAACGTCAATTTTGGCTACTTACCGATTACAGTTCAGAAGACTTAAGCTAGGTACATTCACTGGGTGCCGACTGTACCTTGATCACAGCGCGCTCATGGCGCTGATGGAGATTAAATTAACCTAGCTTCTGGCAGAGCATTATGAGGTTGCCGCAGGTGTCGTCAAAGATGACGGCTTTGATTTTGCCCATTGCTGTTGGTGTGGATTTGAACTCAACGCCTTTTGCTTTGAGTCTGTTGTATTAGTTGTCAATGTCGTCGACAAAAAGTATTGTCGCTGGGATGCCTGTTTTGTACATGGCCTCCTTGAACATTTTGGCGGCAGGGTGAGCGTCTGGCTCTAGTACCAATTCAAAGTCTTCATCAGCTTGACCGACGCTAATCCACCTGTGCTCGCCAACTGGCTCGTCTGCTTTTTTAGCAAAGCCCAAAATATTAGTATAGAACTCCAGAGCCTTGGCTTGATCGCTCACAAAAATGCTGGCTAGTTTTACTCGAATCATTTAGTAATCCTAATTGTGGGGCATAGCCAGCTATCAATAACTGGAAGTAAAGATCATATTCGGCCAGTTGAGCGCTGGAGCTCGGTTGGCGAGGCTTCCCTACGAGCTATCTGTGCTTAGGTCGTTCGGTGCTGTAAGTTGCTTATAGTAGCCAAAACTGGGGCCGACAAACTAAGCCGTCTCACCAGCGCGCGAAACCACGCTAGCCAAGAGCTCAGCGCGAGCCGCGATCTTTGCTTATGCCCGCTGCTGCTAGGTGGGTGTCACCGAGGTCATCGTTGTTCTTGAAGCTATCGGCTTGAGCTGGCAGGGGCGCGTGAAGGGGCGTCGAGTTGTGCGTGGGAGGGCTGAGCGCGTGGGATCGTCTTGGGTCAAGCAGTTATTTGAGCCGAAGACCCGTAATCGGCTAATGGCTTTATTTTTGCGCACACCTCAGCTTTGATGAGGACTTTCATAATTGTCTGGAAAGTGACATTCCTGGTGATGCAGGCGTTATTCCCCATAGCAGAGTTTTTGGGCGCCCAGTTTCCAAAATAGCTACCATATAGTGATTGCATAGATGGCTGTAGGTGTTACCATTAGCGCATGAATAGCAAGCACAGGAAGACGCTCGAAGCCATCTTTTCTGAACCGGTTAACGGTAATTTGGAGTGACGCAAAATTGAGACCTTGTTCTTGGCGTTGGGCGCTGAACTCAATGAGCGTAGCGGCTCCCGGGTGTCATCTGCTTTAAACGGCGAAAAACTGGATGTGCATTGTCCACGAAATTATTTGCGCCACTGAGCAAAATTTACGCAAATTACTAATGCAACAGCCGCAGGATAGTTGGCAGACTTACTAGTCTTACCAAAGCTTGTCAGTCACTATCTGCCTTTAGCGCCCGCTCAGCAATTTTAGCTTTGATCGCGCGGATAGTTTGCTCTAGCTCATTTTTCTTAAACGTTGTTCAGAGCGGACTACCTAGCATAAAGGTAAGGGCAAGTGCTTCGCAAGCTCCACTCCCTTGACCCAGAGCGTGATGTGCCGTGCCGAGATTAACGATACTGACACCCATGAACTACTACTTCCGCTGCCACCTGCTACTGCAGCTCTGCTAAAATCGCCCTAGCTCGTTGCAGTGGATGCCTCCCTGCTAATTCATAATCGTGCAGAATGATATAGCTAATATTACTTTAAAAGCTCAAATATAATAGCTCCTATATAACTGCATCCTATCGCATGTATAGTTAGTAAAGTTAAAGCTATGCTAGCCTTCATAATAGAATGCCGATTGTTCTTTCTAAAGGCAGATAATAATTTTGCATCACCTTTATTGATCTCAATGTAACTCATTTCTTGCATCCTATCTATTGAACGCTCTAACATCCTGCCAAGCAAAATTCCTAAGAAATATGATAATGTTATGAATCCAAATGTGCTAATGAGAAATTTTGCTAATAGACTTGGTGCCGCCTGTTCACCCAGAATTGTTTCTGCCGAAAGTATGCCTGACAGTGTCGCAAGACACAAAATCAATATTCCAGAAAATCTAGGAATCCAATGCGAAAACTGCTGTAATAATTTTAGTATCTTATTGCTTTTTGTTATTTCAATTTCTTGCACCCATGAGTCTAATGTGGAAATAATATTTCTAGCAATGACATAATCCACATATTCTACATTTAAGCTAATCGCTGCACCGCTAAAGAAACGTATTATCGCTATACCAATTGCTTTAGGCACTGTTTCTGGCGCTAATGCTATTCCTGATGTAATTTTAACATTTACTTTGTATGGTTGTGGCTTGTCTACATTTGGAGACTTTACAAGTACGTTGTACTCATAAGTGACCGTCTCAATTGGTGAGGTATGGCTTCTATTATATAATTCTAAACGTTCAATAGAAGTAAATCGCTCTTTGCTATTGTCGGCATGATAGAAAGTGATATTTTCATTTTGACTAATAACGTCCCATTGAGTACACATTTGCACGCATTTTGTGTGCAACTGAACTATATCCTCGAATTCAATTTTATAATTCTCAGTAAATTGTTTAGATATGGTTTCCGTTTTACCTGTAACCACATGATAAATGGCTTGAACTAACTTATAAGCCCCACTTTCTTTAGTTATGTTTCCCGATGTGGGTTCTTCTTTAGATAGCATCATTAATTTGTACCTTATTAAAATTGATAAAAACAAACGAAGATAATATTGATATTTGATATGTCCGACAAAATTACTTAGCTTACTATGTTCTATAATTTACTAATATCTATCTTCTGCAAAATTGTGTATGGGCTTACAAAAATTTTAGTTTTTTTAGTATCAGTCATATAATACTCTGGACGTGGCTCTGCCGTTTAAGTTTTCCTAAGGCAAGTGATTATTATATAGGTAAACGCGTCATATTAAGCCCTGTTCAAGATCTTTTGCGAACTGGAAACGATATACTTTTAGGATATAGGCGATGCATCCGTTGAAACTCTTGACCTGAGATTTTTAGATCTGCGGTTCTTTCAATGTTTGGGACTACCACCGGGCTACCACGATAATAGGTCTGTTTAGCGCTGACTGTATGTTCAGTGCTGCTCTATTATTTTGAGGTTAAGGCTATGCAATGATAATGATGAATCTACTTGGTATAGGATAACCGCTGCTTAAATCTAGCGGCGATCGAACGCTAGCTCGACTAGCTTCTTTGCTCGTGATGTGATCATATTCGCTAGAAGGTCGAAGGTGGGTTTGATAGCGTTATAAGGTGGTGCCGTGGGCGGGGGTGTTGATGGGTAGAGTGTAGTCGATGGGTAGGGGGCGTTCAAAGCTGGGTAGTTTGGCGGCTATTTGGCTTTAGCCGTGGTGAGTGGTGATGATGGTGTGTGGTACATGGTGGCATGGGGTGTGGCACATGGTGGCATGGGGTGTTGCGGTGGCGTTAGTTTGCCGCGTTGCGCATGCAGGAAGATGGTGTTGGTCGTTCAAGGGCTGTTGAAGTTGTGGTCTTGTTGTTGTAGGTTTTGCGTGGCTGGGGTGAATTTGCTGCGGTCGCTAGTGTGCGGGTTGGGCGCGGCTTGGCATGGCGGTGCGCTGGTTGTTAGCGGGCCGCAGGCTGTTGTGTGCGGGCTGGGCGGCTTGGGCTGTTTTGGCGGCGTTGATGTTGCTGGCGGTGTTTTTGCAGGCGATGTGATGGTTCTTCTGGTGGTTAAGGTGCCATCAAGTAGGTTGAGTTTGCTGTGGTGGTCGTGGTGGTCAAGGTAATGGGCGATGTATTGGTGTTCGTTTTCGGGGTTGGGGTCGTGCTAAGGTCTTGGTGGTTTGGGTTAGGTGGTGGCTATGGTGCTGCTTGTGAGTTTTGTTCCTGCATGATTTGGCGTATGTTCTGTACTCCGGTTTGTAGGTGTTTGACCATGGCGGTGGCAGTGGCAGTGGCGTCTCGGCGCAGCAGGGCTTCGACGATGGCGACGTGCTCTTGTTCGGTTACCTGGTAGCCGGTTTGGCGCTGCGAGGAGATGTAGCGCGCGCGCCAGAGGCGCGAGTTGTATTGCCGATGCGTTTCTATCAGCGGGGCGTTGCGCGCGGCGCGGACGATGCTTAAATGAAATTCCATGTCTTTATTGAAGGCGAGCAGCGGCTGCATTTGCCCGCGCTTTTGTAGCATAAATTCGCACAGCAGTTTGATGTTGGTGAGTTCGCTGTCGGTGGCGTTGACGGCGGCTTTGCTGCCCGCCAAGCCTTCGAGGGCGCCGAGGACGTTCATGTATTGCTCGATGTCGTCTACGGAAGGGTTGGCGACGCGGGCGCTGCGGCCCTGGTAATCGACCAGGCCTTCGTTACTGAGCAGGCGGATGGCTTCGCGCAGCGGGGTGCGGCTGATTTTGAGCGCAGCAGAGAGTTTCTGCTCGGGCAGGATGGCGCCGGGGGGCAGCTTCTCCAGCAGGATCATGTCGCGCAGTTTGTCGGCGGCTTCGTTGGCGAGCGAGGGGCGGCGGGTGAGTTGGAGCTCTTCGCTCAATGCTTGGTCTAAGTAGGCTGTTGCTGATGCGCTCATTAATTTCTATTTTGTTAAGTTATTAGGAGGCTATTTGAGTATTTATGGGGATAGCTGATATTAAGTCCGGCAGATTGCGCGAATTCGATAAATTAAGCATAGTAGAGCAACTTGGGGCCGACTTCAACTTTCTTCAAGTCTCCGAGCAAGATGTCGATGCTACCAAAATGCGACCGCAGCTTGCTGGCTGGACTTTTCCAGCTCCGAAGCTTGACTCTGATCGGCTCTGCAAGCCTGGGTGAAGTTGATGCTTGGCGAGCCGGCGCTATATTTTTTTGCTATTATTTGCGTTATTGTATACAAAATACTAGTATACTGCTTGTCAGCTAAGCATTTCCTGAAGTGGAAGTGAATTCAGAAAAGCGCCAGTAGCAGGCGTAGTTCTGTTTAAACAATAACTTAGCGCAACGCCAAGGGGCATAATAAGAAGCAACAGGAGTAACTATATGAGCGAAGCTTTAGTCAAGATGCGCGGGATTACGAAGCGCTTCGGCGGGGTTACCGCCTTGCAAGACGTCGATTTTGACGCTTACGCCGGTGAGGTGGTCGCGATTGTCGGCGATAACGGCGCCGGTAAGTCGACTTTGATAAAAATTCTGACCGGGGTTTATCCGCCCAGCGCTGGTGAGATTTACTTGAATGGCCAGGCTTTAGAGATGGCGAGTCATTCGGATGCGATTGCCGTCGGCATTGACGCTGTCTATCAAACGCTGGCGCTGGCGGATCATCTGACGCCAGCCGCCAATATGTTCCTGGGCAGTGAGCTGACGACGACTTTATTCGGGGTGAAAGTGCTAGACAACCGCAAGATGCAAGAGGAGGCGGTGCGTGTGCTCGACGAACGCCTGGGAGTGAAGCTGAAGTCGATGGATGTGCAGACCGATAGCTTATCGGGCGGTCAGCGCCAGGCTATTGCTATCGCCCGCGCTGTCTATCACGAGGACTTGCGCGTATTGGTGATGGACGAGCCGACAGCAGCCTTGGGGCCGCAAGAGACGGCGCGAACGCTGAAGCTTATTAAGACTTTGAAAGCCCAGGGTTTGGCGATTATTTTGATCAGCCATTCTTTGGACGACGTTTTTGAAGTATCGGATCGAGTCCATGTTCAACGCCGCGGTCGCGCGGTGGGCTGCGTGAAGACGGCTGATAGCTCTGTGCAAGAGGTACTCGGCTTGATTGTCGGCGCACAAGGTGTCGATGCGGCTTAAAGGAGAGATGCAAATGACTACTACAACGATGAACCCGACCAGCAGAAGCCTTATGGAGCGCTTGGAGCCCTACTTGGCAATCCTGGGTCCGATGGTGATGATCCTGGCGATCTTGATGTTCATGGGCGTCGCTGAGCCGACGCGCTATTTCCGTGCCTCCAATCTGAATCTTATTCTCTTGGACGCGGCGCTTTATATGCCGATGGCGATGGCGATGACTTTTGTCATAACCCAGCGCGGGATTGATCTCTCTATCGGTTCCATAGCCGCGCTCTCGGGGATTTTGATGGCCTTTCTGATTAAGCAGTATGGCTTTTCCGCTTATATTGCTGTGCCCATCGCGCTGATGCTGGGCGCTTTGATGGGCCTGGTGAATGGTCTAATCATTACGCGCTTCAAGGTGCCGGACTTGATTGGTACGCTGGCGATGGACTTGGTTTACCGAGGCTTGGCATTGGTTATCGCCAAAGGCTTAGTGCTGGCGCGTTTTCCCGATTTGATTACCGGCATTGGCCGCGGGCAAATCCCTGGCTTTATTCCCATACCGGTTGTCATCGGTCTATTCACTATGCTGGCTGGCTACTGGGCGCTGCGAAAGACTTACTTTGGCCGTTACACCATCGCTATCGGCTCCAGCCCGGAGGCTTCGGAGATGACTGGCGTTGCGGTCGATCGTTACAAGGTTTATGCCTACGTTTTGATGGGAGCTTGCGCGGCTCTGGCGGGGGTAATGCTCACTGGTAAGCTCAACGCCATTCAAGCGACTTCGGCGCCTTACTTTAACTTGCACGTTATCGCCGCTGTGGTAGTGGGCGGCACATCTCTATTCGGTGGCCGCGCTTCGATGATTGGCTCGCTGGCGGGTGTGCTGCTGCTGTCGATGATGATCAACGCGCTGGTAACTTTGCGGATCGAATTTTTCTGGCAATCGGTCGCCTCTGGCGTGGTTATCGTCAGCTCGGTGGCGCTCTACACCTGGCTACAAAAGAAAGACCGCGATGGCGCTCGAGGTTTGTTGTCCGGTTTAAGAACCAAAGAGGGACAAACCATGCTGCGCTTCTCGGCCTTGATCATAGGCCTACTAATTCTGTTGCTGGCTTTAGGGGCTGGTATGGCGACGGATCCGACCCCTAGTGGTTAAGGATAAAAAAGTGGCGCGCAAGATGGTAAGAGATTTTGCGCGCCGAATAGCCCCGTATTCACATCATGGAGGAACTAACAGTGAATATATTAACTAAATTGGCTTTAGCCACAATGGCAATTTTCGCCACAACCAGCGGCGCTCTCGCCGATGGTCATAGCAAATTGCCGCTTACGGAACTGCCTGGTATCGCCGACCGCGATTATTGGGTGCCAGGCGAAGTGAACGCTGCGGGTAAGCTCGAAGCTATGCAAGCTGTAGTCGGCAGCGAAGCAGTGGCTTTGATGGGCTCTGCCGATAATCCGGTCGAGATTGCCTTGATTTACCCATCGGCAGATACTTCGGATTTCTGGGCGCGTAACTACCTGGCCTTGACCAAGCGCCTCGATCAGCTTGGTATTGCTTACAAGACTACCGAGTTTGCCAGTCGGCAGATCGAGCACTCGCTGCAGTCAACTTACGCTAACCAGGTAGTCCAGGATGCCGATCTCTATGATTTTGTCATCTTCGGGCCATCGGAGCTGGCTATCCAGGCCGACAATATCGACAAGTTGTCTGCTTCCGAGGGCTTTGCTACCTTTATCTGGGCCTTCCACACGCCGCTCAAGTACCTGGAGCACCAGCCCGACGCCTGGTTTGATTTCAGCTCCGCCGCTGGCGCCTTGACTATGTGCGAGTACATGCTCGGACGCCTGGGTAATAACGTTACTATGGCGATGAACCGCGGCATTCCTGGTATTACTGACGACCAGCGTTCCGGCGATTTCAAGGCTTGCGTCGAATCGAAAGGCAACTGGACTACGGTCTACGAGCACTACGGCGAATACCAGCGCGAAGGTGGCTTTGAAGGCACGTCTTTGATCATGCAGGCTTATCCGGAGGCCACGATCATCCACAACGCCAACACCGCGATGGCGATGGGATCGGTTGAAGCTCAGGTATCCATGGGCAAAGAGAAAGAAATCTTCTCAACTGGTTGGGGCGGCACTGGCCTGGAGCTGGACGCCATCCGCCGCGGCGAGCTCGACGCCACGCCGATGCGCATGGGCGATGACGTCGGCGCCGCGACTGCCGAGGCGATCAAGGCACACCTGGAAGGTCGTCAAGACGAGCTGCCCTTTGTGTTCCTGGGTCGTATCACGGTTGCCCACGATCAAATGAGCGCCGCCGAGATCGACGCTTTGGAGCAGGAAGCCTTCCGCTTCTCTGGAGTTGGTGCTTTAGAGCGTTAAGTTCTAGGGCTTACAATCGGCGCTTTGTGGTAACAAACGAAGCGCCGATTGACAATTTTTAATAATAGAGCAGCTTACTATGTCCCAATCGATGATGATTGTCGAGAAATGCAGCCACTGCATGAGCTGGTACGATATTGATACTGGCTCGCTGCAAAAGCGCTTGCCATTGATGGATTACCCGCACGAGTTTGTAGTCGATAAAGAATTGCGCTACGCTTATGTCGGCCAGTACGGAGTGCAAAACTCCGGCATTGAGGGCACCGATGGCCGCTCGGTAATAGTAGTTGATATTCGCAAGCGGGAAATAGCCCACGTCTACGATCTGGGCGAACACGCGCGGCCGCATGGCATTGATTTGGACGATGCCGGTCGACTCTACGTTTTATCCGAGTGGACTAATAATCTGCTCGTCAAAGAAAATCCCCGGGCCTTTGATCAAACTTGGGATCACATCACGCCCACTGGTGGTAAGAAAAGCCACCTTTTTGCTTTGAGCGGCGATGGACTCACCGCCTACGCCATGAATTTAACTTCTGGCGATGTTACGGTTTTTAACCCCTACGAGTCAGCAGTAGCTCCAATAGCGATAAAAACCGGACAGAAGCCCGAAGGCCGCTGCCTGCGCGAAGCCGATGGCATTTTGTATACCTCGCAGCGCATTTCTAACACAGTGGCAGTAGTAAACACCAAGACATTAAAAGTCGAGCGTACATTCCCGACGCCCAACGATCCCTGCCGCGTTTATTACGACGGCAAGCGCAATCGCCTTATTACCATGAACCACCACGGCGGTTCTTTTGCCGTCTTCGATGAAGCCACTGGCGAAATGCTACACGAGCAAAAGACACCAGCAAATCCCCTAGCGCTGTGTATAGATGACTCGGCTGATTACGCCTATATCGCCATTGATTGTCAGCAAGTGCAGCGCTTCAACCTCGATAGTTTCGAGGTGGTGCAGACTATCAATACCGGCGAGGAGCCGGACGTGATGGTAATCTTGCCAGAGGGATTTTCTAAGCATTGGGAGAGTAACTAATATGAAGCCACGCGTAGCTATAGTTCCGGGGGACCCGGCAGGAATAGGTCCGGAATTGACGGCAAAATTACTTAATAGCCCTGGCGTCGTCGACGCTGCGGATATCTTATTAGTGGGCGACGCGCATCTGTGGCGCCGTGGGGCGGCGCAAGCAGACTTAAAGCTGTCGCTCAATACGATTGCTGAGGCGGCGATTGCGCAGCAGACTGGCTTGGCGCACCTGGATATGAATACGATAGCCGAGAGTGAGGTTAAGACTGCCGAGATCTCAGTTGCCGGTGGTACTAGCTCGCTGCGCTGTCTTGATAAAGCTCTGGACTTGGCGCAGACTGGCTTAGTAGATGGGATTTTATTCGCGCCTTTTAATAAAGCCTCGATGACTTCGGCTGGACTCAATGCCGAAGACGAGCATAAATACATGGCGCGCTACTTGGGTTTTGACGGCTATCACTCAGAGATCAATGTACTCGATGGTTTTATGACTACCAGAGTAACTTCGCATATTGGTTTGAAAGACGTTGCTGGCAATATTAGTCAAGCAGCCGTACTCAAGGCGGTCAACCTGGCGCATGGCGCTCTGGTAAAATCGGGGCGAGCACAGCCGAAAATTGCTGTAGCAGCCTTAAACCCTCACGCTGGCGATAATGGCAAGTTTGGGCGAGAGGAGATCGATATTTTGGCACCCGCTGTGCAGACAGCGCAACTACAGCAGATGGATGTGAGCGGACCCTGGCCCTCAGATACAGTTTTCCTCAAAGCCAAGCGCGGCGAGGTTGACGCGGTGGTAACGATGTACCACGACCAGGGACAAATAGCTATTAAGCTGATGGGCTTTGACCGCGGCGTTACAGTTGTCGGTGGTTTGCCTATACCTGTTACTACTCCCGCGCACGGCACAGCCTTTGATATCGCTGGGAAGAATAAAGCTAATGTCGGCGCAATTCGCCAGGCATTTGATTTACTCGTGCGCATGGCCACTACGCACAAGTTACAACGCATCGCTGCTTAACAACAACAATAAAATCTGTGAATAAAATTAAATCTGTACGCACACGCGTCTGGAATTGGCGAGGGCCAACAGTTCCACCCACTGGTAATTTTTGCACTAACGCTTCGGATCTTTTGTGGGAGCGTGGCGATGCTATGTCGTCTTTTCGCTTTCATCAGTGGCTAACCTGCGAAATTACCACAGAAGACGGCACTGTCGGTATTGGCAATGCAGCTCTAGCGCCAGCCGTGGTCAAAAAAGCCATTGATGATTGGTACGCGCCGCTGGTTATGGGCGAAGACCCGTTCGACTACGCCTATTTATGGGAAAAGATGTACCGCCGTTCTCATGCCTGGGGGCGCAAGGGCATCGGCATGATCGCGATCTCTGCGGTCGACTTGGCGATCTGGGATCTTATGGGCAAACTGGTCAATAAGCCCGTTTTCAAACTTCTGGGTGGTCGCACCAAAGAGAGAATCCCGGTTTATTACTCTAAGCTCTATTCCGGACCCATCGAAGCAATGCAGGCGGAGGCGGCAGAGGCGCAAAAGCACGGCTATAAAGCCTATAAGATGCGCTTTGGTTGGGGCCCCAAGGATGGTATGCCGGGGATGCGCGAGAACATTAAAAGAGTCGCAGCTATTCGCGAAGTCATAGGCTACAACTCGGATTTGATGTTGGAATGTTATATGGGCTGGAATTTGGACTATACCAAGCGCATGTTGCCCAAGCTGGTGCAATTCGAACCCCGCTGGCTGGAAGAGCCAGTTATAGCCGATGACATTGAAGGTTATCGCGAATTAAACGCCGCTAACATTATTCCCATCTCCGGTGGCGAGCACGAATTTTCTGTTATTGGCTGTAAAGACTTAATAGCGAAAAAAGCCGTTAGCATTCTGCAATACGATACTAACCGTGTCGGCGGTATAACTGCGGCGCAGAAAATTAATGCCATTGCTGAAGCATTTCAGGTTCCGGTTATTCCCCACGCCGGTCAAGCGCATAATTACCACCTAACTATGGCCAATGCTAATTGCATGATTTCCGAGTACTTCCCGGTATTCGATGTCGAAGTGGGTAATGAGCTTTTTTACTATATCTTTGAGGGCGATTCCGAGGCTATAGATGGCTATTTGGATTTAGATGATGATAAGCCGGGGCTGGGAATAAAGATAACCGATAAGCACTTAGATAACTTCCAAATAATAGAATGAGTCAATACACTGGAATCTGGCCGGTTGCCCCGACGCCATTTCATGACGACGGCCGAGTAGATACCGAGGGTATGCAGCGCGTACTCGATTGCATCATAGATCAGGGCGCAGATGGTATTTGTATATTGGCCAATTTTTCTGAGCAGTTTTTAATCTCTGACGCTGAGCGCGAGCTCTTGACTAAATTATGTTTAGAGCATATCGCCGGTCGCGTGCCGGTGATAGTAACCATCAGTCATTTTGCTACTCAAATCGCGGTTGCCAGAGCCAGGCTGGCTAAAGATTTAGGCGCCGATATTGTTATGATGATGGCGCCTTATCACGGCGCTTTGTTAAAGGGTAACGCGAAACAGACCTTTGAGCAATTCCAGCGAGTTGGCGAGGTTGGCATTCCGATAATGGTGCAAGACGCGCCGCTCTCTGGAGTCGACCTGCCCGTGCCGCTTTTAGTCAAGATGGCTCAAGAGATCGAGATGGTGAAGCTATTCAAAATAGAATGCCCACGCGCCGCTAATAAACTGCGTGCTCTTATTGCCGAGGGCGGCGATGCTATTGAAGCGCCGTTTGACGGTGAAGAGGCGATTACGCTCTTGGCGGACTTAGACGCCGGTTGTACTGGGTCGATGACTTCGGGAATGATAGTAGACCAGATCAAGCCGGTAATCACGCACTATCTGGCTGGGCGGGTGTCTGCAGCAACAGAGGCTTATGGTCGCGTCGCCATGGTGATTAATCACGAAAATCGTCAATGCGGCTGGCAGGCTTGTAAGGAAGCCATGGTCGAGGGCGGCGTTATTAAGTCGGCTTACTGTCGGCACCCTATAGAAGCGCTGCACGCTGATATTAAATCGCGGTTAATAGACTTGTTAAAACCTTTGCATCCAATAGTATTGAATTGGGGAAAATAAATGATTCACGGTAAAAATTTGATTGATGGTCAGTGGCTTGCTTCTGACTCAGTGGCTAATTCGGCGGACCTTACTGGGCAGGCTTTTGCCCAAGTAACAGAAGCGCAGATCGACCTTGCTTGCCGAGCGGCTCGGCGCGACTTCCGTGCCTTTAGCCAGAGCAGCCGTAAAGAGCGCGCGGCTTTTTTGCGTACTTGCGCCGAGCAGATTGACGCTCTGGGCGAGGAAATCACCAGCACTGGCATGGCCGAAACCGGGCTGCCCGAAGCTCGGCTGGTGGGCGAGCGCGGTCGGACGACTGGGCAATTAAAAATGTTTGCCGATTTAATAGAGCAAAGCGACTATCTCGATATTCGTAAAGACGCGGCCCTACCGGATCGCGCGCCGTTGCCGCGCCCGGATTTGCGCCTGACGCACAAGGCCATAGGCCCAGTGGCAGTATTTGGCGCCTCCAATTTCCCCTTGGCTTTTTCGACTGCAGGCGGCGATACCGCCTCGGCCCTGGCGGCGGGCTGCCCGGTTATCGTCAAAGGTCACGAAGCTCATGCAGGCACGGCCGAGCTGGTGGCTCAGGCTTTGGCGCGAGCGGTGGAGATTTGCCGTATGCCCAAGGCGACTTTCCAGCTAGTGCAAGGCGCTAGCCGCGAAGTCGGCGCCGCCCTGGTGAACCATCCAGCCATTAACGCCGTTGGTTTTACTGGTTCTTGGCGCGGTGGGCGCGCGCTCTACGATTTATGCCACGCTCGTCCTCGGCCTATCCCTTTTTACGGCGAGCTCGGCTCTATCAACCCGATGTTCTTGCTGCCTGCTGCGGTGGCGGCGCGCGCAGAGGCTTTGGGTCAAGGCTGGGCGGCTTCTTTGACTATGGGCGCTGGGCAGTTTTGCACCAATCCGGGAGTAGCCATAGCTATCAAAGGCGCTGACAGCGATGCTCTGGAAGCGGCGACTATTGGCGCCTTGCAAGCAGCGCCAGAGCAAAAGATGCTCACCGATGCCATACTCGCGGCGTTTAATCAGGGCGTCGACAGCTTCAAGCAGCATATGATCGAGCTGGCTAATTGTGGCAAGGCCTCGGCACCGCGCTCGGCGCTGCCAGCCTTGTTCAAAGTTTCAGCTCAAGATTGGCTGGCGAAGCCGGAATTGCAACACGAGGTCTTCGGCGCTGTCGGGATTTTGGTGCTGTGCGAGGATGTCGCCGAGCTAACGCAAGTGGCTGAAAGCCTCGAAGGCCAATTGACCACGACCTTGCACATGGACGCTGCTGATTCTGAACTGGCGGCAAACTTGCTGCCGATCCTGGAAGAGAAGTGTGGGAGGATTATTGCCAATGGCTTTCCCACTGGGGTTGAAGTCTGCGCGGCGATGATGCACGGCGGCCCCTATCCGGCGAGCACTGACGTCCGAGCTACCTCGGTAGGGACGCTGGCGATTGACCGTTGGTTGCGGCCAGTGGCGTATCAGAATTTACCCGAGGCTTTGCTACCGGCTGAGTTGCAGGGTTGATATGTATGGGGTGATAGAAGGCACCGGTTTCGAGGTAATCGAAGCTGAGTTTGCTTCGTGCTTTATCGGTCATGCGCGCGTTGAGCGGTTATGGAGCGGTGGGCGCTGGCACGAAGGTCCAGCATGGTTTGCCGCTGGGCGCTATTTGCTCTGGTCGGATATCCCCAACAATCGCATCATGCGCTGGGATGAAACCGATGGCTCGGTTTCGGTTTTTCGCGAAGGTGCGAATAATGCTAATGGGCATACGGTCGATAATCAGGGGCGCCTGGTTTCGTGCGAGCACTTGACGCGCCGCGTCACCCGCACCGAGCACGACGGCTCGATCAAAGTCATCGCCGATAACTGGAATGGTAAGCGCCTCAACTCGCCCAACGACGTGGTGGTCAAATCCGATGGCTCGATCTGGTTTACCGATCCCAGCTACGGCATCATGATGGATTACGAGGGCGAGCGCGCCGAGAGCGAGATTGGCGCTTGCCACGTCTATCGTTGGGATCCGGATACTCAAATAGTGGCGGCGGTGACCACCGACTACATCAAGCCCAACGGCCTGGCCTTCTCACCGGATGAGAGCTATTTGTATATCGCCGACACTGGCGGCACCCACGACCCGCAGGGGCCAGCGCATATCCGCAAGCATAAGCTCAGCGCCGATGGCAAGGCATTGTCAGGTGGCGAATTCTTTGCCTCGTGCTCGCAAGGCTTTTTCGATGGCTTTCGCTTTGATAGCGCTGGGCGCATCTGGTCTTCGGCTGCCGACGGCGTGCATTGCCTCAACCCTCAAGGCCAATTAATCGGCAAGATCAAAATACCCGAAATAGTCGGCAATATCTGCTTTGGCGGCGCCAAGCTCAACCGCTTATTTATCACCGCGACCACTTCTTTGTATGCGGTCTATCTCAATGTTAATGGGGTGAAGAAGTCGGGCTAGGTGAGATAGTGCGACTACTGGGCGGTGCTTAAACTATCAATTAGCGAACAAATATCGCAACACTACTTGATTTTTAGCTTACCTGCAGCATACTACACAAAGTCTCATCCACCTGTTGTGCGAAAGAGCATCCGAAGCCCTTCGGCAGCAATGTCGCGGGGCTTCAGTCTTTTTGGGCTTGGTGAAAAGCTGCCCTCTCGCGCTTGAAGCTCTCGAGTCGGTGCGGCTTCAGCTCGCAGAAAGCTGTTTTCAGGAGATAGTATTCTCGGCGCCGCGCGAGGATAACGACGAAATCCAGGCGCTCCGCCCAAATCACCACACCCGCCTCGCGCCCGCGCCGATTTTCCCACCAGCTAAATCCGTCGGCGCCCTTATCGGCCTGTTCAATCGCCCAAGCTATCCAGCGGATACGTTCGCAACGGCGCAAATTTGGGATGCGTTCGCCCTCGTTGCGGTTGTTTTTCTGCGGCGCTTCAGAAATCACATGCCAGAAACCGTAGCCCTTGCCTTTAGTTTCGGGGTGTCGGCGCGCGTTTACGCGCCAACCTCTAAAGCTCACCGCGGCATACACCAAGGATTCCAGGAATGCTTGGTAGATACGATCCTCGTATGCCTGCCAATCCCCCTCAAAGCACAGCAAATCCGGCGCGCCAGCCATCATCTTAGCTTTGTCGCCATACGAGTAAATTGAACTTGCGCTCTGCTATCCGCGTTGATTTGTCTAAATTCGAACCGCTAAGCGCACAGACGCGGGCTACCAAACTCTGCTTGGCGGCGCTGCCTTGTTGACCTCGGAAATGGTGCGCGAGCGTCCCAGTCAATACATCGGCTAACTGCACCAAGGGCACATCATGCGAACGCACAGCCTCAATGCTTACTATCCTCTCTTTGGCAAAATCATGATGCGCGCTGCATAGCACCTCGTGCAATTTGGCGAGTCGATCTGCGCTATGCGTATCTTTGATGTCGACAAAAATTCGATAGCTATGCCCATCGCATATCAACCGAGTCAGCAATTGCCACCACATTTTGTAGTAGAAATCATCATGGCTCTGTTGGAAGCGCTCGTGCTCTAGTGCTTGCTTATCTGGAACTACCACGCCCCGAAAACCGAGCTCTGGTGTATTGAAGTGCAAGTCGGCCAGCGCGCTGTAGAAGCCCAAAGTTGCAGGCGCTACTTGAGTCCACTTTAGCTCTCGGCCAGGTGGAATCCCATGCAATTTTTTCAGCGCCTTGATATCGCGGCCAATTCGCTTGTGGACGTTTCCTGGGCAGGATATCGCTCCTAGCGCCATCGCGCGCTGCCGATCATGCTGCAAGTGGCAGGACTCATCGCAATAAATATTTATCACACTGCTCATATTAGCCACATCTTTCCTGTTAGTAGTTACTGCATCGATTCATCACAGCTCAATCTCAGATAGTATAGCTTATGCCCGGCATTGCGATTGAAGCACAGAATTAGTTAAGCCCTGCCAATATCCGTGATTAATTCCGAGTCCACACCACACCATGATGAAAATCGCTTTAGGATAGCTTCTGAGCAACTAAGCCCGATCAAGCGGTAGGGCAGTGATTTTTTGCTTGCCTATTTTTGGGGTATTTGGGCAAATATTTGCATTGTTGTATACAACATACTAATATGTTCGCTACTGGTTGGGCGCTGCATTGGTGCCCATATTGAAACAAGCTAATAACAGGAATAAAATTATGAAAACAATAACTTATGCTCTAAGCAAATGGTTGCTGGCGCCAGCGGCTCTAGCAGCCATGATCTGCACCGCCGCCCTGGCGGAGGATTTTCCCAGCAAGACCATCGAAGTGGTAACCCACGCTGGCTACGGCGGCGGCACCGATGTGACCACGCGCATGATGATGCTACGCACTCGGCGCGAGCTCGGTCAAGATATGGTGCTGGTCAATAAGAAAGGTGGCGGTGGCGCTGCGTCTATGGACTATTTGCTGACATTGGAACCCGATGGTCACAACGTGCTCGCCTTCACTTCTGGGCACGCCGCTTCCATGGCGCTGGGCAAGACTAAGATGAAGCTGGAAGATATGCGCCCGCTGGCGCGCGGCACCGACGACCCACAAATCCTCATGGTTAGCTGCAAGCAGGACTTTGCCGATTCGCAGCAATTCGTCTCGATGCAGAAGTCTAAAGCCTTCTCGTATGGCGTTACCCACACTGGCGGCATCGACGACGTTTCGGCCTTCATGTTCGCCAAGCGCGGCGGCTTGATGACTCCGAAGATAGTGGCTTACGACGGCGTTGGCCCCATGATCGCTAACCTTATCAAAGGCGATATCGACGTCGGTGTGCTCAACCTGGCTGAGGCTGGCGGGCAGATTGACGCTGGCGAGATTTGCCCAGTGGTGGTGATGGCGAACGAACGCATGGCGAAGATCGGCGACGTGCCTACTGCCAAAGAGCTCGGCATAGACGCGAGCTTCTCGACTGTGCGCGGTTTCGTAACCTTAGCTGGCACTCCCGACGACCACGCTGACGTGCTGGAAGAGAAAATGCTCAAAGCCATGGGGCACAAATACTACCAAGGCTTCCTAGAAGACATCGGCCTGGACGCGACCTCAGTGGTCGGCGCCGATGAATGGGGCGAGCAGATGTCAGCGCTAGTGGTAGAAATGGGCGAAGCCATGAAGGAGCTGGGGTATATCCAGTAGAGCTTCGGCTTAACTAAACCGCGCAAGCGATAGCGAGCGCCCGCCGAGCGATGGGTGCTCGCTGATTGGAAATTAGCGCGTGCGAGCATTATCGCCTTTGCCGACTGAGCTCAGGCGGCCGCTAGCCGTGGCGCTAGGCGTGTTCGCGCTTTGCGCTCTCGGCCTGTATCTCACCACTACCTTCGCCTCGGTGCCGCCCATCCTCCGGCGCGGCATGCAGCCAGCTACCTTCCCGCAAATACTACTTATTCTGCTGGCGTTGTTCGCTTTGCTGATGCTGCTGGAGGCGCGCCGCAGCCGCTGGCCACAACTAAGCACCCTGCCGCGCGAATTTTTCCTCACCCTAGCTAGCGGGGTGTTGTTCGTCTTGCTCAGCGCCTTCGTCGATTTCTTCGTCGCCCTGGCGGTCTTTGCCCTGAGCAGCGCTTACGTTTGGGGCGAGCGCCGTTGGCTGGCGCTGCTGGGGGTTGCGGTGTTATTCCCGGCCTTGGTAGGCTTATTATTCAATGGTCTGCTCGATATGCGCTTCCCGCGCGGCGTGCTGACCAATTTGATCTACCAATAGCGCCATGCTCGAAAACCTGCTCGCCAGCTTGGCGGTATTCGTCGATCCGAGCTTGCTGCTGGTGATAGTCGCCGCTACCTTGGTCGGCATTATCTTAGGCATCCTGCCTGGCCTCGGCCCCACCACTGGCGGCGCTTTGATCCTGCCTTTCACCATCACCTTGGAGCCGATCACCGCCATAGTCATCCTGACTACCATCTATTGCTCGGCGACTTACGGCGGCGCCATAACCGCGATCTTGATCAACACTCCGGGGACGCCAGCGGCAGCGGCAACTTGCATCGACGGTTACCCGCTGGCGCAAAAGGGCGAAGCTGGGCGCGCGCTCGGAGTCGCCACCGTCTCCAGCGCCTTTGGCGGCATTATCAGCGTCTTCATCCTGGCGGTATCGGCGCCGCTGCTGGCGCGGCTGGCGTATCAATTCGGCCCGCCGGAATACTTCGCCCTGGCGCTCTTTGGTCTGACCATGCTGGCATCCATAGGCGAAGGTAGCCCGATCAAAAACCTTATGGCGGGTTGCTTTGGCATCTTGCTCGCCACTGTCGGCCACGACTTGATGACCTCGGTGGATCGCTTCACCTTTGGCGTGCACGCGCTTTCCGAAGGTATTGGCTTTATACCCGTAGTCGTCGGGCTGTTTGCGCTCTCGGAATTACTGCTGCAATCGACCAAGCTTGAGCAAGTAATCGAAAGGATCAAGCTGAAATCGACTCAACTACCCACCCGCGCCGACTACCGCCAGATCTGGCGCACCATTCTGCGCTCCACTGGCATCGGCACCTTCATCGGAGTGCTCCCCGCCGAAGGCGGCACTGTCGCCTCGCTCATCGGCTACAACGAAGCACGGCGCTGGTCGAAGCAGCCGGAGCAATTCGGCCAGGGAGCCATCGAAGGCATAGCTGGAGCCGAAGCCGCCAACAACTCCGCCACTGGCGGCGCCATGGTACCGACTCTGGCGCTAGGCATACCTGGCAGCGCCACCACTGCGGTCATACTCGCCGGTCTGCTATTGCACGGCCTGCGCCCAGGGCCAGAACTCTTTAATCAGCAATCCAACTTTGTCTACGCCATCTTCGGCGCCATGTTCATCGCCAACGTCTTGTTCTTTGTCTTTGGTTTATTCGGCGCCAAGCTCTTCGCGCGCGTAACTCTCATACCCAACAACATCCTCTGGCCGATGATCTTCACGCTCTCGGTAGTCGGTACCTACTCGCTCAATCAATCGATGCTCGACGTTTGGATACTGCTCGCCTTTGGCGTCATCGGCTTCTTCATGCGCCGCTACGGCTTCTCGGTAGTGCCAGTAGTCATCGGCCTTATCCTCGGATCCCTAGTCGAAGAAACCCTGAAGCAATCCTTAGTCATCTTCGACAGCAACCTGCTCATGTTCCTCACCCGCCCGCTAGCCTGCCTCTTCTTCGCCCTCGCCACCCTCGCGCTCATAATGTCAACTATCCGTGTAAGGAGGGGGTGAGGCTCTAAATCGGCATTTCTCCACCGCAATAGTTCCAAACGCTCGCTGAGGCAAAACCAAACATAAGCTATGACCGCGAAGCCATAGCCACCCTCAAAACCACCGACCCAGGCTGGCAAACACGTATGAAAGAGGTGCTTAAAAATTGGCTCAAGGCTAATCAGTTGGTTTAAAATAATTGGTAGTTGAGCCAAATACTGAGTAAATCCTAATTCCTATCGCGGCTTACGTTTTTATCTGGTGCTATTTTTTATATTTCATTAGATGATAGTAAAATTACAGGCTAGAATTGTCAAGAATAAATTTAAGAAACTATGGAAATTAACTCCGAGAAACTCATTACAGAATTAGTCAAAAGCATTACAAAGCCTATTTTGCGAAGAATGTATAAAATAGGTTCGGATCAGTACGAAAAAGCACTAGTTGCCTTAGAGATAGCATTTAAGAGCTATTTAGAAAACTCTTATGCTAGATATTCTAAAATTAAAACCCTATTATATCGCGACCGCCCAGTCGAACTAAGAGATCACTATGTTTACTCAGACGTTCAGATAGAAGAATGTAGAATTTCTGGTTCTGATATTCTTAATAACTTTCTGAAGACAAAAAGAAATGTAGTAGTTGGAACAGCTGGATCTGGCAAGTCTGTGTTATTACGCCGTTTGTTTCTAGATGTGGTTGAAAAACAGGTTGGCATAGCGCCTATACTGGTTGAGCTCAGATTATTAGAGTCGTATGATAACGGTATAAGTATTCAAAATTATATACACAAGTCAATTGTCGAGCTAGATGAGAGTTTTTCTTCTGAACAGCTTAATTATGCCCTTAAGCAAGGAAAGATTATGTTATTGTTGGATGGTTTTGATGAAATCTATTTTGGCAATAGAAAGATTTACGAAAGAGAAATTTTAGAAATATCTAGAAAATATCCAGATGCTATCATTTTAGTATCTAGCAGACCAGACAATTGTTTTGATTCATGGGAAGAGTTTCATGTTTATCACGCCCTCCCATTAACTAGTGATCAAGCTACTGATTTAGTTAACCGAATTGATTATGATAAGACCGTAAAGAATAAATTCATAAAGGAATTGACTTCTGGGCTATACGAACGACATAAGGAATTTTTGTCAAACCCCTTGCTCTTAACGATGATGCTCCTCACTTATGAGCAGCTTGCAGAAATACCCGAGAAAATACATATATTTTATGAGCAAGCCTTTGATACTTTATTCCATAAACATGACGCATTAAAATACACTTATAAGCGCAAGTCGTATACTGGGCTGCCTATTGATGATTTTAAACGTTTATTTGCTGCTTTTTGTATACTTACTTATTCTGATAGAAAAATTAGCTTTTCTATCGCACAATTGGATAAATACATCAACCAAGCTATTAAACTGGAGTCAGTTGAAATAGACTCAGAAAAATTTTTTAAAGACCTTATTGAGTCAGTCTGCATTATACAAAAAGATGGCAATGAATATACCTTCACCCATAGGTCTTTTCAAGAGTATTTCTCAGCGTACTTCATATCAAGATCGCATTCAATTGAATTTTTTAGTGTTTTAGATTCGATAGTGACCGGATATTTCAGTGACTCCGTTATCAGAATGTTATTCGAGCTAAATCGTGAAAAAGTGGAAATGGAGTGGATTTTGCCTAAGTTAAAAGAGCTGACACTAGTATGTGGAAATGCGTATGCCAGCGGAAATGTCATAGGATTTTTAAGCATATTTTTTGATCAAATATCTATTCATGATGGAAGACTCATGTACATGTTTTCAGCCACGAATCATTGGGGGCACTTCTTAGCTGTTTTGCGTAGAGTTTATCGGGTTAGGCTGAAAATGCTTTTTGAAAGTAACGGTCTTACTGATGCAAAAATTAAAGAGCAAGGAAAGAAAGATGTCACATTATTTAAGCAGAATTTTCGAGCTAACATTAGAGGAGTAGAACTTTCGGAATTTCCGAAGGATACTCGTTGGCTTGAGGAAACTAGTGTGCCTAACTATTGCAAGCAACTTTTTCAGTTTACTCAACTACTGCGTGATGAACTAGATAGCAAATATACCGCAAAAGGAAATAGCCTAAAGGAGCTATTGATCAAAAAACCGAAGAGTTCTATTTTTTGATGTTGTAAAAAATCATTCAATGGACTCTTTTAAGCTAAAGTTGGCTCAAATTACTGCAGATGAACTACTATTCAGACTTGCCTCCGAGCGCCTATAGCATTTAATGGGTACGAGACACCTCTCAAATCTTCTGCTACCAATTTATCTTTCTGGTTCTCTATATTCGGTGGCGGCATTTCATAACACTATTATGAACTAGCTGGGAGGGCGGGTTGCTTAGGTTCGGTTGGGGCTGGTGGGGAAGACGCCGGGGGTGGTGATGAAGTGGGGGATGCGTTTGACCTGGTCGCACCAGAGGCGGACGGCGGGGTAGTCGAGGCGCGATATTCCGCCTTCTTCGCAGAGGATTACGTGCGGGAAGCAGGCGATGTCGGCGATGGTGGGGGTGTCGGGTGTGGCGGCACTGATGGGGGTGTCAGTGGTGTTGGGTGTGGCGGTGGTGTTAGGGTTCTTGGTGGCGGTGGTGCACAGCCAGTTGAGCTGCTGGTGGTGCTGGAACCAGAGGTGTTCGTCGAGGATGCGTAGTAGGCTATGGGCGCGGGCTTGGCAGGCTTCGAGGTCGAAGGGGTAAGCAAAGCTTTGCTGTAGGCGCGCTGCGCCAGCGCTGGAGCCGAGTTCGTTGGCGAAGTTGAGCCAGTAGTTGATTGTGCCAATTTGAGCAGGATGCTGGGTGGGGTACCAGCTTTGGTGTGGATCGTATTTACAGGCCAGGTAGGCGAGGATGGCGTTGGAGTCTGCCAGGCTTAGTCCATCATCTGTCAATACTGGCAGTTGTCCTAGCGGGTTGATGCGTAAGAATTCGGCTGTTTTGTGCTCACGGCCCGGGTAAAAATCGACGCACTGTCTTTGGTAGTCGAGGCGCAGGATGCTCAACAACAGCCGAACTTTGTAGCAATTGCCCGAGAGCTCGTAGTCGTAGAGCTTGAGCATGGCTTTATTTGCTGGGTTGAATTATTGCACTTGCTGTAGTTGCCATTTCTCTGCTGGCGAAACCCAAGCCATGCGCAGGGCGTTGGCTTGCAGTTGCTCGATGTCGGCGGCGCTAAAGCCAGCTTCGCTAGCGGCGCTGGCGAATTCGTAGTCGATGTCGCAACCCTGTACCGCTGGGTCGTCGCTATTCAGGCACAGCAAGACTCCTGCTTCGAGCAGTTGCTTGGCTGGATGTTGGCTGAGGTCGGGGACGGTGTTGGTGAGGACGTTTGAGCTCAGGCAGACTTCCAAGCCGATCTGCTCGCGCACCAGAAAATCGACTAATTTGCTATCTTCAATGGCACGCACGCCGTGGCCGATGCGCGTGGCGCCGAGGTCTTTGATGGCGCTCCAGACGCTTGCTGGGCCATCGGCTTCGCCGGCGTGGACGGTGATCGCCATGCCGGCAGCACGCGCGCGTTGGAAGTGCTCTTTGAACATCGGCGCTGGCCAGCCTTTCTCGTCGCCAGCGAGGTCGACGGCGACGATGTTGTCGCGCTGCGTGAGTATGGCTTCGAGTTCTGAGCGGCAATTGTCCAAGCCAAAGGTCCTGCTCATGATGCCGATGAGGTTGACTGGGATGCTCAGATCGCGGCTGCCAGCGCGGACGCCGTCGACGACGGCTTCAACGACTCCAGCTATGGGCAGGCCGTGCGTCATGCTCATGTAGTAAGGGCTGAAGCGCAATTCGGCGTAGCGCACGCCGAGCCGCTGTAAGTCTTCGACGTTTTCGTAGGCTACGCGGCGGCAAGCGTCGAGGTCGGCAAGGACTTTGACGCCCCAATCGAGCTTTTGCAGAAAGCTCACCAGGTCTGGGGCGCGGGTGATGACCTGGACGTGCGGTAGTAAATCTTGCAGGTTGTCGGCGGGTAGTTGGACGTTGAATTGGCGTCCCAGGTCGAGGATGGTCTCGGCGCGGATGTTGCCGTCGAGATGGCGGTGGATGTCTATGAGCATGGTTTTTTAGTTATCGGCTTTGTTGGCAAGGGCGGCGGCTTGCATTTGTAAGAGTTGCGTGCAGCCTTCTTTGCCGAGGCT
Organism: Gammaproteobacteria bacterium; assembly: GCA_965229495.1. Classification (GTDB taxonomy): domain Bacteria; phylum Pseudomonadota; class Gammaproteobacteria; order CBDBNL01. Next base: position 777,789 of record OZ245880.1, read on the forward strand.
GAGCATTTGCAAGAGCTGCTGCATACTGAAGTTGTCGCGCTCGGCGGTGCCTTGCAATTCGATGAAATTCATGGAGTCGTCCATGACGATGTTCATGTCGGTCTGCGCTTGCGAGTCTTCGTCGTAGTCCAAGTCGAGTAGCGCCTTCTCCGCGACTACGCCTACCGATACTGCGGCGACTTTGCGCACTAGCGGGTTGTGCTTGATCATCTTCTCGCGCTGGCAATGCGCTATGGCATCAAGCAGCGCTAGCGCGGCGCCGTTGACCGAGGCGGTGCGCGTGCCGCCGTCGGCTTGGATGACGTCGCAATCTACGGTGAAGGTGAGCTCGGGGAGTTTGTGCAGATTGAGCATGGCGCGTAGCGAACGCGCTATGAGCCTTTGTATCTCCAGGGCGCGGGCGTTGGCGTTGGGCCTGTTGCTGTCGCGGACGTTGCGGTCGTGGGTGGCGCGCGGTAGCATGGCGTATTCGGCTGTTAGCCAGCCTTGTTTCTTGCCTTTGAGGAATTTGGGTACGCCGCGGCTGACGCTGACATTGCACAGGACTTCGGTGTTACCCATGGTGACCAATACCGAGCCTTCGGCGTAGCGCGTGTAGCCGCGCAGAAATTCGACTGGGCGGAGTTCGCCAGCCTTGCGGTCTTCGCTGCGCTGCATTAAGCTCGGGAGATGTATTGCGCTTTGCGCGTGTCGACTTTGAGGACGTCGCCGACGTTAATAAATAAGGGTACGCGCACCGAGGCGCCGGTGCTCAACTTGGCGGGTTTGGTGCCTCCGGATACTGTGTCGCCGCGGACGCCAGGGTCGGTTTCGACTACTTCGAGCTCGACCATCGGCGGTGCTTCTACTGTCAGGATGTCGTCGTTGAATAGGACTACGTTGCATTCGTCCTCAGGGCTGATCCATTGGGCGGCGTCTTGCATTTGCTCGGCGCCGCAAGAGCACTGCTCGTAGGTGTCGTCCATTTTCATAAAATGCCAGGCGTCGCCGTCGGAGTACAGGTACTGCATTTTGGTCTCCAGGATGTCGGCTTCGGGGAGCGAGTCGCCGTGCTTGTAGGTGCGCTCCCAAACCCGACCCGAGCGCAGGCTGCGTAGTTTCACCCGTCGTACTGCTTGGCCCTTGCCGGGCTTGTGGAATTCGGTGTCGATGATGGCGCAAGGTTCATTGTCGATCATGACTTTGAGACCATTGCGCATATCGCCCATGCTTATGTCAGCCATAGTGTTGTCTTAGTTGATGAATATTTGGATAGTTGCTCTGCGGGCGCTGAGGTGCTTCCCTAGCTATCGCGGCGCATTATAAGGAGCTGGTCGATACGAGCAGCGCTTGTCAAGCTGTGCTGCTCAGAGCAGGTCTTTGGCTGGCGGCTCTGAGCTGTCGGGGGCGCGGGTGCCTCGGGGCTGCGCGGGTGTTCCTGGCAATATCGAGCCGAGCGAGTCGAGCACTAGCTGGTCGCCGCGCGCGAGGCCGTTATTGACCACGGCGTTGTCGTCGTCTTCCCAAAGCAGGTCGACCGCGCGCGTCGCCAGTACGCCATCCTCAAGCACAAAGATTTTGCCGTCGCTGCGTAACGCCGATTGCGGGATGACGAAGACGTCGCGCAATAATTCGCCTTTGATATCGGCTTGCAGGTATTGACCGAGGCGCATGATCGGTTGCTTGCTCCAAGCGTTGGCGATCTCGGCGACCAGCGCCACTTGCCGTGTAGTTTCGTCGATGCTGTTCTCGGCGTAAGCCAGCTTGCCAGACCAAAGCTGGTTACCAATATCGTCGATCAACAAGACTTCGCTATTGCTGTTGCCGATGAAGGAATCGACGAAGGCGAATAGGTCTTGCGCGATGGGCAGGCGGACTTGCGCCAGGTCGTCGTTGTGGATGTCAGCCAACTGCCCGCCGCTGCTGACGAGCTCGCCAACCTCGACGAATTTGGCGATGGTAACGCCATCGAAGGGCGCGCGGATGACCGTGCGCTGCAGATCGACGCGCGCGCGCTCGAGCATGGCTTGAGCGTTCGCCAAGTCGGCTTCAGCCGCCATCAGCTGCGGCGCCCGTAGCGCCAGGGCGCCAGCATCGCGCAAATCGCGCCCCAAGCGTTGCCAATCGTTGCGCGCCTGCTCGGCGCGTGCCTGCTCTTCGGAGAGCGCTGCTTCGGCTTGCGCCACTGCGGCTTCGGAGCTTTTGATGTCGAGCTCGAAATCAGTGGCGTCGAGCCTTATCAATACCTGGCCTTGGCTGAAATAGCCGCCAGCGCGGAGTTCGTTGGCGATAAAGCTGACCTCCGACGTTAGGCGCGAAGTTAGCCGAGTCCGGGTTTTGGCTTCGACCTCGCCGTAAGAAGTGATGCGCACGCGGTAATCTTGCGGCTGCATATCGAGCACGCGCACTTGCAAGGTCGCGCTTGCGGCTGGTGGCCGGCGGTCTACGCCCGGAGGATTATTGAGCATGGTGCGCGCGCCCATAACTGCCGCCACTACTATCGCCAGCGGCATGATGAATTTCGCTAGCAGCGCCAGGGCGCGAGTATTGATATGAATTTCCATTGACCTAAAAGCTGCGGGGTTTGAAGTTTGGGCTATTGATGATACGAGCCGATTCGCCAACGGCGCGGATGACGAATAGCCCACGCTTGGCGGCGAGCTTGGCGCTGCCAGCGTCGGCGCGGATATAAGCTACGGCGCCATAGATTTTTTTATCGGCGTATTGCCGCATCCAGAGCTTGAGCACTTTGAGCTTATTCTCAAAAATTCCTATGTCCTCTGGCCGTAGCGTGGTCTTGACTTCGACTGCTACTATCTCGGTACCATTGATGGCGAGGATGTCGATCTCTTGGGTTTTGACCTCGTAAATGCCCTCACAGCGCTGAGAGGTCTGCTCGACTTCGATGCCACGCCGATTTAAGAGCTCCACGACTTTGCCGTCAACTAAGGCTTCGACTAGCTTGCCCCATTGGCTGGTGAATAGTTCGTCCAGCTTATTGATGCGCCGTCGCGAGTCTCTAAGAGCCTCGTGCAACTCGGCTTTACGTTCCTGGTCGCGTTTGTCGGCTTCGATTTGGCGCTGTTCCTCGCGCACTGCCATCGCATCCAGCCTTTCGCCAAGCTTTTGGATGGCTTCGGCGTTGCGTTGGGTTAGGAGGTATACGGAGGCGAAGCTCGGGCTGTCTGTGTCCATGGTCTTGCTGGCGAGGGTGGGTATGTGTGGAGATTATATGCAGAGCTTAGTTTGTTGCTTTGCCCTATCAAGCCTCTGAGAGTGCGGATGTGTCGGCCGCAGTGGGGTTCGTTTATTTCTTCAAGGCGACGAATAGTGCTGGAATGGCTTTAGCTGTTACCAGGCGAGTATGGCAGCACAGTTGAGGCGCGGTGGTATTTATCCAGCTCTCAATCAGGGTTACTCTAAAAGCCCTGTGCTCGTTTGACGTCTCTCAGGACAATCTCAGATCGAACCTGGCTGATTATCGGTTGCGGTAATAGCTTGGCATGAATGAAATCGGCAAAGCTGTCGAGATTGGCGCACTGCAGGATTAGCACATAGTCCGCGTCCCCGGAGACGGAAAAGGCTTCGACTATCTCGTCGTGGGCGCTGAGCATGGCGGCAAAATCCTGCGCATTGTCGATGCTATGCGATCTCAGGTTGACGCGCACAACTGCGCGCAGGCTCATGCCCAGGGCTTTGGCATTCAGCCGAGCGTGGTAGCCTTCGATGATCCGCTCTCTTTCCAGCCGCGCGCGGCGTCGAGAGCATTGCGAGGTCGAGAGGTTGACCATCTCGCTCAACTGCGAATTGGTCAGGGCGCCGTCGCTTTGCAGGGCGGCTAAAATTTTGTGGTCAAAGGCATCGAGAGAAAAATGCATATTATACTTTATGTTTGCGATATTTATGCATTTTAGCAGTTTATTAGTAAATGATACGCACAAATAATGGGTTTATATGCGCGTAACATTCTCAAGCTAAATAACAACTTTGGAGGATATTATGGGCCCTTTCCCGCACAACGCGCCGCGCGCCGACATAACAGCAGCCAACCCGGCAGGAACCGACGGCTTTGAGTTCGTCGAATTTGCTCATCCCGACCCGCAATCGCTGCGCGCCAATTTCGCCAAGATGGGTTATACCCACGTCGCCAACCACAAGACCAGGCGAGTCGAGCTTTGGCAGCAAGGCGATATCTCCTACTTGATCAATGCCGAGCCCGACAGCCACGCGGCGCGATTCATCGACGATCACGGGCCCTGCGCGCCATCAATGGGCTGGCGGGTAGTCGATGCCCAGCACGCCTTTCATCATGCAGTCAACAACGGCGCAACACCCTACGAGGGCGATGGCAAAGTCATGGACGCACCCGCGATCGTTGGTATCGGTGGTTCGCTGATCTATTTCTTCGATCAATATGCCAACGAGAGTGTCTACAACAACGAGTTCGACTGGTTGACTGCCGCCCATCCCCAAGGCGTCGGCTTCTACTACCTCGACCATTTGACCCATAACGTCTACAAAGGCAACATGGATCAGTGGTTTCGCTTCTACGAGCGACTATTCAACTTCAAAGAAATCCGCTTCTTTGACATCCAAGGCAAATACACCGGTCTCTATAGCCGCGCCCTGACTTCTCCCTGCGGGCGCATCCGTATCCCAATCAACGAAGACCGCGGCGAGACTGGGCAAATCGTCAACTACTTGAAGAAATACAACGGCGAAGGCATTCAACACATCGCCGTTGGCGCGCGCGACATCTACACCTCAATCGAGGCAATCGCGGCTCAGGGCGTCAGCTTCATGCCAGGGCCGCCAGATGCCTACTACGCTATGTCCTTCGCTAGGGTCAGCGGGCACAACGAACCCATTGAGCGTATGCAGCGCTATGGCATTTTGATCGACGGCGAGGGCGTGCTCGACGGCGGCGAAACCAAAATCCTGCTACAAATCTTTTCCAAGACTGTCATCGGACCGATCTTCTTCGAGTTCATCCAGCGTAAAGGCGACGACGGCTTCGGCGAAGGTAACTTCAAGGCGCTCTTCGAAAGCATTGAAGCCGAAGAAATGGCTCGGGGTGAATATGGAAGCGAGCTTGGCGCGCGTTAGGCGCCTGGGTCAGGGTTGGTGCCGGCTTAGGTGCGATTATGAATTGGCATGGCGGCGGGGGGATGTTGCTGTGGCGAGTGTAACTTGGGGGCCAGTTGCTGGCTTGGTGCTAGAGGTTGTTTCTAGTTTAGTGCGGGTTGGTGGTGCGATCTTTGGCGCCAAGTTGCTTTGCTGGTGCTGACTTATTTGCCCAAAGTTCAAGACCTGTGCAAAGAACTCTGAACAGCACTTACTGATACGGCATAAGTGTCAAAGTCCGGCTAGAAGCGTTTCGAGTGGCTGGCGTCGATAGCTATCTGCTGATTATCGGGCTGCAAGCAAATAAAGCCGTATTCGTGCGCTTTTTCTAGAGCGTCTTTTTCAATACTTAACCCAGCAACTATCACCAGCAAGTCTTTATCCTGGTATTCGCTAAAGATCTTGCGAAAGTTTGGGATGCGCTTGTCGTAGACCTCTTTGACATCTTTGATATGCAAGTTTGTTTTCACCTCCATAATCGCTACCACTTCGCTATTGATCAGCAGGGCATCTAGCTCTATGCCACTGCTATCAGTTTTTCGCGTGATGTTTGCAGTTATATTTTTGAATTTCATACCAGCCAGTTGTAATTTGAGTTTTCTGATGCCATTTACGAAAAATTCCTCGGCTCTGCGGCTTTGGTTGTTGATGTTGTTACCGTATTGCCTGGATATATCTTTGACAAGGGCGTCCGTCTTAGCGATCTGGGCTTCCGTCTTAGCGATCTGGGCGTCTGTCTTAGCTAGTTGTTCGTCAGTTTTGGCTTGCCTCACTGTTAATTCAGCGATCTGGGCGTCAGTTCTGGCTTGCCTTACTGTTAATTCAGCAATCTGGGTGTCAGTTTTGGCTTGGCTTACCGCCAAACCAGCAACTAAGTCTTTTAGTTCTTGATCGGTCATGGTTATTGATGTGTATTAGCTGATAAAGCTTTGAAGCGCTTCAGGTGGCTGGTGTCTGTGACTAGCTGTGCATTACAGGACTGCAAGCAAATAAAGCCGTACTCGTGAGCTTTGGCTTGAGCATCGGCGTCAACGCTGAGACCAGCAACTATTACCAGCAAGTCTCGGTCTTGGAATTCGTGATACATTGTGCGGAAAGTATGGTTAATTATGTCTACCTGAATTCTTCGCCCGAGTATTTTTACTGGCAAAATCTGCCATGAATTTAGTTAGTTGGTGGGTGCCGTCGAGGGGCATGGCGTTGTAGAGGCTGGCGCGCATGCCGCCAACGGCGCGGTGGCCTTTGAGGTGTAGGAGTCCGGCGCTGGTGGCTTCGCTGACAAATTGGCCGTCGAGATCGGCGTCGCCAGTGCTGAAGGGGATATTGACACGCGAGCGGTATTCCGGCTGCACTGGGTTTTTATAAAAGCCGTCGCTGTTATCGATGCAGTTATAGAGTTCTTCGGCTTTGGCGCGGTTGAGCTCGTCGAAGAGCTGTACGCCGCCTCTGCGCTCGAACCATTCCAGGGTCAGCCGCAGCATGTAGATGGCGAAGGTCGGCGGGGTGTTGAGCATGGATTCGCGCTCGGCTTGACGGGCAAAGCTCCAGACGGTGGGGGTGAGGGGGTGCTCGGCGCCGAGCAGGTCTTTACGCACTATGACCAGGGTGAGACCGGCGATGCCGAGGTTTTTTTGCGTGCAGGCGTAGATTACGCCATAATCATCGACGTCGATGCTTTCGGTGAGCAGCATGGAGCTCATGTCGGCGACCAAGGGTACCGATACTGACGGCACTTGCGGAAAGCGGACGCCGTGGATGGTTTCATTGGGGCAGTAGTGGCAATAGACCGCGCTCGGGTTTAATTGCCATTCGGATGCTAGGGGTATTTGCTGGTAGCTGCCGCAATCGACGGCGACTGCAGCGTCGGTGTATTTCTGCGCTTGCTGCCAGGCGCAGCGCGACCAATGGCCGCTGATGAGGTGGTCGACGCTGGCCTCGGGCGCGGCGGCGAGGTTCATGGGGATGGCGTCGAACATGGCGCGCGCGCCGCCTTGCAATAGCAGGACTTCGTATTCGGAGCTGATGCCGAGTATACGCCGCAAGGCGGCGACGGTGGCGCGGTAGAGGTCTAAGAATGCGGCGCTGCGATGGCTAATTTCGTTGATGCTGGCGCCAAGCCCGTGCCAATCCAATAAATGCTCGCGCGCCTCCTGCAGGACTTCGGCGCTGATGGTGGCGGGGCCGGCGGAGAAGTTCCAATGTCTCATAAAATCTGCTGACCGCTACGCTGCCAATCGGCGGCGAAGCTGGCGATGCCTTTGGCGGTTAATGGATGTTCGTAAAGCTGCCAGAAGACTTTCGGCGGGATGGTGACGACGTCGGCGCCGAGGCGGGCGCATTCGCTGACGTGCAGCGGACTGCGGATGGACGCTGCCAATAACTGCGTCTCAAAGCCGTAGTTGTCGTAGATCTCGCGGATGCTTGCGGTGAGCTGTAAGCCATCGACGCCGCTATCGTCAATTCTGCCGATGAAGGGCGAGATGTAAGTGGCGCCGGCTTTCGCCGCGAGCAGGGCTTGGTTGGGCGAGAAGCATAGGGTGACGTTGGTATTGATGTCGCGCTCGGCAAGCTCGCGGCAGACTTTCAAGCCGTCTACAGTCAGAGGTAATTTGACGACGATATTGTCGGCGACTTGCGCGAGCTTGAGGCCTTCGGCGAGCATGGTCTCGGCGTCTTCGGCGACGCTCTCGGCGCTGATGGGGCCGGGCACGAGTTCGCAAACGCGCTCTAAGGTGCTGTAAAAATCGCCCTGGCTTTGCGCTATCAGCGAGGGGTTGGTGGTTACGCCGTCGACGAGGCCAGTGGCAGCGGCGCGCTCTACGGCAGCGAGGTCTGCGGAATCGATAAATATTTGCATTAGCTTATATCCAATATTCGTTCTGTGTAGGTTTGGGGTTCGAAGACCATGATGTCTTCGGTGGATTCGCCGACGCCGAGAAAGCGCACTGGCACTTGGTATTTTGCCAGCGATAGCACTACGCCGCCTTTCGCCGAGCCGTCGAGTTTGCTGATGAAGATGCCGCTCAGGCGGAATTCGGCTTTGAATTCTTCGACTTGGCGGCGGACGTTCTGCCCGCTGGTGCCGTCGACTACCAGCAGGATTTCGTGCGGCGCACGGCTGTCGAGCTTGCCCATGACGCGGACTATTTTCTTCAATTCTTCCATGAGCACGCCGCGGGTGTGCATTCGACCGGCGGTGTCGGCTAGTAGCACCGTGGCCTGGCGCGCGCGCGCGGCTTGGATGCCATCAAAGATTACCGAGGCGCTGTCGGCCTTGCCTTCCTGCGCGATGACCGGGATTTGATTGCGTTCGCCCCAAACGCGCAATTGCTGCACGGCGGCGGCGCGGAAGGTGTCGCCAGCGGCGATCATGACGCTTTCGCCCTGGGCTTTCAAACGCTTGCTGAGCTTGGCGATGCCAGTGGTTTTGCCGCTGCCGTTGACGCCGATCATCAGTATGACGTAGGGCTTGCAACTATGGTCGATGGCGAAGGGCGCGTGTAGGCTTTGCAGACGCTTGGCGATGCTTTCTTTGAGTTTGTCGATGGGGGTGGCGTCTTCGAGTTTGTTCGATTTCAAATCGTTCATGATCTCGGTGGTCGCGACTACGCCAGCATCGCTCAATAGCATCAAGCGCTCGAATTCTTTGAGTTGCTCTTCGTCCAGGCTCGGCGTGGTGAATAACGTGCGCAAGCGCGCGCCCAGGCTGACGCTGGGCGGCGGCGCGAGCGCGGGATCTTTTTTTCGGCTGAATATGCTGAACATGGGCGGGGGCTGTGGGGAGCTTAGAGCACCGATTTGATGGCGGCGACCAAGCGCGGGATGCTGGTGTCGTTGAGGGCGGCGATGTTGGCGCGGCTGGAGCTGACGATGTAAATGCCGTGCTTGACGCGTATCTCTTCGATCTGCTCGCTGTTGAGCCCGAGCAGGGAGAACATGCCGCTTTGCTGCTCGATGTAATCGAAGCGGGTATCGCCTAATTGTTGCGCTAGCTGCTGCGCTAGATTGCTGCGGAGGCTATTGATGCGCTCGGTTACTTGCTTAAGTTCGCTGTGCCAGAGCTGGTATAGATCCGGGTCTTCGTGTATGTAGCGCACTATGAAGGCGCCGTGCACTGGTGGCATGGAGTAGTTGGCGCGCGCGTGGGCGCAGAGCGCGTCGGTCACCGCTTGCCGATGCTCGGGACGCGCGCAGAGCACTAGCAAGGCGCCGATGCGTTCGCGGTATAAGCCAAAATTCTTGGAGTGCGAGATGCAAATCATCGCCTCCGGGCAAGTGTCAATGACGCGACTCAAGCCCTCGGCGTCGTCGAACATGCCGCGGCCGAAGCCCTGGTAGGCATTGTCCAATATTGGCACTAATTCGCGGTCGCGCAGGAATTGCGCTAGTTGCCGCCATTGCTCGTCGGCGAGGTCGGCGCCGGTGGGGTTATGGCAGCAATTGTGCACTATGACGAAGTCCCCGGGCTGCGCCGAGCCCAAGTCTTCGAGCATGGCGGCGAAGTCGACTCGATTGTTGACCTTGTCGTGGTAACGGTAGTGCTGCACGGCGATGTCGGTGCGCCGACATATCTCGTTGTGGTTCGGCCAACTCGGCGAGCAATTCCAGATGGTCGCTTGAGGATGATGCTCTTTGATGAACTCGCAAGCGATGCGGAAGGCGCCGGTGCCGCCTGGGGTTTCGATGGTGGCGAGTCGATCCTGAATCGCTTCAGCGCCGTTCTTGCCCAAAGCGATGGCAGCGGCGCTATGGCAATAATCTGCCAGGCCTTGCATTCCGACGTATTTTTTGCTTTGCTCCAAATCGATGCGTTTTTGCTCGGCAATTTTTACCGCCGCCATGATCGGCGTAACGCCATCCGGGTCGCAATAGATGCCGATGCCAAGGTTGACCTTCTCTTCCGGGGGGCGGGGGTCGGAGTTGTATAGATGTTGCAAGCCGAGAATGGGGTCGACTTTGGCGGCGGGTGTGTTTTCGAACATTGCTTTATTTGGTGGTTGTTATCTAATCTGCTGCCAGGCTTAGCTGCTGCGGTTGTGGACGTAATAGCCATTGATCCATGAGGGCGCGCGCTATCGGCGCCGCTTGCGCGCCGCCGGAGCCGCCGTTCTCGACGATGACGACGACGGCGATGCGCGGTTCGTCCACCGGCGCGGCGCCGATGAATAGCGCGTGGTCGCGGTAGCGTTCGTCGATGACTTTGCCCTGCTCTTCGTGGCGCAAGCTGATGACTTGGGCGGTGCCGGTCTTGCCGAGCAGGCGGTAGTAACTATTGGCGCCGCTGTATTTGGCTGTGCCTTCGCTGTCGTGCATGACGCCTTCCATGGCTCGGAGCACTATGTCCCAATATTTTTCGTTGTGCAAAACCAGGTCTTTGCTGGGGTCGCGGCGGATGCGCTGCTCGACGGCGCCGATTTTCTTGACCAGGCGCAAGCCGACGTGGCGACCGCGGTTGACGAGGTTATTGGTAGCCTGCGCTAGCTGCAGCGGGTTCGAGAGCATGAAGCCTTGGCCGATGGAGGCGTTGATGGTGTCGCCGCGATACCAGAAGGAATCGTGCTTGCGGCGTTTCCAATCGCGCGAGGGCAACGAGGGTATGCGTTCGCCCCAAAGTTCTACCGAGCTGCGGTCGCCAAAGCCGAATTTTTTCAGGTAGGTGTGCATGGTGTCGATGCCCATGCTGTAACCAAGGTGGTAAAAATAAGTATCCGAGGATACGACTATGGAACGATACAGGTTGACCATGCCGTGGCCGCTGTGCTTCCAATTGCGGTAGATGAGGTCGTCGCCCTCGAATTGGAAGTAGCCTTTGTCTTTGATGGTGGTCTCGGCATTGGTTACGCCTTCATTGAGCGCGGCGACGGCGAAGAAGGGCTTGATGGTCGAGGCTGGGGGATAGCTGCCGAGGGTGAGGCGATTGAATAGTGCCTTTTGGGCGTTAAGACGATCATAAGAACGATGGTCGATGCCGCCGATGAAGAGATTGGGGTCGTAGCTCGGTGAGCTGACTATGGCGAGGATGTCGCCGTTTTGCGGGTCGCTGGCGACCAGTACGCCTTTTTTGCCGTTGAAGCCTTGTACGGCTGTGGTCTGTAAGCCAACGTCGATGCTTAGTTGTACGTCCTGGCCGCGGGTGGCGCGCTGGATGTCGAGGTTTTGCACGATGCGTCCGGCGCCGTCGACTTCGATTTTTTGTAAGCCTGGGAAGCCGTGTAAGTGCGCTTCGAGCGAACGTTCGACACCGTCTTTGCCAATCTTGTCGGTGGCGGCGTAGCGCGTGCTGTTGATGTCCCGAGCTTCGCGGGAATTAATGGCGCCGACGTAACCGGTGACGTGGCCTAAGTGGGCGCGCTGCGGGTAATGGCGCAGGAGTTCGGTTTGAATTTCGGCTTCGGGGAATTTGTGCGCGTTGACGCTAAAGCGCGCTAGTTCGTCCTGGCTCAGCCGGCTGCGTAAGAGCAGGGCCGCGTTGGGGCGGCGGCGCTGGGCTAAGGAATGTTGGAAGCGCTCGAGGTTGCGCTCGCTGATCTCGACGTATTGCTGTAGACCCTGGATCAGCGCGGGTAAATCCTCGGGGCGCAACATGTCCGGTTTGACGTACAAGCCTTTGCTGACGACGTTGTGCGCCAAGAGTTCGCCGCCGCGCGCTACTATTAACCCGCGCTCTGGTGGCAATGGTTCGAATTTGAGCCGATTCTGCTCGGCTTGCACGACAAAGCTATTACCCTCCGAGATCTGTAAATGATATACGCGCGCTACCAAAACCAGAGTCATCAACATCATCAGCAAGGCTACGCAAAATAATCTTTGCCCGAGCAGCGCATTAAGTTGTATCAGGTTTGGTAATTGGCGCATAATGCGTTCGGTAAAGTAACCTTGTATATTTTAGCAACTAGAGATTATGAACAAGCTGCAATCTTATATTTGCGTTATAGCGCTGACGCTCGGCTACAGCATGAGCTTAGACGCCAAGGGCTGTACTATCAAGCGCGGCGACGAGGTGGTGCGTATTAAAGAGGTGATCGACGGCGACACCGTCGTCAACCATCGCAATGAACGCATACGCTTGATCGGCGTTAATAGTCCAGAAAACGTTAAGCACAAGAAGGTCGATTTCCCGCTCGCCGAGGCTGCTACTGAATATTTGAGCAAGTGGGTATTAAACCGACGGGTTCTGGTCGAATACGACGAGGACCGAGTTGATAACCACGGTCGTTTCCTGGCGCATCTCCACGACCGCTACGGCAATATCAACGCGCGTATGGTGCGCGAAGGCTACGCCTGGCAAGCGGTGGTGCCGCCGAACGTTAAGTACATAGATTGTTATTTCGATAGGGAACAGAAGGCACGCCGAGAGGGCAAGGGCGTGTGGGGCGTAGCCGCCTACGACGCTGTGCCGGCAGCGCGCGGGGTAACTGACAATACACTTGGCTTTGTGCGGATGCGAGGGGTCGTGAAAAGCGTCGAGCGCCGCGCCCGCAGCACTTGGTTTATGTTTGGTAACCGTATCTCCGCCAAGGTCAAAGACGAGCACATAGACTACTTTGAAGGCTTGGACCTCAAGCAGCTAGAGGGGCAAGAGGTCATACTGCGCGGTTGGTTGTTCGCGCTGCAGTCGTACCGCGTCGCCCACCCTTCGGTGATCATGGAGATCAACCACCCGCTGATGATCGAGAACCTCGACTCTATGCTGACGCCGGAGATTCCTGATGACGTGCAGACTTTAACTTTCTGAGAAAATCTACTTTAAGCACTAATGGCCTACCTCGATTTTGAAACGCCCATAGCCGAGCTCGAGAGCAAGATCGCCAGCCTGCGGATGGCGAGCAGCGATAATAGCATTGACCTCGCCGAAGAGATCGAGAAGCTCGAGCAGAAGTGTCAGCATTTCTGCGAGAAGATTTACTCGGATTTGAGCGACTGGCAGGTTACTCAAGTCGCCCGCCATCCAGACCGACCCTACACGCTTGATTACGCCGAGCACGTCTTCGATAGCTACGACGAATTGCACGGCGACCGGCATTTCGCCGACGATAGCTCCTTAGTTTGCGGCTTGGCTCGACTCGACGGCAAACCAGTGGCTTTCGTCGGTCATCAGAAAGGTCGCGAAACCAAAGACAAACTACGGCGTAATTTCGGTATGCCTCGACCCGAGGGCTACCGCAAAGCGCTGCGGGTGATGGAATTGGCCGAGCGCTTCAATCTGCCGGTCATCACTTTCATCGACACCCCAGGCGCTTATCCGGGCATCGACGCCGAGGAGCGCGGTCAAAGCGAGGCCATAGCTTGGAATTTGATGCGCCTGGCGACGCTGCGAACTCCTATCGTCTCCCTGGTCATAGGCGAAGGTGGCTCTGGCGGCGCGCTGGCGATTGGCGTTTGCGATTACTTGCTGATGCTGCAATACTCGACCTACTCGGTCATCTCGCCAGAGGGTTGCGCTTCCATTTTGTGGCGTAGCAACGACAAAGCTGCCGACGCTGCTGCCGCGATGCACCTGACGGCAGAGAAATTGAAGACTCTCAATCTGGTCGACGAGATCATAGCCGAGCCCATAGGCGGCGCGCATCGTCAGCCCGAGGCGACCTACCAAAGCGTGCGCGCGCGCTTGGTGGCGACCTTGGACAAACTGAGCTTGTTGCCCACCAGCGAGCTGCAGGATTTACGCTATCAAAAATTGAATAGCTTAGGGTTGGAAGCTAAGTCTTAGGAACGCAGGCAGTGCTCGGCTTGGCGCTGAGTTCGATATCGTAAGTCTTTGTCTTAAATTTGAGATTGGCATTGGGACGCGGGGTTAATTTAGGGGGTTGAATTCGTCTGTCCGCTGGAAAGCTTACGTTGCGCCTAACTCCTCACTACCCTAAGTGCATCTAACTTACATCAAAAACTACCTGCAAGGCTGCGCCATCGGCGCCGCCGACTTGGTGCCTGGAGTTTCTGGAGGCACCATAGCTTTGCTGCTGGGCATCTATCCGCGCTTTATCAAAGCCATTAGTTTGCTTGGCCCCAAGACTTTGGTGGACTTCTTCAAGCTCAAGAAAAGCGACTGGTGGCAGCAATACGACCTCGGCTTCCTGGCGCTGATCTTCGCTGGCATCGTCACCGCGGTCTTCACCTTGGCGCAACTATTCGACTACTTGCTGAGCTTCCACGCTAGCAAGTTCTACGCCTTTTTTACCGGACTGCTGCTGGCGAGCTGCTGGCAATTGCTGCGTTCTTACGCCCAAGCGCGAGTGCTTTGGTGGTTCAACCTGCTGGTATTCGCTTTGTTTATGTTCTGGCTAAACACGCTACCAGCGTTACAGCCCGAGCCTGGGGTGCTGCTGTTTTTCGTCAGCGGGCTGTTGTCGGTGGCAGTGATGCTTTTGCCCGGGATATCTGGCTCTTTGATGCTGGTAATTATCGGCAGCTACGAACTGCTGGTGCAAGCCGCTGCTAGCTTTAACCTGGTGCTGTTAACACCCTACGCCATTGGCGCTACGCTGGGTTTTTTGCTCTGCTCGCGGTTATACAACTGGGGCTTCGAGCGCTACCAGCGCCAAGCGATGGCGATATTTTGTGGTCTCATTCTGGGAGCCATGCCCAAAGTTTGGCCATGGCGCGACGCCACCGACGCGCTCTATTTGCCCGAGACTGTCGGCGCTTACGGCGCCGAAGCCTGGCTGATACTCGGCGGCATACTGCTGGTGGTGTTGCCGCTGCGCGCCGGCCTGGTAATCAATCCTAAGTAAGGGAGTACGAGCTATGCGACGAGTACACAGTGGAATTTTATTAGCAATCTCGGCGGCCCTGGCGTTGGGCGCCTGTGGTTTAGTGGAAATCAAACCAGCTTACGACGCTAGCAACGCCAGCGCGAATTCCGGGCAAGCTAATGCGCCAGCGCCGATAACTTTTCACAACAACCCGCAGCCAGCTCCGACGGCGCCAGTTGTCGACGAACAAGCTGTTGTTGGCTCGGAGGCTGCGCCAGAGAACGCGGTAGATGAGGCAGTTAATGTAACTGGTGCTTTGACACCTGCGCTTGAGGTTGCGACTATCGTCGAGACTAGCGCGCTGGTTGCAACTGCGGCGCCTATCGAAGTCGCCGAGCTCAGCGAGCTGCCCGAGGTTGCCGACCCAACTAGTGCGGTGCAAGAATTAACGCCAGCAGTAGAGGCGCCGCTGCTCATAGCCAGCGACGCCAACTCGACGCCGCCGACTGCGATTGACGCGAGCTTGGTTGAGGATGCTGCTGCCGATGTTGACGCGAGCTTGGTCGAAGTTGACGAAGCTGATATTAACGCGAGCACGGAGCTTAACCCCATAGCCGCAAATGCAAGCGCCGAGCCGCTGCAGCGCAAAATAGTCGCAGCCACTATTACTCCCAACATATTGGTCGAGAGCCAAATACCCGAGTTGGCAGTAGAGCTTGAGCCGCAAGCCGAGGTGCCAACTAATGAAGCTCAGGCAAGCCCGCCGCCGCCCGCTGCCGAGACAACGCAGAGCCACACCGTGGTCGAGGGCGAGACTTTATTCTCCATAGCCAATAAGTACGGCGTTTCCGTAGAGCAACTGGCGCAAATGAACGCTGTCGCCGCGCCGAATTATTTGATCTATCCCGAGATGATTCTGAAGATAGGCACCGAGTCTGTTGCTACGGATAGTAACCTCAGCCTTGATGCCAACATAAGCTACGCCGAGCACGAGGTCGTCGAGGGCGAGACGGTGTACTCGATATCGCGGCTCTATCAAATGCAACCCGAAGAACTCGCGCGCCTGAACGATATCGAAATTCCCCAATACTTGATTTATCCCGGGATGCTGCTGCGCGTGCGCGCGGTCGAGGGCGCTGGAGATGCTGCTGCCGAGTCCGACGTTGTTGCTGAACCCGCCAACGTTGAGGTAAGCGATAGTAATGACAGCGCCGAGCCCGGCGACGATTGGCAATGGCCGCTCGCCGAGACTGGGCAAAGCCAAGAGCAGCTAACCGGAGAATTATCCGGAGTGCTGTTGCTAGCTAAGGCTGGAGATGTTGTTCGCGCTGCCAAAGGCGGCCGAGTGGTGATCGCCGGCGACCAAATACGCCCGATAAAACTCGTGGTGTTGCTGGAGCACGACGGCGGCTATATCAGCTTTTATGGTTATTTGAGCGATTTGTTGGTAGGTCAAGGCGAAGATGTTGTCGCTGGGCAACCGCTGGGGCGTATCGACAGCAACGGAAGGCTGTACTTCGACGTGCGCTTGGGCAGCACTAGTATTGATATTAACGAGTTGTATTGAGGGCTTTGCCCAATGCACTTTCCGCAGCAGAGATCGCTCAGACCTTAGATTTGAGAGATTCAGAGCTTAGGAGAATATGCTGGCATAGCCAGCGTGGCTATGTAAGTTGCATGGCTGCTGCCAGGTGGGTGGCGCTGGTGTAGGCGGATTCGACGCGGCCGCGGATGAACCAGTCGCCGCAGAGGGCGAGTTTGTGTTCGGGGTCAAGGTAATAGGTGGCTCCGCTTTGCTTGGCGACGTTGGCGTAGCGCCAGCCGTGGACGGCTTTGTGCTCGGCGTGGCTGAGGTCCTGGCCGATGGCTTGGCTGCTTTGCTGGCAGAGGTGGTCGATGACGCTTGCGCGATCGTCGTCTATATGACCATCAGCCCAATTGTTGGTGGAGTGTACTAGCAGGCAACTGGCGTCTCCCCGACCGGGCTTGCTGCTGTTGACCGAGATCCAGCTAATGTCTTGACCGCGCACGAGCGCGGCGTCGAAGTCTAGTGCTAAGGGCTCGGAGAAGCCGAGCATCAGCGAGAAGCAGGCTTGCATCGGTGCGTTGTCCGCTAGCTCGGTTCGGTCTATGTGGTCGCCGAGTAAGTCCAAGCTCTGCGGCGCCGGCGCGCTGCACACCAGCCAATCGTGCTCTCCCAGCGCGTCGCCGCTGCTATCGAATAATTGCCATTTGCCCTGCGCTCGGTGCACGGTGCCGACGCGAGTATTGAGGTGGATATCCAAGCCTTGGCTCAAGTATTTGCCGACGGCGCTCATGCTGGGCACGCCGACATAATGCGGAAAATCGGCGTCCCAGACGCGGACGGCGCCCATGCTACCATTGTTGATCTCGGCGAAGCGAGCTTGCCAAGGCGCGACTACGCCAGCCGCGACCAAGGGCGCGATGAATTCCTGGAATTGCTGGCTTTGCGCGCGAAAGAATTGGGCGCCGTGGTCGAAGTGATAAGGCTCGGAGCGCCGTGTCGCCATGCGGCCGCCGACTCCGCGTGCTTTTTCGAATAGTTGTATTTGAGCCTTGGCGCCTAAGCTCCGAGCTAGAGTTAGGGCGGATAGGCCGGTGCCTATGATGGCTACGGATTGCAAGTTGCTTCGGCTTAGGAGGGCACGTCGATGACCAACACTTCGGCAGCGGTGCTCGCTGTGATGCCGAGCTGCTGGGTGTCGGTAATTTCGCAGCCGTCGCCCGCTTCCAGGCTGTGGCCGTCGATATTGACGCTGCCCGCAGATACCAGCAAATAGGCTTGTTGCTGCACTGGGTGGCTGATGCTGGTGTTGGCGTTGAGCCTGCCGCCATAGATGGTGGCGTTCTGGTTGATCAATAAGCCCGCAGTATTGTTGCCCGAGGCGAGGACGTTGAGCTCGGTGCTCACTGGGTCTTTGGGGAATTGCCGCTGGTCCCAGCGCGGCTGAATGGCTTTGCTGTTGGGCTCTATCCAAATTTGGTAGAGCACGGTTTCGGTATCTTCGTAGTTATGCTCGGAGTGGAAGATGCCGGTGCCGGCGCTCATTACTTGAACGTCGCCAGCTTCGGTGCGGCCTTCGTTGCCTTGCGAGTCTCTATGAGTTATGGCGCCGCGACGGACGTAAGTTATGATCTCCATGTGGCGGTGCGGATGGGTTTCGAAGCCGGTGCCCGGCTGGACGATGTCGTCGTTGACTACGCGTAGTTTGCCGAAGCTGACGCGCTCCGGGTCGTAGTAATTGCCAAAGCTGAAATGGTGGCGGGCTTTGAGCCAGCCGTAATCGGCGCCGCCGAGGCTGTGGTATTTTTTAACTTTGATCATGGGTTGAGCTCGTTCTAAAAGCGATCGCGGTCGTGCGCTGCCAGGTAGTCGATGGCGGGTCCTACGGGCACTATCTGCGTTGGGTTGATGGTGGTGTGGCTGACGTAGTAGTGCTCTTTGATATGATCCAGGCGCACCGTTTGCGCGATATTTTGCGTTTGGTAGATATCGCGGACGTAGTTCGATAGATTCGGATAATCGGCTATGCGCTTGATGTTGCACTTGAAGTGTCCGACGTAAACCGGGTCGAAGCGCACGAGCGTGGTGAACAGGCGGATGTCGGCTTCGGTGAGCTGCCCGCCGACCAGGTAACGTTGCCTCGCCAAGCGCTCCTCCAAATCCTCCAAGGCTTCGAATAGCGTGCTGACTTCGGCGGCGTAAACTTCCTGGTCGGTGGCAAAGCCGGCTTTGTAGACGCCGTTGTTGATCGAGTCGTAGACGAAGGCGTTGATGGAGTCGATCTCAGCGCGTAAGGGCTCGGGGTAGAGGTCGAGCTGGTTGCCGGTGAGGTGGTCGAAGGCGCTATTGAACATCCGAATAATTTCCGAGGATTCGTTGCTGACTATGGTGCGCTGTTGTTTATCCCAAAGCACTGGTACCGTTACTCGGCCGCTGTATTTGGGCTCGGCGAGGGTGTAGACTTCGTGCAGATAGTTCTTATTGTTGACCGGGTCGCTGCCCTCGCCGAGTACCCAGCCGTGCTCGCCCATGAAGGCTTCGACCACCGACAGCGATATTAGCGACTGCAAGCCTTTGAGCTGGCGAAATATGGCAGTGCGGTGCGCCCAAGGGCAGGCGTGGGAGATGTACAGGTGGTAGCGACCGTTCGCCGCTGGAAAACGCTCCGAGCCGACGAAGTTGCGGAAAGCCGAGTCTTTGCGGACGAAATGACCGCCGGTGGATTTGGTGTCGTACCAATGGTCGAACCATTTACCTTCTACGAGTAAGCCCATGGTGATTATTGCTTCTGCATGAAAAGACTGAGCTCGGCGACGGTGAAGCCAAACTTCTTCATATACGAACGGTTGATCAAGACGCCGTCGTTGAGCAGGAACATCCAATCGTCGAAGGTTATCTGCCATTCGCGCCCATCGATCTTGAGCAACATGACGTACTTCCAGCGCATGGCGTTACCGCTGCTGCTGCCAGTGGCAGTGTCGAGGATGTCGTCCGCCCGGCCCTCGTAGCTGCCGTCGGGTAGTTTGCGGATGCGCCAAATGCGCTCTTGCTGCTCGCCGTCGTAGAACTGGAATTGTTCTTCGAGCACGCCTTCGTCGCCTTCCCAGCGCCCTTGCATCTCGACGTCGAAGCGCCGCACCACGCGGCCGCGGAAGTCTTGAATCAAGCCCCAGGCGCGGATGTCGCCTTGGAAGTATTCCTCTAAGGCGAGGCTGGGTTGCTCTTGCTCGTAAATATTTAGCTGCTTATTCATACACGCGCTCAGGGTTAAGGATAAAAGTAGAGTGAGGAGGATTTTATTGGCTGGGTGTTTCATGGTCAGATTTTGTTGGCGGGCGGTTATTGGGTGCTGCTGGGGATTTTGCAACAAGTTGAGACCGCGTGCAAAAAGAGCCTTTTGGCAGAGGTCTCTAGCCTAGAGTCGGCATAACGAACTCAGGATCGCTACGCATACCAGCCGGCCAGCGCGTGGTGATGGCTTTCATGCGCGTGTAAAAACGTACGCCTTCGGGGCCGTGCATATGGTGGTCGCCGAATAGCGATTGTTTCCAGCCGCCGAAAGAATGAAAGGCCATGGGCACTGGGATCGGGACGTTGATGCCGACCATGCCGACTTCGATATCGCTGGCGAAGTTGCGCGCGGTGTCGCCGTCGCGAGTGAAGACCGCGACCCCGTTGGCGTAACTATGCGAATGCACTACGTTCACGGCGTCCTCGTAGCTTGAGCAGCGCACGATGGATAGAACTGGCCCGAAAATTTCTTCGCGCCAAACGCTCATGTCGGTGGTTACCTTATCGATGAGCGTCGGTCCAACGAAGTAGCCGCCCTCGTAGCCTGCTGGTGGCGCGAACTTACGACCGTCGACCACAATCCTGGCGCCTTCGGCTTCGCCTTTGTTAATCAACGCTACGATCTTTTCTTGCGCGGCTCGAGTTACCACTGGCCCCATTTCCGAGCTGCGGTCGGCGGCGGGGCCGATTTTCAAGCTTGCGAGCTTGGGCACCAGGCGTTCGATGAGCGCGTCGGCGACTTGATCTGTTACCGGCACTGCCACCGATATCGCCATGCAGCGTTCGCCAGCGGAGCCATAAGCCGCTCCCATCAAGGCGTTCGCTGCCATATCCAGGTCAGCATCGGGCATGATCACCATGTGGTTTTTGGCGCCGCCGAGGGCTTGGACTCTTTTGCCGTTGGCGGTGCCAGTCTGGTAGATGTACTTGGCAATGGGCGTCGAGCCGACAAAGCTGATGGCTTTGACGTCGGAGTGCTGCAACAGGGCGTCGACCGCGACCTTGTCGCCTTGGATGACGTTAAACACGCCAGCGGGTAGACCGGCTTCGGCGAGCCATTCGCCTAGTAGTAAAGATGCCGAGGGGTCGCGTTCCGATGGCTTGAGCACGAAGCAATTGCCGCAAGCGATAGCCACCGGGAACATCCACATCGGCACCATCGCCGGAAAGTTAAAGGGCGTGATCCCAGCGACGACGCCCAGGGGCTGGCGCAGGCTGTGGGCGTCGACGCCAGCGCCGACGTTCTCGGTGAACTCGCCTTTGAGCAAATTGGGCGCGCCCACGGCAAATTCGACAACCTCTATACCCCGAGTAACTTCGCCGACGGCGTCGTCGTGGGTCTTGCCGTGCTCGGCTGAGATCACCTCAGCCAGTTGGTCGGCGCGCTCCCAGAGTATCGTCTTGAATTTATCCAGGATGCGCGCGCGGCGCAAAGGTGGCGTCTTCGACCAGGATTGCCACGCCGCTTTGGCGGCGGCTACTGCGGCGTCGACCTCTTGCGTCGAAGCCAATGCCACTGTCTTTTCCTGCTGCCCGCGAGCCGGGTTGAATACTGCCTGTTCGCGACCGGAGGTGCTGGGGACGCGTTTGTTGTCAATGTAATGATTGATGACCATCTTTACAGTAGTTGCTTGTTAGAGAACGAGCATTATGCATATCCGCCTGCAATCAACTTTGACTTCGGGGGCGAAGATAGGGAAAGCGCTACGTGCTGGTGTTGCCTGGGTCGCAGCGTTTGAAGGTAAGCTCGAATGTGGCTTGGGCGTTGGTGGCGGCGCGTTGTTCGAATTTGCTCAGGCTTCGTTGCAGTCTAGGGCTGAAGGCTGGCGGGCTGCTGTTGCGCCATTGCTGGTGCGCGTGCAGGTCTTCGAGCATAGTTTGGGCGTAGTGCGCGTCGTCGGTGGCGAGGTGCAGACGCGCGCCAATCTGGCTGCGTTCGGCTAGTTGGTCGAGGAAGGTGCTATTGACGAGTCGGCGGCGGTGGTGGCGGCGCTTGGGCCAAGGGTCGGGGAAGTGGATGTAAATTTGCTCTAGCTGCATGTTGGTGCTAGCGAGTAGCTCTTGCGCCGAGCAATTGATTATGGCGAGGTTGTCGAGCTGGGCGCGCTGTGCTGCCAGTAGCGCGCTGGCGATGCCGGGTAAGTACAGGTCGACGCCGAGCACGCGCTTGTCGGGGTGTTTTTGGCTGAGTTCCAATAAATGCTGACCCATGCCGAAGCCAATTTCGAGGATGTGGCAGCTTTGCGCCCAAGCCTGAGCTTCTGGGCTCGTGGCTGTTAAGAGTACGCCGTTATTGCTGCTGAGCGCGAGTTTGCGCGCCGTGCTCATGCGGCCACGCTTGCGTCCTCTAACTTTTACTTCGAGCTTGGGGGGCACGAGTGCTGTGTTGACAATGGTGGTGGGTTAAGCCGAGTTGTCGAGGTTGAAGATGGGTTTGGCTTTGTAGAGCACGGTTGGGCGCTTGGGTTTTTGCTTATGCTGCATTTGCTTGAGCGCCGCCTGGATGAAGGAGTTAAACAAAGGATGACCTTTCAAGGGCTGCGAGGTGAATTCGGGGTGGAATTGGCAAGCAATGAACCAAGGGTGGACGTTTTCCGGGAGCTCTATCATCTCTACCAGCTTCGGCTCGGTGCGCGATAAGCCGCTGAATATCAAGCCGGCGCTGGTGCAGAGCTCGGTGTAGGCTAGATTGAATTCGTAACGGTGGCGGTGGCGCTCGTGGATTATGAGCGAATCGAATATGCTCGCGACTTTGCTATCGTCTACTAGCTCGCAAGGCATGTCTTGGGCGCCGAGGCGCATGGTGCCGCCCATGTCAGATTCGGTGTCGCGCTGGTGGACGTTGCCGCGAGCGTCGACCCATTTTTCGATCAAGTGTACTATCGGGTCTGGGGTCTGGGCGTCGAATTCGGTGCTGTTGGCGGCTTTGAGCTTGAGGACGTTGCGCGCGTATTCCACTAGCGCGAGGTGCATACCTAAGCAGATGCCCAAGAAAGGCACCTTGTGCTTGCGGGCGTAGTTCACTGAGGCGATTTTGCCTTCGGAGCCGGTGTTGCCAAAGCCGCCGGGGATGAGCACGCAATCGGCGCGGCGGAGTTGCTGCCAGGCTTTGGCGCGCTGGGCTTCGAGGGCTTTGGAGTCGATGTAGTCGATGGCGATGCGGCATTCGTTGCAGGTGGCGCCGTGCGCCAAGGCTTCGACTAAGGACTTGTAAGTGTCTTTGCTATTGCCGTATTTGCCGACCATGGCGACTCGGACTTCCGGGGTGTCGCGGCGGGCTCTGGTGGCGACGACGCGCCGCCATGGCTCTAGGTTGGCAGCTTGAAAATCCTCTATGCCAAGGCTGGCGAACAACGCTTGGTCGAGCTTGCGTTCGTGTAACACCAAGGGCAGGCTGTATTCGTCTTTCAAATTCTCCAAGGTTATCACCGATTTGATGGCGACGTTGGTGTGCAGGGCGATCTTCTCTACCGAGGCTTTGTCGATCTTTTTGTTGGAGCGGCACACTAAGATGTCGGGCTGGATGCCGATGGCGCGCATTTCTTTCACCGAATGCTGGCTAGGCTTGGTTTTGCTTTCTTTGGTGCTCTCCAGGAACGGCACCCAAGTGAGGTGTAAAAAGGCGACCCTAGTTTGGCGCTCGGCGCGCATCTGCCGTAGCGCCTCCAGGAAGGGCAGGGATTCGATGTCGCCGACGGTGCCGCCGATCTCGACTAAGGCAATGTCGACGCCTTCGGCAGCGCTGCGGATGCGTGCTTTGATTTCGTCGGTTATGTGCGGGATTACCTGCACGGTTTGACCCAAGTATTGACCCTCACGTTCTTTGCGCAGGATGTGATCGTAAATTATGCCAGCGCTGAAAGAATTGCGCGCGGTCATCTGTGTGCCAGTGAAGCGCTCGTAGTGTCCTAGGTCAAGGTCGGTCTCCCGACCGTCGTGGGTGACAAAGACCTCGCCGTGTTCCTTGGGATTCATGGTGCCGGGATCGATGTTGAAGTAAGGATCGATCTTGGTCATGCTGATTTTGAAACCACGCGCCACCAAAATCGCGCCCAAGGCGGAGGCGGTCAAACCTTTGCCGAGCGAAGACAACACCCCGCCGGTTATGAAGATGTAAGAGGCTTGCGAGTTAGTCATGGCTAGGAGGTTGGTTGGAAGAGATGACTTGCTGCTGAGCAGCAGTAGCCGAGAATGCTATGCGGTGACGTAAAAATAGCTTATTTGACTTATATATCAGTGGCATGGTTGAAGCACTTGCGATACAAGCTACTCGCGTTAGTTTAGCAAATAGTGGTGGGGAAATGCTAGTAACGATTCGAGTTGGTTGGGAATGCCGAGTCTTATTTGGTTGGATACGGCCAGAGCTGTGCGGGAGACTATTTGTTGGGAACACTCATATTATTCTATGTAATTTGAATATTCAACTTTCAAATTGTATAGAATGATGCGATGAGTTACATCCCAAGACGAGCAGAAACCATGCTCGCCAGGCTGGCGCGCGGTTTTCCAGTGGTAACGCTCACTGGTCCGCGACAATCTGGTAAAACCACCTTGGCGCGAAAATTCTTCGCCAAGCACGAATACGTGTCTTTGGAGGACCCGGACAATTTAAGCTTCGCGCGCAACGATGGCAAGCGCTTTCTTGAGAACTTTCACAATGGCGTGATCATCGACGAGGCGCAGCGTTGCCCGCAGCTATTCTCTTACCTCCAAGGCGTGGCAGACCAGCGGCAGCGAGCTGGAGAGTTTATCGTGACTGGCTCCGAGCAATTCAGCTTAGGCGAGCAGATAAGCCAATCGCTGGCTGGACGTTCAGGGGCTTTGCAATTGCTACCCTTGGCGCTGGGTGAATTGCAAGAGGCTGGTATTGCAGCCAGCAATGTAGATGAGCATTTGCTGATGGGCGGCTATCCAGCTATGTATAGCCGCAAGCTGCAGCCGGATCTATGGTTTCCCAATTACATTGGCAATTATCTGGAGCGTGACGTACGGCAACTGCTCAACGTCAGAAATCTCAGCAGCTTTCAACTTTTCCTGAAATTGTGCGCCGCGCGCTGCGCCCAGCAATTGAACACCTCCAGCCTGGCGAACGAATGCGGAGTCAGCCACACTACTATCAAACACTGGCTGAGTGTGTTGGAGGCTAGCTACGTCATAACTCTGCTACGCCCATACCACCGCAATTACGGCAAACGGTTGGTGAAGACGCCTAAGCTCTATTTTTTAGACGTTGGCTTAGCGGCTTGGCTGCTAGGGCTGCGCGACCTCAACACCATCAGCACGCACATTTACCGGCCGGCTTTATTCGAGAACTTAGTGGTGCTGGAGTTTTTCAAAGCTAACTTGCACGCTGGGCGCAACGCCGAGCTATTTTACTGGCGCGACAATAACGGTCTTGAAGTTGATTTGCTTTTTGAGCACAAAGGCGCGGTGCAAGCGGTCGAGATCAAATCCGGTTACAGCTATTTGCCCGAATGGCGCCGCGGCTTGTGCAAGTGGCAAGGCTTGGCGCAAGCACAATTAACTCCGTGGCTGGTCTACGGCGGCGAGCACAGCTACAGCCAAGATGGCGTCGAACTTTGTAGCTGGCGGCATTTAGCCGAGAGATTACAGCAAGTTCTCAACTAGGCGAATATCAGTGTGCCAAGTTGTACTTGGCGATCATGGTTAAATGCAGGGAGTGGATAGCTGTATTTTGGTCTTTCTGACCGTATTCAACGGTAGGGCTAATCGCCGCAAGTCTGGGAATTGTTGTAAAATACACTGTTATATCAGTTGTTTATGTTGCTTTCACAGGGTGCGGTAATATCTGCAGAGCAATGGCCTTGGAGTAGTGCTGCTGGGCGCCAGGCGCTATAGTTGATGGGATTGGATGCAGTTGCTTAGCTATAAAGCATTAGGCATGGGGTAGGTGGCGGAGCGCCGAGTTGTACTCGGCTGGAGGTGAGCTTGCGAGCCTCCCAAGTGGTGGCTACTGCGGATATTGTAAATCGTGCTTTTGGGGAGACGCCCATGCGGGCGTCTCCTGCCGACTGCAAGTCGGCGCTCCGCCTACGTCGGCGCTCCGTGCTTATTTTGCCCTTTACCTGCCCTACCCCTTTACCTTCCCGCCGAGTACAACTCGGCGCTCCCAGTTTCCCCTTGGCTGCCCGCCGAGTGGAAGTTGGTGGTTAGTCGAAGGCGGTGCTTAGACTAAGTTGGTGCTTTTTGGGAGACGCCCATGCGGGCGTCTCCTGCCGACTGCAAGTCGGTGCTCCACCTGGGCGGCGCTCTGTGCTTATTTTGCCCTTTACCTGCCCTACCCCTTTACCTTCCCGCCGAGTACAACTCGGCGCTCCCAGCCCTGCCGACTGCAAGTCGGCGCTCCGCCTGGGCGGCGCTCTGTGCTTATTTTGCCCTTTACCTGCCCTTCCCCTTGGCTGCCCGCCGAGTACAACTCGGCGCTCCCAGTTTCCCCTTGGCTGCCCGCCGAGTACAACTCGGCGCTCCCATTTCCCCTTGGCTGCCCGCCGAGTACAACTCGGCGCTCCCAGTTTCCCCTTGGCTGCCCTTTCCCTCTCCTCTCCTTCCCTTCCCCTATCCTGCCCGCCGACTGCAAGTCGGCGCTCCGTCCGGTTAGCGGCCGGCGGTGGAGGAGTCGTCTTGGAAGTCGGAGCCGGCGTTGAGTAGGATGCCGTTGGTGACGTCGCCGGTGTCGCCGGAGGTGTCGGTGATTTTGTAGACGGGGGAGGTGTAGACGGGGTTCATGCGCATTTCGAGGACGTAGCCGCGGAGGGTGCCGGAATAGGTGCGGTGCTTCCAGGTGCTGCTGTTGGCGCTGGCGTCGGCTGCGGTGGTGATGTCGTAGTGGCCTTCGCCGTAGGAGCCGTAGTTGGTGCCGGTGGCGCCCTGGTTGGCGGGGGTGTGGGCGTAGGGGTTATCGATGTCGTTGGAGACGTGGACGCCAGCGCTGGGAGTTGATTGGAAGCGGGCGAGGTGGTCGCCCAAGAAGTGGCTGGCGGTGCGTTGGTGGATTTCGATCATGGAGCGGCGGTTGAGGCGGTTATATTGGGTGGCGTAGCCGAAGTTGCCGACGCCAGCTTCGGAGAAGCGGTTGATTTGCGGGGCGGCGTCGTTGTCGCCGTTGCCGACTGCGGGGTCGTACATGAAGAGTTCTTCGCGGTTGATGAAGCCGAGCTGGTAGCTGTAACCGGCGGGGAAGATTTTATCGAGGGGGATATGGTGGTAGATGGCGCCTGAATTGGAGGTCATATCCTGGAAGGTGGTGGGTACATTATTATCCCGGTCGTAGTAGCCAAAGTCGAAGGCGCATTCGTTGAAGCACGGGTAGGATGTGTGACCAGGGGTTTCTTCGGAGTCATTGTTCCAGTGGTAGAAGCCCATGGCTGAGCGGCCATCTGCGTGGGCGTTGCGGTAGCCGACGACGAGGGTGGGGTAGGCGTTGTCGGCGGTGTAGAGGGTTTCGCTGGCTTGGACGAGGGGGTAATAGTTGTCGACTAAGGGGGAATTGTAATCGGCGACGACGCGGCCGACGGCGCCGACAGGGGTATCGGGGGCGGTGGGGAGGAAGATATTGATAAAGGAGGCGTGTCTTTGGTCGTTTTCGAGGTTGCTGTCGGTGGATTGGAAGATGACGCCTTCGCTGAGGAAGAAGCCGAGTTTACGGGCGAGGGTTTGGCCGCGGTCAAAATCGTAATCGTCGGCGGGGGTGAGGACGCGGCCGCCGTCGTAGACCGATTGGTCGAAGGTATCGACATGGCTAACGATAACATCGGAGCTGTAGCTGGGGAGAACAAAGGGGAAGCGAGCATTTCCCGTGGCGCCAAAGCCGTAGCTATTGAGATCGGAGAGGGTTAGGTCGCCTTCGGCACCGCCCTGGTAGTTATAAATGGTGTAGTAGCCTATCTGCAGGTAGCTGGCGGTGGCGGGCATTAGGGAATCGATAAAGTCGTGCTGGTATTCGCTGTGTAAGTTGTAGCGGTTGATTCCATCGGTGCCGGAGGTTTCAAGGCTCATGCCCGGGAGGCGGCCAGAGAAGAGGGAGGGATAGCCACTGAGAACATAGACGCCATGGTCAGAGTTTCTACCGATGTTGGTGAAGCGCATTTGAGCGCGAAAGTGCTCGGGGGCGGAGGCGAGGATATGGGAGAAGGAGGTATTATCGGGCTCGCCTTTGTGGTCGCTAGTGGTGGCGGTATCGTAATAGTAGCGGTTGAGGTCGGTGCGGGGACCAGCCATGCTGGAGGTGGAAACGATGGAGCCGGAGGAGTAAGGGATGCCGTAACTGGCTCTATGGTGCAGAAAATAGCCGCTGCTAGCCGAGAAAATATCGGTGGAACCATTGCCAGTGCTGGAGCCGTTGGACTGGCGACCATCGGTGCCGAAGATTTGGGAGCTGATGAGGTTGAGGTCGTCGGCGGCGGCGAGGTCGGCTTTGATGTCGATGGTGTAGCCGCTGTACTGGTAGGGCTTGACGATGAGCTGGAAGTAATAGTCGTAGGGAGTTTGGGTGCCAAGGAAGAAGGCATTGGGGAAGATTTGGTCGGCGCGGGCATTGGGGGATTCGGCGAAGGGGGAGAGGCCGAAGAAGGATTGCTCGAAGTTGGCGCCCGCGTCGGAGTGGTCGCTGGTGTCGCTGATATAGTCGGTATCCATATTGCGGGTGGTGCTAAAGCTGAGGTTGGAATGGGAATAGTTGAGGCCGTAATCGCGGCTGAAGGAGTTATAGATGATGGTGGAGTAGTCGCGTTCGTCGATTACATGGCCGGCGTTGCCAGCGTTGAGATTAGCATCGGTGCCGTATATATTGGCGCTGGAGAGGTAGAGGAAATCGCTGAGGAGGTCGTAATCGGTTTCGGTGGTTTCGATGGGGGAGTAGGTTGCGGGGTCGAGGCGGAGGAGGTGGCGATGGAGGTAGTGGTCGCTGATTTGGTTGCGCTGGTGGGTGCCGGTATCGCTGGGGTCGGGGAGGAGCATTTGGGCGAAGTCGTTATAGCAAGCGCTACTAGAAGACGAGGTATCGCTGATGCGGCAATAGGCGCCGACGGGGAGGTAATGGCCGACTTGGGAGCTCTCGCTGTTGCCGAGGAAATTCAGGCGGAAGAGGTTATCGGCGATGGAGGCGGCGACGGCGGAATAGACTTCGCCATTGGTTTGCATCTCGCCAAGAGTGCTGCTGGAGAAGAGCTCGGCTTGGAGGAGGGTGAAGGGGGAGACGATTTCTTCGAGGCTATAGCCGGTGATGGCGCCAGTATCAGGGTCGCGGGTGAGCTCGTAGACGAGGTCAAAATTGACGTAAGCCAGGTGGCGCGAGGTGTAATCGAAGGCGGGCTTGGTGTTGGAGTCGCTATTGCCGCCGTAGTGCAGATCGTAGAAGGCTCCGTCCATTTCGAGGAGCTGGGCGGGGTCGGTGGCGAAGGGGGTGAAAGCGCCGATGGTGCCGACGTCGACGAGTATAGAGGCGGGGTGGACGCCGACGGAGAGGACTAGGCGATTTTGGTTGATGGGGGCGAGGGCGGCGGCGCTGGTGTCCTCGGGGGAAGCGTAAGCGTCGTGGAGGTATGGATTCATATTTGTGTCGTAAATGCTCGTGTCGACGACGTCTATGTTGGGGCTGCCGATGCCGGCGTCGAGGTGGGCTTCGAAGATGGGGGTTATCTCATTGTCCATGTAGTCGTTGATGGTGAGGTCGTAGCCTTTGATGTCGCCGGCGGTGAGGTCGTCCAGGAAGACGTTATTGAGAAAGCGGGCATTGATGGTATTGATGAAGCGGGAGGCGAAGATGGTGTCATCGGCGCTATCGCTGACGCTGCCGAAGGAGATGTCGATACCGGTGATATCGTGCCGGGTGCCGGCACCGATGTTGTCTTTGAGGTCGGCGAGGACTTGGGCGAGGGTGATGGTGAGGTCTTTTTGCCAGGAATCGTTGTAGAAATCGCGGGTGTAAAGGTCGAAGTAGACGTTGTCGTGTTGGTCTAGAGGCAGGCGGGCGTCGTCGAGGTTGTAGCCGTCCTGGTCTTGGAGCATGGCGTTGGCGATGAGCATCATTTCTTCCTCACGGTCGGTATCGACGATGTAGCCGTACTGACCGACGCCTTGATTGTAGAAGGTGGAGCGGACGCAGGGCTCGGTGTCGCTGAGATAGTCGGCGCTGGTGCTGAAATCGACGCTGATGGGGGAGAGGGCGGAGATGCCAGCTGCGTCGATGGGTTCGAGGTTATTGGGGTAATAGGGGATGGCGAGGTAATGGATTTTCAGGCGGTTGGGGTTATAGGATATGGGGGCGTTGGGGCTGGGGGAGCCGGCGCCGGGGCCGTGGATGCGGTCGCTGAAGGGTGGGCAGACGTGGTGGCCGATGTTGTTGGCGTTGAGATCGGCGCCGCTGATGATGACGCCGCCGTCGGCGCCGTAGTAGGGGGCGGTGCTGGCGTCAGTGTGGGTGAACTGGTCGTCTTCGGTGCGGTAGAGCATGAGCATGCCGACGGAGGAACCGTAGGCTTGCAGGAGGGTATCGTTAAAACTAAATTCGACGTGGCGGGCGACGGGGGTGTCGGAGTCGAAGTGGTCGAGGTTGTCGTTTTGGCTGTTGGCGAGGTCGGCGGCGACGGGGGTGGCAGTGTCGAGCGCGGGCATGATATTGCTGATGAGGTATTGCATGGCGGTGGCGCCGGCGGTGGGGTCGTCTTCGCCCTCACTGCGGGTGCCGGATTGGACGGAGGGGGGTATGGTTATGAGCGAACCATCGGCGCTTTCGAAATTGGAATGGAAGGTGATCGCCGCGAGGCTGCCGAGGCTGGAGAATTTGTCGTCCTCAAAGAAGATGCTGACGACGGAGGCGACGCCGATGTCGTCTTCGTAGCGGTCGATAGCCCAGTGTTCGTTGCCAGAATCGGAGACTGATAGCTGGTATTCGGTGTAATAACCGCTGACGTCTTCGCTGGCGGCGACGGGGTCGAGGCTTTGGAGGGTATTTTCGAGGGCGGTGGCAGATTCGATAGCGGTGCCGCTTTCGAGCTCGGTATAGATTAAGTCGAAGAAGAAGTTGGCGTTGGCGGTGGTGTTAAGGGTTACGGGTTCGCTGAAGGTGAAGGTTACGTTAAAGGCGGCGGCGGAGGTGCTGTCCTGGCCGATGACGACGACGCCGCCCGGGTCGACGGTGAAGGCTTCGAGGGTTACGGGGTTATTGACGAATTGGCAGGTGCCGTTGATGCATAGGTTGGACTCGAGGGTGGTGTTGGCGAGGGCGAGGTCGAGCTCGTTGCCTTTGGTGTCGGTTACGGTTTTGGTGGGGTCGAAGGTGATGGCGTAGGTGCCGCTGGCGGCGTAGAGACCGGCGTCGACGGCGTAAGTGAAGGTGTAGATGTAGTTGGTGCCGTCAGGGGTGCCAGCGCTGACGGATTGGGCGATGTTGCCGAGGGCGTAGCTGGAGCTGATGGCGACGTCCCAGAGGATGCCGCTTTCGAGGCTGGGCTGGTCCATTTCGCGGTCGAAGGTGAGCGCGAATTCGAAGGTGACTTCGTCGCTAAATGTGCCGAAGGAGCCATCGAAAGTATCGGCGTTGCCGTCGGCGTCGGTGTCGATGGCTTCAAGGGCCTGTGCGGATAGGAGGGAGGGCTGGGAGCGGTCGTAGGTTATGGCGAGGGTGGAGTTGGCTGCGGCTGTTTGGAGGGGCAGCCAGATCTCGGCGACGCGGGCGGGGTTGCCGTAAGCATCGAGGAAGAAGTTGGCTTCGAGCTTGGTGGCGGGGCTGTAGACGGTGCCGCCGCTGGTGTCGTAGCCGCCGAGGAGTGCGGGTAGGCTGCCGGCGTAGGCGCTGATGCCGGAGCCAACCATGTAGTCGTTGCTTTCGGAGGCGAGGATGGTGAAGTTATGCTCGGCGGTGTCGCTCTCGAAATCAGTTTCGTCGTCGCTGAGGTAGACGAGGTGGTCCCAGGTGGTGTTGGCGTCGGGGTCTTGGGGATGGACTAAGGAGCCGTCGACGAAGAAGGTGTTGTAGACATCGCCGCTGGTGGGGAGGTCGGCGCTGCCGGCGCCGAAGGGCTCGTATTTTTGGTAAGCCAGGAGGTCGGTGCCGGCGCCTTCGAGGTAGTAACTAGCTTCGGGGGCGTAGTAGCTGGTGGTGCTGATGCGACCCTGGACGGCGGTGATGGGCTCGTGGAAGCCGTAGCGGAGGCGGAAGCCGTAGTAGTGCTCAAAGTTGACGTCGGCGACTTGGGGCTGGGAGTAATCAAAGGTGGAGTATTGGTTGACGGAGGCGTCGTCGGAGCTGGCGACTTCGGTGGTGGGGTCGACGAAGAGGAATTCGGTGAGTAGCGGCATTTGCGCCTGGACGATGTACGCCAGGGGCTCGGAGCCGCTGCCGAGGGCGATGCCGGTGGCGGAGGTGATGTCGTTGGCGGGGTCGAGGGCGACGGCGAGCTGGTCTTCGATATCGAAGCCGTAGTAGAGCATGTCGTCGGTTAGGGGGAAGCTGATGGTGATGACGGTGCTGTCGGAGTTGTAGGTGATGTTGTCTTGAGCGGTTTCGATGAGTTTGTAGGTGGCTGTGGTTTCGGTTACGCCGCTGGTGTCGTAGTCGGCGAAGGTGAAGGTGATGGTGTCGGCGGCGGTGGTGAGGCGGTCGCTGCTGCCAGAGGCGGGATCGACGAGGGAGATATTGAAGTCGTCGATGTCGACCGATGATTGCTCGACTGGGGTGGCGAAGGTGAAGAGGAAGGCGAAGCTGAGGGGGTCGGTGGTGTTATTTTCGAGGTTGCTATGGACTTGGTCGAGGAAGGGGAAGATGTTGATGGTGGCGGTGTTGATGTCGTTGATGGTGTCGACGCTGACGGCGTCAGAATCGTCAATACTGCGGCTTTGACCGATGAGCTCAAAGGCGTCAAAATTAATTTCAAGGGTATTTTTGTCTTGAGAATTCCATGTAAAATCAATACGTGCGGGGTTGCCGTGTTGGTCGAGGAAGAGGGTTGCAGCCTGTGAATTGGTGTTGGCTGGAGGGAAGTAATCGTTGCTACCGTAGCCGCCGAAGAGGGTGGGGATCAGGAGGGTAGTGGCGCTGAGGTAGCGATCGTCGGAGGTTAGCTGGAATTGATGGCTGGAGAGCTCGCCGTCGAAGTGGGCCTCGGTGGTGCTGAGGTAGGCGAGGTGTTCCCAATCGGTGTCGGGCGCGACGCCGCCAACGGGGCCGACCAGTGAGCCATCTTCGACGAAGAGGTCGTATTGATCGGTGGTGGTGTCGGGGAGATTGCCGGCTGCAAGGGTGGTGTACGCCAAGAGGCTATTCAGGGCGTCGCCGTCGAGGTAGTAACGATTATTGCCATTGAGTGTGGGACTGGCGGTCAATTGGCTTTGGACGCTAGCTATGGGCTCATCGAAGATATAGCGGAGGTTGAAGCCGTAGTAGGTTCCGCTTCGGCCCGAGCCGATGTTGTAAGCGAAGGTGTCGTAGTGCTTGGTGGTGGCGACGGCGGAATCGTTGAGGTCGTCATTTTCATCGACGCGGGCGAATTGGGTGATGAGCGGCATGAGCGAATTGATTTCGTAGGTCATGGGGTCGAATTCGGTAGGGTCGAGCGCGATGTTGCCGACGGAGGTGATGCTGCTATCCTCGGATAGGCTGATTATGAGATTGCCCGGGAGGTCGAAGCCATATTGGAGCATATCAGCGGTTATCTGGAAGCTGAGGGCGGCGGCGGTGTCGTTGTCTTGGAGGGTGAAGGTGGCTTGGTCGTCAAAATCGTAGAAGTAGCTCTTTATGTCGAAGTTGCCGGTTGCGTCGTTGTATTCGCTGTAGAAGAGCTCGACGTTGTTGTCGTTTACACCGTCGATGGCGATGTCGAAGTCATTTATGCTGATGGTGTCAGGGTTGAGGGCGGTGGCGAAGCTGAAGACGACGCCGAAGCCAGGCAGGGTGTCGGGGTCGTCGGTTAGTTGGTCGAGGAAGGAGAAGATGTTGACTTGGGAATGGGTGGAGGTGACCAATTCGCCAGTGGTGAAGCTCTGATTGCCGGCGCCGAAGGCATCGTAAGATATGTCGAGGGTGGAGAGGTTGGAGGTGCTGTACCAGCCGCTGTCGACGCGGGCGGGGTTGCCATCGGCATCGAAGAAGAGGGTGGCGTCGTTGGCGCCGTTGTAGTTATCGCTGCCGCTGCCGTAGCCGCCGAAGAGGAAGGGGTAAGTGCCGACGCTGCCGCCAGAGGGGAGATAGTCGCTATCGGCTATGACGCGGAATTGGTGCAGGGAGGTTTCGCCGTCGAAGTCGAGCTCATCGGTAGTGAGGTAGGCGAGGTGATCCCAGACGGTGCTGGTGGGGCTGGCGGCGCCAGTGGAAGGCTCGACGAGGGAGCCATCGACGACGAATTCGTCGAAAGCGCCGCCAGTGCTGGGATTGGGAAGGTTGCCGGCGAGGACGGTGGTATAGCTAAGGAGGGATGCGGTGCCAGCGCCAGATAGGTAATACTGGTTATCGGTTAGATCCTGGGTGCTGGTTAAGCCTTCGACATCGGTGATGTTCTCATCAAAATGGTAGCGGAGGCGGAAGCCGTAATAGGTGTTGGCGTTGGTATTGGTTTTGGCGTTGGTGAATGGGTGGTATTCATTGGTGCCAGTGTCGGCGGCGGTGGATATATTATTTTCGTCGACGCGGGCGAATTTGGTGAGCAAGGGCATACGCGAGCGCACGGAGTAGGACATGGGCTCGAAGAGGCTATCGTCGGGGAGGACGCCGCCGCTGAGGGCGAGGATGGTATTATCATCGGCGATGCTGACCGAGAGGTTGTCGTCAAGGTCGAAGCCATAGACGAGCATATCGGAGGTGATGGGGAAGCGGACGCTGATGGTGCGGTTATCATCGCTAAAGGCGAAGGCGATGTTGTCCGTATCAGTGAAGTCGTGGGTTTGGACGTCTTCGATAACTGCCTCGGAATCGGGGTCTTGCGAGGTGTTATCTTTGATGGTGTAGGTTATTGAGGCAGTGGTGGAATCGGTGGCGCCGAGGGTGATGTCGAAGTCGTCGGCTGCGATGGAATTGGTATTGACGGGGTTGGTGAAGGTGAAATTGAAATCGA
Source organism: Gammaproteobacteria bacterium (assembly GCA_965229495.1). Lineage (GTDB taxonomy): Bacteria > Pseudomonadota > Gammaproteobacteria > CBDBNL01. The sequence goes on from OZ245880.1 coordinate 812,465, forward strand.
GGCTGGGCAGGTTATTGGGGTCATCCAGGAGCTGATCGAGGAAATCGAAGATGTTGACCACGGTGCTGGAGCTATTGCCATCGGTCGTGGTGCTGTCGTTGGTTATGACGAGGCTTTGGCTGACGAGGGCGAAATCATCATAGATTACCTGGAGGGTGTCGTTATCAGGGGTAAGGACTTGAAGCCAATTGCTATCGACGCGGGCGGGGTTGCCGTGGGCATCGAGGAAGAGGGTGGCTTTTTGGGTGGCGAGGGTGGGGTCGTAATCACCGCCTTGGAAACCGCCGAGTAAGTAAGGTATGCTGCCGGTTAAGTAGCCATTGTCGTAGACGAGGGAGAAATTATGCTCGGAGGATTCGGAGGCGAAGCTGGTGAGGTCGCTGGCGAGGTAATTGAGGTGGTCCCAAGAGCTATTGCCATCAGCGGAGGGCTGGAGCAGGGAGCCATTTTCGACAAAGTGCGAATAGACGGTGACAAAGCCATCGGCGGTCGTGGTCTCGGTGGTGGTGTCGGGAAGCTGGGGAGCGGTGCCAGGCAAGAGGCCAGTAGTGCTGTAATCGAGTAGACCAGTGGTGCCAGCGCCGCGGAGGTGGTAGCTATCTGCAGGCTGCAGGTAATCGCTGGTGCTGTCGTAGCCTTGGACCGATGCTATGGCTTCGTCGAAATTGTAGCGAATGCGGAAGCCATAGTAAGTGTCGCTGCCATCGACTGTGTCTTGATATAAAAAGCTGTGGTAGTCGGCGGTGGCGACGTCAGGGTCGGCTTCGCCGGTAGCGCTATCGATGCGGGTGAAGGAGGTGAGGAGCGGTAAGCGGGAATTGACCTGGTAGGTGAGGAGCTGAGAGCTAGAGGGGAGCTCGGCGCCGAGGGCGGAGAGGATGCCACCGCCGGAGACGATGGAGACGACGAGCTCGTCATCGAGGTCGAAGCCATAGAGCAGCATATTGGCGGAGAGGGGGAAGCTGAGGTAGACCTCTTTGTTATCAGAGCCGTAGTCGAAGGTGGCGGCTTCGGCGAAGGCGTAGTCTTCTTCGATGGTGAAGTCGGCGCTATCGACGGGATCGAAGGTGGCGTGGTCAAAAGAGGCGATGGCGTCGTCGCCGCTCTCGCTGGCGAATTCGATGAGGAAATTGCTGGCGCTGATGCTGTCAGGGTCGACGGGGGTGGTGAAGGTGAAATTGAAGCCGAGGCTGGCGCTGTTGCCAGCGGCGAGCTGGTCGAGGAAATCGAAGTAGATTACCTCGGAGGCTATATCTGCGGGGTCAGCGGCGATGGTGAGGCTTTCGCCGGTGAGGCTGAAATCTTCATAAGTTAAGTATAGGGTGGGGTTGTTGCTATCCTGGTAGGCGAGCCATTCGGCATCGACGCGGGCGGGGTTGCCGTGCTCATCGAGGAAGAGGGTGGCGAGTTGGGTGGAGGCGGCGCCGCTGTAAGCATCGGCGGTGGAGTAGCCGCCGAGGAAGGTGGGGAGGACGTAGGTGCTGGTGCTTTCGAGGTAATCGGAGTCGGTTATGAGGGTGAAGTTATGGTCGGAGGCTTCGGCGGTGAAGTGATCCTCATCGGAGGTGAGGTAGGCGAAGTGGTTCCAAGTATCGCTGGCGCCAGTATTGAGGTCAGACTGGACGAGGGAGCCGCTGGCGACGAAGGTGGTGTATTCGTCGGTGGCGTCCGGGAGGTTACCGCTGGTGTAAGGATAGGCATTGCTGTAGGCGAGGAGAGTGCTGGTGCCAGCGCCTGAGAGGTATTGGGCTGCGTGGCTGCCGTCGATATCGTAATCGGTGGTGTCGCCTGGGCTTTGGACTTGCTCGATGGCTTCGTCGAACTGATATTGGAGGTGGAAGCCGTAGTAGTTTGAGTAGAAGGTTTCGATGGGCAGCTTGTATCCGAAGGTGGAGTAATGGCGAGTGTTGGCGTCGTCGGTATTGGCTGAATCAGTGGAATCGAGGCGCGAGAATTGATTGAGCAGGGGCATTTGAGATTTGACGCGGTATGCCATGGGCTGGGAGGGCTCGCGGAGGGCGACGCCATAGCTGGAGCGAATGCTGCTATCTTCGGCTATGGATACAGTGAGGTCATCATCAAGGTCGAAGCCATAGAAGAGCATTTCCTCGGTGATGGGGATGATGAGGCTGACGGTTTTGTTATCGTCGCTGATGGCGAAGGTGGTGGGGGAAGCAGCGAAATTGAAGGGCTCGTTAAGGGTTTGCAGGGTGCCAGTATCGTCGTAGAGGGAATGCACCAAGGTGCCGCCAGGGTTGCTAGAGCCGATGGCGATGGTGAAGTTATTGATATCGACGGTGTCGCGGTCGACCGGGGTGCTGAAGGTGAAATTGAAATCGAGGCTGGGGGTGGCGGCAGGGTCGGCGGCTATTTGGTCGAGGAAGGAGAAGATGTTGATTTTGGAGACGTAGTCGCCGTTTTCGATTGAGCCTGTGGTGTCGTCAGTGATAGAGAGGCTTTGGTCGCTGATGTAGAAATCATCGAAGGTGATGGAATGGGTGGCTAAATCTTCGTTGTTACCGTTGGCGAGCCAGGAATCGGGGACGCGGGCGGGGTTGCCGTGCTCATCAAGGAAGAGGGTGGCGGATTGGGCGGTTGAGTCGCCGAGGCTGTAGGCGCCAGAGCTGGCATAGCCGCCGAGGAAGGTGGGGATGGAGTAACCTTCGTCGGCGTAAATGGAGGCGATATCGTCTATGTAAGAGCTGTCGGCGGTGATGGTGAAGTTATGCTCGGAGGTGGCGGAGTCGAAGCTGTCTTCCTCGGCGGCGAGGTAGGCGAGGTGGTCCCAGGTGGAGCTGGGGCGGCTTGCAGAGGGCGATTGGAGGAGGGAGCCTTGGGAGACGAGGCTATCGTAGTAGCCATCAGGGTCGCTGGTTTCGGGGAGGGTGTCGGCACCGCCAGGGAGGTAGGCGAAGGCATAGCCGAGGAGGGTTTGGGTGCCGGCGCCGCCAAGGTAGTAAGTTTCTGCGGGGGAGTTGTACTCTACTGGGGCGGTGGGGCTTTGGAGCTCTGCTATATCCTCGCTGAATTGGTAGCGGAGCTGGAAGCCATGGTGTTCCTGGTTCTTTGTGAAGCTTTCCTGGTAAGCGAAGCTGTCGTAGGGATCGTCGGTGTCTATGCGCTCAAAGCTGTAGAGCAAGGGCATTTGGGCTTTGATGACGTAGGAGATGGCGGTTTCGGCGTTGCCGCTGAGGTCGAGGACGGTGCCGCTGGCGGATTTGATATTGCTGCTATCTTTGATGGCGACTTTGAAGCTATCGATGTCGAAGCCATATTGGAGCATATCCGGAGTAATGGCGAAATCGAGGTAGAGCTCGGTGAGGTCGGCGGAATAGGAAATGCTGGCGTTGGCGAAGATGTCGTAGTCTATGGGTTTAAGATAGGATCGGCCAACGGAGGATATGCGGTGGTATTCCCAGTATTCGAGCTCGACTTCTGGACTGCCGATGGCGTCGTACTCGATGCCATTTACCTTGATTTCGAACTGCGATAAATCGTCTTCGTCGATGGAAGTGAGGTCAAGGGAGCTGGCGAAGATGAAATTAAAGCCGAAGCTGGGGGGGGAATATTCGCCAGCGGTGATGTTGGCATCGACTTGATCGAGGAAATCGAAGATATTGAGTTCTGATTTGCCAAGGCTGAGAACGGGCTCAATGAGCTGGAATTCCTGATAGCTGATGGCGTAGGAGACGTCGTGGGCGACGGCGCCGGTGACTGTTGAGGTGCTGGTATCCAGGGTGTTGCCAGCTATGTCGAGGATATTGCCAGTGCTGAGGACTTGCAGGGCGAAGGGGTCGGTGGTGAGGAGCGTGAAGTCATCGTAGTTGAAGGTGATTTCGAGGGTGAAGGTGGGGTTGGTGTCGGAGGTTATGGAGAAGCCGGAGCCTTTATCGAGATTGAGGGAGCTGACGTTGGCATCGGCGGTGGTGGTGGCGCCGAAGATGGTGCCGAGGTTGGTGGTGTCGATAGTGGAGGTATAGCCGTTGCCATCGGCTTTGGTTATGGGCAGGGTGAAGTCGATGCCGGTGAGGTTATGCCCCAGGGTTTCGTCGAAGCTCAAGGTGTAAGTTATGACCTGGTTGCCTTTGAGGACGTAACCATTGCTGATGTCGTCGCTGGCGATGGTGACTTTGGGTTGGATATAGTCGACGAGGTAGGTGGTGTCGTTGACGCCGCTATTGGGGCTATCGACAGAGGCGCTATCGAGGGCATTGCCCGAGAGGTTGCCGATGATGGAGGTTATGGATGCGGAGCTGGTGGTGTCGTCTGTGAGGTTGATATCGAGGGCAACGGTGAAGTAATCGCGGTCTTCGTCGTCATCGGCCTGGAAAACGAATACGCCGTTGGTGTTCTGGTAATTATAGATTACTTCGAAGATATCGTTGAAGACGACGTCGAAGCTGCTGGCATTGACTCCTTTGACGTCGACGCCATCATCGTTGGCATTGGTGAGATTGACGCTGAGCTCGGCGACGCCGAAGGTGGCAGCTTGGGCGCCGCGAGTGGCGACGAGGTAGAAGTAGTCATCGAGGGTGTTGTCGAATGAGCTACTGCCCAAGCTGGAGATGTTGAGGTCTTCGGTGAAAGAGAGGCGATAGATTAGGGAGGTGGCGTTGGTATTTTCGACGTCAGGGTCGAGGCGGGTGATGGAATCGAGGGCGGGGATGGCGTAATCGAGATTGTAAGGGGTGGCGTCGCCGTCGCCGATGGCGCCAGTGGCAAAGGCAGTGGTTTGGAATTTAAGGCCAGAGGTGGAGAGGATTTCGGCGCCGGGAGAACCTGTAACGAATAGCAGGTAGACTGCGCCATTTTTGCCAGCTTCTTTGGCAGAATTATCGACCTCGACTATTACTTCCCAGTAATCAAGGGAGCCGGATACGTCGGTTACGGTGAAGTCGCTAGTGTCAAAGGTGAGGGTGGAGTCGCTGCTTGAGGATGGGTCGGAATAGACGGAGAAGTCGGACTCTTCGATGGTGGTGGGGTCGACGGTGGCTGGGAAGCGGACGGCGAAGCTGAGCTCGGTTACGCTATTGCTCTCGGAGAGCGGAGAGGTGGAGACGACTTCGGGGTTGTCGCCTGTGGGATAGTCGAACTCGGGGAAGAAGTTGTAGAGGTTTACGGAACCAGAGACAGGATCGCCGATGGCGAGCAGATGATCGCTGTAATCAAAGGCGTGGGCGAAGCCATTGGTGCCCACTATGGTATTGCTCGCCTGGATGAGGAGGTGCTCTTGAGAGGTGGCGTTGACGCCGGAGGTGTTGAGATGGTAAATGTGCAGCGCGCCAGAGTTGTCGCTGCTGCTAGATGTTGTAGTATTATCAACGACAGCGAAACCAGGCTGCGAGACCATGAGCACGGGTTGCTCAGGATTGGCGAGGAGCACGCTGCTGCCATAAAAGCCATTGCGCTTAGGATTATCGGAACGCAAGTACGCCAGACGCCGCCAGCTAGTATCAGAATTGATGGTGTCGCTAGTGGTTAGCAGTAAGACGCCGCCGTAGTTGTTGCCGACAGAGCTGCTGAAGCTACTATCGCCAACATAAGTTATGTTAGGGGCGTTGTTAGCGTCGTGCGGTAGGCCGATGGCGAGCAGATAATGCTGGACGCCGCCAATTTCGATCTCCTGGATGGCGAGCGCGCGCGCTTGACTGGCTGCTGTGGTGGTGAATGACCCAGCGCCAATGTAATCCGAGGCTTCGATGGCATGAAGAATGGAGAGCGAGCCGGAGCTGAATTGGAAGAGATAGATGGCCTGGGAAGAGGCGATGGCGACTATTTCACCATCAGGGCTGATGGCTATGGCGCTACCAAAGCTACCATCGCCGCTAGGGGCTATTAGACCGACCTGACTCAAGGAGAACTCGTCTTCTTTGCTCCAAGCAAGGGATTCGTATTTATAAATTTGCAATTGACCTTGGCCCGATAAGGGCTCGCCGAAGATGGCGTAAACGGCATCATCGGTGCTATCGAAAGCGATGGCGAGGGCGGCGCCCGAGCCAGTATCAGAGGAGGGAGGAGCTAAATCATCGGAAGATGACCAATTCGGGACATCGCGGTCTTTATACAGAAGCCGCACTGAGCCTTGGACGTTGCTGTCATCGGTAGCAGTGGGGTCGGCGGCGGCGAAGATGTCGGTGTTGGGGACTGCGGCTATGGGGGTGGCGAGGTTATTTACGTTGCCAGAAGCGAAGGTGGGTAATTCAGCATCAGTATTGCGAGCAAATTCGGTGCCCTGGCGCGGATAATGACGAAGAACGCCAGCGCCGCCGTCTGTGCCGCCGATGTAAAGATTGCCGACGGTGTCGCGCGAGAGCGCGAGGCTGCGACCGAGGTTACCCGATACTCCAGCGTCGTTATTGCTGATGGTGGCGTTGGCGCAGGAGGTGAGATCGGCGCCGAGAGAGACGTTGCTGTCGAGAGTGGGAGCGGTGACGTTGAGCTCGATGCTGGTGGGGTCGGCGCCGCCAGCGCCGATGCCAGTTTCGTATGTAGTGTTGTCGCTAGCTGTATTAAGCCTGTACTCGGCGACGACGCGGAAGTTGTAGGTGGCGCTGTTGCCATCGGGGATTAAGAGGCATCCGCGGTTGAAGGTGTAGGAGATGGTGTTATCAGTGAAGTTGGATGCGTGCTCAGATAGCGAGAAGTATGCGGATTCGGTGGTGGGATCGGCGCCCGAGAGATCGTAGTAAATTTTGTAGCCGTTTATGATTTGGTCATTAGTTGTAGTGGGGACGGGGTAGGTGATTTGAACGTCGGGCGATGCTGGGCCGCTATCGTGGTTGGGCTGGGAGATGCTAGAGATGCCGAAGTCGAATTCTTTGACGAAAGCAAAGGATTCGTTTTCTTCGCTGACTGCAGAGAGGTCTAAATCGTAACCGCTGACGGTGCTTATTTGCTGATCTTCGGCGAAGGCGAGAGTGAAGGTGCCAGCGGCGAGGGGCAGATTGCCGCCGCCGACGGTTATGAGGTAATCGTTGGCTTCGTCGGTAACGAGATTTTCTTCGATAGGTTCTATTATTTCGAGGGCGAGGATGTCGGTATCGCTATCAGAGTAGGTGATTTCAAAGTCGTCTACTCTTAGAGGATTTATCGGGGCGACGAAGCTGACTTGGAAGGTGGCTTGGTCGGTGGTGGTGAGTAGGGTGATTTGACCGTCGTCGGTGGTGGAGGCGGATGAGGTGTCGTATTCGCTGCCGGCGCTGGCGTCGCCATTCCAGCCAGTGATGTAGCCGAGGAATTCGTCGGTTTCTTTATCGACAGTGAAGTTCAAATCGTGTTCATTATTGACAAAGTCGGTAAGGCTGAGGTTGAAGGTGTGGGTGGTGTTATCGGCAAGGTCGTCCAAGTATTCGAGGTACTCTTCGGGCTCGACGAAGAGGCTGAAGGTGAAGCTTTGATTGTCGGTGGTGGTTATTTCATTGCTGTCATCGTCATCGAAGAGTAAGCCGCTGACGGATTCGCTGGTTTCAAGGATGGTGAATTCGTAAGTTGGGGCTGAATGAAACGTGCTATTAGCATCACTGTTAAAGGCTTCGTTAGATTCGAGATCGCTTAGGGACTCAGCGAGCACGAGGGTGAAGACGAGGGCGAGGTTGGTGACGCCGATATCTTGTACGTCATTTATTGTGAAAGTTGGGGCGAGGGTGTCAATGTAAATGGTGGGCTGAGGGTATTCTTGATCGTTGTCATCGGGATCAGGGACGTATGCATTACCATCGCCATCTGCGAGGGCGAGTAAGCCAGTGGTCGAGTTGTGGTCCTGGCGATCTGCTGAGGCACCGCTGACACTGAAATAGGCTTTGTTATCGACTCTATCGCCGTAGATGGAGACGTCGATGGCAGTGAAGCTCAAGATGCCATTGTAGTTTTCAGTGGTGTTAGTCAGATCCCAGATGAATTCCGGAGCATTGTTAGAGACTGTTAAGCCTTCGCCAGTGGTCTGGCTGGGGATGGTGCTACTGAGCATACTTAGGTTGAGCTCGGCTGGGTCGTCGCTGTTAGCGATTGGCACCGATACGCTGAGATTGACATCGCTCGCCTGGGATACTCCAGACAGGCTGGAATCGTGAATGGCGTAAAAATTCAGCGGATCGCGACCATAGTAGATGGCTCGTTGGTCTCTATTAAAGGTGTTGTCGTATTGGATGTACTGGGCATTGGGGTCAAAGCCCTCGGAGACTATGGACTCCAGGCGCGGGCGGATGAAGTCGACGGCAAAGGTGAGCTCGCGATAGCTATCGGACTGATACTCTAAGCTATTGCGAGTATTAAGAGCAAGGTCGCGGATATCGTCACCTGTTTCTGAGCCTGGGTAGAGAGTGGTGAGTTCTGAATCCGAACTAAAGAATATGGTGCCTTGCAGGCCTTCGAGCGCTTCAGAATTAGTTAATAAATTGATGGGGAAGTGCAAATGGTATATAGACCGGTCCGGGTCAGCGCTGAAGTCGATTTTTTCAAAGATGGTGTTAGTTTCAGCTTCTGTGTCAGTGTTGATTGATATGATGTCGTTGTCAATTTCATCGTTGATGTACCACTCCAAGTCGAAATCGGGGGCAGGGTCGGCGTCGGTGAGATTCTCGTCAAAGTCATACAACTCTTCGGAGAAGGTGAGGGCAAAGGTGATGACGTCGCTTTCGCCGAAATAGCGGATGTTAGTCTCGGCATCAGTGTGCGAGGTGGCACTGCTGGCGTTGACGACGTCGACGCTGGCTAACTCGGGATAGGTGCTATCGAGGGCGGCGCGAGTTCGGCGCTCGAAGTCATCGCCGGAAATTATTATCTCGTTAAAGCCGACAGAACGAATCAGGGTGTCATCGGGTATGGCAATTTCGACGAAGGAGATGTCTTCTAATAAAATATTATTGGTATCAATGCCATCAGCATCAATGCCGCCAACGAAGTGGGTGAAAGTGAAACTGGAATAATCACTGTCAGCATCATAATTTATGCCTAAGAGTTCGGCGCTGTATTCGACATTGCTGCCGCTGGAGGTGTATTTAAGTTGAGTGTTGGTGCTATTGAGAGATACGGGAGAGCTGCCGGTTTCATCGTCAACTTGATAGAGGCTAGTGCGGACGATCTCAATATCATCGTAACCTATTATGAAGGATACGGTTTTACCAGCGCCGATGCGGGCGTTGTTTTCATCTTCGCTGTCGGTAGAGAGGTTATACTCATAAGCTACGCCGTTGTTACCATCGGCGACGATGCCGCCGCCTGTCTCAGTGTAATTTATCGCCCAGCGACTGGGGAGCACTGCGGATTTATTGATGCTGATTTCCGGGATAAAGAAGGAGGAATTTTGCTCCGCGCTGGTGCTGTTGATTTCGATAGCTAATTGAGCATCGTTGCCAAATGTGCCATTATGAAAATCGAAGATGGTGCCGCTGACGGTTATGTTGTAATCTGTTAAGTTAGCGTCGATTGCGCCCTCGGAGATGTCGGAATCATTGCCCAAACGATAGATCATGTGGACGATCTCACCAGTAGTAAAGGTGGCATTATTGACACTGCTGGCATCGAGCATTTGCAAGCCATAAAACTGGGAATTGCTGGATTTTATGGTGAGCTCGGATATGGGAGTATCGTTAGCAGGGTCAGTGATATTGAAGGTGAGCTGGAGATTGTCGTCGTTGAGGGCTTTCTCCTCTTCTAAAGGCTCCGAGAAAGTGAGGGCAAAGGTGATGTTGGCATCCAAGGGACCATAAAAGTCCTGGTCTTCAGGCTCGATTCGGACGCTTACTAGTTCTGGCGGCAGAGAATCAAAGGCTACTGCTGTGGTGATTGCCGCAATTCTCTGGACTGGATTGCCATAAATGTCGTAAAGGTCGGTTTGGCTGTCCTCGTCGCCATAGAGGATGTCTAAGGTTATTTCGTTACCTTGGCTATCGTAAGTTTCGCCAGCTTGAGCGGCGGTCGCCAGATCGAAGCTATAGACTATGACGTTCTCCCCTGTTAAAGCATCATTAGCAAAATTACTAGGGTCGGCAGAGGTAGAGAAGAAGTCGACAACGCTGGCGTTGAGATCGCTATCGACGAGACCAAGTTTAAAGCCATATTTGGTATCGGGCAAGGAATCATCGGGGTCGACTTTCTGGAAATGCGGCAATTCAGCATAGGCACCAAGGGCTGAATCACCCAGGATGTCGTAGGTGAAGGTTACCGCTATGTACATTATGTTATCGCTAGCGCCGTCGCCAGTGAAGGTGTACTCGGTTATCTCGGGAATGACGCTAGTATCGGGGACTGGATTGCCGACTTCATTATCAGCATCATTGACGTCGAGCTGACGATAGATGGTGACGCCCGCCTCACTGGGATATTCACCATTGAGCCGAGGGCGCGAGAAGTTGACGCCGCCGATAAGACTATAATTCAAATCAGCAGTGGCTACGGTATTGGAATGAGTATCAGTGATGCTGGCAGTAAGATTGAAGTAGTCATTTATGACTTCGCCAGCATCGTCATCGGCTATGGTGTGGGTTATATTGAGGTCGGAGGTGGTTTCGTTGCCTATCTCACCAGAATTGCCCGGAGGGCTCTGCTCGATGATAATTCGCTCGCCATTGGAAAGATCCAAAGGTAGCTGAATGTCATTGCTGCCATCGCCATAGGCGAAGGCTATGGGCTCCGAGAACATGAATTGGAATATTACGTTTTGATCGCGACCAAAAAAGAGGCTGGAAAAATTGGAATCGGAAACTTCTATGCCATCCTCAGTGAAAGCGGTGACTCCGACTATGGTGGGAAATTTGAGGTCAAGGAGTAAGCCTGTATCCAAGCTGCTATCGAGAGCATTATTAAATTCAGTGCCTTGACCATTAGCTACATCGGCATTTTTAGACCAAGTGTCTAAAGTGGGGCTGAACTCCATATCAGTGAAAGCTTCGACTTTGATATTATTGCTGTAATATATCATGTCGGCATTTTGCGAGACTTTATGGAGGATTATGTTGGTCTCGTAATCAGTATCAGCGGGGAATTGGTTAGTGGCAAAGGAGAAGGTAATTTCATCATTGCCGTCACCGTAGTAATCGGCGATGTAAGTGTCGGTGGTGGCGCCATCTGGATTGAGCATGGAGAAGGTGAGGTTAAACTCAAAGTTCTCGGCGTCGGTATCAATCTCAAAGCCTTCAAAGCCAGGCTCGATGATAAAATAAATGACGTCATCCGAAGCTGAGATGTAGGCTCGGCCGGCCGACTGGGTGAGCCTGGTGGAATTGAGATCAACTTCGCCTTCGGCATTAAGAGTATCACTGCCAGAGGCTAGGTCGACAGTGGTTGTAGTGTTGTTGCGGATGGCAAAGCCTATTATTTCGAGAGGGTCGGTTACCAGGGTGGTTACGTTGTAAGGATCGGCTTTTTCGACCTCATCTCTATTGAAGGCGTAAATAAAGTCTGCTGCGCTGTCAGACTGATATTGGACTTCGTTACCATTGAGGTCGACCAAGGTGGCATTGAGCGCCATATGACAGCCACTGTCGCCGTCTTCAATTCCAGCACCAGAGGTATTAGTGGCGTTGTCGGCGCAAAGCATGACTTCAACGTCGTCGGGCTTCGGAAGAAAAAAAGCACCGTCGACGGAGAGATAGACAGCGCCACCATCGTATTCATCAGTAGCGCCCGGGTTATTTAAGCTGTAATTGCTGGCGTTATCATCAGCGCTGACGGTGTAATAGAAATAGGCTACGGATTTACTGCCATCATCAGAAAGCTCCAAGCGCGGACGAGCGCTGGTGCCGACGCTAGCCATGCGCGCGGTGCGCGGTTTGAGACCGCGGGGTACGCCTTCGCCGCCAATGCTCAAGTTATAATCATCGTATACGTAAAATAATAATTCGGCTTCGCCACCAGTGCCGCCAATGGAAGCGAGCTGCTCATTAAAGGTGAGCTGGAAAGTGAGCTCGCGCCCAGGGCCATAGCCCTCAGCAGGTGAGGTTACGGGAGAATCGACTTCGCCTTCTATCTCAAAGATATTGGCAACCCGAGGCACTGCGGTATCGACTATGTATGTTGACGATAGCGAGTCGGCGCCCGAACCTATGATTAGAGAATCGGCGAGGAAATTGGGGTCAGTAGTGGTGTCCTGTATTAAGCCATAATCCAATAGATGCATGGTGAGTTCGCCAGACCAATCGATGTTTTCGGCAAAAGCACCAGTGAAGGTTAAGGATTCTCTATTGCTGCTGGATAGGTAAAAGGTGGAGTTGGTTTCGCTGCCATCGTTGTCGCCAGTGGTTAAGCCGGTTACGGTGAGATTGAGTTCCCTATTAACTATTTTGTCTTGCAGGATATCAAGATCAGCATCGACGAAGTCGAGTGTGAAGCTGACTACGGTGTCGCTAATGGCGAGATTGCCGGCAGTAGCGTCAAAGCCATTGATGGTTACCGATTCTATGGTGGGCGACCGGGTGTCGAAGGCAAATTCGTCATCGCTGGGGGCGCTGAAATCGTCGATGTCGGCAAAGTCGTGGCTGGCGAATACGTTACCAGCGGCGTCTTGAGATGTGAAAGTGATGCCAGAATCGTAGGACGACGCCGATATTATTAGAGCGTGGTCTAAGCCGCCGTTTTCCTCAAGATCGGCGTCTTCATCGCCGATTTCATAGGGGAAGATGATGGTAGACCAATCGGTTTGAGCGGCGCCAGCGGCGGAAGTAGCAGAGCAAGCGCCATCGCTGGCACGCGCGGAGCCGTCATCGCTTTCGTAGAGACAGAAATAACCACCGATAGAACGAGTTTGCTCGTTGGCGTCTTTATCGCGCAATAAGAGCTCCAGCCGCATACCAGATTGACTATTTAATTCTTCAGAGGCTGTGAGGGTGAAGGTTATTTCCTGACTTAGCCCTAAGGCTTCGAGGTTGTCCGTGTCGCGGCTGGTGCTGAGGCTGACCCAGTACGGGCTAATGCCGTCGATTAGGAGCGCGTAATTTGGCTGGAGGAATTGGCTGACTTCTTCTACTTCGCTATCGCTAGGATCGTCATCAAGCGGATCCGGGACGGTGTTGCTGTTGTAGCCATGGCTGGTATCGTTGGTGTAGTCTATAACGCCGTTGCCATTGGCGTCGTAGGAGGCAAAGTCGATTATTTGAGGGTCGATGCTGTTGCCGTGGACATCTTGCAATACCAGGCCGGATACCAGGGACTGCATCTCGGTAATGCCCAATGTTTGATAGTAGGTCGCTGACGCTACATTAGCTTCAGGCACCATACTAGCGTTGTAACCAGTTACGCTGCCATCGCCATCAATGGCGGCAAGCTTGGCTTGGTCGCCAGTGCTAACTACGTAAGTGAATAAGAGCTTGGTGTTGCTGCTGTCAATGCCGCTCAGGCTGATGCTACGGTCGACGCTGTCGCTATCAAAATCCAAGCCGAGCTCGAGATTAGCTAGTGTGTCGTTATGACCAGATAAGCTGACTTGTTCGTGGAACGATAGAGTGAAGACTAGAGTGGAGTCGAGCCCGTAGGTTCTAGTAGTGGAGGGAGTGCTAATGGAGCCGCTATTCAATTCGCCAATGCTGGTAGATAACGCGCGGGGAGCGTAGTGGTCTACTTCGGCAGTGGGGATTACGAATGAGGCGTAGGTGGAGTTGCTATTGGTAATGTTAAGGTCTGCGGGCACGAGTATGTTGCCAGCTAAATCACGAACGATGCCGCTGATGATATAGTTAGACTGAATGGCGCCTTCGTAAGCATAAGCAGCAAAATCGCCACTGGTGCCGTCGAGTAAATAGACTACGCTGGTGGAGTCTGCGCTGCTGTTGGTCTCGACTGAGAGCTGAGAGAGAGAGAAGCTGCTATTTTCATCGGGTTCGTAATCAGGGTAAGTGCGTAATATTTCAATGGCGACTGTGTTGACCTGGTCTTGAGATTCCAGAGCGACAACGTCGAGCTCTTCGGAAAAACTTACTGTTAGAGTTAAGTTTTCTTCAAAGCCATAAGTGCTACCCGTTTTATCCAGAGCTAAGACGGTAACTTCCGGGCGGATCGAGTCTACGTAAATGCTAGTGTCGCCAAGAGGATCGGCTTCCGGATCTTGGCCATCGCTATGAATGACGCTGAGTTCGTCGCCAGTGAGTAAGTAGGTGCTGGTGCTGAGAGTGGGATTGCTGGCGATGTCTGCTATTTGATCGGCATTTTCTAAGGCAAAGACTTCAAGAGGGTTATACAGGCTTTGCTGACTGAGATTGTTATCAGCACTGGTGTTGGTATCGCTAGCGCCGATGACGAAGGAGAAGGCAATGGTGGGTGAATAGCCGTTGCCGATGGTGGTGTTGGATTCGTCGGTGAGGTCGGCTCGGATGATTTGGGGAGTAGAACTGGCGCTATCTACGGCTTTGATCTCGAGATAAGGTACGTCGGGATTGGTGCTGTTGACGTCGAAACTGATGGCTTCGTCGAAAGTTAATTCCAAGTGAAATTCGGTGCCGATACCGAGTGTGTAATTAATATCATCAAGTACATTGCTGTAATCATCTGCAGCGGATTCTTTGTATTTGATGGCTAATGCAGTTATGCTGGCAGGGCCGGAGTCAATGTCGTAACCAGTGTCGGCGCTGGCGTTGGCGTCGTAAGTCAGGTTGGTTTCGAGGTTGAGCGCGGTGTCGTAGGTGTCGCCCAATAGGGTCATGGCACCGAGATAGATGTCGCCGTTGTCGTTCTCACCTTCAGTGGAGCCGACTTCGTAGGTGAAGGTGAAGGTGGTTTGGGCTGTCTGGTCACCAGAATAAGGAGCGATGCGGTAAGTATCGCCAATAGAGGACTCGAGTTTGAAGCGTAAGCCATTAGAGCTATCTTCATCTTCAAAGTTGGACTCGCCAGTGGATATGGGCTCGTTAAAGGTGAGCACGAAGCTGAGGATGTCGCCGCCGCCATAGAGTATGACATCGCCCTTGGTATGATTGAAGCTGACTGTCTCAATGAAGGGCATCACGGTATCTATGGGAGGACCGAGTATCTCAAGGGCAGAGAACTCGTGTACTAGTTCGTCGGCGCTAATGCCGTTACCAACGTCGTCGAGTATGCCGTAACGAGCGACAGTGGTACCAGAGTAATCGATTGAATGCAACAGGTAGCCGGTTGAATTAGTGTCATCAGCTTCGGTTATGGAGTAAGTGAAGGTGAGTTCACGGTCTTCAATTTGGCTGTTGCTGGAGTAGGAATCGAGTTGGCTGGAGAGTATTGGTGCTTCTATTAATGTACCTGCAGAGTCGACTTGTAGACGCAGGCGAATGTCTTCAGCAGCACTCAGAGCATTGCTGGTGAAGATATCTTGGTCGTAATTTATATCAAAATAGAGCGTAGAGCCAACGCCGTAGGTACCAGAGTCGATGGATTTCAAGGTGCCGCCAGGCTGTAGCACTCTGATGGTGACTTCGCTTTCTAAAGCTATTGCGGAGGGGCCAACGCCATCGAGCTCAATACCCTCGTAAAGGATGCTGGAAAAGAGGCTCTGAGTTACAGAGCTGTTAATATCATCAGACCTGAAATGGTTAAGGTTGCCAGCCAGATCGTAGATGGTGGCGTTGATGTCGGCTCGAGTTATGGTGCTATCATCTTCAGATTCAACTCCTACTTGATAGGTGAATTCAACTTCGGTGTACTCTGGAACTTCGCCAACATCAGCGAAAGGCACATACGACAATGAGGCGTTGCGTTCGCCAACATCATCTGGATCTATCGGATCCGATACGGGATTGATAAAAAAGCGTAAGCCAGAAGAAAAGTCGCTCTCGTTCTCTTCCGCACCCGTGCTCTTAGCGGGCATTACTATGGGCTCAGAGAAAGATAGCGTGAAAGTTATTACACTGGGATGCTGGGTGGTGTTACCTGCTAATGTAGAGAAGTAATCATCGCGCGAATAAGTGTTAGTTAGCGCCAGGCGGCTGTAATCGCCAGTGGCAGCCAGGTAAATCTGCGGACGAATGGAGTCAATATTTACGAGTATTGGCGAATCATTGAGCTGTTCGACTATTAATTCGCTATCGACTTGGGAGCCGTATTGGTCGACCAGGTTGGCGCTCAAGCTTAGACCAGTTACAGTCAGCTTGGGTTCAGAAATGCCTTCCTCTACCGTGTTATAGTCATCGCCATCGCCTGCGTCGGGGATGGTGAATATGTAACGGAGAACATTATTGAAGTTTTGGCTGGTGTTATTTATATCTGCTTCGTATTCAGCTTTAGTTAAGTTGCTATCGTAAGCTCCAGCGTTAGTGTCAACATCAAAGCTGTACCAATAACGTTGGTCGATGTAGCTGGTGCCAGATGCTGGGGCACTGTCACCGATTATGTGCTCTCTGTCTGGATCATCGTTGACTGTAAGAGTGAGGAATAGATCGCGGTCTGGATCGTAAGAGCTTTCTTTCAAAGCCTCGGCAAAGGTTATGTCTAATACTAAGTCGTCGCCTATTATGTAGGTTTGGTTGGCGAGGATTTCAGAAGTTTCGTTGTTATCTTGCAAGTAATACAAACTGATAGAGCTGATGTCGACCAAGTAACCACGAAGCTGGATGCCGGATATGTCGTTGCTTTCTCCCTCAGAATAAACGATGCCGCTATCGTCGTCATTAACCGTTAGAGAGTTGCCGAAGGAATCTTGGATAAGTAATTGCGCTGCATTTTGCAGGTGTCGTGCGGGCTGGACGGAGGTGCCCAAGCTATTTACAGTGGTGGTGCCAAGAGTACTGGCGTACACCATTACCTGCTTGCTGTAATCTTTGCTGGAGCTGTCAGGCCGAGTCTCAATCCAATGGCTGAATTCTAATTCAAGCTCGGCATCACTGTTGGAACCATCGAAGGAATTAGTATAGGTTAGGCTGTAACTCGGATAGGAACCATAACTACTCTCCGAAGAAAAATTACTAGCTACTGTTACCGGCTCGCTGAGAACGAGGTAGGTATAGATGGTTTCATCGGTAAGATAGCGCTGATCAAGGATGGCTGTTATGTCCTGAGCTATGTCAATGGCATCGTAGTCATCAACAGCGAACTCCTTGCTGCCTGATACTAAATCATTGACCAGATACCAAGGCTCGGCATCTGCAGCGCTGCTAAGCTCACCAAATTCAGTAATGGTAGAGGGAATGAAGACTTCTTGGATGCTGGCGACATCATTTGCTTTAGTAAATAGCCAAGGAGTATCGTAAGGGTCGTCAGTGCTAATGCGATAATAACCATCCTGGATGGAAGACCATATGTACCACCTGGTACCATCAATCGTAGTTTGATAAGTGGGACGGGTGAAGTCAACTGCTGCCGCCTCGTTACCCTCGACGAAACCAGAGGAAAATTCGTCTTCTCTGAAGGAGACATCATCTTGGATGTTGAGTGTGAAGACGTTATCAGAGGTGAAAGTAATACCTGTAGCTGAATAGCTGAGAACCAAGTTGTGGGGCGGAATAAACTTATCGGCAAACTCGGGAATACGCGAATCGATGTGAATGTACTCGGTGGGGTTAGTAGTCCATTCAGTTTCGCTGGTGTCAACGTGGTCGGGGTCGAGAGTTATAACAGTATTTAGCTTATTGTTAGCAGCGTCTTGAGCACCAGCATTGTCTACGAGTAAGGCGTCAGTTGGGATGAATAGACCCGAGGTGTTAGTCTCTATGTTAGAGCTAACGGTATAAGTGAAGGTATGCGAAAGGTTGAAAATACTAGAGTTATATTCACCGTGGTAATCGAAGGTTATCCCAGTAGCATCTGCCAATAAGCGCAAACGCGGTGCGGAATCCTCAGCGAAGGCAACTTCACGATTGGTTACTAAAGTTAAAGCAAGTTCATCGCCACCGCCTAAATTTATAAAGCCGGTATTGGGGTCACCAGGAATTATTAGAGTCTCTATATTAGGAGTATCAAAACTAAGAGCATGGCCTTCTGCAGGCGCATCGGTGGGGGAGTTCGTGAAAGTGTCATCAATTAAGGCGTTAGGATCTGCGCGGGCATCGCCGATGATGGTAGTGATGTCAGCTTCAGATTCAGAGCTAGAGCCAAGAATAACCGTATCAAA
This sequence comes from Gammaproteobacteria bacterium, assembly GCA_965229495.1. GTDB lineage: Bacteria > Pseudomonadota > Gammaproteobacteria > CBDBNL01. The sequence continues at coordinate 830,469 of OZ245880.1, forward strand.
GTAGATTTGCTCGTAATCTTTGTCGCCGTCCTCATCTACTTTATAGGTGAATACATAACTGCGATTGCCATCGTTGCTGAGATAAGACGCCTCCCTAAATTTACCATCATCTTCAGCAGTGCTACTGCTTACCTCACCATCAACATCGTACAAATTGAAACTCAAGACAACATCGTTAAAATCCAAGTTATTATCTGAGATGGCTATTTCTTCATCAAACTGAACAGTTATTTGGAGTTCATCGGCGTTTCCGTAGTATAAAATTAATCCAGTATCACTGGGTTGCATGTAAACCGATTCAATACTCGGTCCTTGGGTGTCGACATTTATAAGATCTAAGGCGGCCTCAAAGGCATTAGAAAAATTTAAGTTGACCTGACCAGACTGATCCCGATATGACTCTTCTGTATTAGCACCGAAAGCTACGTCTATGCCATCTAAATCATTAATGGTTATGCTCTCATCAGAAAGGTATAGCTGATAGCGAAGCGTGCTGGTGCCGTCCGAGTAGGCTTTGTTAGGCGAATCATCTTCCTGGATAATAGCAGCAAAATCTTTATTCTGACTATTGTCAATTTCAATGTCTAAAAAAAGACCACTCAAAAAATTACCATCTTCATCTTTTAAGTCAAATACTACTTCTGGATCTTCAGAGGCAAGATCATGGCGAAACGAGAATTCTATGACCAAATCCTGATCTGCTGTTATGTACCTGGCTTCAGTTAGAGAGTCCGAACCAGATCCAGTAGCTTTCGATTCGTACAGAGGGTGAACCTCATTATCATCTGCATCCAAGGCGAATAAATTATAAGAGTAGATGCTGGTACTATCCAGTTCCATTATGGCAATTGCAGGGTCAAGCGCTATACTAGAACCTGTCTCTATGACGAAGGCTTTGTCAGAACGATCGACGATACCGCTAATGTTAAAGTCGGTTAGTCTGATGTTGCCGTTACCATCGGCGGCCGAAGTGACATCGCTGCTATCCACTTGATAAACAAAGTAGATGTTGGCACTCGAACCGTTGGTTAAATAATCCCAGCCTATGTCATCGTGGTCTTCCAGAACACTATCAGTGTAATCTGGATCAAAAATAACGCTTCGTACTTGGGTTACCCCATTGGCATCTTGATAAGAGAACTCAATGAATGACTGATAGACACCATCAACATCAGGCATGATTACAGCCTCATTAAAGGCGAGGCCAAAAATCAAATAGCTGTTAAAATAGTAGTGATAATCGTTAGTAGTTGATCCGTCATCTGCGTTGTCTTGATTAGGAACAAGTTGCAGTTTGTTCGAGATCAGAGATGGAGACTCGACATCAATGAATACACCTGTCAAAATTTCATCGTTGACTAAACTGCTAATGTCAGTAATAGCAGCGCTGTTGGTATCAACCTCTTCAGTAGGTCGCAAGACGTCAATAACGGGGTAACCCTGCCAATCAATAGCTGTAGCTAAACCCTCTGGTAGCAGCTCTATGCCATCATAATCATCTTGTCTTAAGCTCTCGTTAACGTCGTAAGTAAATGTAATAGCGCTGGAAGACTGACCAAGATAAGCGACAAAAGCCGCAGAGGCATTACCATCAGCGTAACCCGCACCTTGATCGCCGACTAAGAAGCGAATAGACGGCAAATCATCACTATCAGTAGTTAGGTCAATTTCTCTATTGAAATTAACTACGAGCTCCATACTCTGACCGCTCTGATAGATGCCAGCTGTAGGTAAAGTTATACTGTCTATAGCTAATTCATTATTATCGATAAAAATACCAATTGCTTCTGGATCCGCTAGATCCCGCCCATCGCTTGATTCTGCCGGCAGAATGTAGCCATCTAATATGTTGCCGTAATTATCATATATTTCGTTTCTGCTACTACCATCGTTGTTTTGGAGGGCAAGATTAATTCCCCCCAAAACATAAAAGCCGCTCACATAGCCAGAATTGAGTTCGCCTATCTGATAGGTAAATTCAACAACCTTGTCCGAATTTGTTATCTCAGTAAACGCATCAATTTCGGTACTAGTACACGAATTACTGGCGCAAGCAGCACGCACTGAATTTTCAGAGCCTATGGCCTGATAAAGACCAGGAGTCCCTCCGCCCACATGCTGATCTAAATTCTCAGCATAAATACTCTCACTAAACGTCAGAGTGTATCTTAGTTCTGAGCGTTCTGACGCTGGATCATCAGAGTAATAATAAAGACCGGCCTCTGGCAAAGTAATGCCTACTATTTCCGGGGGCTTGAAGTCCACGACCATGTTGTCCACAGCAGATATAGGTATTTTAGTTATGTTGGTCTCACCTATAGTGAGGTCAACGCTCCTATCATCTGCATTTTTAGGAGCAAAATAGTCCTGATCTTGAAATGGATTCTCTGGAATTATAATGGTATCAGCGTTTACATTAGCCGAACGAATAGAAGAGGTAAAATTAAATGTGAAGAGAAAAACAGAATAATTAAAGTCATTCACGTCATAATAATCAGATAAGAGACTACCATCTTCATTATTGCTACTAATAGTTATGTCAGTGTTAGTCTTCCATCCAGCGTATAGGGCGCTAAAACTCTCCTGCTGACCCGTAGTCGAATCGTATATACTAAACGGCAGGTAGACATTGGGACTTATCTCGTTAGCATCCAAGTCAGACTGATCCACTAATGCATAGAACTGTATTATTTCATAGCTATCAGTAGTGAAACTAAGGTTTTCTGTTGTCTGATCATCAGGGGTTTCTGGAGTATCTACATGAAAATCAACTAATTGAGGAAAATTCTCAACCACTATATAGTCTAATTCATATTCTTCAATTTCAGAAGCTGGGTCCATACCCAATTCAACTAGGGCAGTTCTTAAAGAGTAATTGGCCTCATTGTGATCAAAAAGATCATTCAAATCTGGCAGGTTGCGGAGAGAATTAGATTGATCAACGACTAATGGGCTTACTATTTTTATACCGTCTGTATCGTGATCATCAGAGGTAAATTGATAAGTAAATACGTGCTCATAAAAATAACCTTCTTTGCTCTCTAATGACGAGTCCGTTCCAATACCAGCTTGGTGATATAGCGCCGATCTATTGATGTCGCCTGAATAACTCTCACCAGGGTCTATCTGCAATCGCAGCGCCGGTTCGCCTATTTCGTCAACGTAAGGATCGCCGAATATACTGACCAAATCGTCCGAAGCAACACTCTGCTCAGCATTGAATGTCAAGGTGAAAGATATTATCTCTCCAGTGCCGAAAGTATAAACTTCATCGTCATCACCCGTTAGTGCTTGCTCAGTACCACCTTCAATGTGTGATATACTGATACTCTCCACACGCGGCGCTCGCGAATCTATACTGGAAACACCAACAGAGGTGTTATTTAATTCCAGGCTATCCAAAAAACCTCTCAACTCACGACCTGCTAGTGATAAATCTCTGATACTACCGCCATTGAACTCAATAAATCTATAGGCAGAGTCACTGGATAAAGTAAGCTTATCCGCATACAAGTCTTGCGTCACTTCATAAGTAAAGATTAACTCTCTGGCAGTACTGCCAGTAGCAGTATATCTCAAGGGTATATGAATGTCAGAATAGTAGCCTGACAATTCAGCATCGGTAACTTCGCCGAATAGGTAGAGATTTTTGGCATCATTACCAACTATCTCAACATCTTCACTAACTACCACGGAGACAGTTATTTTTTCGCCCAGGTTGTAATTGTTATCAATTGTTTGGTTATTCTCGCTGAGAACTCCCTGCTCAGATATGGAAAGTATACGCGGATAAGGGTCATAGAAAACGCGCTCAGATTCTGAGCTAAGAGTCAATGAAGAGTCCGCACTGTACGTATACGGAGATAGATCGGTTTCAATTGGATTGCCCTCTTCAGTAGCTATTAAATAATCACTACCTATGACTAAGCTATCGTAAATAAGCCCTGGTGAATCTGGACTTAAATATTGCGCAGCAAATTTATCCTCCCCATCTTCTGATTCGCTAAGAATGAATACTAAATCAGAATAAATATTACTAGACTCTGATTTGGAGGCGCTCAAAGACAAATAGGCTCGACCTTCTAGACGCTCTTCTGTAGTGGCGTCTTCCTCGTCTCCATATAGCAATATATAAGGCAGATTGCTGGCATTGCCTCCGCTCTGTAATGCCACCTCGATATGAACAGCTTCAGCAACACTGCTGCCATAAACCAGAGTAAAGCTAGTATTGCCCTGTGATTCAAGTGGGTATATGTAATAATCGCTAATATCTGCATTATAGCCTTCTGGCCTAATGAAAGAAGCTACAGGCTCAATACCAGTCTTGATCGATATTAACGGGTGAGCGGCATAATTGTCGGCAAAAATATCATCATCTAGGGAGTCGCTAGCAAAATCTGTTTGTATGCCCCGATAACGCTCATCGTAAGCGTTACTAGAGTTCAACAGCATTATGTCGTCATAACCACCGTTATCTACTAATTCAGAATTTCGCCGTAACCATATACTGCTGTTGATGCCATTAGAGTCTTCTGGCTTGATTACATAGGTAAAAGTATGAGTGTGGCTAGAGAACTCCAAACCTGGCGAAGCATAATATGCGTAAACTATGTTATCACCAGTTAGAGTCAAGTCACTACGGCTGGCGCTGGGCACTATTTCCATGGCGAGCGCAGGCTTTAGCGTTTCATCGTTGGTTAAGCTGTAATCAAACTCCACCTCCTGATCGAATGTTAATACAACTTCGACTGTGGAGCCTTCTCCTAGTATGGAAGACATGGTTTTACCATTGTCAACACCTGTGAAATTTATGCCAGTGACTTGCGCTGGAGTTGTCTCGACACGGACGTTATTAAGAAATTCCAAGCTCGCATCTTCATCAGTGATTAAAGTACGGTACTCAAGATTAAGGTCATCGCTAATGTCGATGCGCAAATCATTGCCATAGTTGTCTTTTATGTTAACGTTATCCCTAAGTAAATAACCCAGCTCTATACCATCAGGGTCATCAGCGCTAACGCCAATCTCACCGAAGGGGATTACTCCATAGTTGAAAAATAAGGTGTCATTCAGTTCACCGTAACTACCTGTGTAGGTAAAGGTGTAAGTGCCACCTTCGCTGCTGCCGGTATTGTCGCTGTCACGGAAGTAAGCCACTAAACCCAAGCCAAAATCTAGTGAAGAGTCAATCGAACTAATGTTGACTTCCTCACTGAGACCAAAGCGTAACTGTATTGTCTCAGCATCATCAGTTCCATAGTTAGCGCCCACATAGTAATTCGCATCACCATCTATGTCTTCTAAAACTGAGCTCTCGGCGGGAGTGCTGGACTCACTTATGACTACGATCTCTGGAAGCTCGGCATCTATATAGATGTTAATTTCATTAGCGCTGCGAAATACTAACTCATCCAAATTTTTAACAATAGTATTTCCAGCTTCGTCGCCAAATAGCTCTAGTGCTGGGCCAGTGAAAGTTTCATAACTGATGCCATCAGTCGCGTTATAGCCTTCCTCAATATAAAACTCAAAATGAAATACGCTAACTTGGTTTTCAATCTGATTGCGGACACCCGGCACACTCACCGATGTGTTAGCGCTACCCGTGCTTAATTCTATTCCCAAAGAGTAGTCACTTATTGAACCCTCAAAACTATCGGGATAAACTATTTCATCAAAAATCAACTCGAATGTTATCGTGTCGCCAAAGGAGAATTTACCAGTATCGCCAACACCATTGTAAGCGTAGCCCTCCGCAGACCAGATCAAATCAACTATCTCCGGAGCAATGCTATCTACTCTTAGATCCGACAAATTGAAGGCAGGACTCAAAGTTACGTTACCCTCGAGAGAGTTCTCATATTTATCAGCGATGCTAGCGTCCGCTGGAATTACCAGTATGGGAGCATCCGAGATTGGACTAGCATTGATGCCATCCATATCCTCCAAGTCAAAATCATCTTCGACTGTATAAGCAAATGTTGCTGCAGCATCTTCCACACCATCGGAGTTAGGACCCAAAGACAAAAATATCGCCTGCACCGTCAACTCGCCGAGATCGCCATCGACTACCAACTCGGTGGTGTCGCCATTGATATTCAGTTCGGTAGTTTTGCCGTTGGCGTAAGCATCGATTCCTAAGGGAATATAAGGGTTACCAGCAATCCTAACGGCTTCTGTGAATTCGACCACTATGTCGATCCTGTCGTTCACTTTAAGAGGCACACCTCTTTGCTCAAGGGTCAGCCCGTCCAAGTTAAAATCGGCTGAACGAGTGTAGTCAGTGCCAGAAGGAACACTGGTAACAGTGGAGGATATTGGCGGCAAGCGGTCTAAGACAACCAAGTACTCACCAGCCACGTTACCATAACCGTCGACATCCGCATCAGAGGAGCTCACTATACCTTCGGCGACCAATGCTGATTCAGTTTGTTCGCCAGAGAAGTCTTCGACAGCATCGGCTACGAGCGTGAAGTAAATATCCGCAGCATCGCCGAGCAACTGACCATCCTCAAGACTTACACCTAAGCGGTAGCTGGAGCCATCATCCAAAGAGACGACTTCGACAATGTCCACTCCCAGTTGAGAGATAATAATATCGGACTCCGTCAGACCGCTGACTGGCTCATCGAATTCTAAGGACAGACTAAAATCGCTATTTACGACATAGTAATCGTCGCCATCAGAATCCTGCTCTCGAAAATAGCCGTCGCCGCTAGCTTCTTCGTCGATGCCGAAGCTAAAACTAGGTGCCGAATTGTCATATTCGACAACGAAGCTTACAGCCTCATTAGGGAACAGACCCTGGTCGACTTGAGCGTTGACAGCCCCATCAGGAATGGTAATTACTATCTGACTAGCATCGGCTTGTGGGTCAGGCTGGAGATAGAGAATATACTCGTCAAGATTGACAGTGTCTAAGAGTTGCAGCCTGGCTATCGAGCCGTTGGCAACGTCTATGGAGTCCGAATCCGAAGCCGATAGTTCGTTAGCGACAGCTCTGTCTATTGATATCTGGTACTGAAGCAGATCGTAACTAGCGTTCGAATTGGTAAAAGTTGGTCCATCTATAGTTACTTCTGGCTGACCCTCTTCGTAGGTAAATAAGTTACCAAGATCCGGCTCACTACCACAAGCGGCTAAAATCGCAACAAAAAATTGCAGCGCAACCAAGCGCGGCAAATTACCGACAACACCACCAGCGGCTTGAACGATCCCTCTGAGCTTTAAGCTAAGAAATTTATTGGCTTTGTATCGACCGCGAGAGCTAGCCAGCTTCCTCAGAGCAGGACGCAAGAAAAAATTGCTTGTCATATCTGGTATTTGCTTATCCATAATTGGAGCTAAAAACAAAGAAAATTTACGCTATTAAGATAGTTAATTCACTTGACCGCTTGAGCAGCAAAAATCGTTGCTAAACAGACGCTTAAACTGCCTAGTGTGAGCAGCTTGATACCGCAAACTTGCAGCAACACACCACAAGCTATATATGCTATGCTTAAACATCTTGAATTTAACGAGTTCAGACCAAAAGCGTAACATCGGCATATTATGAATTTTAGATTAAATTAAATAGCTATATATTTATACTAGGCTTAAGTTTAACTATTTTATACCGCAAATGCAATTTATATTTATATTATAAAATGACATCGCTAAAACTAACATTGAATAATATTTATACTAATACTCTGGCAAAATAAAGCTATTTAATCAATAGCCTACAGTTATCGTGATAATGTTTGCTACGCGCATAATAATTTATTAATCATGCGCTTACGCTATGCATAAGCGGACCGTGCCCGGAGCCAACTTGTAAATTATCTGACATAGCGATAGCACGAGCAACGTAAGCAAGGGCGCGCTCAATAGATGGTAATAATCCAATCTGGCAAGCCATATTAGCGGCGATGGCAGACGACAAGGTGCAACCAGTGCCGTGGGTATTGCAGGTATTTATGCGTTTGCTCTCAAAGTACCGAACACCACCTGTGTGAACCAAAGTATCTACCACGGTTGCACCAGCAATATGACCGCCTTTGAGCAATACGGCCTTAGATCCCAGCGCCAAAATTTCCTGAGCAGAGCTGGCTAAATCATCAGTTATATCAGCCTCTTCACAGCCCAGGAGCTCTGCCGCCTCGGGGATATTAGGGGTAAGCAAGTCGGTCATCGGTAATAGTTTCGACCGCAAACTTGCAATAGCGTCGGCAGATAACAATCGGTCGCCGCTTTTTGCCACCATTACAGGGTCTAATACCAGATAATCGTAATTCGCAACCGCCAGCTGATCGCTGACGCAGTTTATAATTTCGGAATTAGCTAACATCCCGATTTTAATAACGTCGACCTCAATATCATCGAATATACTCGCCAATTGCTGCGCTATGAAAGCTACCGGCGGCAAGTGCACAGAATGAACCCCCTGAGTATTCTGCGCCGTTAGCGCAACCAAAACGCTCATGCCGTAGACTTGATGCGCAGCAAAGGTTTTTAGATCAGCTTGAATTCCGGCCCCACCGCTGCAATCGGAACCAGCAATGGTCAAGACGTTAGGCATTTAGGATACTCCTAAGATTTTTGGCGATTTTATTGCTGAGGTCGCTTAAGCTATTTCTAATTTAATGACTTAGTTTGGCTAATACTGACACCTGAAAATATCGCCGTTGCCAATGCCCAGCAAATCTGCCAAGAGCCGTACCTGGCTCAACCGTCATAATTCTGATCCTTATGTCAAAGCTGCTCGCGAGCACAACTATCGCGGTCGTGCCGCCTACAAACTACAAGAGCTCGACACCAAGCATAATCTGCTCAAGCCAGCACGAGTGATCATAGATTTGGGTAGCGCGCCCGGTAGTTGGTCGCAGGTAGCTCGCATAAATAATAGTAATGCTCACGTCATTGCCTGCGATCTGTTGCCTATGCCAGCCATAGACAAGGTGCAATTCATCCAAGGCGATTTCCAAGAGTCTGAGGTGGTGAGCAAAGTCGCCGAGGCGCTGGATGGGCAAATTGTCGACCTCATACTCTCCGATATGGCACCTAATTTAAGCGGTAACCAGAGCGCCGATCAAGCTGCTGGTGAGCGGCTGGCGGCGGCAGTTATGGCTTTTGCCGAGCACCATTTACACCCGAGAGGTAGTCTGCTTTATAAGTGTTTCCACGGTACTAGTTTTGAGGCGATACTTGGGCGTATGCGCCAGAGCTACGGCTCGGTGAAGATATGCAAGCCCAAAGCTTCGAGACAGAATTCGCGCGAGGTTTATGTGCTGGCGCGTGGGCTGAAAACAGATAGCCACAGATGTACATAGGCAGACAAGGATCAAGGAGACTTTAGTGCCCCAATCTGCGCGCATCCGTACGCCTCTGCGGTCGCCATGATTTTAACCAGTGCTATCAGCCAGAAGGTGTTGGAAGGTTAACCTGCGACAGCTTATGCACGCCGGGCAAGGCGCCTGCGTTCCCAGACAAAATGCTTAAGAATAAATAGGCTGACAATGCCGAGTAACGCATTAAAATAGGGATGAATTAAAATAATTGGCGCGCGTGTTGCCCGCAAAACAACGCGCACGCACCTAAACTCAAGCGATAGCAACAAATACTGCCAACCACCATGCCAGAATCTTTCGATAACACCCAAGTAAACCGAGCGCGTCGTAGCCTACTGAGCCTAGGCACTGGCGCCTTTGCTGCCGTTGGCGCCGCTTTCGCCGCCGTACCTTTTATAAGCTCCTTCCGACCATCGGAACGCGCCAAAGCCATTGGCGCGCCAGTGGAGGTCGATATCGGCGCTATCGCGCCTGGGCAGCTCAAGGTAGTGGAATGGCGCGGCAAGCCCGTATGGCTGTTCCGCCGCGACCAACAAGCCCTGCAGTCGCTAAGCAACGTTAAAGACCTACTCGCCGACCCCGATTCGGCGAACAGCAAGCAACCGGAATACGTCGACAAGCAAACCCGCGCGCTGAAAAGCGAACTCGCGGTGTTAGTTGGCGTATGCACGCACCTCGGCTGCTCGCCGAGCTTCCGCCCCGATCCTAAAGACCCAGCCATGGAAGCCAATTGGCAAGGCGGATTTTTATGCGCCTGCCACGGTTCCAAATTCGACTTGGCTGGTCGCGTATTCAAAAATATGCCAGCCCCGACCAATTTAGAAGTACCGCCCTACCGCTTCAAAGACGAGCAGACGGTAGTGATTGGCGAAGACAGCAACAACGAGGAGATTGCCTGATGGCCAGCGTCGACAACAAAGCCCCAGCACGCCAGAGCTTCAACACCTGGATCAACGACCGCTTCCCGCTCATCGAAACCTGGGAACGCCACGTAAGCAAATACTACGCGCCCAAAAACTTCAACATCTTGTACATGATGGGTTTACTGGCGATGGTAGTGCTAGTAATCCAATTCGTCAGCGGCCTCTACTTAGCCATGAGCTACAAGCCCGACGCCGAAAAAGCCTTCGCCTCGGTGGAATACATCATGCGCGACGTCGAATTCGGCTGGCTCATTCGCTACATGCATTCCACCGGCGCCTCGGCGTTCTTCATAGTTGTGTATTTACACATGTTCCGCGGCTTGATTTATGGCTCCTACCGCAGACCGCGCGAGCTAGTCTGGCTGATCGGCATGGGCATATTCCTGGCGCTGATGGCAGAAGCCTTCATGGGCTACTTACTACCCTGGGGGCAAATGTCCTTCTGGGGCGCTCAAGTTATCGTCAACCTATTCGACGCCATACCCTGGATCGGCCCCGGGCTCGCCGAATGGATCCGTGGCGACTTTGTCATATCGGACATCACTCTAAACCGCTTCTACGCCTTCCACATATTCCTGATCCCCTTCGTATTAGTCGGTCTTATTTACTTACACATAGTCGCGCTGCACGCCAAAAAAGTCGGCTCCAATAACCCCGACGGCATTGAGATTAAAGACAACAAAGACGCCGACGGCATACCCCTAGACGGCGTACCATTCCATCCTTACATCACCACCAAAGACTTCATCGCCTGCGGTGTGTTCTTGTTCCTATTTAGCTGGGTAGTTTTTTACGCCCCGGAAGGCGGCGGTTATTTCCTCGAACCGCCGAACTTTGAACCAGCAAACTCGCTGAAAACGCCCGACCACATAGCGCCAGTATGGTACTTCACGCCCTTCTACGCCATGCTCCGCGCCGTGCCCGCGATAGGCGGTAGCGCCTTCCCAGCGGTAGTAGTGATGATAGGCGGCATACTGATATGGGCGCTGCTACCTTGGCTCGACAAATCACCAGTCAAGTCAATACGCTACAAAGGCATCTACAGCCGCATCGGCATCATTTGCTTCGCGATCAGCTTCATAGTCTTGGGAATACTAGGCACGCTACCAGCCACGGGCATTTACACCACGCTGGCGCAAATATTCACCCTGATATACTTTGCCTTCTTCCTGCTGATGCCGCTGTACACCAAGTTCGAGAAATGCAAGCAGGTGCCCGAACGAGTAACCACCTAGAGCAGCCAACCATTTAAGAAAAGCACAATGATCAAACTCAAATTAACGCTACTACTCGCCACCTTTGTCAGCCAAATAGCCCTCGCTGCTGGCGGTAGTGATTTCCGCTTGGAAGCGGCGCGTAACGACATCACCGACATCGAATCGCTGCGCGCCGGCGCGCAGTTTTACGTTAATAACTGCCAATCCTGCCACAGCATGGAATACATGCGTTATTCGCGCATAGGTCAAGACCTGCAATGGAGCGAAGACGAGCTCCGCGCCCAGCTCAACATGAGCGGCTCGATCTACGACAGCATCAAATCGCCACTAGACCCCGAGCAGGGCGAGCTAGCCTACGGTATCGCGCCACCAGATTTATCTCTGCGCGCTCGGGTACGCGGCTCCGACTGGATACTAACTTTCTTAAAGGGCTTTTACCCCGACCCCGACAGCCCCACTGGTTATAACAATGTCGTCTACGGCGGCGTCGCCATGCCTTGGCTACTCGCGGGTATGCAAGGCAGCCAGCAGCCGGTTTATAAAGAGATGCACGGCGAAGATACTCTAATAGGTCTTGAGCTCACCAGCGCTGGCAGCATGAACCGCAAAGAATTCCACGACACCATGCTCGACCTCACCAACTTCCTGGAATACGCTGGCGAACCCGCCAAAATGCAGCGTGTACAGCTCGGCTGGAAAGTCATGGCGTTCATCCTGGTGCTGATCGCGCTCACAGTGCTAGTGAAGCAAGAATATTGGCGCGATATCCGCAAGACCTAAGCCCGCCGCTAATCTCAGCAGCAAAACAACCCAGGCTCACCGCGCCCTGCCTACGCCACCGCACCCAGAATAACCAAACCGCCCTCCACCCACCAAACTCCCACAAACTATGGCGGAAGTCCTCAAACAAGTCCTGTACTTTCTCAAAAGCAACATCGCTCGCTTCATGCTGCTGCTCGTGGTCTTCGCTGGCGTCAACACCATCATTGGCCAAGTACTCTGGGAGCCCCAGCTAGAGAGCTTAGATTTAGGATTAGATAGCGCCCCGCCCAATTTAGAGCTTGGCGCCCTCAGTCGCTACATGTTCGCGCTGTTTGTCGTCAATCTGCTGCTGCAGGTGCTGTTAATAGTAAAGCTCGAAGCCATCAATTCAGGCGATTCGGATGCGCGCAGTCCAGCGCTCAGCACGGTTTTCAGCGTATTCCTACCAGTGCTACTCGGCAACATCATCATCGCTTGCGTGTGCTTGCTCGGCCTCACCCTGTTCATCATCCCGGGCGTCTACCTCTTCGTGCGGCTGTGCATGTTCGACATCATCATGGTGCTCAAGCGCCCGCCAGTGCTCACGACCTTGGCTATGAGCATGAGCTTAACCCGTGGCATTAGCTGGAACCTATTCATCATAATCCTCGCCAGCTTCGTCTTCTTTGGCTTGACCACAGGCATCTTGAGCAACATCACCGACGGCTTGGGCGGCGCCGCGCAAAGCTTCGGCAACGAGCTACTAGCCACCATCGGCTCGCTATTCTGGCTCACCGTACGCTACCGCTACTACCTCCTCAACTTAGACCAACTAAAACCAGGCGACGGACAATAGAGCTTGCCACAAGCTTGTGTTGTAGTTGTGTTAAGATATTCGGGTTAAAAATTAATTTGCAATCGCCATGAGCAGCATAACTTTCGATAGCTACCCAATCTACACCGAGCTCAAAGAAGCTGGTTTCAATGATCAGCAGGTTGAGGCCATGATCAATACTTTCAAGAGAGTATACGAAGACGCAAACTTGGCGACAAAGGGCGACATCAAGGATCTACGTCACGAAATGCGCGAAATGCGCTACCAGATAATTATCACCCTAGGTGGTATGATCGCCGTAGCGGTTGCGATCCTTGCGGCTTTGATCAAGATGGTATAGCGCTATCCCCTAGAGTCGATGCAAATGTTATTGTGTTTATGTTTGAGATACAGCTATTACAAAATTGATTTGGAAATCCTATGAGCAGCATAACTTTCGACATCCACCCATTCTTTACCGAACTCAAGGAAGCTGGCTTTGACGATCAGCAAGCTGAGGCAGTTATCAATACTTTCAAAAAAGTATACGAAGACGCTGATTTAGCTACCAAAAGTGATATTAAAGACCTACGTCAAGAAATGCGCCACGAAATTCGCGAGGTGCGCCACGAAATGCGCGAAATGCGCTACCAAATAATTATCAGCCTGGGTGGCATGATCGCCATAGCGGTTGCGATCCTTGCGGCTTTGATCAAGCTGGTTTAGCCAAAAGCTGAGTAGTGATTGCGCGCAGAGAGCTAAACACTCAAATTCCGATATTGCTCTCTACTACCTTGAAGTTCGCAACTGCCAGCCTAGCTTTGCTAAGCAAGCACAAACGAACCTCAAAAAACCCTAAGCAATCCCCAAAGCACCACTGCGAAACGCCTGCGCTCCCAAAATGCGAGCTTGAGGTTCCCCACAAATTCCAGCTGCAAATGATCAACACCGCCCTGATAATCATTGACGCGCAGCAGGCTTTCCGCGATCCAGCAATGGGCGCGCGTAACAACCCCGCCGCCGAAGCCAACATCGCCCGCTTGCTCGCGCGTTGGCGTCAAGAGGGCTGGCCGGTTATCCATGTTTTCCATAGCTCGCTAGAAGCTGGATCTCTACTCAGAGCTGGACTACCTGGACACGCTTTTCTGCCCGAAGCGCAGCCGTTGGCGGATGAACTGTGCTTAGAAAAATTGGTCAACAGCGCCTTTATCGGCACGGGGCTCAATGAGCACCTCAAAGCTCAGCGCATCGCCAACCTGGTGATGGCGGGTTTCACCACCGACCACTGCGTTTCCACTTCAGTGCGCATGGGCGCTAACTTGGGCTTTAACGTAACCTTGGTAAGCGACGCCACCGCTACCTACGCCAAGGTCGGCGAAGATGGCAAGCAGTACAGCGCCGACATCGTCCACAACGTCAGCCTCGCCAGCCTGCAAGGCGAATTCTGCCGCTTGCGCCGCACTCTGGAGCTATTAAGCTCTCTGCAAAAAGGCTCTTCTTGAACTCGTTTTCAAGTCATGCCAAGCTTTCAAGGTCTCGGCTATTCCGTCAGTTATTTGCGAATCGCTAGTAATTGGGTCAACTGTACTAACCAGCTTCAGAGCACAGACTCGCCACGGCTCCACAACTCGTGCTCGCTAATATCAATCTCAGCATTCCAGGATACCGCGTAGCCACCCGGCTCTACTTTTACCGCTCGGAAAAAAGCCAGGTTTTTTAGCGGCGCGAACATATCGCGCGCTAACAGCGGAGATAGGTCGTATTTTTTCTTTTGGCAATTATCGAACTCAACCAGCAAGCAACAATCCGCTGTTGCGAACACTGATTTAATTTTAGGGCTGGGCATATCTCATTCCAGAATAAGCTTTGGCGCTCAAGTTACACTGCGATTATATCAACCAAAAGTCATCTTAAACCAAAGAGCTACTAAGCCATTTCACGCCCGATCCTCAGAATTAATACGCCTATTCAGCCGCTATAATGCCGTAGTATTTAGCAAACTCGTCCAAAGTACGACCACCTCACCCGACCGCCACAAAACTCCACCAACCATGCACATCCCCCCTTTCGACAACCAAAACCAGCCGCTGATCGACCGTAACGACGCGCGCACGCCGCTGGTCTACTTCAATATCGTCAAACTCAGCGCTGGCGAGAGCTTCCAATACCAATTGCCCGACTACGAGAGCTGCGTCGCGCCCGCCACCGGCAGCGTAATCGTCGCCACCCGCGGTCAAGACTTTGGACCTGTGGGCTTACGCCAAGAGCACGTCTGGGACGCCGAGCCCGAAGCCGTGTACGTACCCAGCGGCGAGGCCGCTACGATCAAAGCCCTCAGCACCTGCGAAGTCTTCATCGCTGGAGCCTACTTTCAGACCAGCCTTGACCCCTTCGTCGTCGACGCCAGCGCCATTGATCTAGTGCAATACGGCTCCGACGACACCAAAACCCACCGCAAAATCAAACATATTCTTGGGCAAAAGCAAGCCGATAAAGTTGGTCGCTTGCTAGTATCAGAGTTATTCACGGTGGGTTGCGGCGGCTGGTCGGGCTTTCCGCCGCATAAGCACGACACCGACCGCCCACCCGAAGAAACGCGCCACGACGAAGTCTACAACTTCCGCTTTTTGCCCGAGCACGGTTTTGGAATGCAGCTATTGCAGCAAGAAGACGGTCAGCTCGGCGACGCCTTCCACCTGATGAACGGCTCGACCTTCGCCATCGACAAGGGCTACCATCCCTGCGTGGTCGCCCCGGGCTACCAGATGTACTACTTCACCATCCTCGGCGGCGCCAGCCAGCGCCCACTACGGCAATACTTCCAGCCCACGCACGCCTACCAAGTCGAAACCATTCCTGGCATTAAAGACATGGTGGCCAAATTCAAATAGTGAGACCTTTGCAAAAAGGCATCTTTTTGCCCCCAGCGTTGTTCGCAAATGCTCATTTACTATTTCATAAACTGCGCTTTGCTGCCTAGCTGGGAACAAAAATATCCGTTTTTTGCACGCGGTCTCGACATTATGCAAAACTCTCACAGTATCTTAACTGAGCATAAATTCATCAGAGCAAAACCATGAGCATCATCACCCTTGCAGACGCGCTTAGCGCTGCCAACAAAGCCAATTACGCCCTACCTGGCCTCGTCGTCCTCGGCTGGGAAGACGCCTACGCCTACACCCAGGCCAGCATCGCCGAGAACGCGCCGATAATCCTGCAAGCCGGCCCCGGCTGCATGAAGCACACGCCGATGCCGATCATCGCGACCATGCTCCGCCACCTCGCCGAGCAAGCTCCGACGCCAGTAGTCTGCCATCTCGACCATGGTTACGAGTTGGAAGATTGTTTCCAAGCCATCGACCTCGGCTTCAGCTCGGTAATGTTCGACGGCTCGGCGCTACCCTTGGACGAGAACATCGAACTCAGCGCACGCCTGGTCGAGCGCGCCCACAAGGCTGGAGTTTCAGTCGAAGGCGAAATTGGCTTTGTCGGCTACGACCAAGGGCAGAACTCGCGCTCCACCGACCCTGAAGAAGCCACGCGCTACGCCCGCGAAAGTGGAGTCGACGCCGTCGCCATATCCATCGGCAACGTGCATCTGCAACAGAACCGCCAAGCGCAGATCGACATCGCCGCCTTGCGCGCCATTGAAGCGAAAACCGACATCCCGCTAGTCATCCACGGCGGCAGCGGCCTCAACGCCGAGCAACGGCGCCTGCTCGCGACCACTTCCAAAGTCGGCAAAATCAACATCGGCACCGAATTACGCATGGCCTTTGGCGCCGCCGTCAAAGCCAACATCGCTACTAACCCCGATATCTTCGACCGCATCGCCCTCCTCAAGCCAGCCATAGAGCCAGTTTGTCAGGCGACTCGACAAGTCATAAACGAAATGCGCTAGCCAGGCATTTATTGCGTCAATTTAGCGGTAGCGCCGACTTCGCGATAAGTAAAATGCGCCTGCTGCGGGAATAGCTCAGTTGGTAGAGCACAACCTTGCCAAGGTTGGGGTCGCGAGTTCGAGTCTCGTTTCCCGCTCCAAAATCAGACCTGTTCCGAGTTCAGTTATTAGGCTAAGTGGCAGAGTGGTCATGCAGCGGACTGCAAATCCGTGTACGCCGGTTCGATTCCGACCTTAGCCTCCACGCCCGGGTGGTGGAATAGGTAGACACACAAGACTTAAAATCTTGCGCCCTCGCGGGTGTGCCGGTTCGATTCCGGCCCCGGGCACCAATACTGGGTTGGAGTAGTGGGTAGATTAGTAAAGCCAGCCTCCTGCCGAGTACAACTCGGCGATCCGTAAAGCTAACCCAAGCGCGAATTGAAGACTAAGGTTTGCAAGTGACACCACGCTACGGCGAGGGCGTCGGCGGCGTCGGGCTCTGGGGCTTTGGGTAGATTGAGAAGTTGACGCATCATGCTTTGTACTTGCTCCTTGCTGGCGGCGCCGGAACCGCTCACGGCCTTTTTCACTGCCCGAGCTGAATAGCCGGTCACTGGTAACGCGCACGACGCCATCGCCGCCAAGGCGGCGCCACGCGCTTGACCGAGCTTGAGCGCGCTCATGGGGTTTTTAGCGATAAATACTTCTTCTATGGCGCAGCCCTCGACGCCGCTGCTATGTATGAGCTGTTGCAAACGCTGATAGAGCTCGTACATGCGCTCGCTGAGCTCGCTAGCGCGAAGGCGAAGCACACCGCTATCGACGTAGATGGGCCGAGTAACCTGTAAACGCAAGATGCCGTAACCGCAAATCCTTGAACCCGGGTCGATACCAAGCACTAGCATTCGACTATTTCTACGGGCACTTCGCGTTGCAGCCAGAGCGCGGGTATTTTGCGCCGCGCCTCGGCTATATCCTTTTGGTATATGCGCGCGGTGATAATCTCGGGACGAGTGGTGCTGGCCTCGCTGATTACCTGCCCCCAAGGCGAAACTATCATGCTATGTCCCCAGAACTCGCGCCCCTCGGCTTCGCCTACCTGAGCCGGAGCCAGGATATAGCAGCCGGTTTCGATAGCGCGGGCGCGCAGCAAAATCTCCCAGTGCGCCGAACCAGTAACATACTGGAAAGCCGAGGGCACGGCTATGATCTCAGCGCCAGCGCACGCCAGGGCCCGGTAGAGCCAGGAGAAGCGTAAATCAAAGCAAATGCTGAAGCCGTAAGTACCCCAATCCGAGCGCGCCACCACTGCCTTGTAACCTTGGCGGTAGAGCTCAGACTCTCTATAAGTACCATCACGACCAAGGTTGGCGCAGAACAAATGTATCTTATCGTAGCGTGCGCGCACCTCGCCGTTGGGGTCTATTAAGAAACTACGATTGACCAAGCGCACGCCGTCGCGCACAGCGAGCGAACCAACGTGTAGCCACAAACGCCGCTGCGCGGCTTGCTCGCGCAGCAGCTGCAGGGACAGGCTGGCGCTTTCGTTGACGATATTGTCGCGGATGCGCTCGGGGCGTATCAGGTTGACCATCTCGGGCATGACTATCAATTCGCAACCCAGCGACTTGGCCTCGCCTATCAGCTCTATGAGCTCCGAGATATTGTTAAATTCGTCGTTGCTGCAATTGAGTTGTATGCAAGCGACAAACAAAGATTTTTTCATCGAGCTAAGCCCCTGCTATGTGCTGTTCGTGGCATTATCAACTGAGGACGTTGCCGCCGTCGACATTGAGAGTTTGACCAGTCACATAGTCAGACTGCGAGCTGGCAAGGAATAGCGCGGCGCCGACGATGTCTTGCGGTGCGCCCATGCGCCCCCAGGGCACCGCGGCACCAACTTGGCGTTTTTTCTCGCCAGGTTGAAGATTTTCATAGCGTGCGAACAAGGCGTCGACATGGCCCCACATCGGCGTGTCGATCACGCCTGGAGCTATAGCGTTGACGTTAATGCGGTGCTCGGCGAGCGCCAACGCTGCTGATTGGGTGTAGCTGATTACCGCAGCTTTGCTGGCGCAATAATGGCTGACCAGGGCCTCGCCGCGACGCCCAGCCTGCGAAGCCAGGTTGATTATTTTGCCACCGTTTGCGCGCTCCACCATCATCTGCGCCGCGCGTTGCATGGTGAAGAACATACCTTTGACGTTGACGCGGAAGATGCGCTCGTACATCTCTTCGTCCGATTGCAGCAACGGCGCCATGTCAAAAACTGCGGCGTTATTAAAGAGAATGTCTATGCCACCGAAGGCGCGCTCGCACTCGGCGAAAAGCTCGGCGATAGAATCCAAATCGCTGATATCGCTAGCGACGTAGACGCTATTGGGCAGATCCGGGTCGGCGCTCGAGCTTTGGATGTCAGTGCACAGACAGCGAGCGCCGGCTTGGGCGTAGGCTGTAGCGACAGCGCGACCGATGCCGCCGTTGGCACCAGTTATGAGCGCGGTTTTATTTTGCCAAAGCATAGAAGAGATTTGCTAAAGTTGCGGGTATCTTAGGCCACGGTGCGCGATGGGCTGCCGTTCGCGCCAATTTTATTAGATTTACTACCACGCTAGCACAATGCAGCAACAACAAGCGCTCGAAATATTGCAAAGCGGAACCAATGTTTTCATCACTGGTTCGGCGGGTTCGGGCAAGACCTACCTGCTCAATCAATTTATCGCCTACCTGCGCGCGCACCAAGTCGCCGCTGCGGTAACCGCGTCTACTGGCATCGCTGCCACCCACATCGGCGGGCAAACAATCCATTCGTTCTCGGGTTTAGGCGTGCGCGAGGAGCTTAGCGAGAGCGACTTGGAGCGCCTGAAATCGCGGGCTATGATCAATCGTCGCCTCAACGCCATCAAGGTTTTGATAATAGACGAGGTGTCTATGCTTGCCGGGAACACCCTCGCCAATATCGACCGAATTCTGCGCTACGTGCGCGCGCGCGAAGAAGCTTTTGGCGGCGTGCAGTTGGTGCTCTGCGGCGATTTTTTTCAGCTGCCGCCGGTGAATAGAAGCGGCGCCGCCTTGCGCGATATCATCGCCTTCATGCACCCAGTGTGGCTGCAAGCACAATTGAGCATTTGCTACCTCACTGAGCAACATCGCCAGCAAGAGTCGGACTTGCTGCGGCTGCTCGACGAAATGCGCCACGGCGAGGTCAGCGCTTATAGCTGGGAGAATTTACAAGCCAAACTCAACGCCGATGTGGCATCGGCGACGGCTATCAAACTCTACACCCACAACGTCGACGTCGATGGTCATAACCGCAAGCAATTAGCGAATATTGAGCGCGAATCGGAATTTTTCAGCGGGCGCAGCAGCGGCGCCCAAGCTCTCATCGATCAACTCAAACGCTCGGTACTAGCGCCGGACGTACTGGAGTTAAAGCTCGGGGCGCAGGTGATGTTCGTCAAAAACAATTATGAACGCGATTATTTCAATGGTAGCCTGGGCGTGGTGCGCGGCTTTACTCGCGACGGCGGTTGGCCGCTGGTGGAGTGCTCTGATGGCCGCAAGATCGTCGCCGAGGCGGTGGAATGGGTGGTCGAGAACGAGTACGGCGAGCGCTTGGCGACTTATGCGCAAGTGCCGCTGCGCTTAGCGTGGGCGATTACCGTGCACAAGAGCCAAGGCATGACCTTAGATAGCGCCGAGCTCGATTTGAGCAAATGCTTCGAGATCGGCCAGGGCTACGTCGCACTGTCGCGGCTGCGCGATTTTGCCGATTTGAGCTTGAGCGGCTTTAACGATAAAGCGCTGGCGATGAGCCCGCTGGTGCGGCGCGCCGACGAGCGTTTGCGCGTGCTCTCTGATGAATGCTTGCAGAGTTGGCAGGCTCTGAGTAGTAATCAACGCCAAGAGCGCATCCAAGCAGCGCAGCGCGCGCAAGGTGCGCTAACCACCGCCGACGGCGCGAGTTCGGGCAAGCCATCGACCTACGCGCTGACTTATGAATTAGTCGAGCAGGGAATGCAACTAGCCGAGATCGCTGCCACGCGCGAGCTCACGGTCGGCACCATCGTCAATCACCTCGGCAAGCTAAAAGACCGATACCCGGACATTGACCTGGAAATGTATAACCCGGGCGAGGAGCTTATAGAAGAGGTGATCGCGGTGCTGGCAAGCCACCATCGACATTCAGAACCCGATTTATACGACCAGCACGGTAACCTTCGCCTCGGCGTCATCCACCAAGACCTCCAAGGCCGCTACGACTACGAGCAGATTCGATTGGCGCTGTTATTTGTTGATGATCAGCGCCGAGTATCAAAGCGCTAGGATCAAGAGGAATGGTGGGGAGACGAGCAAAGCTCCTGCCGAACGCACCTCGGGGCGGACAAAGCGGCTCCTAATAGCTATGCGTTCGCAGCGGCAATAGCATTAACTTTGGCAAGTGGTACGCCGCTAAGATCAGCCACTTGCTCGGGCGGGAATTTATGCAAAAGCCTTAAAACAATTTCCCGGTGGCCTTGCTCTATGCCTTTAGCCTCACCTTTTTCTTTTACCAATTGATAAAGACCAAGTTTCTCTACATCTATAAACATTTCGGCATTCTCCTTAACTGCATCTTGTAAATCGCGATTGCTCGCTAAGACATCCAGCATCTTCAAGCTATCGCGCAAACTGTCGAGCTCAGAGCCGTGCAAGCGTCTCAGCTCTTTGATTATATGAGCTACTAGCGCATTCGGTTCGCGATTTTTGGGATCACAAAGTATAGCCAACACTAAAGCGTCAGGATTGTTAGAGTTGAGAAAATGCTCACTATCTTGACTACGCATGTCCAACACCTCGTAGCGGTAGAGCCAGTTATGACCACGAACGTGGTCGGGCATGTTCAGAGGCGCCTTGCCTATGTACAACAAATGCTGCATGACTTTCTCGCCAATGTGCTCTAGAGCTATATCGCTGTAATAGCGCAACATCCGCAGTGGCACATCGGCTCGATTGTCGTTTTGAATTTCTACGTGCAGGATATAGTTTTTCCCATCTGCGTCCTTTACCCTCGCCACCAAGTCAGCGCGTTTACCCTCTATCCGTGGTTGCTCGTTGTTGAGCAATTCGGCCTCTACTATGTCGAGCTTGAACAGTCGGTTACTAAAACCAACTAACAATCGCTTGAGTAACTTCTTCGAGATTAGGTCTTTGTCGGACATTGCGGGTTGGTGGTTAGCTGGTGGCTTGGAGGGCTTTGATGGTGATGGGGTGGTTGGTGGCGAGGCTTTGGATGAGCGCAGCGCTGGCGGCGATGTTGGTGGTGTAGCAGACGTTGCTATAGATGGCTTGCTGGCGCAGTTTGCGGTAGGGTTCGGAGCCTTGGTTGCGGTCGGTGCTGGCAAAGAGCAGCAGGTTGATGGCGCCGCTGGCGATGCTCGCTTGGACTTTGCTCAAGTCCATAAATTGCGCGCCGAGTTGTTGCGCCCACTGCGCTTCCTGGTATTGATCGCTGACTATGAGCTGGTGCCCGAGCTTGCTAATGCGCTCGGCGAGATCAAGCCCGGCTTGGAGCTCGGCGGTGAGCGAGCTTAGCGCCAGGAACACGCCCTGGATTTGCTCAGGCGGTGGGTTGAAGGCGGCGATCTGCGCTTTGAGGTAGGCTTCGGCGAAGCTGTCGGCTTTGCCCATGACTTCGCCAGTAGACTTCATTTCCGGGCCAAGCAGCGGGTCGTCGCTGGGGAATTTGTTAAAAGGCAGCACAGCTTCTTTGACGCAGACTTGGCTCGATACCAGGTCGGCGCTATGACCTTGCTGCGCCAGGCTGACGCCGAGCATGGCGCGGGTGGCGAGCCGTGGCAGCGAGACGCCGACGGCTTTGGCAGTGAAGGGCGCGGTGCGCGCGGCGCGTGGGTTGACTTCGATTAGATAGAGCTCGTCTTGATACACGGCGTATTGCACGTTGAGCAGGCCGCAGGCGCCGAGCGCGCGCGCGAGGGTGCGCGTTTGCGCGGCGATGAGCTCGAGCATGGCGGCGCTCAGGTGCTGCGCTGGGAGCACGCAACTAGAATCGCCGGAATGCACGCCGGCGGGCTCGATGTGCTCGAGGATGCCGCCGATCAAGCATTGCTCGCCGTCGGCGAGGGCGTCGACGTCGATCTCGACGGCGTGGTCGAGGTATTGGTCGAGCAGTATGGGCGCGCCCGGGCGCAAGCGCACTGCCGCTTCGATGAAACTTTCGAGTTGGTCGCTGTCACGGACGATCTCCATGGCGCGGCCGCCGAGCACGAAGGATGGCCGCACTACCAAAGGATAGCCGATAGCCTCGGCGGCGGCGACGGCTTCGGCTTGGCTGCGGGCGATGGCGTTGCGCGGTTGCTTGAGCTGGAGCTCTTGCACCAGTTGCTGGAATTGCTCGCGGTCTTCCGAGCGCTCGATGCCTGCGGCGCTAGTGCCGAGGATGGGCACGCCGGCTTCTTCCAAGGCGCGGGCGATGCTCAGTGGCGTTTGCCCGCCGAACTGCACTATGAGCCCCAGCGGCTGCTCGCGGCGCACTATCTCCAGCACTTCCTCGACGCGGATGGGCTCGAAGTACAGCCGATCCGAGCAATCGAAATCGGTGGACACGGTCTCGGGGTTGCAATTGACCATGATGCTGGTGTAGCCCTGCTCGCGGATAGCCATAGCGGCGTGGACGCAGCAATAGTCGAATTCGATGCCTTGGCCGATGCGGTTGGGGCCGCTGCCCAAGACGATGACGCGGCGCTTGGATTCGTCAATTTGCAATTCGCATTCGTCGTCGTAGCTGGAATACATATAGGCGCTGCTGGCAGCAAATTCGCCAGCGCAGCTATCGACGTTTTTGAATACTGGGTGTACTCCTAGTTGCCAGCGCTGTGCGCGCACATCAGCCTCGCTGCGGGCGCCCAGCGCGGCGATATCGGCGTCGCTAAAGCCCATGCGCTTCCAAGCGCGGAGTTGCTCGGCGCTCAAGCTCTGCCAATCGCAAGCGGAGATTTCGTTCTCGGCCCGGATGATCTCGAGCATTTGCGCCAGGAACCAGGGATCGATAAAGCTTAGCTCGTAGACTTGATCGATGCCCCAACCACGGCGCAAAGCCTCGGCGACTTGGTACAAGCGCTGGCTGGAAGGCACGGCGATGGCGTCTTGCAGTTGGTCGTTGTCCAAGTTGCGCGCGCTCGCCGAACGCAGCGAGTTATGCTCGGCTTCCAGCGAGCGCAAGGCTTTGTTGAGCGATTCGGCGAAGTTGCGGCCAATCGCCATAACCTCGCCCACCGAGCGCATTTGGGTGTTGAGCTTGTCTTCGCTATGGGCGAATTTCTCGAAGGTGAATTTGGGTATTTTGGTTACCACGTAGTCCAGGGTCGGCTCGAAGGACGCTGGGATAAGCCCGCCGGTGATCTCGTTGGCGAGTTCGTCCAAGCTATAGCCGATGGCGAGCTTGGCGGCGACGCGCGCGATCGGGAAGCCGGTGGCCTTCGACGCCAGCGCCGAGGAGCGCGACACCCGCGGGTTCATCTCAATGACTATTTGCCGACCGCTTTTCGGGTCGACGGCGAATTGGACATTGGAGCCGCCGGTCTCGACGCCGATGGCGCGCAGGATGGCGAGCGCCGAATTGCGCATCACTTGGTATTCTTTGTCGGTGAGCGTTTGGATGGGCGCGACGGTGATCGAATCGCCAGTGTGCACGCCCATGGGGTCGACGTTTTCGATGCCGCAAACGATGATGCAGTTGTCGTTTTTATCGCGGATTACTTCGAGTTCGTATTCCTTCCAGCCGATGAGCGATTCGTCGATGAGCACCGAGCTCACCGGCGATAGCTGCAAGCCCTTGGCGCAGATAGCGCGAAATTCATCCATGTTGGTGGCGATGCCGCCGCCGCTGCCACCGAGCGTGAGCGATGGCCGGATGATGCACGGCAGACCAACGCGCTCCAAGACTTGCTCGGCTTCTTCAAGGTTGTGGACGATGCCGCTGCGCGCGACTTCCAAGCCGATCTCCGCCATGCACTGGTTGAAGAGTTCGCGCTTTTCGGCCTTTTCGATGGCGGCGCGCTTGGCGCCGATTAACTGCACCCGGTAGCGCTCGAGCACCCCGAGTTCGTCGAGCTCCAGCGCCAGGTTGAGCGCGGTTTGCCCGCCCATGGTCGGTAGCAGCGCATCGGGGCGTTCGGCGGCGATTATCTGCTCGACGTAGGCGGCGGTGATGGGCTCGATGTAAGTGGCGTCGGCGATTTCGGGGTCGGTCATGATGGTCGCCGGGTTGGAATTGACCAGGATCACGCGCAAGCCTTCCTCGCGCAAGGCTTTGCAGGCTTGCGCGCCGGAGTAGTCGAATTCGCAGGCTTGGCCGATGACTATGGGGCCAGCGCCGATGATTAATACACTCTGTATGTCTTTATTTCTGGGCATGGTCTAGTTGTTACTGTTCAGTAAGGCGGCGAAGTCGTCGAATAATTGCTCCATCTCTACAGGTCCCGGGTTGGCCTCGGGGTGGCCTTGGAAGCTGAGCGCGGGGTAGGCAGCCGAGCGCAAGCCTTGGATGCTGTTATCGAAGAGCGAGCGGTGGGTGATGCTGATGTGCTCAGGTAGGTCTTTGTCGCTTAAGCAAAAGCCGTGGTTTTGGCTGCTGATGAAGACTTTGCCGCTCGCCAGCTCTTGCACGGGGTGGTTGGCGCCGTGGTGACCGTGCTTCATTTTCATGGTGCGCGCGCCGAGCGCGAGCCCGAGGATTTGATGGCCAAGGCAGATGCCGAGGGTCGGGATGCGCTCGGCGAGCAAGGCGCGCGCGAGCTCGATGGCGTAGGCGCAACTCTTGGGATCCCCGGGGCCGTTGCTCAATACCACTCCCGCCGCCGAGCTGGCGCGGACGGCGGCGATGTCGCTACTGGCGGGCAACACCAGCACGCGCAAGCCGCGCGCGTTGAGCAGGCGCAGGATGTTGCGCTTGGTGCCGTAATCGATAACTGCCACCAGCTTGCCATCAGCATTATTGCCAAAGCCGCTACCGAGGCGCCAAGCGCTTTGCTGGTAATAATGCGCATCCGAGCAACTGGCGTCTGCTGCCAGGTCGGCGTTTTCCAGCCCAGCGAAAGCGCGCGCTTCGGACAATGCCAGCTCGGTTTCGCGGGCATGGTCGTCGTGTTCATAAACGCGCAAGCAGCAATTCTGCGAGCCGGAATCGCGCAAGAGCCGCGTGAGAGCACGAGTGTCGATGTTATAGATGGCGCTTTTGCCGTGCTTTTGTAGAAATTGCTCGAGGCTGGTCTGGGCGCGGTAATTGCTGTAAATGGGCGAATAATCGCGCAACACCAAGCCCTCGGCTTGCATGGAGTCGGATTCGTAGTCCTCGTCGTTGATGCCAGTGTTGCCGATGTGCGGGTAAGTCAGTAGCACTACTTGCTGGCAGTAGGAAGGGTCGGTGAGGATTTCCTGGTAGCCGGTCATGGCGGTATTGAAAACCAGCTCGCCGCGCGCCGAGCCGACTGCGCCGAGCCCAGTGCCAGTGAAAGTCTTGCCGTTGGCGAGGGCGAGCACGGCGTGAAGTTTTTCGGGCATGATTTACAAGGGATGTGGTTGGGATTGCGGCTGACTAATAATTTGAGAGTTTTGCATAATTTGAGACCGCTTGCAAAAAACGGAGATTTTTGTTCCCAGCTAGGCAGCAAAGCGCAGTTTATTCAATAGTAAATGAGCATTTGCGAACAACGCTGGGGGCAAAAAGATTCCTTTTTGCAAAGGTCTCAATTTATAAGCTCAGCCATATTTTTAACAAGGGCGCTCGCGGCGCAAATTACTATCGCAGCATTGTTTATAACTCAAGCGAGCCTTTTACTATGGATAGCAGCATTCTGATTATGATTTTGATAGGCGTCAGCGTGGCGGCAGTGGTGGTTATGGCCACTTGGTTGCGCGGTCGTAGCACGGTCTTGGCAGTAGATAGCCGACTGATGGAGAAGAACGAGCCAATACTGAGCAACCCACCCGCCAACTCCCTCGACGAGGGCATCATCGCTATCGATGACAAATATCTTGACGATGCCGAGCTGCACTCGAGCGTAGATTCGGTGAGCCGAGCAGGTGGCGGCGATACGGGCTACGGCGATACTGCTATGGGCTTGGATCCAGCACCCGAACTCGACGCCGAGAGCTTTGAGGATACCAGCTTCCAAGCCAAGCCCGAGGTCAATTCTTTCGCCAGCGCCAAGCCGCTGCCATTGTATTCAGACGCCAACAAGGCGCTCGATAATGACAGCTTGAAAGAGCAGATCACTACGCAACTCTTGGGCGATAGCGATTGTGAGCTCTTCGCCGAGCGCGATTTATTTAGCTTGCTGGTTTTCAGCCCCGAGAAAGATAACTCGCTCAACGGCACCCAGATCAACGAGATTCTCGACTTCATCCGCTCGCGCCACGTCGACCACCGTCTCGCTCTAGGCGCTCTGGATATTCATCACCTCAGTCAACGCCGCAAAGACGGTAGTTTCAACATCATAAGCTATAGCTTGCGTAACGCTATCGAGCCTTGGAGCCTGGACAACGACAATCTGAGCAACCAGGAATTTAGCACCCCAGGTCTGGTATTCTTTATGAGCGTGAGCCTGAGCGACCAACCAGTGGTCGATTTTGAGCTGATGTGGGAGGACGCCAGCGAGATCGCCAAGAACTACGGTTTGGTAGTGGCAGACGACGAACTCGGCAACCCGCTATCGAGGCAGCAAATCAACGCCACGCGCCAGCTCATAGCCGAGAAAGATTTGCAGAAACGCATCGAGCGCGAAGAAAAGCAATGGCAGAAGCGCCGCCAGCGGCATTTGGCGCAGGATTTGGAGTCTGGGTTTTAGGGACGGGGAGTTATAGCGCTATTCGGTTCAGGGCTTGGAGCATAGCATCGGCGTCCAAGTAAGTCATGATGCTGAGCTCGGGCAGGGGCTGGAGTTCGGAATTGAGGAAGACGAAGGTCGGCGGGCCAAAACTTTGGTAGGCGCGTAGCAACTCGCGGGTATCGGAGCTGTTGTCGGTTACGTCGAGCTTGATCAGGGTGAATTCGCTGAGCTTGCTTTGGACGCGGCTGTCGCTGAAGGTAAACCATTCGAGCTCTTTGCAGGACACGCACCATTCGGCGGTTACGTACAACAGCGGTTTTGCCGAGCTCGGTAAGGCGTTCAAGCTCTGCTGCAATTGCTCGGTGGAGCTGACGATGGCGTGGTAATCGACGCTGCTAGCAGTGCTGTCTTTGTTGGTAGAGCTGGCGCTGGCGGGCGCGGCGCGGAGTTTCTCCAAGGGGTCGAGCGGATTGCCGCCGCCGAGCAAGGCGCCGAAGGTATACAACAAGCCATAAACAAAAAACAATAGACCGATGCCTTGGACGAGGCGGGGTCCCGATTGCCACATATAGGCAGCGCTGACTATTAAGACTAAGCCGTAGAGCGCGAGCGCGACGCTATCGGGGATTATCCTATCGAGCATATACACCGCTAGCAGCACGAGCATGATGCCGAAGGCAGCTTTGACTGCTAGCATCCAATTGCCAGTTTTGGGTATTAACTGCGGGAAGCCGCTGCCGATGGCGAGCAAGGGCGCGCCCATGCCGAGGCCGAGGCTGAATAAAGCGAGAGCGCCGAGCCCAGGATCGCCTTCGCGCGCTATGAATAGTAAGGCGCCAGCTAGAGGCGCCGAGACGCAGGGGCTGACGAGCAACGCCGATACTATCCCCAAGCCGCTGGCGTAAATTAACCCGCCTTTGCTGCTTTTATCGAGCTTGGCATCAGCCCAGCGCTGCCAGGATGCTGGCATCTGTAACTCGTAGAGCTCGAACATGGAACCGGCGAAGTACAGCAGAAGCAAGGTGAAAGTTATTATCAGCAGCGGGTGTTGCAAGTAGTTTTGTAAGCTAATACCGACGACGCCGCTGATAGCTCCTAGGGCGGCGAAGACCAGCGCCATGCTCAGAACGTAGACGCTGCTAAGCGCCAGGCGGCGGCGGAAGTTGGCGCCCTGCTGACCCATGATCATCGCCGACACTATCGGCACCATGGGCAAGACGCAAGGGGTGAACGCCAGCAGCAAGCCACCAACGAAGAATAGCGCGACGATCCAAACCAGGTTGGCGTTACCCAAAAGGCTGCTGAAGTCCTGGCTGCTGTTGAAGTTGAAGGTGTTGGTTGGTGGCGCCGATTGTTCGGCGACGCTGATGGCGCTGACGTTGACGAGGTGTTCGTTTACCGGATAGCAGACGCCGCCTTCCCAGCACCCTTGGTATTCCAAGCGCACGCTGCCTTGATTTGCGCCGGCGTTATAGACGCTAAACTCGACGCCAGCGTATTGAAAGTAGACTTGCTGGGCGCCGAAGAAAGGGTCTTCTTTGAGCTCGTTGACTCCGAGCAATTGCACCTCGCCGACCCCCAAGCCATCATTAGCGATTACCGCGAGTTTGTCCTGATATAAGTAGTAGTTGGGTTGGACGGCGAATTCGGCGCGGTAACGCCCCGGGGCTAACTCCGAGGAACTGAAGACGTAAGCCTCCTCGGGGTGCAGCGGTCTTTCGTCGATGCCCGGAGTGAAGGCGGCGCTGGCAGCGAGCGCGGAGCAGCTGAGGATTAGCGCTGAGATGCGGAACCAGTTGCGGTGCTTGAACATTGCTCGCCCGAGGTTATTTGTGGATGGCCTGCATGATGCTCTCGTGCTCCGAGAGTTCGGCGCTGGAGGCTGGCAGCACGATCAGGTCTGCCGAGAGCTCGGTTTCCGTGCTCTCGGCTCTGGTGTCTGCGCTAAGCTCCGATTGCGGTAGCTCGAGCCCGCGTTGGCTCAGATCGGAGGTCATGGCGAGGTAGACTTTGGCGAGCAGGATGGCGTCTTCGAGGGCGCCGTGGCTGTAGATACGCTTGCTGTCGTCGATGCGGTACTTGCGCGCTAAGGCGTTCAGGTTTACTTGACCGGTTACGCGTTTGCGCGCGTATTCGACGGTGTCGACTACCGTGCAAACTTCGCTGAATAAAGGATAGCTATGGCCTTGGCGCAACAGACGGCGGATCTCCGAGTCGAGCATTCCGACGTCGAACTTGGCGTTGTGTATTAGCACCTTGGCGCCGCGCACGTAGTGCAGGATTTGCTCGACAGAATCGGCGAAGACGCCGTGTTGCTGTAAAAAGCCGCGGCCGAGCTTGTGCACCGCATGGGAATCGCGCGACATGGCAACGTCGTCGCCAGGGTTGATGTACATATGCAAACCCGGATTGGCGCTCAGCACTTGTTCGTTCTTGATCTCGACCGCGCCGATGGAGATTACGCGGTCATACTCGAAATCAAGACCAGTGGTCTCGGTATCCAGGGCTAGTAGTCTCATAGTGCTTGTAGCCTCAGAGGTCTATGTATAACTTCTTCGCCAACTCCGATAACTGCTCGTGGGTGCTGAAGCGGAAGGTCATTCTGCCAGCGCCGCCGCGACCGGTGTAAACCTCGACTTCGACACCGAAGCGCGCGGCTAATTCGGACTCGATGCGCGCTAAGGTCGGGTCTTGCCCAGCCAGGGTGGTTGGCTTGGCAGCGCCAGCGCTCTGTAACTTTTTCACTGCCTGCTCGACTTGGCGCACGGTCCAGGATTTTTTCTGGGCGCTCTGCGCGAGCTCGAGTTGCTGCTCGGGCTCGAGGCTGAGCAAGGCGCGGGCGTGCCCCATATCTATATCGCCTTTGGCGAGCATATTCTGTACCGCATCGCTCAAGCCTAGTAAGCGTAAGCTGTTAGCGATGGCTGAACGCGATTTGCCGATTAAATCAGCTAGCTCCTGCTGAGTAAGGTTTTGCTCCTGCTGCAAACGCTGTAAAGCCAGCGCCTCTTCCAAGGGATTGAGGTCTTCGCGCTGCAGGTTCTCTATCAACGCCATGGCGCTCGCCGAGCTGTCGGAGATGTCGCGCACCAAGGCTGGTACCTCGGTTTTGCCAGCGAGCTGCGAGGCGCGCCAGCGGCGTTCGCCAGCTACGAGCTCGTAATCCTGGCCTTTGGGGTGCGGGCGCAAAATGACCGGCTGCATCACTCCGTGCTGCTTGATAGACGCGGCGAGCTCTTGCAGGGCGTCGTCGTCGAGCACTCGGCGGGGCTGATAGCGGCTGGGAGTGATGCGCTCCAAGCCGACATTGACAACTTCTTTGTCGCCGTTGACAGCTATGGTGTTGTCGCTTCCAGAAGCTTGCAAAAGACTTTCCAAACCTTTGCCTAAGCCGCGTTTTTTATTGCTCATAATTTACCTCAAATCTTCGGATGTATTCCCCTGCTAAAGCCAAATGATTGACGGCTCCAGCGCATTTGGGGTCGTACAGTAGGACTGGGAGGCCGTGGCTGGGGGCCTCGGCCAAACGCACGTTGCGATTGATGACAACGTTAAAAACTTTATCGCCAAAATACTCTATTAGCTGCTCGGAGATGTCGTTGGTCAAGGTGTTGCGATAATCCACCATGGTGCGGATAATGCCCTCAATGTGGAGCTTGGGGTTGATGTCTGCTGATACCCCCGAGATGGTACGCATTAGTTCGCTTAGACCCTCGAGCGCGTAATACTCGCATTGCACGGGAATGATCACGCCGTCGGCGGCAGCCAGCGCGTTCAAAGTCAGCATGTTTAGCGCTGGCGGGCAGTCGATTATTATAAAATCGTAATCCGTTTGCAGGCTTTGTAAGCAGGTGCGCAATCTGGTGTTGGCTTGTTGGCGCCCGACTAATTCGACTTCCAAAGCGGTCAGGTCGGAATTGGCGCCGAGGATATCGTAGCCGGCAGGCGTTTGCTCTATGAGTACCTGCTCGGGCGGACAACGCTGGGCGAGCAACTCGTACATAGAAAAGCCCAGCTGGAATTTATCGACGCCGCTGCCCATGGTAGCATTGCCTTGCGGGTCCATATCCACTAGCAAGACGCGTTTACCCATTTGCTGCAAGGCTGCAGCCAGGTTGACGCTAGTGGTAGTCTTCGCCACCCCACCCTTCTGATTGCTTACAGCGCTAACATGCGACACGATATCTGGCAGCTTGAGCTAATGGTTGTTTTGAAAAAGGGTAGTTTGGCGATGGCTGGGCAACGAACCCAGCGCGCGTGGCTATTGTATATGCTGCTGGGTAATCAGAGGCCTTTGCCAAAGCAGCATTTGCGCTGGCTGCGCATGACTTTGATATTTTGCCCTGCTGTCTGTAAGAGAGTTTTTCATACATGCTAGATTTCACAGTGATAATCCCGGCGCGTTACGCTGCCACCCGATTGCCAGGTAAATTGCTGAAAAGCATAGCTGGCAAAACGATACTGGAGCATAGCTACGCCCGCGCCTGCGCCTCCAGCGCTCGACGCGTGATCGTGGCGACCGATGATACTCGCATTGAAGAGCTAATGCGTCGGCACGGTGCTGAAGTTTGTATGACTCCAACTAGCTGTGCCTCTGGCAGCGAAAGGCTGGCGGCGGCTTGTGCACAACTCAAGATCGCGGATGATGCCATAGTCGTCAACTTACAGGGCGACGAACCTTTCATGCCGCCTCAGTGTATAGATTTATGCGCCCAAACTCTGATTGAGAGCGACAACTGCTCGGTCGCGACCTTGGCAGTGGTGTGTCCAGAGGTCGAATTGACCGACCCGAACGCGGTTAAGGTCGTACTGAACAAAGCCAATCAAGCCCTGTACTTCAGCCGTGCGTCGATCCCGTACGCTAGAGCGCCACAATCTGCACCGAGTCTGCGCCATCTTGGCATCTACGCTTACCGCGCGAGCTTCTTGGCGCAATACACGCAATTAGCGCCGACGCCTTTAGAGCAGACTGAGCGATTAGAGCAACTGCGTATCCTTGAGCACGGCTTTGCCATCGCCGTCGCCATCAGCCCCGATGTTCCACCCGCAGGCATCGACAGCCAAGATGACCTCGACAAGGCGCGCGCAGGTTATGGAGATGGGCTTTGAGCGCAACATTGGCTTACGTGGCTTGGTATTGTTATAAAGATACGCAGTAGAATTTGCCAGCCATAGTTGCTTACATTTTGCGTCGATTACTAGCCTTAAATCAGCATCGTTGATTTCGCTATAGTTATGATAGCGCCCTACTTCGGTCAAAATGTCGCTTATGGGGTGTAGAGGGCACGTCAGAGCTTCGCGGCCGAAAGCATCAATCCTTACAACAACCAATATAGAGGGATATAACAATGAAAAGTCGTTTCAACAAATACAGGAGCATCCTGCCAATATTAGGCTTGGCATTAGCGAGCTTTATGTCAACAGCAAATGCCGATACGCTGCGTCTTTTGACTTGGGGCGGCTACGCTCCCGATGATGTGGTAGCAATGTTTGAGGCCGAAAGCGGGCACAGGGTCGAGGTAACCAAGTCCAACAACGAAGAGATGATCGCCAAGCTACGTGCTACCGGCGGCGGTGGTTTTGACCTGGCTCAGCCCAGCCAAGATCGGATCACGGGGCCGCAATTGGAGTTCGGAATTTATAAACCGATCGACATGGCGAAAATTGACAGCTCGCAATTCATCCAGTCGATGCTCGAAGCAACGATGCAGAATACCACTGTTGACGGCGAAGTCTACGGCGTGCCGCATGTCTGGGGCACCTCTGGCTTGGTAATGAATACCGCGGCTGTCGGCGCCACAGTCAAAGATTACACCGATCTGTGCGATCCATCGTTGGCTGGTAAAGTCTCCTATCGCTTGAAGCGTCCAACGCTAATTGGTTTTGCCTTTGCCATGGGCATGGATCCCTTCGCTGCCTACGGCGATGCGGCGGCTTACGCCGACATCATGGCGAAGGTAGAAGCAAAGCTGATCGATTGTAAGCCCAATGTGAAGACTTACTGGGGCGGTGGCGACGAGCTGATAGGGCTCGTGCGCTCGGGCGAGGTTTTGGCATCAATGGCGTGGGATACTGGCGGCTGGAAGCTCAATGCTGATAACCCCGACATAACTTTTGTCGCCCCAGCCTCTGGTGCATTAGGTTGGATCGATACATTTGTGCTGCCAGAAAGAGGACGCGCTGATGACGCCGCCTATGCTTGGATCAATTTTGTCATGCAGCCCAAGGTCTCGGCGATGATCACCGCCGCAGCTGGTAACTTCACAGCATCCGCAGGCGCCGACGAATTCGCCGAAGACGCACTCAAAGCCCGCTATCAAGCCAGCTTCCCGCCGGAAGATGTCGACAACATCAAGTGGTATCCTCCAGTTCCAGCGGGACTAGAAGCCCTTGAAGGTGGTGTTCTTGATCGCGTGAAAGCCGCTCAGTAAAAACAGGCAAACATTGGTGGCATCCATCATGTAGGTGCCACCAATGGGTTACGAGTAAACAAGGCTCGCAACAATCAGCCATAGCCCCGCCTCGTCGAGGCCATACATTTCTAGCCAAGCACATCCAGACACCTTGATCCACTCTCCACCTATTCACCCCACCAATAGAGCGCAATCTCAGCCCCCCAAGATACCAGACAGCAACGCATCACCGCATAAAAACAATTGCCGGGCTTACACTTGCAGCTTCGACTCTTCTTATCACCGCTCCCGAGCAAACCCACGATGCCGACTACCGATCTCGAATGCAGCGGCTTAAGCAAACAGTTTGACGATTTTCACGCGGTTAAAAATGTTGCCTTTACTGTCCCAGCCGGGTCGTTTTTTTCTATCCTCGGTCCATCGGGTTGCGGAAAAACCACCATCATGAGGATGATCGCTGGATTTCTAGATCCGAGTGCGGGAGATATAAAAATCAGGGGCAAATCGATAATTAGCACTCCGCCCAATAAGCGACCGGTGAGTATGGTCTTTCAACATCTGGCTTTGTTCCCGATGATGAATGTAGCTGACAATATTGGCTACGGCTTGCGTCGCAAGGGTATTGCCAAGGCGGAAATAAAGCAAACTGTCGGCGAGATTCTCGAGCGCATCGGCCTTCCAGGGATCGGCAATCGCAAAATTAACGAACTGTCCGGCGGCCAAAAGCAACGGGTGGCAATTGCCCGTTGCATGGTTCTGCAGCCAGATGTCTTACTACTCGATGAGCCACTTGGCGCTCTAGATCTCAAGTTGCGCGAACACATGAAGATCGAGCTGAAAGCGCTACAGTCCGAGTTTGCCACAACATTCGTATACATAACTCACGATCAATCAGAGGCATTGGTCATGTCTGATCAAATAGCCGTTATGAATGCGGGTAGATTTGAGCAGATTGGCACAGCCCAGGATTTGTATTTTCGCCCACAAACGCCTTTTGTCGCTGGCTTCATTGGCGATTCCAATCGCTGGCGGGGCAAAGTTCAACGCGTCGACAATGGCACTGTAGTAATGCAAACCGAGAATGGCATGATTATTCGTTGTGCTGCTCATGAACGCGATCTAAAGGTTGGCGACATTGCCGAAATCTTTGTCCGTCCCGAGTCGATTCGAGTGAGCAACAAGCCTAGCGATCTCGAGCATTTAGACAATAGCATTGACGGAAAAATAAAGAGCATCTTGTTTAATGGCGCCGCTAGCCGTATTGCAATCTTAGACAACTCCAGCAAAGAGACAATAGAAGCCAACCTCCCACAATCTGGGGAATTCGCCTCCTTAGCCCAAGGCAACGAGGTTGGCGTTGCTTGGTCTGGCGACCAAGGCAACTGCTTTCCCGTGGTAGCAAAGTAATGCCGAGCAGAAGCCAACTCGGCCTTTTGCTTTTACTTACTCCACTAGTGCTATGGCTGGCACTACTAATCATCATTCCCCATATAGATATGTTCCTGGTATCTATTCGGGAGCGCGTCGGTGTTCGCCAGTATGAAAGCAGCTTTGCCAATTACCTCGCGTTTTTTCGAGAGCCGCTTTATATTTGGACCTTCCTGCGCACGGCGATCATGTCGATGCTGGCGACGCTAATAACGCTCATCATCGCTTTTCCAGTTGCTCTATACATTGCCAAAATTGCCCAGGGTCGTCTGCAGCAGGTTTTATTTTTACTTTGCTTGATCCCGTTTTATGTATCGGAACTAGTGCGTACTTTTGGCTGGATGATACTATTGAGAGAAACTGGTATCGTTTCGAACTTGTTGCAATGGCTGGGCGTCGCCGATCAGCCGGTCGAAATGCTCTACAACGATGCGGCGATTATGATTGGCCTAGTCTATACATCGATGCTATTCATGGTCGTGCCCCTAGTCACCACTCTGGAAAGCCTTGACGACAGCATCATAGAAGCTGGCTACGATCTTGGTGGGAGCGGGCTTGCGGTTTTAAGGGAGATTATTATACCGCACGCCATCCCAGGCATCGTCTCTGGGTCAATCATCGTTTTTATGCTCAGCTTAGGTAACTATCTCACGCCAACCATACTGGGAGGTAAAGATAGCTTGTGGTTCACCGAGATGATATATAACCAATTTATTGTGCGCTTTAATTGGGAACTTGGTGCAGCATTTGGCTTCATGCTACTTTTGCTATCATCGCTAATCGTCTGGGGCGTCCTACGGCTTACGGGGCAATCCCTCGAAAAGACCATGGCTTAGGGGAGTGCAATGATTCCATCCATTCCTCAGCTCCGATCGCTACGGATAATATACAGCGCCTATGTCTTAGTATTTTTTATCTACTTGGCGCTGCCTCTAACCGTTGTCGCGGCCTTTGCCTTCAACGATGGTCAGTTTCCAGCATTACCGTGGGAGGGCTTCACCTTGAGTTGGTTTTTCGGTGATAGCCGACCAATGATCGGCGTCTTTCATGAGCGCGCAATAATAAGAGCCCTAGGGACTTCAGCCTTCATTGCTATCATTGTGGCTTTGCTGTCTATAACTGTTGGCATAACTAATGCCTTTCTGTTTAATAGATATCAATTCCGAGGCAAGGCGTTACTTTATATTCTGATGTTATTACCCCTGGTTATCCCGGGGATAATTCTAGGTATCTCGATACTGGTCTTTTCTTCGACTGTTGCCAATGGCCTTTGGGAGAGCTGGGAAATTGACGCCTATTTACTGCGCCCGGGTTTATTATTGGTAATCTTAGGGCAATTTTCATTCATCACAACCATCGCGACCCTGGTTATATCGGCTCGATTAAAAAGATTTGATCATAGCTTGGAAGAAGCGGCTCTGAACCTCGGCGCAACCCGCTTGACCGCCATTCGCACAGTCACCATTCCATTCCTGATGCCAGCCATCATCGGCGCTCTAGTCGTGGCTTTTTTGATGAGCTTTGAGAACTTCAACACCACCTTCATGCTCGTCGGTTCTGATGCGCCTTTAACAGTAGCAATGTTTGATCGCCTAAAAGAAGGCTCCACCCCGCTGCTCAATGCCGTCTCGCTCCTATTGATGATCGGCTCCTCAATCCTGGCATTGACGGTTGTAATATTTCAAAGACGTAGCTGATAAATAAACCAACGCACAAAACCACACACGTCCCTCAGAGCTACTCGCCGCACTTCATGTACATACCAAATCAGCGCACAATCCCCAACGCCCCCCACAAACCCCCTGAATTCACCACAGCCTCAATGAAGTTATGGCGGAGAAGGAGGGATTCGAACCCTCGGTACGGTTAATAAATCGTACAACGCATTAGCAGTGCGCCGCTTTCGACCACTCAGCCACCTCTCCGCAGGTGCGGGCATTATCCATAAATTATCGCCGTTGTTAAGAACATACTCCAGCAAAATCCATTTTTGCCCCTAAAGGCGACATACCACCAATGCTAGTATAAACTGCACACCAGCGCGCCGCCGCAAGCCGCACCCCACACAACGCAACCAACAACAACAGCGATGGTCAAAGTTTCCGTAGGCATCATCTTGCGCGACGACGAAGTCCTGGTCAGCCGCCGACGCGCCGATCAAAGCTTCGCCAATATGCTCGAATTCCCTGGGGGCAAACAAGAGGCGGACGAAAGCCCCCTGCAAGCGCTGCGAAGAGAGCTCCGAGAAGAGCTCGGAATCAATGCTGGCAATTGCTCGCTCTTCGCGATAATTCCAAGTTTTTACGGCGCAACCGGCTACTTACTCAGCATTTTCCTGGTACACAACTTCACCGACGAGCTAAGCGCCCGAGAAGGCCAACAATGCTTCTGGTGCCAACGCGCACAACTACCCACAGATGAATTTCTCGCTGGCAACAACCTGCTGGTAACCTTAATAAAATCCCTACAAAAACTATGACCACAGCCAACTGGTGGCGCGGCGCGACCACTTACCAAATCTACGTCCGCAGCTTTGCTGCCAGCGGCGTCAACGGCGAAGGCGTCGGCGACTTACCCGGAATAACGGCAAAACTTCCTTACGTCGCCGAGCTCGGCGTCGACGCCATCTGGCTCACGCCCTTCTACCCCTCACCGATGCGCGATTATGGCTACGACGTATCCGATTATTGCGATGTCAACGAGCTCTTCGGCAGCATGGACGATTTTCGCAATCTGCTGACCGAAGCGCACCGACTTGGCCTCAAAGTATTGATAGATCAAGTCTATAACCATTGCTCCGATAAACACCCGTGGTTCGTCGAATCGCGGCAAGACGCCAACAACGCCAAAGCCGATTGGTTCGTCTGGCACGACGCCAAAGCCGACGGCTCGCCGCCGAATAACTGGCTCGCCATCTTCGGAGGCTCAGCCTGGCAATGGTGCCCCATCCGCAGGCAGTATTATTTACACCAATTCCTCGCCAGCCAACCGGACTTAAACGTCAACAACCCCGAAGTGCAAGAGCACATCCTGCATTCGATGCGCTTTTGGTTAGAACTCGGCGTCGACGGTTTTCGCTTCGACACCGTCAACTTCTACTGCCAACACCCGGCCTACCCCGACAACCCTCCCCGCGACCGCAGCGTCCAGCTCAGCCACATCAACCCGGTCAACCCCTACTCCATGCAAGAGCAGCAATACAACCTCGACCAACCACAAAACCTGCCTTTTCTAGCGCGCATCCGCTCGTTAATGGACCAATATCCCGAGCGCACCAGCGTCGGCGAAATCGGCTCCAGCAACGAATTCGCCGTCCTCAGCGCGTACACCCAAGGCCAGCAACACCTACACACAGCCTACATCTTCGCCCTGCTATCCGGCCGACTAACCCCCAAACGCGTCGCGCAATCCTGCCAAAAGCTTGAAGAAATTCTCGGCTCGGGCTGGCCGACCTGGGCTTTTAGCAACCACGACGTCATGCGTGTGCTATCGCGCCAGCAAGCCACCGACCAGCCCCGAGCCGCGCAAATGCTCATGGTTTTACTCGGATGCTTGCGCGGTAGCGTCTGCATTTATCAAGGCGAAGAACTCGGGCTCGGCGAAGCCGAGCTCGAATTGCACCAATTGCACGACCCATTTGGCATCGAATTCTGGCCGACCTTCAAAGGCCGCGACGGCTGCCGCACCCCCATGCCCTGGGACAACACCGCCAGCGATTGCGGCTTCAACATCAAAGGCGCCACCACCACCTGGCTACCCATCCCCGAGCACCACCGCCAGCTCGCCGTCAGCGTCCAAGAGCCAGATACCAA
The DNA here is from genome assembly GCA_965229495.1 of Gammaproteobacteria bacterium. Taxonomy (GTDB): domain Bacteria; phylum Pseudomonadota; class Gammaproteobacteria; order CBDBNL01. The sequence goes on from OZ245880.1 coordinate 869,858, forward strand.
CTCCACCCTCAACCACAACCGCCGCTGGCTACGCTGGCGCAAGCACCAACCAGCGCTAATTCAAGGCAGCATAACTATAACTCACGCCGACGACAGCTTACTCGTGCTCAAGCGTCAACACGGCGAACAAAGCCTGACCGCAGCCTTCAACTTCGCCGCGCACGACCTTGAGCACGAACAGCCTGGAACAATCGTCTACTCCGACCAACGCAGCGACCAACAGCGACTCGCAGCCTACGGCTATCGACTGCACAGCGCTGACAGCAGCAATTCATGAGCTTTCGCTGCGGCTACTGCACGCTCTTAGGCCGGCCCAACGTCGGCAAATCAACTCTGATTAACAAGCTCATCGGCCGCAAAATAACCATAACCTCAAGACGCCCGCAGACCACTAGACGCAACATCCTGGGCATCGTCAACTGGCAGCAAAACCAAGCGATCATAACCGACACCCCCGGGCTCAACCAGCAGCGACCGGACCAGCGCAGCCAAGCGTACAACGCCGCAGCGCTCGACGCCCTCAGCCACGCCGACGTCATCCTGGCTCTGCTCGACCGCAGCAATTACAACGAGCTCGACGCCGCCGTCTTCGCCCAGCTAGCAGCCAGCAGCAAGCCCAAGATTCTGATCTTCAATAAAATCGACAGATTAGAGCAAGCAACCATAGACCCAGCTATCGAGCAGCTACGCCAACAGCAAGCGCAAGCCCTGGGCTTCAGCTTCGCCGCCAGCCTCAGCCTCAGCGCGCGCAAAGGCACCAACCTCGGCAGCCTCAAGCAGCAACTAGCGCAGCTATTACCCACGAGCCCACAATTGCTGTTCCCCACCGACATGGACACCGATCAAAGCGAAGCCGCGCAAGTAGAAGAGCTAATCCGCGAGCAAGTAATGCGGCAAATGGGCGACGAACTACCCTACTCCGTCCAAGTCCAAGTACGCCCTTGGCAATTGCAGCCAGAGACCAGCACCATACCCACCATCAACGCGCAACTAATATGCCAGCGCAAAAGCCAAAAAGCCATGCTAATCGGCAAAGGCGGCGCGCGCATCAAAAGCATCGGCAGCAAAGCACGCGGACAGATAGAAAACCTACTACAGCAACAAATCATGCTCAAGCTGCAAGTTAAGGTGCAGAGATATGCTTAGGTGATAATGAATAATGAATAATGAATAATGAATAATGAATAATGAATAATGAATAATGAATAATGAATAATGAATAATGAATAATGAATAATGAATAATGAATAATGAATAATGGAGAATGGATAATGGATAATGGATAATGGATAATGGATAATGGATAATGGATAATGGATAATGGATAATGGATAATGGATAATGGAGAATGGAGAATGGAGAATGGATAATGGATAATGGATAATGGAGAATGGAGAATGGAGAATGGAGAATGGATAGTGGAAAGCTGGGAGCGCCGCCCAGGTGGAGCGCCGACTTGTAGTCGGCAGGAGACGCCCGCATGGGCGTCTCCCAAAAAGCACATCCTTAACCCAAACCAATAACTTACAGCAAGCTCGGTGCCCTGGAACCGCGACCGTCTCGGTCGCCATATAAAAAGTGAGCGCCCCAGCGCTCGACCTCCAGACAAATAAGCCCAACTCAGCAGCGAAGCTCAGCCGCGGCGGAGCGCCGAGTTGTACTCGGCAGGAGGCGAGCGCAGCGAGCCTCCCAAAAAGCACCACCTTAGTTTAAGCATCGCCTTAGACTGACCACCAACTTGCACTCGGCGGGAAGGAAAGGGGAGAATTAACAACGAACAATTAATAACAACTAGGCTAGCCATCAACCCACAGACAGCACTTGATAATTGATAATTGGTGGTTGTGAATTGATAGCTGGGAGCGCCGCCCAGGCGGAGCGCCGAGTTGCACTCGGCAGGAGGCGCCCGCATGGGCGTCTCCCAAAAAGCACACCCTTAACCAAAACCACCAACTTACAGCGAGCTCGGTGCCCTGGGACCGCGACCGTCTCGGTCGCCGTGTAAAAAGCGCCGCAGGCCATCCTTTCGCCAAATCCGTAAAGTAAAGCAGTGAATAAACGCTAGCGCGCCAGCGCTCGACCTCCAGACAAATAAGCACCCCTCAGCAGCAGAGTTTGGTCGCGGCGGAGCGCCGAGTTGCACTCGGCAGGAGACGCCCGCATGGGCGTCTCCCAAAAAGCACACCCTTAGCCAAAACCAATATCTTGCAGCAAGCTCGGTGCCCTGGGACCGCGACCGTCTCGGTCGCCATATAAAAAGTGAGCGCCCCAGCGCTCGACCTCCAGACAAATAAACACCCCTCAGCAGCGGAGCTTGGTCGCGGCGGAGCGCCGAGTTGCACTCGGCAGGAGGCGCCCGCATGGGCGTCTCCCAAAAAGCACACCCTTAGCCAAAATCAATATCTTGCAGCGAGCTCGGTGCCCTGGGAGCGCGACCGTCTCGCTCGCCGTGTAAAAAAGTGAACCCGCAGGGTTCGGCATCTGGGCAAATAAGCCCCTCCTAGCAGCGAAGCTCAGCCGCGGCGGAGCGCCGAGTTGCACTCGGCAGGAGACGCCCGCATGGGCGTCTCCCAAAAAGCACACCCTTAGCCAAAACCACCAACTTACAGCAAGCTCGGCGCCCTGGGACCGCGACCGTCTCGGTCGCCGTATAAAAAGTGAACCCAAAGGGTTCGGCATACGGACAAATAAGCACCCCTCAGCAGCGGAGCTTGGCCTCGGCGGAGCGCCGACTTGTAGTCGGCAGGAGACGCCCGCATGGGCGTCTCCCCAAAAAGCACCACCTTAGTTTAAGCATCGCCTTAGACTGACCACCAACTTGTACTCGGCGGGAAGGAAAGGGGGAATTAACAACGAACAATTAATAACAGCTAGGCTAGCCATCAACCCACAGCCAGCATTTGATAATTGATAATTGGTGGTTGTAAATTGATAGCTGGGAGCGTCGCCCAGGCGGAGCGCCGAGTTGTACTCGGCAGGAGACGCCCGCATGGGCGTCTCCCAAAAAGCACACCCTTAGCCAAAACCAATATCTTGCAGCAAGCTCGGTGCCCTGGGACCGCGACCGTCTCGGTCGCCGTATAAAAAGTGAACCCAAAGGGTTCGGCATACAGACAAATAAACACCCCTCAGCAGCAAAGCCTGGTCGCGGCGGAGCGCCGAGTTGCACTCGGCAGGAGACGCCCGCATGGGCGTCTCCCAAAAAGCACATCCTTAACCCAAACCACCAACTCACAGCGAGCTCGGTGCCCTGGGACCGCGACCGTCTCGGTCGCCGTATAAAAAGTGAACCCAAAGGGTTCGGCATACAGACAAATAAACACCCCTCAGCAGCAAAGCCTGGTCGCGGCGGAGCGCCGAGTTGCACTCGGCAGGAGGCGAGCTTGCGAGCCTCCCAAAAAGCACACCCTTAGCCAAAACCAATAACTTGCAACAAGCTCGGTGCCCTGGGACCGCGACCGTCTCGGTCGCCATATAAAAAGTGAGCGCGCCAGCGCTCGACCTCCAGACAAATAAGCACCCCCCAGCAGCGGAGCTTGGTCGCGGCGGAGCGCCGAGTTGCACTCGGCAGGAGACGCCCGCATGGGCGTCTCCCAAAAAGCACATCCTTAACCCAAACCACCAACTCACAGCGAGCTCGGTGCCCTGGGACCGTGACCGTCTCGGTCGCCGCATAAAAAGTGAACCCGAAGGGTTCGGCATAAAAAACCTAATAATGCCAAGGCAAAACCCAAAGACTCAGTTAGCTATAGTGGCAAAGTGGCTCACAGCCCAATCTACAGCTCCCGCCTCGGCAATGGCGGCACCTCCTTGCCAAAATAAACGTGCCAAAAATTCCACGACTTGGCAGTAAACACGCCCGCCAGCGGTCGCTCCAACGCGTCCAAAATTTCCGCTCGGCTGAAATGCTCAAGCATAGCCTGCACGTCGGCTAGATTGCCGTGTTCCATTATTTGCGTAATCAACCTCTTGTCGGATGGCGGCGGCAAACCTGGCGCTTGCCACCAGATCATCCGCGCCCGAACCTGCTCCAGAGTCAACGTACTACCTTTTTTAGACATCATTAAATCCAGCGCAGACATCTGCAGCTATTAGATTGTGAAGACTATACTTGAGCAAGAAAACCGATGCTAGTTCAGCTCACCATCACCCCTCGTCCAAGCAGCACAAACTCACTAACTGCACCCCCGCCCGCTGCAAGTTGCGCTCGGCTTCTGAATCGCGTACTACCAGGCAAGCAGCTTGGTCGGCAACCAAGTCTTGGCTTTGCAGCCGCTCGCGCACCGCGAGCAAAGAACCGCCTGTAGTCAAAACATCTTCGATTAACAACACACGCTCACCCGCCTGATAATCGCCGACGATATCGCCACCGAGTCCGTGTTTTTTCTCCTCGGCTCGAGGCACCAAAGCCGGCTTGCCCAGCTCGTAAGCCAGAGCTAGAGCCAGGCCCAAGGCGCCGTAGGGCACCCCAACGACACGGGCAAAATCCCAGCCTTGCTCTTGAATGCGTCCTTGGAGCTGGCGCACACTGTAACGCCAAAAATCCGGATGACTAATAAGCGTACGCAAATCCCAGTAGCTGCTCGACTGCTTGCCGCTTTTCAGGGTAAAGCTACCACGCTTGTATAAACCCAAAGCGCGCGCCTGCTCCAGCCACGCTGCCTCAGCGCTGATATCCATAGCCCTTGAACCTAAAAGCCAACAACGCCGAGCTCAAAGTAGCGCCGCCGCATCACTGTGCCGCCGCGCTCGGCAGTTGCAGCTTAGCCGCCAAAGCTATGCCATCGGCCTTATTCTGTAAATACCTCGACACTGGCACTATCACCTTATCGCCTCGGGTTTGCTGCATGAATTTATCGACATCTGCTCCCTGCGCGCCCACCCCTGGGCATAACAACCAGGAATTGCTGCGTACCCGAAAATAGCTGATAACCTCGACCATGTTCGCGCCGATGACCACGCCAACAGAGAACTTTTCCAATAGTTCCAGCAGAGTCGAATAGTACTCTTGCTGGCTCATAAATTGCCGCGACGAAGGATTGGAGGTAGTGCCGAGCAGAAAGATCGCCTTATCTGAGTAATCGGCGAAAGGCTTAACGCTATCTTCACCCAGCAGTGGGTTGAGCGTTACCGCGTCGGCGCGCAAGCGCTTAAAAGCAAAAATGGCGTAACTAGCCGATGAATGGCCGACGTCGTTGAATTTACCGTCGAGTATGGTCGGCAAGCCGAGGTCATGAGCGCAATCGATCAAATACTTCAGATCAGTGATGCCGCCGCTAGAATGCGCTAGATAAAAAGCCAAGTTGAATTTGACGCAGCAAATATGGCGCGAGTAATCGATTATTCGCTGTGCGCCCCACTTACGGAGATTGCCCAGGTTTGGCTCTGGGTCCAAGCCCAGCGCCATCAGGCTGGTTCTTTTTTGCCGCTCGCTGAGCCTACTAAAAAAAGCATTCATCTACAGGAAAATTATTATTAATTCTATTTATACGTGCGAATTGCAGCGAGATAAGCTGCTCGCATAAACTTAAATATGCTGTGCTGCTATTACTTGCCCTTCTCTCATCACAGCGATGCCCAACCGATTGCAAAGCGCGAGACCATGAGCGCCAGCAAAACCCCAAGGGCAGCGCTCTGCGCGCAGTAATTATTCAGGGCTGCCTTGTTCCCAGCCCGAGCGCCTAAGCTCTTTGCTGCAATTGAGCGCCTATGGGATAAGCCTCGGCTTGGGCTAGTAGCTCCCTGCCATTACTGCCAGCTATCTTCACCAGAGCGTCGACGTCGTAAATTTCCAGAGCTTCCATGAGCAGCCAGAGCTCGCGCCAGAGGTCGCCGTCGGATAGGGGCTTGTAAATATCCTCAATATTGTCGCTACCGATGGCGACCTTGACGCCAAAGTCGAGCAGTTCGTCGACTGGGGTCATCGAGTTGTGGCTAGGTTGCAGTTGCTCTTTGCGACCGTGGTCGATCCAGGCCACTGGGCAGCAGATAACGCCAACATCAGCCTCGCGCAATAATTCGTAGACGCTATGGCGGTAGGCTTGCGGGTGCGCCGCCAAGGATACCGCGTGCACGGCGCACACCATCGACTGCATGTCGTGCTCTATGGTCTTGCGCGCCAGGAGTTCGGTTTCGCGCTCGCGGTTGTCGTTGAATTGGTCTACGTGCGCGTGCACTGGTTTGCCGAGCTCGCGCGCCATTTGCAGCACATAATCCAAATGCTCGGCCTCATTGCCAGCGTCGCGTGCTGGCAAGGCGCCGAGTATGTCGACCTCTTGGGCGGCAAAATCGAACCAACTCTGCGCCTCCTTGTCGAGCACGCCTTTCAGCACTTGGTTGGCTATAGAAAGCTTGAAGTCCGAGCCATAAGCCGCGATCACTTGCTTCGCCGCCGTCAAAGCCTTATCGCCGATGACGTCGTCGATATCGATGAAGCTACAAGCCTGGCGGCAGCCCTGCTCGAGCATGAGCTCTACTGCTTGCTCCATGCGACCGCGAATATCGGCGACCGAGGAACGGCGTTTCAAGGCGTCGACGTAATCCCACTTGACCCGTATGTCCGACGAGCTCAGGTGCCAATCTTCGAGTTGGAAGCTAAAAGCCCGATCGAAGTGCGCGTGGGAGTTCACCCAGCCGCCGTTGTTATGGACGGCTTCAATAATGCGTTGAGCGGTTTTGTTCATGGGTCTAGGCTCCGGTTATATGATTGCTAGCGGGCAAAAAAAATCCCCGCATTGCGAGGATTTTCAAAAAATAAAAATAATGGCCACTTAATGCCTCGGGTCGTAATTCGACAATATATCAGTATGCTCGGCATTGTGTTGGCTCGAAAGTATTAACAAATTTCATGTCCATTATAATCCAAAAACCCGCACCCCATCACTTATTTAACAAATGGCGCCAGATTTTTGTCGGCGCGGATTATATGCAGTTAGGTAACAAATCATCGCGAGTTTAGCAAAATGTTGTATTTTTCTTCGACCCACCCAAGCAGTAAGCACACCCTAGCTTGATAAACAGCAAACTATTACAGACGCTCCCTCCAGAGCTCGCCCACGACCTGGCAATCGGCGCCCTACGTCGCGGTCTTGGACCTCGGGCGCGCTGGCGTGCGCCCGCCAGCCTCACCTGCCGAGTCTTTGATCGAGAATTGCCGCATCCCCTGGCGCTGGCGGCTGGTTTCGATAAAGACGCTGAAGCCGTGCTGCCGCTATTACAGCTAGGTTTTAGCAGCGTCGAGGTCGGCGCCATAACCCCCCAAGCGCAGCCGGGCAACTCCAAGCCGCGGCTTTGGCGTCTACCCGAGCAGCAAGCGCTTATCAACGCCATGGGCTTTAATAATTCCGGCTTAGCTTCGGCGCAGCGTCGCCTGGCTCAGTTACCGTCGAGCGCGGTATTCGCGGTCAATATCGGCGTCAATAAGCACAGCAGCGACGCCAGCGCCGATATCAAGAAGACGCTAGACGCTTTCGCCGCCTCCGCGCATTATTTGTGCTTGAATCTATCCTCGCCCAATACCGCTGGCCTGCGCTCTTGGCTCGAGCCGAGCAACCTCAACGCTCTGCTCGCAGAGTTACAGCCCCTACCACCGAACACCGTGCTCAAACTATCGCCCGACCAAAGCGACGAGCAGGTCGCCGATGTGCTCTCTTTAGCCATAAAGCACCAGCTCGCCGGCTTGGTGGTCTGCAACACCCGCAGCGTGCCCGTCCCAGGCAACGAGCAACGCCAAGGCGGACTCAGCGGCAAACCCCTACGCGCGCGCGCCCTGGAGCTACTCCAGCAAAGCTCCAAGCTCAGCCGGGGTAAATTGCAACTGGTCGCCGTCGGCGGCATCAGCGACGCCGACAGCGCTTGGCAACGCATCATCAACGGCGCCAGCCTGCTACAAATTTACACGGCCTTCATCTACCAAGGCGCGCCGGTGATCGAGCAAATATGCTCAGGGCTAGCCCAGCGCCTACGCGCGCACGGCTACTCTAGCATCAAGCAAGCCATTGGCAGCTCGACACCCTAGCCGACCCCACCCGCCAGCATAGCCAACAAAGCCTCGCAGCGCTCCAGCCGCACTTGCGCGTCCGATAAATCCATCCTTACCCTAAGCACATCCGATTCCTGCAACTGATAAACCTGCGGTTGGCTCTGCAGCAAGCCGATGATCGTCTCCGGTTGCACCCTGGTATCGCTATGAAAATGCAAAGCCAGGCTACTCGAGCTACCGATGATTTTCTTCACGCCCAGCTCTTGCGCGCGCAGCCGCAGTTGGTGCTGGCGTAGCAAGTTATCCGCCGTGGTCGGCGGCTTGCCAAAGCGGTCGGTAAGCTCGGCGCGCATCTCCGCCAAGCCCTTACTATCGGCTTGGCTCAAGCGCTGGTAAATCACCATCCGCAGATGGACATCGGGTATGTAATCCTCCACCAGCGTCGCCGGCACCTTCAGCTCGATCTCGGCGTTACCGGCATCACTATCAACGCTGAGCTCGCCGCTCTCCAAGCTCTGCAGCGCCTGTTTCAGCAAACGCTGATATAAGCTAAAGCCAATACGTTCAATTGCCCCGCTCTGCTTCGCCCCCAGCAATTCACCAGCGCCGCGAATCTCCAAATCCTGGGTCGCGAGCATAAAGCCCGAGCCCAGGTCGTGCGCGCTGCTAATGGCGTCCAGGCGTTTGGCGGCGTCCTTACTCAGCTTGGCGCCAGTTGGATACAGCAAGAAAGCATAAGCCTGCCGATCCGACCTACCAACGCGGCCGCGCAACTGGTGCAATTGCGCCAGCCCGAGCCTATCGGCGCGCTCGATGACGATAGTGTTGGCATTGGGCACGTCGATACCCGATTCAATAATCGTACTCGCCACCAGCACGTCGTACTGCCTACGATAAAAAGCCCGCATCACTTGCTCGAGCTCGCTCTCGCGTAGCTGACCGTGGGCGACGCCGATGCTGGCGCGCGGCAGCAACCGTCGCAACTCCTCGGCGCGTTGCTCGATATGCTCGACGCGGTTGTACAAATAATAAGCCTGCCCAGCGCGCACTAGCTCGCGGTTCACCGCCTCGCTCACCAGGTTATCGGAATAATCGCTGACGAAGGTCTTAATAGCATGACGGTTGACCGGCGGCGTCGAGATGATCGACATCTCCTTGATGCCAGCGAAGGCAAAATTGAGCGTCCGCGGTATCGGCGTCGCCGTGAGCGTGAGAATATCGACTTGCGCGCGTAGCTGCTTCATGCGCTCCTTGGCGCTGACGCCGAAACGGTGCTCCTCGTCGATGATCACCAAGCCTAAGTCCTTGAACTCGATGCCCTTCTGCAGCAGCTTGTGCGTGCCGATGGCTATATCGCATTTGCCGGCAGCGATATCGTCGATATTGCTGCGCGTGAGCTTGGCGCCGGTGAGCCGTGATAAGCCAGCGATATTAACGGCCGTACCCGCGAAGCGCTCCTGAAAAACCTCCAAGTGCTGTTGCGCCAGCAAGGTTGTCGGCGTTAGAACAGCCACCTGCTTGCCATGAGCGCAAGCCAGGTAGGCGGCGCGCATCGCTACCTCGGTTTTACCGAAGCCGACGTCGCCGCAGATCAGCCTATCCATCGGCTTCGCGCCTTGCAGGTCTTGCTCGACCGCAACAATAGCGTTGGCTTGATCTTCGGTGAGCGGATAAGGGAAGGCAGCGCAGAAGTCTTGGTAGTCCTCGCCGGGCGCCGCGTATTTGCTGCCCGGGCGTTGGTCGCGCAGCGCTTGGATGCGCAGCAAATCGACGGCGTGGTCGTTAATCTGCTCGCGTGCCCGCGCCCGCGCCCTGCCCCAGCGATTGGAGCCGAGGCTGTCGAGCTCGACGTTCTCGGGATCAACTCCGCTGAGCGGGCTGATCAAGCCAATTTGCGCCACGGGCACGAACAGGTCCGAGCTATTGGCGTACTGCACGTGCAGATACTCGCACTGGAAGCCGTTTTCCTCAAAGTACTCCAAGCCGATGTAGCGACCGATGCCGTAGCTCTCGTGCACCACTATCGCCCCCGCTGCCAGCTCGGCGACTTGCAGCGAGCTCTTCGGTGCGCTGCTGGCCGTATTAGCATTAGCGGGCGCACGGCTGACCTTGCGCGCCACGCCAAAGATCTCGTTATCGCCGAGCAAAATCCAGCCTTGATCGAGCCAGTGGCAGCCAGTGCTTAGGGCTTGGTTACAAGTGTTGTACAGCGCATCACCTTTAGCAAAGCTAGCGAAATCCGGACAACGCGCGACCTCGTGCTCGGCGTCGAGCTTACGCAGCAAATGCTCGACCAGCTCGACCTTGTGCGCGCCGTCGAGGCAGAACAAAAACCGCCGCGCGCCCGACCCGGCCTCAAGCTGAATCAATTGCTTCAGGCGATCAATAGGCTCACTGGCATCGGCAGTATCCAGCGCACCCAGCAGGCGCACGCGCGAGTCCTCGCCACCATCTTTCTTGATAGCGCTGGAATATTGATCGCAAGGGAATAAATTCAGCAGCTCGCTAAACTCGGCGGTGCTCAGATACAGCTCCTCGGGGTCCAGCGGCGGACGCTCGAAGTTATGCTCGTTGTGCTGCCAGCGCTGGTGCACTTGCGCCCAGCTATCGTCGAGCACCGCGCGATAAGCCTCGGGTAGTAATATCTGGCTGCTATCGGGCAGGTAATCGAAAATGCTCTCGGTGTGCGTGCAGAACAGACTTAGATAGCACTCGATCCCAGGCGGGCAAATCTCGTTGCCGACCGCGAGCAACAGCGGCGAGCGCGTGTAGGCTTGGGGAAAGCGTTCGCGCCAGCCACTAGCGAAGCGCGCGCGCGCCTCGGCGTCGAAGGGAAACTCCTGCGCTGGCAGCACCGAAAAGCTCTGCACCTTATTCACAGTGCGCTGACTGGAGCTATCGAAATAGCGAATGCTCTCGATCTCGTCGTCGAACCACTCGACGCGCAGCGGCATCCGCGCGCCCATGGGGAAGAAATCGACAATCCCACCACGGCGCGCCATCGACCCGGGCACCTCCACCGTCTCAGTGCTCTCGTAACCAGCGTTGACCAGCATAGTGCTGAAATTGCGCAGCGGCAGGTGCATCCCCACCGCCAGCTTGAGCGCGTGCTGCGCGAGATATTGCACTGGCGCCAGGCGCTGCAGCGCCGTCGACAGCGAGCACAACAGGATCAGCGGCTGCTCCAGCAAGCGCAAATCGCGCAGCGTCGCCAGGCGCTCGGAAGTGATATTGGCTTGGGGCGAGAAATGATCGTAGGGCAGCGTCTCCCAATCGGGGAAATGCCGCAGCGCAGCGTTATCCGGAGCGAAGAAGCGCAGCGCCTGCTCGACCTGATAGGATTGCTGCGGCGACTCCGTGAATACCAGCACGGTGTGGGGATTGCGGCTCCAGTCCTGGCTCAGCTTATAAGCCAAGGCCACCGGCGGCATCGAATGAAAGCTAGTATTAGCCACAGCTCAGGCAAAAGCCGCGCATTGTATTCAAATGACCTCGGTCGAACGCGCCAAAAAAGTCGGCGCCAGGCTACGAACTCTGACAACCCAGCCGCCGAGCATCAGTCAACAATAGGGCGTCAAGCCCTCAGCCCTTGACTAAAATGCTCGCGGTCACGCCGAGATAGCTCAGTTGGTAGAGCAGCCGATTCGTAATCGGCAGGTCGGAGGTTCGACTCCTCTTCTCGGCATTCACTTATACCAATAATAACAATAGTATAAAAGTGTAAACGCTGCCTTGTCGCCACTATGTTGCCATTTATAGTTGCTCACTGCATCTGCTCAAACACCAGCGGAGCAAACTTAGCGGCGTCGTGCAGATAGTTAGGCGATAAATGCGCGTAACGCTGAGTCATCTTGAACGATGAGTGCCCCAGAATAGCTTGCAGGTCGTAGATCCGACCGCCGTTCATAACGTACAGCGAAGCGTAGGTATGGCGCAGCAAATGGGTGCATTGCCCGGTTGGGCGCTCGATATTGCAGGCCTTGAGCACAGTAGCAAAATCATTGGCGTTCCATACCCCCAAGTGATCCGCGCTCTCCGAGGCTAGTAAGCTGGCGTACTCATCGCTCACCCGAACAGTCCGTGCCTTATTGGTTTTGGTGAATATAAAAGTAACGGTGTTATTCTTCGGGTTGAATTGATTGAGCGGAAAACCATTGGCCTCGCCCCAGCGCGCCCCAGTCTCGGCGCACATCCGCACCACCATATACAAATCCATGCTACGCTGCTTACACTCGGCGAGCACAGCCTTCAACTGCTCGAGCGTCAGGAAATGCAGTTCGCGCGGCGGCACGCGCACCGGCATCGTCTTCGCCAGCGGATTTTGGTAGTCGATCTCCTCGATAGTGAGCAGATAGGTGTACACGCGCTTGAGGTAGCCGAGTAAATTGTTCATGTACTTCGGGCTGCGACCAGACAGTAGCATCGACTGGCGCCAGGTTTCAAAATCTATGGCGCGCAGATCGCTGGCAATAGGGTCGCCGAGTTCCCGAGTCAGCAAGGCCAATGCCCGCGCGCGGTCTTCGCTGCCTTTGAGATTAGCGGATTGCGCCTGCAAGTAAATGTGCACCAGCTCGCTCAATCTACGGCGATCGGGCGGAATGGCGTCTTCGTCGTCTTGACGCCGCCACCAACTCAAAGCCTGTTTCTTGGTCGCATAAATTTTATGCCAGCGGCGGCGGTCGCCGCTTTTATGCGGGGATGACGCCACCCATTTGGTTTCGCCACGCACCTTAGCTTTATAAACACTCATTCTTGATTCCAAAATTAACGATAAAAAATTAGTTGAGAACTCTGCAAACAAGCTCTTTCCGCGCGCACGCGGTCTCGAGTTCTGCCGAGCTCTCTAATTGCCAATAGAGGCTAGAGCTTAGAACTAAGCGCCAGCTCGCCCAACCCATAGAGCTCCAGCAGAGCTCGCAGTGATTCGGACACTGCCGCGAATTTGAGCACGACCTGCGCGCGCGCCGCTTGCCGTTGCCAGCACAGCAGCAGCGACACCGGCGCCGAGTCCGCTGCCTCCAGCTCGCTCAAATCCAAGTTCACCACGCCACCAGCACCGCGCTCGGCCAGCAGCCGCTCGCCCTCGGCGCGCAATTCCAGAACGTTGTCGCTGGCGATAACGCCGCGCAAACGCCAGGAATTACCATCGGTTATCAATTTTGCTTCGTTCATATTCTCACAATAACAAGCTCCCAGCCATCGAAGCGCCGAGAGTTAAATAAACAATCCGCGCGCGCAGCGCGTTGCCGCCGATAAAAGTCTGCAAGAGCTTACCCGCCAGCAGCCAGGTGCCGCAAGTAGTGTTGCAGAGCGTCGCCACTAGCACCGTCGACATCGGCGCCAAGTCGAAAGCACCGAATACCGTCAAGCCCAGCAGCCAGGCCTTGGGGTTGATCCATTGGAAAGCCGCCCCCTGCCAGAAAGTCCAAGGCTGCAAAGCCTGTTGCTCGGCGCCCTCGGCGACCGCTGCCGTAATCGGCGTCGCGGCTATCTTATAAGATATGTAAAGGCCAAAAGCTATCGCCAGCCAGTACAGCCATTCCTGCGCCCGCTCAGGCGCCAGTGGCAATAGCAAAGCCAGCACGCTGAGCATAAAGCTGAAACCGCAAACGATCCCCAGCCAGTGCGGCACCGACCGACGCAGACCAAAATTGATAGCCGAGCGCATCAGCAAAGCGTTATTTGGACCAGGGGTAATCGAACCCACCAGCATAAAGATCACCAATTCCAGCATTACTCGGCGACCTGTCGATAAGTAACGACCACGGTCAAAGCCACCGCCGAGCTGATAATCGCAGCACCAGCCAATTCGAACCAACTAGGCACCAAGCCGTAAATCATAAATTGCAGTAAGAAGGTAATAACTACCGCGCTCATCGAAACCAGGCTAGCGCTAGAAAGTTTAATAAATTTAATAGCATAGGTATGGCACAGACGACCCACCAGCGGTCCCGAGCACCCCGCCAAGCCGGCGAACATTACCGCCTCCCAGGGCAAAGCCAGCAAGTTGGCGATATTCGCTGGCAACAGCGCCAACAGGCAGCAATTGCCCAGCAAGCGCACCGCGTTAATGCTTTGCGGCTCGTAGCCGCGTTGCAGCAGGAATTTGGTCAGTATCGGTGCGATAGCGAAGCACGCCGCCGAGCTGCAAGCCAGCGCCACCACCAGCCAGCTGATACCACCAGCGGCGAGGTCGTCGTCCCAGCGCATCACTACTAAGCCGAAAAAGACCAGCGCGATAGCCACCAGCGTCCAGCGGTTGAAGCTCTCGTGCAGCAGCCAGGCCGCGAATAGCACCGTGAAAATTAACTCGGTACGATGGACGACGTGCACCAGCGCTGGCGCCGCGCGCCCTAGAGCCGCAGCCATCAGGAAGTTCCCTGCCAGCAAGCTCAAGATAACCCCCAGCAGTAGTGCCAAGCTATCCCAGCGATGACTTAATTTAAGACTACCGCGCCGCGCCTGCTTATGCAGGTGCAATAAATAGCCTGGCAAAGAAGCGACGCTCGCCACCAGGAACATCGCCAGCATCAAAGCCGCGAGCGGATAATTCCCCGCTACTTGCTTGAAGAATATGGTGTACAGGCTCAAGCCCGTGCCAGCGCCAAAGGCCAGCAGCAGGCCCAAGGCGCGCTGCGCCGGTGCGCCACTCATCTGATAATTACCAACTAACGCTGATGCGCGCACTCCGGCGCTCGGCTCAAGCTCCGACCGCCCTGCCCTCGCCATTCCTCGGGCGTATACAGCCGCAGCGCCAGCGCGTGGTATTGCCCCGCCAGCGGTCGCAGCGCCGCGTGCACCCGCCGTTGCCGCTGCAACAGACTTTGCCCGACAAAGCTCGCGCTCACTAACTCCAGGTAAAAATGCGATTGCGCGTCGGGACCGCCGGCGTGTTGATAGCTAATATCGTCGACCTGCACGTGCTCGGGCACGAATTCAGCCAGCAGGCTGATAAAGTTATTGGGAGTGGGCATCGAAGCTAAAATAAAAGGATGCAACAAACGGAACAACCCATGTTACAGCAACTCAGCCAACTCGATCTTAGTAAAAAGAGATTACTCATCCGCGAGGATTTGAACGTCCCGCTGCAAGCTGGCAAGATCAGCAGCAACGCGCGCATCACAGCCGCGCTGCCCACCCTGCGCCTGGCTTTGCAAGCGCAAGCAGCGGTCATAGTGCTCTCGCACCTTGGGCGTCCCAAGGAGCAAAGCATAGCCGAGCAGCCGCAATTCAGCCTCGCGCCGGTAGCGGCAGAATTGCAGCGGCTGTTGCCCGAATACCCCGTGCGCCTGGTAGCCAGTATCGAAGAAGCCCGCAGCGCCCAAGCCGGCGAATTGGTCTTGCTGGAAAACATCCGCAGCTTCCCGGGCGAGGCGAAGAATTCACCCGAGCTCGCGCGCGCGCTCGCCAGCTTGGCGGACATCGTCGTCATGGACGCCTTCGCCACCGCGCACCGCGCCCAAGCCTCCACCGAAGGCGTGCTCCGCCAAGCTGCGGTTGCTTGCGCTGGTCCCCTGCTCGCCGCCGAAGTCGAAGCCCTGCAGCGCGCCACGCACCAGCCCAGCGCGCCAGTCGTCGCCATCGTCGGCGGCGCCAAAGTCTCCACCAAGCTCGAAGTCGTTGCCGCCTTGGCGCGCATCGCCGACCACGTCATCGTCGGCGGTGGCATCGCCAACACCTTCCTCGCCGCTGCTGGTCATCCAGTCGGCAAGTCTCTACACGAAGCCGACATGTTAGACGAAGCCCGTAGCATCATGGCGCAAGTCAACATCCCCTTGCCGCTCGACGTCGTCGTCGCGCCCGAATTCAGCGCTGACGCCCCCGCGCAAACTCTAGCCATCGACCAAGTCGGCGCCAACGACATGATCCTCGACATCGGCGCCGCCACCAGCAAGCACTACGCCGAGCTCATCGCCGCAGCCGGCACGATCATCTGGAATGGTCCAGTGGGAGTATTTGAATTCCCGAGCTTCGCCGAGGGCACGCGCCAGCTCGGCGCCGCCATCGCTGCCAGCCCGGCTTACAGCCTCGCCGGCGGCGGCGACACCGTCGCCGCCATCGAGCAATTCGACCTCGCCGAAAAAATAAGCTACATCTCCACCGCCGGCGGCGCCTTCCTCGAATTCATCGCCGGCAAGCAATTGCCCGCGCTTCAGGCTCTAGGCTTGTATGACTAAAAACTTAGAAGAATTACAAGCACGCCTCTGCCCCCCGGCCAGCATAGAGCAGCAAGTAAGCAGCGCTCTTAGCGAAGACTTAGGCGGACTAAACTCCGAGCTCGACGTCAGCGCCGCGCTCATAGCCGCCGATTGCCGCGTCTCGGCTAGCTTGATCACGCGCGAAGCCATGGTGCTCTGCGGCCGCGCCTGGTTCGAACAATGCTTCGCGATGCTCGGCGGGGTCGAAATCGACTGGCGCTACGGCGAAGGCGACGAAGTCGCCGCCGACGCCGAGCTCGCACATCTAAAAGGCAACGCCCGCGTCATCCTCAGCGGCGAGCGCAGCGCGCTCAACTTCCTGCAGATATTGAGCGCCACCGCCAGCAAGACCCGCGCCCTCTGCCGCGCCTGCCCGAGCTTGCACATCTTCGACACCCGCAAGACCATCCCCGGGTTGCGCGCGGCGCAGAAATACGCCGTCGCCGTTGGCGGCGGCCATAACCAACGCCTCGGCCTCCACGACGCCTACCTCCTTAAAGAAAACCACCTAGCATTGCTCGGCGGCCTCGCCGCCGCCGTCCGCAGCGTCGGCGCTACCAACTTACCGCTGCAAGTAGAAGTCGAAAACCTGCAGCAATTGCAAGAAGCCTTGGAGCTCGGCGTTCGCCGCATCCTGCTCGATAACTTCAGCCACGAGCAAATCACCGAAGCCCTACATATCAACGCCAGCCGCGCCGAGCTCGAAGTCTCCGGCGGCGTCGCCAGCATTAGCGATTGCCAAAGGCTGGCAGCGCTCGGCGTCGCCAGCGTCTCCATCGGCGCCCTCACCAAAGACATCAAAGCCATAGATTTATCGCTACTCATCACCGCATGAACCACTTTCAGCTATTCGACCTCAGCCCGGGCTTCGCCATCGACCTCGACGACCTGCACGCGCGCTACCTGCGCCTGCAAGCCCGCTGCCACCCCGACAACTTCGCCACCGCCCCCCGCTCCGAGCAAGCCGCCGCGCAGCAGCTAGCGGCGCAGATCAACAGCGCCTACGCAGAATTGCGCTCCCCCATCGCCCGCGCCATCCACCTGCTCGCGCTCATCGGCTACGACCCCGCCGAGATCGTCAACCAGCAAGTCCGCGACCCGACCTTCCTCATGCAGCAAATGGAGCTCCGCGAGCAGCTCGAAGACGCAGATCAGCCCGAAGAACTCCAGCAGCTAGCGCAAGACCTCCAGCAGCAGCAAAATCAATTACAGCAAAGCTTCGCTAGAGCTTGGCACCCAGACTGCATCGAGCCCGAGCAACGCGCGCAGCTCGCCGAGCTTCTAGCGAAAATGCAGTATTACGCCAACATCCTCCAGCAAATCGAACGCCAGCAATGTTAAGCATCAGCGAGCCCGGGCAAGCCCCAAGCGCCAGCCGCCAACTCAAATTCGCCGCTGGCATCGACCTCGGCACCACCAATTCGCTCATCGCCAGCGTCGACCCCGAAAGCGGCGCGGCGCACAGCTTCCGCGATAGCAGCGGCGCCGACGTCATCCCCTCGGTTATTAGTTACAGAGCCGACGGCACAGCCCAAGTCGGCGCCACCGCCCAACAATCCGCAAACCCCTTGCGCTCGGTCAAGCGCCTGATCGGCGTCAATTACCAGCAAGCGCAGCAAGACGCCTTCGCCCAGCGCTACGCCATCGCCGAGGGCGCGCGCGCCATGCCCTTGCTCGCCACCGCCGCTGGCGCCAAAAGCCCGGTGGAAATCTCCGCTACGATATTAGATCATTTGAAGCGCATCGCCGAAGCGCAACGCGGCGAGCCCTTAGCTGGCGTCGTCATCACCGTCCCCGCGCATTTTGACGACGCCCGCCGCCAAGCCACCAAAGACGCCGCCCGCCTCGCCGGCCTGCAACTATTGCGTCTGCTCAACGAACCCACCGCCGCCGCCATCGCCTACGGCCTCGACAGCCAAGCCGACAGCACCATCTTGGTTTACGACTTCGGCGGCGGCACCTTCGATGTCTCGGTGCTCAAGCTGCAAAGCGGCGTCTTCCAAGTGCTCGCCACTGGCGGCGACGTCGCCCTCGGCGGCGACGACTTCGACCTCAAGCTCTCCGACTGGCTCGCGCAACAACTTAATCTCAAAGCCGACGCCACCCGCGCCCACCGCGCCCAGCTCTTGCAGCAAGCGCGCGCCATCAAAGAGCACCTCAGCCACCACCAGCACTACGAAGCCAGCTACAAAATCGAAAGCCACCAAGCCCACCTCAGCCTCAGCCGCGCCCAATTCGCCGCCATGATCGCCCCCGAGCTCGAGCGCAGCCTCAAGCTCTGCCGCCAAGCCCTGCAGCAAGCCCAAGTTACCGTAGACCAGCTCGACGAAATCGTCCTCGTCGGCGGCTCCACGCGCATCCCGGCAGTGCGCTCCGGGCTCGCCGCCGACCTCGGCCGCGAACCGCTCGCCAGCATCGACCCCGACCGCATCGTCGCCCTCGGCGCCGCGCGCCAAGCCGACATCCTCGTCGGCAACAAGCGCGGCGACTCTACTTCTACCTTATTATTAGATGTCAACCCACTCTCGCTCGGTATCGAAACCATCGGCGGCCTGGTCGAGAAAATAATCCCGCGCAACACCACCATCCCCGCCAGCCGCGCCAGCGACTTCACCACCCACAAGAACGGACAAACGGCGATGAGCATCACCGTCGTCCAAGGCGAGCGCGAACTCGTGCAAGACTGCCTGGAGCTGGCAAAATTCGAGCTGCGCGGCATCCCACCGCAAGCAGCAGGCCGCGCCAAAATCCGCGTCAACTTCCAAATCGACGCCGACGGCCTCCTCAGCGTCAGCGCCACCGAACTCGCCAGCGGCGTCCGCGCCGAAGTCGAAGTCAAACCCTCCTACGGTCTCGAAGCCGAAACCATCGAGCGTATCCTCGAAAGCGCCTGGACGCACGCCGAGCACGACGCCCAGGCCCGCGCCTGGCAAGAACTCAGCTTAGAAGCCCGCCAAGCCCTCGAAGCCCTCAAGTCCGCCATAGCCCAAGACGGCGAACTCCTAAGCCCCGAACAGCGCACCCAACTCGAAGCAATCCTCGCAACCATAAAAACCACCCTAGCCACCAACGACCCCCAAAGCAGCGACCACCTCCGCACCCACCTCCACCAACTCGAATCCACCGCCACCGACTTCATCAGCGCCAGAATGCGCAAGGCACTGCAAGGAGCTAACCACGATGAGTAAAGATACTACCTTTGAAATCATGCACTTAGAGGATGTTTATGGGATCACTTTAAATAATCTTGATGATGTGCAATGGGATGATGTTGGTTATAGCCTGGATGCTAGTGGCAGAGTCATAGCCTTGTCGTTGTATTGCTGCAATATAAAAAATGTTGAGCCTCTAGCTGCCTTGAGGAATCTAACTAAGATTTATTTGGTCAATAACCATATAAATGATGTGGCACCACTCGCGGCTTTACCAAGTTTGACTGAGCTGAATATCTGGATTAGTCAAATTAGTGATATTGCATCGCTTGCAGCTTTAACTAATTTGACTTCTCTCAGCTTAGTGGACTGTCAAATTAGCAATATTTCACCGCTCGCGTCTTTGACGAAATTAACCATGCTTGATTTGGCAGGCAACCAAATTAGTAACTGTGAGCCTCTCGCAGTTTTAGGCAGCTTAACTGAGCTTGATTTGTCACAAAACCAAATCAGTGATGCTTCATCGCTAGCAGCCCTGAATAAATTGAGAACTTTAGATTTACAAAATAATCACATCCGAATTTTGCCTGGTTCTTTTCTGGAGTTGCCTTTGCATTGGCATTGGCATTCTAGACCTTACCTTGAAAAAGGTTTGGCACTAGAGGGCAATCCGATACAGCAACCCCCGGCAGAGGTAATTAATAGCGGACGACAAGCAATTGAACAGTATTACCAACGGTTGAGTTTTGAAAAAAATCAAGAACTACGCGAAGCCAAGCTTATCCTACTAGGTGAGCCCGACGCTGGCAAAAGCAGCATCGTCCGCCGCTTGCTCTACAACGAATTCGACCCTAATAGCCAAACCACGCTCGGCACCGACATCCACCGCTGGTTCTTCTCTGATACTGATGGCGAAGAGTATCGTGTTAATATTTGGGACTTTGGCGGCCAAGACATCCAGCAATCGATCCACCACTTGTTCCTAACTGCAGGCGCGCTCTACCTGGTAGTGCTTGACGCGCGCCGCGACGAATCACCGCTAAAGTGGCTACTAACCATCAACGCCTTCGCCGCTGGCGCCACCGTGCTGATTGCAGTCAACCAAATCGACCTCAACGCCCACCCCAAGCTAAACCAGCAAGAGCTCCGCGCCAATTACCCCAATATCGCCAATGTGTTCTACACCTCTTGCAAGCACGATCAAGATCACGGACTTATTCAACTAATAACTGAATTAAAGCACCACCTGGAGCAACTACCATCCATGGGCGATGTCTACCCGCAACAATGGTACGAGATCAAAGAACGCCTCGAGCACGAGCAAAGCCGTGGTCGCCACTATATGTCCATGGAAAGCTACGGCGAGCTCTGCGCCGAGCACAATATGGTTGCCGATGAGAGCGCTTCTTCTAAACTCACAGAAAATTTCTTGCGCGTGCTCGACAATATCGGCACCGTGCGCTGGTTCGAAAAATTCGAGTATTTCAACTACCAAGTCCTCGACCCCAGTTGGCTCACCATCGGCCTCTACCACATCCTAATCAATCCCGAGGTCAAGCAGCGCAGCGGACTCGTCAGCCGCCAGCAGATCAAGGGCATATTGCTTTACGACATCCCTGAGCCATACCTCAAGCGCGGCTACCAATACCGAGAGCGCGACGTCGACTTTTTTGTCGAAGCCATCCAACACTATAAATTCGCCTTCAAAATCGAGCACAGCGACGGCACCCCGCGCTACCGCATCCCCAAAGGCTTTCCGCAAAACCCACCAGCCCGCCTAAATACCAAAGACTACGAAGGCGACGACCATCGCCTCTACATCATCGAATTCACCAGCTTTGCCCCCGCTTGGCTGCTGCACCGCCTCATCGTCAGCCTGCACCACAAAATACCCGAGGAGCTTTACTGGTACTACGGCTTCGTCTACCACAGCGCCGAGGGCGACACCCTCGTCAACCTCTTCGAGCACGAACGCAAACTCTTTATCCGCGTCCCCAAAAGCGCACCCAACGTCTACCCACTGCTGCGCTTCTGCCTCTTCGACATCTTCGCCGACACCATGCAACTGCAAATGCAAGAATGGGTAATGTTCGGCGAAGACAACCAAGCCCGCGCCAGCCTCCAGCAATTACGCCGCTACGCCGATAAAGGCATCCAACTCTACCGCGACCACGACACCTTGGAAGAAGCCCCAGTAGCCGACCTTCTCGGCCTCTTCCCCACCAACATCGCCAACGCCGACACCACCACCGCCCTCAAAGAGCTCGAAATACTCAAGACCGAACGCCAACAAGACCGCGAACTCATAAACCAACTCATCGACCTAATCAAACAACTCCAAACCCAACCCGACGAAACTCAGCAAGTCAGCACCGCCGCCAAAATCAAAGGCTACATGGACTACATCAACACCACCGCCCAAACCAGCACCACCGCCCGAGCCGTACTAAAAGCCCTCGGATCGTTATTTGGCGACTAATATGAACTCGACCCAAATCAAGCACCAAACCCAACAACCAAGCACGGTGCCCCCTGGGATCGCCGACTTGTAGTCGGCAGGGCTGGGAGCGCCGAGTTGTACTCGGCTGGAGGCGAGCTTGCGAGCCTCCCCACCACCAGCCTTGATCTACAGCACCATCTATCAAACCACAGATGCACACAGATAAACACAGATGAAAGCCCTCAGCTTGCGACATAGCATTAATGCTTGTAGCCAGCACGGTGCCCTGGGAGCGCGTGGCGTCTCGCCCGCCGTGTGATAAGTGCCTCAGGCGACCTTAAGGTCGGCAAGATTTTTGGCGCCCTCCTCAGCTTCGATCTGGCCATTCACATAATGCTTTCATAGACAGCTACAGGTGCTATCATTAGCGCATGAATAGCAAGCATAGAAAGACGCTCGAAGCTATCTTTTCCGAACCGATTAACGGTAATCTGGAGTGGCGTAAAATCGAAGCCTTGTTTTTGGCGTTGGGTGCTGAACTCAATGAGCGCAGTGGTTCTCGGGTGTCGTTTGCTTTAAGTGGCGAAAAGCTAGATGTGCATCGTCCGCACCCCGGAAAAGAGGCGCTGAAGTACCGAGTGAGAGATGCTCGCAATTTTCTAACGAACGCAGGTATTACCCCATGAACAGCATGAGCTATAACGGCTATACTGCACATATCGAATACGATGATGACGATGGCATATTCGTAGGCCATCTTGCTGGTATTCGGGATATTGTTAGTTTTCACGGATCAACGGTTAACGAGTTGAGAGTGCATTTCCATGATGCGGTTGATCACTACCTTGCGGTCTGTGCAGAACGTGGGGAGCAGCCACAAAAACCTTATTCTGGTAATTTAATGTTAAGCATAGATCCTGCAATTCACGCCGCCGTTGCTACTGCATCTCAGGTTAAGGGTCAGAGCATTAATCAGTGGGCCGCTGAGGTTTTAAGCAAGGCTGCTCACCTATAAATTGAGAGTTTTGCATAACTTGAGACCGCATGCAAAAACGGATATTTTTGTTCTTAAGCTCAGCAGCAAAGCGCAGTTTATTCAATAGTAAATGAGCATTTGCGAACACGCAGCAATGCTGGGGCAAAAAGATGCCTTTTTGCAAAGGTCTCAAATTATCTACCAGCATAGCGTTGTACCATTACGAACTAGCTAGCCCCCCACCACGACAGCTCGTCTTGGCACCTCATTGGATTGCCTAGTTGCACTACTCGGCAGGAGACGCCCACAGGGCTTAGCCCCAAACCAACAATTTGCAGCTAGCACAGTGCCCTGGGAGCGCGTGGCGTCTCGCCCGCCGTGTAAAAAGCGCCGTAGGCCAACCTTCCGGCAAATAAGCCCATCTCAGCAGCAGAGCTCAACGGCTTCAGTCGTTTTCAATTATCAACTATCAATTATCCATTAGACCGCCCCCACCAAGTCACTCCCAAAATCCGTGTTCATCTGTGTTAATCTGTGGTTAAATAACACAAGCAGCCTGAGCGCACTGAGCTTTACCCGACAAGAGCCAAGCTTAGCTAAACCACCGAACGGTAGGCAACGACAACTATCGCAAGTTCACACCAAAACATACTCAACCAATCATGAACACCGTCAGGCTCTCAGAGGAGGGTCAAATAATCATCCCCGAACAGTTGCGCCAAGCGCAAAGCTGGGCTACTGGTCAGGAATTGACCTTGCTTGCAACTACAGATGGTATTTTGCTCAGAAAAAAGGCACCCTTCCCAAGCACTAGCATAGAAGAAGTCGCTGGTTGCCTGAACTACCAAGGAGAAGCTAGAAGCTTGGCGGATATGCAATCAGCCATCAAGCGCGGCGTTGAGTCACAGTGGAGCGCCGACTTGTAGTCGGCAGGAGGCGAGCCTCCCCACCACCAGCCTCATCTACAGCACCATCTATCAAACCACAGACGCACACAGATAAACTTAAGATGATCTTAGCGCAAGCAACAGCCCGCCCGCCAAGCCACCCCCAAAATCCGTGTTCATCTGTGTTAATCTGTGGTTAAATAACACAAGCACCCCAACCAAGATCGCCAAGTTGCACTCAGCAGCAAACGCCCGCAGTTAAGAAATATACAGTTCGGGCGACACTCAAGCCCCACGCTTGCGCATCAGCCTCCGCCGTCGTTCGCGCATTTTGTTATCGGCGGCGACAGTGCCGTCGTGGAAAGTGCCGAACCATTTATCCCAAGGAATTTCCAAGCTGCCATAGTTGCATTCAAAATAGCGGTGGTGCATTTGGTGGTGGAATGTGCCGAGCGCCAGCCTATTCTTGTTCCTGACCACTAAGCCTTGGAAGCCAGTGTGCGTGGTCATGGCTGTTAGAAAATAATATTGCAAGTGGAAGAGTATGTGCACTGGGTGCGCGCCTATTAGCAGATGGACAAAAACCGAAGCCAGGAAGATCATTTGCTCTATAGGATGCTGCGACATCCCTGACCAAGGCCCGACGTTGACATTGCGATGGTGCAGGTAGTGCACGCGCTTGTACAGCCAAGGAATGTGTATGGTGCGGTGAATAAGGTAAAAATAAAAGCTCTCCCAGATCGGGATAAGCAGAAAGAGCGCGACGAACCAGAATGGGCTAATCGACCAAGTTAGCAGCGGCATGTAGCTATTGGCTAGCGCCCAGAGCAGGATGGCCTCGTAGGCGGTCCAAATGAGCACCCCGCTCCCCAGCGTCCAGAACATATTGTCGCGAATCTGGCCGCCGAGGGTAAATTGCTTGCCATCGACTACTAGCGGCCTTGGGTCGTATTTCAACTGCAAGCCTTGCGCGGAGAAGGTGTAGAACCAGAGGTGCAAGGCGCCGCCGATAGCCAGGGCGAGCAGAAAATTGCGCGCATACAGCGCCAGCATCCAGCTCCATTCCCAGTTCTGCATCGCCTCTAGAGGCGGCTGCAACCAGTAGTAACTGGCAAAAGCGATCGCCAGGATGATGAGTTTCTCCGAGATCAGTAGCCAGGAATTCCAAAGCCACTGCAGCATTGCCAGCGGCTCTAGCGGCCAGCTAAAAAAGGGCGATACTTGTAGCGGCACCTCGGGCATATGGTGCCAGCCTTTGAGCTTCGTCTCAGACATCGCTAAACAGTCAGAGATACACCCGCTAAAAATCGCCGAACATCCAAGCCGTCAGGATGAAGTCAAAGCCAAGGATGAGCAGGGAGGAATAAACCACGGTGCGGGTGGTGGCGCGGCTGATGCCCTCGGAGGTCGGCAGGCAATAAAAACCCTGGTAAACAGCGACCCAGCTCACGAGCAGTGCAAAGACCAGGGCTTTGATGAGGCCGTTGACGACGTCGTTCATAAAGTCGACGTTGGCACTAATGCCGCCCCAGTAGGAGCCCGAATAAACGCCGAGCCAGTCGACGGCGACAAAGCCACCGGCGATGATGCCGACAGTGGAGAAGATGGCGCTGAGCAAAGGCAGCGAGAAGATGCCCGCCCACAGGCGCACCGCGACTATGCGCCGCAAAGGGTCGACGCCCATCATCTCCATACTCGCGACTTGCTCGCTGGCTTGCATCAAGCCTATCTCGGCGGTGATCGCCGATCCAGCACGGCCAGCGAAGAGTAGGGCGGCTACTACTGGGCTGAGTTCGCGCAACAGGGTCAAGGCGACCAATTGCCCGACTACGTCCTCCGAGCCAAAGTTGACCAGTATCGCGTAACTTTGCAATGCAAGCACCATGCCGATGAAGGCGCCCGAGATAACGATGATCACTAATGACAGCACGCCAGTGGCGTAAACCTGGCGCAACCAGAGGTGCAGGGCGACCAGGGGTGCTTTGGGTAATGTGAGCGTGCATAGCGCCAGCATGATGCCGGCGCGGCCGACTGCGGTCAGCCAGTTGAGGGCTATATTGCCGATTGATGCGAGCCAGTTCATTGCGCGAGTCCTAATTCTTGGTTGTAGCTATGCATGCTCGCCATATGAAAGCGCACTGGGCCATCGGCCTCGCCGCGAATAAATTGCTGCACCCAAGGGCTGGAATGGGCGCGCATCTGCGCAGGCGTACCCTCGGCTATGAGCTTGGCGTCGGCGAGCAAATATACGTAGTCGGCGATGCGCAGCGTTTCTTCGACGTCGTGCGAGACGATAATCGCCGTGAGCCGCAAAGCCGCGCTCAGCCTCTCGATCATCTGCACCAGTATGCCCATTGATATCGGGTCTTGGCCAGCAAAGGGCTCGTCGTACATTATCAGTTCGGGGTCGAGGGCTATGGCGCGAGCCAGGGCGACGCGGCGCGCCATGCCGCCAGAGAGCTGCGCCGGTTCGAGCTCGCTGGCGGCGCGCAAGCCGACGCATTCGAGCTTCATCAAGACTAAATCGCGGATCATGTCCTCTGGCAGCTTGGTGTGCGTACGCAGCGGGAAAGCGACGTTGTCGAAAACGCTCATGTCGGTGAATAAAGCCCCCGATTGAAAGAGCAAGCCCATTTCGCGGCGCAAGTTAAAAAGCCGCGTGCGGCCGACTCGGTGCATATCCTCGCCATTGAAATAGACACGACCAGAGTCGGGCTTGAGCTGCGCGCCGATGAGCTTGAGCAGGGTAGTCTTACCGGTGCCACTGGGACCCATCACGGCGGTTATCTGACCGCGACGAATTTTCAGTGTTACTCCGTCAAAGATCGGCCGCGCGCCACGGCTGAAGTGCAAATCTTGTACTTCGACCAGCGCGTCGTTGCTAGCGTTCATAGTCATCACAATACACCTTTGGTGGAGAGCACGATCGGCGGTAGCTCATTGCTGCTATCGGAGTCTTGGGGTGCTGGCGTGAGCGCGACCGCCTGCTTGAGCGCGTGGGCAAAGGCTTTGAAAATGCTCTCGATTTGGTGGTGGCAATTGACGCCGCGAATCTGATCGATGTGCAAGCAGAGCTGACCATGATTGACCACGGCTTGAAAGAACTCGCGCACCAGTTCAGAATCGAAAGCGCCGACGCGCTCGGCGGTGAAGTCGGCGGCGAAGTACAGGCTGCTACGGCCGGATAAGTCTACGACCACCCGCGACAAGGACTCATCGAGTGGTATATAAGCCGCGCCGTAGCGCTGGATGCCACGCTTGTCTTCCAAAGCCGAACGCAGGGCTTGGCCGAAGACGATGCCGACGTCCTCAACGCTGTGGTGGGCGTCGATCTCGACATCGCCACGGCAATTGATATTCAGGTTCAGGCGCGCGTGCACGGCGACCTGCTCGAGCATATGGTTAAAAAAGGGCACTCCGGTGCGGATATCGTGGCTACCGTTGCCGTCCAAGCTCAAGCTGAGTTTGATCTCGGTTTCGTTGGTATTTCTCTCTAGGCTGGCTTCGCGCATGGGTGATTTGTCGGTTAAACTTTAGTGGTAGCAATTTTAGCAGTACCGAGCACGAGCCTCGGTCTTTATCGATCTTCCAAAGATGACACTCATGAACGTAGAGCAGATACAACAGCGCATAGTGCGCTACGGCGACTTGCAGCCTTGCAAAACGGCATTTATTGATGCCCACACCCCAGGCTCCGATCAAAAAGAAAATTTCACCATCATCGGCGCTGGCGTCTCCGAAAGCGCGGATCAACACGTGCACATTGCCATACCCCACGGCTTCAACATCGGCGCCGCTGGCCAGCCGCCGCGCTGTCGCAACTCTTTGCATAGCCACCGCACCGCCGAGGTGTTCTTCGTTTTGCGTGGGCGTTGGCGCTTTTTCTGGGGGCGCTGGGGCACCGCTGGCGAGGTAACTCTCGAAGAGGGCGATATTATCGATATCCCCACTGGCATGTTCCGCGGCTTCGAGAACATCGGCTCCGACTACGGTATGTTGATGGCGATACTCGGCGGCGACGACGCTGGCGGCGGCGTTATCTGGGCGCCGCAAGTTATCGAAGACGCCCGCGACCATGGCTTGGTGCTCTCGGAGCGCGGCAAGTTATACGACAGCAAGCGCGGGCAGCAACTACCCGAAGGCGAGCAGCCCATGCCACTACTCAGCGACGAGCAACTGCAAGACTTTGCCGAGCCTTCGAGCATGGCAGTGGTCGGCGGCTACGTGCGCCGCTATTGGGACCTGGTCGCCATATCTGATAAGCAGCCGGTGTGCGTCATTGGCGAGCGCGGCGTCATCCGCGACAAGCCTGGCTTTGAGCTGCGCTTCACTAGCCGCGCCTCAGCCTCAGAGACCAAGCAAAGTTACGCCAAAGCCTCGGTATTAATGCCGGTAAAAGGCCACTGGCGAGTAGAGCTCGACGGCTGGAGCGGCACCCTCGCCGCCGGCGACACCATGAGCATCCCCGAGAACACCGCCCACAGCTTCGTGCCTTCCATGAGCGGTGAGGCTGCTATGTATCAAGTAATCGCCACCGACGACCCCGCTGGGCCGACTTGGCAGCCTTGAGCTTTGCACCTAACATACCCAACACTAAGCCAGCTACAGACACCAACACAAAACCACCAAAACCACCCCAATGACCAAAAAATTCGCCTCGCAAAACGACCTCGCCGAGAAGACCATCAGCTTCACCGAAATCGGCCGCGACCTCTGGGCCTTCACCGCCGAGGGCGACCCCAACAGCGGCGTCATCATCGGCGACGACAGCGTGATGGTAATCGAAGCCCAAGCCACGCCTCGGCTTGCCGAGAAGGTCATCGCCGAAGTCCGCAAAATCACCGACAAGCCCATCACCCACTTAGTCTTGACGCACTACCACGCCGTGCGCGTACTCGGCGCCTCGGCTTACGGCGCCGGTCAAGTCATCATGTCCGAAAAGGCTCGGAGCATGGTCGCCGAACGCGGTCAGGAAGACTGGGACTCCGAATTCGCGCGCTTCCCGCGCCTCTTTCAAGGCCACGAATCCATCCCTGGGCTGACCTGGCCGACCACCACCTTCAACGACCGCCTCAGCGTCTATCTTGGCAAACGCCGCGTCGACCTCATGTTCCTCGGCCGCGCCCACACCGCTGGCGACATCGTCGTTTACGTCCCCGACGCCAACTGCATGTTCACCGGCGACATCGTCGAGTACAAATCGGCTTGCTATTGCGGCGACGGCCACTTCCACGACTGGCCGCACACCCTCGAGCGCATCCGCCGCTTTCAACTACAAGCCATCGCCCCCGGGCGCGGCGCCGCCCTGGTCGGCACCGCCGCAGTCGCCGCCGGACTCGACAGCACCGCCGACTTCCTGCACAACACCTACCAGCCCGTCGCCCAAGTCGCCCTCGCTGGCGGCACACTCAAAGAAGCCTTCGCCGCCTGCCGCGCCGCCTGCGACGCCCAGTTCGCCGACTACGCCATCTACGAACACTGTCTGCCCTTCAACGTCGCCCGCGCCTACGACGAAGCCCAGGACATCGACACCCCACGAATTTGGACAGCACAACGCGATCAGCTCATGTGGCAGCAGCTACAAGGCTAGCGACCCCAGCGGGCCAACGATGAACCCCATCTTCACCACGCCGCTCTACCCCTACCAACGCAGTCGCGACCAGGATAGTCTCAGCCCGCAGCGCCACCCAGTCATCATCGCGGGCGCTGGCCCCACCGGCCTCAGCGCCGCCATCGATCTTGCCCAAGCCGCCATCCCAGTTGTAGTTATCGACAACAACGACAAAGTCAGCCACGGCTCGCGCGCCATCTGCTTCGCCAAGCGCAGCCTGGAAATTTTAGATAGGCTCGGTTGCGGCGAGCGCTGCGTCGCCAAGGGCGTCGTCTGGAACAAAGGCAAAGTCTTCTTGCGCGACAAGCAAATCTACAGCTTCGACCTCCTCCCCGAGCCCGACCACAAACGCCCAGCCTTCATCAACCTGCAGCAATACTACCTTGAGCTCTTCCTCGTCGAGCACCTCCGCAGCCTGCAGCAACAAGGCAAGCCCGTAGAAATTCGCGGCCGCAACGCAATCGTCGGCGTCGACAGCCACCCCGACTACGTCCGCCTACAAGTACAAACCCCGGAAGGCGACTACAGTTTAGAAACCGATTGGCTACTCGCCTGCGACGGCGCCAACTCCTTCATCCGCCAGCACCTCGGACACAGCTTCATCGGCACCAGCTTCAACGACAACTTCCTCATAGCCGACGTCTCAATGACCGCCGACTTCCCCACCGAACGCTGGTTTTGGTTCGACCCGCCCTTCAACCGCGGCCAATCGGCACTACTGCACAAACAGCCCGACAACATCTGGCGCATCGACCTCCAGCTCGGCGCCAACATCGACAAAGAGCAAGAGCAACGCCCCGAGCGCGTTCTCCCGCGCCTGCGCGCCATGCTCGGCGCCGACACCCAATTCGAGCTCGAATGGGTCTCCATCTACAGCTTTCGCTGCAGCCGAATGCAGCGCTTTCGCCACGACCATGTCTTCTTCCTCGGCGACGCCGCGCACCAAGTCTCGCCCTTCGGCGCTCGCGGCGCCAACAGCAGCATCCAGGACGTCGACAACCTCTGCTGGAAGCTCAAGCTCGTGCTACAAAAACTCGCCCCCACCGCCCTCCTCGACAGCTACGACCACGAACGCATCCAAGCCGCAGAAGAAAACATCCGCCACTCCACCCGCTCCACCGACTTCATCACGCCCAAATCAGCCGCCAGCCGCAGCTTGCGCGACGCCGTCCTCGCGCTCGCCGAGCACCACGCCTTCGCGCGCCCACTCGTCAACTCCGGCCGCCTCTCCACCGCGACCACCTACGAACAATCACCGCTCAGCAGCACAGACAGCGATCACCAGCACCTACCCGCCTGCAGCCGCCCGGGCGCCGCCGCCCCCGACGCCGCGCTCGCAGATAAGCAATGGCTACTCGACCACCTTGGCAGCAACTTCACCCTGCTAGCCATCAACGCCGATGCGCCCAAGCTCGAGCTCGACCGCATCGCCGGCATAACTGTCAACAGCTTACAACTACAAGAATCGCCCAGCCTCCAGCAGCGCTACCTCGGCTCTGCGCCAGCAGCCTACTACCTCATCCGCCCCGACCAACACATCTGCGCCCGCTGGCGCGCCCTCGACCGCGCAGCAATAAGCACCGCCCTACTCACCGCCACCGCTAACCAATAACAATGAACCAACTAATCACCCAAGCCAACCTCACCCACCCCGACGACTTCTACAGCCAACTGCTCGCCGCGCACAGCGACCGCGACCCAACCACCAGCGCCGCCATCAACACCCGCCTCATCCTCCTACTCGCCAACCACATCGGCGACCAGCAAATACTCACCCAAGCCCTCGCCGCCGCCACCACCAGCATCGACGAGCACCACACGGATAACCACGAACCTTAGCAGAGCAACCTACACTCCCAAGCATCGGCTAATTTGCCGCTGCCTGGTAGGGGCGCACAAGTAAAATTAGAGTCAAGCTTTAGCTATGCAATGACGAGCAAAACCGGTCTATGCTGATCGACAACGCCCAGGCTAAACCGTGCCGCCCGGCTCACGCCAAGGACGCCTCTGCCTCAACCTTGAACGCCCCCACTTCTTTAACAACACCCATCTACCCATCGCCGTGCACACTCCCCGCTTGCTGATTTTTTACCTGGGCTACGCTGGCCTGGCGCTGCTCTACACCATCAGCGCGCTGAGTTGCGCCGGCTTGCTCGGCATAAGCGGTCGGATGCGCATAGTAGCTTTTTACACCGGGCTCCTGGTGCGTTGGGTCAAGCTCTGCCTGGGCATTACCGTAAACATCAGCGGTCGCGAGCACATCGCCGCTGGCAGCAGCTACGTCATCGCTGCCAATCACCAAAGCGCTTTCGAGACCTTTCTCCTGCAAACGCTCGTCAACCCCACCTGCACCATTTTGAAAAAAGAGCTGCTGTGGATACCATTTTTCGGCTGGGTACTATTCCTCATCAAGCCTATCGCGCTCGATAGGTCGCAGCGGCTACGCGCGCTCAAAGTTATCCTGCGCGAAGGCAAAAAGCGCTTGCAAGCCGGCTCCAGCATCCTGATATTCCCTCAAGGCACCAGGGTCGCGGTCGGCGAACTCGGCAAGTGGAACAAGGCCGCAGCTTTACTGGCGCAGACTTGCCAAGCGAGCATACTGCCGGTTGCCCACAACAGCGGCGAATGCTGGCGTAAGGGCTGGCACAAGCGCCCAGGAGTTATCAACTTTCAAATCGGCGCGCCCATCGCCGCGGAGGGCAAAAGCTCCGACGAGCTCAACGAACGCTTGCTGGACTTCATGCGCGCCGAGTTACCCGCAGTGCATAGCAACTGGTAGCGCCATTGATGACGGCGAACACTGCTAATAGCTGCTATGTGCTGAGCTTCAATCACCATAGCTTTGCTTTGCCAGAGCGCGAACGCCTGAGCGGCTGTCAAGATTGGCTCGAGCAACTAGCTACTACCGAGCAAGCGCCAATCGCGGCGGGCATTGTTCTGAGCACTTGCAACCGCTTAGAGCTGTACTACAGCGCTGGCGACGACGCGCGCGCGGCTATCCTCGCCGGCATCGCCAAGATTAGCGCCATAGAGCTCGAGCACTTAGAGCAATGCAGCAAGAGCCGCAAAGACCTAGGGGCGCTGCGACATCTGATGGCTTTGGGTTGCGGGCTGGACTCGATGATCCTCGGCGAAGGCCAGATACTCGGGCAGTTGAAGAAGGCTTATCGCGAAGCGCACGAGCAGCGCCGCGCCGACAAGCTGCTGGCTAATTACTTCGAGTACGCTCTGGTGAGCGCTGGTAAGATCCGCCAACAAACCGGTATCGATAAGCACCCGGTCTCGCTGGCTTATGCGGCGGTGCGCTTGGCCCAACGCCTCTTCGGCGCTCTCGACGAGGCTCGGGCTTTGATCATCGGCGCCGGCGATAACGCGCACAGCATAGCGCAATGCCTGCGCGCCGCCGCCGTCGGCGAGTTGACCATCTGCAACCGCAGTCAGCAGCGTGGGCAGGAATTGGCGGATATGTTCGCCGCCCAGCTCATGGCCTTCGACCAGCTGCAAGCAAACCTGGAGCGTTTCGACATCGTCGTGAGCTCCACTGCCAGCCGCTCGGTGATCGTCGCCAAGCAGGACGTCGAACGGGCGCTGCGCAAGCGCAAGCACAAGCCGATGTTCATGGTCGACCTGTCGGTACCGCGCGATATAGAAGCGACGGTGAGAGCGCTCGACGATGTTTATTTGTACGCCACCGACGACCTGCAGCACGTACTCGACGATCACCTCAACGCGCGCAAGCAAGCGGCGGCGGCGGCTACCGCTATCATCGAGCAACAAATAGCGGCTTTTGCCAATCGGCAACAGCAATCCGACGCCGCCATTAAGCTCTACCGCGAGCAAGTCGAATTGCTGCGCCAGCAGAGCGTCGATGAAGTTTTGGAACTGCTGCGTGCGGGTGGTGTCGACGCTGAGAGCGCGCTGCGACGCTTGGGGCAATTGCTCAGCAATCGCCTGGCGCACGGGCCAACAGTCGCCTTGCAGCAATTGCACGACCAACGCAGCCCGCAACTGGCGGAGCTATTGGCAAGCGCGCTGCTGCAGAATAGGCTGACTACCAAGCACGACGATGGAAGTTGACCACAGATAAATTATCTGTGTTTATCTGTGGTCATCTGTGGTTTGTAAAACCTGTGGTTGAGTTGGAAGGATAAGCTGTGGTGGTTTGTGTATAGCGGGTGGGAGGCTGTAGTCGGCGACCCGTACGTGCCCATTTTGACGGTCAATGTCAATTAGGCTATTTTGTTAGGCAAAATTTTTCCATGGTCTTGTTTTATCAAAAGTGATAATTAACAGAAGTGCAACCAAACCGCACAAGAAATATCCTTGCACCATAGACTCCACTGTGCTATTGAAGCTAATGCCAATAATCCATGCTATTATCAGACTCAAGGCTGAATTTACTGAGCCCACTATTGCTGAGGCAAAACCCGCTATATAACCCATCTTACTAAGAGCAATGGCATTAAAATTGCCAAATACTATCCCTAAGAAAAAGAGACCAACACAGTTAAATATCATCCAAGTAATCACTTCGGGCTTATAACTGCTGGCATTAAAATAGAATAGAAATATCAATGACCACACTACCAACAGACTTATTGCCCAAAAACACAAAAACTCTATTTTATACTTCCCAACTAATTTTGCATTACAGAAGGTTGCTAAAGATATGAACGCAGCTGACGCTCCAAACCATATGACATATTGTTCACCTAGCCCGTACATATCTTGAAAAAGTTGTTGTGATGTGTTGATGTACCCCATCAGAGCTCCATAACAAAGAGCGCCGACAATGGCATATGTCATACAGATTTTAGAACTTATTACTCTGGCAAATGACTTGTAATATGAACTTAAAGAAAAAGGGGTTTGATTTTGTAATGTTTCTCTTTGTCGCAAAGCCAGCCAGCTACCTCCGAAAAGTCCAATAAAAGTAAGCACGGCAAAAAGCGCGCGCCAAGGCATAAGAAAAAGTAAGACTTGTCCCAGGCTTGGCGCTAATATGGGAACAAATATAAATATTCCTGTTATTACCGATAATATCTGCGCCATTTGCTGCCCCTTGAATCGGTCTCTAATCATAGCCACCGTTACAATCCTTGGACCAGCGGCGCCAAAACCTTGTATTGCCCGAGCAATAAGCAGCATTTCAAAAGATTGAGCTACAACACTAAGAATAGAACCTAGACAAAAAATACCCAAGCCAATAATAATCATAGCTTTTCGACCCGTTGAATCAGAGCATGGGCCGAAAATTAGTTGGCCAAAAGTTAGACCAACAAATATCATAACGATAACTAATTGACGATCGTTCTCATGCTCTAATTCAAATGCGGCTGCAATCTCGCCTAAGGCAGGAAGCATGATGTCTATCGAAAGGGCGATAGATGACATCAATATTGCGCATATTGCTATAAACTCAATTTTCCCTGGCACAATTTTAGCGCTATTTAATTATTGGGCGGTGTGGTCGTAGATTGAGCTGCCTGCCGACATTGGGCTTTCTTTAACGTTGAGCGCTGGTGGGGTTTGCTGCTGTGGTGAGCTTATTTGCCCAGAGGCCGAAGCCGATGGCTTCACTGTTTACACAGCGGGCGAGACGCCCGCGATCCCAGGAGACGCCCGCGGTCCCAGGGCGGCTACGAACCCAGGTCGACGCCGAGGGCGCGGGCGACGGTGAAGACGTCTTTGTCGCCGCGGCCGCACATGTTGACGGCGATGATTTTGTCGGCGGGCATGGTCGGCGCGACTTTCATAAGCTCGGCGAGGGCGTGCGCTGGTTCGAGCGCGGGTAGGATGCCCTCCAGACGCGCGCACAGTTTGAAGGCTTCCAGGGCTTCGGCGTCGGTTATGGCCCGGTAGCTGACGCGGCCGCTGTCGCGCAACCAGGCGTGCTCGGGGCCGATGCCCGGATAATCCAGGCCGGCAGAGATGGAGTAGGCTTCGTTGATCTGGCCGTCGGCGTCTTGCAGTAAGTAGGTTTTGTTGCCGTGCAAGATGCCCGGGCGACCGCCGTTGATGGAGGCGGCGTGCTCGTCGCCCGCCAACCCCATGCCGCCAGCTTCAACAGCGATGAGCTCGACGCTGTCTTCGTCAAGGAAGTCGGTGAAGACGCCGATGGCGTTGGAGCCGCCGCCGACGCAAGCGATGATGCTATCGGGCAGGCGACCTTCGGCTTCGAGCATTTGCTCGCGGAGTTCTTCGCCGATGATTTTCTGAAAGTCGCGCACCATCATCGGGTACGGGTGCGGTCCAGCTACGGTGCCTATCAGGTAATAACTGTCGTCGACGTTGGCAGTCCAATCGCGCAAGGCTTCGTTCATGGCGTCTTTTAAGGTAGCGCTGCCGGAATCGACGCTGTGCAGGTGCGCCCCTAACAGGTGCATACGAAATACGTTGGGCGATTGCCGCTCAATGTCTTTGGTGCCCATGAAGACGTGGCATTCCATGCCCAGGCGCGCGCAGATGGTGGCAGTGGCGACGCCGTGCTGACCAGCGCCGGTTTCGGCGATGATGCGCTTTTTGCCCATGCGCTGCGCCAACAAGGCTTGACCGACGCAGTTGTTGATTTTGTGGGCGCCAGTGTGGTTGAGCTCTTCGCGCTTGAAGTAGATCTTGGCGCCACCCAAGTGCTGCGTGAGCCGATCGACGCGCAATAGCGGCGACGGCCGGCCGACGTAGTGCTTATAAAAATAAGCTAGCTGCTGCATGAATTCGGGGTCGGTGCGCGCCTCGGAGTAGGCTTGCTCGACTTCCAGGATGAGCGGCATTAGGGTTTCGGCGACGAAGCGACCGCCGTAAGGGCCGAAGTAGCCGGAGGCGTCAGGGTAGCTGGAGAATTTGCTCATGGTTTGGTGGTTGAGGTGCTAGGGTTGAAGGTGAGTGGTGGGGAGACGAGCAGAGCTCGCCTCCATGCCGACTACAAGTCGGCGCTCCCACAGGCGGCGCTCCCAAACGGCGCTCCATAAGTTAAACAAGGCGGTAGTCAACTCCGCTTTGCTGGAGGATGGTGGCGAAACGCTCGCGCGCGGCGTTGTTGGCGGCTTGGTCTTGCGAGCGGAACACCAGCTCGGTGTGCAAGCCGAGCTCGTCGCTGCGCTTCGGGTAGGAGCCGATAGCGACCTCCGGCGTCGCTTCTTGCAGCGCGGTTAATTGCTCGGAAATGCTGCTCTCGCCCGAGAAGACCAATAGCTTGCTCGCGACTATGGGGTCCGAGCTTGCCAGCGTCGGCCGCAGGTTGGCGAACATATCCTGCATTATTTTGGGAACGCCCGCCATGATGAAGACGTTTTCGATGCGAAAGCCCGGGGCGGCGCTGACGTTGTTGAGGATCAATTCCGCGCCCTCGGGCAGCATCGCCATTTTCCTGCGCCCGCTATTCATGGGGCCGCGCCCTCGGTAAAACTCGTTCATCAGCTCCAGCGCGCGCTGGTCTAAAAGCAACTGCCGACCAAAGGCGCGGGCGATGGCTTCGGCGGTTATGTCGTCGTGGGTGGGGCCGATGCCGCCAGTGGTGAAGAGGTAATCGTAGCGCGCGCGTAGATGGTTTACTGCCTCAATGATGGCGTCGTAATCGTCTTCGACTACTCGGACTTCGACCAGGCGAATGCCGAGCTCGGCGAGCGCGCTGGCGAGGTAAGTTAGATTGGCGTCCGGCGTCGAGCCCGATAGGATTTCATTACCTATGAGCAGGATCGCCGCTTTTTTGTTGTTCATTGTTGTTTGAGCCCGCTTAGTGAGAATCCTCTATTAAGTCGACGCCGCCCATGTACGGTCTTAAAGCCTCGGGCACGACCACCGCGCCGTCCTGGCGTTGGTAGTTCTCCAGGATCGCCAGCAAAGCGCGGCCTACGGCGACTCCCGAGCCGTTGAGGGTGTGCAGCAATTCCGGCTTGGCTTTGCCATTGGGGCGCCAGCGCGCTTGCATCCGCCGCGCTTGGAAA
Source organism: Gammaproteobacteria bacterium (assembly GCA_965229495.1). GTDB lineage: Bacteria > Pseudomonadota > Gammaproteobacteria > CBDBNL01. Next base: position 907,046 of record OZ245880.1, read on the forward strand.
TCGGTGCAATTGCTAATCGAGGATATTTCGCGGTAGCAGCCTTGCGACGGCAGCCAGACTTCAAGGTCGACGGTGGTGGCGCTGGCAAAGCCCAAGTCGCCGCCGCAGAGCCGCACTGCTCGGTAGCTCAAGCCCAAGGCTTGCAGCACGCGCTCGGCGTGGCCGACCATGCTCTCCAGCACCTGCCAGGATTGGCTCGGCTCGACTATCTGCACCAGCTCGACTTTCTCGAATTGGTGTTGGCGCAACATACCCTTGGTGTCGCGACCATAACTGCCGGCTTCCTGGCGAAAGCAGGGGGTGTGCGCGACCAGCTTGACAGGCAATTCCTCGGGGCGAAAAATCCGCGCGCGGGCAAAATTGGTCAGCGGCACCTCAGATGTTGGTATGAGGTAGAGCTGCTCCTGAGTGCAGAACAAATCGTCGGCGAATTTCGGCAATTGCCCGGTGCCGCGCAGGATGTCGGCTTTGACCATATAGGGCACGTAGCACTCGCGGTAGCCGTGCTCGGCGGTGTGCGTATCGAGCATGAATTGCGCCAGGGCGCGGTGCAGGCGCGCCACGGCGCCGTGCAAGCTGACGAAGCGGCTGCCAGCCAGAGAGCTGGCGAAGTCGAAGTCGAGTAACTGGCTATTGCCGAATAACTCGTCGTGGGGCTTAGGATCAAAGTCAAAGCTGCGCGGCTCGCCCCAAGAGCGCAAAGTCACATTGGCGCTGTCGTCGGCGCCAGCGGGAACGTCTGCGGCTGGGATGTTAGCGACGTCGAGCAGTAGACTTTCGAGCTCGGCTTTGACTACTGCCAACTGCTGCTGCGCTTGCGCGCTCTCGGCTTTCGACGCCTCCATTTGCTGCATGAGCGCGTCCAAGGCGGCAGTGTCGTTTTGTCCACGAGCGCGGGCGATGTCTTTGGCGCCCTGGTTGCGGCTAGCTTGCAATTGCTCGCTGCGTCCTTGCAACTGCTTGCGCTGCGCTTCCAAGGCCTGGTATTTATCCCAGTCGAATTGGTGGCCACGCAATTCGAGCGCGCGCTGCAATAGCTCGGGCTGCTTGCGTAGTATTTGCGGGTCGATCATTGTTTGCTGTCGGTGATTGTGGCGCTGCGCTCGTAAGAGCAGAAGCGCAGCGGTGGCTCGGCTTCGGGGTGGCGCTGCTCGGAGACCAGTTGCCAATCCGCCATGTCGAGCTCGGGGAAGTAGGTGTCGCCAGCGTAATCGCCGTCGATGAACGTCAGCTCCAGTTGGTCTAGCTGCAGCTCCAAGGCTTGCTGATAAATGCTGGCGCCGCCGATGATGAAGGCTCGCGGCTCGGGTAAGCCCAAAACGTCGAACTGCGCCCAGCGCAGGGCTTCCTGCCAATCGCGCACCACGTGCAGAGTGGGCGGCGCTTGAGGGTCGCGCTCCATGCTGCGAGAGATGACGATGTTGCCGCGATTATCGAGCAGCTTGCCGATGCTCGCGTGGGTTTTGCGCCCCATGATCACCGGCCAGCCTACGGTCATTCGGCGAAACCTTTGCAAATCGAGCTTTGAGCGCCAAGGCATGGCGCCGTTAGCGCCGATGACTCTATCTCGGGTCATAGCAGCTATCAGTATCAGCTTCATTTGCTCGCGACCATGAAGCGACCTAGCGCTTTCCAGGAGCTGCCCAAGACCAAGCCAAAGATACCATGACCGATGAGCACGCGCAGGAAATCCCAGCCCAGGCTCGGAGTTGTGCCGAAGCGCAGCGGCATCACCGTGAAGGCTACCAGCAAATACAGGCAGCTACTGAAGAGCACGCCGCCAGCGATGGCGCCGACCCAGGAACGGACAAAGCGTCCGACTAACAGGCTGAACAGCAGACCGCTGAGCGAACTGAACAGCATATGCATGGCGAAGGCTTGCACGGGGACAACCTGGAATTTGACGCCGATCACCGCCCAAGCGCCGCTGATGAAAATAATACCAGCGCTGAATAAGCCCGCCGCGATGCCCGCTAAAACACCGCGCAAGGCTCGAAGCAACACTACGCGCCCTCCTCCTCTACTGGCACCATCTTGCCGCTCGCCAGGGAGCGATACGCCGCCTCGGCGAGCACTAGCGCCCGCCTACCGTCTTCAAAACCGACCTCGGGCTCGGTGCCCTGCTCGACGCAATCGATGAAGGCGTCGAGCTCTGCCATGTAGGCTTCCTGGTAACGCTCGATAAAGAAGAACTGGTACGGCTGCGCGACCTCGGTGGCGCGCTCGCCGAACTTGAGCAGCTCGTGGCTTTTGCGGTTGGCGCTTTGCAGCATTCCGCTGGCGCCGAGCAGCTCGACGCGCTGGTCGTAACCGTAAACAGCGCTGCGCGAGTTGTTGATATGGCAGATGCTACCGTCGGCGGCGCGCATGATGACCATGGCGCTGTCGTAATCGTCGAGCTTGTGCATGAGCTCGGGCTCGACCAGACGCGCGCCAGTAGCAAAGATTTCGACCGGCTCGCTGCCGAGCATGAAGCGCGCGAGGTCAAAATCGTGGATGGTCATGTCGCGGAACAGACCGCCAGACTCGGCGATGTACTCCGGCGGCGCCATCGCTGGGTCGCGCGAGGTGATGATCACTTGGCGTAAAGCGCCGATCTCGCCGTCTAATAGGGCTTGACGCGCGGCGCGGTGCCCAGGGTCAAAGCGACGATTGAAGCCGAGCATGATCGGCACCGAGCTGTCAGCGATGTTGGCAGCGCAGCGGTTGACGCGCTCCAGGCTGAGATCGATGGGCTTTTCGCAGAGGATGGCTTTGTTCGCCGCTACTGCCTGCTCTATGTAATCGACGTGGGTCTCGGTAGCCGAGGCGATGAGCACCGCGTCGACCGAGGCATCGGCAAAGATAGCCTCGGCAGAGGCGGCGACGCTAGTGCCCTGCAACTGGGCGGCGCGCTCGGCAGAAGCTAAGTGGGCGTCAAACACCGAGTGCAAGCGCGCGCGCCGATGCGCCTGCAAGTTGGCAGCGTGCATCTGACCGATGCGCCCACAGCCGATGAGGGCTATGTTGATCATCTCTGGGCTGAGGCGAGTTACTGCACCTGTTGGTTGGCGATGGACTCTTTGAGCTCGTCGAAGCCTTGCTGGGCTTGGAATTGCTGCCAGAGCGCGTTGTCGTTGTTCATGCTGCTGGCGACGGCTTGGGCAGCGGCTTCGCGAGTGGCGTTCTCGTCAAGGCCGACCAGGACGTACATGCTGCCATCGGGACCAACGCGCGATTTGAAGACTTTGCTGCCGTAGAGCGTGTCGCTGCTGACGGTTTTCAAGACGCTCTGGGAGACGCTGTCGACGGTTTCCGAATCGCCGATGCCAGTGGTGCCGAGATAGCTTTTGACCATCTTATCGACTTGCACCTGGAACTGCTCGACGAGCTTGCCGCGGGCGTCGGCGGTGGCTGTGTCTTTTTGAAAGCTGGGGCCGGCTTTGGTGGGTCCGGCGATGCCTACTGCCGAGACCGAGACGCCAGCAACGGGTTCGTCGCAAATCCAGCCTGGGGCGGCTTTGTCGCTGCCATCAGGGTAAACGCAATCGGCAAGCGCGGAGCTGCCCGACCGTTCCGGAGACGAGGAGCAAGCTGCGAGCAGGACGAGGGGGGCGAGCATTAGCAAAAATAGTCTGTTCATGGTTGTAGTACCTGGTGATGTTGGAATAAAACAAACGCGCGCCTTGCGGCGCGGGCGCTGATTGTACCAAGCTAATGCGCGCGGCGATGGCGAGCGCGTGGCAAATTTGTCGGCTCTTAAGTACCGCAAAAAGTGCGGTAGTTCGCTATCTCGACCGGCTGCTGGTAAAGATGATGCTGCTCCTGCGCTTGGTAAGGGCTGCGCAGGGCGGCGAGTAGGTTGTGAAAATCCTGTATATTGCCCGTCAGCGCTGATTCCAGGGCTTGCTCGACGGCGTGGTTTCTTGGGATCACCCGTGGGTTATGCGCTTGCATGATTTCTCGGGCTTGGGCGAGACCGCCGACGTTGGCGCCAGCGCGGCGGCGCCAGCGTTTGTGCCAGCGCTGGAAGTCGGGGTTGGTGTACGGCGGTTGCCATTGCTCGTCGAGTAAAGCTAAGAAGCTGTTGGTGTAGTCGGCGCGCTGGCTGTGCATCCAGCTCAGGAGGTCGGCGATCAATTGCTCGTCGTCAGCCTGCGCTTCTGCCAGACCGAGCTTGGCGCGCATGGTGCGTAAATACTGCTCCTGGTAGAGCTGGGCGAAGTCGTTGACCACTGCGCGGGCTAGCTCCAAGGCTTGGTCGCGGTCGTCGTGGAGCACGGGCAGTAAGCTCTCGGCGAAGCGCGCCAGATTCCACTGTCCTATCGCTGGCTGGTTGCCGAAGCAGTAGCGGCCGTCGCGGTCGATGGAGCTGAAAACGGTCTTGGGGTCGTAGCTATCGAGAAAGGCGCACGGGCCGTAGTCGATAGTCTCACCCGACAGGGCGACGTTGTCGGTGTTCATCACTCCGTGAATGAAGCCGACGCGCTGCCAGTGCGCGAGCAAACTAGCTTGTCTGGCAGCCACGGCTTTGAGCAGAGCCAGGGCTTGATTTTCGGCGGGCAGCAAATCTGGGTAATGGCGCTGGAGCGTGTAACTCAGCAGGTCGCGGAGCGATTGCGGCTTGGCGAGTGCTGCGGCGTGGACGAAAGTGCCGATGCGGATGTGCGAGCTCGCGACTCGAGTCAAAATGGCGCCAGCCAGAGCCTGCTCGCGAAAAACCAATTCGCCGCTTTGCACTACTGCCAAGCTGCGCGTAGTCGGCACGCCGAGCGCGTGCATGGCTTCGCTTACCAGGTATTCGCGGAGCATGGGACCGAGCGCGGCGCGACCATCGCCCTGGCGCGAGTACGGCGTGCGCCCCGAGCCTTTGAGTTGGATGTCAAAACGCGAGCCATCGGCGAGTACCTGCTCCCCTAAAACTAGAGCCCGACCGTCGCCGAGCATGGTCAGGTGACCGAATTGATGACCTGCGTAGGCTTGGGCGAAGGGTCGAGCGCCTTCGGGTAGACGATTGCCGCTCAATAACTCTGCGGTATTAGCTACGTTGTCGGCGGCGAAATCCAGGGCTAAATCGTGTGCCAATTCGGAGTTGACCAGCACCAGCTCGGGCTGGGCGACTGGGGTCGGCGCGAGCTCGGTGTGGAACTCTGGCGGGAGGCTGAGATAGCTATAGTCGAAGTTGAAGCGCAAGACTAACCCAAATAAGTGCTCAGCAGCGACTGCAAATCGCCAAAGGCTTTCTCTGCCATGGCGATGGTGTGCGCTTGGGAAAGCTGCTCAAAGCTGAGTCCCGCTGCCATGTTGGTGAGCACGGAGATCGCGCTGACGCGAATGCCGTAATAGCGCGCGAGTATGACTTCGGGCACGGTCGACATGCCCACCGCTTGCGCCCCCAACACCCCGACAGCGCGAATTTCTGCGGGTGTTTCAAATTGTGGTCCCAAGAAGAAAGCGTAGACGCCTTCCCCCAAGCCGATCCCCAGCTTTGCCGCCGCTTGCTTGAGCCGGGCTCGGTGCTCTAAATCGTAAGCATTGCTCATGTCGACAAAGCGTTTATCGCTGTCGATACCGACCAGAGGCGATAGCCCCGACCAATTGATGTGGTCGCTGATTAGCATCAAGCTACCAGGAGCTTGCTCCTGGCGCAAAGAGCCAGCGGCGTTGGTGACAAGTAGATGCTGGCAACCGACCGCGTCGAGCGCCGCAAGCACGCCGCGCATCGCGCCAATATCACCAGCTTCGTAATAATGCGAGCGGCCGCGCAAGACCAATAAATTGCAACTCGGGCTACGACACAGCCAAAGCTCGCCGCGATGCCCGCCGACCCGTGGTTGAGGAAAATCGGCTAATTCGTCGTAAGCTATGCTCTCGATTAGCTCGAATTGCTCGGCTATGTCTGCAAGGCCAGAGCCTAGAATCAGCGCCTTGACTGGCAAGGATTCGTCAAATAAATGGCTTATTTTTGCGTTTAGTTGTGAGCTCATGGGCAACTGGCGCTTAAACTGGCGCGCCCGACAGGAATCGAACCTGTGGCCTTTGGTTCCGGAGACCAACGCTCTATCCCCTGAGCTACGGGCGCCTGCGGCAATTGTAGGTAAGATAAATACTGCCTCAATATTTTTCTGGCTAATCTAATAGCCCCAAATCAGTAACACCAGCCGCAATTTAATTTCTAACAATGGCTAAATCCTTAGTAATAGTAGAGTCCCCAGCCAAAGCCGCGACTATAAACAGATACTTAGGCTCGCAATACAAAGTCTGCTCGAGCGTTGGCCATATCCGCGATTTGCCGCAAAAAGGCAGCAAGGGCTCTTGGAGCTATCCCGAGGATAGCAAGTACGAACGCCTCGCCAACTCCATGGGCATCGACCCCGAGCACGATTGGGGCGTGCACTACGCTATCTTGCCCGGCAAGGAGAAGGTGGTGCGCGAGTTGCGCGACGAGGCCAGCAAATGCAGCCAGATCTACCTCGCCACTGACTTGGACCGCGAGGGCGAGGCGATTGCCTGGCATTTGCGCGAGGTCATCGGCAGCAAGAATAAAAAGTACCACCGCGTCATATTCTCGGAGATAACCAAGAACGCGATCCAACAAGCCTTTGAGAACCCGACGCAGCTCGACTTGGACAAGGTCAACGCCCAGCAAACGCGGCGTTTTCTCGACCGTGTGGTCGGTTATATGCTGTCGCCGCTGCTGTGGGCGAAAGTGGCTCGGGGGCTATCGGCGGGGCGCGTGCAGTCGGTGGCAGTGCGCCTGGTAGTCGAGCGCGAGAACGAAATCCAATGTTTCCGCCCCGAGGAGTATTGGGAGCTACGCGCCGACGTCCACCCCAAAGGCTCCGAGGAAACCCTGACCATGCGCGTGATGAAGCACGGCGGCAAGGAGTTTCGCCCCAACAGCAACGAACAAGTACAGCAAGCGCTACAACAGCTACAAGAGCGCGAGTTGATGCTTACTGGGCGTGAAGATAAAAAAGTGCAGTCGCGGCCGCCAGCGCCGTTCATAACTTCGACCTTGCAGCAAGCGGCGAGCGTGCGCCTGGGTTTTGGCGTGCGCCGAACGATGTCGGCGGCGCAGCGTTTGTACGAAGCTGGCCGCATCAGCTATATGCGCACCGACTCGACTAACCTCAGCAAAGACGCCCTCGGCTCTATCCGCGATTTCATACTCGAGAAGTACGGCAATAAATACCTCCCAGGTAAAGCCAACGTTTTCGGCAAGCGCAGCGCCTCGGCGCAGGAAGCCCACGAGGCCATCCGCCCCACGGACGTAACGCTGGAGCCGAGCAGACTACCCACGCGCGACAACGACGAGCGCAAACTCTACCAGCTCATTTGGAAACAGACAGTGGCGACGCAGATGGCGAACGCCGAATACCTCAATAGCACCTTGAAAGCCGAGTGCGGCGCTTACGAGCTGCGCGCCAAGGGTCGCGTGTTGCTCTTCGACGGCTTCACGAAATTACTGCCGCCAGCCGACAGCGAAGATAAATTGCTGCCCGATATCCAGCCGCAGCTTGAGCTCGAAGTGCAGCAATGGCACCCCAGCCAACACTTCACCAAGCCACCGCCGCGCTATTCGGAGGCGTCCTTGGTGCGCGAGCTGGAAAAACGCGGCATCGGTCGACCTTCGACTTACGCCGCGATCATCTCCACCATTCAAGATCGCGGCTATGTGGCTTTGGAAGACAAGCGCTTCCACGCCCAGAAAATCGGCGAAGTCGTCACCAATCGCTTGAAAGAGTCCTTCACCGACTTGATGGACTATTCTTTCACATCCAAGATGGAGGAAAACCTCGACAAGATCGCCAACGGCGAGAGCGATTGGCACAAAGTGCTCAACGACTTTTACCGCGATTTCAAGCAGAAGTTAAGCGCAGCCGAAGGCGAAGACGGGATGCAACGCATCCAGGCAGCAGCCACCGAGATCGAGTGTCCGCTGTGCAGTCGACCATTGATGATCCGCTCCAGCGCCAATGGCCTGTTCCTCGGTTGCTCGGGTTACGGCGACAAGAGCAACCCTTGCAGCCACACCACCAACCTGACCGCAATCGAAGCACCCCAGGACGTCGACGAAGACGAATACTTACGCAGTATGCCGCGCTGCGGCAACTGTGGCGCCGCCATGCACCCCTTCCTCGCCAGCGACAAACTCAAGCTGCATATTTGCGCGCGCAACCCGGAGTGCAACGGCAACGAGCAGGAAAGCGGCGATTTCGCCCTGGCGCGACCGCACATCGAATGCGACAAATGCGGTTCCAGCATGGTCATGAAGAGCGGTCGCTTCGGCAAATACTTCGATTGCACCTCCGAGGATTGCCGCAACACCCGCAAGGTGCTCGCCAACGGCCAACCAGCGCCACCGAAGATGACGCCGATACCGATGCCAGACCTCAAGTGCGAGAAGGTCGACGACCATTACCTATTGCGCGACGGCGCCTCGGGGCTATTCCTGGCAGCGAGCAAATTCCCGAAAAACCGCGAGACGCGACCAGTAACAGTGCACGAGCTCATCGGCGTGCGCGACCAACTCGAAGCCAAATACCATTACCTGTTATCGGCGCCAGCCTTGGACGATAAGGGCTTCCCCGCCGAAGTACGTTACTCGCGCAAAGACGAAAAGTGCTACGTCGCCACCAGCAAGAACGGCAAGCTCACCGGCTGGAGCGCGCGCTACAAGGGCGGCAGTTGGATAATTACTGAGAAAAAAAGCGCCAGGAGTAAGACCGCTAAAAAATGAAGATCGTCGTACTCGTAAGCCAATTCAACAGCGCCATCACCGACAATCTGCTGGCAGGCGCGGAACACTTTTTCGCCACCGAAGTCAGCGAGCCCAGGCCTGAGATAGTCGTAGAGAAAATACCTGGGGCTTTCGAGCTTCCCCAAGCCGCGAGCATTTATCTGGCTAATTCGGCAGTTCAGCCCGACGCCATCATTGCCCTCGGCGCCGTCGTCCGCGGCGAAACCCCGCATTTTGACTACGTATGCTCGGCGGCCGCTTGGGGCTTGACCGAGCTCGCCACCAGGCACGCGCTACCTATAGGCTTTGGCGTCATCACCGCCGACACCCTGCAGCAGGCCGAAGCCCGCGCTGCCCTCGACTACATGCACAACTCCAGCACCAGCAAAGCCTCCCAGCTCAAGAGCAGCAACAAAGGCTTTGAGGCCGCCGAGGCCGTTTGGCAGATGCTGCAATTCGCGCGCCGAGTATAAAGGCACTCCCAAGCACTAATGTCCGCCGCCCGCGTTCTCACGCACCAGCGCGCCAAGGCGCGCAAATTATTGGTGCAAGCCCTATACCAATGGCTGCTCAACTACGACGACGAGGACGATAACGAAAGCCTGCTCGTCCGATTGCGCCAACTCAGCGCCAATAGCAGAAGACTCGACGTCGAATACTTAGAGGAGCTTTGCCATCTTATAGAGCTCAACTACGACAAATACCGAGAGGCCATCGTCGCCCACCTGGATCGCGAATGGAGCAAACTCGACCCCACCTGTAAAAGCATACTATTGCTCGGCGCTGCCGAACTCATCGACCGGCTCGACGTACCCTACCGCGTTTGCCTCAACGAAGCCATCACCTTGAGCAAGACCTTCGGCAGCAACGACGAAGTCTACAAATACACCAACGCCGTCCTCGACAAAATCGCCCAAACATTCCGCCAGCACGAGTAACCTAACATAAGGCACCTCCCCATAAAACCTAGACTAGGCTGAAGTATAATTTCCTATAACCAGCAACGAGAAAGTACTTTGTTCGTACTTGAAAGATACATGACTTAATTAGTTCGTCCTGAGCAACGCTCACCAAAAATACTTCAGATACACTAACTCTAATACTCGCAGCAAAAATAGTCAAGTGGCTAGAAAGGGAAAGAATGATCGATGAAGTTTTCGGGGCATTGTTAATTGAATATAGTTCCCAATCAGTTTTTGACATATTTTATTAATGTCTTATCAACAGAAAATCTACACCCAATTAACAATGCCTTATATTCAAATTTAGCATCAGATGGTTAAGAGCTTTTTAGGACGGACTACTTAATAAGAAGTGTCTGTATTTATAGTGATATCAATTTCATTGAAGGGGTTGATGGATACCACTAAATCTAGTTGCTGATATCTGGATTTATTTATATCTGTGCCATTAACTATATTTGTTATTATACCTTCATCATTATCGATTAGATAAGCTACTCCATAGGCAATTATATCATCTGATGAATAATAATCATCTTGATCTAGATTATAGTGTTTCTGAGGCCAGCCTACAATTACCTTGCGCGGCTGATTGGGAAATACCATATTAATTCTAAATGAACTTATTCGATTAGAATCATAAATTACGCCATTAGAGTCGTCTGATAAAGCATTTCCAGAGGATGAGTTATTATCTATTTTACTTATACCACTTGCTCTCCCAATGCACTCATCGCGCGTTAAAGTGTTAAGACTGCCATCTTCAACTTCACAGTTAGTTACCTCAAGGTAAACTACGTCTGTAGAATAATTTTCAAATGAGATAGAATAGGGAATTGGCTCTTCTGGAGCTGGTCCACCGTAGCAATCTGAGTTCGGATCATGGTCATCTGAGGGGCAAATATTTTCCCAAAAGCAACCACCCGACACAGCAACTGCAGTCAAAATAGATATTACAATCAAAATTTTGTGCACAATGCTAACTCAACTCCTAATAGTATATATGTATAGCGTCGCACGATTATAAACTAGCAGAGAGGCTGCCATTACAGCTAGCTAGAGATATTTTACAGAACTTAAGCGGCAGATGCCAGGGGAGGGTCATGAGTAACACTATCATGAGGTTCCGCACACCATATCACGCTTGGGGTTAAGGGCTCAGAGCTTGCGCAGCGCTTGCCTTGCCCTTGAAGCGGAGCAGGAATGCACAGTCTGCCGCTTCGTTACTATTGACAGAGCCACGAGAATGGTCTATGTGCAGCTTAGTGATACCAAGACTGCTAGCTTATGCTGGATTGTTCTTGAAACTTTTTAGTGAGCGTTTTCCATTTAAGATACAGAAGGTAAGGAATTCAACGACAAGGCTCATCAGTTCGATCAGCTATGCCAGAGCTTAGGCGCATTGAACTGCGGTTGACCAAGGTGCGGAGACCTCAGACCAATGGTATAGTCGAAAGATTCAACGGACGTATCGCCAATATCCTCAAGACACATCACTTCCAATATGCCAAGGAGTTAGAGCGTACCCTGCTATAGCTATGCTATGTTCACCTACGCAATAACCACCTATATCAGGCTAATCAAAACTGTAGAACACCATGCCAAGTTATGTACGACTGGTACGAAAAAGAACCTCAACTCTTTTAACAACCGCTTCACAATCGCGCGGAAGGCGAAAACCAGCCAAACCAGTAGCTGAGATATTGAAGCCGTGATTATTTCCACGCCATGCGCACTAAGCCTCAACGACCGTTGCCATCCCTATCGTAGGCCTCAATGATGCGCTGGACTATGCTGTGGCGGACGACGTCGGCGACGGCGAAGCGGGTGATGCCGATGCCAGGGGTCGAGCGCAGGATGCGCAAGGCGTGCACCAGACCGCTTTTTTGCGCGCCGGGTAGATCTATCTGGCTGTCGTCGCCAGTAACCACAGCGCGCGAGCCGTAGCCGATACGGGTGAGAAACATCTTCATTTGCTCGATGGTGGTGTTCTGGCTTTCGTCGAGGATGATAAAGCTCCGCGCCAAGGTACGACCGCGCATATAAGCCAAGGGCGCGACTTCTATCTCGCCCTGCTCTTGCAGCTTGATGGTTTGCGCGCGCCCGAGCATGGTGTACAGCGCGTCATACAAAGGCTGCAAGTAAGGATTAATTTTCTGGTGCAGGTCGCCGGGTAAGAAGCCCAGTTTTTCACCAGCTTCTACCGCTGGGCGCACGAGCACGATGCGCTCGACCGCGCCCTCTTGCAGCGCCATGACTGCCGCTGCCACTGCCAGGAAGGTCTTACCAGTGCCGGCAGGGCCGACGCCGAATTGCACCGAATTACTGTTGACGCCTTTGAGATAAGCCTGTTGATTAACGCTACGCACTGCCACCTTGACCCGAGGCGTGTGCAACTGCATCGGCTCGACCGAGGAGGCTTCGCTGGCGTTGCTCAATTCGCGGATGCGCAAATGTAATTTCTCCAGACTAACGCCACGACCCTGCCGCACCTGCTCCGCTAGTTGCTGCAAGATCAGGCAACCGAGCTCAACCAGTCGTTCTTGATCACCTACCACAACAAAACGCTCGCCTCTATTGGCGATCTGCAACTGTAAGTTAGCCTCGATGAACTTCAGGTTGGCGTCGAGCTCGCCGCAAAGCGCGCGTAGCTGATCGCCGCCACCGAGCTCTAAGCTGAGCTTGCGCTCGACGCGACCAGGCTCGCTGGCTTGAGTTTTTGCCGATGCTGGAGTCAATGCTAGTGGCTCAGTTTGGCGGCGCAAATCAAGTCGCAGAGCTGGCGGATAGCGCCAGCGCCGCCGCTGCGGGTAGTTATAAATTCTGCTGTCGCCAACACTTGCGCGTGGGCATTGGGCACTGTAACAGTGATGCCGACTTGGCGCATGGCAGCGATGTCGGGAATATCGTCGCCGATATAGACCGTATTTTCTGGGCTGCAACCGCTTTCGGCAAGCAATTGGATCATCGCTGTGCCCTTATCGCGTTGGTCGAGCAGCACGGTATTGATACCGAGCTCGCGCGCCCGCACTTCTATCAGGCTGGCGTTGCTGGCGCTGATTATCGCCGTGCGTACTTTGGTGGCGCGCAAGTTCTTCAAACCTTGCCCGTCTTGAACATCGAAGGCTTTCAACAGATGACCTTCGGCGGAGTAATAGAGCTTGCCATCGGTCATGACGCCGTCGACGTCCATCACCAGCATCTCAATACTTATCAATCGACGCGTTCCCATGCGCGTTATTCGTTTCGGCATAGTGCTATTTGGGGGGTACTTGGAAAATACGAAATCATCACGGTGTAAAGACTCGTCAAGATTTTGGTATAAATTGAGACCGAATGCAAAAATCGCTATTTTTTGTTCCCAGCTAGGCGGCAAAGCGGAGTTTATGAACTATAAATGAGCATTTGCCAATACGCAGCAATGCTGGGGGCAAAAAGAGCCTTTTTGCATAGGTCTCTCATCATACGATTTGCGCGCGCAACAAATCATGCATATTAGCAACGCCGACGACGCAACCATCGTCGTCGAGTGCGACCACGGCGTTGATCTTCTTGGTCTCCATGAGCGTTGCCGCCTCGGCAGCGAGCGCACTGGCGAGCATGGTGTGCGGGTTGCTGGTCATAACTTGCGATATTTTGGTGCTTTGCAGATCGTGGCCAGAGTCGATGGTGCGACGCAGGTCGCCATCGGTAAATATACCCTGCAAGCGCTTGCCATCGTCCAACACGCACACCGTGCCCAAGCCTTTCTCGGTCATTTCCAATAAAGCCTCGGTCAACTCAGCATCTGCTGATACTCGCGGCAGCTCCGCGCCCGAGTGCATGACGTCGCTGAGTTTTACCAGCAAACGCCGCCCCAAGCTACCGCCAGGGTGCGAGAAGGCGAAATCGTCGCGGTTGAAGCCCCGAGCCTCCAGCAGGGCGATAGCGAGAGCGTCGCCCACTGCCAGGGTTGCGGTGGTGGTCGCAGTCGGCGCCAAGTCTAAGGGACAGGCTTCTTTCTCAACGGCGACGTTGATATGAATATCCGAGCTGGTCACCAGCGGCGAATCAGCCGAGCCGCTGAACGCCACCGTGCCCACGCCCATGCGCTTCAGCAACGGCAACAAAGCCAATAGTTCGGCGCTACGCCCCGAATGCGAAAACAGCAGCACGACGTCCTCTGAGCTCAGCATACCTAAATCGCCGTGGCTGGCCTCGGCTGGGTGCACGAAGAAGGCCTGGGTGCCAGTGCTCGCTAGAGTCGAAGATATTTTGCGCGCTATGTGCCCAGACTTACCGACGCCCATGGTGACGACCTTGCCAGCGCAATTCAATATCAGCTCGCAAGCATTGGCGAAGCTGGCGTCCAACTGCACCTGGGCGATAGCCTGCTGCTCAATAGCCAAGGTACGCATCCCAGAGGCGATGAAATTAAAGCTCATTTACCGAAGCTATCCTCTTGGAGCTTGAAGAAGACAAAAATGCGCGAGAACATGAAGTTAAAGCCCATACCCATGCCAACGCCCAGGGCCAGAGCCAAAACCTTGTAGCGCGCGAAGAAATCGATATTGTCGGTGAGGAGCGCGTAGCTGCCAAAATTGACCGCGAAACCGACGCAGCTCACCAGCAAGAAAGCCAACCATTGGCGCAGGCGTTTACTTTTCTCGTATTCAGAGAAAGTCAAAGTTCTATTCCAAAACCAGTTCCAGCTCCCCGCCATCCAGAAAGATAGCGCGCGCGCGCTCAGGTGCGACGCCCCCAACATTTGCAGGGCAAAATAGCATAATAAATCAATGACAAAGCCGCTGCCGCCGACGCCGGCAAATTGCATAAGCTCCGAGCGTATGGGGTAGCGATAGGTGTAGAGTCGGCGCAGATGGCGTAAATAATTGAATTGCACGCGTACCGACATCTTGCTCTCGCCGCGGGCGCGGTTGCGAAAGCTGATTGGCACTTCTTGTATGCGAGCAAAGCCGCCTTTCACCAACAACTCTAGGGCTATCTTATAGCCTAAAGGAGAGAGGCGGTGCAATTGCGGCATATCGGCGCGGCGGAAGGCAAAGAAGCCCGACATCGGGTCGCGCACTGGCGCTAAGCCACTGGCGAGCACGGTCGCCACGTAAGAATTCAAGCGCCGATGCCAGCCCCAATCGTCGGTGGTCGCGCCACCTTGAATGTAACGCGAGCCCAGGCAAAAATCGGCAGCGCCGCTGGCGAGCGCGTCGATCATGCGCGGGATCGCCGCAGAGGGGTGCGACATATCAGCGTCCATAACCACGACGTAGTCGCCCCGAGCGCGGCCAAGACCGTCGATCACTGCTGGCGACAAGCCACGATTGGTAGTGCGCGAGTGCAAAGACACTGGTAGCCCTTGACGGCGCAATTCTTCGACTACTGCAGGCGTGGTGTCGGGCGATTGGTCGTCCATCACCAGGATCTCGAATTCGCGATCCGCTAAAGTCTGCGCTAGTTCGCCGCAAATTAACGGTAGGTTTTCAGCCTCTTTGTAAGTGGGCAGGATTACGCTAATCTGCATCTACATCAATGGTAACTCGACGACGCCCAGAGCCCGAGCCGCCACCGCCCCTGCGGTTGTTATAAACTTGAAAGCGGCTGTAAAGAGCTCGGCCAAATTGCACTATGAGCCAGTAACGAAATCGGCTAATCAGCAGGGCAAAGCCAACAGCGTCGGTGAAAAAACCCGGAGTGATCAAGACCACAGCGGCGATCAGCAGCAGCAAGCCTTCGAGCAATTCGTATGCTGGTAATTTGTCCTCCGCCATGCGTAGTTGCGCGTTGCGCAAAGTTCGCAGACCTTGGCGACGCAACATGTTGATACCGATAACGGCGGTGGCGACCACCAAAAATAGCGTAAGCCACGCACCGATAGCACCGCCCACCTGGATGAATAGGAAAATCTCCAGCAGGGGGATGGCTATGAAAATGATTAGGAATATGGGCACTGCTAATGATTTGAAGCTAAAGGTTCATTTTAGCCTTTGGCACGGCGTCAGACCTCATTTCCAGCATAAACTGTGACTTTTGCAAAAAGGCTCTTTTCGCCCCCAGCGTTGTTGGCAAATGCTCATTTATAGTTCATAAACTCCGCTTTGCCGCCTAGCTGGGAACAAAAATCGCTCTTTTTGCAGGCGGTCTGATAATTATGTAAACCTCTCAAACTATGCGATGGGCTTGGGACTTGGCAGCAAGACGGCTGCCATTAGCCGATGGCGGCGTGAAATAGGGCTGGAACCAGTATATATCTCTTAATGTGATATTAGTATCTGCTAATGCGATGTTAGCTGGGAGGTGAACTTTATACTTTCTACAGCTTAAGTGTTTGCGCGCTTGGGCTGATAATAATAAAAAAGTAAATTAAAACTCTAGCGCTGGTGGCTCATTGGTGTGTGTTGACCAGCCGGCCCGAAACGTGTTGGTTGTGGAATGGGTGAGAATACGTTTCGGGCCTTTTTTATGCCCGTAGCAACGGGCGTCTCCTTGCCGAGTGCAAATTGGCGCTGCATGGGTCTTTACAACCGATGCCAGCCCTCGTAAAGCAAGTAGAGGGCGAATAGTAGTAAGAGGCTGGCGTTGAAGTAGCTGACTTTGTCTTTGGCAATCCTGGCACCTTGGCGGCCAATCATGCCCCAGAAGTAAACGCCAAAAATAAACAGCGGCACTCCCAAGGCGTAGAAGACGGCGATGTTGAGCCAGAGGCTAGAGCTGTAGTCGGCGGCGAGAAAGCCCGGGGGTATGACTAACCAGACTTTGGGGTTGCTCCAAGATAGCAGCGCCATGGCGCGCCAATTGAAGTCGAAGCGCGCGACTTTACCCTGCTGCGCGCGTACTATCTTCCAAGCCATGTAGGTGATGACGGCGGCGCCGACAAAGTACAGGCCATTGATAAGCTCGGGGCTGAAACCGCCGAGTACGCCAACGACCACGCCAATGACGGCTATTATCGGCAACCAGCCGAATAGCAAGTAGTACAGGTAGTTTCTGTAGATGGCGGCGAAGCTGGTGTACGTCGCCACTTGCATTATCGTGCTCCAGAAGGCGCCGGCGCTAAAGACAAAACTGCACCAAAACAATATGGTAGCAGCTATGGGCTCGAGCATCTGGGGTGGTGGGAGTATGTGGATATGTGCTAGCCCTGCGGGCTTAATTTACACGGCGGGCACGACGCCCACGCTCCCAGGCGGCGCTATTCCGATCAATCTTTAATCGGACTTGGTAGCGCTGGAATCGGCAGATTCGGGCTTGTCGACGAATTCGATTATCGCCATCGGCGCGGCGTCGCCAGTGCGGAAGCCAGTCTTGACGATGCGCGTGTAACCGCCTTTGCGCTCGCCGACGAGCTCGACAATCTCATCGCACAACAGGCGCACGCTATCCCGAGAACGCAAACGATTGAAGAGCAAACGCCGCAGCGCGACACCCTCAGCGTTGAGCTTTGGTGCTTCGCCCTCGGCGTTGATCCAAGCCGATTGCTTGCTTTTGCGTACTGCCAGCGCGACTAATTTCTCGATATTCGGGCGGAGCTCTTTGGCTTTGGGCAGAGTGGTCTTGATGGAGCGCTGGGTGATGATGGCGTTGGCGAGATTACGCATCAGCGCTTTGCGGTGCGCTGAAGTCCTGTTGAGTTTTCTGCCGCTTTTTAAGTGACGCATGGGGAGTCTGGTAAGTAATTAGTTGATTGCCTTTCAAGCCTTTTGGGGTAAATCCGGAGGCGGCCAACCCTCGACCGACATGCCGAGCACCAAGCCTAAGTCTTTGAGCATTTCTTTAATCTCGGTGAGCGATTTTTTGCCCAGGTTCGGGGTACGCAGCAATTGGCGCTCGTTTTTCTGCACTAAATCGCCCAAGTAGTAGACGCGTTCGCCCTTGAGGCAATTTATCGAGCGCACGGTCAGACCGAGCTCGTCTACGGGTCGATAGTAGATAGGGTCGATCTCGATCTTGGCAGGAGCTACTTCTTTCTCCTCGATTTTGTGCTCTAGATTGACGAACTCGCGGAGCTGCATCTGTAGGATGCTGGCGCCAAAGCGAATAGCCTCTTCGGCGTCCAAGCTGCCGTTGGTGTCGATGTCGATGATTAGTTTGTCCAAATCGGTGCGTTTGCCGACCCGAGCGCTCTCGACTCGGTACATTACGCGCTGTACTGGAGTGTAAGTAGCGTCTAAGCGAATGCGACCTACGACCCGCTCGAGTTGATCGTCGTTGAGCTCGCGGTCTTCTACGGTCTCATAACCGCGCCCGCTGCTAACTTTGATAGTCATGTTCAAGCGCGCGTTTTCGTCCAAGTGCGCCAGCACCAAATCCGGATTGATGATGGTAACGTTGGAGGAGGCTTCCAAGTCGTTGGCGCGCACTTCCATGCTGCCAGTGCAACTCAGACGCAATAGCGCCGCGTCGGCGTCCTCGATCTTGACCGTGAGTTTTTTCAAGCGCGCCAATATCTGCTGCACGTCTTCGCGCACGCCTTCGATGGTGTCGTATTCGTGCTTGGCGCCCTCGATCTCGACTTCGGTTACCGCCCAACCAGGCATCGAAGATAGCAAGATACGACGCAGAGCGTTGCCCAAGGTATGACCAAAGCCGCGCTCAAAAGGCGCCAGAGTAACGCGCGCGCTCGATAAGTTGGGCAGCGAGGCTAGGTTCTCGACTTGGATTTCTTTGGGGTAGAGTAGCGTGTCTAAAAAGTTGCTCATTAGGGTAAATAACTGATAAACGGTATTATTTAGAGTATAACTCTACGATCAGATTCTCATTGATATCCGCCGAGAGGTCGGAGCGCTCGGGGTCGCGCTTGTACTCACCGCTGAGTTTGTCGCTATCGCAGCTCAACCAATCGACTATGCTGCGTTGCTCGGCAATCTCTAGAGAGCGCTGGATACGTTCCTGCTTCTTGCTCTTCTCGACGACTGATATTTGATCGCCAACTTGAACCTGGTAAGACGGGATATTGACCTTGCGCCCGTTGACTTCAATAGTCTTGTGGCAAACGATCTGCCGCGCTTCTTTGCGCGTGGAAGCCAAGCCCATGCGATAGACGACGTTGTCTAGACGCTTTTCCAGCAGTAGCAACAAGTTGTGACCAGTGGAACCTTTGCGCCTCGAGGCTTCTTTGTAGTAGCGGCGGAATTGACGCTCCAAGACGCCGTACATCCGCTTGACTTTCTGCTTCTCGCGCAACTGGGTGCCGAAATCGCTGGGGCGGGGGCGGCGGTCGCCGTGCATACCCGGCGGCTTATCGAGTTTGCATTTGCTATCCAAGGGGCGAACGCCGCTCTTCAAGAACAACTCGACGCCTTCGCGACGCGCCAGCTTGCAAGTGGGGCCTGTGTATCTAGCCATTAGTTATTAAGTTAAATTTAATTAGTTGCGACGCTTTTTCGGCGGCCGACAGCCATTATGCGGTAATGGGGTTACGTCGGTTATGTTGCCAACCTTGACGTCCATATTGCCCAGCGCGCGTACCGCAGAATCGCGACCAGGTCCGGGACCCGAGACGTTGATATCGACATTTTTCAAGCCCATATCAATAGCCGACTTAATGGCTTTTTCAGCGGCGACCTGGGCCGCGTAGGGCGTGCTTTTGCGCGCGCCGCGAAAGCCCGAGGCGCCAGCGCTCGACCAAGCGAAGACATCACCCTGCCGATTGGCTATGGTGATGATGGTGTTATTAAAAGAAGCGTGGACGTGGATTACGCCTTCAACCAAGTGCTTCTTAGCTTTGCGAGCCCGAGAGCCGCCTTTGTTGTCTTGTTTAGCCATAACTACTGCCTGTCTCGTTTAGCGTTTTATTGGTCGAGTTGGTCCTTTGCGAGTGCGTGCGTTGGTGTTGGTGCGCTGACCCCGCACCGGCAAGCGGTTACGATGGCGAATGCCGCGGTAACAGCCCAAATCGAGCAAACGCTTGATGCTCATATTGACTTCGCGGCGCAGGTCGCCCTCCACGGTGTAATTTGCCAACTCCGAGCGTAACTTGTTGAGCTGATCCTCGCTGAGAGTATTGACCCGAGCGCCCTCGGAGAGCTGACAGCTAGAGCAGATCTGCGCCGCTCGAGTGGCGCCAATGCCATAGATATAAGTTAAAGCTATAACTAACCTTTTACGGTCTGGGATGTTTACTCCTGCGATACGAGCCATGAATATTTACACTAATTTATGATTGATTAGCCTTGGCGTTGATTATGACGCCGACTTACTTTGCATATCACGCGTACTCGACCATGCCGATTGATAATCTTGCAGTGCCGACAAATTTTCTTTACCGATGAACGTACTTTCATAATTACCTATAACGTTGCAAACTAGTATTTTTCAACACCGAGCTGTACTGCGAAGACATCACGTGCGATTGCACCGAGGACATAAAGTCCATAACTACCACCACCACTATCAGAGCCGAAGTGCCGGCGAAGAAGAAAG
The DNA here is from genome assembly GCA_965229495.1 of Gammaproteobacteria bacterium. GTDB lineage: Bacteria > Pseudomonadota > Gammaproteobacteria > CBDBNL01. The sequence continues at coordinate 927,146 of OZ245880.1, forward strand.
GAATGTTGAGCTGAGTGAATATATTTTGCGGCACTAGCGCCACGGCTGCTATGTACAGCGAGCCGAATAGCGTCAGCCGAGTCAAAACTTTTTCAATGTAGTTCGCCGTTTGCCCGCCAGGTCGGATGCCAGGCACGTAGGCGTTACTACGCTTGAGGTTATTGGCGACGTCGTCTGGATTGAAAACCAGGGCCGTATAGAAAAAGCAAAAGAATATGACCCCAGCGCCGAATAACAGTGAGTACAAGGTAGTACCAGGGGCAAACAGCAAAGCCATCTCCTGCATCCAGCCCATGGTCGGCGAAGTGCCAAACCACTGGCCTATAGAACCTGGGACTAGCAACAGGCTGGAGGCGAATATGGCCGGGATAACGCCAGCGGTGTTCACTTTCAGAGGCAAATGCGAGCTCTGCTTTTGGGTAATGCCGGAAGCTGTTCTGTTGGCGTAGTGCAGCGGAATACGCCGTTGCCCACGCTCGACAAAGACGATGAAAGCTACTAAAGCCAACACCATGAACGTCATCATCAGCAGGATGAAGATGTTGATCTCGCCTTGCCGCGCCAATTCCGCCGATTGGCCGATGATCGAAGGTATCGCCGAGATGATGCTCACGCATATCAGCACCGAGATGCCGTTACCGATGCCGTGCTCGGTTACCTGCTCGCCCAACCACATCAAGAACACCGAACCAGTTACGAAGCTCAAAGTGGCTACGAAATAAAAAGCTGGGCCGCCGTAGAGCGCTATGCCTTGCGCCGATAAAGCTACTGATATGCCCATGCCTTGCACCAGCGAGATCGCCACGGTCAAGTAGCGAGTGTATTGATTTACTTGCCGACGTCCGGACTCGCCTTCTTTGCGTAATTGCTCCAAATAGGGGAATACTGCCACCAATAGCTGCATGATGATCGACGCTGATATATAAGGCAGGATGCCTAGAGCAAAGATACTCATGCGTTCCAAGGCACCGCCAGAGAAGGCGTTGAACAGGCTGAGTATGGTGCCTTGAGTTTGACCAAAGAGAGCACTCAGTTGGTTGGAGTCGATCCCTGGCGTGGGGATATGAGCACCGAGCCGATACACGACAATGGCGAGCAGCACGAAGCGCAAGCGACGCCAGAGTTCGCTCAGCGACTGCTCTTTGGATGGTGCTCTGCCGGGTTTAGCCATTATCAGCTCGGGTTAATATTCTTAAGTTGCTAGAGGCGCAGCGCTTGACTCAGCCGCCACAACTTGACCACCAGCGGCTTCTATCGCCGCGCGCGCCGACGCACTAACGCCGATACCCTGCACAGTGATGGCGCGGTTGATGTCGCCGCCGCCCAAGACAATCTTGACTTTGCCGCCGTGCTTGGCGCGGGCGATGCGCTTTTCGAGCAACAAGTCCAGATTGATGACTTCTTCTGTGAGCTTCGACAAAGAGCCCAATTTAAGCGTGAGGCTATCAGCGGCGCGCGAAGTAAAGCCAAATTTGGGCAAACGCCGATACAGCGGCATTTGACCGCCTTCAAAGCCGGGTCGGACACTGCCACCAGCCCGAGCTTTTTGACCTTTATGGCCTCGACCGCAGGTCTTGCCAAAGCCGCTGCCGATGCCCCGACCGACGCGTTTGCTGGTCTTGCGCGCGCCGGGGGTGGGCGATAAATCGTTCAAATGCATGGTCTTAGCTCACCTCGAGCATGAAGTTAATTTTGCGGATCATGCCGCGCACCTCGGGGGTGTCGGACAATTCGCGCACCGAGCCCAGCTTCCGCAGGCCGAGGCCACGCACGCAAGCCCGCTGCTGAGCGCTACGCCCGGCAATGGACTTTATCAAGCGCACGCGCACAGTTTTCGACGAAGAACTCATAATCTAACCTCTGATTCTGTCGGCGCTGATACCGCGCTTGGCGGCGATATATTCTGGGGAACGCATGTTTTGCAAGCCGATAAAAGTAGCTTGGACGACGTTGGCAGCAGTGGTCGAGCCGTAGGTTTTGGCGAGTACGTCTTGCACACCGACTAATTCCAGCACAGCGCGCATAGCGCCACCGGCGATGACCCCAGTACCTGGAGCCGCTGGCTGCATGTAAATCTTGGTAGCACCATGGCGCGCGGTGATCGGGTGCTGCAGGGTGTTGCCGTGTAAGTCTACTTTTATCAAATTACGCCGCGCCGATTCCAAAGCTTTCTTGATCGCCACTGGCACTTCCCGAGCTTTGCCTTTGCCGAAGCCAACGCGTCCATTACCATCGCCGACGACCGTCAGCACGGTGAAGCTAAAGATCCTACCGCCTTTGATGACTTTGGATACTCTATTGACTTTGATCAGCTTTTCTTGAAACGAAGAGCTTTGTTCGTTCATATGTTATTCCTGCTAAAAATTGACGCCGCCAGCGCGCATGGATTCGGCCAAAGCCATAACCCGACCGTGATACTTATAACCCGAGCGGTCGAAGCCAACCTTGTCAATGGAGCCCAAAGACTTAATTCTATCAGCCAAGAGTTTGCCGACTTCTTTGGCACCAGCTACGTTACCAGAATGCTGACCGCGCAGGGCGCTTTCCATAGTCGAGGCTTGCGCCATGACCCGCGAACCATCCGCGGAAACCAGCTGCGCTCCGATATGCTGGCAAGAGCGGACTATCTGCACCCTCGGAATGTTGAGCGAACGCATTTTCATTCTGGTCCTACGGGCGCGCCGCAAACGCGACTCTTTCTTAGTCATAGATTAAATCTTACTTCTTCTTGGTAACTTCTTTGAGCTTCAACTGCTCGTCCGAATAACGTATGCCTTTGCCTTTATAAGGGTCGGGCTTCCTGACAGCGCGGATTTGCGCGGCAACCTGCCCGACCAATTGCTTATCAGCGGATTGCAGAACAATTTCGGTCGCCGAAGGCGAACTCACGCTCACTCCAGCGGGGACAGCAAAATTGACTGGATTGGAATAGCCGACCAGCAATTCGATGTTCTGTCCTTTGACTGCAGCTCGGTAGCCCACGCCTTGGAGCAGCAGCTTTTTTTCGTAACCATCGGCGATGCCAACCAAAGTATTGCGGATCAGCGCGTAAATAGTGCCGACTATGGCTTTGCTGCGATTGCCAGCTTCTGCTGCGCTTACTTGCACTTTGTTATCGGCGATCTCGACTTTGACCTCGGGATGAATGGCAACCTTTAAGCTGGTATTGGCTTTACCTGCGCTAAAGGTCTTGCCATCGCAATCGACCTTGATACCCGCAGGCACCTCCAGAGGATAACGAGCTAAACGCGACATTAAAACACCTCCAGCAAGATTTCACCGCCGACGCCCAACTGCCGCGCCTCGCTATCAGTGATGACACCGCGCGAAGTCGATACTACAGCGACACCAAAACCATCGCGGACCTTGGGTAAATCCTTGCAATGCTTATAGATGCGCAAGCCTGGGCGCGAAACTCTCTTAATGCTCTCAATAACCGGAGCGCCTTGGTAGTATTTCAATTCGACCACTGTGGTCGCCTCGGCAGCAACACCGCTGGAGCTAAAACCAGCGATATAACCTTCGCGCTGCAACACTCCCAACACAGCTTCTTTGAGCTTCGATTTCGGGACGCTGATACTGAGTTTACCAGCCTGCTGACCGTTGCGGATGCGCGTCAATAAGTCAGCCAAGGTATCCTGCATACTCATAGGTAAATGCTCACCAGATAAATAGTTTGTAACATCACCAGCTAGCTTTGCGTAAGCCCGGGATATTGCCGAGCATGGCGTGTTCGCGCAGCTTGTTGCGACCCAAGCCGAATTTGCGATAAACGCCGTGCGGCCTGCCGGTCAAAATGCAGCGTCGTTGCCCACGACTAGCTGAGGAGTTGCGCGGTAATTTTTGCAATTCCAATTGCGCCTGCCACTTATCGTCGAATTCGGCGGTGCGCGAATTGATGATAGCTTTCAGAGCCGCGCGCTTGGTGCGGTAGCGCTCTACTAACTGAGCGCGCTTGTGCTCGCGCGCTTCCATACATTTTTTAGCCATATTAATGTATTAAAAAAATGTTATACGTTTGCAATACAAAATTTGCGCTATAACGATGCTAGTATAGAAAAGCCAACCCAGCCAAATCAGCAGCAAGAATCTGCTTAAGTCTATAACAAGTTCAATTTCAGAGCTAGTAAAAGCTAACAAACTCAGCTCAAAATTCACAAACGGCAAAGTTTTCTGAATAACTACGATGGTTGCTAGAATGCAGCACAAAAAGAGTCCATAACGGATAGCGGAATACAAATTTCTAATAGAGCTCACTACCAATTCTTTTATATCAGAATTCCAAATGCCAAACCCACTAAACTTTATCGAATCCATGCCTTTAATCACCTTGCGATAGTCCAAAATAGCAGATGCATTAAACAAAAGAGCCAAAAAAGTTAGACTCACGACTATGATGTCAATTAGCTCTTTATCTGCGAAACCTTGCATAATAGTATATCAAGTAGAGAGTGGGGTTAGAGCTAAAGCTTTAGATTCTAATGCTGACTTAGAATTAGCAATTACGCTAGAATTTGTCAACATAAGATTGAAGTATCTCTTAATATGAGGTAATCGCTCATCTTTATTAGCATTAACGACATACTCGCAACCCAAAGCATAAGTCTTACCCTCAGGGTGATCAGATTCAAGCCAGATGCTGTATTTGTCTTTCCTGGATTTAACTTCAGGTGCTATAGGTGGCGCTATTAGAAGGAAATGGTTAGTTTTAGTAGCAGCGATCAATTCTGAAGTGCGGGCATTATTTTTCAGTAAGCGAAATTGCAAGCCGCCTGAAGATTTATTAAAAACTGGCTTATTCAGCTTTGCTTGCAATTTGGCAAGTCTTTGCTCGTCATCCAGCGGATATTTATGCAAAAAGTAAACTATCTGAGCTTGTTTGCGCGAAACCCAAACCATCAGTAACTTAAACAGCGGCATATAGGTTGGATCAAAAAAATTTCTCAAGTCGTAGCCCAATATATAAATGCGGGAGCCTTTCCTCAACTGAGCTAATTTACCCAGAGTAACTGCAATGGTAGCTCTAGGCACATAAATATAATTGTCTGATGTAACCTTAATGTACTTGCCAATACCGTAGAGATGCTTAGCAATCAGCCATAGCAATACTATAGCCAAATATATGGCTAACACCCAAAGGACCACGCTAATAACAGTACCTATCATGCTTAGCCCTTAAAGGGAAATTGCAACGACCGCAGCAAAGCCAGCGCCATCGCGTCGTTGGGAGCAGTAGTAGTAACGCAGATATCAAGACCACGCACGCGATCGATTTTGTCAAAATCGATCTCGGGGAAGATTATCTGCTCGTTTACGCCCATGGAAAAGTTACCGCGTCCGTCAAAGGATTTGGGGTTCAAGCCGCGAAAATCTCTGATTCGAGGTATAGCTATGAACACCAGGCGATCGAGAAAATCCCACATGCGCTGCTCGCGCAAAGTAACCTTGCAACCTATAGGCCAACCTTCGCGAATCTTAAAACCAGCTATGGACTTCCGCGCCAAGGTGCTAACCGGCTGTTGCGCGCTGATACTACGCATATCGCGCTTAGCGCTTTCCAGAGCATTCTTATCGCGGGTAGCTTCGCCGATGCCCATGTTCAGAGTAACTTTCACTATGCGGGGAACTTGCATAACCGACTTGAGCTCGAACTGTTGTTGCAATTCGGCCAGACTATGCTCGCGATAGCGTTGCTTTAGTATGGACATGACTTAGCTAATTACGGCACCAGTTGATTTATAAAAACGCACCTTGCTACCATCCTCAAGCAGGCGGTAACCGATACGGTCGGCTTTTGAACTATCGCGGTTATAGATGGCGACGTTAGAGGCGTCCAAGGGCATCTCTTTCTCGACGCGCCCACCAGCGTCGCCTTTGTTGGGGTCTGGGCGCCGATGGCGAATACTGATATTGACACCGGTCACCAAGACTTTGCTGTCTTTGGGGAAAACGCGGCTGATAGTGCCGATGCGACCTTTATCGCGCCCAGCGATGACTATGACCTCGTCGTTCTTTTTTAGCTTCATGGTTTACAGCACCTCGGGTGCTAGAGATATGATGCGCATAAAGCCTTTGGAGCGCAATTCGCGGGTTACCGGGCCAAATATGCGCGTACCCACGGGCATCTTCTGATTGTTGAGCAGAACCGCCGCGTTTTCGTCGAAACGTATCGCCGAGCCGTCTTCGCGGCGTATGGCGCTTTTGGTGCGTACGACCACAGCAAAGGATACTTGACCTTTATTGACCTTACCGCGCGGGATGACGTCTTTCACGGACACGCGAATAACATCGCCAACGCGGGCGTAGCGACGCTTGGATCCGCCCAAAACTTTGATGCACATAACTTTGCGCGCACCGGAGTTATCGGCCACTTGCAGGAGGCTCTGTTGCTGGATCATAGCGCTACCTTATCGACTTTAACCAGGCGCCAGGATTTACTCTTGGAGATAGGGCGGCACTCTTGAAAGGTGACTGTAGCGCCGACTTGAGCTTGCTCGTCTTCGTCGTGGACGTGGTACTTCTTACTGCTGGTGATGTACTTACCGTACAAAGGATGCTTGTAGCGCCTATTCACCAAGACGGTTATGGTCTTATGCATCTTATCGCTGACCACAACTCCGGAGAAGCTACGACCGCGATTGACTGACTCAGAGTTCATAATGATTAAATCTAATCCTAGTATTAACTATCCGCAGCAACTGGTGCTGGCGAATTCGCCGCTGCTGTCATAGCGGTTTTAATGCGCGCGATGTCGCGGCGCGCTTGCTTGATCTCGTGCGTGCTTTTGAGCTGGTCGGTCTTTTGCTTCAAGCGCAAAGAGAACTGCTCTTTGTATTTACTTAGTAACAAGGCCTCAAGCTCGGGCAGAGCCTTGGCGCTCAACTCGCTGTATTTCATAATCGCATCAAGAGGAAAGTTGCCGTTTCACGAAAGTGGTCTTAACCGGCAGTTTATAGCTCGCGAGTTTTAACACCTCTTGCGCGAGGCTTTCGCTAATTCCAGAAACTTCGTATAAAACCCGACCGGGCTCGATTTGCGCTGCCCAGTATTCGACCGAGCCTTTGCCTTTACCCTGGCGCACTTCCAAAGGCTTCTGCGTTATCGGCTTATCGGGGAAAATGCGTATCCAGAGCTTGCCGCCACGGCGCACGTGCCGAGTGATAACCCGACGCCCGGACTCTATCTGCCGAGCGCTGATGCGCCCCCGAGTAGTGGCCTTGATGCCGTATTCGCCAAAGCTAACTTTGCAGCCGCGATGCGCGAGGCCTCTATTGCGGCCTTTCTGGACTTTGCGATACTTGGTTTGCTTGGGCTGTAACATGACAATACAAAAGAATTAGTCTCGGCTATCGTTTTTCTTGTTGCGGTCGCGCAATTGCACGCCACGGAAAATCCAGACTTTAACGCCAATAACGCCGTAAGTGGTCTGGGCTTCGGCGAGCGCGTAATCGATATCGGCGCGCAAAGTATGCAAAGGCACCCTACCCTCGCGCGCGGACTCGCTGCGAGCGATCTCGGCGCCGCCCAATCTGCCGCTAACGATAACTTTCATACCTTCAGCGCCGGCGCGCATAGTCACTTGCACTGCCCTTTTCATAGCGCGACGGAACATAACCCGACGCTCTAATTGCTGGGCAATATTGGCAGCCACTAGTTTGGCGCTGAGTTCGGGCTTGGAGACTTCGACTATGTCGAACTGCACCGCGCAACCCAAAATTTCCCGCGCCATGCGCGAATAGCGCTCGACATCACCGCCTTTCTTGCCCAGAACAATGCCCGGGGTCGAAGTGTGCACGCGGATGATGGCGTTCTCTGCCAAGCGCTTAATCTCGATCTTGCTAATGGAAGCGTTCACCAGTAACTTATCGAGCTCGGAGCGCAGCTTGAAATCAAGGCTGAGATTTTTCTTGTAGTCGTCTTTCTCTGCGTACCACAGAGAATTATGATCGCGTACTACTCCGAGGCGAAAGCCTACTGGATTTACTTTATGTCCCATAGATATATCTTAAGTGTGCGCTGGGCGTCTAATCGGCTGATTGCTAATGTGGTCGAGCTCCAGGCGTAGATGACTGCTACGCTTGATGATGCGGTCGGCGCGTCCGCGCGCCCGCGGCTTGATGCGCTTCATGCTTTTGCCCGCGTCGACTGCTATCAGGCTGATGTAGTAAGTATCAATATCTTTGATATTGAGATTGTTCTCGGCGTTGGCAATGGCGCTGAGCAAAAGCTTACGAAACAGCCGCGCGCCTTTCAACGGCGAAAACTTCAGCACTGTGCCCGCTTGAGTGGCGTTCATGTTGCGCAGCGCGTCGGCGACCAGCCGAGCCTTGTAGGGCGATATGCGCGCGTTGTTGTGCGTGGCGCTAATTCTGCCTTTCATAATGCCTACTTCCTACCTTTGCGGTCGCCAGCGTGCGCGCGGAAAGTGCGCGTTAAGGCGAACTCGCCGAATTTGTGCCCAACCATATCTTCCACGACCAGCATGGGCACATGAGCCCTGCCGTTGTGCACGGCAAAGTGCAAACCGACCATTTCGGGGATGATAGTAGAGCGCCGCGACCAGGTTTTAATAGGTCTTTTGCTATTGGCGGCGCGAGCTTTCTCGACTTGCTTCAGTAGAGAAAAATCTACGAAGGGACCCTTGTGTAATGAACGTGGCATAATCCTGAGTTACTTGCGCTTCTTAACTATGAATTGGTTGCTGGACTTATTCTTGCGGCGTGTCTTGTAGCCTTTGGTGGGCATACCCCAAGGACTGACCGGGTGGCGACCGCCAGAAGTCTTGCCTTCGCCGCCGCCGTGGGGGTGATCGACGGGATTCATCGCTACTCCACGCACCGTCGGTCGCACGCCGAGCCAGCGCTTAGCGCCAGCTTTGCCGAGCTTACGCAGACCGTGCTCGCTGTTACCGACTTCGCCAATAGTCGCCCGACAAGCGACTGAAACCTTGCGGCTTTCACCCGAGGCGAGCTTCAAAGTCGCCATCCCACCTTCGCGCGCCAAGAGTTGCGCGCTGTTGCCAGCGCTGCGGACGATTTGCGCGCCGCGCCCGGGGCGCAGCTCAATGCAATGGATGATGCTACCTAGCGGCAAAGCGTCGAGCGGCAGGCAATTGCCGACCTTGATGTCGACGTCTTTATTGCCCGAACGCAAACGCGCGCCGACCGCGAGATTTTTCGGCGCGATGATGTAACGGCGTTCGCCGTCCATGTATTTCAAAAGAGCCAGCCGAGCCGAACGATTAGGATCGTACTCGATGCGCTCGACGACGGCGTCGATGCCGTCTTTGTTGCGGCGAAAGTCAACTTGCCGATATTTCTGCTTATGACCACCGCCGATATGGCGAACAGTAGTTCTGCCAGCGTTATTGCGTCCGCCGCTCTTGGGCTTGCTGCGCACCAAGGGCGCGTATGGGGCGCCACTGTGTAAATTCTCTCTGCCGACTTGGACGTGCTGACGGCGACCGGCAGAGGTGGGCTTGGAACGCTTGATGGACATACTACAGACCAGAGTAAAGGTTGATCTCCTGCCCAGAGGCGATAGAAACGTAGGCTTTTTTGTGCCCACGCACTTTCCGAAGGCGACCGCGCATATCGCGTTTGTTGATAGTTTTCTTGCGGCAGGTGTTGACGGCTGTTACGCTAACCGAAAATATGCTCTCCACAGCGCGCTTGATTTGCTGCTTACTGGCGTCGTCGCTCACCAGAAAGACGTACTGGTTGTGCTTTTCGCCCAGGATATTGCTTTTCTCGCTCACCACTGGAGCCTTGATAAAGCGATAGATATTCTCGCTCATTTGGCAAACCTCTCACTCAAGCCAGCTACGGCGTCTTTGCTGCAAACTACCGAGGGATAACGCAGCAGCAGCCAAGGATTGACTTCGCCGACTTCCACCAGCTCGACATTGGGCAGATTGCGCGTCGAGTAGTAGGTGAATTCATCCAACTCGCTCACGACTAACAAGGCTTGGCTAACGTTCAAATCCTGGAGCTTTTGCAGCGCCTGCTTAGTGCTAAATTTATCGATGCTAAAGCTCTCGACTACCTGCAAGCGACCATCCGCGCACAAAGACGAAAGTATCGAACGCATACCCGCTTTGTACATTTTCTTATTGAGCTTTTGCTCGTAGCTACGCGGACGCGCCGCAAAGGTTACGCCGCCATGGCGCCATATCGGGCTCCGGCTGGAACCAGCGCGGGCACGACCAGTGCCCTTTTGCCGCCAAGGCGCCTTACCGCCACCGCGCACATCGGCGCGCGATTTCTGCGCCTTACTACCCTGACGGCTGCCAGCCATGAACGCCGTTAGCACTTGGTGCACCAAGCCAGAATTGACCTTGGCGCCAAATACCTGCTCGTCGAGCTGAAAGCTATCCTCAGAGCCGTTAATTTTAATTTCCATATTCTTTGCCAGCGTCAAGCGGCTGGCTGCAAAATCAAACGACCGCCGCGAGCACCAGGCACGGCGCCCTTCACTGCCACGATCCTATTCTTAACGTCGACGCTAACTACGCGCAAATTCTTCACGCAAACGTTATCGACGCCGTATTGCCCAGCCATTTTCTTGCCTTTCATAACCCGACCCGGGAGCTGACACTGACCGGTGGAGCCGTGCGAACGGTGCGACACCGAAGTGCCATGGCTTTCGGGCTGACGACCAAAGCCCCAACGACGAATACCGCCAGAGAAACCTCTACCTTTACTAACACCGCGCACGTCCAACAGCGCACCAGCTTCCAAGGCTTCAATATCAAGACAAGAACCGACTTCGGCGGCGGCTACGACTTCGGGGCTGACCCGAAACTCGCAAACGTCGATAACTTTAGTGGCATTGCTCGCAGCAAAATGCTTAGCCAGGTTTTTCTTACGCCAACGGCGGCGCGCGGACACGAAGCCACCAGCGAGCGATTCAGCATCGCTGGCTGAAGCTTCGGCACTCGTATCAGCGCCCTCCGCCTCGGCGTCCGAAGCCTCAGCATTAGCCTCCAGGCGTGCCACTGGAAAAGCATCAGCGCCGACATCGCAGCTGGCAACTTGCAAAGCGCTGTAACCGTCGCGCTGCTCGGATTTGATAGCAGTTACGATATTGGCGGGCAGATGCAATAATGTGACCGGCAGCTTGCGCAGGCTATCGGGCTGCTGTAGGCTGCTCATACCGAGCTTGTATCCGATGTATCCGATGTTCATGCTCAAGCCAGTAAAGTGCTATTCCTTTGTTAGTGCAGGGTTATTTTTACTTCTACGCCCGCAGACAGGTCTAAGCCCGATAGGGCGTCGACCGTTTTATCAGTGGGGGAAACGATGTCGAGAACGCGCTTGTGGGTACGAATTTCGTATTGATCGCGGGCGTCTTTGTCGACGTGCGGCGAAGTTAGCACAGTGAAATGCTCCTTGCGCGTCGGCAACGGCACCGGGCCGCGAACTTGCGCTCCAGTCCGCTTGGCAGCGCGCACAATCTCCTGAGTGGAGGCATCTATCAGCCGATAATCGAAGGCCTTCAACTTGATGCGAATTCGCTGTTTCTGACTGGACATATAAAGTTGCTTAAGCGCGAGCCTAAGTTAGATGGTAAAGAAGCAATGCTTTGTGACGCTAGAGCTTGAGCACGCAAAAAGCCGCACCAAGGAATATGCCTTGCTGCGAGCTATCAGATTAAAACGTACCCAATCAAACCGAAACGCCGAATTGTCGAGAGCGCTGCTCTCGCCGATAAAGCCCCGTTGGGACGCGGAATTCTAGTCATGGCGCTAGCATAGTCAAACCATCCGAGCAATTTTGCCGACAAATGTCCGCAGGCTCGATAGCTGGCGCAGGGCGTGTGTTGCTTGCAATGCGGATTAGCTGACATTGCTTGCTTTTGCGGCGCTGTAGCAGTTAGAATAGAGAGCCAGACAAAAATAACAGAGGCGGGTAATATCGGTAGTATGCTGACTTTAGTAAACGTATTGAGCACGGTAAATTCTTTCGTGCTTAAGATTGGCCGCGGTTTTGGCGCCGTTGCCATAGGGCTTATGGTGGTGGTTATCCTGCTGCAAGTATTTTTTCGCTACGTGCTCAACAGCGCGCTCCCCTGGCCCGACGAAGCCGCGCGCTTCCTGATGCTGTGGATGACGGCGCTGATAGCGCCCTCGGCGTATCGAGCTGGAGGCTTTGTCGCTATCGACACCATCAACGTGCTGCTCTCAGAAAAAGTAGGTCGCATACTGTCCTTGGCGCTGCTGCTGATATCCTTAGTAGTGTTAATAGTGGCTTTTCAGCTCTCGCAAAAGCACGTCAACTCGGGCTGGCTGTTCGCCTCCTCGACCTTGAAGATACCGCTGCATTTGATCGGCATGGAGGCGGTGAAAGTGAAGCTGGCTTGGATGTATATGTCTATAGCCGTGGGCATCGTGCTGCTGATATCGGTGAACGTCGAGCTGGTGCTGAAGAACCTGCTGGTGTTGATCAACCCCAGCGCCCAAGAGCAACTAGCTGAGGCTCAAGCACCAAGCGCTGAGGGGCAAGAAGCCACAAGCACGAATAAACCTGCAGGAGAATAATAATGTTAATTTGGTTCCTACCCCTATTCCTCGTCTTCCTGTTTATAGGATTGCCAGTATTTTTTGGCTTGTTGGCGGCGCCTGGGATATTGCTCTGGCTCAATGGCGACACGCGCGATATGGCGCTGCTGTACCGTAACCTTTATAACGGCATGGATAGCTTCCCGCTGATGGCGATCCCCTTCTTTATGCTCGCGGGGGAGATGATGAACCGCGGCGGCATAACCTTGCGCATAGTCGAATTTTCCCAAGCGCTGATGGGGCACCTGCGCGGTGGCCTGGCGCACGTCAACGTACTAAGCTCGATGCTCTTTGCCGGGCTCTCGGGCTCGGCAGTGGCAGACACCTCGGCGATAGGTTCGATGATGATTCCGGCGATGGAGAAGAACGGCTACACCCGTAAATTCGCCGCTGCCATTACCGCAGCGTCTTCGGTGATAGGCCCGATCATCCCGCCTTCGGGCATCATGATAATTTACGCTTACGTTATGGGCGAAAGCGTGGCGGCACTATTCGCAGCAGGGATAGTGCCAGGAATCCTCGTCGGTGTTGGCTTGATGCTGGTTACGACTTTCATGGCGCGCAAGGGACAATTGCCGGCGGCCTCGACTCGAGCGACCTGGTCGCAGCGCGGTCAAGCCAGCCTCAAGGCCTTCTTCCCGCTGCTGACGCCAGTGATCATATTAGGCGGCATACTCGCCGGAATATTCACTCCCACGGAAGCCTCGGCGGTGGCAGTGGCATACGCCCTGCTGGTTAGCGTCTTCATCCTGCGGACGATGAAGTTCTCCGATATGCCCGAGGTGCTGATCAAATCCGCCACCACCTCGGCAGTAGTGCTACTGCTGGTAGGCGCTGCAGTATCCTTCAAGACTGTGGTCAGCCTTTCGCACGCCCCTGAGATCATGGCGGCGTTCATCCTGACCCTATCCGAGAACCCGCTGGTACTGCTATTCCTGATCAACCTGCTGCTGTTCATGGTTGGTATGTTCTTGGACGCCGGACCGGCGATAATCATCCTCGGTCCCATACTGGCGCCAATATTTCTGCAAATGGGAGTACACCCAGTGCATTTCGCTACTATTATGAGCGTCAACTTGACTGTGGGCTTGGCGACGCCGCCCATGGGGCTGGTGCTATTTGTGGCGTCCTCGGTATCCGGGGAACGCGTAGAAACCATCTCCAAAGCCATACTGCCCTTTTTAGCAGTGGAGATATTTGTGATCTTCCTCATCACCTACTTCCCGGCAATCTCGATGACGGTGCCGAGGTTGCTCGGTTTCGTACAATAGCCGCGCCTGTATAAATGCTTACAAAACTCTATTCATTAACTTAGGAGAACTATATGAAAACAATAAGTAGATTGCTGCTCATGGTCATGATGGCTGGCGGCTTGATGCTGGGCTCGATAGCTACGGCGGCTGATTACCAAATCCGTGCCACTGCTAATTCCAACGAAAACGACGAAGACTACGATGGTCTCATCGTCTTCAAAGATTACGTCGAGAGCGCTTCCAACGGCGCTATTGAAGTCGAGCTATTTATCGGCACCCAGTTGTGCTCCAAAGGCGCCGAGTGCTTACAGGGCATTGCTGATGGCTCTATCGATGTCTACGTGTCGACGGCCGGCGGCGCTTCAGGCATATTCCCCTACGTGCAAGTATTCGACCTGCCCTACTTGATGAATAGCGACCGCGTCGCCGAAGAAGTGCTAGCGCTTGATGGCGAATTCACGCGCGAATTGCGCGAGATGGCGCTGAGCGACTCTGGTGGTCTTATTCGTCTGATGGCAGTCGGCAACACTGGTGGCTGGCGCAACTTCGCTAATACCCAGCGCCGAGTTAGCCAACCATCGGACCTTGAAGGTTTGAAAATCCGCACGATCGTCGCCGAATTGCCGCAAGAGCTGGTGAAAGCATTGGGCGCATCGCCGACGCCTATACCTTGGCCGGAGCTATTTACCTCGTTCCAGACCAACGTAGTCGAGGGTTCGAAAAACGGCATCACCGACATCATGGGTATGAAGTTCACCGAAGCCGGCTTGAAATACCTGACCTTAGATGGACACGCGTACATGGCCGCCCTGTGGTGGATGGGTAACGATGCTTTCATGGCTTTGCCCAAGGATATGCGCCGAGTGGTCGTTGATGGTTTCTACGCTTTGCAACAAGCTACTTTTGCATCGCCGAAACGGAAATCGATTCAAGCCTATGCCGAGTTCAAAGCCACTGGTGGTGACCTATACGTACCCAGCCCAAGCGAGAAAGAAGCCTTCAAGGTAGCTGCAGCGCCAGTGTACGATTGGTTCAAGGATAACGTCGATGGTGGCGAGAAGGTATTCGAAGCCATTACCGAGGCAGTAGAAGAAGCCGAGGAGCGCTTCGAAGAAAGCTACGAGGAAGACTTGTAGTACGCGACAACAACACACCAAGCTCACCGGCAATCTTGTACAAGATTGCCGGTGAGCTTGTCGGCTCAGAGCTTGGCTTGGCTAAACTGAGGCTGGAATCAAAATAAATATATTCTGTGCGGGTAAATTAAAAGCCCGAGTATTTGGTAGGGGTTGGGAATTTTTGCGGCGGGAGGTGAATAAATACCAAGCAATGTCGTAACGCGTGCTATCATTGCTAATGTATCTGGGCTTGGTTTACTATTGAATGGTATAGAATAAATCCGCATTTAAGGTCGGCTAGTTGCCTACGAGCGAGCACAGTGCCAAGCAAGACTTAATTAAGACCTGGCACTAGAGATTGCCAGCGAAAGATGAATACACACTATAAAACTCTGCCCATAGCAATACTGCTGGCGCTAGCTACTGTTGCGCCACGGGGAATCTACATCCCTAGTGACGATAGCGGCGTGAGGCTAACCTACGCCACAGCACAAGCTACTCTGCTCAAGCAATTTACCCGCGAATTTGAAGTATCGGTAGATTCGGGCATAGCTCTCTCGGGCACCATGACGCAGCAGCTACGCCCAGAGCGCGACCGACCAGGGCGCTGGACTTTCAGAAATTCGATAAGAGTTTGGGGGATCTCTGCCACCGAAAGCAGCACATTTTCCGAAGCCGGTCCGACGCAACTAGTGCCTATCTTCTATAGGTTGACCGTTCCCTTCGGCGACAATATAAACGAGGAATTTTCCGGTCGGCAGACGGGCTTCGACCGCTTGAACGTAATCTTACAGTTCGAACGCGACTTCGCCAGCAATCCGGATAAGAGCATCTGGAAGTACAAAGTTCTCAACTACAGAAAGCCCTATTCGATACAGCTAAAAAATCGCCAGACCATCACTCTACCTAATGGCGCTGTAGCGCGCTGCAAAGTCTTTGAAGCGGTGCACGGCTCGAGAAATCAATTACGGACGCGCTTCTGGATGGACGTCAACTCCAAGCGCTTGGTACAGATAGAGCACCTGGAACCAGACTACACCTACAAAGCGGTCTTGAAAGAGTAGAGCCGGGATCAACTCGTTCCAGCAGCAGTTGATCAGCGCTGCAAGCCTCAGCGCTGAGCCAAGAACAGACGCCGCCAATTTCTCCCCTACCCTGCTATCTATGGATAAAGCAATACTTGAGCAGCGCTTGCGCGCGCAATTCACCGATGCCCAAGAGATTTACAGCGAAGGCGAAGGCAATAAATTTGGTGCGCGCGTAGTGTCGGAACAATTTGTGGGCTTGTCGCCGGTCAAACGCCAGCAAATGGTCTACAAAATATTCAGCGCCGAGCTCGCAAGTGGCGAACTGCACGCCTTATCGCTACGCTTACTAACTCCCCAGGAAGCCGCCAAGCAGTCGTGATCGGCATCGTCAGCTTCTACAAATTTACCAAGCTAGAGCAAGTAGCAGCCTTACGCGAACGCATTTACGCCCAAGGCTTGGAGCTCGGACTCTACGGCACAGTGCTGTTAGCCACGGAGGGCATCAACGCCACCGTCTGCGCCCCGCAGCCCAATATCAAGCAATTCGTCGCTTGGTTGGAAGCGCAGATCGGCATCGGCGCGATAACGGGCAAATATTCCTACGCAACTGCCCTACCCTTCAAGCGTTGGCGAGTAAAACACAAACAGCAAATTTTGAGTTTTCGCCATTCGGGCGCCGATCCAAGAGTAGTCTCGGGCGAGCGCGTGCCGCCCGAGCGCTGGAACGAATTGCTAGCTAAAGAAGACGTCTTGGTCTTGGACGTGCGCAATGATTACGAAGTCAAGCTCGGTAAGTTTGCCGGCGCCACCGATCCTGAGCTCAAGAACTTTGCCGAATTCGCCGACTACGTCGATAACGAACTCAGCGTAGACAAGCAGCGCCCGGTGGCGATGTACTGCACTGGCGGCATTCGCTGCGAAAAAAGCAGCGCCTACATGCTCAACCGAGGCTTTGACAAAGTCTACCAACTCGACGGCGGCATACTGGCTTACATTGAGCAAGTACCGCAGCAGCAAAGCCTGTGGCAAGGAGAATGCTTTGTCTTTGACCAGCGCGTCAGCGTTGATGCCAATCTGCGGGCGGGCAAGCATAGCCTGTGCTACGCCTGTCGGCAGCCGCTAAGCGCCGCCGACCGTGAGCACCAGCACTACCAAGCTGGCGTCAGCTGCCCAAGCTGCTACGAGCACAAAAGCGCCGCCGACCGCGAACGCTACGCCATGCGCCACAGCCAGCAAAAATAATACGAAACCCGAGCAAAAGTCCACACGCACCCCTCCCCCGCCATCTGCCGCTTGAGCTCTATTAAAATCTCCCTAGCTTGATGTAATGGCAGCCTCCCTGCTAATTCGAGACCTTTGCAAAAAGGCATCTTTTTGCCCCCAGCGTTGTTCGCAAATGCTCATTTACTATTGAATAAACTGCGCTTTGCTGCTGAGCTTAAGAACAAAAATCTCCGTTTTTTGCACGCGGTCTCAAGTTATGCAAAACTCTCAATTCATAATCGTGCGGTGCTATACAGCTAACGAGCCCCACAACTACTTTTTGTAGGCACCTCACTAAAACTCCCCAGCCAAGCTGCTCAATCCATCTACAGCCCAAACTGGCGTTGCAGCCGTTGCTCGATGCGTTCGACGATGGCGGCGCTGCTAGCTTCAGCGTCGAGCACCAAGTAGCGTTCGCTGGCGGCTGT
Source organism: Gammaproteobacteria bacterium (assembly GCA_965229495.1). GTDB lineage: Bacteria > Pseudomonadota > Gammaproteobacteria > CBDBNL01. Next base: position 944,795 of record OZ245880.1, read on the forward strand.
GGCGAGCTCGACGAAGCCGGAGCGAATTTGCTCTAGCCGCTGCTGGTAGGTCGCCTCCAAGCGGTCGCGCTGGCCGCCGTCGGCTCGGGTTAAAGCTACTGCCACTGGCAAATCAAAGACGCAAGTCAAGTCTGGTCGTGCGTCGTCGACGCAGAGCGTACTCAGGTAATCGATGCTAACTCGGCTATTCTGCAATCCTTGATAGCAATAGCTGGAATCGATGAAACGATCCGAAATTACCCAAACGCCCTGGTCGAGCTGCGGTCGAATAAAGTTGACGTAGTGCTGGCGGCGCGCGGCGAATACCAGCAAAAGTTCGGCTATCGGGTCCATGACTTCCGATTGCTCGCGCAGCAATAATTCGCGGATTTGCTCGGCTATGGGCGTGCCCCCAGGTTCTCGGGTGCAGCGCACTTGCAGGCCTCGGCTGGTCAAGTAATCCCGAATCGGCGCCAGGCAAGAGGATTTACCCGAGCCGTCGATGCCTTCGAAGCAGATGAAGCGTCCGGTCATAGTCAAAAGAAATCTGGTCGTTGCGCGTGTCTAATGCTGGCAATCGCCGCTAGCAGTTGATGGTATTGCTGCCGAGAAGGCAAGTTGTCTGGCAGTATTAGCAGTTGGTGGCGGCGACCGCTTAATTCTCGAATATGCAGATAAATAAACAAGCGGGTCAGGCAAGAATTGACGATAAATACGTCCTGGGGTTCAGAGTTTGAGGACAGACGCGCGTGCAGGCGGTTGCTCTGCGGCTTACAGCCCAAGAGCGCGATCTCGGTGCTATCGCCGCGCCTCAATTGATAAGCGCCCCAGCCCAAACAGAGAGCGGTCAACAATAATCGCGACAGATCAGCGTCGAGACCAAAGCAGTGCAACCAAGCCGCGTTGCTGCTGTAAATCGCAGCAAGAGCTAGCGCCAACACCGCTACGCGCAACCACACGACGTTCCGCGATCGGCGCAATAAGAAATTACGCTCACCTATCATTGTTCACTAACGCTGGAAACCACAACCGCGCCCTCACCAAGCCGCACGCGCAAGGCCCCGTGCACCGCGCTTTGGTAAGTCGCGCTGCCGTAGCTTTGGTAACGTTGCCGCACCTCTGGATGCGGATGACCGAAGTGATTTTTGTAGCCGGCGGAGAACAGCACGTGCTCGGGCTGCACCACTTCAATAAACTCGCTTGACGACGAAGACTTGCTGCCGTGGTGCGGAGCCACCAGCACTTGCGCGCGCAGCTCCGACGCCTGCTGCAGCACCAGCCGCCGCTCGACGTACTTATCTATATCCCCAGCCAAGAGCATACGGCTACCGCCAGCGTCGATCAGCACTACACAGGAGTTACGGTTCTCGTTGGCGTGCAGTCGGTCGGCGTCGGGGTGCAACACTGTAAACTCGACCTCGTCGTAACTAAAGCTCTGCCCGCGCTCGCAAGGCAGCAGTTGATTGTCTTGCCAAGTCGGTTGCGGCAAAGCAAAATTGGCTCGCAGCAAGCCCACTGGCAATTGCTGCAACAGTTCGCGCGCGCCGCCACTGTGGTCGAAATCGCTATGGCTGAGCACGAGCTCGCTCAAGCGATCTTGACCTTGGTGGTACAAATAGTTCAACACCGCTCGACCGCTGGCGCCAGTATCGTAAAGCAGATCGTGCTCAGCGGTGCGTATCGCCACTGCCAAGCCTTGGCCGCTGTCGAGCACAGTAACCCAAGCGGCGCCCAGAGGCGGGCGCTGTTGTTGTTGCGGCGCCAGCAACAACAGCAGCGTCAACAGCGCTGGCCATTTACGCCGCCAGCCGATGGGTAACAAGATCGCCAGAGCCGCGCCCAGCAACAAGCTAACGCTCCCAAGGCTCGGCGGCGCCGTCAGCAAATACAGCGGCGGCCGGCTATCGAGCTCCAGCAGCAACAGCGCCATGCCGCGCAGCAGCCAATCGCTCGCCAGCAACAGCGCGTCGCTGAGCGGAGCCAGCCCGATAGTCAGCAAAGCCGCCAGCAGCAACGGCATAAGCGCCATCCCCACCACAGGGATCAGCAGCAAATTCAGCGGAATACTCCACACGCTGAGCTTATTCCAAAAGAGCAGAATGAAAGGCGCCAAGCCGACGGTGATCAAGAGCTGCGGACGCAGCCAACCACGCCACAAGCGCTGATGCCAGCTATGCGCGCGCTGCCAACCGCCAGCCTGCAGCATCAAGATCGCCACTGCCATGAACGACAGCCAAAAGCCTGGGCTCTGCCAAGCCCAAGGGTCTATAGCCAGAACCAGCGCTAGCGCTAATAGCAGAGAACTCAGCCCAGCCGCGCCTTGGCGCACTATCTGCAGCAGCACTATAGCCGCGAGCATGAAAAAGGCGCGTTGCGCGGGTAATTGCCAACCGCTGAGCAAGGCATAGCTACCGGCCGCGAGCGTCGAGATAATCAGGGCGGGAACGTAGCCCGAACTCAGCCAGCCCCAGCGCATAGGTAGTCTTAGAGCCAAACGCGCCAACCACCAGAACATCAAAGCTATAAGCCCGATGTGCAGACCCGATATCGCCAGCAAATGCGCCACTCCCAAGTTGCGCATGATACGGTTGACGTCGCGGTCAATGCCGCTGCGGTCGCCCAATAACAATGCCCGCATCAAACCGCCGTGGCGTAAATCCAGGTTAGAGCTTATGCGTTCAGAGACGTAAGCTCGTAGCGTCGCGATCCAGCCAGCGTCGTTGCCCAAGCGCACTAGGCAACAGCGCACATAACCGCGCGCTTGCAGCCCTTGCGACAGCCGATAACCAGCGTGGTCGAAGGCGCCTGGGTTGGCGTAATTGCGGTAGTTATTGAGCCGCGCCTCCAGGCGCAGGCGGTCGCCGATGCTAATAGTCGAATCGGCGTCGTACCACCTGAGCTCGACATCGGCGAGTTCGACACCCTGCCCCTCGAGCGTGGTCGCCTGCTCCGGACGCAGCACGAAATGGACGCCGCGCTCGCGCGCTTGCGGCAGAGATATAACCTCGCCGACAATCACAAAGTCCTGCTTTTCCAGATGCTCGGGCAACGCCTCGGGACGAGCTTGCGCCGCCCACTGCGCCCAAAGCCAAGCCAGCGCGTACACCAACAAGCACCCAGCCAACCGCCAGCGCCATAAGCGCCAACGCCGCAACCAACGCCAACTCGCCCGCCACCCCGAGCGCGCCGCCAGGACCACCACCTGCAGCGCCGCCAGCCCCAGCAGCGCCACCGCTCCCAGCCAGGCAACGTGCCCAGCCACCACCCCAGCGCACAAAGCCAACAACAGCACGTTCATCTTGTCAAAGTATTCGTTTTATTAGTGATGCGGTATCATGTTGTGCTTTGGTCGACAGCGCCGTCGAGCCACACCAAAACTCATGTCCGATTATCATGCGGATTAGAATAATTAGCCAACGAACTACTCTGAAGCCAAGCAATGGAGCGAATTGTCAACTTACATATCGAAAAACTGCCCCTAAATCCGCACGTATTTTTTAAACTCACAAAAAAGTCTTGGTTGGACAATAGTTTATAATAAATTTGCGATCACCCAGAGGGTGCAACTATCCCAACCAAGACCGATGAATATTCTACCTCATAAGCTCAAGCTTAGCAAAGAAGCTATCACATCGCAATCTGGCTTACTAGCTCCATTGCAATTAATGCAATCATTGGATTTTGCGCGTTGCGTAGATCAAAACTTTCAAGCTCCTAAGCGGAAAAGCGGATTCCCAGCGTCGACATACCTACAGAGCATAATCTTATTGCTACACAGTGGTGGCACTAGACTGGATGATATGCGCATCTTGCGCAACGATGCAGCATTAGTGAGCTTGTTGGACATCCCTTGTTTTCCAAGTAGCAGAGCTGTCGGTGCTTGGCTACACCGGATGAGTAAAGAACAGGGTGTTGCCAAAGCCCAGCAAGCTGTTAATCAGCATTTGCTCCGAGCTACACTGGGCAACTGCAAATCTTTAACGCTGGATATTGATGCTACTGAAGTGATAGCACACAAGAGTACGGCCTTGTGGACATACAAAGGCAATAAAGGCTATATGCCTATGCTCGGACACATTGCTGAGACCGGACAAGTGATCACGTATGATTTTCGCCAAGGCAATGTTCCACCAAGCAAAGACAATCTGGCGTTTATTCAGCACTGCGTACAGTCGCTACCCAAAGGATTTGCATTCAAGGCGCTGCGTGCGGACGCCGCCAGCTACCAGCAGAGCGTCATCAAACACTGCGATCAACATAATATGCAATACGCCATTCGGGCAAAAATATCAAAAAATATCAGAGATATAATCAGCCAGATGGCTGATGCTGATTGGCAGCCAATATTGGACAATAGCGGAAAAGCGACTGGGCAATCAACGTGCCGCACGGTACATTGCATACGTGATTATGAGAAGTCTTTCTGCCTAGTAATTCAGCGCCAAGCAAAAACTGGACAGTTAGAAATTGATTTAGAGGATGCTACCAATGAGATTGGAGCTGGCGATGAATATCAAAACCAACACTACATTTACCGCTGTATTGCCACCAATATGGATGCAAAGACAGACCTTGAGATTATAGATTGGTATAACCAACGTGGTGAATGCAGCGAAAATAGAATCAAAGAATTGAAGTGCGATTTCGGCGCTGAGGACTTACCCTGTAGCGACCACCAAGCGAATAGCTTGTACTTTTTTATATGCATTCTTGCCTATAACCTGTTTGTTCTCATGCGAGCCTTGGCGCCAACCATTCTGCATAACTATCGAGCCAAGCGGGCGCGCTGGTGCATCTATCATATTGCGGGCAAAGTTGTTCGCACTGGACGTCAACTTCAATTCAATATTGCCATAGCGGGCTATGACATCATCGAACAGTTATTAGCAATATTTCAAGCAGCACTCCCACCTCCAGAAATAATCAGAACTAGCTGAATCACTATCTTCAACTACATCGCCCAGCCAAATCACAATCACAGTGGCGTAGCCACTTCACCGTCCATGCTGCTTCTCTTGAGGTGATTCTGGCATCAGTAGAGGCAAAATAACGCCAAATCAGCCGTAATTGTCTCAACGTTAGCTACCAAGGAGAGCTAGACGTCGTTCGCCGCTCCGTTTATGTGCCTCTTTGACAGAAAATCGACGTAGGGCTCGCAAGCCGCAAAGTTACGTGCGGATTTGGGCTGCCAGAGGGTTTGTACCTCGCCACCAGCGACGATATCCCTGGTCTGGTGGTGCAAGCTAGTACTATCACTGAGACGCTCGATATTGCGCGTGATGTAGCTCATAAACTAATCGAAGCGCGGACCGAGCAGCCGCCAATTGAGCTTAGAGCTGTTGGCAGCTCCCTTGAATACCCATTGGTATTACCAGTTTGATGGGCAGATTGTCTGGATTTCAGTTACCGAATAATTACAACTAAACTCAAAAAATTAGGCTTTCAATTCTATCGCCAGGCCACTGGTTCTCACGAAATCTGGTTTAACTCGCTTACTGGCAAATACATCACCATCCCCAAGCACTCTGGAGATATGCCCGAGGGCACTTTGCGGGCTATACTCAAACAGGCTGGGGTAGAGACTGATGACTTTTTGGCTACGTAGGCGCTACACGCAAACAACTCATCGCCCTTAACAGTAGACCTATAAATCCACCTTAGGCTCAGCGTAGCAGCAATAACCAATACGCTGATTAATCAACCACACGCCGCCAGCCTGTGCTATGATTGAGTTCTTATCTTGTTGATAAGAATAAAAATCACCAGGCGCCGCAGCGTCAATCCGGTTGTGGCAACAATAACTACAAAGGAGATTGCAATGTACAGCAAACCTACATTCGATAAAAAATACGAAAACTACATCGGCGGCAAGTGGACTGCCCCGGTCGCTGGTAAATACTTCGATGATATCAGCTCGGTAGATGGCGGCGTGATCGCGCAAGTGGCGCGCTCCGACGGCAAAGATATCGACAACGCCATCGCCGCTGGCTGGAAAGCCTTTGAAACTTGGCAGCATTCATCGGTAACCGAGCGCAGCAATATGCTGCTCAAAATCGCCGACCGTATCGAGGCCAATCTGGAAAAGCTCGCGGTCATAGAGTGCTGGGAGAATGGTAAAGCCGTGCGCGAAACCCTGAACGCCGACTTGCCGCTAGTGGTCGACCACTTCCGCTACTTCGGCGGCGTCATTCGTGGCGAAGCTGGCGACGTTAGTGATCTGGACGCGGGCACGGTATCGATGGAAGTGCACGAGCCGCTCGGCGTCGTTGGGCAAATAATCCCCTGGAACTTCCCGCTGCTGATGGCGACTTGGAAGCTCGCTCCCGCCTTGGCCGCTGGCAACTGCGTCGTGCTCAAACCCGCCGAGCAAACGCCAGTGTCGATCATGGTGCTGATGCAGCTGATCGAGGATTTAATCCCCGCTGGCGTGGTCAACATCGTCAACGGCTTTGGCCCCGAAGCTGGCAAACCCTTGGCATCCAGCCCCGATATCAAGAAAATCGCCTTCACTGGTGAAACCACCACTGGCCGCCTGATCTTGCAATACGCTTCCGAGCACATCACCCCAGCCAGCCTAGAGCTCGGCGGCAAATCGCCCAATGTTTTCTACGAGAGCATCATGGCGCAAGACGACGACTTCCTCGATAAGTGCGTTGAGGGCTTCGTTATGTTCGCGCTCAACCAAGGCGAAGTTTGCACCTGCCCATCGCGCGCGCTCATCCAGGAGAACATCTATGATGAGTTCATCGCGCGTTGCATCAAGCGCACCGAAGCCATCAAGATGGGCGACCCGCTCGACCCCAGCGTCATGATGGGCGCGCAGGTCTCCAACGATCAATACCAAAAGATCCTCAACTACATCGACATTGGCAAGCAAGAAGGCGCCGAAGTCCTGACCGGTGGCGCAGCGTACAAAAACAGCGCCTACCCCAACGGCTTCTACGTTCAACCAACCATCTTCAAAGGCAACAACGCCATGCGCATTTTCCAGGAAGAGATCTTCGGCCCAGTCGTGAGCGTTACCACCTTTAAGGACGAAGCCGAAGCCCTAAGCATCGCCAACGATACCTTGTACGGCCTCGGCGCTGGCGTATGGACGCGCGACCTGCACCAAATGCAGAACTCGGCGCGCACCATCCAGGCTGGACGCATCTGGTGCAACTGCTACCACGCCTACCCAGCGCACGCCTCCTTCGGTGGTTACAAGAAATCCGGCATCGGTCGCGAGACCCACAAAATGATGCTCGATCACTACCGCCACACCAAGAACATGCTCATGTCTTACGACAAGAAGGCACTGGGCTTTTTCTAGAAACCACTACAGGTCTTGCTTTGGCACCCAGCCAAAGCAAGACCACCACCATACCCGCCCCATGAAAACCTCCAGAGTATCAATAACGCCCAAGGCCACCGAAGTCTTGCAGGGCATTCAAGAGCAGCACGGCGAGCTCGTCTTCCACCAGAGCGGCGGCTGTTGCGACGGCTCCTCGCCCATGTGCCTGGCAAAATCAGACTTCCTCATCGGCAGCCGCGACGTCTTTCTCGGCACCGTCGCCGACGTACCCTTTTACATCGCCTCCGACCAATTCACCTACTTCCGCAACATGCACATAACCATCGACGTTACCGAAGGCCGAGGTTCGAGCTTCTCGCTGGAAATCCCGCTGGGCCTGCGCTTCCTAACCGTCTCGCGCCTATTCACCGAAGAAGAACTGGCGAACTTGGAAGAAGCCCAAGTCGGCGCGGCTTGAGCGCTCAAGCTATGTCCGGCTGGCAAAACAAACCCTTCGCCATAGAAGTAAAGGCGAACGAGACCAAAGCCTTCTGCATGTGCGGCCTGTCCAACAATGGCCCCTTCTGCGATGGCTCGCATAAAACTACCAACATCACCCCGCAAGTCGTCAGCTTTGACGCCGATAAAACCATCTACGCTTGCGGCTGCCAGCAATCCGGCAAAAGACCCTATTGCGACGGCACGCACAAAAACCTCAAAGCCAACGGCGCCGCCGCGCAGCCGATCGCGCAGCGAGCCGCGCCCGCCAGCGAACCCATAGAGCCTTATGTTGAGCTTATCCAGGAACTGGCACGCAACGGCTTATCGAAATACGGTCACCACGGCCCCATGGACGCGATGGGCGTCCCGCGTAAAGACCTGCCCAGTTGGGACGACATCCAATTCATCACCGCCCAGCTAGCCAAAAAGCCACTACTCGACGACGAAGCAGTCGACACCCAAACCGTAATCGGCCCCAACGCTGAGAAACCATTAGTCTTAGACATACCCCTATTCGTATCGGATATGAGCTACGGCGCCTTATCCGAAGAAGCCAAAACCGCGCTCGCCCAAGGCGCCGAAATCGCCGGCACTGGCATTTGCAGCGGCGAAGGCGGAATGCTGCCCGAAGAGCAAGCCGCCAACTCGCGCTATTTTTACGAATTAGCCTCGGCGCAATTCGGCTATTCCATAGATAAAGTCCAGCGCTGCCAGGCCTTTCACTTCAAAGGCGGCCAAGCCGCCAAAACCGGCACCGGCGGCCATTTGCCCGGCAATAAAGTCACCGAGAAAATCGCCGCCGTGCGCGGCCTCAATCCTGGCGACGCCGCCGTCTCACCCGCCACCTTCCCGCACTGGGGACTCAGCGACTTCAAAAAATGCGCCGAAGAAGTCCGCGCTGCCACTGGCGGTATCCCCATCGGCTTCAAGCTCTCGGCGCAACACATCGAAGCCGACATAGACGCAGCCCTGGAAGTCGGCGTCGATTACATCGTCCTCGATGGTCGCGGCGGCGGCACTGGCGCCGCGCCCTTGATCTTCCGCGATAACATCTCCGTCCCCACCATCCCCGCCCTGGCGCGCGCCCGCAGACACTTGGATAGCTCGGGGCGTCAAGACATCACCCTCGTCATCACCGGCGGCCTGCGCCAACCCGCCGACTTCGCCAAAGCCCTCGCTCTAGGTGCCGACGCCATAGCGCTCTCCAATGCTGCCATGCAAGCCATCGGCTGTTTGGGAATGCGCGCCTGCAACACCAACACCTGCCCAGTCGGCATCGCCACCCAAGACCCGGAACTACGCAAAAGACTCAAAGTCGACAGCGCCGCCCAAGGCCTCGGCCGCTTCCTCCAGGCCTCCACCGAACTCATGCAAATCCTCGCCCGCGCCTGCGGCCACCGAGCCCTCAACCAATTCACCCTCAGCGACCTCACCACCTGGAAAAAAGACATCGCCGAACTATCGGGCGTACCATTTGGCGGCGTGTCTTAGGTATTAGGACTATAGATAAACACAGCAGACTAAGTGTTGCACTACCAACACAACAACTACACTGTATACACTCGCATACATAGTTAATTGAGGAGTTTCTCATGAGCAGCGAAGTCTTAACCATCCGCGTGCGCCCTGAGCTCAAATCTCAACTCGACCAGCTTGGGCAAACCCTGCGGCTCTCCAAATCATATTGCTCCAGCATTGCCGCGTATTGGCAAATGCTCATTTACTATTGAATAAACTGTGCTTTGCTGGAAAAGCTTAAGAACAAAACACGCTCTTCTTGCCCGCGGTCTCAAGTTATGCAAAGCTCTCGTAGAAGTAATCAGAGGTTCCTAAAGCCCATTAACAAACTAAAACAGCGCCATGCAATTCATCAGCCCACAAAACGATTTTGCCTTCAAGCGCATTTTTGGTAACGAACAGCATAAGGAAGTGCTTATCAGCTTTATCAACTCGGTGCTCGACCTTAGCGGCGAGCGCCAAGTGGTCGAGGTCAAGCTAGTCGATCCATACCAAGTGCCGCGGCTCGAGCAATTGAAGGAAACCATTCTTGATATCAAAGCCACTTGCCAATCTGGGCGCGAATTCATCGTCGAGATGCAAGTCGAGCAACAGCATTCTTTCCACAAGCGCGCTTTGTATTACAGCTCCAAAGCCTACGTCGAGCAGCTGACGCGCGGCGAAGATTATCCCAAGCTTAAATCAGTGTACTTCATTGGTGTCTTGAACTTTAAGACCCATAGCAATAGTAGCTACCTATCAAGGCATCTGATCTTGGATGCCGTAACCCACGAGCAGTACTTCCGTGATTTCGAGTTCTGCCTCATCGAATTACCCAAGTTTGCCAAGCACGAGAGCGAACTTTCGAGCATAGTTGATAAATGGATATTTTTCCTAAAGTATCTTGGCTCTCGCGGCGGCGAGGATAAAGACTTTGCTCGCATCTTTGCCGACGAGCCACCGCTGCTGCAAGCTCTGGAAATTGCGCGCTACCACAGCCTGAGCCGTGACGAACTATCCGTCTACGAATATCAAGAAAAGCGCCGCCGCAGCGACGCCGAGACTGCCCGCACCTACAAGTTAGATAAGGAAGAAAAGGTACGAGAGGAAGGACGAAAAGAAGGACGTGCCGAGGGGCGCGTAGAAGGCGAGCAAATCGGTATGCAAAAAGCCGCTAGATCTATGGCAGAAAAAGGCTACAGCGCCGAGACCATCGCTGACGCTCTGCAGCTCGACGTCGCCCTGGTGCTGGAGCTGTTGGAAGATTGAGGGGCTGAGACCTTTGCAAAAAGGCTCTTTTTGCCCGTGGCCTCAAGTTATGCAAAACTCTCGTAGAATTAATCAGAGGTTCCTAAAGCCCCATTAACAAACAAAAACAGCGCCATGCAATTCATCAGCCCCCAAATAGATTTTGCTTTCAAGCGCATTTTCGGCAACGAGCAGCATAAGGAAGTGCTTATCAGCTTTATCAACTCGGTGCTCGACCTCAGCGGCGAGCGCCAAGTGGTCGAAGTCGAGCTGGCCAATCCCTACCAAGTGCCACGGGCGCGCTGTATTACAGCTCCAAAGCCTATGTTGAGCAGCTGTCGCGTGGCGTAGATTACCCTAGGCTCAAGCCGGTATACTTCATTGGCGTCTTGAACTTTAAGACCATGAGTAATAGCGGCTACCTATCGCGGCATGTGATTCTGGACACCGTAACCCACGAGCAATACTTCCAAGATTTCGAGTTCTGCCTCATTGAATTACCCAAGTTTGCCAAGCACGAAAGCGAACTCCAAAGCATAGTCGATAAATGGATATTTTTCCTGAAGTACCTTGGCTCCAAGGGCGGCGAGGATAAAGACTTTGCCCATATCTTTGCCGACGAGCCACCGCTGCTGCAAGCTCTAGAGATAGCGCGCTACCACAGCCTCAGCCAGGACGAACTATCCGTCTACGAATATCAAGAAAAGCGCCGCCGAATAGAGGCCGAAAATGCCCGCACCCAAAGGTCAGAGGGACGTGCCGAAGGGCGAGCAGAAGGGCTAGCAGAGGGCGAGCAAATTGGCTTACAAAAAGGCGAGCAGATTGGCTTACAAAAAGCCGTTAGATCTATGGCAGAAAAAGGCTACAGCGCCGAAGCTATCGCTGACACTCTGAAGCTCGACGTAGCTCTGGTGCTGGAGCTGCTGCAAAATTGACATGCTCTGAGTGATTAGCTCGCACAAGCGCTCATGGTCTCGCAAAGCTATGCCTTGCTGAGTAAAGTACAAGGCATAGCAGCGCAGATTAATATCAATATGCTGGCGGCCCGTCTGTCGTGCTTTTCGTCATTTACGCAGGCTATGCCCTGCTTTTTTCCACAGGCGGCGTTCGGCAACTATACGCGCGCTTTCAGAAAATCAGCGCGGCAGTATTGGGCACAATATTCGGGGCAATCGGCGCGAGCATGATCTTGCGATCTGCCGAAGGCTATTTTTGAAGGTAAATTTTATCGACCAACATGAGGAACACATCAATGCCCACAGTAGTAGGCGTCGACGGCTGCCGAGACGGATGGTTTTATTTCCGCAGCGATAGTGGGGTGATTAGCTCTGGCATCGCTGTTGATTTTGCTCGTCTTTTAGAGGGCTTACCGCCGGGTTCGCGGGTGTTTGTCGACATACCCATCGGGCTAATAGATAGCGGAAGTGATGGCAGGGAGTGCGATAGGCTGGCGCGCCGCGCCTTGGGTTCCCCACGTGCGTCTTCGGTGTTTTCCGCGCCAGCTTTCCCAGTGCTCGCCGCTACCAGCTATGACGAAGCCAAGAGCAAAAGCTTTGAGGCCACCGAAAAAATGCTCAGCCGCCAAGCCTTCGCCATCGTCCCCAAAATCAAAGAAGTCAACGAATACCTGGCAACTAACCGCAATTCTCCGGTAGTAGTCCGAGAAGTGCACCCAGAGCTGTGCTTCTGGGGCCTTAACGGCAAAGTCGCAATGCAGCACGCCAAGAAAAAACGCGCGGGCTACAACGAACGCCTAGAGCTACTGCAAAAGCTTTTACCCAACGCCCAAGATCTGGTGCAAAAGCCACTCGATAAACACAGACGCTCCGCAGTCGCGCGCGACGACATCATAGATGCACTAGTCGCCCTAATCACCGGCTGCACCACCGACGACCAACTCCTAAGCCTACCCGACAAACCACCACTCGACTCCCATGGCCTGGCCATGGAAATCGTCTACACCGAGCAACCAAGCCGCGCTCTAGCAAGCAAAATATCCGACAGCCTTCCTCCAGCCAACCCATAATCAATTTTCTTGCTTGTCACGCTTGCAAAGTTACTTCAAATATAGATATTTATCTATATGCAACTGTCATGGGATGAGCCGAAGCGCCAACTGGTGCTGCTGCACCGAGGTATCGACTTCGCCGATGCTGCCGAGGTGTTTGCTGGGCCTACCTACGATTTTGCCGATACTCGGCGTGATTATGGCGAGCAACGCATGATCAGCGTCGGTTTTCTTAACGACCGAATGACCGTGGTTGTTTGGACGCCTCGCGGCAATACGCGCCGCATCATCAGCATGAGAAAAGCCAATGAACGAGAAATCGACCAATACTCCAGGTATCTGGATTGATCCCGACGATGCCCCAGAGCTAAGCGCAGCGGATTTTGACCGCGCCGACGCCACTTGGAACATCGGCGGTCAGCCAGTGAGTACAGAGGTTGGCAAAGCCGCCTTCGGCCGCGCCCTAAAGAAGTCTACCAACAAACAAAAAATCAGCATAGCGCTTGATGCCGACGTGCTGGACTGGTACAAAGACCAGGCTGGCGGTCGTGGCTATCAAACCCTGATAAATTCCACCCTACGCGCCGCCATGCAGCAACAAGACCTAACCAAAACCCTACGCCAAGTGCTGCGCGAGGAGCTACAGCGAGCTTAAGGAGATTAGTACTAATGAAAAAGGTAATCCTAGGCTTACTGCCACTTTGTGTTGGCTGTGCATCGGTTCATACTGAAATCGTCATAGAGGCGCCAGCAGAAAATGTTTGGTCCGTTATCGTAGACACTGAGTCTTATCCAGACTGGAATCCAGTGATGATAGAGGCTGATGGTAAGCACGAAGTTGGCAAAACTTTGATCTATCAAGTCCAAGTTCCTGGCGAAGACGTTGCTGAGATCAAGGCTAAAGTTTTGGAAATCATACCGAATCGCCTACTTCGGCAATCTGGTGGAATTTGGGGCGTACTCACATTTGACCACCGTTATCAACTGGAAGAGATCGATGGCGGCACCAAAGTAACTCAACGCGAAGACTATTCTGGAATCGGTCTGATTTTTTGGGACCACAAAATCATGGCGCCAGCTTACAGACAATCTAACGAAGCTCTAAGGCAACGAGTGCTTAGCCTTAATAATTGACTTTATTCAACATTACCTCTGCAAAGCCTATCCGCTCAACCCTCGCGACCCAGCCATGGAAACCGTCTACACCGAGCAGCCAAGCCGCATTTGTATCCTTGGTAGCGCGTGACGTCTCCCCAAAATCACCACATCCCACCCCCTGATTTACCACCGACCAATAATCACCTCAGCAACTCAGCAAAGCACAGTCCAGAGCAGCCATATTGCAATAGACCGGCCGAAACTAAATGTTAGTGAGGATGGCATTAAATTTTAGTCGGTGATTTTTTAGGGGTGATTTTAAGGCGGTTTTTGAGGCATTTTTTAAGCTGATTTTTATCCTGAACTATGGGGCTGGTCGCCCAGGTATCGAAACCCTTGGATGCCACGAAAATGCCCGCCGAAGCTACCGACGCCGGTGCCTGAGCTGAACTTTAGGGCGGCCTTGGCTAAAGTCTTTCTACTTTTCGCAGAGTTGTCTCCGTATAGCCGAGCGCTTATCTGCGTCCATTTAGGATCGCGGCGCAGGGCTTTGGTTAGCCCTGGGTGCGAGGTGTTGAGCATGGTCGGCATGGGCTTGTTGTAGCGGTTTTGCCCTTGCATCCATAACTGGCAAAGAGCGTCCAGCATTCTGCGACCAATTCCCAAGCCTTGCCATTCTGGTAAGACAACGAAGCGCGCTGCCCTTGCCTCGACTAGTCCTGGTCTGGTGGTGAAAGCTATATGAGCTACGGCTTCACCATTTAACAAGCCAATGTAGCAAGTAGCGGCCATCATATTCGGTAGCTTCAGATAGTGATGCGGCTCAAAGTATTTCCAGTGGCTCCAGTCTGTTTGCTGGATATCGAGCTCGATTGTCGGCTTGCGCCATCGAAGACGCCCCCTGTGATATTCGCCGGTAGCCGTATCGAATACCCAGTCTGGCTGCAGCCAATCAAGCACGTCGTAGTGGCAAGTGAGCAGCACCGCTTGGCTGCTGTGCCGCCGCCAAGCCTTGGCGAAAGCGCCTGCAGCTATCTGGGCTATTTGCCGGTCAACTACCGAGGAAAACTCGTCGATAACCACTTTGTCCGGCTTATCGGCTAGCACCTTCGCCAGATCAGCACGAAAGCGCTCACCATTGCTGAGCACAGGGTAAGGGCGTAGCCAAGTCGGCACACTGCCCAAGCCCACGGAAGCTAGCGCTCCAGTAACGGCGTCAAAGCTACTATCGGGCGCTATGGCTTCGATCACTGGCTGATCATCTGGCCAGCTCGGCTGCCAAAGGTACCCGCCACCCCAGAGCTCGGCACCGATGCTGGATTTACCGCTACCCGAAGGCCCAACGACCACGCCGATCTGCCAGTCTTGCGCTTCTATGGGTAGCTCTACGTCGATATCCACAGCAGCGGCGCTATCGACATTGAATAACGATTTAACCCGCGCGGCTCGATAGGTCTCGAAGTCGTCGCAGCGGTGGCGTATTTGAATATTCATACGCACACCACCTTGAGCTTTTCGCGTAGCCCCAATAGCCGCAGGCTTTCGTAAATTTGTCGCTGGCGTTCTTCGCCTTCGCAAATCACGATCACACCCCATTGCGGTTTGTATTTGAAACCATTGGCGCCTGGCATTTTCTTCGGCGCCTTGGCAGTCGTATTACTGCCATTATCATTAGTCGGCATAATTACTCCTATTGCTGGATTACACTAGGCCTACCTCCGTGCACACGAGGTGGCGGGCCTAGGTGTCGCCTTCCGGACGATTATGAACGTTTTTGTTGAAGAATAGAGGCTCTTTTTCGTACCACTCGTACATAACTTGGCATGGGGTTCTACAGTTTAGGTTAGCCTGAGGCAGGTGGTTATTGTACAGGTCGACGTATCGTAGCAGGGTGTGTTCAAGCTCCTTGCCAGACTGGAAGTGATGTGTCCTTAGTATATCGGCGATACGTCCATTGAACCTCTCGACCATGCCATTAGTTTGAGGTCTTCGAACCTTAGTCAGTCGGTGCTCAATGCCTAAGCTGAGGCATAGTTCATCGAACTCGTGTGTCTTGTTTGTGGCGTTGTTGCCGAAGACCCTGTTAGTAAATTCCTTGCCGTTGTCGGTAAGTACTTTCTTGATCTCGAAGGGAAAACGCTCTGTAACGAACTTTAAGAACTCTCTGGCATCCTTAGCGGTCTTAGAGTCCCTGAGCTGAACACAGACCATTCTAGTGGCTCTATCAATGGCGACGAAGAGGTATCTGCGCTTGCTCTCATCGGCCATCTGCGGTAGGTACTTGATGTCGATATGAACGAAGCCGATGGGGTAGTCCTTGAAGCGCTGATACTTTGGCTTGTTGTCCTGGGACCGCGTCATGTCTCTGAGATTCCCGACGCCATGCCTTCGTAGGCATCGGTTAAGTCCGGAGCGTGAGACCTCTGGGCATAGGAACTCTCGAGTCACACTGAGCAAGTCATCTAGAGGTAATAACAGATGCTTACGCAAATATATGACGATGTGCTCTTGAGCAGAACTGAGGGTAGTTTGCAGGTTATGAGCGGTATGAGAGCGGTCGTTGAAGTCGGTTCTGGCCTGCCATTTACGGACAGTGTTAGGAGCCAGGTTGAACCTCTTAGCGAGCACAGCGACGGACTCATTGCTAGCAGCGAGCTGAGCTCTGATAGCAGGGGTGGTGCGTGCATTCTTGTGTAGTTTGACGATCATGCTATTGATTGAATGAGAGTTATTCCCAAAGTCTGTAAGCGGTTATGGGTTGTAAACACGACTGTGTTTACAACCCATAGCGGCACGTTATTCCACATCGCGCTCAGCGTCAAGGGCAAGACAAGCGCTTCGCAAGCTCCGCGCCCTTGACTCCGAGCGAGATGTGGAGTGCTGAACCTAATGATAGTGCTACCCATGACTCTCCCCCTCCTCTGCCATCTGCCGCTTGAGCTCTGTTAAAATCTCCCGAGCTCGCTGTAATGGCAGCCTCCCTGCTAGTTCATAATCGTGCGACGCTATACAAATAAGCAAAGCCAAATTCAACAAATGCAGCTAAAGCAATTAGAGCTACAAACACAATTACAAACAGAAATTGCGCATAATACTTCCCTCCAAAATAATCTAACTCAATTAAACCAGCAAAAAGATCACGCTAGAAACAAGCTTGAGGCATTAACTTCGTACATCAAGGATAGTCTTGATGTAACTAAGTTATCTACGAGTAAGACTGTTGAAATTCGTATACTTACGTTAAAAAAGCTATACGCACACGTTTATGACTCATCTATACTTAAGAACACATTATCATACTTGGACTTGTCATTTGAGATAGCTTTCGGCGGATTGCTGAATAAAATCAAAACAGAAATAGACAATTTAACTCATGAACTTGGCGCTGAAAATCTAAAATCTATAGAAAAAGCTATTGCTTTGAAAGCCTATATCAGCACTGAGGCAAAAGCAATGAAATCTGCTGAAAAAATATCGCAACTAAAGGAGCAACATGAAGACGCCTTGGTAGACATTAGAAATCGCGAACGGGCTTACGAGCAAGTTAATGTTTACAAGCAAAATCCTAAAACCGACAAATCCATACCATGGTTGCATAGGATTACTAATGGTGTTTTTAGCACGGAACATAGGGTTGCTTTTGTAAATTATAGAGAGCATATGGAGCTAATTTCACAAGCTGCTAATAAAATTGAACTGGCATCATCACATGCTAGTTCTTTAGTAAATGAAATAAGAAAACTCACTAAAGAACTAGAATCTATCGGTCTTCCCTCTGATTTGGATTCATTGATCCAGTTCTATGACTACATGAAGAATTTTATTTGGAACATCCATGATGCATACCCTACTATTAAGTACGTAGATAGCGCATATGATCCATTTCCGAGCTTCAAATGATTAATTAAAGAGTACCTCAAAGCTGCCGAATTCAATGCCCGCCCCACAGCCGTCTTGCTGTCGCCGTCTTCGGCATTGATGACCGTTTTCAAGTACAGCGTCTGTTCTTCGCGTTCCATTGCGCCACCGGCCAAGCGACCGAAGCCGTAACCAACGCCCGCAGCGGCCAAAGCCTTGTACTTCAAAGCACCCAGAGCATTACCCCACTTTTGCCGCCCAGCCATGTAGCCTTGTGTTTTTTGCAAGCTGAGCTGCTCTCTACTGAGCTGCTTCGTTTGCCGCGCCAAATCGCCGATTCTGAGCCCGTAAGACTTAGCCGACTTCGCGGCTTCCTCGTAGCCCAGCTCGGCCTTGGCTACCATCGCCGCGAGCTTACGTTGCGCCTCCGTACCCTGCACCTGCATTCCGCGTAAACGCTGCAAGCGGCGCTCGTATTTGCCGACTTCCTTGGCTGCGAATAATTTGTTGCTGTTTTCCTTGAGCGCGGCGCCCAGTTTGACCGCGCGTTGTTCGGCCTTGTCGAATACGCTAAAATAGCTACTGCCTACCGTAGCCCCGATAACAACGCCCAGCCCTATAGAGGTATGACTCATAGCCGCTTCGACCCCTGCTCGGATAAGTTCGTATTCTTCATGGCGTTTCTGCTATGGGTGGGCTTGAGCGTCTTAGCTTGGCACGTTGCTTACGATCCCAGCGATAACCTAACGCTGGCTGAGCGGGCGCTACTATCCGGCGCGCTTGGCTTTGCTTGCTGGTGCATAGCCGTGTTACCTTTCGGCTTGTTGATGGGCATAGCCTCGGGCTTGTACTCTGCTTGTTACGGACTGATCGAAAGCACCTACTGGCATATCAGCCACTACTTCAAGCAGCGGCGCGGCGTTCGCTCTCGCGCAACTGCTTGAGCGCGTCTACCCACGCCAGCAGTTCTTCGCCGTCTAATTCGCGCAGTTCGGACAATGCCCAGCCGGTAGCATCAGCGAGTATTAAGCAGGCTCGCCTTGCGTCCGCTGGGCTGAGGATAAAAAACCCTTGTACACCTCCTGCACGTTGCGGTAATCAGCAAGATCAAGCTCCTCGATGAAAGCGGGCGCCACTTCGCACAAGTTGGCGAACATGCGCGTTTCTTTATCGCTCTCGGAGCTGTTGGACTTATCAGCAGCGAGCATATCGCGCACCCTGGGGCGCCGCAGCTTCAAGCCTTCGTAGCGCACCCCGTCGACTTCAACAGGGTATTGCAACTGAATTTCAGTCGCTCCGTT
Organism: Gammaproteobacteria bacterium; assembly: GCA_965229495.1. Taxonomy (GTDB): domain Bacteria; phylum Pseudomonadota; class Gammaproteobacteria; order CBDBNL01. The sequence goes on from OZ245880.1 coordinate 963,558, forward strand.
GCTAGCGGCTTGGGCTGCTTGCTGTGGTTGAATTGCTTTTTCGTCCATGGTTAAGCTCCTAGTGCATCGCGCATATCGGCGAGCATATCTTTGCCGCCGACCACGCGCTTCATGTTGACTACATCAATGAGTACTGCCGGTGCGCCGTCTATCATCAAGGCGTAATAGCGGCAAGCCAGCGATATTTTTACCGCAGCTTTATCGCCCGCCTTCCAGCTACCCATATCGATTTCCTTGATCGAGCCGGTAAGGTTGATCAATACCTGCTTCATCTTGCCGTCGCTATCAAAGGCGCCGGTGATGGTGATATTGGTAAGGTTGCCAGGCACCAGCCCCCACATAGCCCAGAGCGCGGCGTCGTACTCGTTGAGCGTTACGCTGCATTCGAGCTTCTCCATGCCCATATCGAGCTCTATCGGTGCGTCCATGCCGCCGCCGCGATACTCTTCGGTCTTGATGGTGAGCTTGGGCAGCTCGACTTCCTCGGCGCGGCCGAGGTAACCTTTGCCGTCAATGGATACATTGACGCCTTTCAGGAATTCGGGAGCGCGGCCGCCCCCGACACTTGGAACTTTAAGCGGCATCGAGCACCTCCTCTAAGTAGCTGTTATTGAGTTGGCTGCGGAACGTAACCCGCTATGCCGGGGAATAAGGCGCGAAGTCAAAATCGAAGACTACCTTGCCTGCTGCCAGCGTTGCTGCGGTATTGAGTTCCTTATCTACCCAAACGTCGCCGCCAGCAATGGCGCCTTTGGCTTCGAGCTCGCGCAGGTAAGCGCGGACGCCCTCGATGACGTCTCGGGTATAAGTCTTGGTGATGTTGCGATCCACCGCCCACAGGTGCGCTTGTAGTAGCGACTCGTTGATCATGTCGGCAGTTCGGCGCACGGATAGGAACGCCCACTTGGGATCGGCTGAGCAAGTGCGGTTACCCCACAAGCGGTAGCCGTCTTGCCGGATAATCGTCGCCACCTCTTGCTCGTTGAGCAAGTTGGCGCGGGCGTTGGCATCGCCCAAGGCGAAGTCAATCGCCCGCGCGGTGCCGGTTATGCCCAATATCTCGCGGTTGCTCGGCGACCACCAGAAGCCACGCTCTTGATCGCTACGCGCGATCAAGCCCGCGACTCTAGCGCTGGCTGGTTGCACTGCTTCGGCGTTGGCGACCGTATCCCAGTACTTGACCCAAGGGTCTACCATGTAGACCCGAGGCGAGCCGAAGTTCTTGCGGTAGGCAATAGCTGCTTTGTCGTCGCTGTTCGGGCCGTCGACTATGGCTACAGCGCGTAGCCGCACAGCTATGCTTTCGAGCTCGGCGGCCACTGCTTGCTGGTGGCTAAAGCCAGGCGCGATCAGTATGCGCGGCTCGGCGGCGACTACGCTAGCGGCATCGAGCAGCGCTTGCAAGCCGGTGCGTTGCGCCGTCTTGCTATCGACGCCGCCGATAACGTTACTGGTGAGCTTGGCGGCATTTTTGTCGTCGGCCACGCGCACGACTACCACCAGTGCTCCAGCTTGGTCGAATATGCCATCTATAGCTTGCGGCAAGGTGCCCTTGGCGCCCAGCGCCGCCGCCTCGGTGCGGCTGCCAGCTATTAGCACTGGTGTATTGAGCGGGAAGCTCGCCGCTTCCACTTCGGGCGCCGTGCCCACCAGCCCAATAACCGACGACCTTACCGTCTGTATTGGCCGTGCGCCGCTACAGCTTGCCGCCGCTCTCGAACCACTCGACCAAATCCACGCGCACGCCCAAGGCGCCCAGCGCGCGCTTGACCGCGCCCGCCGTGCCCTTACGCTTGTGCACATCGATAGAGCGGCTTATAACCTCGCGCTGCACTACAATCGGCCAGCGGTAATCCAATTCATCAACGCTCATCGCCCAAGCCAGCCAAGGTAGCAAGCGCTTGGGGCAGTTGTCGACATCCCAAACGCGTTGCAGCTCAGTCACTGGTATGGCGTCAATGCGCCCAGCTTGCGCGGCTTCGTGGATGGCGTAGGCTATATCTTCGGTAGGAAGGTAATCTCTACCCGCTTACTCCGCTAACGTGCAGAGCTGCATGTAGACCAGATAAAGTGATGTCGTGGCATAGGGCGAAGTGATCGCGAACATAATCTTCCACGCGTTATCTTCCACGCGTTCACTCGCCGCGCTCAATACTTCGTTATCGCCTGGCCCTGGATACGAGTGCAACAATACCTTAACGCGATAGCGCCTAATCTCAGCGTCGCGAGCATAGACCGCATCGGTAAGCGGGCGCACATCGTCGGCGTTACCAGCCCGCACTTATGTTCAGGAAGTAGAACTATTCTTATCCCTTATGTATGCACAGTAAATTTTGCAGATATCAAAGTTTGATTACGCATCTACTTTTGACATTATTGTGTATGTAGTTTTTGCCGATTATTGTTTTGCTTTTCAGCATTTAAGCAGCAAAATATCTGTCTAATTAACAATGACCTACTTTTAGTTTGACAGATAATTTGCCTTGGCTCTGTTAAACTTAGGGAACATCTGATTAATTCGCTATGAGCACAAATTATGCTGTAGCGCATCAATATCAGCTCGCGAATACCACTGAACATGCTGCTTTTATCCATGTTTGCCCTTGTGCTTTGCATGCCACAGTGATTTATTCAGAGGTTTCCTAAGTTATTCTGCGTAGTCAGCACATTGGGATGCTCTTTGCCCAGTACTTTTTCCCTGATAGGCAACAACTCGCGCAGTATCGCCTCGTGCTCAGCGTAGCGACCTTGCCCGCCAATAGCCGACGCCATTTCGTGACGAATAGACAAATGAAATGAGCTGTCAATACCATGTTCATAGCTAGCTCGCAAAACTCGCTCTGCACGCCGATACACTTGCTCCGCAAATCGATAACGCCCTCTTTCATGTAGGTGCCGCCCGAATACAAATAGAGCCTGAGGATCATGAGCATTCTCCTCCAGTGCACGCTTTAGTCGCGCCATCTCTTCTTGAGCACGCATTTCATCCTTGTCCTCTGGCGCACTATTCTCTACTCTGATATAAGCCTCTATTTCTGCCAGAGTCGCCTCTAGCTGACTATCATCTGGGCTAGCCGCCAATGCTCCCCAAGCAGCGCGACGTGCCCCGAGCAAAGCCTCCAGACCCTCTTCAACTCGCGATAATTGATCCTCTATTACCATGCAGTAAGCGCTGTTAAGGCAAACACTATGATGACGCAAATAACCATTAGCTATACCCAAACCAAGATCATAGTTGTTGTCTTTCTTCTCTTGTCCAATACGCCCTATAACTTCTGCAGGGGTAAACTCTTTAAGCTCGGCTATTTCCTGCTGTTGCTGTTTTACTGCAGCGTCCAGAATATCCCGCTCTTGTTGTAAATCATGAATTTTCCTAGAATTTCTAACTTGCTTCTTACGCACCTGAGCAAAGAATAAACGCCAAAAGAAGACCACCATAGCGAATAGGCCACCAATTCCCGTGACTTGTCCCACAGGCCCCAGTCCTTTGAAGTCAATCAAAAGAGCTATTAAAAAATCTGCAATTGAATCTATCATAGGCACTAATCTTTTCAAATACTATAGTTGGCACACAAGTCAGCTGCTATGAAAACATAACCACTTAAATTACGAGATATATTTACCGATTGAATTTAGGTAAGTTTTCTCACACTCTCTACATCAAAATCTTCTTGAGTTAACTCGGAATGTAGCCGCTTATTTTGCAGTATTGTCAATACATCATCAACGTTATCCTCTGTGATCACAATCTGATCGCCCTTAAAATTGATTCCCCATTGTTTTTGCTTGCTTAATTTTTTGAGCGCCGCCAAGTACTCTTGACTTTTGTAATAGCGAAGATTGGCTATTGTGGCAATCTTACGCAGGTACCGAATATTATCTCCCACCTTAGCTTTTAGGACGCTAATGTTTGTAAATAAACTATCATTTTCTGCTTCAGAGTAAAATCCGTTAGCCTTTGCTTCCATACCTTTTCTGAAATTAAGGCCCATTTCAAATTCTTTTTTTGACAGAATAAATAAAAATTGGTCAAAGTAAAAGAAGTCTAAAGTAGAGGCTATGCTAAAAACCTGATCCTAATCAAGATCCTCAAACCTATTGTCTTTATACATCAATGGTATAAACCCTTTAGCCTTTTTCATCTTCCAGCTCTCTGGCAATGTCTTGAAGCCGATCGCTTGTATTTTATTATCATCACGAAGAATAATAAGATACGACTTTGCTGATATTAAATCATCTACGCTATTTACGATATCCTCCTCTTGATTCAAGGCTAACAAGTTTTCTAATATTCTGTAGAAATCAGTTTCTTTGTGTGCAAGAGCCCGAGCTTGACCACCTTCAGGGTCTGGGCAATCAAACTGATATTCGTCTACGGTATTTGACATTTCCACCTTTCTTATAAATATCTTTCTCAATTTGTTTTCAAGCCCATCATTTATCTTTACGTATTTAATACTATACTGCGATATCCGGTCTTTTTTGTATTCCTTGATAATGGCCAAGGAAACATGATAGTTGACGAAATCGATTTTTTTCAAGCGTCCGAAAACTGATTTAATTTCCATATATCTAAATGACCTTACTACTTACAAAATATAGTGAACTTGTCAAATGCCTGATGAAGCACGAGTCATGATGCTTCAATTCTTCTTTTGATAGCACTACAGTGAAATGCTCCCTGCCATTATACGAATAGTTTAGATCGTATAATCCATAGCCCATCATAGCCAGAACAGGGTTCAAGAAAATAGCCTTGGTTTGTATAGTTATAATTAACATTATTGCCAAGAATATAGAAAGCGAGATAATGTCGGCTATGTCCGACAAATCAAAACCAAAAAACGACAAAATGTAGGGTATCGTGTAATTTACCAAGTCTGAAGATCTGTTTTTTATAGATTTAACCTTAACTGACATGCTGCCTCTATCAATCTTCGACACTGTAAACCAAAGCAATCCCACACTAACAATGATAAGTAAAAATAAAAACAACACGGCCTTGGGATTGGCAAACCGCATAGTGTCATGAAAACTAAAATCTTGAATAGCCAAGATCAAAAACAGCGGCGAATATCCACTTACAAATAAGAGCACCGATGTAAGAAATCTTGGTTGCATATTTACGTCTAGGGTATTTTTAAGGTGATTATAGCACCCCGCCACCTTTTCGACACCGAGCGCAGCTACCAAATGCTCGCCACCAAAAAGCGCGACGCCAAGGCCTACTACGACAACCACCTGCCGCGCATTCGCCGCAGCCGCGAGCATATGCAGCCTAACGATATCTGGGTCGGCGACGTTACCCCGCTCGATTTTTACCTAGACCGCGAAGACCCCGACGGCAAAACCCGCCAAGCCACCGCCCGCGCCATCTGCTGGCTCGACGTCGCCACTAACCGCATCTACGCATCCCTGCATCTAGCCGAAAAAGACAAAGGCGTAACCCGCTTGGAAGTAGCCGCCAGCTTCGCCGCTTGCGTCCGAGCTTGGGGCTTGCCGCGCAAACTCTACCTTGACAACGGCAGCGAATATAGCTGGGCAGAAATGCTCGAAGGCTTTGCTACCCTTTCGCACTTGGCGCACCCGATACAAGTCGACTTCACTTGCTTGAACGACTTTCGCCGCGTCATTCGCGCCCAGCCTTACAACTCCGCCGCCAAGCCCATCGAGGGCATCTTCTCCGCGCTCCAGCACATCTACCGCCTCCACGACCGCTGGCTCGGCGGCGATAGACAGCGCAAGAAATCCGCTAACCTCGGCAATAAAGCGCTCTCAGTTAGCGGTGGCTTCGACGAACTCCACGACTGGGTAGAGAACGCCATTGAGCCCTACCACCAAAAACCCCAATTCGGCCAGCTCGACGGCTTGAGCCCTTACGCTGCCCTGCAGCAACACATAGAGCAAGGCTGGGGCAAAGTCGACATCGACCCCGACGCACTACTACTAGCCTTCGCCGACAAAAGCATCCGCAGAGGTCGACCGCGGCTACATCCAATACGCGCCCCCTGGTCAACACAGCATTCACCCGACGCCCTGCTGCCAATAACCGGCAAAGTCGAAATCCGCGTACCGCGCCATGACCCCAGCCGCTGCTTCTGCTTATTAGCTGGCAAAGTGCTCTGCGTAGCAATGCCAGACCACGCCTACTTACGGCTTCAACGACCCCGCTGGCGCTAGAGAAGCCCGCCGCCGCCAAGGCGTACTCGCGCAATGGCTGAGCTTGCAAAAGCGCAACACCGACCGCCTGGTAATGAAGCGCGAGCTCGAACGCCACTTGCAGCACTTAGCCCCAGCGCCGCTCATCCCCACCCACAGCAGCATTAGCCTCGACGGTCAACTCGGCGCCATGATCGAAGCCGACAACGCCGCGCTCGAGCAGCGCCTGGCGCTACGCGGCCAACGCCGCCAGCTTTCACAATTCGGCGTCGCCGAAGACCCCGAAGTCGCCGCTTTCCGCTTTATGTACAACTCCGAGGAGGACGACCATGCTCGCATTGGCTAAACCCATCCACACCCGCGCCGTCAAAGAGGCGCTGATTCTTGCCGATATGCTCGCCAAGACTCCAGCCGCTGCTATCGGCGAAGTCGTCGGCGAGACCGGCACCGGCAAAAGCTACGCTGGTTACGCCGTCATGCGCAGCCAAGAACACGCCGTGCGTATTTGCGCTGGCGAGGGTATCGGCTTGATAGAGCTCAAGCGCCGCGTCGCCACCGCCTTTCTACCCGAGGATAGCGCCGCCAACCTAACGCATACCCGCATAGCCGACGCCGTCAAAAGCTACGCCGAGCAAGTAATAAACGCCCACGAGCAACGCCCGCTGCTAATAGTCGACGAGGCCAACAAGCTCGGCTGGCGCCACTTGGAATACTTGCGCTTTCTCGCCGATGAATGCGGCTTGGCAGTATTGCTGATAGGTACTGAACTCTACACGCGCCAATTCTTAACCGGCCGCACCCGCTCATTGCTCTTGCCGCTCGGTCGCCGCATCGGTGCCAAGCGCGTCAACTTCTCAGCCTTAAGCCTTGAGGAGATAGCCGCGCACCTAATAGCGCCGCGCTTCGGCGCCAACGGCGCCAGCAGCAAACAACTGGTCTCTACTTTCTACAAAGCCGCTCGCGGCGGCAACTTCGGCGACGCCGATGAACTCGCCAAAACCTGCGAGCGCATTATGAAAGCCAGCGACATCGCCCAGCTCGACGCCAACATCCTCCAACAAGCCGCCAACTGGTTAGCTAACCACCGGCTAGCGGCTTGACCTTAAAACTTTCAACCAACTGGAGCAAAACCATGAACGACCCCAATATCTACACCGTAGATAAAGCCAGCGGCGCTAGCGCCGCCGTACCCACCAAGCTCAGAGGCGACATCGAGCGCGCTTGGTATCTCAAAACCAAGCTCGACGCCGAGAAAGCCGAGCTCGACCAGCTCAACAAAAAGCTGCTCGATAGCTTCGGCCCAGGGGTGAGCATAGTAATTGAGGGCGTAGCCCGCGCTACTACTGCCACCCGCCAGAGCGTCAGCATCGTCGACGAGGCCGCCTTGCGCGATCAATTGCAAGAGCGCTTCGACGACTTGGTCAAAACCTCAGTGCGCTACACCGCCGAGCCCAAGCTAGTCGAACTGCTCACCGCCACCGAACAGCCCGCAGACGCACCCTTGGCTCAAGCTACCAAAGTGGCAACCTCGGAGACCATAAGCTGGCGCGCCGAAAAGCCCACCAAGCCCGAGTTAAAGGCCAAGGTAGCCTAGGCAAATGCGCATAACCACCGGCGGCCAGAATATCGAGCGCCGCAAACTGCTCGCGCTGGTGCATATGGGCACCAGCGCGCTCTTTGGCGCCGATAAGGACATGCACGCAAGCTACCTCTTCCAACACACCGGCTGCCATTCCTGCACCCAACTCAACGACCCCGAGCTCGCCCGAGTAGCGGCAATCCTAGAAGATAGCGGCGCCTTACCCGCGCGCCGCATATCCGACCGCCCCACCGATAAGCAATTCAAAAAGCTCTACGCCTTAGTCAGAAAGCGCGGCTGGGATAACCTCAAAGACCCGCGCCTGCTTAGCTTCATCAAGCGCACCCTCAAGCGCCATAAGCGCTAACATTATCTAGAAAATATGTTAAACTACTATTTTTACTTGGTAGTTTTGATTATGACAAGCGACAAGTTGAATAAATTGCCCAGTGCAGTTTCAGAAAAATTATTAGGTAGTGCGATGGACTGGGAAGCATTGCAATGCTTTCTTCCGCCAGATTGGCAAGAGCAGGCAAAAAATCTAGGGGCGATGCAACGCCGTACGAAATTTGCCTCGCCGGAAGTTTTGTTGCGCACTTTATTGATACATCTTGGTAGTGGTTGCTCTCTGCGTGAAACAGTAGTTCGTGCTCGACAGGCAAATTTAGTCGATGTTTCGGACGTAGCTTTACTTAAACGGCTGCGTACATCTGGTCGATGGTTGCAATGGATGGCGAAAGAGTTAATGAGCACTTGGATTAGTAAGCAACCTTGCACCCTTAAAAAAGCAAAGTTAAAAATCCGCATAATTGATGGTACTATGCTCGCGGAGCCTGGTGCTACGGGTACGACTTGGCGAATTCACTATGCTATACAATTACCAGAGCTAGCTTGTGATGAAGTCCACGTAACTTCTCCGAAAGAGGGCGAAAGTACAAAACACTTCACCTTTAATCCTGATGAGTTAGTTATAGCGGATCGTTGTTATGCCCGTGTTGGTGATGTCGAGCACGTAGTTAATAGTGGCGCAAATATTCTGGTTCGCTTAAATTGGCAGCAGCTACCTTTATGGGAAAAGGGTTCAACAGATCAACGTTTTGATTTATTTGGTAAACTGCGTAGCTTGCAAGACGCCGAAGCTGGTGATTGGCCAGTTGAAGTACGAACAAATTCTGGCGTTATTTCCGGTCGTATTTGCGCTATAAGAAAGAATGAGCAAGCGGCTAAACTAGCTCGATATAAAGCCATAAAGCGCGCCACGAGTAAGAAGCAACAAATACAAGAGAAGACGCTGGAGAGTGCTGACTACATATTCATATTTACAACATTAGGCAGCGACTACAGCGCTCATGATGTCTTAGAGCTCTATCGTGGGCGCTGGCAAGTCGAACTTGTATTCAAGCGTCTCAAAAGTCTTTTAGCTCTAGGGCACTTGAAGAAATACGATCCAACTACAGCGCGAGCGTGGATTATGGGTAAGCTTTTGGTAGCTTTTCTAATTCAAGCCTTTACTATCGCTGCTGATAGTTTTTCCCCCTGGGGCTACCCGCTACCGCAAGTCAAAGCGGCAACGCTGCCATTGGCGTGAGTTCTCTTTTTTATTGTATTTATTCAATCGCACAATTAATCCGTATATCAGCTTAAGAGACTGTTTTCAACAGTGGCGGCAAATATCATTGCAATTACGCGAGCCGACTCGACGACGAAGGTCTCAAATGGACAGATTAGCCATGATAGGAGGGTGGGGAAGGTTAGGTTAGCGCTTATGCCCTCAAGCGCCCCATAGCAGCAAGCAACCTCAACCGCAGCGAAATCAGCCGCGTCATCACCGGCCTCCAGCGCTGGAAAGCCTAATGCAGTGCCCCAAGTGCCAGGCGCGCATGAGCGTCTACGCCTCCCGCAATATAACCGACGGCATCCGCGAGCGTTACCGCAACTGCCCCAATTGCGGCCACAAAATCCGCACCCAATCCGACGAATAAATCACCGGCGCAGTCAAAGCCCGCGCGCCCAAAGCCAGCCAATACCAACCCATCCCGCTATTCCCCAGCGATGAGTAGCACAGCCGCCGCAGCGCTTAAACGCGCCATCCTGCGCCGTAGCGCCCGCAGCGCCATCATCAAAGATGCCGCCGCCTTCGATAAGCTCTACGCCGAGCTACAGCAAGCCATGACCCGCGCTTGGAGCGACCAAATGCGCAAGGGCATCGCCCATTCGCTCGACCGCTTGCGCGACTTAGGCGCAGGCCAATTCACCCGCAGCGACGGCCAAATCATCCTCGAAACCCTGGAGCAACAAGTAGGCCGCGACGCCATCAAAGCCGCTCTGCGCGAGCCAGTTATCAACCTCTCAGACCCGCTCTACCGCTTAGGCAACCAAGAAGTCAGCCAAGCCGTAGGCGTCGACACCGTATTCAACAAAAGCGACCACGACGCCCTCAACGCTTTGCAAGAAGCCAACCTGCACTGGGTCGGCGAAAGCTGGGATAGCAACTCGCGCCAGCTCCTAGAGCGCTCGCTCAACGACTACTTCACCAACGAAGGCATCACCCGCGAGCAGTTAGCGCGGCGCTTCGCCGAGGACTTCGCCCAAATATCCGACCAGAGCACACCCTATTGGACTCTACTGGCCGACCACACCGCCACCAAAACCCGCGAGATCGGCCGCGTCTCGGCTTATCAACGCGCCGACATCGAATACGTACAAATCCGCGCCCACATCGACGCCCGCACTTCGGAAATCTGCCGCTCCTTGCACGGCAGGGTAATACCGGTGAGCAAACTCGCCTCCCAGCGCGACGCCTACTTGAGCGCCACCAAAAACTACGACCTCGCCCGCGCCAAAGGTAGCTGGGCGATGCTCGCCCGTGGCACCGACTTGAATGCCCGAACCCAAGACCTGACTGCCAACGTCGCCAGCCCGCCGTACCACTTCCGCTGCCGCAGCATCACTGTCGCCTACTGGCACCAGCCCGCCGCTAATAACAACGACAACCCCGCGCCCGAATACCAGCAATGGAAGCGCAAAGCCTACGACCGCGAAAGCCTCACCCGCAAAGAAACCGCCGCCCTCATCGAGCGCAGCAAGACCGCTAGCTGGCCGAGCGCTAGAGTCTGGCGCCGACATATGCGACGTCACGCAGGCGAATTTGGCGAGCAGCAACTAAGCCTGGCAGAATACAACCAGCGCGCCATCGATCTAATCCGCAGCGGCAAGCGCGACGTCTACACCTCCATCCGTAACGACAAGCTCCACGCCGTATTCGCCGAACCCATCGCCACCGATGGCAAGCCCCGCTACTTGACCGCCATCGTCGAAGTCGAAGCCAATAAGCTCGTCAGCTTACATTTCAAGAAGAATATACGAAACTCTATAGACCAAATCCAAGCATCCCAACAACCAGCACGAGGAATACAAAAATGGCTCAATATAAAGGCGTAGAGCTGGACGAGCGGTTACCCTCCAAGCGTTGGCTATCTTGTTACGACACCATAGCCGACCCCGAGGAATTCCCGCCAGAATACTGGTCGCACGACTGGGACGAACTACTACTTCACCGCTCAGCCTACGAATTCGTCCGCGACCAACTAACCTCCGAGCAGCTAGCCGACCTCGACCAGATCGACGCCTTCTGGCGCGCCCATCCACAAGCCTTCAACCAAGCCTTCGTCAACGAACACCATCGCGCCAACCACCAAACCGAACTCGAAGGCTACGTCCAAGACCAACACGGCAACACCCCCGCCATCCCCAAATCGCACTGGTGGTGGCGCCCATTGCAGACCAACAAGCAGCAATGAACGACAAAGACAAAATACTAGCGCGAATCAAAAAGTGCCTGGCGCTGAGCAAATCGCCCGAACCCCATGAAGCTGCCGCTGCCTTGCGCCAAGCGCAAAAGCTCATGCAGCAGCACAACCTCAGTCAGGAAGACGTAGAACTCTCCGCAGTCAAAGAAAGCCGAGTCAAGGGCTCGAACTCAATGTATCGCCCGCCTTCCTATATCGCCCACTTAGCCTCCATAGTCGCCGACAACTTCGGATGCGAAATGCACTTGTCCACAACGATTAAAGGTAAAGACTACGTCTTCATCGGCATGGAGGCCAACACCCAACTGAGCCAGTATTGCTTCCGCGTCCTACTGCGCCAACTACAAGCCGCGCGGCTTGGCTACTACCGCCAACTACGCGGCAAACGCAGCAACAAAATCGCCCGCGCCGACACCTACGCCCGCGCCTGGGTTTACGCCGTAGCCGAACTCATCAAAGACTTCGCCCAGCCCGTAGACACAGCCACCCAGCAATACATGCAAGCCAAATCCAGCCAACTATCCCCCGCCAAGCAGAGCAACCGCAGCAACGCCAGAACCAACCACACCGACGGCAACGCAGATTATCGAGACGGCAAACAAGCCCAACTTCACCACGGCATAAGCGGTCAACAAAAACACCGCCTAACAGCCCAATAATCAAGCACAAAACAGCGTATTTATTGCCGCATGTGGAAGAAGACGGTAAGGAATGGCAATAAATAAAACCAACAACTTACACCCATCGCCCGCAAAACCTACAAAACAATCAACCCCTTCCACTAAAATTTAATCCCATCCACCACTAACATTTACTGCCATCCTCCCTAGCAATTATTGCGCTAGAGCATATAATTTTTTTTCTAAGCTATACCAAATTGGTACGCGAATCACTCTAGCGGACGGCTAATGCTGTCGCCGGACTCAAACGTTGACTTTTCACCTGGCACAGCTAGTGGAAATTTAACTAATAACAGAACCTATGTTTAAGGATCAACACATGAAAATAATCAACATTGCTATTGCCATTTGGGCAGCACTTAGCTGGACTTCTATCTCAGCAAATGACTTAATTTCTAAATCTCCCGAAGGCGCAAAAGTCTACTTCATAAATCTGGAGAATGGACAAACAGTTAGTGAAACATTCCACATCCAGTTTGGCTTGGCGGGTATGGGAGTAGCCCCTGCGGGGATAAACATGGAAAACACCGGTCATCACCATTTGCTCGTCAATGCTGACATTGCCACTATTGACTTTACGAGAACTTTACCAGCAACCGAGCAAATCCGGCATTTCGGCAAGGGTCAAACAGAAATGATGTTAAGCCTTCCCAAAGGCAAGCATACCCTGCAACTACTTTTGGGTAACTATCTCCATATCCCGCACGATAAGCCGGTTATGTCTGAGCAAATAACAGTAACAGTTAAATAACTAACAAATTTTCATTCTTATGAGGCATGAGCATTCAGTCTCATGCCTCATTAGCGCGAACTCAGTGGTTTTATGTGCGTACCCAAAGTCAATCCACTTAAAAACTCTCATAGTATTGACCGCATAAAGCCCATCTTCTATACTCAGAGTAGTTACACCAATTCTGCGCTAGCCCAACCCACGGCATTGTCTTGGAGTTAAATGCAAAGAAAGCTTACGCTAAACCAAACAAACACGATAATTTTTCCAGCGACCTTATAGAAGATTCACCAACCCGCCTCCACCCCCCGACCCACCCAAACACCACCCACCATCAATTCCAACAAATTCACCCGCGTTTCTTGCCCTTTTTGAAAAGGCTTTCATAATACAGCCTTGAGCTCGCGCCAGCGCCATAGCGACCTACAGCAAAAATATTAACATTCTGTTTTATAAGCATTTAATTGCTCATGCCTATCCGTAGCTTGATGATCCGGCGTCGGCTGATTTTGATGGATTTCTCAATTACCAACACCACTCTCGGGAACAACTATGAAAATACCTCAAATAATCGCAGCCATAACCACGCTGCTCATCGCCGGCTGCGCTTCGGTGGCTGATCTACCCAAGCAATCCGTCGGTGCTGGCGCCTACCGCCTGCAGCCCGCGAGCGGCGACCGAGCTGTTCCCGAAGCCCCGTACCGAACCCCAGCCATGCTCAAGCTGGCAGCACCTACCAACCAGTGGTATTCCTCGGTCATGTACCGACAATGGTCGGAAGTTCTACACGCGCACCCTCTGACCGTCAAAGCTAGCGAATCCGGCCTGGAGATGGGGCTACCGACCAAAACCATCGTACCCACACCACGCCGCGACGTCGAAGTCCACTACCCGCACAGCGCCGACCTCACCTTCAGCCCCGCTGCCTTCACTCCCCAAGACGCCCGACTCGCGGCGCGCGGCGATTGGTCCATAGACATCGCCATGGCTGAAGGCGAGCAACAAATGCTCGCCACCGTCAGCCACGGCAGCCCCTTCGTCTACCTGCGCGTCAGCAGCGGCGATCTCAATTTACAACTAGCAGCGGATTTACAAGCGCGCGTACAAACTAACGATCCCCGCGTCCTGCTAATCGAAGGTGAGTCCAAGACTTACGCCGCCTTCGCCCCCAGCGGCGCCACCTGGAGCAACGACTCTAACACTTGGTCGGCAGCTCTGCCCGCCAATAAAGGCTACCTCGCCGCCGCAGTCTTGCCCGATGCCCAAGCCCTAGCCGCGTACACTCGCAGCGCTTACGCCTTCGTCGTCGACACCCGCGCGCAATGGCAGGTCGACCGCGCCGCCAGCTCGGTGCGCACCGATTTCATAACCGAAGTCGAAATAATGGAAGGCGCCGCCGCGCCTGCGCTCATCGGCCTGTACCCGCATCAATACCACGACAACCAGCAATTACCCAGCGACGAGATCGGCAGCATCGCCAGCATCCGCGGCGCCATCCGCGTATTCGCCAGCTCCAGCTTTAACACCAACCATCCGTACTACGGCTTCGTGCCCTTCTGGCCACAAGCCACAGGCGCGCAGCAAGACCAATTAGCCACCCAAATCAAGCGCGATAGCGACCGCGCGCGGCGCATGATGCTCGAAATTGGCTACGGTCCCTACTGGCAGGGCAAAGGTCTGGCGCGCATCACCCAGCTCATGCACGTAGCCCACAACCAAGGCCAAAGCCCACAACACCAGCGCCTACTGAAGCTCACGCAAGAACGTATGCAGCAATGGCTCTCAGGCGACGACCGCCGTTCGTATTTTCACTACGACCCCGAGCTCGGCACCGTCGTCAGCTACCCCGAGGAATACGATGCCGTCCGCGACATGAACGACCACCATTTTCATTACGGCTACTGGATTCGCGCCGCCGCCGATATCGCCATGCACGACCCCGAATGGGCGACATCCGAAAACTGGGGCGGCATGATCGACCTACTCATCGACGACATCGCCACCACCGAGCGCGACCGCTCCGACTTCCCCTACCTGCGCAACTTCGACCCTTACGAAGGCCACTCCTGGGCGTCGGGCGTCGCCATATCGCCCGATGGCAACAACCAGGAATCGTCCTCAGAGGCCATCAACGCCTGGGCGAGCCTCATCATGTGGGGCGAATTGCAGCAGCGCCCCGAGCTCACCGACCTCGGCATTTATCTGTACGCCACCGAAATTCAATCGGTCAACCATTACTGGTTCGACATCCACGGCCTCGTGCTCCCCGAAGAATACATGAACGAAGAAGTAAGCATGGTCTTCGGCGGCAAGCTCTTGCACAACACCTGGTGGATAGACGAACCCCGCCAAATCCACGGCATCAATATGCTGCCGATCACCGCGTCCTCCACCTACCTGGGTTTAGACGAAGAATTTGTTTTCCGTAACCTGGAAGCCCTGGAGCGCGAAACCGAAATCTACCAGCAGCGCGGCCGCCGCGCCAAACCAGTGGACATCTGGCAGGATTTATTCGCCAAGTACCTCGCGCTCGCCGACCCCGAGCAAGGCTGGGAGCTCTGGGACGAATGGGGCTCGGTCGAGCTTGGCGACACCCGCTCGCACGCCTTACACTGGTTAATGAGCCTCCGCGCCATGGGCAAACCGAACTTTGGCATAACCGCCGACACCCCGCTCTACGCTGCCTTCACGCACCCTCAAGCTGGCACCACCTACATGGCGTACAACGCCGGCGATAGCGAACTCGCCGTCAACTTCAGCGACGGCACCAAACTCAACGTGCCACCGCGAAGCCTGGAAGTATTGGCGCCCGAGTAAAAGTCACTCACCACCAAGCAAAGCCTGCGCGATCGCCACTGCCAAGCGCACGTTATTGCGTACCAAAGCAATATTCGCCGCCAAAGACGCGCCCGAGCTATATTCCAGTATCGCTTGCAGTAAGTAGGGCGTCAGCGCTTTACCGCGCACGCCCTCGCGCTCGGCTCGCATCTGCGCCGAGGCAATCCAAGGCCTAATAGTCTCAGCAGCGATCTCGTCGGCGAACGGTATAGGATTAGCCACCAGTTGCCCACCGCCGCAGCCTAACTGAGTCCGCATTCGGTGCATCGCAGCAATATCTGCAGCCGACTCCACGCGCATCGGCGCCGCTTGCCCGGAGCAACGCGACCAGAAAGCCGGGAACTCGTCGCTTTGATAAACCATCACTGGCACCCCCAGAGTCTCCAGCACCTCCAGCGTCTTCGGTATATCGAGTATTGCCTTCGCCCCCGCAGCCACCACCGTCAGCGGTGTACGCGCCAGCTCGTGCAAATCTGCCGATATATCAAAGCTATGCTCGGCGTCTTGGTGCACCCCGCCGATACCGCCGGTTGCGAACACCTCTATGCCGGCCAAATGCGCGCAGAGCATAGTCGCTGCCACCGTCGTCGACCCCCATTCGCCGCTGTGCAAGCAATGCGCCAAATCGGCGCGCGACAGCTTCCGCGCCGCGCGCGCTTGCGCCAACTCTTGCAATTCTTCCGCCAGCAAACCAACCTTAATCGCCCCACCGCCCACAGCCACAGTCGCCGGCGTCGCACCCAAAGAGCGCACCAAATACTCCAGCTCCCGCGCCATACGCAAATTATCAGGATAGGGCATACCATGGGTAATAATCGTACTCTCCAAAGCCACCACAGCACCCCCACGCTCCCACGCCCCCGCCACCTCTGGGCTTAAGCGCAAATACTCAGAAAATCCTTGCATATATAAGTGTGTTAGATATCAGTTAGCTATTACTATACTCGTGTAGCTCTGTTAAGCTCTCCCGAGCTCGCTGCAATGGCAGCCTCCCTGCTAGTTAATAATCGTGCGACGCTATACAATTTACCAATATCCTGATGAGCCCATTATCTAATAATCGTACAAAGGGCGACATCTATCTATTCGCTATACAGCACTGAGATTGTAGGCGTCTCGTCATGAAAATACTCCACACCGCCGATTGGCATATTGGGCGCAATCTTTATGGGCGCAAGCGTTACCAAGAGTTTGGTCAATTTTTAGATTGGCTTGTAGAGGCTATTGAGCGCGAGCAGGTCGAGGTGTTGCTGGTCGCTGGCGACGTCTTCGATAGCACTAGCCCGAGCAATAAAGCCCTGGAGCTTTACTACAACTTTCTCTGCCGCGTCGCCGCTAGCGCCACTTGCCGCCACGTGGTGGTGATCGGCGGCAACCACGACTCGCCGAGCTTGTTGGAGGCGCCGAAGAACTTGCTGCGCGCGCTCAATGTTTACGTCGTCGGTGCTAGCAGCGGCGCGGTTGCTGACGAGGTACAACTGCTCGAAAGCGATTCGGGCTCGCTTTTAATTTGCGCCGTGCCCTATTTGCGCGATCGCGACCTGCGCAGCGTCGAAGCCGGCGAAAGCTGGGAGAGCAAAAACCTTAAGCTTTTGCAGGGCATCCGCGCGCATTACCAGCAAGTTTGCGCCCACGCCTTGGAACTACGCGCGCAACACCCTGAGAAACAAATACCTATCGTCGCTCTCGGACATCTCTTCGCTTCGGGCGGACGCACTATCGACGGCGACGGCGTGCGCGAGCTCTACGTTGGCTCACTGGCTCGGGTTGGCGCTGATGCCTTTCCATCCGAGATAGACTATCTCGCCTTGGGGCATTTGCACAGCGCCCAGAGCCTCGGCGACAACGAGCACATGCGCTACTCGGGCTCGCCGCTACCCATGGGTTACGGTGAAGCTAATCAAACCAAGCAAGTGTTACTGGTCGAATTCAGTGGGCTCGATAGCAGCGTTCGCGCCCTCGACGTGCCTTGCTTCCAAGCCTTAGAGCGTATCAGTGGTGGCTTGCAGCAAATACTAAGTCGTATTGAGCAGCTAAAACAGCAGCAAAGCTCGACCTGGCTCGAAGTCGATTACAGCGCCTCCGAGCTCCAGCCCAATCTGCGCGAGCTGCTGGACGAAGCCCTGGCGGGCTCGAATATGGAGTTGCTACGCGTGCGCAACCAAAGCGCGCTGGTCTATAACATCCCAACGCCTCGACCCGAAGATAGCCTCGACCAACTGAGCCCAACGCAAGTATTCGAGCGCTGCCTGGCGAGCCACGAGGTCGCGCCATCAGACAGCGAGCAGTTGCTGGCTTGTTACCAAGAGATACTGCAAGAGCTACAAGATTCTGACAGCAAGGCGCATTGAATCCATGCGCGCCGTATAATTTTGAGCTCGAACATCAACCGTCCACGCCTACATGCCAGCTTTTCTACTCTCGCCGCAAAAGCTGCAGCTGCCTGCCTGCTGCTCGCCGCTAGTCAAGCACGTAGCCAAGCGCGGTGCTGGTGCAGTCTACGTCTGGCGTTACGACGGCGAAGCTGACTTAGACGCCTTCGCCCAAGAATACGACTACTGCGATTGGGCGCTAATCCCCGATAATTTTCGCGCGCGTTTGCTGATAGCCGATCTTGATAGCACCCTGACTCCTTGGGAGACCATCGACGAGATCGCTCGTCGTGTCGGCGCGGGTATGGAAGTTGCCGAGATCACCGATGCCGCGATGCACGGTGAGCTCGACTACGCTGAGAGTTTTCGCGCCCGCCTGCGTTTGTTGCGCGGCGTGCCCGTAGCCGATATCCAAACTTGGGCGGCGCAGGCGCCGCTAAACGACGGCGCCAAGCAATTATTCGCTTGGGCGCGAGCTCATAGCATCCAGACGGCAGTAGTGTCAGGAGGTCTACTGCCGGCGGTGCAGAGCTTTTGCGCGCGCTTTGGCTTAGGGCGAGACCAATGCTTTGGCAACGATATTGAAATCATCGATGGGCGCTTGAGCGGCGAAATATCTGCCGACGTGCTCGACGCCAATAGCAAGCGTACCATCATGCTTGACCTCTGTCAGCGCTCTAGTTGCGAGGCTCAACAGGCCATCGCCATCGGCGACGGCGCTAACGATCTGCTCATGCTGCGCGCTTGTGGCCTGGCAGTGGGTATGCGCCCGAAGCCATTGCTGCTCGACGAGGTCGCCGTGTGCTTACGCCATTGCGGCTTGCACGCCCTGCCGCTGCTGCTGGACGCCAGCGCTGAGATGGCGTGCTAGCCTTATTGCAGCGCGTGCGCTCGGCGCGCGTCGAGGTCGATGGGGTCGTGGTTGGGAGTATCGACGCCGGATTGCTTGTTTATCTAGCTTTTACCCGCGACGACCAAGCCTCGGACCTGCGGGCTTTCCTGGCGAAAGTGGCCAGTTACCGAGTATTCGCCGACGCTGAGGGCAAGATGAATCTGAGCGCCCGCGCGCTGCGCGCGCCGCTGCTGCTAGTGCCGCAATTCACGCTCGCAGCCAACACCCGCAAAGGCTTGCGCCCGAACTTCACGTCAGCGCTAGCTCCCGACCTAGCGCGGTCATTATTCACTACCGCCTTGGAGCTACTGCGCGCCGACCCCGAGCTCGGCAAAATCGCTGCTGGCGAATTCGGCGCGCATATGCTTGTGAGCTCGGTGAACGATGGTCCTATTAACTTTATCTTGAACAACAACAATGATTAAGACTACACTTGGCCACGCATGTGCCGTGATAATGCGGCGCACTCCTGACTATGCGAAAGCCCGCAGCTCGCTAGCTATTGCTTATGGGAGTTTCAAAAGCCAATGCTTTGGTATAAAATAAAGCTAGTACAGGTATAAAAGGTCTATATTTATATGTCTGATAATATTAAATCTCGGGAAGCCCAGCCTCAGAAAGCTAGTCTGGCAAAAGCGAAAAGACTATGGTTTGGCAAAGGCCTGCTCAGCGGAATGCAGCCGTACGTTCCTGCGCTGTATACCGACAACACTGAAAGTGGCTATAAAGCCATGATGCAAGAGCTTGAGGCACATAGGCAAAATTTTATGGTAGCCCGAAAGCCTCGCGGCAACTCGGCTGTATCTGGGATCGCGCTTGACTGGCAAAAAATAGGAGAGGATTTATACAATGCAATCGGACAGTGGGAAGCAAATCAGGAGAAGGAAAGCGCGGCCATCCGAAGATAAAACTCAGGTTTTAGTTAGCGATAACAAAGAGCTAACAACAGAAACAGGGCGGCAAATTGAGCTAAGAGCGGCTGCTTGGTCGGGTCCACTACCGCCACCAGAAGCTCTGGAAAAATATGAAGGTGTTTTGCCTGGCAGTGCTCAAATAATCTTTAATGCGTTCGAAAAACAAAACACCCATAGGCTAGAGATAGAAACTTCCGAGCATCGGCAAGAAGCTAAAATGCAGGATCACGATGCGAAGATGAATGAGATGACGCATTTGTCCTTCGTTAGTGGGCAAAAATACGGTTTGATAATTTCCTGCGTTTGCATTGCTGCGGCCTTGGCTAGTATCTATCTAGGCGCTCATGGTTCGGTCGCCATTGCTTTTGTCGGCGTGCCCATGGCCACCATCGTCAAGAGCTTTTTGAAGAAGTAGGGCCAAGCTATTAATAATGGTTAAGACTGTACCTAGTCAAGCGCGCGCTGTAATCATCGGCGGTGGCGTCTCCGGCGCCTCGGTGGCGTACCATCTCGGCAAATTAGGTTGGCGCGACGTCGTGCTGCTGGAGCGGAAGCAGATTAGCTGCGGCACCACTTGGCACGCCGCTGGGCTGCTATCGCAATTGCGCGCCTCGCGCAACATGACTCGACTCGCCAAGTACTCGCTAGACCTGTACCAGAAGTTACAGCAGGAAACCGGCGTCGAGACCGGCTTGCGTCTCAACGGTTCCTTAGTAGTGGCTTTGACCGACGAACGCCGCGAAGAACTATTGCGCTCGGCTTCGATGGCGCGCGCCTTTGATGTCGAGGTCAACGAGATATCGCTGCCCGAGACTACCGAGCTTTATCCCTATTTGCACCTTGAGGGCGTGCGCGCCGCTTGGCACATACCGGGCGATGGTCAGTGCGACCCCGCCAATATCGCCATGGCGCTGGTGAAAGGCGCGCGCCAAGCTGGAGTGCAAGTGCTCGAAGGCGTCAAGGTCGAGCGCGTTTTATCTGAGAATGGGCGCGTGCGTGGTTTGGATTGGAGCAATGGCGAGGATAGCGGTAGCATAGCCAGCGATATAGTGATCAACTGCGCGGGGATGTGGGCGCGCGATCTAGCAGCGCAAGACGGCGTGGTGCTGCCACTGCAAGCCTGCGAGCATTTTTACATCATAACCGAGCCCATCGCTGGGCTGCCAGCCTTGCCGACGCTACGCGTGCCCGACGAATGCTCGTACTTCAAAGAAGACGCTGGCAAAATCCTGCTCGGCGCTTTTGAGCCGGTCGCCAAGCCTTGGGCGGTCGACGGAATTCCCGAGGACTTTTGCTTTGACCAATTACCCGAGGATTATGAGCACTTCGCGCCGATCCTTGAGCAAGCCATCGAGCGCTTGCCGATCTTGCAAGAGATCGGCATCCATAGCTTCTTTAATGGCCCTGAGAGCTTTACCCCTGACGACCGCTACTACCTCGGCGAAAGCCCGCAGCTCGGTGGCTATTGGCTAGCAGCGGGCTACAACTCCATCGGCATAGCGTCTTCCGGCGGCGCCAGCTTTGCCTTAGCGCAATGGCTGCACGACGGCGAGCCGCCTTTTGACCTATCTGAGGTCGACATCCGCCGTGCGCAACCTTTCCAAAAGAACAAGCTTTACCTGCAAACACGCGTCAAAGAAACCCTGGGCTTGCTCTACGCCGACCACTTCCCTTATCGGCAATTCGCCAGCGCTCGCGGCATTCGCCGCTCGCCTTTGCACAATCAATTGCGAGATCTGGGCGCAGTCTTCGGCGAACTCGCCGGCTGGGAGCGCGCTAATTGGTTTGCGCCAGCGGGCGTAGAGCCTGAGTACCAATACTCTTGGCAGCGGCAAAATTGGTTAGAGCATTCGGCAGCCGAGCACCGCGCGCTGCGCAGCGGTGTTGGTTTTTACGATATGAGCTCCTTCGGCAAGCTGCAAGTCGAGGGTCAAGATGCTTTGGCCTTCTTGCAGCGCTTGGTGGCGAACGACGTTGATGTTGATGTCGGTCGTATCGTCTACGGGCAAATGCTCAATAGCCGTGGTGGTATCGAGAGCGACCTCACCATAACTCGTCTAGGGCGCGAGCGCTTTTTGCTGGTAACGCCGGCTGCTAGCTGCCAGCGCGATCTGGCTTGGTTGCGTAAGCATCAAGCCGCATCTGAGAACGTGGTCATCACCGATATCACTGCCGCCGAGGCCGTGCTCTGCGTCATGGGGCCGCGTTCGCGCGAGCTCTTGCAAAGCATCAGCAGCAGCGATTGGAGCAACGAGGCTTTGCGCTTTGGCCATGCCGCCGAGGTCGAGCTCGGCATGGGGCTGGCGCGCGCGCACCGCATCAGCTATGTCGGCGAGCTCGGTTACGAGCTTTACGTCAGCAGCGACCAAGCTGCGCACGTATTCGAGGCCATCTGGGCGGCAGGCTCCGAGTTCGGCTTGCGGCTTTGCGGCCTGCACGCCATGGATTCCTGCCGCATCGAGAAAGGCTTCCGCCATTTGGGACACGACATCACCGACGAAGACCACGTGCTCGAAGCTGGGCTCGGTTTTGCGGTTAAAACAGCCAAGGGCGATTTCATCGGCCGCGACGCTGTGCTTGAGCGCAAGCAGCAGGGCTTGAGCACGCGGATGCTGCAATTCCAATTGCAAAGTCCCGAGCCTTTGCTCTATCACAACGAGCCCATAGTGCGCGACGGCAAGATAGTGTCTTGGCTGACTTCGGGAGCTTACGGTCATCACCTGGGCGCGGCGGTGGGTTTGGGCTACGTGCCCTGCGCTGGCGAGAGCTTGGAGCAAATACTGGCGAGCAGCTACGAGATCGAAATCGCCGGCGAGCGCGTGCCAGCCTTAGCTAGCAATAAGCCGCTATACGACCCAGAGTCCTTGAGGGTGCGCGGTTGAGGTCCAGTCTATTACTGAAATATGGGACTCGTGGCTTTGTTTGGCTATGCTAGCTGCCAAGCAAAGCCGACGATGTTGCGGCGGGTTTCGGAAAATTCGATGCCGATTAGATAGACCTTGCCTGTGTATTTGGCGGCATAGCCGCGCTGGATGATTTGCTGTAGGGCGCTATTAGTTTTTGATTTGCGCTTGACTACTTTGAATTCGACAATGTAAGTATTGCCCGCAATTTGGATGGTGAGGTCGACGCGGCCAAGGTTGTTGGCGTCTTCGGCTATAACGTCAAATCCCATGCCGACAAAGAAGCAGTAGACCACTGCGGCGTAGTAGCCTTCAAAGTGGGCGATGTCGTTCTTGCGGTAGTTATCGGAGGCGATGCTGGCGAAGAGGCGCTTGAGCTCGGATTCCATGACGTCGAGTCGGGCGTCCACCAAGGCAGATTCTATGGCTGTTTGATAGTTACCAGTGCTATCGCCAGCGGTGTAGTAGCTGAATATCTGGTCTTGCAACGCCGAGCGCACGCTGTAGTTCGGGTACTTTAGGCGGTAGCGGTTGCGACCAACAATATCGCTGCTGATTAGCTTATCGATAGTCAAATAACCGCTTTGGAATAGCAATGGCGTGAGCTCGATCTTGTCGATAGGGCTACTATTCAGTAGCTCCTCGTTGGCCTCTACTTGATCGATCTGGTGTGCTAATAGCTGCTGGTCGCGTGGGAGCAAGTCGGTTAGGAAAGTGGGTGTGCCCGTCTCAAACCAATAACTCCGGAAGTGCGGCTGACCGAAGCTCTGGCTGTTATCGATGAAGTTGAGGATGTCGTGAGGGTTGTAGACTGGGCTGGTGCCGAGAAAGTTATAGCCGTTGTACCAGCGCCGTAGTTGCTCGCGGTCAACGCCGAGCAGATGCTCGCTAAAGGCTCTATCTAATTCTTTTTCGGTATACCCACAGACGCTGCCGTAGTCTGGATTTAGCGAGATATCTTTGAGGTTATTCAAGCCGCTGAATATCGAGACTTTGGCGAACTTGCTGACTCCAGTGAGCATGACAAAACGCAGGTGCTCGTCTACGGCTTTGATTATCGAATAAAAGCCGCGCAACTGCTTGCGCATTTGCTGCGCGAGTTCCATGTCATCAATATTGTCGATCATCGGTTTGTCGTACTCGTCAATGAGCAGCACCACTCGTTGCCCGTGTTTATCGTACGCTCTGTAGATTAATTGCTCAAATAATTCATGCGGTTCGCTGGTGTCCGAGAGCTCTAATCCAAGGCGCTTGGCAGCGCGCCGCAACTTGCCGACAAGCGCAGTTCTGAGCGCGCTCACGCTTGTGGAGGTGCCGCTTAGATCCAGCTTGATAACCGGATATTTGATATCCCATTCCCAGTTGCCTTCGGCGTGCAAACCTTGAAAGAGCTTATGCTTAGCCTCGAATAAATTACGCAGAGTATCCAGGAACAAGCTCTTGCCGAAGCGCCGCGGACGCGCGAGGAAGTACATCCCAGCGGCATTGGCCAATTCGATCGCCTGCGGGGTCTTATCAACATAAGCAAAGCCACCCTCACGGATTTTGGCAAAGCTTTGTATTCCTAAGGGGAGCTGGGCAACATTGTTTTTAAGCATAGTTATGCTCCAGTGATCATGCTCGCTGCCAAGCAAAGCCGACGATGTTGCGGCGGGTCTCGGAAAATTCGATGCCGATTTGGTAGACCGAGCCTGAGTATTTGGCAGCGTAGCCGCGCCGGATGATTTGCTGCAGGGCGCTGTTGGCCTTCGATTTGCGCTTGACTACTTTGAATTCGATGACGTAGGTATTGCTCCCTAGTTGGATGCTGAGGTCAACACGGCCACGACTGCTGCCATCCTCAGCTATGACCGTAAAGCCCATGCCGGCGAAGAAGCAATAAACCACCGAAGCGTAGTAGCCCTCAAAGCGCGCGATGTCGTTCTTGCGGTAGTTATCGGCGGAGATGCTGGCCAATAAGCGCGTGAGTTCGCTTTCGACTATATCAAGTTGAGCATCGCGCAGGGCGCTGCGTATATTGCTTCTATGGCTAGGATCAGTGTTACCAGTGTAGTGCTCGAACAGGCTATTGTGCAGCGCCGAGCGCACGCTGTTATTAGGGCACACGAGTTTGTAGATAACATCATGCGGGTTACTATCGTTGACCGCATCAATGGTTAAGTAACCACTCTGGAATAGTACCGTTGTCAGTTTTATATTGTCTATAGGGCTACTGCTGATGAGTTCCTCGTTCGCCTCCGATGGCTCGATCTGGTACGGCAATAGATTATCGCGCTCGATCAAGTCGATCAAGAAAGCTGGCGTGCCGCTTTCAAACCAGTAACTGCGAAAGTGTGGTTTAGCAAAGCTCTGGCTGCGATCGATGAAGTGGAGTATGTCGTGGGGGTTATATACGAGCTTGTCGCCAAGAAAGTTGTAGCCGTTGTACCATTGGCGCAGTTGCTCGCGGTCGACGCCTTGCAGATGCTGAGCGAATACCTCATTTAGGTCGTCTTCGGTGTAGCCACAGATGCTGGCATACTGTGGATCAAGGGATATGTCTTTCAAGTTGTTCAGTCCGCTGAATATTGAGACTTTGGCGAACTTGCTAACGCCAGTGAGCATAACGAAGTGCAGGTGCTCGTCTACGGCTTTGATGATCGAATAAAAGCCGCGCAACTGCTTGAGCATTTGCTGCGCGAGTTCGAGATCGTCGATGTTGTCGATCATCGGTTTGTCGTACTCGTCGATGAGTAGCACTACTGGCTGTCCATGCAGATCGTGTGTCTCCTCGATTAGCTGCTCGAATAATTTAACTGGTTCACAGGTGTTGGCTAACTCAACACCGAGGCGCTTGGCGGTTCGGCGCAACTTACCTTCTAGCACGGTTCTCAGCGTACCAATGCTATCCGAGGTGCCACTCATATCAAGTTTTATAACCGGATATTTGGTCGCCCATTCCCAGTTGCCATCAGCGTACAAACCTTGAAAGAGTTCGCGCTTGCCCTCGAATAAATTACGCAAGGTATCCAGGAACAAGCTCTTACCGAAGCGCCGTGGGCGCGCAAGGAAATACATACCAGCGGCATTGGCCAATTCGATCGCCTGCGGAGTTTTATCAACATAAGCGAAGTCACCCTCACGGATTTTGGCAAATGTTTGTATCCCCAAGGGTAATCTAGCGACGTTGCTGGCGGGCATGGGTTTTCAGAAAGTTAATAACTGAGTTGAAGGTTTTAGAGCTCTTGGGCGTAAGTGCTCACCTCGGGGTTATTGTCGATGATGCCTTGGGCGTGTAAATAGTCGGCGAAGTCTTGGTAGCGCCTGGTGTCGAGCGCCGCTGGGCGCAAGGCCAGGCGCGGCAGGGTGTCGCGCCAGGCGCGGCGGTTGAGCTCGTCGTCGAGTTCGGGGTAGGCGCCAATAAATAACTCCCAAGCCGCTTGCGGATGGTTGATGAGCCAAGTGGTCGCCTGCTCCAGCGCTTGCAGTATTTTCAGGCTGAGCCCAGAGTCTTGGTCGCGGTGCGCCAGTAGTATGAGCTCGTCGTAGGTTGGTATGCCGTTCTCCTCGGGGTACCAAGCCTGCCCCGGCTTGCCTTCGATGTCCATCTGATTGAGCTCGAAATTGCGGAAGGCGCCGATGACGGCGTCGACGTTGCCAGCGTACAGGCTCGGCGACAGCGAGAAATTGACGTTTACCAGCTCAATATCGTCCATGCTCAAGCCCGCCGTACCCAGCATACTGCCCAAGAAGATGGTCTCAAAGCCGCCCACCGAATAACCAACCTTCTTGCCGCGCAAGTCGGCGATGCTCTTAATATCGGAATCGCTTAATACCACCAGGCTATTGAGCGGAGTCGCCACCAGCGTGGCGATGCGCATCAGCGGTAGGCCTTTATCGGCAAAGAGATGCAATTGTGGCTGATAGCTGACGGCGAAGTCGCCTTGGCCAGCGGCGAGCAGACGCGGCGGCTGGCTGGGGTCAGCTGGGGCAATGAGCTCAACCTCCAGACCAGAGTCGGCGAAATAGCCACGTTCCTGGGCGATCACCAAGGCGGCGTGGTCGGGGTTGACGAACCAATCGAGTAATAATTGCAGCTCTTCAGATTTTGCCGATGTTGCTGATATAACTAGGCTTAGCGCTAGTAGTCGAAGTGTTGATTGCATGGGTTATTTAATTTGCTAGAGGCTTGCTTGAAAAAAAATGCATTATCCGCATTAAGCCAGCAACGTATCCGCTGGAATGCTGTGCGGGTATTTTATTTTTAACAAGCTAGCTTTCTAAAGAAAGGAAGCGCTATCTAACTTAATAATCGATAGGAGTAACCCAATGAAAATACGTCCACTGCACGATAAGGTGGTTGTGCGTCGCTTAGAGGCCGAGACCACTACCGCGAGCGGCATCGTGATCCCTGATAACGCCAAGGAAAAGCCGCAGCAAGGCGAAGTCGTAGCTGTTGGCCCGGGCAAGAAACTCGACAACGGCAACGTCCAAGCTATGGGCTTGAAAGCTGGCGAGAAAGTGATCTTTGGTCAATACGCTGGCAACACCGTGAAGATCGACGGCGAAGAGCTGCTGATCATGGGCGAGAGCGAAGTCTACGGCGTCATCGAAGGCTAATTATTTTTCCACATTAACACACAAGGTAAATAAATCATGGCTGCTAAACAAGTTTTATTCAGCAACGACGCTAGGCAGAAAATGCTCCACGGCGTCAACACTCTGGCCGACGCGGTTAAAGCGACCCTAGGCCCCAAAGGACGCAACGTAGTCCTCGATAAGTCTTTCGGAGCTCCCACCGTAACCAAAGACGGCGTCTCCGTAGCTAAGGAGATCGAGCTCAAAGATAAATTCGAAAACATGGGTGCGCAACTAGTGAAGCAAGTTGCCTCGCAAACCTCCGACGCCGCTGGCGACGGCACCACCACCGCCACCGTGCTTGCGCAATCGATCTTCACCGAAGGCTTGAAGACCGTCGCTGCCGGCATGAATCCTATGGACCTCAAGCGCGGTATCGATAAAGCTGTCGGCGGCGCTGTTCAAGAGCTGCAAAAGCTTTCGCGTCCTTGCAAAGACGACACCGCTATCGCCCAAGTCGGTACCATTTCGGCTAACGGCGACGCCCAAATCGGCGAGATAATCGCCGAGGCCATGCAGAAAGTTGGCAAAGAAGGCGTTATCACCGTCGAGGAAGGTTCTGGTTTTGAGAACGAACTCGACGTCGTCGAAGGTATGCAGTTCGACCGTGGTTACATCTCGCCTTACTTCGTCAACAAAAGCGAGAACATGACTTGCGAATTGGAAGATCCCTACATTCTTATCATCGACAAAAAGATCTCCAATATCCGCGAGCTGCTGCCAGTGCTCGAAGAAGTAGCCAAAGCCAGCAAGCCCATGCTGATCATCGCCGAAGACATCGAAGGCGAAGCCTTGGCAACCTTGGTGGTCAACTCCATGCGCGGCATCCTCAAAGTCGCAGCAGTTAAAGCTCCAGGCTTCGGCGACCGTCGTAAAGCCATGCTGCAAGACATCGCTGTGCTAACCTCGGGTCAAGTTATCTCCGAAGACATTGGCCTGACCCTGGAAAATGCCAAGATCGACGACCTCGGCCGCGCCAAACGCGTGCAGATCAGCAAAGAGAACACCACCATCATCGACGGTGCTGGCTCTACTAACGACATTGAAGCCCGCGTCGGTCAAATCCGTAAAGAGATCGAGCAATCGACCTCGGACTACGACAAAGAAAAGCTCCAAGAGCGTGTCGCTAAGCTCGCCGGTGGCGTTGCTGTCATCCGCGTCGGCGCTGGTTCTGAGGTGGAAATGAAAGAGAAGAAAGCTCGTGTCGAAGACGCGCTGCATTCCACTCGCGCCGCCGTCGAAGAAGGCGTGGTGCCTGGTGGTGGTGTCGCGATGATTCGCGCCCTGCAAGCCATCGACAAGCTCAAAGGCGACAACGAAGACCAGAACCACGGCATTCTTATCCTGCGTCGGGCCATGGAAATGCCTCTGCGTCAGATAGTAGCCAACGCTGGCGGCGAGCCCTCGGTAGTAGTAAACAAAATCAAGGGCGAGAAAGGCTCCTATGGTTACAACGCTGCTAACGAAGAGTACTGCGACCTCATCGAAGGCGGCATCATCGATCCTACCAAAGTCGCGCGTACAGCCCTGCAGCACGCCGCATCGGTAGCTTCCATGATGATCACCACCGAAGTCATGGTCTCCGAACTGCCCGAAGACAAGCCTGCAGCTCCAGCAATGCCTGGCGGCGGCATGGACGGCATGGGTGGCATGGGCGGCATGATGTAAATCAGCCTCCTGCCTGCGAGAACGCATCTCGCAGCGACACAGCCCGCAAATCGGCGATCCGGTTTGCGGGCTTTTTTGTTGGGTGTTGCTAAGGGTAGATGAGGTTCTCGACTTCCTTACTCTGAGGCATAAGTGCGGTAGTGTGGTCTAATGTTTTTCACATATATATGAGGGGCGATTTTTGTTCTTGATCTATTTTACGAAGGAGTATTCAATGAAAAAACGAAGGACATATAGTGCCGAGTATCGCCGTGATGCGATGCGCTTGGTGTTGGAGCAAGGTTACTCACAAGCGGAAGCAGCGCGTAGCCTTGGTATTGGTTGCACGGCGATCAGCCGCTGGGTGTAGGAGTTTCAGACTAGTGGTGATGACGCCTCTCCTGGGCTGGCAACCTACCGCCCTCGGTAGCCGGGATCAATCGCTTGGAGCGTGAGAATAAGCAGTTCCGTTTGTAGCGCGAGATCTTAAAAAAGGCGGCGGCCTTGATGCTAAAGAGCTGGCTAAGATATAAGGCATTATTAATTTGATATAGCTATTGTATGATTCAGTTCATTCTGAGCTGAAAAGGAGATCAATATGCTATCGGAACATAGCCGCTTTCTTTCCCTGGACGCTTGCCAGAGATAAAGTCTCAGAGAAATATCGCGGTGTCGTTATGAAGTTAGCTTGGGATATCTAGCCTTGGCTTTGACTTCAATGGCACTGGCATTGCGAACATAGCGCTGCCCATCGTCGACTCGGTGTAGATGCGCCCAGTTGGGTTCGCCTTGCGTTACTCTGTGAATAAATAGCCGATCACGCTGACTGGCGAGACAGCGTTGATTGATCTCTTCCGCATCCCAGTCTTGCAAGAGCTCTTGCAATAATTCGTGCAGTATTGTTTGATAGGGCTTTTCTTGGGCAAGGTCGCGTAGCTCGTTCGGGTCATTCTGCAAATCATAGAGAATTGACGGATGTCCGTGAGTGTAAATGAGCTTGAAGTTGTCTCTGCGGATCATGCGGCAAGGAGCTAAGACTCCTTCCCCAGTGTATTCGCTGATAACCTTGTTGTCCCAATCAATACTATCATCTTGAATTAGTGGCGTTAAGTCTTTGCCTGCAAGACCCTGATTGTTTTCTCCACCAGCAAGCGACAGCACGGTTGGCGCTAAGTCTAACAATGAAACCAGTTCATCAACCTTTGACGGCTGGAATAGTTTTGGCCACCGCAATATCATGGGCACTCTGGCAGAATACTCATAAAAATACTGCTTAAACCATTTCCCTCTCTCGCCCAACATCTCGCCGTGGTCTGAAATAAACATTATGACTGTATCTTCCAGTTTATCACACTCCTCTAAAGTTGCCACTAATTGACCAACCTTATCGTCAATGTATGAGCACATACCGTAATAGGCTCTACGCGCAGTAAGCACATGTTTGTCTTTAACCGTATCCAAATCTCCGCCGTGGCCATAATGCAACCATTGACTCATCTGGTCTAATTGCTCCACAGGGATCGGCGGAACAGTTGGAGCATTTATCGCATTCTCATCGTATAGATCCCAATATTTTTGGGTCGTTAGATAAGGGGAATGAGGCTGAGTAAAGGATACCCAGAGCATGAAAGGCGAATCCTCTTGAAACCTAACCAGGTCATAGATGCTTTGCTCGGCAGCATGAGCTACCTCTTCGTCGTAATCGAGTTGTAATGATCTTGTGCATATTCCTGAATTAACGACAGCTTTCAGATTGATGCCTGTTGGTCGATAGTGTTGACCAGCTTTCCAGTCCGAAGTCCAAGCGAATGACGATGGATATATGTCGGTGACTAAGCGTTTATTGAAGCCATGAATCTGATCCGGGCCGATAAAGTGCATCTTCCCACACAGGACAGTATAGTAGTCTAACTCGCGTAAATAATGGGCAATCGTTGGTATGGCGCACGAGAACTCAGCTGCATTATCCCAAACCCCTACACTGCTCGCCAATTTGCCACTCAATGTCGAAGCCCTCGAAGGTGCGCACAGGGGAAAATTACAGTAGGCATTTGTAAAAACCACACCCTCATCAGCCAGTCGCTGAAGATTAGGTGTCTTAGTTACAGTGTTGCCGTATGCGGAAAGAGCTAAGGCAGTCATTTGATCTGCCTGAATGATGAGAAAATTTGGCTTCTTCGTCATTATTGATTAGGGAGGCTTAAGCCTCCCTAATTTTTCTGCTTACCTTGCTACCTACTCAATCGTCAAACCCAGACGCTCAGTAACCTGCTTAAAGGCATTGTATTGAGCTTCAACGAAGGCCTTTGTATCAGCAGGCGACTCTATAGTCGGAATTGAGCCCAAGCCTTTGGTCATTTTGTTCCAAGCGGCATCCTGCTTGATCTCTTGCAAAGCTTGAACCCATTTGTCAACAACATCTGCTGGCAAATCTTTGGGTCCCCAAAGGCCGCTCCAGCCCACCACAATTTCCATATCCGGATGGCCGAGTTCGCGCATGGTTGGAACCTCAGGAAGTGCGCCAAAGCGTTCGGAAGTAGTGATGGCCAATGCTCTCAGTTCACCGCTTTGGATAGCTCCGATGACCCCTGATAAATTTTGGAAGAAAACATCGACATGGCCACCGATTACTGCTGCCGCCGCTTTGCCGCCGCCCTTATAGGGAATATGCGTCATTGCGTCTTTATCGAGCCCTAATTCATTTAATAGCATGACAACAGCTATATGCAGCAGCGTGCCCACCCCTGCGGAAGAATAGGTTAGCTTTTCTCCTGCTTGCAATGCTTTCTTTAGATCGTCGAAGTCTTTATAAGGCGAATTCGCATTGACCACTAGGGTGAATGGATTTTTCTCAAGAAGACCCAAAAATGTAAAGTCATCCCATTTGTAGGGTATCTTTCTGTTGATCGCTGGGACAGCAGCTTGAGATCCGACTCTAGCAAGTAATAAGGTATAGCCGTCTTTACGTGCCTTGGTTACAAATGTGGAGCCAACAACGCCGCCAGCACCAGTTCTATTAACGACCAAAATGCTATTACCGATGTAGGCTGGTGCGGTTGCCGACAAGGTTCTCGCCGCCAAATCTGCAGCACCACCAGGACCGTATGGGGAAACCAGGGTAATGGGTTTTTCCGGATAAGCAGCTGCAACCGCTCCGCTAATTAAGACGAGCAGCAACCCTGCCAGTTTGTGTATTAGATTTTTCATGTTTTTATCTCCGAATTGTAAAGGTAGACTGCCTTTGTACATCAAAAAATAATAATACATAAAAGCAGTCCATTAGCCGTGCTTACAAGCTGCAAAAATTATATCTGATTTATAACATAATGTCAAATAATCTGGCTAACTCCTCCGCCTGCCCCTTGATTTAATGTCCAGTCCGCCGTAAAATGCCTCTATCAATAACATTTTGTTCTTAAATGCAATACCTCCCGCACGGTCTGTCCAAGTCGCAAATAGCGAGTCTCAACAAGCGCTCTGTCTTGCGCGAGATAGTGCGTAACAGAGGCATATCAAGAACGCAAATTTCATCTAACTTAAACCTCACACAAACGACCATTTCTCGAATTTGCAAAGCGCTTATTGAAGATGGCATCTTGGTCGAAACAGTATCAGCTAATGGCAAAAGTGTAGAGAATGGCGGCAGAGGCAGAAATGCCATCGGTTTGGCGATAAACTCTGATAAAGGTTATGTTGTCGGCATTGCGATCAATGCATTCTCACAAAGTGTTACCTTGACCGACCTTGCTAATCAGGTGCTTATCCACAGAAGGATTTCACTGCCAGACCTGGCGAACAAAGATGCCGTGTTAGCCAATGTGATAGAGCTCACCAAGGGCATGATCCGACAAAGTAACTTAGATCATGAGAAAATAATTGGCTCTGGCATAGTCATGACCGGAAAAATTGAGCCGGAATACGGCCTGATACAGGCGCCGAAATATCTTGGTTGGAGAGACGCCGCGCTGAAGGAAATATTCATTAACGCCTTGAAGCTACCCGTACACATCGAAAATATTCCCAATGCGAAAATGTTGGCTGAGACAGAATTTGGCGATTGCAAAACTTGTCAACACGCGATTCTTCTAAATGTCTCCTTAAGTATAGGCGTTAGCTTTTATATAAATCACCAAATATATCGGGGGCACCAAAATGCCATAGGGCTTTTAGAGGATTGGCAATTGCCGAAAATTCTCAACGCCGATATTTCGTTATGCGAGCAGTCTGCTGGCTTTGCCGTAGTTAATGAAGCTAGAAAAAGGAACTTGATCCAACAAAGCTCTGATCCCGAATCGCTAATGCAATGTATTAGTCAATCCCAGAGCGGCAGTAAAGCATTGGACGAGGTTTTTGCCCAAGTCGGTGCATCGGCTAAGTACGTTGTCGATTCCCTGATAGCAATATTCCATCCAGAAAAAATAATTATCAGCGGGCCAGTTGCCCAAGTGCCAGCCTATATGGCGGCTATTCGCGCACCGCGCGCTGAGTGCAACACCAAAATATTCGCCAGTACGGTTAGCGCGCATCGAGCAGCAACCTTAATGGCACTGAATGAGTTCTTGATCAACCGTAGCTACACTTCCTGATATGAAACGCAAAACTGACTTAAGCTTAGGTTTGTTTTTAGTGGCTTTTTCTATAGCAGGAATATTTTTGCTGCCAGTGGGTATTGATACACCTACCTCTGTCAGCCATCGTTCTCTGGCTCCTGATTTCTGGCCATTAGTGGTATTGGCCAGTCTCGGCACGATAGGTGTTATATTATTTATTGCTTCATGGTTTGGTAATGAAGCTCAGGTCGCAGCCAGTAGGGGAATTGGCCTGGCGCATTTGCTTTTTCGGCTGGCGATCCTGGTGGTTGTTTTGCTGGGTAATTATTATCTAATGTCAATATTAGGAATTATTATAACCAGCATATTAAGCATACTGATATTGAGTTATTTCGGCGGCGAAAGAAGGTGGACAATGCTGGTGCCGTTAGCTGTTGCGCCGCCAGTATTGCTGTATGGTTTTTTTGTTTATTTAGCCAATATACCCTTGCCTTTAGGAATTTTTTACTAACTGGAAAAGTTATGTTCTTTGACAACCTGATTGAAGCGCTGGTTATATTCGCTTCAGTAGAAAATATCTCTATCGTCCTGCTGGGCATATTGATAGGTACTGTCATTGGTTCCATTCCCGGCATGACCACGCCGATGGGAGTCGCACTAGCCCTGCCTTTCACCTTTACCATGCAGCCAGTTACGGGTATTTTATTATTGCTGGGCATTTATAAAGGCGGGCTTTATGGCGGCTCTATAACCGCCATTCTAATCAACACTCCAGGAACTCCAGCAGCATCATGCACCTTGCTCGATGGCTATCCCTTAGCGCGGCAGGGCAATGCTCGCAAAGCCCTGGATATCGCGCTTTATGCTTCAGTATTCGCAGATTTTGTCTCTAATCTATCGTTAATTTTATTGGCAGGCTTACTAGCTCAGTTCGCTCTCAAGTTTGGCCCACCTGAGTTCTTCACGTTGATCGTCTTTTCACTGACAATTATCGCTGGAGTTTCCGGCCAACGTCTAATCCTGGGAATGGTGTCGGCGTGTTTCGGATTGATGCTAGCCACTATAGGTTTGGACACCATTTATGGTACGGAAAGATTTATCTTTGGTGAATACGAGCTCATGTCCGGGTTAAATTTTATCCCAGTATTGATTGGCCTTTTTGCCCTTCCTGAGATAATGCATTTTTATGCTAATAAGCTTAGCGAGTCCAGACAAAAGTCGTCTTCGCAAGGAGAGGGGGCAAGCTTTAGTGAATTTAAGCGCTGCTTTAAGTCCATATTCCGGGGTAGTGTAATAGGTGTGGTATTAGGAGCAATTCCAGGAATAGGTGGGGCACCTGCGGCCTTTCTATCCTACAGCGAGGCGAGGAGAACTTCCAGGAACCCGGATAATTTTGGCAAAGGCGAGCTTGAGGGAGTGGCAGCTGCTGAGGCTGGCAATAATGGCGTGGCGGGAGCTACCATGATCCCACTATTATCTTTGGGTGTCCCTGGTGATGTCATTACAGCGGTTATCTTAGGGGCGTTTATGATCCATGGTCTTCGGCCAGGTCCTCTCATGTTTGTGGAAAATATATCCCTGATCTACGCGATCTTTATGGGCATAATGCTGAGCTCCATTTATCTGTTTATAACTGGGAAATTATTCATCAAGTATGTTTCTAAAATTTCAGACATTCCTAATCACCTGCTTTACCCAGTCGTAATAACCTTATGCGTTTATGGCGCTTATGCCATCAATAATAGCACCTTTGATATTCTTGTTATGATAGCAGTTGGTTTCTTGGGTTTGCTAATGAAGCGCCTCAGCATACCATCAGCGCCGTTACTGATAGCCTTCATATTAGGCCCTTTGTTAGAAGATAACTTTCGTCAGTCCTTGCTTTTATCGGATGGCTCTTTAGACATTTTCACTAGAAGCGGAATCTGTATTTTCTTTTGGGTTTTAACTGTCGTTTCAGTGGCGATATTGTTACATAATAAACTTAAACTAAAGCGCTGATCAGACTTGACTCCAAGCACAAAGCCAGCAATGGATACAATAATGCGCTTTGCGGTCATCACTGATCCGCATGTCAATCCAAGTGCAGAGCACTATAATTCTCCGTTTGCAGTAAATAAATTAGCTAATAAGCGTTACGACCAAGCCCTAGAACTACTTAATCAGCTTAAGCTGGATTTTGTTCTCAACCTTGGGGATATGGTGCACCCCGTGCCTACTGCCGTCACAAGCTATGAGCAGGCAGCAAAGCAGTATCGCAAATTAAGTGAAAAGCTTATCCATCCCCTATACAACATACCTGGCAATCACGATGTTGGTGATAAAGCATTGGCGTGGACACCTGCAGAGCCCATCAACGAGACCAGTTTAGCCTTGTATCGGAAATATTTCGGTAAGGACTATTACCTGATTGAAAAACACTGCTGCATACTAGCGCTCAACGCCCAGTTGTTTAACTCTGGGCTCATAGACGAAAAGCAGCAACAGCGCTGGCTGGAGACTACGCTTGCAAGCATAAGAGGCAAACGCATATTTGTCGCCTTACACTACCCACCTTACCTGCACTCCGCAAACGAAGACGAGCACTACGACAATATCGCTCCGAGCATTCGGTCAAAGCTGATTGCATTATTCAGCGAATATAAGGTAGAGCTACTATTGAGCGGCCATGTCCATAATTTTTGGTATCAAAAGATCAACCATATACACCATTACAGCCTGCCTGCTTTATCCTTTGTCCGGCAAGATTACAGCGAAATAGCAACCTCGCCGCCAAGCACTCGCCAAGAAGGCGGCAGAAACGACAGTGGCAAGTTAGGCTTCATCATTGTTAATGTTAGCAAACATGGACATTGGATTCAGCAAATTCGCCTTCTTGCCACAAAACCTACGCAGGTTGCTCACCCCAAGGTGAGTAGAGTCAAAAATCCTGGCATTGACATGCGCGATGACTGGTTGCAATCATGGCGTGTGCCGCCTTCGGGAGCGTTAGATGAATTTGACCGCAAAGTAGTCAGGAACGATTATCCTCTGCTCTGCTTGTGGGAAATGGGCATTAGCCAATTGCGTATCCCGATGGACGATATCTATCATCATCAACATCGGTTAAAAATTCTCAATGAGCAGGGTCATAGATTTAGCGTGTATAGCTTTGGCTTGCCCAACCATAAACAACTGCAAGCTATTTCGGATAATCTAAGCTTTATCGAAAACTGGGAAATTGCCATTACTATCGAAGACTATCCAGACTTGCTAAAGCAGCTACTACAATTAAATTTTAAGCCCAAGGTGTATTTGTCTTTAATACACCCAAGAAAGCATTCCACTAACAGCCAAGTTTATTATCACACCATCAAGCATCGCTTTCGAGCGGAAGATGGCGATTTAATAAAGCAAATAGCCTCACAAGATAAGCAAAAATTAGTTAAGGGGCTGGTATTTTATTTGGATTTTGAGCAGCCGCTTTTTGAACAGGCACAACAAATAGCTCGACTTGCAGAGGCTAACCAATACCGAGCTAACATTTACGTCCATCTAAAAGGCCAAAATCCTGCCGCCTGGCAACGAGACGCGAGCCTATTAGTAAGTAAAGTAACAGAGGCTTTTTTTGCCAATCAACTCGCCAACGTACAACTTTATCTGGACACCCTCGCCGATGTTGACCGGGGCTACTTTCGCCGTAGCGGCCTAGTTGACCGCCAATATAACCCTCACCCTGCGTTTTATCAACTATGCAAACTCAACGAAGAGTTTGACGACAGCAGCCAAATCAGCAATATCACACTCGATGAAGCTGATAGAACATTACGCTTTGACTACAAAGACAAAAAACACACCATCCATCTGACCAGATAGCCGTTAGCTACAACGCATGTAGATCTCAACCGGCACAATGCGAGCGATATATTGAGAGTTTTGCACAATCCTGAGACCGTCTGCAAAAAGAGCGATTTTTGTTCCCAGCTAGGCGGCAAAGCGGAGTTTATTAAATAGTAAATGAGCATTTGCCAACAACGCTGGGGGCGAAAAGAGCCTTTTTGCAAAGGTCTCATATATTCCTGGCTTCGCTAAGCACCACCCCCAGCTACGTGCTTCGCCGCCGCCTCGGCGGCATAAGCCAGAGCCTCTTGTGCTCCAAGACCCTGCAACTCCGCCGCTACGTGCGCTGCCACGAGCACGTCGCCAGCGCCAGTGCACAAACACTCGTCGACTTTCGGCGGCGTCTGCGTGTATAGCCCAGCAGAGTCGCAGTAGGCGAGGGCATTGGCGCCATCGCTGACCATGCTCGCGCGCAGTCCGCTCTTGGTCAAAGCAATAGCAGCTTCGGTTGTGGTCAAGTTGCTGGTTCCGAGCAGAATATTGGCCTCGGTTTTATTCAAGTACAGGCTGACGTGCGCACGCCCCAAAAAACACGCCAAGCGCTCGACCTTACCGTTTGACGCTGAAACCACGCGCAAATCAGCTTGAGCAAAGATCGGGTCGGCAGCGATGTCGGCGAGCAAGTCTGGCGCCAGGTTACCATCGACGAGCATTAGCCGCCGCCAAGGTTGCTCCGAACTAGCGATAGTTCCGTCAACCAGCGGCTGCAAGACATCGGCGCCGACCGCCTCCAGGCAGCGCACATCCGCCACAGCCGCTGCCATCCCGTTAGCGCCTTCGATAGCCATGTAATTGTCGGTGCCTATACCTGCACAGCGACAAGCATAGTCGACCACCACCCCCGGCGCCGCTGCCAATATCTCGTCCCCGGCAGCGTCGTCGCCGACGGCGGTCAGCAGTGCTACCCCCACCCCCTGCCGCGCCATCTCGGTGGCGACATTGAAAGCCACGCCGCCGGCGCGCCGCACGATGCGCCCGGGGCGGTCGGCGCCGTGCTCAAAGCTTTGCTCGCTCAAGCCGACGATGTCCCAATTAGTAGAGCCTACACAAACCACCTGCAGTTCGAGACCTTTGCAAAAAGGCTCTTTTTGCCCCCAGCGTTGTTGGCAAATGCTCATTTATAGTTCATAAATTCCGCTTTGCCGCCTAGCTGGGAACAAAAATCCCTCTTTTTGCCAGCGGTCTCAGCATTGTGCAAAACTCGCAATTCTTCCTTTACCTTCAAATCATCGACCTCGCACATATAAACACGCCCGCATATTAGCACCACAACATTCCTCAAAGGCTCTTTTCATCCCCAGCTCCTTAGCTCATCACCGCCCACCCGACTATACTCGCGCCATGACCCAGCTCCAATTCAGCAAAATGCACGCACTCGGCAACGACTTCATCCTGGTCGACGGCGTTCGCGCCCCCGTGCAGCTCAGCCCAGAGCAAATACGGCTCTTGGGCGACCGCAACCGTGGCGTCGGCTTCGATCAAGCCTTGATCGTGCTACCACCTCAATCAGCCCATAACGACTTCGCCTGCGCCATTTACAACAGCGACGGCTCCACCGCCGGCCATTGCGGCAACGGCATGAGGTGCTTTATGAAATTCGTTTTGCAGAGCGGCCTCAGCCGCCGCAGCGAGCTCAAAGTCGAACTCGCCCACCGGCTCACAACCTTACGCCGCCTGGACGACGACCACTACCAAGTCGACATGGGCTTTGCCGATTTCGCCTACGCCAAAATCCCCTTCCAGCCACCCAGCGCCCAGCAGCAAAGTAATTCGCTATCCCCAGCGGCCATCGACGACATCACCGCCGCTAAAACCACCGCCAACACCCTCTACCCCCTCTCCCTCGGCAACCCCCACGCAGTGCTCTTCGTCGACGACGTCGCCAATTGCGACGTCGCCGGCCTCGGCGCCGCCATCAGCCATCATCGTTACTTCCCCGATCAATCCAATGTCGGCTTCGCCCAAAAGCTCGACGCGCACCACCTCCGCTTGCGCGTTTACGAACGCGGCGTCGGCGAAACCTCCGCTTGCGGCAGCGGCGCTTGCGCTGCGGTCGTCGCGGGTCAGGAATTTTTAAGTTTGGGCGCCGAAGTCAAAGTGCAGCTCCCCGGCGGCGAGTTAACTGTCGCTCGCGCTCTCGATAGCCACAACGCGCGTGTTTATCTGAGAGGCGCAGCCGTACACGTTTTCACCGGAAGCATAGACTTATGAACAACAACATTGCCGACGTCGGCATCGATGCCAGCGACGTAACTTATTTCCTCAAAAGCAACCCGCACTATTTCAACACCGACGCTGGCCGCGAAGCCTTGACCACCATGCAAGTCTTCGACCCCGACAAAGGCGACGCCATCTCCATGCTCGAATACCAGGTTAAGTTATTGCGCCAAGAAAAAGCCCAACACGCGCACGAACTCGCCACCCTATCGGGCATCGCCGAGGGCAACAAAAGCACCTTAGATGGAATGCAAAGCATCTTGACCGAGGCCATCAATTGCGATTCATTGTTTGACTTGATCACCACTTACGAGCAACACTGGGGCGACGCCTTCGGCATCGACTTCGTCCGCACCCTGAGCTTCGACCGCAGCCACCCAGGCCTGCAGAATCGCTGCGTGCGCTTGGACGACGCCCCAGCCGAAATCCACGAAGCCATGCTCATGAACACCATCTGCTCCTTCCGCGGCAACGCCGAGATCAGCGAGTATTGCGCCGACCTTGACGACGACATCAAGTCCTGGTGCCTGCTGCCGCTATTCGTCGAGCGCGACGTCATCGAGCTAAAATTCGCCATCTGCTTCGGCTCGCCGCGCGCCGACGGCTTCACCAACGACGCCACCGGCATCGCCTTTCTCGAATTCATGCGCGCCATGCTCGAAAGCCTCCTCGGCAAAATCCTGGCACGAACACCGCTGTAAAGAACACCGCTATAAAGAATGTACGCCAGCAAATACCTACTAAGCACCAGCAAAAGCACCCCCGCCGAAGCCGAATTAATCAGCCATCAGCTCATGTTGCGCAGCGGCATGATTCGGATGCTAGCCTCGGGCTTATACTCCTGGATGCCCTTAGGTCTACGCGTAGCGCGCAAAATCGAGCGCATAGTGCGCGAAGAGATGGACGCCGCCGGCTCGCTGGAATTGCTCATGCCAGCAGTGCAACCCGCCGAGCTTTGGCAGGAATCCGGCCGCTGGCAAGACTACGGCGCCGAATTGTTGCGCTTCCAAGATCGACACCAGCGCGACTTCTGCTTAGGCCCCACGCACGAAGAAGTCATCACCGACCTCGTGCGCCGGGACATCAGCTCCTATCGACAACTGCCGTTATCGCTGTATCAAATCCAGACCAAATTCCGCGATGAAATCCGCCCGCGCTTCGGCGTCATGCGCGGACGCGAGTTCGTCATGAAAGACGCCTACTCCTTCCATTGCAGCGCCGCCAGCCTCGCCGAAACTTACGAAGTCATGCGCCAGGCGTACTGCCGCAGCTTCGACCGCATCGGCCTGAGCTATCGCCAGGTAGCCGCTGATTCCGGCAGCATCGGCGGCAGCACCTCGCACGAATTCCATGTCCTCGCCGCCTCTGGCGAAGACGCCATAGCTTTTAGCGATAGCAGCGCTTACGCTGCCAATATCGAATTAGCGCCAGTAATCGAGCGCGGCGAACGCCCAGCACCCAGCGCCGAGCTCGAGAAATTCGCCACTCCTAACACCTTCACCATCGAAGCCCTGGCGCAAACTTACGGCATCACCGCCGAGCAACAGCTCAAAACCCTGATAGTCCACGCCGAAGGCCACAGCGCCGAGCAGCCTAAGTTAATCGCTCTAATAGTGCGCGGCGATCATCGCCTCAACGCCGTCAAAGCCGAGAACTTGCCCGAAGTCGCCAAGCCCTTGACCCTGGCGAATCGCGACGAAGTCCGAGCCGCCATCGGCGCCAACCCAGGCTCGCTCGGCCCCTTGGGCTTACCATTACCTTACGTCGTCGACCACAGCGCCGCCCTAATGGCAGACTTCGCCTGCGGCGCCAATGAAGAAGAAATGCACTATCGCGGCGTTAATTGGGAACGCGATTGCCCCTTGCCGAGCGTAGCCGACCTGCGCGAAGTCGTCGCTGGCGACCCCAGCCCTGACGGCCAAGGCCGCCTGGAAATTAAGCGCGGC
The DNA here is from genome assembly GCA_965229495.1 of Gammaproteobacteria bacterium. Classification (GTDB taxonomy): domain Bacteria; phylum Pseudomonadota; class Gammaproteobacteria; order CBDBNL01. The sequence goes on from OZ245880.1 coordinate 1,005,290, forward strand.
ATCGAAGTCGGGCACATCTTCCAGCTCGGTGATAAATACTCGCGCGCCATGCGCCTGCAAGTCAGCGACGAAAGCGGCGCCCGCGTAACCGTACTCATGGGCTGCTACGGCATCGGCATCACTCGCATCGCCGCCGCCGCCATCGAGCAAAACCACGACCAACGCGGTATGCTCTGGCCGCTGAGCATTGCGCCCTTCCAGCTCAACATCATCCCCGTCAACTTCGGCAGCGACCAGCAAGTCGCCGAACTCTGCACCAGGCTTTATAGCCAATACACCGAACTCGGCGTCGACGTCCTGCTCGACGACCGCGACCTGCGCCTGGGCAACAAATTGAGCGACAGCGAACTCATCGGCATCCCCTTCAGCCTCGTCGTCGGCAGCCGCGACCTCGCTACCGGCGTCGTCGAACTCAACCACCGCAACGGCAACCACCGCGAAAAAATCACCATCGACACGCTCGACAGCACGCTGCACAATCTATTGCTAGCGAGTTAAAGACGCCCCAAGCAATTCGCCTCGCCATCACAGTGGCACTAATCGGAGAGCTATAACAATAACAATGAACATCATCTTGCGCTGGGATCGTAAATTCCCGGTAATCGTATACTTCTTCATCGTCTCGCTACTGAGCTTTAGCTTGGCGAGCGTCGGCGTGCTCGGCAATTTAGGCGAGGCTTACACCCACTTCATCCACGACCACAGCGTGCACTACCTGCTGATGCTCTCGGGTCTTTGGGTCTTCTTTCTGCGCTTGGGCGCAGAGATCGAAATCGCCGACATCCTGAAAGCTGGGCCATTGGTAATCGGCGCCGTGCTCGGCGGCGTACTGATACCGATGGGCTTTACCACTGCCCTGGTTTATCTGGTCGGCGGCGGCGTAAGCCTTGCCGTCGCCTTGTACGCCTCCGCCGGCTCGATGGCGACCGACGTACCCATGGCGTTAGGCTCGGCGCGCGCCACCAGCAAACTGGTGGTACCAGTTATGCTGACGGCGCTGATGATCCTGGCAGTGGGCGACGACCTGCTCGGCGTGCTGGCGTTGACTGGCATGTTCGCCCAGGGTTGGTCGCAGTGGGACGCGCTCGGCGTCGAAGCTGCCATACTGCTCTTTTGCTGGCTGGTCGGCAAGCGCGGCGACATCGAAGTCAAAGAAATACACGAAGACCGCGAGCAATCGCTGGGCATCTTCGATTTCACCATCAAAACGCCGGTCTTCTGGCTGGTCGTCGCCATCCTCAACACCTATTACCTCGGCCGCCAGGGCATAGAGCCCATCCTCGGCGGTTGCCTGGTGTTCATCTTCGCGCCCGCGGTAGTCAAGCACTTGATCGCCGAAAAACTCGAAGCGCTGGCGCTCTGGCTACTCATCCCCTTCGCACTGGTAGCAGGAGCCGTCAACATCTTCCAAGCCGAAGCCTGGGGCATATTCACCATGTGCGCCATGGTCGGCGGCTTTGTCGGCAAGACTATCGGCATCTACGGCGGCGGCATGATCGGGCGGCGTTACTCAGACCTCGACAGCGACTACGGACCTCGATTCACCCGCGCCTCCATGCTGTCGATGGCGTTAGCTGGCGCTTGCAACGGCACCGTCGCCATCATCTTCGTCTCCGTCGCCGAGTCCAAAGGTCTAATCCCAGTGCTTATGGCGAGCCAAATGAAAATAGGCTTCCTACTCACCGTCCCGCTCTCCTACCTCGGCAACTGGCTACTAAGCATCGCCACCTCCAGAACCGCGGGCGTCCCACCCGCCACATAAAAGTCAGCGCGCCAGCGCTCGACCTCGGGCGGAGCGCCGACTTGTAGTCGGCAGGAGGCGAGCTTGCGAGCCTCCCCACCACCCCAACAAAAATAATAGCACGGTGCCCTGGGCGCGCGACCGTCTCGGTCGCCGTGTAGTGAGCGCCGAAGGCCATCCTTTCGGCAAATCTGAGAAGTAAAGTAGCGAATAAACGTTAGCGCGCCAGCGCTCTACCTCTCGGCAACTAAGCCACTGCCAGCAAAGCAGCTTGGGCGGCGGGCGGAGCGCCGAGTTGTAGTCGGCAGGAGGCGAGCTTGCGAGCCTCCCCACCACCAAACCACAAACCCAGCACCCCAACAAAAACAATAGCACGGTGCCCTGGGAGCGCAATCGTCTCGGTCGCCGTGTAGATGTGCCGTTAGGCCATCATTTGGGCAAATCCGCTCCTGCTAGCAGAAGCTACAGCCAATAAGATAAAGCAAGGTAAAATGTTGATAATTGAAGGCTGGGAGCGCCGCCTGGGCGGAGCGCCGAGTTGTACTCGGCAGGAGGTGAGCTTGCGAACCTCCCCACCACTAACCTTAATACAGGCAGAGAATAAAGCCGTCAGCACGGTGCTCTTGGGAGCACCTCTGGGAGCGCGATCCGTCTCGGTCGCCGTGTAAAAAGCGCCGAAGGCCATCCTTCCAACCCCACCCAGCTACGGCACAAATTGCTGAAGCAGTCATCAGAGCCAGCAATAGCAGTGAATCGGATAGGCTAAGTGGCTGATGGTGAGCTATGGCGCTTGGCTGGATTATGCGCTCTACTGAAAATCCAGCTCTATTAACCCCCGCTGTTCAGACGAACTTATTTGCCCAAAAGCCGAACCCTGCGGGTTCACTTTTTATGCGGCGGGCGAGACGGTCGCGCGCCCAGGGGGCACCGTGCTTAGTTCTAATCTGTGATTTGGTTTTAGTGCAGTGCTTGTTGGGAGACGCCTATGCAGGCGTCTCCTGCCGAGTACAACTCGGCGCTCCGCCCGTTGCCCGAGCTTCGCTGGTGATGGTTTTATTCGCTGCTTGTGTTAGGCGGAGTGGTGGGGAGGCTCGCAAGCTCGCCTCCATGCCGACTACAAGTCGGCGATCCCATCCCCTGCCGAGTGCAACTCGGCGCTCCGCCCAAGTCGGCGCGCCGCCTAGGCTTCGCTGCTGGTGGTGACTTATTTGCCCAAAGGTCGAGCGCTGGCGCGCTCACTTTTTATACGGCGACCGAGACGGTCGCGCGCCCAGGGGGCTCCATGCTTTTTGGTTTTATTTGCTGCTTGTGTTAGGTGGAGTGGTGGGGAGGCTCGCAAGCTCGCCTCCTGCCGACTACAAGTCGGCGCTCCCAGCCTGCCGAGTACAACTCGGCGCTCCCATCCCCTGCCGAGTGCAAGTCGGCGCTCCGCTCAAGTCGGCGCGCCAGGTCGCCTGCGGCGACTACTTTCTATTAACCACAGATTAACACAGATGGACACAGATATTGGATGGAGCTTGGCAGAGGGTCTGTTGCCGCACTGAGCTCATCTGTGTTTATCTGTGTGCATCTGTGGTTAAATGATGCTTTGGTTTAGGTTGAGGTGCTGGGATGAACGTGGAGTGGTGGGGAGGCTCGCAAGCTCGCCTCCTGCCGAGTACAACTCGGCGCTCCCATCCCCTGCCGACTACAAGTCGGCGCTCCCATCCGTTTTATTTGAGGAGGTTGTGGACGCATTTTTCGTAGTCGCCGTCGAGGTAGCCGGAGAAGGCGGTCTCATAAGTTACCAGTTGGCATTGGCCGAGTGCTGACCAGTCTTCTTCCCAGTACGAGGGGTAGGCGGCGCCGTGGCTGGGTTCGAAGGCGAGCATGTTCATGCAGCTCATGGAGGCGGTTTTGTGGGTTTGTACGCCCGTCTTGTCGTAGGTGATGCCCATTTCCGGGTCGAGGCCGAAGTAGTCCATGAAGCCGTTGTAGTATTTGACGCGGTTGGCGGCCTGGGCGGTGGCTTTGCTGCCGCCGCACTCAATGCCACCATTGATGATCATGATGCTGGCGCCGAAGCTGGGGCCAGGCTCTTTGCTGTCGACTTCGGTGGCGCTGTTGACTGCGGGGGCGCTCCAATAGCCGTAGATGAGCTCGAACATCGACGGCTTGGGTGGGCGCGGTTGCATGAAGAAGTACACCGCCGAGGCGAATGCCAGCCAGCCTTCGGTTACTTTGGCGGGGTTTTGCAGCAGCGGGTTGACGTCGCCATAGATGATGTACGAGTACGGTCCGTAGTTGTAGTTGTAGCTGAGCTGCTTAGGACCACGGCCGAAGTATTTGGTGTCGGCGGGGCAGGGCCAGGCTTCGGCTTGCCAGGTACCAGGATCACAACTGCGGTACAAGCAGCCGGCGCCGGTTTCCGAGCAGCCGGATTCGTTGACCCAATACAGCGCTTGGCGCCATTCGGGGATGCTCTGGGCGTAGTCGCCGCACCAGCCACCGCTCTCGTTGCTGCTGCAGGCGAATTCTTTCATGGGTCCGCCGTCGTCGTTATTACCGGTTTCTTTATCGCCGCTGCGGTCGATGAGCGTGTCGTTCACTGGTGCCCGATAAGTGGCGTTGGTAGCGCCGAGGTGGCCGCCGACTTCCTGGGCGAAGTGCGCGAACATGGAAGCCATGGCTTGCATACACAACTCATCCAAATCTGCCGAGCTATCGGCAGCGGCGTCGCCGCAGAATGCCGGGTATTTGGCGACGGCTTTCAAATAGTTGGTGTAGGTGTAGGGGTATTTGCCGTTGGCAACGTCTTCGTTGTAAGCGCTGGGGAATTGCTTGATGTGGCCGTTCGCCATCGGGAACAGCCACTCCCAAGCGATGCGCGCTTTGTTGGCGTCGTCGCTGGCGGTTTCGTAGAGCAAGCCTTTGCCCTCGAGCACAGAGTAACGCTCGACATAGATCGCTTGTACGCGCTCGACGTTGGCGAAGCTGTAAGTGTTCAGATCGGGGCCATCGTCTTCACCATCGACGACTTCGTGTTTATCGACGCCGACGGTACGGATGTTGGTGATGGCCTCGTTGAGTTTGTCGCCGCGGCGTTCGCTCTCGAGCTGAGCGTATTCTTCGGACTCGAGCAATGCGAAGCTGGTGGCGTCGCTGCTGTCGCCACTATCGCCGGAGCCGCCATCGCCACCATCGTCGCCGCCAGTATCCGGCGCCGGCGTGCTGACTACGGTGCGGCTGGTGCTGGAGCTGACTTCGATGGTTTGAGTGTTGGAGGATTTGGCGCAGGCTTCGGGGTTATCTGCCAGGTTGTTGCCCGAGTTGCAGAAGGCGCCAAAGATTACGTACATGCCTTCTTCGGCGAAGCTGACGCTGGCGGCATTCGACCAGGTTTCGGAGACTGCGGGCATGGGCGAGACTTCGCCGCTGGCTATTTGCTGGGCGAGGCTGGCATCACGCTCGATGGCGCCGTCGACGACTGCCAAGGGACCTTCAGCCCAAAGCTCCCAGAGGTCGCCGGCTTGACCCCAGTATTTGATCATGCCGATGCTCAGCTCGGCTTCGGGTAAGAAGGGCTGCCAGGAGCCTTCAACGTACTGCACCGAGGGCGCGGTGATGTCCATGCCTTGCGCCATTTCATCGGGGTCGGTTACGCTGCCGCCGCCGTTATCGCCGATGGTGGGGTCGGCGTCTTTGTTGGGTGGCACTGTGGGGTCGGTGGTGTTGTTTTCGTTGGTTTGATCCTGGTCGGCTTCGGTGCCCGAGCCGTCGTCGCTACGCGCGACGTCGTAGGTGCCGTCGTCCTCGACTACTTTGAGCTTGAGCACGGGCGATACCGAGCAATCGGCGTAGTTGTTATTACAGAGGCGCACCTGGTGCAGATGCTGCATACCCTTATCGGAGCCATCCTCAAGGTAGTAACACGGCGCCGAAGCCGAGACGTTGCGGTTATAGCAAACTGCAGCGGCGATGATTTCTTTGGCGGTTTGGCCGCCAGCCTGACCGACAACTTCGCCGCCGAGCCAACGATCCCAAGTGCTCAGGGCTTCGGGGGCGGTGTCGTCGGTGTTGAGCTTTTCGCAGCGCGAGTTTTCAAAGTCATCGCCTAAGCCGAGTATTTCGTCGCAGCGATAAAACTCGTAAGTCTCTGCCAGCGCGCCGCTCCATTTGTTCCAACTGGGCGCGTAGTAGTCGCCGGTGCGGACGTAGCCATCGGCGACGTTCTGCATCCAGCCGTCCCATTGCGGCGCTTGTGGGCGCAGGTCGGGATCGCCGCTGGCGGCTAGCGGCAGGGTTAGTGCTACGCCAGAATCAAACTCTTCGCTGTGCATGACGGTGGCGCTAAAGCCCTGCGAGCAGCTAATGCCACTATCATTTTCCAAGCATACCTGCAATTGATATACCGCCTCGGCGCTGAAGTGCGAATCGCTAAGGCTGAATTCGCCGCTCTGGGCGTTGGGGCTGTCGGCAATAAGGTCGACTGGGCCGCCGACTATGCTGTCGTTGGCTACGTCGAGCAGGTAAACGCTGCTGCCGTTCTCGCCGTAATACATATTCCAAGTGAGGGCGATGTCGGCGAGGGTGCTGGAGTCTAAGGGATAGTCGGGAGCTATTACTACCGGGCGCCCGGGCTTGAGGCTGTCGGCGTCGTCGAGGATGCTGGCGACGTTGGCGAGGATGGCGTCGGCGTCGATGTTGGCAGCGTAGAGCTCGGCGTTGAGATCCAGCTCTTGCTCGGCGTCGGAACCGTCGCCGTCGGTGGCGACGTCGTCGTCGGTGTTGATGACGTCGCGGAGTTTAATTTTCAGCGCGTTCAGTACTTGCTGCGACGCCAGGGCTTTGCCGCGCGCGCTCAGGGTGGGGTCGGCTTCGTTGATCTCGGTCATCTTGATGCCGAGCACGCGGACGGCGGTGCGGGCGATGTTGTGTAGCCTATTGACGACGTCCAGGTCGTCGGCGCTCAAGGTCTCGTCGAGATAGACGCCGGTTTCCTTGACTTCCATGTAGTCCGCCAGCAGGTAGAAATGGTACTGCGGGCTGAGGCCGAGGTGCGTGGCGACTAATTCGACCGCGTCCAGCGGTGCGTTGCCAGCTTCGACTTCGCTTTGGATCATGGTGGTGAAGGGGTTAAGGACGTAATCGGTGCTGAGAAAGCCCTCGAAAGCGGATTGGGTGTTAGGATCGTAGAACACCAGGGAGTAAGGGTGCGCGACTAGACCGGTTTCGGTGTCGATGGTTTCGGAGGTGATTTCGGCGACCAGGCGATAGATGTCGAAGTATTCCTCGGGGGCTTCGAGCTGGTAATTGCCGTTTTCGTCGGTGAAGGCGTAAGGCTCGTCTTCGTCCCATTCGCCGTCGTCGTCCATATCCAGGAAGACGCGAGCGTTGTGTAGCGGACCGTCGATGACCGAGCCGCTGACGGCGAAGGGCTCGGTGAGGATGGTGGTGGAGCTGAATTCAGCCGAGACGCCGCCGATGGTGAGCGTGGTGGTGATGCTGCCGCCGTAAGCCGAGGAGCTGGTGTGCTGGACGCGGACTTGGTCGCCTAAGCTGACGGCGCCGTCTTGGTCGGTGGCGCTGGCGCCGTTGACGCTGTAGCTGCCGCCGCTAACGCTGATGGCGCTAGGGCTGTTAATGCCGGATACGGTTATTTGGGTGGATTCGACTGTGGTGCTCAGGGCAACGTCGGTCTGGTCGGCGAAGCTGAAGGCGTCGGGGGTGGTGTCGGCGGCTTCGGTGGTGGAGCTGAATTGCGCCGAGACGCCGCCGATGGTGAGCGTGGTGGTGGTGGTGCTGTTGTAAGCCGAGGAGCTGGTGTGGCTGACGCGGACTACGTCGCCCAAGCTGACGGCGCCAGCATTGGTGGTATGGCTGCTGCCATTGACGCTGTAGCTGCCGCCGCTAACGCTGATGGCGCTGGGGCTGTTGATGCCGGATACGCTTATCGAATTGGATTCTAATATTACGCTCAAGCCGACGTCGGTCTGGGCGGTGAAGCTAAAGGCGTCGGGGGTGGTGTCGGCGGCTTCGGTGGTGGAGCTGAATTGCGCCGAGACGCCGCCGATGGTGAGCGTGCTGGTGGTGGTGGTGGCGTAAGCCGAGGAACTGGTGTGGCGGACGCGGACTTGGTCGCCAGCGCTGACCGTGCCGGCGACGGCGGTATAGAGTTCGCTATTGATTTGGTATTCGCCGCCGCTGACGCTGATGGCGCTGGGGGCGTTGATGCCCTCGACGGTGATGTACTCCGAGCTTATGCTGGTGTCCACTGCGGTGTTTGCTTGCGCGGCGAAGCTAAAGGCTTCGGGTTCTTCGTCGCGCGCGGCGGTGGTGGAGTTGAATTCTGCGGAAACGCCGCCGATGGTGAGCGTGGTGGTGGTGGTGGTGGCGTAATCGGCGGCGCTAGTGTGCTTAACGCGGACGCGGTCGCCTTCGACGACTTGACCGGCGGCGCTGGTGTAGATCTCGGAGGTGTCGTCCTGGTAGATTTGATAGCTGCCGCCGCTGACGCTGATGGCGCTGGGCGCGTCGATATCAAGCACTAAGACGTACGCCGAGACGATCTCCGAGCTTAAATCGACATCGCTCGCGGCGGCGAAGCTGAAGGCGTCGGGCTCGGTGTCCGAGGGTTCCGCCATGGTGGTGGTGGTGAAGGTGAAGGCCTCGCCTTCGATGGTGATGGTGGTGGTTTGCGCGCTCGAATAGGCGGCGGCGCTGGTGTGGCGCACTTGCAGCGCGTCGCCCAGGCTCAGGCTGCCTGCGGCGCTAGTCCAAGCGTCGTCCGAGCTCAGGTCGGTGCGGTATTCGCCGTTGGTGATAGAGACGCTGACGCTGACGTCTGCGCCGATGCCGCTGATGTTGACCTGGTTGGAGCTGTAGACGGTGCTGGTGGCGACGTCGGTTTGGGCGTCAAAGCTGATCGGGTCGATCTCGGTGTCGAGGGGCTCGGCTTTGGTCCTGGTGGTGAAGCTGGCGCTTATGGTGCCGACGGAGATGGTGCTGACTTGCTCGCCGTCGTTGGTCGAGGAGCTGGTGTGGCGGATTTGCAGGCTTTGGTTGTTGCCGATTGTGCCTGCGGCTGCGGTGTAATCACCGCCGTCGATGCGGTATTCGCCGTAATCAATGCTGACGGCTGCCGGGATGTCGATGCCGCTGATGGTTACGACTGTGGACTCGATGGGCGTTGCCAATTCGACGTCGGTGCGCGTGGCAAAGCTGATGGCGTCCGGGGTATCGTCGCTGGCGGCTTCGGCTTTGGTGGTGCTGGTGAAGGTGCTGCTCAGGTTGCCGATGGTCAATATGGTGCTGGTGGCGGCGCTGTTGGTGGTGGCGCTGGTGTGCTGGACGCGGACTATGTCGCCAGCTTCAACGCTGCCGGTGGCAGCGGTGTAGTCGCCGTCATTAACCTTATACTCGCCGCCGGTTACGCTGATGCCGACGCTGGTGCCGATGCCGCTGACGGTGATGGGGTCGGATTCGATCTTGGCGCCGAGCTCGGTGTCGGTGATGGCTGTGAAGGCAAAGGCGTCGGGCTCGGTGTCGAGGGGCTCGGCTTCGGTGGTGCTGCTGAATTGAGCGCTGATGCCGCCGACTGTTACTGTTGTTGTGGTGGTGGTGGAGTAGGTGCTCGGGGTGGTGTGGCGTAATTGCAGGCTTTGACCATCGGCGATGCTGCCCTCAGCGGCTGTGTAGGCGCCGCCGTCGATGGCGTATTCGCCGTTGCTCACGGTAACGCTAACTGGCTCGGAGATGCCGCTGATGATGACTGCGGCGGACTCGACTAAGGTCTCGGTGGCGGAGTCGGTGGCGGCGGCAAAACTGAAAGCGTTGGGCTCGGTGTCGCCCGGGGCGGCTTCGGTGATGGATTCAAAATGACCCTCGACGCCGCCGATGGTTAGCGTGGTTACGGTGCTGGTGCCGTATTCGGAGCTGCTGGCGTGGCGGAGCTGGATGCTGGTGCCAGTGCTGATGCTGCTGTCTGCCGAGCTGTAGGTGGCGCCGCCGTCGACGCTGTATTCGCCGTTGCTGACGCTCAGGCTAGCTGGGGCGCCCAAGCCGGTGATTTTGATGGATTCAGATTCGATTAGGGAGCTGGTGGTTACCGAGGTCCTGGTGGTGAAAGTGAAAGCATCGGGGGTGGTGTCGACGCTCTCGGCGATGGTGGTGGAATGGAAGCTGGCGCTGTAATCGCCGACGCTGACGGTGGTGGTGATGGTGGTGCTGTGCGTGGCGGCGCTGGTGTGGCTTAATTGCAGGCTTTGACCGTTGCTGATGCTGCCGGTGGTGCCAGTGAAAGCGCCGCCGTCGATGGAGTATTCGCCGCCGCTGACGCTGACGGGTACGGCGACGTTGATGCCGCTGATGGTGACGCTCTCGGAGAGCATGGCTTCGCTAAGCTTGACGTCGTTGCGACTGGCGAAGCTGAAGGCTTCCGGATCGGTGTCGTCGGCGACGCCAGCGGTTACGGACTCGAAATAACCCTCGACACCGCCGACGGTGAGCGTGGTGATCATGCTGGTTTCGTATTCCGAGCTGCTGGTGTGGCGGACTTGGATGGTGCTATTGGGGCTGAGGGTGGAGGAAGCGTCGCTGTAATTGCTGCCGCCGTCGAGGCTGTATTCGCCATTGCTGATGCTCAGGCTGGCGTCGGTGTCAAAGCCGCTGATGGTGATGGCCTCCGATTCAACAACGGTGTTAATGGTTACTGCGTTTTGCGTGGTGAAGGCGAAGGCGTCGGGAATGCTATCGGCGGCGGCGCTGGTGGTGGATTGGAAGGTGGTGCTGTAGTCGCCTACGGTTATGGTTGTTATGGTGGTGATTGAGTTCGAGCTCGAGCTGGTGTGGCGTAGTTGCAAGCTCTGGTTGTTGCTTATGCTGCCGGTTGCGCTAGTGAAGGCGCCGCCGTCGATGGAGTATTCACCGCCGCTGACGCTGATGGACGCGGCGACGTTGATGCCGCTGATGGTGACGGTCTCCGACAATATTATTGACGCCAAGGCGACATCGTTCTCGCCGGCAAAGCTGAAGGCGTCGGGCGTGGTGTCGTCGGCGACCTGGTCGGCTTGCTCTTTGGTGGTGCTAAGGAAATTCACGCTCGAGCTGCCGACCGAGAGCACGCTGGTTACGGTGGCGTTGTAATCGCTAGAGCTAAGGTGGCGCACTTGCAGGGTGTCCCCAACTTGCACGGCTCCAGCGCTGGAGGTGTAGGCGCCGCCGTTCAGGCTGTATTCGCCCGACTTGATCGTAACGTTGACATCAACATCTATGCCTTCGACGGTGATCTCCTCAGACTCGACCATGATCGCCACGTCGACATTGCCTTGCGCGGCGAACTCGAAATCATCCGGGGTATCGTCGTCTTCACTAAAAGCCGTCGACAGGCCGGATTGCTCGGTGCAGGCTGCCAGGAAAAATGACGCCAGCAGAATTGCTAGTAGCTTTTTCGTGTTCATATTCATGCTAAAGTTATGCTATAAATCGTTGGTATGTCTTAGCTAGGATGCTAGTGGTCGCTCAACAAGCGTTACCCTGATAAGTTGTAGCGTCCGTGCGCTAGCTAGTTTGACTATCGGTGCCCCATTCTTATAATCCGCCAGCCGCTGACACCGCAGCGCGCTATCCCATTTTTCCGATTTAGATTAATGATACTTAGGCGTTGCCGCTTGGTAAACTAAATTGGATATTAAAGCCCAGAATTGAATATTATTTTTGCATGGCAACTATTAACCAGCTAGTGCGCAAGGGTCGCACTTCAAAACGCGTCAAAAGCGACGTTCCCGCTCTGCAAGGCTGCCCGCAGCGGCGCGGAGTTTGCTCTCGGGTCTACACCACCACCCCGAAAAAGCCGAACTCGGCGATGCGCAAGGTCTGCAGGGTAAAACTGACTAGCGGCTACGAGGTTACTTCTTATATCGGCGGCGAAGGTCATAACCTTAACGAATACTCGGTGGTTTTGATCCGCGGCGGTCGGGTCAAGGATTTACCTGGGGTGCGCTATCACACTGTGCGCGGTTCGCTGGATACCAAGGGTGTGGAAAACCGCAAGCAGGGGCGTTCTAAGTACGGCGCCAAAAAAAGTAAATAACTGAGACCTTGGCAAAAAGGTTCTTTTTGCCCCCAGCGTTGTTCGCAAATGCTCATTTACTACTTAATAAACTGCGCTTTGCTGCCTAGCTGGGAACAAAAATATCCGTTTTTTGCACGCGGTCTCAACTTTTGCCAAAATCTCCAATTCTTCACTAAACAAAGCTAATGTCTCGACGTCACTCAGCAGAAGTAAGGCATCTGGAAGCAGAGCCCCGCTACCACAGCCAATTACTGGCTAAATTCATCAACATCCTGATGTTGAACGGTAAAAAATCAGTCGCCGAAAAAATCACCTATCAAGCTGTAGAAAAAGCTGCGAGCAAAAACGGTCGTAAGCCCGACGAGCTCTTTGCCGAAGTTATCGAAATCCTCAGCCCGCGTATGGAGGTGAAATCACGTCGGGTCGGCGGCGCTACTTATCCAGTGCCGCGCGAAGTGCGCCCGACTCGTTCAATCGCTCTAGCTATGCGCTGGTTGGTGGAAGCTGCGCGCAAGCGCAACGAAAAAAATATGGCGCAGCGTCTATGCGCCGAGCTCCTGGACGCGCTCGACCAACGCGGCAATGCCTACCGCCGCCGCGAAGAGATGCACAAAGCCGCAGAAGCTAACAAGGCCTTCTCGCACTACCGCTTTTAGAGGTAAAGCCGCGCAGCGGAGTATAGCCCGCGAGCAGGATTATTCGCTCGTAGGCTGTTATTGCAAGAATACTCAGCCATGGGTTTCAAATGCGGCATAGTCGGCTTGCCCAATGTGGGTAAATCGACTCTATTCAACGCCCTCACTCAATCCGCGCAAGCCAACGCGCAAAACTTCCCTTTCTGCACCATCGAGCCCAACGTCGGCTTGGTGCCAGTAGCCGACCCCCGTCTGCAACAACTGAGCGCGCTCGTCAAGCCCGCGCAGACGCTGCCCGCTCTGGTGGAATTTGTCGATATTGCCGGCCTGGTCGCTGGCGCCGCGCAAGGCGAGGGCTTGGGCAATAAATTCCTGGGACATATCCGCGCCACCCAAGCCATAGTGCAAGTAGTGCGTTGCTTTGCCGATAGCAACATAACCCACGTTAGCGGTCAAGTCGCGCCCTTTGACGATATAGAAACTATTAACACCGAGCTCGCGCTCGCCGATTTAGAGACCGTCGAACGCAGCCAGCAACGGCTGGGCAAGCTGGCGAAAAGCGGCGACAAGCAAGCGCGCGCGCAACTAGAGGCACTGAGCCGAGCGCAAGAGCAATTGGCACGCGGTTTGCCGATCCGAGCGCTGGAGCTCACCGAGACCGAGCAGGCGGCGCTGCAGCCGCTGCAGCTTTTGACCGCCAAGGCGCAACTACTGATAGCCAACGTCGGCGACGTCGGCGAGGACAATGAGTGGAGTAAGCAGGTAGAGGAATACGGCGCCAGCAATAACTCGCCAGTGATTAGCTTGTGCGCGCAGATGGAGGCCGAGCTCGTGGGCATGGAAGCAGCCGAGCGCGTCGAGCTCTTGCACGAGCTCGGAATGCAGCAGAGCGGCTTGGATAGAGTGGTCGCCACTGGTTACGAGTTGTTAGGCTTGCGCTCTTATTTCACCGCTGGTCCCAAAGAGGTGCGCGCTTGGACTATCGCTAACGGCGCCAGCGCCGCCGAGGCCGCCGGCGTCATCCATACCGATTTTCAAAAGGGTTTCATCCGCGCCGAGGTCATCGCCTTTGCCGATTATCTCGCCAGCGGCGGCGAAGCTGGCGCCAAGGCTGCGGGCAAGATGCGCTTGGAGGGTAAGGATTACCCAGTGCAAGACGGCGACGTTATGCATTTTCGCTTCAACGTCTGAGCCTGGCAGCCGACGTAGGGCATGAGCTCGCAACCCCCGCAAGCCTACGACATAATCGGCGACGTTCACGGTTGCTACGACCAGCTAATCAAACTACTGGAGCGCCTGGACTATAGACCCAGCGCTCAGGGCTATTGGCATCCAGAGAAAAAAGTCGTTTTCCTGGGCGATATAGTCGACCGTGGTCCGCAAATACGCCCAGCTCTGGAGCTGGTGCGGACGATGGTTGCCAGCGGGCACGCGCACATCGTTTTTGGCAACCACGAGTACAACCTTATCGCCTACCACACTCTGCGCGCCGACGGTAGTGGTGAATATTTACACCGCCGCATCCCCCGGCATAGCCGCAATATCCAGCAGACTTTGGAGCAGTTTGAAGGCTACGAAGAGCAATTGCACGACCATATAGCCTGGCTGAAAAGCCTGCCTTTTTTTATGGAATTGGCTATCGGCTCCAGCGTCTTTCGTTGCGTGCACGCCTGCTGGCATCCAGAGGCTATAGCCTTGATAAAGCAGCAGCAAATAAACTCCGAGCGTCCAGAGTCTTTCTGGCAAGCCAGCATCGACCGCGAGAGCTGGCAGAAGTTCGTCTTCGATTGTTGCTGTCGCGGGCTACAGCTCAAGCTACCGCGATCGATACGCTTGCTGGGCAACGACGGTAGCTATCACAGCAAGTTGCGCGTGCAATACTGGAAGCCGAATTGTCGTACCTTCGGCGACATCGCCCTCACGCGTACCAGCCTGAGCGCCGAGGTTGCCGCCATTCCTTTGAGCGCGGAGCAGCAGCAGTACTTTTATTGTTATGGACCCGAGGAGCCGCCGCTATTCTTTGGTCACTATTGGTTCAAAGGCACACCCGAGATAATAAGTAGCAACGTTGCCTGCTTAGACTACAGCGCCGTGCGCGGCGGCAAGCTGGTAGCCTATAGCTATCAAGGCGAGGCGAGGCTAAGCTCGGAGAATTTGGTGGCGGTTTGAATTGGTGGAGAGCTAGCTTACTAAACCACAGATGGGCACAGATAAATACGGATAGCGCCGAGGTAGTTAGCGAAGCGCTGTAGCTCTGCCAGATCCATTAGCGCCAACAATTACTACACAACCATTGTGCTCAATCTCAATATTAGAGCCTGTACCTTCTTTATTCGGCAGGAATAACTTTGGAAGCAAATTTTTAATTCCTATTGAGTTGAGTAAATTTATTTATTTGATTGAACATATTGCTATAAAACATCTTTGTTTCAACATGCGGTAACTGAGCTCTTACCCATTATCTGGCAATGATTCTGTTAACGTTGCCACCAGCAGAGGCGTAGAAGCGCCGATATGGGCGGCTAAGAGCAGGCTTGCAGGGTTATAGATAAGAGCAAAAAAACCACCACCAAGCGCCAAGATCAATCGAGTAAACCAAAATCCTTTTTTGTGATAACGGGCTGGAAGTCTGCGCGTAGATTCGTAGTAACGCAAAATCTTGACTACTTCAACTAAACTGCTACCAACAAAGCCACAGATAAAAATTTGAGCAGATAGTGGAATGCTGATCTCATCCATTGACAATGTACTCTTTAAGCCTTGACCAAGGGCTACGCTGACTATCAAAAACCTCGTAGACCGCGCGCAGACCCTCTTGACTTGAGGCGTCCACAGCCAGAAAATCTGCTATGCTTTCTGGCAAGTCCTTAACAGTAGCGCTGTTCACCATTAACGGAATTATCGGCTTACCTTGAGCTTTAGCCATTTCTAGTTCTTTTGTCGCCCAGGCGCTCTGCTTATCATTTGGACCAACAACCGCAAGCACGTGCGATGCCTGCTCAAGGCCATTTGCTATCGCAGTTGAAATAGACTCTCCTGGTTTAATTTCATTTTGATCAAGCCAGACCTTCAGACCTAGTTTCTCTAAATCGCTAGAGAGCTTACTTATAGTACCTTTAGTCTCTCCATCGTGATTGTAAGAAATGAATACATTTTTTTTCATATGCCTTTCCTTGACTTGGTACAACCGAAAGTCCAGTCGCCACCACTAGACCTATAGCTTATCATGCCTATTGTAACCGCATAAATTAGCACAAAAAGTAACGTGTAAAGCGCCAAGCCTTTGATGTGGTTTAGCTCTGAGCTCAAGCTTCATTGTATTCATATCTAGTCCGTCTTGAACAACGCTTGTCAAATCTGTTCAAGATGAGCCGCCTCTAACACTCATAGCAAAAATCGCTAAGCGGCTAGAAAGCTAAAGAATGATCGATGAAGTTTTTGGAATATATCAGTTCGGCGGCTCTTGTTACCGGCTGTGCATCAGTAACTTGCGGAAGTTTTGGCCAACAGCGCATAGGATTGCATTGTGGGCACCTCCACCTTGCCGCCAGTTCCGGCTGAGCTTACCATCGTTTTTCATGCGCCCAATCATCGCTTCTATCGCTGATCGCACGTGCAATTCGGAGGGAGGGGAGGCTTTGCCTTCCCTATTCAGGGGTGCTTAGGGTTGGTGGTGGTGGCTGAGTATTTCGGTTCGGGATTGGCTGGAGTTGGTGACGAGTTGGGTTGTTAGGTGCTCGGTTTGGAGTTGGTAGGAATAGCCGCTGCTGCCGTCGGCGAAGCTGGCGTTGGTGTCGAGTTTTGTGAGTTGCGCGCTAGCTGCCGAGCAGGCTAGTTGCAAGGTGCCGTCGGCGTCGAGGCAGACGCTGGTGCTGGTGAGTTGTGAGGTCGCGAGTTGATTGCGCACGGCGTTGATGAGCGATAGCTGGTCGAGGCGCTGCTGGTAGGCTGCGTGCAGCAATTGGCTGTTGCCAGCACTGTTTTGCTGCAATTGCCAGCCCGCGAGCAAGGCGGCGACCAATAAGGCGTTAACGAGTAGCACCAGTAGTAGCGCGAAGCCGCGCTGCCTAGTGCTGGGCGTTGGGCAAGGCATAGCTCATGGCGCCGAGTTTGAGCTGCTCGCTGCCGCTGGCGTCTAAGGGCGCGAGGGCGTCGTCGAGGAATTCTGGGATTGGGCTCGGTGTTTGCCGAGGCGAAGTTGGCCGTGCGGCGAGTAAGGCGACTTTGACGCTGACTATGCGCTGGGTGCTGTCGACGTCGGCGGCGCTCAGATAAAGGTCGGCTTGCTGGTCATAAGCACCATAGGCGAAGCTGGTGCCAGCCCAAGAGCCGAGGTCGACGCCATAGAGCAGGCGCGCGTTGGCGATGTCGGGTATCAACTTTTGTTTGCTGTAGGCGTCGCAGTGTAGATGCCAAGCGTCGTCTTCGCTGTCGATGTAAAAGGTATTGCTGAGGGTGGCGCCGACGCTGTAGCTCGATTCGTGCAGGGCGCAATCGGCTCCGCTGCGGCTGCTCTCAGCCGAGCGCTGGTAGTCGACGCGCCAACTATTATCGTTGCTGCTCGTGGGCGCCCAAGTCTCGGCTAGCTCCGAATAGTAGCCCAAGGTCGACCAGGAGGAGGTCAACGCCGAGCTAAGTCGCTGCTGGTCTTGCTGCTGGCGGTAGTTGGCAGCGGCGAGCTGTAGCAAGGCGCTGATTACCAGGGCGATGATCCCCGATAAGCCCAAAGCTAAGAGGGAGTCGAACCAAACACCGCCACGGCAACGACTATGGCTCTGGCTATTTGCTGAACAGTTCGTCAAGTTTCTGCTCAAAGCTGTGATAGTCCAATGCTTCGTACAACTGCTGGCGGTTTTGCATGGCCTCCAGCATTGATTCCTGCTCGTCGGTCATCAGGGCAGCGTAGACGCGCTCGGCGGCGCGGCTCATGGCGCGGAAGGCGCTCAGCGGGTACAGCGCCATGTCGACGGCGCCGCATTCGCGCAATTGCGCTTGCGTGAATAAGGGCGTTTTGCCGAATTCGGTGATGTTGGCGAGCAGCGGACGCTGGCAACTAGCGCGGAATTGCTGGTATTGCTCCAAGGTCTGCACGGCTTCGGCGAAGATGCCGTCGGCGCCAGCTTCGACGTAGGCGCGGGCGCGCTCCAAGGCTTGGTCCAGGCCCTCGACGGCGAGGGCGTCGGTGCGGGCGATGATGTACAGGTCTTGGCGGGCGTCGACGCAGGCTTTGATGCGGTCGCACATTTCTTCCACCGACACCAATGCCTTATTGGGGCGATGGCCGCAGCGCTTCTGGCTGACCTGGTCTTCGATGTGCACGGCGGCGACGCCGACGCGCTCGAGGCTTTGAATGCTGCGCGCGATGTTGAAGGCGCCGCCGAAGCCAGTGTCGATGTCGACGAGCAAGGGTAAGTCGACGCGGCCGCAGATGCGCTCGGCGTCGGTTACGACGTCATTCATGGTGGTTACTGCCAGATCGGGTAAGCCGAAGGAGGCGTTGGCAACGCCGGCTCCGGAAAGATATAATGCGTGGTGGCCGGTGCGCTGCGCTAGGAGCGCGCTGTAGGCGTTGACGGCGCCGACTATGGGCAAAGGTTTGTGCGCGGCTAGGGCGCTGCGAAAGCGCTGGCCAGGGGATTGTTTGTTGGACATCTTTTGGTTACTAGGAAATTCGGTGGTTGTTATTATCGACCGCTGGCGCGGAGTATCACAACAAGACTAGCGACGATGGGTGCAATATGGTGTTGTAGGCTTGTCCGGAGGTTTCCGGGTAGTCCAAGGTATAGTGCAGGCCGCGGCTTTCCTTGCGCGCTAGCGCCGATTCGACCATCAGCCAGGCGACCAAGGCGAGGTTGCGCAACTCGACGAGGTCGGGGCTGATGCGGTAGTCGCCGTAGTATTCGCGGATTTCGCGGTTTATGAGCTTCAAGCGTTCGCGCGCGCGCAGCAGACGCTTGGTGGTGCGGACGATGCCGACGTAGTTCCACATGAGCTGGCGGACTTCTTCCCAGCACTGCGCGATGACCACGTCTTCCTCAGAATCGCTGACGCGGCTGGCGTCCCAGGCGGGTAGGTCGGGCACGGCGGCGATGTCGGCAAAGCTGGCGGCGATGCGCTCGGCGGCGTTCAAGCCGATAACGACGCATTCGAGCAGCGAATTGCTGGCGAGGCGGTTGGCGCCGTGCAGACCTGTGCACGAGGCTTCGCCGATGGCGTAGAGATTCAGGCAATCGGTTTGGCCGTAGACGTTGGTGCGGATGCCGCCGCAGGTGTAGTGCGCCGAGGGCACCACTGGGATGAGGTCGCTGCGGATGTCGATGCCGAATTGCAAGCAGCTTTTGAGGATGGCTGGGAAGCGTTGCTCAAGGTAGTCGGCGTCTTTGTGGCGCATGTCGAGATAGACGCAATCGTAACCCAAGCGCTTCATTTCCGAATCGATGGCGCGGGCGACGACGTCGCGCGGCGCAAGCTCGGCGCGGGGATGGTGCTTGGGCAAGAAGCGCTGGCCGTCGGCGTGTACGAGTAAGCCGCCTTCGCCGCGCATGGCTTCGGTGATTAGCAGCGATTTCGCGTGCGGGTGATACAGGCAGGTGGGGTGGAATTGGTTGAATTCGAGGTTGGCAACTCGGCATCCGGCGCGCCAAGCCATGGCGATGCCGTCGCCAGAATTGCCGTCGGGGTTGGTCGAGTATAAATAAGCGCGGCTGGCGCCGCCGCAGGCGAGGATGGTTACTTTGGCGGCAAAGCTGAGCACGGCGCCGCTGCTGTTGTCGAGTAAGTAGGCGCCGAAGCAGCGGTTGAAGGAGTTGACTTGCGAGATCTCCGGAGTGTTGGCTTCTTGCTTGTAACTCGTTATCAGGTCGACTGCGGTGAGCTCTTCAAATAGCTCGAGGTTGGCGCGGCTGCGGACGCTCTCGTCGAGCTTGCTGATGATGGCGGCGCCAGTGCTGTCGCCGCTATGGACGATGCGGTCGCGGCTATGACCGCCTTCGCGCGTGAGGTGCAGGCTGCCGTCGGCGTTGGTGCTGAAATCAACTCCGTAAGCGCGCAACTGGGCGACGGCTGAGTGGGCGCGGTCGATGATGTGCGCCACGACTTCGTTATCGCTAAGTCCGCAACCGCACTGCAGGGTGTCGGCGATGTGGGTGGCGCGGGCGTCATCGTCTTCGCCAAAGCCGGCTAGCCCACCTTGCGCCCAATAGCTCGAGCTGTCGCTAATCTTGGTCTTGCTGACTATGGCGACGCGCAGGCTGCTGGGCAGGCTCAGGGCAGTGATGACGCCAGCCAGTCCAGCACCGATGATGAGGACGTCGTAGCTGGGTTGGTTGGTTGTGCTCAACTTACTGGTGCAAAATTTGCCGACCGATGGCGCTGCGGAGTTGGTCGCGGCCGTATAGGCCCATGTTGTAAAAATGAGCGTCGCGCAGAATGTAGTTTATCGAGGAGTTTTGCAGGTAATGAGCAACGCCGAGTAAGCCGACGATCTTGGAGCAGTAATCGGTGGCGAGGTTGCAGGCGAGATACAGCGCCGATTGCGATTCGTGCTCGGTTACCTTGCCATCGTTAAGGTTGCGCGCGAGCTTATGTATCAGGGCTTGGGTGCTATGGTATTGGCTGCCGATGTCCGCCAGTACCCTCTCGGTCTCGCGGCTGGTGGCAGAGCTGCTATCGGGCGCGTCGCGTAGTTGCGGCAGCATTTTGTCGAGCGCGGTGCGTAGCAAACCCATGGGCGCGGCGGCTTTGACTATGTTCTCGCGCAATGCGCTTTCTTTGAGCATGGCGCGGCCATTGTTGATCTCGCCGAGCGCGTACTCTATGGGCACCGAGCAATCTTTGAGGCTGATATTGCACATGCCACTACCACGCATACCCTGAGTTTTGATGCTGGGTCCGCGTACCAGGCGCCGATCGTCGCCAGGGATGATGATGGCTGTGATGTTATCTTCCAGGTCAGCGTTATCAGTGCGCGCGTAGACGACAAAGACGTCGGCGTTGGCGCCGTTGACGACCCAGAGCTTTTCGCCATTGATGACAAAACGACCGCGCTTGAGCTCGGCAAAGCAATTAATCTCCGGCTGCAAAGCGAAATCAAGGTTCTCGGCGATGGCAGTGGCGCCGATAAATTCGCCGCTGATTAGCTTGGGCAAGAATAATTTTTTCTGGACGTCGTTAGCGTAAATCTGGAATAAATTGAGGCAGGCATTGCTATGCTCCATATAGCTCAGGGCGATGCCGGTGGAGGTGCGCGCGATTTCTTCCACTACCAGACAATGCTCCAAATAACTCATGCCGCCGCCGCCGATGGCAGTGGGCGCGGTTACGCCGAGTAAGCCCATTTGTCCCATCGAACGGAACACTTGTCTATCGGTTAAATTTTTCTCGCTGACCTCCTCCGCTACGGGAGCTATGAAGCGCTGGCAGTAGTCTCTAGTTTGCTGCAATAGGTCTAGAGTGGTCTCGTCAAAATTTTCGCTGAGTTTGAACATTTTTGCTGATGGTGTGGCTTGCCAGGTCGAATTGGAATCTCCCTAATTTTATCGGGGCGAGTGTGCTGCTATTTGATCGTTCAAGCTTTGATAGTATGCTTGTAGCTCGGTGAGTCGTGAATCGGGGTTTTGAGCCAACAGGGTGGTAGTTTGCTGCTGAAAACGCTGGATTTCTTCGGTGTCGATAGTGCTGAAGAACTCTTGCTGCTCATCCGGGCTCAAGCTCTCGGGGAAATTGCGCGCCTTGTAGCCCAAGCGCATGGCTTGTAAGCGCTGGTCGGTGAAGTTGTAGTCCATGATTGCTTCTGGCGCCAGATCGCGAAATTGCTGTAGGCGATCGCTGTCGGATCTTGGCGTAAAGCCCTGATAAAGCTGCGAGTGTGGGGGTAATTCAGCGCTGCTATTAGAGGCGCGACCTTCGGAGTATAGGCCCTTGAGCTTGGCTATGAGCGCCGTGCGTTCGCTGGCGTTAAGACGATTACGCTGCGCTTGTTGCCAGGTCAAGCGCATACGGCCTTCGATCTCCGGTCGGTCGGCGAGCAGGCGTGCGCTCAATTCGCTCGATAATACCAAAGGCGCCTTGTTAAGATGGATTTGTTTTACGGCTAAAGGCTGTAGGCCGCGAGCGTAGAGCTGCTTGTGCTTAGTGAACAGACGCTCGCGGAGCTGCTCGGGCTCCAGTTCGAGTAGCGCGCGCGAGTCGCTGCGCATATCAAGAGCGTGTAAGTTTTTACGATCATCGTAGTACAAGGGTTGTAGCAAAGAGCAGTGCGCGCTTCTGGCGCTGAATTGACCCGATACGTGTAATAGCAGGTCTTGGCTGAGTAAGTGCTCGGCTTGCTGCTTGACCGATTGCATGCGGGCGCGCAAATTGTCGAAGAGCTTGGGGTTTTGGCGGGCGATTTGGGCGGCGAGGCCGATGGTGGCGCGGACGTCGGAGACGGCGTCGTGGGCGTCAATCTCAATGCCATTGGCGAGCGCGAGCGCTTCGAGCTTGAAGCTTATCCGACCATCGGCGAGCAGCGGCCAATTGAGGCTTTCGGGACGTAAAGCAGCACAAGCGCGGACAAAGTCTATGAGATCCCAGCGCGAGTTGCCGTTCTCGTAGCTGTAACTGTATGGCGGATAATAGTTACGGAAGAACAAGTGGCGGATGAAGCCGTCGTCGAAGCGGATGTTGTTGTAGCCGACTATGCATTGCTCGGGGGCACTCAGGACTTCGTGAACTTTTTGGCAAAAATCGCGTTCGAGCAGGGCGCCTTGGTCTAAGCTCGGTAAGGGTCGACGATGCACAAGGGCGGCTTCGGGCTCGGGGAGCAAATCTGGTGGGAGCACGCAGCTGATGTTAATAGGTTCGCCGATGCTTTGGCACTCGAGGTCGGTGAGCTGGGCGGCGAACTGACAGATGGCACGCTGTCGGCTATCGCGTCCCCAGGTTTCGAGGTCGTACCATAAAAAGCGCTGCGCTGGCATAACTGTTACTTGTGGTGCCTTAGAGGCTTTCTTTGAATTGCCGCAACATTTGCAGGGCTTGGGCGGCGGTGGCGGGGCGGCGGGAGTATGTCCGCTGCAGGGCTGTGAGTACTTCGTCGGTGGTTAATCTCAGGAAGGGGTTGTAGCTGGCCTCGTCGGCCAGGCTTTGGCGCGGCTGGCAGTAGTCGCCACCGCTGAAGCGTGGGTAACTGGCTCGGATGCTTGCGAAGGCGGTGCTGTCGATGCCAAGTTGTTCGATGAAAGCGAAGTTGCTTTGGCTGTAGTCGTGACCCGCGCACAGGATGGCGCGACCATCGACTTCATCTTGCACTCGGGCGAGGGAGGCAGCCATGGCGGCGTAGTCGCCAGTGAAGACGCGACCGCAACCGCCGACAAAGAGCAAATCTCCAGCGAAGAAATATAGTTGGTCGCCAAGCTCGACGCTGAAGCTGTAATGCTGGGCGCGGTGGCCGGGGGTGGGGATGCTGTGTAGGGTGTAACCAGCTAGCTCGACGCTGCCAGCGCTGCGCAGGTAAAGCACCTCTGCCGAATGCTTGCGCGCGAAGTAGTCGACTGCAGCGACGTGGTCGTGGTCGTCGTGGGTTACGACTATGGCGTCGACGCTATCGATGTTGCGAGCACTGAGATGGCGCTCAATGTCAGTACGGTAAGCTGGATCAACCAAAAGCGTGCTGCCGTGGGCGTGCAACAGCCATTGCCAATTGCGAAAACCATCAGGATCGCAGAGTACGCCTTCAACTATCATTGGCTGCATTTTGGCGGGTTGGCTGGGTGGTTTGTGTTGACGGTTTAGCGACCGAGCTATCGATGGGCTTGGACAGACCAAGTTCATCGTTGTCTATCAAGCTCAGAGGGTCGCGCGCGCTTTGCTCTAATTTGCGTACGTGTTTGCGCATCTCGGCAAGGTTGAGTTCTTTATCAATGTCGTCTTTCATGCGAGCGCTATAAACGCGGAAGCGTCGAACCCAAAGCCCAAGGTTGCGCAACAAACTCAACATTTGCTCAGGACCGAGCACCAGTAGCGCCACAACCGCCACCAGTAGTATCTCGCTGAAGCCTAGATCGAGCACTGAGTTATTAATTTATTGCAGCAGACCGCGCGCGGTATAAGCTAGGGCGCTGCGTAGGGATATGACAACGACGGAAGAACTCAACTAGCTCTTGCGCTCCCCGCTTTCGCTCTTATCCATAGCGGCAGCTGGTGGTGCCTCCTTCAGGTGCTCGGCGGTAGAATCGATCACTTTCTTATCCTCGCTGGGCTGCATTGAACTCTTGAAGCCTTTGATTGCCTTGCCTAAATCGGAGCCAAGATTGGGCAGCTTGCGCGTGCCGAACAACAAAATAATTATGGCTAGCACTATCAAAAGCTGCCACATGCTAATTCCTCCCATGGTTTTACCTCGTTAATTAAATTATTGCAAAATGCTGATGACCAATAGTTTAGGGAGCTTTCGCCCAAGTCCAAGCAAAATTACCGTGTTTGTGACAGTTTCTACAGCTAGGACACTACGCGCGCTATAGCCCAAGGCTACAAATGCTTCAGATAGAGTCTTCTACGATCGTTCTAACTCTCAAGCCTCATTGAGGCTACTCGTCAAGCTCTGGTTGAAGTATATCCGCACATCAATAGATGTCCGAGCCTAGCTAATTTGAGATGGCCCGATGTGGCTCGAATGCTGGCGCTCAATTCAGCCACATCGGCACTAACTCTGTTTACTCTGGCATTTAGTTCGGCGTCTCCCGCGCCCGGCTCGGCAATTGCCTTGGCGTTAGCTTCGGTTAGGGCTAGTACTTGTTCGTAAGTCATCATTGACTATTCATTGATCGTTTGGCTACATTGTAGCTGCGTTAGCCCTAGTTCCAAGCGACCGCGCTCATCCTCAGCTTTATCAACCTGCCGCTTACTCTGCGGGTGGAGGGCACGAGCCAAGCAATTTCACCACCATAGCATTGAAAATAGCTTCCTAGCCACCACTGTCATCGCTCTTCTATTTGTCTACTGGAGCTATGAGCGAAAACAAGAGCGATATCAAGAAGGACAGCCACGATCCCGGGCTGGAGGGGCAAGCTAACGCCACACCCAAAAGCGAAGCCGCCCAATCTGAGCCCACACCAGCAGTCTCCGACGCCGAACTCGCGGCTGAGCTTAACGCCAAGTTGAGCGCCGAGCTCGACGACGCCGAGATTGCCAACTCATTCAAGCTCGAGCAGGAAAACAAATCCTTGCGCGATCAGTTACTACGCGCGCAAGCCGAGCTGCAAAACCTACACAAGCGTCAAGCCGGCGAACTAGATAAGGCTTATAAATTCTCCACCGAGAAGTTCGCGCGCGAGCTTTTGCCAGTGATCGATTCGCTGGAGAAGGCCATCCAACCGAGCGGCTCAGAGGAGTTGCCGAGCGCGCTGCAGCCGCACTTAGAAGGTGTGCAGCTAACTTATAAGTTGCTGCTGAACTCGCTTGAAAAACTGCAACTTACCCAAATTAACCCGCTCGGCGCGAGCTTCGACCCCAATTTCCACGAAGCCATGACCATGCTACCGAGCGCGGCGCATAGCCCGGGCGAGATCATCGAGGTAATCCAAAAGGGTTATCTTCTGCACGAGCGCTTAATCCGCGCGGCGATGGTCGTAGTCGCAGCAGCACCCAAGCAGTAACGCATCCAATCAACATCATTCGAGAAACCAACCGATGAGCAAAGTAATAGGAATAGACCTCGGCACCACCAACTCTTGCGTAGCGATCACCGAGGCTGGCAAAACCAAGGTCCTGGAAAACTCCGAGGGCACGCGCACCACGCCCTCGATAGTAGCTTATAGCGACGACAACGAAACCCTGGTCGGTCAAGCTGCCAAGCGCCAAGCCGTAACCAACCCGACCAATACGCTGTTCGCGATCAAAAGGTTGATCGGTCGTCAGTACCAGGACCAGGTGGTGCAGAAAGACATCAAAATGGTGCCTTACAAAATTGCCAAGGCCGACAACGGCGACGCCTGGGTAGACGTCAAAGGCAAGAAGATGGCGCCTCCGCAAATCTCGGCGCAGATTCTCAAGAAGATGAAGAAGACCGCTGAGGATTATCTCGGTTCCGAGGTCAACGAAGCGGTGATCACCGTACCGGCTTACTTCAACGACTCGCAGCGCCAAGCCACCAAAGACGCCGGCCGCATAGCTGGCTTGGAAGTCAAGCGCATCATCAACGAGCCCACTGCCGCCGCCCTCGCTTACGGCATGGATAAAGGCAAAGGCGACAGCGTGGTCGCGGTTTACGACCTCGGCGGCGGCACCTTCGACATCTCGATCATCGAGATCGCCGACGTCGACGGCGAGCAGCAATTTGAAGTGCTCGCCACCAACGGCGACACCTTCCTCGGCGGCGAAGATTTTGATTTACGCTTGATTAACTTCCTCGCCGAGCAGTTCAAGCAGGAGCAGGGCATCGATTTGCACAACGACCCGCTAGCGCTGCAAAGGCTCAAAGAAGCCGCCGAGAAGGCCAAGATCGAGCTATCGTCCTCGGCGCAAACCGACGTCAACTTACCCTACATCACCGCCGACGCCAGCGGGCCCAAACACTTGAACGTCAAGCTCACCCGCGCCAAGCTCGAATCCTTGGTTGAAGATCTGGTCGAGCGCACCTTAGTGCCCTGCAAAACCGCCTTAGACGACGCTGGCAAATCGGTGGGCGAGATTAACGAGGTCATCCTGGTCGGCGGACAAACTCGGATGCCGCTGGTGCAGAGCAAAGTCAAAGACCTCTTTGGCAAAGACCCTCGGCGCGACGTCAATCCTGACGAAGCCGTCGCCGTCGGCGCTGCCATCCAGGGCGCGGTACTTAGCGGCGACGTCAAAGACGTATTGTTGCTCGACGTAACCCCGCTCTCGCTCGGCCTGGAAACCCTGGGTGGCGTCATGACACGGCTTATTGAAAAGAACAGCACGATCCCGACGCAAAAGCAGCAAGTATTCTCCACCGCCGACGACAACCAAACCGCCGTCACCATCCACGTGCTGCAAGGCGAACGCAAGAAGGCCATGGACAACAAGTCCCTGGGTCGTTTTGACCTCAGCGACATCCCGCCCGCGCCTCGGGGCACGCCGCAGATCGAAGTCAGCTTCGACATCGACGCCAACGGCATCCTCAACGTCTCTGCCAAAGACAAGCAGACCGGCAAGGAGCAATCGATAGTCATCAAGGCGTCCTCGGGCTTGAGCGAAGACGAGATCAACAAGATGGTCGCCGACGCTGAGGCCAACGCCGCCGAAGACGAGCGCTTCGAGCAGCTAGCGCAGGCGCGCAATTCCGGCGACGCCCTGGTGCACTCGACGCGCAAAATGCTGCAAGAGCAAGGCGACAACATCGACGCTGATGCCAAAGGCAAGATCGAAACCGCGCTCACAGCTCTAGAAACCGCACTCAAAGGCGACGACAAAGACGCTATCGAAACTAAAAGCCAAGAGCTCATCGAGGCCTCGCAGGCGCTCACCGAAGCCATGATGAAGCAGGGTCAGAATGCTGCCGCTGCTGCCGAGGGCGCCGAAGCTGCCAGCGACGCTGGCGCCGAAGCCGCGCACGCCGACGCCGTCGACGCCGAATTCGAGGAAGTCCAAGAGGACAGCAAGTGATAGGCGGCAGCGCTTGCACCCTCAGCTCTGGCTCGCGATATGCCTAGAGATTACTACGAAGTCCTTGGCTTAAGCAAAAACGCCACTGGCGACGAGGTTAAGAAGGCTTATCGGCGGATGGCGATGAAATACCATCCCGATAAGAACGCCAATAACCCCGAAGCCGAGCAGAAGTTCAAGGAAGTCAACTCGGCTTACGAGATCCTCTCCGATGCCCAGAAGCGCGAAGCCTACGACCGCTTTGGCCACGCTGGGGTCAATGGTCAAGGCGGCTTCAGCGCCGAAGGCGTCGACATTTCCGATGTCTTCTCCGATGTCTTTTCTGATTTCTTCGGCGGCGCTGGCGGTGGACGGCGGCGCAAGCGCGGCCAGGACGTGCAGTACAACCTCAAGGTCAATCTGCAGCAGGCGGCGGAAGGCGACCAGATCAAGCTCACCCTGCCGACCATAGTCAGTTGCGGCACTTGCTCAGGCACCGGCGCGCACCCGGGCAGCAAAGTCAATAAGTGCAGCACTTGCGATGGCCAAGGCCAAGTGCGGATGTCGCAAGGCTTCTTCTCCTTGCAGCAAACCTGTCCCCGCTGCCACGGCAGCGGCAAGCAGATCGAAAAGCCCTGCAAGACTTGCTCGGGCTCGGGGCAAGAGCGCAAAAGCCGCAACCTATCGGTGAAGGTGCCAGCTGGGGTCGATAACGGCGACCGCATCCGCTTGAAAGGCGAAGGCGAGGGCTCGCCGCGCGGTGATTTGTACATCGTCATCGAAGTCGAAGAGCACCCGATCTTCAAGCGCGAGGATAACAATCTGATTTGCGATCTGCGCATCTCGATGGTGCAGGCCGCTCTCGGCGACGAAGTCGAAGTGCCGACGCTCGGCGGCAAAGTCAAGCTGCGCATACCCGAGGGCACCCAGCCCGACAAAATCCTGCGCCTGAGCGGCAAAGGCGTGCGCTCGCTGCACCACCACGGCATCGGTGATCTCTATTGCCGCATCAAGGTCGAAATCCCAGTAAACCTCACCGCCCAGCAGAAAGAGATGCTGGAGGGCTTTAGCAGCGCCATCGGCGACGACCACCATCACCCCGACCACGAGAGCTGGGTAAACAAACTTAAACGTTTCTGGGACGAACTCTAACCACAAGCAACTAAGCAATGAGCACTCAACAATACGAATTCAAATCCGAAGTTCAGCAGTTATTGAACTTGATGATCAACTCGCTGTACTCCAATCGCGAGATCTTCCTGCGCGAGCTAATCTCCAACGCCGCCGACGCGCTCGACAAATTGCGCTATCAAGCCATCAGCGACGACCAGTTGCTAGCGCAAGACAGCGAGCTGGCGATCCGCATCAGCGTCAATAGCAAAGCCAAGACCATATCGATCAGCGATAACGGTATCGGCATGAGCGAGGAGGAAGTAATAGCCAATCTCGGCACCATCGCCAAATCCGGCAGCGCCGAATTCCTGGCGCAGCTCAACGACAGCAGCCGCAACGAAGCCAACATCATCGGCCAATTCGGCGTCGGCTTTTACTCGGCGTTCATGGTCGCCGATAAAGTCGAAGTCTTCTCGCGCCGCGCCGACGCCGCAGCCGAAGCTGGCGTGCACTGGTCGAGCATCGGCGACGGCACCTTCACCGTCGAGCCGCAGAGCAAAGCCGAGCGCGGCACCAAAGTGCTACTGCATCTGAA
Organism: Gammaproteobacteria bacterium; assembly: GCA_965229495.1. GTDB lineage: Bacteria > Pseudomonadota > Gammaproteobacteria > CBDBNL01. The sequence continues at coordinate 1,034,008 of OZ245880.1, forward strand.
AAAAGACGCGCGCGAGTACGCCGAGCAAGGCGACGTCTCCAGCCTGGTCAATCGTTACTCCGAGCACCTGAGCTTTCCGGTTTTTCTGGAAGACGCCAACGCCGCCAAAAAAGATAAAGCCAAGGATAAAGATAAAGACGAGACCGACGGCGAGGAGCCCGAAAAGGCTGTAAACAGCGCCACCGCGCTCTGGGTGCGCGACAAGAAAGAGATCAAAGACGAGGAGTACCGGGATTTCTACAAGCAAATCAGCCACGACTTCTCCGACCCGCTGATCTGGAGCCACAACAAAGTCGAGGGTAACCTCAGCTACACCGCGCTGCTGTATCTTCCCGAGCGCGCGCCCTTCGACCTTTGGAATAGAGAAGCACCGCGCGGCCTCAAGCTCTACATCAAGCGCGTGTTCATCATGGATAACGCCGAAGCCTTCCTGCCCATGTACTTGCGCTTTGTCAAAGGCATCATCGATTGCGCCGACCTTGAACTCAACGTGTCGCGCGAGATTTTGCAAAAAGAGCCCAACATCAAAAAGCTCAATAAATTCCTCACCAAGCGCGCGCTGGAATTGCTGAGCAAGCTGGCGAAGAAAGACGAAGACTACGCCAAGTTCTGGGATGCTTGCGGCCAAGCCTTAAAAGAAGGCGTTATCGAAGACCGCGACAACCAGGAGAAAGTTGCCGGCTTGCTGCGCTTTCGCTCGACCCACGACGACGGCAAAGACTGCGCCACCAGCCTGGACGCCTATATCGAGCGCCGCGCCAGCGAGCAGCAAGAGATCTACTACCTGGTGGCAAAAGACCTCAATAGCGCCCTGCTCAATCCGCAGTTGGAAATATTCCGCTCCAAGGGTATAGAAGTGCTATTGCTCACCGACCGCATCGACGAATGGTTAGCGCCACACCTGCACAAATACAAAAGCAGCGAATTCAAGAGCATCAGCGAAGCCGAACTCGACAAGCTCAATTCTGGCGGCGAGACCGAGCAGATGTTCTTCGAGGAGCATCAAAAGCACTTCGCGCCGCTGTGCCGCAAGCTGCAAGAGTACTACGGCGAGCGCGTCAAAGAAGTCGCTCTCAGCAAGCGCTTGACCGATTCTCCCGCCTGCCTGGTCGGCGATCCAGAGTCGAACAACGCGCAATTGCAGCAATTCATGCGCATGACCGGCCAGCAGTTGCCCGAGACCAAGCCGGTGCTCGAGATCAACCCCACGCACGACCTGGTCAAGCAGCTCGACAAAGTCGCCGATGCCGAGGACAAGGGCGATTTCCACGAACTCGCCGACATCCTGCATTTCCAAGCCCAGCTCAGCCTCGGCGCCATCCCCGAGAACAGCCGCGCTATGTTGGAGTTGATCAACAAGCGCTTGAGCGCCTAGACCATGAGCGCCATCCAGTGCACCCACGTCGGTTCCTTGCCGCGTAGCCAGGAAGTCAGCGAAGTCTTATTCGCACGCGAGAACGATCACAAATACGACGAAGCCAGCTTCGGCGAATTCATGGCGGGTGCGGTCGAGCGCTGCGTCGGCAAGCAAGTGCAAGCGGGCATCGACATCGTCAGCGACGGCGAGTGCTCGAAAATATCCTACGCCACCTATTTGAAAGACCGCTATCGCGGCTTCAGCGGCGATAGCCCGCGCAACACCCCCAAAGACCTGCAGCTCTTCCCAGGCTTTAGCAAAAAGATCGTAGCTGGCGGCGGCGCGCCGACTTACGCAAGGCCGATGTGCACCGCCGAGCTCAGCGCGCCCAACTACCACGAGCTCGACCGCGACATCGCCAATCTCAAAGCCGCGATGCATAAGCACGGAGTGCAGCGCGGCTTCATGAACGCCGCCTCGCCTGGCGTCGTAGCGCTGTTCATGCCCAATGACCACTACCAATCGCGGAGTCATTACCTACAAGCCTTGGCAGAAATCCTGAGCGTCGAATACCAGCGCATCTGCGCCGCAGGGCTCGACGTGCAGATCGATTGCCCGGACCTAGCGCTAGCGCGGCATATGCTCTTTAACGAATTATCGGATGATGAATTTGTCCAAGTAATCGCCGAGCAAGTCGAAGCTCTCAACCATGCCTTAGCAAAAGTGCCAGTGGAGCAAATCCGCGTGCACATCTGCTGGGGCAACTACGAAGGCCCGCACGTCTGCGACATCGGCATGGACAAAGTCTTCTCGACCCTACTGAGCGTCAAAGCGCGCTATTTGTTATTTGAGAACGCCAACCCACGGCACGCGCACGAATGGCGCGTATTCCAAGAGCGCAAGCGCGAAATTCCCGAAGACAAAGTGCTGATACCTGGAGTCATCGACAGCACCAGCAATTTTGTCGAGCACCCCGAGCTCGTCGCCGAGCGCCTACGCCGTTTTGTCGACATAGTCGGCAAAGAGCGCGTCATCGCCGGCAGCGATTGCGGCTTCGGCACCTTCGCCGGCTTCGGCGCCGTCGACGCCGACATCGCCTACGCCAAACTCGCCAGCCTCCGCGCCGGCGCCGATTTAGCCAGCATTTGATAAATAAGGCATAAGAGAGACATTTATTGTGGTTACAATAAATCAATGGACATCGAGTTTGACCGAGCAAAACGCGACCGAACCCTTGCTGAGCGCGGTCTCGATTTTGCCGATGCTGCGGAAGTTTTCGCGGGAACGGTAATAACAGCAGCCGACGAACGTCGAGACTATGGTGAGCTCCGCTTCATCACTGTTGGAACTTTGAATGGTCGCACTGTTGTCTTGGTATGGACGCCGCGTGGAGCGGCTCGCCGCATAATCAGCATGAGGTACGCTAATGCACGAGAAATTAACCGATACGACCACTTCTTGGGTTGATCCCGACGATGCGCCAGAATTAACCGATGAATTCTTTGCCAAAGGACGCTGGTTTACAAATGGCAATGAGGTGTCGCGCGCGGCAGGAGAAATTGCTATGCGGGCTGAGACAAAACGCGGGCGCCCGAAATCTAGTAGGACCAAGCAAGCGCTGACGGTACGCTACGATGCTGAGATAATTACAGCATTCAAAGCTACTGGCGCGGGCTGGCAAACGCGCATGAACGACGCTCTAAAGGATTGGCTTACAACTCACCAGCTAGCAGCATCCTCTGAGTAACTCATCAAGACCATGGCAAAAGGCTCTTTTGCCAGCGGTCTCGGCATCATGCGAAACTCTCGCATTAGTCATTCTATTGGCTTGAGAAGTGGCGCACGATTCGCGAAGCCAGGTCCTCTATAGACATATTAGTAGAGTCCAGAGCTGGGATAGCGTGGCGACGGAATAGCGCGTCGGCGTAGCGCACCTCGGTCTGGCAATTACGCAGCGAACTATAGGAGCTATTGGGGCGGCGCTGCTCGCGGATGCTGTGCAGATGCTCGGCGTTAATGCTCAAGCCAAAAAGCTTAGAGCGCCACGGCAGCAGGGCTTCGGGCAAGCGACCGCTGGCGAGATCGTCTTCTTCGGTCAAAGGGTAGTTGGCGCAAAAGCAGCCGAACTGCATAGCCAGGTAAATGCTAGTGGGAGTTTTACCCGAGCGCGAAACGCCGAGCAGGATTATTTGCGCGCGCGCGTAATTACTCGGGCTAACGCCGTCGTCGTGGGCGAGAGTGAAATTAATCGCATCGATGCGCTTGTGGTACTCGGTGGAATCTACCGAATCGCGATTCTTGCCGGTGCTGTGGTTCGACTGCACCCCCAGCGCGGCTTCCAAGGGCGCGAGAAAATGCCCGAAGACGTCGAACATAATCCCCGAAGTGCGCTCCAACACCGCGCGCGCCTCGGGGTCGACTATAGTCTCGAAAATCAAAGGTCGCTCGCCGCTCTGCTGATAGGCAGCCTCGATCTCAGCGCAAACGCGATCCAACCCATCCTTTTCCTTGACGAAGCGCACACTGCGCTTATCAAACTCAACGCTATCGCTAAATTGCGCCAGCAAGCTATTGCCCAAACTCTCCACCGTTATCCCCGTCCCATCCGAAATAAAAAAAGCCATCCTTTTACGCATTTACCAACTCCTTCGCATTCTCAGTCAAGATAGCCCTTATCTCAGCAATTCTATTACCAGATATATCCTAGTCCCATGCGCTCCAATAATACCGAGCTTGCTGGGCTTGCACCTGCAGCTCGCGCGCTTTGAAGCTCAGGATTACGAAGCCGGCGTCTAGGGCAGCGATCGTAGCATCGTAGTTGACGCTTTCGCCAGCGACCAGTACGAGCAGGCGCTTATCCCGGTGCTCCGGGAACAACTCGCGGAAGCGGTTGATGAGTTTATCGCGCACTTTGAGTACGTCGTTCACATGCAGTTTCTTCTTCACTTCCATGAGCGCGACGCTGTCGCCGTTGACCAACAAAGCGTCGAGTTCTATATTTTCACCCCTGCGGGTTTTGCTTACATTCGAGTAAATCTCGTCAAAAATCACTCCAGCCACTTCTAGGTCGTAGCTCTTAAGGCTATCGACAAAGCGCTGCTCACAAGCATCAGACTCGTTCTTGATGAAACTTTGTATGCGCTCACTGCCGAGCATCAGTTTGTTCAGCCGCTTATCAGTTTCAGCCATTTGAGCGTCGGTCTTAGCTTGACTTGCAGTCACCTCAGATAGAACAGCCCAAATTTCAGCGATGCGCTTGTTAAGCTTGTTGTCGTCTTCCATACTAAATCGAATGCAAAACTCTCGATATATCAGCGAGGTGGCGAGTATCTAAGGTCTTAGTTATTGGCTATACCTGATCAGTCCTCAGAGGCACTCGCCACCTATGCTTATCCGCGCTGCTTAATACACCGCGTTCTCGGCGCCCATCCACTTCGTGATGATACGGTTGAGTTCGCCGTTGGCTTTTAGCCGCGAGATGGCTTGATCCAGTTGCGCTTTTAACGGACGGTCGCTCTCGCGCACGCCGATGCCAATGCCGCCACCCAACATAACTCGGTCGCCGACGAATGCCAGTTCGCCATTGCTGGAGTCGACTATTTCTTTTAAGAAGGCGAAGTCTGCCAAGACAGCATCGACCTCACCAGAGCGCACAGCGGCGATGGTCTCATCTGGAGACGCGAATTCCACCAAAGTTGCATCCGAGTTGCTGACGTGAGCGGCTTGGATGGTAGCTGTTTGCGCTGCCACTATGCCCGAACTCAACACACTGCTATCGGTACCACTAACAACTACATAGGCGCTAGGGTCGGGCGGGAAGTAGGCTTGGGTGAAGTCGATAACTTGCTCGCGCTCGTCGGTTATGCTCATGCCAGCCATGATGGTATCGTAGTTACCGCTGACTAAGTTCGGGATGATGCTATCCCAATCGTTGGTAACCCAGACGCAGTCGAGATTGGCGACGCGGCAAATCTCGTCGCCGAGCTCGCGCTCAAAGCCGTCGACCTCACCAGAGTCGTTGATAAAGTTATACGGTGGATAGGCACCCTCAGTACCCATCCGGATGGTTTGCGCCCAGAGTGGACTGGTCAGCAGGCTTAGAGTTATTGCCAGGATTGTTGCTTTCATGTTGTTTCCTCGTTTGGATTAAAAATAGCCGCGTCTGCAGCAGTAGCTAAACGCCGTCGGCGGCGCGCAAAAACTGCTGCAAACGCGGCGATTGCGGATTATCAAAAAGTTGCTCGGGTTGCCCCTGCTCCTCTATGCAGCCATTATGTAGGAAAATAACTTGCTGAGAGACTTCGCGGGCTAATTTCATATCGTGGGTAACCAGTATCATCGTGCGACCTTCAGCCGCCAGGTCGCGGATTACTTGCACTACCTCCTGCTGCAGCTCAGGGTCGAGGGCGCTGGTAGGCTCATCAAACAACAGCGCCCGAGGCTCCATCGCCAGTGCTCGAGCAATGGCAGCGCGCTGCTGTTGACCACCCGAGAGCTGACTCGGATAATTGGCGCTTTTATCGCCGATCCCCACCTTATCCAGCAAGCTTTGCCCTAACTCCACCATCTCGGCGCGATTACGCTTCAGCACCGTTATCGGCGCTTCGATTACGTTATCCAAGATGCTCATATGCGCCCAGAGGTTAAATTGCTGGAACACCATAGTCAGCTTTGTGCGCAAGGCCCGAACTTGCGCTGCGTCTTGCGGGCGCCGCTCCCCAGCTGCCGAGCTCCAACGCACTGCCTCACCGAGAAAAACAATGTGGCCGCTTTGCGGTAATTCCAATAAATTGGCGCAACGCAACAGCGTGCTCTTACCCGAGCCCGAAGAACCGATAATGGCAATAATGTCGCCAGCGGCAGCGCTCAGGCTAACACCGCGCAGCACGGGCAAATCGCCATAGTTTTTATGGATGTTTCTCAGCTCAATAATTGTCTGGCTCATACGGCGCGCTACGTCTGTGAATGGTTATCAGCAAAGCCTTTGATTATACTTGTCCGACCTCCAGCCACAGCCTAGGCTCAATAACCACAAGACCCGCCTCTGATGCTTAAACAACTGGCACCGATATTGCTATTGGCGACGACGCTAGCCTCAGCTACCACCGCGCTTGACCAGCAGTCTCTGCGCGTTAGCCCGGCTGATTTCCACGATTTTTACCCCAAGCAAGCCGAGCTCGGGCGCTTGTTGTTTTACGACCCAGTGCTCTCGGGCAATCAGAACATAGCTTGCGGCACTTGCCATAACCACGAACTCGGCACTGGCGACGGCTTGCCCCTGGGCATCGGCGAAGGCGGCATGGGCCTAGGACGCGAACGCAGCGCTGGCAGCGGCGCCGATCGGATAAAAAAACGCATCCCTCGCAACGCTCTACCGCTGTGGAACTTAGGCGCGCGCGAGATCAAAGTATTGTTCCACGATGGTCGGCTGAGCTTGGGCGATGACTACGAGAACGGCTTCAACAGCCCAGCCGAGGAACGTCTACCCGAAGGATTGAGCGGCATCCTCGCAGCGCAAGCCCTATTCCCGCTGGCGGCGCAATTCGAGATGGCGGGCAATCCCAAGGAAAACGAAGTCGCTGGCGCGCTGCACGACCGCATAGACTACGTCTGGCCGATACTGGCGCAGCGGGTGCGCGCCATCGGCGAATACGGCGAGTTATTCCTGGAAGCTTTTACAGACTTGACCTCAGTAGAAGATATCGACATCAGCCACATCGCCAACGCTATCGGAGCTTTCATCGGCTTGGAATGGCGTAGCTTTGATAGCCCTTACGATCGTTGGCTCGCCGGCGACGATAGCGCAATGAGCCCAGCGGCGCAGCGGGGTCGAGACTTGTTTTACGATCAAGGCAATTGCGCGAGTTGTCATTCTGGCAAGTTCTTTTCCGATCAAGACTTCCACGCCCTCGCCCTGCCGCACTTTGGCCCTGGGCGCACGCGCATGTTCGACCCCATGGTGCGCGATCTCGGGCGCATGGGCGAAAGCGACGACTTGGCAGATGCCTACCGCTTCCGCACGCCGATGCTACGTAACGTGGCTTTGACCGCGCCTTATGGTCATAACGGAGCCTACGCCACCTTAGAGGGTATCGTCCGCCATCACCTGCAACCACGGCAAGCCCTGCAAGCCTGGCAGCCCACAGACGTCGACCTGCCGGCAGTGCCCTGGCTGGCAGCGGTCGATTTTGTCGCGTTGCAGGATCGTATGGAACGCCGACGCTTAATGGCGCGAGTCGACATCTCCCCAGTAAACTTGAGCGACGCCGAGGTCGACGATTTAATCGCCTTCCTACACGCGCTCACCGGCGGCGAAAGCGTCGACGGTCGCTTGGGCAAGCCGAAGACGGTGCCTAGTGGTTTACCAGTGGATTAAGCCCTAAAAGAGCCAATAATCAGCTACTAGAAAAGTACACTCTTGTCTACGACACTAACACTATCAACCCATGGAAAGAAGATCAGAGCGCCTCAGCATCACGCAGAAGCTGCAATTGGATTTTTACTTGCGCATGTTGCACGATTGGAACAAAGTGCACAACCTCAGCGCCAGCCAGGATTTCATGGAGCTCAGAATCAAGCACATCGACGAATCCATGCGTCTGTCGGACTTGTTCGTCCACGACTATCGAGCAGTCTACGACATCGGCGCCGGTGCCGGAGCCTTGGGGATAGTCATCGCCATCTTGCACGGCTATCTGGACGTATACTCGGTAGAAAAATCGGCGAAGAAATGTGCCTTTCTGCGGCATTGCCGCCACGAGCTCGACCTGTTCAACTTGACCGTAATCGAAAAGCGCGTGCAAGACGTCGAATTCCCCGAAATTGGTTACCAAATAGTCACTCGCGCTTTCGCGAGCTTAGAGCGCAGCGCCGAGCTCTTCGGTAACAAGCTCAACCCGCGCGCGACCTGGCTAGCGCTGAAAGGCGCCAACTATCGCGCCGAATTAGAGCGCTTGCCGCCCAGCCTACGCCTGGTAAAAGCCCACGCCCTCGGCTCTATCGGACCCAAAGGCAAAGATTTGGGCGTAGCTCTGGAGATCGAAAGCGTCGACGCGCGCGAATAGCTTTGCTGCCTTTGCCTTTATTGCTTTTGCTACCATATAGCCACACTGCGCCACCGCAAATTTTCTTGAGAACAATTGGAGTTCATTATGTCCGTAACTTATTTAGATTACTCTTCCACTACCCCAGTCGACAAGCGGGTGGCCGACGAGATGGTTAAATTCCTAACCGTAGAGGGTGATTTCGGCAACCCGGCCTCGCGCTCGCACCAGTTCGGTTGGAAAGCCGAAGAGGCCGTGGAGAAGGCGCGGATGCAAGTCGCGGAGTTGGTGAATTGCGACCCGCGCGAGATCGTCTGGACCTCCGGTGCTACTGAAGCCATCAACCTCGGGCTCAAAGGCGCGGCGCGTTTTTACTCTAAGAAAGGCAAGCACGTCCTGACCTCCAAAATCGAGCACAAGGCAGTACTGGATACTTGTCGCGAATTGGAGCGCGAAGGCTTTGAAGTTACTTATCTGGACCCGGACGCCGAGGGCATCATCCAACCAGAGGTAGTCGAGGCCAATATTCGCCCCGACACCGTGATCGCTGCTTTCATGCACGTCAACAACGAGATCGGCACCATCAACGACATCGGCGCCATCGGCGCCATCACCCGCGCCAAAGGCGTATTGTTCTTTTCTGATGCCGCTCAAAGCGCCAGCAAGGTACCCATCGACTTGCAAAAATGGCCAGTCGACCTGATGTCCTTCTCGGCGCATAAGGCTTATGGACCCAAAGGCGTCGGCGCCCTATTCGTGCGCCGCAAACCCCGAGTGCGCTTGGAAGCACAAATGCACGGCGGCGGCCACGAGCGCGGAATGCGTTCCGGAACTCTGCCGACGCACCAGATCGTCGGCATGGGCGCCGCCTTTGCCATCGCCAAAGCCGAAACTGAATCTGAGGCCAAGCGTCTACTCGGATTACGACAGCGCTTCTGGGATCAGATCAAAGACATCGAAGAGTTGCACGTCAACGGCTCCATGGAGCAAAGAGTGCCTGGCAGCTTGAACGTCAGCTTCAACTACGTCGAAGGCGAATCGCTGCTCATGGCGCTACCGCACATAGCCGTATCCTCGGGCTCGGCTTGCACCTCTGCCAGCCTCGAACCATCGTACGTCTTGCGCGCTCTGGGAGTCAACGACGAACTAGCGCACTCCTCGATCCGATTTACCTTTGGCAGGTACACCACCGAAGAGCAAGTAGACAAAGCCGCGCACGAAGTCCGCACCGCAGTGGAAAAATTGCGCGACCTATCGCCGCTCTGGGACATGTACAAAGACGGCGTCGACCTCAACACCGTCGAATGGGCTGAGCACTAAGACATTGCTATCGGCTGGACCGTAAGCCCCGCCGATAGCGAGGCCACAGCTTAGCTTACCAAGCTTCGTAAGCGCCTTGAGCGCTATCGGATTGGTAGTGCTTTCTGGTACCGATGTTGTCTAAGCTCAGGGCGCCAGCGCCAGCTTGCTTTGCTTGGGGTAGCGCTAGCAGCAGGAAGTTGGCGCCGGTCGCGTCGATCTCGAGTTGGTAGTCGTATCTATCGCTGTCGGCGATCTGCAGCGCGTCGTCAGCGTAGCTCTGGTGTTGTTGGTGGTAGTAGAGCAATTGCTGGCTGTAACCGAGTAGGTTGACCTTAGCCTGCTCGCTCTCCAAACCTTGACGCAAGTGCTGGTAGGCACCAACTCCCAAATAAGCCAGTATGGAGCTGAGCGCGAGCACTAGCAGCAATTCCAGCAGGCTGAAGCCTGACTGTGTCCGTCCTAATCTTGCGTGCATTCCGGGCACTCTAAGAGGCTAACAAGCCCAGTTCCAGCAACTGCGCCACAGTAGCCACCGCAATTGCCGCTGGTTGTTTGCTGGCGATAGCGGATATACCTAAGGGGCACACCAATCTCTCCATGGTAGCGCTCGCTAGACCACGCTGCTGCAAGCGCGTGGTGAAGTTCTTGCGTTTGCTGGCAGAGCCGATTAGGCCAACAAAACTCAGGTCGTCGCGCTGCAGTAAGGCTTGGACCAGCTCAAAGTCCAATTGATGCGAGTGCGTTAAGACGATCGCCCACGCCAATTCGGGCAAGCGCGCTGCTACTGTGGGCAAGTCGTCATCGTAGCTTACCGTCAATCCAGTTTCCTCGACGGCTGAGGTGGTTTTGACCACACTATCGTAAAGCTGCAGGTTTACTGGCAGGCGCGCCAATATCAAGCCGAGCTCCAAGCCGACATGCCCCGAGCCGAATATTGCCACATAAGGTCTACGCATCAGCACCTCGTAACTTATTAAAACTTTGCCACCGCAGCATTGCCCAAAACTCGCTCCCAGAGTGTAGCTCTGGAGGTCGTGGGTCTTGCTGCTGTCGAGCAACAGGCTACGGGCGTATTCGCTCACCGAAAGCTCAAGCCTGCCGCCGCCTATGCTGCCCAGAATACCCGAGCTGTGCACTGCCATACGCGCGCCCACGCATTGCGGCGCCGAGCCGGTAACGCTCACCAAAGTAACGATCACACAAGCTTGGCGCTCCTGCAGTTCGGCTAGTTGTCGCCAGAAATTAGGCACTTAAAAAGCCGTCGCTAACTTTCTCGCTGACCACCAGAGGTGGCGCGATGAGCTCCGATTCAGCTACCGGCTGCTCTGGCTGCGCAGCGCAAGCGTTGAGCAATAAAGCTGTTGTCGTAAAAATTAGTTTCTTTGAGCAAGCTGTCATAGGGGCTTGAGTGCTGATGTTTAGCGTGATTCTGGATATTACCAGAGTTCGAGTTTATCTGCTGACTTAAGAGCATTTGTAAGTTGAGCTTGTCTATGGAAACCCTGAAAATGAATTCGCGCAAAGCGTTTCTGGTCTCGCGATTTACAGCCGCTTGGGCTCAATGTGGTGGATGAATTGCAAAGAATAGCAGCGCAGCATATTCCAGCATATGTACGGATTTACGTAATTCGCACGCATAGGCAGAATTAATCAGAGCTTTCTCAGAACTCGGATCCAAGTATACAGGCAGCTATTTTCAGCCGAGAATCTGGTGAATATGGATATTATGGTGCAGACACTCCAACAAACTAGGGCAACAAAATCATGGCCGAGGAATTAACTTATCAGCAGGTAATGCAGATGTTCGCCGAGACCGATCGCCGCATGCGGGAAGGTTTCGACGAGCTGAAGGAGGGAGACAAGCGATTACAGAGGGGGCACGAACGGGTGCAGCACAACATAGACAAAATGAGCAAAGAAATCACCCGTCTGCGCAATTTGTTCGAGAGTCAGTGGAGCCGGTTGATCGAAGCTCTAGTTGGCGGCAAATTGGTAGAACTGCTCATAGAGCGCGGAATAGACGTAAACCGCATTACGACCAACTACGAGGGCAATTACCAAAATCGGCAGTACGAGTTTGATATCTTGGCCCTTAATGGTAGCGAGGTGGTAGTAGTCGAGGTGAAGAGTCGGCTGCAAGTCCAAGACGTAAAGGAGCTACTGGATGAACTCAAACAATTCAAAACTTGGGTGCCTGAGTATCAAGACAAGAAAATCTATGGCGCGGTAGCCTATCTCCGCGTCGACGAAAACGCCATTAAATACGCGGAAAATCAAGGTCTCTTCGTCATCAAAGCCGTGGGCGACTCCGCGAGCATGATCAACAGCAGCGATTTTCAGCCGAGGAGCTGGTGAGTCGCAGCGCTAAGGTCTAAGCGCTTAAAAAGCCGCCGCTAAGGACTCGGATAAGTTATCAACAGGCAGCAATTCAGCTGCCAGACCTTTGAGCATCGTCGGGCGCGGCATGTTGGCGCGCGGCAGGATAATGCGCTTAAAGCCGTGCTTCACGGCTTCTTTAACGCGCTCGCTGCCATAGGGCACGGGGCGCACTTCGCCCGTCAAACCGACTTCGCCGAAGGCGGCAGTGCCGGCGCGCAGCGCGCGTTGGCGCATACTTGAAGCTAAGGCAAAGAGCACCGCCAAGTCGGCGCTGGTACTATCGATGCGCACGCCGCCGACCAAGTTAAGATAAATATCTTGCGAGTTCAAAGATATACTGCCGTGTCTATGCAAAACGGCGATAAGCATGTTGAGCCGATTTTGGTCGACGCCCACCGCCAAACGCCGCGCGTAAGCTCCTGAACTATCGTCGACCAAAGATTGAATTTCCACCAGCAGCGGCCGCGAGCCCTCCCAAGCCACTGTTACTATAGATCCTGCTGCCGCGTTTTTGCTGCCTGAGAGAAAGATGGCCGACGGATTTCGCACCTCACGCATACCGTTATCGACCATGGCAAAAATGCCCAATTCGTTGATAGCGCCAAAGCGATTTTTGCGCGCGCGCAGCAAACGGAAACGGCTATCGCTCGACATTTCCAGAAGCAATGAGCAATCGATAATATGCTCCAAAACCTTGGGGCCAGCCAGCGTGCCTTCCTTGGTTACGTGCCCTATGAGCAGCACCACGCAACCGTCGCTCTTGGCAAAATTGGTCAAGAGCTGCGCGCTTTCACGCACTTGGCTGACAGTGCCAGCGCTGGTATTGAGCTCGTCGTTGTGCACTACTTGGATGGAATCGACCACTAGCACTTGGCATTTAGCAGCGCGCGCTTGGGCGATGATGCTTTGCACCGAAGTTGTGTTCAGCAATGGTAGCTTAGCGGTTTGTAAGCCCAATCGACTGGCGCTCAGCGCAATCTGCTGCAATGATTCCTCGCCGCTGGCGTACAAGCAGCGGTAATCCGCGCAGAGCTTGGCCATGGTCTGCAATAGCAATGTGCTTTTGCCAGCGCCTGGGTTGCCGCCTATTAGCACCACCGAGCCCACTGCCAGTCCGCCGCCGAGAACCCTATCGAACTCCGGCATCCCGGTGCTCAAGCGCGGTTGCTGACGACTCTCGATCTCGGATAAATTCACCACCTGAGCTGCTGTCGCTAGCGTCAGCGTTGAGGCCTTACTAGCTTTACCCGCCGGCTCGTAAAACTCCTCCAAGCTATTCCATTGCCCACACTCGCGACACTGCCCTTGCCAGCGACTATGCACGCAACCACACTCGCGACAACGTAGTTTATTATTCACAGCCATGGTGCGCTTTTAGATGTTAGTTCTAGGTGCGTTGGTAGCTGGTGCTATCACCATATCAATGCAATCCACTGGGCAGACTGGCAGGCAGAGTTTGCAGCCGGTGCATTCGGCGGCGATTACTGTATGCATCATTTCTGGTGCGCCGATGATGGCGTCGACCGGGCAGGCTTGTACGCAGCGGAAGCAGCCGATGCAACGTTGCTCGTCGACGAGGGCGACTTGATCCTCGGCAAAGTCTTCGACCGCTGGCGCGCTTTCCGCGCCGAGCAGAACGCGCAAGCTCTGCACCAATTCTTCGCCGCCGGGCGGGCACTGATTGATCGCCACCTCTCCAGCGAATAGCGCTTGGGCGTAGGGCTTGCAGCCCGGATAACCGCAGAGCCCGCATTGCAGCTGCGGCAAGAGCTGGTCTATGGCGCTAACAGCAGCGTCGTTAGGGGATGTGGTCTGGTAAATCCGCTCTAAGCGCAACAACACCAGTGCTAGTAAAGACAGCACTAGCCAGAGGGCGCAGGCGGCTAGTAGCATCAACGGCGTAAATTAACCAAATGAACCCCTCGCAAACACGCCAATGTCGGAGCAACCCTAGGTCAACAGCGCCTCCATTATCGCCTTGTGCATGTGCAGCCGGTTTTCGGCTTCTTGCCAGACGCAAGAGCGTGGGTCGTCGAGCAAATTCTCGCTAATCTCCTCACCCCGATATGCTGGCAAGCAATGCATGAACAGCACTCGGTTATCGGCTATAGACAGGATGTCTTCGGTAACTTGATAAGGTTCGAAGGCGGTACGACGCAAGAACTTCTCCGATTCGTTGCCCATTGAGGACCAAGTGTCGGTGAGCACCAAGTGGGCATTACGCGCGGCTTCTTTGGGTTCTTCCACCAAAGTTGTGTAGTTATTGAGCAACTTGCGATTTTCTTCACCGACAAAATTGGTCGGGCAGGCTATTACCAGTTCGAATTTGAGCAACTCGGCGGCTTTGATGTAAGTCTTAGCCATATTGTTAAAGTCGCCAATCCAAGCTACTTTGCGCCCGCGGATTTCGCCGCGAAATTCGTTGAAAGTCATTAGGTCACTAAGCACTTGGGTGGGGTGCTCTTCGTTGCTGAGCCCGTTGATGAGCGGCACGCGCGAATGGCTGGCGAACTCTTCGAGCTCTTTTTGCTCGTAGGTGCGGAACATCACGATGTCGACCATCGAGCTTATGATGCGGGCGGTATCAGCTACGGTTTCGCCGCGCCCCATCTGGATATGCTCTGGGGATAGGAAGATCGCGCTGCCGCCCAACTGGACAAAGCCAGCCTCAAAGGATATGCGCGTGCGCGTTGAGGGCTTGCGGAAGAGCATAGCCAAAACTTTGCCGCTCATAATCTGCGGATTTTGTTTTTTATAGTGCAAGCTCTTGAGAGTTTGCGCGCGCGCGATAAGCGCCTTGATGGCGGCGGCGTCGAGATCGTTGATGCTGAGTAAGTTCTTCATTCCTAGTATTTAGTGTTGTTGCATGTCCCCGCGCAATGCTACCCACTCGGGAGGTAATTGCCAGTTGCTAGCATAAATTCGCACGCTAAAGCGCCCTTTGCGCAGTTGAATAGACTTGGGGAGGTCGTGGCTCTGCTTGATGTAATAAGCTCGGTAGGATACGTCCCAACCCGATTGCCGTAATGACATCAAACGACCGTCGTCGTTAAATTCCACTGCGGCTATGCTCGACTCGGGATAAGCAAGCCCCACCAACCAGTAGCGTAGCTCTGGTATCGGCAGTTGCCAGCCGAGCTGCTGCTGCAAAACCTTATTAGGCTCAGTATCGAAAACCGGCTCGCGCCCAGCCACGCTCAGCTTGCTCTTTTGCCCTTGGCGTTCATAAGCAAATATTCTGCCAGCATTATTGGCATTTAGCTCCAAGCGCTCGTAGCTCGGCTGATACTGCCAGAAATAGCTAAAGAGCTGCGCCGTCTCCGAGTCGCTAACGCTGGCTTTGCCCAACACGCGCCAGCTTTCGGGCGCCGTAAGCTGCGACACCTGCTGACGCTGGTTGCTGTTGATGCTGGCGCAACCCCATAGGGTGCTGGCAATCAAGCTAATTAAAATAACTCGCGTCAAGACGCTAGCTCTGCTGTTATTCACTAACCTGGCGCTCCGTGCTGGCAGCGAGCGCCGTAGATTGGGATCTGATCAATATCGACAAAACCATGGACGAATTAACACAAAATTTGCTCAATTATAAGGCCATATTATTCGTAGCCCTGCTCGTGGGATTTTTCCTGCTGGAGCGCTGGCGTCCAGAGCTGCGACAAAGTATCAGCAAGATCAACCTGCGGCGCTGGGCGCGCAACTATGGCTTGCTATTGGTGAACACCGTGCTGTCGGCAACCATAGTGATACCGCTAACTATCTTTGCCGCAGACCTGCTACCCAACTGGCGTTCAAGCTGGCAAATACCGCTGGCGCTAGAGCTGCTCGTTGATATTGTAGTGCTCGATTTATTCATGTACTGCTGGCATCGCATTAACCACGAAATTCCCCTGCTCTGGCGCTTCCACAAGGTACACCACCTCGACGAAACCCTGGATTCGAGCTCGGCAGTACGCTTCCATTTTATCGAAGTGTTGTTGTCGGCGCTGCTCCGCGCGGCGGTGATGGTGGCACTGGATATTAATTTTTTATCTATCGTCGTCTTCGAATTGCTGTTCGCCATCTCGGTGATCTATCAGCACTCCAACACCGAATTTAGCAACAGAGCCGAGAAATTATTGGCTTTCTTGATAATCACCCCCAAGCTGCACTGGACGCACCATCACCAGAGCTTGCCTTATACCAACAGCAATTACGGCTCAGTGTTAAGTGTCTGGGATCGGGTCTTCAAGAGCCGCTACGAAATGCCCGCAGCTTCGCGCCAAGAGCTCCCCATCGGCCTTGACAACCACCGCGACGATAGTCTCATCGAGTTATTGCTAAAACCCATCACACCAAAAAAAAGAAGCTAAAAATCATCGTCAAAGCTTGTGCGCGCCCGACTACGCCGCGTGCTGGTGCTTGCACGAGTTACTCTCCAGCCTCAGCTTAGGGCAAAAAGCATTTATTTCAATACTCTAGCAAATTATCGGGCGATTCCTGCCTAAGTTTGCGTCGATTGCGCCCCCACCAAATCCTGGCATTATTCTTAAGTATTGTCGCTACTCTTGATTTATCTATCTGGCTTCGCTGCTTTATTTAATTATCGCGCCATGGCTAGTATGACGGTTTAATCAAATACGATTTTTATAGTATAAAATGCTATAGAATATATTTATATAAAACTCATAAATTATTGATTTATTAATAATTATCAATATAAATGAAAATATATTATATATTATGTTGACAATATAAGTTGTTAGCGTTAAATTGCGCACATCCGAAACGGACAAGATTTCTTCTTATATTCAAATTAATTTAAGGAAAGACAAATGAAAATATTATTTGT
Organism: Gammaproteobacteria bacterium; assembly: GCA_965229495.1. Lineage (GTDB taxonomy): Bacteria > Pseudomonadota > Gammaproteobacteria > CBDBNL01. Next base: position 1,050,917 of record OZ245880.1, read on the forward strand.
TAAACTAAAAACCTTCGCCCCTGGCTTAGTATTAATCGCGGCTGCCGCCTTGGTGAGCGCTTGCCATGTTATTGACGGCATGAAGAGCGAGCAATTAGCTGCTGCCGAACCCAGCTTCAACGTGCCGATGCTATTAATAAGCAGTAGCGCTGATGGCGTCTACCAGAGTATCAACGGCAAGATACTGGTGGAGAGCAACACTGGCGCCGAGCTGGAATTCCAGATCAACGGCTTCGGCGAGTATCTGCAGATCCCCGATACTGGCGCCGATGAATACTTATTCTCTTTCTACGCTGAAGATATTCCCGAAGCTCGCCAGTACGTGTTAAGCGCAGCGCAACTCCGTGAATATACCGAGTCTGATGGCGCTAACGTCTGGACTGTAGACTTCGCCCAAGACGTCGCTCTGTAAAAGCCGCGTAGTCCCTTATTGGTTGGGCGGACATCTGCTCGGAGCAGTAGATAGCTCGCCCTAATCCTCCCTAACCCCCCTCAAGCAGTAGTCAGCAACGCTCTACGCTTGGATTTTGCTCCCACCTCACAACGGAACAAATTGGCCGTCAGCTTCAGCAGCTCTGAGCGTGTCACCCCCTGATTACGCCGGAGCTTGCTGTAAGCTAGCATAGCTTCGACTACGGCAGCGCGCTCGGGCGCTCTAGTTGCCAATAAATGCTGCTCAAGTTCCGCTACCAGCCAAGGATTATTGCAAGCGGCGCGACCGATCATGACGCCGTCGACCTTAGTCAAAGCTTCTTCTATAGTTTGCCAATCGCCCAAACCGCCGTTGAGCACTATCGCCAGGCTCGGATAATCCTGCTTGAGGCGATACACCCGCCCATAATCCAAACTCGGCACCTTCCTATTGGCCTTGGGGCTTAGGCCGCGCAAGAGCCCGCGCCGAGCGTGCACTATCAACTTGTGCACCCCAGCAGCTTGCAGACGGCGCGCGAGTTCGTCGAGAGTGGCTTCCGAGTCTTGCTCGTCGACGGCCAAGCGGCATTTCACGCTCACGGGCACGCTGACGGCGTCGCGCATCGCCGCTGCTAATTCGGCGAGCTTGGCAATATCGCGCATCAGTATCGCGCCGATGCCTACTTGCTGCACGCGCGCGCTCGGGCAGCCAGCGTTGAGGTTGATCTCGCAAAAGCCATAGCTCTCGCCCAAGCTCGCGGCTTGGGCTAGTTCCTGGGTGTCGCTGCCGGCTATTTGCAGCGCTAGTGGGTGCTCCTCGGGGTTGTACTGCAGCAAGCGCGCTGGGGCTCCGCGCAACAGGGCTCGAGCCACGATCATTTCGGTGTACAGCAGGGCTTGGCTACTCAGTAATCGCCACAAATAGCGCCCGTGCCTATTGGAATAGCCCATCATGGGCGCGACGCTGACAGGATAGCTTGGCATCCCCAGCATCAACCCTTCACCGCGCCCTCAGACAGCCCTCGGATCAATTGCTTGGAAGCGAGCAGGAAGGCGATGATGGTAGGGCCGATCATTATTAGCACCCCAGCAAATAGCAGATGCCACTGCACTGAGAATTGCGACCGGAAGGTCGCCAAGCCCAAGGGTAGGGGAAACAAGTCCGGGCTTTGCAGGAACATTAGCGGTAGAAAGTATTCGTTCCAAGACCAGACAAAAGCCAGTAACCCGACAGTGCCCAAGGCTGGGCGCAATTGCGGCAGGACGACGTGGGTGAAGCAACGCCAAGTTGAGGCCGCGTCCATGGCGGCGGCTTGCTCTAATTCTCGGGGCAAGCTGCGGATGTACGCCAGCAAGATGAAGCAGGCTGTCGGCATCATAGACGCGCTCAGCACTAGCACCAAGCCCAAGCGACTATCAGCGAGACCGAGTAAACTCACCACCGCGTACAAAGGCGCCAGCGCCAAGCGTAGCGGCACCAGCAATCCCAGCAGTAATAAAGTTATCATCAGCTTCGACCAAAGCTGCGGACTGCGCGCGAGGGCGTAGGCCGCCATGCTGGCGCAAATAACCACCAAGGCCACACACGACACCGAGATTAGAATGGAATTCAGGAAGTACTGGGAGAAATCAGCGTCGACCCAGGCGCGCACGTAATTCTGCCAGCGCCAAACCTCGGGCAACGCCAAGGGATCGCGCAGGACTTCGCCAGCGTGGCGCTTGAAAGAATTGATTATGGCGACCCAGCCCGGCAAGAGCACGATCATCGACCAAAGCCCGAGTATCGATACTATTAATATCTTGCTAGTTAGCTTGGTCTTTAGCAGCGAGCTCCAAGCTATCATTCATCGCCCTTAATCTTTATCGCCAGCATGGCGATGGGCGCGATCAAGATGGCAGTGATCAAGCCAATAGCCGCCGCCATGCCAAAGCCCAGCGGTAAGTCGGTGGCGCTGGCGCCGAATGTGGCTCGGTAGAGGAAGCTGCCGATGACGTCCGTGGAGTAGTTGGGTCCAGCCATTGGACCTTGTACCAGCAGGGTGTAATCGGCATTGTTGAATACGTCGGATAAGATGATTATGCACAACACCACTAGCGACGGGATCGCCACTGGCAGCACTACTTTGCGCAAAATCGTCGTGCTGGTGGCGGCATCTATCGCTGCGGATTCGACGAGCTCGCGTCGGATGTTGGTGAAAGCCGCCAGTATCAAAAGCACCGCCAGGCCCATCCGATGCCAAACGTAAAACAAGCTCAGGAGCAGTAAAGATAAATCCTCCGAGCCCAGAAAGGGTATGGGTCTATCGATTGCCCCGATGTCGCGCAGAGTTGAATTGACCGCGCCGCGATTGTCGAACATGGCGGCGAGCATGAAAGCCACCGCAGCGCTGGCGAGGGGATAGGGCAGAAAGAACAGCGCGCGGAAGAAGGTGCCAGTTCTCCGGCTCAAGGTGATAAACCAAGCTAGCGTCAGCCCGAGCCCTAGCAGCAGGACGATTATGCTGATGAAGAATATAGCGTTCTGGTAGAGGGCGCGCAGAAAGCTGGTGAAGAGGAAATCGTTAGTAAACAATTGCTCGAAGTTAGCCCAGCCGACAAACTTGGGCGTGCCCACTCCGTGCCAATCGGTCGTGGACAGACCCAACAGACCCAGGATTGGCACTAAATTGAACACGCCGTAGAGCAACAGCGCTGGCGCTAGCATTAGAGCTAGCTGCCAATTTTTATTACCGCCGACCATCGCGCGCTAATGCCTGCTACAGCCGTTGGCAGAGCGCCGCGAGCACCAGCTAAGGATGCTCACGGTATTTGGCTTAGACTTGACCAACTATTAGCCTATAGCTGGCAATTCTGAGCCCCGACGTAACCCCAAGAGTTCAATCCAGCTTGGATGTTGCGCGCGAACTGCTCGGCGGAGATGTTGCCGAGCAACAGCTCTTGGTAGCCCGAGGCTGTCAGCTCGGCGTAGCTGGGTTTGCCAGCGTTGAGCGAATAGGCGACAAAAGGCTCCACTGAAGCTGTGCGGAACAAAGTCAGAGCTACTTCCATCAAGCGCTCATTAGGCATTTCTTCCAAGCCTTGCACCGCTGGCATCTCGCCCACTTCCTCGGCAAAGATGGCAGCGAAGCGCTTGGTTGTGGTCAATTGCAGCAATTGGTAAGCAGCGTCTTTGTTGTCCGAGCGTGCGTTTACTAAGTAACCACCGTCGGGGTGGGCGACAGCGCGATTATTAGCTCCAGGTATCGGGAAGAAGCCCATTTCCAAATCCGGGTTGAGCTCGAACATGGGCGAGGCCGGAGTAGTAGACCAAGCGCCGTCTATCATCATCGCCGCCTCGTCAAGCGCCAGCATGGTGCGCATAGCGCCATAATCGTCGGCTGTGGGTGCTGGGTTGAAGTACGGCTGCCAGCTTTGGAAGGTGCTTAGGGCGTTGACGAAAGCTGGGTCAGTGAAGCAACTAGCGCCCGATATCAGGTTGCTTTGGAAGTCATCGCTGAGCATTCCAGCCATCAGCACTTCGTTGAGCACCTGATTATTCCACCAGCCCGAGCGCGCGCCCACTGCCATTCCGAACAGACCAGCGTCTTGGGCTTTTTGCAGTACGGCAGTGAACTCTGCCATGTTGGTCGGCACACCAACGCCGAGACGCTCGAAAACCTGCTTGTTATAAATCACCGATTGCAACTGTACAGCGAAGGGCACGCCGTAGATCTCGCCGTCAGAGCCAGTAACCGCGCTCAAGGAAGCTGGGAACACCAAGTCGATATTAATATCATCGGGAACCGGCTCGAGTATTTCGGCTTCTACCAAGATATCCAGCCAGTTGGCGCCAGCACGACCGTGGAAAATATCCGGGCCGTTGCCGGATTGCAAAGCGATGCGCAGGCGCGAATCGTAGTCATCTGGTGGTAACAATTGGAAATTAATCTCCACGCCATCCAGAAGCTGCTCGCGGTTGACCCGTTCCCAAAGCTCGACCTCCTGCGGTCTCCAGCTCCAAAAATCGAGCACGATATTGGCGCTAACTGCCAATGGCGCCAATAACGCCGCCACCATAGTTAATATTCTTGTTCTCATTTGTAACTCCCAAAATAAACAGATAACGAAGTGAGACCTTTGCAAAAAGGCCTCTTTTCGCCCCCAGCGTTGTTCGCAAATGCTCATTTACTATTGAATAAACTGCGCTTTGCTGCCTAGCTGGGAACAAAAATAGCCGTTTTTTGCACGCGGTCTCAAGTTATGCAAAACTCTCGGAAGTATAACTAACGAAAACCTGGCAATCGATGATAAAGCACAATTTTAGTTTCAGCGCCGATGGCAGCTACGGAGTATTGCAGCTACGTAACGCCAGCGCTAGCGCGCTGGACCAGCTACGTTTGCACTTTTCGCTGCCGGAGTTTCGGGCTGATGCTGATATTGTTGGCGGCGTGCTGCGGCAGCAGCTAGGCGATTACCACGAGGTCGACCTGCCAGCGTTGGCGGCTGGCGCTGCTCTAGTTTTGCGTATTAATTTCCCTCAAGAGCAGGTGAGGCCGATCAGCTACGCCCCTGCTGGAATATTCCTGACGCGCTCGGGTGCCGTGTTGCCCTCGGAGGCCGAGCCCGCCGTTGCCATTGCGCCCAATACCAAACTACCCGAGAGCTTTCCCAAAGAGTTAATTTGGCAGCGTCGCGAGCCTACGCTCGCCTATCGTGGCTTTATGCTCGACGTTAGCAGGCATTACTTCGAGATTGCGACCATCCAACGACTGATCAAATTAATCGCCTATCTCGGTTTCAATTATTTGCATCTGCATCTAAGCGACGACGAAGGCTGGCGGCTTGAGATCGAAGGCTACCCCAAGCTGACCAGCGTCGGCGCTTGGCGTGGTCATGGCTTAGCTCTGCCTCCAGCTTGCGGCTCGGGGCAGCAACGCTACGGCGGCTATTACTCGCAAGCCGATATTCGCAAATTAGTCGCCTTTGCCGATGCTTACGGTGTCAGCATAATCCCCGAGCTGAATTTACCAGCGCACGCGCGCGCCGCCGTCGTCGCTATGCACCCCGAGCTTAGCGAAACTGCTGATAGCTCGCGCTACCGGAGCGTACAAGGTTATTCGGATAATTGCTTAAATCCCTTGCTGCCCAAGACTTGGGAGTTCATCGAAACGGTGTACGCCCAAGTCGCCGAGCTCTTTCCTGCGCCCTACATCCACATCGGCGGCGATGAGGTCCCGGATGGCGTCTGGGTTAATTCGCCAGCGGCTGCGGGACACGACCGCAGCCAAATACTGCACTATTTTTACCAACGCTTGACAACTCTGGTGCACAAGCTGGGTAAGCGCCCTATTGCCTGGCAAGAAGCCGCCCCGTATCTGAACTCGAAAGCTCGCATCTGCCACTGGCAACCGCGCACACCCACGCCCGCTGCTGGCTCAATACTGTGCCAGGCACCGTATTTTTACCTTGATAGCGCTTGCGATTCTGAGTCTATCGGCACTCACTGGGCTGGCTTTTGCTCCTTAGAAGACATCATGCGCTTAGCACCGATAAACAGCGACATCTATACCGGAGTCCAAGACAACCTCTGGAGCGAGCACATCGTAGACGAAGGCACTCTCCACAAACAACTACTCCCGCGCCTGGTGGCAATCGCGCACTACGCTTGGCATGGCAATTTTGACAACGCTAGCGCTAATTCCATAAAAGCTATTGCTGACTCTTTGTAAATCGCGATATTGATGCTGCCCAAGCATTAACTAAAGCCTCCCACCACGCCGACTTTTTCGGAGCGAAATTGGCATTCGGACTGACTTTCTCGGAGTATAATGCTGGGAAATATCGACTTTTTCGGAATAGCATGAGGCGAATATACAGCGATTACTTGCGCGAGTATTTGGGCAAGAAAATAATTTTGCTAACCGGGCCTCGGCAAAGCGGCAAGACGACGTTGGCGCTGATGCTCTCAAGCAGTTTCGATTACCTCAATTACGACAGCGAAGCCGATCGGAAGATTTATGCCGATAAGTCCTGGGACCGGCGCAAGAAAGTAATCATATTCGACGAGCTGCACAAAATGCCGAACTGGAAGCGCTGGCTGAAAGGTATATACGATACCGAGGGCGTGTCGCCAGCCATCGTGGTAACCGGGTCGGCGCGGATGGATAGTTATCGCAAGGTCGGCGATTCTTTAGCGGGACGCCACTTCCAATATCGGCTCCATCCTCTGGACCCCTACGAACTACACACGGTCTACCCCAACGGCAAAATTGCCAATTACCTGGATCGCTTGTTGCAAGTGAGCGGCTTTCCCGAGCCTTACCTGAACAACGATGATAAGTTTTACAACCTCTGGAAGCGGAGCCATCTGGAAATCATCCTCAAGCAGGATTTGCCAGAATACGAAGACATACGCAACCTCCCAGCCTTAGAGTTATTGGTGCAGTTGCTGCGTGAGCGCGTTGGCAGCCCGCTATCGTATACCTCGCTGGCAGAAGACTTACGCTGCTCTGATAAAACTATCAAACGCTGGCTACTCATCCTTGAAGACATGTACGTGGTGTTTCCAGTGCGCCCCTACCATAAGAGCATCGCGCGCGCCATCCACAAGCAGCCCAAATACTATTTTTATGATAACGCCCAAGTGCCTGACCCTGGTGCTCGGCTGGAGAATATGGTGGCGGCTTCGCTGATGAAACAATGCCATTTCCGCCAGGACTGTCATGGCGAGGATTGGCATTTGCACTATCTACGCAATAAAGACGGCATCGAGATCGACTTTCTGCTCACGCGCGCTAAGCAACCTTGGCTGATGCTGGAAGCCAAGCAATCTGATAGCAAGCGTAGTGCCAATTTCGCCAGTTTTGCCCGTGGCCCCTTGGCAGACATTAGCAAAGTACAACTCGTGAAAAACTTACAGCGCGAACATAGCTACCCGGATGGGCTGGAAATCAGGCAGTTGGGTAGTTGGTTGGCTGGTGGGATTGATAGCTAGAAATTATTCAGACCTTAGACCTTGCTGGCGGCTTCAATTGCTGAGTTGATTGCAGCGCGTGTTAGCTCCAGGTCGGCTTTGGTTAATGCTAGCGATGGGTACATTTTATTGGGTGATTTGAAGACGCCGTGGGCGCGTAAGCTGGAGTTGTAGCTTTGGTCGCGGGCGGCGGATTGGTGCTTGGTGTTGCGGTAATCAGAGCAGGGCTCGTTGGTGAACATGAGGTTGAAGATGGTCGGGTCGCCGACTATTTGGTGCGCGATGCCAGCGCGCTGGCAGGCTGCGGATTGCATGGTCATGAGTTCGGTGCCGAGCGAGCGCAAGCGCTCGTAGCTACCAGGGCGGCGCAATATCTCCAGCGTTTTTAAGCCAGCAGCAGCGGCCACGGGGTTGCCAGCCAGGGTTCCTAGTTGCATCAGCCAGTTGTCGGCGCCGACAGCGCTTTTATCAAAGTAACGCATGATTTCGGCGGAAGCGGCGATGGCAGCGAGCGGGAAGCCGCCGCCGATGACTTTGCCCAGAGTGCAAATATCGGGCACGACGCCGTAGAGCTCTTGGGCGCCGCCGTAAGCCAGGCGAAATCCAGTAACGATCTCATCGAATACCAGCAATATGCCGTGCTGGTCGCAGAGCTTACGTAGTCCAGCGAGAAAACCCGGTTGCGGTGGGATGATGCGTTGCAAAGGCTCGACTATTAGCGCGGCGATGTCGGAGTGTTGATCGAGTAGCGCGCCGAGGTAAGCCAGATCGTTGAACGGCGCTACTAGCACTTGCTCGGCGACGCTTTGCGGTATGCCCGCGCTATCGGGGATTGGGCGTGGGAAGTCCAGTTGGCGTTGCGGCGCCAGGCTCATTTGCGCTTCGGCGGACATGCCGTGGTAGCCGCCCTCGAATTTGACGATACGGTCGCGACCAGTGTAGGCGCGCGCCAGCCGCATGGCGTACATATCGGCCTCGCCGCCCGAAGTCAAAAAGCGCACCTGTTGGGCGCAAGTGCAGGCGCCGCAAATGGCTTCGGCTAACTCGATAGCCTTGTTGTTGTTGGCGAAAAAAGTCATGCCCTGCGGTAATTGCTCGAACACCGCTTCGAGCACCTCTGGGTGCCCGTGTCCCAGGAGCATGGGACCGGAGCCGATGAGATAATCGACGTATTCCTGACCGTTTTCATCCCAGACGCGCGCGCCAGCACCGCGCGCCAGGATGATATCGGCGGCAAAATTACCCAAGCTGCCTGCGGGTAGCACCGCGCGAGCGCGCTCCAGCCAGTGCTGTTGGTTGTGTGTTTGTTGCATCTCTCTAGTCGAAGATTAGTTCGGGTTGATCTAGCTGAGGTTCGACGCCTAAGCCCGGGGCATCGCTTGGGGTGATGTAGCCGTGTTCGCGGCTGGGGGCCTTGGGGTCGAGGCGTGGGGCGACGTAGTGCGAGAGGTCGCAGACGTTGAGGATGAATTTGGGGTCGGTGGCAGCGGCAAGATGGAGCGCGGCAGCGGTGGCGATGTCGCTACCCCAAGTGTCTTCGATGCACATTTTCACTCCGAGCTCACAGCATAGATCGCGTGCGCGGCGTGCGCGGCTGAGTCCGCCGAATTTGGAGGTTTTGACGGCGACAGCGTCCATGCAGCCGAGTTGTGCGCCTTGCATTAAGGAAGCGAAGTCGTGGGCGCTCTCGTCGAGCTTCATTGCCAGGCCGCTGGCTCGGCGCACTTGGGCGCACTGCTCTATGGTCTCGCACGGTTGCTCGAGCATTATATCGAGCTCTTGCACGGCGCGCGCGACCCTAGTGGCGTCGAGCATGGTGGCGCCAGAGTTCCAGTCGCCGTAAACCAATGCGTCTGCGGGCAGGGCTTGGCGGATGGTTAGCAAGCGTTCGACGTCGTTGCGCCAATCGCCATCGGCGCCGAGTTTAACTTGGATTTGGCGAATGCCCTCGGCGTAAGCTTGCTCGGCGATCGCGAGCATGGCCTTGGGCGCGATGCAGGTTACGCTGTGGTAGATTGGCAAGCGCTGGTTGCGTTTGCCGCCCAAGAGCCTGTGCAATGGCTGGGCAAGCGCGCGGCCGAGTAAATCCCAGAGCGCGATGTCGAGCGCCGATTTGGCGTAAGCGTGACCGAGCAGCCAGCTATCAAGCCGCGCCAGCAGAGCTTCCGGCGCGCTGAACTCGGCGCCAATCAGCTCTGGCGCCATCTCGGCGATTGCCGGGGCGACGCCGCGCGCGTAGGCTGGTAGGTAGTGCGGGATCGGGCAAACTTCGCCCCAGCCGCTGAGCCCGGTGTCGCTATCGATGCGCACTACGACGGTCTCCACCGTGGTGCAGCTCTTACCCGCTGCCATGTGGTAGTCGGTGTGCGAGCTTAGTGGTAAGTGCCAGAGGTTGATGCGTTTGATTTTCATTCAGTTACACTAGGTTTATCTCAGAAAATAAGAGTTAGTTCATGAATGCAGCATTTAGCCAATGGGACGTCGCAGACGATTTGCGCAGCGATAGCGACTTGGAGCTGTACTTCCAAGCCTGTATTGATGCCGACGAAGGCGATGGCAGCCTCATCCGTGCGGCTCTCAGCGATATTGCCCACGCTCGCGGCATGAATAATCTGGAGCAAGCAACTGGTCTCACTAGCGCTGAGCTACGGCGCGCGCGCGCCCGAAGGCCAGCCAGAGTTCGCCACCATACTCCGGATTATCAAGGCGTTAGATTTGCTCAAGTGATACGCAGTTTCCGACATAAGGGACTAGAGAAATTTTTCCATACTGGTAAAGAGTTTTGCATAACTTGAGACCGCGTGCAAAAATAGCTATTTTTTGTTCCCAGCTAGGCAGCAAAGCGGAGTTTATTCAATAGTAAATGAGCATTTGCGAACAACGCTGGGGGCAAAAAGAGCCTTTTTGCAAAGGTCTCTGGTAAAGTATCTGGTATTCAACATAACCACGCTGGCAGATTGCGGCTTATACTAGGTCGCCTGAATGTATCCATGCAGCCTAGAGATATGGACTTTCCTGGACTGTTTCTGCACCAGCTTTCAGGCAAGCGTTCCGGCACTTGGTCGGTGCGGGTTAGCGGCAATTGGCGCGTTACTTTTGTTTTCAATGGTAAAAATGTCGAGCAGGTAAACTACGAGGATTATCACTGACCATGTACATGCATAACCCGCCCCACCCTGGCGAAGTCATAAGGGAATTGTGCCTCGAACCTATGGGGCTGAGCATCGCTAAGGCCGCCAGTGCGCTGGGTGTGAGCGATGGCACCTTGCTCGATATCGTCGACGGCAAGGCTGGCATTAGCGCGGAGATGGCGGTGCGTTTGTCCAAAGCGTTTAACACCTCTGCGGAAAGCTGGTTGAGCCAGCAAATGCAGCACGATCTCTGGCTCGCCGAGCAGCAGCGCGAAAGCTTGGCGGTCACCCCGCTACATCCCTAGGTAATTCGCTACGCGGGTCATAAACAGCTTGGTCGCCGAGCACGCGCGCCGGGCGCGGCTCCCCGGCTATTAATACTTCCAGGCGCTGACCTTCGACGTTGGCTTCGGGTTTGATATAAGCGAAGGCGAGGATTTGGCCGACGCTGTGCCCATAAGCCACGCTGGCAGTGGCGCCAATCACCTCACCATCGAGCAGCACGGCTTCGCCGCCGTTGCCATCATTTATGCCATCGGGCTCGATGCTCAAGTAGGCGCAATGCCAACGCGGTGTGGTCGATAAAGTCTGCTCTTTGCCGACGAATTGCTTGTCGGTCTTCACCCAGCGCATCACGCCGGCCTCAAACAGCGTTACTTCGTTGGTTAGTTCGCCAGCGCCTTTGAAGCCCTTTTCCATGCGCATGGCGTTCATGGCAAAGCTGCCGTAGTCTTGCAAGCCCAAGCTCTCTCCAGCCGCCCACAGCGCGTCGTAAACCGCGAGCGCGCTGGCGTGCGGAATGTGCAATTCCCAGCCGAGTTCGCCCGCGTACGACAGGCGCAGCGCCCAGAGCTTGTGCCCAGCGACGCTGATCTCTTGTGCCGATAGCCAGCGGAAAGCGGCATTGCTCAGGTCATTATCGCTACAGCGCTGCAGGATGGCGCGCGCTTGCGGCCCGTTGAGCGCCAGCGCCGCCCATTGCTCGGAGCGCACGATTACTTGCGCTTGGTAATCGCCGCGATAGTTTTCCAGATGATCGAGCAGGCGCTGCTCGAAAAAGGCAGCGCAGACAAAGTAAAAACTATCTGCTGCCAGCCGCACTACCGTGGTCTCCAATTCGATGCGACCGCGCTCGTTGAGCATATGCGTGAGCGCGATGCCGCCGACCTTCTGCGGCAGGCGGTTGGCGACTAAGGCGTCGAGCATAGCTTCAGCATCGCTCCCGACGAGCTCGACTTTGGTGAAGGCCGAGATATCCATAATGCCAGCGGCTTGGCGCACGGCGCGGACTTCGGCGGCGACGATGTCGAAGACAGCGTTACGACCAAAGGCATAGTGATCGCGCTGGGCTACGCCATCGCGGGCAAACCAGCGTGGGCGCTCGTGCCCGTAGACTTCCTCATAAACCGCGCCCTTGGCTTGCAAGCGCTGGTACAGCGGCGAGGTTTTTATCGGGCGCCCAGCCAAGCGGTTGAAGTGCGGGAAGGGAATCTCGTGGCGCAGGCAGTAGTCTTCCTTGGCTTTGACGACTTGCCATGGCTTGCCAGCATAAGCGCCGAAGCGCCGTGGGTCGAACTCGCGCATGGAGATGTCGGCGGCTCCGTGCACCATCCAGCGCGCCAGCTCGCGCGTCAATCCCGGTCCCCAGCCGATGCCGATTTGCGTGCCGCAGCAGCACCAATAGTTGCGCGCCGCTGGCGCTGGGCCGATCAAAGGATTACCATCTGGTGGGTGGCTGATGGCGCCGTGCACTGCGCTCTGGATGCCGAGCTCGGCGAAGATCGGCATACGCTCCAGGCTGGCCTCTAACCAGGGCATGACGCGCTCGTAATCGGCTTCGAACAGCCAATTCTCGTGGTGCCACGGACACTCGTCGAGCCAGACGGCGTTGGGCTGCGACTTCTCGTAAATGCCGATGAGACCCTTTTTCTGCTCCATGCGCACGTAGCCGGAGACTTTACTGTCGTCGCGAATTACTGGCAGTTCGTAATCGAGCTCGGCAAATTCGGGCACTGGCTCGGTTACGAAGTAGTGGTGCGTCATCGAGGTCATGGGCAATTGCAAGCCCGACCACTCGCCCATTTGCCGCGCGTAAGTGCCGCCAGCGTTGACCACGTGCTCGCAGCGGATAGCGCCGTGCTCGGTGCTCACCAGCCATTCGCCCGAGGCTGAACGGGTGATGTTGTCAGCGCGGGTTTGGCGATAGACACGCACCCCCAAGCTACGCGCTGCGGCTGCCATCGCCATGGTGACGTTGGTGGGGTCGACGTGGCCGTCGTCGGGAGTGTGTAGCGCGCCGATTATGCCCTCCAAGTTGTAAAAGGGATGCAATTCGGCGGCGCGTTGTCGGTCGATCAATTCGATATTGAAGCCCAGCGCTTTGCCGACCGAGAGCGTGTGCCGTAGCCAATCGAGTTCGTCGTTGTTGTACGCCAATCGGAGGGAACCGCAGCCGTGCCAGGTAACTGGCTGGCCGGTCTCGCGCTCCAGCGCCCCTGAGTAAAGCTCGGTGTTATAAGCTACGCAGCGCCCCAGGCCAAAGCTGGAGGTGGAATGCGTTATCTGACCGGCGGCGTGCCAAGTCGAGCCGCTGGTGAGCTCGGCTTTCTCCAGCAGGATAGTATCTCGCCCCCAACCCTCGTGCGCTAAGTGATACGCCAAGCCGACGCCCATGATGCCGCCGCCGACGATGACCACGCGCGCTGAGCTGGGGGGTGATTTTTGGCTCATTTAGATTTGGATGCTGTGTTAGTTATTGACAGCATAATCGAACAAATGTACTATTGTCAACCTTTAATGATACAAACATACCTTAGATGCAGCAAGTTTCTGCCAGCACCGTTCTCGATAAGCTGAGCGCCGAGTGGGAGGCTTTGACTCCCGAAGCGCAGAAGGCCGCGCGTTACGTGCTGGAAAACCCGCAAGACGTGGGCGTGTTCACCGTGCGCGAGGTCGCCGAAGCCGCGCAGGTGAAGCCCAACACCGTGGTGCGCATGGCGCGCCAAGCTGGTTTCCAGGGCTACGAAGATTTACGCGCGCCCTTTCGCGACGCCATTCGCAGCAGCAGCTTTAACTTTGAAGACCGAGCCCGCTGGTTGCAAGAAGTCGCCAAATCCGGCGACTTGGGCGAGCTCTACGCCGACATCGCCAAGGCGGCGATGGGTAATATCGAAGATACTTTTGCCGCTATCGACCCGGAGGCTTTGCGCCGCGCCGCCGAGGCTATTTGGAATTCGCGCACTACTTACGTGCTCGGAGTTGGCGTCAACAACGGCAACGCGCGCAACTTCGCCTACCTGGCTTCGACTGGGATGATGAGCTTTCAGCCTATCCCCAACGCTGGCACCACCGCCGTCGACGAGCTCGCCTGGTCGGACGCGCGCGACGTGCTGATAGCCATGACCATTCGGCCCTACCGCAGCGAGGTGGTGGCAGCGGTGCGGGTGGCGCGCGAGCAGGGCGTGCAGGTGATCGCCATCTCCGATAGCGCCGTCAGCCCCATAGTGCGCTCGGCGCAACATAGCTTCATCGTCGCCACCGACACGCCGCAATTCTTCCCATCTTCGGTCGCGACCACCGCGCTCCTGGAAACGCTGCTGAGCCTGGTTATCTCGGTGGCGCCTGAGAAGATAGTGCAGCGGGTAAAACTCTTTCACCGTCGGCGCCACGCGCTCGGCATTTACGAGGAGAACAACAATGAATAAGCAGCTTACTCGTTCGCTGGAGGCGCGTTACTACACCGACCCGGCTATCTTCGCCACCGAGCAGGAGCAGGTCTTCGCGCGTACCTGGCAATACGCCGGGCACAGCAGCCAGCTCAAAGAGCCCGGCGATTACTTCAGCTTCGAGATCGCCGGTGAAAGCCTGTTTTGCGTGCGCGATGAAGGCGATCAGATTCGTGCCTTCTATAACGTTTGTCAGCACCGCGCGCACCAGCTCGTCAGCGGTTCGGGTAATGCTGGCGCCATCGTTTGCCCTTACCACGCTTGGACTTACGAGCTCAGCGGCGAATTGCGCGGCGCGCCGCATACGCAAGATATTAACGGGTTTAAGGACGTCAAGATTTGCCTGCAGGAAGCGCGGGTAGAGCTTTTTCTCGGGTTTATTTTCGTCAACCTCGACCCTGGTGCGAAGGGCATGGACGAATGGTTCCCGAACGTGCGCGCCGAGTTGAGCAGCTACGTGCCGCACTGGCAGCAATTGGCGCCGCTGGAGTGGGTCGAGATTCGTGAGCGCTGCAATTGGAAGGTCGCCATAGAGAATTACTCGGAGTGCTATCACTGCACTCTCAACCATCCGACTTTTTCCGATGGCATCGTCCTTCCCGAAAGCTACCACATTCGCCCGCAAGGTTACTGCCTGCGCCATACCGCCGAGTGCAATAGACTGGAGCAAATGAGCTACGACTTAGAGCTAAGCCAAGACAACAGCAAAAGCTATTCGAGTTGGTTTCTCTGGCCGCTATTCAGCTTTCAGGTTTATCCGGGCAACATACTCAATACTTACCACTGGCGCGTGCTTGGCGTCGATAGCCTGGTGCTTTGGCGCGGTTGGTATTCCATAGGCGGAGCTGAGAATGAAATGCTGCGCAAGCTGGCAGTGCAAGACCGAGCCACCACTGTCGAGGAAGACATCGGCTTGATCGAATCGGTGCAGCGCGGGTTGCGTTCGCGTGGTTATAAGCCTGGGCCTTTAGTGGCAGACGCTAGCTGCCAAGTGCATTCGGAGTATTCGGTGATGACGCTACAAAAATGGGCGCGCGAGGCGGTAGATGTTGCAAGTTAAAGATTATTGGCGCAACTACATCGAAGGCGCCTGGTGCGACGGCGGCGCGGGCCGTATTGATGTAATCAATCCAGCTACTGGCGCCAAGCTCGCCGAGCAAGCGCTCGCCGACGCTGGCGACGTCGAGCGCGCGGTGGCGGCAGCGCAGCGCGTGCACCAATCCGGCGCGCTATCGGCTATGCGACCGCTGGAGCGCGGACGGCTGGTGCAAGGCATGGGGCAATACTTGCTGGAGCACAAATCCAGCCTTGCCGAATTGCTGACCTTGGAGCACGGCAAGCCGCTCTGGGAGGCCGAAATGGAGATAGAGGGCGCGGCGCTCTATTTTGAATACTACGGCAACCAGGCCAGCACGGTCGAAGGTCGCTCGGTTCCGCTGGGTGCCAACTATTTCGACTTCACCCAGCACGAGCCTTACGGAGTATCGGCGCAAATCATCCCTTGGAACTACCCGCTGGAGATGACGGCGCGGTCGCTGTCGGCGGCGCTGGCTACTGGTAACGCCTGTGTTGTTAAAACGCCAGAACTGAGCCCGCTGAGCAATTCGATTTACGCCGAGGCTGCCGAAGCCATCGGCTTGCCAGCCGGCGCGGTCAACATTATTTGCGGCTTGGGCGCCGAGGCTGGCGCAGCGCTCAGCGCGCACCCTGGGGTGCGGCAAATCGTCTTTACTGGCTCGGTGCCCACGGGCATCGCCATCGCTAGCAACGCTGCGCGTAACGTCGTTCCTTGCGTGCTCGAACTCGGCGGCAAATCCGCCGCCATCGTCCACTCTGACGCCGCCCTTGAAGCCTTTGACAACGACATGCGCTGGGGCATTTACTTCAATGCTGGTCAAGTGTGCTCGGCGATGAGCCGCGTCATCGTCCACGCCAGCCGTTATGATGAATTGCTCGAACGCGCGCGCGCCTTAGCGCAGGCTCTGCCAGTGCACGCGGGCATGGAGCTGCGCGAGACTGGAGTCGGCATGGGTGCCATGGTCAGCCACAAGCAGCGCGACCGCGCGCTGGGAATGGTGCAAGCTGTTAAGAGTGCAGGTGGGCAAATAGTAGCTGGTGGCTATGCGCTGGAATCGCCTGGGGCTTTTCTGCAACCCACAGTAATCGGCGGAGTTGAGCCAGACATGGCTATCGCGCAAGATGAAGTCTTTGGCCCAGTGCTCGCCATCATCAAATTCGAGCACGACAGCGATGCCATAGACATCGCCAACAGCACGCCTTATGGCTTGGTGGCTGGAGTATTCACCTCTGATCTTGATCGCGCCACCCACGCCGCGCAGCAGTTAAGAGCCGGGCAAATCTTCGTCAACGAATGGTACGCTGGCGGCGTTGAAACCCCCTTCGGCGGCTACGGCCGCTCCGGCTATGGCCGCGAAAAAGGCCGCGAAGCCCTCTGGAACTACGTGCAAACCAAGAACATCGCTGTGCGACTTCCGAGCTAAACAGGCATAGCCAAGGTATCAGCGCTCAAACTTGCTGCCAGGCAAAGCCGACGATGTTGCGCGTGGTCTCGGAGAATTCGATGCCGATCTGGTAGACCTTGCCTGCGTACTTGGCGGCGTAGCCTTGGCGGATGATTTGCTGCAGGGCGCTGTTGGCCTTCGATTTGCGCTTGACTACTTTGAATTCGATGATGTAAGTATTGCCAGCGATTTGGATGGTGAGATCGACGCGGCCAAGGTTGCTGGCATCTTCGGCTATAACGTCAAATCCCATGCCGACAAAGAAGCAGTAGACCACTGCGGCGTAGTAGCCTTCAAAATGCGCGATGTCGTTTTTGCGGTAGTTATCAGAGGCGATGCTGGCAAAGAGGCGCTTGAGCTCGGATTCCATTACGTCGAGTCGGGCATCTTTTAAGGCCGATTCTATGGCTGCTTGATAATTACCAGTGCTATCGCCAGCGGTGTAATAGCTGAATATCTGGTCTTGCAACGCCGAGCGCACGCTGTAGTTCGGGTACTTTAGGCGGTAGCGGTTGCGGCCAACAATATCGCTGTTGATTAGCTTGTCGATAGTCAAATAACCGCTTTGGAATAGCAATGGCGTGAGCTCGATCTTGTCGATAGGGCTACTATTCAGTAGCTCCTCGTTGGCCTCTACTTGATCGATCTGGTGTGCTAATAGCTGCTGGTCGCGTGGGAGCAAGTCGGTTAGGAAAGTTGGCGTGCCAGTCTCGAACCAGTAACTCCGGAAGTGCGGCTGACCAAAGCTCCGGCTGCGCTTGATGAAGCTAAGGATGTCGTGAGGGTTGTAGACTGGGCTGGTGCCGAGAAAGTTATAGCCGTTGTACCAGCGCCGTAGTTGCTCGCGGTCGACGCCTTGCAGGTGCTCGCTAAAGGCTCTATCTAATTCTCTTTCGGTGTAACCACAGACGCTGCCATAATCCGGATTTAGGGAAATATCCTCCAGATTATTCAAGCCACTGAATATCGAGACCTTGGCAAACTTGCTTACTCCAGTGAGCATGACGAAACGCAGATGCTCGTCTACGGCTTTGATGATCGAATAAAAACCGCGCAACTGCTTGCGCATTTGCTGCGCGAGTTCCATATCGTCAATGTTGTCGATCATCGGTTTGTCGTACTCATCAATGAGCAGCACCACTCGTTGCCCGTATTTATCGTACCCTCTGTAGATTAATTGCTCAAATAATTCATGCGGTTCGCTGGTGTCCGAGAGCTCTAATCCAAGTCGCTCGGCAGCGCGCCGCAACTTGCCGACAAGTGCCGTTCTGAGAGCACTAACGCTAGTGGAGGTGCCGCTTAGATCTAGCTTGATAACTGGATAACTGCGCGACCATTCCCAGTTGCCTTCGGCGTGCAAATCTTGAAAGAGCTCATGCTTAGCCTCGAATAAATTACGCAGAGTATCCAGGAACAAACTCTTGCCAAAGCGCCGCGGACGCGCGAGGAAGTACATCTTGCCTTCGTTTGCCAGCTTGAGTGCATACGCTGTTTTATCTACATAGGCGAAACCACCTTCGCGGACTTCGGCGAAGGTCTGTAGGCCTATGGGCAACTGCGCTATTGGAGGGGACGGCATAGTTCTATCTAAGGTTGCGCTTGCTGCCAAGCGAAGCTGACGATGTTGCGCTTGCTTTCAGAAAATTCGATGCCTATTTGGTAAACCGAGCCCGGGTATTTGGCGGCGTAGCCGCACTGGATGATTTGCTGCAGGGCGCTGTTGCTTTTTGATTTACGCTTGACCATTTTGAATTCGATGATGTAGGTGTGGTCTGCAAGCTGGAGCGTTAGGTCGATACGACCGAGGTTGCCGACGTCTTCGGGTATTACTGTGATGCCCATGCCAGCGAAGAAGCTGTAGACCACTGAGGCGTAGTAGCCTTCAAAGTGGGCGATATTATTCTTGCGGTAGTTATCGGCGGCGATGCTGGCGAAGAGGCGCTTGAGCTCGGATTCGATAGCGTCAAGGTCGGCGTTGCGCAAGGCGCGAGACGTGGCGCTGTGATGCTTGTTGAGTCTACTGTCAATATAGTGTTTGAATAGGCTATTCTGCAATGCCGCACGCACGCTGTGATTGGGGCATACGAGCTTGTAGGTAATAGCGTATGGATCGCTGCGGTCGACCGAGTCGATGGTCAAATAGCCGCTCTGGAATAAAACCGTAGTAGCCTCCAGCTTATCGATAGGAAAACTATCCAGAATTTCTCTGCCGATAACAATCTGTGGCTCTAATTGTGCTGCCGATATCTGGTCGCGCGCCAACAAGTCGACAACAAAAGTCGGCGTGCTGGTCTCAAACCAGTAGCTCTCGAACTGAAATTCGCCAAAGCTCTGGCTGTTTTTGATAAAGTTGAGAATATCGTAGGGGTTGTAGACGCGCGCTTTGCCGAGAAAGTTGTAGCCGTTGTACCAGTGGCGGAGTTGGGCACGGTCGGCACCGCGCAAGTGTTCGCCGAAGACGTCTCTCAAATCGTCTTCGGTATAACCGCAAATGCTGCCGTAATCCGGGTTTAAGGAAATATCCTCAAGATTATTTAGACCACTGAATATTGACACTTTGGCGAATTTGCTAACTCCAGTGAGCATCACAAAGTACAAGTGCTCGTCTGCAGCTTTGATGATCGAATAGAAGCTACGCAATTGATCGCACATTTGCTGCGCCAATTGCAGATCGGCGATGTTGTCGATCATCGGTTTGTCGTATTCGTCGATGAGTAGCACTACTTGGCGCCCGTGCTGCTCGTACGCTTCTTGAATTAGCTGCTCAAATAATTCAGCTGGTTCTTTGGTGTTCGATAGCTCAATGCCCAGGCGCTTGGCGGCGCGACGCAACTTACCTTCAAGTGCCGACTTCAGCGCAGCAACACTATCGCAACCACCGCTCATATCAAGCTTGATAACTGGATATTTGATCGACCACTTCCAGCGTTCCTCAGCATATAAACCCTGGAAAAGCTCGCGCTTACCTTCAAAGAGATTGCGCAGCGTATCCAGAAATAAGCTCTTACCAAAACGCCGTGGGCGGGCGAGGAAGTACATCTTGCCTTCGTTTGCCAGCTTGAGCGCATACGCTGTTTTATCAACATAGACGAAACCACCTTCGCGGACCTCGGCGAAGGTTTGTCGACCTATGGGCAGTTGGGCGATTTTGCTTGCTGGCATGTTTTTCGAGTAAATTAAAATATTGGCTCTGATCGAGCAACAATTTTATCTGCAACACAATCAATCACTATGAGCATATTCGACGAAGACCTATTTCTTAAGGGCTTGCAGCAACGCCGAGCCACTTTAGGCGCTGAGTACGTCAACAAGAGCTTGGAGCAAGCCGACGATTTTACCAAGCCTTTTCAAGAGGCTATGACCGCTTGGTGCTGGGGCTTCGCTTGGGGCGACGAGGCGATCGACGCCAAGACGCGCTCAATGCTCAATCTGGCGATGATCGGCGCTCTGGGCAAGATGGCGGAGTGGGAGCTGCACTGTCGCGGCGCTATCCGCAACGGGGTTAGCAAGGAGGAGATCCGCGCAATCGTGCACGTTATCGGCGTGTACTGCGGCGTGCCCCAGGCGCTAGAGTGCTTTCGGGTGGCGAAGAAGGTATTGGCGGAAGTAGAGAACCAAGGCGATTCGGCTTAACCCTAGAATGAGAATAACTGATTTGAGAGTTTTGCATAATTTGAGGCCGCGTGCAAAAAAACGGATATTTTTGTTCCCAGCTAGGCAGCAAAGCGCAGTTTATGAAATAGTAAATGAGCATTTGCGAATACGCAGCAATGCTGGGGCAAAAATAGACCTTTTTGCAAAGGTCTCGATTTAGCGTGCAGCTCACAAGCTCCTTGCGCCGCGACCTGCTCAAGCTCGCGGTAACCGCAGCGATTGCCTTGCTCGGCGGCTGGCTGTGCACGCTGCTGGCTTTGCCAGCGCCGTATTTGCTCGGTAGCGTTTTCGGCGTTTGGCTATGCGGCGCTTTGCTACCGCCGCTGCGCCAGCGCTTGGGCGTGGCGCGCTGGATGCACAAAAGCCTGGTGCTCGGGCTGGCAGTGCTGATGGGCGCCAACTTCACCAGCGGCGTTATCGCGCAAGCGCAAAATTGGTTTGGGGCCGCGGCGTTGATACTACTCGCGACCGTGGTCGCCACTGCGGGGGCAATGCTCTATTTGCAACGTGTCCGCGCCTACGAGGGCAACTTGGCTTTGCTTTGCAGCATTCCGGGTGGGCAGGCAGAAGTAGTCGCGATTAGCCGCGAGCTGGTGAGCAAAGATTACGTAGTTGCGCTGTTTCAATTGGCGCGCGTGAGCATGGTATTCCTGCTGGCGCCGCTGATCCTGGCGCTGGACGGCGGTCAAGACGCTGTGGACGCGTCCTATGTGGCTCTGGCAGAAATGCCCAGCATTATCGACTTGGTGGCTACGGACTTAGCCTGGCTGCTGGCTTTGGCTTTGGGTGGTTGGGCGCTCGCGGTACTTATCCGTATGCCTTTGCCGCATTTGCTGGGGCCTTTGATCTTGAGCGCTGCGGTGCACATCAGCGGTTACGCCGCCATACCTCGAGTTAGCGAGTTCGTGCTGCTGGCGCAGATCGGCATCGGCGGCGCCATCGGCGCGCGCTTAGCGCAAGTACAATTCACCGAGTTGACGCGCTACTTGGGCGATGCCGTGGTTTGCGCGGTTTTTCTTATCGCCTGCTATTGCGGCTTCGCCGTCGCCCTCGCTATCTACAGCGAGGTGGACTTCATGAGTACGATACTGGCTTTCATACCTGGCGGCTTGTACGAGATTACGCTGCTGGCGCTGATCTTCGGTTTGGATATCGCCTTCATCGCCTTTCAACACACCATTCGTATCTTGGTAATTTATTTGGGTCTACCTCTAATAGTGAAGCTACGCAAATGACCAGCATCCTCAGCGTCCGCGATTTAATCAAGGACTTCGGCGCGCTGCGCGCCGTCGACGGTATTAACTTGGATGTAGCGCGCGGGCAGTGCTTGGGTTTGCTCGGTCCCAACGGCGCCGGCAAGACCACCACCATCGAGATTATGGAGGGTATCAAGCCGCCGACTAGCGGCGAGGTGCTCTACAAGAACCAAAGCCTGGGCTTGCGCTTTCGCCGCGAGGCTGGGATGATGTTCCAGTCCACGGCTCTGCAGGAATTCATCACCGTGCGCGAGATATTGCGGATGTTCCAGCGCTTTTACGCCGCCAACGCCAATGTCGACGAGCTCATAGAGCGGCTCAATCTGCGCGAGTTTCTCAATTCGGACGCCAAGCAAATATCGGGCGGTCAACGCCAACGCTTGCTGCTGGCGCTGGCGCTCATCAATAGCCCCGAGATCGTCTTCCTCGACGAACCCACTACTGGTCTCGACCCGCAAGCGCGGCGCAACCTCTGGGACTTAGTGCAAGACATCAAGCGCCGTGGCTGCACCATAGTGATGAGCACGCACTACATGGACGAGGCCTATCAGCTTTGCGACCAGATAGCCATCATTGACCACGGGCGCATAATCGCCCAAGGCTCGCCCGATGCGCTGCTGGCGCATCACTTTCAGGATGTGGTGATTCGTCTGCCAGCAGCCTCGGTGCCGAGCCAGGCACGGGCTTCGATGAATGCTCAGTTGCGCGGTGATTTTGTCGAGGTTACCAGCACCGACGTCAACAAAACTCTCGCCGAACTCCTGAGCTTGGACGTGCAACTCGGCGACTTACGCATCCGCTCGCGTAATCTGGAGGATTTGTTTTTGGAACTGACGGGTAAGGATTTGCGTTCCTAATGTAGCAGCCGTTGTAAAGACCGCTACGCCGCAGAGTTGTCGCCAATAATCAAGTCGTGATTGGCTTAGCGTTCGCGGCCTTGGCGGACGAGGTCGACGATAGCGGCGGCGCCGAGCTTGAGGTCGACGCCTTTGACGTCGAGCGGTGAGCCTTTGGGGGTGGCCGGGCGGATGTAAAAGGCCTCGCCGCCTTTTTTGCGCACGCAAACCACGCCTTCTTTTTTGGCAATCTCCAGGGTCGCGGCAAAGTTTTGCCGCGCTTCGGTAAAGCTATATTCTTTCATCATCAAGCTCCAGTAATTCCACGCCCAAGGTCCGAGCGTGGTGTTGCAGACTTTTGTCCAGCGTTAATAAAGGTGTCGACATCTCTCGAGCACACTGCAGCAAATAGGCGTCGTAGGCGTAAATGCCCAACGCACTGCTCAGCTCCAGCGAATGCTCTAGGGAGATATCGACAAACCTGATCGATATATCCTCGTAAGCATCTAATGCCAACTTGGCGGCTGCGATGTTCAAAGCGCCTTTCTTGAACATGGCTGAGAAGGCATTGCCTATCTCCCAGTGCACCGAGGTCGGGGCGTACAAAGAGCAACCGGTTGTCACATCGACAATCGCCCACTTGGGCGGCTCGTTACCTATAACCGCTATCAGCGCTGAGGTGTCAATCGTGATGTACATGTGTACAGATTGTAGATGCTAATGGGATTAAGTCAATATGACGGACTTATAGAATGCCGAGGCCGCGTGCAAAAAGAGCTATTTTTTGTTCCCAGCTAGGCAGCAAAGCGGAGTTTACTAAATAGTAAATGAGTATTTGCGAACAACGCTGGGGGCAAAAAGAGCCTTTTTGCAAAGGCCTCAATTCCTCTAGCCGCCGATGAACTTCATTACAGTGGTCTCACCGCCGAAGGAGTAGCTCTGCTTACTTTTCAGCGCCATGATCAGTTGGCGTTGCAGCTCCGCCAGAGCTTGGCTGTCGTCCATGTCCAGCAGCGGTCGCAGGTCCTGGTAGCTCTGATTGCTCAGGCAGCCGTAGAGCTGGCCGTTGGAGGTCAAGCGCAGGCGCGTGCAAGTGCGGCAGAAGGGCTGCGAGCTATTGGCAATAATGCCGAAGACGCCGTCGTCTTCGATCTTATAGCGCACGGCGGTGGCGTCGCGGGTGGCAGTGGTCGGGCTGTAGTCGTAGCTTTGGGCGATAGTCTCCAGGATCTCGCCCATGGAGAAGAACCATTGCTCGTATAGCGGCGAATTCTTCAGGTGCCCCATGCGCATCAATTCGATAAAGCGCAACTCGATGCCGTTATCGAGGCAGTAATCAAGCAGCGGTAATATCTGGTCGTCGTTGACGCCGCGCATCACCACCATGTTTACTTTCAAACGCATCTTCTCGGCGCGCAGCAAGGTGATGCCTTCGAGCACGCTGCGTAAGTCGCCGCCGTTGGCGATCTGGGCGAATTTGCTGGCGTCGAGGGTGTCGAGGCTGATGTTGACGCGGGCGATCCGGCTTTTGCGAATTTGCCTGATCTTGCGCTTGATGAGCTGGCCATTGGTGGTCAGCGCCAGGTCGGTGATTTGCGGGTCGTCGATGCCAGCGATGAATTCGTCGAAATTCTGCGACAGCAGCGGTTCGCCGCCGGTTATGCGCACTTTGTTGATGGGCGAGCTTTGCAGTAGCAAGCGCGTCAAGCGCAGCAACTGCGAGGAGTTGAGCTCGTCGGGCTCTCGCTGTAGCTGATAATCTTTGGGGACGCAATATTCGCAGGAATAATTGCAGGCGCCAGTGAGGCTGATGCGGAGATTGCGGAAGCTTCTTTTGAGACTGTCTTGGATCATTGATTATTAACGGACTTTGGAGCCAAATGCTGGCTTAGCTGCGGGGAAATTTGCGCTCAAGCTGCTCGGCGACTAACTCGGGCACGAAGGCGCGGACGTCGCCGTAGTGCATCGCGACTTCGCGCACCAGCGAGGACGAGATGAAGGCGTACTTGGTGTCGGGCATGATGAATATGGTTTCTATGTCTGGCGCCAGCGAGCGATTGGCGCTGGCGAGCTGAAACTCGAGCTCAAAATCGGACACGGCGCGCATACCGCGCAAAATAAATTGGGAATTCTGCGAGCGGATAAACTCAATGAGCAAATGCTCGAAGCCGAGCACTTCTACTGGCACGGCGTAGTTTTCCTCGGCTACGGTGCGACTACAGAGCTCTAGGCGCTCGTCGAGCGAGAACAGCGGTTTCTTCTGCGTATTGCGCGCCACGGCGATGATGACTTTGCTGAAGATCTTGCTGGCGCGGCGCACGAGGTCTAAATGCCCGCGGGTTATGGGGTCGAAGGTGCCGGGATAGACTATGGTTGCCATAGGGCTTTGCGCTTAAGTATTGGGGTAGTTGGGACCGCCGCCGCCTTCGGGCGTAACCCAAGTTATGTTCTGCGATGGGTCCTTGATGTCGCAGGTTTTGCAATGAATGCAGTTGCTGGCGTTGATCTTGAAAGTGCTCTCGCCGTCGACTTCGATTACTTCGTAGACGCCAGCGGGGCAGTAACGCTGCGCTGGTTCGGCGTAAGTCGGGAGGTTGTGCTGGATGGGAATGCTCGGGTCGGCGAGCTGCAGGTGGCAGGGTTGGTCGGTTTCGTGGTGGGTGTTGCTCAGGTACACCGAGCTTGACCTATCGAAGCTAACCACGCCATCGGGAGCCGGATAGTCGATCTTCACCGTGGCGGCTGCGGGCTGCAGGGTGGCGTAGTCGGGCTGCTGGTTTTGCAGCTTGCCCCAAGGCTTGCGCAGGATATTCTGCTCGACAAAGACGCGCGCGCCGCCAATCAAGGTGCCGTACTTTTTCACCGAACCTGGGAAGTTGCGCGCGAGGTCGAGCTCGGCGTGCAAGGGCGATTGGGCGAAGTTGCGCTCGAACTGCGGCTCGGTCTCTTGCCGCCACGCCGCGTGCAGGCTTTGCGCCGCCAGCAGGCCGCTCGCCATGGCGGTGTGGCTGCCTTTGATCTTGGCTGGATTCAAGAAACCAGCGGCGTCGCCGATGAGCAAGCCGCCGGGGAATTGCAATTTCGGCAGCGAATATAAACCGCCTTTTTGCAGGGCGCGCGCACCGTAGGCGAGGCGCTCACCGTCGACTAGGGTCGAGCGTATCAGCGGGTGTTGCTTGAAGCGGTTAAATTCTTCAAAGGGAATCAGCCAAGGATTGCTATAGCTCAGCGACACTATTAAGCCGACCGAGACCAGGTCTTCGCCGAGGTGGTAGCAATAGCCACCGCCGTCGAGCTTATAACCTAAGGGATAGCCGAGGCTGTGCAACGCTAAGCCCCGGCGATGCTTTTCTGGCTGCACGCGCCAAAGCTCTTTGAAGCCGATGCCGTAGTGCGGCGGGCAGCTATCTTTATCGAGCTCAAACTGGGCGATGGCGCGTTTGCTCAAATGGCCACGACAGCCTTCGGCGAGCACGGTGTGGCGCGCGCGCAATTCGTAGCCTATCTGGTAGCTGCTCTTTGCTTGGCCTTGGGCGTCGAGCCCCATATCGGCGGTGAGCACGCCTTTGACGCTACCATCTTCGATTATGAGCTCGGCGGCAGGAAAGCCTTCGAGCACTTCGACTCCGAGCTCCATGGCTTGCTGGGCTAGCCAGCGGCAAAGCTCTGCCAGGCTGATTATGTAGTTGCCCGAATTATGCAGGCTTTTCGGCAGCAGGAAGTTCGGTATTTTCAGGCTCTTATTGGCGCTGAGCAACCAGTGCATTTCGTCGGTCTCGACTGGGGTGTGCAAGGGCGCACCTAATTCCTGCCAATTGGGAAAGAGCTCTTGCAGCGCTGTCGGCTCGAAGATGGCGCCGGAGAGGATATGCGCGCCGACTTCCGAGCCTTTTTCCAGCAGGGCGACGTTGAGATCGGGGTCGAGCTGCTTGAGCTTACAAGCGCAACTCAGGCCGGCGGGTCCACCGCCGACGACGATGACATCAAATTCCAGGCTTTCGCGTTCCATGTTTCTATTCGTTATCAATTATTAATTATTAATTATTAATTATTAAATTATTAATTGTCAATTAGTTAGTAGGCGATGGGGACTGGGTCTATAGCTCGCCATAGATACCAAGTCGCCACCGTTCGGTACGGCTGCCAGAGTTTACTCAAGTCTTCCAGAGCGCGTTGGTCGGCTGTTTGTTTTATGTCGATATCATAGAGCTGCTTGAGCGCGCGCTGCAGGCCGATATCGCCGAGCGGGAATTCGTCGGGCTCCATGCGGTAAAACATGGCGAACATTTGACAAGTCCAATTGCCGACGCCGCGCAAGCGCATGAGCTCGGCGCGTACCTCAGCCCACGGCGCCTGGGCGAGGAAGTCGGCGCTTTGCTGCTGGCACCATTCGGCGGCAGTGCGCAAATACTCGACTTTGCGCTGCGATAGCCCGCAGGCGCGGAGGTCTTCTGTCGACGCTTGCAGTAGCTCCTGGCTATCGACTTCAGGTATTAAGGCTTCGACTCGCGCCCAGATTGAGTTCGCCGCGCTTACCGATATTTGCTGGCTGACGATGGCGCGCGCCAGGGTTATCCAGGGCGTGCCTTTGCTGGTCAGCCCGCCGACATCGCCGAGCTCTTGCACGAGATTGGCAAACTTGAGATCGCGCGCGCAGAGTTGGTCGACGGCGGCTTGCCAGTAAGGCGGTAGTTGTGCTTGGGTGTCGGTCATTGTTGGTATTGCTCGGGTGGGCTATTAGTCTTGGACGATGGTGCTGTCGCGATAGAGTTCGTAGAGCGCGGCGCTGTGCTCGGGCGCGCAGTGGTCTTGCTGGATTAGCCCAGGCTGATAAATTATCGGGATGCGATTGCGGACGATGGCTTGGGCGCTCAGTGGACTATAAAGCTTTTGGGCGTCGCTATCGGCGCCGAAGCTGTAGATCACGCCGATTTTATTCAGGCTGTTGATGTACGCCAGGCTCTCGCTGATGTGTTTGTAACCATGCAGCAGCGTTATCGGCGCGAGCAGCGGCGTGCGGCTCAAGGGGTGCTCGCTGGGTGGGTCGATGACCAGCAGGTGCGGCCATTCGGCGCTGGCGGCTAAGGCGGCTAAGTCTGCCGTCCTCGGGCTGAAGTCGCCCGCGAGGCTGGTTTCGACTATGCTAACTTGCTTGGCGCTAAGGTCTTGTAACTGCTCGACGAGCTCGGCGCGCCAGGCGGGGTTATGCAGATACATCCTCGGTGTGGCTTGGCTGGCTTGGGCTAGCTGCTTGACGGCTTCGACTATGCTCGAGCGCGGTATTTGCACTTGGTTGGGGCAAGCGAACCATTGCCCGGATTGATAGCTCTGCGCTTGCAGTAATTGCTCGGCGACCTGCTGCCAATGCGCTTCTGGCGTGCACAAGACGACGTTCACCGTGGGCGCGATTTGCAGCACGCGCTCGGTTTGCACTTCGTTACTAACGCGTAGTTCTTCGCGCCAGCTATTGATGCAGCGCCAGCCGCTGAGCACGAGGCGACCCGATTGCAGACGCATGTAATCCGGGAGCGCGGCGCTGGTGTAGACCTGGCAGCACAGGTCGCGCTTATCAAGTTCTTGTAGGCTGCGCGTCAACGCCGAGTTGATCGATGGGCAGCGGTCGCTGAGATAGAGCAATACTTTGTTACCAGCGGCGATGGCGTACAAGCAATGCACCAAGGCTTGCGCGAGGGGCTGGCATTCCTCGGCGAAGACGCTGACGACGCCAGCGGGGCGCTTGACTATGGGGCTATCTGTGGCATCTTGCGGCTGCCAATGCGGCAAGCGCTGCAGCAGGGCGCGGGCGTGGGCGAGCAGGCTTTGTAATTGATACTCCGCGCCCAGGCTGGAATTGGATATATCTTGGCTTTGCGCTGCCAGCAATTGCGCGTAGTTGGCTTCGACGCCGCTGATTATGGTCTCGAGTATTTGCTTGATGCGCGCTGGTGCGGGCTTGCTATCCACCGCAAAGCTCAGGCTGAGGAGTTGGTGCGCGCGCATGATGGGCTTAGAGTCTCTAGGTTACGACTCCAAACAAGTCCTCCAGCCCGCGCATACTTTGGGTGTCGATGATGAACAGCAGTACATGGTCGTCGGCTTCGACCGCCAGATCGCTGAATTCGGTGTGCACGTGCTTGGCGCGTACCACTGCGCCCAGGGTGGTGCCGTAAGGTAGGGCTAAACTCTTGTACATGCGGCCGATGATGTTGGTCTTGTCGGGCTTGATGGTGACTTCTATCGCCTCTGCCGCGCCGTTGTGCAAAGAGTGTACGTGGTCGATGGCGCCGCGGCGTATGTACGCCAGGAGCTGGCTGATGGTGATCTCTTGCGGTTCGAGCACGGCGTCGATGTTAATGCCAGCGTCCATGCCCGAGCGGTCGATGAGCTCGTGGTAAAGATGGTTGTTGAGCAATACCATGGATTTTTTGGCGCCGAGGAATTTTGCCGTGAGGCCGGAGAGTAGGTTGACTTCGTCGTTGTTGGTGAGCGCGCAGAAGATGTCGCATTGGTCGACATTCTCTTCAAGCAGCGCTTTGCGGTCGGTGGCGCTGGAGTTGATGACCGTGCCGCCGTAGAGCTTGGAGGCGAGTTCCTGGCACCGGGCTTTATCGTTCTCGAATACTTTGACGTTGTGGCGCTTGTCGAGCCGCATCGCCAGCTTGGTGCCGACGATACCGCCACCAGCGATGAAGATGCTTTTGTTGCTTTCGTCGAGGTGGCGCATTTCGCTCATCACCTGGCGAATGCTGTTTTTTTCGGCGACGAAAAAGACTTCATCGCCGTCTTCGATGACGGTGTCGCTCTGCGGCACTATGGCGCCCTTGCCGCGGTAGATCGCGGCGATGCGTACGTGCACATGCGGTATGTGGTCGCGCAATTCGCGAATGCGGTGCCCGACTATGGGGCTGCCGCTGCTGGCGCGGATGGCCACCAGCTTGACTCTGCCGCCGACAAAATTGACCACTTGCAAAGCCGAGGGGTATTGCGTCATCAACTGTATTTGGTCGGTTACCAGCGCGCTGGGGTTGATCGCCAGGTCGATGCTGAGGGCGTCGGGACGGAATATGCTCGGGTAATTCAAGTATTCCTCATTACGCAAGCGCGCGATCTTGACTTTCACCGCGAATAGGTGGCTGGCGAGCTGGCAGGCGATTATGTTGACTTCGTCGCTGCTGGTTACTGCTACCAGCATGTCAAAATTATGGATGCCAGCCTGGTCTAAGGACGCCGGGCTGGACGCCGAGCCGAGCACTGTGTTGACGTCAAAACTACCGCCGAGCTTGTTGAGTTGCTCTTCGTTGGTGTCGATTACGGTTACTTCATTGTCGCCCGATAGTTGCGCTACCAGGGAATTGCCGACTTGGCCGGCGCCGCAAATGCAAATCAACATAGGGCTAATTCGGGAGAGCTAGGCTTGCTCGGGGAGCTGGTTTTTGTAAACGTACGCGCCCTGCAACAGCAGGAAGGCGAGCGTAACCAGTAGCTGACCGTAGAGTTTGTAGTGCACCCAGAAGGCCTCGCTGAAGTTGTAAACGATGATCACGTTGAGCGTCGCCGAGAACAGAAAGAAAGCTACCCAAGCCCAACTGATGCGCCGCCAGTGTGGCGCCGCGAGCTGTACGTGTTTGCTGAGCCAGTTTTCTATGAAGGGCTTGCGCGCCCAGAGGAGGTTGATAGTCAATGCCAGCGCCATCAGGCTGTAGGCTAGAGTGGGCTTCCACTGGATGAACAGCGGGTCGTTAAAGGCTATGGTGAAGCCGCCCATGACCAGCAGCACGGTGAAGGTTATCCAGTACATTTTTTCGACCTTGCCGAAGATGCGCCAGGCGAGCAGGATTTGTATGGCTGTGGCCGGTATTAGAACGATGGTCGCTAGTATCAGGTCTTTGCTGTAAACGTAGACGGCGAAGAATACGGCGATGGGTACGTAGTCTAGTAGTAGTTTCATGGGTGCTGGTGGTTGGGCTTACACGGCGGCGTGGGCACGGATGCCGCGAGTGTAACGTATTGTTAATTTGTCGAATACTCTTTGGCTGGCGCTGGTCAGTGCGAGGTAGAACAGCATTAAAAAGCCGAAGTACCAGATGCGCCAATCAGGGTGCGGGTAAGAATATACTCGGCTTTTGCTGCCGCCGAGTTCGCGCGCCCAATAGACGATATCTTCAACTCCGAGTAAGAATAGTAGAGGCGTGGCTTTGATGAGCAATAGCCAGAGGTTGTTCAGGCCGGGTAAGGCGTAAATCCACATTTGCGGTACCAGAACGCGCCAAAGGCATTGTCGGCGGCTCATGCCGTAAGCGCTGGCGGTTTCCAGCTGTGCGCGCGGTACGGAATTCATCGCGCCTTTGAGGGTGTTAGCAGCGAAGGCGCCGAAGACCACGGCGAAGGCTATCACTGCCAGGCTGAAGCCGTAGAGCTCGTGTTGCCAGGGGGCGGCGCTGTGCAACGGCATTTTGGCAGCGCGGCAGACGACAAAGTCGTTGCCTTGATAGACTGGCGCGCTGGTGTCCGTACACAGCCAATAATAACGGAGTAGCTCGATGCCTTGGTCGAGCACTAGCGGGATGAACATGAAGAAGGCTATATCGGGGATGCCGCGCACCATGTTGGTATAGGTGGCGCCGAAGAGGCGTAGCGGCAACAGCGCCGAGCGGCTCGCCAAAGCTCCGAGGAAGCCCAAGACTAAGACTACTGGAGCCGTGATCAATAGTAGGGCGAAGACCGTGCCGAAGCTCAAGTAAAACAACTGATGCTTATCGCTGGTCAGATAGCAAAAAAACCAGATAAAGCCCTCTAGCTCGCTGGGGTTGGTGCACATGGTTGGTATTTTGCTGTGGATTCGGGCGGGGTGTGCTTAGTCCGTAAGTAAGTTCTGCACCTCGGCTGTGTCAATTTGCAGCTTGCGGGCGCGGTCGTCAGCGCTGGAGCTATTGTTCACTAGGGCTTTGGCGGCGATGAGGATCAGATGTTGCGATAGGTAATTGCTATTGCTCGTGGTCTCGAAGCTCAATATTCCTATTGCGGGCTGATAAATTGCATAGTCGATTATAGCCCAGCATTTTTATCTTTAAGCAAGGCGTAAGCAAACCATCGACGTGCTTGAAATACAATAATAAACGCTACGAAATTTGGATCGAAGCAGGTTCGTTTTTGTTGGTGGGCAGGAGGTTGGAATAAGTCCAGTAATGGCGAATAGCCTAGCGCACACTCTGCTACGATACGCGCATCTTCATAATAATCTCCTACCCTCAGACAAACCTAAACCGTAGAGCCCCGTGTCCAATCATGTATGAGCGGTACGAACAAGACCCGCAATCCTTCGATAAATTCTTTCGCAATCGTCCGAGAAGCGACACTTTCTTTTGGGCTAGCCATTACCAAACACGTGCTGAACTTGTAAGCAGCGGGCAACACGCCGCAATGCTGGTGCAAAAGAGGTCTCGTTGTAGAGGGCTCTGTACATGAACTGGGTATTCATCACGCTATTCGCCGCCTGCGCCCAAGGTACGCGCACCGGTATGCAGAAGCATCTCGCGGAAACTGTCGATAAGACCACCGCCAATTTCGCGCGCTACATCTTTGGCGTGCCCTTGCTCATCGCCTTGCTGGCGCTCAGCCACTATCAAGTAATAGCACCTTTTAAAACCACACTGATGTTTTACTGCTATTGCGTGCTACTCGCTGGCTTTCAGCTCCTAGGCACAGCTTTCATGCTCACGGTCTTTCGGCGCAAGAACTACATCATGGGTGTAGCCTTCGCTCGCACCGAAGCGCTGCTGGTCGCCGTCATCGGTCTAATGTTCTTCGCCTCACCAATCAGCCTAACTGGTGCAATAGCTGTGATTATTGGCGTTGTCGGCGTGTTACTACTTAGCAAGATCAATTTGCAAGTCAAGCCTCAGCAGCTCCAGCTAGCTCTCCAGCGCATACGAACAACGCCCGTGCGCCAATTGCTCAACCAATTCTGGCAAAATCTGAGCCAAGGCAGCTTTCTGCTCGGCATCGGCTCTGGCATTGCCTTTGCTTTCACCGCCTGGTTCATTCGCTTCGCTAACGCCGAGCTCGACAGCGGACCTTGGCTCGGACCCATGCTCACCCTCGGCACCAGCAATCTCATCCAAATCACGCTCGTCGTGCTCATTGCCACCGTCAGCGGTCGCTTGGGCAAACTTATCGCCAATATCGCGCGCCACTGGAAGCTAGTTAGCGGAGTAGGCTTGACGAGTATCGCCGGCTCTTGGGGCTGGTACACCGCCTACAGCATGGCGCACCCAGCTTACGTCAAAACCGTAGGTCAAACCGAAATGCTAGTGGTCTACTTCATATCGCGCAAAATGTTCCACGAACGCCTCAGCCGCCAAGAAGCCCTCGGTATCGCTCTCATCATCCTTAGCGTGGTAGTGCTGGCCTTTTGAGATTTACAAACCACAGATAAACACAGATTAGATATTGCTTTGGGCAAGATTATTAGCTGAGACCTTTGCAAAAAGGCATCTTTTTGCCCCCAGCGTTGTTCGCAAATGCTCATTTACTATTGAATAAACTGCGCTTTGCTGCTGAGCTTAAGAACAAAAATCTCCGTTTTTTGCACGCGGCCTCAAGTTATGCAAAACTCTCTAGCTGTGCTTTAACTGGCGCTACCGCAACGCATTACTCGCCTAAAACTCACTCGAAGCGGCTATCGGCGTGCATAACTCCAAAAGCACACCCGACGGACAACGCACATACGACACCGTTTGCCCCCAAGGCTTGATGCTAGGTGCCCGCAATTCAACAGCCCCATGCTTCAGGGCGCTGGTATGAGCCGAGGCAACGTCTTCGACCACCAGAGCTATCTCAATGCCAAGCGGCTTAGCGCTCTCAGTAGCGGCGACATAACCACTGGGTAAATTAGCAGCCCCCAGTTCGTGCGCCGCGAACGCCAGCGTCGTAGTGCCAGTCGCCAGCTCGCCATAGTCTTTCTCATCGGTGATAAATCGACGATTCATAGCAAAGGCCGCTTCGAAAAACGCCAAGGACTGCTCGACATCCGCCACGTAGACTATTGTGTAACCAAACTTTACCATTTACAAGTTCTCCTGCTTCGCAACGCAATAATCATAATCTTAGCTTGATATTTGTCTAATGTAGAGAATTGTCTGCCAGCAAATAGGAAGTTTCCATGTCAAATACTAACCAGCAAATCCAGCTATTTATCAGTGCCAACGGTCAGCTACAAATGGAGGTGGCGTTTACCGAGGAAACTGCGTGGCTCAACCTTGACCAGATGGTTCATTTATTCGAACGCGATAAATCGGTCATCTCACGCCATATCCGCAATTTATTCGCTGAAGGCGAATTAGAGCGAGCGTCAGTTGTTGCAAAAAATGCAACAACTGCCGCCGATGGCAAAACTTATCAAATAGATTATTACAACCTCGACGTGATAATCTCGGTAGGTTATCGGGTGAAATCCCAGCGCGGAGTTCAATTCCGCCAATGGGCCACCCGCACCCTCAAGCAACACTTGACCGACGGCTATACCCTTAACCAGCGCCGCCTGCAAGAGCGCGGCGTTGAGTTGGAGCAAGCCGTCGCCTTGCTATCGCAAACTCTAACCAATCAGCAACTGGTCAACGCCGACGGCGCTGCAGTGGTATCGGTGATCAGCGACTACGCGCGTAGCTGGAGCCTGTTGCAAAGCTATGACGAA
Source organism: Gammaproteobacteria bacterium (assembly GCA_965229495.1). GTDB lineage: Bacteria > Pseudomonadota > Gammaproteobacteria > CBDBNL01. The sequence goes on from OZ245880.1 coordinate 1,085,096, forward strand.
GGCAACCTGGCAGCGTCGACCAATAAGCAAAGCAACATGCAACCGCTAGCGCTGGAGGATGCACTCACCGCGCTCGCCGCGCTCAAGCAAGACCTGATCGCCAAAGGCAAAGCTACCCCGCTATTCGGTCAGCTACGCAACAACGCGCTGGCGTCGGCGCTAGCAACCATTGAGCAGGGCTTTGGTGGAGAATTGTTTTACCCCAACGTCGCCAGCCGCGCCGCTCATCTGCTGTACTTTGTAATCAAAAACCACCCGCTAGTCGACGGTAACAAACGTAGCGCGTCGTTCTTATTTCTCTGGTATCTGCGCATCAACCAAGCGTTCTTGGCCAAGCCGGTCGAGCAATTGATCAACGATAATACCCTGGTCGCGCTAGCGCTGTTGATAGCAGAAAGCCAGCCGGTGCAGAAAGAGCTAATGACGCGCTTAGTCGAGCATTTTATTTTGCTGAAAGCAGAACGCTAAGAAAGCTCGGAGTAATTACCGCGCTTAAGGGCAGTAGCTGACAGTACAAGTTGCTCACGTAACCATCTCTCTGAGGCTATCATCACTAAAATCGGGACGTTGGGCATTGAGCCGAGCGCGAGCTCGAATTTGCCGGAGCGGCAGTCGGCGAGCTAAGCCGCCGGTCGATGCTGGTAGTAAGCTACCGTTATGAACCATTACCAAACCAGAGGGACTGAGATATGGCGCTAAAGTTGATGGATATCGTTGCTAAGTTTTTACAGCAAAGACCTGAGCAAAAATTTACCGCTCGGGAGGTCGCCAATTGGATTTATGAAACTTATCCAGATGAGTGCCATGCCAAATTGCAAAGATCAAAAGACAGACACAAGGGCATTCGTCCCGATGAGGCAATAATTATCGGTCAAATCGTCGCTGAATTTGGCTCCATGCGCCTGAGATTGCAGAAACATCATCCTGGCATCAAAACCATAGAGGGGCGCCCGCGCAAATACTACTTCACCGAATCCAGCGACAGCGCCGAGGTCGATAGCGCTGAAAGCAAAGGGACAACGGCTAGCACAACGGACAACCCCACTATTATCAAAGAGTACGATCTGTACCCTATGCTATCGGAATTTCTCTTATCGGAGCTAGGAGTCTACAGCAAGCGCATCGACGAGAAGCGTTCGCGCAACGCCCGCGGCGCTGGCGGCAATAAATGGCTTTACCCAGACTTGGTGGGCGTGGAAGACCTCAGCGGCGATTGGCATCAAGAAATCAAAAATTGCGTGCAGCAATACTCCGACAAGAAGACCAAGCTTTGGTCATTCGAAGTCAAAATATTGATCAACCGCTCTAACCTGCGCGAAGCCTTCTTCCAAGCGGTGAGCAATTCCTCTTGGGCTAATTTCGGCTACCTGGTAGCCAGTGAAATCGAGGGCACGGATACCTCAAAAGAGCTGCGTATGCTCGCCAGCCTGCACGGCATCGGCTTCATCCAGCTTGACGCTGACAATCCAACCGAGGGCCAAATAATAATACCAGCCAAAGAGCGTAGCGAAGTCGACTGGGACACAGCCAATAGGCTCACGGAAGAAAACAAAGATTTTCGCGAGTACATCAAGCTAATCCGCCAGTTCTACCAAACCGGCGACATCCGCCGCGCCGATTGGGATGCGAGCATAGATTAGGAAGTTTTTGCTGGTGGATAGCCTAGCTGCGTGCGAGTACAAGCGCTTATCGACCTGCCCAACGAATATTTGCTCAGCTTGAATGGCAAGAAAACCGCGACCTATTGTTTCAAAGCCCAAACCAATGTTGATGAAGACGGCTTCGTCAAGAAATTGACTTATACCACTGGCAGTGTGCATGATGCACAAGAGTTTGAGCGTTTACTGACACACGACGAACAGGTTGTTTATGCTGATAAAGCTTACGATAGCAAGAAGCATCGTCAACTGTTGGAAAACTATGGCATTGAAAATAAGATTCAACGTCGCGCCGCACGAAGACATCCACTAACACCAGCACAAGTATTGGCAAATAAACGCTATGGTTCGCTCTCGGGTAGAGCGCGTCTTTGCTCAGCTGAAATCACACCATGGCGTGGCGAAAGCGCGTTACTTGGGCATACCCCGAAATAGAGTTCGCTTTGCTTTATGTGTAATCTCTCATAACTTGAAATGTGCTCGCGGAATCATGTATGAGATGCGAGAGTACAATAACCGACCACAAGTTGCTCCCATTTAACTACTTAATATACAAACCAGCAGTTGAAATGTGGCAACTGCAAAATAAACAAACGAGCACTAAAGGGAGGTTTATCTACCTTATGCAAAACTTTCTTTACTATATATTGAGCAGGTAGATATTCCAAGCCACGGCGGCCATTAGGAGCGCGTCGATTCTATCGAGTACGCCGCCGTGGCCCGGAATGAGGTTGCCGGAGTCTTTGACCTTGCGGTCGCGTTTGAGCACGCTTTCGGCGGCGTCGCCCCAGACGGCGGCCGCCCAGATTAATACGCCCCAAAAACCTAAGTCAAAGAAGGCAATGAATATAAGGCACGCCAGCAGCGATGTTAGCAGTCCTTCCCAGGTTTTGCCCGGGCTGATGGCGGGCATGAGCTTGCGCTTGCCCATGGTTTTGCCGCCGATGTAAGCGGCGATGTCGGCGAGCCAAACCAAGCATAGGAAGATTATCAGGTCGAGTTTAGCGTGTTGCTGTCCCGCAACCAGGACTATCCAGAAGCAACTCAGCAGGGCGACGGCGCCGAGGCAGTAGATCAGCGTCTGCGACCAATTGTGGAAGTAACCCCAAGTCCAAAGCAAGCTCAAGCAAAGCCCTAAGCCACCGAGCGCGGCGCCCAACCACAGCCGCTGCTCGGGCAATAGCCAAGCTACGCCGCATAGCACTAGTATTGCCAGCAGTAGCGCCCAGCGTTGCGAGCTTGGCAAGCGCAAAATCAGCGCCCATTCCCAAGCCGCGAGCAATATCACCGGCAAGCTCAACAGCGCGAATAGCGGCGTCGGTAGCCACCAAATTCCCCCGAGCACCACTGCTATCAGCACCACGGCCGAAGCCAAGCGTTGCAAAAAATTATTCACTCGTCCTTCGGAGCAAATTTGAAAAATAGCAGCGAACAACTGAGCAGGACGATAAAGACCACCACTGCCACCGCCGCGCCCGCGCCTAGGTTCGCCAGGGCAAAGGCCTGCTCGTAGACGTCTACCGTCAGCGTGCGCGTGCCGGCAGCGCCGCCGGTTAGCAGGAAGATATCGTCGAATTTATTGAAGGTCCAGATGAAGCGCAGTAAGAACAACACCGCGAGTATGCCCATGATTTGCGGCAGCGAGATATGGCGAAATTGCTGCATCGGGGTGGCGCCGTCCATCTCAGCGGCTTCGTAGACCTCGCGCGAGATCGACTGCATACGCGCCAGGATGAATAAGAAAGATAGCGGAAAGTAGCGCCAAGCCTCGAAGGCTATGACCGTGCTCAGCGCTAGTGGAAAGTCGATGGCGATGCCGAAGAATTGCAGGGTTATGTAACGCGCGCCGAAAAAGTTGATCGGTTGCTGTAAGCCGCCGACTTGCTGGAAGATGGCGTTCAGGGTGCCGGAGAAAGGGTCCAGCAGCACCACCCAAGTGAAGGCGACGGCTATTACCGGCGCCACGTAGGGGAATAAGAAAATGCCGCGCACCAGTCCTCGACCAGGGAAGCTCTTGAGCATGAGCTGGGCGGCGAATAAGCCCAGCACGAGCGCGCCGAGGGTGCCGAAGAGCGTGTAGTAGATCGATACTTTGAGAACTCCCCAAAATTCATCGGAGGAGAATATTTGCCGATAGTTGCGCAGAGTGAAGACGAAATTGGTGAGCACGTTGTCGCTGCTTACCGAGCTTTGCGCGGGCTGCGAGCGCGGGTGCTCGAAGTCGGCAGCGACGAAATCGCTACGCGCGCGCAAGTCGACGCTGATGCGCTCGCGGTGCTTAGCGGGTAGGGCGCCGAGCTCGCAACTGAATAATTGACCTTGGACGCGGCAGCGGCTATCGCTATTGCTTATCTCAAGCCGCTCGGGTAATAGGTCTTGGAAACGGGCGTCGAGTAGTTCCTGGCGTTGCGAGGAATTGCGCACGCGGTATTCGAGTCGTGCCTCGTCGCCAGCTTGCTCGAGGGAGCCGCGCAAGCGTTCATTGACTATTAAGCTGGGCGCGCGCAAATCCGCCAGCTCTATAGGTTTGAAAGAAATCCAGAAGTTGGCGAGTAGCGGAAAGAGCACTATCGCCAGAATTATCACTAGGGTTGGCGACAGCATCCAATACGCCAAGCGCCGTTCGCGCTGCGCCATTGGCCCTTGCGTTGCGCCAGGCATGAATGCTTTTTGTTATTAATAAATAAGCCGCAGCGATAGTTTTGGAGCTATCGCTGCGGCTGTAGCATTTGAGTTAGGGAAGCCCTGAGTAATTCGCTGTAGTGGATGAAGTGCAAGTAATAGCAGCACAGGAAGCACAGCATATTTAGACATATGTGAGCATTCCGAGCAGCGCATTACGCAGCAATTCGCCGCTACAGTAGAGTTAATCAGCGGCTTCCTCTAGAGACGCGCCAACTCCGCGTTCAGTCGCTCAACGGCGCCGTTGCGGTCTAACTCGCCGTCGATGTACTGACGCACGACGCGGTTAATTACCTGCGAGTTGATGATCTTGGAAGCCAGCGACAGTTGACCTTCGGTAACGCCCCAGCGGCTGGCAGTCTCTAAGCCAGCGGCTATGGTGTTAATGGTGTTGCGCGGGTAGAGCTCGGAGAGAGGAGCTTTGCGGTCGACACCCACCGGCAATTGCGACCAGGCTTTGATGAAGCGCTCGGGGTCGCTAGCATCACCACGGCGCACCGGGAACTTGCCTTCGGGGGCGATGGCGAGCGTGCTGGTGTAGCCTTGATCCATCGAGAATTTGACGAAATCGGCGGCAACATCAATATTGGCATCGCTAGTAACGCCGAAATAACGCACGTCGCCCCAAGCGGCACCACGGCGGTTCGAAGGACCAGATAGGGTGGTTACGACTCCGGTGTTCAATGCCAGCTCTCTGGAGGTGGGGTCATCGTTGAGGGTTGGTGGTGCTGAGTCGCGGAGGCCAGCCAGCTCGTCAAGAATGAAAGGCGACCAGATGATCATCGCGGCTTGACCAGCGAAGTAGAGCTCGCGCGATTGCTTCCAGTAGAGCTCACCGGGAGGCGAGGCCTTGGCTATGGCTTTGTAGAAATCCAATACTTCGCCAGTGGCCTGGATGTCCAGCGAGCGCAAGCCGTCGTTGTTCACTGGCGAGACGCCGTTGGCGAGGAACACGTGCTCGAGCACTTGGCTCATGAAGTTCTCGTCAACTTTAGTGGCGGCGACAAAGCCGTACATCTCGGGGGGATTGTGCAATCGAGCGATGGCGGCTTCTATATTGGCGTAAGAATTGGGCGGCGCCAAGCCTTCGGCCTCGAAGACGTCTTTGCGATAGACGATCATCTGCGTCCAGCCGTCGACCGGTACCGCTGCCGTCATGCCGTCGTAAGCTGCCATAGCGATGGCGCCCGGGGCGAAGCTATTGCTGCCTAATTCGGCGACGATTTCGTCGTTGGTCTCGACGTCGAGAATGCCAGCTTCGCTCCAAGGTAGGACGTATTGCAGCGTGTGGTAGATGACGTCGGGCAGGTCGTTAGCGGCGAAAGCGGCGGTGGCGCGGCTGCCGAGGTCTTTTTCCGATACTGGAATGACTTCAACGCTGTGCCCGCTAGCGGCGGTGAACTCTGCCGCCATGGCTTCCTGGCGCGCCAAGCGAGCAGGCTGCTCTTCAGTAGTCCAGAAACGGATGGTGTCGGCTTGCGCTACGCTAGTGGCGAGGGCGGCGATGCCGATTAGTAGCTTAAATTTTGACATTATTTGCTCCCTGATTGTTGTTGTGAAGATGTGGGCTTGAGCGCCGCGATGGTAGCGCGTTTGTCCACCGACATCGGATTATAAGCCAGCGCCTGCCGCTGCTTGCGCTAAAATGCTGGCGATGGCGTAGGCTAATACGGAACTCATAGAAAAACAGATGGGATTATTGTTCGCCTCGATCCTCGGTGGGATTTGGGGTATTGTTTGGATGCTGGTGTTGGGCGTGGTGTTCATGCTCATGAGCGGGCAATTGACACAATTGCCCTTGGGCTCGGCGTTGCTCGCGGGCGCCGTCGCCGCTGGGCTGTGGGTGCTGCTGCCGTTGCCACGACGGACGCCAGGTGCGCACGCGTTGGCGGTAGCACTGATAATCGCTTTGCTGGCACTGGCGAGCTCGGGGCAACCATTAGGTTTGCCGCTGGCGAGCAGTGGCACGGCGCAAGTGTTGTGTTTGCTGCTGCTGATAGTTGGGCTGTGGGGCTCGGTGTACTTCACCTTGGGCGAGCTACGGCCTGGCTGGCTCAATCGCTACCAGCGCGAGTTGCTGTTGGTGCGTGCGCTGCGGGGGCTGGGATTGGTGTTTTTCATTTGCATCGTGGTCTTGCCCTTTTATGTGATGCTGATGACCTCGGTGAAAAGCCAGCAAGCGCTGCTCGCCAACCCGCTGGATTATTCAATAGACCTAGCCCAAGGCGCCAGCAGCCTGCTGCGTTCTTACGTCGAGTTATTTCGCGATTTCCACTTCGGCGCCTTCATGGTCAATTCGCTGCTGGTGTCGGTGGCGACAGTAGTGTTGACTTTGCTATTCGCGATACCCGGAGCTTATGCCGTGGCGCGTTTGCGCTTTCCGGGCAATGTTTTCCTATCGCGCTCAATACTCTTGATTTACATGATCCCCGCTATCGTGCTGGTAATACCGCTGTACGCCGTGTTCTCGCAACTGGGCTTACGCAATAGCCTGCTCGGCCTGATAATCGTCTACCCAGCTACTACCATCCCGGTGGCGCTATACATGCTCCAAGGCTACTTCCGCTCCATACCCGCCGAGCTCGAAGAAGCCGGCTTGATGGACGGCTTGCGCCGCGCTGGCGTCATCGTGCGCATAACTCTGCCACTATCTCTACCAGCTCTGGCGTCGGTGGCGCTGTACGTCTTTATGATCGCTTGGAACGAGTTTTTATTCGCCTTTATGTTTTTGGATAACATCGAGATTTTCACGCTATCGCGCGGTGTGGTCTCGCTCAATTCCTCCGAAGTACCGCGCCAGCATCTGATGGCGGGAGCAGTAGTTACCACCATCCCCGTGCTCGTCTTATTCCTGTGGTTCGAGCGTTTCTTGGTATCAGGTTTGACTGCGGGTAGCGTCAAAGGTTAAACAAGAGTATTCAACAATGAGCAAACAACACATCCAGCAAGCCCGCGACATATTGTTAGCGAACAACCGTGGTGGCTACACCGTGCCCAGCCCCAAGCTCTATCCTTTTCAGTGGAATTGGGATTCGGCCTTCGTCGCCCTAGGCTTAGCGACCTTCGACCGCGAACTCGCTTGGCAGGAGATTCGCAGCCTGATGAGTGGGCAATGGGCGGACGGCATGGTGCCACACATAGTCTTTCACAAAGACGATCCCAATTACTTCCCAGGTCCAGAGGTCTGGCAAAGCAGGCACCAACCGCCTACCTCGGGCATTAGCCAGCCGCCGATATTGGCGAGCATGGTCTGTAGGATGATCTACGATAGCAAGGCCAGCGCCGAGGAGGTAGAGATAGTCGCCGAGATCTTCGAGCAAATCTACGCTTATAACGAATGGTACCGCCAGCAGCGCGACCCCTACAACACCCACCTCAGCGCCATCACCCACCCTTGGGAATCCGGCCGCGACAATAGCCCCGATTGGGACGCCGCCCTCGCCAAAGTTCCAGTAGAGCAGGGTCTCGAATACCAACGCCGCGACACCCAGCAAGTGCACAGCGACCAGCGCCCTAGCGATTATCAGTACGACCGCTACCTCAGCATCGTGCACTACGGTCGCTCCTGTCAATGGCAGCAACGGCAAATATACGACCACGGCCCCTTCTTGATGCTCGACCCAGGGGTACAGTTCATGCTCATCCGCGCCGACCTGGATGTCTTGCAACTACTAATGTTATTGCAAGGCCACGGCCACATACCGTACTCAGACCCGCGCGTCTCCATGCTTGAGCAGCGCATAGTCAGCAGTCGCGTAGCCTGCGAGCAGCAGCTCTGGAACAGATACGTCCGCGCCTTCTGCGCTAAAGACTTACGCACTGGCGACTACAGCACGGCGATAACCAGCGCCTCCATGCTCTATTTTTACGCCGCCGTCGGCAACGAAATGCAGCACGCCTTCAGCTTGGAGCACACCGAGCGCATCCTGAAAAGGTGCAACTACGCCTTCCCCAGCCTCGACCCCGAGCACGAGCAATTCGAGCTCAAACGCTACTGGCGCGGACCCAGCTGGCCGATCATGAACTATCTCTTGGCAGATGCCTGGCACGACCAAGGCCAGCGCGCTTGGGCGCAGCGCCTGCGCGACGACACCTGCCGCCTGGTAGAACGCAAGGGCTTTTACGAGTACTTCAACCCCATCGCCGCCGACGGCTTTGGCGGAGATCAATTCTCGTGGACGGCGGCGGTGTATCTACTATGGAACCAATAGTACGGAAATCATGAGCAGCATCACCCTACAACAAGTAGTCAAAGACTTTGGCGAGCAGCGCATCATTAAAGGCGTTGATTTGGAGATCGGCGACGGCGAATTCGTCGTCTTCGTCGGCCCTTCGGGTTGTGGCAAATCGACCCTGCTCCGACTCATAGCCGGCCTTGAAGAAGTAACCAGCGGCAAGATACTCATAGACGGCGTCGACGTCAGCGCGCAAGTGCCTTACGAGCGCGAACTATCGATGGTCTTCCAATCCTACGCACTGTATCCGCACATGAACGTCGGCGCCAACATGGGCTTCGCGCTGAAAACCGCCAAGATCGATAAGGCTGAAATCGACGCCCGAGTCCAGCAAGCCGCGAGCATCCTCAAGCTCGAGCAGTTACTAGATCGATTGCCGCGCGCTCTCTCCGGCGGCCAACGTCAGCGCGTCGCCATCGGCAGAGCCATAGTGCGCAAACCCAAGGGCTTCTTATTTGACGAACCTCTCTCCAACCTCGACGCCGCCCTGCGCGTCGCCATGCGCGTCGAGATCGCCCAGTTGCACCAGCAGCTCGCCAGCACCATGATCTACGTAACCCACGACCAAGTCGAAGCAATGACTCTGGCGGATAAAATCGTGGTCTTGAGCCAAGGCGAGATTATGCAAGTCGGCAGCCCGCGCGAGCTTTACGAGCGCCCCGCGAGCCTCTTTGTCGCCGAATTCATCGGTAGTCCGCGCATGAACATCCTGCCGCTAGCGCTCGATAATTTGCCAGCACCCGCAGGTGCCGACAAGCTCGGCATTCGCCCCGAGCACATCAGCATCTGCGACGCCAACGAAGCCCATTGCCAAGCCGAAATCAAAGCCATCGAATACCTCGGCGCCGACAGCTACGTATACCTGCACAACTCCGAACTCGGCGAATTAGTAGTACGCAGCCACGACCGCCCCGAGCTTCAACCCGGACAACAACTGCACCTCAACTTCCCACCAGCCCAACAACACTTCTTCAACTTAAGCGGCGAACGCGTGAGCTAAGCGGATGAGCACGACCCAGCCACCGCCATTTGGAGACAACATGCAATCAGCCGCACTCGCCCAACTGCCCCTAGGCATACAAACATTCGCCAAAGTCCGCGAAGGTGGTTTTGTCTACGTCGATAAAACGCCACAAGCGCTCGACTTAGCTAACACTGCTGGCATCTATTTCCTCGCCCGCCCAAGGCGTTTCGGCAAGAGCTTATTTCTCGATACGCTGCGCAATTTGTTTGAGGGTCGGCGCGAGCTGTTTACCGGTCTACACGCTGAAGATAACTGGGAATGGGATATCCAATACCCTGTTATCAAGCTGGATATGAGCGGCGGCTCTAACAGCGTCGGCGCGCTCAGAGCCCACTTAAAAAGCAATTTGCTCTATACAGCTGAGCGTTTAGGTTTGGAGCTGTCGGCTACAGATGAACCAGCAATATTTTTTCAGGAGCTAATCCAAGAAGCACACAAGCAGCACGGACGCCAAGTGGTCCTGCTCATCGACGAATACGACAAGCCGATGATCGACAACATCGACGATATGGCACTCGCAGAGCAAATGCGCAAACAGTTACGTGGCTTCTATTCGATCATCAAAGCTGCAGACGAGCATCTGCGTTTCGTCATGCTCACTGGCGTCAGCAAGTTTTCCAAAGTGTCGATATTCAGCGGTTTGAACAACTCAAAGGATATCTCTCTTAACCCCAAGTACGCTAGCATTTGCGGGTATACCGAAGCAGACCTAAATCAAGTCTTTAGCAAACACCTAGAGGGCGTCGACCGCAAACAACTGCAGCAATGGTACAACGGCTATAACTTCCTCGGCACCGACCTCGTCTACAACCCCTATGACATCCTCCAGTTCATCGACCGCAGCCAAAGCTTTGGCAGACCACGTTTTCGTAGCTACTGGTTTGAAACTGGCACTCCAGATTTTGTAGTCGAACTTATCGCGCGCGATAACTTATCGGCATACCAAGTCGAGCCCTCGAGAGCTCATGTGGATATTCTTGATAGTTGCCCCATCAATAAGCTAGAGCTACATACAGTGCTATTCCAAAGCGGCTACTTAACCATAGACCCAGCCGATAGCCGCGCCAATCCCGACGCCGAGACCTATAAACTCGTGTGCCCGAATCACAGCGTACGCTCGGCGCTGCAACTGAACTTATTCCGGCACTACACTGGCAATAGCGACGCTAGCCATCAGGACGATATGCTCCAAGCTTTGCGCAATGCCGAACTCGACAACATCGAATCTCGGCTCAAGCGCCTTTTCGCCAGCATCGCCGCCGACAATTACCGCAATAACGACATCGCCCGCTTCGAGGGCCACTACGCCTCAGTGGTCTACAGCTTCTTTGCTGGCATGAAGCTCACGGTCGTAGCCGAAGACGCCAGCAGCCGCGGTCGCGTCGACCTCAGCGTCCAGCTTGGTAACAACACCTACATCATCGAATTCAAAGTAATCAAGCGCAAATCCAAAAACAACAGCGCCCTACAACAGATAATCCAGCGCGGCTACGCCGCCAAGTACGCAGGTAGCGTCTACCAAATCGGCATCGAATTTTCTGAGACCAAGCGCAACATCGTCGGCTTCGCCTGGCAAAGAGCGTGAACGAACAGGTCAGGTATGGACACCATCGCGCCTCGAAACATATCCAAATTGTACAAGGGCAGACCAGAGGCAGCAGAATATGCCTACAAGTTTCGGATGGTTATCAGTTAGCCAGGCGCCTAGCCCAGCTCCCCCAACAGTCCATCCCAAACGCAATCTAACTTCGTGATGCGACATTTACCAAAAATCACATCATAAAATCCTGAAAAACATAAAATTTGCGATGCCATTTAGTGCGGAATTATTACAATGATGTGAGAACAATCCCTATGCGTTAGGGCGATAAGAATTGTCCAATCTATCACTCCAACTTATAGCGGTTATTCATGCTGTAGACAGATAGGAATAAAAACAAATATCTAAGCCGATATTTGCCATTTCTGCCTCTATTTCTACTACATAGCAGTTAAATCAAGTTAATTGAGACGCTCGCAGTAGTATGTTTTTAGTTTGCTTGAATTATTAAACGGATAACTAGGAATTATGGAGTTAATCATAACCCAAGGTGGGCACTTACTATTAATGTCAATTATGGGCATTGCCTTATTAGCCATAATATCTATCAACTGGAATATCATATCCAGATTAATTTTTGAGGAAACTAGAAATGAGTCTAGATTCTTGGATGTGCTTTCTAAAATTATTATAAAAATCAAAATTGGTTTACTAAAATTTTTAGGGGCATCTATTAACGACATACAAAATTCAAAACACCAATATGCTATCGCCAGGGAAATTAAGCAAACTTATTTTTTCCAAAATAAACTTAAGTGCTGCTGGCAACTATTCTCATACTATATGCTTTATTGCTTGATATTGGTTTTCCTGGCTAAGCCAATTGATTTAGAATCTAGTTTGGAGATGGGGAGATTAATTCAATTTTTTGTAAGTCAAGATACCCCGACCCAAGCATTTAATATATTAGTGCTTGTTAGCGTCAATGTTATTACAGATTTATGTTCTCTAACAATAACGTTCATTCATTTAACAAAGGTATCAACAGCCTTATCTGAAAGAAAATTAGATTGGGCTATAATCTGGTTAATAGCTGATATTGTTATTGCGTCAGCACTGTTTTTAATTTCACAATTAGTCTCAAACTATCTTTACCCACTTGCACTAGATAATCCCCCTTTGGACTATGACATGTGGTCAATAAATGCCGCACTAATGCCATATGCTTTTATAGAAAGCGCAAGTTCGGGAAATGTAAACTTTTATCCTTTCACTTTCCCTGGGCAAATTTTTATAACAGGCAGTGTGTTTTTCCCTACAATAATTAGTATGTCTGTTTTAATGTTTATAACGCTTGCACTAGCTGCAGTTCGTATTTTTCGCAAAGTCCAGAATGTTTACTTGGGAGCTCATATAAATGTATCGAGTTCTATTCCCATACCCATAGCCGGGACGCAGGCTAACAATTTAAGTCGCGCAGACATGTGTCTATTTCATTTTACCAAGTTCTCTCTAGGAGTCCTGGTGGTTGTAATTGGGGGAATTTCACTTGAGGCAATCAAATTTCTATTCGGCTGGACTTAAAGAATGATTAATACTGAATTATGGGATCACTATAAATTTATAGATTTAGTGAATACAAACTGCGAGATATCATAACGACCGCCACGTCTATCAAATATTGATTGTATTGATGCCAAATAAAAATACCAGATGCGGAAAGCCCTACGCGCCTCATGGTTCCTTTGTTTCACCGGCATATCTGGAGATATTCGAAGTATATTCTCACTCAAAACTTCCAAGAAAAATTCTTCATTAAGGCATAAGTTGTCAAGCCATATAGATAGTGTCTTTTGATAATTAATGCCATTATGTTGGTGAATGGCAATAACATCCAGCTTGGAACTTTCTAACCCAGCAAGTACTTCGGATGCTCTGGGGATATATCCTCCAGGGAAAATATATTCATCAACCCATGGGTTAGTAATTCCATCATCTTTCCGAGTAATAGTGTGTACAACTCCTGTACCTCCCATTGATAATAGTCGATAGACTTCAGAAAAGAATTTTTTGTATTGTGTCTTTCCTACATGTTCGAGCATGCCTATACTAACAATGCTATTGTATATCTCAGACTCTTCGCTCCTAAACCCTTCGTAATCACTACAATAGAAATTAATGCGACTGCTTATTTCTTTATCGGATAATTCTGAGCATTTCTGCTTGGCATACTTAATTTGCGATTCTGCAATTGATATTCCATCAAATTGCCCCTCAATAGATCTTGCTGCATGGAATACAAAACTGCCCCATCCACATCCTATATCCAGTATCTTCGCACAAGGGTCATTTATGACATTTAATCGCTCAAGAGTAATGTTTAGCTTGTTGTTTTGTGCTTGATATAAATTGTCGTGTTTACTATTAAAAAATGCACAAGAGTAAACCAAATCATCACCAATAATTTTTTTATACAATCGAACATCTTCGTTGTAATGTTTTCTGGTCTCTCTGAGTGAAGACGGGCGAAGGTAGTGCTTATATCCATGTTTCGTAACCGATCTAACTCCGAAAGAAAGTCCATAATTTCGAATTTCTTTACCGTCTCTATATTGCATTACAATAATCAACTCTGAGATATTTCCTTTGCTGCAAAACCATTCTCCATCAACAAATGCTGCCGGAAGGTAATACTCAGGATTCCATAAAATTAATAACAATCTTGAGAGTCTTGGAGGCGCCACATGAAACTTGGAAGTTAGTTCGTTAAGTTTTCTAGTATTGCCATCTTGAAAGTCAAGCTCTACAGGAATTTTCCTTAGTAGAAACTTGAGTATCTGATGGATAATCCATCGCTCTATTTCAGATGTTATTGATTTATAGTCAATTGATATTGAGTCAATTTTGTCCATAATTCCTAGTTATCCGCTATTCCAATTGTCGGCGGAGGGTGGAGCCTAGGATTGCTGAGCGTAGGGCGGTGTCTGAGACGTGCGTGTAGATTTCGGTGGTGGCGATGCTGCTGTGGCCAAGTAAGCGTTGGACAAAGCGCATATCGACTCCGCACTCTAAGAGTTGCGTTGCCGCCGTGTGCCGCAGCATATGCGGGGTGATGTTATTACGAATTCCAGCCGCTTGAGATAGCTGGTGTAATTGCCGACGCACATAATCTGTAGAGGCCGGCTTGCCTTGTGCCGTAATCAATAATTGCTCCGTTGACGGAAGCAGTTTTTGCCGTGCACGCAAGTAGCGCCGAACCAATTGTTGCAGGCGCGCATCGATCAAAAAAACCTGCCGCTCTCGCGAGCCTTTGCCGACAATGCGCACCGTTTGATTTTCGACGTCCAAGTCATCAAGCGTAATCGCACAAGCCTCGCCAATGCGTATTCCCGTAGTTAAAATCAATTCCACCACTAATGGCACCAATAACTGTGTGGCCGATGCACTTGCTGATGCCTTTTTTACCTGCTGCAATAACCGCCGTAAATCTTGACGGTTGAGATTGCGCGGCAAGCGTCGAGGTAGACGAATGCAAACATCCAGATTTTTGAAAGGATTTTCTGGAATGGCACCCTCCCGCGTCAGCCATTTACTAAAAGCCTTCAACGCCGCAAGACGCCTCTTGATCGTTGTCGCAGCAAATTCTTGCGTGTCCATGTGCACGTGCCAACTAGAGACCTCATTGGTAGTTAATGCTGTAGCAGTGAGCGCATGACTAGACCAGTGCGCAAAACTGTGCAAATCTCCAGCATAGGCTTTTTGGGTATGCGCCGAAAGTTTTTTTAATTTACAAAATAATAGAAACTGTTTAATCGCGTCTGTTAAGAGCATAAGGGAAATAGGTAAAAAATTAAGTTAGATGATGCAACGCTGGGAGCAGCAATGCAAAAAGTGGGGTGTTGGGGGTTTAGGTTGGCGATTACGCGTACAGCGATCTTGCGACAGCTCTCGGCTAGCGTTTTACAGCCTCGAGATTTGCTACTGCTTGATACGATGCGACAAGTCGAGCGCAAGCAATGGCAGCGTTGCGGTGCAGCGTTTGTAAGTTTATGTGAGGTGTCGTAGTCGCTCCCAGCGCAGGGCATCAACGCGAAGAGCCTGTGACCGCAACGTCTAACATCATAGCAGACATCAGTACCCGACCTGGGCATCGTGCCAACAACAACAAAGCTCGCCGCGAGCTAGCAACCGAGACCGCGTTTATCTGAGCCGAGCGATGCCAGTGCTGATAATTTCACTGCAAAGCTTCAGCGGATGTGCTGCCCCATCTCTATAATCTGCTCAACGAATAACAACAACGCGTCGAGTGGAATTTTTGCAGTATTTCCCGGAGGTTTTTACGCCTTTGGCTTTGTTCATTCTGGGTATAGGCACGGTCAGCGGCTTGCTGCTGGGGGCGACGCCCGGGCTGAGCCCGACTATGGCGGTGGCTTTGCTCATACCCTTCACTTTCCATATGCAGCCAGCGCACGGGCTGATACTGCTGGGCGCGGCTTATACCTCTTCAGTGGCTGGCGGCGCGGTTAGCGCAGTGCTGCTGAAAATCCCTGGGGCGCCCGCGAATATCGCCACCGCCTTGGATGGCTTCGCCATGGCGCGGCGCGGCGACGGCGCCCACGCCTTGCAACTCTGTTTCCTATCCTCAGCTATCGGCGGGCTGATAGGGATTTTCGTGCTCATATTCTTGACGCCGATCCTGGCGGCTTGGGCTCTGGGTTTTGGCCCTTCGCATCTATTCTGGGTCGCTATTCTCGGGGTTACGGTGATCGCCACCTTGGACTCCAAATCGATGCTCAAAGGCTTGATCTCAGGCTGCTTGGGGATGTGGATCGCGACCATCGGCTACGATTCCATCCAAGGCGTCGAGCGCTTCGTATTCTCTGAGCACTTGGAAGGCGGGGTGCACGTGGTCGCGGCGCTGATCGGTTTATTTGCCATTCCGCAGATCGTCGAGATGTTCGAGAGCGGTAGACGCAAGCAGCCGATGCGGCTGCAAGAGGTCGCCAGCTACAGCATTTGGTCGACCTTACGCGAGGTGCTCGGCAAGTTGCGCGCGTTGAGCTTTGGCAGCGTGGTCGGCGTGCTCATCGGATTGATCCCTGGTGCTGGTGGTCAAATCGCCGGCTTGGTGGCTTACGACCAAACGCGCAAATTCAGCCCTCGGCGCGACAACTTTGGCAAAGGCGAACCCGAGGGCGTAGTAGCTGCAGAGACCGCCAACAACGCCATGGTGGGTCCCTCCTTGGTGCCGCTATTGACCTTGAGCGTTCCTGGCAGCCCGACCGCAGCAGTGCTGCTCGGTGGCCTGCTCATCCACGGTATTTTCCCGGGGCCGGACTTGTTCACCATCCACGCCGAGGTCGCTTGGACTTTCATCAATTCCCTGCTCGTGGGGCAGATTTTGATGATGGTGCTCGGGCTATTGCTGGCGCGCTTCGCGGCGCGGGTGGTGCTCATCCCGCCGCACTACCTGGCTGGCGGAATTTTGGTGTTGGCTATCTTTGGCTCGTATTCGGTGCAGCATTCGCTCTCGGACGTAATCGTCATGCTCAGTCTAGGCTTGGGTATGTATTTCCTGGCGCGCTATGGCTTTACCGCCGCGCCCATGGTCTTGGGGATAATTTTGGGTCCGATAGCCGAGAATAACTACGTGCAAGGCAAGATCATCGCCGAAGCCACCGACGGCGCGTTCGCTTACTTCTGCACTGGCGCTTTGAACCTCAGCCTCATCGCCCTCTGCCTGGCTTCCATCGCCTACAGCCTATTCGTGCAATTGCGCACGCAGCGTTCTACTACTACCGCATAAGCTGCAAGCGTCTCGGCGCTTGCTATCAGCTCTTGTGCAATTGCTGCCAGATCTGCTCGCTACGTTGGCGCCAAGCCTCGGGCACTTGGCTAAAACCCGCATTGCGCCTGCTGCTGAAGTAAGCCTTGGCGACCATAAACGCCAATTTACGCACGCGCAGGATGTATTGCTGGCGCTCGCTGACCGAGATGGCAGCGCGGGCGTCGAGCAGGTTGAAATAGTGCGAAGCTTTGAGTACTTGCTCGTAAGCTGGCAGCGGGAGCTCGATGGCGCAAAGTTGGGCGCAAGTTTGCTCGCAGTGGGAGAATTGCTGTTGGAGAAATTCGGTGTCGGCGTGGCTGAAGTTGTAGTGCGATTGCTCGCGCTCGTTTTGCTGGTAGACGTCGCCGTAGCTCAAATCGCCCTGCCAGCGCAACTCGTAAACGTTGTCGACTTCCTGCAAGTACATAGCCAGCCGCTCGAGCCCATAGGTTAGCTCGCCGCTTACGGGGTAACACTCAATGCCGCCGACCTGCTGGAAGTAAGTTATCTGAGTTACTTCCATGCCGTTGAGCCAGACTTCCCAGCCCAGCCCCCAAGCCCCCAGCGTCGGCGATTCCCAGTCGTCTTCGACCAGGCGCAGGTCGTGTTGCTCGAGGCGAATGCCGATGGCTTGTAGCGACTCCAGGTAAAGCTCGAGGAAGTTCTCTGGAGCCGGTTTCAGTAAGACTTGGAATTGATAATAGCGCTGCAACCTATTGGGGTTATCGCCGTAGCGGCCGTCGGTGGGGCGGCGCGAGGGCTGGACGTAGGCGCTGCTCCAAGGCTCGGGACCGATAGAGCGCAGAAAGGTGGCGGGATGAAAGGTGCCAGCGCCAACTTCCAAATCCAGCGGTTGCACCAGAGCGCAACCGCGATCGCTCCAAAAGCGGCTGAGCTCGAAGATGATCTCCTGGAAGCTCAGGCTGGGCTGGGCTTGCTTAGCTAGCGCGCTCATTGCTTCAATTATCAGCGCGGCCGACTTTCTCGCCGCTCGGCCAGTAGGCGTCGACCCTATCGCCAGGCTCGACAAAGCCATGGCCGATGGTAATCACGCGGCTATTCGTGGGCAGACCGCTAACCCAATAGTCGTTGGTTTGCATACGTTCCATCTGCACCGGTTGGTGTTGTACCAGCATATCTTCATCTATGATCTTAACGCCGATATTGCCAGCGGCGTCGAGCGAGAGTATTGCTGGCGAGAGCTTGAGGGCGTTGACTGGTTCAAATTCGATGAAGACGGTAGCGCTCATTTGCGCCTTGGCTTGGCGGAATTGGTTGTCTATGGCGATCTCCACGCGGTAGGTGCGCGCGTCGGCCTCGCCCGAGCTGGCGATGAATTTGAGCTGCCCACGCACCTCGCTACCATCGACCAAGCGCACGCGTACGCTCATGTCGGTCTTGAGCTTGCCGATGTCGGCCTCGTTGACGTAAGCAACCACCAGCATGGGGTCGTATTGATAGATAGTGCCCACGGTCTCGCCCGGGCTGAGGTAGCTGCCGAGCTCTATATTCAGCTCTTCCAGCACGCCGGCGAAAGGCGCGGTAACTTTGGTTTTGCTCAGTTGCAGAGTCGTGCTCTCCAGATCGGCACGCGCCAATTCGAGGGCGCTGGCGCTCTGCGCCAACTTGCTGCGCGAAGTCAATTGCTCGGCGAGTAAACGCTGCTCGGCTTCGAATTCGATGGTCTTGAACTCGACCTCGGCGCGGTTTTGCCGCAAGCGGGCGTTGAGGTCGTCGGCGTCCAACTCGACCAGCACCTCGCCGCTGCGGATGCTGTTACCTTTGCTAACTGGTAAGCGGATAACGCGTCCAGCGATCTCGCTACGCACATCAACCTTGCGGTATTCTTCGGTGCGCGCGCTCAGCTCGAGTACACGCTCGATGCGCTCGGAAGGTAATTGCTCGACGGTTACCACTGGGCGGCTCTGCACGCTTATGCGCTCGCTGACATCGGGCACTTCGGGTTCGGGCGCGTTTTGCATACCCTGAAAGAACCAATAGCCGAGCCCGCCGATGATTATTACCAGCAGCACGTAAGCAAAATTGATCTTGATGGTCATGGGATAGGGCGGAGTGAATTGGCGCCCGATTGTACTCGCTACAATCGGCTACACCCCTAGCGCGACGCGAATTTGACCGCGCTACAAGCTCCGCTCGGTTTTGGGGTCAAAGAGGTAGGTTCTGTTCTTTGCGGGTTGAGGGTGATGGCTAGGTGTTCGCCTTGGTTGAAGCGCAGGCGGCGGTTAGCGGTCAGCGAATGAGAGATAGCTTAAGCAACTAAATCTGCTCATTTTCAGGTAAGGCAAAATTGAATAAATAGTGGAGTTCCTGAGGCGTCTTTGAACGGCAATAAAGTGCGTATTCAGCCAATTTCGGTAAGTCGTAGCCTGTCGTATACGAGCCTAGAAATCGAGCTGCACTCTTTATTCTGGCTTCATCCCCAGAGGCTAACAGAGGTAAGTAGATACGTAACTCAATCATTAGACTCGCTACAATATAATCCTCAAATCCATTTTCTCTCAGAATTTTTAGCAATTCCATTTCGCAATCAATCTGCATTTGTTCAAATTTTTGAAAGTCTACAAATTTCTCCTGGGCTTTCTTTATTTCCTGCTGAACTCCTACCATTTCCTGCTTCGCCTTACCCATCTGCTTCTGAGTTTTTTTCAGCTCTTGTTGAGCATTCTTTACTTTAACCTCATTATTTGCAATAGTAGCAGAAAAAAACCAACTACCAGCGCCTAGGGCTAAAGTAACTAACGCTATAACTACGGAAACAATAGTAAGCACATTACTCTGATAATTTTCAGAAGCAGTTATCTGCTGCTCACGACGAGTTAGCCAATCGCCGTACTTCGCGTAAGCAATGCGGTAGGCACAAACTTCAGATATTAGATTCTCTAACTCTGTAGCATTTATAAGGTTAGAGAATTGAGAGTCATTGTTGTCAGAAGTGCCATTAGGAAACTCAGTACTATTTAGATCAGGGCAGTATTTTGATTGGTCAGGTTTTGTGGCGAGAATATCTGACATATTAAGCAAAGACTGATTAGCAAGCGCAGAAAATAATAGAATAAGTAAAAGTGCAGCCAATAAGCCTCCGACCACGGCAAATATACACGTAAGATATTTATTCATTAGCCAGACCTATACTTTATCTAATGACATACCATTCCCATTGCTCGATCGCACCAACTTTGAATGCTCTGTGGCAGCCTCAGTTCAACCACATCGATCTCTGCTTTACTAGCGTAAAAAAATTTCTTATTCACAGCACTAGCCAATCCTATACTGTTCATTTCTCTGATTAAGTTGTCTTCTCTAAGAGCGGATAAAATTAGAGCTGGACGATTAGCTAGAGCAGTTAATTTAGTTTTATCATTCCTGGATAAATTATTTAGTGAATTATCATGTTCGGTTATTGCTCGCAGAGTCAGCATGCCGGAGCGAGCCATATTATATTCAATATCAGCCCTACCTAGTAAAGCATAATTTACTAAACCCTCCGTAGGGATCATCATATCAACGATCCATCCATCATACTCGCCACTATTACTAGACAACAATATATTGGCAAATTCTTTAACATTTGAGCATTTTACGAATTCTACTGTCTCGTTATGCTTAACTTTGCAGTATTTTTTTACTGAATTGAGATAGTCTTCTAAAAGATAAAAAAGTTTTTCTTGACAGTGGTCATCTAAAATTATTATTTTCTTCATACCATTACACTAGTAAAATTAAGGCGAATACTGTGTTTGGCTAAAGGATATTGTGTGGCATCGATTTTATTATTGATAGGCTCTATTATATATTCCATTTTAATTCCGGCCAGGTCACAGGCCCGATTTACGGCCCACAAGCCAATGCCGTTACCATGACTATTGGAATACTGAGCCCAGATACCACGCCGGCCATAAGACAGCAGTTCTACAGCACTAACATGCCTATCATATGGAGCCAAGTTGCTAATAGTAACTACAGCCTTTTTTTTCACACCACGACCAAGGTCAGACCTAATATCAATTACACTATCGGACTGGCAGTATTGATTTGCATTTTGCAGAATATTAGTGAAAATATGGTTAATTAACGAGTCATATGTTTTAATTTTAAGACAGGCCATTCTGCTAATATCAACATAAACCCCTTTTTTAGTCAATATACTGCGGTAGGCTTTAACAAAATTCGTAATCAATGATCTGAGTTTTATAATAACTCTTGTTTCATCGACACCCACCCCAAAGTATTCTAGATTTTCTATTTGAGATAATCTATCAATTTTCTCATCAAACAAACTGATGTTAGTCATCAAAGCGCTATGGGTTTCTTGCGAGGCTCTGGCAGTGCGCGCAACCTCCTCAATCAATTTTCGTAGCTTTTGATAGTTGCAACTATTTTTTTGTTTTTCTGTAAGATTATTATCGAAATCATCAAAAGTCTTTATTATTGCACTAGATAAAGTGGGATCTCTAATGAAGTCATTCTGCTTATTTAATTTTCGCAATGAGTTGCGAATATAGATAGCTTGATGCCGTAATTCATGCTTAGCAAAATCTTGTGCTTGATCAAAACGGTTGCTCAAAAGTTGCAAGTGCAGTAATGCTAATTGCAGGTATTCGTTAATCATACTTACAGTTTGTCGCCAACCAGCAGCATAGCCCAAGTAATTATCATGATGTAAAGTTATAAAACCAACTACTTCTCTTTCCTCCCAGTTGCTGCCCGAACTTAATCCAGCAACATTGATTGTATCAGACGTTAGTTGGGTACTGGAATAAGATCTTGTTTTGTATGATCTAGTTAAAGCAAAAATCATAGTTTCGGGCATTTTATGAGTTTCGTATAAATTCTTATGCGGCGCGTGCGCTTTTGAATCACCTGACTTAGTAAGAAATTTATTGCCCAAAATTATTTGATGGTCGCAGTAGTTATTGTAATTAAGCGCTTCAGACTTATCATCTGAAAGTAAGGGGGCATGGATGCAAGATGGTTTGGGATTGTAATAGGATTGGCAAAAATCATCTGCATCTTCATTCTTAATAGTCAGTAGGGCTGTTTGTGTGATAGGATCAATTCCAAGCTGGACTGGCAATTTAGCTAGAATGTGGTCGTCAGAGTTTGATCTATCTTTACTCAATATTTCTGAGATAGAAAAGCTTACCGTCTCTTGAGCACCGATAAACTCGTGCAGAAGTGTACCCTTAAGCTCAAACTCATAACCAAAATCTGGTTTGCGCAGCCACAGGTGCGCTGCTTTGCATAGGAAAATATTTCCTAGGTGACGAACTATGTCCTCAAAAGGCATCAGCTCATCACGAGCTTTGTGACCTTTATCGAGTACCTTTTCGATGATCTTTGTCATCGAATGGTTCAGTTGTTGCTCGTAGAGGAAGGGCGCGATAAAACCGGCAGCACGAGTCAGTAGCCTTACTGTAGACGGCGTAAATTGCTTAACTTCTGTACCTAAGCACTCTATTACTCCAAGCAAACGACCGTTAATTTGCATAGGAATAGCTATAGCTGAACGTATGCCATAATGATTAGGATAACCTTCTACTACAGCATTATCTTTATTAACTGAGAGAAGGTACACTGGTCGGTTGCGCTGCACGCAGCGGTATAGCAATGATACGGGTTCATCTTTATCTACATCTTGGGTGCTTTGATATGAAGTTTTATTTTTTGCACTCCGAATCGCACCATCGATTGATTTTATCGCGGCGTGCGCTTGATGAATGCCAGCGAAATGGCCAACGCAATGCAAACGGGATTCTAACCCGTCTTTATAATCCATGAGCCAGAGCTTAGCAAAATGCGCGCGCGCTAGTTCTGCCAGATGCAGACAAATCCAGCCACAAACTTGGGTAAGTATTGGGTCGTAGTAAGAATCAGCATCATCATGCTTAAAATTGAGACCATAGTAGCGATGAATAAGGTTATTCATGTACAGTAAGCGTCGAGATTCCCGAGCTATGTAACGATCGTAGGCTCGGTTAGCTAACACCTTGGGCATATCTAGCGAGTGATATGGGCGAGTTTCCTTAATAACTTCCAAGGTATCTTTAGTTGTTATTAGTTTATTCTGCCAATTTTCAACATTATTTTTTGCCATTAGTCTCCAAATACTAAAATAACTATTACCATTAGCTATGACTTCCTGCTTAATAAGATAATTACTCTCAGCAACTCGATCTATATTGCCGTCGAACCAACATTCTTTAGTCACTACTGATGTTAGATAGGGTAAAAGTCGATGTAACTTTCTGCTCATTGGTTTATTGCTACCACGACTATCAAATAGCGCTTGACTAATTAAATTTATAGTGCGATGACCCCAAAGTATGTGATAAGCCAGATGCTCAATGTGCTCTCTGCCCCATTGGTCAGCGACGTTGTTTTGCTCTACATCAGGGTTTGTGTCCGATATCCCACTATCTATAACGTTAGCTAACGTGTCGTCCACTTCAACTTGCTCTAAACTATTCCAGCTTTGCCGTATACCATCGGCACGTAGTTCTATTTCCTTATCGGTGAAACGTCGGCGCGAGGTCAACGCTTCTGCCAGTTCCCGTTCTTTAGGAATGAAGCGTTTATCGCTACATATATCGTATTCTCCTAAAAGGCTAGTAAAAAAGGTAAACGTAGTAGTAAGGTTAATATCTATACTTATGTCCATATGCAAACTAGCTCGGTTTTCAGCCTCATCAGGTTCAACGGTAACAGGTCCGATGAGCATTAAATGATTTTTGTGCTCTTCTGCACTGAAAGGAGCGTAAGCATATAGCAGGCGATGCGGCATACAGAATAAATTATCTGTGTAACGATTACTTTTCACATCTGTTTTTCCTGTATGACTATGAACAAAACCTTCAAGCTCAAATCTATTGTGATAAAACCACAGCAAAACATGCAGTCGCCAGTCATCTAAAGTGTGCGTGAGAGAGTGGAAGGGAGTCGAGCAACTATCGTCACTCAGCCAAACTTCCCGCTCCAGAAACGGCAGTATTTTCTTTAATAGGTTATAGCGATTAATATCTATGCCAAAATAATCAGCAAAACTTATATCAGCGATATCTTTTATTTCATCGTCTATGGCTTTTCCAATTAACTCATAAAATTCTCTAGTATGTAATTGCTCATGATAACTATTCTTGGCAATGTCACTATCAATGCTTGCCTGAGCATTTTCACAGACATTAGCAAAATTTGCCGATAGATTGGTGAACATAACCTGTGCGCAGGTATCTATGTCTTTGCTAATATTATCAACTTGTTCCCAGTCAGGTATAACGTCTACTATACTCTTAGAGCCAAACTGCGATTGCCATTCACTTTGGTAGATAACATTCATAGATTTCTCATGTAGCAATCTATGAACAATTTTTGGCAGCTCTTTCAGACGATCCATATCCAGCATTCGCATTGGCAAATTCTGGCCAAAGGCGAAGCTATCGGCGAACACCTGCATGGTTTGGCGCGAACTTAACCTCCGCCTGATATCAGCTTCGGCAGCTTCTGTTGAGCTTGTAGATGATTCCGATTGCCAAAAGCAGATGTCTGCCAGTTTTTTCATTGGTTATTTTTATGTGTTTACGAGCCTACACTACGAAAGATGCTTCGGCGCGTAGATTATGCGCGTCTAGGGAATAGAGTCTAAGGAATTGTTCGTTGGCTTTGAAGCACAAGCTGGTGCCAAATTATTGTTTTGAGATTCACCAACATGCACGCTAACTCTTATGCAGTTTATTGTATCCAATACCCTTACAACCGCTGCTCGTTATCGGGATCGAAAAGGTAGGTTCGTTGCGGGTTGAGGGTGATGGCGAGGTGTTCGCCTTGGTTGAAGCGGAGGCGGCGGTCGCCGCGGGCGATGAGGCGTTGTTCGCCCCAGCGGATGGTGGTGAGGGTGTTTTCGCCGGTGTTCTCGAAGGCGTAGACTTCGCTCTTAACTTCGCCTTGGTCGCTAGGATGGATGCTTACGTCGTCGGCGCGGATGCCGAGGACGACGCGGTCGCGGTCGGGTTGGTCTAGTTGCACGAGCTTGGTGCCGTCTTGAAGCTGGAAGTTGCCGCTGTGGATGCGGCCGTGAATGAGGTTCATAGCTGGGGCGCCGATGAAGCCAGCGACGAATAGGTTGGCGGGTTGGTCGTAAATTTCGTCGGGGCTGCCGATTTGCTGGATGATGCCGGCGCGCATGATGGCGATGCGGTCGGCGAGGGTCATGGCTTCGACTTGATCGTGGGTTACGTAGATGGTGGTTATTTTGAGCTGGCGCGAGAGGTGCTTGAGCTCGGCACGCATGCTGACGCGGAGCTTGGCGTCGAGGTTGGAGAGCGGCTCGTCCATGAGAAAGACTTTGGGGGTGCGGACGATGGCGCGCGCCAGGGCGACGCGCTGGCGTTGGCCACCAGAGAGTTCTTTGGGTTTGCGCTGCAAATAAGCGCTGAGCTCGACTTGCTCGGCGGCTTTGCGCACGCGCGGGGCGATCTCGCCTTTGGCAACTCCGCGGACTTTGAGCGGGTAGGCGATGTTGGCGAAGACGTTCATGTGCGGATAGAGCCCGTAATTCTGGAAGACCATGGCGACGTCGCGGTCTTTGGGCAGGTCGTCGTTGACTTTTCTATCGCCGATGAAGATGTCGCCAGAGCTGGGTTGTTCGAGGCCGGCGACCATGCGCATGGTGGTGGTTTTGCCGCAACCAGAGGGGCCGAGGAGCACGAAAAATTCCTGGTCGTCGATGCGTAGCGATTGGTTGTCGACGCCGACGGCGGCACCCCAGCGCTTGGTGATGTTTTTGAGAGTTACTGAGGCCATTGGCGGTTAACGGACGGCGCCCATGGTCATTCCCTGGACGAAATATTTACGGATCATGAGCGCGAGGATGAACATCGGCAGCATGATGATGATGCCCGCCGCCGAGAGCAGGTTCCAGAGATCGCCCTCCTCGCCTTTGAATAGCGCCAGGCCGATGGGCAGGGTTACAGCTTGCTTGTTGGTGAGGATGAGCGCGAATAAAAATTCGTTCCAAGCGATGATGAAGCAAAAGACGCCAGCGGTGAGCAAGCCTGGCGCTGCCATCGGCAGGACGATGTTGGCTATTACCTGCAGGCGCGAGGAGCCATCGACCAGCGCCGCTTCTTCGGTTTCCTGGGGTATGGCGTCGATGAAGCCTTTGATCATCCAAATGGCGAAGGGCATGACTATCGCCAGGTTGACGAGTATTAATCCCAGGCGGCTATCGAGTAAACCTAAGTCGCGGAACATGACGAAGAAGGGCAGCACGATGACTACGGCGGGGACGAATTGGGTGGCGAGGATGATGACGAGCATGGTGGTTTGCCCGGCGAGGCGAAAGCGGCTGAAGGAGTACGCTGCCATGGTGGCGACCGGGATGGCGATGAGCACGGTTACCAGGGCGACGATGGTGGAATTGGCGAGCTTGGCGCCGAGTTCGTACGGCGGCGCGAACACGGCGCTGAAGTTGTCGAGCGTCGGGCGAAAGAGCAGCTTGAGCTGGTAGACGTCGACGTGGTTTTTGAAGGCCGCGAGGCAGATCCAGACGATGGGCACCAGCATCACGGCGCATGCGACGACGATGAGCGCGACTTGCAGGCTGGCGAAGAATTTACGCTGGGTGATTATCATTTTCTGAACAGATATTTAGCGTAAGCATAAGTGAGGAAAATCATCGGGATCACCATCAGCCAGGCGACGGCGGCGGCGTAGCCGATTTGCCCGTATTTCATGCCGTTGAAGTAGATGTAGTGGCTTAGGGTTTGGGTGGCGGTGCCGGGGCCGCCGTTGGTGAGCATGTAAATCTGGTCGAAGGTTTTCAGCGAGAAGATGCTTTTCAGGATTAGCACTACTGCGAGTATCGGCACGAGCTGCGGCAGGGTGACATCGACGAAGACGCGCCAGCCGGAGGCGCCGTCGACTTGCGCGGCTTCCAGGCTATCTTTGGGGATGGCGGCGAGGCCGCCGATTAGCACCAGGGTCAGGAAAGGTATCCAGCCCCAGACGTCGGCGAGCACGCAAACGATGAACGCTAGCACTGGGTCTGCCAGCCAGCTGATCTGCGCCAGCGGCGGAATGAGGAAGCCGAAGAAGGCATCGAACAGGCCAAATTCGGGATTGAACATAAAGCGGAAGGAGACGCCAATCAGCGCTGGCGACATGGCAAAGGGCAGGATCAGCAGCGTTTGCACCCCGGAGCGCAAGCGGCCACCGGGGGCGAGCAAGAGCGCGAGGCCGAGCGCGAGCAAGGTGGTGAGCGCGACGGTGAGCACGGTGTAGATAGCGGTAACCCACACCGAGTTCCAAAAAGCCGGCTCTTCGAGCAGCGCCCAAGTGAAGTTTTCCCAGCCTAAGTATTGGCTCAAAGACCCCGGGCGGTTGAGCCTACCAACCGTAAACGCCAAGCGCAAAGACTCCGCCAACGGCCATAGCGCCGTAGCCGCGACCACGAGCATGGCTGGTAATACTAGCAGGTACTTGAGTTGCGAATCGCGCATAGGTTGTTTGCTATTGGCAGTTAAAGACTTGGGGTGTTTCTGTTGTTAGGCGGAGTGTTTATGGAGCTTGGCATCAGCGTCTTTTTAATGAGGGCATTATAGTAGGTGCCCTGGGAGCGCGTGGTGTCTCGCCCGCCGTGTAAGAAGTGGAACCGAAGGGTTCGGCTTTTGGGCAAATAAGCTTATTTGAGCAGTGGCGCTTGATGGGACTGGATTTTTAGTAAAGCGCATAATCCAGCAGAGCACCATAGTCGCCACTGGCTTTTGCTATTCTGGTTCGCTGCTGTTGCTGGATGCTTGGGTGGTTTCGGCAATTTGTGCTTTGGTTGGGTGGGTTTGGGAGGATGGCCTGCGGCGCTTACCATACGGCGAGCGAGACGCTCGCGCCCTCAGACCGTTGCTCGCCTCTTGACCATCAGCTTTTCTTAAGCACACTAATCGAAGCACATATAAACACGGATTGAAGAACCAGGTGTGCGCACGCTGACCATGGAGCGCAAGCCGGCGGCGATATTTCGATGTTGTTGAACTCAGCGCTCTGACGCCAACGAGCCGCTTGATGTAAGCCTGCTGGTAGAAGGCAGTGCTGATGTTAGTAGTTCGCCCACTCATCATCATAGCTATCGCCCATCAGCACTAAGAAATTTTAAGCGCTTTGCCGGATTGCCAATTACAGTTATGCCTTCGCGCACAGATGTAAAAACAACAGAACCAAAACCAACCGTAGCTTTCTGCTTGATATTCAAGCCTTGTCGAATTGTTGCTCCTGAGCCAATAAGAACTTCATTACCAACTATAACAGAGCCGCCTATTTGCGCGCCAGGATTTACCTGCACATAGTCGCCTACCTTGGCGTCGTGGCCGACACCAACCATAAAATTCAAATAGACATGTCGCCCAAAGAGTATATTTGACCCTATAACGCAATTGGGCGAAATGATGACACCCTCCGCATCAGTGCCGATTCGCGTTGCAATAGTAGCAGATGGGTGAATCAAGCTTGGGAATGTAAAACCAACAGCCCTCAGTCGCTCCGAAATCTCTTTTTTCACGGCGGGGTTACCTATTGCGATCACGCAATTTGTTGTGCCGACAATTTCTGGAGTTATTGCACCACTAAAAAATTTACCAGGAAGCTTAAATTGATGAAATTCATCTATATTAGTTGAGAAGTATCCGACAATATTAACTGCCTCACCAAAGAAAGCGCTAAATTCCCTTGCCAGGCCGCCAGTTCCTATAACTATTAGGTTCATACTAAACCTTCTTAAATCTATGCCCAACAACAACAGAAGCAATCTTTATACGCCTGGGCAGCATATGACTCGGTAAAATTTTAGCTAAAAATGCCTTTAACTGCGCTTTATCAACTTTCTTGCCGAAAACTGGCTGAACGATGAGCTCGACATGTTGACCAGTGATTGGATTCGACTTACCTTCTACCTTCGCCAACTCAACGCCGACAAATTGCAATACACTCTTCTCAACTTCAGACGCCATAAATTTTACCCCGCCAACATTGATAACCTCACTGGTGCGACCAATTACTTTGTAGTAGCCATCGCGCTCTTCGACGATATCTTTTGTATTGTACCAACCTTCGCTATCGAAAGGGCTGTCAGCATTTAGATAGCCTAACATTCTTGTCTGCGAAAGAATTTCGAGAATGTTATTTCGAACACGCGTTTCTATACCTTCGCCACCGATTTTCATAAATAAGCTATTGCGGCTTGCACTTTTCACCCGAACAATACCCAATTCGGACATGCCAAAAGTCTGGCGGAAATCGATATCAGGCAGTAATTGACAGAGTGCGTCAAGCGTTGGCTGATCCATACGTTCAGTTCCGTATGTGATTATTCGGAGAGAATCAGGAACGCTGTCAGGCACTAAGCCACTCATTAACATCATGCGCAGAAATGTTGGCGTAGTAGGCAATACTTCTATTGAATGCTCCGAGCACGCTGCTAAGACACTGTCAACGCTACGTGATTTGGGCACAACTATACTACCGCCATTGAATAGAGTATGTAGCAGCGTGTTAAGCCCGCCAATATGGTCAAACAGTAAAAAACTTATCGTTTTAAGTGTAGGTCGGGGCGTTGCAAATCGTTGCATAAATAATGCTAAATCATGCAAGATCGCTTTGGGTGGTCCCGTTGTGCCGCTCGAAAATAATACCAAGCCTCCATGTTTCTGCTCGCGCAATTTTTCTAGGAGTTCATGCTTGGAGTTATGTTCTATTCGCCTAACTGAACCGCCCTCGACAACGGCGTCTACTAGCGATGACTCAAAGAAATATTCGTGCTGCGCTTTAGTAGCAGTGGTTAGCGGAACCAGAATGACATTTTTGTCAATAAGTTGAAAAAGTGTGAGTATTGATTTTGGGTCAAAATCGCCAATCAGAGCTACAACGTCACCATTTTTTACTATCGATAAGTCGATTAAAGTCTGCCCGGCTATATCACTAAATTTTAATTCGCGATCAGAATGAATTAAAAAGGGATGGTCGACCCCATACCAGCGCTTTTCAAGTTTGTCTAAAAGACCCATTACACCCCGCCGACATTTAGCACTTGCCCGCTTAATGAAGAAGCTCTTTCATCAATTAACAACTCAACCAGGTCGCAAATGTCGTCTTTTTGAAATTGCTTGGGTATAACCTGGCGCGAGGTTACTTGGTCAATTTGTGTATCAGTGATACCTCTTAGTAAATCTGTGCGTATTGGCCCAGGGGCAATACAATTAACGCGAACATTGAAATCGGCCATTTCTCTAGCAAAAGTACGTGAAAACGCCTCTACGCCAGCCTTAGATGCAACGTAAATAGACTCGCCCCTCAAGGCTAGGGCTACAGCTATTGTTGAAAAATTAATGAAGCTTCCATACCTCTGCCTTAACATTATTGGCGCAAAAAGCTGGCAGCAATAAATTGTGCCGACGAGATTGGTTTGTATTAGCTTTTGTACAGTGGACTCATCAGTAGTTACAGCCATATTCATCGACGCAATGCCAGCCGCATTTATAAACGCCTCTACTGGCGTCTTCTTCAGCTTAAAGTGTCTTGCGGCTTTTTTTACAGAGGAATAGTCACTTACATCGCACTCTACGATTTGAATGTCAGGGGATTCTGTAGATCTTGCCAGACCAATAACTTCTTTACCGCTTTCGCTTAGCCTTTCAGCTATAGCCTGCCCTAACCCACGGCTAGCTCCAGTAACAATTATCAATTTATGCTACCGATTGGTCGGCAAATTCTTGCGCTAATGCCGCCACACTGCGAAACATACTACGCGATCTAGACATGGCGGCTTCAGACCTCCAGTCGAACTCAAATCCGTGCTCATCAGCCATATCTTCAAGTGCCAGACAAACTTCGACAAGTTTCATAGAATCGAGCAGAGAATCTCCTCCTATTAGCTGTATATCTTCAGTAACTTCTACATTAGCTTTTAGGGCTTCGGTAATGACTGAGATCACGATTTCTTTCGCGCGCGCGGTGTTCACTGTGTCTTTATTCGGATTAAGATTTGTAATGTGGCAGCAGCCATGACTATTCAGCACTACTATGATGGTAGATTTTTAGGGTGTCGACAATGTAGCTGTCGAGCCCGGGCTCTGACCACTCAAATTGCTATGGCGTCAATACTGCTCGGCGGGTGCAGGACCCGCCGAGCAGTGTTTGTGGTATTAGTTCAACCTGCCGGCGCGACGCAACACTCTATTGGAGCGTTCGGCGGCGTCTTGCATCAACTCGCGCACGTCGCCGCCAGCGGCGGCTTGGGCGATGGCGGCGGAGAGGATGTCGCCAACTTCGGGCCATTCTGGGATTTGCGGCATGATGTCGGATTCTTTGAGAGAATCCCAGGCGGCGGCTTGAATGCCGTCGTTGGCGGCGTTGACCTCGGCATCAGTGAGCGACGAGATATGCGTTACCACGTTATTGATGATGGTCTTGCCGCCGACCGAGCGCTCGGTGGCGTTGGCCTTATCCATCGCTGGATTCGAGAGCCACTTCAAAAATTCCCAAGCCGCCTCCTGGTTGCGCGAGTACTGCGAGATCGAGAAGGGCATGGAGATGGCGTAAGTCTTGGTGCGACCTTGGTAGGTCGGCATACCAGCGAAGCCGACCTGGTCTTTGCTCAGGGTCGAGCTGTCGGGATTATGGAAGCCAGAGTAAGCCCACCACCAAACCGGGATCATCGCTGATTTGCCTTGCATGAATGATTGGCGCGCGTCGGCTTCGTTGAAAGCTACCGAGTTGGGGTTGGTAACCGCGTGCGTGGTGTGCAGGGCGATGTAGTCCTCGGTGGCTTGCAAGGCGGCTTCGCTATCCCAAGCGGCGCTCCAGTCGTCGTTAAATATGTCAGCGCCAGCAGCCCACAAGAAGTTGATCCAGATGAAGAGGTTTTGTCTATTGCCGTCGTTGTTGTAGTACAGCGCCAGCGGTGCCACCTCTGGGTTGTCCTGTTTCAGCTTTTTACCAACGGCGATTAGCTCTTCCCAACTGCTCGGCGGGTTCGGGATCAAGTCTTTGCGGTAGAACAGCAATTGCGCGTGCGCGCGCAGCGGAAAGCCCAAGGTTTGACCCTCGAATTGCGCCGAGCGGGCGAAGGCTTCGGGGTAGCGGCTCATGCTGATGCCGTCGCGCTCCAGCCAAGCGTCGATGGGCTGCAGCCAGTAGGAATTGGGCGGCCCCCAACTATCCAAGTAGTTGACCACGTCAAAGGCGCCGTTGGCAGCGATACCCTCGGCGTTCATCTTCTCTTGCAAGGAACCGAAGGGGATGAAAGTCCATTCCAGCTCGATGCCAGTCAAATCGGTGAACTCCTGATCGCGGAGCATCAAGCCGTCGAACTGCGGGGTAACCACGCTCAGCACGTTGAGCGTAGTGCCAGCGTAAGGCTT
Organism: Gammaproteobacteria bacterium; assembly: GCA_965229495.1. Classification (GTDB taxonomy): domain Bacteria; phylum Pseudomonadota; class Gammaproteobacteria; order CBDBNL01. The sequence continues at coordinate 1,117,484 of OZ245880.1, forward strand.
GCCGGACATCAGGTTGTATTCGCTCGCTGCCAAGCTCAGGCTAAGCAGCGCCAATGGGATTAATAGCAGGGTTTTAATCAGTTTGTTCATGGTTGTTCTCCAGTTGTTATAAGTAATCTTGATCACCCCATGCTCGGGGCAACCGTGCGCGAAAAATCATTGTAGCTTGCTAGAGCAGCGAAGTTGACGCGCCGCGTTATTTTTCCGCTGCGAGTAAGCGGTTTAGCGTCAATCGCTAACTCCAAGCCCGTCAAAGCTCTCGACTTGGCTATAGTAGTACGTGGCAGTTAGCTGCCTTATTCATAATCCATAACAACAATTGGGAGACACCATGTTCGCTGCAATCAATGGCACCAAATTATTTTATGAGACCCGCGGCTCAGGGCCAGCGATGCTACTCATGCACGGTGGTCTCGGGCTGGATCATTCCAGCTTCCCCGAGACTTTCGACGCCCTCGCCGACCAAGTGCAGCTTATCTACTACGACCATCGCGGCAACGGCCAATCCGAGCGCGTCGCCTTTGATGGGGTAACGCACGCTACTTTCGCCGCCGACGCCGAAGCTCTGCACGCGCACTTAGGTCACGAGCAGATAATCCTCGTCGGGCACTCTTACGGTGGCTTTCTCGCCCAAGAATACGCGGCTCGCTATCAAGATAAGTTGGCAGGTTTGATCTTGTGCAATACCGCGCCCGCTATCGACTACATGGACGTAATCCAAGCCAACGCTGGCGCGCGCGGTAAGCCCGCCGAGTTAGAGGCGCTGGGAGCGCTCTTCGGTCGCCCGATGGCAGACGACGAGGACTTTAAGAACACTTGGGCAGCAGTAAGCCCGATGTACTTCCACAACTACGACGCGGAGGTCGGAGCCGCGCTCAACGCCAAAGTCAGCTACAGCGCTGCGGCTTGGAACCACGCCAACGGCGCCTGCCTGCCTGGCTTTAACGTGCTCGACGAACTCAAAAACATCAACACCCCAACCCTGGTTATCTCCGGCGCTGACGATTGGATCACCCCGCTCGCGCAAGGTAGTCAACGCATCCACGAGCACTTGCCGAATTCGGAGCTGGTCGTTTTCGACAACAGCGGTCATTGGCCTTTCGTCGAAGAACGCGCTAAGTTTGTCTCAGTCGTACGCGACTGGCTATCGCGGCTAGCTTGACGCACGGCAAAGCTTCCTTCAACCCACTTAAACGCAATGGCAAATACAGCTTTAATAACTGGAGCGTCGGGCGGCATTGGCGCCGAACTGGCGCGCTATCACGCCGCCCAAGGTGGCGACTTGGTGCTAGTGGCGCGCAGCGGCGACGCCCTGGAAAAGCTCAAAGTAGAGCTGGAAAACTCGCACAATGTCCAAGTGCTCGTTATCACCGCCGATCTGTCGCAACCCGATTCTGCCGAGGCAATCTATGACAAGACCGAAGCGGCTGGCATCCAAATCGACGTTCTGGTCAACAACGCTGGCTTTGGCGGCCACGGCAAATTCCACCAGCGCAAATTGGCGCAGGATCAAGCCATGATGCAAGTCAATATGGTGTCGCTGGTGAACCTGACGCATCTTTACTTGCAAGGCATGGTGGCGAGAAACTCCGGCCGGATTTTGCACGTCGCCTCGGCGGCGGCGTTCATGCCTGGACCCTTGCAGGCGGTGTACTACGCCACCAAGTCTTTCGTGGTGTCGTTCTCGCAAGCCATCGCGCAGGAATTGGCAGATAGCAAAATCACCTCCACGGCTCTATGCCCGGGCGCGGTGGCAACTGGTTTTGTCAAAGCTGGTGACTTGGAAGGTCTGGCGGCTTGGGACAAGGCGGCGAGTGCTGAGTCCGTAGCCAAATGCGGTTACGAGGCGATGCTACGCGGTGATTTAATAGCGATTAACGAGAAGGGTATGGGCTTCATGCTTAACTGGGTGATCCCGTTGCTACCGCGCAAGACAGTGCTGAAAATGTCGCAAAAATTTATGGAGAAATAGGACTGCTCTAATTCAAGCGCTATGGCAGACGGCTTCGACGTTGTGGCCGTCCGGATCGAGGACGAAGGCGCCGTAGTAGTTGGGATGGTATTGCGCGCGGATGCCTGGGGCGCCGTTGTCGGTGCCGCCTGCTGCTAGCGCAGCCTGGTAAAAGGCGTCGACTTGCTCTCTAGTTTCGGCGGCGAAAGCGATGTGTATCGGCGCTGGGACTTCTCCGTAAACGCCGAACCACAAGTCGCCCTTGTCGCCGCGACCGATCATCGCCCAGCCTTCGCCTTCTAACACTAGCGCCATTCCCAGCGGCGCCAAGGCTTGGCTGTAAAAACTTTTGCTTTTGGGGAAGTCGGCGACTGCCAAGCCGATGTGATCTATCGCCATGCTTGTGCTCCTTGGTCTGTTGTTGTTAATCTTAGCCGATTGTGATGCTTCTATTGGGTAGACGCCCATGCGGTCGCCTCTGCCGTATGCCTTAGATCTTGCGATCCAGTAGCCAGAAGGTGGCGCAGTAGGAGCTAATGCCGAGGGCGAAGAGCGCCCACAGGCTATTGCCGAGATAGAGCTCGACTGCGCCCCAGAGGCTGGTAAATATTATTACTAGCACGCGCCGCCAGCGCGCGCGGAAGAATGGGTGTCGAAGGCCGAGGAGGTCGCGCATCACTGCAAGCTGCGTTGGATGCGGGCGGGGAGGTCTTGGAGGTTGACCGAGCGCAGGAGGTCGTTATTGGCGATTATCCAGCCGATGGAGAGGCGGCGGTTGGGGAGTATTTGCCGCAGGCAGTTGCGCGCCACTGCCATGGTCGCGGTGCCTTGGTCGGTGATGGCGAAGATTAGCTGGCGCTGCTCGGGGTTTCTATAGAGTTCGCGGCTGTAGCTGACGAAGGCGCTGGTCGGGGCGCAGATGTCGCGAAAGTCGACGCGCTCGTTGGTTTCGACTATGCGCAAATGATCGGGAAAGCTGATGACGACATAGCCCTCGGAGCCGGTGTCCCAATTAACTTGGTAGGTTCCAGCTTCGTTGGCGTTCTCAATCTGCATCCGCAGTTCAGTCTCAGAGAACAGGTTGATGAGTAAAAACAGGATCAGCAGAAAGGCGAAGGAGGCGCCGAAAATCTCGACCATCGGCGTCTGCTCGTTCTCGATACTGGCTTTGCGCGTTCGGAATCGGTTCATGATGGTGTAGCAGGTTTTAAGCTTAAGCGCCAATAATAGCCATCGGCAATTCGATGCTGGAGTGTATTTGCGCTGGTAGCCGCTGCGAGCTGATGACTCCGCTTAAGTTTAGCGGGTCGAAGCTGGAGGCGCTGACTGCTATGGTGTCGCTCAATTTCGCCGCGCGCAGCAATGGCAAGACTTCGGCGAGGGCGTACTGCTCGCCGCTGACGCCGCTAACAAAATAGCCGCCGCGAATTTCCCCGCGCGCTTCCATGCGCCTGTAGCAATAGGCGAGTTCGCGCCATTTTGGTAGCTCGGCGGTTTCGTTGGCGAGCACGGCGCGAAAGACGACGCCGTAGCGCTGCAGCAGCACCATGGCGATATGCTGCACGCGCTCTTCCGAGCTGACGTTGTCGTAACCGCTGAGCAACTGCCAACGCCCGGCTTGCTCAAGATGATGCCAGCCGGCGAGGCGGCGCAAGCGCGCGTGGCGTTTATTATCCGGAGTCATCAGTGCACGTAAACCGGCAAAGTTATCGGCGCTGACCAGGCCATTGACTGCCAGCTCCGCCAGCGCCATTTCGCACTGGCTGGCGAGCAGCCGAGTGCCTTGGGCAATATCCTCGTAAAAGCTAGCGCCGTTCTGCTGCAGCCATTGATAGATACGGCGCGCGTTCGAGCCTAAGCCCAGTGGCAGGATCGGCTCTTGCGGCAGCCAGAAGCGCGCGTGCGCGCGCGGCAGAATGTACACCGGCGCGTTCTTGAGCGCGCCGCCCAAAGCTTCGCTGGCGTTAGTGGCGACTCGGCGGCGCCAGATAAAGCGCCCGCTGCTGAATAGCTGGTCTAAATACTCGCTTTGATAATCAGCCACGCGCGCCGGTAAGACCTGACGCTCCCACAAGCTCGCGGGCAGGGCGTAACCTTCTAATTGCTCGAGCACTCCCGCCAGGCTCTGCGCCCCCGAGCCTGGGTCTTCCAGCCTTTGCCAGCGCAGCAAAAACTTCAGGTAGTCGAGCTTGCTCACGGCTTCGACGCGCGCGCGCAAGCGATTGACGCTGAGCCGATGCACGCGCGCCAGCAGCACGCGATCGCACCACTGCTGCGCGCTCGCCAAGCGATAATCGAAGCTGCCTTGCAGCGCCAAGCCTTCGCGCTCCAGGTTTAATAAAGCTTGCAGCACGACGCTGTTGTCGAGTGCTAGACGCGCGGCGACGAGCTCGACTGTGGTCGGGCCGCAAAGACCTAAGTAGCCGCGCACTAATTCCAATACTGCACTTGTGTCTGGGCTTGGCGAATGCGCTTCGAGCCACTGCTGCTGGCGTTCGCGAGCGCAGCAATAGTTGGCTTCGAGTAGGCAAGCGCGGCCGTCGGCGACCAATTGGCTAAACAGCTCATGCTCTGGCGCCTCGAGCTCGGAATACAGCAGGGCGCCTGTGGTCAGCAGCGCGTCGTGGAGTTCGTCGACGTCGCGCGCTTGCGGCCAAGCGCGTTGGCGCACGCTGTCGATAGCCGCCACGTCTAACTCGCCGAGTTGCGCCGCGTCTTGGGGGTCGACGTGGCGGCGCATAGACACAGCCTGCGTGCGCCGTTCTTCGGCTTCGCCGTCGTCGAGGAAGGCGTGTGGCCGCGCTTGCAATATCTCTTGAGCTAAGGGTGAGGGCTCGCGCAGGTCGCAGCAGACGATGTTGATCGAGCCGTCGACGATTCTGCCGAGTAGCTTGAGAAAGCCGTCGATGTCCATGACTTCGTTGAGGCAGTCGTCGATGGTTTGGTTGATCAGCGGGTGGTCGGGGACTTCGCGTTCGCCGACGATATTCTCTAGGCAGGCGAGCTGATCCGGAAACACCAGCGCTATCAGGTCTTCAGCGTTCATGCGCTGCAATTGCGCGGCGATGCGCTTGCCGCCGCGCCGTCGCGGCAGGGCGAGGGCGACGGCGCCGACCCAGCGCCAATGATTGGCAAAAATCGGCGAATCGAGCAGGGCTTGGACGAGCACCGAGCGCGCGCTCGCTGGTGCCAGATAGCGCGCGACGTCGGCGAGCACAAAGCTATGCGTGGGGCCGAGCGAGAGCACGATGCTGTCTTCGCTCGCCGCCGCTTGCAGCTCAAAATTGAAGTTGCGGCAGAAGCGCTTGCGTAGCGTCAAGCCCCAAGCGCGGTTGATGCGCGCGCCGAATACCGAGTGTATGACCAGGTGCATATCGCCGACGTCGTCAAAAAAACGCTCGAAGACGATGTTGTTCTGATCGGGCATGACGCCGAGCGCGGCGACGCTGGCGGCTAGGTAATTGCCGAGCTGCTGCTGCGCCGGCGCGCCAATATCGGGTAAGGCGCCGCGCTCGGCAAAAGCTGTGCGGAGGGCGGCGATGGCGGCGCTCAATTCGTCGCTGCGTGCTGGAGCTTCGCCGATCCAAAAAGGGATATTCGGCGGCTGGTTGGCGGCGTCTTCGACACGCAGTTTGCCGCTCTCGATTTTGACGATGCGGTAGGTGGCGTTGCCGAGCTGGAAGATATTGCCCGGTAGGCTTTCAAAGGCAAATTCTTCGCCGACGCTGCCGATGGTGACGCCCGCTGGTTCCAATATTACTGCCGAATCGAAGTTGTCGGGGATGGTACCGGCGTTGGTGATCGCCGTCAGCCGCGCGCCACGGCGGGCGCGTAGGCGCTTGTTGATGCTATCGTGATAGATGTAAGCGTTGCGGCGGCCGCGCTTGGTGTTGTAACCTTCAGCGAGCATATTGATGATGCGGTCGAAGGCTCTGCGGGGTAGGTCGTGGTAGCAATAGGAGTAGCGCACGAGGTCGTACAGTTCATCTTCAAGCCATTCCTGGCAGGCGATCTCGGCGACCAATTGCTGTGCCAGGACGTCGAGCGCCAGGCGTGGGATTAGCAACTGGTCTAATTCGCCCGCGCGTACCGCCTCCAGCAACGCCGAGCATTCGACCAGGTCGTCTCGGCTCACTGGGAATAGCCGTGCCTTGGCGTGTTGGTCGTGGCGATGCCCCGAACGTCCGACCCGCTGCAAGAGCGCGCCGATGCTGCGCGGCGAGGCGATTTGGCACACCAGGTCGATATCGCCGATGTCGATGCCGAGCTCCAAGGAGGCGGTGGCAACGAGCAATTGCAAGTCGCCTTGCTTCAGCCGCTCTTCGGATTGCAAGCGGTGCTCGCGCGATAGGCTGCCGTGGTGGGTGGCGACGTTGTCGGCGCCGAGGCGTTCGCCGAGATGGCGGGTGGCGCGCTCGGCGAGGCGGCGGTTGTTGACGAAGACTAAGGTAGTCTTGTGCGCGCGCGCCAGCTCGGCAAGCCTATCGTAAATCTCGCCCCAGGTCTCGCCGTCGAGCAAAGCCGAGAGCTCGGTGCGCGGGAGCTCGATCTGGATGTCCCAGGAGCGCTTGTGGCCTAGATTGACCACCGCGCAATCGGCGCTGCGGCCGCCGCTCAAGAATTCGGCGACTGCGCTCAGCGGCTTTTGCGTCGCCGAAAGCCCGATGCGCTGCATACGCGCGCCGCTTTGCTTGGCTGCGCAAAGATGCTGCAAGCGTTCCATGCTCAAGCTCAAGTGCGCGCCGCGTTTGTTGGCGATGACTGCGTGAATCTCGTCGACCAACAGCCAGCGCACGCTTGCCAGCATCCGCCGCCCAGAGACTGAGGTTAGCATGATGAATAGCGATTCGGGCGTAGTAACGACGATGTGCGGTGCCCGACGCGCGGCGCGGGCGCGTTCCGCCATGCTGGTGTCGCCAGTGCGGACGAAGGTTTCGATGGCGAGCTCGGGAAGTCCGCGCGTTTGCAACTCTTTGCTTATACCGGCGAGCGGCTGCTGGAGATTCTTTTGAATATCGTTGGAGAGCGCCTTCAAGGGTGATACGTAGAGAATCTCGGTGCGCTGCTGCAGTCCGCCCGCCAGCGCCTGCTGCACCAGGCTATCGATAGCTATCAGAAACGCCGCCAAGGTCTTGCCCGAACCCGTGGGCGCCGAGATCAGAGTGTCGACCCCAGTGGCGATACGCTGCCAAGCCTGAGCCTGCACTGCTGTCGGCTCGCCCAGCGCCGAGCTAAACCAAGCTCGCGTGGCTGGGTGGAGTTGTCGCTGCCAGTTGGGCTCTGTCATATCAGCTTATTGAGCCGTAGATACGTACGTATATGCACAGGTTGAAAAAATCGTCAGGTAGAGATGTCGAAGAAGCGGAGTCAACATGGTAATTCAAGTGCAACTAAAATAAAGCACAGCCAATGGCAGCGCGGTCATTGGGGCTTAATGTTCGATGCAACTGCGATTATTGGATTATGAAACGTAACAGCCGCTTATCGCTCGCCTTGCACACGCTGGCGCACATGTCGGATAATCCCGAGCGTACTATCACCTCGGCTCAGATCGCCGCGCATATCGGCACGAATCCGGTTGTGGTGCGTAGAGTCCTGGGGAGTTTGCGTGCCGCCGGTCTATTGAACTCGGAGCGCGGGCAAGCTGGTGGCTGGTCGTTGGCGCGCCCGCCAGAGCAAGTAAGCCTCGCCGACGTCTACCGCGCCCTCGACGACCGCCTCATCGTCCACGGCGACCAGGATGGCTCTACCGCCTGCTCGACCGAGCGCGCACTCGAAAAGAAAGTAGCCGACATACTCCAGGAAGTCGAGCACAGTTTGCTACAAAAGCTCGCTAGCATCCCGATCTCTAAGGTGAACGAGGGCTGAGTAGTTTTTATCGACGCCCGCACCGCAGCGTATCATTGATTCAAGCCTGCAACAATAAGTCAAAAAAGATGCTGTCATTGGTAAACCGCTTGCGGTTTGCCTAGTGCGCGCTCGTCGGGGTGGACGCCGAGCCCGGGTTTATCTTGAAGTGTAAGGTGACCATTGCTGGCGCGCGGACCGGCGCCGTCGGCAACCTCGGCGGTGATCATGTCTTGGCAAGCCCAGACGCCGAGCAAGTTGTTATCGGGAATGCTCGCGGCGAGGTGCAGGGCCTCGGTGTCGGCGAGAACCGAGCCGCCGGTCGCCATGACGTAAATGTCGATGCCGTAAGCTAAGGCAATATCGCGCATACGCGCGGCTTTGGTGAGACCACCGACGCGGTTGAGTTTGATGCCAAAGACTTCGGCGATGCCGTTAGCTGCGATGTTAGTCGCGTCGATCAAGGTAACTAGGGATTCGTCGATAGATACGGGGGCGCTATGTCGGGCGCGAATGGTGGCGATGGCCTCAGTCGTTTCCCCAGGTTGTTCGAACATTACGCCTAAATCTTCGGTGGCTTTCATGACCCGCAGCGCTTGTTGCTGAGTCCAGGCACGGTTGACGTCGTAGAGGATGGTCTCGTTGTCGGGGCGATGAGCTTCGACGTCGCGGATGCGGGCAATGTCCTGGGCGACGTTGCCGCCGACTTTCACCGAATGGTTGATATAACCACGGGCACGATAGCTATCCATGACGCGTCGAGTTTCCTCAATAGTCTTGGCGCCGATAGAAGCCGCGATAGCTTTGGGTGTGAAAGATGCGGCGCCGAACATCGCCGCGATTGGGAGTCCCGCTACTTGACCATTGATATCCCACAACGCCATATCAATGGGCGATTTTGCGTAGAGATGACCTGGTAGGGCGAGGTCCATCGCGCGTTCGACCTCGAGAATTTTGCTAGGGTCTTTGCCGAGAATCCACGGCGCCATCGTTTGCATACCAGCACGAATACCGGGCCCGTGCGCGGGTACGTAGGTATGTCCCCAAGGCGTACCCTCGCCCCAGCCGATAACACCCTCATCGGTTTCGACTTTGACAAAAGTGGCGTCCAGAACTTCAAATTGCAATCGTCCACCCGACAGCCAGTAGGGTTCGGACAAAGGCAAGTCTTTTTGATAGACAGATATTCGGGTGATTTTCATGGGGTGATAGTTTTGCATAAGGCTAACATAGCCTCTTGGTTAGACAGTTTGTCTATTTTTATTAAGTTATGCAAATCTCTCTTACATGTATAGCATAGTGGACCATCTTCCCAACCCTAACTAGCAAGGCAACGACTTATGAAAGCAGAACATTCAAAAAAATTAGCCGAAAGTGCGTTGAGCTATAACCAATCGAGCTGGCGTATACGCGCGCTTTGCTTGGCGCTCGCATTACTAAGTCTAAGCCCAGCGTACTCCCAAGCCGAGAGCAAAAATGGTTTTGACTTGAGCGGGGCGTCGGTACCCATTGACCAAATAATGCGCGGTGGTCCGCCCCGAGACGGCATCCCAGCGATAGACGCGCCGGTATTCACCAGCGTCGCAGCAGCAGATTTCTTGCGCGCCGACGACCGCGTCCTGGGTCTAAACATCAACGGCGAGGCCAAGGCTTACCCCATAAACATCCTCAACTGGCACGAGATCGTCAACGACGTCGTCGGTGGCACCGCTGTCGCCATCACTTGGTGCCCGCTGTGCGGCTCGGGAGTAGTTTTCGCCGCCGACATCGACGGCGAACGCCGCAGCTTTGGCGTCTCTGGTTTACTGTATCAGAGCGACGTCTTGCTCTACGACCGCGCCAGCGAATCGCTGTTTTCGCAGCTCGAAGCCGAGGCCATCAGCGGACCTTTGCTTGGGCAGCGTTTACGGCCTCTGCCAGTCAGCTATAGCAGTTGGTCGGCTTGGCGCGCGCGTTATCCCGAAGGTTTGGTCTTGTCGCGCGACACCGGCTACCGACGCGACTACAGCCGCGACCCTTACGCTGGCTACGATAAATCGCAACGACTGTACTTTGCGGTCAACAACGCCGCGCCACCACTGCTACACCCCAAAGAGCGAGTATTCGGCATAAGCCACGCCAGCGCCAGCAAGGCGTACCCAGTGAGCGAACTGGAGAAATTAGGAGACGGCGAATTCCGCGATAGCATCGGCGGCGCCGAGCTTCGCCTTAACTGGAACGGCGGCTTAGGCGAGCTCCAAGTGCATACCGCTGCGGGCGAGCCGCTAATCCCCACCACCGCCTTCTGGTTCGCCTGGTTCACCTTCAACCCCACCAGCCAAGTCTACCAAGTCCAATAGCACGGAGCACCAACTCACTCCAACGACAAAGCCTGCTCCAAGTCAAAACTACCCTCGTACAGCGCCCGACCTACTATCACACCCAGAATGCCCGGCACCTTTTTAACCTTGATGTTGGTGAATTCGGTGTTCGAGGCGATACCACCGGAGGCGATCACGGGTAGACCCGAACGGTCGGCGACAGCGCGGGTTGCAGCCAGGTTGATACCCGTCAACATCCCGTCCTTGTGGATGTCGGTGTAGATTATCGCAGCGACCTGGTAAGCTCGCAGACTACTGGCAAAATCCAGCGCCGATTGCTCGCCGTCGTCCTGCCAGCCTTCCAGCGCCAGTTGATCGGAGCGCGCGTCCAGCCCAACGATTATCTGCCCAGGGTAACGGCTTAGAGCCTCCACCAACAACTCTGGTTGCTTGTAAGCCGCCGTGCCCAGGATGGCGAAATCGACGCCAGCGTCCAAGTAATAACTAATGCTCTCCATATTCCGCAGGCCACCGCCGACCTGCAACACCTTACCCGGATGGGCGTCGCGGATCGACTTGACTATTTGCCGATGGTAAGGTTGGCCGCTCTTGGCGCCGTTCAAATCGACAATATGCAACCTCGGCGCGCCCATGCCGAACCAACGGTCGGCGATCTCCAGAGGATTGTTACTAAAAACAGTATCTCGGGCGAAATCGCCTTGCAGCAAGCGCACGCATTGATTATTGAGCAGGTCTATTGCTGGTATAGGAATCATGACAGTCGTAAGAAGTTGGTGAGCAATTGCAAGCCCGCGCGCGAGCTCTTCTCGGGGTGAAATTGCACTCCATAAAAATTATCTTTGCGCACCGCTGCAGCAAAGCTCAGGCAATAATCGCAGCTCGCCAAAGTGTGTTGCGGCGCCTCGGGCTCGCAGTAATAACTATGCACGAAATAGAAGCGTTCGCCGTTAGCGATACCAGCGAATAGCCCCGAGCTCTCGCTGATCTGCACTTGGTTCCAGCCCATGTGCGGAACTTTCAATTGCTCGTGCTGCGGACGAAAGCGACGTACTTGGCCGCCGATAATCCCCAAGCTACGCACGCCACCGCTCTCCTCGTTGAAATCGAACAAAGCCTGCATCCCCACGCAAATACCCAGCAGCGGCTGTTGGCATTCGGCGATGGCGTCTCCCAGCCCCGAGCTTTGCAAAGGCTGAATGCAATCCTTAATAGCCCCCACGCCAGGGAAGACCACATGGCTAGCGCCGCGCAAATCTTCGGGCTTGTTGCTAACCAAGACACTAGCCTCGGGCGCGACCTTACTCAGAGCCTTACTCACCGAGTGAATATTGCCAAGACCGTAGTTGACGACGACTATGTTCAGCTTCATTGCTGGCATTGCGATCGCAGCTCGACCACGCATTCCAATTCAGCCAAGGCATCCAAGCTGGCGTTGAGCGCTAGCACAGTGCGCTCCAAGCACTCGCGGTCGTGGCTACTGCTGATGAAGCCAGCCTCAAACATCGATGGCGCCAGGTAGACACCATTAGCCAGCATCTGATGATAAAAAGCCCGAAAGAACTCCGTCGCCGCCGCGCTCGGTTGCTGCAGGCTGGTAACAGCTGCGCTCTGCCCGGGGAAAAAGCCGAACATACCGCCAGCGTAGTCGCCATGCACTGGCAGGTCGATCTCGATAAAAGCCCTCTCTATGGCATCGAGCAATTGGCGGTTATAAGACTCGAGCCTGGTATAGAAATTAGCGTCCGCCAGGATTATCTCCAGGGTTGCCAAGCCAGCGCGCATCGCTATCGGGTTGCCCGACAAAGTACCAGCCTGGTACACGCCGCCAGTAGGCGCCAAATGCTCCATGATATCCTTGCGTCCTCCCAAAGCCGCCGCTGGCATACCGCCGCCGATGACCTTACCCAGGCAAGTAATATCGGGTTGCACACCCAGCAGAGCTTGGGCGCCGCCACGGTGCACGCGTAGTCCAGTCATAACCTCGTCGAAGATCAGCAGCGCGCCTTCCTGAGCGCAGAGCTGCTGTAGGTCTTGCAGGAACTCTGGTTGCGCGCGGACAAAGTTCATATTCCCAGCTATGGGCTCCAGGATCACCGCAGCGATATCACCGCCGTGCTCGGCGAATAAAGCCTTTAGGGTCGCGCTATCGTTGTAATCGCAAGTAAGCGTCGCCGCCACCAGCTCGCGCGGCACCCCAGCCGAATTGGGCTTACCCAAAGTCAAGCCGCCGGAACCCGCCTGCACCAGCAAGCAATCGCTGTGCCCGTGGTAACAACCGTTGAACTTGATGATCTTGCTCTTGCCCGTATAGCCACGCGCCAGGCGCAAGGCGGTCATAGTTGCCTCGGTGCCCGAGCTGACCATACGCACCATCTCCATGCTCGGCACCGCTGTCAATAGCTTCTGCGCCAGCATACTCTCGAGCTCGGTGGGCGCGCCGTAGCTCAGACCGGATTTGAGCTGCTCGCCCACCGCTGCCACCACCTCGGCGTTTGCATGACCGACAATCACCGCGCCCCAGGAGCAAATGTAATCTACCAGCCAGCGCTCATCGCTATCGATCAAAAACGCCGCCTCGGCGCGATCGATGAACACTGGTTTACCACCGACGCCGCCGAAAGCGCGCACGGGCGAATTAACGCCCCCAGGAATAATGGCGGCGGCTTGCTCGAACAATTGCTCTGATTTCATAGGCGGTGAACTTGGTTATGGAGACGAATTTGGCGAGCGGGGATTTTATCCACGCCCAAGGCGCCGAGAAAAACTCCGCCCATATAATTGAGCTTTTAATAGAGTCCAATTGAATGCCACACGTACTCATCGCAGGCAAAATCCACCCAGCGGGCGTAGATCTAATCAAGCAAGCCCCAGGCTACACGCACCAATACATCAGCGCTCCCGAAGCCGAAGCCTACATAGCGCACGTCGCCGAAGCCGACGCCATCATCATCCGCACCCAGCCGCTCAGCGCCGCGACCATAGCTCAAGCACCCAAGCTGAAGCTGGTATCGCGCCACGGCGTCGGTTATGACGCCGTCGACACCGAAGCCCTGGCAGCGCGCGGCGTAGCGCTATGCATAGTCGGCGACGTCAACTCCAGCAGCGTCGCCGAGCATACTATTTTGTTATTGCTAGCCGCAGCTCGACGCTTACGCGAAGGCTTGCAAACCCCCGAGCCGCCCAACTGGCAATGGCGTAATCGTTTCGCCACCAGCGAACTGGAAGGCAAAAACCTGCTGGTCTTGGGTTATGGTCGCATCGGTCGCCGCGTTGCCCAACTCGCCGCCGCCTTCGGAATGCGCGTCCTAGTCCACGACCCTTATATCAACAGCACCGAGCCGCAGGATTTTGAACTAATACCAGAGCTGCACCAAGCCTTGAACCAAGCCGACGCGGTCTCAGTGCACGTCCCCGCCCGAGCTGGCGACCGCCCGCTCCTAGGCGCGCAACAACTCAGCTGGCTTCGAGCTGGCGCCATCGTCGTCAACAGCTCGCGTGGCGACCTGATCGACGAAACCGCCCTCGCCGCCGCCCTGCGCAGCGGCCACCTGGCAGCCGCTGGCTTAGACGTACTAACAGAAGAACCACCACGCCCCGACAACCCACTCTTGGCAATGGCGAACGTCGTCATCACCCCGCACGCCGCTGGTCTCACCGCCGAATGCGCCCGACGCATGGCCATCGCCGCCGCGCAAAACGTCCTCGACTTCTTCGCCAACAAACTCGACCCCAAGCTAATCATCAGTTAGGCGCACCAGACCACCCAATGCCATCAAGACGTAATCAAAAACCCAGCGCCAATCTATAATCCCCCCATGCAATTCATCAGCCCTCAAATCGATTTTGCCTTCAAGCGCATCTTTGGCAACGAGCAGCATAAGGAAGTGCTTATCAGCTTTATCAACTCGGTGCTCGACCTCAGCGGCGAGCGTCAGGTGGTCGAAGTCGAGCTGGCAAACCCCTACCAAGTGCCGCGGCTCGAGCAATTCAAGGAAACCATCCTCGATATCAACGCCACTTGCCAATCCGGGCGCAAATTCATCGTCGAGATGCAAATCGAGCAGCAGCATTCCTTCCATAAGCGCGCGCTGTATTACAGCTCCAAAGCCTATGTTGAGCAGCTGCCGCGCGGCGAGGATTACCCCAGGCTCAAGCCGGTGTACTTCATTGGCGTGCTGAACTTTAAGACCATGAGTAATAGCGGCTATCTATCGCGGCATGTGATTCTGGACACAGTAACCCACGAGCAATACTTCCAAGATTTCGAGTTCTGCCTCATCGAATTGCCCAAGTTTGCCAAGCACGAAAGCGAACTCCAAAGCATAGTCGATAAATGGATATTTTTCCTAAAGTACCTTGGCTCCAAGGGCGGCGAGGATAAAGACTTTGCCCATATCTTTGCCAACGAGCCACCGCTGCTGCAAGCTCTGGAGATAGCGCGTTACCACAGCCTCAGCCAGCACGAACTATCCGTCTACGAATATCAAGAAAAGCGCCGCCGAATAGAGGCCGAAAACGTTCGCACCCAGAGGGTACTGGGACACGCCGAGGGCCGAAAAGAAGGCGAGCAAATTGGCATTAAAAAAGGCGAACAAATCGGTCTAAAAAAAGGTGAACAGATCGGTCTGCAAAAAGGTTTGCAAAAAGGGCTACAAATAGCTGCCAGGACTCTAGCAAAAAACGGCCTCAGCACCGAGGCCATTGCCCAAGAGCTCAAAATCAGCGTCGCTGAGGTGCTTGAGCTGTTACAAGATTAAACTCTGAGACCTTTGTCAAAAGGCTCTTTTTTGGGAGGCTCGCGAGCTCGCCGCCATGCCGAGTACAACTCGGCGCGCCGAGAAGCGCCGCTGCTTAACATCCACTATCCATTATCAGTGGTATCGGCAAACTGAGGCGTTGCGCTAGGTGTAAAATTGGCAGCTTTTCGCAGGAATAAAAATATGCGCGAGTTGCTGGGCTTTAGGCAGTGCTTCAAATAGATCAAACTAATGCGCTCGGGGTGGCGCTGCGGGGCTTGCGTGCGGAGGGGGCTAGCCTGGCGCTGGTGCCGACTATGGGTAATTTGCACGCCGGGCACGTGAGCTTGCTGCGTGCGGCGCGGGCGCGCTGCGAGCGCGTGGTCGCTACGATTTTCGTCAATCCAAGTCAGTTTGGCCCTAACGAGGACTTGCAGCTTTACCCGCGCACGCTCGAGGAGGATATCGAGCTCTTGCGCGCCGAGGGCGTCGATCTGTTGTTTATGCCGAGCGTCGAGCAGGTCTATCCGCAATCGAATCCACAACTGACGATCGATATCCCCGAGCTCAGCGGTCTCTACTGCGGACGGCAACGGCCGAATCATTTCAAGGGCGTGCTGCTGGTGGTGAATATCCTTTTCAATATGATCCGCCCCGATGTCGCGGTGTTCGGCAAGAAAGACTACCAGCAGCTACGCTTGATCGAGCTGATGGTGCAGCATTTGCATCTGCCTATAGAAATTATGCGCGTCGACACTGGACGTGACGACCGTGGTCTAGCTTTGAGCTCGCGCAATCAATACTTGAGCGCCGCCGAGCTCGAGCTGGCGCCCGAGCTTTACCAGCAATTGCGGGAGTGCGAGCTGGGTTTGCGCGTCGGGCTAAGCCCGAGCGCCGCCGCCGAGCGCAGCTTGCGCAGCTTGCAGCGCTTGGGTTTTGCGCCTGAGTATCTGGTGGCGGTGGACCCAGTGAGCTTGCAGGCGCTGGAGGAGTCGCAGCAATCTATGCTGCTGCTGGTGGCGGCGCAGTTAGGGCGCGCGCGCTTAATTGATAACTTGGAGATAAGTCTGTAATGGCTGTAACCAGTCTGCCCAATTTTGCCGATGCGCGCGTGCTGGTGCTCGGCGACCTGATGGTCGACGAGTTCATCTATGGCAGTTGCGAGCGCGTTTCGCCCGAGGCGCCAGTGCCGGTGGTGCTGAGCTCGCGCGAGGAATTGCGCCCAGGTGGCGCTGCCAATGTGGCGCTGAATGTTGCTAGCCTGGGAGCGCAGGTGGCTTTGCTGGGCGTGGTCGGCGCCGATGCTGGTGGCGATTGGCTGCGCGCGCGAATGCAGTCTGAGGGCGTCGCTTGCGAGTTTGTCGTCAGCGCCAGCCAGCCGACTATCCGCAAGACCCGAGTGCTCAGCCGCAACCAGCAACTATTGCGCGTCGACCGCGAGCAGCGCTACAGCGGTCATGAACAACAATTGCAGCAGTGCTGGCAGAACTACCTGGAAGATTACGATCTATTAGTAATATCCGACTACAACAAGGGTACGGCGGCGAACGCGCGCGAGTTGATTGCGCTGGCTACGAGTCGTGGCAAAAAGGTTTTGGTAGACCCCAAGCGCGGCTTCGAGCATTACGCTGGTAGCTGGCTGCTGACCCCGAATATGAGCGAGCTGCGGCTGGCTGGTGGTGATTTCGCCGATGAGGCGGCAATGCTGGCGCGCGCGCGCGAGCTGATGCAAGCCAACGCTATCGATAATATGCTGCTGACGCGCTCCGAGCAAGGGATGACGCTGCTGAGCAGCGACGGGCAAACGCGGCACACGCCAACGCGTGCGCGTGAGGTTTTCGACGTTACTGGCGCGGGCGATAGCGTTATCGCGACTTTGGCGGCGGCGCTGGCGGCCGGTGCCGAGCTGGAACTCGCCGCCGAGATCGCCAATGCTGCTGCGGGCTTGGTGGTGGCGAAAGTCGGCACTGCCGCTGTCAACGCCGACGAGTTGGAGCTGGCGATGAGCAAGCAAGAGCTCGATTTGGCGATAGTAAATACGCCGAGCCTGGCGCCGCTGCTGCGCGACGCGCGCAAGCGCGGCGAACGCATCGTCTTCACTAATGGTTGCTTCGATATCGTGCACTCGGGGCACGTGCACTATTTGCAGCAGGCGCGGGCGCTCGGCGATAGGCTGGTGGTGGCTGTGAACGACGACGCCTCGGTGCGTCGGCTCAAGGGCGCGAGTCGCCCAGTCAACAATATTGAGCAACGCCTGGCAGTGCTGGCGGCGCTACGCTCGGTGGATTGGGTGTTGCCTTTTGCCGAGGATACGCCCGAGGCCTTGCTCCGTAGCCTGCAGCCGGATTTGCTGGTGAAGGGTGGCGATTACGCGAGCATTGAGGAGGTTGTCGGGCACGAGATCGTGCTCGCTTATGGTGGTGAGGTACGGACGCTGGGGCTGGTCGACGGTGTGTCGACTACCAAGATTTTGGCGCATAGTAATGATGGCTAGCATCTTGATCGTCGAGGACGAAGCTTCAGTGCGCGAGATGCTCGTCGACTATTTGAGCAAGCTGCGCTATAACTGCTTGGCGGCGCGCAACGTGCACTCGGCGAAGGCTCAGCTCGCCGCCAATAGCGTCGACCTGTTGCTGCTCGATTGGAACCTGCCGAGCATCAGCGGGGTAGAATTCATCGATTGGCTGCGCAAAGACCAGCGCCACGCGGCGATGCCAGTGATAATGCTCACCGCGCGCGCCGAGGATCGCGACCAAATTATGGCGCTGAGCCGAGGCGCCGACGATTACTTGACCAAGCCTTTTTCGCTGCGCGTGTTGACGCTGCGCATCGAGAAACTGCTGCAGCGTAATAACGCTGGAACGACGGGCGAGCTGCAACTCGGCAGCTTGCGCTTGCAGGTTGAGGAGCGTTGGTTGTATGTTCATGGTGCTGATGGCGAAAAATTACGCTTGGCGCCGATGGAAGCGCGGCTGCTGGCGATCTTGCTGCAGGCGCCGGATCAGTTGCTGAGTCGTGAGCGTTTGCTGGAGGCGCTGTGGACCGAGACCGAGGGCAAATCACGGAGCTTCGACGTGCATATGCGCAACTTGCGTAAAAGCCTGGCGAGCCTGGGGCTCGAAGCCATAGAAACTGTTTACGGAGCTGGTTATAAATTGGATAGTGCGAAGCTGTGTTTAGTGGAATAGTGCAAGCCTTAGGCCGTGTTGCTACTAGTAGCGGCGGGCTGCGAATCGAGAGCGAGCTGCAAGCGAAGCCGGGCGCGAGTATTGCTGTGAACGGCGTGTGCCTGACGGTGGTGCGCTGCGCTGGTGGCAAGCTCGATTTTGACTTAGCGCAATCTACCCGGAGCTGCACGACTTTGGGCGCGCTGGCTGTGGGCGAGAGCGTCAACCTGGAGCCAGCCTTGCGCCTGGGCGATAGCTTGGATGGGCACTTAGTGAGTGGTCACGTCGACGCTGTGGGCACGATTGCTGCTGTCGACGAGAGCGCGCAGGGACGCTCGCTGCTGGTGAGCTTCGACCGCGAATTGTCGGCTTTTATAACGGCGAAGGGCTCGGTGTGCGTCGATGGCATTAGCCTGACCGTCGCCGAGACTAGCGAAGATGCCTTCCGCGTGCACATCGTGCCTTTCACTTGGAAGCACACTAATCTTGCCGAGGCTAGGGTTGGCAAGCAGGTTAATCTGGAGGTGGATTTGGTGGCGCGCTACTTGCAGCGCATCGTGCAGGCAAGGTCGTGCTGAGAATCCAAGCTGGAGCTTACAAAAGGCGCAAGATTAGCACCGAGCATTTAGATGAGGTGCGGCCGAGCCTGGGGCGCGTGCGCGAGACTTTGTTCAATTGGTTAGCGCCTTATACTAGCGGCGCGCGCTGCTTAGATGCTTTTGCCGGCAGCGGGTCGCTGGGGCTGGAGGCGTTGTCGCGCTCGGCGCAGCGTTGCTATTTTGTCGATAGCAGTGAGCGCAGTATTAAAGCTCTTCAAGGTCTTCTGACTAGCTGGGGGGTTCTTGAGGATCGTTATGATTTGCTGCGCGGGAACTGCCCGCAGGTGTTGCTTGGGATCGAGGGTAAACTGGACTTGGTTTTTCTGGATCCGCCGTTCGCGCGTCCAAGCCTAATGCTCGATTGCGTCAAGCTGCTGCTAGCTGCAAATAAACTCGCCGACGGCGCGCTAATCTACTGCGAGTTGGCGCGCGCGCAAGTCGACACGTTGGCGCAACTGCCTCAAGAGCTGCAGCCGTACAAACAATCCGCGAGCTCAAACATCGTGTACTCGCTCTTTCATTATCAATCCTAGACAGAATGGCATTGCATAGCACCCAAGAATTGATCGCCGCCCTGGCTGCGGGCGAGATGATCGTGCTCATGGACGACGAGGACCGCGAGAACGAGGGCGATTTGATCATGGCAGCGGAGTGCGTCGACGCCGAAGCGGTAAACTTTATGGTGCGCGAGGCGCGCGGGCTGTTGTGCTTGACGCTAACTCAAGAGCACTGCCAAAGGCTGGGCTTGACGCCGATGGCGAGCAATAACCAATCGACGCACGGCACCAATTTCACCGTCTCCATTGAGGCGCGCTCGGGAATCTCTACTGGCATCTCAGCGGCAGACCGTGCGCACACCATTCGCACTGCAGTGGCTGCTGAAGCCAGCGCTCGCGATTTGGTGCAACCGGGGCACGTATTCCCCATCGCGGCTGTCGAGGGTGGCGTGTTGACTAGAGCAGGACACACCGAGGCCTCGGTAGACTTAGCGCGCCTCGCGGGTAGGCAACCAGCGGCGGCGATCATTGAGATCATGACCGACGACGGCTCAATGGCGCGGCGACCGCAGCTCGAAGTCTTTGCCGCCGAGCACGGGCTCAAGATCGGCACTATTGCCGACCTGATCGCTTACCGCTGCAAGCACGAGCAAACCGTGCGCCGAGTCGACGATCTGGGTCTATTGAAAACCGATTGGGGCGATTGGCAAGCCTGCGTCTACGCCGATTTGAGCGGTAATCAACACTTGGCGCTACACAAAGGTCAGCTAGCGCAAGGCGCGCCAGCGGTGCGCGTGCACCTGGTCGAGCCGCTGAAAGACTTATTACGTTTGCAGCAGGTAGCCCAAGGGCATTGGAGCTTTGCTCGCGCTATGGCAGAATTGGCGCGCCACGACAGCGCCGCCATGGTCTTGCTCTCTATACAAAAGCCGCTGGGGCTAGCTGCCATAACCGAGCGCACCAACACTAACGAACCCAGTAGCTATCAAAGCATCGGCGTCGGCTCGCAAATATTGCGCGATCTTGGCATCAGCACCATGCGCCTGCTATCAAGCCCAGCCTCCTTCACCGCACTATCTGGTTTTGGCTTGGAGATTGAGAGTTTTGTTGTGCCGAAATGAGAATGGCGTACAGAGAGTTCAACAAACTGGCACTGGGTGTTGCAATAGTGATGCTTGAGTGCGAGTCTTGATTCTATTCTCGTCGAGTAACATCGGCGGTGCTGAACGGAGCTTGACACGAATGACGCAAGCCACGCCAGGAAACATAAGCTACGATTTGGCGACCATTGGCTTCGAGGGCGATTGGTATCGATGGGCTAGTAGTTGCGGCGCTCGACCCATAGCCTTTGGGTCTAAAAATAATAATATCTTGGCGAGCTTAGTAACGACACTGAAAGTGATAGCTCATATCCGCAGCCAAAACTATGAGGTGATATATTTTTGTGGCGTGCGATTATCACTAGCCCTGCGCCTAATCAAGCCCCTACTCCGTGGTGCCAAGCTAGTGCACGGTATTAGGTCGGACTTTAGCTCTAACACCAAGCTAGACCAAGTAACCAGATTACTAGAGCGCTATGGTTCGTGGCTCATAGACCTCTATATCAGTAATTCTCAGGCTGCAGCCAGGAGCCTAGCTAACTATTGCGGTGTCAGCACCAACAAAATAAAAGTAATTTACAACGGAGTGCCTAGAGTCGATACAGAATCAAATTATTCTGCCAGCCAGAGTAGCGACGTTTTAACCGTTGCCAATGTGGCACCGCGCAAGGGTTATTTGGAATATTTGGAAGTCGTCAAGCTAATTCGAAGTACGCACACCGAGGTTAGGTTTCTGGCTATTGGTGCCGATTATATGCGCGACTTATTACAGCAACAGGTACGAGAACAGGGTCTAAGTAGCAACTTCAGTTACATAGGTTATTGCGAAAATGTAAATACTTATATGCTTTCTGCCAAGGTATTTGTATTGCCCGCGCTATGGGGCGAAGGCTGCCCGACTGTGCTTATGGAAGCGATGATGTGTGGTTTGCCAGCTATAGCCTATGACATAGACGGCATAGGAGAAATCATAGACGATGGCGTCAACGGCTTTTTGATCGAAAAAGCAAATGCTGCAGCGATGGCTGATGCTATAAGCAGATTACTCGATGATTCTGATCTAGCTCGGCAAATGGGAGCTAATGCCCAAGATAGAGCGCGAAAACTATGGAATGTGGAAAAATGCGCGTTGGAACACAATGTTATTCTGACGCAACTGGCTATTAATTGAGCGTCACATGAGATAGTTATCAAACTAAATATTACCAAGGTAATCTTTACTTGCTAATCACAGTACTAATAAATAATGGTTAATAATGTCTAAGAACCAGATCTTTAAATTAAATAAAATATCAATAATAACACCAACACTATTGGGTGGCGGCGCTGAAAGAATAGCAGTCTCACTAGCCAATCACTTCGCCGAGTGTGGAATGGTGGTAGATTTAGTTGTATTTAATCTTACCGGCCCTTTGGTGAGAGATGTAAGTAGCAATGTTAACGTAGTAAATTTTGATGTTCCAAAATTAAGATACTCGTTATTTAGACTCAGGGGCTATTTAAGTAATAATAAGGAAGCGCTCATCATATCAGTGATACGAGATTCTAGTATTTTAATTAGTATTGCGTCTTGGGGCATGAAAATCAAGAGGTTGCTGTTTCTAGAGCAATCTACTATGTATGAAATTATGAGTAAACCCATGTGGCTGCGACTTTTTTGGCTGACATGTATAAAAGCATCATACTATAAAGCAACTTTTATCATTGCTAATTCTCACGACACTAAGTCTGGCTTAGTATCATATAAATTGGCACCAATATCCAAAACAAAAGTTATTCCCAACCCTGTTCTGCCGGCAAATCATCATCTGCTAAAGAACGAAAAAATTGACGAGGAATGGCTTACCAACCCCACATTTAAGGTAATTATTTCAGTTGCTAGACTGGTACCATTTAAGAACCATCCATTTTTAATAGAATCTTTCAAAGATGTGTATGCGCACAATAAAAATGCACGGCTTATAATAATAGGTGAGGGTCCTGATAGCCAGCAGTTATGTGTGATGATTGCCAGATTGAATCTTGATAAAGTTATTAAGTTCATCCCCTTCCAGAACAATATTTATCCGTACTATGCAAATGCAGACGTCTTTGCGCTAACCTCCAATTGGGAGGCTTTTGGCAATGTAATAGTAGAGGCACTATCGGCAGGTTTGCCAGTTGTTGCCACAGATTGCCCTGGTGGACCTAGAATGATTCTTAAAGATGGCAAGTATGGGCAGCTTGTCCCTGTGGGCGATAAGAAGCTTTTTGTTAAGGCCTTGATTGACGCACTTGAAAAGCCTATACCAGATAGGGATGTTCTTATAAAGTATGCTGAAAATTATACTGTGAGCAGGATAGCTAGTAGCTACTATAAGTTATTAGTCACTTAAAGTGCTTTGGCAAATTACTTTACAATGATGTGTAAGGTTACATTTAATCAAATGTGGCAAGCGATCTCGGGAAGTTTCGCGCGCAATGTCGCATTGATTACTTCAGGAGCGATTTTAGCACAATTTATTACCTTGTTGGCTGCGACCGTTCTTACTCGCTTATTTAGTGCGGAGGCATTTGGTCTGTTGGGATTATTTACTGCCATAGTGGGACTTCTAATATCATCAGCAAATTTGCGCTATGAATTACCTGTGTTAATTGCCCGTTTTCAATCACAGGCTATAGCACTCATATACTTATGCTTACTACTCGCGATTGTCATTACAGCTTTATTAGCTATTGTCGTTTTTCTCTGGGGAGAACCTGTGGCTAGGCTTCTTAATTCGCCTCAACTACTTCATTACTTGCCATGGATTCCAGTATACGTTTTCTTTTCAGGTGTTTTTGCTGTCTTCAATCAATGGGCTACTCGGCAACGCGAATTTACCCTTATTGCGAGTAACCCAGCAATTCGTGCAATTATTACTGTGACTATACAACTTTTTGCTGGAGCTTTCGCACTATCATCAGGATGGCTGGTATTCGGTCTAGTTGCGGGTCAGGTTGCTGCAGCAGTGAGTATAGCTTGGCCAGTCTGGTCTCGTTATCGAAGCGTATTCCAAATCCAAAGACATCAATGGCGTAGAATTATACTAGCTGCTAAACGTTTTCGTCGGTTCCCACTATACTCTGTGCCTCAAGGGGCAGTAAGCTCTATCTCGCAACAGATGCCAAATTTCATTTTGGCTATTTTCTTTGGCACTATCACAGTAGGTGTCTATTGGCTTGCCGTGCGCGTACTGCAAATGCCAGCTAATATTTTGGGACAGGCAGTACGGCAGGTTTTTTATCAACGTATCAGCAAAATAATTAACCAAGGTGATAGCCCGCTTATCCTAATGATTAAAGCTACAATAAGTCTATTTACACTAGGAGTACTTGCTTTCATGCCGATTATTTTTTTTGGGCCATTTATCTTCGGCCTAATCTTTGGTGAAGTATGGCTTGAGGCTGGTGCGATGGCAAGATGGATAGCGTTATCGGCCTGGTCTGCGTTTGCTATTATTCCAGCTTTTTGTACTCTACAGGCAATGGGTGCTCAGAGGCAATTGCTTGCATACGAAGTTCTGCTATTTCTGAGTCGCAACATAGCATTAATAATTTTCGCACTAAATGGCAGCCCATTGCAGGTCGTAGCGGCTTGTGCAATTATTGATATGCTGTTTAACGTAGGATTAATATGTTATGGTTTATGGCGTGCTGCACGACAAGGAAAAGCTATCATGTAGCAACTTATTTGCCCTTAATTATTTGCATGCAAGACTTTGTATTATTCCAAGATTTATCAATGTCATAATAATGCTTGAGCACTCAAGTATATTACTTGTCGTCTTGACTTAAGAGAGAAAATTTCTCACTTAGTAATTAAGGAATAAATATGGGATACAAAGACTTTAACCATCAAAATGTAACTGATTGTTTGGCACTCGGTTATGAAACTGCCACAACTAAGATCATGTCAAAGATTGGACTTCAAGAGTAATTGCACAATATATATTGCGAGTGCTTAACAAGTTGCTGTTAAATAACCTCTGCCGACCACTGTTCAGCGGCGACTAGGCAGTCATATCTAAAATAGACATTATTCATAACTACGTTTTTGGCAATATGACGCAACCACATTTTACTATCATAAATTCTAGCCCGAGTGGGTCTGGTAGTAAGTACGTAAATTTGCAAGGTGATCTATTGTCAACTTATGATGAGAGTTCGTTAAGCGAGATTAAGCCACTTAGGGTAGATCGGCAAGCGCTAGGAATGTTACTGGACTCTGGAGTAATACTAAGTCCCAGATCTCCTTATAAGAATTTTTTTGTGCTCAATGCTGGAGATAGCTTGAGCTTTGATGCAAGCACTAATCTAGTAACGACCTCAGAACACTTCCATTACCCACGCGCTCTTAGCGCCAAACGGAGATACTCCGAGAAGAATTTTGAGAGCTTGCTGTTAGAAGCGGTTGAGAACTCTGTCGATAAGAATTCGCAAATATTGCTATTTTTGTCTGGTGGCATAGATTCAAGTACACTTGCTTGTGCTTTAGCAAAATCTGAATTAAGAGATAGAACTCTTTGCATTACTTATAGGTCTAAATTTCAAGATGAAAGCGAAATGGCCGCGCTAATAACAAAAAAGACTGGTCTTGCGCATGAGATTGTAGATATCGATAATTATAAAGTTAGCGGCAGAGATGTTGAGAATTATTTTAAGCACCAACTAATTCCATCGACGGACCTGTGCGCCACAGTGTACATGCATTGTGGTTTGAATAACCACAGAGGTAGTACTTTACTAGATGGCTCTGGCAATGATCTGTTCATAGGTTATATCCAATCACTAGCAGAGCGCAGAATTTTCGCATTGCAAAGACTAACTCCTTATTGGTTGCAAAGACGTATGGGTAGCTTCCGGAGGCTACATCGTAATTTCATGTTTGCCTCCAAGACCAGTCTAGAAATTGCTGGGGGTCTTTGGACCTTTCTTAGTGGCTCACAGCTAGTAGACGACTTGGTCGCGTATAATAATCTGCGCAGATGCTGGCAAACTATAGACCGAGATAATGCTAACCTCGACTATATAGACGCAAGGTGCTCATTTAGGGGTCGCTATATGGGGCAAGAAAAATTCATTCGCAAGATAAAAAACGCTGCGCAAGCATATCAAATGAAATTAGCTTTGCCCTGGACATACCCAGAGCTTGCCAATTATTGTCACAATCTTCGTGATGAGGATTTATTTGATAGCAAGACTATGAAAGAAAAAGTCTTCGCTCGTCATTATTTAACTAATAATTTAGGAATAGACTTTTTTGCTGAGAAGAAAAATTATTTTGCTTACAATTTTTCTGAATTCGTCACCGCTAATATTGATCTTATCAAGGATATAACATTAAGCAATGATTTAATCGAAGCCAAACTAACAGAAAGGCATTTGACCAAAGCCTTAAAAACGGGTAATTATGGCTTTGTCTATCAGTTATTTTTACTGCTGGCTTGGCATAAATTTAGTACTTACATAGAACGCTGACATAGTCAAGGAGTCTCTGAACAGATAAATTTTGCTTCGTCGGTCTCGCTCTGGAGAGATTTTGAGGAGACGCAAGGATCGTTTTTGACGGCTCAGCTTTGCGCTGAGCTACTTTTTCGTAGCTTTAATGCCGTTTTTGTGTCCGTTTTTGCACAACAGGCGAAATACGGCATATTAATTTGCTGTGCCGTCGACAGAGATACAGGTTCGATAGTTAGAACAGCATGTATAGGTGGTGCGTATTTTTCGCCAGACCTTTGTAGCGCACTTTGCGATAACCGAACTGTTATTTGACCGCCCGATAGGGATGCTCTAAATGAGCTCGGAGTTTGGATTGCAGACGCTCCACAGCCTTAGTCTCTATGCCCTCTCATTGCTATAGCCCAACGCTTGTTGCGCTCCAGGTCTCATGGCTATGTACCATCTTGTAGCGCGCCCCTCGTGCCCCGGTCGCTTATCAATGCCTTGATAGTCGGCATCGGCAAATACACGTTGCCCTTCGCCATGCAGCAGATGGTGGGCATGGCTAATATCGTGCTCGTTCGTGGCGTTAGTATGGACACTGTCAGCTATTTGGGAATTTATTCAGAGGTTTCTTATGTAGTTAATTTAGTTATTATGTTTAGTATTGCGGTTGATTTCTAAATCAAATTCCTTGAGAGTTTGCATTATGTAGCTATCCGATGTTTCCGATAGTTGGATGTAATCCACGCCTGCCCTGTTGAGCGCTTGGCGTTTAGTTGCATCTCTAATTTCGTAGTTGCCTTGGCGATGCCCACTACCTTGATATTCGATTACTGCTACTGGATTGAAGTATTTATCGGTAATTACAAAATCGCTGCGCTTGCTATTTATAGCTCTATGCCCTAGTTCATTTTTACAGGTTAGCACTTCGCCCAAAGATGCTTGCGGGTTGATGCAGTAATTTTGACTCAAAAGCCTTACCAATGACCAGTAAACGCTTCTTTCCTTGTTATTTAGTAAATTTTTAGTCCTATAAAAGCACGACTGCGACGCTTCTAAAAACTGCTCATCGAGTGGTTTTTCGGGTGGTTTGGGCCGAGGTCGGATAAATGCTGGTTTGGTGTTAGCCTTTTGGGGCGAGTCAGATTTGGCCTCGCCAATGGTAGCATACATAGTGCCAGCAATAAAGGCAGCTATTGCGGTTAGTATTATGATTTCCATGGTCTGTATTGCCGATTAACTGTTGGCGAAAATGGCTGTAATAATACTCGATGCTGACCTTAAGAGCGCGAGGATATTTGATAGAGGCGTTTTCGGGCTGATTAAATCATTGCTGAGAGCTTGCCATGAGGTGTGTGGTTCGTTTGTTGGTTTTGCTATGGCAGCATCAAGGTGATAGCCGTGCCTACGGGCATTTCTATGAGTGGGGCAGAGCTTGCGGATAGAAAGGGGATGTGGGGGTAGAACAAGCTTATTATCCAGCTAAGCATGGCGGCGCCGATGCAGAAGCCCCAGACTATGGTGCGGTCGCGGCCGATGGTGAGGAAGTGGGCGATTTGATGGTGCAGCTCGCTGGGTGGGTATTTCTCGCCAGGGAGTATGGGCACTCGTTTGGCCTCTGCTGCTAGTTGTCGCGCATAACGGCGCCTCTGGCGCAGGTCTTGCGGCAACCAAAAGAACAGGCCGTAGAGGCTGGTGAAGATGTGCAGCAAGGTCATGAGCATAGTAGTCGCACCCATGATGGTTATCCACAGCACGTCTGGATGCCAAGGCGATCGCCACCACAGATCGCGCATCGCGGCGACATCGTTGACGCTTTCGGGAAACAACAACTCAAATCTCCCCAACACCCAGAAGATCAGGGTATAGAGCAAAACTAAAGTAACAATCGCACCTATCAGGTCTAGCAAGATGTAAAGCCATTGCGTCCAGCGGCTATGCAGTAGTACCTTGTCGAAACAGTAGCGGCTCAGAGCGAGGGATAGCCAGTCGAGTATGGCGTTGATTGGTGGTAAGGCTATTATTAGTAACAGAAAAACTAATACAGATTCAAATGACTTAAAAAATGCCGTAACTTCCTCATTTATTTCGAGGATAGCAATGTATGAGTACAAATAAATTGATGACAGCATGCTAACTATAAATGGCAGAAATATTTTTGGTGCCAACAATAAAATTTGCTTACTAGGCATACGACTTTTTAAAGAAGCATCGTACTTATCTATCACACTAAATGTGGACATACTAAATGTGGAAATAGCAGAAAAGACATACACAAACATCAAAGGTGCGATTAAGAGCAAAGATAAAAATGATATGTGAACTGGAGTGAGGTGAAGGTTCAAGTCCAAATTTAATGCTGAGAGCAGATTGAAGGAAAAAGGCGCAGAAGTATTAGAAGCTAGTTCGGTTACAATAACCATAATGCCAATAGTTATCAACATAACAAACATCACTATGCTGAGGTAGGTTAGGCGTGACGACGACGGATTTGTAACGTAATGATTGTTGATTGAGTCATCATAAGCACTTATAACTATAAAGACTAAAACATAAGCAATAATAGTTATGAAAGCAAGGCCTATGCTTACACCATCCAATACACTCACATAATAAAAAGACAGATAGCCTAAAATAGCAATACTTACTATGGGCAGTGCAGTATATCTAACTATTATTAGTATTCTTACCTTTTTGCTTACAGAATTTCCAATATTATTGCGGTAGTAAATATGCTTTATTTTATCTGCTGCCATCCCGTTAAAACTAACCGGCAAAGCCATTATTATCGCCAAGACAAAGATAAAAAATAATAGCCAACGGCCCGGCATTGGGAGCGATGCTATTTTTGTGTCTCCCATTTCTATGTTGCCACTAAGCACAAAACGTAGTAAGAAAAAAGTTAGGGGGTAAAGAGTAGCTAAAGCAAGGCATAATAAAAAAGACCTGCCAGTTAGGTATTGGTGCCAGCTACGTAAACTAACTCTATACCGCCAGCAAGGCAGTGATGTGCCAGTTAGATATTCATACCAAAAACGTGGGTGAACACCCTGCTGCCAACGAAGCGGAACAGGGTAAATGAAGTATTGGCTACTGAAGAAACTATAACCCTGTGGTTCTTTGCTGCGGATACTATCCAAATAACGGCTCAACCAGTTATGCGAATTGAGCAAAAAGCTCACATACTTAATGTTAGCCGAACTAGGTCGCGCACGTAAATCGTGCATCAGCAGCTCCCGCGCTGCTGGGTTTTGCAGGTTATCGCGGATTTCTTTGTATAACCAGCTACGGCCAAACTTCAGTTTTAGGCTGATTGCCAGTTCGTAAAGCAGCGCTAGGGCGAGGAAAAAGCCTGGAATGCCGAGGCTAAAGAGGTGGTCTATGAGCTTGTCCATCGTAATGCTATCGGCTTAGAGCGCCACTCAACTAAACCCACCTTCCGCCTTCTTCGCCTTTTTGTTGTCGTCGTCGCTGGCGTTGACCTTCCAGTAGCTGCTGAAGTAGCTGGAGGTTATGGTGGCGTGCGCTTGCAGGTATTTGCGCGCTTGTAGTGCAAGGTCGAATTCACCTGCTACCCAGGCGGCGAATTCGTGGCCTTGTAGTGGCAAGCTTGCTAGTTTTTCTAGAGTCTTGGTGCGAGCAAGCCGTTGCTCGGGTTCGACGATGTAGTGGATGCTGACTCCCTCGGGGTTTTGCAGTGCTTGCACCTCATCGGCATTGCGGATGTGCAGCAAGCAATAACCTTGAGCGCCTGGGTCCAGGCGCGACAGCGCGACGTCGATAGCTGGTAGCGAGGTGGCGTCGCCGACCAGGATGCACGACTTGGTGCCAGGAGCAAACAAGCGCGCGGGGCCTGGTCCGAAGGCGCCCAGCCTTTGCCCGACTTGCACTTGGTTCGCCCACGCCGAGGCGTAGCCGATGTCGCCGTGGTTGACAAAGTCTATGACTAGATGCTCGCCATCTCCAGCTACCGAGCGGATGGTAAAAGATCGCCGCTTAGCATCGCCATCGGCTTGGGCAAATTCGAGCTTTAGGTAGCCACCCTCGTCATCCTTAGTAAAGCCACCCGCTGCAGTAGCAAAAGTTACGCGGACGATGTGCTGGGCTAAGTACGCAAGCTCGACAACTTCTAAGGTGTAGGATGATCTTGTGCGTGCCATGTTAGCAGCCGACCCTCAGAGCAATTCTTTCTTGATATGTTCCAAGCGAGAATGGCGGAGGTCTTTGCCCTCGGCGAGGTAGATGATGTGCATGGCGCATTGGCGCGCGTGCTTGCCGATGCGCTCCAGCGAGCGGATCATCCAGATGGGCTCGAAGTTTTGGTTGATGCTACGCGGCTCTTCGACCATTCTGGTTACGTAAACGCGCAGCGCGCTTTTGCACGCCAGGTCTAACTCTCTATCGTCTTCGATAACGGTCAACGCCGCTTTCGAGCTATTGCGGGCAAAGGCGTTCAAGACAGTGCGCAGGGTTTTTTGCACTCGGCTCAAGACTTCGCGCACCGAGTACAGCAATTCCGGCTCGCTGTCTTTGTCGATGATGCGCTGGCTATTCTTGACCAGCTTTTTGAGCTCGTCGCCAATGCCCTCGAGCTCGGAGGCTATTTTGCTGGCGGCGATGATAAAGCGGAGGTCGCTGGCGTTTGGATGGCGCAGAGCTAACACGCGCGAGCATTCCTGGTCTATGGATACTTCGAGGGCGTTGAGCTCGCTTTCGATATCGCGGAATTTCTCGGTGTTTTCCATTTTTAGCGTGCTGACGCCGCTGGCGATTAGCGCGACGCTCTCCTCAATCAGCCCACCCATGTGCACCAATTGATCCTTGATGATGCTCAATTCGCGGTCGAATTGGCGCGATATGTGTTTGCCAGTTTCCATGTTAGTTCAGTGTGTTTATATCAGCCAAAGCGCCCCGTAACGTAATGCTCGGTCTGCTCTTTTTGCGGATTATGGAAGATATTCTCGGTGTAGTCGTGCTCGACTAGATTGCCCATGTACATAAAAGCGGTGAATTCGGAAACGCGCGCCGCTTGCTGCATATTGTGGGTAACGATCAAGATAGTGTAATCCTGCTTGAGTTGCTGAATCAGCTCCTCGACTTTTAACGTCGATATCGGGTCTAGCGCCGAGGTCGGCTCGTCGAGCAACAGCACTTTGGGTTTTATCGCCAACGCGCGCGCGATCACCAGGCGCTGCTGCTGACCACCCGATAGGCTCAGAGCCGAATCGTGCAGACGGTCTTTGACTTCGTCGAACAGCGCCGAAGAACGCAGCGCCCATTCGACTTGCTCGCCGAGCTCGCGCTTATTGCTCACCCCGAGAATCTTCAAACCGTAGGCGACGTTGTCAAAAATGCTCTTCGGGAACGGATTCGGCTTTTGGAAGACCATGCCGATAAGCCGCCGAATCTCCGAGACTTCCCAATCTTGGGCGAGCAAATTGCGCCCCTCGAAGCTAATATCGCCTTCGATGCGGCAACTGTCGACCAAGTCGTTCATGCGGTTAAAGCAGCGCAACAGGGTCGATTTGCCACAACCGGAGGGGCCGATAAAAGCCGTTACTTTGTTCTTCGGCACTGGCATGGTAACCGCATTGAGCGCTTGCTTATCGCCGTAGTACAGGCTCAAATCTTTGATTTGCAAGCATATCGGCAGCTCGGCTATCGGTTGCTGCGGCTGGTTAAAAGAGCCACTGACTGGTCTGAGGGTCTGTTCCATTGCTAACTTTCTAAAGATTTATACTTCTCGCGCAGCGAATTGCGTAGGGCGACAGCGGCTAGATTCAAAACCATAATTATCACTATCAGCAGCAGAGCTGTGGCGTAAACCAGCGGCCGTGCCGCCTCGACATTGGGGCTTTGAAAACCGACATCGTAGATGTGGAAGCCCAAGTGCATGAACTTGCGCTCCAGGTGCAAAAAAGGCGCGTTGCCATCCAGCGCTAGCGACGGCGCTAGTTTCACCGCCCCGACCAGCATCAGCGGCGCCACCTCACCCGCAGCGCGCGCGATCGCCAGCACCAAGCCGGTCATCAAAGCTGGCGACGACATCGGCAGCACCACGCGCCACAGGGTCTCAGCTTGGGTCGCGCCCAACGCCAGCGAGCCCTCACGGATTGATTTCGGTATACGCGTCAGCCCCTCCTCGGTAGCTACGATCACCACCGGCATCGTCAGCAGCGCCAAAGTCAACGAAGACCACAAAATGCCCCCTGCGCCAAAAGTCGGCGCTGGCAAAGACTCTGGGTAAAACAAACTATCGATATTGCCGCCTATTGAGTAGACAAAAAATCCTAAGCCAAACATCCCGTAGACTATCGACGGCACACCCGCCAGGTTATTGACGCTAATACGCACCAGCCGAGTAATGGCGTTCTGCCGAGCGTACTCGCGCAAATACACCGCCGCGATCACCCCCAGCGGCGTAACCAGCACCGACATCAGGATCACCATCAGCACCGTGCCGAAAATAGCCGGGAACACCCCGCCCTCGGTATTAGCCTCACGCGGGTCTTCGAGCAAAAACTCGCGCACCTTGCCTAAGTAGAACACCGCCTTTTGCAGCGCATTCGCCGAGTTCGGTTGCAGCACCCGCGTAACCTCTGCCATATTGAGCTCTACCTCCGCACCGCCAGCAATACGCACACGAATACTATCGCGGTGCAAAGACGCCTGCAGCGCGCTCAGCAACGCCGAGAGCTCGCTGAATTGTTCGTCCAACAACGCGCGTTGTTCCTGCAGCAGCCGCTCGGCCTCAGCGTCAAATTCGCCCTCCAGCTCCAACCCGCGCTGCTCCAAGCGCAATTGCTCTATCTGATAATTGATAGCGCCGATATCGCTTTTCTCTAACTGGTATTTACGCTGGCGTAATTCGCTAACGCGCTCGAGCATCGGCTCCAGCTCGGCGCGCAGCGCCGCGTGCTCGGCGGCGCTCGCGCCTTCCACCAGCCGCGCCACCTCTTCGTCCCGACTATAGATGCCGACAATCTCGCCGTACATATTGCCCCATTCCATACGCTCGATGCGGTACAACTGCTTAGGTCTGCTAATATCCTGCAATTGCTGCCGTAGCACCCAGCGGAAATCGCTGCCATAAACATCACGGTTGCCGACCTTCAGCAGCCAGCGCTCCATCTGCTCGGGCGCGTCCTCTGCCAGCGGCACTCCCGCCGCCAGCAGCAGCTCCTTATCGACGCTAGCTCTATCTACTATCTCACCGGCCACGAACTCGTCGCCGATTTGCGCTTGGATCACGTTGCGCGGGTAGAAGCTCATCAAGCCGTTGACGGCGATCATGCCGATCAACCACGCCACCAGCAGCAAGCAAATCGCTATAGCGCCAGCCGTCAGCCAAATCCCCGAGCCGCCAGCGCGCGACCAGCTTTTGAAAGACGGCTTGGCGCCGCTAGCAGCGTTCTCGGTCATAGCGTTCACTACAGCGACCCGTATTTCTTACGCAAATTCTGCCGCACAAACTCTGCCACCGTATTCAAGACAAAAGTAAAGGCGAACAAAATCAAGCCCGATAAAAACAACACGCGGAAATGCGTACTCCCGACCACCGATTCCGGAATCTCCACCGCGATATTGGCGGAAAGCGTGCGCATCCCGTTGAAGATATTGGCGTCCATAATCGGCGTGTTGCCGGTCGCCATCAGCACGATCATGGTCTCGCCGACCGCGCGGCCAAAGCCTATAGATAGCGCCGAGAATATCCCTGGGCTCGCCGTCGGCAACACCACGAACACCAGGGTCTGCCAGATATTAGCCCCCAGCGCCAGCGAACCCTGGCTCAGATGCGACGGCACGCCAAACAGCGCGTCCTCGGCCACAGAAAATATACTCGGGATAACGGCAAAGCCCATCGCGATGCCCACCACCAGCGCGTTGCGCTGGTTGTAATCGATACCGAGCTCGTTGCTCACCCAATAGCGCGCGCTGGTGCCGAGCATAGCCTGCTCCAGCATCGGGCTAATCTGAAAAATCAACACCGTGAATAGCAGCAACATCGGCACCATAAACAGCACGTGCCAACCGTCGTTGAACTTGTAGCGCCAAGCCGCCGGCAGCCAATTGGAGCCGTAACCGATGAGCACAATAGCGATGGGCGTGGTCAAAGTCAGCAGCAGGATGGCGCCGAGGTTGTTCTCGACGAAAGGCGCCAGGAATAGCCCAGCGACAAAACCAAGAATCACCGTCGGCACCGCCTCCATCATCTCGATAGCCGGCTTGATCTTGCGCCGCAGCGCTGGCGCCATGAAATAGGAAGTGTAGATAGCCGCCAAAATCGCCAGCGGCGCCGCGATCAGCATCGCGTAAAAAGCCGATTTCAGAGTGCCGTAGCTCAGCGGCGCCAAGCTCAGCTTGGGCTCGAAATCATCGGAGGCCGAGCTCGATTGCCAGATGTACTTGGGCTCGGAATAGTCCTCGTACCAGACCTTACTCCAGAGCACTCTCAACGACACCTCGGGATAGGGGTTATCGATCTTGTACAGCCACGAACGCTCGGCGCCCATAATGAACAGCGCGTCGTCGCGCGGCGCCAGGCTCGCCGCCAGCACCGTACCCGCCAAAGACGGCAAGCTGGTCTGCAGAGAAATCTTCTCCGCCGTCGCATTCAGCCAAGCCAACTCAGCGCCGTCTTGCAGCACAAAACTCTTCGAGCGCTGCGCGGGCAGCAGCCGCGTCGAATTAGACCAATCTTCCCGAGTCGACAAGCTCCGAATCTTGGTGAACACAAAGCCCTGCTCCGGCCCACGGTTGGCCATCACCCACTGCTCGACCCCTCGCTCGGTGCTAATCAAAAGCGAATTCTGCCCCAGCAGCCAATGCCAGGAGTACATCCCTTCCAAGCGCCGCTGGCTATGCGCGCGCACGAAATCGCCCTCGATAGCGTAGACCTGCAGCTCTTCGCCGCTATTGGTGAATAGCCAGCGTTGGTTGGCGTTGATGGTAACGCGCTCAGGGATGACCCCCGATTGTGGCACCGTCAGCTCGTTCGCCGACACGGTCACCGCGCCAGTCAACATATTGCTGTGGCGCTCCAAGCGCGCCAAGCGCAAGCCGTCCAAGCTATCGATAGTCGCCACCAGCAAGCTATCTTGAAACTCGCGGATGCTAAAATCGAGCAATTCGCCGCGCAAGCCCAGGTCTATAGCCTCGCCGTAAGGCCGCATAAGCTCGGGGCGGATCCGACGCTGGCCGCTGCTGAAATCGTCGATAAATTGATAGCGCCAAAGCTCCAGCAAACCGCGCGCGTTCGCCAAAGCAAAGAGACCGTTGGCGCCGTCGTCGGTGCTCAAAGCCACCGGCGCGCCGACCGCGCTCGCTTGACTTGAGCTGGCGCTGCCGTCCAACTGCTGGAAATTAATGCTACCATCGGTCTCCACCAGCAGCATAACCTCGTGTTGCGCGTCCAGCCGCAGCAGCAGCGGCGCCGCCGCGCTATGCTGCCCGCGCTTGAGCTCGGCGGCTGTGAAAGTGCGCTCCAAGCTCAGTTGCGCCGAGCGGAATAATGGCAAAACCTCGGAGAGCAAATAGAAGAAAATCAGCGACACCAGCAAAATCAGCCCTAGCCCACCCGTGCTCACCACCCAGCGCGCCAGCTTATCGCGCAGCAATCTCCTCCGATTCAGCTTGTTCAAATCCATTGGGCAAAATGGCTCATAAGCAAAGCCTAACACTCTAGCTACAAATGTTAAGAAAATGTTAAGTGTCAATCATAGCGACTAAAGCCATGCGCAAAATCATCCATATCGACATGGACGCCTTCTTCGCCTCGGTCGAGCAGCGCGACAACCCCAGCTTGCGCGGCAAGCCGGTTATCGTCGGCGGTCGACCCAACGAGCGCGGCGTTGTTGCCACCGCCAGCTACGAAGCTCGACCCTACGGCGTGCGCTCGGCGATGCCCACGCGCACCGCCTTGCGTCTGTGCCCGCAAGCCTTGGTAGTGCGCCCGCGGATGGAAGCCTATAGAGAAGTCTCGCGGCGCATCCGCGCCATCTTTGCCGACTACACCAGCGTCATCGAACCCATGTCGCTCGACGAAGCCTACCTCGACGTCAGTGCCAGCTCGCTCTGCCGCGGCTCTGCCACCCTTATGGCGGAGGAGATACGCGCACGCATCCGTAGCGAACTCCAGCTCACCGCCTCCGCCGGCGTCTCCTACAATAAATTCCTCGCCAAAGTCGCCTCGGATTGCCAGAAGCCCGATGGCATAACCGTCATCACCCCCGAGCGTGGCGCCCAATTCGCCGCCGAACTCGCCATCGGCAAATTCTGGGGCGTCGGCAAAGTTACCGAGGGCAAAATGCACCAGCTAGGCATTCGCACCGGCAGCGACCTGCTGCAGCACGACCTTGAGACCCTGCGCGCGCGCTTTCATAAAAGCGCCGATTTTTACCTGCAGCTCGCGCGCGGCGTCGACCACCGCCCGGTGCAAACCTCGCGCGTGCGTAAGTCCGTTGGGCGCGAACAAACCTTCAGCAACGACATCGCCTCCAAGCAGCAAATGCTCGTTCACCTCCAAGCCTACGCCCAGGAAATACACACCTGGTGTCAGCAGCGCAACAAAATCGCCCGCACCCTAACCCTCAAAGCGCGCTACGCCAACTTCCGCACCGTAACCCGCTCGCAAAGCCTGGACGGCGGCTACACCACCCTGGAGCACATACACCAGACACTCCCCCAACTCCTCGCCAGCACCCAAGCCCAACAACTCAAAGTCCGCCTCCTCGGCCTCAGCCTTAGCAACTTCGTGGATTAGGAGAAAGTCTGTTGCGGCACTGAACCTATCTGTATTTATCTGTGTGCATCTGTGGTTTGATGGTAGGTGCTTATGTGAGCAGGCGGTGAGGAGGCGAGCTCTCAGGGGTGCTTTGCTAACACCAGCGTTTATTGCTCGCCGTCGCGAAAGAGCAGTTATAGTATCTACCTCAGATAGACTATTAGCAACGCAAGTCATGACCGACGTTATCGATAAACCAAGCTTTGAATCCGTGTACCTTTTGACACAACGCAACGCCGAGGCGATACAACAGCTAGGCGAAAGGCTGGACGATATGGCGAAGCGCGAGGAAGAGCGCGCCCATCGCGAAGAACAGCGCAGAATCGCAGAGGCGGCTGCGGCGGCAAGGCGCGAGGAACAGCGCAAGGTAGAGGAAGCTAAACGCGAGGAAGAACGTAAGGATGAAGAGGCTAAGCGTAGGGATGAATTGGCGAAGACTCTTAGAGACTCGCGTCGGCGCATCAATAAGCTGGATGAGCTCTTTACCAGCCAGTGGGGTAAGCTGGTCGAGGCTTTGGTGGATGGTAAGGTGGTTCAGATCTTGAACGAGCGTGGTATCAAGGTTGAGCAAACTAACCAGCGCAGCGTGGGTTTCTATGATGGTAAAAAGCAAGAGATTGATATACTGGCTATCAATGGCGATGAGATAGTGGCTATTGAGGTTAAGACTACGCTGCGACCGGAAGACATAAAGGTATTCGAGGATAAATTAAAAGTGCTCAAGCTCTGGATGCGCCAATACGCTGGCGAAAAGGTCTATGGTGCGGTGGCTTATATCCGCGCCGATGCTGGCAGCGCTGAACTCGCCACCAAGCGCGGTTTGTTCACCATAAAAGCTGTGGGTAGCTCGGCATACTTGACTAATGCTGAAGATTTTAAGCCTCGGAGTTTTTGAGGTGGTGGGTGAATGGATAATTGAAAATAGGTGAAGCCATTGGCTAATTGTTTGAAAGGTGGGCGAGACGGTGGGAGCTCCAGGATGCTGGGACTAAGATGAGGTGCTGTGGTTATTTAACCACGGATTAACACAGATGGACACAGATATTGGATGGAGCCTGGTTCGAGGGTCTGTTGCCTGCACTGAACCCATCTGTGTTTATCTGTGTGCATCTGTGGTTTGATGATAGGTGCTTGTGTGAGCAGGTGGTTAGGAGGCGCCCCCCAGGGGGCCTTTGCTAACTCCAACACCAGCGTTTATTGCGCGCCGTCGCGAAAGAGCAGTTATAGTATCTACCCCAGACAGACTATTAGCAACGCAAGTCATGACCGACGTTATCGATAAACCGAGCTTTGAATCCGTATACCTTTTGACACAACGCAACGCCGAGGCGATACAACAGCTAGGCGAAAGGCTGGACGATATGGCGAAGCGCGAAGAACAGCGCAGAATCGCAGAGGCAGCTGCGGCGGCAAGGCGCGAGGAAGAACGCAAGGCTGAAGAGGCTAAACGTAGGGATGAATTGGCGAAGACTCTTAGAGACTCGCGTCGGCGCATCAATAAGCTGGATGAGCTCTTTACCAGTCAGTGGGGTAAGCTGGTCGAGGCTCTGGTGGATGGTAAGGTAGTTCAGATCTTGAACGAGCGTGGTATCAAGGTTGAGCAGACTAATCAGCGCAGCGTGGGCTTCTACGATGGCAAAAAGCAGGAGATTGATATACTGGCTATTAATGGCGATGAGATAGTGGCTATTGAGGTTAAGACTACGCTGCGGCCGGAAGACATAAAGGTATTCGAGGATAAATTAAAAGTGCTCAAGCTCTGGATGCGTCAATACGCTGGCGAAAAGGTCTATGGTGCAGTGGCTTATATCCGCGCCGATGCTGGCAGCGCTGAACTCGCCACCAAGCGCGGTTTATTCACCATAAAAGCTGTGGGTAGCTCGGCATACTTGACTAATGCTGAAGATTTTAAGCCTCGGAGTTTTTGAGGTGGTGGGTGAATGGATAATTGAAAATAGGTGAAGCCATTGGCTAATTGTTTGAAAGGTGGGCGAGACGGTGGGAGCTCCAGGACATAAGCGCTAACATTATCTAGAAAATATGTTAAACTACTATTTTTACTTGGTAGTTTTGATATTATGACAAGCGACAAGTTGAATAAATTGCCTAGTGCAGTTTCAGAAAAATTATTAGATAGTGCGACGGACTGGGAAGCATTGCAATGCTTTTTACCGCCAGATTGGCAAGAGCAGGCAAAAAATCTAGGGGCGATGCAACGCCGTACGAGATTTGCCTCGCCGGAAGTTTTGTTGCGCACTTTATTGATACATCTTGGTAGTGGTTGCTCTCTGCGTGAAACAGTAGTTCGTGCTCGACAGGCAAATTTAGTCGATGTTTCGGACGTAGCTTTACTTAAACGGCTGCGTACATCTGGTCGATGGTTGCAATGGATGGCGAAAGAGTTAATGAGCACTTGGATTAGTAAGCAACCTTGCACCCTTAAAAAAGCAAAGTTAAAAATCCGCATAATTGATGGTACTATGCTCGCGGAGCCTGGTGCTACGGGTACGACTTGGCGAATTCACTATGCTATACAATTACCAGAGTTAGCTTGTGATGAAGTCCACGTAACTTCTCCGAAAGAGGGCGAAAGTACAAAGCACTTCACCTTTAATCCTGATGAGTTGGTCATAGCGGATCGTTGTTATGCCCGTGTTGGTGATGTCGAGCACGTAGTTAATAGTGGCGCAAATATTCTGGTTCGCTTAAATTGGCAGCAGCTACCTTTATGGGAAAAAGGTTCAACAGATCAACGTTTTGATTTATTTGGTAAATTGCGCAGCTTGCAAGGCGCCGAAGCTGGCGATTGGCCAGTTGAAGTACGAACAAATTCTGGCGTTATTTCCGGTCGTATTTGCGCGATAAGAAAGAGTGAGCAAGCAGCTAAACTAGCTCGATATAAAGCCATAAAGCGCGCCACGAGTAAGAAGCAACAAATACAAGAGAAGACTCTGGAGAGTGCTGACTACATATTCATATTTACAACATTAGGCAGCGACTACAGCGCTCATGATGTCTTAGAGCTCTATCGTGGGCGCTGGCAAGTCGAACTTGTATTCAAGCGCCTTAAAAGTCTCTTAGCTCTAGGTCACTTGAAAAAATACGATCCAACTACAGCGCGAGCGTGGATTATGGGTAAGCTTTTGGTAGCTTTTCTAATTCAAGCCTTTACTATCGCTGCTGATAGTTTTTCCCCCTGGGGCTACCCGCTACCGCAAGTCAAAGCGGCAACGCTGCCATTGGCGTGAGTTCTCTTTTTTATTGTATTTATTCAATCGCACAATTAATCCGTATATCAGCTTAAGAGACTGCTTTCAACAGTGGCGGCAAATATCATTGCAATTACGCGAGCCGACTCGACGACGAAGGTCTCAAATGGACAGATTAGCCATGATAGGAGGGTGGCATGGCTAGGTTAGCGCTTATGCGCCCGCGCTCCCAGGGATTACTCGGAGTACCAGTGGTTGTTGGGGCGTTTTTGTAGCCAGAGGTAGCTGTACCAGTAGAAGACGCCGTTGGCGTCGAGGGCGGGGGCGGTGCAGTTAAATTTGCTGCGGCCGCTACGTAGTGGCTGCTGCGCTTGGATGCTGAGGAGGTTTTGCTGCCAAGCGAGGCTGGGCGGCTCTTGACCGGCGAGGTAGCAGCGCAGTTGCTGGCGCTGGTAGTTGCCTTCGGCAAGGCGCAGACGCAGCTTGGGGGCAGCGGCGCCAGCGCCGAGGACGCGGCTATGGGGTTCGAGCACTTCGACTACGGGTAAGGCTCGAGTGCGGACTTTCTCGGCGAAGGAGCCGAGTTCGGCGTAACTCGCTGCCATGGGAAAGCGCGGCAATTGCTGGAGGTCAGAATAAGGACCTACGGCGCCGGACTGCTGGCCGAAGGCGACTATGCCGATGCTTTCGACTATGGCTTCAACGTCGGCGTCGAACTCTCCATAAGGGTAAGCGAAGTAGTCCAAGGGCCGAGCGAGTTCGGCTGCCAAGCGCTGTTGCGCTTGCTGGATGTCGGCGCGGACGCGCTCCGCCCACTGCTGCTCGCTCTCGCCCGAGCGCCGACGCACGAGATGATCGTGCTCGGCGCCGTGGTTGGCGATGCTGGCGCCGTTGGCTTCGAGCTCGCGCAATTGCTCCCAGCTCAAGTAGTTGCCGTAGTTGCGGTCGATGTAGTTGGTGTTGGCGAAGATGGTGAAGTGCCAGCCGCGCGCGCGCAGGCGTGGCCAGGCTTCAGAGTAGATCGAGCGCGCGGCGTCGTCGAAGGTGATGGCGACGGCGCGCTCGGGAAGCTGGCTACGATTCACCAACGCTGCGACTATTTGCTCGAGCGGCAATACCTGGTAGTCGCGTTCGTGCAGGTAGTCAAGGTGCTGCTGGAAAACTGCGGGGCTGACCGAGGTCGAGGCTGGGGTGTCTTCGGCGACGTGGTGGTAGACGAGGACGACCGCGCTCGGTTGCTCGGCGGCAACTGACCAAGCGGGCAGGAGGGCTAGCGTCAGCAGCGCGGCGGCGCGGCTACAAAGAGATGTTTTCCAGATCATTGACTCGGATTATTTGTTGCAGAGATTCGATGTAGGCGTCGCCTTGCTCGGAGTAAGCGCCGAGGAAGGCGGCGAGTTCGCTGCCGCTGGCGTCGCGGCCTTGGGCTTGGATTTGCGCGCGCGCCTGGCGCAATTGCTCGTAACGATAGTGCCGATTCAGGTTCAATAAGTAACCGCGGACGCTGGTGCGCGCATTGGCAAATTTGGCGACTTCGTGGCTGCTGCCGCTATCGCGCTGCAATGGCACCAAGCCGCAACCGGCTTTGAAGCACCATTCGCCAAAGAAGTTATTGCCTTCGCGGGCAAAGCGCGAGGTGCCCCAGCCGGATTCTTTGGCGGCTTGCGCCAGCGCCAGGCTGGTGGGGATGGTGTTGACTCTCAGTAGCAATTCGTCGATTACGGCCGTGCTGCTGTTGCCATCCAGTTGTAATTTGTAGTTGGGCGCTAATCTCTGCAAGCGCCAGCGCTGTAGCCAACCGAGCTCGTAGCCATCGTCCGCTAACTGCTGCAACCAAGCGCGTTGCTCCAGGAGCGCGGCGTTTTCGCTTTCGACCAGCGGGAGCATGAAGGCGAAGAACTGCTGCTTGCGCTCGGCGCCAGCGGGGTATTGGCTGAAATCGGGTGGTGGCTGGAAGCGCGGCCAGAACGCGTAAGCGGCGTAAGCAGCGGCAGCGAGCGCTAATAGGAGGGCAAGATAGAGTATGGATTTGGTCTGCATGGTGTGGTGGGGTTGGGACGAAGATATAAAATGATTATTTTAATAAGGGTCAAGCGCCAGTGCTCCCGACCATCGGTTACATAATCCATCAGCAGCCTTTCTCCGAGAGTAGTTTGCTGCTGAGTTTGTTCACGCGCGATTTCGGTATGGTGCGCGCGATTGCCCGTGGCGCGCGGCGGCCACGACGCGTGGCGCACGGCAATTATTCGGCGTTCACGCTGCTGCAATTCGATTGGTACGGCAAGGGCGATTTGCTGCGCTTGAAGAGCTGCGAGCTGGTCGAATGCGCGCCCTGGCTGGCTGGGGATTATCTCTATAGCGCGCATTACGCCAACGAATTGTTGTACCGACTTATACAACCGATGCTGGTGCAAGCGCAGGTTTTTAGCGCCTATCAGCGCGCGCTCGCCGAGTTGGCGAGTGGCCAGGAGTTGGAGGTGAGTCTAAGACGCTTCGAGCTCAGCTTACTGCACAACCTCGGTTACGGGCCTGGGTGGTTCGAGGCTGACAGCGGCGCCGAGTTACGGTCTGGGCTGCACTATCGCTTTGCTTACCAGCGCGGCTTTGTCGTGGGCTCTGCTGGCGCCAGCGGCGTTTGGCCAGCGGAGACGTTGCTGCAAGTGCGCGATTTTGACTTTGCTAAGCCAGAGACGCGCCAGGTCGCCAAGCAACTATGCCGACAGCTTATCAGCTATTTGCTCAACGGCAAGCAGTTGCAGAGTAGGAGTTATTTTACGAGACCGGTGCCGGACTCTAGTTCTGTCTAAGCGGTAAAGGGCTTAGAAGTTGCCTGGGTTGGGGTACTCCACGTGGACTTTGTCGATGGCTTCCATGACCTCGAGGCTCAAGTCGATGCTAGCGGAGCCGATGTTTTCTTTGAGCTGCGCCATGGTGGTGGCGCCGATGATGTTGGAGTGCACGAAAGGGCGGTTGTTGACGTAAGCAAGGCTGAGCTCAGTGAGCGTTAGACCTAAGTCCTGGGCTATTTTGCTGTACGCGGCGACGGCGGCGAAGCTCTTGGAGTTGTTGTAATAGCCCATCATTTCCGGATAGAGCGCGAAGCGCGAGTTCGCCGGCGATTGACCGGGGGCGTATTTGCCGCTGAGCATACCGCCAGCGAGCGGGGAATAGGCGAGCAAGCCGATGTTCTCCTGCATCGATATCTCGGAGAGACCGACTTCGTATTCGCGCCGAATCAGCGAGTAGGCGTTTTGCGTCGAGACGATACGCGGTAGCTGCAGCTTGTCGGCGAGCCTTTGGTAGGTCATCAAGCCCCAAGAGGTTTCATTGGATAGACCGATGTAGCGAATTTTGCCCGACTGCTGCGCTTCGCCCAGAGCCCGGTAGAAGTCTGCCATTTGCTCGACGTCGCCGCTCTCGAAGAGGTTCTCGTCGTAGTTTTGCTTGCCCCAGAGTTGTACTCGGCGCTGCGGCCAGTGCAACTGATACAGATCAATCACGTCGGTTTGCAGGCGCTGCAAGGAACCATCAATGGCGGCTTGTAAGTCTTTGCGGACAAAGCCAGCACCGTCGCGAATCCAGGAGGTGCGAGCGCCAGCTATTTTGCTGGCGATGATGACCTTATCGCGTTTTTTGCTCTTATGCAGCCAGTTGCCGATCATGGTTTCGGTGTGGCCATAAGTGGCAGCGCGCGGTGGTACCGAGTAGATCTCGGCGGTGTCGATGAAGTTGACGTCATGGTCCAGCGCGTAGTCGAGCTGCTCGAAGGCTTCCTGCTCGGTGTTTTGTTCGCCCCAAGTCATGCTGCCAAGGCAGATGATCGATACGTTGAGGTCGCTACTACCTATGTTGCGTTTTTTCATGGTGATGGATTGGTGGGGTTAGGGCAGCGCTAGTTATAAGCTAGCGCTGCGGGCTCTAGCCGTAGGATTCGTCGTCGTAATCGTAATCGCCGCCATCGTCGTCCTGCATCTGCTCGTCGGCGATCTCTTTCATGGTGAAGCGGCCGGCTTTCAGCATCAGACGTAAGCGCTTGATAAGAGTTTTGCGCGATTCTTCGATGTCTTCGGGACGCGA
This sequence comes from Gammaproteobacteria bacterium, assembly GCA_965229495.1. GTDB lineage: Bacteria > Pseudomonadota > Gammaproteobacteria > CBDBNL01. Next base: position 1,161,234 of record OZ245880.1, read on the forward strand.
TTTGTCGCTCATAAACTCGATCTCCTCGGCGAGCGAACGCGCCATGCGTTCGGGCAAGGCTTCCATGACCCGCTCGCTAACTTCGGGCGCCGCGTTGATCAACGCCTGCGCTAGCACTGCTGGCTCAATAGACGGTAGCAACTCCGAGAGGATGCGCATCGGCGTGTAAGTGATGTCGGAGAAGGAGTAGTAGTTCTCGCGCAAGCGGGCGTACAAGTCGGGGTCTTGAGCTTGCAACTGGCCGAGTATTACTTCTTGCTCTGCCATGTTCATGTTGTCCAACATATCGATAAGAATGTTGACGCCGTTGGTGAGGACATTCTTGAAGCTCGGCACCGAGGCGGCTTTGCGCGACAGGTTCTCGGCGATGTCGCGGAAGGTGTTGATCGGGAAGGTTTCGAATTGCACCAATTCGTAAGTGATTTCGGCGCGGTCTTCCTCGGGGAATTGCCGCAAGAGCACCGCCGAACGCTCGGCGGGCATCTGCGATAGCACCAGGGCGCGGACGCGGACGTTCTCATTTTTCAGCAAGTACAGCACTTGCGAATCGTTAAGTCGATCAAGGAAGCGGAAGGCCTGGGCGCGCTTATTGTTACGTTCGGGCGCGTCCATGATGTTGTTGACGATCCGATCATAGGCGTTCTTGATGAAGGCGCGTTTTTGCGTGGGCGTGAGCAAATTACTCTCCGCGTATTCATCAAGCTTACGGCGCTCGTCGCCGCTGAGCTCGCCGAATACCGACTGGAATATGGGCTTGCCCATGACATCCGACAGCGCCGACAGCACGCCAAGCTGGTTCTCCGACCATAGGTTTTTCGCCTCGTTTTGCATCAGCTTGGGATGACCCAAACCCAAGGAAATCAATTCTTGCTTGAGGCTCTTAATCTCTTTGTTCTCGCCGTTGATCATGTCTTCGGGGTAATCTTCATTGTCTGCGGCAACGCCCCCAGCAGCGGCAGTGCTCGCGGCGACAGCCTTGGCGTCTTGCTCGGCTAACTCGCGCTGCAAGGCGGCGTCAGCGTCGTTTTGCATCTTACGCAGGGCATAAATGAAGAACAAAAAGGCGATGACGCATATCAGCAAAAATAGCGCCAACATGATCTCGGGCATGTACTTTTCCCAGACCGACTCCGATTCCGCCGCTGGTACTTCTTCGCCGAAAGGCAGACCCTCGCCTTCGGGTAAGGGCTCGCCTTCTTCGAGCAGGTTATCGTCGCCCTCGGGCACTGGCGGCTGACCGAAGGCAGTGCGGATAACGTCGACCTGCTCGCCGGCTTCGCGGTTCAAGCGCAAGCGCCGCTCTATCAAAGCCACCGCTTGGGCTTCTTTATCTGCGGTCTCGTTCAAATCGATGATCAGAGTAACCTCGGTGTTGCGCTGAACTTCGCTCTGCTGCACGCCAAACAAGCCGTTTTCTTGCAAAAAGCGCTGTAGTTCCAAATCGTTGGAGCCGATGATGCGCGTGGTGTCTACGGGTATTTCTCTATTGATGACCTCGCGCGAATTGGGGAGGCCGGGCAGGCGCACTATGGTTTCTGTGAGGATGGTTCTCTGGTCGGGGGAGTCGACCGTGGCGTCAGAGGGGAAGGCAAAATCGATGGATATGACAAATCTATCGTGCCCGAATAACACGCTCAGATCGCGCGTCAAGCGTTCTTCGGTGATACGCTCGAGCTGCAATTCGTCGATGGCGTTATCGACTATGGCGTAGGCGCTGGTGGCGACAAGCAAGCCGGCGACCAAGCCGACTTTTAACTTAGAGATCAATGCAGAAATACTCATGATTTTCACTTTATTGAGTGGGCAGCCTCACCGAGGCGAGGCTATTCGTCCAACAACGCGAGCATCTGCTCGACGTTCTTGAGAGAGGGATCCAGTTGCAGAGCCACCGACCACGAGGCGCGCGCCTGGGCGATGTTACCGCGCTTGTATTCGATGGAGCCCTTGATGGAATAAGCCGTCGCCGACCGCGGCGTCAGCTCTAAGGCGGCGTTGACTTCAAACAGGGCTTCTTCGTACTGATTGGCGTAAAAAAAGCGCCGCGAATCTTCTATGTGTTGCGCCGAGCGATACAACAAACGCTCGATCTGCGAGGTGTCGATGCTGACTTCGCGCACTGTCGGCTGCAGCACAATCTCGCCGGTTTCACGCAGGATGTAGTTATCGCCGTAGCCCAAGGGGTCGTAGAGCGCGTCGTCGCGGCTGTATTGACCGCTGCCGTCGTTAGCCAATCCTTCCAGGGAGTTATCGTCTTCGGCTGCTGCCGCTGTGCTGGTATCGGCGGCGCTAGCCTCATCTGCTGCGGCTTCGGGCTCGGCTTCGATGACTACGAGCGCGCCTTCCTCAAGCTCTTCGGGGGTGAAAACCCAATCGCGCACCAAGGCGCAACCCGACAAAGTCAAGCTCATGAGCATTGCCAAGGGCAGCAGTTTGTTTCTAAACACTTTATTTTTCATAATCAAAGCCGAGCACGGCTGAACAGCGCAATAACTGCTAATTATGTTCGGAAACGCAAAAATTTTCTACCCTATTAGAAATATTTATAGCAATTTACTAGCATTTAGCTTTTTTTCATGCGTTTATACGGGTGGTGGGCATGAAAATAATTCAAAATTTTAGAGTTTCGCATGACTTGAGACCGCGTGCAAAAAACGGAGTGTTTGTTCCCAGCTAGGCAGCAAAGCGGAGTTTATTCAATAGTAAATGAGCATTTGCGAACAACGCTGGGGGCAAAAAGAGCCTTTTTGCAAAGGTCTCAATTCGGTATAGGTAAAACGCTTAGGCTAGCTCCGAGGTCGTTGAGTAGTCGGCTGAAGCCGGGGAAGGAGGTCTGGATGTTGGCGACGTTGGCTATGCTAATCTCCGCCTGCGCCGCGCACGCTGCCACGGCAAACGCCATCGCCAGGCGGTGGTCGCCGAGGCTGTCGACTCTGCCGCCCTGTAAACCACTGCCAGCGTTGCCCATTATCACCAAGCCATCGGGTAGTTGCTCGACTTCGACGCCGAGCACGCGCAGACCGCGCACCATGCCGCCGAGGCGGTCGCTTTCTTTGACTTTGAGTTCGCTGGCAGCGCGCAACTCGAAGCGCCCGCGAGCGCAAGCCGCCGCTACGAATAGCACGGGAAATTCGTCGATAGCCAGCGGCACCCATTCTGGCGGCACCGCGATGCCTTGCAGCGGCGCCGAGCGCACGCGCAAATCGGCTACCGGTTCGGCGCCGTAGGCGCGTTCGTTAAGTAATTCAATGTCGGCGCCCATGGCGCGCAAGATGCGGATGACGCCGTCGCGCGTCGGGTTGACGCCGACGCTTTTGATAAGCACTTCGGCGTCCGCGCTGATGCTGGCGGCGACCAGCACGAAGGCTGCCGAGGAGATGTCGCCCGGGACGCGCAACTCGCAAGCGCGCAAGCTGCGAGCAGCGCCGATGCGAATACGCCCGCCCTCGGCTTGGACCTCGTGGCCAAAGCTCCGCAGCATGCGCTCGGTGTGGTCGCGGGTTATGCCGCACTCGGTTATTTGACTTTCGCCCTCCGCGTACAAGCTGGCGATCATCACCGCCGACTTGACTTGCGCGCTGGGGATGTCCATGGCAAAGTCGATGCCTTGCAAGCCTTGCGCGGCGGGCAGGATCTCGGCGGGCAGGGTGTCGCCCGAGCTGGCGCGAAACCGCGCGCCCATCGCTTGCAAGGGCTTGAAGACCCGCGCCATCGGTCGCGAATTCAAAGATTCGTCGCCGCTGATCGTGCTGGTGAAATTCTGCGCTGCCAGCAAGCCCGAGAATAACCGTGCCGCCGTGCCCGAATTGCCGAGCTCTAAGGTGGCTTGCGCCGCCTGCAAACCGCGCAAGCCGACGCCGTCGACTTGTAAGCTGCCATCGCCGGCGAAGAGCATTTGCACTCCCAGAGCCGATAGCGCGCCCAGGGTGGCGAGGTTGTCTTCGCCTTCGAGCATATCGCTGATATGGCTGCGGCCGTCGGCGATAGCGGCGAAGAGCAGCGCGCGGTGCGAGATCGATTTATCGCCTGGGACTTGGCATTCGCCGTGCAGGCTCGAAGTTGGCGCGCAAAGCATATCAAGGCTGCCAGCGCTATTCAGCCAGGAACGCTGCGAGCGCACGTGGCGTAATTTGGCGGTCAAGCCGCTGCGGTCGCCAGTGCTGATCAATGCTCTGTAGTCGGCGAGCAGGTTTTGCACCGCGCCCAGGTCTTGCAGCAATTGATCTTTGTTGAGCAGGAAGATGTCGCTCCACATCTTGGTGTCGGAGGCGGCGATGCGCGTGAAGTCGCGAAGGCCGCCGCCAGAGAACAGGCGTAGTGCCGAGCTCGAAAGGCTGGCGCTCAAAGATTCGTAGAGGGCAAAGCTCAGTAGGTGCGGCAGGTGCGAGGTTTTGGCGAGGATGTCATCGTGCCACTCGGGGCTCATGAACAGCAACTCGGCGCCGAGCGCGCGCCACATATTGGCGACGCGCAACACTGCTTGCGGCGAGCTCTGGGCGTCGGGGGTGATTACCACGCGCTGACCTGAAAAGAATTGCGCGCGCGCGGCGGCGTAACCGCTAAATTCGACTCCAGCCAGCGGATGCGCGCCGACTACGCTGAGCTCTGGTGCTAATTCGTGCACGCGCTGCAAGAAATGACGCTTGCAGGAGCCGACGTCCATGACTATCGCCTGCTTGCTTAATACCGAAGCGAGGTCGCGTGCTAATTCGGGCGAGGCTGAAATGGGGGTAGCTAGGATTAGTAAATCGTAGTCCGTGCCCAGGACTTCGACGCTGGCACTACCGAGGTCTATGGTGCCGTCGGCGAGCGCGGCGTCGAATTGCGCGGCGTCGCTATCGTAGGCGGCGATTGAGCCTGCCAGTTGCAAACGCCTTAGATCGCGCGCGACGCAACCGCCGATGAGGCCGAGGCCGGCGATTAGAACTCTATTGAACATGACCGTCATCAACCGCGTGCGGCTGGGTAAGAGCCCAGGTGTTTGATGGAGGAGCTGTGCTGCTGCAAGGCGCGGAAACAACGCTGTAGCGGCGGGTCGTCGATATGACCGCGGCAATCGATGAAAAATTTGTACTGCCAACTGCTGTTGGGCATGGGGTGCGATTCCAGTCGGGTCATGTCCAACTGCTCGTCGTAAAAGCATTTCAGCAGTTTGTAAAGGGCGCCGGGTTGGTTGTCGGCGGCGGTCATGACGAAGGAGCTTTTGTCCTCGGCGCCGGCTGCTGGGGCGTAATCGCCGATGACGACGAAGCGCGTTAGGTTGTTGCTGTTATCTTCGATATCGGACGCCAGGATGCTCAGGCTGTAAAGCTCCGAGCATACGGCGGCGGCGAGCGCGGCGCTGTCGGCGCGGCGAGCGACTTCCTGAGCCGCTGCGGCGTTGGAGGGCATTTCGTAAGTTTGCGCCCAAGGCATATGCGCACTCAGCCAATTCTGGCACTGCGCTAAGGACTGCTGATGCGCGTAAACGCGCTGGACGTCGGCGAGGGCGACGCCAGCGGGCGCGAGCAAATTCTGATGGATGGGCAGCACGACTTCGCCGATGATCTTCAAGTCCGATTGCTCAAGCAACCGTAAGCTCAGGCTGACCATGCCTTCGTTGGAGTTTTCCACGGGGATGACGCCGAAATTGAATTTGCCAGCGCTGACTTCGCGAAAGATTTGCGGTATCGATACTAAGGGCGTGAGTACGCAGCTATGGCCGAAGTTTTTCAGGGCTGCGGCTTGGGTGAAGGTGCCCTCGGGACCGAGGTAAGCTACTTTGATCTGCTGCTCCAAGCTCAAGCAGGCGCTGATTATCTCTCTATAAATGGCGCGGAGGTGCTCGGCTTGCAAGCCTGTATCGCCGTGGTGCTCGAGCTTGCGCTGTAGCACCAGGTCTAAGACTTCGGCTTCGCGCTCGGGGCGGTAGCTTTTGTCGGCTCCACCTTGGGATTGTTTACATTCAAAAACTTGCTGCGCGAGCGCGGCGCGGCGCTGGAGTAAATCGAGGATGTCGACATCGACGGCGTTTATGGCAGCACGGAGCTGGTGTAGGTCAGAACTCATGGGCGCTCGGTTTCTCGATCAGCGGCAAAAGCCGCGAGGGCGCGCTGCAGGTTCGGGCTACGCGCGCGCGCGCTGGCAGCGCGGGCGACGGCTTTGGTCTCGGGGCTGAGCTTGATGGGTGGGCGCGGCGTCGGCGCTTCGGGAGCGACATAGTGCGGGTGCGCGCGGACTATGAGAGCTTTAAGATAGCGCAGGTTTTTATGGCGCGCGCGGAGCCCCGCGCAAATGTTCGCGCCTTGACGACGCAGCGCGGCGGCCTGGGTGGCGCTGGCGCAACGTAATATCAACTTATGTTCTTCATAACCAACTACTTGCACGCTGTCGCGGAATTGCTCGGGTGCCTCGGCTTGCCAATAGGAGTGTATCTTGCGCAAAAATGGTAGCTGCTTCCCCAGCGAAGGCAGGGCGCGCTGGCTGTGCAAATGAGCGCTGGCGGCTGGCACGCCTTTGCCGCTGGGGCTTTCGTCGAATAGGAAGAAGTCCATTGAAGAATTAAACGAGGTATTCGATAGAGCTTAGGACCGGATTGGCGTACATCTCGATCATCAGCGGGCGGAGCTCGGGATCGGCGTCGTTGAGGCGTTGCAGCATTTTGGCGTCGTAAAAATCGCCTTCGCCGACTTCAAAGACTAGCGCGAGGTTCTGCATGGTGTCCTTCATTGCGTCGCTGTCGAGGTTTTGCTCGCGTAGCAAGCGCCAGCAAGTGAAGTTGGAAGGATGCAAGCGATAATTCTTTATTATCTGGTGGTTGCACCAATGGGCGACCTCTTCCGCATCTTCAAAATGCTCGCGTAAGGGCTCGCCGAAGTGTAGATGTACCTTGCCCTTATAGCCGCTAATGCCGAGCGCCAGGCTGCGTAAGTCTTCGCCGGGTTGCTTTTGATAAGTGGCCTCCTGCTGGCGCGCGAGGAGCTCGCGAGCTTTCAATTGGTCGCAAGGGTCGTATTGGTAAGAGATCGATAAGGGTACGATCTGCATTTTCTGCATCGCAAAGCCAAAATCCATTTCCCGACGCCAAGCGATGTAGAACATCGTAAAGAGACTGGCTTCGGTGCGGTCGACGCCATCCTTGGCGCGGCCTTCGCTCTGCGCCAGCCAAATGGATTCGCCGCTGCGCAGGGTGTTCTTGATGTACACCGATAGTAGTCGCGCTGCACGCACGCGGTCTTTCATGCTGGCAGCGCTGCGTTCGACCTTGAAGCCGCCATTGATGCGGATCAAATCGGTGGCGAATTGCTCTTGTATCAGGTTGTCGCCAAAGCCGATTTGCGCCAGGGTGTAGCCGTCGAGGTAGAGCGCGTAGTTGGCGAAAGCTGGGTCCATCGCTATGTCGCGATGATTGGAGACGAATAGGTAGTTGGCTTTGGGGTCGAGGTTTTCCAGTCCGGAGTAAGAAAATTTGGTCTTGGTGCTCAGCAGCATTCTGTCGATGGCAGCGGCTATGAATTTGACTTGAAATTCGTGCTTGCTGTGCACGCCAGCGATGGCTCGGCGCAATTGCCAACTGGTGAGCGGGTGTAGTAAGTTCAACAGCCAATTAGGCCAGCGCGGGAAGCGTTGCCGTAGCAAGACATCAAGCAACCTCGGATCGCGCACCAGGCGCCGAAGCACTTTGGGCACCTCGGCGTCGGTGTAGGGCTTGATGTCGTTAAAGTCTGTTTGGCGTTTGAGTACGTCCATTGGGCGAGGCCAGAGCGCTCGGATGATCTTAAAGTAAGGGCTGCAATTCTACTCTGGCGGTGGTGGCTGCCGCATTAATTATGTTAAGCCGAAACTACTCCTGGTGTGCAGGCGACGAAGCGCACTGGCAGGTCGTAGCTCAATTCCCAATCCCGTTGGTGGCGGGCGAAAAAGCACAAGCGTTGCTCGTGTTGACTGCCCGCAGGTACTACCAGGCACGATAGCCGCGCCATTTGCGCGAAGATGGGCGCGAGCACGAGGCGTAGACCATCGGCAAAATTACTGGTGGTGATATTGAGGGCGCAACTGAAGATCACCGCGTCGTAGGGCGCGCGTTGCTCGTGGCCGCGCATACCGTCTTTGTGTAAGAGTCGGATGCGATCGTAGCCGAGGCGGTCTAAGTTCTCGAGCGTACGCCGGTAAAGATTAGCGTCGCGCTCGATGGCGTAAACCTCGCGAAAGCAATGCTGCAAAATCGCCGCTTGGTAGCCGCAACCAGCGCCGATCTCCAGGACTTTGTGCGTTTTGCGCGGCTTGACCTGCAAATAATCCAGTACGAGCTCGGTGATCCGCGCCACCACCAAGGGCTGCGATATGGTCTGACCAAAGCCTATGGGCAGCGGGGCGTTGGCGTAAGCTTGTGCCGACCAGCCGCTGGCGATGAAACGATGCCGAGGCACAGTGCTCATGGCTTGCAAGACTTTGGCGTTCTTAATGCTCCGGCTGAGCTGCTGCACCAACTTAACTTGCGCTGCAGTGGGTGGGTAGATGGGTGTGGGCATGGTCCTAGGCTTCGGGTTTATCTTGCCAAAACTTTCGCACTTTCTCAAAGTAATCTAAACGTTGAGAAATTTTTGCTATCTCCTTGGGATAGAAACTCGACATTGCATCGCACAGTTCGAGCATCCATCGCTTTCGGGAATAACCATCATTTATACTAATGACATTCGAGTCTTTTATCTGTATTTGTCCCCACCCCAAAGCGCCGATCGTGAGGCAATCCCATCCTATAAATTCAATAGGCACGAAGCATACATCCGAAACTATAGGCGTAGTCTTCGACATCGAGTATTTAATGAGTAGCAGGGCAAAGTAGTTGGCATCGTCTTCGTATAACCTCGCCAAGCGCTCAACAGAGGTAAGATTGGGCATACTGAATTTAGTCTCAATTCTATGAGTTTTGACATCTACTATGTAGTAAAAACCATCAAGATCCTTGAAAGCCAGATCAGCCATAGCTCGACGAGCAAAGCCGGTTTGATAATCTGAACACTTATCAACGATGAGACTGGCAAAATCGCTGGCTATAACAGCTTCGATAGTGTCACCGACAGCTCTGGTACTTTGAGCAGTCTGCTCAGATAGATTAATACTGTTATTATTGAGTAATTCTTTTACTTTTAACTCTAACTCTTGCCGATAGTTGGTATAGAAAATACTACTCCTCACAATGACGCCCCGTCAAATAGAGTGCGTTGTCTTGCCGTGTCAGTACTGCGCTTGTGATTGCCATTGACGCGCATCTGATCGGCGAGTGTATTGCGCTCCCAGAAATAACCTCCAGAATAACCCTGTATAGAGTCGCCCGCGCTGACTAAAGACAAACGCTTCTCGGCTAAGCAGCAATAATATTCATCCATCTCAACGCCAAAATATCTTCTATTAAGTTTTTTGGCGACCACAGAGGTTGTGCCACTACCTAAGAATGGGTCGAATACGATATCACCTTCATTGGAAGAAGCAAGAATTAATTTGGCTATTAATTTTTCCGGCTTTTGCGTCGGATGGTCGGTGTTCTCCGGCATAGACCAAAAAGGTATTGATATATCGTTCCATAGATTGGCTGGGTGCGTTATGCGGAATTTGCCACCCTCGGTATTAAGCCAGTCTTTGGGTAAACCCATGCTATCTTTGTAAGGGGCGATTACTTTTCTTTTCATCATTACAGCGTCGACATTGAACGTATAATTGGCACTGACTGTACAAAACCAGACGTCCTCAGAGCAATTCTTCCAATTAGCTTTGGCGCCTCGACCTTTTTCTCTTTCCCAGGTTATTCTATTGCGGACAAAAAAGTAATTCTGCAAAACTCTATGTATGGCGGTAGAGGACTGCCAATCACCACAAACATATATCGAAGCTGTTGGTTTCAGCGTAGGTAGTAGAGCGCTGATGAAATTATCCAGGTAGCTTTCGTAATCATCGAGACTTTTACGAACAAATTGCGCGCCATTGAAATTTTTATTAAGATTGTAAGGCGGGTCAATAATAAGTAAATCTACGCTCGCGCTGGGAAGAAAGCTAGCTGCAACATTTATATCTTGGTTGATAGTTCTGCCTACTATGTCGTCTAATTGTGCTGGGCGATCAAGCTGAGTCAAACGCTCGACGTAGATACTCCTGTCGTCATCTGACAAAGTAATGCTTCTATTCCTGGGAGCTTTAACCTTAGTGGTATTCATTCGACGATCATATGCAAGGTACTAAACCGTCAAAGCCAATTGTCGTGCAGGAATTGCAGTGCTGGGAGTTGGCTGTGGTCGGTTAGGTCCATGTTGATGGGGGTAACCGAGACAAAGCCGTTGCGCACGGCGTGGAAGTCGGTGCCCTCGCCGTCGTCTACGGCTGCGCCGCTGGTGCCGACCCACAGGCAATGCGCCGCGCGTGGGTGGAAATCGACGTCGACGTTATTGCCTAGTGCGCGCCGCCCAAGCCTGGTGCTGCGAATACCACGGAGCTCGGAGTAAGGTAGGTCGGGGACGTTGACGTTGAGCACGCTCGGTTGGGGGAGTTTTTTATCGGCCAATTGTGCCAGCAGATCGAGGGTAACTTGCGCTGCGGTTTCAAAATGGCGTTCGCCCACCAGGGATATCGCCAGCGCTGGCTTTGCCAAGTGTCGGCCTTCGATTGCCGCGCCCACCGTGCCCGAATAGATGGTGTCGTCGCCCATATTCGAGCCGTGGTTGATGCCCGATATGACGCAATCGGGCAGCTCGGGCAAGTAACCAGTGAGCGCGATATGCACGCAGTCGGTGGGCGTGCCGTCAACTTGATACAGATCTTCTTCGAGCTTGGTGGGGTACAGCGGATGCCGTAGAGTCATAGCCGAGCTGGTGCCGCTGTTGTTGCGGTCGGGGGCTATCATGGTTACGCGGTGCTCGGTTGCTTGCAGAGCTGCGTGCAAGCAGCGGATGCCGAGGGCGTGCACGCCATCGTCGTTACTTAAAAGAATGTGCATGGCTTACAGCGGATTACGAAAGGTATTGCTGCCGATGCTAACTAACACCACGCTCAGACTTTGGTATCTGGCGCCACACTCTGATTATTACCAGCGTCGCTCAGCAAGCAATGATTGTGGCAGATGCTGCAACCAGAGTCGCTGGCGCAGCTATGGGAAAAATTCTTAAAATCGGCGATGAATTTTTGCGTATTGGGGCTGGCTTGATTGATAAATTGGAACATATTCAAGAGCTGCACGCCAGTTTGTCGAGACAGCAAGTGCTCGACCAAGCAAGCGTCTTGCTCGGCGACTTCTTCCTCCACGCCCAACAAATCCACCAGCAAATGCTTGACCGCCCTCCGCATACTGACGATAAACTCTGCCTCTTGTCTTCCCGAGGCGGTAAGGCTGATATTTTTAGCAGCGTCGACGTGCACCAAATCGCTTTCGCGCAGAGAATGCAGTTTCAGAGACACCGCGTTGCGGCTAACCTCTAACATGCGCGCGATGTCGGCGGCGCGGCAATTGCCTTGCTCGGCGCTGAGCGCGTCTATGGCCATCAGGTAGTGCGCCACCGAATGGGTGATATCTTTGACTTGGGTAGCTGCTGGCATCGTTGACGAGTTCTACTGTTTACTATTGCACCTATTGTAAAGCAATGTCCAATCTTGACGAATGGCAACTGATAGCAGCCCTAAATTCCGCAGCGCAGCGCTACGACCCAGCAATAGCACTCGCCAGCGGCGACGATTGCGCGCTCTGGAGTAGCACTGCCGACGATTTCAACGCCATCTCTACCGATACCCTGAACGCGGGCATCCACTTCCCTGCCGACCTCAAACCCGCAGCCGTAGCCTACCGCGCGCTCATGGTCAATCTCAGCGACTTGGCGGCGATGGGCGCGCAACCCTTGGCGTACTTGAACGCCCTGAATCTACCAGACCCAGAGATTGCTCCAGCGCTCCGAACTGGCTTCGCCGCTGCCGAGCAAGAATTTAAGTTGAGTCTTATCGGCGGCAACATAGCGCGCGCACCCACGCTGAGCTTGAGCATAACCATAATCGGCCGCGTGCCGCGCGCTCAAGTTTTACGTCGCGACGGCGGACGCTGTGGAGACGACCTTTACCTTAGCGGCGAACTTGGCGGCGCAGCTCTCGGCTTGCAGATAACTCTCGAACGCGGCTTGCTAGCTCCAGCGACCAACCCTGCCGAGCGCGAGCTCGAATACTGGCAGCAACGCTACCTGCGCCCACGCCCGCGCTTGCGCTTGGCGACGCGCTTGCGCGCTTACGCTAATTGCTGCATAGATGTGTCTGACGGTTTATACTCGGACTTGAAACACCTGCTCCGAGCCAGCCAATTAGGCGCAACCATCGATCCTGCAAGCATCGCCATAACCCAACCAAGCCACAACCACCAGCTCAGCCTAAACCGCGAACAAGCCCTTACCCACGGCGACGACTACGAATTGCTTTTTAGCGCGCCGCCCAAATACCGCGCCTCAATCCAACACCTGGCACAAGAGCTAAGCTTACCAATACGCCGCATCGGCGAGTTGAACTCCTCTCCCGCTGGCACCATAATCCAAGATGGCAAAATACCTAACGCCACAGGCTACCGCCACTTCTGACCAGTAAACTCAACACACCCACCATGCGCCCACGCTACCCGACCTACTTCCTCGCCCTCTTCGCTTTCATAATCTTCGTCCTGGCATTTAGCTGGTGGCAATGGCGCGCGCACACTGGCAGCATAGCCACAGTAAGCATCGACACCGATCAGCTAAACGCCCGCGAGTTACACGCGCTCGACCGAGCCGCCATCGACAACTTCCGCATAATCCAAGCCTCAGAGCTATTACGCCAGCAGCTCACCGCGCCGCCCAAACGCGTACAAGTAAGGCCATTCAAAATAGCCCAATTCGAGACCACGCAGGGGCAATTCGCCCACTTCGTCGCCTGGCTGGGTTTACAAAGCGACGCCTGGCGTTGGGCGCACCCCAGCACCCCAGAAGCCTGGCGTTACGGCTCGCAAAGCCTGAACCACCGCCTACTCGGCAAGCTCGCCGCGCCCGCCAACAGCCTAAGCTTTTGGGATGCTTACACCTACTGCCGCGCTGCTGGCGGCAATCTACCCACAGTCGACCAATGGCTCGCCGCTGCCAGCGGTGCCGACAACCGCAGCTACCCTTGGGGCGAACAATTCCTGGCAAAACCCTGGCGTTACCAGGACCCAATGCTCAACGTCGTCGCCGAAGCCTATCCCGAAGCCGCCACCCCCGAGGACGTATTCAACATGGGTTCCGGAGTTTCGGAATGGGCACTCGGCAGCGGCTCCGAGCTCTTCGTGCAAATGGGTGGCAACGCCGCCTCCAGGCCAGCCGAACTCTACGCGCTCAGTTACCTCGAACGCCCATCGGCGCCCGATTACCGCTCGCCCTATCTTGGCTTTCGTTGCGCCTTTCCCGCCAGCAGCGCGACCAACCTGGCAACACCCTGGGGCGACAGCCTAAGCCTGCGCAACATAGCCGCCATCGACACCCTGATAGGTACTAGCGACCAAGCCTATTTACCGCTGCTCTTGCAGAACACCGACAGCAGCAGCATCGACGACTTAGGCAAACTACTACAACCCCAGCTCGCCAGCGATGGCAACTTCTCTGCCAGCGTCGGCGAAGTCAGCCGCGCCAGCTATCGCGACTTTCTCCGCGACCCGCTAACGCACCTCGGCTTTTACGCCAACGCCGACGAACCCGAGCTCAATTCCTACACGCCGAGCAATTGGCAAGAGCAATTACGCCAGCCAACCATGCCCGTAGTCGGCGTCGATTGGTGGGACGCCTACGCCTTCGCCAACTGGGTCGGCGCGTCGCTACCCACCGAAGAGCAATGGCTGGCGCTCGCCGAGATTAGCGAACGCTCGCCACCGCGCGTCGGCGCAGTCGCCAACATTTGCCTGCCCGAAGACTGCCCCATAGCCGATCCATTAACGCTGCCAGCGAATAGCCTCGGCGTCCGCGCCCTGCACTCCAACGTCTCCGAATGGACCAGCACCATCGACATGGCGACCGGCAAGCCCCTGATGGTGGTGAAAGGCGGCAACGCCTTATTGCCGACCGACTACGCCGCCAACAGCGCCTACGCCACCGCCGTCCCCGCCGACTTCAGCTCCGAGCTTATTGGCATAAGATTGATATTCAAAGACGGCACAGGGGAGTAGCATAGACCACAATAATTCGCCCTGCACCAAGGAAATTGATAATGACCGCAGCACTATTCGTAATCTCTTTTCTAATCGCCGGCATCGGCTTCGTATTCGCCTTGCAGCAAATGCAGAGCACCAATACCGCAGTCCGCGAACGCATCGACGCCTTCCGCGAGCGCCGCGAGCAACGCAAAAAGCAACCACCGCCAAAGCAAGAATACTACACCAAGAAACGCCCCCGCGCCACCGACGAGCAAGATTGGGACTGACTTATAAACTTACCAAGCTCTAAGGAAGCCAGCTCACAGCCTCAAGCCAAAGGCTTGATCATAATTTGCGCGCTGCGGCAGCGCTTATCAACTCTATCCAGGTCGACGCCAGCGCCGTCGTTCGGCACAAAGCCACGCTCGGCGAACCAGCCCATCGATTGGGTAGTCAGCAGCACCAGCACTTGAAAACCCAGCTTGCGCGCGCGTTGCTCTATGGCTTGCAGCAAGCGCTGACCGAGCCCACGCCCGCGAGCCGAGTCGGCTACTGCCAGGCATTCCAATTCCGCCCAGCCTGGTTGGTGCTCCCAAGGTCGCAAGGCGACGCAGCCGATGGTTTCGTGGTCGCGGCTGGCGATTACGAAGTTGCCGATCTCGCGCTCGAGCACGCTAGCGTCCCGAGGCCGCAGTTTGCCGCTGTCGACCAACGGCGCCGCTAATTGCATGATTTGGTTGATATCTTCCACGCTCGCTGGTCGTAGCTGCTCGTAGTGCTCGGAGGTGATCATGATGCCAGCGCCGTTAGCGGTGAGCAATTCCAGCAAGATAGCGCCGTCGGTAGCGCTATCGATGAGATAGGCGCGTTTGCTCGCGCCCGAAGCGCATAGTTGCGCCAGCACGCGCAGCGGCTCACGGCTGTGGTCGTCGGACCGAGCTTCGAGCTGGCGCGTGCACTCGCTCGGCTGCCAGGCGCAGCCGCTGTGCTCCTGGGGCACGGCGCCGAAGATTATCGCCTTGTCCAAGCTCGCCGCCCGCGCCAGGCGTTGCAGCAGCTCAAAGCTGTCCACTAAGTAATACTCGCCGCTCTGCGAGGGTAGCACCTGCCCGAATAACAGAATATGCTCCGAGAGCTGCTGCAATAATTTAGCGTTGACGTTACGCACTTGCCCAAGCCGCTGCATATCGACGCCTTCGAGCACACCGCGATTGCGCGCGTAAGCAAAGCTACCCAAGAGCCAGGCGCTATCGCGATGCTCGTGCGCGCTCGCCAATGCCCGCTGCAAGCCCGATGCCAACTGCGCCAGTTGGCGGTCGATCAAGCCTTTAGCAGCTTCGAGCTCGACGGCGCTGAGCGGTTGGCGGTTCTGAACATGAAAGCTATCTCTGCCGAGCAGGTCTGCCAGCGCCGCGCGACTGTCGAGCACGACGATCACACGCGCGCCGTGCGTGCGTAGCAGCACTAAGTCTTGCAGCAGCGCTGGGCGCTCTTCTAGTTGCTCGGGGCTGATGCAGAAAGCGATCTTGCTGCCGTGCAGTTGTTTGAAGTAAGAGGAAGCCTCGCGCAGTTGTTGCACGAAAATATCATTCGCCGAGCTCATAGATAATCTGCTGGTAAATGTTGCTAAGACCGACAATGTCGGCGATGGGGGCGCTTTCGTCGACTTGGTGAGCGCCTGTGTTGCGCGCGCCCAATTCGACCACTTCGATGCCCTCGGCGGCAAAAAAGCGCGCGTCCGAGGTGCCGCCGTTGGTGCTCGGCTGTGCGCTAGAGCCGCATTGCGCCGCGCTCACGCGCTGCACCAAGGGCGCCAGCCGCTGCGACTGGCTCAAAAAAGCCTGAGCGCCGTCGTGCCATTGGCACTGGCAATCAAGACCGCGTTCAGTTATGGCTTGCTGCACGCGCTGCATGATCTGCGCCGAGCTGATACTCGCAGGGTAGCGCCAGTTCATCCGCCAGTTTACGCTATTGGGCACGACGTTGAAGGCGGCATTGGCGCAATCGGCGCCGACTACTTGCATACTGCCAGCGGCGAAGTCGGCGTCAGCGTCGCCCCAGCTTTGCCCGCGTAAATGCTGCAATAGTTCCAGGCTTTGGTGGATGGGATTCAGCGCTTGCTCGGGGTAGGCGACGTGGCCTTGCTTGCCGATAACGCCGAGTTCCAAGCTCAGGGAGCCGCGCCTGCCGATCTTGTAATAATCGCCGAGCTGGTTCACCGAAGTCGGCTCGCCCACCAGCGCCATGGCAATATCTTGACCTTGCTGACGTAATTGCTGCAGCGCATAACCGGTGCCGTGCTCGCTTGGGCCTTCCTCGCTCGCCGAGAGCAGTAATGCCAGATTGGGTAAACGCTTGCCGCTGCTCGCGGTGGCGATCAAAGCGTCGAGCATGGCGCCGAGCGCGCCTTTCATATCCACCGAGCCGCGCCCGCGCAGCAGACCATCAACGACGTCGCCGCTGAAAGGGTCAAAGCTCCAAGCCGAGCGCTCGCCCACTGGCACCACGTCGACGTGCGCGCTCAAGCACAAGTCGACCGCGCCCTCGCCTCTTTGCGCCCATAGGCTGGGCACGCCCGCGCACTCGAAGTCTTGAAAGCGAAAACCATGCTCGCCCAAAGCTTGGCGCACCAAGGCGTAGCAGCCAGCCTCTTGGGGCGTAACCGAAGGGCAGCGCAGCAGTTGTTGCGCCCAGTAAACAGCCGCCGGCAGGTTCATCGCGCGCGCGCTTTGCGGTATCTTTGCAGCAGCACCGCCCGCTGCGGCAGCGGCAAATAATCTATGTAGAGCTTGCCTTGCAGATGGTCGCACTCGTGCTGAATGCAAATCCCGAGCAAGCCCTCGGCTTCGAGTTCGTAGCTGGCGCCAGATGCCGACTGCGCCGAGAGTCGGATGCGTTTCGGGCGCTCGATGGTCGCGCGTAGCTCGGGTATTGATAAGCAGCCTTCCTCGTAAGCAACCTTGTTGCTGTCGAGCACGGTGACACTGGGGTTGACCAGCACCAGCGGCGTCGCCGCCTCGCCTTCAATGTCTATTACTGCCACCTGCTTGAGTATCCCCACTTGCGGCGCCGCAAGACCAATACCCTCGTGCTTGTGCATGGTGGCGAACAGCGCTTGCACCAGATCTTCGAGCTCGGAGTCGAACTCGCCGACGGGCTGAGCGCGCTCGCGCAGCAATTTATTCGGCAGGTGCAGTATTTTCAGTTCGGGCATCGTTGCCATAAAGAAGTAGGCTTAAAGCTGCATTAAAGTTTAGCACGCGCGGTATTGTCTTTGTTACTCCGCCTGCGCTTTGAGGTTGTCGATCTGCTCTTGCAGCAAAGCGCTGGCCTCGGGGTCGGCTTGCACCAGCGGCAGCAGCGTCTCCCAGTAGTCGATGGCGGTTTGGTGGTCGCCGAGCATGGTGGCAGCGTAACCAGCAAAGCCCAAGGCGCTGAGGTTGCTGGCGTCTTGCTGGAGCACGCGGTCGAAATAACCCAGCGCCAGCACCGGCTCCGGCGCCTCCAGCGCCAGCAGGGCTTGGGCGTGGCTGAGCCAACTGCTGACGTCGCCAGCCTCCAAGCTATGGTAATTTTCGTAGGCTTGGGCGCTGGCGTCGGCGCGTTGCAAGAGCCAATACGAGCGCGCCAGCATCAGCCAACCCAGGGCGTAGGTCGGGTCCTCGGCGACCTCGCGCTCGACCATGAGCACCCCCGAAGCCAACTGCTCAAGGTCTATGGCTCCTGGAGACGTTGCCACTGATTCGGGGCGCGGCAGCAAGCTATCGATATCGCCGATGCTGAGGTAGATGACCGAGCTCAGCACCAGCAGCAGACCCCAAGCGGCGAAGGCGTGGCGATAAGGCAAAGCGTGGGCGCGGAAGGCGAGCGCCAATAGCAAGCCCAGAAGGGCAAAGATCAGGGCTGCGGTTAAGCCAAATGCCAGCATCGGCTAGGAATCGTCTGCGCTTTCGAGCAAATTGAAGTCGGTGATTTGCACGGTGAATTTTTCCCACAGAGCTTGGTCTTGCGCCATGCTCGAGCCGATGGCGCCGGCTATGGCAGCGCCGACGCTGTCCTTGTCCATGCCCAGCAGCAAGTAAAACCAACCGTCGGGGCCGGATAAGGTGCGGTAAGTCGTGCTGCCGAACAGGCTCTCGCTGTCGATGTTGGCGAGCGCGCTTTGCACCACGGCTTCGATATCAGCCGGTGCGCCGTCGTCGGCGCTGCCCAGGTATTGCATGATCTTCTCTTGAGCTTTGCTGCGCAAATTCTCCAGCAGTTGCGCGCGCGCGCGAATGGCGGCCTGGCTTCTTTGGTACATGACGCCGCCGACCAGGTTAGGCTCGGCCTTACCCAGCGCCACCACTTCGGCTTCGGGGATGGCCTCGCCGCAAATCCAAGCTGGCGGAGTTTCTAAGATGCGTTCGTTGGCGAAGGCGCATTCGGCTTCCGTCGTAGCCACCTGCTCCTGCTCATCTTTAGCGCCAAACAAGCCGCAGCCGAGTAAAGCCAGCGAGCAACAAACGATGATTATTTTCTTTAGCACGGTAGTGGTTTTAATTTACGGCGAGCAAAAAGTTATAATTTGGGGTTAGCGCGTAGCGCCACATAATTCTATCCACAGCCAACTATCAACCATCAAATATGTCCAACAGCATAGCGACAAGCCCAGTACCGCAATTCAGCCTCAGCGCCCATGACGGCACCGAAGTCAACACCGAAAAGCTCTTGGGGCAACTTTGGGTTTTGTATTTTTACCCTCGCGACAACACCCCTGGTTGCACCATAGAAAATAAAGAATTCAGCGATTTGCGCGCAGCCTTCGCCGCGCACAATATTGCTTTGTTCGGCGTTTCGCGCGATAGCGACCGCAAGCACAATAATTTTTGCCAAAAGCACGGGCTGCAAATACCACTGATCGCCGACACCAACGAGCAGCTCTGCTCGCTCTTCAACGTGATGGTCGAAAAAAACATGTACGGCAAGAAAGTTCGCGGCATCGAACGCAGCACTTTCCTCATCAACAAAGAGGGTGGCATCGCCCGCAGTTGGCGCCGAGTCAGCCCCGAAGGCCACGCCGCCGAGGTGCTGACGGAGGCTATCAAGTTAAGCGATTAGCACAGCCCTCGCCCCGCAGGCTCAGCGCCTAACAACGCCAGCGCTGCCGAGCTAGCACCAGCCCATGAGAAATACCGCTCTCGCGCGCCTCCAGCGCCTGCTTCGCGTCGACGCCTCGGCGCGCATGAGCGCCGATAACGTCGGCTTGGAGAAAGAAGCCCTGCGCTTGAACGCCCAGGGTCGGCCTTCCAACACCCCGCACCCGGAAGCTCTTGGCTCGGCGCTGACCAATAGCTTCGTCACCACCGATTTCTCGGAAAATATGCTCGAGGTGACCACTCCAGTCGCCGCCAGCAGCAGCGAGCTCTTGCAAACTCTGCAAGCCATCCTCTACTTCACGCAGCGCCACATCGGCGAAGAGCTCATCGCGCCCGCGAGTATGCCAGTGGCGTATAGCGAGCAGAGCATACCCATCGCGCGCTACGGCAGCTCGCACTCGGGCTTATTGCGCTATTACTACCGCTGCGGCCTGGCGGCGCGTTACGGCAAGCTCATGCAAACCATAGCCGGCCTGCACTACAACTTCTCCTTCAGCCCCGAATTCATCCAAGCCGCGCACATCCTGAACCCGCGCTTGAGCAGCGAACGCTTACAAGACCACGTCTACTTCGCCACCATCCGCAATTACCAGCGCTACAGTTGGCTGATGCTGTACCTCTTCGGCGCCTCACCAGCGCTGGATCGCAGCTTTCTGGCGCAACAACGAACCGACCAGCTCTTGCTGCCGCTGGGACGCTCCAGCCTCTACGCGCCCTACGCCACTTCCCTGCGCATGAGCTCCATTGGCTATAGCAATCAAAACCAGCAAAACATGCGCGTTTGCCACAATTCCCTGCACGAATACCTGCAAGAGCTACAAGTAGCCTTGGAGCAAGACAACGAGACCTATCAGCGCCTAGGAGTACGCAACGCCGACGGCAGCTACCGCCAGCTCAACAGCAAACAACTGCAAATCGAAAACGAATACTACACCAGCATCCGCCCCAAAGCCCCAGCGGTGCGCGGTCGCCGCCAATCGAGTCTACTAGCCGAGAGCGGCATCCAATATCTGGAAATTCGCAACCTCGACTTAAACCCCTTCACCCACTTGGGCGTAACCCTCGAGCAACTCAACTTCCTGCGCGTATTCGTTTACTTCTGCGCCATCAGCAACAGCGAAAACTTTTCCCCGGATAACTGCATCAGCAGCAACAGCAATAATAGCGTTATCTGCAAGTACGGCCTCAGCCAGAGACCGCAGCTTTACGACAACGGCCTGGTACGCGACATCCGCGCCTGGGCGGAGCAATTGCTCGACGAGATGACGCCCATCGCCGAATGGCTCGACGAAGGCGAGCAACTATCGCCGCACCACCGCGCCCTCGCCGAGCAACTCGACAAAATCAAAAACCCCGAGAAAACTCCAGCCGCGCAAATAATCAACAAGCTACTACACGATCAGCAAGACCACAGCGAGTTCGTGGTCGAACTAGCGCAGCGGCATCGCCAGCAGCTCCTGGAGAAATCCCTGGACATCCAGCCTTACCAGCAAGAGGCACGCCGCTCGATCATCGCCACGCGCGAACTCGAGCAGCAATCGCAGTCGGGCAGCTTCGACCAATACCTGCATAATTTTCTCCATGAGTCTGATTGAACGCTTGACGGGTCTACGGCAGCGCATCGCCCAAGCCTGCGCCGATTGCGGACGCGCTGCCAGCTCGGTGCAGCTCTTGGCAGTGAGCAAACAGCAGAGCGTCGCCAGCATTCGCGCCGCGCGCGCCCAAGGCTTGACCATGATGGGCGAAAACTACCTCAGCGAAGCCCTCACCAAGCAACAGCAGCTAGCTCAAGAGGGCATCGAATGGCACTTCATCGGCTCCTTGCAAGCCAACAAAAGCCGCGCTGCCGCCGAGAATTTCGCCTGGGTGCAGAGCGTCGACCGCTTGCGCCTGGCGCAGCGCCTGAGCCAGCAACGCCCGCGCCAACTACCAGCCTTGAACATATTGCTACAGATCAAAATCTACGCCGACGCCAACAAAGCTGGTTGCGCGCCCGATGCCACGCCGGAATTAGTAGAGCAAATCCTGCCCTTGGCAAATCTACGCTTACGCGGCTTGATGAACATCCCGCCCCTCAACGCCGACCCCAGCGCCAGCTTCGTCGCCGTGCGCGAATTATTCGATAGCGTCGGCGCGCAATTACCGCCAGAGCGCCGAGACGATTGGGACACGTTATCGATGGGCATGAGCTCCGATTTCGCCGAGGCGATACGCGCTGGCAGCACCATGCTGCGCGTCGGCTCGGCGCTCTTCGGCCCACGCGCGGCTCGGCCATGACAGCAGCAACTATTAACGCCCTCTTCCAAGGCCTGAGCTTTATTCTGTTCCTGCTCATGGTCGTCGGCTACGTCTTGGCGATATTCTCGCTGGTGCACGTCAAAAACCGCGCGCACTGCCAAATCGGTTTGCTGGCGTTGTTGCCAGTGGCGATCATGGCTTGCTATCTGGTCGGTGTGCCGCTGTATCGGCTCATCTCTGGCAGCACTGGCGCCGACTACGTCGTGCTCGCCATCGGCATCAGCGCCGCCTTGATAGTCGCGGGCGATACCCAAGAGCGCGCGCGCGTGCTGGCTATAGTCGCGCTGGCAGTGGTCGCGGGCTTACTCAGCGTCGTAGCTTACGCGCTGACCACCAACCCCGAGGGCTGGCTATTGCGGGTCGCGGCTTTGCGCGATAGCTTCGGCGGCGGCGCCGTGCACGGCGTCGCTGGCGCCTTCCTGTTCGGAGTCTTACTAATCTTGCGCGCGCGTCTGTATCACTTGGGGCAAAACCGCGAACAACGCTTAGAATCGCAAATACCAGCCAACGACCCGGGCGGAGCCTTTATCGGCTTGACGCTAATACTCCCTGGCGTCATGGGCTTAAAACTGTTGTTCTTAGCCATCGACCCCGAGCTTGGACTGGTGAACATTTACGGCGCTGCGGTCGATCTCAACACCGTGCTCGTGAACCATCTGCTCGCCTTCGCGGTCGGCGTGCTGCTGGCAGCGGTGATGACCAAAGGCAACTTTTTCGTCGCGCTCTTCGGCGGCGTGGCGGGTATCGCCGCCATAGCTCCAGCCGCCGACGCCTACAGCAACTCGCAAGCGATCTTCGTAAGCCTGCTGGTCGTGGCAGCGGCGTTGTTGTGTCGACGCCTGCTCATAGCTCGGGGCTTTGACGAATTGATCGGCGGTGTTTGCATCCACGCCAGCGCGGGCTGCTTCGGGCTTCTGCTGTGCGGCTGGCTGTTGGCGGGTCAAGAGCTCGTAGCCCCGGACGGCGCGCTGATGATGGTATCGGTGCTCGGGCAGACCGTTGCTACCGTCTTCCTCGTGCTGTTCATGGGTTGGTTGCCTGGGCTGCTCTGCGCCTGGGCGTTGAACCGAATCGGGCTATTGCGCGTGCCGAAACGGCTGGAGCTCATCGGCGGCGACATCTACTGGAACCATGGCTCAGAGCCGAGCTCCAGAGAATGCTTGGATATGGAAGCAGCAGAAGTCAACAAAGAGCGCCTAGCGCGGCGCGACCCCAACGATGGCGATAACGTTGGCAATCCGAGCTAGGCTGGCGTCGCGTCGGTGCGAATAATAGAGGCGGCTATTGCAGTAAGTGCACTCGCCGCAGGCGCCGATATTCGCCGCCGACAGCCCCAGGCGCAATAGCTGCCAGCGCGCGATCTCGACCAGATCGGCGTAGTAGTGCCCAGCGCGGGTGCTGGGGCGGAAATGGATCGCTGCTGCTTGCTTAGAGCTTAAAAATAAATCGCGCACCTCGGCACCGACCTCAAAGCAATCAGCGCAGATAGCTGGGCCAAAACCCGCGACGATGTCGGCTTTAGCGCTCCGAAAGTGCTGCAGGCTATTCGCCAACAAACCCGCCGCGAGCGAACGCCAGCCCAAATGCGCCATTGCCACCTCGCCTTGAGCCGCCAGGAAAATCGGCAAACAATCTGCGGTCAAAACCGCCAGACCCAAGCGCGGACGGCGGCTGTAGAGCGCGTCAGCCTCTGGGGCTGGAAATAGCCCATCGTCGACAGCAAGGCAACGCTCGCCGTGCACCTGCTGCAACCACTGCAGACTCTCGCAGCCGATTGCCTCAGCCAACGCCGCGCGGTTGGCAGCAGTGCGCTGCGCTGGCTCGTCGGCGCGCAGGGCAAAATTGGCAAAGCTAAAAGCCCCCCGACTCGCCCCACCCAACCGAGTGCTCGAATAAGCCCGCACCCCCATCGGCGCCCGCCAATCCGGCGATTGCAAAACTAGCTGCATGAGTTGTTAAACCAGGGGTGTTGTGTGAGAAATCAGTTCTTTATGACAAGCGTAGCGCACCGCAGTTTGCAGCTAGAGTGATCATATTGGTGGCGATATTACACTGTTTTCAGAGGCTTCCTTAGTTTACGCTTAGGGTTTAATGTGCTAACATCCGAGGCTATGAACGAAAATCAGAGAAAGCACGTAGCCAATAGCCTGAGAATTATAGGTTTGGCTCAGTTTGCTAGCTATGGTTATTTGGCTATCGGCACCGGTGAGTGGCTGCTAGCTTTTGTCTCTGCTTCAGCTTATGTAGGCCTAGAGGTAGTAGCTTTTTTTGTACTTAAGGACTAAGACATGATTGGATACGAATTTATTGTTATGAGTTTGGTAGCGGGCGCTTGCTTAGTGTTAATGCCTTACGTTATTAAAAAAATTGAGACTTTTATTGGATCGTATAAAAGTAAATAGCTGCCAGCTTGCGGATTATTAGGGCTGAATAGAGCATCATATAAAATTGAAATATGGAAACTTACGCATACATGATTATGAGTGTGGTGGTAGGCGCTTTCCTTATATCGCTGCCTTACATTACTAAGAAAATCGAATCTTTTATTGACTCGTACAAAAGCAAGCAGCTACCTGCTTGCGGATTATAGGGCTGTGCAGCGCATTGCCTGAGACTGCCGAGTCGTTTACATAGGGCAGCTTTTTTGAACTTGGAGACTGGACATGCTTGGTTACGAACTTATTGTGATTAGTTTGGTGGTAGGCGTTTTCTTGGCGTCAATGCCTTACATCTTTAAAAAAGTTGAAGCTTTTATTGGGTCGTACAAAGGCAAATAGCAGCCAGCTTGCGGATTATAGGACTGTGCAGCGCGTTGCCTAAGATTGCCGAATCGTTTACATAGGGCAGCTTTTTTGAACTTGGAGAAAGGATGGCGGTGCTAGGGGGCTGGCTTTATTTGATGCTTGTGGGGGTTGGTGGGAGAGGCGAGCAAGCTCGCCTCTAGTCGAGGGTAAGGGAGAGGTGGTGGGTGCTGATTTTGAATTGTGCTGTCTGCCGACGTTGGGCTTGCTTGAATGTTGGGAGCTGGTGGGGGTTGGTGGTGGAGGTAGCTTATTTGCCTAAAGGATGGCCTTCGGCGCTTATTATACGGCGACCGAGACGGTCGCGCTCCCAGGGCATCGTGCTGATGGCTTTATTCGCTGCCTGTATTAAGGTTAGTGGTGGGGAGGCGAGCAAGCTCGCCTCCTGCCGACTACAAGTCGGCGCTCCCAGGGGGTTTAGCGTTGGTTGGGTTTGGTGGTGTGGGGGAAGGGGCGTTGGACGCTGCCAGTGTAGAGTTGGCGGGGGCGGCCGATTTTGTGCGGGTAGCTGATCATTTCGTGCCAGTGGCTGATCCAGCCGACGGTGCGCGCGAGGGCGAAGATGACGGTGAACATGTTCGGCGGTATGCCGATGGCGTTGAGGATGATGCCGGAGTAGAAGTCGACGTTGGGGTAGAGTTTGCGTTCGACAAAGTACGGGTCTTCCAGGGCGATCTTCTCAAGTTTGCGCGCGACTTTGAAGACTTGCTGGTCGCTGCTGCCAGTGCGGTCGAGGATGTCGCCGCAGATTTCTTTGAGGACTTGCGCGCGCGGGTCGTAGCTTTTGTAAACTCTATGGCCAAAGCCCATGAGGCGGAAGGGGTCATCGGGGTCTTTGGCGCGCTTGATGTAGTCGTCGATTTTGTCGACGCTGCCGATCTCGCGCAACATGTTGAGCGCGGCTTCGTTGGCGCCGCCGTGCGCGGGGCCCCAGAGCGCGGCGATGCCGGCGGCGATGCAAGCGAAGGGGTTGGCGCCAGTGGAGCCGGATAGGCGCACGGTGGAGGTGGAGGCGTTTTGCTCGTGGTCGGCGTGCAGGATGAAGATGGTGTCGAGCGCTTGGGCGATGACTGGATCGGGTTCGTAATTCTCGCAAGGATTGGCGAACATCATGTGCAGGAAGTTTTCGCAGTAATTGAGCTTGTTGCGCGGATAGTTGGGGGGCATGCCGCTGGTGTACTTATAGCTCATGGCGGCGATGGTGGGCATTTTGGCGATGAGGCGGAAGGCGCAAATCTCGCGGTGGCGCTCGTCCTGGATGTCCAGAGAATCGTGGTAGAAGGCTGAGAGCGCGCCGACCATGCCGCACATGATCGCCATGGGGTGGGCGTCGCGGCGAAAGCCGTTGATGAAGTTTTTCATCTGCTCGTGCAGCATGGTGTGGTAGGTTACGTTGCAGCTGAATTCTTGGTATTGCTGCTGATCCGGGAGCTCGCCGTACATCAATAGATAGCAGCATTCCATGAAGTTGGAATTTTTGGCGATCTGCTCGATGGGGTAGCCGCGGTAAAGGAGGACGCCTTCATCACCATCAATGTAGGTTATTTTGGATTCGGTGGAGGCGGTGGCGACGAAGCCCGGGTCGTAGGTGAAGTAGCCGGCGGGCAAGACGGCGCTGACGTCGACGACTGGGTTGCCGATGGCGGCGGGGTATACGGGTAGCTCGAGGCTGGTGGAGCTATTGGGTAGGCTTAGGCTGGCTTTGGACGCGCTCATGTTTCTCTCCTGATAAATTGGAGCGCGGATTATAGTCAAAGCTGGTTTAGTCTATTACAAAGGCTGGATGGCCTTGGCTGCGAGGGAAGGGAGGCTGTAGCTGATGAGCTACAGTTAGAGCGGGTCTGAGGTGGGGCGGGTAGCGAATGGCTATTCGCTACCGCCGCCGCGAGTTTCTTTTTTGTAGTCGGAGGGTGATAGGTTGTACTTCTCTTTGAAGCAGCGCGAGAAGTAGGGATGCGAGTTGAAGCCGACTTCGTTGGCGACCTGGCTGGGGTTTTTGCCTTCCTCGAGCTGCTCGCGGGCTTTTTCGAGGCGGTAGTCGCGCAGGTAGGTCGAGAAGCTCTTGCCGATGGTCTTGCTTATATGGCGCTGCGCTTGGCGGGTGCTCTTGCTGAGAGCGTTGCCAAGGTCATCAAGACGATAATCGGGGTTTTGGTAGTTATTCTCGATCTCTCTGCGGAAGTTGGCCGAGAAGCTTTGCTCGGCGGGTGTGCTCGCCCGACCTTCGGGGCCGCCGCTGGCGGTCATGGCTCCGTAAACTTTCTGCGAGCTGGCAGCGGAGTTCGAGCTGCGCACGGGTCTGCTGGTGTGCTGCATTAGCGCCGATACTAATTCGACGATGGATACCGGCTTCGGCAGTATGAGGGCGGCGCCGGCTTTGTAGAACTCGGCGTTACGGTGGGCGTCCCAATGGCTGCTGAAGACGAAGATGGGGATTTCGTTGTCAGTGAGCTCGGCGAGCTCGGCGACTAGCGCTGTGTCTTTATAACCCGGGATGGAGCTATCGACCAGGATGGCGTCGGCGAGGTCTTGCGCTGAGTTGTGGTTGAAGCGTTTATTTTCGACAAAGCGTTCGACGGCTTCGGCGCCGCTGAAGTAGGTGCTGCACTGGAAGTAGCCGCTGTCTTCGATGGAATCGGCGACTTGCTTGCTTACCCGACGGTCGTCCTCGACGAGCATGACGAGCTTGGCATCAGCGCTGTCGACGCCCGACGTCCTTTCGCCATCTAAAAACAAAGGCAAGCTTTCGCTGTTTTCTTGCACCGGGAAAAGCCTCGAATCAATAAAGGTTGGTTGGAGATGATTTTCGGAGGCAATTTTAGCCACGTTTTCGTCGGCGGTGAGCTTATCTGCGGGTAATTGTAGAGCCAGGTCCAAGCCGCTGCCGAGATCGCTTTTGATGTTGAGCACCGCCGAGGCGTTGCTCGCCAATTGATTCAATACGCTCCAATTGAGCTGGTCGAGCGCGGGTGGGCTGTCGGTGGTGCTGGGCTTGTCGCTGGGGCGCTGGTGGGCTCGGGTGTCGTCGATGTAACGCAAGACTACGCTATCCTGGGTTTTGCTGATGCGAATTTCGATCAAGCCCATGCTGCCTTGGCTGAGCGCCGAGCTCGAGCTTGCGGCTTCTTTTTGGTACGAATGCAAGGACATCGAGACCAGGGTGTCGAGGGCGAGGTTGCAGACGCTGGGGTCCAGCGGTAGGGCTTCCAAGGAGTCGTCGACCATGAGCTTGATGCGGACGCCGTGGCTGCTGGCAACTGCTTTATAAGAATCGACTAGCAGATGGATGGAGTTGACGCTGGTGAAGCGCGGTGCTTGATTTTCCGGGCTGTCGCTGATGGCGAGCAAGCGGTGAATCTGCTTGCAGTAGGTGGTGATGTCCTGGCAGGCGGTGCGCGCGGCGGCGATGACTTTGGGCGAATCGCTGAGACGGTCGCCCTGGAAGATGGCGCCGACGACGTTGATCTGCTCGATGAATAAGTTACCAAGCGCGCTGCTGATGGTGTTGCGTTGCTTGGCTTCTCTTTCTATCTTCAAGGCTTGCTGTTTGTTTTCCGAGCTTTGGCGTTCGATCTCGGCTTTTTTGAGCTCGACTTCGCGGGTGCGCTCGCTGACCATGCTTTGCAACTGGCGTTCGCGTTTTTGTCCGCTCTTACGGAAGCCGCGGTAGGTGGTGGTGATGATTAGTAGCAGGATGGCGATGTAACCTGCTATCGCCCAAGGGCTCAACCACCAGGGGGCGTTGATGGTGAAGTCGATGGAGCGGGGTGAGCTCCAGACGCCGTCGCTATTGGCAGTGCGCACTTGAAGCTGATAAGAGCCGGCAGGGAGGTTGCTGTAGCTGATTTCGCCAGGGTTGCCGGCGGCTTCGTTCCAGCTTTGGTCGAAACCGCGTAGTTGCCAGGCTACGCGAAGGTTGGAGCCCGAGGATAGGTGCACGGGGTTGATGGCGAGCTTGATGTTGTTCTGCGCGTAATTGAGGTTCTGCGCTGAGGAGTACGCGAGGCGTTCGCCGTTGACGCTGAGGGCGCCAAAGTGTATTTGCGGTAGCGATTCGTTGGCGATGTAGGCGTCGGGGTCAAAGCGTACCAGGCCTTGGTCGGTGCCGAGCAGGAATTGACCATTGGGCAGGCGGAGGCTGGTGCTGGCGACGAAGTTGGTGCTGAGGAGGCCGTTACTCTGGTCGTAGCGTTGGAAGCGCTGGGTGTTGTCGTTCCAATGGTCGATGCCGTTGATGCTGGTTACGTAGAGTTGACCAGCGCTGTCGTGACCGACGTTGGTGATGACGTTGCTGGCGAGGCCATCGGCTTTGCTATAGAGCTGGCTGCTTTGCTGCGCTGGGTTGTATTGCAATAGACCATCGCGGCTGCCGAGGTAGATGTTGCCCGAGGTGTCGTGGTAGATGTTGCTCACTTGGCGCAAGCTGGCTAGCTGCTCGGCGACGGGTAGTTGCTCGGCGCTGCTGGCGTCGATTAAGCGTACCCCGGAATTCAAGGTGCCGACCCAGAGTTCGATGGCGTTTTCGGGGTTGGGAGCGAGGTGTAGCGCTAGGATTTGCTCATTGGCAAAATTGGGTAGCTGCTGGAATTGCCGGCTCCTGGGGTCGAAAGACCAAACGCCGGAGCCGTAAGTGCCTATGTAAAGTAGGCCGTCCTGGCGGCTGGCTAACACCGAAATTCTTTGGCTGGCGGTTTCGGGTAGCTGGTATTCGTTCCAGCTATCGAGCAACCAATCGTAGGAGTAAAAGCCGTTGCTGGTGCCTAGCCAAAGCACGCTGCCGACGCCTCGGGTCAAGCTGCCGATAACTTTTAATTGGCTGGCAAAGCTGCTCGGCAACGGCACGGGTTGGCTGGCGCCGTCGAGCAGGCTGACTTCGTAAAGTCCCATGCCGTTGCTCGCCCAGACGTGTTCGCTATCTTTGGGGGCTACGCCTTGGATGTAGCTGTTATCGGCGCTGACCTGGTAGATGTGGATTATTTGCGTCTTCGGGTTGAATTTGCTCAAGCCCTTGGAGCTGCCGAGCCATACCGAGCCGGTGACGTCTTGCCAGAGCGCGGTGATTTGCTCGTCGAGCAGGCCGTTGGTGCTGGCAGTAAGGGCGTTGACGCTAATCTGGCGGAAGCGTTCCGAATTGGGCTCGAGGACGTTGACCGCGCTGGCGCCGGAGAGCCAAACCCGATCGTCGCTATCGACGTAGATCGCCCCAAGCTGGTTATCGCTCAAATTCCATTTGTTCTGCCGCGAGCCGCTCATCTGCGCCGTTATGCGTTCGACTTCCAGGCTTTGTGGGTCGATTTTGTTGAGGCCGCGCGCGGTGCTAACCCAGATTGAGCCGTCGGCGCGGACGGCGATGCCGGCTATGGCGTCGTTGCTAAGTCGCTGCGTCGGTAAGCCAACGCTGGCTTGCAGGCGCTGTGGCTCGCCGTGGTGCGGTAGATAAATAAGGCCAGCGTTTACCGTGCCGAGCCAGACGCCGTCGGTGGTGGGTAGTAAGGTGTTGATGCGTAAATCGTTAGCCATCGCCAAGCGCTGCTTGAGCATCGCCATGGGGTAATGGATAAATTGCTGCTGCTGCAGGCGAATGAAGTCGAGGCCGAGGTTGTTGGCGAACCACAAATTGCCGCTGCGATCGGAGCTTATGGCGCTAATTTGCTCGGATTGCAACCCGACCCAACGCAAGCTCTGCAAGCTATCGAAGCTGCGGCGATCCGGGCTCAAGCTCATGACGCCGGCTTGGGTGAGTATCCAGAGTCGGTCCTCGGAATCGACTGCCAGGCTGATGATTTCCTGGTCTACCAGTTCGTCGACGCCAAAACTGGTGAATTCGTTGCCATCAAAGCGGTTCAAGCCTTCGCGCGTGCCCAGCCAGAGGAAGCCGGATTGGTCTTCGACTATGCTGTTGACCGAGCTATGGCTGAGGCCGTCGCTAACCCGATAGTTGGAGAAGATGTAGCTATTCAAGGTCGCGGAGAGCGGAGTGCTGATAAGCGCGACCAGGCAAGCGAGCGCTAGAGTAAGGCTTTGACGTGTGTTTGGCATCTTTGACTTCCGATACTGGTTAGCATTTGAGCTGGTTATTACTTTTGCTTCTATAGCCCGAATAATCAGGTCGGAGACGACCGAGGCATCTACAACTTATGAAAAAAAGTAATTTTGTAATCCCTTATATACCTTAAAAATCTACTCCCACAGGTTATTGCTTATGAGATTTTTTAATAAGGAGCTGGATTTTAATCAGCTTTTCACTTTCGCGCAAGTAGCTGTTGCCAGCTTTCGCACACCTGTCCGCTATTTGTCAGTTTCGGGCAAGTTTTTAGCACTGACCCTGCTCATCAGCTCGACCGGCATCAGCGCTAGCTATTACGATAAATACCAGAGCCTGGAGCGCTTGCAGCCCTCGGCTTCGGTAGATTTCGAGGCTTATGGTCGCGATTTGGAGCTCGGCGAGCAGTCGTTGGTGGGTAACTTCAGCATCGTTTGTTGGTTGCACGGCGAGTGCTTGGTGCGTAGTCTTGATGGTCGCTTTGGTGATTTTTTGAGCTCGCCGCCTCCAGATGATTTCATGAGCGAGCTGCAATTTTTACCAGTGCGCGCCAATTTCGTTTTCTACCTCGACCAGAGCCAGTAGGGATAGGTAAGCTCGCGGGCGGTGCTGCGTTGGGCGCGGCGGCCTGTGAGCCGATAATCTTTATTGTTCCGTAACAAGAGCGCGACTTTGACCTACCGACTGGTCTATCCAGTAGCCGCGATGGCTATGGTGCTGCTGGTGTCCAACGTGCTGGTGCAGTACCCGATCAACGATTGGTTGACTTGGGGTGCATTCAGCTATCCGCTGGCTTTTCTGGTTACCGACATCAGCAACCGTAGCTTGGGCGCGCTGCACGCGCGGAGGGTGGTGTATTGGGGTTTTGGCTTCGGCGTGCTCATTTCCTGGTACTTCGCCGACGAACGCATAGCCCTAGCCTCGGGCTGCGCTTTTTTACTGGCGCAATTGCTCGACGTGGCGATTTTTGCTCGCTTGCGTAATGCAAGCTGGTGGCGGGCGCCGCTGCTATCCTCGGCGGCAGCGTCAGTGCTGGATACTTATCTCTTCTTCTCTATAGCTTTTATCGGCACTGGGCTGCCTTGGGTAAGTTGGGCTGCGGGCGACCTTGGCGTCAAGCTACTGATGGCTGTTGCTGTACTACCGATCTATAGGTTTTGGCAGGTGCGGATGGCGGCATAGTTGGCATCACGATAAACCAACGTAACTATGGTGATGATTTGATCGCGGATTTGGGTAAAATGCTTGCTATATATCGATTATCGATATAAGATAAGAGAATGATTCGGTCCTTCGCTTGCAAAGATACCAAAGCCATATTCAACGGCAAATCACCGAAGCGTTTTCATAATTTGTTAGCCGCCGCCCAGCGCAAACTGCAAATGCTTGACAATGCTCACGAACTGGTTGACTTGCGTAGCCCTCCGGGTAATAGAATGGAGGCTTTGACGGGTGATCGCACTGGTCAATACAGCATCCGCATCAACCGCCAATGGCGATTATGCTTTCGCTTTGTCGGTCACAATGCTCACGAT
Source organism: Gammaproteobacteria bacterium (assembly GCA_965229495.1). Taxonomy (GTDB): domain Bacteria; phylum Pseudomonadota; class Gammaproteobacteria; order CBDBNL01. The sequence continues at coordinate 1,193,180 of OZ245880.1, forward strand.
GTTGAGATAATCGATTATCACTAAGGGAGTCGCTTGTGAATTTGCTAGGGAGTAGCCTACGAAGCTGCAAGAGGACGCCTATAAATCTGCAAGAGGGCGCCTGCGAAGCTGCAAGAGGACGCCTGCGAATTTGCAAGAGGGTTACCTACTCTACTAATTTGCAAGGGTTAATTATGAATCTGCAAAGGGGTTACTTATGAATCTGCCTGCTGGAGAAAACCGGATGCCAGCCGTGCATCCTGGAGAAATACTGCACGAAGAGTTTATGCAGCCTATGAAACTCAGCGCCAATGCCTTGGCGCAGAGGCTACAAGTTACAGCCGCGCGCGTCAACGAGATTAAGCGCGGTCGGCGCGGCATTAGTGCCGATACCGCTTGGCGCTTGGCGCAAGCCTTAGGCACGACAGCGCAATTCTGGCTGAATCTGCAAAACGATTACGATTTGAAGCACGCCAAGCAAGCCTTGCTAGCGGCAGAGGTGCAAATCGAACCGCTGGCGAGTATGACGGTCTGAGGTAGCCTGCGGCTTGGGTGCTTTGGGAGAGTTGGCAAAATCGCCTTGATGCCCAGCGCAGCTTGATGATTACAGGGCTTGTGCCAGGTGTGCGAGCGCAGACAGCAGCGCCGTGGGGTTAGGCTTTAGGGTGGGTCTAACGAATCGAAGTCGAGCTCCAGGTAATCTTCTTCGTTCTCCCAGTCATCCTCAAAATCATCATCGGCGAAGGGGTCTTCTTCGACTTCGCCGTCGGCTATTTCGAATTGCCGCCGCTGCAGAAAGGCATCTCTGATCAGAGCATAGCGATCACCCTCTATCAGATTGCCTTCCAAAGCTAGTAACCCAGCCCGAATATCGACTAAGTTGATCCCTCGAGCCGCCCAATCGCTATCGCCAGGGAAAAGCTCGTAATGGCTGTGGGGGTCGTAAGGATCGTAGTATTGATAGTCGACCACGAAGCTGGTGGAGTCGCGCAGGGTGCTAGGCCCGAGCAAGGGTAAGACGATGTAGGCGCCCTCGCCTACTCCCCAGTAACCCAAGGTTTGACCAAAGTCCTCGTCGTGCTGCTCCAAGCCGAGCATAGTGGCGACATCGATAAAACCCAGCAGGCCGACGGTGCTATTGATCACAAAACGCGCGGTGTCGTTTGCAGCCTCGGCGAGCTTGAGCTGCAACACTTGGTTGACTATGGTGAAGACGCTGAAAAGGTTAGTGAAAAAATTGTTGACGCCAGTGCGGATGATTTTCGGAACGTATTCCACGTAGGTCTCGGCTGTGGGCTTGAGGATATTGCGATCAAGAAAATCATTAAACGCGAAGACTTTTCTGTTTATCGGCTCTAGTGGGTCTATATTGCTGTTACTGTCGCTCGGTGGTCTGTCGGGCTGCGTCGAGCAGGCAACAACACCGAAAGCTAAGAAAGTTACGACGAGCAGACGTATTAGCCAGGATTGGTGCATTGTGTTTGTGGCTCTTAGGTAGGGTGTCGTCATTGTAGCGCCGCTTTGGCAGTCTTATAATGCATCGAGATCAGTAATGTTTTCGACAAATTGAGACCTTTGCAAACAGGCTCTTTTTGCCCCCAGCGTTGTTCGCAAATGCTCATTTACTATTGAATAAACTGCGCTTTGCTGCCTAGCTGGGAACAAAAAATAGCTCTTTTTGCACGCGGTCTCAAGTTATGCAAAACTCTCAAATTCTTCCAGGACACAATTAGACAACAATGACATTTTTACAAGCTATCGCCTCAGCCTTCGGGTTTATCTCAGTCAATAATTTATTGTGGCACCTGGCTTTCGTAGCGTTATTCGTCGCTTGGTTGGTATGGTTCGGCAGCTTTGAGCGTAAGCGCATGAATTGGGCGCTGCTGCACTATAGCAATTCCAAAACTATGGCCCGCATAGTAGCCCAAAGGTTACGAGCGCTCAATTCTTCCTTGGGCAAGGACGATAGCGATGAACTTGAGGATTGAGGTTGATCTAGGGGCCACGCAGGGCTCGGATGCCGGCGGCGGGGCTATCCCAGCGCATTAAGGCTTCGCCTATCAGGTAGCAGTGCAGGTTGTGCTGCTGCAGCTTTTGGATGTCGGCGCGGCTGTTGATGCCGCTTTCGCTTACTAGCAAGAGGCCAGTAGCGCGGGCGGCAGCGCTGAGCTGGATGCTGGTGTCGAGGCTGGTTTGGAAGCTGCGCAGGTCGCGATTATTGATGCCGAGCAGGTGGCGCTCGGGATCGAGCGCGAGCTGGCTTACGCGCTCGAGTTCGGCTTGATCGTGGACTTCAAACAGCACCGCCATTGCTAGCTCTTTGGCGATGGCGCTGTAGTCGCGCAATTGCTCGTCGCTGAGTATCGCGGCTATGAGCAGGATGCAGTCGGCGCCGAGTAGGCGCGATTCGTAGAGCTGGTAGCTATCGACGATGAAGTCTTTGCGTAGCACTGGTAGCTGGGTGCAAGCGCGGGCGATCTGCAGATAGCCATCGTGGCCGCGAAAGTAATTCTCGTCGGTGAGCACCGATAAGCACGCGGCGCCGCCGTCCTGGTATTCTTGCGCTAGTTTGGCTACGTCAAAATCTGCGCGTATCAAGCCCTTGCTGGGCGAGGCGCGCTTTAATTCGGCGATGAGCCCGAAGCCGCTGGTGGTGCTCGCCGAGCGCAAGCTAGCTATGAAGTCGCGGCGGGCTTGCGCCATCTCCGGGCGCTGCTGCAATTGCGCCAAGGGCAAGCGCTGCTGGCGTTGCTCGACCTCAAGGCGTTTGTGCTCGGCGATTTGCTCAAGCATCAGCAGCAAGCTCTTGGCTGAGCTCTACGTACTGCTCGAATTTCTCGATGGCGGCGCCAGTATCGATGGCCTCGGTGGCTGCGGCGACTCCAGCGGCGATGCTGGTGGCGTTGCCGCCGACGTACAGTCCAGCGCCAGCGTTTAGGCGCACTATGTCGTAGGCACCTGGGTGCTGACGGCGTAGCGCTTGCTGCAAGAGCTCCAGGCTTTGTTGCACGTCGCTGCTGCGAATGCTCTCCAAGCTGGATTGCTCGATGCCGTAGTCTGTGGGGTGGATGGTGAAGCTGTTGCTGGCGCCGTTTTGCACCTCGACGCAGGCGCTGGGGGCGACGCTGCTGATCTCGTCGAGGCCATCCTGCGAATGCACTATGAGCGCGTGCTCGCAACCGAGCTCGGCGAGCACTTGGCCGTAGTTAGCCTGTAAATCCGAGCTGAAGACGCCGACGATCTGGCGGCGTACCCGCGCTGGGTTTGCCAGCGGGCCTAGGGTGTTGAACAAGGTGCGCACCCCGAGCTCGCGCCGAATCGCGGCGACGTTTTTCAAGGCTTGGTGGTGCAAGGGCGCGAACATGAAGCAAACTCCGCAGCGCTGAAATAGCTCGACCAATTGCTCGGGGCTGAGGTTGATGTTGGCGCCGGCGGCTTGCAAGACGTCGGCGCTACCGCTGTTGCCGGATACGGCTTTGTTGCCGTGTTTAGCTACTTTGCCGCCCGCCGCCGCGACGACGAAGGCGCAGGCGGTGGAGATGTTAAATAGCGATTTGCCATCGCCGCCGGTGCCGCAGGTATCGAGGCAATTGCTCGGGTCGAGCTCTACTGGCGTGAGTAGGTCGCGCAGCGCGCGCGCGCCGCCGAGGATTTCAGCGGCGGTTTCGCCTTTGCTGGCGAGACCGAGTAAGAAGGCGCCGATTTGTGCGGGCGTAGCCTCGCCGCGCATGATCTCCAAGAGCACGCTTTGGCTGTGCTCGGCGGTCAGGTCGTGGCGTTGGCTAAGTTGTTGGAGGGCGGAAGTGATCTGCATTAGTAAAAATCCATAAATTCGATAATTTCAGATATAAGCTGGTTGAATTCGTAGCCCGCGAGCTCGGGGTCTGGGGTGAGCGCGCGGGCGGTTACGAAGTCGTTAGCCGGGGCTGCTTGGGGCTCGTCGTCTTGGAACACCAGCAGCGTGCGCACTTCGATGTCTTCCAGCAACGATAATGTGTTGAGGTTGGCGTTGTCGCCGTAGTAGCTCATGAGCGCGCCGGCGGTAACGCGCGTTTCCGGGTGCGGCGGGCACTGCAAGAAGGGCACGTTGTTGACGGTGGAGCTGGGCAGCGTGCGCGCCATTTCCTGGCGCGTCTGGATCAGGTCTTGGCCTTGTTGGGCGAATTCGTCCAAGCGCTGCTGCTCGGTGTCGACTAAGGGATCTATGAGAATCAGGCCTTTGAGGAAGGGCGAGCTTTGCGTTTGGGCGAAGAGCGCGGCTTGATTGGCGCCACGGCCGTAGCCAGCCAGGAATATCGAGCGCGCACCACGACGCACGGCGAATTGAAACCAGGCGGCGAGCTCAGCGAGGGCGTCTTCGTGGCGGTGCGCGTGCAAGCCGATGCACTCGATGTCGCGGTCGCGGCGGCGGAAGTCTTGCCCGTAGCTCAGGGTGATCGCCAGGGTGCTGATGTATTCTTGCAGCAAGCTATCGCGCAAGCGCACGATTTCTGGGTATCTGCCGGTCAGGAAAGTGTCGTGGACGATGAATAGTAGTTCTTCGTCGAAGGGGCGCGAGGAGCTATCGTTGGCGTCGGCGGGAGCGGTTGCGAGCTCGAGGTCGGAGCGCAGGTTGATGGCGTTCAAGCGCGTGCGCACGCTTTGCGCGGCTTCCAAGCTCAAGCTGCAGAGCAATAGTATTAGGGTGAGCGCGCGCGGGTTGGGGAGCATTGGGCTTACAGTGAGATTATCTTGGTGATGATTGTAGGGCCACGCGCACTAGCTCTTCTGTGCTAAGCTGTTCGACGTCGGCGTTGTTCTTGAATAAATTGTTAATTTCCTTTTGGCTGTAGCCGAGACCGAGCAGCGCGAGCTCGGCGTCTTGCCTGGCTGGGTTTGCTGGCTGCGGTGGCTCAGATTCGCCGCTATAGCTCCAATGCTGCAGGCGGTCGGTTAATTCTAATATGAGCCGCTCGGCGGTTTTCTTGCCGATGCCCGGCAGCGCGCTCAAGGCCTTGGCGTCCTGAGTTTTAATAGCCAACACCAGCGCGTCGGGTTCTTGGGCGCCGATCATAGCCAGGGCCAATTTCGGGCCAATGCCGGAGACGCGCATCAGCAGCAAAAACAGCTCGCGTTCTTGCGCGCTGCTAAAACCATACAGGCTATGCTCGTCTTCGCGCACTAGTAAATGGGTATGCAAACGTACGCGTTCGCCGACACTCGGCAGGCTGTGCAGCAATCGCGGCGTGCTCTTGATTTCGTAGCCGAGTTGCGAGCAGAGCACGACTACTGAATCGGTTTGTTTAGCTAAGAGTTCGCCTTCGACAAATACGATCACGATAAAACCAGGTTCGGGCGTAAACTGGAACATTGTAGTTGTCCCAAGCCTAAAAATTGCCCAGCGTGATATATTTGGTGCGTGGCATCAAGGTGGGTGTTTTCCGTGATATTGACGACGCGGCCGTTGCGAAAGAATTGGCTTTGCTGCTCATCCAGCGTCAATTCGGGCATAGTCAATAGTTCGCCGACTGGTAGCAGTAGCTGTTGTAGGGCGGATTGGCGTTGCTGGGTTTCGGGATGGTCTGATAGTAGATCGGCTATGCGCTCGGGGCTGTGCATTTGCTCGGGTTGAAAGTCGCCGACGCTCGTGCGCCGTAGCTGAGTCAGGCAAGCGCCGCAGCCCAAGCGTTCGCCGCAATCGTGCACCAGCGAGCGCACGTAGTAACCACTGCTGCAGCGGATGCGCGCGCGCACCCGAGGCCAATCTATGGCATCAATCGTAGCTGAGTATAGGTTGACCGAGCGCTCGGCGAGTTCGACTGCACTGCCGGCGCGCGCCAAGCGGTAGGCGCGCTTGCCGCCGACTTTCACCGCCGAATAAGCCGGTGGCCGCTGTTGGTGCTCGCCGACAAATTCTGTTAGGCATTGGGTTACCGCCTCGGTGCTCAAGCCTTGCCAAGCGCGTCTGCTGGTTATGGTTCCGGTAGAGTCGTAGCTGTCGGTGCTCAAGCCGAGTTCCAATTCAAGCTCGTAGCTCTTATCCATATGCAAGGCGTAGCGCGCCAGCCTGGTGGCTGGAGCTAGCAGCAATAGCAGCATCCCACTCGCTAGGGGGTCGAGGGTACCACAATGCCCGATCTTGATGCCGCCGAGCAATCGCCGCACTTGTTGCAAAACTTGATTCGAGCTCGGGCCCGAGGGCTTGTCGAGCAGTAGGATGGCTTTCATAGGCTTTGACGCATGAGAATGATGGAACTATAGAATATCGGCAGAACAGCCTTGGAGAAAACTTGAACGCAAATATTCTTAACGAAGACACCATCGTCGCCTCGGCGAGCGGTAACGCCGCCGCTAGTGTTGGCATCGTGCGCGTATCTGGCGAGCTCGCCTTGAGCATTGGGCAGCGGCTATCTGGGTTAGAGCACCTAAAGCCTCGGCACGCGCACTACGCCGCGTTTCGCGGTGCAAACGCTGAGATCATAGACTCTGGGCTGCTGATTTATTTCCCCAAGCCGCATTCGTTCACTGGCGAGGACGTGGTCGAGATGCAAGCGCACGGCAATAGCTACATCCTGGCGGAGATCTGCGCGCAAGCTATTGAACTGGGGGCGCGAGCAGCGCAACCTGGCGAATTCTCGCGTCGAGCTTTTAGCAATGGCCGCGTCGATCTGGCGCAAGCCGAGGCCATAGCCGATCTTATAAATAGTCAATCAAGGAGCGCCGCGCTCGCCGCCAGTAGATCGCTGCAGGGCGAGTTATCGGAGCAAGTGGCGAGCTTGGAGCAGCAGCTAACCCAACTACGCGCCTACATCGAGGCTAGCCTTGATTTTCCCGACGAGGAGATCGAGTACGTCGATACGAGTCATCTCGCCGAGCAATACGCGGCTTTGCTAGAGCACTGCCAACAATTGCAGCAGCGCTGCCAAGTGGGTATGCGGCTGCAGCAAGGCGCGCAGATTGTGCTTACCGGCAAGCCCAATGTCGGTAAGTCGAGTTTGCTGAACGCGCTCCTGGCGCAGCGACGCGCCATAGTCAGCGACCAGCCGGGAACCACGCGCGACCTTATAAGCGCTGAAATTGAGCTCGGCGGCGCGCGTGTTACTATCAACGACACTGCTGGCATTCGCTCAAGCGACGATAGCATTGAGCAGCAGGGCGTGGCCATAGCCCAGCAAGCTTTGGCGAGCGCCGACCTGATGTTGCTCTTGCTGGAGAGCAGCAGCGAGCTTGCCAGCCTCGACGGCACCTATAGCGAAGAGCAACTACAACGTAGCCTGATATTAATCAACAAGATCGATCTACAACCCGAGCTGCAACCCACGCGCGCGCAGCATTCAATACTTTCGACATCGGGAACTAGCACAGCTCTGACCAGCATCAGCCTCAGCGCCAAGAGCGGTGCTGGGCTTGACCTGCTGCGCGCCGAGCTTGAGCAGCGGCTGCGCTTGGCGGGCGCGAGTTCGGCGCTGGGAGCGCGGGCGCGGCATATCGACCTCTTGCAGCGAACCCAGCAACTGCTAGTCGAAGCTCAAGCCCAAGCGCACTTTGAACTGGCCGCCGAGCACTTGCGCCAAGCCAGCGCCACGCTCACCGAGATAACTGGCACCAACCCCAGCGAAAGTCTGCTGGATTCGATATTCACGCAGTTTTGTTTAGGCAAATAGACTGCTAGCAATAGACCATACTCGGCATAATCCCTCGCGCTCGGGTGTAGAATTTCCAAACACATTTTGAAGACCAACCCCATCTACCACCAACCATGACCGACACCACCAGCGAGTTCGTCGCTCTGCGCCAGCAAAAACTCGACGCTTGGCGCGCGCACGGCGCCTACCCCAATAGTTTCCGCCGCCAACACCTCGCCGTCGAGCTGCAACAGCAGTATGAACACAGCAGCAAGCCCGAGCTCGAACAACTACAGATCAACTCAGCAGTATGCGGTCGTATCGTCTTGCGTCGGCAGATGGGCAAAGCCGCCTTCCTCACCATCCAAGACGGCAGCGGTCGTATCCAGCTCTATATGCGCGCCAACGACCTCGGCGCCGACGCTTACCAGCAAGCCTGCGAATTCGACCTTGGCGACATCGTCGGCGCCCATGGCAAGCTCTTCCGCACCAATAGCGGCGAGCTCAGCCTGCACCTCAGCAGCATCGAACTCCTCAGCAAAGCACTACAACCACTACCCGATAAACACAAAGGCTTGAGCGATATCGAGCAGCGTTACCGCAAGCGCTACGTCGACCTCATAGTCAACGCAGACGCGCGCCGAGTCTTCACCACGCGCAGCCGCATCATTCACTGCATCCGCGCCTTCCTCGACGCGCGCGCCTATCTGGAAGTAGAAACCCCGATGATGCACCCCATCGCCGGTGGCGCCGCCGCCGAACCTTTCACCACCTACTACCAAGCCCTGGGGCAGAATATGTACCTCCGCATCGCGCCCGAGCTCTACTTAAAACGCTTAGTCGTCGGCGGCTTCGAACGCGTCTACGAGATCAACCGCAACTTCCGCAACGAAGGCTTATCGACTCGACACAACCCCGAGTTCACCATGCTTGAGTTCTACCAGGCCTACAGCGATTACCACGACCTTATGCAGCTCACCGAAGAACTCTTCGGCGCCGTCGCCGACGCCGTGCTCGGCAACGGTTGCCGCGAGCTTCAATACCAAGGTCAATCGATCAGCCTGGCGCAACCCTTCCAGCGCCTCAGCCTCCGCGCCGCCATCTGCGCGCATAATCCTGAGCTCAACGCCGATAACGTCAACGACCCAAACACCCTGCGCGCCCAAGCTCTTAGCCTCGGCATCAAGCTAGAGGCCAACTGGGGCGTCGGCAAGCTCCAGCAAGAGATCTTTGAGCAGAGCGTGGAGGCCACTCTCACCCAACCGACCTTCATCACCGAATTCCCCACCGAGACCTCGCCGCTAGCGCGCGCCAACGACCAAGACCCGAGCGTAACCGACCGTTTCGAGCTCTACATCGCTGGCCGCGAGATCGCCAACGCCTTCTCCGAGCTCAACGACCCCGAAGACCAAGCCCGCCGCTTTCGCGCCCAAGTCGCGCTCAAAGACTCAGGCGACGCCGAGGCCATGCACTACGACGCCGACTACGTCAACGCCCTGGAATACGGACTACCACCAACCGCAGGCGAGGGCATCGGCATCGACAGGCTGGTGATGCTCTTCACCGACTCACCCTCTATCCGCGACGTCATCCTCTTCCCGCAATTGCGCAACAACAACTCGAATTCTTGAGGTGCGCCCAGGTTGATTGCGGCGACTTTGGCACAGAGACCGAAGCGCCCCGCCGATCAGCCCTACCCGTTAGCAACATAAGACCTTTGCAATAAAGGCTATTTTCGCCCCCAGCATTGCTGCGTATTGGCAAATGCTCGTTATTTAACACGCACACCGCCGCCGAGCTGAACCCCCAGCGCAATCGCCAATCCCCACCCAAAAACTACCACCACTGCTTGCAAAAAATCGCTAGCAAAGTAAATTAGCTCAAATGTGAAAACGATTTCAGTTATCTGTGAAATCGGTTCCGCAAATAACAATCAAGCAGAGCAAGGAAAAATCATGTGCCAAGCAATCACCAGCGGTCGCAGCAAACTGCTGCCCAATTCTCTCCCCGTCCTGCTTTTGCTCGCCTTGGTAGCTTGCGGCGATAGCGGCAAAGTTAATAGTGATAGCCCTGACGATGGCGGCAGCACCAGCGGCGACACCTCCTCGCAAATACTCTTCGCCTCGCAATACGATTTGATAGAAGGCGCGAACAACGAACCCTACGCCACCAGCCAAGAAAGCGGCGACGTCATCGCCTTCTCCGACGCCGACGGCAGCGGTTTCGAATACGACGATTGGGGCCTGGGCGTAGCTCCAGATGGCGGCTCTGCTGGCGATTACATGCAGCAACGCCAAGCCTACGGCCTGCAATTCGCCCATTCCACCGCAGTCGATTCCAGCCATTACTTCGGCCTGGTCGTCAAAGCTCCAGGCAACACCAACCTGAATATTTCCGAATCCGACACGCTGGTAATCCAAATGGGCAACGGCGCCAGCACCGACGATCACCCCAACTCGCACATGACCTTCACCGTCGAGCTCAACGGTGGCACTTACAGCGACAACTCTTGGAGCAACTCCTGCAGCTTCGATCAGGAATTATTGGCCAATAGCCGCCCTGGGTCAGACCAAGCCTCTTGGGGCAACCCTTACGGCATCCACACCTACCGCATAGCCCTGAGCGAATTTGCTTGCTCCGAGGGCAATCTCAGCGCCTTACAAAGCGACCTTGAGGAAGTAGCAATCAAGGTAGTAGGCGGCAAAGACACCGCAGCCTCAGCTTCCACCAGCGGCAACAGCACCTTATTGCAATTTGGCTTTATCACCTTCGTGAGTAGCTCAGGGCCAGTAAACGGCGATTCGCAATACATCCTGTTCGCCTCGCAATACGAAGGCATTGATGGAGCGAGCCAAGACCCTTGGGTGCGTAGCCAAGAGGGCGGTGAAATTTATAGTTTTAGCAATGGTTTCACTTATCGCTGGGGTCTAGGCGAAGTTCCAGCTGGCTACCAGCCTGGCGACCTTCGAATCCAGCGTCAAGCCTACGGCTTACAGTTTGACCATGGCTCGGCAGTCGATTCGGGCAATTACTTCGGTCTCACCATCAAGGCGCCCAATAACGCTGAACTCAACATCACCAACTCAGAGACGTTGATCATCCAAATGGGCAACGGCGCCAACACCACCGACGACCCCAATTCGCACATGACCTTCACCATCGACTTAACTGGCGATGGCGGCTCCAATCTTTGCAGCCACGACCAAGTCTTGCTCGCCGATAGCCGCCCGCTCAATAACGAAGGCGGCACCAACGCCACCTGGGCGAATCGCTACGGCATCCACACCTACCGCATTGCCTTAAGCAACTTCGCCTGCTCCAGCGGCAGCATGGACGCCCTCAAGGCCGACCTTGAGGAAGTAGTCGTCAAGGTAGTTGGCGGCAAAGACGCTAGCGCCTCAGCCTCCACCAGCGGCAACAACACCTTAGTGCAATTCGGCTACATCGCCTTCGGTCCTAGCGAGTTGTAAGCCTGCTGCTGATGTAGCTCATAAATTCGCCAGCGCACGCCAACTTAAATCAGCCTAGCAAAGAAGCTCCAATCGAATCAAGACAACAGGTTGTGAAATCGATTTCGCAAAAAATCAAACTAAACCAAGGATAGAACAATGAACTATATTTTTTATTCAATTTTCACGAGAACAGCATGGCAGCGTCTAGCGAAGATACTGATCTTCACCGTGCTTGGCTTAAGCATCAGCGCTTGCGATATTTTAGGCGACGACGATGACGACGATCCTGCTGTCGTTAGTAACAATAGCGCCCCCACAGCCGACGCCGGCGCCAATCAAGAAGTCGACGAAGGTGCCTCAGTTACCTTATCGGGCTCCGGCAGCGATTCTGATGGAACCATAGCCAGCTACGCTTGGACCCACCTCACCAGTAATTCTGACGTAACTCTCTCCGGTGCTGACACCACCACAGCCAGCTTCACGGCTCCGGAAGTGAGCCAGGATACCGAGCTGGCTTTCCGCCTGACTGTAACCGACGATGACGGCGACACCGCCACCAGCGATACCTACGTTACCGTTCTTGATATCGATGACGGAGGCGATGAAGTTGATGGCCCCTCCTCGCAAATACTCTTCGCCTCGCAATACGATTTGATAGAAGGCGCGAACAACGAACCCTACGCCACCAGCCAGGAAAGCGGCGATGTCATTGCCTTCTCCGACGCCGACGGTAGCGGCTTCGAATACGACAACTGGGGCTTAGGCGTAGCTCCGGATGGCGGCTCTGCTGGCGACTATATGCAGCAACGCCAAGCCTACGGCCTGCAATTCGCCCATTCCACCGCTGTCGATTCCAGCCATTACTTTGGCTTGGTCGTTAAAGCCCCAGGCAATGCGGACTTAAATATTTCCAAATCGGACACGCTGGTAATCCAAATGGGCAACGGCGCCAGCACCGACGATCACGCCAACTCGCACATGACCTTCACTGTCGAGCTCAACGGTGGCACTTACAGCGACAATTCTTGGAGTAACTCCTGTAGCTTCGATCAGGAACTATTGGCCAATAGCCGCCCTGGTACAGACCAAGCCTCTTGGGGCAACCCTTATGGCATCCACACCTACCGCATAGCGTTGAGCGGATTTACCTGCTCCGCTGGCGACCTCAGCGCCTTACAAAGCGAGCTTGAGGAAGTCGCGATTAAAGTAGTAGGCGGCAAAGATACCGACGCCTCAGCCTCTACCAGCGGCAACAGCACCCTATTGCAATTTGGCTTCATCACCTTCGTCAATAGCTCAAACCCAGTAAAAGGCGATTCGGAATACATCCTGTTCGCCTCGCAATACGAAGGCATCGATGGAGCAAGCCAAGACCCATGGGTGCGTAGCCAGGAGGGTGGCGAAATTTATAGTTTTAGCAATGGTTTTACTTATCGCTGGGGCCTAGGCGAAGTTCCAGCTGGCTACCAGCCTGGCGACCTTCGCATCCAGCGTCAAGCCTATGGTTTGCAGTTTGACCATGGCTCGGCAGTCGATTCGAACAATTACTTCGGCCTCACCATCAAAGCACCAAATAACGCCGAACTCGATATCACCAATTCAGAAACGTTGATCATCCAAATGGGCAACGGCGCCAACACCACCGACGACCCCAATTCGCACATGACCTTCACCATCGACTTAACTGGCGATGGCGGCTCTAACCTCTGTAGCCACGACCAAGTCTTGCTCGCCGATAGCCGACCGCTCAACAACAACGGCGGTACCAACGCCACCTGGGGCAACCCTTATGGCATCCATACCTATCGCATTGCCTTAAGCGACTTTGCCTGCTCCAGCGGCAGCATGGACGCCCTCAAAGCCGACCTTGAGGAAGTAGTTGTCAAGGTAGTTGGCGGCAAGGATGCTAGTGCTTCAGCCTCCAGCAGCGGCAACGACACCCTGCTGCAATTCGGCTACATCGCCTTCGGTCCCAGCGAGCTCTAAGCGCCTTAGTAGCGTGGCTCACGTAGCTGTTCGCGCACACCGATCAAGACCAACCTAGCAAAAAGGCGTCAATTCATTACAACAATAGTTTGTGAAAAGGCTTTCATAAAACTACAATAGCCGCCTGCGAAATCGTTTTCAAGAGCTGTTTTACGCCCATCGCGAAATCGTTTTCACATAAATTATCAAAATAAACCAAGGGGATAACAATGAACCATATCTTATCTTTAATTTTTTCGAGCTTAGCTTGGCAGCGTTTAGCAAAGGCGCTGGTCTTTGCCGTGCTCGCCCTGAGCATCAGCGCTTGCAGCATCTTAGACGACGATGACGACGATGATGCCAACAAGGCACCGACCTCCAACGCTGGCGAAGATCAAAGCGTTGCCGAAGGTACAGCCGTTACTTTGGACGGCTCCGGCAGCAGCGACTCTGATGGCGAGATAGAAAGTTACGCTTGGACGCTTACTACCAGCAACGACGCTGTAACTCTCTCTGGTGAGGATACTGCCACAGCCAGCTTCACCGCGCCAGATGTCGATGCCGACACCGATCTCGTCTTCCGCCTGACCGTAACCGACAACGACGGCGCTACCGCTACCGACGAAGTGACCATAACCGTTACCGATAACAGCCCGGGCGGCGGCGAAAACGCTGCTCCTACAGCAAACGCTGGCCAAGATCAAAAAGTAGACGAAGGTGATGAAGTTACTCTAGCAGGCTCGGGCAGCGATTCTGATGGCACTATTGCCAGCTACGAGTGGGCGCTTACTACTACCAATGACGACGTAACACTCTCAGGCGCAGACACAGCTACAGCCAGCTTCACCGCGCCAGATGTCGATGCCGATACCGCACTAGTATTCCGACTGACCGTCACCGACAACGACGGAGCTACCGCTACCGACGAAGTGACCATAACCGTTACCGATAACAGCACGGGCGGCGGCGAAAACGCTGCTCCTACGGCAAACGCTGGCCAAGATCAAAAAGTCGACGAAGGTGATGAAGTTACTCTAGCAGGCTCGGGCAGCGATTCTGATGGCACTATTGCCAGCTACGCTTGGGCACTTACTACTGCCAATGACGATGTAACACTCTCAGGCGCTGACACTGCTACCGCCAGCTTCACCGCGCCAGATGTCGATGCCGATACCGCACTCGTATTCCGCCTGACCGTTACCGACGACGATGGCGCTACCGCTACTGATGATGTAACGATAACGGTTACCGATACCAGCTCGGGCGGCGGCGGTGGCGAAAACGCTGCTCCTACGGCAAACGCTGGCGACGATCAAGAAGTCGACGAAGGTGATGAAGTTACTTTAGCAGGCTCGGGCAGCGATTCTGATGGCACTATTGCCAGCTACGAGTGGACACACACCACTAGCAATGACGGAGTAGAACTTTCTGGCGCAGATACTGCCACAGCCAGCTTCACTGCTCCCGAAGTCGATCAAGAAACAGAATTGGCTTTCCGCCTGACTGTTACCGACAACGAAGGTGCGACTGGCACGAGCGATACCTATGTCACCGTACTCGACACAGACAACGGTGGTGGCGAAGAAGAGCAACCATCTTCTCAAGTGTTGTTTGCATCGCAGTATGAGTTGAAAGACGGCGCTACTGGTGAACCCTACACGAACTCCCTAGAGAATGGTGATGTTTATGGGTTTTCAGGTGGAAGTTTTGTTTGGGCTGGCTCTCCAACCGCTGATCAGATGAGGGAGAGACAAGCATATGGTCTACAGTTCTATCATACAGAAGCTATAGATGAGAACAGTTACTTTGGGCTGACGATTAAAGCACCGAATAATGGTGCGTTCGACATCTCTGAATCCGATACGTTAGTCATTCAGATGGGTAACGGAGTTTCCGAAGATGCAGCTGCTTTCCCTAATTCTCACACTATCTTTACCATAGACCTTAATGGTGGTGAGCAAGATACTTCAGATTTTAGTTGGACGTATTCTTGTAGTTACGATCAGGAACTATTGGAAGGTAGTCAGCCTGGTGATAAATTCGATCCTCCTGAAGCTTGGGATAATGGCTGGGGTATACAGACCTACAGGATTCCATTAGCCGATTTCGACTGCGGTGATGGTGACTTAGAAAGTCTACAATTAGACCTTGAAGAAGTTGCTATCAAAGTAGTTGGGGGTAAAGATGCAACGGCATCGTCTACTACTACTAATGGTAATGGCGACCCTGGCAACCATACTTTGCTACACTTTGGCTACATCGCTTTCAGCGATGATGACGAACCTGTTGCAGGTGATTCTGATCATATTATCTTTGCCTCGCAGTATGAATTGAAAGACGGCGCTACTGGTGAACCCTACACGAACTCCCTAGAGAATGGTGATGTTTATGGGTTTTCAGGTGGAAGTTTTGTTTGGGCTGGTTCTCCAACCGCTGATCAGATGAGAGAGAGACAAGCATATGGCCTACAGTTCTATCATACAGAAGCTATAGATGAGAACAGTTACTTTGGGTTGACGGTCAAAGCCCCAAATAATGGAGCACTCGATATATCTGAGACTGATACTTTGGTAATTCAGATGGGTAACGGAGTTTCCGAAGATGCAGCTGCTTTCCCTAATTCTCACACTATCTTTACCATAGACCTTAATGGTGGTGAGCAAGATACTTCAGATTTTAGTTGGACGTATTCTTGTAGTTACGATCAGGAACTATTGGAAGGTAGTCAGCCTGGTGATAAATTCGATCCTCCTGAAGCTTGGGATAATGGCTGGGGTATACAGACCTACAGGATTCCATTAGCCGATTTCGACTGCGGTGATGGTGACTTAGAAAGTCTACAATTAGACCTTGAAGAAGTTGCTATCAAAGTAGTTGGGGGTAAAGATGCAACGGCATCGTCTACTACTACTAACGGCAATGGCGATCCTGGCAACCATACTTTGCTACACTTTGGCTACATAGCCTTCGCTACTGATGGCAGCAGTACTGATGGCAGCGAAGGAAGTGATGATGTAGCAGCCAACTAGGCAATGTAACTCAAGCAGATAACTAGACCTCTGTCTATATAAGCACTTAGTCTCACATCGGTCATTTATGTGGCTGGTGTGAGACTTTTTGCTAAATGCAAACGCTGCTCAAATTTCAAGACTAAGAAATCATACGACTGCCCTTTACCTTAACTCCATAGATAGCACACGAATAATTTCGTGTTACCACTAGATAAAGAACAACAATGACCAACAGCATCCGGGCAATTTCACTAGCTCTACTTATTGGCTTTGCCACTAGCGCTGCAGCCTACGAATACGGGCCTTTTACTCTGCGCGGTTTTGCCAAGCTCGAGGGTTCGCAAGCCAGTAACCAATGCCCCGATTGCTCAGAATTTCCCGACGAAGACCGGCAACGCAGTTGGGCGGACGAACTCGCCGACGACGCTGAATACGACACTACCACTGGCACCCTTTCGCTGTTCCAGCCGTACTTAGGCACTCAACAATTCCACTTAGGTCAAGGCTTTCGCGCATCAGCATTACTCAGCCAGCGCTGGCGCGACGGCAAGCAAGATATAGATGGCGTTTGGTACGAGATGAACGCCATGCTCCGCCACGAGTACTACGGCTTTCTGCAAGTCGGCGCCTTCCCCACGCGCGGCTGGAGCGTTGCCGATTACCCGCACGGTTCCCTGGTCGGCGTAGCCGACGCTTGGGGTTCCAGCGGCTCGGGCTACGGCTTGCTCACTAGAGCCATTCGTTACGCCTTTCCCCTCTTCGACGTCGCTGGTGGCGACCTCTACGCCGAATATTCTTACGACATCGGCGCCCCGGGCTATACCGTGCACAAGCCGCAATTCCACGAAATTTACTTGCAATACGTTCGCGGACAGATGGTCGTCGACTTCATTTACCAATACGCGCTCAATGGTCTCCCCAGCAGTTGGACGCATGGGCCTTTCAGAGGCTTGACCGCCGAAGCCAAGCACGAAGACACCGAGGGCTTAGAGGAAAACGAGCAGTCCATAGCGCTGCTAATGTTTCGCGACTACTTGACCAGCACCCTCGAATTATTCCTCGGCGTGCGTCACAACCGCTGGAGCGGCAATAGCGCCGTCATCGTCGGCACTGCCGATAACGGCGACTTCTTGTGGAACAACATGTTCAACGTCGATTGGGACGGTGAACTCAACGGCGTCAGCAACCCAGGCTACCCCGCGAGCTCTACCGACGGTATGTTCGGTCTGCGCTATACCCACGACCACCGATGGTCCTTCTCCACGGGCACGGTTTATCTCGGCGTAGCCGACACCGACAACCCCGAGGAACGCGGTCAGTCCAACGCCATGTGGCTAACGACTGTCGGCGCTGGCTACAAGCTACGCCACGACTGGAACGTCTACGGCTTCGGCGGCTACGTCAACTTCAAAGAAAAGGGCTTAGCGCCCTTGTCAATGCCCTCGCACGCGGCTTTCACTGGAGTCGATAGCCGCGTCAAAACTCATGGCAATTGGGCTGGGGCTGGGATCGAGTATGTCTTTTAATAGAGCTGCCCTGGTTCTCTTAACAACCCTGCTCTGCGGTTGCGTTGATTTGAGCGTCGCCGAAGAGAGCGATCCAACCAATGGCGGGGGCAACGAGGGTGGTGGCACCTCCGATCCCGACCTTAGCATCCCCGACAACTACACCCTCTCCTGGAGCGACGAATTCGACAGCGGCCTCACCCCCGACACCACTAATTGGACTTACGACCTTGGCTCGCAACTAATCGGCGGCACGGTCTGGGGTAATAACGAGCAACAGCACTACACCTCCAGCGCTGCCAACTCTTACTTGCAAGATGGCAAGTTGATCATCCAAGCTATCCACGAAACCCCCGAAGACGGCGGTGAAGGCGGCGACGTCGCCGAGGGCGTCATCGCCACTTCGGCGCGCTTGAAGACCGACACTGATGCTTTCTACGAAGCCATTGGTTCTGAGCCCTACGGCTTTTATGAAGTCCGCGCGCAAGTCGCTTGCGTCGGCGGCAGTTGGCCGGCAACCTGGATGCTCGGCCGCAACGGCGATTGGCCTGGGCGCGGCGAGATCGACATCTTGGAATGGTTTGGCGTCAATTACCCAACCATCACAGCCTCGGCGGCAATACACAACGATGCCTACTCTGGCGGCGACCTTGGCAGCGCCCCCGCAGAGAACCCGCAAAGCGGCAGCCAAGAGATCGACGACATTTGCAGCGAATTCCAAAACTTCCAATTGCACTGGCTTGAAGACCGCCTGATCATCGGCGTCGACGGCGTCGCCAGCTTGACCTTCACCAAGCCCGACGAGCCGCAAGATAATGACAACGACGGCTACGACGACTACTGGCCCTTCGACCAACCGGCTTTCTTCATTCTCAACGTCGCCGTCGGCGGCAATCTCGGCGGCGACGTCAACACCAACGACATCGCCGATATGCAATTGCAAGTCGAGTACGTCCGCGTCTGGCAGCCTTAGCGCCCGCGCTCGACAACCTTATTTACTACAACCAATCCCTAAAACAAAACTTGGAGCCAATACTATGAAAACCAAGCTACAAAAGCTGATCCTATCAGCCTGCCTCAGCGCGCTCTCTATGGGCGCAGCAGCCGATCAAATCACCATGACCGTCGCCGCCTTTCCAGCGGTAGACTCCATAGTCAAAGACGCCCTGGTCGAATGGCAAAAACGCCATCCTAACGTCGAGGTCGAAGTAGTCGGGCGCGAGTACGCCGACCACCACACCGCGATGACCACTGGGCTGGCAGCGTCTTCGGGCTTACCCGACGTCATGGCAGTGGAGTACGGCTACATGGGCCGCTTCGCCGCTGGCGGCTCTCTAGTAGACCTCAGCCAAGCCCCCTACAACTCCGATAACTACAGCGCCCAGTGGACCGACTTCGCTTACCAGCAAGCGCAAACCGAGCAGCACGGCCAATCCGGCATCCCCACCGATATCGGCCCAGGCGCATTGTTCTACCGCAAAGACATCCTCGATAAAGCCGGCGTATCGGAGCAGCAACTAACCGAGTCCTGGGAGTCTTTCGTCGAATCCGGCGTCAAAATCAAGCAAGCCACTGGTTCCTACTTATTAGCACACGCTCGCGACATCAAAGACATCATCATCCGCGCCGATATTGAGAATAACGGCGGTATTTACTTCGACGCCGACGGCAAGTCAGTAGTCGGCAGCTCGCCGCGCTTCAAGCGCGCTTTCGTGCTCGCCAAGCAAATACGCGATAACGAGCTCGACGGCAAGATCGGCGCTTGGTCGGGCGATTGGGGCGAGTCCTTCAAGCGCGGCACCGTCGCCACGCAAATGATGGGTTCCTGGCTCGGCGGGCACCTTGCCAACTGGCTGGCTCCCGACACCAAAGGTCTCTGGCGTTCGGCAGCTTTACCCGCAGGCGCTCAAGCCTCTTGGGGCGGCACTTTTTACGCTATCCCCAAGCAAGCCGAGCACAAAGACTTGGCCTGGGATTTGATTCAACACTTAACCCTGAATAGAGACCAGCAACTCGCTGCCTTCGAAAGCTACGACGCCTTCCCGGCTCTGCTCAGCACTTACGATAGCGACTTCTTCAACCAAGAGATCGCCTTCTTGGGCGGCCAACAAGCGCGCACTCTTTGGCGCGACACCGCCGCTGACATCCCGCCAACCCGAGTCTTCCGTCACGACCCCATAGCCGAGGAGTTAGTCAATGCCGAACTCGACTTGGTTTTGACGCGCGGCAAAGACATCGATGCAGCTTTGGCAGACGCCGACCGCTTGATCAGCCGCCGAGCTCGGCGCTAAGCTCAAATAATCCGGTCGCCAGCGCACTCTTAGTAGCGCTGGCGACCCTCCGCGCATCTGGGAATAATAACAACAATGATCGCCCTCAAGTCCCTCCGCCCACAGAGCGTAGCGCCTTATTTATTCCTCAGCCCCTTTCTAATACTTTTCTTGGTATTCGGCTTATTTCCCATCGCTTTCTCTTTCTATCTGATGTTCCAGTACTGGGACCCAGTGCAGGGCTTGGGGGCGATGGAATACGTCGGGCTGGAGAATATTATCTTTGCCCTCGAAGACCCTTGGGTTTGGAAGTCTTTTTTTAATACCGTCTGGCTGGCCTTTGTCTCGGGGGCGCCGCAGCATTTAGTAGCCATACCGCTAGCTTATCTCATCAATCGCAAGCTCGGGCGCTGGCGCAACGCCGCCATGGGCGCCTACTTCCTGCCCTACATAACCTCGACTGTGGCTATAGCCATCATGTTCGGCGCTATGTTCTCTACCGACTACGGCATGATCAACGCCATGCTCACGGGTTTGGGCGATATGCCGTTAATCGGCGGCATATTCCCCCAAGAGAATATAGATTGGATGGGCGATGCCGACAACATCAAACCAGCGGTCGCCACAGTGGTCTTCTGGCGCTTCGTCGGTTTTAATACCATCCTCTACGTCGCCGCCATGCAGAGCATTCCCAAAGACTTATTCGAGGCGGCGAAGATCGATTGCGCCGGTGAGTTACGCACTTTTTTCTATGTCGTGCTCCCGCAATTAAAGCCGATGATGTTCTTCGGCGTCATTCTCTCTATCATCGGCGGCCTGCAATTATTCGAAGAACCTTTCATCTTGACTAACGGCAAAGGCGGAGTCGAGCAAGCTGGCATGACCACTGCCATGTATATGTACCGCAACGCCTTCGAGTTCAACGATTTCGGCTTGGCGAGCGCCATAGCCTGGATGCTGTTTATCTTTATAGCAATCCTCACCTGGCTTACCAATAAAGCCTTCCACTACCGAGGGCTCAATTGATGTTGCGCCTGGCTCGCCGCAGTCCGCTGGCGGAAAAACCCATCGGCCCCTTGGGCTTAGTGCTGCTGCTAATGGGCGGCCTGACCATGCTCGCGCCTTTTTACTTTATGTTCGTCTTCGCCACCCAGCCGCGCGAGGAGATCTTTAGCGTACCGCCGCCGCTGTGGTTTGGCACTGATTTCTTTAGCAATATGGAATTACTCATGTCGATAATTCCAGTGTTGCGCAATTTGGGCTGGAGTTTTTACGTCGCCATCATGAGCACTGGGCTCACGCTGCTCTTTTGCTCGATGGGTGGCTACGCTTTCGCCATTTACGAATTCAAATACAAGCAAGCTCTATTCGCCCTAGTGATGGCTACCATGATGGTGCCAGCATTTCTCGGCATGATCCCCACCTTTATGATCATGGAAGCCTTGGGCTGGATGGATAAGCCGCGCGCGCTCTACATCCCGGGCGCCGCCCCGGCTTTGGGCATATTTCTCATGCGCCAATACATCAAATCTGCCATTCCCAAAGAGCTCATCGAAGCCGCGCGCATCGACGGCTGCGGTGAATTCAAAATCTATTGGCGCGTAGTCGCGCCATTACTCGGCCCGGTCTTCGGCACCCTCGGCTTGATAGCCTTCATCGCCTCTTGGAATAACTTTATCGGTCCCCTAATCGTCATGCGCTCGGTAGACATGTACACCTTTCCCCTCGCCTTGCGCGTAGTGCAACGCCCGACCGATACCGAGTGGGGCGCGCTCATGGCCGGCTCCGCCATCGCCGTAATACCACTAATAATCATCTTTATCTTCTCCTCCAAGCGCCTAATAGACGGCCTAACCAGCGGCGCGGTCAAGAGTTGAACGCTGTTTCAACCACAGATGCACGCGGATAGATAGTCCGTGCGAGCGCTTGACTGTGGGCGGTCGAGCATCTTAATCTGAGACCTTTGCAAAAAGGCATCTTTTTGCCCCCAGCGTTGTTCGCAAATGCTCATTTACTATTGAATAAACTGCGCTTTGCTGCAAGCTTAAGAACAAACACTCCGTTTTTTGCACGCGGTCTCAGGTCATGCAAAACTCTCAATCTGTGTGTATCTGTGTGTATCTGTGGTTGCATTAATGGTGCTGGGGAAGGCTTGGTGGTGGGGAGGCGAGCGAAGCTCGCCTCCTGCCGAGTACAACTCGGCGCTCCCAGCCCTCGACGGTCCCATCCGTGCGGTGTTGTTAGTGCTGTTTGAGGTAGGGTTGGCCGATGGCTTTGGGGGCTACGGCTTTGCCGATGAAGCCGGCGAGGAGGACTACGGTGAGGATGTAGGGTAGGGCTTGGATGAGCTGCACGGGGACGCTGCGGTCGATTATGGGTATTACTACGCCTTGCATTCGCGCCGCCAGCGCGTCGAGAAAGCCAAAGAGTAGGCAGGCGAGGAGGGCGTTGCGCGGTTGCCATTTGCCGAAGATCATGGCGGCGAGCGCGATGTAGCCTTGGCCAGCGCTCATGTTTTTAACAAAAGAGGCGTTCTGGGCGATGGCGAGATAAGAGCCAGCGATGCCGGTCAAGACGCCGCAGAGCAGCATGGCGCGATACCGCAACCAGGCGACGCTGACGCCGGCGGTGTCGGCGGCGGCGGGGTTTTCGCCGACAGCTCGTAGGCGCAGGCCAAAGCGCGTGCGCCAGATTAGCCACCAGGTCGCCGGCGCTGCCAGGAAGGCCAGGTATAGCAAGAGATTATGGCCGCTGATGAGGTTGCTATAGACCATGCCGACGAAGGGTACGCCCTGCAAGCTCTCGGACCCAGGCCAGTGCAGCGGGGTGAAGCGTTGCTCGAGCGTGAGCGAGGGCGTGCGCCCGCCTTGCGCATACCACGCCATGCCCAGGACTACGGTTACGCCAGCGGCGAGCACGTTGAGCGCAAGGCCGCTGATGACCTGGTCGCCGCGATGGGTGATGCAGGCAAAGCCGTGCACGAGCGCGAAGCCGCTTGCGGCGACGATGCCGCAAGCGAGCCCAAGCCAAGCCGAGTCAAAGCTATAAGCGGCCGAGGCGGAGGCGAAGGCGGCGATGAGCATTTTGCCCTCCAAGCCGATGTCGATGATGCCGCTGCGCTCGGAGAAGATGCCCGCCATGGCGCAGAGCACTAATGGTGCTGCCAGGCGCAGGGTCGAGCCCAGGGTCGAGATTAGGAGGATCCAGATGTCAGCCATTGTGTTTATACCTAGCGTAGAGGCGCTCCGCCAGCGGGTGCAGCATGTAGGCGAGCGCGCCGCTGAATAGTATGATCAAGCCTTGCAGCACGACGACTATGTCGCGGTTGATTTTGGGCATTTCGAAGGCGAGGTCGGCGCCGCCTTGGGTCAGCGCGCCGAAGAGTAGCGCCGCGAGCAAGATACCGAAGGGATGATTGCGCCCCATGAGCGCGACGGCAATGCCAGTAAAGCCAGCGCCAGCGGTGAAGTCGAGCAGCAGCCTTTGGTTGACGCCGAGGATTTCATTGACGCCGAGCATTCCCGCGAGGCCACCAGAGACGCACAGGCAAATTACGGTGATGCGTTGCTGCGAGATGCCAGCGTAGCGCGCGGCGTCGGGGCTGTGGCCGAAAGTGCGGATTTCGTAGCCGAGGGTGGTGCGCCAGATGAGCAGGTAGACGCCGAGGGCGCAGAGCAGGGCGAGCACGAAGCTGAGGTTGAGCGGGCTGCGGGCGCTGCTGATGCCGAAGAAGCCCAGTATTTCTTGCATTTTCCAAAGCCCGACGCTATCGGCAAAATAACGTGATTCCGGCGACATCGAGCCGGGCTGGATGAGCACGTTCACCAGCAAGTACACCATCAGGGCGCTGGCGATGAAGTTGAACATTATGGTGGTGATGACTATGTGCGAGCCGCGCGTGGCTTGCAAATAGCCCGGGATGAAGGCCCAAGCGGCGCCAAAGGCGGCGCCAGCGACGATGGCGAGCGGTATCAACAGCGGCGCCGGTAGCCAGCTATCGAAGAGCAAGCAAGCGAGACCAACGCCGAGGCCGCCGATGTAGGCTTGACCTTCGCCGCCGATGTTGAATAGCCGCGCTTGAAAGGCGACGGCGACGGCGAGACCGGTGAAGATGAAATTGGTGGTGTAGTACAAGGTGTAGCCCAAGGCTTCGCCGTAGCCGAAGGCACCGTAGATCATCCAGCGCAGGGCTTCGATGGGGTTTTCGCCGATGATGGCGACGACCAGGCCGGCGACCACGAACGCCAGCAGAATATTGACGCAAGGCAGGACGACGATGTCGATCCAAGGGGGGAGTTTGCTGCGCGCCATTGGTCTTTATTCGCCGAGCCAGGCGAGGATGCTTTGCGGGTCGTTGTGGCTTTGCCAGCGGCGGCGAAAGCTCTGCTGCTGACCGGCTTCAAGCAGCGCGACGACGCAACCGCCGAAGCCAGCGCCAGTCATGCGCGCGGCGCGCGCACCACAAGCGATCGCGGCGGCGACGCAGCTATCAAGCGCGGGCGCCGATACTCGGTAGTCATAACGTAAAGAATGATGGCTTTGATTCATGGCTTCGGCCAGGCTTAGCAGGTCGCCACTAGCTAACGCTGTAGCGGCGGCTTGGGTGCGTTGATTCTCGCCGAGCACGTGTTGCGCTAGCGGCCGCGCCTCGGCTGGTAGAGATTCGAGATCGCTGGCTGAGGCTTGGCTGATGTGCTCGTAGCCCAATTGCTGCGCGCTGCGCTGGCAGAGCTCGCGGCGTTGATTATAGGCGCTGTCGCTGAGTTTTCTCGGGCTGCCCGAGCTTAACACGGCAAAGCTTAAGTTGGGCGCGATGGCGACCGGTGTGTGCTGGTCGCTAGCGCAATCGAGCAGCAGGGCGGTGCCGAGCTCGCCGCAAGCTACCACGAGCTGGTCCATGATGCCGCAGCGCAAGCCGACGTATTGGTGCTCGACGCGTTGCGCCAAGAGCGCGAGCTGGTAATCGCTGCTGCGAGCTTGGTAGAGCTGGCGCAGGGCGCGGAGCACGGCGATGCACAAGGCTGCCGACGACGATAGACCATTGCCCATGGGTAAGTTTGAGTGTACCGTGAGTTGAATGCCGTGAGCGCGCTGGTGTTGATCTTGGTCTTGGGCGTAAAGCTCCAGGCAACCTTGGACGTAATCGAGCCAATGGCCTTGGCACGTGGGGGCGCCGAGCTCGCGGCGGGCGCCGCCGTGTAGTTGCTGCGAGTGCGCGTCGATACAAGGCTGGTCTTGCCGACTCAAGGCGACGCTGATGCTCTGCGGCAGGAGGCTGGGTAGCGCCCAACCGCCGTTGTAGTCGGTGTGGTCGCCGATTATGTTGACGCGACCGTGGGCGCTGGCAGCGGCTTGGGGGGCGGCGCCGAAGTGTTGCCGGAAGAGCTCGGTGGCGGTGGTCATGTTTATAGCTCGCGCAGGGCGGCGGCCGCGCGCTCGGGGGTGATGTCGGCCAGGAAGAGCCCGCTGCTTTGCTCGACGCCAGCTAAGAATTTCAGCTTATTGGCGGCTCGGCGTAGTGGCTGGATCGCCAGGTAGTAGTGGTAGCTGCCAAAATGGCTACGCGGTGCGAAGTGCCATGCTAGGGTGTATAGCGGCGGGCTCGGGAAGAGGGCGCTAAGTTTGTTGAGCGCGGTGCCGAGTAGGTCAGCGAGCTCGCGGCGCTGGAGCTCGGGGGCTAGCGCGAGGTGGTCGTGGCTGCTGTGCGGCACTAGCCACATCTCGTAAGGATAGCGCGCGCAATAGGGCACGATGAGGCTGGCGTAGGCGCCAGTGGCGAGCACGAGCTCGGCGGGGGTGTCTCGCAGCAATTGTGGTAAAGCCTGCTGGGACATGGCTTGGGCTTGGCGCTGCAGCATCGGCGGCACGACGTTGAGCGCGTAGATCTGCCCGTGTGGGTGCTCAAGGGTTACGCCGATCTCTTTGCCGACGTTCTCGAAAGGCAATACTAACTCCACCGCACTATCGCTATAAAGTTGTTCGCTCTTGTGCGCGATGGCCTCGACCAGCAGGCGTCGGCGCGAGGTGCTGAGCTGGGCGAGCGTGCGGTCGTGCTCGGGTCCGTAACAAACCACTTGGCAACTACCAACGGCGCCTTTGCTGGCGATGCTCGGGTGCTGCCAGATGCTCGAGCCATCGGCTGCGTCGAAAGCGGCGAAGCGGTTGCTGAAAATCGCCACCTCAAAATCGGGCGTGGGGATTTCGGTGGGCTGCGCTTGGGCGTGCGCCATCGGGCACAGCGGGCACAGCGCGCTCGCGGGTAAAAAAGTTCTATCCTGGCGCGCGTCAGCGTAAGCTACCCATTCCTGGCGCAGCGGATGCCAGCGCAAATGCCGCGAGGCTTGCGCTGGTTTTTGCAAGCCGGCAAAGAGCTCGTAGCTGCGCGGCTTGCTAGCATAAAAATCGAGCGAGCGCCCATCAGCGCGGATAAACTGCTGATGACTAACCAACATACTTAACTAAAAACATGAAACG
The DNA here is from genome assembly GCA_965229495.1 of Gammaproteobacteria bacterium. Taxonomy (GTDB): domain Bacteria; phylum Pseudomonadota; class Gammaproteobacteria; order CBDBNL01. Next base: position 1,219,440 of record OZ245880.1, read on the forward strand.
AGAATTCCCGCGCACAGACGACCCCGACAGCATAACCCTGGCAGTGGTCAACGGACCTAATATAAATATGCTCGGTAAGCGCGAGCCCGAGATTTACGGCACGATGAATTTTGAACACCTCCGCGAGGTTTTTTCCGAAGTCGCCAAGCAATTGGAGATTAATTTACTGGAAATACAATCGAACCACGAGGGCGAGTTGATAGATTTTATCCAGTCTTGCCCCGATAGAGGCGTGCGCGGGATCGTCATCAACCCTGGTGGTCTAGGACATAGCTCGGTGGCTTTGCTCGACGCCTTGCTGAGCGTGGATTTGCCTTACATAGAGGTGCACATCTCCAATATTTACGCCCGTGAATCCTTTCGCCACAAAACCTACTTGAGCGCCGACGCTCATGGCGTGATTTGTGGCTTGGGAGCTATCGGCTACGAATACGCCCTCCTGAGCTTAGCCACCCATGCCAGAATCGAAAACGAGGATTATTAGGCCCGACTTCCTCGGGCCACAACTGAAATACCGCGCCGAGCTCAAGGCTCAGAGCCAGGCTCTACTCAAGAGCTGCGCCTATTTGGCGCAGATCGAGATCGACAACGTCAGCGCGGCTTATCGCTTCGCCGCCGATGCCCACAAGGGTCAAGCTCGCCGCAGCGGTGAGCCCTACATTCTGCACCCGCTGGCGGTGGCGCAAAAGCTCGCCGATGTCGGCCTCGACGCCACCAGCGTTATCGCGGCTTTGCTGCACGACGTCGTCGAAGATACTGGCGTCAGCTTGGAGCAGTTAGAGCAGAGCTTTGGCGAAGAAGTAGCCACCCTGGTCGACGGCGTTACCAAACTCGGCAACATCAAACTCAGCGAGCAGCAGCAGCTCGCCCAAGCCTCCAATTTTCAAAAGCTAGCGCTAGCGACGGCGCGCGACATTCGCGTCATCTTGATCAAGTTGGCGGATCGGCTGCACAACATGGAGACCATCGGCTCGTTGCCCATAGCCAAGCGCAAGCGCATCGCCACCGAAACCATGGACTTATACATACCCATCGCCAATAGATTGGGTATCGACGATTTCCGCCAATCGCTAGAGGATTATTGCTTGCGAGCGGTCTACCCCATGCGCTATTTGATGATCGCCAAGGCAGTAGAGAAAGCCAATAAGAGGAACGCCAATTTTCTCGAAGTAACGCGCAACGAGATCGACCTCAGCTTACAGCAATCAGGAATTGCTTATCGATTGCTGGCGCGCAAGAAATCGATAGCGGGCATTTACACCAAAATGGCGCCGCGCTATAGCCGTTGGATCGGCGACAAAAGCCACGAGCGCCGATCTTTCAAAGAGATCATGGATATTCACGCCTTTCGCGTGCTCACCAATAACGTCGAGAATTGCTATCGCATTCTGGGCTTACTGCATCAGCTTTTCACTCCCATTCATTACCGCTTCAAAGACTACATAGCGGCGCCAAAATCGAATGGCTACCAATCCTTGCACACGAGCTTGATGAGTACTTTTGGTTACGCCATAGAAGTGCAAATCCGCACCGAAGATATGGAAGAGGTCGCCAATAAAGGCGTCGCCGCGCATCAGCTTTATAAAGAAGCCAATAAAGACTTAAAGAATTCTTCCGTTAGCAACCTATTCCACGCCAGCCAACACTGGAGTTACCGCGCCCAAGACCCGGAGAGTTTCATCAAGCACGCCAAGCTCGATTTATACGCCGATGAAATTTTAGTGTTCTCGCCCAAGGGCGATTTATTGTCGCTACCCAAAGGCGCGACCCCCATAGACTTCGCTTACGCCATTCATACCAAAATCGGTAATAAGTGCATCGCCTGCAAAATCGACGGCGAGCCCATGCCTTTGAATACTAAGCTGGAGAATAGCCAGAAAGTCGAGATAATAGTCGATGAAAAAGCCGTGCCGCATCCTTACTGGATAAACTTCATTACCACCTCCAAAGCCCTGGCTGGCATCAACGAGGCTTTACGCCGACAAAGACGTATAGACGCCGAGCGCCTGGGCACTCGGCTATTAGAAGAGCGACTTACTACTAATGGCATTAACATTAAAGACTTCGCCCAAAGCGAATTACTGAGCCTGGCGAATAAATGCGGTTATAGTAGCTGGGAGTTATTGGTGGAAGACGTTGGCGATAACGTTAATCGAGTAGAAAGAATAGTGGCAGAGATCGCCGACAAACTAGGCTTCGAGTACACCGCCGCTGCTGGCGACAATAGCCTGGTTATCGACAATGAGAATATGATAGTGCGTTACGCCTCGTGCTGTATTCCCATACCTGGCGATCAAATAATAGCCATCAGCTCCAAAGACAAAGGCGTTACTGTACACCGCGTGCAATGCGCCAACCTTACTCACCACAATAAGCGCCGCGATGACTTACTCCGCGCCACTTGGTCGCCTGACATTAAGGGCGACTTCCGCGCCGTAGTAACCATCTATCAGGATATATCGCTACACATCATCACTCGAATCGCTACCGCAATAACGCACTTGGAGAGTGGCATAGAAAATCTGCAAACCGAAGCGCAGAACGCCAACCTGCGCGTAGTCAATATAACCGTCAGCGTCAAAGATCGAATTCACTTGGCTAAAATCATCCGCCGCCTCCGCGTCATCCAAGGCGTGCAAAAAATATTCCGCGCCGGCATCGCCAAGCCTAGAGATAAAGCGAAGGAAAGGTATTTTTGAGGGTGGTGATTTCTACTCCATCAAGCGCATACTGTAGTTGCTGCTGGTGATGTGGGTGGTGGCGCCGTTGGGGTGGGTGATGATGGGGTGACCCTCGGGGCTGAGGTCGCGGAAAGTGCCGACGATGCTTGCCTTGGTGTTGCTTGAGCTTAGTTGCACTCGGCGGCCGAGATGCGGGTTACGCGCGCGCCAATAGGCGCGTAGGGGCGCAAAGCCTTCGGCGACGAGTTGCTCCCAGCACGCGCTGAATTGATCGAGGATAGCGGCGGCGAGCTCGGTGCGCGTGGGCGGCGTTAAGCCTTGGGCGGCGGCGATGGCGCTGACACAGCTATGGCAGTAGCTGCCGTCGCTGGGCGCAAGCGGCGGCGCGATGTTGACGCCGACGCCGCAGACGTAGTGCTGCTGACCATCGACGGCGCGCGCCTCGACTAATATTCCAGCGAGTTTGCGTTGCTGGTGCAGGATGTCGTTCGGCCACTTGATTTGGATGCCTTGCAGTTGGTAGCTGTCCTCCAGAGCGCGGCAGACGCTGACGCCGACTACCAAGGGTAGGGTACTAAAGCTGCGCGCGTGGCTCAGGCGCCACGATAGGAATAGCTGCTCGCCCTGGTGGTCGTCCCAGACGCGACCGTAACGACCGCGACCACGGCTTTGGCGCTGGGCGTAGCACACCGAGCCGCGACCGGCCCAGCAGTCGTCGTTGGTGGAGGCGGTTGTGGCAGCGTAATGAATGGTGGGAAAGAGTTGCGCGCTGCGCGCACTCAGCGCCAGGGCTTGTGAAGTAGTCAAATCTTTACGCACAAAAGATAAGCGAAGCTAGTGAATGTTAGGTGTTGCCTTCCCACCCGCCACATACGGGACGGCGCCAACCAACTACATCGTCACCAACTCCTCGGCGCTAGTCGGGTGGATGGCGACGCACTCGTCCAGTTGTTGCTTAGTGATGCCTTGCAGTAGCGCCACAGCGAAGCCTTGAATTATCTCCCCAGCGTTATCGCCAGTGATGTGCACGCCTAATACTTTATCGCTGCTCTCGTCGACCACCAGCTTGTAAAAGCTCTGCGCGTCGCTGCCGCCGAGCTTGCTGCGCATCGGGTGAAAGCTCTTGGAGAGAAGTTTAACTTTGTAGCCTGCGGCGCGCGCGCCTTGCTCGGTCATGCCGACTGTGCCGATATTCGGTTGGCTAAAAACAGCGGTGGCTATCATCCGATAGTCAATCGGCTTTGGCTCCGATTGCAAAATATGCCGCTGGTGAAAATACACCGCCTCGCGAATAGCGACTGGCGTCAGGCTGACTCGGCTGATAACGTCGCCGATGGCGTAGATGTGGTCAACATTAGTTTGGTAGTGCGCGTCGACTACAACCGCGCCTTTGCTATCCACCCCCACTCCAGCGCGCGCCAATTGCAGCGGCGCGGTCAGGGGTCTACGCCCAGTGGCAGCCAGGGCGCGGTCGCAGTCGATACTCGCGCCATTGCTCAAGCGCGCGCGCACGCCGCCAGCGATAGGCTCGAGCTCGGCGATGCTATTGCCAAAGTGAGTATGCACGCCGCATTTGGGTAATTCCTCGGCGACGCGCGCGCGCACTTCGTCGTCAAAACCGCTCAAAGGTAAATCTTTGCGTACCACCAAATGCGTCTCTACGCCCAAGCGCGCGCATATCGCCGCGATTTCCAAGCCGATATAGCCGCCACCGTAGACCAAGAGCGATTGCGGCGCCGAATCCCAGGCAAAAAAATCATCGGATACCGCGAATAGGTCGGCGCCAGGAATGTTGGGTTTGACCGGAGTGCTACCGCAAGCGAGCAATACCTTCTCAGCGCTCAAACTTTTGCCGTCCACACTAACCGTGTGCTCGTCGACGAACTCAGCGGCGCCGAAGTGCACGCTAGCGCCGCTGCTGGCGAGAACTTGCCCGTAGATGCCGTTCAGCCGTCGTAATTCAGCCTGCACGTTGTGCTGCAAGCGTTGCCAATCGAAAGCTGGATTGGCGTTGACCTCCCAGCCATAAGCTCTAGCCAGTTGGGTATCCTCACCGAAGGCGGCGGCGTAGGTGTATAACTTCTTCGGCACGCAGCCAAGGTTGACGCAAGTGCCGCCCAAGCGCGCCTGCTCGACCACGGCTACCCGCAAACCCTGCTGCGCCGCCAGCCGCGCCGCGCGCACGCCACCAGAGCCAGCACCGATAACCAACAATTGATAATCAAACATGTTTAATCCTCCCATTCATATGTCGCGGTGAATCTATAGCGTTATAACTACGGGATCGCAGGATTTGCCGCGTAAATTTATGCGACCGAACACGAAGTACGAACGACTGCTTCAGAGATGTTCAATCTATAGGGAGATTGGTATTTTAGCTAAGCAGTATCTTCCGCGAGTGGGGGCTCGACGAAGCACACTCAGCAAATTACCGATATTGATTTATCTTTGCAGGGCTGTTCATTCAATTCACATGACCGAACGAGAACACCGCTAGACGCTGCTTTTAATAACACCAGAACTCAAATTCAGCACCTGCTAGCTGTAGCTGGATATTATTATCTGAACCGCTTTGAGTGAGTTGAACTCTGTTGGTTTCAATGGGACTCCAATCACCGACATATCCATATAATTCGGCGTAGTAAGTGTTTGGTGTCGGAATATCTTTTGCAAAGTATACCACCGCTTGATTATTCAATTCAGTCTCATCGATTGTGATGTAACCAGTATCTTTATCGTAACCGACTGCTATAATTTCTTCATTCAAGGTAGAAAAAACATACGCAAGTGTGCTTGCACTATCTGCGCGACCATCAATGCGCATATATATACTTTCTGGTATTTGACATTCATCATCTGAAACCAATTTAGTGTTAGAAATATTTATCTGGATACTTGTCGGCGACTCTTCAAATAATTGGTCGAATTTAGCTATGTTGGCGTTAAGCAGGTCATTAGCCGCAACTTCATCGTAATAATATTCGGTATCATCATCAAAACTATAAAGATCCAAATTAAAAGCCAACCGTATTTCTTTGCCATCGCTAGCTACTAAACTAGCTTGGAGCCATGCGTCGTCGTCAACTGCCTGCCACCAATCAATATCGGTAAATTGAATATTTGCGCTGCCAGACAGAGTCTCAACCACATAAGTTCCAATTTGTGATGATAATATTTTCATAGAATCAGCATCTAAAGAAACTGCGTAAATTTTACCGCTTTTACTTGCGGTATCGTAACTATCGAACACACCAAGAGATTCTTCAGATTCCAGATAAAACGGACCGCAGCCATAGTACAAATCAGAGACATCATAAGTAGTAATATCTTCCTGCTCTAAACTCTTTAGAGTGCCATTACAGCTAATTAAATAAGACTCTAAACTGACATCACTCGAACCGCCATCTTCAGCGCCACTGTCAAAACTAATAATAGCTGCATGGTCGCTAAGTATCATTACTGGATCAAAGGTAACATCAATTAGCAATTCGTGACCGCCGTCGAAAGTGTGGGATATAGTTTCTAGCTCACCAAGTACTTTGTGAGAGGTGTCATTAATCACATCAAATACTCTGGTCTTGCCAGCAATTTCTATAGCTCCAAAAGCTGCTTCCGCATAGGGGTAGAAATTGCCATATATATCTTTATAGCTCAGAATCATTCTCTGACCATCGTCAGAAGTGTTGTAATATATATCATTTTGATATGAAGCATCAATTATGTTTTCTTTCATGACAAGGGGTACCCAACCTTTATCCGTTGAAAGTACATAGTCGCTAACGCTATCTGTTGTTGATAGATTTGCATCAGTATCCACGATCTTAAAAGATCCTTCACCTTCGGGATTAAAAATCGTTTCAACGCTTAGCAAGCGCCCTGAGCCTGGGTTTGTTGAGTCTTCATCAAACCGATCACCTCTTAGGAAGATACTTAGGAAGCCAAGTTGGTTATAGTGCGAGAAAGATATTCCATCGTCGTACTTAGATTCGAGCAAGTAAATGCCTCCTGCTGTCACATCTGATATGGCAAGATATTCACTACTGGTTTCTATGAGGGTGCCATTTATATAAGCCTGCAGAGTGTCTAATATTTCTAGTTGCTCTTCCTGCTCTGCGGTTGTATCTTCTGCTGCTAAATTAGCAATCCATCCATCGATCAAGTCTGCGAAGCTATCTACCGAAGTATCACCCGCAATTTCATTACCATTGTCTAGGTCAAAAACCTCATCAATGTATTTGCTGTAATCATCGCCCAACTCATCCGAATTGGCTCCGATCAAATCAAACAAGCGCTTGATCTCTGCTTTATCTAGTTCTTCTTTACTTTGCGGAATTTCAACCTCAGTTACCAAGTCATCTGATTCAACGTCATCCAAGCTGTCCGACCCAGCAATAGTCTCTTTAATAGCATCGACCATCGCTACTAGTAAGCTAAGCGCTAGACTGGCATCGCTTGCTGTTTCGGCATTGGCTAACTCGGTGCCAATTTCTGCTACAGCGCTAACTAGGTCTGCACGCAATTGTTCCGGCATATTAACGGTTTCGCCATCTACCGTAACACTTTCAATTCCGGCGAATACGTTGGCTATGACGTCGTCGCTTGCCGCTGTATCCGAATTTGCTTTGATGCGCGTCGTTGATAACGATGAGACCGAACTACCATTGGATCCATTATCAATAAGCTCTGCAGCTAGAGCCTCCATAGCCGAGTCGAATGCAGCAGCTTCTCCCAAACTATCTATTTCTACTCTTAGCGCCTCGGCGTACATTTCGATACCTTCTTGCACTTGGATGCTGGCATCGTAAATGTTGCTATTCTTTTTCGGGTCGGATTGTACGTCTGAACCATCAGCAAGCCCGAGCTGCTCTTGTAAATCGTCCTTATAACTATTGACAACACTTTCGCTCAAGCTTTCTTTGGCGATTGCTAATTGCGTCGCCAGCAAAGTATTTAGCGGCGATAGATTTATCGTGCCTTCGCTATCAGTGAACAAAGGTGCTTTTAATAAGCCTGTGTAGCGTTGTCCTGTGTCATTGTCAGTGCCACCTTCTGCTATTATCTGAGCCGATGCTATTTGGCTGGCGCTAAGTTCAGAAATATCAATGTCATAAGCGCCCTTACCATCAGCTTTGGTGTAAGGTTCGCCATCGCCGCACTCGTTATCGCGATCCAAGTCTACGCACACGAAAGCATTGCGGATATAGCCATCAACAACCACACCACTGACGGTAGAACTCGGGGTGGAGTATGCAGTATCATCCGTAGGATCATCACCGCCTACAGGATCACCGTCGTCTATAGGATCGCCGCCATCACCTACGTCAGGATCAGAAGAGCCCCCTCCAGAGGAACAAGCGCTCAAACCTAAAATTGCTATCATAAGGAGATAGCCGAAGTTTTTGGGTAATGTATTCATGGCACTAAATTCGCTTAATTATTATCAAAGAGCCAAGTCGGGCTAAGGTTTATACTTTATCATTGTATGCAGAAGCTTTCTGGATAGGCGGTGAATTCAAGGACATAAGCAGCCACCACATAGTAACTAATGCTGTTATCCGCCCAAGCTTGACCCAGCTCCTAAAACACAACCACCAATGCACACTCCCACCCATATGCTGCTGAGCAGCGCTGTTTTCAGCCGTGGTCGTTATCGCGATTATTGGCCGTGGATTATTCTGGGGGCGTTGTTGCCGGATTTGCCGATGTTCGGCTTTTACGCTTATTACAAGCTGCTCGGCACTCCCGAGAGCCTTATCTGGGGCGAGCTTTATTTCCTGGCTGGCTGGCAGAATTTCTTCGACATTTTCAACTCTATACCCCTAGCGGCAGCGCTGGCGCTGGCTACTCACTATCTGCGTCGACCAGCGCTGGTAGTGTTGGCGCTAAGCCTGCTATTGCACCTGGCTTTCGATTTACCGCTGCACAACGACGACGCTCACCGTCATTTCTTTCCCTTCAGCGATTGGCGCTTTATCAGTCCGCTGTCGTACTGGGACAGTGCGCACCATGGTAACTGGGTACGCTGGATCGAATTGGCGCTGAACCTAGCCTGCCTGTGGTTGTTGCTACGCCCGAGCCAACAGCAGCGGGTGTGGCGCGTGGTCGGTTATTGCGGCGTGGTCGGGCTCGTGGGGCAGGTGTTAGTAGTGTTGTATTGGACTCTGCTTTTTTCTTGACCGTCTAAGCTCAAGCGCTCGTCAAACGGTGTATACAATGATACGAGGTCGTATGCACAACTAACCACCCAGCCAGACTTATCTCGGAGCTTCACCCGACATAAGCCTTCGACCACGCCTGGACTAATGGTTTTTTCCCAGACTACTAACCTCAACTCAAGCAAGCTAATTTTGACAGAATCCAATAATAACAACAAAGTAAATTTACAGCAGCGTTCGACAATAGTGATGGTGGCGCGCGCGGCCGGGGTTTCGCCCAGCACTGTGTCGAGAATTATGAACGGTACCGCGCGCGTCAGCGAGCCCAAACGCCTGGCGGTGAACGCGGCTATCGAACGTCTCGGCTTCAAGCCCAACCCCATCGCGCGGAGTCTCGCCAGCGGTAACACTATGAGCGTCGGCGTGCTGACGCAGAGCATCGATAGCCCTTTTTACGGCGAGGCTCTGCGCGGCGTCGAGGATGCTTTGCTGCGTTATAACTACGTGCCGATATTCATCAGCGGCCATTGGCAGCAGGAGCACGAACGCGAACGCTTGGAGATGTTGCAGGAGCGCAAGGTCGACGGGATCATCGTGATCACTGGTAGCCTGACCGACGAGACTCTGCTGCAATTAGCGCAGCGTTTGCCAGTAGTGGTTACCGGGCGCAAGCTGAGTGGAGATAACTTATTCAGCATCGATTTTGATAACGTCAGCGGGATGTACTTGGCAGTACGGCATTTGCTGGACTTGGGTCATCAGCGCATCGCCTACATCTCGGGTCCACTCAACAACCCGGACGCCGCCGCGCGGCTGGAGGGTTACCGCCAAGGGCTGGCGCACGCTGGCATAAGCCCAGACCCCGAGCTGATAATCATGAGCGATTTTTTGGAGACTGGCGGGCAAAAAAGTATGCAAACCTTGCTGGATTCTCGGGCGCAATTCTCGGCGGTGATCGCCGCCAACGACCAAATGGCTTATGGAGCTCGGCTAATCCTGCACCGCGCTGGTTTGCGCGTGCCCGAAGATATTTCGCTGGTGGGTTTTGACGATTTATTCCATTCGGCGTACACGCTGCCACCGCTGACTTCGGTGCGGCTATCAGCTTATATTATCGGCAAGGCTGCCGCCGAGGCGATGGTGGGTTTGCTGCGCGGCGCACGACCGCTGCCGCAGTCGACGGCGGCGAAGCTGGTGGTGCGTGAGAGTACTAGGCCCTATACCATTGACTAATCTTTGACTCGTCGACGTTTATCCTGAAAAAAACTCTGCATCAACTCGGCACACTGCTCTTGGAGGATGCCGCCGCGCCAGTTGAGCTTGTTGCGCCGCGCGTACTCCAGGCCGCTGTAAGCGCTGGCGATGGCGCCGGTTTTGGGCTCGTAGCAGCCGAAGTAGATGTTGCGTATGCGCGCCTGCACTAGCGCCGCCAAGCACATCGCGCAGGGTTCGCAGCTGACGAAGATGCTCAAGCCGTTGAGCCGATAATTACCCAATCTCCGCGCCGCCGCGCGTAGAGCTACGATCTCAGCGTGCGCGCAAGGGTCGCAATCGCTCAAGCAGCGGTTGTAACCGCTGCTAATGAGTTCGCCAGCGCCGACGATGACCGCGCCGATGGGTACTTCGTCGGCCTGGTAAGCCTGGCGCGCGTGCTCCAGGGCGCGGCGCATCCAGAGCTCGACTTCAGCCTCAATCATCAAGGTCTAACACTTGGATGTTCAGCGCCTGCGCCACCGCTTCAAGCTGCGGCCGGCAGTCGGCGTAGACTATAGATAGATGATGCTCAAGACCAAAGTCTATCAGCTTGTGCATCCAGCGCTCGGCGGCGATGGGCGTTTTGATCACTCCCGAAGTGCCGGAAAAGCTCGCTGGACCCTCGATAACCTCGGCGCTACCGAGCACCATGGTTAGCTGGTCGCGCGCCTGCGACAAGCGCGCCAGGGTGATAGTGCCAGCCTTGAGCGTGAACTCACGCAGTAGCGGCTTGCGGCGGTTGGAGTGCACGGTGGCGCGGGCGCTAGCGCTGTCGGAGCACATCGTCAGCGGTGCCGAGCCGCAATGCCACAATACCACAGTGTCGTCGCTGCTATCAATGTCGACTACGTCCACCAGCCACGGGCTGAGCTCGCTGATCTGTTGCAGCAGCAGGTTGGTGATGGTGCCGTAAACGTCGGCCTCGCAAGCGGCGGTGATTTGCTTATCGGCGACGTGCGCCATCGACGCGCACACCGCGCAACCGTAATCGGTGAAGACCTCGGGCCAGCAGCGCACGGCGAGCCCGGAGTAAACTTGAGCTTGGGCTAATTCTTCTAAGGCCTGATGTAGCGCCAGGGCTTTGTCGACCTCGGGTTGGTCGAGTTCGCCGAGGTTGGCGAATTTATTAAGCTCCTCGCCGTAAAGGCACTGGCGTTGCTCGGGCGTTATCGCACGCGCGCGCTCGAATAATTGCGCCAGCTCTAGAGCTTCGATCTCCAGGCCGAATTGGCGCCGCACTCGGGCGGCGTCGTAAGCGCAAGTGGCAAAGCCCTCCGGGTGCTCGCCGATAAGGCCTATTTTGTTTTGCGCCAGCGCGTTGAGGATTGCGCGCGCTTGTGCGGCTTGGCTGGCGTCGGTTTGGGGAGAGCGAAGTCGATAAGTAACCGCTGGCGGCTGCGTGAGCTCGGCGATGGTAGTAGCTGCGTGCGGGTCCTGGTATTTGAAGCTGAGCTCGCGACCTTCGAGCTTGAGAGCGTGTGCTGCCAAGTTAGCGCCGCAAAAGGAATTCAGCCGCAAGCGACCACCAGTGCGCGCCTCCGGCCAAGCCCAGATCGCCACTGGCGCCGACACTCGGGCGGCGATGGTAGCTATGCGCAAAGCCATGTTGGCATCGCAAAAGGAGCATTGCAGGATTATCACCAGTTCGACGTGCTGCCAATCTACTGCGGCGAGGGCTTGGGCGAGGGCATCGTCGTCCATGAGCAATTGCTGGCTGCCGCCGAGCTTATGCTCGGCGCCGATGCAACGGAGCGCTGCTTGCGCTTGGTCGAGGGCGAAGGTGGTGTCAAAGGTTGGACGAGCCAGGGGAAATACTGCTACATTCATGTTTATATGTGATTTTGGGCGCGTTATATTCTTGAGCTGAGGATGTTACCCAGAGAATGGTCGGAGCTGCCGAGATTAGCGAGCTTTAATAAGCCCGCAGCAATTGCAATAGCAAAGCTACTCAATAGAATGCAGCGCTCTTAAACGTTAAGCTAATTACGCATGAAAACCTATAGCGCCAAAGCCGGCGAAGTATCACAAGATTGGTATCTGGTCGACGCCAGCGACAAAGTTCTGGGACGGTTGGCGACCGAGATTGCCCGCAGATTGCGCGGCAAGCACAAGCCCGAATTCACCCCGCATATGGACACTGGCGATAACATCGTCGTCATCAACGCCGAGAAGATCAAGGTTACCGGCGGCAAGATGGACGGTAAGGTTTACTACCGCCACAGCGGCTACCCTGGCGGCTTGAAAAGCCAAACCTTCCGCGAGCTCATAGAGAAACACCCGGAACGCGCCTTGAGCAACGCAGTGAAAGGCATGATCCCGCGTGGTCCCCTGGGGCGCGCCGTGCTCAAGAAATTACGCGTCTATGCCGGCCCCGAGCATCCCCACGCTGGCCAGCAACTAAAGCAATTGGATATCTAATATGGCTACTACAGAATATTTTTACGGCACTGGCAGACGCAAGAGCTCGGTGGCTCGAGTTTATTTGCGCCGTGGGCAAGGCAACATCACCGTCAACGGCAACGCCATCGGCGATTATTTCGGTAGACCCACGCACCACCAATTGATCCAGCAGCCAATGGACAGCGCTGGCTTGGAGAAAAACTTCGACATACGCGCCGAAGTTCGCGGCGGTGGTTTATCTGGACAGTGCGACGCCATCAAGCTCGGCATCGCGCGCGCGCTACTCAATTACGACCAAGAGCTCCGCCCGAAGCTCCGCGCTGGCGGCTTCCTAACCCGCGACCCTAGAGTAGTAGAGCGCAAGAAAGTCGGCTTACGCAAAGCGCGCAAGAGCCCACAGTTCTCGAAACGTTAATCTGAGAGTTTTGCATAACTTGAGACCGCTTGCAAAAAACGGAGATTTTTGTTCCCAGCTAGGCAGCAAAGCGCAGTTTATGAAATAGTAAATGAGCATTTGCGAACAACGCTGGGGGCAAAAAGATGCCTTTTTGCAAAGGTCTCAATCTGGGCTATTATCAATCAGCAGGGCATGGAGCGCCACAAGGCGCGCAGGATTTGAATTGCGCTGGGCGCCATTGCTCCAGCGCTTGGTGGTCAGGTGGCAGGGAATTACGGTAATCGGCGACCGCAAAGCCAGTAAAGGCTACTAATACCAATAAATAAACCAGGGCTTTACTCATCTCGGCAAGCTGCGTACGCGGCTGTTAGTCAATATCAAGCTAGAGCCGCAATAGGCGCAAGCAAACCAAATCCAGGCGTGCAGCGAGCCCGAGGCTATGCCAGAGAACAAGGCGCCGATATTGCAGCCGAAGGCCAAGCGTGCCCCGTAACCCATCAGCAGTCCGCCGATTACAGCGGCGAGCACTTGCGAACGGCTGAGGCGGAAGGGTGCACGCAAAGCCGAGCTAGCCCAAGCTAAGGCCAAGGCACCAGCGAATATACCCAGCACTATTACCGAGGTCGTATCTGCCAAGAGGTTATTCTCCAGCGCCGTGCGCGGGTACTGCCATTGCCAGAACTGCCATTGGTCGACGGGCAAGCCCAGCAATAACGCCGCCTTGGCGCCCCAGAGCGTATAAGCAAAGGTTATCGACCACATCTTGCCGCTCACCATGAGCACGCACCACGCCAAAACCACGATAGCGATAACGCCGAGATAGCGTCGGCTTTGCGCGCCACCGAGGAGCTCGCGCCAGCCGTGCTGCTTATCGGAACGTACCACCAATAGTAGCAAAGCCGCGAGCAGTGCAATTTGCAGCATCAAGGCGGCGGCGCCACCCCAAAGCTCGGGGAGCACTATCGGCGCCAGGTTTCCAGGTAATTCCAGCCACCAAGGCAGGTGCGCGCTACCGACTACTGAGCCGATTATGAAGCAGAGCAGGGTTAGCAAGGAATGCGCCGAACCAGAACCCGCGTGCAACACCGTGCCCGAGCCGCAACCGTGCCCCAGTTGCATCCCGACTCCGAAGATAAAGCTACCGATGACCAGGCTAATACCCAGCGGGGCGAAGTTAGCGACAGTGTCAGCGTTGGTAGCGAGCGTCGGTATGAACACCGCGCTCGCGAGCATGAACAGCACCAGCATCATGACGAAAGCCCGAGCGTCGCGCTCCAGGATAAAGCTACGCCAGGCGCTAGTGAAGCCGATATGCCCGCGTATTAAAGCCGCCGCCAACCCAGCGCCGAGCAGGAACAACAAGGCATTACGCAAGCTGGCGAACCAGGTAATCAGACCCGAGCTTACGAGCAGCAATACCGAAGCGACGACGTAAGGCATGGAATTCCAGCCTATTAGCTGCCGCGTTTGTGGATATCGCGTAGGGCGTCGACCAGTATTTGCCAGCGGCTGCGGGTGTTGATCATGGGGGCGTCAGCTAGGCGGCTCCAGCTAACCATAGAGCCGTCATAGATTTGCACGTTGTCGTAGCCGGCGACCTCGGCGAGCGCAAACCAAACCAGCGCCGACCAATGACCAGAATTGCAGTAGCTGATGACCGCAGTGTTCGAACCCGGGTCGAGGTCTTGAAAAAACAGCAAGTCCTCCACAGCCTCTGCCGCCAGGAACTGACCGTTATATTCGTTTATGAATTGAGTGTAGACCAGCGGTTGCGCGCCAGCTATGGCGCCGTAGCTGCGCACGTCCGGGTGCTTGGCTTGGCCTTGGTAGAACTCGGGCTCGCGCGCGTCCAGCAGCAAGCTTTGCTGTTCCTGCACTGCTGCCAATACTGCCGAGCTATCGGCCAGGTATTGGCGCTGCCAGGCTATGGGATAAGGTTCAGTGGCTTGCGGCTGCTCAGTGTCCTGCTCGAGTGCGAAACCAGCCTGCGACCAGGCACGCATACCACCGTCGACGATAGCGATATCCTCGTGACCAGCGACTTTGAAGGTCCAATAAACTCGCGCCACGCCCGCGAGCTCGTGGGCATTGGCGGAGGAGCCCACTAGCGCCACCGAGCTTTCCGGGCTAACTCCCAGCCCGCCGAGTAAACTAGCGAGCTCGCTTTCGGTGGGTAATTGATCGATGGTGCCGTCGACGCGCTGGCGCCAGCCGGCTTCCCAGTAGGGAGCATTGATAGCTCCGGGGACGTGCCCGCTCTCGTATTCTTCCGAGCTGCGTAAGTCTATAACCAAGTGAGAATTATCGGCGAGCCCGCGCTGCAATTGCGTTGCCGATAGCAAAGGCGCGGCGCTTAGCGAACTGGTTAGTGTAAACACTGCTGCCAATAGTAAATACTTCATGGTTGTTATCAAAATAATAGAGCCGACTTAATAGCGGCAATTCTAGAAATCACTAATCACCAAGCTAGATATTTAGCAAAATATTTATCGTAAATTTAGATATAACCTATGGCGGATATCCAAGACATAGTTGCCTTCTGCGATCAACAACTCGATAGCAAAAGCCACAAAGACTATTGCCCCAATGGCTTACAAGTAAGCGGCAAAAGCGAAGTACGGCGGTTGGTCAGCGGCGTCAGCGCTTGCTTGCCGCTGCTGGAAGCTGCTGTCGCTCGGCAAGCCGATCTGATATTGGTACACCATGGCTACTTCTGGCGCGGGGAGAACCCCTGCCTGGTCGGAGCCAAGCGCGAGCGCGTCGCCACCCTGCTCGCCCACAATATCAACCTGCTGGCTTACCACCTGCCGCTCGACACGCACGCCACCCTCGGCAACAACGCCCAATTGGCGCGAGCTTGGGGTTGCGAAGTAACGGGCAAATTGCAACTGCAGAAAAATGGCTTGGGCTTGATCGGGCGCCTGCCCGAAGCCCTGAGCCCCGAGCAACTAGCAGAACTTGTGACTACGACCTTGCAGCGTCAACCGCTGCTTATCGCTGGCTCCAAGCCCATTCAGACCTTGGCTTGGTGCAGCGGCGCCGCGCAAGACTTCATCGACCTCGCCATTGATGCTGGCGTCGACGCCTATCTCAGCGGCGAGATCTCCGAGCGCACTACTCATAGCGCGCGCGAGAACGACATCAGCTACTTCAGCATCGGCCACCATGCTTCCGAGCGCGGCGGCGTGCAAGCTCTAGGGGCCTTGCTCGCGCAGGAGTTCGACTTGGAGCATGAATTTATCGACATCGATAATCCAGTTTGATCAATGGTCAAAACCATAGTGCGCGCGCGATCGCAACCCTCGGAGCTGCCGCGTTACGCTCAAGTCGACCCCTTCTTGCATCCCTACCTGGCGAGCCGTGGTCTAGCCGCTGATTTCGACTTCAGTTTTAGCCTGCGTTCCCTGCCCGATTGGCGCGACCTGCGCGGCATCAACGCTGCCACCGAGCTCTTGATACAGGCTTTACAAAAGCAGCAGCGGATAGTCATAGTCGGCGATTACGACGCCGACGGCGCGACCTCGGTGGCGCTGATGTACCGTGGCCTCCGCGCTATGGGCGCGAGCAATCTGCATTGGTACGTGCCGGATCGCTTCCAACTCGGCTACGGCTTAACGCCCAAGCTGGTCGAGCGATTGAGCGAACTCCAACCCGACTTGATCGTAACCGTCGATAACGGCATCGCCTCTATCGACGGCGCCCAAGCCGCTAGCGCACGCGGCTACCAACTGCTAATAACCGACCACCACCTCCCCGCTGCCAACCTCCCCGAGTGCGCGGCAATAGTCAACCCCAATCAACCTGGGTGCAACTTCGCCAGCAAAAACCTTGCCGGCGTCGGCGTAGCTTTTTACCTGTTGTTAGCGTTGCGCGCGCGGCTGATACAAGCGCAACACTTCATGTTTCGCGGCGAGCAACCGCCGAACATGGCGCAATTCCTGGACTTGGTCGCCTTGGGCACGGTCGCGGACTTGGTGAAACTAGACGCGGTCAATTTGATACTGGTCGAGCAAGGGCTACGCCGAATGCGCTCGGGCAAGCTCAGCTCGGGGGTACGGGCACTATTCTCGATCAGCAACAGAGTCTGCAAGCGCGCCACCAGCTCCGACTTGAGCTTTGCCTTGGCGCCGCGCCTCAACGCCGCTGGTCGTATTGACGATATGCACTTGGGCATCAAGTGTTTACTAGCTGAGGACTACAAACAAGCGCTGGCGCACGCCGCCGAGCTCGACAAACTCAACACGCAAAGAAAGCGCATCGAGCTGGAAATGTACGCCCAAGCCGAAGAGCAACTCGAGCAAGACTTGGAATCGTTGCTTGATGACGACCAACAATCGTCGAGCAAGTCGATTTGCTTGTACAGCGACAGCTACCACGAAGGCGTGGTCGGCATTTTGGCAGGACGACTTAAAGACCGCACGGGCAAGCCCTGCGTGGTTTTTGCTCGCGGTCAAGACGGAGTATTAAAAGGTTCGGCGCGCTCGGTCGACGCCGTGCACATCCGCGACGTGCTCGAACAAATCAGCAACGCCAACGACGGCATGATCGCCCGTTATGGCGGCCACGCGCTCGCGGCCGGGCTCAGCATCGAAGCCGAGCGTTTTCCCGATTTTGCCGCCGCCTTTCAAAGCACCATTGAGCAATCATTTGGCAGCCAGGAACCCGCGCGTTATTTTCTCAGCGACGGCGAGCTCAAGCCGCAACAACTCACCGCTGCCAACGCCGAAACCGTGCGCTATTGTTGCCCTTGGGGTTCGGGTTTTGCCGAACCCTTATTCACTGGCAAATTCCGCATTTTGCAGCAGCGTCTCATATCCGGCAAGCATCTGTTCCTATCGCTGCTCGCCGACGAGCGTAGCTTTGAGGCGGTACTCTTCAATAGCGGCAAAGACTATCACCCCTTGAGCGCCGAAGAAGCCACCTTCGTTTACAATCTCGACCTCAACCTCCACCGTGGTGCTTTCAATTTGCGCCTCAACCTTCGCCACATCATTCAGGACAACGACGATGCCGAGTACTCTTAAAGCCATCTACACCTCCCCGACCAAGGGTCAAGCCATAGCCAGCAACCCCAGCGCCGAGCTCCACGTCGACTGTGGCATCGCTGGCGACCGTTACTACGACAGCGCCGCTCGCGGGCTCATCGACCAGGTAACGCTCATCGACGAACAGACCATCGACGAATTCTCTGCGGAAGTCGGCAGAAAATTCGCTTACGCCGACATGCGGCGCAACCTGCTCACCAGCGGCGTCGCGCTCAACGACCTCATCGGCAAAAGCTTTCGCATCGGCGCCGTACTACTACACGGCACCGAGCTCGCCGACCCCTGCGCGGGCCTGGTACGCAGCCTGGGCCGCGACGACGTCGAAGCACGCAGCTTTTTCAAGCGCTTGAAAGGCAACACGGGCATCCGCGCCCGCATCGTCGAAGGCGGCACCATCCAAGTCGGCGACCGTATCGAGGTCATTTAGCATCGGATCGCCGAGTTGTACTCGGCAGGAGACGCCGGCAAGGCGTCTCCCCCAAAAGCACCAACCTAAACAACTCTACCATTCATGGTCAACCAAGCGCTAGCTAATATAAACCGAGTTGCTCCGTCAACCATAGGAGGCTCGATTAGTTTGGTCGCAACACCTGTAAAACCACTATTATCAAACCAAGCCTAGGAGCGCCCAGCTAAACATAAATCGGAGCTTTAGGCTTAAAACATACTCAACTTCCCACACCAACCATGCACAAATATTTAACCGAATTAATCGGTAGCTTTTTTATCGTCCTCACCATTGGTATGAGCGTGCTCACTCCTGGCGCCGGCGCCTCGGCGCCGATAGCTATAGGTTTGATGGTGATGGCGCTGATCTTCGCCAGCGCCCAGCGCGCGCAATGGCATTATTACAACCCAGCTCTGAGCCTCGCCGACGGCCTGGCGCGCCGACAGCCTTGGCTACAAATCGGTGGTCACGGGCTCGCGCAAGTGGTCGGCGCTTTGTTGGCAGTACCGATAATTCTGTACTTCAAGCGCGCGCCCATACCCTTGCCCGATAACGGTGCTCTACCAGTGGTGCTCGCCGAAGGTCTGTTCACTTTCGCCTTGGCTTACGCGACCCTCGCCCTCGCCCACGCTCGGCAGGAGGGCTTACGCGCCTTCGTGCCCATAGTCGTCGGCGCCCTGGTCATCGCCAGCGCCTACGCCGTCGGCGCGGTCAGCGGCGCCATGGTCAACCCAGCCGTTACCATCGCCATGTATGCCACCGGTTTACTCGAAGGCTCGGTGCTACCGGCTTATCTTGCCGCGCAATTCGTCGCCGCGTTCCTGGCTTGGTCGCTCTGGAGTTACCTCCGTTCGGAATAGCCACTAACCCCAGCCGCCGCGCCACGAATAGCGCGGCTTGCTGTTGGTCATCATGAGTATAATCCGCGAGCTTTTTGGCAGCCGCTGCCACACCCTCGCCGCCCCGCGCCCTACAAACACCACTTAAACACCCCTATGCCACGCACTACCCCCTTGATGCGCTATCGCAATATCGGCATCGTCGCCCACGTCGACGCCGGCAAAACCACCACCACCGAACGCGTGCTGCTATACACCGGCATCTCGCACAAAATCGGCGAAGTCCACGACGGCGCCGCGACCATGGATTGGATGGAGCAGGAGCAGGAACGCGGCATCACCATCACCTCCGCCGCCACCACTTGCTTCTGGGAAGGTATGGATAAGCAATTTCCCAGGACTCGTATCAATATCATCGACACCCCCGGCCACGTCGACTTCACCATCGAAGTCGAACGCTCGCTACGCGTGCTCGACGGCGCTTGCGTGGTCTTCTGCGGCACCTCCGGCGTCGAGCCGCAATCAGAAACCGTCTGGCGCCAAGCCAACCGCTACGAAGTACCGCGCATCGTCTTTGTCAACAAGATGGACCGCGACGGCGCCGACTTCCTGCGTGTAGTCGAGCAAATCCGCACGCGCTTAAAAGCCAACCCAGTGCCCATCCAATTGGCGATCGGCGCCGAAAAAGACTTTCGCGGCGTCATCGACCTGGTACGCATGAAAGCCATTTACTGGAACGAAGCCGACCAGGGCCTGACCTACAGCCTGGAAGACATACCCGCCGACATGCAGGAACTCGCCGACAAATACCGCGAGCAGATGGTCGAAGCCGCCGCCGAGGCCGACGAAGAGCTCATGGAAGCCTATTTAGAAGGCGGCGAACTCACCGAGCAGCAAATCCGCACTGGCTTACGCAAGCGCGTCATCGCCAATGAGGTCGTGCTCGCGCTTTGTGGTTCGGCGTTCAAAAATAAAGGCGTACAAGCCCTGCTGGATGCCGTCATCGACTTCCTACCAGCGCCGCACGAAGTCAAAGCCATCAAAGGCCACCGCTTGGCCAACGACGGCGAAGACGAAGAGATTTCGGTGCCAGTAAAAGACGATTCGCCGTTCTCGGCGCTCGCCTTCAAAATCGCCTCCGATCCTTTCGTCGGCACGCTGACCTTCGTGCGCGTTTATTCCGGCGTGGTCAAAAGCGGCGACGCTGTGTACAACTCGATCACCGACCGCAAAGAGCGCATCGGCCGCATCGTGCAGATGCACGCCAACAACCGCAAAGAGCTCAAAGAGCTCTACGCCGGCGACATCGCCGCAGTGGTCGGGCTCAAAGACATCACCACTGGCGAGACCCTATGCTCGCTGGAGAACAAGATCGTCCTGGAAAAAATGGACTTCCCCGATCCGGTGATATCGGTAGCCGTCGAGCCGATCTCGAAAGCCGACCAGGAGAAGATGGGTATTGCCTTGGGCAAATTGGCGCAGGAAGACCCGTCGTTCCGCGTCCACACCGACGAGGAATCGGGGCAGACGATCATCTCCGGCATGGGCGAATTGCACTTGGAGATCATCGTCGATAGGATGTCGCGCGAATTTAAGGTCAACGCCAACGTCGGCAAGCCGCAAGTCTCCTACCGCGAGCACATCCGCAACAGCGTCGAGATCGAAGGCAAGTACATCAAGCAATCCGGCGGTCGCGGTCAGTACGGCCACGTCTGGCTCCGCCTCGAGCCCTTGCCCCCGGATAGCGAGTACGAATTCGTCAATGCCATCGTCGGCGGCGTCATCCCCAAAGAGTACATCCCAGCCATCGACAAAGGCATCCGCGAGCAAATGCAGAACGGCGTCATCGCTGGCTATCCTTTATTAGCGATGCGGGTAACGCTTTACGACGGCTCCTTCCACGACGTCGACTCCAGCGAAGTCGCCTTCAAAATCGCCGGCTCCATGGCGCTACGCGAAGGCGCGCTCAAAGCCCGCCCGGCGTTGCTCGAGCCGATCATGCAGGTAGAGGCGATCACTCCAGAGGATTACATGGGCGACATTGTCGGCGACTTGAACCGTCGTCGCGGCATCATCCAAAGCATGGACGAAAGCCACAGCGGCCGCGTCATCCGCGCCGAGGTGCCCTTGGGCGAAATGTTTGGTTACGCCACCGACATCCGCTCGATGTCGCAAGGTCGCGCCAGCTATTCGATGGAATTCCTGAAGTACGCCGAAGCGCCGAACAGCATAGCTGAGACCATCATCAAAAAAGGCTAAGGCCTTAAACTAAACAAGCAGCGGGCGCGCTGTAGCTATGGCAAGCTCGCTGCTCTCTCAGGAAATCAATACTCCTCTAGGTGCCATGCTCGCGGTCGCGAGCATCGACAGCTTGTGCTTACTCGAATTTAGCGATCGGCGGATGCTGCCGACGCAGCTACAGCGCGTGCGTAAGCGTTTCGCCGCCGAGATCGTCAGCGGCGCCAGCCCGATCTTCGACCGACTGCAAACTCAGCTCGACCAATACTTCGCCGGTCGACGCCAGAGCTTCGACTTGCCTTTGCGATTACCAGGCACGCCCTTTCAAGAGCTAGTCTGGCACGAGCTCGGCAACATCGCCTACGGGCACACGCGCTCTTATCAGCAAATGGCGCAAGCCGTCGGCAAGCCGGAAGCCGTGCGCGCCGTCGGCAAAGCCAACGGCGACAACCGCATGGCGATCATCGTGCCCTGCCACCGCGTCGTCGGCGCCGACGGCAAGCTCGTCGGTTACGGCGGCAAGCTCTGGCGCAAGCGTTACTTGCTGGAATTGGAGGCTCAGTGATGGAAACCAGCATTTGGTTCTACCTGGTATCGGCGGTAGCCATCGTGCTCGTTGGCATCTCCAAAAGCGGCTTCGGCGGCGCGCTCGGTTTTATCGCGGTGCCGACCATGGCGCTATTCATCTCGCCGTTCTCGGCGCTGGCGATCTTGCTGCCGATACTCTGCTGCATGGACTTGTACGCTCTGTGGCAGCATTGGCAGAAATGGTCGAGGGAAGTCGTGCGCGTGATTGTGCTCGGCGGCCTGCTCGGGGTGCTAGTCGGCGGCCTCAGCTTCTTATTGTGGGATAGCCAATCGATACGGCTGCTGATCGGCATCATCGCCGTCAGCTTTTGCGTCTATCAAGTCAGCGGCATTGGCGCGCGCTTTGCTAAAACCCGTCTCGGACCGGTGGGCGGCTTGCTGCTCTCGGGTGTGTCGGGCTTTACCAGTTGCGTCGCCCACGCTGGCGGCCCGCCGCTCTACATCTATATGCTGCCGCTAAAGCTCGATAAGCGCGTCTACACCGCGAGCATCGTCGTGTACTTTTTCGCGGTGAATTACAGCAAAATAATCCCTTACACTTACTACGGCTTGTTCTCGCTGCGCGAGCTATCGACCGCGCTGCTGTTCCTGCCGCTGGTGCCGCTGGGCGGCTGGCTGGGCTTGTGGCTGCACGAGCGCGTCAACGAGCGCTGGTTCTACCGCATCTGCTATATCCTGCTGTTCGTTCTCGGCTGGAACTTGATATTGGGCGTTTTACTAAAAGGCTAGATCAGTGGCGTTAAAAATACTCGACAGCTGCATCAACTGCGACGTTTGCGAGCCCGAGTGCCCGAACTCGGCGATCTACGAAGGCAGCGAGATTTACGAGATCGACCCCGCCAAGTGCACCCAGTGCGTCGGCCACTTTGCTACGCCGCAGTGCCAGGAAGTCTGCCCAGTGGAATGTATAATCATCGACCCCGAGCAACAGGAAAGCGAGCAGGAACTAATGCAAAAATATAGAAATTTAACTGGAGCAACAGCCTAACCATGAAACTCTTAGAAAGCATCAAAGCCTACGGCGGCCAGCAGCAGCGCTGGCAGCACCAATCCCGCGCCTGCAATTGCACCATGACCTTTTCGGTGTTTCTCCCAGGATCCGAGCCTAATAATTTACCTGTGCTCTATTGGCTCTCGGGGCTCACTTGCAACGACCAGAACTTCAGCACCAAGTCCGGAGCGCAGCGCCTCGCCGCCGAGCATAACCTGATGCTGGTAATACCCGACACCTCGCCCCGAGGCGAAGGCGTCGCCGACGCCGACCGCTACGACCTCGGCCAAGGCGCCGGCTTTTACGTCAACTCCACGCAAAGCCCGTGGCGCGAGCATTTTCAGATGTACGCTTACGTAACCGAAGAGCTGCCGGCGCTGGTCGAAGCCAACTTCCCCGTGCAAGCTAACCGGCGCAGTATCAGCGGGCATTCGATGGGCGGCCACGGTGCCTTGATTTGCGCTTTGAAAAACCCGGGCTACTACCGCTCGGTCTCTGCCTTCGCTCCCATCTGCCACCCCGCCAATTGCGGCTGGGGCCAAGGCTGTCTCGGCGCTTATCTGGGCGACGACCGCGAGCTCTGGGCGCAGTACGACGCCTGGCAATTGCTCAGTGCCGCCGGCAAAGTCGAGCTACCGATATTGATCGACCAGGGCGCCGACGATGCCTTCTTCCAAGAGCAATTGCAAAGCGATAAATTCGCCGAGCACGCCGCCAGCCTCGGCGTCCAAGTCGATTACCGCCTGCGCCCAGGCTACGACCACAGCTATTACTACGTTAGCAGTTTCTTAGAAGAGCACTTTCAGTTCCACGCCGCGCACCTGGCGAGCTCTTGAACCAGCAGCAGATTTAGACCATGAGCGAGACCACCAACCAACTACAGATTTACGACAGCTTCCAGCGCGCCAAGCGTGTGTTCACGCCCTTAGACCCAAGCGGCAACAAAGTCAAAATGTACGTTTGCGGGGTAACAGTTTACGACATGTGCCACGTCGGCCACGGCCGCACCTCGGTCGCCTTCGACGTCATCGCGCGCCACTTGCGTTATCTCGGCTACGACCTGAGTTACGTCCGCAACATCACCGATATCGACGACAAGATCATCAACAAAGCCGCGAGCGAATCGACCACGCCCGAGGCCATCGCCCAGCTCTACACCGAAGCCATGCTCGCCGACGAACGCTGGCTCGGCAACACCAAACCCGACATCAGCCCCCAAGCCTCGCAATCTATCGCCCAGATAATCGGCTTCATTCAATCCTTGCTCAATATCAGCGCCGCCTACGTCGCCGCCACAGGCGACATCTATTTTCGGGTGCGCTCGGCTAACAACTACGGCGCCTTGGGCAATAAGAAAATCAACGAATTGCGCGACCCGGGGCGCATAGAGCACAAAAAAGAGAAAGAAGACCCGCTCGATTTCGCGCTCTGGAAAGCCGCCGACGACACCGAAGTCGGCTGGGACTCGCCTTGGGGGCGCGGTCGCCCGGGTTGGCACATCGAATGCTCGGCGATGATCCACGATTGCCTTGGCGAGCACATCGACATCCACGGCGGCGGCTCGGATCTGGTGTTCCCGCACCACACCAACGAGATCGCCCAGAGCGAAGCACGCTTTGGCGCGCACCTGGCGAAGTACTGGATGCACTCCGGCTCGGTGATGGTCGACCGCGACAAAATGTCGAAATCGCTGGATAACTTCATCACCCTCGAGGATTTGAAAGAGCAATACAGCGGCCAACTGTTGCGCTTTTTCTACCTGCAAAGCCATTATCGGAGCCCGATACAATTCTCGATGTCGGCACTCGGCAAGCGCGTGTATAGCTGGGAACGCATCACCAACTGCTATCGACGCTACGCCGAAGATATCGACATCAGCAGCACCCCCGCCAACCCCGAGAACGAATACTTGCGCGCCTTCGACGCCGCGATGAACGACGACTTCAACACCCCCGAAGCCCTCGCGGTAATATTCGAAATGGTGCGCGAAATCAACCTCGCCGGCCACCCCGCTGCCAGCCGCGAGCTCAGCGTAACCCTCATGCATCTGCTCGACCGCCTCGGCCTGGTCGACGCCGAAGACGTCGGCGCGCCCATAGTCGACACCGTCTTCATCGAAGAGCAGATCGAGCTCCGCAAGCAGGCGCGCGCCGAATCCGATTGGGAGACCGCCGACCACATCCGCGACCAACTGCTGCGCCTCGGCATCCTCATCGAAGACAACGTCGACGGCAGCACCACCTGGCGTCTGGAACGCACCTAAGCACACTCGGCATTTAGTTAGGTAATACGCCAGAACCAAATGCTTCGCCTCACCCTCAGCGCCCACATCCTCGGAGCCCTGCTCATGGCGTTCGCCAGCGTGCTCTTCGTGCCCCTGGCGCTGTCGCTGTACTTTGCCGATGGCCAACACCGCGCCTTCGGCTATAGCATACTGGCGCTCTACGCCCTCGGCGGCTTCATGGTCTTGAGCACCTATAGATGGCGCAGCCGTTTTAGTATGCGCACCAAGTACGCCTTCCTGATAACCGCCTTGTCCTGGGTCGCCATCTGCCTTGCCGGCTCGGCGCCCTTCATGCTCATGGAGGACGCGCTCTCGCCGATAGACGCCATCTTCGAAGCCACCTCCGGGCTCACCACCACTGGCGCCAGCATCCTCGAGCGCCCGAGCCAACTCAGCGTATCAGTTTTGTTCTATAGGCAATTACTGCAATGGCTCGGCGGCATGGGCATCATCGTGCTCGCGGTCGCGATCCTGCCCTACCTTGGCGTTGGCGGAATGCAGCTTTACCACAGCGAAATCGCCGGCCCCAGCGCTGGCAAAATAACCCCGAGGATCGCACAAACCGCCAAAGCCTTGTGGGGCATTTACATCGGCCTCACCGTACTCTGCGCCCTCGCTTACTGGCTCGCCGGCATGAGCGGCTTCGACGCCATCGCCCACAGCTTCAGCACCGTCGCCATCGGCGGCTTCTCGACCTATGACGCCAGCTTGGCGCATTTCAGCGACAACGCCGCCATCTATTGGGTCGCCATAGTATTCATGCTCGTAGCGTCGGTGAATTTCGGCGTGCACTTCGCCGCCGTGAGCCGCTTCAACTTCCGCGCCTATTGGGACGACAGCGAATTCCAATTCTTTCTTTGCTTTATCCTGGTAGCGCTCGTGGCGATAGGCGCGCTGCTCGCACTCAGTGGCAGTTACGATTGGCGCCAGGACTGGCACCGCCCCATACTGCAGATAGTCTCGGTCGCCACCACCACCGGCTTCAGCGATAAAAGCTTCGCCAGCATCGACCCGGGCGTCGCCTTCACCCTCTTTACCATCGCCTTCATCGGCGCCTGCAGCGGCTCCACTGGCGGCGGCATCAAAGCCATACGCATCCTGCTGCTCATCAAGCAAGGCCACCGCGAACTGAAAAAACTCGTCCACCCCAACGGCGTCTTCAGCTTACGCCTGAACCGCAGCGCCGTCCCCAGCCGCGTCTCCGAAGCCGTCTGGGGCTTTTTCGCCGTCTACCTCATAACCTTCATCACCATAGTCGGCGTACTCATGCTCAGCGGCATGGACATGACCAGCTCCTGGTCGGCGTCGGCGGCGATGCTCAACAACTTAGGCCCAGGCATGGGCGCCGTAGCGCAGCACTACGGCGACCTCCTCGACAGCCAAAAAGCCATCCTCGCCATAGCCATGCTCCTCGGCCGCCTGGAAATCTTCACCATCCTCGTCCTCCTCATGCCCAGCAGCTGGCGCTAACCTGGGAGCGCGACCGTCTCGGTCGCCGTGTAAAAGGTGCCGAAGGCGGCCTTCCAACCTATCCTTGTAAAACCACAGGCCATCATCAAATCACAGACTCCCTGGGCGCGCAGACCATTTATGATGGAACCGTTAGCGCTTTATAGTTTTTATGACTGTCGCCATTATGAAAAAAACTTTTGTATGTTGTGTATGTAAATATACTAAACAAGGAAAAAATGTTAAATTCACCAAATGGAAGAAATATTACAGCTAGAAAAAGACTATGAATTCGTAGAAGCGTTGGAGTTACTCCTGGACTATGCTCTGCAAAGACCTGATGATTTTTGGCTGGTTGCAGTGTTGGTGTTAGCCAGCGTAGCGTATGACTGGGCAAAGTTGCTCTTTGCCGTATTTGTATTTTTGTATCTAGGTCGCAGAGTAAGGAGCACCAAAAACCAAAAGGAATCCAACATGCTAAAGAAGATTTTTCAAAAAATTATCAACAAGAGGTAGCATCATGGCTGTAACCCTAATAGAAATGGCGCCCTTGCTACACACACTGTTTGGTGTAGTGTTGTGGTTAGTGCTGATCAACTCTGCCTGTTATGTAGCTGCGGTCAATTTTGAACGCTTCTCCAAGGCCGTTGATGAGCTACCAGTGGAAGACGCTTCAGATGAGGACAAAATCAAAGTTTTGTCTATGTTTGATAGCGCTATCAAAGGTGTGGGCATGCGCCTGGCTTGGGCTGCTATAAGTCGCAACCCCTTCAAGCTCCATTTGGGTAAACCAGAGAGGCTGTTCCCGTCGCTATCGATTGACGTGGAAAACAGGCTGAGTAACGAGCTCGCTCGAACGGTACTAATGCGCTCACCGCTAGCTTGCGTGCTGGCTCTAGTGTTGTACGCCGCTACTTTCGCAGGCGTTTTTCTAGTTTTGCTGGTGGTGGCGGCAGTAGCTGGTGGGCATGAGCAGCCGCGCCTCTCGGTATTCCCAAGCGCTTTTGTGGCTTATGCTAAATCGGGCTTACAAAAGGCCGCGCGCAAGATCGATAACCCGATTATTCAAGTCGTTACCTAGCGGAGCGCCAAGTTGTACTTGGCAGGAGGCGAGCTTTGCTCGCCTCCCCACCACTCACCTTACACAAGCAGCGAATAAAGCCAACAGCACGGTGCCCCCTGGGCGCGCGACCGTCTCGCTCGCCGTGTAAAAACCACCTTCCTCCACCCACCACCAACAATTCTAATTTTGAATACATTTATAGAAACAAATCAGTTGGTAGCCATCAGCTCCGCACTAAAATAAGGAGCTCGTAGTAGCAACATAATATGTTGATATTACATATAGTTGATTTCAACTACTCGCCACCATAATATCAATAATAATGTAAGATTTGGCAATGCTAATTGTTGTTTTTTGCCCATAGTGCAAAAATTCAATCCAGGGTATTGCAGCCGACACAAGCAGTGACATCGCGTTCAAAATTGGGTTTATTGAGGGTCTATAAAATCGCACTCTGTGTGGCGTTCTTAGCCGCCTGCGCCCCGGCTGAGGAATCCAATTCATCGCCATCAGATCCCGGCGGTTCTGACGACCAGCTCGCCCCCATCGCCGATGCTGGCGCCAATCAAGAGACTTACGTCGGCGCCACCGTAACCCTCGATGCCTCTGGCAGCAGCGATAGCGACGGCCGAATCGATAGCTACGCCTGGCACCAAATCGGCGGTATTGAGGTCGCAATAAACGATTCGGGCTTCAAAGAGGCCGACTTCCTGGTCCCGGAGGCGGCGCGTGGCACCGACCTCACCTTTGAGCTCACAGTAGTCGACAACGACTACAACCAGGCCAGCGATAGCGTAGTAGTAACCGTCCTCGACGACAGCGTACCCGTCGCCGAAGCTGGCGCCGATGTTGAAGCCTATAGAGGCACAACCGTCGAACTCAATGCCTCCAATAGCTCCGCTGCTGGCGGCAGCATAGCTACTTACCAATGGCAGCAGATACACGGGCGAGAAGTCACCGTTAGCGGAGCCAGCTCAGCCTTAGCATCTTTCATCGCTCCAGATATTGGCAAAGATAGCGTCCTACTGTTCGAACTAACGGTAACCAACACCAACGGCGCTAACGACACCGACACCATCGCCATAACCGTGCTCGAAAACGCGCTACCCACGGCCGACGCCCAAGCTCAAGCCCAGGCTTATAAAGACCAAAGCGTCGAACTCGACGGCTCTGCCAGCGCCGACGTCGACGGCAGCATCGTCGCCTATTTATGGACACAAACCGCCGGCCCCGCAGTCAGCATCGTCGACCCCAACGCCGCGAGCACATCCTTTACCACTCCCATCGTCGACGTCGACACCGAGCTCATTTTTCAGCTCACAGTAACCGACGACAAAGGCGCCCAAGGCAGCACCGAAGTCGCCATCACCGTCCTTGGCAACACCCCGCCCACTGCCCAAGCCCGCGCCGCCCAATCAGCCGACGAAGGCGCCATCGTCGTGCTCGACGGCTCTGGCAGCGCCGACAGCGACGGCGTCATCGCGTCTTATTCGTGGCAGCAGGTCAATAGCAGCCACCATCCGGTAACCCTCGTCGAGCCCAGCTCCGCGCGACCGAGCTTCACCGCTCCCTTAATTGACGCCGACACCGAGCTCGATTTCTGGCTCACAGTAACCGACGACAAAGGCGCCAAAGACACCGCCACCCTAAGCATCGCCATCATCAACAACATCCCGCCCAGCGCCCAAGCCAGCGCCGCCCAATCGGCCGACGAGGGCACAACCGTCGAGCTCGACGCCTCCGCCAGCACCGACAGCGACGGCAGCATTGCCTCTTATTGGTGGCAGCAAATAAATATCAGCGAGCACTCTGTAGACCTCGTCGACCCCGCCTCCGCCCAACCCAGCTTCTCCGCCCCCTTCGTCGACGCCGACATCGAGCTCAGTTTTGAGCTTACAGTAACCGACAACGATGGTGACACCAGCAGCGCCAGCGTCGCCATCACCATCGTCAACAACATCCCGCCCATAGCCCAAGCCGGCGGCGACAATCGAGTCTACGAAAACAACAGCTTTGAGCTCGATGCCAGCGCCAGCGCCGACAGCGACGGCAGCATCGCCTCTTATTGGTGGCAGCAAATAAATATTAGCGAGCACTCTATAGACCTCAGCGACCCCGCCTCCGCGCAACCCAGCTTCACCGCTCCCGCAGTCGCCGCCGATTTCGAGCTCAGCTTCGAGCTCACAGTAACCGACAACGACGGCGACGCCAGCAGCGACAGCATCGTCATCACCGTCCTCGACAACATACCGCCCGTAGCCCAAGCCAGCGCCGAAGCTCGAGCCTACGAAGGCAGCAGCGTCCAGCTCGACGCCTCCGCCAGCAGCGACGCCGATGGCATCATCGTCTATTACTTCTGGCAGCAAACCGTCGGGCCCAAAGCCGACATCGCCAACCCCGAAGCCGAAACCACGTCCTTCCTCGCCCCCGCAGTCGATGACAGCACCACGCTCGCCTTCCAGCTCACAGTTGCTGACGTCGGCCAAGCCTCCGACACCGCCAGCGTCGCCATCACCATCCTCGACAACACCGCGCCCAGCGCCCAGGCTGGCGCCGACCAGGAAGTCTACGAAGGCACAAGCGTACGCCTCGACGCCTCCGCCAGCAGCGACACCGAAAACAACATCGTCGACTATCTTTGGCAGCAAAGCACAGAGCCGGTCATCAGCATCGCCAACCCCCAAGAGCAAAGCATAGCTTTCACCGCGCCCGACGTCGCCGCCGACACCAACCTCAGCTTTCACCTGACAGTAACCGACTCTGCCAAACTCATCGACACCGACACCGTCGTCGTCACCGTCCTCGACAACACCGCGCCCATTGCCAACGCTGGCAGCAACCAGCGGGTAAACGAAAGCACAAGCGTCCAGCTCGACGCCTCCGCCAGCAGCGATGCCGAAGACCACAGCCTCGACTACCTCTGGCAGCAAGTCGACAGCAGCGCTTACCCGGTAGAGCTTGATAACGCCAACAGCGCCACCCCATCCTTCGACGCCCCCGCAGTCGCAGCCGACACCGAGCTCATCTTCCAGCTCACAGTAACCGACAGCCTCGGCAAAAGCAGCGATGCTAACGTCAGCATCACCGTCGTCTACAACGCCCCACCTACCGCCGAAGCCGGCGATGACAAACAAGTCAACGAAAACCAACTCGTCCAACTCGACGCCTCCGCCAGCAGCGATGCCGAAGACCAAGCCAGCGACCTCGACTACCTATGGCTGCAAGTCGACAGCAGCGGCTATTCGATAAAGCTCAGCGAAGCCCAAATAGCTCAACCCACCTTCACCACCCCCGAAGTCGCCGCCGACACCGACCTCATCTTCCAGCTCACAGTAACCGACAGCCTCGGCAAAAGCAGCGATGCTAACGTCACCATTAGCGTCGTCTACAACACCCCGCCCAGCGCCCAAGCTAGAGCCGTCCCGCAGGAAGTCTACGAAGGCCTGCTAGCCCAACTCGACGGCTCCGCCAGCAGCGATGCCGAAGACAACGACCTCGAATACTCCTGGCGACAAGTCGACAGCAGTGGCTATTCGGTAAAGCTCAGCGACGCCAACAGCGCCCAACCCACCTTCACCGCCCCCGAAGTCGCAGCCGACACCGAGCTCATTTTCCAACTCAAAGTAACCGACAGCCTCGGCAAAAGCAGCGCAGCCGACGTCGCCGTCAGCGTCCTCGACAACACCGCGCCCCAAGCCAGCGCCAGCGCCGAGCAAGAGCTCTACGAAGGCAAAGAAGGCACTCTCGACGCCTCCGCCAGCACAGACGCCGAAAGCAACATCGTTAGCTACCTTTGGCAGCAGACCGCTGGGCTCAAAGCCAGCATAGAAGACCCGAAAGCCGCGATCACCACCTTCACCGCCCCCGAAGTCGACGCCGACACCGAGCTCAGCTTCGAGCTCACAATAACCGACGCCGCCGGCGCCAGCGAAAGCATCCAGGTAAGCGTCGCCGTCCTCAACAACACCGCGCCCAGTGCCCACGCCGCAATCAGCGAGCAAAAGCTCTACGAAGGCAAGCAAGGCACCCTCGACGCCGCCGCCAGCACAGACGTCGAAAACAACATCGTCGCCTATCTCTGGCAGCAAAGCGCGGGCACCGAAGCCAGCATAGACGACCCGAAAGCCGCGACCACCACCTTCACCGCCCCCGAAGTCACAGCCGACACCAAGCTCAGCTTTGAGCTCACAGTAACCGACGCCGCCGGCGCTACTGCCACCGACACCGTCGCAATAACCGTCTTCAACAACACCGCGCCCAGCGCCAAAGTCGAAATCAGCAAGCAACAGCCTTACGAAGGCGAAGCCGTAACCCTCGACGCCGCCGCCAGCACCGACGCTGAAAACAACATCGTCGCCTACCTCTGGCAGCAAAGCGCTGGACCCACCATCGCCATCGCCGATCCCGCAGCCGCGAGCATATCCTTCACCGCACCCGAGGTCGACGCCGATACCGAACTCAGCTTCAAGCTCACAGTAACCGATGCCGCCGGCGCCAGCACTAGCGCCACTGTCGTCGTCACCGTCCTCAACAATAACCCACCCACCGCCAACGCTGGCGCCAACCAGCAAGTCAACGAGAACCAACTCGCCTCGCTCGACGGCTCCGAAAGCAAAGATAGCGAAGACAGCAGCCTCGACTACCTCTGGCAGCAAGTCGACAGCAGCGGCTACTCAGTAGATCTCGATAACGCCAACATTGCCCGACCCACCTTCACCACCCCCTTCGTCGCCGCCGACACCGAGCTCACCTTCCAGCTCACAGTAAGCGATAGCCTCGGCAAAAGCAGCGACGCCAACGTCAGCATCGCCATCATCTACAACAACCCACCCAAAGCCCACGCTGGCGATAGCCAAGAAGTCAACGAGAACCAACTCGTCTCGCTCGACGGCTCTGCCAGCAGCGATCTTGAGGACGACAGCCTCGACTACCTCTGGCAGCAAGTCGACAGCAGCAGCTACTCAGTAGATCTCGATAACGCCAACATTGCCCGACCCACCTTCACCACCCCCGAAGTCGCAGCCGACACCGAGCTCACCTTCCAACTCACAGTAACCGACAGCCTCGGCAAAAGCAGCGACGCCAACGTCAGCATCGCCATCATTTACAACAGCCCGCCCCAAGCTGACGCTGGCGAGAACCAGCAAGTCAACGAGAACCAACTCGTATACCTCGACGGCTCCGCCAGTAAAGACGATCAAGGTAGTGAAGACGATCCAGATAGTAAAGACGGTCAAGATGATAAAGACGATCCAGATAGCAAAGACAGTCAGGATAGTAAAGACGATCAAGACAGCAAAGATAGCAGCCTCGACTTCTTTTGGCAGCAGGTCGATAGTAGCGGCTATTCGATAAAGCTCAGCGAAGCCCAAATAGCCAAGCCCACCTTCACCACCCCCGAAGTCAAAGCCGACACCGACCTAATCTTCCAGCTCACAGTAACCGACAGCCTCGGCAAAAGCAGCGACGCCAAAGTCACCATCAGCGTCGTCTACAACAACCCACCCAGCGCCGATGCTGGCAAAAACCAATCAGTAATCGAAAATGGCAGCGTAGCGCTCGACGGCTCCGCCAGCAGCGATGTCGAAGACCAAGCCAGCAGCCTCGGCTTCTCTTGGCAGCAAGTCGACAGCAGCGGCTACTCGGTAAGCCTCGCCAACTCTGACACCGCCCAGCCCAGCTTCACCACCCCCTTCGTCAAGGCCGACACCGACCTAATCTTCCAACTCACAGTAACCGACAGCCTCGGCAAAAGCAGCGACGCCAACGTCACCATCAGCGTCGTCTACAACGCCCCACCCAGCGCCCACGCTGGCAGCGACCAAAAAGTCAACGAAGGCGCCACCGTCGAGCTCGACGGCTCCGCCAGCAAAGACATCGACGGCTCCATCAAGTCCTACCTCTGGCAGCAAGTCGACAGCAGCGACTACCGTGTCGATCTCAGCAACCCCAACATCGACAATCCCACCTTCACCACCCCCTTCGTCATAGCCGACACCGACCTCATCTTCCAGCTCACAGTAACCGACAGCCTCGGCAAAAGCAGCGACGCTAACGTCAGCATCAGCGTCGTCTACAACGCCCCGCCCAGCGCCGAAGCCGGCGATGACAAGCAAGTCAACGAAGGCGCAACCGTCGAGCTCGACGGCTCCGCCAGCAAAGACATCGACGGCAGCATCCAGTCCTACCTCTGGCAACAAGTCGACGATAGCGGCCACTATGTCGACCTCAGCCCCATCGACTCCACCCTCAAGACGACTTTCACCGCTCCCGAAGTCACAGCCGACACCGAACTAATCTTCCAACTCACAGTAACCGACAACCTCGGCAAAAGCAGCGACGCCAACGTCACCATCACCGTAATCTACAACGCCCCACCCAGCGCCCAAGCCAGCGCCAGTAGCACCAAAGTCTACGCAGGCACCACCGTCGAGCTCTACGGCTCGCAAAGCACCGACAGCGACGGCATCATCGCTGTGGCGTGGTGGCAGCAAATAGACAGCAGCGGCCACAATGTCGATCTCAGCCCCATTGACGCCACCCTCAAGACTACTTTCATCGCCCCCGAAGTCGCAGCCGACACCGACCTAATCTTCCAACTCACAGTAACCGACAACCTCGGCAAAATCAGCACCGCCACCGTAACCATCACCGTACTCTACAACGTCCCACCCAGCGCCGATGCCGGCGCCGACCAATCAGTAATCGAAGCTAACAAAGTCCAGCTCGACGGCTCTGCCAGCGCCGACAGCGACGGCAGCATCGCCTCGCACTCCTGGCAGCAAGTCGACAGCAGCGGCCACGATGTCTACCTCAGCGATGCCAACATCGCCAAGCCCACCTTCGCCGCCCCCGCAGTCGACGCCGAAACCAACCTTACTTTCCAGCTCACGGTAACCGACGACGAAGGCGCTACCAGCAGCGACAGCGTCGTCATCACCGTATTCGAAGACGTCCCGCCCACAGTCGACGCTGGCACCGATAACAATCAATCTGTAGGCACCATAGCCAGCCTCAGAGGCTCTGCTCAGCACAACCTCCACTCCATAGTATCTTACCTCTGGCAAGAGACCACAAGCTTCGGCGTCGACATCGACAGAGCCGATAGCGCCAACGCCAGCTTCATAGTCCCCGACAAGCTCGCCGTCGGCGACGTACTCCGCTTCCAACTCACTGCCACCGATTCCAGCGGCGCCAGCGCCAGCGCCAGCACCAGCATCACCATAGCCGAAGCCGGCACCCTCAAATGGTTTTTTAGTGGTGCTGTTCAGATTCGTCACTCGATTGCCATCGGTCCCGATGGCACCGTCTACCTTGGTAGCCTTAATAACAACCTCTACGCGCTCAATCCCCAGGATGGCAGCGTCCAATGGCAATTTGCCGCTGGTAACGATATAAGAACACCACCCACCATCGGCGCCGACGGCACCGTGTACTTCGGCAGCTATGATAAAAATATTTACGCCGTCTCTCCGCCCACCGACGGCAGCCAGTCAGGCGTAGCGAAGTGGAGTCATTACACTAATGTATTCCTTGGCGACCTCAATTCGGTTTCTATCGCCGCCGACGGCAGCCTCTACTTTGGCAGTCGAGATAAGTCTTTGTATGCGCTCGACCCCGATACTGGCGAAGTTAAATGGAGCTACCCAACTGGTGGCGTAATACTCGACGCGCCGGCGATAAGCCCTGGAGGCACCATTTACTTCGGCAGTGCCGATGACTACATCTACGCCATAGACCCACCCAGCGATGGCGGTGACACCGGAAAACTTGTCTGGAGCCACTATACCGATGATTCGGCTCATAATTTTGCCAGTCCGGCTATCGATGCCGACGGCACCGTATACAGCGGCGGCAATAGCAACAATCTTTATGTAATCTCAGCCGATGGCCACTCAAAATTGAGCTACCCAACTGGTGGCTCCATCCTAGCCTCGCCCGCCATCGGCACCGATGGCACTATATACTTCGGCAGCAGCAATGATAACTATTTCTATTTGTACGCACTTGACCGCGATACTCGCGAAGCCAAATGGACTTTCCAAGCTAAGAATTACTTAGAATCCTCGCCAGCTATCGGCGCCGACGGCATAGTGTACTTCGGCAGCGACGATAGAAATGTCTACGCGCTCGACCCCAAAGATGGCAGACAAATATGGAAATACACGCTTAAGAATATAATCAATTATGCTTCGGGTGCTATAGCAAGCGACGGCACCTTATTCATCGGCGATGGCGATGGACTCTACGCCATCCACACCACCTCGGCGGGGTTGGCGGATTCGCCCTGGCCGAAATTCGGTCAAAACAACGCCAACACCGGCAGAGCCAACCTCAAACCCACCGCCCAAGCCCAAGCCAGCGCGCAAACAGTAAGCCCGGGCGCCAA
Source organism: Gammaproteobacteria bacterium (assembly GCA_965229495.1). Taxonomy (GTDB): domain Bacteria; phylum Pseudomonadota; class Gammaproteobacteria; order CBDBNL01. The sequence goes on from OZ245880.1 coordinate 1,255,661, forward strand.
CGTAAGCCTCGACGCCAGCTTAAGCTCCGACCCTGACGGCGTCATCATCGATTACTACTGGCGCGAAACCAGCGGCTACGGCATCAGCATCCTCAACAACAACAGCGCCCAAGCCAGCTTCACCGCCCCCACCCCCTCCTCCAACGACACCCTCAGCATCGAACTAACCGTAACCGACAACAGCAACTCCACCCACACCACCACCCTCGACATCAACATCGACATCGAACTCTAACCGGGCGGAGCGCCGAGTTGTACTCGGCAGGAGGCGAGCGCAGCGAGCCTCCCAAAAAGCACCGACTTGCACTCGGCATGGAGCCGGGCGGAGCGCCAAGTTGTACTTGGCAGGAGGCCAGGCGGAGCGCCGAGTTGTACTCGGCAGGAGGCGAGCTTGCGAGCCTCCCCACCACTCCCCTTACACAAGCAGCGAGTAAAGCCAATAGCAGGGTGCCGCCCTGGGAGCGCGACCGTCTCGGTCGCCGTGTAAAAAGCGCCGAAGGCCATCCTTTCGGCAAATCTGAAAAGTAAAGCAGCGAATAAACGTTAGCGCGCCAGCGCTCGGCCTCTCGACAACTAAGCCACTGCCAGCAAAGCAGCTTGGGCGCCGGGCGGAGCGCCGAGTTGTACTCGGCTGGAGGCGAGCTTGCGAGCCTCCCCACCACTCCCCTTACACAAGCAGCGAGTAAAGCCAATAGCAGGGTGCCGCCCTGGGCGCGCGACCGTCTCGGTCGCCGTGTAAACAGTGAACCCGTAGGGTTCGGCGTCTGGGCAAATAAGCTACGACTATCACCAAACCCCGCTAGCTCCCAACATTCAAGCAAGCTCTACCTCGGCAGACAGCTCAATTCAAAACCACCACCTCTTCCTCGACCTCGACTGAAGGCGAGTTTACGAGCCTCCCCAAACCACTATCCATCCACCACTTCACAAAACCACAGACACACAGATAAGCTTAGCAACAAACCCTCCACCCAGCTCCATCCAATATCCGTGTCAATCTATGGTTAGCAAACAACCCCCTCAACTCCGATAATCAGAATTAATACGCACATATTCAGCAGAAAGGTCGCAGCCGATAGCGTTGAAGTAGGCGCTACCGCGACCTAGCTCTACCTTTATTGACACCTGCGCCGCCTGCATTGCCCGCGCTCCAGCCGCTTCCGAGTAGGTCGGGGCGATCGCGCCTTGGTCGACGACCAAGCTATCGCCCAGCCATAATCTCATGCCGCTCTGGTCGAAGTCTGCCAAACCCGCCTGCCCCACTGCCGAAATAATGCGCCCCCAATTAGGATCAGCGGCGTGCAGCGCGGTTTTCACCAGCGGCGAATTGGCGACGCTAAAAGCCACGCGCCGCGCCTCGGCGGCGTCGCGCGCCTGCCTTACGGTTATGCCCATAGTGCGGCTAACGCCCTCGCCGTCGGCTGCCAGCTCCTTCGCCAGCTCACAGCAGCAGCTATGGAGAGCAATATGAAAATAATTCTTATCGCTAGCGCTGGCGTCGACGACCGCGCCGCTGCTTATCAGCACCACGCTGTCGTTAGTCGAGGTGTCGCCGTCGACGCTGATGGCGTTGAAACTATAGCTACTGACATCGCGCAGGGCGCTCTGCAATTCGGCTTGAGCGATGCCAGCGTCGGTAGCGAGGATGGCGATCATGGTCGCCATATTGGGTTGCACCATACCCGAGCCCTTGGCGATGCCGACCAGGCGACATTGCTTGCCACCGTAGTTGAACTGAGTTTGCACGAGCTTGACGGTAGTATCAGTAGTCCAGATCGCGCGCGCGGCGCGCTCCCAAGTGCTTTGTCCAAGCTCGGCGCCGACGCCCCTCAGACACGCCACCAACTCGGGCACCGGCAAGTATTCGCCGATGATGCCCGTGGAGCACGGCAGGACTTGTTGGCTGCTCAGACCCAATTGTTGCGCCAGCGCCGAGCACAGTTGCTCGGCGTCGGCAAGGCCACGGGCGCCAGTAACAGCGTTGGCGTTACCAGCGTTGACCAGCAGAGCGCGCAGGCTGGCGCCGTCAGCGTGCGCTTGCAGGCGTTGCCGAGCTAGCTGCACTGGCGCGGCGGCGCAGGCGTTGGTGGTGAACAATGCCGCCCAGCGGCTAGCCTCGGGCGCCAGCAGCACCAGGATATCGTCTCGATCTTTGTAGCGGGTTTGCGAAGCCAGGCAGGCAATCTGGATATCAGGGTCAAGCATAGTTCAAGCGAAGAACATTAATAAGACCAAGCCCAGCAGCACTCGGTAGATAGCAAAAGGCAGGTAACCGATGCGCTCGACAAAACGCAGAAACAGGCGCATACTCAACAGCGCGCAAATAAAAGCGGCTATGGTGCAGAGCATCAGGGCGCCGAGCTCTTGCGAGCCGATGCCTTGCTGGTAAATTTTCAAGCTCTGATAGGAAGTAGCAGCCAGGATAACCGGGATAGCCAGCAGAAAAGAGAACTGCGCCGCCGACCTCTTGCTAAAGCCCAGGAACAGGCAGACTGCCATAGTTACCCCCGAGCGCGAAGTGCCCGGGATGAGCGCTGCGGCCTGCGCGAGCCCGATGAGCAGCGCCGAGCTCGGCTTGATGGCGCTGTAATCGCGCGCGGGGTTGCTGTAGCGCTCCGATAAACCCAGCACTATGCCAAAAATTATCGAAGCCCAAGCGATTACGGCGACGCTGCGTAAACTTGTTTCGATAAAATCGGCGAAGACAAAGCCAAAACCGAGCACCGGCACCGTGGCTATGACGATAGCCACTATCGGGCTCGAGCTCGGCAAGTTGCTTTGCCGCCGCAGCGAGTGCAGGCTTTGGCGCGTGAAGTCGGCGATATCGGCGCGCATCACTATCAGCACCGCGAGCAGGCTGCCCAAGTGCACCGCGATGTCGAAAGCCAGGCCTTGGTCGGCGACGCCCCAGAGCTGCGCCGGCAGAATAAGATGCGCCGACGACGAAACTGGCAGAAATTCGGTAAGGCCTTGGATTAAGGCCAATAATAGTAAAAATTCGATGGCGGGCATAAGCGCGTAGGTTGTGTTTAGTGCCGCAATTGTATTGAGGGTTCAACCTGGATTAAGAGACTATGAAAAAATTAGCATTTATCGGCTTAGGCGCCATGGGTTTTCCCATGGCTGGGCATTTGAGCCAAAGCGGACATCAAGTCTGCGTCTACAACCGCAGTCCAGCCAAAGCCTCGCTCTGGTGCCAGAAGTACTCGGGGCGTCAAGCCGCGACCATCGCCGAGGCGGTGCGCGAAGCCGAGATGGTTTTCACCTGCGTCGGCGGCGATCCCGATTTGCGCGCGGTCGGCCTCGGCGCTGACGGCATCCTGGCGAATATGCCTGCGGGCGCGCTGCTGGTCGACCACACCACGGCGTCGGCGAAAGTAGCGCAAGAGCTTAACTCGGAGGCGCAAGCGCGCGGCCTGCACTTTCTCGACGCGCCAGTGTCGGGCGGGCAAGCTGGCGCCGAGCAGGGCATTCTCAGCGTCATGCTCGGCGGCGAGGACGAGCAATTCCAGCGCGCGGCGCCGATCATCGCTTGCTACGCGCGCAAGTACGAGCTAATGGGCGCGGTCGGCTCGGGGCAACTCGCGAAGATGGTCAACCAGATATGCATAGCCGGCCTGGTGCAAGCCTTAGCCGAAGGCTTAAACTTCGCGCGCGCCGCTGGGCTCGACAGCGACAAGCTGCTCTCGGTGATCGGCTCTGGCGCGGCGCAGTCCTGGCAGATGGATAACCGCGCGCGCACCATGCTCGAGGGTGAGTTCGACTTTGGCTTTGCCGTGGATTGGATGCGTAAAGACTTGGCGATAGTGCTGGATCAAGCGCAAAGCCTGGGCACGAGCTTACCAGTAACCGCGTTCGTCGACCAGCTCTACGCTGAAGTCCAAGCTATGGGCGGCAATAGGTGGGATACTTCGAGTCTTATCGCGCGCTTGAGTAAAAAGCAGCCATGAGCGCAAATTCGGACTTCATGCGCGCGCACATGGCGAAGGCGCGATCCCTGGGAAGCAGCGGCAAAGTCGCTCTGCGTCGGCGCGGCGCCGATAGTAGCGCCGCTTGGCAGCAACGCCGTGCCGACGCCCAACAGCACAGCAGCGCCAATAGCAACGATTGCATCGGTGTCGGTGGCGACACGCACTTAAGCTGGCGCGCGTCCGACTTGGGCGCGCTAGACTTTGCCCAGCTCGCGGAAGGTCGCGGCATCAGCGCCCAAGCACGGCTGGATCTGCACGGTTGCACCTGGGATGACGCCCGCGCGCGCCTGCGGCAATTCATCGATCAATGCCAGCGCCAAGGCCAGCGGCGGGCGCTGATAGTGCACGGCAAAGGTCGGCATAGCGCCGACGGTCAACCAGTGCTCAAAGCAGCTCTGGCGAGCTGGCTCAAGCAACACCCCCGAGTCATCGCCTATTGCTCGGCGCGTATTAACGACGGCGGCTCCGGCGCCTTGTACGTCGAATTTCGGCGCTGATGGCAGCGCACGATAGACCGCTGCTCGGCATTGGCTTGATGATCCTGGGTATGTCTTTCATACCCGTGATCGACATCTGCGCCAAGTTGTTGAGCGCGGATTTCCACCCGCTGCAAATTTCCTGGAGCCGCTTCTTTTTTCACGTGCTCTGGTTATTGCCGATATTGCTGGCGCAAGCGCATAGTTGCTGGCCGATCCAGGGCGACTGGCGCTGGCACCTGGGGCGTGGCTTGAGCTTGATGCTGGCGACGATATTCTTCTTCGTCGGCATCAGCATGAATTCCATACCCGCGACCCTGGCGCTGCTTTTCATCTCGCCCTTGGTGGTTACCCTGACCGCCCCGCTGCTGCTGCGCGAACGCTTCGTTTGGAGTCGACTGCTCGCGGCGCTGTTGGGCTTTAGCGGCGTCCTGGTAGTGCTACGCCCGGGAGGCGAATTCCAACCGAGCCTACTGTTCGGCGTGCTCGCCGGTTGCGCCTACGCCAGCTATTTGCTGTTCACGCGCAAACTCACCAGCACGTCGAGCGTGCCGCCAGCGCTGAGTATGCTCTACGTCGCCGTGGTCGGCTCGGTGCTGTTGCTGCCAGCTTTGCCAGGCGTTTGGCAAACACCGGGTTGGGGCGATACCGGCATCATGGCGTTGATGGGCTTGGCGGCGGTCAGCGGTCATTATCTGATTCTGTTCGCGTGTCGCTGCGCCGAGGCGTCGTTGCTGGCGCCTTTCACTTATTCGGAGATGGCAGGTGCTGCTGTGCTGAGTTATCTGTTCTTCGATTTCTGGCCGCAATTGAACGTGTGGGTCGGCGTTGGTATTATTTGCTCGAGCGGCATTTACATCTCCATCTCCGAGATGCGCGCGCGCAAGAAATTGACGCCGCTGGGCTCGACGCGCGTCTGATGTTCAGACTGGCTGCCATCGCCCTGCTCTGCGCCAGCGTCAGCGCGCTCGCCGATATTGAGAAAGGCCGAGACTTGATGGAAGCTGGCGATTACGCTGGCGCGATGGCAGAATTCCTGCCAGCGGCGCGCTCGGGCAACGCCGACGCTGAGGAGCTTATTGGAGTCATGTACGCCATGGGATTGGGCGTCGAACGCGACGACGTCCGCGCCTTCGAATGGTATTTGCGCTCGTCGCTCAAAGGCCATCCTGGGGCGCAATCGGGAGTCGGCTGGTACTACGAGGTCGGTCGTGGAATGCCAGCGCCGGATTTGGTGCGCGCCTACATGTGGTACGTGCTGTCGGCTATCGGCGGTGACCCGGATGCTGCCATGTCGCAGGAGGAAGTAGTGAAGAAAATGACCCCCGAGCAAATCGAGCACGCGCACCGCCTCATCGACGATTATCGGGTTTGGTTGTATCCTTTCCGCTAAATCTAAGCCAGCTACAAATCTATCACTCGGTCGCAAACTTGATCGAACTGACGCAAGTGGCTGCAGATGATTACTGTACGACCAGCGAAGTAGGGCGACAGCCGTTGCAGTATGCGCTCGCGGCGCCAGGTCTCGACTCCTTGCAGCGGTTCGTCGAGCAGCAATAACTTCGATGGTTTTAACAAGCAACGCGCCAGCGCCACACGCGCGAGCTCGCCGCCGGAGAGGCGAATATTCTGGCTACCGAGCCTTGGTGCGGGGTGCTCGTGCAGCAATTGCTCGGCAAAATCTGCTATCTCCAAGTCTGTAGTAATAGAGCCCAAATCGTGGTTGGTGTCAGCCGCCAGGTTGATATTGGCGGCGAGCGCCGTGGGCAACAGCAGCGGGTGTTGGCTGAGATAAGCGCACTGCCCGCGCCAGTGCTTGAGGTCGAGGCGGGCGAAGTCGCTGTCGGCGTCGAGCCAGATGCTGCGCTCGGGAGCCCGCTGCATTCCTGCCAGCACCTGCAACAGGCTGCTCTTGCCGCAACCGCTAGGACCGCGCAGTAACACGCAGCTACCAGCTTCGATAGTAAAACTCCAGCGCTGGGCGTTGACTATGGGCAGCTGCAAGTCTTGAACCCGCAGCGCTGGCGGTTGCTCAAGATTGACTTGGGTTAGTTGGCTTGATGTAGATTGCTCGCCCGCTAATTGCTCGCGGATTTCGGCAATCTTGGCGTAGGCGTTGACGGCGTAGGCGCGGATATGAAAGCCCTGCCCGAGCTCGCGCAGCGGGGCAAAGCATTCCAGCACCAGGAAGAACGCCAATAGCTCCAGCGTGCCCCAGGCGTTGCCGACGAATAGCAGCCAGCTCGCGAGGATCAGCATGGCAAAGGCCGCCCACTCCAAGACGGCGGAGCTCAGAAAGGCAAACTTCAGCACTGCCAGGGTGCGCCGCGCCAAGTCGTGGGCGTCCGCCGCCATGCGCTGCTGCTGGCGCCCGACTTGGCGCCAGAGCTTCAAAGTCGGCAGGTTGGCGACGGCGTTGAGGAAATAGCCGCTGAGCTGGTTGAGTTGGTCGATCTGGCGGTCGCCAGCGCGTTTGCTGAGCAAGCCACTGACGCCGAGCAGCGCCACCGTCACCGCCAAAGTCAGCAGCAGCCAGGCGCCGAGCTGCGGCGCCGCCACCAGCACGACCAGAGTCAGCAGCAGTGGCCACAGGCGCAAGTACCAGATTTGCGCGGCGAATTGCTGGACGTAGTCGCCGATCTGCTCGGTGAGGTCGACGCAAGCTGTGGTCAAAGTGCCAGCGTCGACGTATTTGCTCGTGGCTAGCGGTTGCAAAGCAACTTGCGCCAGCAGGTCGTTTTTCAGGTGCGCGGCGCAGTTGTGTCCAGCTTGGAGCGCGTAGCGCCGTTGCCAGTACGAGCTCAGCGCGCTCAGGGGCACGGACGCCAGCAGCAAAAGCGCAGCGGGCGTAGCAAAGCTCTGCGTTTGCCAAAGCGCGCTCAGCAGCCCAGCTAGCGCCAACCAGCGCAGCAAAGCCGCGCTCGCGCCCAGCAAAGCTAGGGCGTTGCTCGCTAGCAGCAGCCTACCAGCGTTGTTTTGCGCTAGTTCTTGTAGAGCTTTTTGCGCTGAGGTCAATTAAGAATCTTTCCTAGAGACTTACCGCCGAGCAGATGCATATGAATGTGATAAACCTCCTGGCCGCCGTGGCGGTTGCAATTCATTATCAGGCGGTAGCCGTCTTCGGCGATGCCGAGCTCGGCGGCGACGCGCGCGGCGACCACGAATAAATTACCCACCAATTCGGCTTGCTGCGGTTGAATATCGTTGACGGTGCGGATGTGCTCTTTCGGCACCAGCAAGATATGCACGGGCGCGACTGGGGCAATATCGCGAAAAGCGATCACGCTCTCGTCTTCGTAAACGATATCGGCGAGGATCTCCCGATTGATGATTTTCAGGAAGATGCTCTCGTTACTTTCCATGGCTCAAAAAACTCGGTTAGAAAAACTTGCGGCAATTATAGTTTTCTTACAATTCAGCTTAGGCTTCAACACAACAACAAAACCTTGAAATACTCAGCACTCACCCTCGTCCGCCAAGCGCTCGGCGGCAATAAGGGCTGGCAGCCAGCGTGGCCCGAGCAAGAGGCGCGCTCGCAGTACGACGCCATCATCGTCGGCGGCGGCGGCCACGGCCTCGCCACTGCTTACTATCTCGCCAAAGAGCACGGAATGCGCAACGTCGCCGTGCTCGAAAAGGGCTATTTGGGCGGCGGCAACACTGGCCGCAACACCACCATCATCCGCTCCAATTACCTTTGGACCGAAGCCGCGCTGCTCTACAACCACGCGCTCAAGCTCTGGAAAAATCTCAGCGCCGAGCTCAATTACAACGTGCTGTTCTCGCAACGCGGCGTCTACAACCTCGGCCATAGCCTGCAAGATATGCGCGATATCGAGCGCCGCGTCAGCGCCAACATCATCAACGGCATCGACGCCGAAATGCTCGACACCCAGCAAGTCGGCGAACGCATCCCCATACTCAACACCTCGAAATCGGCGCGCTACCCGGTGCTCGGCTCCTCGTGTCAGAAGACCGCTGGCGTTGCGCGTCACGACGCCGTCGCTTGGGGTTTTGCCCGCGCCGCTGCTCAGCTCGGCGTCGACATCATTCAAAACTGCGAAGTTACCGGCTTCGATATCAAGAACAACAAAATCCAGGGCGTGCAAACCACGCACGGCAGCATCGCTGCCAAGCAGGTCGGCTGCGTCGCCGCTGGTCATTCCTCGGTTTTGGCAGACATGGCGGGCATTCGTTTACCCGTCGAAAGCCACGCCCTGCAAGCCTTCGTCTCCGAGCCAGTCAAGCCAGTGCTGCACACAGTAGTCATGTCGAACGCGGTACACGGTTACGTCAGCCAATCGGACAAAGGCGACCTGGTCATCGGCGCTGGTATCGATAGCTACACAAGCTACGCCCAGCGCGGCAACCCGCAGATCATCGCCCACACCGCCGCCGCCATCCGCGAGCTCTTTCCTATATTCAGCCGCGTCAAGATCAACCGCATGTGGGGCGGTATCGTTGACATTTGCCCCGACGCCTGCCCGATCCTGAGCTTGACCCCAGTGCAAGGCTTGTACTTCAATTGCGGCTGGGGCACTGGCGGCTTCAAGGCCACCCCGGGCTCGGGGCACGTCTTCGCGCACACCATAGCTAACGACAAACCCCACGACTTAGCGCGCCCCTTCAGCCTCGAACGCTTCACCACCGGCCACCTGATCGACGAGCATGGTGCTGCTGGCGTCGCGCACTAAACAATTGATAATTAACAATTATTAATTGTTCATTGTTCATTATTAATTCAATATCCAAGCTCACCCCCGCCGCCCTCGCCCTGGCCTGCCTGCTCGGCGCCTGGCAACTAGCGACGGCGTTCGGTCTGGCTCCCAGCTACATCCTGCCCGCGCCCAGCCAGGTATTCGTAAGCTGGTACCAGAACCTGGCTCTGCTCGCCGAGCACTCGATCATCACTATCACCGAGCTCGCCCTGAGCTTACTGCTCGGGCTTAGTTGCGGCTGGATCTTGGCGCTGGCTATGGCGTACTGGCGTCTGGTCGGCAGAGCCGCCTTGCCCATACTGCTGATGTCGCAAGCCGTTCCCGTATTCGCTCTAGCGCCGCTGCTGGTGCTCTGGCTCGGTTACGGCATGGCGCCGAAGGTCTTGATGGCGGCATTGATAATCTTCTTCCCAGTGGTGATCAATAGCTACGACGGCATCAAGCGCACCCCCGAAGTCATGCTCATGACCGCGCGCAGCCTTGGCGCCAGCGACCAGCGCTTGTTCTGGCACATCCGCATCGCCCACGCGCGCCCGCAGATCGCCAGCGGCATCCGCATCGCCCTGGTCAGCGCGCCCATCGGCGTGATCGTCGGCGAATGGGTCGGCTCCAGCGCTGGGCTCGGCTATCTAATGCTGCACGCCAACGCCCGCATCGACACCGAGCTCATGTTCGCCGCGCTCTTCACCCTATTCGCGATCAGCCTCAGCCTGTACGGCGGCGGCAACGCCGCGCTCAAATTTTGGTGCCGCCATCACCATGCCTAACCATCGCTTATAATCACACCCCAAAACCACCAAGGACAGACAATGAGCCAAACAGTATTCATCACCGGCACCAACAGCGGCTTCGGCAACCTCACCGCGAACACCCTCCTGCAAACCGAGCCCGCGCGACGACTCCAGCTCGGCATGGGCGCCGCCGTCGAGCCGTACAACGCAGCCCACACTGGCATCACCCAAGGCATCTACAGCGCCTTTGGCCTAGCGCATTTACTGGAGGTGAAAGCCTAGCCATCGTTGAACAAACTCGAATGGATCTACGGACGCCACGCCGTACGCGCCGCGCTCGCTGCGGGGCGGGTGCGGCGTTTGTTTGTGCGCTCGGGAGTTGAACTAAGTCCAGACGACGTCGAACGCGCCGCGTCTTACCAGCGAACAGAATGGCGAGCTCGAGACTTTAGTGCCCGCTTTGGCGAAGACGCCGTGCATCAAGGCGTAGCAGCGCAGTGCGCACCCTTGCCGCTGTACGGCTTGCCCTTTTTGCAAAGCCTGGCGAGCGTCGATAAGCGCCTGCTATTGGTAGCCCTGGAAGGCATCAACGACCCGCACAACCTCGGCGCCTGCGCGCGCGTCGCCGCTGGCGCTGGCGCCCAAGCCTTGATCATCAGTAGCAAAGCCAGCGCCGCGCTCACGCCGGCGGTGGCAAAAGTCGCCAGCGGCGCCATGGAAACGCTACCGCTGGTATCACTCGCCAACCTGGCGCAGAGCTTGCAACTACTACGCGATCAAGGCTTGCAGTTGATCGCCACCAGCGAACGCGCCGAAGCCAGCGTCTGGGCGGCGGACTTTAGCGGTCCGACAGTATTATTAATAGGCAACGAAGGTCGCGGCCTGAGCGCCGCCGTGCGCAAACTAGCCCATCGGGAAGTCGCAATACCCCTCAGCGCCGGCGTCAACTCGCTCAACGCCAGCACCGCCTTGGCAGTCTGCCTCTTTGAAGCCCGCAGACAACGCACCCTGGGAGCGCGGGCGTCTCGCCCGCCGTGTAAAAAGTGAGCGCGCCAGCGCTCGGCCTCTGGGCAAATAAGCCCACATTAGCACCTCACCCCACCGAGCCCTGCGGGCTTGCCTCTTAGCCACCAGCTTCCCGCAAGCATCGCTTACCAAACCACAGATGCACACAGATAAACACAGATTCCCTAGGACTATGGGCGTGTCTCGTTTATCGTGCGACAAACAAGCCTTAGCCCTCCTCCAATAGCTTCCCTCTAGCTAATCACAGCTTCACCATAACCCTGCCAGCCTCGACTTTGGTTGGGTAGGTCTGCAAGTCCACGCATACTGGCGCGCCTTGGGCGGCGCCGCTGCGGTAATCAAAGCGACCGTTGTGCATGGGGCATTCGACCAGATAGTCCACCACTAAGCCATCGGCAAGGTCGACTTGCTCGTGAGTGCACAAGCCATCAGTGCAGAAATATTCGTCATCGGGGCTACGGTAGATGGCGTATTTTTTGCCTTCATGCTCGAAGCCGATCAGGTCTTCGTTCTCTATATCGTCTGCAGCGCAGGCGTCTATCCATTGTGTCATGGGCTTTACTCAACTGGTGGAAGGGACATAAGGCTGAAAGTCTACTCGGTAAGGCTTGGCGCTGGGCGGTAGCTCGCGCTCGAGGAAATAATCCTGATAACGCAGTTGCTGCCATATTGCTGGCCACATTTCGCGCATCGCCGAATATATCGATGGGTTGGGCGCGGGCAAGTCGTGTTTGATTAATTGGTGCAATTTGGGCAGAGCGTGGTACGGCACCATGGGGAACATATGGTGCTCGACGTGGTAGTTCATATTCCAGTAAATAAAACGCGATATCGGGTTCATATACACGGTGCGAGTGTTGAGCCGATGATCAACGACGTTCTCTGCCAGCCCGCCGTGTTGCAGCAAGCCGGTCATCACGTGGTGCCAGGCGCCGTACATCCGCGGCAGGCCAATCAGCATAAAAGGCAGAATCGATTGCAATTGCCAGGCAGCGACACCAGTGCCGAGATAGATGAGCAGCCAAATTCGCGCTACGGCGCATATTTTGTTGTGCTCGGTTGCCGGAACGTAGTCTTGGATGTCGGCGTCGAACTTGCCGGCGGCGTAGCGCAGCATACTGAGCAGAGCTTGATAGACATCGGGCAGACCAAAGAAGTTGAGCAGCAAGCGCGCTAGCTGCGGCGGCCGCATCACGGCTATCTCGGGGTCGCGACCGACAATAATGGTATTGCTATGGTGCCGAGAGTGCGACCAGCGCCACGCCGCCGGATTGCGCATCATGCAGAACGAGGCTATTTGATAATGCCACTGATTGAGCCATTGGCTTTTGAAGGCGGTGCCGTGGCCGCATTCGTGCCAGCGGCTATCCATCGCCGAGCCGTACAAAACTCCGTACACCAACCAAAAAGGCAAACACCACCAACTGCCCCAGAAGTAGACGCCACCAACAGCCGAGATCAGCATTACTCCCAAGAGCACGGCGCTATCGCGCAGTGCTGGCTGGTCGGAGCGCCGCATCAGCGCCTTCATGGCTTTGCGATCGGTTGCGCTGTGATACCACTCCGCCGCTGCCAGCCCGCTGGCAATGGCTCGCTGGGCATCGGCACCAGTCATTGAGTAATCGCGCATGAGTTCAGTCTCGTTTGAGGTCTTGGCAGAAATTCATCGTTACTCCCAGCTATGCCGCCGACGACAGCAAAATCTGCAGCCAAATCAATCGACAGCATCGCTGGCGATGGTATTGCAGAGGGATTCATTCCAGCAAGGAACATTGATGATATACTACAACCCTAGGCTACGAAAGGTAGCGACAAGTTGGATTAAATGAATTATGAGCACAATACCGATCGAACTATACAAAGCTTTGCAGAAGGCAGGAATACCAGAGACGGAGGCAGAGGCGGCAGCCAAGAGCTTTTGGAGCAATAACCAACTCGCTACTAAGGAAGATACTGCTCGGATTGAGGGCGAACTCAAGCTGGTGAAATGGATGTTAGCCTTAGTGATAGTCGTTTTAGTTGTGCCTCTAATGTAAAGATTTCTTCGGCGGGTGAATTCTAAACTGAGCCAGATCGAACTACGTTTAAGTACTTAGATTAAGCCGCCTCCCTGCTAGTTCATAATCGTGCGACGCTATACAGCTAGGTCCCGCGCTTAGAGCCGAAGATGAAGGCTGATGCTACCAACGCTAGCGAAAGGCCGCCGATCACCGAGGCGGCTATCTCACGGCCAAAATAGGCACAAAAGCAAGCGCCAGCGATGCCAGCTATGGTTACTACCAGTGCCAGCCACATTCCCCGTCTCTCCCCTTGCGCCACAAAGGCGTTGACCTCCCGCTTTATTCGCCTGCGCTCCTCAGCTTCGATCTCTGTTTGCTCAAAAATCCAATTGATTTTTTCTGGAGCGAATTGATGCAGACGCTCCATTTGCGCTACTGGCAATATGGGCGCATCCGTAGTGGTGGACGATATTGCAAAGCTCTCGCTGTCCCCAGAGACGCGAGTGTGCTGGTTGGTCACACTCCAAGCTTGTCTTTATGTTTGCTTTGGTTATGCGCCACTTGACCGTCTTTTATCTTGCCCTCAGCTTGAGCCTGCTGATAAGCTATTTGGGTGTTCTTGTTCAGCGGTTCGCAGACTTTGTTCATATCCCCAGCGATACGAGCGAAATCGCCCGCCAGTTCTCCGCGTTCGATTAGCTGGTACTCAAAAGGACCAGAAAACCACGATCTAAATCCAAGAGTCTTAAGCATGTTATCTCCTTACTTTGTAAGATTAGGACAGCACCAGTTTACTCGTAATGGCAACATATGGTGCTATATGGTCGTAAATTAGTGGCTATTCAGCCGCTTCACCTAGACACCACCCGCTAAGCCCCGTGCTTTAGAGCCGAAGATGAAGGCAGATGCTGCCAAGGCCAGCGAAAGGCCGCTGCTGATCGCCGAGGCGGCGATTGCGCGCCTGAGCTAAGCGCTGTTCATTTCAGCAGTGAATCGCGGAGGCTGTTGAGTTGGTCGCGGATTTTGGCGGCTTTTTCAAATTCGAGTTTGCCGGCGGCGAGTTGCATGGCTTGCTCCATTTTCTTGACCATTTGCCAGGCTTTTTTCTCGCCGAGTGTGCTGTAGTCGATGGCGTAATCAGCGTCCAGGTCGGCGACTTTAGCGCTGGCTTTGCGGCCGCGTTTGCCCTCCGCCGGTTTTTTGAATTCACTGATGCCGATGCTCACTTCGCGCTCGATCTGCTTGGGGGTTATACCGTGGTCAATGTTCCACTGCTCTTGATAGCTGCGGCGGCGTTCGGTTTCGTCGATGGCGCGGCGCATGGAGTCGGTTACCTGGTCGGCGTACAAGATGGCGGTGCCGCTGACGTGACGCGCGGCGCGACCGATGGTTTGGATGAGCGAACGCTCGGAGCGCAGAAAGCCTTCTTTGTCGGCGTCTAAGATAGCGACCAATGAGACTTCGGGAAGGTCGAGGCCTTCGCGCAGAAGGTTGATACCGACGAGGACGTCGAAGGTGCCGATGCGCAGATCGCGCAAGATTTCGACGCGTTCGACGGCGTCGATATCCGAGTGCAGGTAACGGACTTTGATGCCGTTGTCCGCCAAGTATTCGCTGAGATCCTCGGCCATGCGCTTGGTGAGCACGGTTACCAGCACGCGCTGCTCGGCAGCGACGCGCGCGCGGATTTGCTCGAGCAGGTCATCGACTTGGTTGGCAGCGGGTTTGACTTCGATCTGCGGGTCGACGATGCCAGTGGGGCGCAGTAGTAATTCGGCGGTGAGCTGCGAGTGTTGGCGCTCGTAGTCGGCGGGGGTGGCGCTGATGAAGATGGTTTGCGGCGCGCGTTGCTCCCATTCGTCGAAGCGCAGCGGCCGGTTGTCGAGCGCCGACGGCAGGCGAAAGCCGAAGTTGACCAGGTTTTCTTTGCGCGACCGATCGCCTTTGTACATGGCGCCGATTTGCGGGATGGTGACGTGGGATTCGTCGATCACCAGCATGATGTCGTCGGGCAGATAGTCGTACAAGGTCGGCGGCGGGCTGCCCGGGCTGAAGCCGGTGAGATGGCGCGAGTAGTTTTCAATGCCGTTGCAGTAGCCGAGCTCTTGCATCATTTCCAGGTCGTAACGCGTGCGCTCCTCTAAGCGTTGCACTTCGAGCAAGCGGTGGTTGTCGCGGAGGTCTTGCAGGCGCTCTTGGAGCTCGGTACGGATGCTGTCGATGGCGCGCAAGGTCATCTCGCGTGGGGTGACGTAGTGGGTTTTGGGGTACAGAGTGAAGCTGTCTAATTGCTTGATGACGCTGCCGAGCAGGGGGTCGAATAGGCTCAGGCGTTCGACGCTATCGTCGAAGAGTTCGACGCGCAGGGCGATGTCTTCGTTCTCGGCGGGGAAGATGTCGATGAGGTCGCCGCGTACGCGGTAGGTAGCGCGCGCGAAGTTGGCGTCGTTGCGCTGGTATTGGATTTCGGTTAGGTGGCGAATTAATTGCCTTTGCCCCATGCTGGCGCCGCGCTCGAGCACTAGCGACATTTGCGCGTAAGAAGTCGGCGAGCCGAGGCCGTAGATCGCCGATACGGTGGCGACGATAAGTACATCCTTGCGCTCCATGAGCGATTTGGTCGCCGAGAGCCGCAATTGCTGGATTTGCTCGTTTATCGAGGCGTCTTTTTCGATGTAAGTGTCGGAGGCCGGGACGTAGGCTTCGGGTTGGTAATAGTCGTAATAAGAGACGAAATACTCGACGGCGTTATTAGGGAAGAAGCTTTTGAATTCGTTGTAAAGCTGCGCCGCTAGGGTTTTGTTGTGCGCCATGACCAGGGTCGGGCGCTGCAGGTGCTCGACGACTTGGGCGATGGTGTAGGTTTTGCCCGATCCGGTTACGCCGAGCAGGGTTTGGTAAGAATTGCCGCGCGCTATGCTGTCGACCAAGGCGCTGATGGCTTTCGGTTGGTCGCCAGAGGGCTTGAAGGGTGCGCTTACTTGGAAGCGCTGCTGTTTAGCCACTGCACAAGATTGGCGCTGTCAGTGCGGGAGCCTCAAGCGTTTCTGATGGTCTTGCCGTTGGCGTTGAACAGGTGGCAATTGTCAGGGTTGAACCAGGTTTGCACCGATTCGCCGACTTTGTGCTCGGCGTGCTCGCGGTCTTCGACTGTGAGCAGGGATTCTTGCGCCGCTGAGTTTTGTACGTATAAATAATTGTGCGAGCCGAGGCGTTCGGTCGCCACCAAGTCGCCGCTGAGCGAGACGTCGTCGGCGCCGCTGGAGTTGAAGTTTAATGCTTCCGGGCGAATGCCGACGCTGACCGTGGACATCGACTCCAAGCCAGATTGCTTGTCGCTATCGATTGCAACGCTGAAGCTCTGCTCGGCGTCGACTTGCACTGCCAGCTTGCCGTCGGCGTAGCTGCAGGGCAGGTTGAGGAAGTTCATCGCTGGCGAGCCGATGAAGCCAGCGACAAATTTATTGCACGGATTTCTGTAGAGCTCCAAGGGCGAACCGACTTGCTCGATATTGCCTTGATTGAGCACGACGATCTTGTCTGCCAAGGTCATGGCCTCGACCTGGTCGTGGGTTACGTAAATCATGGTGGCGCTGAGACCAGCGTGCAACTTGGCGATCTCGATGCGCATCTGCACTCGGAGCGCGGCGTCGAGGTTCGATAGTGGTTCGTCGAATAAAAAGACCTTGGGCTCGCGCACTATGGTGCGACCGATGGCGACCCGCTGGCGCTGACCACCAGAGAGCTCTTTGGGTTTGGATTTGATCAAGTGCGTGAGCTGCAAAGTGTCGGCGGCGGCCTCGACGCGCTTTTTGATCTCGGCTTCGGAGAATTTCAGGTTGCGCAGGCCGAAAGCCATGTTGTCGTAAACGCTCATGTGCGGGTACAGGGCGTAGGACTGAAAGACCATGGCGATCCCGCGCTTGGGTGGTGGTTGGTCGTTGACCAGGTCGCCGTCGATGTAAAGCTCGCCCGAGGTGATTTCCTCCAAGCCCGAGATCAGCCGCAACAGAGTTGACTTGCCGCAACCCGAAGGGCCGACAAAAACGACGAACTCGCGGTCGGCGATCTCCAGGTCGACGCCTTTGATGATGTGCGCCGAGTCGAATTTTTTGTTAATGTTGCGCAAACTTATGCTAGCCATGGTGTCTTCCTTATTTTTGCTAAGTTGTGTTACTTCCCTATGATAACGCTTTCCTGCTCTATGAGGTCGCTGCGTGCCGATTTGTAACTCAAGCCAATACGCGCAAGCTGTGCACGCGCCGATCTTGCAGCTCGGGCATTTGCTGCAGGGCGGCGACGGCGCGCTCGAATTTGCGCTCCTGGGTTTCGTGGGTTAGTAAGGCGACCATGGCGATGCTCTCGCCGTTCATGGTCGCTGGCTTTTGGATTAGGTTACGCACGCTGACGTCGCAATCCAACAGCAATTGGCTGATGCGGTTGAGCACGCCGATTTTATCGAGCACGTGCAAGCACAAAAAGTATTGGCCGCTGCCAAGGTCGACGCCCTTGATGCGCGCCTCGGGCAAATCGCGGGCGAAGGCTGGGCAGGCGTAGTCGCCGCTGTGGCTGAGGGCGATAAGGTCGCTGAGCACTGCCGAGGCGGTGGCACCAGCGCCAGCGCCAGCACCAGCCATGAACAAGGCACCTAGGGGCTGGCATTGGAGCTCAATGGCGTTGTTGACGCCGCTGATAGCAGCGAGGGGTGTATTCTGCGGCACTAGCAACGGCTGCGAGCTTAACTCCAATTCGCCGCTAGTGGGGTCGCGACGAGCGCTGGCTATGGATTTGATGCTGTAGCCCAATTCGGCGGCAAAGGCGACGTCGTCGTTAGTGATGTATTCGATGCCGCGGCAATAAATCTGCTCGAAGTCGATATTCTGCTGGAAGATCAAGCGCGCCAGGATGGCGATTTTGTGCGCGGCGTCGACGCCGCCGACGTCAAAGCTGGGGTCGGCTTCGGCGAAGCCGAGATCTTGGGCTTTAGCGAGCGCCGTGGCGAAGTCTTCGCCGTCGGCGGCGAGGCGCGACAGGATGTAATTGCAGGTGCCGTTGATGATGCCGCTAACGCTGGTGATGTTGTTGGCTGCCAGCGCTTCGGTAACGCTTTTGATGATGGGAATGCCGCCAGCTACTGCTGCTTCAAAATAGATATGGCGCCGGTGTGCGCGCGCTTGGGAGTAGAGGCGAGCACCGTGCTGAGCTAGCAGAGCTTTGTTGGCTGTTACTACGTGTTTCCCGTGCTCTAGCGCCTGCATCACCAGATCGTAAGCAACACTATCGCCGCCGATAAGCTCGACGACAACTTCGATGTCGGGGTCGGTAGTCGCGGCAAAAATATCGTAGCTGCGGCGGAAGGCGCTGAGGTCGCAACCGTGTTTATTGCTACGCGCGGCTACTAAGTCGAGTTGTAGTTTGCGACCAGAGCCAAGTTGGATGTGTTGCTGATTTTTCTGCCAAGTGTCGACGACCCCCGAACCGACAACCCCCAGCCCGCAGAGGGCGAATTTGAGTGGCTTTGCGTCCACCTTAGTTAGTGCGCAAGCGCTCCAGCAGCGTGCTCGGGGGTAAGTAACCAGCTATGAGTTCGCCGTCGGCGAGCACGATAGCGGGAGTGCCGTTGACGCCCAAGCTTTGCCCGAGTTGGTATTGTTGCAATACTTGCTGCTCGTTGCAGCTAATGTTGGCGAGGTCAACGCCGTTTTTGGCAGCGGTCATGGCTGCTTGCTGGTCCTCGCTACACCACACCGTAACCGCTTTAGCGAAGGAGCGCGTGCCCGGCCCTGAGCGCGGGAAGGACAGGTAATTTACTTCTATGCCCAGATCGTTGTACTCGGCCATCTGGTTGTGCAAACGGCGGCAATAGCCGCAGTCGATATCGGTGAAAATGTAGATGCTAGTCTCGCTGTCGGCGCCAGCGAATTTGATCAATTGCTGCGGGTTTTGCTCGACGTATTGCCCAAGCATCTGCACGCGTTCGTCTTTGCGCTCGAATTCGCTCAGATTGACTATGCTGCCTTCTAGGGCGAAGAGATCCCCGTAGACAAAATGGCTGGCGTCGGCGTTGACGAACAGCCGACCACGGTCGCCGACTAATACCACCTGATACAGCCCTACAGCCTCGACAAAGTTAATTTTGTCGACTTCCAAACCCTGTGCTTGCAGCCTGGTGGTTATCGCATTGACCTCAGCATCATCGGCGAACGCTGGCGACGCTGCTAAAGCACCCGTCAGCAGAATTAGCGCCGCGCGGTTCAGCCAACGTAGCGCCATTGCCAGTTTGCTAGGCATTAACTTTGGCCTTGGCTGCTGCCTTATTGTCGAATTTCTCTTTGATGCGGGCTTTCTTGGCGCTCAAGCCGCGCAAGTAATAGAGCTTGGCTTTACGAACGTCGCCGCGACGCACGACTTCGATCTTGTCGATCAGGTTGCTATGCAAATTGAAAGTACGCTCGACGCCGACGTTGTGCGAAATCTTGCGCACGACGAAGGAGGTTTGCAAGCCGCCACCTTTGTGCGCGATGACCACGCCGGTGAAAACCTGCGTGCGCCGGCGCTGCTGTTGACTCTTGGACTTGCCGCCTTTTTTCGGGTCTTGGGCAGCTTTCTCAGCGTCGGCTATGGCTTGCAAGCGCTCGGCTTCGGATTGAATTTGCACGTGCACCGATACGGTGTCGCCCGGGGCAAACTCGGGTAAATTTGGCTTTAACTGAGCTTGCTCAAATTGCTCTATTAGTGGGTGTTTCATGGCTGCGAATTTATCTGATGCGGGCTAATTGCTAGCGCGTATGAATGTACGTTGAATATCACTGCTGGCGTAGTTGTCTATATCGTTAATCTCTCAAACACCAGCGCGCCGCGCATTGTAGCCACACTCGCTTCGACAATAAATCTATTTGCTCGCCCTATTCTGATATTCGCGCAATAGCTGCTGGTCATCAAGGCTCAAGGTTAATTTTTGCAGGAGCTCGGGCCTACGCTGCCAAGTACGGCCGAGGCTTTGCTGGCGGCGCCAGCGCTCTATGAGCGCGTGATTGCCCGAGCGCAACACTTCGGGTACGGGCACATGCGCGTAGTTTTTATCCTTGGTGTACTGCGGGTATTTCAGCAAGCCATCGCTCAAGCTGTCGCGAGCGCTGGAGCTGTCGTTGCCGAGCACACCTGGGACAAAACGCATGGTGGCGTCGACCACCACCATCGCCGCCAATTCACCGCCAGTGATTATGTAATCGCCGATAGACAGTTCAAGGTCGATCTCGGCGTCGATGAAGCGTTGGTCGACGCCCTCGTAGCGCCCGCAAACCAATATCAAAGCCTCGGCTGCAGCGGCGAAGCTCCGCGCGCGCTCGTTGTCGAACAAGGAACCTTGCGGACTTAGCAGCACGCTTCGGGGTTGCAAGCCTAGTGCTCGGGCGCGCTCGCGCGCTTGCGCCAGCGCCGCGCTGAGCTCGCTCGGCCGCATCAGCATCCCAGGTCCGCCACCGTAAGGTTGGTCATCGACGCTCTTGTAATTGCCGCTGGCGAAGTCGCGCGGGTTAAAGCACTCTACTTGCAGCATATTATTCTCCAGCGCGCGCGCCAGCACGCCGTCGTGGCGCAGCGCTTGCAGCATCTCTGGGAACAGGCTGACGACTCCGAACCAGGTCACAGCAACGTAGCCTCGCGGTGCACCCAAATCCGCCGCGTGCCAATATCAACTTCAGCGATAACGACATCGGGCAGCAACGGCAGCAAGCACGAGCTACCATCGGCGCGCTGCACTGTCAACAGGTCTTGGGGTTTGTTGCGTTGCAGTTGTTTGACGACACCCAAGCGTTCTTCGCTGGCGCTATCTAACACTTCGCAGCCCGGCAGGTCGCACAAGTAGTATTCATCATCAGCGAGCTCGGGCAGCAGCTCGCGTTCGATAGCTATATCAACGCCGCGCAAATGCAGGTTGCCTTCACGCGCATCAACACCGTCAATTTTCACCGTCAACGCGCTACCAACGCGCCGCCATTCGACCCAAGGCACCCGCTGCCAGCCGGCGCGGGCGTGGTGGATGCGCCAATCGGAATAACTGAAAATATTAGCTTCGGGTTCGGTGAAAGATTGCATCTTCAACCAACCGCGCACCCCATAGGCGCGACCGAAGCGCCCGACTACAACCACCTACAACTCAGCTCACCGCACCGAGCCTCGAATAACTACGACTCAGCTTCAGCCTCGGCTTTCTTTTGCGCCCGCGCGCGCTTCTGCTCTTGGTTACGCTCACGCATAGCCTGTACTTTCTCAGCGCCCCAATTATGCTCGCGCACCAGACGCGCCACTCTCTCGGTTAACTGACCACCACGCTTCTGCCAGAGCTCTAGCTGCTCCAAATCGATCTGCAGGCGTGGGGCTTGCCCAGAAGCCTTGGGAGCAAAGAAGCCCAGTCTCTGCACGTACTTACCATCGCGAGGGCTACGGCTATCGGCAACCACGATGTGATAAAAAGGGTATTTCTTGGCGCCAGCGCGCGCGAGGCGAATTTTCAGCATAGCTCTGATTTGCGAAAGATATTGAATTCAATTGGGCGGTGGATTTTAGTTAAGCGCCCGTCGATAGCAATTCGCAGCTACCTAAATCCGCACGTATTTTTTAAACTCACAAAAAAGTCTTGGTTGGACAATAGTTTATAATAAATTTGCGATCACCCAGAGGGTGCAACTATCCCAACCAAGACCGATGAATATTCTACCTCATAAGCTCAAGCTTAGCAAAGAAGCTATCACATCGCAATCTGGCTTACTAGCTCCATTGCAATTAATGCAATCATTGGATTTTGCGCGTTGCGTAGATCAAAACTTTCAAGCTCCTAAGCGGAAAAGCGGATTCCCAGCGTCGACATACCTACAGAGCATAATCTTATTGCTACACAGTGGTGGCACTAGACTGGATGATATGCGCATCTTGCGCAACGATGCAGCATTAGTGAGCTTGTTGGACATCCCTTGTTTTCCAAGTAGCAGAGCTGTCGGTGCTTGGCTACACCGGATGAGTAAAGAACAGGGTGTTGCCAAAGCCCAGCAAGCTGTTAATCAGCATTTGCTCCGAGCTACACTGGGCAACTGCAAATCTTTAACGCTGGATATTGATGCTACTGAAGTGATAGCACACAAGAGTACGGCCTTGTGGACATACAAAGGCAATAAAGGCTATATGCCTATGCTCGGACACATTGCTGAGACCGGACAAGTGATCACGTATGATTTTCGCCAAGGCAATGTTCCACCAAGCAAAGACAATCTGGCGTTTATTCAGCACTGCGTACAGTCGCTACCCAAAGGATTTGCATTCAAGGCGCTGCGTGCGGACGCCGCCAGCTACCAGCAGAGCGTCATCAAACACTGCGATCAACATAATATGCAATACGCCATTCGGGCAAAAATATCAAAAAATATCAGAGATATAATCAGCCAGATGGCTGATGCTGATTGGCAGCCAATATTGGACAATAGCGGAAAAGCGACTGGGCAATCAACGTGCCGCACGGTACATTGCATACGTGATTATGAGAAGTCTTTCTGCCTAGTAATTCAGCGCCAAGCAAAAACTGGACAGTTAGAAATTGATTTAGAGGATGCTACCAATGAGATTGGAGCTGGCGATGAATATCAAAACCAACACTACATTTACCGCTGTATTGCCACCAATATGGATGCAAAGACAGACCTTGAGATTATAGATTGGTATAACCAACGTGGTGAATGCAGCGAAAATAGAATCAAAGAATTGAAGTGCGATTTCGGCGCTGAGGACTTACCCTGTAGCGACCACCAAGCGAATAGCTTGTACTTTTTTATATGCATTCTTGCCTATAACCTGTTTGTTCTCATGCGAGCCTTGGCGCCAACCATTCTGCATAACTATCGAGCCAAGCGGGCGCGCTGGTGCATCTATCATATTGCGGGCAAAGTTGTTCGCACTGGACGTCAACTTCAATTCAATATTGCCATAGCGGGCTATGACATCATCGAACAGTTATTAGCAATATTTCAAGCAGCACTCCCACCTCCAGAAATAATCAGAACTAGCTGAATCACTATCTTCAACTACATCGCCCAGCCAAATCACAATCACAGTGGCGTAGCCACTTCACCGTCCATGCTGCTTCTCTTGAGGTGATTCTGGCATCAGTAGAGGCAAAATAACGCCAAATCAGCCGTAATTGTCTCAACGTTAGCTACCAAGGAGAGCTAGACGTCGTTCGCCGCTCCGTTTATGTGCCTCTTTGACAGAAAATCGACGTAGGGCTCGCAAGCCGCAAAGTTACGTGCGGATTTGGGAGCTAAGATTAGTTGGCAAATTGGTCTTTACTTTGCACTGAGCCTACGCTCGACGCCACGCCAAACCCCCACGCCCACCGACACCACGAAGAACAAAACCGCCAGAGTGCTAACTATGGTCGGCCCCGAAGGCGTATCAATCCACATCGACGCCAGAATACCGATCACCACTGCCACCACCCCCAGCAGCGCCGCGAGCACAGCCATGAGCTCTGGCGAACGGCTTAGTTGACGCGCGCTAGCGGCGGGGATGATCAGCATCGAGGTTATCAGCAAGATGCCGACGATGCGAATCGAAACCGCGACGACGATGGTCATCAGCAGCATTAACAGCAGGTGCATCCAAAAGGTACGCACGCCCTCGGCCTCTGCCAGGTCTTCCTGGATGGTCATCAATACTAACGACGACCAATTCCGCGCCAGCAACAGCAGCGCCAGCAATCCGCCTATGTAAATCCACCAAAGCTCGGCGCCGGTCACCGTGAGAATATCGCCGAACAGATAGGCGTGCAAGCTCACGCGTTCTTCCAGCAAGCTAATAGCCACCATGCCGATGGCGAGCGCCGAGTGCGCCATGATGCCGAGCAGGGTATCGGTGGCGAGCAGACGTTTCTTTTGCAGCCACAACAACAAAGCCGCGAACAGCGAGCAGCTGACGATGATGCCGATGTTGGTGCTGATGTTGATGGTCAGACCCAGAGCCACGCCCAGCAGCGAGCTATGCGCGAGCGAATCGCCGAAGTACGCCATCCGCCGCCAGACGACGAAGCAACCCAGCGCGCCCGCGACCAAGGCGATGCAAACCCCAGCCGCCAAGGCGCGGACTATGAAATCGTCAAAGATCAGCATGGGAATGCGAATGGCGATGGTCGTGGTTATAGACCGCCATCATCTTCGCCATATCCTGGCCGAACAAGCTGACGAACTCCGGAGCCTTGGTAACCACTTGCGGCTCACCCGAGCAGCACACGTGGTGGTACAAGCAGATAACGTGGCGCGTCGAAGCCATCACCATGTGCAGGTCGTGCGACACCATGACGATGCTGAGCTTGGAGCTGGCGTACAAATCGTCGAGCAGCTTATAAAAAGCCAATTGACCGGAGACGTCGAGGTTTTGCGCGGGTTCGTCGAGCACCAGCAAGTCGGGCTGCCTCAGCAAAGCTCTTGCCAGCAGTACGCGCTGCATCTCGCCACCCGAGAGCACGGTCAGCGGTCGAGTCAGCAGATTATCAACCTTACAAAGCTCGGCGACTGCGCGCACACGCTCAGCGTCCACCACCTTGCGCAGACGCAAAAAGCGCGCCACCGTCATCGGCATCGTTGGCTCCAAGGCGACGCTCTGCGGCATATAGCCTATAGCCAACCCTGGGCGTCGGCTGATGCTGCCGCCGTCGGGCTTGAACAGACCGAGCAAGCACTTCAGCAGCACCGACTTGCCCGCGCCGTTGGGGCCGATGATGGTGATGAAGTCGTGCTCGCGGACGCTAAGCGAAACATCCTGCACAACCCGACGCCCAGCGCGCACCACGCTGAGCTTATCGGCGACGAGTAAATTAGCTTGCATTAAATGTAATTACCATAGTTACATTATTATAATCACGCACCGCAAAATCATAGCGCTAACCACCAACTTGGAGACCACAATGCAAAAACTCATAGCTATCAGCGCGCTGGGCGCCGCCTCTTTGTTAGGCAGCTATGCGCACAGCCACGAGACGCACGACCACGAGGCCGCGCCTATCATTACTACCATTAAGCCCTTGCACTCGCTAGTATCGGCGGTGCTCGGCAACACAGGCGAAGCCCAATTACTCGTCCAGGGCAAGGCCTCGCCGCACGGCTACCAGCTCAAGCCCTCACAAGTGCGCGACTTGCAAGAGGCGGCGATACTCTTCTACATAGCGCCCGACCTCGAGCTCTTCCTGGCGCCTACTTTGGCGAGCCTACCCGCCGACGTCCGCGCGGTTAGTTTGCTAGATAACGATCAGCTACAACTATGGCCGTACCGCCTCGACGGCGCCTGGGCTGTCGGCCACGAAGGTCACGACCATGGCCATGATGACCACGACGACCATGATGAGCATCACGAAGATGAACACGACGAGCATGGTCACGATGACCATGACAAACACGATGAGCATCATGAAGATGAACACGACGATCACGGTCATGATGAACACGCCCACGATGACCACGACAAACACGATGAGCACCATGAAGATGAACACGACGAGCATGGTCACGACGAACACGCTCACGACGACCATGACAAACACGATGAGCACCATGAAGACGAGCACGACGAGCATGGGCACGATGACCACGGTCACGACGACCACGCCCACGATGACCATGACAAGCACGACGATCACGATGACCATGGGCACGACGACCACAGCTCACAAGCCGACCCGCACATCTGGCTCAGCCCCAGCAACGCCAAAGTCATGGCCAGCACCATCGCCGCGCACCTGAGCTCCGCCTTCCCCGAGCACCGCGCCGCTTACCAAGCCAACCTCGCCAGCCTGCACCAAAGCCTGGATCAGCTCGACGCCGAGCTACGGCAAAAGTTCAGCGCCGTTAGCGGTCGCAACTACCTGGTCTTTCACGATGCTTATCAGTATCTTGAGCAGGAGTACCAGCTTGGCGCCGTCGGCGCGATTAGCCTCGACCCTGAGCAAGTATCGTCGCCAGCGCGCCTGCGCGCAGCCCGCACCAACTTAGCTGACAAGCAAATATCCTGCGTATTCAGCGAACCACAATTCCCCACCCGCGCCATCCAAACCGTCATCTCCGGCACCGACACCCAAATCGGCGAACTCGACCCCCTCGGCGCCGACCTCACCCCAGGCGCTAACCTCTACTTCCAGCTATTGCACAATATGGCGGACAACATCGTCGCCTGCTTGCAATAGCGCAATCGCCGAGCAAAAGCCCGCAGGCGTTCGACTGCGGGCGTATAATCGCGCCCATGCCGAGGTGGCGGAACTGGTAGACGCGCCGGTCTCAAAAACCGGTTCTCGCAAGAGAGTGAGAGTTCGATTCTCTCCCTCGGCACCACCGCTTGCTCAATTGAGCTAATTCTAGGCTAATCTTGACGGCAGCCAACCCCCCAAGAATAGCTCGCGCTTGGTTTTAACCACTACTGCGCTAGCCAAAGCTCGGCACTTAGGCTAGAATTTGCCGCTGTAAACCAGCAACGGCAGCGAGGTGCGCGCACGCACAGACCACGCTGGGCTTACAATAAAAACAGCCACCCCCAAGCATTCCTAAATCTGTGAACGAAGCTCGAGCCTCCAATTCCTATGTCTCTCGCATCCTGATTGCCAATAGCAAAGGCGGCAGTGGCAAGAGCACGCTGACCATCAACATGGCAGCCTTTCTCACCAATCACGACGAGAGCGTATCCATAGTCGACCACGACCCGCAAAAATCGGCGCTATCCTGGCTCGACCGCCGCCCGCACCACCTGCCGAAAATCAAAGGCCTGGCGCTCAACGAACTCAGCGGCATCTCCAACACCAAAATCTGGTTCGACGCCGTCTCCGAGCACACCCGCTACGTCATAGTCGACACCCAAGCCGGCCTCCACGAGCACAAACTCGAACGCCTGATGTCGCGCATTGACATGATCATCATCCCCGTGCTGCCCTCGCGCATCGACATGATCGCCACAGCCGATTTCATCTCCACCATCTTGCGGCATAACGATTTCCGCGAAGCGCCGAAGCCCATAGCCATAGTCGCGAACCGCGTCAACGCCAACACTATTTATTACAAGAATCTGAAAGACTTCCTCAATACCTTATCGATAGAGTTTGTCGCCACCTTCTCGAACCGATTGCTGTACATCGACTCGGTCAATAGCGGCAGGGGTTTATTCGAAATGGAGAACGTCGAGCCGCAGCGGGTAGCTACGGAAAGCAAGCAATGGAACAAACTCAAACTATGGATCGACACCCGCAGGCGCGACAGCATGGAGCGGCTTACCTCCTCACGCTTCGTGTCTTCCAGCTGGAGATAAAGCAGTATTGGCGTAAACGCGGCGACACGCTCAAAGCCCTGGGGTTGAACATTCAGATAATTCTTCTATTCGCGCTACTCTACGGCCCAGCCCCCGAAAGACTCTCCGAGCTCGCCCTCGGTGCTTTTTTGCTGGCGATAATATTCGCCATCAATTTGAATTCCGAGCAGTTTTTGCACGACGAAGCTCGCAGCGGCGCCCTTGAGCAATGGCTGTTCTACAGCCTCTCGCCGTACTTTCTCGTGCTCGCCAAAATAGTCGCCTTTTGGGTGGTCTCGACCTTACCGCTGCTGATGATGCTACCTTTGTTCCATCTATTGCTCTACGCCCCCAGCGAGCAGATCTGGCTCTGGTTGCGAGTATTGCTGCTGCTCAGCCCAACTCTAGTCTGCCTCGCGGCCCTCGCCTCCGCGCTCAGCCTCGGCCTTAAAGCCCGGGCCTTCTTCATCCAGCTCATCGCCTTACCACTCAGCGTACCCGTGCTCATCATGGCGCTGCAGATAATAACCGACCCCACCAATGCCTTGTTCTACTCGCTGATCCTCGCGGCCTTCGTCCTGCTCGCGCTCGCCCTGAGCCCGCTGCTGATATTGGCAATATTGCGCGCCACCCTCCCATGAAGTATTTGCGTTTTTTGAACCCGCTGGTCAACCCCAAGAGCAGCTATCTATTACTCGGCACCTGGGCGCGGTACTTGTACCCAATAGCCATAGGCAGCCTGCTCGTCGGCGCCGTCTGGGGCTTATTCTTCACCCCGCCGGATTACCAGCAAGGCGAAAGCTACCGCATCATCTTCATCCACGTACCCATGGCGTTCCTCGCGCAAAGCATTTATCTGATAATGGCTGCCAACTACGCCAGCTACATAATCTGGAAAATCAAATTCTGCGATTGGGTCGCCGAAGCCTCGGCGCCCATCGGCGCTGGCGCCACCTTATTCGCCATCGCCAGCGGCGCCATCTGGGGCAAACCAACCTGGGGCACCTACTGGGTCTGGGACGCGAGACTCACCTCGATGCTAATACTCTTCCTCTTGTACCTAACGCTAATAACCGTGCGCGCCAGCGTCGACCGCCGCGAACTCGCGGCGAAGATTTGTGCTTATACTGCCATCGTCGGCATAATCAACATCCCCATAATCAAGTACTCAGTCGAATGGTGGTTCACCCTGCACCAAGGCGCCACCCTCAAACTCAGCGGCGAATCCAGCATCGATGCCAGCATGATCTGGCCACTACTGATCATGATCGCCGCCTGTTACATCTGGTACGCCGCCGCGCTGTGCGCGCGCGTACGCGCGCTCATCCTGCGCAACGAAATCAACAAAAACTGGCTCCGCGAACTACTATGAAGCCGCTACAGATAACAATCGCCCTCAGCCTCGCGCTCGGTATCGCCGCTTGCGCCCGCGACACCAGCTTCAGCCAAGCGCGCAGCTATCCGCCTCTCGACTACAACAGCAGCAGCATCCAGGAAGTAATTCCCTTCGCAGTCGTGCCGCAGCAATTCGCGATTGAAGACAGCGACAGTTGGCGCCAGCCGCGCCCGCAGCCCTCGGTAATCGACGACCAAATCAACCTCGGCGACGCCGGCTTCAGCGCCCCCAACCTCGTCAGCCTGCTACTGCAAGACAGCTCGGGAGTTTGGACATTAACTCTTGCCGATAACAACTTCGACCGCAGCGAGCGCCTACTCGACGCCATCTCTGCCATGGGCGCCGAGCTCGAACGTTACGACACCAGCGCCAGCAGCATAGACATCATCCACCGCCAACAAAGCCTCAGCCTCCAGCTCGACAAACGCAGCAGCTTTTGGTACTTGCGCCTACCCGCCGCCGAAGCCGACACCGCCCGCAGCTACCTTGAAGAACTACAAAGCAGCTACCTAAGCACGCTCTAAGTCTATAGTTTTATGCTAAACTCACTCTCATAACCCAACAACATCGAATATGAAAACTGCAGCTAAATCCTCGCAGCACTGGTTTCGAGCTGGTCTACTCCAAGGCATGACTCCTTATGTACCCTCTATCTTCGCCGAGGATGTTATCGCCGATATCCAGCGGCAAATGCCACCCAAATTCGCCAACCACCTGCGTTTACCGCAAGCAGACAGCGAAGCATCAACTCCACCGCCTTATTACCGCAGCACCACCGAGGCCCTAGGCCGCCATTGGCGCGCCGTTGGTGACTATCTCGAATCAGCTTATGCCCAAGAAAAACGGCGGCAAGACTAGTAATCCCATACAGCCCAACCAGCAAAGCAAGATAGCAAGCAGCCCGCCGAGCACAGCTAGTATTGGTCTAGTCCGAGCTAAAATGCATCGCTCGGGCCCATTACCAGTGCCAGAGGATTTTGAACATTACGAAAGCGTAGTCCCTGGAGCAGCAGAGCGCATACTGAGAATGGCAGAGAACGAGCAGCAACACAGCCATCAGTTGGAGCAAGCTGCAGTTACGAGCACAGAAAAAACCGAAAATCACGCATATCGCGCCCTAGCCCGTGGGCAATATACTGGCTTTGCATTGTCTATCGTTTGCGTCTTAGCAGCCGCTGGTATCGCAGCCTACGGCGCGCATTGGCTAGCTAGCGTTGCCTTAGTCGGCATACCTATGTTGGTTACCGTGCGCACATTAATGGTCGGAGCCAGCAAAAAATAACCTCACTATCGAGCGCTAAGGACTCCGAGCCCCCAACTTGCCAATGCTCGACCAACTAGCAAAACCCGACCTGCTACCCAGACTAGGAATCGTCCTACTCGCCAGCGACCTAAGCACAGAGGCGGACTTTAGCTGCCTCTTCCCGACCGATCAGGTACGCCTGCACTACTCCAGAGTAGCCAACACCAACCCCACCACCCCAGAGAACCTGATCCGCATGGCGCCGCTGCTAACTGCAGCCACGGATTTATTAGTGCCAGGAGCCAAGCTCGCAGCCATCTATTACAGTTGCACCTCCGCCGCCGCAGTGATAGGCGAAGCAGCCGTGCAGCAAGCCATTCAAGCCGCGCGCCCAGAGGTACCAGTAATAACGCCGACCTCAGCAGTGCGCCAAGCCTTTGCCGCCTTAGGCATAACAAAAATCGCTCTACTGGCTCCTTACCTGCCCGAGACATGCGCCGTGCTAGCAAGCTATTTGCAGAAGCACGGGCTAGAGATTCAAGACAGCACATGCCTGGGACTAGCCGACGACCGCGACATAGCCCGAGTGCAGCCCGCGAGCCTGATCGCCGCAGCGCTACCGCTGCTCGACAGCAGCGCTCAAGCCTTATTTCTGCCGTGCACCGCCCTCCCCGCCCTTGGAGTAATCGACCAACTAGAGCGCCTTAGCGGCAAACCGGTAATAACCTCCAACCAAGCCAGCGCCTGGCTCCTAAGACAGCACGCCCAACTAAACTCACCACTACTAGGCTACGGCAAACTCATGGCGCGCCGAGTTGCACTCGACGATAGTTAAGCCACCTCCTACACCACTCATCAAATCACAAACGGGCGCCTTTGGCAAAGGGTTCTTTCCGCCTTTTCTACATATTAGTAGGATCGCCGCTAAGGCTTACGCTGCTTGGCTTCTTCTTTCTTATCTTCGTGGATCATGGTGGCGATGACGGCGGTGATCATCGCTGCTAGCAGTATGTAGGTTATGTAGTCCATTGATGATAGCCTGCGGTTTGTGTTGCTGGCACGGAAAGCGAGCATCCTGCCAAGCGCAACCAAGGCATCCGCGCACCTGCACAATGTCAAGTTCGCCGCTAAGGCTTAGTTTGCTTGGCCTTCTTGTCTTCGTGGTTCATGCCGATGATTATCGACACCAGTATCACCGCGAAGAGGATGTAGGTGATGTATTCGTTCATTCTAAGATTTCATTAATCTGATAATCCAGATCATTATAAGCACGGGCGTCGTCCAAAAAACTATATCTCTAGTCAAGTACTCAATGCTCCAGAAGCCAGCCATGGCGAGCACGGTAGCCCACTGTAGTTCTTTGCTCACTTAGGATGGCCTGCGGCACTTTTTACACGGCGACCGCGGCGACGGTCGCGCTCCCAAGCTACCTCGCCTTAGCCAGCCCAGCCTTGGTGAATTGTCTTTTGTTGAAGTTGTTGTCGAATACGTAGTCTTCCCAGATCAGGGTGGTGCCTTTGCCGGTTTGGTGATTGGCCATGTCCATTTGCCCGGCGCGCCAGTATTGACCGAGGTATTGCTCGAAATTGGAAGACACTAAGGTTTTCAGCAGGTCGTCTTTGCGGTCGTAGTATTCGACTTTCCAAGTGCGGTATTCCTGCTTGTCGACCCAGACGATCTGCCGCTTGTAGCCCGATTTCGGGTCTACCGGGTCGCGTTCGATTACGAAGTGGTCGCGGCCGTCGAATTGCTCGTCGCGCAGGTAGCGGTAGGTGTATTTCTCGACCTCTTGCGAGGAGATGTCCTCATAAGCAAATTCGCTGCCCATGAAGGGGCCAGCTTTGTTGCTGGAGGAAATGCGCTTGACGCGTTTCAGCGCTGGCAGATACAGCCACTGGTCGTCGCTGCCGGTTTTGTGGGTGAAGGATAAGAAGGCGGTGCCTTTAACATCCGGCGGGTTATCGAAGATGATTAGGCTTTTATCGCCATCCCCAGTCACTTCCATGGTTTTGTTGCGCAGGTCGCGGCGGCTTTCCTGGCCGTGGCTATTGCGCAAGACCATGGTCATGCTGGAAGCCGAATCGCCGAAGCCGTTATCGCGCCGATCCATTTCCTGGGCAATTTCCAGCCCGCGAGCGGCGTCGTCGGCTTGCGCCACCAAGGGCAGGAGCCCGATGAGTAAGTAAAGATAAATTTTGCTTTTCATGGTCGTCCTCGTTTGGTTGCTGATTTGCTCAATCTGGTGATTATAGCGCAGCGCTTGGCGGTGCAACCATGGTATATTTTTGCTCGAATGAGGTGGCGACGCCTCAAGCCATGACCAACGACAGACCGTTACCCAGCTACAATCTAGAGCATTAACCAACTATCAGATATTTACTGGCAATGGAAAAAGTCCAAGCGCTGACGCTGCGGCAGCTCAAGCTTATTCAGGTCTTGGGCGAGGTGAATTCGGTGCAGATGGCCGCCTCGGTGCTCAACATCACTCAGTCTTCGGCGACTAAATCGTTGCAAAAGGCCGAGACACTATTCGATACCGAGTTATTCCATCGCACTAGTAAGGGCTTAATACCCAGTCGCGCCGGCTTGGCAGTTATTCGCCACGCTGAAACTATAGGCAAGGCCATCACCCGCGCTAATCAAGATGTCCAAGCGATTAAGAATGGCCGTGAGGGCGAGTTGCGCTTGGGCGCCCCGAATGGCGCTTCGCGGGCCGCATTGCAAAAGGCTATTATTTGGTATACCAGTAAATACCCGGATATTGCTGTAAACGTCAAGGAAGCAGCTTCGGTACACCTCTACTCGCTACTATTAGACCGCGAGCTGGATTGCATCGTCGGCCGACAGGCGCAGCCCTCTGACGTACCTGGGGTGATTTTTCAGCATATTTACACCGAGATATACTGCCTCTGCGTTCGAGCTGGACACCCTTTGGCAAATCGACCCAATATCCAGTTAGCCGATCTGGGCGACTCGAGCTGGATTTTGCCGCCCACAGAAATGCGCGCCCGCCAAGCCTTCGACGCCTCTTTTATCGACGCTGAAACTTTGCCGCCGAGAAGATTTATAGAAACTATCGGTTCGCAGGCTAAGCAGCTTTTGCTCGATAGCGACTTGGTGGGTATATGGCCGTATCAAACGATACGCGCGGAATACCTGGCTGGGCAAATTGCCATTTTGAATATAGCCTTGCCGCGCACCATAATTAACATTGGCGTTGCCTTATTGTCGGGCAATCATCAACCGCCATTTATTAGCGAGTTTTGTGATTATGTGCAACAGGCTGGTGCTGAGATCGAAGAGCGGCAGACTGAGTGGCATAGTTTGTTTTCTTTGTAGCAATTAATTTCACTTAATCCAAAATTCGGCCTCTACTTCCGCAGCAACGTCGAAAGGCATACTGGCAGCGCCAATGGCAGTGCGCGCGTGGGCGCCGATCTCATTGCCGAATATGTCCAATAAGAGCTTGGAGGCGCCATTCAAGGTTTCGGCTATCTCATGGAAATTAGGATTGACATTAATATAGCCGCGCACGCTTATTATTGCCCGAATACGCGCCAGGTCTCCGCCCAGGGCTTTGTTGGCTTGAGCTATGACATTCAAAGCACACAGCCTGGTCGCCTCTTGCCCAGTGCTCAGATCGAGTTCACCGCCGACTTTACCGAGATAAATCAGCTCGCCATTGAGCTTGGGAGTTTGCGCCGACACCAGTAGCCTATCGGCGACTATGCGCACCGGTTTCAATAAAGCTGCCATCGGCTCTGCGGCCTCTGGGAGCTCAATGCCGAGTTCTATTAGTTTTTGATCTATTTTGTTCACTTGCTTTATCGGGTCTACAGTGTGTCTGTTTTAGTGAGGGCTAACTCAGCAATAAGGCGTCGTCGCTCAACTCTTCGCCGGCGAATTTTTTGAATAGCTGCAATAGGTCTTGGACGCGCAGCGCTTGCTTTTCGCTGGCGGAGACGTCGAAGACGGTTTGGCCACGGTGCAGCATGATGGTGCGGTCGCCGAAGTCCAAGGCCTGTTGCATGGAGTGGGTTACCATCATGGTGGTCATGCCAGTGTCGGCGACGAGCTTGGCAGTGAGACTCATCACGTAGGCGGCGGTTTCCGGATCGAGCGCGGCGGTGTGCTCGTCTAGCAATAGCACTTTCGAGGAGCCCGTGGTCGCCATGATCAAGCTGAGCGCCTGGCGCTGGCCACCGGATAATTGCCCGACCAGGTCGTTAATACGGTGCTCCAAACCCAGCCCCAAAAGCTGCAAACGCTGACGCAGCTCGTCTTGCATATCGGCGCTTATCGCTGGGCGCAAACCGCGCGGCGCGGTGCGCGCGCGGGCGATGGCAAAGTTTTCCAGCAGCGATAGGTCTTCGCAAGTTCCTAACCTTGGGTCTTGAAACACTCTGGCGACCAGAGCCGAGCGCCGATGCACCGGCCAGCGCGTTACGTCAATCGCGTTGATTGTTACGCTGCCGCTGCTAACCGAAGCCACCCCAGCGAGCGCGTTTAACACTGTCGACTTACCAGCGCCGTTGGAGCCGATTACGGTGATGAATTGACCTTGCGGCACCTGCAAAGAAACGCCGCGCACCGCCGATACTTCCAGCGGCGTGCCGACGTTGAAGCTGACGTGCAAGTCTTGAATGTCGATCATCGCCGCAGAGCCAACTTATCGCGCAACCTGCCGACTAAGCCCGATTTTTCCGATTGGATAATCAGGGTGATCGCCACCAGCAAGGCGGTTACCAATTGCAAATCCGAGGCGCGCAAGCCGAGGGCGTCGGCGTTGAGCGCGACGCCCACTGCAGCGCGGTAGGCGATGGAGCCGAGCACGCAAGCCAGAGTCGCCAGCATCATCGTCCGCGACGGGAAGATCGACATGCCAACGATCACCGATGCCAGACCAGTGATGATGACGCCAGTGCCAGCGTAAACATCGGCGCCGCCGAATATTTGCGCGAACAAAGCGCCGCTGATGGCAGTCAAAGCGTTGGCAAGACCAAGACCACAGATGGTCATCAGGCCAACATTAATCCCGGCGGCGCGCGCCATTTCCGGGTTGGAGCCAGTGGCGCGCAAGGCGAAGCCAAAGCCGGTTTTGAAGAGCAAATCGAGCAACAGCTTGAGCACCAGGACTACGAATACCAGCACGATTACATTGGTTATGTAGCTCGGTTGACCCAGCCAAGCCGCTGGCGCGTCAAAAACCGTGGTGCTACCAAGCAATGGTTTGTTGGGGCCGCCCA
The DNA here is from genome assembly GCA_965229495.1 of Gammaproteobacteria bacterium. Classification (GTDB taxonomy): domain Bacteria; phylum Pseudomonadota; class Gammaproteobacteria; order CBDBNL01. The sequence continues at coordinate 1,290,778 of OZ245880.1, forward strand.
TGATGCGCAGGTTGATCGAGTACAACGCCACTGCCACCAGGATGCCCGCCAGTATCGGCAAGATGCGAAAGCGCACGTGCAGGGTGGCAGTGGTTACCCCGGAGACAAAGCCGATACCACCAGCCGCCAGAGTCGCCAGCCAGGGATTGAGCCCGCTAGCGATGAGCACGGCGCCAGTGGCAGCGCCCAAAGGAAAAGTACCCTCTACCGATAAATCGGGAAAACGCAGCACCCGGAAGGAGATGAAAGTACCCAGCGCCAGGATGCCGAAAACCAGACCGACTTCAAAGAAGCCCATAACCTCGAATAGAGTCATTGCTGGTGCTTTACTGGGTTTTCGCCATCAGAAATTCGGGTCGATCGGGGAGCACGACCGACCCAAAACTGGTGATGTTAGAGCTTTGCATAATTTGAGACCGCGTGCAAAAAGAGTGATTTTTGTTCTTAAGCTTTTGCGGCAAAGCGGAGTTTATGAACAATAAATGAGCATTTGCCAATACGCAGCAATGCTGGGGCGAAAAGAACCTTTTTGCCAAGGTCTCATAGTTACTCGCTGATAGTCACAGCCCGTGCTTGTAAGCTCGGACTAATGCTCAAGCCAGTGGCTGCCGCTGCTGACAGGTTGATGGTGATGGTCTTCTCTGGCTGCACGTCTTTGGCTACTACAGCGTCGATGCTGCCCGGGTCGGCGCCGTTGAGAATGTCACCCGCCATCAGCCCCGACAGACGCCCGATCTCTATGTAATCCAGCCCGACCGTGGCTACCGCGCCGCGCTTGACCGAGCCCGGCTCGCCAGCGAATACCGGGGTATTGGTCTCGCGGCCGACTTTGACTATCGACTCCACCGCCGACAAAATCGTGGTGTCGGTGGGAATGTAGATAGCATCGACTTTGCCGAGCAAGGAGCGAGTGGCAGCTATGACTTCATTGGTAGTCGGCGCTGGCGCCTCGACAATGCTCACGCCGCGAGTTTTGCCCTCCTCGGTTATCCAGCGCAACAAAGCCGCCGAATTCGCCAGGCTGGGGTTATACAAAAAGCCAATCCGACTCATTCCTGGAACTATTTCCTGAAACAGATCGAGCTGCTCGCCCAGGGGTGAGGCGTCCGAGACACCAGTAACGTTGCCGCCCGGCTTGTTGAATTGCGGGATGATCTTGGCGCCAACCGGGTCGGTTACGGTGGCGAAGACTACCGGTACGCTCTTGCTGGCAGTAACCATCGATTGCGTCGACGGCGTGGTAATAGTGAGCACCAAATCCATACCACGACCAGCAAAGCGCTGCGATATTTGCTGCTGGGTGGGCATGCTGCCGTTGGCGTTTTGATAATCGAGCTTGAAGTTTTGCCCCTCGACCCAGCCCTTCTCTGCCAGTCCTTTGAGCATACCGGTTTTGGTATCGAGGATCGCTGGAGTTTCGACGATAGTGGTCATGCCCAGCGATTTCATATCAGCTTGGACGCTCGCCGCCACCAGCAGCAAAGCGGCGCTGATTGCTTGTACTATTTTGATTTTCATGGTTATTCTCCTTGGTTAGTAATGAATACAGACATTAGAAAGTTCGGAGTAAAAGTTGAGCGAGTGCAAGCCGCCCTCGCGCCCTAACCCCGATAGTTTGCTACCGCCGAAGGCGGTGCGCAAATCGCGTAAATACCAGCTATTGACCCAGACGACGCCGACCTCCATCTGCCGCGCCACCCGATGCGCGCGCGCCAGGTTCTGCGTCCAGATGCTGGCGCAGAGGCCATAATCACTGCTATTGGCGCGGGCGATGGCTTCGTCTTCGCTCGCGAAAGCGGCGATATGGCAGCAAGGGCCGAAGACTTCTTCGCGGTTGACGCGCGAACTATCGTCGAGCCCGCTCCAGATGGTCGGCTGGACAAAATACCCGCGCTGATGCCCAGGCGCCGAACCACCGACGAGCACTTCGGCGCCTTCGTCCTCCGCCAAGCGGTAGTAATTCAAGACTTTGTCCTGGTGCGCGCGCGATATTAGCGGCCCAGTGGTAACGCCCTCGTCGTAGGGCGCGCCCAGTTGCAGGGCTTGCGCGCGCTCGACCAAGCCGGCGACAAAGCTCGCAAAGATGGGCTGCGCCACCAGCACGCGCTCGGTGCACATACACACCTGCCCGGAATTCATAAAGACCGCGCGCGCCACGCCATCCAGCGCTGCTTCCAGGTCGCAATCGGCGAACACCAGCGCGGCATTTTTGCCGCCGAGCTCAAAAGATAGCGGCTTAACTCCAGGCGCGGCGGCGCGCATGATCGCAGCTCCAGTAGCGCTTTCGCCGGTGAAAGTGATGCCGTCTATGCCGCTATGCTCGGCGATGTAGGCGCCAACCGAGTCGGCGCCAAATCCGTGCAGCAAATTAAAAACTCCTGGCGGCATTCCCGCTTGCTGCATAACCTCGGCGAGCAAGGTGGCGCTGGCTGGGGTTTCTTCGGAGGGTTTTACCAGCACGGTATTACCCGCTGCCAAAGCTGGCGCCAGCTTCCAGGTCAATAGCAGCAGCGGTAAATTCCAAGGCGCGATGATGCCGACTACTCCCAAAGGCCGCCTGTGGGTGTAGTTCAAAGCTCTGCTGGCGTCGGGCGCCTGGCTGTGGTAAGCCTCGTCCGGGTAGGCTTGTACGAGCTCGGCGAAGCTGCGAAAGTTAGCCACCGCGCGCGGCACGTCGACCGTGCGCGCCAGGCTCGCGGGCTTGCCAGTATCGGCGACTTCGGCGGCGACGAAATCATCAAAGCGCTGGGCGATGGCATCTGCCACTGCCGCTAATAGACTCGCGCGTTGCGGCTCGCTGAGCCGTCCCCATTCGCCTGCCAAAGCATCGCGCGCTGCGGCTACGGCTTGATCTACCTGCGCGGCGCTGGCCTCGTGTACTTGGCCAATTAGCTGCTCGTCGGCGGGATTGATATTGTCAAATAGCCGCTCCGAGCTCAGCCATTGCCCGTTGACGTAATTGCGAAACTGTTGCACCGGTCTGCCAGCGTCAAACAAAGCGCACGCTCACCGAACCCAGCGGGCCAAAATCGGCGTGCAAGCTATCGCCGGGATCAGCCCAAACTGGACGCGTGAAAGAACCGGAAAGGATGAAATGCCCAGGTTCCAGGGTTACATCGAAGGCGGCGAGTTTATTCGCCAGCCAGGCTATCGCCATCGCCGGGTGCCCCAGAACGCCCGCTGCTATGCCGGTCTCCTCGATATCAGCGTTGCGGTGAAAAATGCAGCCCACCCAGCGCATATCTATATCTTGCGGGCGCACTGGGTTGCCGCCGAGGATAAGCGCCGCTGCCGCGCCGTTATCAGCCACGGTGTCGCAAATCCGGCGCGGATTTTGCACTCGAGCGTCGATGACTTCGATGGAGGGGATGACGTACTCGGTGGCGCGGATTACGTCCGGCAGGCTGACCGCCGGACCTTGGAGCGGCGACTTGAGCACGAAGGTTAATTCCGGCTCGACGCGCGGGACGCAGAAATCGGCGTGTTGCAACTCGACGCCGTTGCTGTGCAGCATGTCGTCGAAAATGTAGCCGTAATCGGGCTCGTCGATCTGCGAGCTGTCTTGCATAGCCTTGGAGGTTAGACCAACTTTGTGGCCGATGATTTTCTGCCCCTGCTCGCGCACGCGCAATTGCGCCATCGCCGAAGAAATGGCGTAAGAGTCCTCTATCTCTATATGCGGGAAAGTCTTGGTGAGCTGCAGGCAGGGCTTTTTACTACGCTGCGCCTCCAGCAATATCTCTACCGCGCGCTGCCGCTCTGATTCCGATAACATAAATCTCTCCTGATACTGGAGAGAATTTTAGATGGCACTTAGCTCGGAATATATGAGTTTTTATCATGCGCGTATTCGCCGCGCCTGGCTTCTTGAATAATCGAGCGCGCTGTACTCAAAGCCCCTCGCTTGGGCTGGCGCCAGTAGTGGATGCTTTGGCTTCGGCGACGCGCAAGTTGCTGAGCGTGGCTTTGGCTGCGGCTTGGTGCTCGCGGCGGGCGCGGGCTTGGTCTGGGCTTAGCTGAAATTCGCCGCGATCGAAGGCTTGCATTATTTGGCGCTCTTCTTGGTCTAAGTAGGACGGGTCTAGTAATGTTGTAGTGTTTGCCATTATGCTGCTCTCAATAATAGCCAATCATGTTTTAGCCTTGGACTGTTTCTTATCCCAGTAGCTTAGGAGGATGGGCAGGAGGATGAAGTCGGTGATGAGCGCGGCGGTGATGGCGATGCTGGTGAGTAGCGCCATGACGGAGTTGACGCCGAAGATGGATTGCGCTAAGACCATAAATCCGGCTACCAGGATGATGGTGGTTACCAGGATGGCGACGCCGACGTTCTTAAAGGTGTAGCGCAGGGCGCCGAAGCTGTCCATGCCTTGCTCGCGGCGCGCGCGCAGGTATTTGCTCAAAAAATGCACGGTGTCGTCTACTACTATGCCGAGGCTCATGCCGACGACTACTGATACTGCCATGTTGACCTGGCCGACGGCAGCGCCCCAGATGCCGAAGGCGAGCGCGCTCGGCAGGAGATTGGGGATGAGGCTGATGAAGCCCATTTTGACGCTGCGCAGCGCTACCAGCAATATGAGCGAGATGATGACCAGCGCTAAGAAGGTGCCGCGGAGCATACTCTTGATGTTGCGCTCGGAGATGTAGGCGAACATGACGCTGGGGCTAACGCCGACAGCTTGCAGATTAGAGGTGTTAGCCTGTAGCCAGCTTTCGCCTTTCAGCGCCATGTCGCGGAGCTCCATTGAGGTCATGTCTTGGAGCGTTATGACTATCTGAGTGGAGGATTTATCGATGTTGAGCTGGTTGTTCAAATCGAGGCCGTAGGGTAACGATAGCTCATAGAGCAGCAGGTATTGCGCTGCCAGGTCGCGCTGATCGGGGAGTTTGTGCCAGGCGTCATCGTCGGCGTGCATGTTTTTGTTGAGACGCTTGAAGGTGTCGGTGATGCTGCTGACGTGCAAAACTTCGGGCTGCGCGCGCCACCACTGGACGAAGGCGTCGGCTTCCTGGAGGAATTGCGGGTCGCTGATGCCGTTGGCGCTGCCGGAATTGAGCGAGTATTGCACTTGGAAAATGCCGGTGAGGTTAGCATTGGTAAAGTCAGCGTCTTGGCGGAACTCTACCGAAGAGTCGAAGTATTTCAGGAAGTTATCGTTGAGCTCAATCTGTGGGATGAAAGCCAGGATAGCCAGGCTGATGGCGATAAAGCCGATGAGCAGGCTTTTGCGCTTGGCGGCGACAAAATCGCCGAAGCGCACTAGCAACCCGCTGAAGCGGCTGGTTGCCGGTTGAGCTTTAACGGGCATGACCGCCAAGAAGGCCGGGAGGAAGACCACCGAGTAAACAAAGGCCGCCATGACGCCGATGGCAGTGATGTTGCCCAAGTCGTGGAAGGGCGGCGAATCGCTGAAGTTGAGCGAAAGAAAGCCGACGGCGGTGGTGATGCTGGTGAGGAAGATCGGCGATAAGTTGACGCGCAGGCTTTCGGCGATGGCGGCGCGCTTGGCGAGGCCGGTACTCATGAGCATCATGAGGGTGGTGAGTAGATGCACCGAGTCCGCCACTGCCAGGGTGGAGATGATGGTGGGCGCCGCCGAGGACGGCGGCGTGAGCTTGATGCCCATCCAGCCAGCGATGCCCATGGCGGTGATGATCGACATCAAGAGCAAGAGCACGGTGCCGATGGTGGCGCTCACCGAGCGGATAAGTACCAGCACCGCCAGGATAATTATCAGATACATCAACGGTATCATGGTTTGCATATCGACAATGCTGGATTCCTGGAAGGCGTTATTCAGCATCGAGACGCCGCTCAAGCGAATGCTCAAGGGGTATTGCGCCTCAATGCGCTCGGCGAGCTCGCGTGCGGCACTTACCGAATCCGGGACTTCGTTGACGTCTTTGCCCGGGAGCTGGAAGGTTACATTGACGCCGGTTACGTAGGCTTCGGGCTTGATTAGGCGGTTGACCAGGGTTGCATCGGCGAGGGCGATTTGCTTGATTTGGGCGAGCTCGTCGGTGCTGAGGTCGGCGCCACCGACTACCAGATCTCCGACTATGAGGTCGTCTTCTTCGGCGACGGTGTGCTGGAAGTTGCTGATCGAATCGACGCGGAGCGCGTAGGGCAAGAGCCAGGATTCGGCGGTGAGCTCTTCAACTGCCGCTAGGACTTCGGGGCTAAAGGCGTCGCCAGAATCGGGGATGATGGCGAAGAGGATGTTGTCGACTTTGGTGTAGGTGCGTTGTACGGCCTCGAATGCGAGCAATTGCGGGTTGTCTTTGCCGAAGAAGACGCGGTAGTCATTATCAAAGGCGAGGAAGCGCATGCCGCTGCCGGCGACCAGGGTCAGCAGCACGCAGAGGATGAGCAGCGGCCAGCGTTGTGCGACTACCCAGCGCGAGTAGCGGGTGGTGAGGTCGGGGGCTTGGGTTTCGGTGGGTGCGTCCATGGGTGGTTCCGGTGAGATTTAGAGAGTTTTGCATAACTTGAGACCGCGTGCAAAAAACGGAGATTTTTGTCCTTAAGCTCAGCAGCAAAGCGCAGTTTATTCAATAGTAAATGAGCATTTGTGAACAACGCTGGGGGCAAAAAGATGCCTTTTTGCAAAGGTCTCATTTAGAAATAGTAGATAAGCTCTAGCTGTAGATAGTCGTCGCTGCGGAGCGAATAGAGTGGGTCGGTGCTGTCGGTGGCGTAAACGCTGTTGGCGTTGATATTGATCTGCATCGAATCGCCGAGGCGGCGCTGGGCTTCGAGACTGCCTAAGCTGCTAGAGTTTTCCAAGTCCTGGCTGTAGATGGCGAGCAATTGGCTATCTTGCACATCGTTAAACAGCAAGCGCAGGCCGAGGGCGAGGTCATCGTCAGCCAAGGGTTTGCCAGCGTCGGTTCTATCGTCGTATTGATACTCGCTCAGGAAGCCGATGTCAATAACCGACTCGGCGATGCCGTACCAAGTGTATTCAAAGCCGGCGACTGCGGCGCTGGAGCGTTGGTCGTTGGCGTAACGCGATACCGCCTCCAGCTTCCAGAGCCAGCTCTCGATGGTGTATTGCAAGTCGAGGCCAGCTTGGTCGAGCAATTCGTAGTAGGGTGTTAATACGGGTTCGCCCTCGGCATTGATGGCAGGGCGCAATTGCGGCGCGCGCGCTGTGCCGGAAAAATAAGACAGGCCAAGGTCAAAATCGCCCAACACCGTGCTCCAGCGCAGCGCCCAATCGAGGTGATTTTGCTCGTCTGCGGATTCGTAAGTGGCGTTGTCTGTGTCTATCACCAGGCTCGGGCGAAAGCGGCCTTCGGCGCCGGGGAAAGTGCGCTCGCGAAAATAAGGCAGTAAGAAAAAATCCCAATCGCCGTTATCGGCGAACCAGGTTGCCGACAGCATCGGCTGCCCGAGCTTGTCCTCGCCGCTGGGGTCCTCGACCGTGTCGCTTTGGTTGACGATATCGACCAGGTGCAGCGTCTCGGTTACGCCCCAAAAGACCTTGCGTAGACCTAAATAAACGTCGGCTTGATCTAGGCTCTCCAAGACGTAGAACTCGCGCAGGTCGAACTGGCTGCGTTCGGGGTCGCTGCCATCCTCGCGGTAGAAAGGTGTAGCCACGAACTGGCGCAAACCATCGTTCCAATCGTGGTAGTAGCTCGCTTGCAAAGAGCCCGACAGGTTATCGCTGCTCTGCTCCTCGCTCTGCGCCTCCTCCCAAAAATGCTGCGCTTGCAACCCGGCTTCCCAGCTTAGATCGTTGGCTAGCGCCACATTCAAAGGCAACAAAGCCAGCAGCGCGATTGCGCCCACAAATAGTTTTTCCATAAATATCGAAGGCAGATTGCGCCTATTGACCTCTAGGAAGTAGTCATTATAAATTCAAAATTATAAATTCGATATCACTTAGCGTTCCGAGCAGATTGCATAGCGCGTATCTGCTGTGGCCAAGTCGATTTGATGTAGTTTAGTATCGCAATAATCTCGGAGTCGCTCAGGATGTCTGCGTAAGCTGGCATGGCGCTATTTGGGTTGTTATAGCCTCGTAGCTCAGCTATACCTTTGCCGCCGAGTTTGGTGTAATAGAACAGAGTTTCATCGTCATGGTGCCAAGTGTGGCCAGTGGCGTCATGAGGTGGGGCTGGCAAACTGCCATCAGCATTTCTTGAGCGCCAATTCGGCTGACCCTCCAAATTAACACCATGACAACTCGCGCAATTGCTTTGATACAGTTGCTCGCCAGTGGCAATATCCAACATATTATTGTCCGACTCAAATTCTGCTGACTTATTCTGCATGAGAATAGCGCTGATAACAACGCCGCCAACTAAAACTAATGATACTAAGGTTAGAGATATCAATTTCAAGTGCTTCATTTTCTTCATGTTGCATTCTTACTTTAGTCAAGCGAATTTTCCTGGCCATTGCAATTGCAATAGTTTTGGGCGCCGTTGCTAATATTGCCCCATCTGCGGTCACCGTCATTTTGATGTCAGAGTGAACCAGAGCTTGAGAATTGAATTCATTGCTATTTTTTGAGGTTAAAAAATTACTAATTAATTAGGCCAAATTATTCATCAGCCAAGCGACGAGTAAAACTTGCGGGACTGTTATCAAGGGTACGAACAAAGCCAATTTCCAGCTTTTAGTCGTATCCTTCAGAATCATAATCTCAGTATAGTCAGTGGCTACTCCAGCCATGAGAAAGGCAAAACCATTTCCTGGCGCTTGGGCTCGTGTCAAAATATCGGCGGCAATCGGCGTCGAGCCCTCGGAGCAGACCTCAAGAACCGTGGCGACAACAACCGTTACCATGAGACCGACGAATGTTGGGCCAAAGAACTGACCGAATTGCGCTGGGTCCAGTACGGCGCGTAAAATGGCAGCCAGCAAAATTCCGAACAGCAGCCAGCGCACGACCATCCGAGAACCCTTGATTCCGCTTATTGCGACATCCTTAAAGAAAGTCAGGTTAAAGCGCACACTTTTAATACGCGTTTTAGCCTCTCGCCAGAATTGAAAATTCTCTGGCAGAGCCACTGCGTTATGGTTTGTCGGCAATACTTTGCTCGCCACTAGACGGTCAAATATCCAGCCAGTAACGAGAGCAATCGCCATAGACAGCGCAATAAAAACCAGAGTCCATTTCAGGCCCACCAAGCCGATAAGAATCAGCGTTAGTGAAAATGAATTCCACGGACTGGCTAAGAGAAAGGCTATAACTTGCCCAGCGCTGGCTCCGCGCTCGTAGAGCTTAGTGGCAACCATTAAAATGCCATGCGAGCATAAATCCAGCAGCACGCCAGCGCCGGTCGCGCGTAAAAGCCCCGACATTGTCCCGCCTTCGCCCAATATCGACATAGTAAACTCGCGCGGAACTTTAGAGAGTAAGCCGATAAAAATAGCGCCAATGGCAACACCCCACCACATAGCATGGATCATATGGTAGGCAGTATCGGCCATAACTTCTAAGGCATGATAGGCGGCGATCTCATCGGCAAAGAAAGCTCCCAAAACGAAGAGCAAGCTAACTGCGCTCAAAGAGCCCCAGAGTAGTAAGTCAAAACCTTTTCTCTTAGGAACACCACTATCTTCGCTATGGCCGGAGAGAGGCAAAGCCTCTTCGTGGCAACACCCAGGCTTGCGCATAACCATCTCCCTACTCGTACTTTTTGAGGAGCGTCAATATCTCGCCAATCTTGATGCTCTGCTCGTCAGAGCCATGCCCGCGCGCTTGATCGAGGCAGGATTTCATGTGCGTTTCGAGCACCGCGAGCTCTATAGCCTTGAGCGCGCTGCGCGCTGCGCGTATCTGTGTCATGATGTCGACGCAGTATTTACCCTCGTCGATCATGCGCTTGACGCCCTCAACCTGCCCGGAAACGCGGTTGAGTTTGCCCAAATGTTCTTTGTGTGAAGGATGCATAGTCTGTAACCTTGTTGATACCTGGGGGTAGTATATACCCCATAAGGGTATAAAGACAAGCATCTAACCCAAAAATTTGCTCAGTTACAGTATTTTCAAACCCGCATAACTCAATAAGAATAGCCAAGCGCCACCTCAACAAATCGCCATACTTTGTTGATTTTGTTTGAATTAGTAGCCCTGGTCAGTTTACCCTCTACTCGGCCTCACAACTGATCCTCTAAACTATCGTAGCTGGGGCGGGGCATTTGCCGCGCTTGCCGTTCGAATTTACGTCGCAGCAATCCACCAGGGTCGTCGGGGATGCTCTGCAATTGCCGTTGCAGGCGTTGTTGCGCTTGGATACGCTGTAGTTGCTCGGGGCTCAACTCGGCGGCTTCGTCAGACTCAGGGTCGCCCTCAGCCTCCGCCGATTGCTCGAGCAATTGCTGCGCCAAACGCTGCTGTTGCTCGCGCAGCGATTCTTCGGCTTCGGCGCTACTCTCTTCTGGCTCTGCCTCCGAGCTTGAGCTGGCATCAGCTTCGGCTTGCTCGGCGTTGAACTCATCGCTGTCAGCTCCAGATTGTTGCTGCTCGTTGGCAGCTTGCTGCGAATTAGCCTGCTGACTTTGCTCGCCCTCGGCAGATTCAGACTGCGACGAGCTCGACTCCCCCGACTGCGATTGACTCTGATCGCCTTGCTGCTGCCTGCTTTGTTGTTGCTCGCCTTGTTCGGAATTCGATTGCTGCCCTTGTTGGCCATCCTCGCCTTGCTGTCCGTCTTGGTTCTGCTGCATGAACTCGAGCATTTGCTCGGCGATGGCGAGGTTGTGCTCGGCGTCGGCACGGATGGCTTCGGGTAGCTCGCTCTGCTCCAGTAGTTGTTGGTAATCGCTGATAGCCTCGGTAACTTGCAGCGATTTCAAGCGAGCGTTGGCGCGGTTGTACACTGAGTTCGGATCTTGCAGCTTTTGGAGTTCCTCTAAAGCCGTAGCGTATTCGCCTTGCTGGATGCGCGCGTAACCGCGCCAATCCGGGCTCTGAAAGAGCTCGGCGGCCTCGCCGTACTGCTCGGCGCGTAGCAACTGTAGCGCTTGCTGGTCTTGATTGCGAAAAGCGTCGGCGCTAGCGTCGGGGCTCCAGAGCAGTAACAACGCGCCAACGCTCAACAAAGCGTTACGACCGAAAACCCAGGCCAGGAGCCACAAAGGCAACACCAGCGCCACCAGCCAATAGCTCTGGTCTTCGCGGATGGCGAGTTGCCGCGCCAAGTCCTCGTTGCTGGAGCCTAGCGCTGTGAGCACCGAATCGATATCGAGAGAATCCAGTCGCATCGCTTGTAAGCTGGCGTTGGTGTTGTCGCGCAAATACTCCAAGCCGCTCCAATCGCTGCTGGTGAGCACCAACTGACCCTGAGAATCGCGCACAAAGCTATCGCCAGAGCGAATGGGGATGGGTTCACCGCCTTCTTCGCCGAGGGCAATGATGTTCACGCGCGTCGGCGCGTTCTGCAGAATCTCCGCGCTCGCTTGAGCGATGTTGTCAGCGACACCGTCGGTGAATATCAGCAAGTGTCCGTCGTCGGCATAGCCAGCGTTGACCAGAGTGCCTAGCGCCAACTCCAAGGCTTGGTCGAGGTTAGAGCCGTTCACGGGCATGATGCCCGGGCGCAAATCCGGCAGCAAGTTCAGGATGGTTTCGCGGTCGCTCGACAGCGGCACTGCCAAGTGCGCGCTACCCGAATACACGATCAAACCCGTCAAGCCCTCTTTGCGGCTTAGGAGCAAGTCCTCGATTTTGAAGCGCGCGCGCGTGATGCGGTCGGGCTGGAGGTCGGTGGCGTTCATCGACCACGACAGGTCTAGCAGCACCAGCAGCGGTTGCTCGTTGCGCTGCAAAGGCACTTCTTTACTACTCCAAGAGGGCGCAGCCAGCGCTAAACACGCCAATAACCAGAGAGCTGCCAGAGCGCTACCCAGCCAGCGCGCGTTCCGACCCGAACCCGACGACAGACTCAAATGTGGCAGCAACTCGGGATCTATCCAAGCGCTGAGATTATGGTCGTTGCTTTGTTGGCGGCTGAGTAGCAGCCAATAGATCAGCGCCGCCAGTGGCAGGAACCATAGAGCCCAAGGGCGTAAAAAAACAAAATCTTCGAGCATAGGTTGTGGCTGCGGACAAGCGCGCCAATGATAACTCAGAAGCCCATTTTCACCTCAGCTAATCTGCTCGTACTCTCACCTCGTCCCAGCCCATAACCCAATCGCAAAAATCGGCAAAGCCCCGCGCGCTGCGGCGCGAGGATTTGCCGATGGTCGAGAGCTTAGATGTCGTAAGCTCTTTCGTCGTGCGAGCTCAAATCCAAGCCCTGCACCTCGTCGTCTTCCTCCACGCGCAAGCCGACAGTCTGCTTGATCAAAAAGAAGATCACCAGGCTCACGATCACCGTCCAAGCGATTACGAACAGCGAAGAGAATATTTGCACCCAGAGCTGCATCGCCATAGTGTTGCCCTCCATTGGCTCTGCCAGCAAAGCCACCAGCACCGAGCCGAGGATGCCGCCGACGCCGTGCACTGGAAACACGTCCAAGCTATCGTCGATTTTGAACTTGTGCTTGATAAGTCCAGTGGCTTGGAAGCACACCGCGCCAGTTACAAGACCGATGATCAGCGCGCCACCTGGGTCGACGAAGCCCGAAGCCGGGGTGATCGCGACCAAGCCAGCGATGGCTCCAGTGAGCAAGCCGAGCAGGGTAGCTTTGCCGTGGCGGATGATGTCCATCGTCATCCAGCTCAAGGCGGCAGCAGCAGCGGCGATTTGTGTTACCAGCAAAGCCATGCCAGCGTCAGTGCCAGCGCTGAGCGCGCTACCGGCGTTGAAGCCGAACCAGCCGACCCAAAGCATCCCCGCGCCAATAGCAGCCAAAGGCAAATTGTGCGGCAGCATCGAGCTCGTAGCGAAGCCTTTGCGTTTGCCGATGATGATCGCTGCCACGAGCGCGGTGGTTCCAGAAGTGATGTGCACCACCAAGCCACCAGCAAAGTCCATAGCGCCGAGCTCCGACAACCAGCCGCCGCCCCAAACCCAGTGCGCCACTGGCAGGTACACCAGCGTCAACCATAGCGCCGCGAACATCAACACCGCGCTAAAGCGAATCCGCTCGGCGAAACCGCCCACGACCAGCGCCACCGTGATAATCGCAAAAGTCATCTGGAAGCTCGCGAATAGCGATTCGGGGATAGTCCCAGCCAGGCTATCGCGGGTCACGTTGGCGAGCAGCAGGTTTTCCAGATTACCGATCACAGCGTTCATACCGCCGCCATCGCCGAAAGCCAGCGAATAACCATAAATCATCCAGAGCACGCTCACCAAACCAGCGATGGCGAAGCAATGCGTCAGCACCGATAAAACGTTTTTGCGCCGTACCAGGCCCGAATAGAACAATGCCAAGCCTGGCAAAGTCATAAACAGCACCAGCGCCGTAGCGCTCAAAATCCAAGCGGTATCGCCGCTATTGAGGCCATCTTCAGCCCAAGCCGTAACTGGCAACAGCACCAACGCCAGCACCGATAAAAATATTTTGCGTAAGCTCATATTGAGTTATCTCCTATTGATAAGAATGTAGTTTGTCGATAGCGGCTCAAATAGCCTCAGTACCAGTCTCGCCAGTGCGAATCCGCACCACGCTTTGCACGTCTTGAACAAAAATCTTGCCGTCGCCGATCTTGCCGGTATTAGCAGATTTCTGAATAGTTTCAACGATATCGTCCGCCATATCGGCCTTAGCGAGAATCTCGATCTTGACCTTGGGGATAAAATCGATCACGTACTCAGCGCCGCGATAATTCTCGGTATGACCTTTTTGGCGACCAAAGCCCTTGACCTCGGTTACAGTGAGACCGCGCACGTCGATCTCGCTCAAGGCTTCGCGCACGTCGTCGAGCCGGAAGGGTTTAATAATTGCTGTTATCAGTTTCATATTGCTTCGATGTTGGTTGAAAAGAAGGCGCATTATACGTATCACATAATTTAATTAGTAATTAATTGCAAAAAACCTTATTAAATTAATTTCACAGCGCAAAAGCCATAGCAAATCTAATGTTCGACCACCAAAACCTACTCCAGCAAGACCAAGCCACGCGCGCCGCCGCGCTGCAAGTTAGCGACAGCTTCATCGTGCAAGCCCCAGCCGGCTCGGGCAAAACCCAATTGCTAATCCAGCGTTACTTAGCGCTGCTCGCCGGCGCTTGCGAGCACCCAACGCAAATCCTGGCGCTCACTTTCACGCGCAAAGCCGCCGCCACCATGCGCAACCGCATCTTGAGCGTACTCGCCGACGCCGCTGCCGAGCACAACGAATCCGCCTGGTTACCGAGCACTTGGCAGCTAGCGCAAGCCGCGCAGCAGCAAGCGCGGCGGCGCGGCTGGCGCTTGCAACCACAGAACTTACGCATCAGCACCATCGATAGCTTTTGCTCGGATATTTGCCAAGCCGCGCCCGACCTGACCTCCTTACCCGCCAACTTCACCCTGAGCCCAACTCCAGAGCTGCTGTACCGTCGCGCCGTGCGGCAATTGCTATATTCGAGCGCCAGCACCGACGCCTGGCACCCCAGCCTGGACCGTGCTCTTGGCCACCTCGACAACCAAGCCGACCTCCTAGAGCAGATGCTCATCCGAATGCTCGGTCAGCGCGCCAGTTGGTTGGGCATCGACTTCGCCGATGCCCAAGCATGGCAGGATTTTTGCGCACGACTACTAGCCGATTGGCGCGCCCGCCTCAGCCCCGAATTCACCAGCGCGGTCGCCGATTGCGCTAGCGGCCTGTACGCGCACAAAGACTCCGAGGCCCTATTACTCGAACTCGCCGACGATTGGCAATCGGCATCAGCAGCCGCTTGGCAGGCTCTCGGCAAGCACCTAATGCGCGCCGACGGCGGCCTACGCGCGCGCCCAGTCTTGACCAAGGCCCAAGACGGCAACGCTGCCAATAAATTCCTCATCGCCGAGCTTTACGCCAATAGCCAGCTCTTCGAACATTGGCAAGAATTACTAAGCTTACCTAGTCTAGACACCAACGCCGCCGAGCAGCAATTCAGCGCGGCATTACTCCAACTGGCTCTGGTGGCGTACGCCAACCTCAAGCTCATCTTCGCCGAGCTCGACCAGGTCGACTACCAAGAAGTCGCAGCGCAGGCGGTGCTCGCCCTGAGCAGCGACGCTTGGCGCCAGCACGGCAGCCAGCGCTGGCAAAGCATCAAGCATTTATTGGTCGATGAATTTCAGGACACCTCGCTCGGCCAGTGGCAGTTGCTACAAAACCTCAGCGGCGATTGGTCGGCGGACGGCAGCTACAGCGTCTTCCTCGTCGGCGACCCCATGCAGTCGATCTACCGCTTCCGCCAATGCGACTTACGTCTGTTCACGCGCCTTTGGCAGCAACAGCGCATGGGGCAATTACCAGTGCAGGCGCGGCAATTACGGCAGAACTTCCGCTCGCACGCCGCGCTACTCGGCAACATCAACGCCATCTTCGAGCAAATCTTCCCCAAGCGCGACGACATCCGCAACGCCGCCGTCGCCTACAGCGTCGCCATCGCCACCCACGAGCGCGCCGACGTCGCGCCCTTAATAAAGTTATACGAAAGCGATGACGAACCGCTTTACAGCTCCATGGTCGGCTACCTGCGCCAATTGCAAGGCTCGCGCTGCAGCCGCGCCGTCTTACTCCGCCAGCGCACGCACGCCAGCGCCCTGCTCGAAGAATTACGTCGGCACGGGATCGCTTACAACTCCGAGCAATTACTCCGCCCCGACGCCAAGCAAGTCATAATCGACCTCCGCAGCCTGCTGGCGGCGCTCGTCGACCCACTGGACGAATTGAGCTGGTTCGCGCTCTTGCGCTCGCCGCTGTGTGGTTGCAGCCTCGGTGAACTCCTGCAATTGCGCTTAGGGCTGCAGCTCTCGGTTTGGCACACCATCCAGCAAGCGGCGTGGCAGGAGCACTTAGCCTCGGATAGTCGCCAGCGCGTGCAGAAGCTAATCGACACGCTCGCCCCCGCGCTCGACGATTGGGACAATTGCAGTATCCCACGCGAGCTCGGGCGTTGCTGGCGCGCCTTGGGCGCCGCGCACTTCGGCGGCGCCAGCGACACCGCCCTCGTCGATTATTTCTTTTATGCGCTCGAGCAAAGTCTTAAAGACGGCTGGCTCGACTTCACCGCGCTCGACGCCCTGCTAGCGCAAAACAGCCCCAGCGACCAAGCCCCCGTCGGCGACAGCATGCAAGTCCTGACCATGCACCAGGCCAAGGGCTTGCAATTCGACTACGTCGTGCTGGCAGACCTCGACCAGGCACCCAACGTCGGCGGCGGGCAAGCCTACCTGAGTTGCATCGACGCCCACTATCAGTCGCAGCTATTCGCCGCCAAGCCTTACGTCGAGTGGACTGCGAGCCGCTACAATTACTTAAATTTTGTCGACAAACGCCAACAGCAATTTGAAATTCAGCGCCTGCTGTACGTCGCGTGCACGCGCGCCGTGCGCCAACTGGCATTGCACGCGCGCCTACCGCTCGACCCCCAAAGCGGCGAATTCACCGACCCACGCGCCAACTCGCTATTAGCACTGCTCTGGCCGTATCTTTAGATTGAGATCGGCGCCAGCATTCTCAATTCTCCGAGCGCGTCCAGCTTGTGCGTTCTGACTCCAGCAGCTTTGAGCAGCGCGAGCAAGCCTTTGAGGAGGCGCAATACCTGCGGGAGCGCCGAGTTGTACTCGGCTGGAGGCGAGCTTGCGAGCCTCCCAAAAGCACCGTCCTCGTATCGCGCCCGTTTCACCCACCATATAAAAATGAACCCAACGGGTTCGGCATCAAATACTCTATCGCCGCCCGTGTAAACTATCCCCATAACCAACATCCATTATCAATTAAACCATGCCCGCCCCCCTCCCCCTAGGCTTACAAACCTTCGCCAAAGTCCGCGAGGGTGGTTTCGTCTACGTCGATAAGACAGCACACGCACTAGATTTAGCCAACAATGCCGGCCTCTATTTCTTAGCTCGGCCGCGGCGATTTGGCAAGAGCCTGTTTCTGGATACGCTGCATAATTTGTTTGAGGGTAGGCGAGAGCTATTTACCGGTCTGCACGCCTATAGCAATTGGGATTGGGATATTAAGTATCCGGTGATGAAGTTTGATATGAGTGGTGGTTCCGATAGCCTCGCTGCGCTCAGAGCTAAGTTAAAAAGCAATTTGCTCTATATCGCGAGGTACCTGGGTTTGCAACTGTCGGCGACAGATGCCGATGAACCAGCAATATTATTTCAGGAGTTAATTCAAACAGCACACGAACACTATGGCTGTAAGGTAGTCGTGCTCATAGACGAGTACGACAAGCCGATGCTCGATAACATCGACGATATAGAACTCGCAGATCAAATGCGCAAACAGCTACGCAGCTTCTATTCGATCATCAAAGCTGCGGACGAGCACCTGCGCTTTGTTATGCTCACTGGAGTCAGCAAATTCTCTAAAGTCTCGATATTTAGTGGTCTGAATAACTTGAAGGACATCTCTCTGGATCCGCGATATGCCAGCATCTGCGGCTATACCGAAGATGATTTGCGCGAGGTCTTCAGCGAGCACTTACAAGGCGTCGACCGCGAGCAATTGCGCCGCTGGTATAACGGTTATAACTTTCTCGGCGAAAAACTCGTCTACAACCCCCACGACATACTTCACTTCATCGACCGCAGCCAAAGCTTTGGCAAGCCACGTTTTCGCAGTTACTGGTTTGAAAGCGGCACGCCGACTTTCATCGTCGACTTGCTAACGCGAGATAAGGTTTTGGCGTACCAAGTAGAGCCCACCGAGGCCAGTGAGGAACTCTTGGATAGTAGCCCTATCGACAATCTTAAACTTACCACCGTGCTCTTCCAAAGTGGCTACCTGACTATTGATGAGGTCGACGATAGCGATCCGGAGATGGTCACCTACAAGCTCATGTGTCCCAACCACAGCGTGCGCTTGGCTTTGCAGAATAGCCTATTTGAATACTACACTGGCAATACCGATCCCAGCTATAGAAATGCTATGCGTGGCGCCTTGCGCGCTGCCCAACTCGATGTTATTGAAAGCGAACTCCAGCGCCTATTCGCCGGCATAGCCACCGACAATTACCGCAAAAACGACATCGCGCACTTTGAGGGTTACTACGCTTCAGTGGTTTATAGCTTTTTTGTTGGCATGGGGCTTAGCGTCATAGCCGAAGACGCCAGCAGCCGTGGTCGTGTCGACCTTAGCATCCAGCTTGGCGGCAACACCTACATCATCGAATTCAAAGTAGTGAAGCGCAAAACCCGTAGCAATAGCGCCTTACAGCAGATCATCCAGCAAGGCTACGCCACCAAGTACTCAGGCAATGTCTACCAAATCGGCATCGAATTTTCCGAAACCCGCCGCAATATCGTCGACTTCGCCTGGCAGCGCCACCGGTGAGTTCCACCATCCCTGCACCTAGGCAAATAAGCCTATACAATCACCACCCTCAACCATTATCAATTACCCATTCACAACTAATCAAACCACAGATGCACACAGATAAACACAGATGAGTTCAGTGCCATGGGAACGCCGAGTTGTACTTGGCATAGAGGCAAGCTTGTGAGCCCCAAAGCACTATCCTCTATTAACTACCCATTATTCATTATCAATTATTAATTGTTCATTATTAATTATTAATTAAAAAAAATGCCCACCCCCCTCCCCCTAGGCTTACAAACCTTCGCCGAAGTCCGCGAGGGTGGTTATGCTTACGTAGATAAAACGCCGCACGCGCTCAAGCTCGTCGCCAGTGGTAAATTGTATTTCCTGGCTCGGCCGCGGCGCTTTGGCAAGAGCCTGTTTCTGGATACGCTGCATAATTTGTTTGAGGGTAGGCGAGAGCTATTTACCGGCCTGCACGCCGATAGCAATTGGGATTGGGATATTAAGTATCCGGTGATGAAGTTTGATATGAGTGGTGGTTCCGATAGCCTCGCTGCGCTCAGAGCTAAGTTAAAAAGTAATTTGCTCTATATCGCGAGGTATCTGGGTTTGCAACTGTCGGCGACAGATGCCGATGAACCAGCAATATTATTTCAGGAGTTAGTCCAAGAAGCCCACGCGCACTACGGTCGTAAGGTGGTCGTGCTTATCGACGAGTACGACAAGCCGATGCTCGATAATATCGACGATATAGAACTCGCTGATCAAATGCGCAAACAGCTACGCAGCTTCTATTCGATCATCAAAGCTGCCGACAAACACCTGCGCTTCGTTATGCTCACTGGCGTCAGCAAATTCTCTAAAGTCTCGATATTTAGCGGTCTAAACAATCTGGAGGACATCTCCTTAGATCCGCGATACGCCAGCATCTGCGGCTATACCGAAGAGGAGCTAGGCGATGTTTTTGGCGAGCATTTGCAAGGCGTCGACCGCGAGCAATTGCGCCGCTGGTACAACGGTTATAACTTTCTCGGCAAGAAACTCGTCTATAACCCCCACGACATACTTCACTTCATCAATCGCAGCCAGAGCTTTGGCAAGCCGCGTTTTCGCAGTTACTGGTTCGAGAGCGGCACGCCGACTTTCATCGTCGACTTGCTAGCGCGCGATAAGGTTTTGGCGTACCAAGTAGAGCCCACCGAGGCCAGTGAAGAGCTCTTGGATAGTAGCCCTATCGACAATCTTAAACTTACCACCGTGCTCTTCCAAAGTGGCTACCTGACTATTGATAAGGTCGACGATAGCGACCCGGAAATGGTTACCTACAAGCTCGTGTGTCCCAACCACAGCGTGCGCTTGGCTTTGCAGAATAGCCTATTTGAATACTACACTGGCAATACCGATCCCAGCTACAGAAATACTATGCGTGGCGCCTTGCGCGCTGCCCAACTCGACGTAATCGAAAGCGAACTCCAGCGCCTCTTTGCTGGCATAGCCACCGACAATTACCGCAAAAACGACATCGCACACTTTGAGGGTTACTACGCTTCGGTGGTTTATAGCTTTTTTGTTGGCATGGGGCTTAGCGTCATAGCCGAAGACGCCAGCAGTCGTGGTCGTGTCGACCTTAGCATCCAGCTCGACAACAACACCTACATCATCGAATTCAAAGTAATCAAGCGCAAATCGAAGAGCAATAGCGCCTTGCGGCAGATAATCCAGCAAGGCTACGCCACCAAGTACTCGGGCAATGTCTACCAAATCGGCATCGAATTTTCCGAGACTAAGCGCAACATCGTTGGCTTCGCTTGGCAGCGCGCTTGATTGTTTTATACTCAAAGTGAACAGGCTAATATCCGCCACCATTCACCGCTCATCAAACCACAGATTCCCACAGATAAATACAGATGAGCTCGGTGCCCTGGGGGCGCGACCGTCTCGGTCGCCGTGTAAAAAGTGAACCCATAGGGTTCGGCCTTCGGGCAAATAAGCCCACATAATCATCACACCCAACCGAGCCCACCCGGGCTCGCCACACAAGCCACCAACCCAACATCTTCGACCATTTCCCATTATCCACTATCCATCCCCCCAGCACCGCTCCTCAAACCACAGATGCACCTAGATACATCCAGATTAGCTCAGCAACAAACCCTCTGCCAAGCTCAATTCAATATCTGTGTTAATCTGTGGTTAATTGCCATTGACCCGCCGCAGTTAGCATTCACATATATTTAACCCCTACTCACCCACACCATGAACGAACTATTGCGCTCGTTGCTGCAGCAAGCCCTGGCCGAGCTCATTAAAGCCCACGGCTGGCAGCTCGAGCAAAGCCCCGAGATAAACCTCACCGCCAACAAAAACAGCCAGCACGGCGACTTTGCCAGCAATCTAGCTCTGCTGCTCGCCGGCAGCCTCCAGCAGCGCCCGCGCGAGCTGGCGCAGCAGATCGTCGAGCGTCTACCCGCGCATCCCCAAGTACGCCAGGTCGAGATCGCCGGCCCGGGCTTCATCAACTTCTTTGTCGCCAAAGACTACCTGCGCGCCAACCTCAAGCTCATACTAACGAAGCAAGCCGACTACGGCAGGGGCGCCGGTGGCGAGCGCGTGCTGCTCGAATTCGTTTCCAGCAACCCCACCGGCCCGCTACACATCGGCCACGGTCGCGGCGCGGTCTACGGCGATAGCCTGGCGCGCCTACTCGAATTCGCCGGCTACGAAGTCTATAAAGAATACTACGTCAACGACGCCGGCCGCCAGGTCGACATCCTCGGCTTGAGCGTCTTCCTGCGCTGGCTGCAAGCGCAGGGCATGGCTTTCGAGCTGCCCGAAGGTTGCTATCAAGGTCAATACTTGCAGACCACCGCCGAGAACCTGCCAGACTTCAATTGGCCGGATGTAGCATCAGCCCAGCGCGTGCTCCAAGCTCACAGCCCCAGCATGGAAGTCAACGCCGCGCTCGACCAAATGCTCACCGCGCTCCGCGCGCTCCTCGGCGCCGACTTCACCGAGCTCAAGGCGCGAGTCGTAGCCGCGATGATCGACATCATGCGCGCCGAGCTCGAGCAATTGGGTGTCGAATACCACAACTGGCTCTCGGAGCTGCAACTCATCAACAGTGGTCTCCTAACCGAGCTCGAAGAGCAATTGCAGCGCTCGGGACATATCTATAGCAAGGAAGGCGCGACCTGGCTGCAGAGCAGCGCCTTTGGCGATGAGAAAGACCGCGTTGTGCGCCGCGCCAACGGCGCCAGCACTTATCTGGCTTCGGACATCGCCTACCACCACGACAAGCTGCAGCGCCCGCAGCGCTTCCAGCGCCTGCTCAACGTCTGGGGCTCCGACCACCACGGCTACATCGCGCGCTTGCAAGCGGTCATCAGCATCCTGCAAGAAGCCGACACCGCCGAAAAACCCTGCGAGCTCGAAATCGCCTTAGTACAAATGGCATATCTGCAGCGCGGCGGCGAGCGAGTCTCGATGTCGACGCGTAAAGCGACCTTCTACCCGCTCGCCGAGCTCATGCACGAGATCGGCCGCGACGCCCTGCGCTTCTTCTATTTACTCTCGGGGCACAACCAGGACCTTGAGCTTGACGTCGAACTGGCGCTACAGCGCAATCGGCAAAACCCGGTTTATTACGTGCAGTACGCGCACGCACGCATCGCCAAATTGCTGGAGCGCCAACCGGAGCGCCCATTGGAGCGCCGAGTTGTACTCGGCAATAAAAACAACGCACTCGCCAACCTCCCACCCGAGCAACTACAACACGAGCTCGAGATAAAAGTCCTCGAATGCTTACACAACTTCCCCGCGCTCGTCCAGCGCGCCGCGCACACGCGCTCGCCGCACCTACTCACCGCCTACAGCCGCGAGCTCGCTAGCGCCTTCCATAGCTTTTACAATAAGTTACCGATCCTAAACGCCGACCCTGACAGCGCCCAAGCGCGCCTACTGCTCTGCCGCGCCGTGCAGATAGTCCTACAAAACACTGCCAACCTGCTTGGGATTACCATGCCCGCCCGCATGTAGTCGTCGGAAACACTTATTAACTCTACGCATACGTGCGAATTGCTGCGTAATGCGCTGCTCGGGATGCTCACATATGTCCAAATATGCTGTGCTCCCTGTGCTGCTATTACTTGCACTTCACTCACTACAGCGAGTTACTCAGCGCTTCCGCTTTAACCAAACACTCCCCACCATGAACCCAGCCCAAATACACGCCACCACCATCCTCTGCGTGCGCCGCGATAAATTCGTCGCCCTCGGCGGCGACGGCCAAGCCACCCTCGGCGACACCGTGATGAAGAGCAACGTCCGCAAAGTCCGCCGCTTGTACAAAGACAAAGTCCTCGCTGGCTTCGCTGGCGGTAGCGCCGACGCCTTCACGCTCTTTGAGCGCTTCGAAAGCCAGCTAGAGAAATTCAGCGGCCAGCTCGCGCGCGCCGCCGTCGAGCTCGCCAAGGATTGGCGCAGCGACCGCGCTCTGCGGCGCCTGGAAGCCACCTTGATCGTCGCCGACGCCGAGCAATCCTTGCTCGTCAGCGGTAGCGGCGACGTCATCGAGCCGGAAAAGAACATCCTCGCCATCGGCTCTGGCGGCGCCTACGCGCGCGCCGCCGCCGTCGCGCTCAGCGAGCACAGCGCGCTCAACGCCGCCGAGATCACGCAGAAAGCGCTGCAGATTGCCGCCGAGATATGCATTTACACCAACAGCAACATAGTCGTAGAGACTTTAGGGAAGCAAGCCCAATGAACACCAATAGCTCCGAACTCAGCCCCAAGCAAATCGTCAATAACCTCGACGCGCACATCATCGGCCAGCAGCAAGCGAAGCGCGCCGTAGCGGTCGCGCTGCGTAACCGCTGGCGGCGGATGCAAGTGGAAGAACCCTTGCACTCCGAGATCGTGCCCAAGAACATACTCATGATAGGCCCCACCGGCGTCGGCAAAACCGAGATCGCGCGCCGCCTCGCCAGCCTCGCCAACGCTCCGTTCTTGAAAGTCGAAGCCACCAAATTCACCGAAGTCGGCTACGTCGGCCGCGACGTCGAATCGATAATCCGCGACCTGGCAGAAACCTCGGTGAAGATGTGCATGGAGCAGGAACGCGACAGCGTGCGCGAAGAAGTCCAGGAAGCCGTGCTCGACCGCATCGCCGACAAAATCCTCCCCAGCGGTCGCAAAGCCGAGCTCGACCCCGCCGAGGGCGAGCAGGAAGGCTCCAAGGCTTGGGCGATCATCCGCCAGCGCGTCGCCGAGGGCAAGTACGACGACCAGGAAATCTCGCTGCAAGTCAAGCCGCCGAGCCCGCGCATCGAGTTCATGGGCTCCTCCATGCCCGAGGAATTCGCCAATCAATTCCAGGATATGCTTTCGAGCATCAGCAAGCCCAAGGATAAAAAAGTGCGCATGAAAGTGCGCGACGCCAAGCCCATCCTGCTGGAGCAAGAGCTCGACAGCCGCATCAACCCCGAAGAAGTCAAAGCCCGCGCGCTCGCCAACGCCGAGAACAACGGCATCGTCTTCCTCGACGAGATCGACAAAATCGCCTCCGAAGAAGGTCGCGGCATCTCCGGCGGACCCTCGCGCCAAGGCGTGCAACGCGACCTGCTGCCGCTGATAGAGGGCACGCAAGTCAAAACCAAGCACGGCACAGTCGACACCAACCACATCCTGTTCATCGCCTCCGGCGCTTTCCACCTCAACAAGCCCTCGGATTTAATACCCGAGCTTCAAGGTCGGCTACCCATTCGTGTAGAACTCCAAGCTCTGAACCCCGAAGACTTTGCCCGCATCCTGGTCGAGCCCGAAGCCGCCCTGACCAAGCAATACCAAGCGCTGCTCGCCACCGAGGGCATGAACGTCAGCTTTAGCGACGACGCCATCGAAGCCATCGCGCAGATGGCTTGGCAGGTCAACGACGGCGTCGAGAACATCGGCGCTCGCCGCCTGCACACCATCATGGAAAAGCTCTTCGAAAGCCTATCCTTTGACGCCCCGGACTTGACGCCCGCTAGAGGTTCCGAGGCCAAGGAATTCGTCATCGACCAACAGTACGTGCAGCAACAGTTGGAAGACCTAGTAAAGGACCAAGACCTCAGTCGTTATATTCTTTGATGACGACCCAGCTCAGCGAAGAACTCGAAACCATCCTCAGCGTCGAGCACTGGACCGATAAGCTATTCTCTTTTACTTGCACGCGCCGTCCGTCGCTGCGCTTTCGCTCCGGTGAGTTCTTTATGATCGGCTTGATGGGCGACGACGGCAAGCCCATTCTGCGCGCGTATTCGGTGGCTTCGGCGGCTTGGGCGGAGGAGTTGGAGTTCTATTCGATCAAAGTCCCCGACGGCCCGCTGACCTCGCGCTTGCAAAACATACAGCCGCAATCCCAGCTCATAGTCAAGCCCAAAGCCGTCGGCAGCTTGGTGCTCGACGCCTTGCTCCCCGGGCGCCGCCTGTACCTGCTCGCCACTGGCACTGGCTTCGCGCCCTTCGCCTCCTTGCTGCGCGACCCCGAAACCTACGCCAACTACCAGCAAATCATCGTAACCCACACTTGCCGCGAGCTCGCCGAGCTCTCCTATTCGCTACGTGTGATCGGCAGCCTGAGCACCGACCCGCAGCTACGCGAGCTTTTGCCAGTAGAGCGCTTGGCTAAAATACTGCACTATTACCCGACTACTACCCGCGAGCCGAGTTCGATCATGGGGCGCATCACCGAGCGCATCGCCAGCGGCGCGCTGTTCGACGATCTGCAATTGCCGCGCCTCCAGCCCGAGCACGACCGCGTCATGGTTTGCGGCTCCTTGGCTTTCAACCGCAGCGTACAAAGCCTGCTGCAAGCCGCCGGCTTTGAGCAAGGCTCGACCTCGCGCCCTGGGCAGTTCGTTCTGGAGCGAGCCTTCGTCGGTTGAGCAACGACCAATAACAAACATGGACATCAGAAAAGTAACCGAGCAATTTGCCGTCGCTCCGCAGATTAGCGCCGACGACCTGGCGGCGATCAAAGCTGCGGGCATCAAGGCCATCGTCGTCAATAGACCCGACGGCGAAGTTAGCGAAGACTTAGCAGCGGATGAAATCATGCACCAAGCCGAGGCGCTGGGGCTGCAATGCGCTTACGTGCCTTATTTCCCTGAGCAAAACCCGCTGGAAGTGCTGCCCGATTTCTCGCGCGCTCTAGCCGAGCTACCCGAGCCCACACTGGCGTATTGCCGCTCGGGCACGCGCTCGATAACGCTCTGGGCTCTAAGCCAAAAAGGCAAACTCCCAGCCGACGCCATCCTCCAAGCCGCACAAGCCACCGGCTACGACCTATCGGCCTACAAGCAATTCCTCGAGCACCAAGGCTAAACAGCAACCAATAGCAATGCCCCCAATGAACCTCGACCGCAACGACGTCTACTGCAAAAAGCTCGCCCTCGTCCACATCGCCCAGCGCAACTTCGAGCGCGGCCTGCAAACTAACGCTGGCGGTAATCTATCGGTGCGGCTGGCAGACCCCAACTACCTAGTCATCAAACCCAGCGGCGTCGGCTTCAACGAATGCAACCACGACAACCTAATGATCGCCGACCTGGACGGTAGCGTCGTCGAAGGCCACCTCAAGCCCTCCAAAGACTTGGGCTTTCACGCTGGCATCTACCGCGTCCGCCCCGATGTTGCCGCCATAGTGCACGTACACTCGCCCGCCGCAGTCGGCTGGAGCACCTGCGGCCAAGACATCCCTTGCCTCACCGTGCAAGCGCAAGAAAAAGTCCGCGGACAAATCCCGCTCATTCCTCTTGCTGACGGCGGCAAAGCCCAAGGAGCCGCCGAAATCAACCCCATATTCCAAGACGCCAACATCAACGCCGCGCTACTCGCCTACCACGGCACCATAGGCGTCGGCGCCACCCTGCTTGAAGCGCAATACATAGTCGAAATAATCGAAGAAAGCGCCCAAGTCGCCCACTTCAACCACCAACTTAACTAGCCAAGACCCAGCACGCGGCGACTTTATCCAGTGGGAGATTGCTGCTACCTAGGGAAATCTATACCCTCAAAAGGATACCTTTGCAAAAAGGCTCTTTTTGCCCCCAGCGTTGTTCGCAAATGCTCATTTACTATTGAATAAACTACGCTTTGCTGCCTAGCTGGGAACAAAAAATAGCTCTTTTTGCACGCGGTCTCAAATTATGCAAAACTCTTAAAAACAAATCCACCGTGCTTGACCGACTTCCTTGAGGCCATCTGTGTGCTTCTGTAGTTTCATCATAACTTGGCGCACCGTATCAACCCAGCATCCGCCGAACCTCAGCCTCATCTAATTTCAAAGCACTGGCAATCTTACTAATCGGAAGGCCTTGCTCAAACATGCCTACCGCTGCTTCTTGCAAGCCTTCTTTACGCCCTTGCTCGTGCCAATTTTGAGTCCATTGGGTAACTCTTTCTGCTAGCACTGTGTATACCTCCTGTAGTTCGTTGATTTGGGGAAATTCCCGATTGCCAGTTATGCGAAATAATACTACTCGTTTTAGCCAAGCGAGTAAAGACCGACGCAAGGAACGATGCTCAGGAGCCTTGAGCAATTCGTGCGCCCGCCATAGAGCTGCTGCGAGCTGCTCGGTGTCTGCTGCCCTCTCAATTTGGATGATGGTGCTCAAGGTATTGTTGGGCGCTAGTGGCTGCACTTGACCCTCGTCAAACACGAAATAACTCATATTCGGTAGCAATGAGCGCAATGGCTCGGGGACTGGCGTGATGAGCTCAATCAAGTTTAGAGGCGCGCTCCAAGGGCGCTTGCCGTTGTAGATAACGGCAGGGAATATGGCTGGTAGCAGGCCGTCGGCACCTAACTGTTTTTGTTTTATCAAATCTTGGTAGAGCAGGCCAACGTAGACCATCATGCGCAGCGCCATGTAGCGGTCGACTTTGCTTTGCAGCTCTAGCAGCAAATACATGTAAACCCAATCACTGCCGCCCTGTAGTTTTAAGCGCCAAACCACGTCGCCAATGCGCTGCTGGTCGCTCTCGTGTACGTAGCTGGAATTCACTCTTTCGAGGCTATCGAAGTCCACCGAGCGCACCCAAGGTTGCCGGACGTAATCGCGCAAAAAGTCAGCGACCACTTGCTTGTGGCTGAAGAAGTCCTTTTGGGCGCTGTCGTGGTTTATAGCCATGTGTAGCACTCGCAAAGAATAGTGGTGGATTAAAAAACCTCTAATCGAGAGCTTTGCATAACTTGAGACCGCGTGCAAAAAGAGCGTGTTTTGTTCTTAAGCTCAGCAGCAAAGCGCAGTTTACTCAATAGTAAATGAGCATTTGCGAACACGCAGCAATGCTGGAGCAAAAAGAGCCTTTTTGCAAAGGTCTCAGTAATGAATATATCGTCTTCAATACTCGCGAAACTCCTCAGCCTCTACGTGCAAATCCTGGTTATCAGGCGTCAGGCAAATAAAGCCATAGTCGCAGGCTTTGCGTAAAGCATCGCTATTAAAGCTATTACCGCCCAGCAAAACCAGCAAAGACTTATCGCGGTGTTCACGAAAAAAATCGCGGAAGGCTAGGATACGTTTTTGGAAAACATCTTCGACGTCGTTGACGTGCACCTTCATCTTAACCTCCAGCAGGGCGACGTACTCGCCATTAGTCAACATGGCGTCCAGCTCTATGCCACCGCGATTGCGTTGACGCACCTGCCTGGGAGAAATGTCATCGAACTGAATGCCAACCACTCGCAGGCGCTTCTTTTTCAGACCCTTGATGAAAAAATCCTCAGCCTGCAGACCCTGGTTGTTGATATAGGCACCGTATTGTTTGGATACCTCGCGCACCGTAGCTGCGGTTTCTCGTTGAGCAGCCTCGGTTTTTTGTTGTGCTTGCTCAGTCTTTTTCTGAGCGGCAGCTACTTCCTGCAGAGCGACCACAATTTTGTCATGGCCAACAGCGAGCTGCTTCAAATCAGCCCTAAATTCAATCATCTGGGCATCAGTGCGCTATTGGCTGGCTTGTAGCTCTTTATTGCCACGAGCTATATCTGCTAGCAAATCTTTAATTTCTTCGACGGTCATCGTGTATCAGCATGTTTGCAGTGTTGGAAATTATACCGCTTGCATTATTGATACAAGCGTGTCGCCTCTACGTGTAAATTTTAGTTTTAAGGATCTCCATAGCTGCAGGCTCAGGTGCAGACATTGATTACTAGCTACACTCCAAACACCAACTCGCTGTCGATTTCGAATACGGTGCTGATGTTGTGCGGGCTGAGGGTTTGGTGGGTGGGGCCGAGGGCGGTGGTTGCGCCGTTTTTGAGGAGTAGGGCGCGGTCGGTGTAGCGTAAGGCGAGGTGGAGGTCGTGGATGACGATGGCGATGCTGAGTTGCAGGCGGCGCGCTAGTTGACCGAGGCGGCTCAGGCATTGATGCTGGTGTTTAAGGTCAAGCGCGGACGTGGGTTCGTAGAGCAATAGGCAGTTGTGCTCTTGCTCCCAGAGCTGCGCTAGTACTCGCGCCAGGTGGACGCGCTGTTGCTCGCCACCAGAAAGATTGACGATCGAACGCTCGGCGAGTCCACCTGCATCAAAAAAGTCGAGGGCGGCGCGCTATGCTTTCGTCTTGCTGCGCCAATTTGCGCTTGTGATAAGGATGCCGTCCCATGAGCACGATTTCCAGCGCGGTGAAGGGAAAGCTGATGAGGTTGCTTTGCGAGAGCACGGCGCGGCTGGTGGCGAGTTGCGCTAGCGAGAGCTCGCCGATCTCGCGATCAGCAAGGCGCACGCTACCTTGATAATCGGAGCGCCCGCCAGCGAGGCATTGCAGCAAGGTCGATTTGCCGGCGCCGTTGGGTCCGAGGATGGCGAGCACTTCGCCTGCTTGCAAGCTGACGCTGACTTTGTCGAGCAGTAGCTTAGCCCCTACTGCAACGCTGATGTCGGTGGCTGCGATCATAAGCCAAATCTGCCGGCGTATTGCTTCACCAGTAACCATAAAAAGAAAGTACCACCGATGAGGCTGGTGACGATACCCACGGGCATTTCTGCGGGCACGACCACGGTGCGGGCGAAGCTGTCGGCGACTAACAGCAAGGCAGCGCCAGCGAGCGCCGAGGCTGGCATTAGTAATCTCTGATCGGGGCCGAGGGTGAGGCGGATCAGGTGTGGCACCACCAGACCAACAAAACCAATAATACCGCTGACGGCGACTGCAGCGCCAACGGCGAGCGCGGTGCCGATGCTGACCACGCGTTGTGGCTCGGCGACCACTGGGCTTGTAGCTAGCGCCAGCAGCGCGGTGAGTAGGGTTTGCGAATGTTCGTCATTGAGTTTGCGGAGTGTTGTGCATCAATATGTTGGCTGCGACTACTCCTTGGGCTTGCAAATAACTAAGCACTCGCAGTAGGCGCTCGATAGAGATGTCTTTGTCTCCGGCTACTATTAATCCGTGCCCAGGCTTGGCTTGGATGGCGTTGGGATTAGAGCTTGGAGCTCGGCAAAATTGGCGGCAGAGTCGGAATCGAGCGTGTAGCCGCCAGCGTTAATTTCCAGCAAGATATGCTTGGGTTCGTCGATCACCTCTATCGCATCATTGCCGCTGGCGGGTAAATCAATATTGATCGCTTGCAGCACAGCGCCGGCGGTGAGCATGAAAAACACTAGCAAAATGAACAAGATGTCGAGTATTGGCGTCAAGTCGAGCACTAGCTCGCCCAAGCTGTGGTCGCTTTGCTGATTAGCTGTGAGTTCGATCATCTCAAATGAACAATACGGCAAGCGCCGCCCTGGTATCAATAGCGGCCAGCGCTGAGCTGGTGTTGGCCTGGTTGGCGAGTTAGGGATTATCGGCGTTGAGCGCGATGGCGAGCGATAGCTGGTTCAGGCGCGCGCAAAAATCGTGCAAGCGCTGGTCGGCAAAATAGCTGAATACGAAGGTCAGCAGCAATGCGGGTAGCGCGATTAGCAAGCCGACGGCAGTGGTGAGCATCGCCTCCCACAAACCATCGGCGATCAGGCTGGGGGTGACTGGGTCGCTCTGCAGGGCTATGGCTTTGAAGGCGGCGATGATGCCGAAGATGGTGCCGAGTAAGCCGATTAGTGGGCTGACGCCGCCGATGATGCGCAAGCCGCGAATGTTGCCGTAATAAGATTTACGCAGCTCGTTGAGCGCCAGCGCCGTGCTTTCGTCGCGCAGGGCTTTGGACCACTCGCGGTTGGCTTGCACGCCAGCGGCGAGTTTTTGGTATTGCTTATCTTTATTGAGCCAGGAGTACAAATAAAAGACCGAGCGCTCCAGGCTCAGCGCTAGCGCCAGCACCGAGCACAACAACAGCGGCCAACGCATCGGCCCTAGCTGCGCGAACCACTCCGGTAGCAACATGCCCTCAGCTAACATGGTCGGTAGTAAGAGGTGGAATGCTGTCGACGATGGCGCGCCAGGCTGGGAGCTCGGGGATGGCCGGTTTGCGCTTGCCGAACAGCAAGCCTTCCCAAGCGGCGCGCAGACCAGCCCAGTCGATCCCGGCGTCGGGCAAGCGCGTGGGGTTGCTGCCGACGTGCGCGGCGAGTAGCTCGCCTTCGCTAACGCCGAGCTCTTGCGCGGCGTTGCAGGCGCGGATGCCAGGCTGCTGGTCTTTGAACAATTGATAGCTAGCGCGCAGGGTCTCGGCGGAGTCGTAGTGCATCGCAGGCTGGCTCATGGCTGGGGTCGGCGTTGGACTATCGGGCATCGGCGGCGATTGAGGTACAAACTCGTATTGTCAAGTATGCTTGACAAGCTGGATGCGATGGTAGGAATCTTGTCCTTGATGTCAACATAAAAGTAAAAATTATTCTCGCAAGCTGCCAGGGTAAACGCCAAGCTCAGCGTCCTACCAGCTTTACAATGTCACCGTTATCAATAGAGACCTTTGCCAAAAGGCTTTTTTTGCCCCCAGCATTGCTGCGTATTCGCAAATGCTCATTTACTGTTGAATAAACTCCGCTTTGCTGCTTCGCTTAAGAACAAAAATGACTATTTTTGCCGGCGGCCTCGGCATTGCGCAAAACTTTCCAATAGTTAATAGAGCACAGAGACGCTATCAGCTTAACTGGCTCTCTCGCCATCGGCAAACGTATCACCGCTGCGACCAGTGTGCACTTTTCAGCTAGAGATGGGTAGTAAGAACGCTTTGGTGGTGATAGACGACTCCGATCTCGACCCCATAGTCCAATATTCCAACATCAACGCCGCGCTACTCGCCTACCACGGCATCATAGACGTCGGCGCCACCTTGCTCGAAGCGCGATACACAGTCGAAATAATCGAAGAAAGCACCCAAGTCGCCGACGGCTTCTGCACGATAGCTGATAGCTATGCACCTAGAGAGGCTTAGGCGTTGAGATTGGAACGGGAGATTAATCTACGTTCCATAATCAATGCAGTTTCAGCATTCCTAAAAAGTTGAGCACAATTTGTTATATAAATCTGTTATCATGTTAGCATTTAAGCTTAGACAAAAAGAATAGTTGAGTATGAATTTAATAGACTGGCTGACTGGCAATCCGTACCTTAACTTGGTGTCTCTTTTCTGGGGAATAGTAGGTGCTTTAGCTTCTGCGTGTTCGATTTATTTGTACTTCAGATATAAGAAGTCCAAGAGTATCGCCTATTTAATAAGAAGCTTTTCTATTATTGATGATTACGCTTCCACTATTGAAGGATTGACAGTAAAATTTGGAGAACAACAAATTCAACGCTTGACTATAAGTAAAGTATCTTTATGGAACAAAGGCAACGAGACTATAGATGCGAGAGATATTGTAACTTCTGATAGATTACGTTTAACCCCAGTTGGTGATGGCAAGATAATTAGTGTCAACATCATTTCAGAAAAGCGTTCAGCCAACAGTATTTCTGTTTCTGTAAAAAACAATGAGGTGTTGATTGAATTTGAATTTCTTGATTATAACGATGGAGCAATATTTGAGATTTATCATACTGGTTTGGCCAGTCAGTCACTCAAGCTAACTGGGACAATAAAAGGCATTAGTCAATTCAAATCAGGCGAATACCAGAAAGATTATTTGCTAGGCAAGATCATAATCCTTCCTCTTCTGCGTTTGTTCAACAAACTAAATTTAGAAGAAAACTATTTCGTTAAAAATTTTCTTTGTCTAATACTCATCCCTTTAATTCTACTACCAGCTTTCCCATTCCTTATTGCTATTAATTCTATAGATATAGTTGGCTCCCTTCTACATAAAATACCAAAAGATTACGATTTATCTAAAGATTACGGCCCACCTCATACTGAGGATTGACAAACAATTATTATCGGTTTTGTTAATTTCCTGCAACTAATACATTAATCCCACTATATCAAATGCCTTACTTAGTGCGGAATTTACAATCTATTGAATAGCAAATAGAAAACTTACCAATACAAAAATAGATATTAAAAACCCATAGATAAAATCTCTCTTCTTCTTGAAAAATAAAGGGCGAGACAATCTACCAATATCAGCATAATCTCTAGGATCACCGGTTAGTTTATCGCTGTGGACACGCTCAATCTGTTGGTTTACGGCCTTTTGAAAAGGATCATACAATTTGTAACGTAGCATTACTATGGCTATGTAAACAATATTGGATATTATGATCAGCATTTTCACCAAGCTCTTATCCAAGTAAGCAGATGTATAATAATGCAGTGACTCAGATAAATGTTCTTCTGTTAGTGCGGGCAGGGACAAGGGATATATCAATAAGCAAGCAATAAATATACCTATTGATGCCCCTTCAAGCACTCTCAAATATTTACAAACTTGCTCGAATGCCGTAAAAGTTATGTCTATGTCTAGCTTCTTCTTATCACACATCTCGTTTTCCATTAAAAGGTAATAGCTTTATCACGAAAGCCAATAGATTTACGATTAAAACGAAATTGATATGAACAACATATCAATAATTATACAACCGCAGTTGTAAAACATTATAGATAGTGATAGATAACAGGTGCCATAGTACACAGGGTAGATACAGAGACCCATAGATAAATGCTAAAAGCATACTTTGCAAGCTTGGGCTTACCATTGTTTAGATAGCGCGTAAGCATATTCCTAAATCTTTCCCTAAGATCGTCATTATTTTTATCTAGACTTCGGTACTCTTTTTTCAATTTTTCGTACATAGTGCGAAGTTTATCACCTTCTCTAATGTGTAAGGCTACTAGGAGCGTCAAAGTAATAACACTTAACGTATTGATCATGTAGGCTTTGACAGCTAAATCCTTACTATTGAAAAATAAGAAATCAAAAAATAAAGAAGAAGCAAGTTGTGCGACAGTTAAAACTATTATTAATATCATTGTGCCAAGCAGCATGACCTCTGCCCAGTGCAGACGTACAAGATTATTAACGCTATTTTCAAATATTTCAAAATCTGCCATCTTGGATAAACTAGTTAGGTAGTAAAAATTTTCGCAGGCTATTATGAAACTGAGTTTCCATGATTTTCAATTCATAGCCTGTTAAAGATAAGTATTTGGTGATGTCAATATCGTCTGCGTTTTTCGGAAAAGGAACACCCATACCCATACTCGCACACGACTTTGTAGTAACGATTTTGCCTTTTGCAACATGATTGGTGATGATTTCCATCAAATCTGAACTTTCTCCATATAGACGCTCTATTTCTTCATCAGGTTTTTCTTGGCAGCAGTAAAGATAGTCCCACCTGTTCACAGTTAAAATAACACCAGAAACCATATTATAAACATAGTCAGAAATAGTATTTTCAAGAATGTCTTTCAGAAGATCTTTTTCATGGCCTACCTGATTACTTCTATAAATGGAGGCGAAATCTGGCTTGCCACTATCCTGTATTATTACTTCTGGACGATCTGGAAATTCTGCATTTAGTGTAGTATTGTAACCAGCACCAACTACTGGCACTAATATAACTTTAACTTCATCTTTCTGTATATTTAAAGTATTTAGCTTATCATCTATCGCTCTATCAATATCTCCAAACGCAGCTCTAGATCCTGGCAAATCTAGGACCATGAGTCTACGCGTATCAGTAACATTTTTATTGCCAAAGAGGTCTTCCACTAAGTAGCTAGCGTTATAACTTTCAGCTTCTCTCGTTGATTCTTGTGCCTTAACATCACGCACCTGCAAATAGTTTTTTATCAGAGTAGTCTTACCTACGCCGGTAGTACCCATAAAAACTATCAAATTAAAACGTTTCCCAAGATTCAAAATATCACGTATCGCAGCTACACCATAACTTATGGAAGCATTGCTAACAGTATCAGCTATAACTTTTGTGCTCGTATCTATAACAAAGCTTGTAACCTTTTCTACAAAATTACTTGACATGAAGGCTCATTAATAAAAATTCACTACAACGCAGGCATGTAACATATGCTAAATATCGCTCTGGCGAGCAGCAGTATAACCATGATAGCACATCCAACAAAGGGAACAGGTTATAAAAACAACAATTTATGCGCCATGCCACAGGACATGTCGGATATATTCTCGTATGGTATCCAAAAATTTACTCGTGGCGGGTTTAGAAGCAATATTTAGTCGCAATTTATGTGTTATCTGCTGCCCCAAGTGGATAGATGAGCAACGCTCGCCTCCTACCAAGCACAACTCGGCGCGCCTAGCTGCCGTCTGAGTTCCGCTGCTTGGTTAGGCTTTTGCCCAAATGCTAAGTCTTAACGGGCTCACTTTTACACGGCGGGTGTTCCTAAGATCGTGGACCATCATCCACTCCCGACAAAATGTCCATCCAGCTGCGTCCAGCGACGCGCGCCGACCTGGCTCTGCTGCGCTCTTGGGATGAGCAAGAGCACGTCCGCGCCGCCGACCCTAACGACGACTGGCGATGGCAGCAAGAGCTGGGGCGCGAGCTCGATTGGCGCGAGCAATTGATCGCCGAGCTCGACGGCGAGCCCATCGGCTTCATCGAAATAATAGACCCAGCGCTCGAAGAGCAGCGCTACTGGGGCGAGGTGCCGAACAATTTGCGCGCGCTGGATATTTGGATCGGCGTCGCCGACAAGCTCCGCCAAGGGCACGGCAGCGCCATGATGCGCCTGGCTTTGGCGCGCTGCTTCGCCCCGCCAGCAGTGCAAGCGGTGCTGGTCGACCCGCTGCAAAGCAACACTAGGGCGCATAATTTCTATGAGCGTCTCGGTTTCGTCTTCCAGCACCATCGCCGCTTCGGCCTCGACGATTGCTCCGTCTACCAACTCACCCGCGAGCGTTATTTAGTTCAGTTAGCCTCGGCTTAACCACATCTCATTTAGACTAGATATTTACTAGCCAATATAGCCGCTAGCCTAGCCCAAGCTCTGCTCAAGGTCTCCGCGTATTCAGTAAAATCATCGGCGTTTTTCTTTGCAATATCGGAAACTGAACGTGGACTTATTACATAAATACTCGGCGGCGATTACACCCGAGCTCGAACGCTATCGCGGCTGGCGGCACGAGCTGCATCAAATTCCCGAGCTCTGCTTTCAAGAGCATAAGACTAGCGCTTACGTCGCCCAGCGCTTGCAGGATATGGGGGTTGAATTCACTAGCGGCTGGGCGGGCACGGGCTTGGTGGCCTGGGTGCGGCGCGGCAATTCGGAGCGCGCTATCGGGCTGCGCACCGAGCTCGACGGTCTGCCGATTACCGAAGCCAACGATCTCAGCTATAAATCGCAACACGCCGACAAGATGCACGCCTGCGGTCACGACGGCCATATGGCGATGTTGCTCGCGGCTTGCGATCAGATCAAGAATCACGCGCGCTTCGACGGCACGGTGTACTTCATATTCCAGCCCGCCGAGGAAGGCGGTGGCGGCGCCGACGTGATGATACGCGAGGGTATGTTCGAGCGCTACCCGATGCAATCGGTTTATGGGATGCATAATTTCCCGAACGTGCCTGCTGGCGATATCGCTGCCACCAGCGGCGCGGTTATGGCAGCAGTGGACGAGTTCCATATTACTTTCACCGGTCGCGGCGGCCACGCGGCGCGCCCGCATGTCAATATCGACCCCATCGTCGCCGGCGCGCACGCGGTCTGCGCTCTGCAAAGCATTGTCAGCCGCAACACCAACCCCAACGCGCCCTTGGTGGTGAGCGTTACTCAATTCCATTCGGGCACTGCCACCAATGTCATCCCCGAGACCGCGCGCCTGGTGGGCACCGTGCGTAGCTTTGCCGAAGACGTGCGCGACGCCACCGAGGTGCGTATCCGCGCCATAATCGAGGGCGTTTGCCAGACTTTTGACCTCAGCGCCGAGATCGATTACCAGCGCAGCTTTCCAGTAACTATTAACGACGCCGACAGCAGTGCCCGCTGCGCCCAACTCGCCACCGAGCTCTTGGGCGCCGACCGCGCTATCGCCGATATGGAGCCGAGCTTGGGCGGCGAGGACTTCGCTTATATGCTGCAGCACAAGCCGGGCTGTTACGCCAAGATCGGTAACGGCACCAGCGCCGACCTGCATAGCTGCCACTACGATTTCAACGACGAGATAATCCTGCCTGGCGTCGCCTACTGGCGGCACTTGGCAGAGAGTTTGCTACCCGCGAATTGATGGTCGATACTTACGAGCCTTGGCTGGACCCCAACGCCAAGCCCTTTGTTCGTATCAGCGCGGTTAGTAAGAGCTTTGGCGATGTGGTCGCTGTCGACAAGGTTGCGCTGGATATTTACCAAGGCGAGCTCTTTTGCCTACTCGGTGGCTCTGGTTGCGGTAAGTCAACTCTGCTGCGGATGCTGGCAGGCTTTGAGGAGTTGAGCAGCGGCAGCATAACTATCGACGGCGAAGATATGGCCGGCGTGCCCGCCTACCGACGCCCGACCAACATGATGTTCCAGTCGTACGCGCTGTTCCCGCATATGAGCGTCGAGCGCAACATCGCTTACGGCTTGGCGCGCGCGGGGATGGCGAAAGCCGCTATTGCCGATAGAGTAGTGGCGATGCTACGCCTGGTGCAGCTTGAGGCTTATGCTCGGCGCAAGCCCAGCCAGCTCTCTGGCGGTCAAAAGCAGCGCGTGGCGCTAGCGCGCGCCCTGGCGAAAAACCCGAAACTCCTATTGCTCGACGAGCCTCTCGCCGCCCTTGATAAAAAACTCCGCGAAGAAACCCAATTCGAGCTGGTGAATATCCAAGAGGAGACCGGCATTACTTTCGTGGTGGTAACCCACGACCAAGAGGAAGCGATGACGCTCGCGACGCGCATCGGCGTGATGGACGCGGGCAAGATCGCCCAAGTCGGCGAGCCGCGCGAGATTTACGAATTCCCCAATTCGCGTTTTGTCGCCAACTTCATCGGCTCGGTGAATATGTTCGGCGGTCAAGTGCGCGCCTACAGCGAGGCGCACGTGCGCATCGCCTCTAGCGACGCGCAGTGCGAGATTTACGTCGGGCATGGTATTAGTTGTCTGCCCAATCAGCAGCTCTGGTTCGCGCTGCGGCCAGAGAAAATTCGCATCGGCAAGGACAAACCCGATCAAGCCTATAACTGCACCAGCGGCGTGGTCGAGGATATCGCCTATGTCGGCAATAGCTCGGTGTACGTGATCAAGCTCGCCAACTCCAAGCTGGTGCGCGTTACCCGCAGCAATAGCACCCGCGACGTCAACGACGATATTACCTGGGAAGACCAAGTCTACATCTCCTGGGGCGAGGACGCCGGCGTGGTGCTGACGGCGTGAGTAGTCGGCTCTTAGGGCGCGTGCGCAAGCTCAGGCTATCTGGGCGCGCGCTGATAATCGCTGTACCGACCTTGTGGCTGTTGCTGTTTTTCCTGGTGCCGTTTTTGGTGGTGGTAAAAATATCGCTATCGGAAGCTCTGCTCGCCATGCCGCCCTACGCGCCCCTGCTGGATTGGGATGGTGGCGAGGGTAGGTTGCTGCTACGCTTCAACTTAGGTAATTACTTCTATCTCTGGCAGGATAACCTGTACTTGAGCGCCTACCTGAGCAGCGTAAAAATAGCCTTTGTTGCCACGCTCATAACCCTGGTAGTAGCCTTTCCCATGGCGTACTACATCGCGCGCGCTGACGACCGCTGGCGTAACATTCTGCTGATGCTGGTGATCCTGCCCTTTTGGACTTCCTTTCTGCTGCGGGTCTACGCTTGGATCGGCTTTTTGAAGAACAACGGCGTCATCAATAACGCGCTGCTGAGCTTGGGACTCATCGACGAGCCCATAGTGATGTTACAGACCGATTTCGCCGTCTACGTGGGCATCGTCTACACCTATCTGCCCTTTATGGTTTTGCCGCTGTACGCTAATCTGGTGAAGCTCGACACAAGTTTGCTCGAAGCCGCTGCCGATTTGGGCGCACGGCCTATAATTTGCTTTGCTACCATCACCGTGCCGCTGGCTTTGCCGGGGATAATCGCCGGCTCCATGCTGGTATTCATTCCGGCTGTGGGCGAGTTTGTTATACCGGCCTTGCTCGGGGGGCCCGACACCCTGATGATAGGGCGCGTGCTCTGGGACGAATTTTTCTCCAATCGCGATTGGCCGGTAGCGTCGGCGGTGGCAGTGGCGATGTTATTACTATTGGCTTTGCCAGTGATGGTACTGCGCCGCTCTCAACTCTAAATCAACCATTTAAACAACTATGTACACTTTCTACTACGCCCCCGGGAGCTGCTCCCTCGCCAGCCATATTGCTCTGGAGCAAGTCGGCGCGCAATACCAAGCAATGAAAATCAGCTTTGCTGACGGCGCGCAGAAATCTGCCGAATACCTGGCTGTCAACCCCAAAGCTCGAGTGCCAGCGCTGGTGACCGAGCAAGGCATCCTCACCGAAACCCCAGCGATCCTAACCTTTATCGCCCAGAAATATCCGGAAGCGAAGCTGGCGCCCAGCGACGATCCCTTCCTGCTGGCGCAAATGCAAGCCTTCAATAGCTATCTGTGCTCGACCGTGCACGTGGCGCACGCGCACCGCTTGCGCGGCGAGCGCTGGAGCGACGATGCTGCGGCCATCAAGTCCATGCAAGCCAAGGTGCCCACCAGCATGAGGGAATGCTACCAACTGATCAACGACGAGATGCTGCAAGGGCCTTGGGTTTTTGGCGATAGCTTCAGCATGTGCGATCCCTATCTGTTCACAATTTCCTGCTGGCTGGAGGGCGATAGCGTCGACATTAAAGACTTCCCCAAAGTCGACGCGCACTTCCAGGCTATGCAAGAGCTACCAGCGGTGCAGCGGGTGATGAAGTCGATACAGGCCTAGCGCAATCCCAAGCGTCTTGAGAAACCATGTACTACCAACTGCCCATCGAGCGCCGAGTTAGCCGCCAGATTCGCGTCGGCTCGGTGCTAGTGGGCGGCGATGCACCCATCAGCGTGCAGAGCATGACCAACACGCTGACCACCGACGTCGCTGCTACCAGCGCGCAAGTGCAAGCCCTCGCCGACGCTGGCGCCGACATCGTGCGCGTCTCGGTGCCCGACGCCGACGCTGCCCAAGCCTTTCGCGCCATCGCAAAGCAATCGCCGTTGCCGCTAGTGGCGGATATTCACTTCGACTACAAAATGGCGCTGGAAGTCGCCGATTGCGCCGATTGCTTGCGCGTCAACCCGGGGAATATTGGTCGACCGGATCGCGTGCGCGCGGTGATCGACGCCGCGCGCGCTAACGACGTGCCAATTCGCGTCGGCGTCAACGCCGGTTCCTTGGAAAAAGACTTGCAAGTGAAGTACGGCGAACCAACGCCCGAGGCTTTGGTGGAATCGGCGCTTCGGCATATCGACCATCTGCTGCGCGCTGATTTCCAGGATTTCAAAGTCAGCGTCAAAGCCTCCAGCGTCGGCATGGCGATCAGCGCTTATCGGCTGTTGGCGCGCGAGATCGAGCAACCGCTACACCTCGGCATCACCGAAGCTGGCGGCCTGCGCAATGGCTCGGTGAAATCGGCGATGGGCTTAGGGCTATTGCTGATAGAGGGTATCGGCGACACTCTGCGCGTGTCGCTGGCGGCGGATCCAGTGCAAGAGATTAAAGTCGGCTGGGATATTCTCAAGGCCCTGGGTTTGCGCCAGCGCGGAGTCAACATCACCGCCTGCCCGGGTTGCTCGCGGCAGAACTTCGACGTCATCTCGGTGGTGAACGCGGTCGAAGAGCAACTCGAAGACGTCAACGAGCCAATGGAGCTGGCGATCATCGGCTGCGTGGTCAACGGTCCCGGCGAGGCCAAAGCCAGCGAATTCGGCATCACTGGCGGCAGCCCAGCGAATTTGATTTATAGCAGCGGGCGCATCGCTGGCAAAGTCAGCAACGACGACTTGGTGCAGCACCTGGTGGCTTCGGTGCGCACGCGCGTCGCCGAGAGAAAAGCAGCGGCTGCGAAGTTGGCAGTTGGACACTAGCTTGCCATGCCTACCGCTTTCCTGCCCGCGCTCGACTCAGAGTTTACCTCGTCTCGGCTTTACCATAACTACGCGCGCGAGCTGGCTCGGCAAGACTTCAGCGGTAGCATAGTCGACGATTTCAGCAGCCGCTTGGCGTACGCTAATGACAACAGCGTCTACCAAATCGCGCCGCAGCTAATACTCAAACCTGCGAATACTAACGACGTCGTGGTGGCGATGCGGCTGCTGCAACACCCGGATTTTGTCCAGCTACAACTGACCGCGCGCGGCGGCGGCACTGGCACCAATGCCCAAGCCTTGAGCGCAGGCTGCGTGCTCGACACCAGCGTGAGCTTGAACAAAATACTCGAGCTTAATCCCGAAGAAGCCTACGCCGTCGTCGAGCCTGGGGTTACCCTGCAAGAGCTCAACGCCGCTGCTGGCGAGCACGGGTTGAAATTCGGACCCTCGCTATCAACTGCCGATAGAGCCACCATCGGCGGCATGGTCAATACCGACGCCAGCGGCAAGGGCTCATGCGTTTACGGCAAATGCTCGGATCATTTGCTCGAAGCCGAGATGATAGGAGTAGGTGGCAAGGTCTGGCAGCTACGCGAATGGAAGCTCGACGATATTGACATCGAGGGCGAGCATTATCAGCTTAGCCAATTACTGCACAACATCCAGCAAAAGCACCGAGCCGAGATCTTCCAGCGTTTCCCCGAACTCAACCGCGAAGCCACTGGTTACAACCTGCAGCAGATGGTACGCGGGCGTAGCATTCGACCGCTGAAACTGATCGCCGGCGCCGAGGGCAGCTTGGGCGTGCTCAGCAAGATCAAACTCCGCTTGGTGCCCATCCCCAAGCACACCAGCGTTTGCGTCATCGCCTACGAGGATTTTTACCACACTCTATGCTCGGGGGTCGAGTTACGCGCGCTGCGCCCCGACGCCATCGAGACCATGGATAAAACTCTGGTGCAGTTGAGCCTGCAAACACCCCTAGCCGAGCGCTTGGGCGAACTACTACCCACGCAGCGCGGCAGCTTGGGCGGTATCAACTGCGTCGAGCTCAGCGCCAGTAGCCCAGCGCAACTGAAAAACAAGCAGCGAGCTTTAGCCAAAGTTTTGCAAGACGACATCCGCGTCATCCATCATCACTTCGCCGACTCTGCCAGCGCCAAGGTGATCTGGCGCTTGCGCGCGCAGGCGGTGGGAGTACTCGGTCGGCTCGACTCTTATCGGCAGCCGATATCGGGCATCGAAGATTGCGCCTTGCCCCCAGAAAAGATCCCTGATTTCGTGCTCGAAATGCAGGGCTATCTCAAAGCCCAGAATCTGAGCTACGGCATCTACGGTCATATCGACGCTGGCTGCTTGCACCTGCGCCCAGCCCTCGACACGCGCTCGGGTGATTATCGCAAGCAGCTACGCGCGATGAGCGATTTTGCTTACCAGCTCTGTCAGCAGTACGGCGGCATATTTTGGGGCGAGCACGGCAAGGGGGTACGCAGCGAGTACGCGCGCGATTATTTTGGCGAGCGGCTCTATCAACAGATGCAACGCATCAAGGCTTATTTTGACCCGCGCAACCAACTCAACCCGGGCAAAGTCGCCACTCCAAGCGACAGCGGCGCCGAGCTTTTGCGCATCGACCAAGTACCGATGAAGATCGATTTCGACCGCCAAGTCATGCCCAGCAACCGTGGTTATTTCGAGCAGGTCTTTAGCTGCAACGGTAACGGCGCTTGCTTTAGTAGCAACTTGGAGGCGCAAATGTGCCCTTCGTATCAATTAACCCACGACCGCGTGCATTCGCCCAAAGGCCGAGCGGCGTTGATGCGCGAATGGCTGCGGCTATTATCGCTGCGCGACTTCGACATCAAGCACGCCTACAAGCGCTGGCCGCTGCTGCGGCGCTCGCAGCACCAGCACGATTTCAGCCATCAAGTCGCCGACGCCATGCACGGCTGCTTGGGTTGCTCGGCTTGCGCCTCCGCCTGCCCAGTGCAATTGAGCGTGCCCGATATTCGCAGCACCTTTTTGCATATCTACCATAGCCGCTACCGCCGCCGCTGGCGCGACCATCTGATAGCGCGCTTGGAAAGCCTCTCCACCAGCCTGGCGCCAGCAGCGCACTGGGTCAACTGGCTGAGCAATACTTATGCGGTGCGCCGAGCTTTGGAAGGCTTGGGACTAGTCGACATCCCGAGCTTCGACCAACCTTTACAGAAAAAACTTAACCAGGATTTATACAGCGAGCAACAGCTACACTTCATGCTCGCCAGCCGCAGCGAGCGCACGGTGGTATTGCTCGCCGACCCCTACCTCAACGCCTACGACAACCAGCCGCTGCTAGCCGCGTACAAGCTCTTGGCCGCTCTGAACTGGCAACCGCGGGTATTTCAGCTCAAAGCGCTCGGTAAGGCAGCGCACGTGCTCGGGATGCTGCACGCGCATAGTGAGCGCGAGGAGGTCAACCAGCAGATAATGTTGCGCTTGCGCGAAGCCGAAGTGCCAGCGCTAGTGCTGGAGCCGAGCGCGCTCTATTTTCTGCGCGGGCAGGAATTAGCTGGAGCCAGCGTGCTCAACCATCCCGCGCATTGGCTGCTGGAGCAAGAGCTGCCGACCATGGCCTTGCAGCAAACAGAGCCCTTGCGCTTGCTCCGGCATTGCACCGAAGCCAGCCAGGACGACGGCGCTTGCTGGCGCAAACTCTACCAGCGCTTCGGCTTGGAGCTCGAAATCGTCAACGTCGGCTGCTGCGGCCGCGCTGGGCTCTATGGCCATTTGCGCGAGCACCGCGAAGGCAGCTTCCAGCTCTACCAGCGCAACTGGCAACAGCAACTGCACGCCGACGCCATCAACCTCGCCACTGGCTTCTCCTGCCGCGCCCAAGGCAGAATCCTCCAACCCGAACTCCCGCTCGAACACCCCCTAGCCTACCTGCAACGCCTCATCGCCCGCCACGAGCAAGAGGCTAATCTGCAGTCGTTGCCGGCGGTGTGATAGCTGATGTGGCACCGCACTTAATTTCTAGCTAAGTAAAACTTGATCTGAGTACAACCAAACTAATCTTAACTGAAGGAGCAAAATCATGTCCTCCATACATCTAGAGCCTTACAAAGCCCCGCAAGACGCTGGCATTCCCGATAACCAAGCCCAAGCCGCTGCCAAAAGCGTATGGGATGCCAACCAGTTAGCGAGCAAAAGCGACATCCACCGCTTGGAGAATAAGATAGACCGTATCGAAGGCGAACTCAAAGGCGAATTAAAGCTCGTGAAGTGGATGCTGGTCATAGTCATCATCGTGAATGTGATCCCAGTCTTGCAACAAGCCCTCAACTAAACCTACTAAGCAATCTTTCCCTTGAGCCGCCACGCTGATCAATAAATCCCGCGTATGCGCT
The DNA here is from genome assembly GCA_965229495.1 of Gammaproteobacteria bacterium. GTDB lineage: Bacteria > Pseudomonadota > Gammaproteobacteria > CBDBNL01. The sequence goes on from OZ245880.1 coordinate 1,334,922, forward strand.
CGTGCACTTGTTGTTGATAAAAGTCTTTGAGCTGAGCGTGGAGCGCGGGCTTAAGCTCAGGCAATGAACTAGCGCGGCAATTAGCAGCTACGTGCTCTAGCTTGCTGGCGCCAGGGATGATTACGCCAACCTCAGGGTAGTCGAGAATCCAGCGCAGAGCAAAATCGACCATGCTCATGCCTTCGGGAATTAGGGGTCGTAACTGGTCGACGAGCTGCAAGCCAGTGCCAAACTTGATACCGCCAAAGGTCTCGCCAACATTGAAATGCTCGCCGTCTTTATTGAAATTACGGTGATCTTGCTCGGGGAATGTGCTCGCTGAGCTGAACTTACCACTGAGCATACCGCTATTCAAAGGCAGGCGAATTATCAGGGCGACTCCTTGCTGCTGCGCGCGTGCGAATACTGTGGTTGCGGGCTTTTGGCGAAAAACATTGAAGATTATTTGCAAGGACGCCAAGCCTGGTTGCTGCAAACACAGCAAGGCTTGATCGTCGCTTTCTACCGAAGCTCCCCAGTGGCGAATCTTGCCAGCTTGCTGCAAACGCTTAAGCCAAGTAAAAACCTCACCAGCTTGCAGAGCAGCATCGGGCAAGCAATGTAGCTGCACCAAATCCAGCTGCTCGACCTGCAGCCGACGCAGGCTGTCGTCGATATCGCTGGCGAATTGCTGGTAGCTATAGCCATCAGGATAGCCGTGCAGGCGCCCGAGCTTGGTGGCAACAAAGCACTGATCGCGGCGCGAGCGCAGAAAATCGCCGATCAGGCTTTCGCTGCGTCCCGCGCCGTAGACATCTGCGGTGTCGATAAAATTGATGCCGCTGTCCAAGGCGGCGCCGAGAATCGAATGCGCTTGCTGGCGGCTAATATCGCCCCATTCGGAGCTGCCCAGTTGCCAGGTTCCTATACCAATCTCGCTAATGCAGCGGTTAAATAATTTTCGGTATTGCATAAGCTGGGTTTAGGCTGGATGTGAGAAATGAAATGAGATATTAAGAGACCTTTGCAAAAAGGCATCTTTTTGCCCCCAGCGTTGTTCGCAAATGCTCATTTACTATTGAATAAACTGCGCTTTGCTGCTGAGCTTAAGAACAAAAATCTCCGTTTTTTGCACGCGGTCTCAAGTTATGCAAAACTCTCATTAAGACATGACAGCTAATATCATAACCGACATCATCGACATTTAACGTGTTTGGCTGATCCGGCGGGCGGGAGACGGCGCGCTCCCAGGGTTTAGAAGACTTTGGGGGCGGAGGTGAGGAGTTTGCGGGTGTAGGCGGCTTGGGGGTTGGTGAAGAGTTCGTGGGCGCTTTGTTCTTCTATGAGTTGGCCTTGGTTGAGGACGCCGACTTGGTTGGCGATGGTGGAGACGACGGCGAGGTCGTGCGAGATAAAGAGGTAGGTGAGTTGAAATTCTTGCTGCAGAGTTTTTAGCAGGTTAAGAACCTGGGCTTGGACTGAGACGTCGAGCGCGGAGGTGGGTTCATCGCAGATGATGACGTCGGGATTAGAAGCTAGCGCGCGGGCGATGGAGATGCGTTGCCTTTGGCCGCCGGAAAATTCGTGCGGGTATTTGGCGCCGTCGTGAGCGCTGAGGCCGACTTGGTCTAGTAATTGCCCTACCCGCGCCAGTTGCGCGGCTTTGCCTTCGACGAGTTGGAAGACTTTGATGGGTTCGAGCAGGATGTCGCGCACGCGCCAGCGCGGGTTTAAGCTGGCGTAGGGCGATTGGAAGACCATTTGCAGGCGATGGCGCAACTGGCGCTTTTGCTGGGCGCTGAGCTTGGGGTCGGCGAGGTTGACACCATCAATGCTGACGCTGCCAGCCGAGGGTGGCAGCAGGCCGACGACCATGCGCGCGATGGTGGATTTGCCGGAACCGCTTTCGCCGACTAGGGCGTAGGTGCTGCCGCGCTCGATGCTGAAGCTAACGTTGTCAACTGCGGTGAGCAGGCGGCGCTGTTTGCCGCTAAGCAGGCGCGCCAGCCAGGGCTCGGAAAGGTCAAAGCGGCGCGAGAGCCCTTGGACTTGGACGAAGCTCAACTCGTGGCTCCCTGCGCTTGCGCCAGCCAGCAGGCGACCCTGTTGGCGAAGAGTTCGGGGCGGCGCTGGCGGCAGCGCTCGGAGGCGTGTTCGCAGCGCGGATGGTAGGCGCAGCCGGTGGGTAAGGCGTCGAGCTTGGGCATGGCGCCAGGGATTTGGTAGAGCATTTGGTCGAGCATCCCCGGGTCTACCGAGGGTGTGGACGCCATGAGACCTTGGGTGTAAGGGTGTTGGGGCTCGGTGAGCACCGATTTGGTCGGGCCGATTTCCATGAGGCGGCCGGCGTAGAGCACGGCGACGCGGTCAGTTACTTCGGCGATGACGCCCATATCATGCGTGATGAGCAATACCGCCGAGCCGCGGCTGCGGCACAGGCGCTGCAAGAGCTCGAGGATTTGCGCTTGCACCGAGACGTCGAGCGCGGTGGTGGGTTCATCGGCGATTATGAGCTCGGGGTTGGTGACTATGGCGAGGGCGATGACGACGCGCTGGCGCATGCCACCGGAGAACATGTGTGGGTAGGAGTTAAATCTATCGGGGTCGATGCCGACCTCATTGAGGGTGCTGTGCGCGAGCTCGACGGCTTGAGTGGAGCTCAGGGGCAGGTGCGTAAGTATGGTTTCGACGAGCTGGCTGCCGATGCTGCGCAGCGGATTCAGGCTGGTGAGCGGGTCTTGGAAGATCATGCCGACGCTTTTGCCGCGCAAGCGCGCGGCGGCGTGGTCAACACGCTGGCCGTGCAGATAGATGGCGCCTGCGGATATTCGGCCGGGCGGGTCTATGAGGCCGATGATCGCCGAGCCTGTCATGGATTTGCCAGCGCCGGATTCGCCCACCAGGCCGAGTATTTCGCCTTTGTTGATGCTAAGAGATAGGTCGTCGACTGCAGTGAGCTCGCCGCGCCGAGTCTTGAAGCTGACGCTGAGATTTTGAACTTCGAGCAGCGCGGGCATTATTTCAGCCGCGGGTTGAGGGTATCGCGCAACCAATCGCCCAGTAGATTGACCGAGAGCGCTAGCGCTAGGAGAGTTAGCGCCGGGAAGAACAATATCCACCATTCGCCGGAGAACAGGAAGTCCTGACCGATGCGGATGAGCGTGCCCAGGCTGGGTTCGGTGCGCGGCGCGCCGACGCCGAGGAAGGAGAGCGTGGCTTCGGCGATGATCGCCAGCGCCAGGGTGATGGTGGCGATTACCAGCACCGGGCTGAGGACGTTGGGCAGGATGTGGCGGTACATGATTTGCCAGCGGCGCAGGCCGATGAGCTGGGCAGCGGCGACGTATTCCTTTTCTTTTTCGACCATGGTCGAGCCGCGCACGGTGCGCGCGAAGGGCACCCATTCGGAGAGGCCTATCGACAGGATGAGCACGGTGATCGCCATTTCGTTGCGCAGCTCTTGCGGCAGGATGCCTTTGGCGACGCCGAAGATGAGCATGGCGATGAGGATAGACGGGAACGACATCTGGACATCGGCGACGCGCATGATGCAGCTATCAGCCCAGCCGCCGGAGTAGCCAGCGATGAGCCCGAGCACGACGCCGAGCACCATGGCGAATAGCACCGCCATGATGCCGACAAATAGCGAGACGCGCAGGCCGTAAAGGATGGCTGAGAACAGGTCGCGGCCTTGGTCGTCGGCGCCGAGTAAGAAGGTTTCGCCGGTGAAGGCGTTGGGCTGCAGCGGTGGCGTGAAGCCATTCATAAGGTTGAGGCTGCCAGGGTCGAAGGGGTTAGTCGGCGCCAGCCAACTGGCGAGCACGGCGGCGAAGATGAGCAGAGTGACGATGACGAATGAGACCACTGCTACCGTCGAGTGCTTGAATGCGAAGAAGAAGTCGGAGTCTAAGAAGCGATTCATGTTGCTGGGCTTAGGCTGCTGGTGCGCAAGCGCGGGTCAATTGCTAAGTAGAGCAAATCGACGAATAAATTGATAATGACGAATAACGTCCCGACTAATAACAGGTAGGCGCTCATTACTGGGATATCGACAAAGTAAACTGAGTTAATGAACAACAGCCCAACCCCAGGCCATTGGAATACCGACTCGGTGATGATGGCAAAGGCGACTATGGAGCCGAGCTGGAGGCCGGCGATGGTTACGACTGGGATGAGGGTATTGGGCAATGCGTGGCCGAAGTGCACTTGGCGCGTGCTCAGGCCGCGCGCGAAGGCGAACTTGATGTAGTCCTGGCGCAAGACTTCGAGCATTTCCGAGCGCGTCAAGCGCATTATGAGCGTGAGCTGGTATAGACCGAGCGTAATGCTGGGCAGCACGAGCGATTTGAGCCCAGAGACGGTGAGAAAGCCGGTGCTCCACCATCCCAGGTCGACGACTTCGCCGCGGCCAAAGGACGGCAGCCATTGCAATTCAACGGCGAAAATCCAAATGAGTAAGACGCCGATGAGAAAGGTCGGTAAGGATATGCCAATCAGCGACGACGACAAAATAAAATTGGCGAACCAGCCGCGTTTGTTAATAGCGGTGTAAATGCCAGTGAGAATGCCGAAGATCATGGCGAAGCTGGCGGAGACCAGCGCGAGCTCCAGAGTGGCGGGCAGGCGCGAGGCTATGAGCTCGGATACTGGCAAGGCGCCACGATAGGAATTGCCAAAGTCGAATTGCAAGGCGCGCCAAACGAATGAGAAGTATTGCGAGTAGATGGGGTCATTGAGTCCCAGTGCTTCTTCGAGCTGGGCGCGTTGATCGATGGTGGCTTCTTGGCCGAGCAGACTATCGACTGGATTGCCGACGTAGCGAAAGATGAGAAAGGAAATGAACGCGACAAAGAAGAGCACAAAGATGGCTTGTGCCAGGCGGCGGAGGATGATTGGGAGCATGGTAATCTGACTGGGAGAGTTACCCTCTCCCAGCCAATTATGATTACGCCAAAGTGCTCTAGTTAAACTTCAAGAACTGGAAGTGCGGTTGGTTTTCCGGTTGGACGGCGAAGTCGATGTTGGCTTTCATGCCCCAATTCAGCACTTGGTTGTGGATGGGGAGGTAGAGCTGGTCGTCTTGGATGCGCGCCCAGATCCTGGCGATGGTGGCGTCGCGCTTGGCGAGGTCGGTCTCGGATTCGAGGCTGACGATCATAGCGTCGACTGCAGCATCAGAGAAGCCAGTGGGGTTCCAGGAGCCGCGGTCGCCGGTTTGGCTGTGCACCAGGAAGTTGAAGATGTAGTGCGAATCGAAGGTGGGCACGCCCCAGCCGAGCATGTAGAAATCCGAATCGCCGCCTTTAATGTAGGGGAAGTGCTGGGCTTTGGGCTTGGCGTCGAGCGTTACGTCGATGCCGATCTGCCCCATCATGCCAACAGCGGCCTGGCAGATTGCTTCGTCGTTGATGTAGCGATCGTTGGGGCAATTGAGTGTGATAGCAAAGCCGTCGGCGTGACCAGCAGCAGCCATAAGCTCGCGGGCAGCGGCAACGTCATAATCCGGATAGACGTTGAGCTCTTCAGTCCAGCCGTTGACGAAGGGCGGCATGATCACGCCAGTGGGGTCTGATTGACCGCGCATCACGACTTGCTTGATGGCGGCGCGGTTGATGGCGATATTCATAGCGCGACGGACGCGGACGTCAGCAGTAGGACCCTCGGCATTATTAACGCCAAAGAAGATAACGCGGTTCTGCGCTGCGGTCGCGACTTGCAGCCCAGCGGCGTTGCGGACGCGGTTTAGGTCCTGGGTCGGCAGATCGAGTATCAGGTCGACTTCACCCGAAAGCAGCGCGGCGACGCGGGTGGCAGCGGACTGGATGGGGGTGAAAATGACCTCGGTTACCTGGCTGGGATAGATGCTTTTGCCCCAGTAGTTGGGATTGGCGGTGAGCACGGTGCGCTCGTCGACCGCGCGGCTGACGAGCATGAAGGCGCCGGTGCCGTTGGTGTTCATGGTGGCGTAGTTGGTCTCGCCTTCGGCGACGTTGTGTGGGTTGATAACGTCGTTGGCCTCAGCCCAGCCTTTATCCATCATGAACATATTGGTGAGGTTATTCACCAGCAGCGGGTTGGCGCCGTTGGTCTCGACGTCGACGGTGTATTTATTGACCGCGCGCACCTCTTTGATGGAGGACAGCAGCTCTTTCATATCCGAGCCTGCAGCGCGGGCGCGGTTGAGCGAGAACACCACGTCTTCGGAATCGAATGCGGCGCCGTCATGGAAACTCACGCCACGGCGCAAGTTGAAGCGCCAAACGTTGGGATTATCAGGCAACGCTGCCCAGCTAGTGGCGAGCGACGGGATGATGGCGCCAGACATATCGCGCTGCAGCAGGCCATCGTAGATTTGGTGCGCGAGGGTGTGAGTCGGGCCCTCGTTTTGCGCGTGCGGATCGAGAGTCAGCGAATCGCCAGCAGCGGCCCAGCGGATGGTTTCAGCCGATACAGTGCTGGAAAGTAATGCTAGCAGCAGGGCTGTGAGGAAGCTTTTGTTGAACATTGTTGTTCTCCTTGTTGTTTAGTTGAAATTTAATTAGTTATCAGCTCTGGTCCCATAACCGCGTGCGGGAGGGCGGTGGAGATCCAGGGGACGTAGGTTACCAGGATTAGGAATACGAACAAGATCGATACCCAAGGTAGCGCTGCGCGCACGACTTCGAGCACTGGCATTCCGGCGACGCCCGAGGTTACAAACAAATTCAAACCCACCGGCGGCGTGATCATGCCGATCTCCATATTGACGACCATGATAATGCCAAGGTGGATGGGGTCGATGCCCATTTGCACTGCGATAGGAAACACCAGCGGCGCAACGATGACGATCAAGCCCGAAGGCTCCATGAACTGTCCGCCGATGAGCAGGATCAGATTGACCATGATCAAGAACAGCACTGGCCCAAAACCAGCGTCGAGCATGGCGGCGGCGATCTGCTGCGGTATTTGCTCGTCGGTGAGTACGTGCTTCAATATCAGCGCGTTGGCGATGATGAACATCAGCGTTACGCTCAACTTGCCAGCTTCGAGCAGCGTCTTGCGCGTGTCTTCGTGCCAGAAGGCGGTGAGTAGGGCTTGCGGACGCGCCCACAGGCCGACACGCTTATCACCGTCGCTCGCCGCTAGCGGCCCCATATCGCGGTAGACAAAGATCGATATGACGAAGGCGTACACCGCTGCGACTGCAGCAGCTTCTGTGGGCGTGAAGATGCCGCCGTAAATGCCACCCAAGATGATAACTATTAGAAACAGCCCCCAGCCGGCGGCGCGCGCCGAGCTCAGGACTTCGCCCCAGCCTTGCCATTCGCCTTTGGGGAGCTTTTTCCAGCGCGCGACAATGTAAATGCCACCCATCAGCATCAGCCCCGCGAGTAATCCAGGGATAACTCCAGCGAGGAACATCCGCCCCACCGAGACTTCGACTGCTGCCGCGTACACCACCATCACGATCGACGGTGGGATCAAGATGCCCAGCGTGCCGGCGTTACAAATGATGCCAGCGGCAAATTCTTTGCTGTAGCCGACTTGGCGCATCCCAGCGATGACGATGCTGCCGATGGCAACCACTGTGGCTGGAGACGAACCCGAAAGCGCGGCGAACAGCATACAAGCGAAAACGCCGGCTATAGCCAAGCCGCCGGGGAAATGACCGACGCAGGCTATGGAGAAGCGGATGATGCGCTTGGCGACGCCGCCAGTGGACATAAAGCTGGAGGCGAGGATGAAGAAGGGGATCGCCAGCAGCGTGTAATGGCCTTCGAAGGCCGAGAATAAGGTTTGCGCCACCGATGCCAGCGAGCTATCGGAATGCAGCAACAAGAAACTTACCGAGGATATTCCCAGCGCCACGGCTATGGGCACGCCGGTCAGCAATAAGCCGATCACCATGAGAAATAAGATTGCTACTTCCATCTCGCTTAGGTCTCCACTGGTGCTGTGTCTTCGACTTCGTGCCCCGCTACTAATCTATCAACGTCGCCACGCAACATCCGCCAGCCGGCTTGACCAAAGCGCCAGAGCAACAATGCCATCGATAGCGGCAAGACCGCATACGGGATGAAGCGCGGGATCTTCTCGTAGGGCTCGCCTTCGTTGAACAGGTCTTCGAGGAAGCGTAAAACTTCGGGCAGGGGAATGTCGTTGACCTCGTACCAACCCTTGGCGAGGAAGCGTTCCTCAAAGCCCGAGGGTAGCCAACGGCCCTCGGTGCCCGGCAAGTTGGCAAAATTAGCCCAATAATCCCAGGAGCCTTTGAGCAGCAAGAAAGCGAATGCCAGGCAAACTGCCACCGAGATTAACCCCAGCGTCCGCCGCAGGCGCGGGCTGACGGCGTTGATGACTACGTCGACGCCCAAGTGCGCGCCGACCTTGACGGCGTAGGAAGCGCCCAGGAGCACCATCCAAGCGAACAGGTACACCGTGAGCTCCAGCGCCCAGAGGATGTTGGAATTGAAGACGTAGCGCGCCACGACATTGGCGAAGGTAACCAGGGTCATTAACCCCAGCAGCAACGCCAGCAAGTTTTCTTCAAATTTGGCCATGGTTTGTTGTTATTGTGCCGCGTAGCCGAGCATTATAGAGCGCGCTGAATGGCGTTGCTCCAGCCTGCAAGGCTTTGCTGGCGTTGCTCGGTGGGCATCGAGCTGGTGAAGCGCGCCGAGCTTTGGCGCATGTTGTCGATGTCGGCGACGGAGTCGATGAGTCCAGCGGCTAAGGCGGCGAGGGCTGCGGCGCCGAGGGCGGTGGTTTCGATGACTTTCGGTCTATCGACCGTGCAAGCGCAGGTGTCGGCCAGGAATTGCAAGAGCCAATCGTTGGCGCTGACACCGCCGTCGACGCGTAGGCTGTGCAGTTCATAGCCAGAATCAGCAGCCATCGCCGCTATCAGGTCGTGGGTCTGGTAGGCGATGGCTTCGAGCCCAGCGCGCACTATGTGGGCGCGGCTTGAGCCGCGCGTGAGGCCGTGGATAAGGCCGCGCGCGTGCGCGTTCCACCACGGAGCGCCGAGGCCGGTGAAGGCGGGGACGAGGTAGACGCCACCGTTATCTTCTAAAGAAGCTGCCAAGTCGCCGCATTGCGCGGGGCTATCTGCTAGCTGTAGTTCTTCCACCAGCCATTTGACCACCGTGCCAGCTTGGAAGATCGAGCCTTCGAGCGCGTAATGGACGTCGCTGCCGATTTGGTAGGCGATGGTGCTGAGGAGTTTGTTGCTCGAGGCGCGGGCTCTAGCGCCGGTGTGCATCAGTAAGAAGGCACCGGTGCCGTAGGTGCTTTTCACCATGCCGGCTTTGGTGCAGGCTTGACCGATGAGCGCGGCTTGCTGGTCGCCGACTGCGGAGAGTATGGGTAATTCGACGCCGAGGATGTCTTGGCGAGCGACGGCGAGTTCGCCGCTATTAGCGCAAACGCTCGGTAGTAGCTCCATGGGGATATCCCAGATTTTGCAGAGGCGCTCGGAGAAGGCGCAATCGTGGATATCGAAAAGCATGGTGCGCGAGCAATTGGTGATGTCGCTGATGTGAACGCTGCCGCCGCTAAAGCGCTGGATGAGGTAGCTTTCGACGGTGCCAAAAGCCAGCTCGCCGCTGCGCGCGCGCTGGTAGAGATCGTGCTCTTGCAACAACCAGGCTATTTTGCTGGCGCAGAAATAGGGATCGGTTAAGAGGCCGGTGCGCTCTTGGATGAGTCTCTGGTCGGCGGCGCTGATCTGCTCGCAGAGCGCGGCGGTGCGACGATCTTGCCAAACTATGGCGCGCGCGACTGGCTGCATGGTGGCGCGTTCCCAGAGTAAGGTGGTTTCGCGCTGATTGCTGATGCCGAGGCCAGCGACGCGCTGCGGGTCGACTTGCTGCAGGACTTGCCGTAGAACCTGTACTGAGCTTTGCCAGATGTCTTCGACTTCGTGCTCGACCCAGCCCGATTGCGGGAAGTGCTGGGGGAATTCTTGCGCGCAGCTAGCGTGGATGTTGCCCTGGCTATCGAAGACGATGGCGCGCGAGCTGGTGGTGCCTTGGTCGAGGGCGAGGATTAAATCTTTTTTCATGGCTGTTATTTTTTGTGCTTGATTAAACGGCTTGTAGGCGTAGTTCGCGCGGGATGGGAAAGCTGACGGTTTCGCGAACTCCGTCGAATTCTTCGACCTCGCCGCCGACTCGCTGCTGGAGAGCTTGCACTACTTGCTGCACTATCAGCTCCGGCGCCGAGGCGCCAGCTGTTATACCAACTGCCGATACCTTTGCTAGCCATTCAGGGTCGATGTCGGCGGCGCGGTCGATTAAATAAGAGCGGCAGCCGCAGCGTTCGGCGAGCTCGCGCAGGCGGTTGGAATTAGAGCTATTGCGCGAGCCGACCACTAGCAGCAATTGCACTTCTGCTGCTAGAGCGCGTACTGCGTCCTGGCGGTTTTGGGTGGCGTAGCAGATGTCCTCTTTTTTCGGGGCTTGGGCCTTGGGGTAGCGCTGCAGCAGCTCTTGGATGAGGGCGCGGGTGTCGTCCACCGAGAGCGTTGTTTGCGTTACAAAGCCGACTTTGTTTGGGTCGCGGACTTCGAGCGCGATGATGTCGGAGCTTGTTTCAACCAGGTGAATGTTGCCACCCTGGCTAGTATCGTATTGCCCCATCGTGCCCTCGACCTCGGGATGCCCAGAGTGGCCAATGAGCACGCAATCGTAGCCGGCTTGGGAGAGCTTGCGTACCTCGACGTGCACCTTCGCCACTAGTGGGCAGGTGGCATCGAATAACTGCAGACCGCGCGCCTGCGCTGCCTGGTGCACGCTGCGGGCGACGCCGTGGGCGCTGAAGATGGCAATGCCACCTGCGGGGATGTCGTCGGTGTCTTTAACGAAGATAGCGCCGCGACCGCGTAAATCGTCGACCACGTAGCGGTTATGGACTATCTCGTGGCGTACGTACACTGGCGCGCCGTGGATTTGCAGCGCCAGGTTGACCATATCGACAGCTCTATCGACGCCAGCGCAAAAGCCGCGCGGGTTGGCTAGTAAGATTCGCATCAGTTAGTAAGCCTTAGGCAGAGCTGAGGAATTTTATTAGATGTGAGCAGCAGAGCCCGATAGAATTCGCTGGAGTTTGCTTGAGCGAACGGGTCTTTATTAATAGTTTGAATCAATCCTATGCCAGTAGCGCCTCTAGCTGGAGTGCAGCAATTAATAGCCATCACCTCCGCCAAAGGCGGAGTTGGCAAATCCACGGTGGCAGTAAATCTAGCGTTGAGCTTGGCGGCTGCGGGCAAACGCGTCGGCTTGCTCGACGCTGACGTCTACGGTCCGAGCTGCGCGCAATTGCTCGGTTGCGGCGACAAGCGTGTACAAAGCCCAGATGGCAAGCGCTTGACGCCAGTGTCGGTGCAGAGCTTGCGCCTGATGTCGATGGCTTTGCTGCTGCCATCGGAGCAAACCCCAGTAATATGGCGCGGGCCGATGGCGACCTCGGCGCTATTGCAGATGCTCGAGCAGAGCGACTGGGGCGAGCTCGATTATTTGCTGGTCGATACGCCTCCAGGCACTGGCGATATCCACCTGAGCTTTGCGCAGCGCGCGCCGATCACCGCAGCAATAGTAATCACCACCGCCGAGCAATTGAGCCTACTCGACGCGCGCAAAGGCATAGAAATGCTCAATAAAGTCAAAGTGCCGATAGCTGGGCTGGTGGAAAACATGAGCTATTTCCGCTGCGGCCACTGCCAGCAAGACACGCGTATCTTCGGCGATGCCGCAGTACACGAGCTCTGCGCCCAGTACGAATTGCCTCTGCTGGCGAGCATTCCCATCATCCCCAAGCTCGACCATAAGCAAGCCATCGTCGCCGAATTGACCCAGCAATTGCTGCAAGCGCTGGAGCGTTTGCCTGCCACTGCGGCGCCGATTATCGAGATCAATTAATAACATGAGACCTTTGCATGAAAGCACTTATATCATTGATTCTACTAAAGTAGAATTGCCGCCGCTGGTGTCCCCCAGTTCGCATCTATACCCGCCTAATTTACCGCCTTAACCTCATATGACTTTAGCTAAGACGCTGGCGCTGTCTCTGGTGCTCGCTGCTGCTGGGCTTCAAGCAGATTTGCGGGTCGAGGCTGACCGCACGCAGGTGCGGGTCAACGAAAGCCTGAACCTCAAGATTACCAGCGATAAGGTTTCGCCCGATCAGATTGACTTGAGCTCGTTGCCAGTGGAGCTGGAGGTCATATCGCGCTCGACGCGGCAGAATATTCAGATCATCAACGGTAGACGTAGCGCCAGTTACGAGCTCAGCCTAAGCTTGATAGCGCTGGAGACTGGCACGGTGCTTATCCCACCCTTGGAGCTGCAAGGCGATCGCTCGCAAGCTATCGCCATCGAAATAGCCCCAGAGGCGGTAGGTAGCGCTAAAGTCGCCGAGGTCGAGCTGAGCTCGCCTTTGAGCAGCGCCTATGTATTCCAGGAAATTCCGCTGACTCTAAAGCTTAGATTTAGCGGCGAATTAGCGCAGGGTCAGTTGTCGGATTTGAACGTCGACCAAGCCCAAGTCGAGCTCATCGACGAGTCGCGCTATCGCAGCGGCAACGGCGAGGTTGTTGAGCGCGAGTACGTGTTGTATCCGCAAAGCGTCGGCAGCTTGACTATACCAGCGGTGCGCTTCCAAGGCACGATGCGCGCCAATTCGCGCTTGGGTCTGAGCGGGCGCGTGGTGCGCAGTTCGAGCTCGCCTCTGACTATCGATATCTTGCCACCAGCCGCCGGCGAGCTTTCCGAGTGGTTACCCGCCAGCGCGGTACGCCTCAACGAGCAATTACAACCAGCCACCAGCCAGCTACAACTGGGCACACCGATAACGCGCACCATAACCCTGGAAGCCACTGGGATGCTCGGCGCCAATCTGCCCGAGATTCGGCTCGACACCAGCGCCTCGGACTTACGCCAATACCGCGACCAGAGCCAGTTCAATAACAGCAAGGGCCGCAAGAGCATAATCGGACGGCGCACGGAAAATATCGTCTATATACCCCAGAGCGTCGGCGCCCTAACTCTGCCCGAGGTCGTGGTGCCGTGGTGGGACGTGGCGGCTGGGGCGATGGCTTACGCGCGCTTGCCCGAGCGCGAGCTATTTATCGTTCCCGATCCAGCCGCGAGCAGCGCTGGTATTGTGCCCACGCCAGTCGACCCAGCTAGCGACCCCGTAGTCGAGCTAACAGACCCAGAGCCGAATTTTGCCACTTGGGAATATTGGTCGGGTAACTATCCCTTGCTCGCTCTGAGCGGCTTATTGCTATTCAGCCTTGGCGCCAATGTTGTCTTGCTGGTCAAACGCAACCGCGCTAGCTCGGCAGATCACGGTAAAGTCGCGAGAGCAAACACCGAGCGCAGCGCTTATTCAAGCCTCCGCTCGGCTATCGACCAGCGCGACTCAGTGGCCTTGAGCTCGGCTTGGCGGCATTGGCAACGGCAATTGCACCGCAGTCACCCTGATTGGCAAAGCGCGCTGGCAGAAGGCGAACTACGCAACCTGAATGAGATACTCGGCGCTAACGATCAATTAGCTTGGAGCCGCGAGCAAGGCCATGATCCCGATTACGCCACGCTGCTGAAGATATGTCAAAAGCTCGATCGAGCCCTCACCAAAAGCAAAGCACGTAAAGCGCCAGACCAAGCTCGGCATCTACGCGCGTTGTATCCTGAAACCAGTTGACGTCTAACCACTACCTCGCCGCCACAGATAGTAGCCCAACGCCAGGTTCAGCGCCAATCCCAATAGCAGGGCGTAGAGCGCTGTCAGGTTGAGCTGGATGAAGAGCGCGCCGAGCAATCTATTGGCGCTCTCGGTGGCGATGGTCAGGCTCAGCGCCAGAAATACCCGCGCGCCGAGGCTGGAGCTGCGCGCGAAGCTACTCACGAGAGCTAGCGCCAGCAATCCCAGGGTGCAAACGTAAAAGGGCAAAGTTAGTCGGCGCCATAATTCCAAGCTGAATTCGTTGGCGCCGCCGTTCAAATTCTGCAAGTAGCCGTCGAGCGCCCAGAGCTTGGATAAGCTCACCAGGTTGGGCTCGTTGGCGAGATTGAGTAGGATGCTTGCGCTCAAGGGGAAGTTCCAAGTCAAATCCTCGACCTTGGCGGCGCGCATTGATTCGTCGTCGGCGACGGTGTAAAGATTGACGTCGCGCAAGCGCCAGTTTTGCGTATCTGGGGCGTAGACCGCGCTGGTGGCAGTTATGACTTGCTCGAGCTTGGAGCTGTCGAGGTCGGTGTCGGCTATGAGTATTTGCTGCAGTTGTCGGCCGTTACTGGAGCCGATATGGATGAAGCGTTCGCCTTCGTTGAGCCAGAGCGAGCGCAGAGAGTTGCTCGGCTGCGAGCCGCTAGCGATGGTCTCCGATTGCGCTCGCATCGCCAGTCCGACGCTATCGTAAAACCAGACCCAGAGCATGGTGGTCAGCAGCATCGGCGTTAATACCAAGCCCAGCAAGCGCGCGGTGCTCATGCCGCTGACCCGGAGCACGGTCAGCGCGCCGGATTTGCTGAGCTCGCCGATGGCGATAAGAACTGTGGTCAGCCAGATGTACGGATAGTAATCGTTTAGGCGGCTGGGAATGTTGAGCAATAGCGCTTGCGCCGCTGGCCACGAACCGACGCGATCGCTCAGGCGTAAGGTCTCCAGCACATCGAAGCTCAACTGCAAGCTGACCAGCGCCAAGGCTGCCAGAACCCAAGCTAGCAGCATACGCTTGCCGAACCAAGCGAGGATGATCACGCTTTATTGCTGCGCCATTGCAGCGCTGCGTAGCTCAGCAGGGCGGCGGCGTGCACCCAGAGCATCCCTGGCCACAGCGGCAGTTGACCATCAGCCACGGCTTGGTAGCAAGCATAGAGGCCGAGGGTGTACGCCAAGTAAATGCCCAAGGCTTTGGGTAGACCTGAGAACCTGCCGCTCCGAGGCGGCAACTTGCCGATATTGACGGCGAGCAGAAACAACAGCGCGACGCTGACGATGCTCGATAGCCGCCATTGCAGTTGTGCTTGTGCCTCTGCTGTCGGCGTACTCAGCAGGTCGGTGGTAGCGATGGCTTCTGGCCTGTCGAGCTTGAATTGCTTGAGCTGCTCGGGGAGCGCCCAGTAGGCGTGGCTGGCTTTATTGAACTCTAGCAGTTGCTTGGGGTCGATCTGGTAGAAGTTGGCGTCTTGAAAGTGTAGATAACGCGCTAAGTGCTGCTCATGCCAATGACGGTCGCCGCGCGGCGCCAGCACCAATTGCCAGCCGTCGGCGCCGACGCGGCTGATTACCAATACGCGCTCAAGCTCGGACTCTGGGGTCTTGGCGGCGCTGAAGATCATGTTGCTACTACTGATGCGCATCGGCTTCCCCACCACCAACTGCTCAAGCCAATCGCGGCCGTCGCGCTCGTTGTGCAGGCGCTCGAATTGCAGCATCGACTTCGGCACCAAGTACAAGCTTAAGCCCCCCATTATCAAGCTGGCGAGCAGCAGACTCGGGCTCAGCCACAGCAGCAACTTCTTCGTGCCCATGCCGCAAGAGTTTAGCACGTCGAGTTCGTGCGCCGCCGACATCCGGCCCAAGCTGACCACCAGGGCAGCAAAAAAGCTCAGCGGCCAAATCAGGCTCAGGTTATGCGGCAGGCTGAGCGCGATGAGCGCCGGTATCAGGGACGGCAAAACCTCGCCAGCAGCGGCGGCGCGGAGGTATTGCGAAAGTAGGCTGACTAGAGATAGCAGTAGCAGCACGCAAGCGAAAGCAACGCTACCGAGTATTACTTGGCGGTTGAGATAGCTTAGCAATACGGGCATTGGTTGCCCAAGTAGCTATTTCAACAAACTCCAATCAAGCTTCGTCGCCGATAGGTATTGGTTTTACTGTTTTGCGCCGAGTAGTGCTGGTGCTGCTCTTGCTGGTGGAGCGGCTGCGCGTTCTGCGCGCGGGTTTTTCTTTGGGTGGCTCGGGCTTACGTCCCGCCATGATGGCGTCGATCTGCTCGCTGTCGATGGTCTCGTACTCGATCAGCGCCTCGGCCATGGCGTTGAGCTTGCTGGTATTCTCCTGCAGTATTTTGCGGGCGTGCTGATAGCAGCTCTCGATGATCTGCCGCGCCTCCGAATCGATCAAGCGCGCGGTCTCGTCCGATAGGTTTTGGTGCTTGGTAGCCATCGAGCGACCGAGAAAGACCTCGTCCTCCGAGTCGTCGTATTTGATCGGTCCCATGGTCTCCGATAAGCCCCAGCGCGTAACCATATTGCGCGCGATCTGCGTCGCCCGTTCGATGTCGTTCGAAGCGCCAGTGGAGACTTTGTCGGAGCCGAAGGTAATTTCTTCGGCGATGCGCCCGCCGTAGAGCGTCGATATCTGGCTGAGCAGGGCGCGTCTCGATTGCGAGTATTTATCCTTCTCGGGCAGGAACATAGTAACGCCGAGGGCGCGACCGCGGGGGATGATGGTCACCTTGTACACTGGGTCGTGGTCTTCGACCAGGCGCCCAACTATGGCGTGCCCGGCTTCGTGGAAGGCGGTCATTTTCTTTTCGTCGTCGCTCATCACCATCGACTTGCGCTCCGAACCCATCATCACGCGGTCTTTGGCGCGTTCGAGTTCGTGCATACCAACTTTGCGCCTGTTGTTGCGCGCCGCCAGCAACGCGGCTTCGTTGACCAGGTTGGCGAGGTCGGCGCCGGAGAAACCCGGGGTGCCGCGCGCCAGGATCTTGGCGTCGACTTGTTTGTCGATATTGGCTTTGCTGAGGTGTACTTTCAGGATGTGCTCGCGACCGCGGACGTCGGGTAGCGGCACGACGACCTGACGGTCAAAACGACCCGGGCGCAGCAGAGCTGGGTCGAGCACGTCGGGACGGTTAGTAGCAGCGATGATGATCACGTTCTCTTGCTCGTCAAAGCCGTCCATCTCCACCAGCAATTGGTTCAAGGTTTGCTCGCGTTCGTCGTGGCCGCCGCCCAAACCAGCGCCACGGTGCCTGCCGACAGCGTCGATCTCGTCGATGAAAACTATGCAGGGCGACTTCTTGCGCGCTTGCTCGAACATATCACGCACCCTTGATGCGCCGACGCCGACGAACATCTCGACAAATTCCGAACCCGAGATGCTGAAGAACGGCACTCCAGCCTCGCCCGCAATCGCCTTCGCCAGTAGAGTTTTACCAGTCCCAGGAGGCCCAGCGAGCAAGATGCCGCGCGGCACGCGACCACCAACCTTGATAAACTTTTCGCTATCCTGGAGAAAGTCGACCACCTCTTGCACTTCGTCGCGAGCTTCGTCAACTCCAGCGACGTCGTCAAAAGACACCTTGACCTTATCCTCGTTCATTAGCTTGGCGCGGCTCCGACCAAAAGTCATAGGATTGCCACGACCGCCCATCGAAGACTGCATATTGCGCATGGTGAACATGAACACCCCGAGCAGCAGCAGAATCGGAAAACTCGCCACCAGCAATTGCCGCCACAGGCTTTGCTGCTCGGGCTGCACGCCGCGCACCAACACGTTATTATTGATAAGGTCGTTCATCAAGTTCGGGTCTTCGAGTTGCGGCCTGGTGGTCACGAATGGCGTACCATCCTTGTAGCGACCATTGATCTTGTTACCGTCGACTACGACCTCGTTAATCTGCCCTTGGTTCACCTGGCTGACAAACACCGAATAATCGACCTCGGCGCTGGCGCTGGGCGCGATAGATAAATTGCTGTTGAAAAGCGCGAATAAACCAGCGGCGATTAAACCCCAAATTAAAATGTTCTTTATCATCGTTGTATGTTGTCTGAGCGCAAGCAGTATTTAGTAAGGTCAAAAATGCAAAATCCAAAGCACACACTAATAATCGGCAGTCCCAACTACTCCTCCTGGAGTTTACGCGCCTACCTCGCGCTTGCTTGGAGCGGCTTGGACTTTACCACGATCAAGTTCGATTTTGACGATAACTTCTCGGCAAATATCGCACCGTACTCGAAGGTCAAGCAAGTGCCGATCCTGCTGGTCGACGATTTTGCCATCAGCGACTCGCTCGCCATAGCCGAATACCTCGCCGAAACCAGCTCGGCCGGCTTGTGGCCAGAGCCTGGGCAGCATCGCCACCAGGCGCGCAGCGCCGTCGCGCAAATGCACTCGGGTTTTCGACGCTTACGGCGGCATCTGCCCATGAATATGCGCAAGAGCTTCGGCGCCGATAGCTGGCTGAAAATAGTTCCCAAGGCTGCACTCCAAGACGAATTAGCCCTATTGACAGACTTGCTCAAGCCTCTACTCGACCATGGCGGACCCTGGCTCAACGGAGCGCACCCAGGCATAGCCGACGCTTTTTTCGCCCCAGTCGCCAGCCGTCTGCGTAGCTACGGCGTCGCCACCAGCCCCGACCTGCAGCCGTGGTTGCAAGCGATCCTGGCGCAGCCCGACGTCGAGGCTTGGCGGCAGATGGGCGTCAACGACCCGATCGTAGCTGAAGACGAAGTTCAATTTCCCAATTAACCGAATAAGCAACCATGCGTAGCCACCTCGCCCACCAACTCGACAAATCCGCCATCGGCCAATCCATCCAAGTCTGCGGCTGGGTTCAGCGTCGCCGCGACCACGGCGGCGTCATCTTCATCGACTTGCGCGATCACAGCGGCATCCTGCAAATAGTCTTCGACCCGGATAACGCCGACACCTTCGCCCAAGCCGAAGCTCTGCGCAGCGAATACGTCATCCAAGTCGCGGGCACCATCCGCGCTCGCCCCGAGGGTACGGTAAATCCGGAAATGGCGACTGGCGAGATCGAGCTTGCTGTGCACTCGCTGCATTTATTCAGCAGCGCGCTCACGCCGCCTTTCCCGCTCGACGAGCACCAGGAAGTCAGCGAAGACGTCCGCCTCACGCACCGCGTCATCGACCTGCGCCGACCAATCATGCAGCAAAGGTTGCGCACGCGCGCCGCCGTGGTCTCGCGCATACGTCAGCTCTTGGAGGCTGAAGGCTTTGTCGACATCGAAACCCCGACCCTCACCCGCGCCACCCCCGAGGGCGCCCGCGATTACCTCGTCCCCAGCCGCACCCACCCCGGCCATTGCTTTGCCCTGCCGCAATCGCCGCAGCTCTTCAAGCAGTTGCTGATGATGGCGGGCTTCGACCGTTACTATCAAATAGTCAAGTGCTTTCGCGACGAAGACCTCCGCTCCGACCGCCAATCAGAGTTCACCCAAGTCGATCTAGAAACCACCTTCACCGAATCCGCTGCCATCCGCGCCTTAGTAGAAAACATCCTGCGCGATATCTTCAAGCGCTTTGTCGGCGTCGGCTTGCCGCAATTCCCCACCATGAGCTACGCTGATGCCATCCAGCGCTACGGCTCCGACAAACCCGACACCCGCAACCCGCTGCAATTTATCGACATCGACGACCTGGTCGCGGGCGAGGAATTCAAAGTGCTGAGCGCGCCAGCGCAGCGCAGCGATTGCCGCGTCATTACCATCAGAGTCCCGGGCGGCGCCAGCCTCAGCCGCAAGCAGATCGACGACTACACCGCGCTCGTTGCGCGCTTCGGCGCCAAAGGCTTGGCGTGGATCAAAGTCAACGACCTCGCCGCTGGCAAAGAGGGCTTGCAATCGCCCATAGTCAAATTCCTCAGCGATTCAGCCGTAGCCGCCATCCTCGAGCGCAGCGCTTGCGCCAGCGGCGACCTGCTCTTCTTTGGCGCTGGCACCAGCAAAATAGTCAACGATTCTATGGCCGAGCTCCGCTTGCAGCTCGGCCACGACCTCAAGCTCCTAAGCTCCGACTGGGAAGCCCTGTGGATAGTCGACTTCCCCATGTTCGAGCGCGATAAAGACGGCCAGCTCAGCTCCTTGCACCATCCCTTCACCAGGCCTCAGTGCTCAGTGCAGCAATTGCAGCAAGACCCGCTGGCGGCAGTTGCCGAAGCTTACGACGTCGTCATCAACGGCGTCGAGATCGGCGGCGGCTCGATGCGCATCTACCAGCGCGAAATGCAGAGCGCCGTATTTGAACTCTTGGGGATCTCCCCTGAAGCCGCTGCCGACAAGTTTGCCTTCTTGCTCAACGCCCTGCAATACGGCGCACCACCGCACGGTGGTATCGCAATCGGCCTTGACCGCTTGGTCGCCATGATGACCGGCTGCAGCTCCATCCGCGACGTCATCGCCTTCCCCAAAACCCAGAGCGCCACCTGCCCTCTCACCGCCGCCCCCGGCGCAGTCAGCTTCGAGCAATTACGCGAACTCGGTTTGACCAAATTGGCTAAATCCTAGGCATGAACCCCAACTGGCACCCGCAAACGCGCGCTATTCGCGGTCAATTGCCCGTAAGCCCCGAGGCCGAGCATAGCGTTCCGCTGTATCTGACTTCAAGCTATCGTTTCGACGATCTGGAGCACGGCGCCGCGCTGTTTGCCGACGAGGTTAGCGGCAATGTTTACAGCCGCTACACCAACCCCAACGTCCGCGAGTTTGTTAATAAGATTTGCTCGCTGGAGGACGCCGAGGCTGGAGTGGGCACGGCTTCGGGGATGGCGGCGCTGTTCTCGACTTTCATGGGACTATCGAAGCCGCAAGGGCGTATCGTCGCCAGTCAAAGCCTGTTCGGCGCCACCAAAACCCTGCTCGATAAATGGTTGCCGCGCTGGGGTATTAACACGACTTACGTTCACCCCAGCAGCGACGAATCGGCGTGGGAGCAAGCCTTGAGCGCCTCTGGGGTTTATCTGTGTTTGCTGGAAACGCCCTCCAGCCCGCTGCTCGAAGTTATCGATATCGGCATGGTCGCCGATATCTGCGCGGAGTTAGAAATACCGCTGCTAGTCGATAACGCCTACGCCACACCGATAGTGCAAAATCCCATATTCCACGGCGCCAACCTGGTGATGCACACTGCGACCAAATTCATCGACGGTCAAGGTCGCGCGCTCGGCGGGGTAGTAGTCGGCGAGCAGAAGCTAATAGAACCCATCGCCGCCTTTGCCCGCAGCTCGGGTCCAGCCCTATCAGCTTACAACGCTTGGCTATTCAGCAAAAGCCTGGAAACGCTAGCGCTGCGCATGAACGCCCAATGCGAATCTGCCGCCGCCCTGGCCCTGCACCTGGAGCAACACCCGAAAGTCGACCAAGTTTACTACCCTGGGCTCGCCAGCCATCCTAACCAAGACGCCGTGATTAGGCAGATGATCTCGGGCGGCGCGCTGGTGAGCTTTACCCTCGCAGCGCCCGAACGCCGCCACGCCGCAGCCTTTTACGATCAGCTCGAACTATTCACGCGCTCGCCCAATCTTGGCGATAGCCGCAGCATCATCACCCATCCAGCCAGCACCACCCACAGCGCCATAGCCGCAAACGAACGCGCGCGCCTGGGCATTAGCGAATCTCTGCTAAGAATTTCTGTTGGCTTGGAGCATATCAACGATCTGATTGCCGATATTGATCAGGCTTTAGCGAAAGGCAGCTAAAATCACCTCAGCACTAATAACAAAGGAGCAAACCATGAAAACCCGAGCCGCAGTCGCCGTTGGCGCTGGTCAAGATTTAGAAATCACCGAAGTCGAGCTGCAAGGTCCGCAGCCTGGCGAAGTGCTGGTAGAGATCAAAGCTACTGGCATCTGCCACACCGACGAATTCACGCTCTCCGGAGCCGACCCCGAGGGCTTATTCCCAGCGATACTCGGGCACGAAGGCGCTGGCATAGTCCGCGAAGTCGGCGCGGGCGTGAAGTCTTTGCGAGAGGGCGACCACGTCATCCCGCTGTACACCCCCGAGTGCCGCGAATGCGAGTATTGCTTGAACCCGAAGACCAACCTCTGCCAAGCCGTACGCAGCACCCAAGGCCAGGGCCTAATGCCCGACGGCACCTCGCGCTTCAGCTTCGTCGACGGTCGCAGCATCTTTCATTACATGGGCACCTCGACCTTCTCTAATTACACGGTATTACCCGAGATCGCCCTCGCCAAAATCCGCACCGACGCGCCCTTTGATAAAGTCTGCTACGTCGGCTGCGGCGTAACCACTGGCATCGGCGCCGTTATCAACACTGCCAAAGTCGAGCCCGGCAGCACAGCCGTGGTCTTCGGCCTCGGCGGCATTGGCCTCAACGTCATCCAAGGCTTAAAAATGGTCGGCGCCAAAATGATCGTCGGCGTTGACTTGAACGATTCCAAGCAGGCTTGGGGCGAGCGCTTCGGCATGACGCACTTCGTCAACCCCAGCAAGCTCTCGCCGAGCAAAGACATGGGCGCGCTCGTAGGTCACCTAGTCGAATTGACTGGCGGCGGCGCTGATTACACCTTCGAGTGCGTCGGCAATGTCCATCTGATGCGCGCGGCGTTGGAATGCTGTCACAAAGGCTGGGGCGAATCGATCATCATCGGCGTCGCCGGTAGTGGTCAAGAAATCTCTACGCGTCCCTTCCAGTTAGTTACCGGACGCTCGTGGCGCGGTACCGCTTTCGGCGGCGCCCGTGGTCGCACCGACGTCCCCGAGATAGTCGATTGGTATATGAATAACAAAATCCAGATCGACCCATTGATCACCCACACCATGCCGCTCGAACAAATCAACGACGGCTTTGCTATGATGCGTCGCGGTGAAGGCATTCGTGCTGTAGTCTTGTACGACTAACTATCACCATGACCAACTACTCCAGCTTCGCGCTGCGCTTGCAAAAGGCTTGGCAGCACTGCCAAGCCCTACCAGCGGGCGACCGCGTGTTCTCGCTGCTGGTCGGCAAAATAGTGCCGTACTCGGGCAGCATCGGCGCGCGTATCACCGAGCTCGCCCCGGGCAAAGCCACAGTGGTCCTACCCGACAGGCGCAAAGTCCGTAACCATCTGCGCTCCATCCACGCCATAGCCATGGTCAATCTCGGCGAAATGGCTACTGGCATCGCGCTCAATTCCGGCTTGCCGGCGGATACCCGCGCCATCCTGGTGAAGATCGAAATGGAGTATTTGAAGAAAGCGCGCGGCGAGCTCTCGGTAAGCTGCCAATGCCAATTGCCGACCGACAACAGCGCCCAAGACTGGCCTATCCAAGCCGACATTAAAGACAGCAGCGGCGACACCGTCGCCAGTTGCACAGCCACCTGGCGAGTCGGCGCATGAAAAGCCTACAGGAAATCCTCGGCATCGAGACCCCCATCATCTGCGGTGCCATGTACCCCTGCTCTAATCCCGAGTTAGTAGCAGCGGCGTCGGAGGCGGGCGCTATCGGCATCGTGCAGCCGGTGAGTTTGACTTATGTCCATAATCACGATTTCCGCGCCGGCTTGCGCCATATCCGCCAGCTCACCAAAAAGCCCATCGGGCTCAACCTCATAGTCGAAGCCTCGAGCAAGAAATACCTCGACCGCTCGCGCGCCTGGCTCGACATCGCCTTGGAAGAAGGCGTGAGTTTCTTCATCACCGCCTTGGGCAACCCGCGCTGGGTGGTCGACCAGGCCCGCGCTGCCAATAGCAAGGCGGTGATCTTCCACGACGTAACCAACAAGAAGCACGCGCTCAAAGCCCTGCAAGGCGACGTCGATGGCTTCATCTGCGTCAACAACCGCGCTGGCGGTCACGCCGGACAGCTCAGCCCGCAGCAGCTTTTCGACGACCTACAAGACTTGGGCAAGCCCTTGGTATGCGCTGGCGGCATCGGCGCCGACACTGAGATTAAAGCAGCGCTCGATATCGGCTACTGCGGCGTGCAGCTAGGCACGCGCTTTATCGCCGCCAAAGAATGTAGCGCCCACGACGACTACAAGCAAGCTATCCTCCAAGCGCGCGCCGACGACATTGTGCTCAGCGAGCGCATAACTGGGGTGCCAGTAGCAGTAATCAACACCCCAGCCGTGCAGCGCATGGGCTTACGCGCCGGTTTCCTGCCGCGGATGTTGCTCGCAAATAACCGCAGCAAGCACCTCATGCGCTTGTTCTATACCTTGCAATCGATGGTCAAGCTAAAGAAAGCCGCCAAGGGCGGCAACCGCTACAAAGACTACTTCCAAGCCGGCAAGAGCGTCGAGCATATTGACGAAGTGCTTAGCGCCCAGCAGATAGTTAGCAGATTAATGGCAGCTAACAATTGAACTCCATATAATCCCCGCCTTCCTCGCACAGCAACGAAACAAACACAATGGATTACGCAATAATAGCCTCTGGCGGCAAGCAGCACAAAGTCCAAGTCGGCCAGCGCACCAAGCTGGAAAAGCTCAACCTCTTTGAGGGCGACGAGCTCAGCTTCGATAAAGTTCTAATGATCAAAACCGGCGACCAGCCAGCCCTGATCGGCAAGCCCTACGTAGAGGGCGCCAGCGTCGGCGCCAAAGTCGTGCGCCAAGGTCGCGGCAAGAAAATTCGCATCATTCACTTCAAAAGGCGCAAGCATCACTTAAAGCGCATGGGGCATAGGCAGGACTTCACCGAAGTTTTAATATCTAGCCTCAACCCATCCAGTAACTAACACAATTCAGAGCTATGGCACACAAGAAAGCTGGCGGCAGCACCCGCAACGGACGCGATTCAGAATCTAAACGCCTGGGCGTCAAGCTCTACGGCGGTCAACAAGCGCGCGCTGGCAATATCATCGTCCGCCAACGCGGCACTCGGTTCCACCCTGGAGTCAACGTCGGCGTCGGCCGCGACCACACCCTGTTCGCGCTTTGCGACGGCGCAGTGCAATTCGCCCGCGGCGGCCGCAACAACAGAAAAACCGTATCGGTTGTCGCGGCTTAAATAAAGATTGCTAATTCGGCACTAGGAGCGGCGCACT
Source organism: Gammaproteobacteria bacterium (assembly GCA_965229495.1). Lineage (GTDB taxonomy): Bacteria > Pseudomonadota > Gammaproteobacteria > CBDBNL01. Next base: position 1,359,638 of record OZ245880.1, read on the forward strand.
ACTGACAATGTAGGCGCATCAACCACTATGCGCTTTGTCGACGAAGCCACAATCGAAGTCTGCGCCGGCAAAGGCGGCGACGGTTGCTTGAGCTTTCGCCGCGAGCGCGGCATCCCCAAAGGTGGCCCCGATGGCGGTAACGGCGGCGACGGCGGCAGCGTCTATCTCAAAGCCGATCCGCAACTCGTAACCCTCCTCGACTACCGCTATCGGCGCCTGCACCGCGCTGCCAACGGTCAGCCGGGCATGGGCAAAATGCGCCACGGCAAGAATGGCGTTGACCTGGTACTACCCACGCCCACTGGAGTCAGCGTAATCGACGCCGACAGCGGCGAACTCATTGGTCGACTCGAACACAGCGAGCAACAATTAGTCGTAGCTCGCGGCGGCTTGGGCGGAGCTGGCAACACCTGCTTCAAATCGAGCACCAACCGTGCCCCGCGCAAATTCACCAAAGGCAAAGGCGGCGAAACTCGGCGCGTACTGCTCAATCTGGAACTACTCGCCGATGTCGGCCTCGTCGGCCTGCCCAACGCCGGCAAATCCACCCTCCTGCGCGCGCTGAGCAACTCGCGCACGCGCGTCGGCGCCTATCCCTTCACCACCAAATACCCCGAGCTCGGCGTAGTCGAGCGCGGCGATAGCAGGCTGATAGTCGCCGACGTTCCGGGCTTGATAGAAGGCGCCAGCCAAGGCGCGGGCATGGGGCATAAATTCCTCAAGCACCTCGGCAAGACTAACTTATTGCTGCATCTGGTCGACGGCGCCGCCGGCGCAGTCGACGAGCAAATCAGCGTCATCGAAAGCGAACTGCAGCAATACAGCAGCAGTCTCGCGCAGCTACCGCGCTGGCTGGTGGTAAACAAAGTCGATAGCTTGAGCCCAGAGCAGCTACACGAACTTGAGCAGCACTACCCACAAAGCCTATACATCTCGGCGCTCTGCGGCCAAGGCGTACCCGAGCTAGCCAACGCACTCTGCCAGCACCAGCAACAACACAGCGAGCGCCTGGCAAGCGACAGCGATTACCAAGAGCAACAACAAAGCCGCCAACAGCTAATCGCTCAAGAAACCCAACTACGCTTGCTGGAGCACGGCAAATAAGCCTATGAATGCACTGTTGCATCTCATCCGCGCCCAGGGCAATTCTACGGTGCCGTCGGCGTAAGCTTTTCGCTTGGGTAGATATTTGTTTGTTATTCAGCATAATAATCTCAAGTTGCTGTGACGTGTCTCAGAACCATCGCGTCCGCAGCCAGAGAAAACTAGAACATCAAGAAGGAGAAGTAATGCTGAAAAATACCTATCTGTATTTGCTACTATCGGCTGCGTTGCTGCTGGCGGCCTGCGCCACTGGTGGCGGCGGTGATAACATGGCTGAAGTTGAAGTAGCGCCACCACCCCTCAGCGCCGACGCGCAAAAAGGTCGCGAATTGGCTTTTTCGCGTAAGCAGGGCAATTGCTTGGCTTGCCATCAAATGGGCGACGCCGACCAGCCGGGCAACGTCGGTCCGGCTTTGCAGAACATAAGCAGCCGCTATCCTAATAAGCAGGATGTTTATGACCGCATTTGGGACCCAATGAAATTCAACCCCATAGTCTCAATGCCACCCTTTGGTCGCAACCGTATCCTCACCGACGAGCAGATACGCCTGATAACCGAATATGTCTACACTTTATAGGAGCACAAATATGAATAGAAGATACTTCCTCCGAGCCTTAGGCTTGGGCGCTAGCGCTCTAGCTGTATTGGCGGCGCCGATTCGTGGTCTCGCCAGTTGGAGATCCGGCGCTTTCGACGCTGAAGAACTGCAAAACTCGCTGCAAGAAATTTACGGCGATACCGAACTGATAGAGTCGAGCGCGATAAATTTCAAGGCCCCCGAGATCGCCGAGAACGGCGCTGCCGTGCCTATTAGCGTGAGCTCGGATCTGCCTAATGTCGAATCTATCGCGGTTTTTGCTTTGGCTAACCCTCGCCCCTTGCTGGCTTACTTTTCCATGAGCCCGCGTTCGGTAGCCGATGTTTCGACTCGGGTGAAAATGGGCGAAACCGGCGACGTCATCGCCGTGGTGCGCTCCGATGGTAAGAACTACGCGGTAACTCGCGAAGTCAAAGTAACCATCGGCGGCTGCGGCGGTTAAGCTCAAGCAAGGTCTCAATAGAATTAAGGAATAAAACTATGAAAGCAAGGATAAAACTGAAAGGTGATGTTGCCCAGGTCAAAGTCTTGGCGAAGCACCAAATGGAAACCGGCTTACGCAAAGACGGCAACGGCAATATCATCCCAGCGCACCACATAACCGACCTCACCGCCAGACACAAAGGCGAGGTCGTGTTTGTCGCCAGCCTGGGACCAGGCGTATCAAAGAACCCATACTTGGCTTTCTCGGTGCAGGGCGTGGCTCAGGGCGACACCATCGATCTGGATTGGCTCGATAACCAGGGCGCCTCTGCCACCTTGAGTGCTAAAGTAAAATAAGGAGCTCTAACGATGTTCGATAGAAAAACAATAATAGCTGCCCTGCTCGCCGCCTTGCTGCCTATGGCAGCGAGCGCGGCTTCGGGGCCTGAGGAAGATTGGCGCGCTTTCAACGCTTACTTTGAAAACCGCTTCCCGGACGTCGAGCGCGACGACTACGGCAACGGCGCCTACGCTCTGGACGCCGCCGCGCGCGAGCAATGGCTGCAGTACGAAGAGTTCCCGCCTTACGAGCTGTACATGGACGAGGGCCAAGAACTCTTTGAAACGCCCTTTGCCAACGGCAGTAGCTACGCTGATTGCTTTGAGAACGGTGGCATCGGCATACGGCAGAACTATCCGCACTGGGACGACGAGCGTGGTGAAGTCGTAACTTTGGAATACGCCATCAATCTTTGCCGCGAAGCCAACGGCGAAAAACCCTTGAAGTATTCCAAGGGCGACATAGCGAAGATATCGGCGTATATGGCGTACACCTCGCGCGATAACCGCTTCGCTGTTACTATTCCCAATGAGGCTGCTCAAGCCGCTTACGACGCTGGTAAAGAGTTCTACTACAGCAAGCGTGGGCAGTTGAACTTCTCTTGCGCCGATTGCCACGTGAGCTCTGCCGGGAAGCGCGTGCGCGTTGAGACCTTGAGTCCAGGCTTGGGGCATGTAACTGGCTTTCCAGTCTATCGCAGCAAATGGCAGGATATGGGTACCTTGCACCGCCGGTTTGGTGGCTGCAATAACAACATCAGAGCTAAGAAGCTCAAAGCTCAAGGTCCAGAGTACCGGAACCTGGAATACTTCCTGAGCTATATGAGCAACGGCTTGGCTGTCAATGGGCCTAGCGCCAGAAAGTAAGCTATCGGGAGAATAAGCTATGAAAACAATATACAAACTATTGGCGAGTTGCTTCCTGGTAGCTGCCAGCGGCTGGGCCCTTGCGGCGACGATGAGCGAGGCGCAGAGCGCGATAGCTTCTGCCGAGACCGCCTTGGCTGAGGTGCGCTCCACTGAGGGAGCGCACGAATGGACTACTACAGCGCCATTATTGAAATCAGCACAAGAGGCTTTGCAAGCCAGCGACTACGCGCAAGCGCAGGAGTTGGCAAGCGAAGCGCAGGCGCAAGCCGAAGCCACCATTACTCAGCTGGAGTTAAATAAGCTATATTGGCAGGTGGCAGTGCCTCGGTAGGCGGGATTCACAACAGTCTGTAGCAATCGGGGGCGTCTTGGCAACAAGACGCCCCCGATTGCGTTTGGGGACGATGCCTTAGTGGAGCAGCCATTGCTTGGTTGACGGGAACGATTAGAGATTGTCGAAGGTTATGGAGCTATAGCTGCGCCAAGGGGATTGAAGTAGATAAACTAAGAGTTTTGGGGGCGTGGGTGATTTTGCGATGCGTGGCAAACTATTGGTGGTTATTGGTCTGGCGGCAACGGCTTGGGCGCCAACTGCTGCCAGCGCAGAGCCAATTCAGTTGGAGTATCGCTCGGCGCCGCTGCGCTCGGTGCTGCAGTCTTTGGCGGATTACGCCGACCTGGGTTTGATAGCCGGGGATCAAATACAGGGCGAGGTCAACCTGCAATTTGAAGCCGACGATTGGCAATTGGCGCTGAGCCGAATCGCCAGCGCCTTCGATTTGAATTACCGCGTCAACAGCGGCATCCTGTACGTATTCAAGCGCCGGCCGCAAGTCGCAGCAGCAGTGGCAACTCCAGGAGTCGAGGAAGAGGAGCTGCCGCAGTTGACCACGCGCAGCTTTGCTCTGGATTACGCCGATAGCATCAGCGTGGCGGATCTACTGATGAAAGCGCGCAACGCCGACATCGCTGCCAGCCGCGCCGCTTTCGCTCGGGGCATTTGGTCGGATCGCTTGTTTATCGCCGCCGACGAGCGCTCGAATAGCCTCTACGTGCAAGCCTACGAGGACGAATTGGCACAGTTGGAGCAGGTAATCGCGCGCTTGGATAGCGCGGCGGTGCAGATATCTTTCAGCGTGCATATCGTTATCGCCGAAGAAGACTTGGCGCGCGAATTCGGCGTGCGCTTCGGCGGTCAAAGTTTCGCCAACAACCTCGCAGTCGCCGGCGGCGATAGCGGCGCCTTTGCCGCTGACTTGGGCTTTGGCGATAGCTTGCTGGTCGATTTCGGTCTGGACAGCTCCAGCGCCCCGCGACTAGCCCTGGGCTTTGACGACGCCAACAATTTGCTCAACCTCGAGCTCTCGGCGCTGGCACGCGAGGACAAGGTCGACATCATCTCGCAGCCGATGGTTACTACTCGAGACGGCGGTACCGCCCTGATCTCCACTGGCACCGAAGTCCCCTACACCATCACCAGCGAAGATAGCGAAAGCGTCGAATTTCGCAGCGCTGTGTTATCTTTACAGGTAAAGCCGCGCATTAGCAGCAACCAGGAGATAATTCATTTAGAAATAGAAGTAACGCAAGACGCCATCGGCGCCGAGATCAACGGTCAGCCGAGCATCGACACCAATCGCCTGCTATCCGACGTCAGCGTGCGCAACGGTCAGATGAGTATGCTCGGCGGCATCAAGCAAAGCCGCAGAGTGTCGGTGCGCCGCGAGGTGCCTTGGTGGGGCAGCCTGCCGCTGATCGGCTGGTTGTTTCGCTATCAAAGCACCGTAGTCGAAGAAGGTGAGCTGCTGATTTTTATCACGCCTTCGATCCTAGTAACCGAATAGCACCATCAGGCTATGCCCGCTTTTGAATATCAAGCCATAGACGCTCTGGGCAAAAAGAGCAAAGGCAGTATGGAGGCCGACAGCCCTCGGCACCTGCGCCAACTACTGCGCGAGCAAGGCAAGACGCCGCTGAGCGTCAAGGAGAATTCCTCCCGAGCCAACCGAGGCAGCAAAGGCGGTCTAAAACTGCTGCGCCCCAAGGTCAAGACCAACGACCTGGTGATGATATCGCGGCAACTGGCGACGCTGGTGGCTTCGGGTATGCAGCTCGACCAAAGCCTGTACCTGATAGCCGAGCAAGCCGAGAAAAATAGCTTGAAGCGTTTGATGCACGAGATTCGCTCCTATCTCGCCGAAGGCGCTAGTTTTTCTATAGCGCTGCGCAAAGCCCAGCAAATATTCCCCCCGGATTTCATCGCTACCATCTCCGCTGGAGAAGAAAGCGGGCATATGACCCAAGTGCTGGAGCGCCTGGCAGACGAGACCGAGCAACAAGCCAAAACCAAGCAAACCTTGGGCGGCGCTTTGGTCTATCCGGCGGCGATGGTGGTGGTGGCGATCTCGATAGTCGTGCTGCTATTGATTTACGTGGTGCCGCAAGTAACCGAGGTTTTTGAGCAGCAAAAGCAAGCGCTACCACCGCTCACTGAGTTCCTGATAGACGCCAGCGCTTTTTTGCGCAACTACGGCGTCTTGCTCGGGGTCATCATCTGCGCGCTGATATTGGTATTTCTGATGCTGCTGCGGCGTGCCTGGTTTCGGCTCTGGTGGCACAAGAAACTACTAGCCACGCCCCTGATCGGCTCCTGGATACGCTCGGCTTTGATCGCGCGTTGGGCGCGTAGCTTGGGTATGCTCTACGGCGCTGGTGTCAATAGCACGCTGTCGCTACGCATCGCCTCCGAAGGCGTCAATAATGATTACTTGCGCTCGGTGCTCGCCCGAGTAACCGACCGCGTGCGCGAAGGCCGTAGCATCAATAGAGCCTTGAAAGAAAGCGGGCATTTCCCCGGATTTTTAGTACACATGGTCGCGAGCGGCGAGAGTTCCGGCGACCTGACCGGGATGCTGCTGAAGTGCTCCGACTACTACGATCAACTCTTGAAAACCACAATTGAGGCCGCGCTGCGCGTCTTCGAGCCGTTACTGATATTGATAATGGGCGGGATGGTGCTGGCGATAGTGCTGGCGATACTAATGCCGATATTTCAGATCAATCAGATGATCGTCTGAGGTGATGTTAGCAGACTGGGGCAGCCGACTGCTGTTCAGCTCTCGATTAGGGCTTCGATGCTTTCGAGGTAATCTTGTAGTTTGGCGCTGGCGTGGTCGCGTTGCTGTTGGTTGAGTAGGGCGAAGAAGTCGAGGATGCGCTGGCTTTGGCGCTGACGGCGTTGCTGCTGCGCTGCCAAGCGCTCTGGTGTTTGCGGTTCGAGCCAATACTCGCGCCAGGTTCGTAGTTCTTCAACGATGCGCTCGGAGCTGGCGCCGCTGCCGAGCAATGCCAGCCAGCGCTCGCGCCAGGCTGCGCTATCGCCGTCTTCTTCGCGTTGGGCGTCGCGTTCGAGCTGCTCTTGCCACCAAGTTTGAGCCAGAGCGTTGAGTTGCTCTTGCTGCGGCTCGGAGAAATCGCCGAACCAATCCTCGGCGTTATCAAGCAGCTCTTCGTAATATTCCTCGAAGGCTTCCTCGGGGCTGAGTTCGCTCTGTTCCTCTAACCATTCGGCTCGGTCTTCGTCCAGGCGTTCGCGCAAGTGCTGGGCTTGCTCCGGACTCAAGCTCACGAGAAGGCGAACGGCTGGGTCCTGGAGGTAATCCAGGGTGCGCGTGCGCGCGGCGATTAGCTGATCGTAGTAATGGTCGACGCGCTCCGAGGTTGCCGGTTGGCGGACATCAACGATCAATTGCCGCATGACATCAGCGTAAATCGGTAGCTCCTGGCTACGGTGCCAAGCCAACAAGGCTTCCAAATCGGCCTTGGTGGCGCTTCTTTGCGAGGCGTTCAGGTCGAGGTATTGGTCTAATTCGCGCAGGGCGAAGCTATCCGCCAAGCCGTAAGTAAGCCTGACGACGCTGCAAGCGCTGATCAAGACTAGCAGCAACAGGACTACGCCGCTGCGGGTGAGTATTAGTTTCATCTCGGCTCTGGAAGTGGTGGTAGAAGTTTATGCGAGAGCTATTGTAACTGCATGGCGCCTCAGCTTATTTGCTTAAGTATTGTGGGTATAATTCGCGCCCACAATAAGGCTATCCGGTCTTACGGCTATGTAGCTCAGTCGGTTAGAGCACAGCATTCATAATGCTGGTGTCGCTGGTTCAAGTCCAGCCATAGCCACCATCCTCTCCCCCGCCCCGCGTCGGCTCGCCAGAATGCCTCGTAATACTAAACGCGCCCCGAAGACTAGCGCCAAAAGCGCGCCCAATACCACCGAGATCAGCAGCGCACCGCCGCAGCCAGACTGGTTGCTGCGCTGGTTTAAGGTCGATAATTACTCGGCCTTGCCGCTGTGGCTGCAGTCGGTACTCGACCCTCAACCTTTGGCTCTGCGCCCCATAAGCTGGCGCGCCGAGCGCTGGCACTTGCTGGTAATCGGCCTGGTGCTGATGGCGGTCTACGCTTGGACTTCGCCGCGCTCGGTGGCTTTGGAGGACGACTCGCTATTCGCCCTCGCCAGCTACTTCTGGGGCGTGGCGCACCCGCCGGGCTACCCGCTGCATACGGCGCTGGGTAAGCTCTTCACGTTGGTGCCCATAGGCTCGGTGGCTTACCGGGTGCATATGCTCAGCGCGGTGCTCGGCGCTGCTACTTGCTGCTTGCTGTACTTGCTAATACGCGGATTGCTTGAGCAGCGCAGCTACGCCTATCTGGCGGCTTGGGCTTATGGCTTTTCGCGGACTTTCTGGTCGCAGGCGATTATCGGCGAGGTTTACACGCTCAACGCGCTGTTTTTCTTTGCCTTATTGTTGCTGTGTTTGCGCTTGCGCGGTTTGCCAGTCGCTTCTGCCGAATGGCGGCGCTACTGCACTGTGCTCGGTCTGACCTACGGTTTGAGCCTGGCGAACCACTGGCCATTGATTATTTTGAGCACGCCGGGCCTGGGCTTGATAGTGCTGCCGCAAGTTTGGGCTTATTTACGCAATTGGTGGCGCTGGCTGCTGCCGCTGCTCGGAGGCGCGCTATTGCCTTACGCCTGGCTGTTCTGGCGCTCGACTATGGACCCGGTGATCAGTTTTTATGGTCCTATCAACAACTGGGGCTTGATCAAGATATTCCTATCGCGCAAGGGTTATTCGGGGGTCGACAACCAAGAGGGCGTAACCTGGGACGACAAAATCGAATTCATCAAGTTCCTGGGCTCGGAATCGATGGTGCAGATAACCTGGGTGGGCTTTGCTTTGGCTTTGGTGGGAGCGGTGTATTGGTTCCGCCGTAGCGGTTGGCTGGCGGGCTTGGGCTTGCTGGTGATATTTCTCTGCAACACCGTGCTGCTGACGATTCTGCTCAACTTCCGCGCCGAGGAGATATTCTTCGCCGCCTTCCAGGTTTACCCCACTGCTGCTTATGGTTTGATAGCCTTGTGCTCGGCGATGGGGCTGTACGTCGTGCTGCGCTTGCTGCGGGCTTTGCTGGCGCGCGCTGGTAAAGCCGGCAGCGAACGCGCTTGGCGTGCGGCGCCTATGGCCGCGGCTGCGGTGTTGGTGCTGGCAGTGCTCGCGAGCCACTGGCAGGTCAACGACCGCCACACTTACACCTGGGCGCGCGATTACGCGCTGGCGGTTATCAATAGCCTCAAGCCGCGCTCGGACTTATTCATCAATAACGACATTATGACCTCCACTGGCTACTTTCTGCTGGTGGAAGGGGTGCGCCAGGACGTGCGTATCTTCTCGGGGCAAGGCTTGAGCTTCGACACTCGGCTGTACCACGCTGTGGCGCCGCGGTCTTACAAAGAAGAGATTTTGCAGCGCTACGTCGATAGCCGTTCGCACCCGATCTACTACACCAATCAGATGGTGCACGATTATGGGCGCACCAATATGCTGGAGTTCTTTCTGATTGAGAAAGACCTCGACGCCAACACCACCCATTTTGAGTTCCCGGCGCCGCTGGTAGACCTGCTGCTGAAACATATCGACGACCCGCCAGTGAGCGACGATTGGAGTCGGGTGCACTACAACCGAGTTATCAATTCGGCGATGTACCAGATCGGCAATATGTTTATGCACAACCACGCCGCCTTGGACGACCCCAAGCTACGCGAGTTGAAGGTAAAGCTGCGCGAGCACGATCCCTTTTTGCAGATGGACGTGCTGCGGGCTTTGAATGTCGGCTTGCTGCGCGAGCGCGAATTGAACGAGTACAAAACCTGGCTGGAGCAGCAGCGCGATTTGGTGAGTTCGCAGCGTCCGGATTCGCTGAGCGAGTTTCATTACCTGCTCGGCATCTTCAATTATCGGCTCAATCAATTCCAGGACAGTATTCGCGAGCTCGAGCGCTCGGTGCAGTTAAGACCCGAGCAAGGCAACCCGGCGGTAATTTCTTTGATGGAATACTATCTGCACTACAAGAACATCGACGGCTATCGACAACTGCGGCGGCTGGTGACCGACCCGGAGGCTTTCCAAGCCAAGCACGGCAATTTTGCCTCGGTGGAGCAGAAGATAGCCGAGCTGATAGCGCGCGAACAGAGCGATGACCGCTAGCGCGCCAGCGCGGTCGAAGCTGCAAGCGCCGGGAGCTGCCGATAGGGTGCTGTTGCACTCGTGTTGCGCGCCTTGCGCTATTGAGGTGATGGAGGCGATCATCGCCTCTGGCATCGAGCTCTGCGTGTACTTTTATAACCCCAATATTCACCCGCGCGCGGAGTACGATTTACGCAAGGACGAGAACAAAAGGTTCTGCGCTAAGAAGGGCATAGAGTTTATCGACGCTGATTACGACAGCGATAATTGGTTCGAGCGCGTGCGTGGGCTGGAGAACGAGCCCGAACGCGGCGAGCGCTGCACGGTTTGCTTCGATATGCGCTTCGAGCGCACGGCGCTGTACGCTTTCGAGAACGGCTACAGCGTTATCAGCAGCTCTTTGGGTATATCGCGCTGGAAGAATATGCAGCAGATCAACGCCTGCGGCGAGCGCGCGGCGGCGCGTTATCCGACGATGCAATACTGGACTTATAACTGGCGCAAGGGTGGCGGCGCCCAGCGCATGATCAGCCTTTCCAAGCAAGAGGCTTTCTACCAGCAGCAGTATTGCGGCTGCGTCTATTCCTTGCGCGATACTAACCGCTGGCGCCTAGCCAACAATCGACCGCGCATAAAGAGAGGGACTACTTTTTACTCTACCGCTTCGTGAATTAGGCGAGCGTAGCGGCGTTTGCCAACGCGGACGACGACGTTAAAAGGTGGTGTTAGAGATTGTGTGAGGTCGTCGATGACTGCGCCGTCGATGCGTACCGCGCGTTGCTCGATGAGTCGTCGGGCTTCGGATTGGCTGGAGCAGAGTCCAGCGGCGACGCAGAGATTGCCCAAGCGGAGGTCTTTGAGTGCGGCGCAATCGAACTCGGCGATGTCTTCGGGGACGGCGCCAGCAGAGAACTGCTGGATGAAGGCTTGTTGTGCCTGCTCGGCAGCGGTGGCGTCGTGGAAACGCGCGACTAGTTCGTGTGCAAGGTTGAGCTTGATGTCGCGTGGGTTTAGTCCCCGGTCGACGCGCGCGCGCATTTGCTGTAATTCGGCGTTGCTGCGTAAACTGAGTAAGTCGAAGTAACGCCACATCATGGTGTCCGAGACCGACATCAGCTTGCCGAACATATCCTTGGGCGAATCGTAAAAAGCGATGTAGTTGTCGAGCGATTTCGACATTTTGTTGACGCCGTCGAGACCTTCCAATAGCGGCAGGGTCATCACTACTTGTGGCTTTTGTCCGTATTCGCGCTGGATATCGCGGCCGACCAGCAGGTTGAAGGTTTGGTCAGTGCCGCCCATCTCGATGTCGGCTTCGAGCGCCACCGAGTCGTAGGCTTGCACCAGGGGGTAGAGCAGCTCGTGCATGGCGATGGGGCTTTGCGCCTTGTAACGCTTGGCGAAGTCGTCGCGTTCGAGCATTCGCGCCAGGGTGTACTTGGCGGTTAGCTTGATGAAGTCGCTGGCGGCGAAGTTGCTCATCCAGGTGGAGTTGAAGGCGATGGTGGTGGCGCTGCTATCGAGTATTTTGAAGACTTGCTGGGCGTAGGTTTCGGCGTTCTGGCGAATCTGCTGATGGTTGAGCGGTTTGCGGGTGATGTTTTTGCCGGTGGGGTCGCCAATGAGGCCAGTGAAGTCGCCGATGAGGAATATGACTTCGTGACCCAAATCCTGGAATTGGCGCATTTTGTTGAGTAAGACCGCGTGCCCGAAGTGCAGGTCTGGCGCTGTGGGGTCGAAGCCGACTTTGACGCGGAGACGTTTGCCGCTGTTGAGCAATTGCTGCAATTCGGCGGCGTGCAAAATGTCGTAGCAACCGCGGCTGAGGAGTTCGAATTTGCTGTCTTTCATTCGTGGGCGTTGTTGAGGGTGTCTGCTATTCTTTGCTCTTTGCGGCTCAATAATTTGTGGTACTCAGAGCGTAGCTGGGGCACGGATTGGAAGTCAGTGTGCTGACGACGGGTGTCGAGCCACTGCGAGCTATGGCTGAGCACTAGTTGTTGCAATAGCTGCATGTGCGCGTCGGAGTCGTTGAGCGCCGGGATGTAGCTAAATTCTTTGCCACCGGCTTGTAGAAAGATTTCTTTGTTTTCTTCGGCGATCTCTTCCAAGGTTTCCAGGCAATCGGCGCTAAAACCTGGGCAGACTACTTGGACGCTGGTGGTGCCAGCCTGGGCGAGAGCCTCTAAGCTGGCGTCGGTGTACGGTTGTAACCATTCTTGCTTGCCAAAGCGCGATTGAAAGCTTAGCTGCCAGGCGGTGCTTGGTAGTTCCAAGCTTTGGGCTACTAAGCGCGCGGTAACTCGACACTGACAGTGGTAAGGGTCGCCTTGGAAGAGTGAGATAAGCGGGGTGCCATGAAAGGAGAATAGTAGTTTATCGGCTGGACCGTGTTGCTCTTGGTGCGCTCGGATGCTTTGGCAAAGAGCGTCGATGTACCGGGGATGGCGGTAATAGTTAGTTATGAAGTTCAGCGCTGGCGTCCAGCGCCAACTCGATAGCTCGTTGACGACGTCGGTGAATACCGAGCCCACGGTCGCCGAAGCGTATTGCGGGTACATCGGCAGTACCACAAAGGACTCGCAGCCGTGCTCGCGTAGCGCGAGTAAAGCCGAGCGGATCGACGGTTTGCCGTAACTCATCGCCAACTCGACGCGATAATCGTCGCCCAAGCGTTGCGCAAGCTGTTGCTGCTGGCGGTGGCTGATGAGTATCAAAGGTGCGCCGTCTGCCTCCCAGACGCTAGCATAGGCGGCGGCAGATTTCGGCGACCGAGTGGGGATTATTATCAGATTGAGTATTAGCTGCCAAAGCCAACGCGGCGCCTCTACTACTCTCCTGTCAGATAAGAACTGGCGCAGATAGGGAGCGAGGGCTTTGGCAGTGGGTGCCTCTGGACTACCGAGATTTACCAGTAATACTCCGATGGGGCAGTCGTTGGTATGGCGGTAGTTGCTGTGCTGCTGTAACACGTCTAGTTTGCTTTCGGCGCCGCCAACATTTTGCGGATAAATACCACGACTACTCCCAAGAATAAGCCAAGCACAAAAGCGGCGGCGAGTATTTTGTATATTGAGTCATTGATGAGCTTATAACCGCTTACTTTTTCGACGTCGCCCAAGCTTTGATAGAGCTCGGCGCTGTTGTCGCTGGCATTTTCGTTGTAAGCGCGGATCAAGCGAGCCGCGTCGCCACGGATGCGCTCCAGTTGGGATTTAATGCTGACGAGCTCTTTATTGATATCCTTAGTCAATTCGCTGTAAGTGTCTCTGCTACCATTACCATTACCATTACCATTACCATTACCATCATCATCATTATCGAAAAGGGCGATCTCTGTTCTGATTTCTTCCAGGTCAGTAGATATTTCGATCTTCTTTTGTATCAGGCCCTTTCTGAATTCTGGGTCTGCCAATTTAGATCCCAGGTCAAGCATAGTATTGACAAAGTTTTCATTGTATTGCGGCGAGTAAATAGTCGTGCCTCGGGCGATGCCAGCGTCAGCAACCGCAGGGCTATTGACTAATTTGTCGAACTGGTCTATGGACTCCTCGTATACGGATATGATTCTGGTTAGTTCGTTTTCCCGAGATTGCAGTTGCTTCAACCGAGCTTCGACAAACTCTCCGCGCAGAGAGTTGTCCTTGATATCACTTTTGATAATTTCGTTAGTTATCAGATTTTTCGTCAGGTTGAGCTGGTACTTGATTAATAAGTCTAATTCGGTTTGCAAGTCCTGGTAGCCATAACCGCCACTGGGCAGAGTGAAAGAATTGGCGCCTGGCTCTGAGGCGAACAGGGCGATCTGCTCGGCGGTAGTTTTGGCGATATCGTCGAGTATATTGACTACTAGGAATATATCCTGGTTGTCGATATCAGTGGGAATGGAGCTGGAGCTAAAAGTAGAGAATTTATTAAGCACCCCGCGTTGGTCGATAGAGTAAGACGACCAAGTGCTAACGATATCGGTGAGCACTTGCGCGATGACGTTATCGGGCAGACGTAATGCGGAGTTATTAAGGCTAATGGTGGCGGTACTTCGGTTTTTTTGACTCAGCACCTGCATATACTGCTCGACGCGTTCGTTGAATTGCTCTACTGTGACTTGGCGCCCAGAATCGGCTAGATTATTGACGTAATTTTCGAGGAATTCTATAGCGCTGAAGCCATAGCTCACGCCTATAGCTTCGACAAAGTCAGCGTAGCTGACGGAGCTAGCTAATTCGGAATTGCTATCGTAAACTCGTCGGAGTATTTGGCTGGCTATCACGTCGTTAGCCGAGAATCTGTCGCCGTTGGGAAATTCGCCTTCGGTGGCGCCTGAGAAGACAAAGGCTATGGGGAGTTGGTGCTGCTCTGGGTAAGTAAAGGTGTATCTGCCCAAGTGGTAGATCGAACCCAATAGCGTACAACCCACAGCGATGGCTATTATCAACCACTTGTGTTGAAACAGCGGCAGTATTAAATCGCGCAGATCAATTTCGTCGTCGGCGTAGCGCTCGTTGACTGGTATCTGAGTTTCTTGGTTCATGGATGTTTAGCTATATGATAAATTAAAGAAAATCAGGCGTAGCCCCAATGCAAAGCCACAGCGCCAGCAGCGAGGGTGCGGTAATCACACCTGACAAAACCAGCCTGTTGCAGCATCTTGAGTAATTGCTGTTTGCTGGGAAAAACGCGAATGGACTCCACTAGGTACTGGTAGCTGGCATGATCTCCGGTGAGCAATCGACCGAGCCGTGGGATGACGTTGAAGGAATAGAGGTCGTAGATCTGGCTGAAGATACTATTATCGTTTTCTAAAGGTGAAAACTCCAACACCACCAGTTTGCCGCCAGCGCGCAACACCCGCCGCATCTCGCGCAAGGCCTGCTCGCGCTCGGTGACGTTACGCAAACCGAAACCGATTATAGCGGCGTCGAAGCTGCTATCAGCGTAGGGTAGCTGCTCGGCGTTGGCTTCTACGAGCTCGACTTGATTGAACAGACCATTGTCGAGCAATCGAGACCGCGCGCGCTGGAGCATATCAGGGTTAACGTCGCACAGACTGACTTCAATGTCGGCGTGCTTCGCGGCTATCAAGCAGCTTAAATCACCGCTACCACCAGCTAAATCCAGCACTCGCTGACCAGCTTTTAAGCCCAGCAAATCCACCGCGCTGCGTTTCCAGAGCCGATGCGCGCCGGCGCTCATGGCGTCGTTCATCAAGTCGTAGCGGCTCGCCACCGACGAAAACACCGCGCCCACGCGTTTGACCTTATCACCACGCGCGATGTTACTAAAGCCAAAATCTACTTGCTCGCTAGCCATGGGCACTACTTTGCAATTCGGCAAAAATGGTCATTACTGCGGTACGCACCGACTCTTCAAGTTGCACCAGGCTGAGTTCACTATCGCGCTCGTCGTGTTGCACGCGCCGCGAGTCGAAGCTGGCTATTTTATTAATGCTCGTCAGAGCGTCTTGCGTGAGCTCGTCGTGCTCGCCTTGCGCTGCATTGAGCAAGAAAAAGGTGCTGTAAGCTTGGCACCACTCGCGCAAATTGCGGAAACGCTGCACCACGTCCTCGACTTCTTCCACTTGCGGCAGCAACAGACGCAGTGAGAAATCCCAAGAACCTAGAGCTTGCACGCTGTTATCGCGGACATAATCGACCAGCGCGGTCGATTGCTCGTTGACCTCCAAGCGGTAAATAGCGCCCAGAGCCTCGAATAATTCCTCGGTGCTGGATTGCGGCTTCAAGCACAACAGAGCACAAATCCCGGCTTGAACCTCGCCGATATCGACCTCGTCGTTGAGTTGACTCCACCAGGCGCTCAGGTGTTGATAGTCTAGTTTGTTATTCACTGGCGAGCCTTCAACTAAACAAATCGGCGACGCGCTTTTGCTCAAGGCCGATAGTATCTAAGCGAAATTTTAATTTGGGCACGCGCTGTAAGTGCAGCGTACGCGCCAAGTGCGAACGTAGCATCTGGCGGCGAGCTTGCAGCCGCTGCAGCATTTGCTCGCCGTCGGCAGCGCGCAGCGGCAGTACAAAAATCTCGGCGTTGCCGATATCGCGGCTGAGCTTCACGTGGCTAATGCTGAGTTCGCTAATATCGCCGTCGCGCGCCAATTCGAGCAGCTTACTGCTCAGGGCTCGATTGATATCGCGTTGAATGCGCTCCATGCGAATGCTGGAACTTTGCTGGCGTTTTGCGGCTGATAACATAATGACTAGGCTTTAGGCGCGCGAAATTATAGCCGAGCATTGTTAGTATGTGCGTAAAGCTACTACTGATACGACTAGCTGCAAACGCGCGGGTTTTCTCAGCTTGCCTTATGCGACGAATAGAGTTCAATTACCTACTCAATAAAAGCAGTCGCCGACAACGGCTGACTACTACTCTGTAGCCCAGCGTAAACATCAGCAATGCCCTACCTAAGCATCCTCCTCCTAAGCCTGAGCGCGCTCGTGCACAGCCATGCTCTCGCCCACAGCAACACCGGCCATAACCCCTTGCTGCAAGATCCACGGCAAAAGCCAGTCGACAATAGCTGCTTATTCATAGGACCCTTGAGCGGCGAACTCGCCCTGCAGATTGAGCATTCTTTGTACCTGAACGGCGTACGCTCGCAATTCGTGCGCACCCTGCGCGAGCAGCTAGTGATGGAGCAGGAATTGTTCTACCGCGTCGAGATCGAGAGCTATTCGCCAGTGGAAGTAGTGAACTTTTTAGCCGAGCTCGAAACCGAAGCAGTGCTCGACCCGTACATCATCCAGCCAGCAGCCGAGGGCGTTCCTGGTCTGATCGGGGTTGGTAGTTACAGCGTCATCGAACCCGCCGACAAACTCCGCCAGCAATTGCAAAGCATGGGCATACGCTCGCGCATCCAAGAATTCCAAGTCCCCATCGCTGGCAACGAAGTACCGAGCAACATCGAAAAGCTCTACCTCAAGCTCGACAGCAAGAACTACAGCCGCTTCCAGCACCGCATCGACAGCGACCTCTTCTTTACGCTCTATCGTCAAGAAGACCACGTCGCAATAACCGACAAGATGCGCGTTTTCGTCTCAGAAATTTGCCATCTAGGCTAGACGTTCATCGGTACGTAACCCGCGCTATAGCCTCAATAGTCCCTCCGCCAATCAATCGCGCCCAAGTTGCGCGCCTTGTTGAACTCGCGCAAACGAGCAAAGACGTCGACGCCTAGTTGGCTGTACATATCTATCAGGTCTACCAGCACCCAGTTCTCGCGGATTTTGCCGTGCTCCAAGCGCCAGAAATCCAGGCTACGCATAGCAATGCGCTTGCCGCTGGGGGCGATGCCGAGCCAGCCGCCGTGGCTTAATGTTTGCATCATATTCGGCCAGCCGGTTACCGCAGCGTATTGCCCTTGGGCGAAAAAGTGATAGGTGATCTCGTCGAGGTATTGCCCACGGTCGGGCATGGCGCGCAGAAAAGGTATCTGATGCCAATGGCGAAAGCCAGCGATACCGCGCCCGGTGCCAATACCAGCGGGGCCGTACCAGGTCATTTTCTCGTGCCAAAAGCGCTCCATCTCCATCGCTTCCGGCCCTTGGCGCGGGTGCTTCTTCATGCAGTTGAGCATGTCGATAATGTGTTGGCGCGTCGCCAAGGCCTCGGCTTCCGTACCGCCAATAGCCAAGCCATCTTGCGGCGCTGGCGACGGGATGCACCACTCGCGTCCCAGCGACGGCGCCAAGGGCCAAGCCTGCGATTGCAGCATAAGCTCGGGAATATCCCACAGCGCCTGCCATTCCACGACTTTGCCGGCTTCAATCCGATAAAACTCGTGAAAGCGCATATGCACCAGCCGACCGCTGGGCGGGATGTCGAGCCAAGGCGCGAGAAAGGTGCCCATATAAAAACCACCGCAACCGACCCACTGCGCGCCGTACTCGTCGACGCCGGCGAGCACGATGTAGTCGCGGCGTTCTATATCAGGTAAAGCTCGGACTAGCGGCGCGTACACCGCAGCGTAGAAATCGTGGGCGCCAGTGAAGTCGCCAAAGGGCGCGCACATCCGAAAGCGTGCCTCGCCAGCTATTTTTGCTAATTCTTTGAGAGCGTTAGCGCCATCAAGGTCGTAGAGCGCCGCGCGCCACGGCTGCAGCAGGAGCTTGGCTTGCTGATAATGATCGGCACTCATTCCGCTGGCTTGGATTTATTCGAGTCGAATCGCTCCCAGCCGTGGCCATTGAAGCAATCTACCCCGAGTTGCGCCAGCACGTGGGGGAAATCGACCATCACCCAGTTGTCGACGATCTTGCCGTCAACAACCTTCCAGAAATCCATGTAACGAATCTCGACGCGCTTGCCAGTGGGCGCGACGCCCATAAACTCGCCGTGGTGCGTGGCTTCCTGGCGGCCAAAAGCCGCCGCCCATTCGCCCATGTACAACCGCGCTTCGTCGATGCAGACCTTATCGCCAAAGGCGGCTTGGAAGGGCTTTTGCCAGTTGTCTTGAAATTCGCGCAAGCCTTGCTTGCTGCCGCAGCCTTGGTTGCCCAGCCAGCGAAAGCTCTCGGCGAAAAACTCACCAATGTCGGCGATGCGGTGGTCATTTAGTCCGTCGACCATGGCTTCGATAACCGCGCGCGTTGCGGCGGTTTTGCTCATGTCGGTGTCGCGGCTGAGCACGGCTTGCTCGGGTCTGGATCCTTTCATAAAACTCGTTAGAGAGCGGTTCCCATTTAAGATAGGGCTGATTAATCAAATAGTCTCGCTATTACCTGATTTAATCAGTAAACGCCCACCGCCACTCACCCCAATATTGGTGCCCAGGGGCGGAATCGAACCACCGACACGAGGATTTTCAGTCCACTGCTCTACCGACTGAGCTACCTGGGCATCTGGGCGCGCAATTGTACTTAAGAAACCTCTGATTAGTTCTACTGTGGCGGCGAATTACTGCGTAATGCGCTGCTCGGAATGCTCACATATGTTTGAATATGCTGTGCTTCCTGTGCTGCTATTACTTGTACTTCATCCACCACAGCGAACTACTCAGGGCTTCTTTAAGCGTAAGCTGGCGTAGCTGTTTTCTTGGGCGCAACGCTTTGCGGACAAAATCACCGATAGTTGCTTCGCATCCGCTAATAATCATCCTCAAAAATGGTCGGGACGGCAGGATTTGAACCTGCGACCACCACACCCCCAGCGTGGTGCGCTACCAGGCTGCGCTACGTCCCGAGTTGCAGTGTTAGGTGAATACAGAACCAAAGGCGCGAACGCCGCCCGCACCTTAAAGGCCATCTCACCAACTACCCGCAGAATTATAACGCGGCGCCGAGCTCGATGGCGCTGTTTTGCCTTGGCTCTAATAACCGAGCCAAGGCCGAGCGCGGAGACTATCATAATCGAGCAAATTGCGTACCCTAGCGCCAATTCTCCGCCCTCACACTCCATACACCCATGCCCGAGCAAACTATCCTGATCCTCGATTTCGGTTCCCAGCTAACCCAGCTCATAGCGCGCCGCGTGCGCGCTGCCGGGGTTTATTGCCAGATCATAGCTGGCGATAGCGCCAGCGCGCGCATCCGCAACCTGGCGCCCGCTGGCATCATCCTATCTGGCAGTCAGTTGAGCGCCACCGACGCTTCGGCTCTACGGCCAGATCCAGCGATATTCGAGCTCGGCGTGCCCATCCTCGGCATTTGCTACGGTATGCAAGTCATGGCTCAGCTCTTGGGCGGACGCGTACAGCCGCACAGCAAGCGCGAATTCGGCATGGCGACCTTGCGCGCGCGCGGTCATAGCGAGCTCTTTCGCGGCTTACAAGATTCCAGCAACGACCAAGGGCACGGCTTACTCGAAGTTTGGATGAGCCACGGCGACCAACTCGAGTTCCTGCCCGCAGGCTTTGAACGCATCGGCAACAGCGCCACTTGCCCGATAGCGGCTATGGCCGACGTCGAGCGCCGCTTTTACGGCTTACAGTTCCACCCCGAGTTAAGCCACACCCGCCAAGGCCAAGCCATTCTGGAGCGCTTTGTCCGTGGCATTTGCCGCTGCTCGGGTTCCTGGCAGATGGCCAATTTCGTGCCCAGCGCCATAGAGCACATCCGCTCCCAGGTCGGCTCCGATCAAGTCGTGCTCGCGCTCTCCGGCGGCGTCGATTCCAGCGTCGCCGCCGCGCTGCTGCAACGCGCGCTCGGCGGACAATTGCACTGCATATTTGTCGACAACGGACTATTGCGTCTTGGCGAACGCGAGCAGATCGTCGAGATCATGGGCGCACAACTCGGAGTGCAGCTTACTTGCGTCGACGCCAGCGCACGCTTTTTGGGCAAACTCAGCGGAGTCAGCGACCCGGAAGCCAAACGCAAGATCATCGGCGCCGAGTTCATCGCCGTGTTCCAGGAGCAGGCACGCCAACTAAGCTCGGCGCGTTGGCTGGCGCAGGGCACGATTTACCCCGACGTGATCGAATCCGGTGGCGGCGTCGCTGGTCAAGCCAGCGCCATCAAGAGCCACCACAACGTCGGCGGCTTACCGCAAAGCCTCGACCTCGAGCTGTTGGAGCCGCTGCGTGAATTATTCAAAGACGAAGTCCGCGCCCTCGGTCGCGAGCTCGGCTTGCCGCAGCAATTATTGCAGAGGCATCCTTTCCCGGGCCCAGGCTTGGCGGTGCGCGTGCTCGGCGCGATCGAGCCCGAGCAACTCGAGCTGCTACGCCAAGCGGACGCCATCTATCGCCAAGAGCTCGAGCAACAAGGCTACATGCAGCAGAGCGACCAAGCCTTCGCCGTATTCTTGCCCATCCGCAGCGTCGGCGTCATGGGCGACGGCCGCAGCTATCAACACACCATCGCCTTGCGCGCGGTAGTAACCGACGACTTTATGAGCGCCGATTGCGCCGATTTGCCGGTGAGCTTTCTCAAAGGCGTCGCCAGCCGCATCGTCAACGAAGTCGCTGGCATCAACAGAGTGGTCTACGACTTATCGAGCAAGCCGCCAGCCACCATCGAATGGGAATGAGCCCTAACATACAATCGAAGTCCTGACCTTAGGAGATCACCAAAAATGGCGAAATTATCCACCGTAGATATCGTAAAGTGGATCGCGACCATTATCCAATTGCTGGGTTATGGAATGACGGGCATGAACTTAGTCCCATGGAACATCTATATGTTTTTCTTAGGTATCTTCCTCTGGTTTGCTGTGGGGATGATGTGGAAGGATAGAGCAATAATGGTCGTTCATGTCGGTGCATTTGTGTCTTTGCTGGCCGGTTTCCTGAACTCCTGAGCATGGTTTATGCACCTCCACGACTGCGGCTAACACTTTGGAGCTTCGACTGGGACGGCGGTAGCAGCGCACGCGTAGCCTTGAGTAAAACCATCGACTACGGCAAGTGAACGCCAAACCCCAATCCCTGCGCGCGCATAGCTGGAGCTTTGCTCGCGGTCGACCTTTGGCTTGCGCGCTCGCGACTATCCTGAGCTCGGCGAACGTGCTGCTGATGCTGGCGTTCTTTCTGCTAGCGCTGGGCTTATCGGCAGATAACGCGCTGGTGCTGGGAGCAGGAGCTGGTGGCGCGTTGCTGGCGCTGCGCGTGCTGGGCTTCGGTCGTGGGCTGTTGCGCTACGTCGATCTATTGCTCGGGCATAAATTGATGTTCGACTTTGTAACCCGAGCGCGTTTGCTGATGTTCGCTGGGCTGGCTCAGCAAGGCGCGCGGATGCTGCCAGCGGGTCAAGCTCTGCAGTTGATGCTCAACCTTTTGCAGCGCTTGGACGGCGTCTACCTGCGCTTGGTGGCGCCAGCCGCGACTATGGGCTTGGCGCTGCTCTGCTTGGCTATTCTGCTGACGCTATACGCGCATTGGCTGTACGCGGTCCTAGCTCTATTGAGCGTCGGCGCGCCCTTGCTGCTGGCGCCGCTATACGTCGAGCGCGCCAATATCGGCAAACAACTACGCGCCGATAAATTGCAGCGCTTCCGCAAACTATTGCTGGTGGATTTCTTTGCCGCCCTGCCCGATTGGCTCAGTCTCGATAGCGAGCGCAAACTCTTGAGCGCCGAAGACGCTTACCAGCAGCGCGCACAGCAGCACAACCAAGAGCAACTGCAAGCGCAGGCGCGCGCGCAATTTGCTTATCTATTGGCGCAAGCCCTGGGCTTGCTGGCGGCGCTGCTGTTTGCCAGCTCGCGACCGAGTGTAAGCGCCGGCGATTACGCGGCGCTGCTGGCATTGCTAGTATTGCAGAGGCTCGGCGCTATGTCTTTACCATCGTTGTTGGAGCTGGCACAACTGAGTTCCGGCTGGCGCGCGTGCAGTCGCTTGAGCGGTATCGGCGATGTTGAAACTAAGAGTAGCACTGCTACTGCTATCACCAAGCGCGCCGATTTGGTGTTATGCCGAGTGCGCTTGCACTATCCCAACGCGCCCACAGCCACCCTCGACGAGCTTTCGCTGCGTATTGCAGCTGGTGAGAAGCTACTGCTCCGCGGCCCGAGCGGCGGCGGCAAGTCGACCTTGCTGTACGCGCTTGGTGGTCTGTTGCCCTTGACCAGCGGTAGCATTCGCTACGGCAATTACGAGCTTGGCAGCACCGACGCCGACGCTTGGCGGAGCATTTTTGCTTGCAGCACGCAAGCTCGGCAGATTGTCAACTGCAGCTTGCGCGAGCAATTATTCAGCGCGCGTCCCGACGCCGAATTACGCGCGGTCTTGGCGCGCGTCGGCTTGGCGACTTGGCTGGACGGCTTACCGCAAGGGCTCGACACGCGCTTGGGCGAGGCCGCCTGGCAGCCATCGGGTGGGCAATACCAACTGTTACAAGTGGCACGGGTGCTGCTGAGCGCGGCGCCGGTTTGGGTATTCGACGAGGTCAGCAACGGT
Source organism: Gammaproteobacteria bacterium (assembly GCA_965229495.1). Classification (GTDB taxonomy): domain Bacteria; phylum Pseudomonadota; class Gammaproteobacteria; order CBDBNL01. The sequence continues at coordinate 1,382,350 of OZ245880.1, forward strand.
TTGGACCCCGAGCGCCGCGAGCTAGTGGCGCGGCTGATCGACACCTGTGTAGGCGACCGCACCTTGATCTATATCAGCCACGACGACGATTACTTGCCGCGCTACGACCGCCAAGTGCTGCTGGAAGCGGGGCGAGTGGCTTGATATTGTCTTACTTGCAACCACTAAGTACCCCTTTGTTAATCCGTATCTCCAATAGCTAGTGAATACTCCCGCGTTAGAGGTTAGTAACCTCAACAAAACTTATAAAGGTGGCGTGCAGGCCCTGCACGACGTCAGCTTCGAGGTGGCCAAAGGCGACTTCATGGCGCTACTCGGCGCCAACGGCGCCGGCAAGACTACGACCTTGGGCATAGTGTCGTCGTTGGTAAATAAAAGCTCGGGCACCGTCGCCATCTACGGCAACGATTTGGATACTCAGCGCAACAAGGCCAAATTGCATTTGGGAGTAGTGCCGCAGGAATTCAACTGCAGTGTCTTCGAGAAAGTAGAGGATATTGTTATCCAGCAGGCGGGCTACTACGGCATCAGCCGCTCGAAGGCGCGCCAGCGCGCGCAATACTATTTGAAGAAGCTCGATCTCTGGGAGAAAAGAGCCGAGCAATCGATCAAGCTCTCAGGGGGCATGAAGCGGCGGCTGATGATCGCGCGCGCCCTAGTGCACGAGCCCGATATGCTCATCCTCGACGAACCCACTGCTGGCGTCGATATCGAGATTCGGCGCTCGATGTGGGAATTCCTCACCGAGCTCAATAAATCTGGACGCACCATAATCCTCACCACCCATTACCTGGAAGAGGCCGAGCAGCTCTGCCGCAACATCACCATCATCGACCAAGGCCGCATTCGCGCTAGCACTTCCAAGCACGAACTGATGACCATGATCGAAAAAGATATCTACGTTTGCGAGCTCGTGGAGGATATTGAGACCGCCCCAGACATCGCCGGCTTGGAATGCAAGCTCCGCGAAGACGCCAACCTGGAGCTGCAAGTGCAGAAAGGCCAGAGCTTGAACCAGGTTTTGGAATTACTGAGCGCGCATTCGATTCAAGTGCGCGGCATTCGACCGAAGCATAATCGCTTGGAAGAGTTATTTATTAACCTTACTAGTCATAAGAACTGAGCTATGGATTGGTACCGAATTTGGATAGCTTTTCTCGCTATCTTTGTTAAAGAAGTGCGCCGCTTTTTGCGCATCTGGACACAAACGCTGTTACCACCGGCGATCATGATGGTGTTGTACTTCGTTATCTTCGGCAATCTCATTGGCAGCCGCATCGGTGAGATGGGTGGCTTTGACTATATGCAGTACATAGTGCCTGGGTTGATAATGATGTCCATCATCAATAATTCTTACTCTAACGTGGTGTCGTCTTTCTTTGGCGTGCGCTTTCAGCGCTCGGTGGAGGAGTTGCTAGTGTCGCCGACACCCAGCTTGATAATCCTGCTCGGCTTCGTAACTGGGAGCATGGTGCGCGGTCTATTGATTGGCGCTATTGTTACCCTGCTATCGCTGTTCTTTACTGATTTGCAAGTCAGCCACCCGCTAGTAATACTGGTGGTGATATTTATGACCTCGCTGCTGTTTTCCTGCGCTGGCTTTATTAACGCCGTATTCGCGCGCAACTTCGACGACATCAGCATCGTGCCGACCTTTGTGCTGACTCCGCTTATCTACCTCGGCGGCGTGTTCTATTCCATCGACCTGCTGCCAGAATTCTGGCGCAATGTCTCGCTGGTAAACCCGATCCTGTACATGGTCAACGCCTTTCGCTACGGGATGCTCGGAGTATCGGACATACCTCTAGCGCAAGCCTTGGCGCTGATGGCGTTCTTCACCGCGCTGCTCTTCGGCACCTGCTGGTTATTGCTGGCGCGCGGGATTGGTATTAGGACTTAGAGCTGCTGAGCTATCGTAAACTTCTCGGTAACTTTCGTGATTACTACCCCGAGTATCGAGATAAGGAGCTGGCGGTGATCGTGGCTGGCGAGCTCATAAACTCAGACGCCGCCGAACTAGCGCGCGAGCTCGGCTATATCCTGCTCCAACCCAATAATCAGGGTATAAGCGTCGACGCTTCCTGCTATCGGGCTGTGTAGGTTTATCGAGAGTGGGAACTGTTATCAGCTGGATGTTGTTTTCTATCTATAGGCCGAGTGCAACTCGGCGCTCCAAAACTCGGCGTTCCAAAACTCGGCGTTCCAAAACTCGGTGATCCGCTTGTTATTGCGGGTGGTATTCGTGCTCGACGACGCTGTTGCTGGCTTTGCTGACTTCGGGGTGCGCGGCGAGGGTGGGGGCTAGTTGGAGCGCGCTTTGGGCGTCGGGGGCTTCGAATACGGCTAGCGCCATGCGTCCCATATAGTATTTAAGGCGCAGGCCGTTAGCGTCGGCGAGTTGCTCGGCGAATTGTCGGCTGTTGGTATCCAGGTTCACGACTAGCTCATTGGTGAACAAGGCTAGGCCGCCAGTGCGGGCGCTGACGACGACCTGGCAATAGCCGCAGTCGGCTGGATTTGCCGAGCTGACACTGTTCGCTGTTACTTGCGGGGCGGCGCTCAGGTAGATGTCGTAACGGCCTTTGCTGGCTAGCAATTGGTCGCCGCTGCTGCTTACGGCTTCGGGTTGAAATTCGTTGACTACAGTTGGCTGATTAGTTCCCTCCAAGGTAATTTTGGGGACGGGTAATCTCGATGTTTGCGCACGGCTGGAGCGCTCGGCGCGCGCTTGCGGCAGAAAGCTATAGCTGATGCCGTCAATCTGCAGGCTGGGGCCAGTGGCGTAAGCGCTATAGTCCGGGCGTTGGTTGCTGGGCTTGGTGAAGGTCTCGGCACTCAGACTGCTGACGCCGACAATCAGTGCCGCGAGGGCGAGTCCTTTGCTCATGGCTTGGCTATAGCTTGCTGGAAGTTGGGCGCGTTGCATCGGATGATATTGGCTGAAGTCAGTCTTGGCTATGACCGTAGATGTTGAGCGTAGCGCTATCGAGCGTACCTGGACTGACATCATCCGCGTCTTGTATTAAATCGTAGACCTCCAGGGTCCAATTGCCGACGGCGGACTCGCCGTAGAAGGCGTTGCTGAGGAGCGTGCTGTCGAAGTCATCGTCGTCATCGTATCTAGTGTAGGGAGTGAGGAGCACGCTGCGAGTGCCACCAGGCGAGGTTAGTACCACTGCGATGGCGCCGAGATAATGGTGCTTTAGTTGCAGGTCTAGTTGTACGGCTTCTACGGTGAAACCTTCTGCTATCGTAAAATCAATGCTGGCGGCGCTGCCGTCGGCGTCGGGAATGGCGGTATTGATGCTGGTGAGGTCGACGCTGGTCATATTCCATTCGCCTAATTCCGAGGTGTAATCTAGCGCCATGGTGGCGGCGGCGCCAGCGTCGACGAGACCAAAGCCGTACCAACTGTGGAAGCTGTAGCCGGCGTCATTGGTGGTCCAAGCGTCGCGGGCAGTAAAGCTAAGGCTTGCTAAGGCGGTGTATTGATCATCGCTGCAATCGGTGGAGCATTGCATTAATGGCACGCTGTGCTCAAAGATGTTAGCGTCGACCTGACGCGCAGTGCTCGCGAGGATGTGCTTGACGTCGCGCCAGGTCAAATCAGGGTTGGCTTCGAGCATGAGCGCTACGATTCCAGAGATCTTCGCCGTCGCTGCCGAGGTGGAGATCGGCGCGTTAGGGTAGAAGTTAGCGGTGTAGTCGCAACCGCTATTCAAGCTAGTGTCTGTTTGCAGCGGGTTGACGTAAGTGGATTGGTATTGATAGGTGCTGTAACCCGATTCGCAACCGATTCGATCGGTGGTAACTATGCTCGGCTCCCAGTATTCAATGCCGAGGGATTCCAAGCGTATGCCTGCATCCTGATCGTACATATATTCTTTATTCCAGCCGTATTCGCCGCCGGGCGCTGTCAGCCATAGAGAGGCGCCAGCGTTGGCGCTGCTGGATTTGACGCCGTCGGCGCTGAGCGCGCCTACGACCATCTGGTATGGGTAGCTATGGAGAGCGTCCATGCTGGCATCGTAGCAACTTACGTCTTGCTGTCGACACAAATCGTCTGACAAATTACCTTCGGCAAACTTGTCGCCAGCAGATGTGACGTAGATGGCGCCGAGACCCGAGCGCAAGGCTTGGTTCTCACCAGGACAAAAGTCAGGGTCAGTAATGTCAAAAGCTCCACCGCTAGTGAAGCAACTCAAAGCGTCGAGCCAACTAGAGGCAACGCGCTGGTCGGAGGTCTGCTCATCGCTGAAGCCTATATTGAAGATGTCGGTGTCGCTGAGCTTGTAATGGGCGCCGATGGCGGTGACGAAATTCGCTTCGCTCTTATCTTGAAGGTAATTGAAGCCTTGCAGCCAAGCCTTGGGGGCAATGCCAGTAACGCCTTGGCCGTTGACAGCGGCGCCGATGATGCCAGCAATGCTGGTGCCTAAATCACCAGTGGGTTCGGCGTTGGTGGGGTCGTTGTCATCGTTGACAAAGTCATAGGAGCCATCGGCGAGGATGTTCGCCGCGAGATCTGGGTGCTGTATATCCAAGCCAGTGTCGATGATGTTAATACGAACATCGTAACCAGTGAGCCCCGTAGCGAGTACGCCACTGTAATTAATGTCGATACCAGCAACGCCAGAGTAGCTGTCGTGGGCGAAGGCGGTGGTGGTGTTGCCATCGTTCACTAAGTGCCATTGCTCAGTGGCGAGCGGTTCGTCCAAGGCTGAGGAAGTAGCAAGGCTCAATTCTGAAATGTAAAAGACCGAGCCAGCAAGGTTTACCGAGGCTATGCGCAAGTAATAGGTAGTTGCCATGCGGAGACCAGCTAAGAGCTCGCCGCTGGTGGCGTCGTTTACGTATCTAAAATTAGGGCAAGTAGTATCGGTGTCGATAGCGCCACTGCGCCAATTCAAAGACGACGCCAGGGCTAGCAGGTAGGTATCGCTGCAGGTGCTGCCCGTGAAGGCGTAAAGGTCGTAGCGGTCGACTGCAGGCGATGATGAGTCGATCCATTGGACTTGGATGCTGGCGAGAGTCGGCTCCGATACGCTCGCTGAAGTTACTGCTGCGGGCAGGGTGTCCATCGTCTCCTCGTCGCTCCAGAAGGCGCTACCATCGGAGCTGCTGGCGCCGATGCGGTAGTAATAGCGCGTGCCTTCGCTTAGTCCATTGATGGTAGTCGAGGAAGTGGTGTCATTTACGTTGACCGCGTGTAACTCGGTATCGTCGCATCCGGCGATGGTGAGGCTGCCACCATGATCTTTGCTCATATAGTCTTCGCCGCAACTGTCGCCGTAAACGCGCGCGTGGTAGGCTACAGCGCCAGTGGTAAAGTCCCAATCGAGAGTGATGCTTTGATCGCTGCCGGTGGCGGTGATGGAGCTAACTGCGCTCAAGGTGGTGGTGGCATTAACTACAGCAGAATAGGTGGAGCCAACGCCGTTGGTAGCTTCGATGTAGGCGTAGTAGGTATGACCATTAGTGAAGTAATCGCTAGCGATACCATCTGAACCATTAGTAAGAGTTAGAGTCGCGTCAGGAACAATGTCTTTGAAAATGTGGTCAGTATTACTGCAACTGTTATCGTCGCAAGGCGAATTGCTCAAGTGCAGGGTGAAGCTGGTGTCGTCGGTAGAGTCAGTAGATGTGAAAGAGGCCTCCAAGCCTTGCTCTATGCCCACTAAAGTCAGGACTGGAGTCGCGGGCAGAGCTCTAGTAGTGAAGGTTATTTGCTCGTCATCGGCAACCCAGTTCTCTCCGCTATCATTTAATGCTTTGACCGCAAAAAAGTAAGTCTTGCCGGCTGCAAGCTGATCGAAGGTAAAAGATTTACTACTGGGGGCGCCCTCTTGGGCGATAGCGCATTCGCCATCGCTGAGGTCATCGATAACACGGTTCAAGTCAGCTATCAGATCTGCTGACGAACAAGCATTACCAAAAGCATAGGCTCTGTAACGAACGCTCGAGACTAGATCATTATTGTCATGGATCCAACTCAGCTTGACTTGGCTACTGGTAGCATCTTGTGCTTGCAGGTCGGTAGGCGCGGCTGGTATTGTAGCTATCTTTTGCACACTGGAATTGACCTCGACGCCACCAGACTCCACACCTATGATCACCTGATATTTACTGCCCAAATTCAAACCATCATCGCGCCAAGTGTAAACGTCATTATTGTCGACGCTATAGTCGCTACCGAGTTCGCCCTCTACAGATGGCAACTGATCACAATTGCTATCACTAAGGCATTCGTACAAATAGCGCCTGTAATTGGCTGCAGAGCCGTTATCGCTAATCCAGCTAGTCTCTACGACTGCTTGGTCTGATTGCTCATAAGTGCTGATGTTAATGTCTTCAGCATCGATCTCTACTGGCTGAGTGCCACTGCCGGTCAATAAAGCGCTAGTGGCAGCGCCATCGCCGGCTCGGGCTGTTACGGCGAAAGCATAGTGGGTAGCAGGGTGGAGACCGATAAAGCGCTGACTAGCATCGGCCAAATATACATATTCGCCTATTGGAGTGCTGCAGTTATCAGCGCTGGCATCAGCGCAGTAGTAAGCATTAACATCGTAGCTAACTTGGTCGCCATTGTTGCCGGCGTTCCAGCTAACGTCGATAGCGCTGCTATTGACGCTGCTGGCGCTAAGTTCCTGCACTACCACTGGATGGGTAGTGACGACTGCGGTTGAAGAGTTGGCTTCGACACGACTACCATCGCTACTGGTAACCGAGCTGCCAACGGTGTAATAATATTCTTGAGCCGGAATTAGCTCGCGGACAGTGCCCGAAATATCCTGCTCGTCATGGGCATGAGTGATAGCATAAGTTCTTAACTGGCTGTAACTGGCGAATTGGTAGCTAGGGCAATCCTGATAGGTGCTGCAGCCGCGCCTATAGATAGTGTAATCAGTGCTGATGGCGTTGCCATCGGTGTCCCAGGTCAGCTCGACATAAAGACCGGCTTGCTCTGCGCTATCAGCTATAGTGCTGAGGCTGGTGGTGCCAGATACTAGACTGAGATCACTCGGCGGATAGGGCGTTAGCAAAGCAATGGCGCTATCGCTAAAAAACTCTCGGTAGCTCGCCAGCACGGAGACGACATAGAAATATTCTTGACCTTGAACCAGCTCGTGGGTATCCTGGTAGCTGGAATTGCCGTAGTCGAGGCTGACAGTGTAGGGTTCGTCAAAACAAGCGGAGTCTTCGGGATCGCACGGGTAACGGTAAATTTTCCAAGTCGCGAGTTCGCCATTAGAGCTGACATCCCAATTAATAGTTATGCTGTCCGTATTGCTGCTCCAAGCAACAGCTTCTGGAGCTCGTGGCCAAGTGCTGTCCGTAGCTTGGTTGCTGACGCTGTAGGCGTCGTTGACAGTGTTGCGCGCGACAACCCGATAGTAATAATTAGTCGCTGGTAAAAGATCGGTAAAAACAGTTGCCCCTGCTTGCTCAGGCTTCATGGTGATGTGACCGCAAGCCGAAGCATCGTTGTCCAATAATTCAATAGCGCTGCAACCCAGCTCGCTTTGATAGGCATCGTACACGTAGTCTCCATCTCCGTCTAAGCTCCAGCTCAAGCTTATATTGCCGTCTCCAGCTACCGTGCCCAGGTTCTCGGGAGTGGGCGGTGCAGTAGTCACGCTCAAGATGGCGCTATCCGCTGCTGCCGCTTCGGTAAAGGCTCGGAGCTGATAGTTATAGGTGGAGCCTGCGTTTAACCCGGTGTCCGTAAAGGAGTCGGTGAAGATATTGAAGGTAGCTAGTTGCAAACCCGAGCATTGCTCCCCAGACAATAAATCGCAGGAGTAACGAATGGGAACGTAACTGCTACTGCTGCCATTGATGTTTATATCCCAAGCTAAAGTTACGGAAGTTCGCTTGATCTCTGTTACCGCAAATTGATTGTTATCGACATCTGCCGCCACGGGCACAGTGTACACTAGCGCGTCATCGCTATCGTAACTGTACCCCCCAGCGCTGGCGCGAACGCGAACTTGGTAAGCACTGCCAGAATATAGACCCCCGTAAAAGGCGCTGGTCGAGTAGGTCGGCTCGGCTATGGAATCGTCCCAAGTACAGTTAGAGCCATTATCGCAGAGATAGGCTTCGAGCGCATACTGAGTATCAGCACTGTTATCGGTGCTCCAAGACACGACCACGCTATCAATGGTGCTATCTTCGTAGCTAATGGCGTAGGGTCGAGTAACTCTAGTGTAAGCACTGCTTACTGAGCTAATAACTTCGATATTCTCGGTGTAAACGCCTAACTTGAAGTAATAGTTCCTGCCGGCGCTCAGGTCTTCGACTGTATGCGAATAAATTTTACCAGTGCCAATCTCGTATGTCGTGGGTGCGCAGCCATTACTACTCGGCTCACAGGTATACACATAAACTCTGCTACTGGCGTCATCCTGATTACCGTTAGGGTTATCCCAGCTAAGTCGGATCGCCTGGGAACTGACAGCACTAGCGCTTAAGTCACCCATAGCCTCGGGATGCGTGATGACGCTCACGGTGCTCGAATTTACTTCCCAATCACCAGCTTCGGCGCTAACGACATAGTAATACTGCTGGGCACCATCGATCTCGCTATCGGCAAAGGAACTAGCGCCATTTAAACTCGAGCCAACTGAGAATTGGACGACTATTTCGTAGTCATCGCGGCAATTATCGTAGCCTGGGATGCAGGTGGAACGATAGATTTTATAAACCGTTTCGCTGGAATTATTGTGGTCGTCCCAAATCAAATCAACTTTGCCATCGGCGGCCACAGCTTGCAGATTCGCTGCTGCAGTAGGCGCCGACACCGAATCCACGGTTACAGATAAATCGCCCGATCCTATGGCGCTGCTATTGGCTTGTAAGTTATAGTAGTAGAGCTCGCCGAGATCGATATCCTCGTCCTTATAACTGAGAACCTCGCTGGCAAGATCCACTGTTAGTAAGTCGACGCAGAGCTCGGGCTGGGTAACGCAGATACTATCCTGGTAGCGATATATGGTATAGGATTCGGCGAGTAGCACTGGAGTCCAGTTCAAATAATTGGCGTCGCCAGCGCTATTACTGCTGACAGTAAACTCATCCGGGGCTAGCAATTCTAACTCGTGATTTAGCTCCTCAGATAGAGCACCGACGCCGCTTGCATTTATTGAGCGTAGCCGATAGTAGACATTGGCGGTGTCGACACCCGAGAGTGTGTCCAGATATTCAGTGCTCGTTATGTTAGAGATGCGGAGAGCGTTGGCGCAACGTGTGGCAAAAGTATCAGCGTTGTCATCACTCAAGCAGCCGGACTCGGTATAACGGAATAATTCGTAGTAATCGGCGCCTGCGGCATCAGTCCATTCTAAGCTCAAGCCCGAATTATCTAAGTCAGCAGAGCTTATCGTCGGCGGCGGCGCTATGCTTTGAATCGAATTGCTATTCGAGCTAGTGGAGCCGTAATTGTTGAAGGCGACGATGACGTAATCGTAGCTTAGGCCCGGGGTGAAGCTGGTATCGGTCCAGGTGAAGTCGATGCTGATGTGCTCCGATTGCGTCGCCTCGCCGGCGTCGCCACAGTTGGCAGTGGAGCTGGGTAGGGCGCAATCTGCAGCTCCAGCGTCGGTTACTCTATAGACCACATAATAATTAGCGTACTGGTTAGCTTCCCACGTGAATTTAATAGCTTCCGCGCCTAAGAACTCCCAAGAGATGTTAGCTGGAGCTGGCGGTGCGGTCGCCGGCGCGGTGCGCGCCGAGGCTTGCTCGCTGAGCGAGCTATCACCATCGTCGCTCTGAGCGATAACTTTGTAGTAGTAAATTTGATCGTTGATCAAATTCGTGTCTTGCATCGTGGTCGCCGTGAGCCCCTGCCAACGCGAGGCGTTGTCGCAGTCGGCGAAATTCTCTGGCAAGGCGGCGCAGTTGGAATTGGTGTAGCGGAATAAGGTGTAGCTATCCGCATTATCGACCGCGTTCCAGCTAACGCTTATATCTCGGTCGTCGGCTGAGGCGCTAAGACCTGTGGGTGCATCAGTGGTGAAGGATAGCAGCAGGCTTTGATCTTGCCCCGAGCAACCTGCCAGTAATAAGGCGGCTAGGCAGCATAAGCGCTTTAGCGCTGACAACTGACGACCTAACATGCGCGCGTCAAGGAATATCCAGCAGATTTAGCAGATTCTGTTGCGAGCGAAGCTGCATGGTTTGCTTCCAGGCAGGCAATGCTCGCGCGCGCTGGGCTTTTCTTTGGACATTAGCATTACGGTTCATTAGGAATCTAAAGCGGCAATGGCAGGCGCGGACGCTAATACTTGCTTCAAGCTACGTAGTATTAGCGAAGACCAGGGGCGATGCCTATCACCTTGGGGGAGATATTTATCACCCTTGCGCCATGCCTTATTGTTGTTATTACTAAGGTAGACACTATATGTAACATTAAATTGAGACCTTTGCAAAAAGGCATCTTTTTGCCCCCAGCGTTGTTCGCAAATGCTCATTTACTATTGAATAAACTGCGCTTTGCTGCCTAGCTGGGAACAAAAATATCCGTTTTTTGCACGCGGTCTCAAGTTATGCAAAACTCTCAAATTATTAAACCAGACCTAGCGTCGTCATTTTGACACTAATTTTGGATTTTGCAACAAACCGAGGCTTTTAAGGCGCTAAAAGCCTGCTGCCGTCCGCTAAATTGTACGCTGTTAGCGCGCCACCCCAGGCGCAGCCGCTGTCGATGTTGATGCAGTTAGGGTCGCCGCTGTTGCCCGCGAGCGCCGCCCAATGACCAAAGACGATGCGCATTCCGGCCCACGAGTTATTGTCAAATTTGTACCAAGCGATCAAATTCGCGCTCGGATGCTGCGCGCTGCTGGATTTAGTGGTTAAATCTAAGCTGCCATCTAAGCGCAAATAACGCATCCGAGTAAAGACGTTGACGGCGAAACGTTGCTTAGCCATAGCATTGGTTGCTTGAGACCAGGCGTCGGGTTGATCGCCAAACAGATCCCGGTAATACGCAGTGCTGCTACGGGTGCGCAGGCTAGTTTCGAGCTCTTGCGCCCAGTGCTGAATCGTCGCCAAATCCCACGTCGGGTGCACCCCGGCGTGCACTATCAATGTATTGCTCGCTTGATGAATATAAACCAGGCGCTGACTTTGTAGCCAATCGAGTAGCTCCGGTCTATCGGGAGCGCTAATGATGTCGGTCAATCCTGGCGGCGTTGGTTGGGCGCCGTAATGCACTGCCAAGAGATAGATGTCGTGGTTGCCGAGCACTACTAGGTTACGCTCGTTGCTCAAGCAGAGCTCGCGTACCTTGCGCAAAGTGCCCAGCGAATCTGGGCCCCTGTTGACCAAGTCGCCGACGAAGCAAAGCTGGTCGCTATCGGGTTGGTAATCGATGTTGTCCAGTAGTTGGTCGAGCTTGGCAGAGTGGCCGTGGATGTCGCCTATGACCCAAGTCGCCACGTTATGGCAGCCGAGATGTCATTACTGCAGCAAAGGCATCCGCGACGGCATGACTATTGGGTAGATGATGGGGATGCGTTCGCCGTTGGCCTCTGTGCTGTAGGTGTACGCGCCGAGCTCGATGGTTTTGCCACCGCCTGAGCCAACGTTGGCGTCGGCTTCAACCGACTTGGAAGCATCGCGCGCCGATTCGGTGCTGAGCATTTTGTTAGGGTCGAACTTTTTAGTTTTGACCTCTTTGCTGTCGGGGTCGGCAGCGGAGTCCGGTACTTCGGCATTGACTTGGTCGGCGACGCTGGTGTCGCTATTTTTTGGCTCTTTAGTTTCGTCCTCAAGCTTTGCTGCTTGAGCAGCATCAGTGCTGTTCGCGCTCGGGTCGGCGGCGCTGCCATTGGCTTTGCCATTGGGCTGGGTTTGCGCGGCGGACGCTTCAGCAGGCCGCTGCGAGCTCGGCGCCGATGCCCCTGGCCGAGCGCGCGCTTGCGGGTCTCTGCCAGGTCGAGCAGCAGGTCTAGGCCGAGAACCAGGGGCTCGCTTCGCCGGCTCCTCGGGCTTGGGCTCGCTGATTTTGCTCCAATCGGCGAGGATATAGAGCATACAGCTATCAGAGGTGCGGAACTCTTTCAGCTTGGCTTCATAGCCAACTTGGCGCAGAGCTTCCAATAGTACGCGCCCAAGGTTATCAATGCGCTCAATGGCTGGTAAGCTCGAGCGGTTGGTTTGTATGGAGTAGACTTCGGCGCGCGTTTCGCCCTTCCGCGCCGTCGTTTGGATTATCTGCGATATTTCGCTGAGCTTGGAATCCAAGCCACGCACCGAGCGCACCATAAGCTGGCGCGCTTCAACGGCTGAGATCAGCCTCTTCTTAAAATCGTTAGTGAGTATGCCGGCTGAGTCTTGTTGCTCGGCGTCAGTCTTGGGCTCGTTATCAACTTTGGCATCAGCCTTTTGTTTTTCTTCCATGTTTTTGGTTATTTACTGTAGATGGCTTATTTTAGCTTCCAGCTATGCCTATTATTAATCATTTCGACCATAAAGTAGGCGCCAACACTGGGCTAGTGCAAAGCATCTGCTCGCATAAATGCAAGAATTCGCTCTGGTCCCCTAGTTCTTGGCAAAGGAACCGCTACCGCGCGTAAGTCCACATACTCCGCTGCGATCAATCTCAAGGATATTGAAACCCTCTAAGGCTTTGAGCACAGCCTCGATTTTCGGGGTGCGTCCGACTACTTGGAAGATATAGCTATCGTCGGTTACATCGAAAATCTTACCACCAAAGATGTCGATGGTGTTTTTCAATTCCAGTCGACGCATGGTGCCTTGGGCTGATACTTTGATCAGCAGCAATTCGCGGGCGATAAAGTTGCGATTACCCGATACTTCTTGCACCCTGTACACGCATATTAGCCTATTCAGCTGCTTGCAAAGTTGCTCGACTTTGCCGGCGTCGGCGATGCTGGTGCTCAAGGTTAAGCGCGATAAATCAGGCACATCTGACACGGCGACGTTCAAGGATTCGATGTTATAGCCGCGCTGCGCGAAGAGGCCAACGACTCGGGCTAGCGCGCCGGCTTCGTTCTCCATCAATATGGAGATTACTCGTAAATTCTGCTCGCTCATCAGACTACCTCCGTTTTGCTTAGCGCCATGTCGCTGAGCGATTCGCCCGCAACTAGCATCGGGTACACGTGCTCCTCGGGGTCGACGTAAATATCCAAAAATACCAGGCGGTCTTTGTGCTCGCCGAAGAAGGTAGCGTCGAGCGCGGCGTCGAGTTCGGCGCGGGTGCTGACTTTGATGCCGACGTGGCCATAAGCCGCCGCGAGCTGAACAAAGTCTGGCAGCGCGTCCATGTACGACGAGGCGTGCCGACCTTCGTACTGCATATCCTGCCATTGCTTGACCATGCCTAGGGCTTGGTTATTGATGTTGATGATTTTCACTGGGATATCGAATTGCTTGCAGGTCGAGAGCTCTTGGATGCACATCTGAATGCTGCCTTCGCCAGTGATGCACACCGTGGGTCGGCTGCTATCGGCGAAGTTGCAACCCATGGCTGCCGGCAGACCAAAGCCCATGGTGCCGAGGCCGCCGGAATTGATCCAGCGGTACGGCTGGTCGAATTTGTAATATTGCGCGGCGAACATCTGGTGTTGACCAACATCGGAGCTCACGAAAGGGTCGAGATGTTGGATCTTGGCGTGCAAGAGTTCTACCACCTCTTGGGGCATGAGCATCTGCTCCGAGTGCGTGTACGCCAATGGATGCGCGCTGCGCCAACTCTCTATCTGCTGCCACCATTCGCCCAAGGCCTCGCTATCGACTTGGTCGTAGCGACCTTCGAGTTGCTCGAGCATTTGCCGGAGTACCTTTTTCACCGGTCCGACTATGGGAATATCGGCAGCTATGGTTTTGTCGATATTGGCAGATTCGATATCGACGTGGATGAGCTTGGCTTGCGGGCAGAATTTGGCGGTATTGTTGGTTACGCGGTCGTCGAGCCGAGCGCCTAGAGCCACTATCAGGTCGCTATGGTGCATCGCCATGTTGGCAGTGTAGGTACCGTGCATCCCGAGCATACCGAGAAAACGCGGCTGCGAAGCTGGGTAGGCGCCCAAGCCCATGAGCGTGTTGGTTACTGGGAAATTGAGCTTATCGACCAATTCGCGCAATTCCTCGGCAGCGTCGCCCATTATGATGCCGCCACCGGAATAGATCATCGGTCGTTTGGCCGCGAGGATGGCTTTGACCGCGCGCTTGATTTGGCTGTTGTGGCCTTTTTGTACTGGCTTATACGAGCGCAGGTCGACCGAGCTCGGGAGCTCGTAAGGTACTTTGATTTTAGGGTCGGTGAGGTTTTTGGGAATGTCGATGACCACCGGCCCCGGGCGCCCGCTTTGCGCGAGATAAAAAGCTTGGCTGAGCACTTTGGGGATATCGGCGCGGTCGCTGATCAAATAGCTGTGTTTCACTACTGGCCGCGAGACTCCGATCATGTCGGTCTCTTGGAAGGCATCTTGGCCGACCAGATGATCGGGGACTTGGCCCGATATTACGATCATCGGGATCGAGTCCATGTAGGCTGTGGCTATGCCAGTGAGGGTATTGGTGGCGCCGGGACCGGAGGTTACCAAGACCACCCCAGGCTTGCCGAGCGCGCGCGCGTAGCCGTCGGCCATATGCGTCGCAGCCTGCTCGTGGCGCACGAGCACGTGCTTTACTTTATCTTGCCGGTAAATGGCATCGTAGATGTGCAGCACCGAGCCACCAGGGTAACCATAGATGTACTCGACGCCGAGATCAGCGAGCGCACGGATCAGCGCTTCGCCTCCAGAAAGCAAATTGGAATCGCTCATAAGTTGATTGGGTAAAGGTGCGTGAGCCCAAGATGAAAATCTCAGGCAATCAAAAGGAGCAGTCGGTAAAACTCTCCAAACCGAGCGCTGGTTGTTAGTTCACAAGCAGCGCTAATTTCGATGGCCGCTGGGCTGTAAGCCCAGCAATTGTCTCATTTATAACCTACAGTGCGACCAAGGTCAAGCCTAGGTAGCTCTTTTTAGGGCTTCCCTGGCTGTTATTCGTGCTCAAAGTCGCTAATTACTTCTTGCCGTTGGCTGCCGAGGCCATCTATTCCCAGTTCGACGACGTCGCCAGCGCGCAGGTAGCGCGGTGGCTTTTGCCCCATGCCGACTCCAGGCGGGGTGCCAGTCGAGATAACGTCGCCTGGATGCAGGCTCATGAATTGACTCAAATAGCTCACGAGTTCGGCAACGCCGAAGTGCATGGTCGCGGTCGATCCGCTTTGCATGAGCTCGCCGTTGATTTTCAGCCACATTGACAATTGTTGCGGGTCGGCGACTTCATCTCTGGTGACCAGCCAAGGGCCAATCTGACCAAAGTTATCGCAGCTCTTGCCTTTGGTCCATT
Source organism: Gammaproteobacteria bacterium (assembly GCA_965229495.1). Classification (GTDB taxonomy): domain Bacteria; phylum Pseudomonadota; class Gammaproteobacteria; order CBDBNL01. The sequence goes on from OZ245880.1 coordinate 1,397,719, forward strand.
GCCCAGCGCGCTCAATCTGAAAAGTCCGCTCGGAGACATCGTTGCTAACAGCGTAGCCGGCGACGTACTGCAACGCGTCTTGCTGCGATACGTACTTGGCGCGCTTGCCGATTACCACAGCGAGCTCGACTTCCCAGTCGGTTTTCTCGGAACCACGCGGGATGACAATAGGATCGTTAGCACCGCACATAGCGCTAGTGGCTTTCATAAAAATTATCGGCTCCTTGGGTAACTCCATCCCCGCCTCCTTGGCGTGATCCGAATAATTGAGACCAATGCAGATGAATTTACCAGTTTGCCCCACGCATGGACCGAGCCGCACGCTATCGCTAACCACAGGTAGCGCGCCGATATCAGCGCCCTGAATTCGCTGCAAGCTCGCCTCCGCCAAGTCCGCACCAGCCACGTCGGCGATCAACGAACTCAGATCGCGTCTAGTACCGTTGCTATCAATGATGCCCGGCTTTTCTCGCCCGGGCTCTCCGTGTCTAATTAGTTTCATGTTGCGTAATCTCTACTAAACGAGACCTTTGCAAAAAGGCATCTTTTTGCCCCCAGCGTTGTTCGCAAATGCTCATTTACTATTTCATAAACTGCGCTTTGCTGCCTAGCTGGGAACAAAAATCTCCGTTTTTTGCACGCGGTCTCAAGTTATGCAAAACTCTCTAAACGTTGCTCCAGCCACCGTCGATCATATGCGCAACTCCAGTTACAAACTTGGAATCGTCCGAGGCCAGATAAACAAAAAGCGGGGCAATTTCTTCAGGCTGGGCGATGCGCCCCATAAGCAACAGCTTTCTAGAGTATTTTCATGAGCACTGCCAGCATCCCAACAGCAGCAGCCAGCATTACGCCAAAGCGTATGGTGAGCCGGTGCTCTAGCTCGCGCATTTCGTGGCGGAGCTCTTTAATATCGCCCTTAGTAGCGACATCGGCGTCTTTATGAGCCTTTTTGATCGTGTTAACCACGGCCTCTGCCTGCCTCTCGTTGAAACCAACTCCCTTGAGATCAGAGACTAACTGGTATGTATCAAAAGTTATTCCATTCATAGCAATTTCTAATTTAGCCTGTAAGCAAAAATTCTAGCACAAGGACAGCCGATGTTCGGGGACCAGAGATTTGCCTATGAGCGTTTAATCATAGGGTTGATCGGAGTTCAACCGATCAGGCTGTGCCAGTATAACTGCTTCAAGTGATAATCAAGGAAGCATCCTATGGTCGTGGCTCGGCCTTCGGCTGCAAACCGACGCCTGCCTGAAGCTCGCTTCTAACAACGCCATGCACGCCAAAATGCGCGACGACATGGACATCAACTGCGGCGACATCCTCGCCTCCGGCGCGCCAGCAAATCCGAACTCCACCTCAACTTAAACTCAAGCACCACAGCCCACATTTCATTTAACCACAGATGCACACAGATAAACACAGATAAGTTTGTGCTAGTATCCAAGTTTAGGCAATCTTTAGTAGCAAGTAATCATTGAGTCACCTCTTAGCGCTCAGCGGCAAACACCCGCAGATACGCCGCAAAAAAAGCGCCATCCTTGACAATACCGCTAAGCTCCATACTATCGAACTACGGTTCTGCATACACAAAAATAACTTGTCCGCTGCTTTATAACTGAACAAAGGCCGCATCTATTAATTACACGAAACCACCACATTGATCGACGCCCACTAACACTTTTGGCAGCCAGCGCAAGGCCGCCTTAAAGCTCTACACCGACCACGTGCTCAACGTCTTCGGCGCCGAGCGCGTCATGTGGGGCTCCGATTGGCCGGTGTGCCGCCTGCGCTGCTCGTACGCCGATTGGCACACACAAGCGCAACGCCTGACCGAGCACCTGGGGCCAGAGGCGCAACAAGCCATTTTCTCAACCACTGCCAGTAACTTTTACCAAATACCATGAATAACTTAGCACGCAATAAAATAGGCGCCACCAAGCTCCAAGTAACGTCGCTCTGCTTCGGCACCTCGGCGCTCGGTAACATGCCCGACACCTACGGCTACGAGGTCAACGACGCCCGCGCCGAGCAAACCCTGCAAAAGATTTTCAGCGGCCCGGTAAACTTCCTCGATACCTCCAATAACTACGGCTTTGGCCGCAGCGAAGAGCGTATTGGTAGAGCCTTGCGCGCACTCGGCGGCTTGCCCGAAGGCTTTGTCCTGGCGACCAAAATCGACCGCGACATGGAAACCGGCCGCCTCGACGCCGCGCGCGTACGCCAATCAATAGAGGAAAGCCTCACCCGCCTCGGCCTCGACAGCGTACCCTTGCTGCATTTGCACGATCCCGAACACGCGCGCGATCTCAAAGAAATCACCCAAGACGGCGGCGCTGTCGACGAACTATTCAAGCTCAAAGAAGAAGGCATCGCCCAAGCCGTCGGCCTGGCGATGGGGCGCATCGACATCATGGAGCCCATCCTGCTATCCGCGCCCTTTGACGCGCTCGTCAGCCACAACCGCTTCACCGTGCTCAACCGCTCGGCCAGCGCCATGTTCGACAAAGCCCACGAGCGCGGTATCGCCATCTTCAACGCCGCGCCTTACGCTGGCGGCGTGCTCGCCAAAGGCAGCGTCGCCATGCCGCGCGTAACCTATCAACCAGCCAGCGCCGAGAAACTCGCGCCAGTGCAAGCTATCGAAGAGATTTGCGCGCGCCACAACATCGCCCCTGGCGCTCTAGCCTTGCAATTCTCCATGCGCGACCCGCGCGTAGCCTCGACCATAGTCGGCGTCTCCAAAGCCGAACGGGTAACCCAAACTCTCACCTGGGCGCAAGCCACTATCCCCGAAGCTTGCTGGCAAGAGATAGCCCAACTCGGCTACTCCACCCAGGACCCCGAAGCCGATCGCGTCTACAAACCTGGTTAGCCTAACCCGCCATCATAGCACTCACGCGCCGCTGGTATAAGCCATTCGGGTTTCGCTAAACCTCATGGTATCGCAGTGTGCAACTGCTCACACTCTGCAGTGGCTGAAGCGCACGACGCTGCAATTCGCCGCTGCCACCGCACAAAGAAGTTACACTGATTCCAATTAATGTCACCGTACTTAGCCATGGACTTGGGAAATAGCAATTTTGAAATTTGGCTCAATGAGCAAGCCCAGCTAGCTATGCACAAAGTAACCAGCGGCGAAACTCTGAAACCCACAGAAATAATGATCCTGGTGTTGAGGGCGCAAGCCTTGGCAACGGCGCAACAGCAAGCGGTCGCAATGATTGCCAAACTGAATTTGTCCGCATAAAACTCAACACTTGCGGCTGGTCGACAACGCCGCATTGCCAGATGGACTAATAGTTGGGCAAGGCGCAGCGAACGTTCTTGGAGCAGTTTCAGCGCCGCGTTTGGAGATCATCGCCCTCAACGCCAACGGCAATCCATTGCACCCCGCCAATAGCAAACAAAGCGCAGATCTGAGAAAGACCATCCGTCTCTGAGCGCAACTCGCTCCATCCACAATCTAGCGCCGTGCTAAAATTGCTTCGGATAAGCGACAGCAACCACCCTCCAAGCAACCCACTCCATAGTCATCCAATAGTGTCGGATCATTTTCAGTTCCTCAATACCGCGCGCCAGGACCCCGAGAAAATACCCTTGGTGCAACGCACCAGCGCCTTCGGTGAGATCTACCAAAGCTTCGAGCCCGAACGCGCGCAGCAGCAGGCTGGGCGTTGCATCGACTGCGGCTCGCCCTATTGCGAATGGCGCTGCCCGGTGCATAACTACATACCCAATTGGCTGGAGCTGGCGCGCGCTGGCAAGATTATGGAAGCCGCCGAGCTCTGCCACCAAACCAACTCTCTGCCCGAGGTCTGCGGTCGCGTTTGCCCCCAAGATAGATTGTGCGAGGGCGCGTGCACTTTGAACGACGACTTCGGCGCGGTGACTATCGGCTCGGTAGAAAAAGACATAGTTGATAGAGCCTTTGCCAGCGGTTGGCGCCCGGATTTGAGCGCGGTGGTCAGCATGGGCAAGCGCGCGGCAGTGGTTGGCGCTGGGCCGGCGGGTCTGGCATGCGCTGATGTCTTGCGACGCTCGGGCGTCGACGTCGACGTTTACGATAAATACCCCGAGATCGGCGGCCTGCTGACTTTCGGCATCCCGCCCTTCAAGCTCGACAAGAGCGTCATGAGCCTACGCCGCGAGATCTTTAGCGACATGGGCATCGTTTTCAAGCTCGGGGTCGAAGTCGGCAAGGACGTCAGCTTTGAGGACATCCTCAAAAGTTACGACGCGGTGTTCCTAGGCACTGGCACCTACACGCCGCTCGACGGCGGCTTGGAGGGCTCGGGGCTGGCCAACGTGCACAAGGCCTTAGATTTCCTCATCGATAACATCAATAACCTGCTCGGGCTGAGCTCGGGCTTGCAGTACAGCATGGCGGGTAAGAACGTGGTCGTGCTTGGCGGCGGCGACACTGCCATGGACTGCAACCGCACCTCTATCCGCCAGGGCGCCCAATCGGTAACTTGCGCCTATAGGCGCGACGAGAGCAATATGCCCGGTTCGCGGCGCGAGGTCGCCAACGCCCGCGAGGAAGGCGTGCGCTTTTTGTTCAACCGCCAACCGCTGGGTCTAGTCGCCGATGACGCTGGCAAGGTCTGTGGTGTGCGCGTGGTCGAAACCGAGCTCGGTGAACCTGACGCCCAAGGTCGACGGCAACCGCGCGCCATCGCCGGCTCAGAGAGCGTGCTCCCTGCTGACGCCGTGATCATGGCCTTTGGCTTTCGGCCGAGCCCGCCGAGTTGGCTGCCGCCGACCGTGCAATTGCTCGATAACGGCCTCATCCGCGCTCAAGAGCATAGCGACTACGCCTTCCAAACCAGCTACCCAAAAATATTCGCCGGTGGCGACAACGTCCGCGGCTCGGACTTGGTGGTTACGGCGATTTACGAAGGTCGCAAAGCCGCCGAGGGCATGGTGGAATATCTGAGCCTGTAAGCCGATGCTCTTGAGACTATCAGTACTGGCAAGCATCTGCCTGACGCTGGCGGCTTGTAGTGGCAACACCAAGCCCGAGGTGCCAGCCGAGGAATATTTTCGCGACGGCATGGCAGCGATGGCCGACGAGCGTTACTTGGAGGCGGTGCGCTTATTTCGCGAATTGCAGAATAACTACCCTTTCGATAAGCACATCAGCCACGCCAGCCTCGAGCTGATGGCGGCTTATTTTGCCCTGAGCGATTGGGGCAACGCCCAAGCCGAAGCCGACAACTTCATCCGCATCGCCCCCAACCACGAGCAGGTCGAATTCGCTTGGTATATCCGCGCGCGTTCGCTCTACGAAGTCGACAGGAGCTTCGGCGTCAACTATCGCGGCGCCGACCCGGCTCGTTACGATATCGGCGCCGCGCGCATCGGCATCGTCGCCTGGCAGAGGTTCTTGATCAAGTTTCCCGATAGCATCCACGCCCCCGAAGCGCAAGCCTACTTACTATATTACCGCGAAGTACTGGCGCGGCAGGAGCTGGTAGTCGCCGATTTTTACCTGCAGAAAAAAGCCTACCTCGCTGCTGCCAACCGCGCGCGTTACGTTGTCGAAAATTACCCCACCAGCGGGCAAAACCGCGCCGCCCTGGAGATCATGCTAACGGCTTATCAGGCCTTGGAATTGCCCGATTTAGTGCGTAGCACTGAAGCCCAGCTAGCGGCGCTGTGATCATCGTCGGCTTCGATTACGGCCTGCGCAACACTGGCGTCGCTACTGGCAACACCGAAACCGGCAACGCCACGCCCCTGAAGATAGTCAATAGCCGCGATTGGGCGAGCATCGACAAGATCATCGCCGAATGGCGCCCGCACTTCTGCTTGGTCGGCTTACCACTGAACATGGACGGCAGCGTCAGCCGCATGAGCCTGGCAGCGCAGGAATTCGCCCAGCAACTCGCGGAAAGACTCAAGCAAAGCGTAGTCTTCGCCGACGAACGCTTGAGCAGCAACTCGGTGCGCAACGACCTTTACGCCGCAGGCTTGAGCACCAAGCAAAAAATCGACGACCTGGCAGCAGCACGCATCATCAGCAGTTGGTTGGCTAATTGGCGCACAAAAACCGAATAAATGAATATGGATAAAGAGCAATTATTAGCCAAACTCAATAAAGAGCAGCAGCGCGCGGTGAGCGCGCCTCGGGGCAATATCCTGGTACTCGCTGGCGCTGGCAGCGGCAAAACCCGCATACTGGTGCACCGCATAGCCTGGCTCTTAAGCCAAGAGAGCGTCGACACCCGCAACATCCTCGCGGTAACCTTCACCAACAAAGCTGCCAACGAGATGCGCAAGCGCATCAGCTCTTTGCTTCGAGCGCCGCTAGCTGATATGTGGGTCGGCACCTTTCATGGTCTTGCCAACCGTATGCTGCGGATTTTCCACGAGGCCGCCGGCCTGGCGCAAGACTTTCAAATACTCGACAGCGACGACCAAAAACGCCTCATCAAGCGTATGCTCAAAGAGGCCAATGTCAGCGAGAAAAGCGTCCGCCCCGCGAGCTTGCAAGGCTTCATCAACCGCAACAAAGACGCCGGCATCCGCGCAGCCGCAGCGCAACAGCGCGCCGACACGTTCTACAATCAACGCCTCGCGGGTTTGTACCAGGAGTATGAGGTGGCGTGCGAGCGCGCCCAAGTAGTCGATTTCGCCGAGCTACTGCTGCGAGCCTACGAACTCTTGGATGAACCCGAGGTCTTGGCAAGGCTGCAAGGGCGTTTTACCGAAATCCTCGTCGACGAATTCCAGGACACCAACACCATCCAATACGCCTGGCTACGCAAGATCTGCGGCGCCCACAACCACATCATGGCAGTAGGCGACGACGACCAATCGATCTACGGCTGGCGCGGCGCCCAGATCGCCAATATCCAGGCTTTTAGCCGCGAAATGCCCGATGCGGTAACCATCCGCTCCGAGCAAAACTACCGCTCCACCGACACCATCCTCCAAGCCGCCAACAGCCTCATAAAGAATAATCACAACCGCTTGGGCAAAAATCTTTGGACTGAATACGGGCTTGGCGAAGCCATAACCCATTACCACGCCTTCAACGCCCAGGACGAGGCGCGCTATCTGGTGCAAGCGCTGCTGAGTAGCTGCGAGCGCAACGATTGGCGCTTGGACGATTGCGCGATCCTGTATCGCTCGAACGCGCAATCGCGCATACTCGAGGAGGAACTCCGCCACCACAACGTGCCTTACCGCATATACGGCGGGCAACGCTTCTTCGAGCGCCTGGAGATCAAGAACACCCTGGCTTACGCGCGCCTGATGGTCAATAACCAGGACGACTCGGCTTTCGAGCGCGTCGTCAACACGCCGCCGCGCGGCCTCGGCGATAGGAGCTTGACCGAGCTTCGCGGCCAAGCACGCACCCAGGAGATCTCGCTCTGGGACGCCGCCGAGCGCATTTGCCGCGCCGGTGCTGGGCGCATGGAGCAGAACCTGCAAGCCTTCTTGCATCTGATCCAAGAGCTGCGCGCGCTCTGCCAATCGCTGACCCTATCGGAGAGCATGAGCGTGATCTCTGAGCACAGCGGGCTGCTAGCGATGTACGCCAAGCAAAGCGACGGTCGCCAGGAAGCTCGGGAGGAAAACCTGGCAGAATTAGCCAGCGCCGCCAGCCAATTCCCGATCCCCGACGGCAGCGACGGCATGGCGGAATTTCTGCAGCACGTCGCCCTCGATAGCGGCGACCAAGGCGAAGACAACCGCGCCTCGGTGCAGTTGATGACTCTGCACTCCGCCAAAGGCTTGGAGTTTCCTTGGGTGGCGATCGCCGGCTTTGAGGAAGGCTTGTTGCCGCACGCCAATTCGCAACAAGAAGAACATCTAGTCGAAGAAGAGCGGCGCCTGGCTTACGTTGGCATAACGCGCGCCATGCGCAAGCTGGTGCTGAGCGATAGCGAAACGCGCGTGCTCGGCGGGCAAGCGCAGCTCTGCCGAGTCTCGCGCTTTTTCTGGGAGATACCCAAAGAGCTCGTAGACCCGGTCAACAAAAGCTGGGACCAAAGCAACCGCGCCCAGTATGGTAACTCTGTTAGGCGCGCCCAGCAACCAAGCTCTAGCAGCGACTTTGCTGCTAACAGCACCCAGGGCAACGCCTTCGCCGCGCTCCAGAGTAGTGCTGCGGCAAACACAGCGCAACCCAAATTCAGCCTGGGCGAAAGCGTATACCACACAGTCTTCGGCACCGGCATAGTCGAAGACTACGAGCAAAATAGCGGCGACGACCGCGTACTCGTCGCCTTCGAGCAACGCGGTCGCAAATGGCTGCTAGTTGAATTCGCTAACCTGCAACGCGCCCACTAACTTGTCGATTGCTTGGGGCGCCTTTGGTAAAGCACCAAAGCCCGCTTTATTAATTATCAATTAACCCCCTCCCGCCAAACACCTCCCCAGCCTGCGCTTGGCAGTGGGTGATGATTTGTTGGTGGTTGAAGAGCGTGTCCCAATCTATGGGGTGGGTTGTTTGGGCTTGGAGGTTGGCGATGAAGTCGCCGGGTGCGGCGAGTGCTGCGGCTATTTGCTCGCTGGCGGCGGTGCGGCCTATGCGTTGGCTTAGTTCGAGGTTGGCGCGTTCCGCCCAGATTCCAGAGTTGGCGGCGATGTTGGCGAGCGCGCCTTCGGGGTTGAAGCTGTTGGTGGTGAGCAGACTTTGAGCGTGGCGCAGCGCGGTGGCGCTGGTGTCAAAAAGTTGCGGTAGTAGCAACCATTCGACCATCCAGCCGCTGCCGTCTCTTTCTTCGCTTTGTAGAGCCGCTGAGTTGAGTCCGCTTTGTAAGCCGAGGGCGATGTGGCGCAGGGCGACCAGGTTTTCGGCTAACACCGGGTTCGATTTTTGCGGCATGGCCGAGGAGCCGCCGCCTGAGCTATTGACGAGCTCGGCTACTTCGTTGCGGCTCATGATGATGCAGTCAGCGGCTATTTTTGCTAATGCTTGCGCGAGTTGGGTGAGCCAGTGAGCGAGCTTGCTGACTTTGCTACGGTTGCTGTGCCAGGGCGTGGCTGCGCGCAAGCCCAGAGCTCGCGCCAGGCTTTGACGCAGGGCTGTGGCTTGGTCGCCGAAGGCGAGGTTGGAGCCTACCGGGCCGCCTAGTTGGAGGGCGAGGCAGTCGTTGCGCAGCGGCTTTAGTTGCTGCTCGAGCTCTATCAAGGGCGCTGCCCAGTGCGCCAGGCGCAAGCCGTAGCTAATGGGCGCGGCGATTTGCCCGCGCGTACGCCCAGCGAGTAGGTGGGCGCCGTGTTGTTGGCACTCGCTGGCGAGCTTGTCTATTACTTGTGCTAGCTTGGTCGCTAATAAATCTAAAGCTTCGCGCCAAAGCCGGGCGTTGGCGCTGTCGAGCGCGTCTTGGCTGGTGGTGCCCCAATGCAGGTATTGCGCTGATTCAGGGTCGAGCTCGGAGCGCAAGCGGCGCACTAATTCCGGCACTGGCACCCCAGAGCTGCCAGTGCTGGCTTGCAGGTCTTGCGGGCTGAGCTCGATTTGCGCGCAGGCTGTTGCGATGGCCTCAGCTGCCGCTTGGGGGATCAGCCCGCAGCCCGCCTGGCATTGCGCCAGCTCGGCCTCAAAGCGCAGCATGTTGGCTATGAGTTTTTGCCCGGCAAAAACTTGCAGCATGGCGCTATCGTGAAATAGCTCGGCGAAGAGGGAGTTGGTCACGCTGCTCAGATGTCAAAGAATACGGTTTCGTTTGCACCTTGGATGACGATGTTGAAGCGGTAGAGGCCGGTTTGGAGTTTGCTGGCGATGAGGGTGGGGCGGCGTTGTTGCCATTCGATGAGGTTGAGGACTTGGTCCTGGCTGTTGTCTTCATCGGGAAAGTAGATGCGGGTGTGCAGGCCAACATTGATGCCGCGCGCGACTAGCCAGAGGTTGATGTGCGGCGCTTGCTGGCCGCCGTTTCTGCCACGGGTGGCGCCGGGTTTGATGGTGTCGAAGCTCCATTCGCCGCTGGTGAAGTCGCTGATGACGCGCCCCCAGCCGCGAAAGCCAGGCTCGACTTCGCCACCGCCTTCGGGATGGGCGTAGTGGCCTTGGGAGTTGGCTTGCCAGGTTTCGAGCAGTACGTCTGTGATGGGCGCGCCGGTGCCGTCGAGCACTACTCCGGTTACGCGAATGCGCTCGCCGCTGGCGTTGGGCCCGGCGATGTCCTGGCCTAGTTGTTGGGCGAAGATGTCGAAGCCTGCGGCGCTGGGTGCGAGGCCGATGTGGACGTAAGGCCCGGCGGTTTGCGAGGCGCTTTCTTTGAGGTAGTTCAGTTTTTGCGTCATGGTCAACTTCCGAGGCGATTTTCAAACAAGGTGGCGCGGCGGCCGCGCAGGACGATGTCGAATTTGTAGGCGACGCTGTCGTGCGGGATGGTGGCGTTTAAGTCTAGCGCTGCGATTAGGCCATCGAGCGCTGCGGGCACCGGGATGGTTTGGATTATCGGGCAGTGCGCGATGAGCGGGTCGCCCTCGAAGTACATTTGCGTGATCAGGCGCTGGGCGAAGGCCTGGCCGAATACCGAGAAGTGGATGTGCGCCGGGCGCCAACTGTTGGTGTAGTTGCGCCATGGGTAGGCGCCGGGTTTGATGGTGCGGAAGTAGTAGTAGCCGTTGGCGTCGGTGAGCGTGCGCCCGCAGCCGCCGAAGTTGGGGTCGATGGGTGCCAGGTAGCTATCTTTTTTGTGGCGGTAGCGGCCGCCAGCGTTGGCTTGCCAGATTTCCAGCAGGGTGTTGGGCACGGCGCGGCCGTCTTCGTCGAGCACGCGGCCGTGGACGATGATGCGCTCGCCGATGGGGTCGCCGTCTTGGGCGTAGTTCTTGATTAAGTCGTGGTCGAGCTCGCCGATGTCGGCGTGGCCGAAGACTGGGCCGGTGATTTCGCCGACGCTGTTCTCCAGGCTAATCAGCGCCAAGCGCGGCGAACGCGCGACGCTGGTTTTGTAACAAGGAGTGTAGGCGGGCGGATGCCAGTTGCGGTCGCGCTGGTAGTATTCGGCGGGTTGCTTAGCTTGGTTCATGGTTTGTTATTGGTTGCTGTTGATTGCTGTAACTGTGTTCGAGTATTCTCTGCATTTATGAGCAAATTGCTCGCGCTGTGGCAAAATTGGGTGGTGAAAATAGCGTAACCTAGACCATGCCAGTAACGAGCGAATACACTCCAGCGGGCTTAGCGATGTCTGCAGCGGTGATAATTTCGGATAAAGACCAGCAGCGCACGACCATGGCGCGGAGTTTGCAAATACTTGATAGAGTGCACGGCGATGGCGCTTTGGCGAGCATTAGTATGAACACGCTCATGCTGGATAATGGCACAGAGGGTATGCTCTGCGTGGAGCGCGGGCTGCCGACGTCGATATACCTAAGCCCATCGGCTAGCTGCCCGGAATTTACTATAGCCCACGAGGTCGGCCATTGGTTGGATATAGCCGCTATGCCCAGCTCGGGTATACTCGCGAATCGCGATAATGACCATCCGCTGAATGGCTTCATCAGAGCAGCAGCGCACACCCGGAGTATGCGCGATCTGCGAGCATTGAGCCGCGTATCGGGGGATAAGCGCATCCAAGAGCACGTAGATGACTATCTTATGTTGCCTGAGGAAATATGGGCGCGGGCTTACGCTCAATACGTTACAGTGCGCTCGGCAGATGCTAAACTGCTGCAGGGCTTGACATTAGTGAATAGAGAGCCTATAAATGGACATTGGCCGCGAGAAGAGTTTTTACAATTGGCTAATCTCATAGATAAGCTATTTCTGGATCTAGGATGGATTACAAGGTAGCAAGCACTAACTACGATGGCTCGCCAATAAGGCAGCCGATTTAAGCTATTTATGGAGCCAGGATGGATTACAAGCTAACAGGCACTAACTACGACGGCTCACCGATAAGGCAGCCGATGGTCACACTCATAGAAGGACTGTTTTTGGAGCCAGGATGGATTACAAGGTAATAGGCACTAACTACGACGGCTCACCGATAAGGCAGCCGATTTGGGAGAGCATGACCCCAGAGGAGCGTGTGGCCTACGCTGAGGAGGCTGCAGCCATTAGCGCGCAGGGTAGGGATTTGGTTGAAATCCAGGCCGATGGTAGTCTCACCGGTTTAATGGATGGCAAGCCGATAGCGAGGAAGGGCGGCAAGTCGCCTGGGTGGGCGCGGGTATCGGAGCAGTAAGCGCTAGCGCGGTCGTTGTTTAGATTGGCTCTTGCTCCATTTGCTGGTAGGTTTCTTTGGCTATTTTGATGGCGTGGTTGGCGGCGGGGACGCCAGCGTAGACGGCGACGTGTAGTAGGGCTTGCATGACGTCTTGCTTGGAGGCGCCAGTGCGGGCGCTGGCGCGGATGTGCATGGGAATCTCGGCGAAGTTTTTGCTGGCGGCGAGGATGGCGAGGGTGAGCATGGAGCGTTCGCGTTGGCTGATGGCTGGGTTGCTCCAGAGATCGCCCCAGGCGGTCTCGGTGATCATTTGCTGGAATTGGCGGTCGAAATCATCGGTAGCGGCGAGGCTGCGGTCGACGTGGTCATCACCAAGTACTTGGCGGCGGGTTTGTAAGCCTTGTTGGTAGCGGGGGTTCATTTGATAATGAATAGTGGATAATTAATAATGAATAATGGATAGTGGATAGTGGATAGTGGATAGTGGATAGTGGATAGTGGATAGTGGATAGTGGATAGTGGATAGTTTAGGTGGTCTGGGTAGTCTTTAGGTGTCGGTTATATTTAATCTGTGTTTATCTGTGTGCATCTGTGGTTTGTATCTATTTGGTGCTTAAGTTTAGTTGGGCTAGGAAGTTGCTTAGGAGCTGGGTGAATTGGTTGGGGGTTTCGACGCTGGGGAGGTGGCCGACTTGGGGGATTTCGACGAAGCTGGCGCCGCTGATTTTGGCGGCGGTGGCGCGGACTGTTTCGGGAGGCGCGGCGCGGTCTTTGCTACCGGCGATTGCCAGGGTTGGCGCGCTGATTTTGGCTAGTTGCTCGCTGAAGTCGGCTGCGGCGAGGGCGGCGCAGCAGCCGATGTAGCCCGCTGCTGGGGTGCGGGTGAGCATGTTGCGCCAAATGTGCACATCTTCGGATGCCAGGAAGTCGGGGGCGAACCAGCGCTCTAAGACGGCGTCGGCGATGCTCGCCAAGCCACCGCTGGCGACGCTGGCGACGCGCTGCTGCCACAGGTGTTCATCGCCCATTTTGCTGGCGCTGTTGGCGAGCACGAGGGCGAGGACGCGCTGCGGCTGAGTGATGGCGAGCTGCTGCGCCATCATGCCGCCGAGCGACGAGCCTATTAATATGGCTTGGTCGATGCGCAGGTGGTCGAGTAGCGCTAGCAGGTCGGAGCTTAGTTGTTCGAGGCTGTATTCGCCTGCGGGGGCGTCGCTGAGGCCGTGGCCGCGAGTGTCGAAGCGGAGGCAGCGCCAGCTCGGTGCCAGGAGGTCGACGACTGCTTGCCAAAGGCGCAGGTCGGTGCCGAGTGAGTTGATGAAGACCAGGGGCGGATTGGTATCGACGCCATCTATGCGCCAGTGCAGGGCAGTGCCTTGGTGGTCGGTGCTTTGGGGCATGATATTGAATACCGGTTTTGTTAATCACAATTTTTATTAACCACAGATGAACACAGATGGGTGCGGTGTTTTTCCAGTAATAGCGCGTTTTGATAAACTTTTTCTTGTTTGTCAATGTTCATCTTTATTAGTTGGCAGCACTAGCTTTATCGACCATAGAGAGCCGTGCGGGTGAATAGTGTTTTTGCCACTGTATCGATGTGCTGTTTTAATGGCTGGTAGCTAATGCCTTGGTAAGTGACTACATCTACTTCGTGCGCTATCATGCTTTCCTGGAAGCGAGTGTAGAGACGGTCGCTCTGGCGTTCGCTAATGTTGCCATAGAGCACCAAGTCAATATCTGAAGTCTGGTTGAATTGGCCAGTGGCTCTGGAGCCGAATAAGTCGACTTTTTCTATGTTGGCGCATACACTTATTAAGATAGCTTTGATGGCGAGCAAATCTTCGACTCTAATTCCGTGATTCATGCTTCGTCTGCCAGGGCTTGAGCCAGGGTTTCGTATAAAGCGCCAAAGCATTGATCTATGTAGATGGCACTTATGCGCTCGATGACTTGCTCAAATTTACTAAAGTCGTAGGTGTGGCTCATCTTATTGCGATCATCTATTGCTTGTAGCCAAATTTCCGGATTGGCGATGAGCTTGGCTGTGCCCGCTTGTTTTATCACTGCGGTTGGGAAGACTTGGGCAAAGACAATGCCATTGTGCTCCAGATAATCTTTCATGGCTTTCCACGCTAACTCTACGCAAAACTCAAAGCGTTGAATCATACCTTCTTGGGCGATTTGCTCTAACTGCTCTTGCTGTTGGCGCTCGCATATTTCGCGCAATAGAAAGTAAGCGCGTTTGTAGTTGTCAAAGCGGTAGTGCCATCTTGGCTTGGTGGTCATTGTTGTTTTTTAATTAATAATTGATAATGAATAATTAACAATTGTTAATTGTTAATTGTTAATTGATAGTGGATAGTGGGCGGGGATATTGTAGTTGCTGCGGGCGACTTTACCAGGTGGGTGCTTGGGTGGTGGGCTCGGTCAGGTGGTAGCATTTTTCCAGCGGTGTTTGCTTGATTATTTGCGTGCGCCGCTGCGGGCGATGGCGATGTTGAGCAGGACTTGGCGGCGTTCGCTGCTGGCGATTTTGATGGCGCGTTGCAGGGCTGCGGGGAGGTCTTGGCCGTTGCTTACGGTTTCGGTGTAGGCGCGGCTGGCGGCGGCGGTGAGGGTGAAGTCGGGGCTGGGGCGCAGCGAGGTTAGCGGGACGTCGGTGGATTTGGCCGCCAAGCCGTCTTGGTAGAGCCCGGCGACCGAATGGCGCACGGCGCCCCATTCTTCGTTATTGAGCACTAGCGTTATTACTGGTAATCCGAGCGCTTCACAAAGCTGGTGGCAGGCTGTGGGGTTGGCGAACATGTAGCTGCCGTCGCCCATGGTGGCGAAGACCAGCCGATCTGCTTCTGCCAGTTGCGCGCCCATGGCTGCGGGCAGGCCCCAGCCGAGGCCGCCGGAGTGCGGCTCTTGAAAATAGCTTAGATGTTGGTCGAGTTCCAGGGCGGGCAGCGGGCAGCCGAGTTCGTGGAATACGCTGGCCTTTTTACCTTTGATAGCTTGGCCGAGGCAGTGGCTGACCCATTCTTTGCTCATGGGTGCGCCCGCGCCTTGGCGAGCGGCGGTTCGGACTTGGGCGCGCGCGGTCTCCGAGGCCTGGTGTACGCGCTCGCGGCGGGCGGCGATGAGCTCGGTCGGTGTTGGTAGCGCTTGGACGGCGGCGATGAGCTCAAGGATGCTTTCGGCTTTGGCGCCAGCCAGGGTAATATCCGAGCGAAAGCTACGCATGGGCGTGGAACGGGCGTAGAGCGGGTCTGGCCCAAGCTGGATTACAGTGGCTGATGGCTGCGGCTGGCAACGATCCGGCCACCAGGGTGCGAGCGCGTCGAGCACTAAGACAACATCAGCCTCTGCCAGCAATTCGCTGGGGAACCAGGCGACGTGCGCGGGCGAGGACATGGGGATGGCGATTTGATTAGCCCAATAATGCGATACCGGGATGGCGTAGCGCTCGACGAAGGCGGTGAGAGCGGCGAAGGCTGACGCCGATCCAGCGCCGCGCTGCGCGATGATCAGCGGCTTTTTGGCTTCAGCGAGGCATTGCGCGGCTTGGGCGAGCGCGCCGCGGTCGGGCGCGGCTTGGACGGGCGCCATGCGCGCGGCCGTGTCGAGCTCTGCGGTCGGGCAGGGCTCGCACAGGACTTCGCGCGGTAGGCTGAGATAGACCGGACCTTTGGGGGTGGAATTGGCTATTGACCAGCCGCGTTCGAGCACGGGGGCGACTTGATCGGCAAACTTGAGTTCGTAATCCCATTTGCAGGCTTCGCGCACCAGCGCGCTTTGGTCGTACATTTCCTGGCCCCAGCCGATGGGCACGGTGCGCGCGCCGAAGCGTCCGCCCTCTGCTACTGGGGTGCGCCCCGACATCATGAAGATGGGGATTTGATCGCAGGCGGCATTGATGGCGCCGTTGGCTAGGCCGACATTGGTATGCAGCATTACCGCTTGCGCACGACCGCTGAGCAGCGCGTAGCCGTGCGCCATGCCCATGGCGACGTGCTCGTGGGGCACGGTGATCGCCTGTGGCAAGGCGATGCCTTGGTCGCGCGCGGCGATTAGCCCTTCGATGATCGGCGGGAAATCGGTGCCGGAATTGGCGAAGACGTATTCAACGCCGAGCGCTTTGAGCTTGGCAAAGAGCGCGGCGCCAGCGGCGATGGTGTTGTTGCTCATGAACTAGATATGACTAGATTGGGTAGTTTTGCCCAGGGTCCTCGATGGTTATCCAGCGCAATTCGGTAAATTCGGCAATCGCCGCCGAGCCGCCGAAGCGACCGTAGCCGCTGGCTTTGACGCCGCCGAAGGGCATTTGCGCCTCGTCGCCGACTGTGGGGCCGTTGATGTGGGCGATGCCGCTTTCCATGCGATTGGCGACTTCCAGGCCACGCTTGACGTCCTGGGTGAAGACCGCGCCGCTGAGCCCATATTTAGTATCGTTGGCGATGCGGATGGCGTCGTCTTGGTTTTCGGCGCGGATGACGGTGGTTACCGGGCCGAAGCTTTCGGCGGAGTAAATCGCCATGTCAGGGGTAACATCGGCGACTATGGTGGCGGGCATGATGGTGCCCGTGCTCGGAGCGCCGCCCGCGAGCAGGCGCGCGCCTTGGGCGAGGGCGTCGTCGATGAGGCTGGCGACGTGGTCTATGGTGTCGCGGTCGACTACAGAGGCGAGCTGTACTTGCTCGCCTGGCTGCCCGTGTTGCAGAGCTTGGGCTTTGGCGGCGAAGGCGATGCAGAAGTCATCGTAAATGCTGGCGTCGACGATAACCTTTTCGGTCGACATGCAAATCTGGCCCTGGTTCATAAAAGCGCCAAAACCAGCAGCTCTAACCGCTGCGCCCAGATCAGCATCGTCCAACACGATTAGCGGTGCCTTGCCACCCAATTCGAGCAGGCAGGGCTTGAGGTGCTTGGCGGCGCGTTCGGCGATGATCTGGCCGACTTTGGTGGAACCGGTGAAGTTGATGCGCCGCGTCAGCGGGTGATCGACGAGCGCGTTGACCACTTCGGGAGCGTCAGCGTTGGAATGAGTGATGACGTTGAGCACTCCCGGCGGCAAGCCGCCTTCGACCCAGAGCGCGTTATCGGCACGGCGGCTTGGGCCAAATACCTGGAAACGCCTGGATACGCGGCTGACACACTGCCCGCTGGCACTTACTCCAACCAGGCCAATAACGACAAGGATCAACTAGTATCGGCTTACGTGATGTTCGTCAGCGTCCACAAAGACATGGATGAGCAGACCGCTTACGATTTGACCAAGGCGATGTTTGAAAATCTTGACGACGCCCACGCGGTCAATAAGGGTTTGACGCCTTTGACTTTGGATAATGCTTTCGTCTCACTCGCGGCGCCTTTGCACCCTGGCGCGCTGCGTTACTATGAGGAAGTTGGCACGGCAGTACCAGCGAAGTTAAAGATTTAACTGCAATTAATTGCGGGCTAGTTGTGTTCAGCTAGCCCGCGTCTAAGAAATGTCTAACCCGACCACTGCGCGTTATTCTGCCAAGCAAAAGGTACTGCTGACTTTCGGCTTTGCCTTTGCCGCGCTCGGCTATTTGAATGCGCTGCCCGATTTTGGCTGGCTGCCGTCTATGGGAGTTATTCGCGCGGTAGACTTGCACGCCATGGTGTTGGCTGCGGGGTTTTTTATTGCTTTTTTATTCGTCTCTAACTTCTCTGCTAAGAGTAAAGAGCTGGCTATTACTGGCTTTAATCTTGCTCTAGTGTTGGTGGCGTTGTACACGCTTTGGTCTTTCAACGTCGCGGTTACTGAGATTGAAGACGAGGGTTTGTTTTTCTTCAAAGACAGCCATGCCTGGACGACGATCGTCGCCTGCGCGATCATCCTCTATTTCTGCTGGCGGATATGGGGAGTGCCGCTGGCAGTAGTGGGGACGCTGGCGCTTAGTTATTTTTTCTTCGGCGAACATTTGCCCGGCATATTGGGACACGCGGGCATGGATTTCACCCAGGATACGCCCGCAGAGCTTTGGTACAACACCGGCGACGGGGTGATGGGCAATATCCTGGCGATCCTTATCAACACCGTGTTTCCCTTCATCATCATGGGCGCGGTGCTCGAAGGCACTGGCGGTGGTAGCTCGATGATCAAGCTCAGCTTTCACGCCATGCATAGATTTCGCGGCGGACCAGCGCACGCTGCGATTATGGCGTCCTCGTTGTTTGGCACGATCTCAGGCTCGGCGGTGTCTAACGTCGTTGGTACTGGTGTGATCACCATCCCCATGATCAAGAAGCGCGGTTTTCTGCCTGCCTTTGCTGGTGGAGTAGAGGCAACTGCTTCCACTGGCGGGCAGATCATGCCGCCGATTATGGGCGCCGCAGCGCTGGTAATGGCGGACTTTATCTCGGTCGACTACTTGGTGATCATCATCGCCGCGATTGTCCCAGCGCTGGCCTACTACGCTTCGCTATTTACCACTGTGGTCTTTGAGTCGCGTGCTCTTGGCGTCAAAGCGGCTCAAGAAGCCGAGTTAGAGCCGATAACGCCGCAAGACTGGATCAACCTGATCTTGGTAGTGGTGCCAGTAGCCATAGTTGTCATTGCTTTGATCTCTGGCTTCTCGGCTGCCGGTTCGGCGATGATAGCGCTCTCGTGTCTGCTGGTCTTGAGCTTCTTGAACGCTGAGATGCGCGCTCAGCCGATTCGAGTCGCCGCCAGCTTTGCCAAAGGCGGCGTAACCTTTGGCCGTCTGCTGATGGCTATTGGCACTGTCAGCATCATCATCGCGGTGCTGGGGGCGACTGGGCTGCCGCTGGAATTTGCCAAAGTAGTCAGCAGCAACGCTGGCAGTAGCTTACTGCTGGCTCTGATCTTTGCTGCGTTGGCGTCTTTGGTGCTGGGAATGGGAATGCCGACTTTACCAGCCTATCTCACTATCGTCATAATTCTGGGGCCGTCGCTCACCAGCTTGGGACTCACCGACTTGACCGCGCATTTCTTTGTGTTCTATTTCGGCGTGGCGTCGGCGATCACGCCACCAGTGGCGATGGCGGCTTTCGCCGCTGCGTCCATCTCCGGTGGTGGCCCAATTGGTACCGCTGTACAAGCGACGCGGATCGGCATCGTCATATTCGCCATCCCGTTCTTGTTCGCTTACAACCCGGTAATGTTGATAGCCGCCGAATCCGGCGCCGAGTTCAGCCTGCTCGCCTTTTTGTATTTGCTCCTCAGACTCGGCGCTTTGATCTACCTGCTCGCCTCCGCCGCCAGTTGTTTCGACCTCGCCCGCCTGCGCCCTTGGGAAATCGCGCTACGCATCGGCGTCGGCCTCGCCCTAATCCACCCGGACCTGCTAATCAACGCCAGCGCCTTAGTCTTAGCTTTGGCACTCGTTGGCGCTCATCGTAGACTTAACAAAGAAGCGAGCGCAAAGCAATAGGCTGCTTAAATACCAATTCCTGTGGAGACCTTTGCCAAAAGGCTCTTTTCGTCGCACCCGGCGTTTTTGCGCGTGGCCTACGGCGAAGAGACTGCTGGCATTAGTGCTAAGGGTATTGAGGAAGGGTGGTAAGTCGCCTAGTTGGGCGCGGGTTTTGGAGCAGTAAGCAGGGCAGCAGTTGGGAGCGGTTTTTGGTATTTGCTGGCTAGCTGTAGTGTGATATGTTCTTCGCCTGGGTTTAGTTGCGGAGGTGGTGGGTTATGGTGCGGAAGTGGTTGAGGGCGGTGGTGAAGTTGTCGACGATTTCGGCGGCGATGAGGAAGCCGCCGGTGCTATGGAGAAGCTGAGATGCCTATGAGTTTTGTGCTGCGTTCAAAGCCTTGAGTTTGATGGTCATTTGCACTTGGTCGTGGTGCTTGGTTACTTGCAATAGCGCCATCTCTACCATGATGAGGATGTGGCGATGCATCTCGTTGATGGATGATCATAGAGTTGCGGGCTTTGAGATGAGTTGAAGTTTTATGTCATCTCTCCATGGCAATATCTTGAGTAAAGAATATGAGAGTGTTGGCATAATAGATAGATATATTTGACATATCGGTCTATGTTCCAACTTTGCAGAGGTGTATGAAAATGGCTGATATTAATTGCAAAAAAATGCAGCAGCGTTAACTGCGTTAAAAATGGCACGGTGTGGGGTAAAGCTCGCTGGTTGTGTAAGGATTGTCGGTATAACTTTGTGCTCGATGATACCCGGGTCATGCTGATTTAGTTGCTAAAAAGGCGCTGGCTGTGATCATGTATTCGGTGTCTAAATCCTCCTATGGGATGTTAGGCCGCCTATTCGGAGTGTCGCGCTCTCTCGTTTATCGCTGGATACGTGAAGCTGCAGACCAGTTGCCAGAACCTACAGTGCCCGGGAGCATCCAAGAAATGGAGTTTGACGAAATGTGGCATTTCATCGGCTCAAAAAAACAAAATATGGATCATCAAAGCGCTGGATCGTAGCATAGAGCGAACCGTGGCCTGGGTCACTGGTGGTCGTGATGCTGCAACCTTCCGCAAGCTGTATGACCAAGTCAAACATTTGAACAAATGTGTTTTTTATACGGATCATTGGGATGCCTTTTCAAAGGTGTTACCTGCAGGGCGGCATATCATTGGCAAAGAGCACACGATCGGCATAGAGCAAGATAACAGCAACACCAGACACTGCCTTGCTAGGATGACACGGCGAACTAAGGTCGTGTCAAAGTCGGAGTACATGGTCAATGCTTCTATTAAGCTGTGGCTTGCTATGACAGAACCTGAAACCTTCGAAAGATTTCAAATGCAATTTTTATCTATCTTTGGGTGAGCGCTCTCTTTAAGTGCATAGCTCTGTTGCTGTTACTTTGTTGTGGTTTAGACAGGGCAGTTGACGATAATCTAGTCTGCGCGCGGTCTCGGCTTACTATACGAACATGGCGATGGTGATTTTAGGCAGCCAGCTTTTGGGGCTTAGCTTCGCCGAGAAATTTATAATCTTATGGCGTAACGCGCTTGACGGGCTAGCAAGCCTTAGGTGGTGGGCTAGATCAAACTCACAAACTGACAAATTTCAGCAAAATCTTGGCAAGCTGCTAATTTGTTCGTACCCTTGAACCGCTCGCGTAACCGCGATTGTGTGTTGAGAATACTAGATATATGGATGCTTCTTGAGATAAGCCACTGGCTAAGACAGTTCGATAGCTCTTTTCGGGTATTCGATTTTTATACCCTGCGCGCGATATTGAGCTTGATCACCTCGCTGCTGTTGACCCTGTTCATGGGACCGCTGATGATCCGCTGGTTGCAGCATCGGCAATTGGGTCAGGTGGTGCGCGCCGACGGTCCGAGCTCGCATCTGCACAAGGCCAATACGCCGACTATGGGCGGATTGCTGATTTTGCTCTCGGTGTGTTTGTGCACTCTGCTGTGGATCGATCTGAACAACACCCACGCTTGGATCGTCTTGGCGACTGTTTGTGGTTTTGCCTTGATCGGTTGCGTCGACGATTTACGCAAGATTCGCGCCCGTTCCAGCCGTGGGCTGCCAGCGCGCTGGAAGTTCTTCTGGCAGGCTGTGCTGGCGGCGCTGCTGGTGAGCTGGCTGTACGCTATCAGCATTTACCCCGAGCAGACCGAGCTCATAGTGCCCTTTTTCAAGAACGTGGTTATAAACCTGGGCTGGTGGTTTCTGCCCTTGGCTTGGTTGGTGCTGGTATCTTCGGCGAACTCTTTGAATATCACCGACGGCCTGGATGGTTTGGCGCTGGGTCCTTGCATCTTGATAATTTCGGCTTTGGGTGTTTTCGCCTACGCCAGCGGTAACGCCATCATCGCCAACTACCTGCAAATACCGCATCTGCCCGATATCGGCGAAGTGGTGATCTTCTGCGCTGCTCTTGCTGGCGCTGGTATTGGCTTTCTTTGGTTCAATACTTATCCCGCGCAAGTTTTTATGGGCGACGTTGGTTCGCTGGCGCTGGGTTCGGCGCTGGGCATCGTGGCGGTCATGGTGCGCCAGGAGATCGTGTTTTTTATCATGAGCGGTGTATTGGTGCTGGAGTCTTTATCGGTGATACTGCAAGTCGCGAGCTTTAAGCTCACAGGCAAACGTTTGTTCTTGATGGCGCCGCTGCACCACCACTTCGAGCTCAAGGGTTTGCCCGAGCCGAAAGTGATAGTGCGCTTTTGGATTGTCACGGTGATATTTGTCGCGATAGGCTTGGCGACCTTAAAAATCCGCTAAAAGCTCCAGAGTTTTGCGCTTATTAGTAGACAGCGCGGTGCAGCCGCAGGCGCCTTTGCTGGAGCTGGCTGATTGCCGCTGGCTGAGTTCGGCTTCTGAAGTGGCGAGCCAGATGCCCGAGGTGCAGGGGCTGGTGGTGCGCTCGGGAGTGAAAGTCGACGAGCGTTTGCTGGATTTACTGCCTAACTTAAGTTTTGTTGGCTCGCCCATATCTGGTAGTGATCACCTTGCTTTGACCGTAATTCGCGCTCGCGGTATTGACGTGCACTGCGCCCCAGGTTGCAACGCCGCTGCCGTGCGCGATTACGTGCTGCATATGCTGGCGTCGAGCGGTCATTTGCTGCCGTTACTAACCGGCGACGCTCAATTGGGTATCGTCGGCTACGGCCACGTTGGTAAAGCTCTGGCTAATTTGTGCGCGCGTTTGCGTATCAGTTACTTAGTTTTCGACCCCTTGGTTGCTGTGCCCGAGGCAGTGGCAGCGAGCAGCTTGGCTGAGTTAGCCGCTGATTGCTCGGTCATCAGTCTGCATTGCGACTTGCACCGCAGCGCGCCGCACCCGAGCTTTGACCTCGTGAGCACCGAGCTCCTGGAACAACTGCAAGCACCCCAATTGCTTTTGAGCGCGGCTCGGGGCGCTGTTGTCGACGAAGACGCTGTGCGCCAACGCTATCGTGGGCCACGACCGCCGCTAGTGATTGCTGATACTTGGCGCGCCGAGCCCGAGTGTTTACAAGATTACTTCGCTTGTCTGTGGGCGCTGACTCCACATATCGCTGGCCATAGCGTCGACGCCTACGCCGTGGGTATGCGTACCATCTTGGCGAAGCTCGCAGATCATTTTGACCTCAAAGCGCCCGCTCAGCCGCTGCCTTCGCCCAAGACCGAGCCAATGGACACCAGCGTTCCTGAGACTATCCAGCAGCGCGTACTCGGCCATTTTCCGCTGCTACAACAAGCGCGCCGTTTCCAACAACAGGCGCAACAAACAGCACGCGTCGATTGGTTAGCTTGGCGTAAAATTTTCGCCGCACGCCGTGATATGCCTTGGTAGAGCTTTGACAAGTAACTCCCTGTAAATCAACCGTAGCCAAAAAGCCATGATCAGCAACATCCATAAGATCTGATGCGCGACTATCTACGCAATAAGCTGCCTAACGCCAAGCGCTTGACTAAGGGCAAGTATCTGGCGCTGTTGGGTAAGAGCCGTTTGCTGCAGGCCGATTTGTGGTATTTCAACCGCTACAACGTCGCTCGGGGTTTGGCTATCGGTTTGTTTGTGGCTATGGTGCCGGTGCCGGGGCAGACGCTGTTGGCGGCTTGCGTGGCTTTCCTGTGGCGGGCGAATTTACCGGTGGCAATAGTCGGAGCCTGGCTGACCAATCCGATAACTATCGTACCCATCTTTTACGTCAATACGTTGGTCGGGCGCGAGGCGCTGGCTATCATCACCGCCCACGAACACTTGGGCGCTGTCAACCATCCGCTGCTGTGGCAGCCCTTGGTGCTCGGTTCGTTATTGGTCGGCGCCATACTAGCGCTGTGCTCTTACTTCACCGTCCTGCTTATTTGGCGGCTGTACGTTCGCTACAGTTGGCGCAAGCGTCGGCAAGCTCGCGAGCTATGAAAGCTATACCCCAAGACCGCATCCGCAATTTTTCCATAATCGCGCACATCGACCATGGCAAATCGACGCTCGCCGACCGCCTGATCCAATTGTGCGGCGGCTTGAGCGAACGCGAGATGGCGAACCAAGTGTTGGATTCGATGGACTTAGAGCGCGAACGCGGCATAACCATCAAGGCGCAATGCGTCAGTTTGCGCTACACCGCGCAAGACGGCAACGAGTATCTCTTCAATATCATCGACACCCCAGGCCATGTCGATTTTTCTTACGAGGTATCGCGCTCTTTGTACGCTTGCGAAGGCGCGCTGCTGGTGGTCGACGCCGCGCAAGGGGTCGAGGCGCAAACTGTGGCGAACGCTTACACAGCGGTCGAGCAGGGCTTGGAGGTGTTACCAGTGCTTAACAAGGTCGATTTGCCGCAAGCCGAACCCGAGCGCGTAGCCACGGAGATCGAAGACATCGTTGGCATCGAAGCCAGCGACGCCCCACGCGTTAGCGCTAAAATGGCCACTGGCATAGTCGAGTTGGCGGAGTACATAGTCGAGCGCATACCAGCGCCAAGCGGCGACGCCCAATCGGCGCTGCAGGCCTTGATAGTCGACTCTTGGTACGATTCTTATTTGGGGGTAGTAACTCTGGTGCGTGTGATCGCTGGTGTACTCGACTCGGGCGATAAGTTACTCTTCAAGTCCAACAAGCACGAGCACCTGGCGGAGCAGATCGGGGTGTTCACGCCGAAAAAGCTACCCGTCAACAGCCTGCGCTCTGGCGAGGTCGGTTATTTGATCGCCAGCATCAAGGAGGTCGACGGCGCGCCAGTGGGTGACACCATCACCCATGCGCACAGTCCGAGCACTGTGGCGCTACCTGGCTTCAAGAAGGTCAGCCCACAAGTTTACGCGGGCATTTTCCCCATATCTGCGGACTCCTACGAAAGCCTGCGCGACGCCCTCGCCAAGCTCCGCCTCAACGACGCCGCCCTAACTTACGAACCGGAAAGCTCGGACGCCCTCGGTCTCGGCTTCCGTCTTGGCTTTCTTGGTTTGCTGCATATGGACATCATCCAAGAGCGCTTGGAGCGCGAATATGGTCTGGAACTAATCGTCTCGGCGCCGACTGTGGTGTACAAAGTCGTCGACAAATCTGGCGAGGAGCTAGCTATATCGAACCCGTGTCGCTTGCCTGCCGCCAACAAGATTAACCATATGCTCGAGCCGATGGTGCAAGCCAGCATCTTGGCGCCGCAACAGGCAGTGGGACCCATCTTGCAATTGTGCAGCGCTCGCCGCGGCACCCAGAAGGCTATGAATTTTTACGGCAAGCAAGTGCAAATCGAATACGAGCTGCCGATGAGCGAAGTAGTGTTGGATTTTTTCGACCAAGTGAAATCCCTGAGCAGCGGCTACGCTTCGCTGGACTATCATTTTCAGCGCTACCAGCAGAGCGACTTGGTGCGCATGGATATCCTTATTAATGGTGAACGCATCGACGCCTTGGCGTGCATCGTGCATCGCCATAACCTGCGTTCCCAAGCCAACAAACTCACCGAAAAAATGCGCGGTCTAATCCCGCAGCAGCAATTCGAAGTTGCCATTCAAGCCGCCGTCGGCGCCAAGATCATCGCGCGGCAGACTGTGCGCGCGCTGCGCAAGAACGTAACTGCCAAGTGCTACGGCGGCGATATAACGCGTAAACGCAAGCTCTTGGAAAAGCAGAAAGCTGGTAAAAAGCGTATGAAGCGCTTTGGTAAAGTCGACGTGCCGCAGGAGGCTTTTCTGGCGGCTTTGAAAGCCTAGACTGTAGCGCTGCCGAAGTCGGCAGTAGCCTAAGGCAAAATGTTTTGCTGAATTTAGCGGCATAATAATGGCTTTGGCGCTTGGGCGGTCGCGCGCATCTGGGTAAAATCTGTCCCGAAATCACTGGTAATCAATTAAACGATATCGTTATCTATCTATGAGAATTTGTCTTGCTTTGTTGTTGGGTCTGCTCGGCGCTAACTTTGCCCTGGCCGATAGTTGGAATATGACCGAGGGCGTTACCGCCGTCAGCCGCGATGTTTACTGGCTGCACATGCTGGTGTTTTGGGTGTGCGTGGTCATCGGGCTCATCGTGTTCGCGATGATGCTCTGGACCATCTATTTCCACCGCAAGTCGCGCCACGCCGAACCCGCTAAATTCACCCACAACACCACCGCCGAGATCATCTGGACGGTCATACCGGTGTTAATCGTAGTAGCTCTAGCCGTACCCGCTGGTACGACCCTGACCGCGATGTACGACACCTCCGAGGCCGACGTCAACATCAAAATCACCGGCCACCAGTGGAAATGGGAATACCAATACTTGGAAGACGACATCCACTTTTTTAGCCACCTCGCTACCCCTAGGAGTCAAATCTACAACCAAAGCCTCAAGGGCGAAAACTACCTGCTCGAAGTCGATAACCGCCTAGTGGTGCCTACCGGACAAAAAGTTCGCTTCCTCACCACTTCCAACGACGTGCTACATTCCTGGTGGGTGCCCGACCTCGCCATCAAGCGCGACGCCATACCTGGCTTTGTCAATGAATCTTGGGCGGTTATTGAAGAGCCGGGCGTTTATCGCGGTCAGTGCGCCGAGCTTTGCGGCACCGACCACGCTTTTATGCCCATAGTGCTAGAAGCGCTTGACCCCGAGGATTACCAGGCTTGGGTAGCCGAGAACGCTGCCGCGCAACCAGAGCTGGAGCTGGCGGCTGCAGAGGTTGACCCGGGCGAAGCCGTCTACCAGCAATATTGCGCGGCCTGCCACCAAGCTGGTGGTGCTGGTTTGCCCCCAGCCTTCCCGAGCTTACACGGTAGCGCCGTGCTCATCGCCGCCGACCCCAGCGAGATCATTGGTCAAGTGCTGATGGGTAAAGGCGCTATGCCGGCTTTCGCCGCCCAGCTCGACGACGAGCAAATAGCCCAAGTTTTGACTTACACCCGCTCGGCTTGGGGTAATGCCGCCAGCCCAGTAACCGCCGCCCAAGTCGGCGCGGTACGTAATTAATTTCGCAGGAACACATACGAGGACACAAACATGAGCCACACCGCCGTACTCGACGATCACCACGACGCCCACGATCACCACGGACCCGCCAAGGGCTTCACCCGCTGGCTATACACCACTAACCATAAGGACATCGGCACGATGTACCTTATCTTCGCCTTCGTCATGCTCTTCGTCGGCGGCGGTATGGCGATGCTCATTCGCCTCGAATTATTCCAACCCGGTCTGCAATTCTTGCAACCAGCGTTCTTCAACCAAATGACCACCATGCACGGCTTGGTGATGGTATTCATGGCGATCATGCCGGCTTTCGTCGGCTTGGCGAATTGGATGATCCCGATGATGATCGGCGCCCCCGATATGGCGCTGCCGCGCATGAACAACTGGAGCTTTTGGATTTTGCCTTTCGCTGCGGTACTGATGGTGTCGACGCTATTTATGGACGGCGGCGGCCCCGGTTTTGGCTGGACTTTTTACGCCCCGCTCTCGACCACCTACGCCCCACCTTCGACCACCTACTTCATATTCGCCGTCCACCTTTTGGGTCTATCCTCGATCATGGGCGCCCTCAATATCATCGTCACTATCACTAACTTGCGCGCCCCGGGCATGGGTTGGATGCAGATGCCGATGTTCGTCTGGACTTGGCTGATAACGGCCTTCCTGCTGGTGGCAGTCATGCCCGTGCTCGCTGGCTTAGTAACCATGATGCTCACCGACATCCACTTCGGCACCAGCTTCTTCAGCGCCGCTGGCGGTGGCGACCCCGTGCTTTTTCAGCACCTGTTTTGGTTCTTCGGTCACCCCGAGGTCTACATAATCATCCTCCCAGGCTTCGGCGTGATATCCATGGTGATACCAACTTTCGCGCGCAAGAAGATTTTTGGTTACGCCTCCATGGTCTACGCCACCGCTTCCATAGCCTTCTTATCGTTCGTAGTTTGGGCGCACCACATGTTCACGGTAGGAATGCCGTTGGCGGGACAGATGTTCTTTATGCTGGCGACCCTGGTCATCGCCGTGCCCACTGGCGTGAAAATCTTCAATTGGATAGCGACCATGTTTCGCGGCGCTATGACCTTTGAAACGCCGATGCTTTTCGCCGTATCCTTCATCATCCTGTTCACCATCGGCGGGCTTTCGGGAGTGATGCTGGCGATGGCGCCAGCCGACATTCAATACCACGATACTTACTTCGTGGTCGCGCATTTCCATTATGTGCTCGGTCCTGGAGCCCTATTCGCGCTCTTCGCTGGAGTGTATTACTGGCTGCCAAAATGGTTCGGCGTTTACTACAACGAGACCCTAGGCAAGCTACATTTCTGGCTGACCTTCATAGCTGTAAACGTAACCTTCTTCCCCATGCACTTCACTGGCTTGGCGGGTATGCCACGGCGCATCCCGGATTACGCTCTGCAGTTCGCCGATTTCAACATGGTATCGTCTTTGGGCTCCTTCCTCTTCGGCGCCAGCCAGCTTATATTTGTTTATCTCGCAGTGCGCTGTATGCGCGGTATCGGCGAAAAAGCCACCCCACAAGTTTGGGAGGGCGCCGAGGGCTTGGAATGGCAAGTACCTTCGCCAGCACCGTACCACACCTACGGCAAACCACCAGCAGTGATACCCAGCCAGTACTAAGGTTAAGCTGCTATATTGATAAATGAATGCAGCCCAAACCAAGCATTTGGCAGGCACTCTGAGGGCTATAGCCCTAACTCAGTTGGTCGCTTTTGGCTATGGAAGTTTCGTCCAGGGGGACTGGACTGTCCTGATTGTGTCTATGGCGCTTATGATTGGTTTAGAGATGTCCTGTCTTTTGATATTAAGAAGAGTTAGTCATGAAGAAAGCTAAACCTAGCCAATTAAGGCAGATGATACTGCTTATTTCACCTTTGTTATTACTGATAGTTGGTCTACTTATATATAGGGCTGTAACCAAAGGTGTAGACCTCGACGACTTCACTTGGGTCATGATATTTTTCGGTGTAGTACCTTTCATGACATTTGCTTTGGGCATAACCGCTTGGGAGCTACATCAGCGCGACAAAAAGCAAGCTCAATGAATTTCAGTTTCCTGCAGTGAAAAAAGCTAAACCAAGCCAACTGCGGCAGATGTTATTGGTTACTTCGCCTTTCCTATTGTCAGTAGTTGGTCTAATTTCTTACAGGGCTATGACTGAAGGTGTGGACCTCAACGACTTCACTTGGGTTATGCTCTTGTTCGGCGTAGTGCCCTTCATGATTTTGTCTACTGGCATAACCGCATGGGAACTACACCAGCGCGACAAAAAACAAGCTCAATCCGAGTCTTAGTAACTCAAGCTACCGAACATGGATTCCGAATTACAAGCCAAAAACCGCAAAGTCCTGATCAGAGGCGTGGTCTTCGTTTGCGCCATGTTTGGCTTTGGCTTCGCCATGGTGCCGCTTTATGAAGTATTCTGCGACATCACTGGCCTTAATGGCAAAGTTAGCGCCAGCGATCGGGTATTCGACCAAACGCCCGACACCAGCCGCAGCGTCTCCGTGCAATTTCTCGCCGATAACAACGAGAACATGCCTTGGGAATTTCGCCCAATAGACAAAGGCATTGAAGTGCACCCAGGCGGGCGCTACGAGATCAGCTTTTACGCGCGCAACCCCAGCAACCGTACCATGCAAGCCCAGACCGTGCCCAGCGTAACCCCCTCTGAGGCCAGCCTATACCTGGAGAAAATCGAATGCTTTTGCTTTAGCAGCCAGGAATTGGCCGCTGGCGAAAGTATTGAAATGCCAGTAATATTCTATTTCCGTAACGACCTACCCGAGCACATCGAAACCGTAACCATGGCTTGGACCATGTTCGACATAACCGATGGCATTAACAGCGACAATCCAGCATTAATGAGTCACGGCGGAATGCAGCACGATAACACAGACCATGACTCCATGGGCGCCAACCACACAATGTAACTAGAGAACAAACCATGAGCGATCAACACTCCACTTATTACGTCCCCGAGCAAAGTCGACTACCTTTCTGGGCTTCCATCGGCGTAGTCGGTATGCTGGCGGGATTAGGCTCGGTAATCAACGACCATAGCATGAACTTGCAGCAGACCTGGCCTTGGCTGTTCGCCTTGGTCGGCACCGCGATCATCTTGTCAGTAGTTTTTTATTGGTTCCGCCAAGTCATCACCGAAAGTCACGCCCAGCTATATTCGCCGCAGATGGACACCTCCTTTCGCCTCGGCATGGCTTGGTTCATATTCTCGGAAGTCATGTTCTTTGCCGCCTTTTTTGGCGCCCTGTTTTATACCCGCACCTTCGCCATACCTTGGCTTGGCGGCGAAGGCGCCAAAGGTCCAGTCAACGAATTACTCTGGACCGAATTCATCCCCGCCTGGCCCCTGTTCAATAACCCCAACGAGTACCTCTTCCCCGGCCCCGACGCCATCATCAACCCCTGGCACCTGCCGCTACTGAACACCATCCTGCTGGTAACCTCCAGCTTCACCCTCACTTGGGCGCACCACTGCCTCAAAGCCGGACAACGCGGCTTGCTCAAATTCTGGATGATCGTAACCATCGCCCTGGGCTTAACTTTCCTATACTTCCAAGTCGCCGAGTACATAGAAGCATACAAAGAACTCGGGCTAACCCTGGCCTCGGGCATCTACGGCAGCACCTTCTTCATGCTCACCGGCTTCCACGGCGCTCACGTAACCCTCGGCACCCTGATGCTCATCATCATGACCTTGCGCATCTTCAAAGGCCACTTCACTGGCGACAAGCACTTCGCCTTCGAAGCCAGCGCTTGGTACTGGCACTTCGTCGACGTCGTCTGGCTCGGCCTCTTCATCTTCGTCTACTTACTCTAAAGCGCAACAAACCACTACTACAGATACGAACATAGATAAACACAGGTGGCATAAAACAGCTAAGTGAGACACTGGAGTGCGTCATGATTACCACAGATAGACACAGATAAACCCAGATTGGAGATTCGGAGTTTTCTTCTAGACAGCAAGCACAAATTAACTATCTGCTCCATCTGTGGTTAATAAAGAAATCAACCTTAGATAACTGGTTTTTCAAACAGCAGTCGGACGCCAGTTTCAGATAGCGGGCTTCTCGCCCATCGTGTAAAAATGCCGCAGGCCATCTTGTTTTTTTACTAGGCGCCCATGATCCTACTAATCGACAACTACGACTCCTTCACCTGGAATCTGGTGCAG
The DNA here is from genome assembly GCA_965229495.1 of Gammaproteobacteria bacterium. Taxonomy (GTDB): domain Bacteria; phylum Pseudomonadota; class Gammaproteobacteria; order CBDBNL01. The sequence continues at coordinate 1,428,919 of OZ245880.1, forward strand.
TATTTGCGCCAGTTGGGTCAAGAAGTACGAGTAGTGCGTAACGATGAGATCGAAGCTAGCGCCATCGAAGCCATCGCCCCCGCTGCCATCGTCCTGTCGCCCGGGCCTTGCACACCCGACGAGGCTGGCATTTGCCTGGAGGTCGTCAAGCGCTATCAGGGTCGCATCCCCATCTTTGGAGTTTGCCTAGGCTTGCAGTGCATAGCCCAAGCCCTCGGCGGCAAGGTAACGCGCGCCAACACAGTGATGCACGGCAAAACCAGCGTCATTGAGCACTCCAACTCCGGCGCCTTCCAAGACTTGCAGCCGTCGCTCGACGCCACGCGCTACCACTCTCTAATAGCCGAACGCGCCAGCCTGCCGCAGCAATTGACGATAACGGCTTGGTGCGACGACGGCACGGTAATGGGCGTACGCAGCGCCGAGCTCGGCCTCGAAGCAGTACAATTTCACCCCGAATCATTATTCAGCGACCAAGGCCACCGCCTGCTCGCCAATTTCTTACAACAGCACGGCATCGCCGTCGACCAGCAGCTATTGCAGACGGCCGAAGATTCCATTCAAAAAAACCAACCATGTCCAGATCCTTCCAAGTAGTAGTAATCGGCTCCGGGCCCGCCGGTTACGTCGCTGCCATTCGCGCAGCGCAATTGGGCTTGAAAACCGCCTGCATCGAGCAATGGCGCGACAGCAAAGATAAGCAAGTCCTGGGCGGCACCTGCCTGAACGTCGGCTGCATCCCCTCCAAGGCCCTGCTCGAAAGCTCGCACAAATACGCCGATTGCCAGCACTTCGCCAGCCACGGCATCAAGGTCGCTTCGGTAGAGCTCGACCTGCAAGCGATGATGGCGCGCAAAAATAAAATCATCGGCAATCTCACTGGCGGCATCGCTGGTTTGTTCAAAGCCAACGGCGTCACCAGCGTCGCTGGTCGCGGCCGCTTGCTCGCTAACAAACAAGTCGAAGTCAGCGCCGCCGACGGTTCCAAAGAAATTATCAGCGCCGACAACGTAATCCTGGCGCCGGGCTCGCTATCCATTGACTTACCCATAGCGCCACAGGACGGCAAGTCCATCGTCGACTCCACTGGCGCTCTGGAATTCGACCAAGTACCGAAGAAATTAGGCGTCATTGGCGCTGGCGTCATCGGCTTGGAGTTGGGCTCGGTGTGGAGCCGCTTGGGTAGCGAAGTCATCGTGCTCGAAGCCTTGGACGAATTTTTACCAGCAGCCGATTCTCAAGTCGCGCGCGAAGCTCTGAAAACCTACAAAAAGCAAGGCTTGGATATCCGCATGGGCACCAAGGTCTTATCGGCGAAGGTAGCTGGCAAGCAAGTGCAGTTGCAGTGCCAAAGCGGCGACCAGCAGCAGGAATTGAGCTTTGATAAGCTCATAGTCGCCGTCGGTCGAAAGCCCGCCACCGCCGATCTCCTCGCTCCTGATAGCGGCGTGCAACTCGACCAGCGTGGCTTCATCGAAGTCGACGACCATTGCCAAACCGCCACTAGCGGCGTCTGGGCTGTCGGCGACGCCGTGCGCGGCCCAATGCTCGCGCACAAAGGTTCTGAGGAAGGCGTGATGGTCGCCGAGACCATCGTCGGCCACAAAGGCTTGAGCTTCAACTACGATTGCGTGCCCTCGGTGATCTACACCGCCCCCGAATTCGCCTGGGTAGGCATGAGCGAGCAGCAAGCGCGCGACCAAGGGCTGGAAGTCAAAGTCGGCGTCTTTCCTTTCAGCGCCAGCGGCCGAGCCATGGCGAACGCCGAGACCGTGGGCATGGCGAAAGTAATAGCCGATAGCAACACCGACCGCCTGCTCGGAGTGCACATCTTTGGCCAAAACGCCGGCGAGCTCATCGCCCAAGCCGTGAGCTTACTGGAATTCAACGCCAGCAACGAAGACATCTGCCTGACTATCTTCGCCCACCCCACCATATCCGAAGTAGTACACGAAGCCGCGCTCGCCGCCGATGGCCACGCCATCCACATCGCCAACAAGAAGAGAAGATAGGCGTGGGCTTAGCCGTTCGCATCATCCCCTGCTTGGATGTTGACGATGGTCGCGTAGTCAAAGGCGTTAGCTTTCAAGGCTTGCGCGACGCTGGCGACCCAGTCGAATTAGCGCGCGCCTACGACGCTGCTGGCGCCGACGAGCTGGCTTTTCTCGATATCAGCGCCAGCCACAAAGGCCGCAAGACCATGCTGCAAATAGTCGAAGCAGTAGCCGCGCAAATCTTCATTCCCTTAACCGTCGGCGGCGGCATCTCCACTAACGACGACATCGACGCCCTGCTGCGAGCCGGCGCCGACAAAGTCAGCATTAATTCGGCTGCGGTCAACAACCCTCAATTCGTCGCCGCTGCCGCCGAGCGCTTCGGCAGCCAATGCATAGTAGTTGCTATCGACGCCAAGCGCGCGCTCGACAAAGGCTCGAGCTGGGAAGTCTACACCCACGGCGGCCGCCGCAACACTGGCGGCGACGCCGTCGCTTGGGCGCGGCAAGCCGTCGAACTCGGCGCTGGCGAGATTTTGCTCACCAGCATGGACAACGACGGCCAGCAGCAAGGCTTCGACACCGAACTCACCAGCGCCATCAGCTCGGCGGTGAGCGTACCGGTTATAGCCTCGGGCGGCGTCGGCACCCTGGAGCATATGCTGCAAGGCCTCACCGAAGGCAAAGCCCAAGCCCTACTCGCCGCCAGCATCTTCCACTACGGCAGCATCAGCATCGGCGCCGTCAAAGACTATCTAGCCGAGCACGGGGTCGAAACTCGGCGCTAAGGCGCCGCGCCTACAGACAAAATCTCAACGCCACTTAATCGAGCAGCCCATGCTCGGTGTTTGCTCGCGTGGACCTTTGCCGGTCTCGGCGACCATGCTCATGGCGTCAAAAAGCTCGCGACGAGCGCCAGCGGCGCCGTGGCGACCCGAGGAATCCAAGCGACCACGGTACTGCAACTGCAAGTCGGCGTTAAAGCCGAAGAAATCCGGGGTGCAGATGGCATCGTAAGCGCGCGCCACCTCTTGGCTGGCATCGTGCAGATAGGGAAAGTTGAAGGCTTTGCGTCGAGCCAGGGCGGCCATATTCTCGAAGGAATCCTCGGGGTATTGGTCGGAGTCATTGGCGTTGATCATGGCGCTGTTGACCCCAAGCTTCGCGAGCTCGGCGACCTCGCTTATCAAGTTATCGAGGATCGCCTGCACGTAAGGACAGTGGTTGCAGCCAAAAACTATGACCAAGCCCTGAGCGCCGCGCAAGTCTGCCAGGCTATAGTTTTTACCGTCGACCGCTGGCAGATTAAAGTCGGGCGCCTGCCAACCAAAATCGCATATATCAGATTGCATTAAAGCCATTGCTACTCCTTGTTAGCTGTGTGTGAATAAGAACGCATTGTACAACCCGACGCTCAAGCATGGGGCTATTGGCGACTTTCTCCTTTCTCCTCCAGTGCGCGCTCAATCGAGCCGACCATAGAGCCATCTGGGTCGCCGCGCGGACGATAAACCTACAGTTAAGTAGAAAGGCAGGGCTGATGACCTGGAGCTTGGTGAGCATAAAATCATTTTGCAGCTTTGCCCAAATTTCCATCCGATCAAGTAGCTGAATTTAGAGAGTTATCCTTAGACCTTGGTAAAGTCCTGAAAAGCGCCTTGCGCGCCATCAAAGAAGCTAACCCGCGCCTTTATGGTGTATTTTGCGATGCCGTCTGGACCAATAAAGAGCGCCTGCCTGTATTACCCATGCTAGCGTTTGCTGGGCTCTTTGCAGAACTTGCTGAACCTGGCTCAGTGCCAACAGCAGGTCGCAGTGTCGAAATCCTTGCGCCGAGTAGAGCCTTGGTAGCTCGGGCTGACGTTGCTGTTGTAATTTTTCTGCTGCTTGGAAGAGCTCCAGCGCAGCGTCTTGGTCGCCGTATTGGTGCAAGGCGTCGGCGTTGGTTGTGCGCATGATCATGCGCATAGACAAATCCCCCGAGCGATCGGCATAATCAACGCTGCGCTTGCCGCTGGCGACGGCGGCTTCGACTTCGCCGAGGGTGAGTTGCAGTTCGCTAAGGTTACTAGCGTCTTTAGCAGCTTCTTTCCAATTCTCTTGTTGAACTCGCATAGCTTCGCCAGCCTGCATAGGCTGCTGGGCTTCACGCAGACGACCAAGTGCGCGCAAGTTAAAGCCAGCCCAGTTGAGCGCTGCGGCCCTAGCATTCTCCGTTAAGTCTGGTGCTGGGGTATGCCATGGGATAGTGAAAAAATGCGCCAGCGTTGCTAGATCTGTGCTAAAGGCGCCGAGCTTATGCCACATGTAGAATTCACTATGGCGCTGAATACGCAACCAGTAGACTTCTTCTAGGGCGTGCTGGTGCAGTCCGGCGGCGCAGCCGTGGGCGACGGCGCGGAATAGTGGCTGCATTTCCTCGAGGGTGTCGGGTTGGTTTTTGTTTGGTAGGTTTTTGTAGTATTCGTAGAGCTTGGTGTGCGCGGCTTGCCAAGCGTCTGGGGCTTGATTTTGCAATTGGCGGGCGAAGTAGGCGCGGATGAGCGGGTGGCAGTCGAGTTGGTCGTCTTGAGGATTATTGGCTTGGCCAAGCAGGTGGTGTTAATCTCTTCGGGGTCGTAAGCCAGGGCTTTGGCGAGGTTTTCGAAGACGCCCAAATAATCGATGATTAAGCCGTGCTGCTTGCTGGCGCCGTAGAGCCTATTGGTGCGGCACATGGTTTGGGGTAGGGCTTGGTTGCGGATGGGTTTATCCAGGTACATGCAGTAGCAGATGGGCGCGTCAAAGCCGGTAAGCAGCTTGGCGATTACTATGAGGATTTTCAGCGGGTCGCTGGCGTCGCGGTAGCGCTCGAGCACGAGCTCTTGCTGACTGGCTTGCGCATCTATGGCTTGCCAGCGCTGGAAGGCGACTGGGTCGAGCGGCAGACCGAGCTGGCGCCAGCGCAGCCAATCGCTGGATTTTTTGCCTGTGTCCGCGCCTGCTGCAGCGTCGATAGCGCCCGGGACGACGTTCATGACGACTTCGCAAGTACCCGCGCCTAAGCGCTCGCTGAGCAGGTCGTATATCAAGACGCAGGCTTCGCGATCGTAAACGACCACCATGGCTTTCAGCCCTTTGGGCTCAACGTGGCTGGTGAAGTGCTCTTGAATATCGTCGGCGATGGCGCGCATCCGCTTTGGCGCTCTGAGCAGGTTGGCGAGTTTGCCGGCGCGTTGCGAGAGTTGGGCTCTTTCGTCGGCGCTGAGATTGTTGCGCTCGGCTAATTCATCAAAGGCAGCATCAATAGCGCTCTGGTCGACGCGCAACTCGGCCAAACGCGGGTCGAACTTCATCGGCAGGGTGGCGCCGTCTCGAATAGATTGCTGGTAAGAGTAGCGGTTGAGGTAGCGGCCATCGTCTTGGGTGGCGCCGAAGAGGCGGAAGGTGTTGCGATCGCTGCGGGCGATGGGCGTGCCAGTGAGGCCAAAGAAGAAGGCATTGGGCAAAGCCCAGCGCATTTTCTCGCCCAGCGTGCCCTCCTGCGTGCGGTGCGCTTCATCGACCAGGACAATAATATTGGCGCGCGGGTTGAGTCCGTTCTTGTTGCTCTGGTCGATCTCCACCTCGTCAAATTTGAAGATAGTAGTTATGAGGATGTCGCGGCTATCGCGCTGCAGCTCTTCGGCGAGCTGTCTGCAGGATTGCACCGCAGTGAAGTTTTTGACATCGGCATTGTTAAAGGTGGCGTTGATTTGGCTATCCAGATCGACCCTGTCGACCACAACCACCACAGTCGGGTTTTTCAGAGCTGGGTCATCCTTCAGCATCTTCGCCGCGTAGAGCATCAGCAGGGATTTACCGGAGCCTTGGAAATGCCAGATGAGGCCCTTGCGGACTTGGCCACGCTTGACGCGCTCGACTATTTGCTGGGTGGCTTCGTATTGCGGGTAGCGCGGCAGCAGCTTGACGCGCTTGGCAGCGTTGCCGCCGTTCGACTTGTCGGCGGAATAGATCGCGAAAGATTGCAGCAAGTTTACATAGGAAGCAAGAAAAACTTAATTATCAGATGAAAATGCCATGCAGCTAACGCCATGGCCAAATACACAGACGCCAGAATTGTTAGCATCATGTAAAAGTTACGTTCGCGCTTACTAATCGGTTTTTCCAGTTGCCGCTTTATATCGTCAATGCCCAAATGATTACGAGCCGCATCTGCCCAATACCTGAGCTCCTGTTTGGATAATGACAAATCGCGTATATTTATTAGCACTTGCAGAGCTAAGCTAACAACCAAGTATACAGCTAGTGATTTGAATAATATGCTAGCCTCTGCAGAAGACAACACCTCATGCACTGCTCCAATGCGGGAAAATAGCCCCAAACTGATAAGTAAAAGAGCCGCTAAAACATCTCGTAATAATCCGTAAAGTATGCTTCGAATTTTTTCAGAAAATAGCCCAGCATGCTGCTGAACATCTTTCATCAAATCCCGCAGCTCTTTGGCGTAAATGTCTTTCCTTTCTTTGATAACAAATTTATACTGGTCTTTTGATTGCCTAAGTGCATTCTCTATGAATAAAGATATACCAGATAATAACGATTGACCATCTGTTAAGTCTAGTGTTAGACGATCGGCAATGAGTGCGGCTCTTACCTCAGGGCGCTCAGAATAAACCCACTGTACGGCTGACCATAGCACACCGAGTTGCTCTGCGTTAGGAATTGAGTCGACCTCACTTACCAGAGGCAGATCAAGGCGTCGAGCGCCTTTGAATACTACACGATCGCGACTATGAATTTCTTGTGATAGACAAGCGCAGAGCGCCTTGGCGCTCAATAGGCGGAAAGGTTTTGCTTGCTCAGAATCGACATCACCCCATTGGATAAGAAATGGCGACGGATCGAGTGAAATTATTTCGTTTGTCAATAAGTGGACTTGCTGTCTTACCGCTTTTTCATCTATAATATTATCATGCTTTGTTGGCCAATCTCTAGGGATACTGTCTCCACAAGTATCCCCTACTGCCATATAAGGACCACCGAAGTGATAATTAACGCCATGAACCAAAATGCGCATGGCTTTTCTTGTTCTAAATCTATCACTTGAAGCGTCAAATGGCTCTAAATTTTGCACCCAATTTTCAAATGCAGACTGGCTCAAAAACCAGATGGTAGTTATGTCATCGTCTGGCAGTAAATAGGAAATGATTGTGTCCTTGGCAATAAGTACTTGCCATTTGTTTACGGTCTCTCCTTCTTTGATACGTCTGGCAAAGTCTTCATCATCAGTAGCCTCTGTATTAATCCTTATTGTTATTCCGGGTAGTTCGTATTCTCTCTGCATAGCCAATAAATCTTGCAGGTGCTTTTGGGCATATGCGTATTCATCCCCATCAATACGTATTCGTACCTCAGATTCAGTATTCGAAGCTTTAGAAGCTTCGAACAATGGCCATAGGATATTGCAAAAATCTACCAGTCTAGAATACATGGTAAGTATCAGTCCCTTTTACTGAAACCATCTGTATCTATTATGACGCGTTGCCGTATGACGCGTTGCTGATTATCTTTAATAGGCACAAAGGTGATGCCTGCAGCGCCTGAGTCACCCTCCCATTCAACGGTTACTCCCTCCATAGTTACGCGCTTGTTGAGCTTAGTATTTCTAGGTATTGACTTTGGCTTTGGCGAGAATTTTTGCCCAGAAATACCTTTTTCTGATAGCCAATCATTAAGACTATCCTTGAATTTTTCGTGAAGCTTGGGATCTTCCTCGTTAAGGACAACCGTAACAAATTCATCTGTGTTAAATTCGCTATGGGTTTCCATATAAACAATAGCGCGATGCTTATACCCAGAAGCCTCATTAGTAAGATCAAGGTTTTCGCTGTTAGAGAGAGCCCAGCTATTTACAGCGCTGATGGCGATTCTAGTCCAATAGCTATCGTCCTCTCTTTGCTTTACTGATAGGAATTTTCGGAAATATTCTGTGATGTTATTTTTATTATCAGCTTTACGATCTTGCACTAATACATCCCAAGCATAATATCTTCCACAATCTATGAGTGCCACTTTTTGCAAAGCTTTATTGTCTTCAACGAATGTATTCAATAGTTCCTCCAGCTTTGCAATTAAACCAATCTCAGTTTGTTCAGTATGATATTGGAGCACCTTGGCATGATCAATCTTCAGCAACGAAATCAAAGGAATTGTCTCGTCGCCTCGCTGGACGTTAATAAGAGCGACTATGAAAACACCATCGCTCATATTCTTTCTATGGTGACTCAAGAAATCTTTTGCTAATCCCACAGACTCCGCATAAAAATTTGCTTCAGGATTCTCCATGACGCGTTTGCAGCGCTGCGGTGTAGAAGCGTCACTATCAGTAAATAAAAACTGGCTGCCTTGTGCTGCTTTGGCAAGCTGCTTGCAAAAAAATTGACGTTGTCCTTGGCTGAGCTTTACTTCTGCAAGCGTGGTGGGCTCTTCGCTATTGGTGGATATAATATGGAATATAAAATGTCGTATGCTAATGCTACTTTTTTCGCCTGAAGTCAGTACGCTTTCTTTCGCCATGATGTTATTGCTTCGTTGTTCAGTAAGTTTCTATTTATTAAAACACGGTTAACTCATATTCGGCACAGGTTATTCCCTTATTTTTAATAAGGTTGCGCCTTGTACCAAAATTATAATCATTATAAGCAGATAGGGTTTGATTTATGACCGCGTTCAGCAGCATGCCGCCAGTGCCGCAGGTGGGATCGTAGGCGCTTTCGCCGGGCTGCAGGCCGAGGATGCGCGCCATAAGATGGACGACGGTGCGGTTGGTGTAGAACTCGGCGGCGGTGTGGCCGGAATCATCGGCGAATTGCTTGATGAGGTATTCGTAGGCGTTGCCCAGATCATCCTGATCTATGTCTTGCACGCCGAGTGGGATGGAGCTGAAATGATTGATGAGCGCTATCAGCAGGTGATCGGGCAGGCGCCCCTTTATTAACTATAGCACTAGACCACCTTAGCCTCGGTCGCGCCCACCTGCAACAGCAGCAACTAGAACCAGCGCAACAGCACCTCGACCAAGCCGTCGACGGCCTGCGCGCAGCCGGATATCAAGATTTCCTAACCCGAGGCCTCCTCGCGCGCGCCGAACTCTACCGCCAGCAAGGCGACTACGGCAAAGCCGAAAAAGACCTGCAAGAAGTCTTCGAAATCGCCGACCGCAGCGAAATGCAGCTATTCCTCTGCGACTACCACCTCGCCATCGCCAAACTCCTCCGCACCCGCACCGATCAAGCTCTAGACCAAAACCAACCAGCCATCACCCACCACCTCCAAACCGCCGAGCAAATCATCCACCAAACCCACTACCACCGCCGCCTCCCCGAACTGCAAGAACTCCTCTGACCAAAAGCCGTTGCTAGATTGTATAGCGCTATGAGGTCATTAATTGCTCTGCGCTTGCAGTGCTCGTGATTGTAGTTTAAACCCCAGCCCCAGTGCTCGCGCTGGGGCTGGGCTTGTCGTGCAGGTTTGAGCCTAGAGCTTGGCGCTGAACCACTGCTTGGCTTGTTCGAGCGATTCGGTGACTTCTGCTTCCTGGTCGTAGAAGCTGAATTGGTGGAAGGGTGATTGGAGGTCGGTGTCGATCCAGTGCAGGCGTTTGTCTTCGGTGGCGATGCGCGCAAAGTACTGCTTGGTGTACTGCGGTAAGACGGCGCCGTCGGAGTGGATCATCAGCGTCGGCGCGGTCAAGGCGTCTGCCGATGGCATGGGGTCGAGCGTTAGCCAGTCCTCCCAAGTCATGACGGCGAATTTGTCGTCGCTCCATTCGGGGATGGCGCCGCGCTCGGGGTTGAGGTAATAGTCGTAAGGGCCGTACATGGCGGCAGAGGCGTCGGTGGTGGAGATGCTGGGGATGTATTCGACTTCACCGGTTTCGGCAAATCTTTGCTTGGCGGCTCGGGCGGTGGCGATTTTGCCTTGCACGCCCTCTTCGCCACCGTAGAACAATTTCACTGCCTCGGCGTCGTGCAGCCAAGATGCCGCAGTGACCACCGACTTTATGCGCTTATCGGCTGCGGCTGCCATGAGCGTGTACATCGAGCCGGCGCAGATACCGAGTGCACCGATGCGTTCGGCGTCGACTTGCGGAAAGCTCTGCAAATAGCTGACCGCATTGCCGATGTCGGCGACTTTCTGCGGGGGATTTTCGTAAAAGCGCGGCGTACCTTCGCTCTCGCCAAAGTTGCGGAAATCAAACGCCAAGGTGATGAACTCTTCGCCAGCGAGCTGCTCGGCGTACAAGCCTGCCATCTGCTCTTTGACGGTGGTCCAGCTACCAGAGACGACTACGGCTGGGTACTTCTTGTTCGGCTGGTAGTTTTCCGGCAGATACAGGTTACCAACGAGCCGAGCGCCGTCGCTCAGGAACGAGACCCGCCGCACCTGGGCTTCTTGCGCCGGGGCGCTGGCGGCGTTCATCGCTATGACCTCCGATAAGAAGTTGGTGTTGCCTTTTTGCCCGTGCATGATCAAGGTCATGCTCGCTATTTTCCAAGCGCCGTCGATCCTTTCGAGCTCGTGCTGGTAACGCCCGTAAGCGTCCCAATAGCCCTCGACGCCCTCGGCTTGGTGGCTGGCGTAGACGTGCGAGGACACCTGCGCGCGATCGCCGTCAATGACTACGTCGAAGTTGCTGAGTTGGTGCAAAGCCTCGACGCGCGCCAAAAGATCGCGCCAACCGCCGACCAGTTGGCTAGCGTCAGTCTCGCCGCCGGGCTGACCAGAAAGGCTGGAATAATCGACAAAGACGCGGTCTTTGAATTGCGCGCTGGCAAGCTCCCATTGCTTATTATCGATGGCGTTGACCATGCTGACGACGCTCTGCTCGACCTGCTCCTGCTCAGCTAGCTGGATCGAGGCGCGCACACCGCTATGGTAAGGGCCGGAACCGCCGTGGTTGGCGCAAGCGCTTAGCGCCAAAGCGCAGGCTAGAGCCAAGGCTTGCTTGATTGTTGAGAGATTCATCATCATTCTCCTGTTAGTTAAAAATAGTTGCTGTGCATTTGATGATGGGATGACCACCATCGATGCGAGCGCTAGATTAACGAGGGGGAAAATGAAAGATTGAAGATTAGTGCTCGGGGAGTTGTAGTTTATTGCTCGCCGGCATCAGCAGCGCCTTGGCGCTGAAACTGGCCGGGTGTAATGCCAAAGCGCTTTTTGAAAACGCGAGTGAAATGCGCCTGGTCGTTAAAGCCTAACTCCAGTCCGACTGTGGCGATATTGCCCGGTATTGTATTGAGCAGGAGCTTGGCTTGGTCGAGGCGCTTATCGAGTAAATACTGATACGGTGTGATGCCCATTAGCTTTTTGAACTCGCGCAGGAAATAAAACTTACTGCAATGCAGCAAGTCTGCCAAGTCCTCGACTGTGATATTACCGCTGATGTTTTGATCAATATAGCGGTCGATCTTATCTACTTGCCTGCGGTCAAACTTAGATGGATTGGCGTTGGTGCTATTCAGGTCTGAATAGTTAGAGTAGTGCAGGATGTAGTGAGTGGCTAGTAACGACAATAGATTTTTGAGATAGGCGTAGCCATTGCGACCGCCAGACTTGGCTTCGAGCATGAATAAGTCGATGATGCCGCGAATGGTCTCGTCGTGGACGTTGTAATTATTGAGAAAGCGCAACTCTTTGCCTTTCAGGTTGAGTGTGCAACTCTCCAATAATTCCTGCTCATTGATAGCGAGGATGACAAAGTAGCAGGGCTCGGAGATGTCGTGCGAGAACGGCGTCTTCGGCGGATTGATCCAGATGGCGCCGGGCGTGGTCTTCAAAGCCGTCATGCCCTCGGCGGTGGCGGCGTTCCAGTTCAGGTCTTCGTCTTGCGCTAGGGCGAAGTAAAAGTACGGCGTGTAAACCTTATTCGGATAAAAGTGCGGCGAACTACCTTGCTCCAGAATGATCCCCGGCCAATCGAGCCCAGCGCTGGAAAACTCGATCTCCAGCACCGCGCCGCAATCCGAAGGCGCACCGGTGGCGAAGTCGAAGAATTGCAAGTTGGTTTTCATCCGCGTGCATCTGTGTTTATGCTTGCTGCCAAGCGAAGGAGACGATGTTACGCTTGGTTTCGGAGAACTCGATGCCGATTTGGTAGACCTTGCCGGAGTATTTGGCAGCGTAGTTCCGCTCAATTATCTGCTGCAAGGCGCTGTTGGCCTTTGATTTGCGCTTGACGACTTTGAATTCGACGACGTAGGTGTGTTCTGCTAATTGGATAGTGAGATCGATGCGGCCAAGGTTGGTGACGTCTTCGGGTATTACTCGCAGTCCCATGCCGACAAAGAAGCTGTAGACCACTGAGGCGTAGTAACCCTCAAAGCGCGCGATGTCGTTGCGGCGGTAGTTGTCGGCAGCGATGCTGGCGAAGAGGCGGGTGAGCTCGGATTCGATGGTGTCGAGGTCGGCATCGCGCAAGGCGCGGTACATCTCAGAATTGAAACTGGCAATGTCCTTACCTGTTTGGTATTGGAAAAGATTATTTTGTAGAGCCGAGCGCACGCTATGATTCGGGCACACTAGCTGGTACATCGGCGCGGATGGATTAGAGCGATCAACCGAATCTATCGTTAGATAGCCGCTCTGGAGTAATGCAGTGGTTAGTTCAAGTCTATCCAAAGGCGAACTATCGAGTTTACTATTGTCAATGATCTGCGGCTCTAACTGTTGCGCCATTAGCTTATCGCGCGTAATTAATTCGATTACGAAAGTCGGAGTGCCGGTTTCAAACCAGTGGTTAGCAAAGTAGAACTCGCCGAAGCTTCGGCTGTCTTTGATGAAATTGAGGATATCGTAGGGGTTATAAACGCGCTTTGTGCCCAGAAAGTTATAGCCATTGTACCAATAGCGGAGTTGTTGGCGGTCGGCGCCCTGCAGGTGCTCGCCGAAGACCTCCCCTAGGTCCTCTTCGGTGTAACCACAAATGCTGCCGTAATCAGAATTTAAGGAAATATCCTCCATATTGTTCAAGCCACTAAATATCGATACCTTAGCGAACTTGCTCACGCCAGTGAGCATAACGAAGCGCAGGTGCTCATCTGTAGCCTTAATGATCGAATAAAAGCTACGTAGCTGCTTGAGCATCTGCTTTGCTAATGGCATGTCGTCGATGTTGTCGATCATCGGCTTGTCGTATTCGTCGATGAGCAGCACTACTGGGCGGCCGTGCTTTTTATGCGCTTCGTGAATTAGTTGCTCAAATAATTCAGCTGGTTCGCTAGCATTTGGTAGATTAATATCAAGCGAATTGCCAGCACGGCGCAACTTACCTTCAAGTACGGATCTCAGCGCGTCGACGCTATTGGAGCCACCGCTCATGTCGAGCTTGATCACCGGATGTTTAACCGCCCATTGCCAATTATTCTCAGCGTATAAGCCTTGGAACCACTCGCTCTTGCCCTCGAATAGATTACGCAGCGTATCCAGGAATAGACTCTTGCCAAAACGGCGCGGGCGCGCAAGGAAGTAAAACTTGCCTTCGTTAGCCAGCTTGACCGCCATGGGCGTTTTATCGACATAGGCGCAGTTCAGCTTCCGCACCTCGGAGAAGGTCTGTAGTCCTATGGGTAGTCTGGCGGTTTTATTGCTTGGCATTTTCGGACAAAATTCAGATGGCTCAAATCATGCTTGCTGCCAAGCGAAGCCAACTATGTTGCGCTTGGTTTCAGAAAATTCGATGCCGATTTGGTAAACCTTGCCGGAGTATTTGGCGGCGTAGTCTTGTTTGATTATTTGCTGCAGGGCGCTGTTGGTCTTTGATTTGCGCTTGACTACTTTGAATTCGACGACGTAGGTATTGTCGGCGAGCTGGATAGTGAGGTCAATGCGACCAAGGTTAGCGACGTCTTCGGCGATAACAGTGAGACCCATGCCAGCGAAGAAGCTGTAGACCACCGAGGCGTAGTAGCCTTCAAAGCGAGCGATGTCGTTGCGACGGTAATTATCGCTGGCGATGCTGGCGAAGAGACGCTTGAGTGCGGAGCCGACAGTGTCTAGTTGGACGTCGCGCAAGGCGCGGTACATCTCAGAATTGAAGCTGGCGATGTCCTTACCTGTTTGGTATTGGAAAAGATTATTTTGTAGAGCCGAGCGCACGCTATGGTTCGGGCACACTAGCTGGTACATCGGCGCGGATGGATTAGAGCGGTCAACCGAATCAATAGTCAGATAGCCGCTCTGAAGCAGAGCGGTGGTTAGTTCCAGCTTGTCTAAGGATGAGTTATCGAGTTTATTTTGGCCAATTATCTGTGGCTCAAGCTGTTGTGCTAGCAACTTATCGCGCGCGATCAAATCAATGACGAAAGTCGGCGTGCCGGTTTCAAACCAGTGGTTAGCAAAGTAGAACTCGCCAAAGCTTTGGCTATCTTTAATAAAATTGAGGATGTCGTAGGGATTGTAGACGCGTTTTTTGCCGAGAAAATTATAGCCGTTATACCAGTAGCGTAACTGCTCGTGGTCGGCACCCTGCAAGTGCTCGCCGAATACTTCCTCTAAGTCTTCCTCTGTGTAACCACAGATACTGCCGTAATCTGGGTTTAGGGAAATATCCTGCAGATTGTTCAAGCCACTGAATATTGAGACTTTGGCGAATTTACTGACGCCAGTTAGTAGTACGAAGCGCAGGTGTTCATCGGCAGTTTTAATGATCGAATAGAAACCATGCAACGTATCGCGCATTTGCAGTGCTAATCGCGGATTGCCGATATTGTCGAGCATCGGCTTGTCGTATTCATCGATTAGTAACACCGTCTGCTGGCCATAGCGCCGGCGCGCATCCATGATCAGATTATTGAATTGTGTCGGCGCGTCTTGTCCGCGCAAATCGACACCCAATTCAATGGCGTTGTTTTCTAATAGGTTTAGTAGCCTGATGTCTAAGGCAGCAGGCTTGTCAAAATTGCTGGTAATGTCGAGCTTGATTACTGGATGTTTAACCGCCCATTGCCAATTATGCTCGGCGTATAAACCCTGAAAAAATTCGTTCTTGCCCTCGAATAGATTACGCAGCGTGTCCAGGAACAAGCTCTTGCCAAAACGCCGCGGGCGCGCGAGGAAGTAAAACTTGCCTTCGTTAGCCAGCTTGACCGCCATGGGCGTTTTATCGACATAGGCGCAGTTCAGCTTACGCACCTCAGAGAAGGTTTGTAGCCCTAAGGGAAGTCTGGCGGCTTTATTGCTTGGCATTGTTCAAGTGAATTCAAATCTTGCCAATTCTAGCACGATGCATCATACCGCCCAACTGAGCTCTGCCGCCGTGCTCAAACGCGTACGCCGTTATCGATATTACGGAAGAACACCGCGCTATCGGCGCGAATGGCTTGGCGTTTGTCCGCGGTCATGCGCTCCAGGGTTTTATACATCATGCCGATGCGGGCGTTGCTTTGTAATTTGTCGCGGTTGCGGTCGAGGAAATCCCAGTAGAGATAGTTGAAGGGGCAGGCTTCAGGTCCGTTCTTCTGGCTGACTTTGTAGCTGCAGTTGCGGCAATAGTTCGACATCTTGTTTATGTAACTGCCGCCAGCGGCGTAGGGCTTGCTGGCGAGATAACCGCCGTCGGCGAACAGAATCATGCCCGAGACGTTGGGCAGCTCGACCCATTCGTAAGCATCAGCGTAGACTATCAAGAACCATTCGTTGACTTGCCTGGGATCGACCCCAGCTATCAAGGCAAAATTGCCCAGCACCATCAGGCGCTGGATGTGGTGCGCGTAGGCGTTGCGCCGCGTCTCTAGCACGCATTGGCGCAGGCAGTTCATTTTGGTGTCGGCGTTCCAGTAAAAATCTGGTAGAGGGCGCCGCGCTTGCAGAAAGTTCTCTGCGGTATACCCAGGCATCTTCAGCCAATAAATACCGCGAATGTACTCGCGCCAGCCGATGATCTGGCGGACGAAGCCCTCGACCGCGTTCAGCGGCGCTTTGCCTTGATGGTAGGCTTGCTCGGCGGCACGGGCGCACTCCAGCGGTAGCAGCAGACCGCAATTGAGATAAAAGCTAATGTGCGAGTGGTACATCCAGGGCTCACCCTCGAGCATCGCGTCTTGATAATCGCCGAAATGCACTAGGCGCTCGGTGATGAATTTATCGAGCACTTGCAGAGCTTGTTCGCGAGTTACCGCGAAGTTAAAACCTTCGAGTTCGCCGAAGTGATCGGCGAAGCGCGTGGCGACCAAGGCTATTACTTCCTGGGTGATGGCGTCTGGAGGTGTTACGTAAGGTGCGGGCACATCCAATCCAGCTTTAGGCGGTTTGCGATTGGCAAAGTCGTAATTCCACTGCCCGCCTACTGGTTCGTCGCCGTCCATGAGCACGCCGTATTGCTTGCGCATATTGCGATAAAAATACTCCATGCGCAACTGCTTACGACCGCGCGCCCAAGCTCGAAAAGCGTTGGGGGTGCAGAGGAAGCGTTCGTCGGCGCGAATGTCGACGCTAACGCCGAGATCGGCAGCCCAACCGCGCATATCCTCCAGCACGCGGTATTCGCCTGGGTGCGTAACCACTACGCGCTCGCATCCAGTTTGCCGCAGCCAGCGCGCGACCTCGCCGCGCAAGGAACCAGCGTTATCCGCTTCGTCGAGCTTGGTGTAAGCCACTTGGTAGCCGCGCTGCTGCAACTCGGCGGCAAGGTGACGCATGGCTGAGAACAGTAGCGCTATCTTCTTTTTGTGGTGCTTGACGTAAGTCGCCTCGTCCCACACCTCGCATAGCAGCACCACATCGTTAGCCAAATCGCAACCGCGCAGGCTGGAGATGGTTTTGGATAGTTGGTCGCCGAGGATTAGGCGTAGGGTGGGCATGGTGGCTGGGGATTGATAATGGATAGTGAACAATGAACAAATATTAATTATTCATTGCCGCTGAGTGCATCTTTGGTTTCATAAGTGCGTTGGGGAGGCTCGCAAGCTCGCCTCCAGCCGACTGCAAGTCGGCGATCCGACCCCGTCCCACAGTTCGCATAGCAGCATTACATCGCTAGCTAAATCGCAATCGCGCAGGGTGGGCATGGGGGTTAGGTTGGTAGGTGTGTTGGTGGTGGTGGTGGGGTTAGTAGTTCGCTGGTTTGGGAGGCATTGGTTGTATTGCCTTCTTTGTCATTGTCGTCGTCGCTCGGGTCTATCGCCATGGTGAGCGCGGTGAGGGCGGCGACGGTGATGAGCACGGAGATGGTGGCAGCGAAGGTGGCAGCCTCGCTGACGGCAAAGGCGAACAATATCCGCAGCAAGGCCCACAAGCTGCGGCAGAGCACGTAGAGTAGCACCCAGCCGAAGTGCAGCAGCGTCGGCAGCAAGGTGGTGCTGACCATGAGGGTGATGAATTTATGGTCGTTGCTGCTCCAAAGCTCTTGCCAGCTAAAGGGCACACTGTCCAGTGGATTTAGTACAGCCCAGTAAGCCTTGACAGTATCGACGCTGAAACTGACTCCGAACTCGCCATAGAGCTGGGCGTAGATGTAGAGCAGTAGCAATACCGTGAGTTTGAACGCTAGCGCTAGCGCCAGGTCGAGCGCTAAGTGCAGAAAGGCTTTGCCGTAAGCTCGATCCTCCTGTTGCTCGGCCGACAAATCGCGGTGCAAAAGGTAGAAAGCAGCACGGCTGGCGCTCACCGAGAGCCAATCAAGCGCGGCGTTGACCCAGGGGAATACCAGGAAGAGTAGCATGAAGGCCATCAAGTAAAAGCTCGGGTTTTCAGCTAATGACTCATTTGATGCGCCTACTAATTGCAGTGGACTCAAGGGTGGAGGAATTGGCGTGGTCAGATCTAAGATTAGGTAAAAGTAATAGAGCAGTGCTAGGGCAAATAGCACTACTGCCCAAGGTAATACCGTGCGCGCGATTACTGCCAGCTTGGGCTGCCTACGCGACGATCGCAGACCATGCAACAAAATCAATGCCACCGCCGCCAGCATAAAAGCAAACGCTAACCACTCGCTGTCTATTTTTAGCGTTCCAACCTCAATAATGCCAGCGCCAGCGCCAGCGCCAGCGATAGCGATAGCGCCAGCGCCAGCGACAGCGACAGCGCGAGCGCGAGCGCCAGCGCCAGCGACAGCGACAGCGCGAGCGCGAGCGCCAGCGACAGCGACAGCGATAGCGACAGCGATAGCGCCAGCGCCAGCGACAGCGCCAGCGACAGCGACAGCGACAGCGACAGCGACAGCGACAGCGCCAGCACCAGCGACAGTTTGTTCTATTCGCCACTTGGCAATGCCAACGAGTAGAGCCAAGTTCGCAGCTAGCAGAATTAGCAATTGCCAGATCGTAGCCTCGGATAGCTCCTCGAAAGCTAGCAGCAAGCAAAAGCCGTAAAAGTAGGTGTAGGCGATGAGTAAAGCGCGAGGAAAAACTGCTGGCATACGCAAAAAGCGCCACCAATATATAAGCGCTTGGTCGATGAAGCTGCGGTTATCAGTAGTCGGTGTAGATGATAGTTGTGGGTTGAGCTCGGTAGCTTCTGAGCTGGTAGCACTAGCACTTTGCTCACTCGACAACTTCGATTCATAGCCAGATTTCCCAGGCTTAGACTCTGGATCGACAAAGCCATAGATTCGATCAAGCACGCTAGTGATATTGCCCGTGGCTTGCCGCCACCACTTTGTCAGAGCGAATTTGCTCTTGTCTTTGCTCAGCCAATCTCTTTGATCATCAATCCAAGCTCGCCCTGAGTTAGCGGCGTAGTATTCCCAAAACTTGCGCAAGCCTGAAAAGAGCGGCTGGATAGCGCGGACGATGACGAACAGCGCTATCGCTGCCGCCAGTAGGTCGAGGCGGTCGATTAATGCGACTAGCCATTGGGCGGTCTGGTCGATGGGGTTCACAGATAATTAATAATGAACAATTGATAATGGTTGAAGCTGTTGGGCTGGGTGCTATTTGGATGTGTTTGTGGTTGGATAAATGGTGGTGGCGAGGCGAGCGCTTATGGCTCGGTTGGGTGTGGTGCTTATGTGAGCTTATTTGCCCAGAGGATGGCCTTCGGCGCTTTTTACACGGCGGGCGAGACGGTCGCGCGCCCAGGATCACCTCCCATGGCAATGCTTGTATTTCTTACCAGAGCCGCAGAAGCAGGGGGCGTTGCGGCCGATTTTGCCGCCTTGGGGGGTGCGGTGTTGGGCTTGGGCGCTGCTGCGCTGCTGGGTGGCTTTTTGTTGCGCGGCGCGCTGCTGTAGCCGAGCGGCTTCGGCGGCGCGCTGTTGCTCTATCTTCTCGACTTCTTCGCGCGTGCGGATCTCTACGGTCAAGAGTACGCGCACGGTTTCATCGGCTATGCGCGTTATCAATTCCGAGAACATCTCCCAAGCCTCGCGCTTGTATTCCTGCTTGGGGTTTTTCTGAGCGTAGCCGCGCAGGTGCACGCCCTGGCGCAACCAATCCATCTGCTGCAGGTGCTGCTTCCAGGTGGCGTCGAGGATTTGCAAGGTGAGCTGCTTTTCGAGCTTGCGCATGGTCTCGGCGCCCACGAGTTGCTCTTTGCGCTCCAGGGTTGCCAAGCCCTCCTCCTGCAATTGCTGGGTTATGCTCGCTGTGCTACTGCTGGGCTCTTGCCAGGATTCTGGTAGGGTCAGGCGGAAGGATTGCAGGTGTTGCTGCAGGGCAGTTATGTCCCACTGATCTTTGGGGATGTTGTCGTCGATATGCCGAGCGACGACGCGCTCCAGGCTTTCATTGAGCATGTTGTGCACCGAGGACTGCAAGTCGTCGAGCTCGAGCAGTTCGTCGCGCTGCTTGTAGATGGCTTGGCGTTGCTCGTTGGCGATGTCGTCGTATTCGAGTAGCTGCTTGCGGATGTCGAAGTTGCGCTGCTCGACTTTGCGCTGGGCTCTTTCGATGGCGTTATTGACCATGCGGTGCTCGATGACTTCGCCGTCTTTGAGGCCGAGCTTTTCCATAAGACCGCGCATTTTGTCGGAGGCAAAAATGCGCATTAAGTCGTCTTCAAGCGATAGGTAAAAGCAGGTGGAACCAGGGTCGCCCTGGCGCCCCGAGCGCCCGCGGAGCTGGTTATCGATGCGCCGCGATTCATGGCGTTCTGAGCCGATGACGCGCAGACCGCCAGCGGCGATGACGCTGTCGTGGCGACGCTGCCAATCCTGGCGCAATTGCTCGGCCTTCGCTGAATCGGCTTCTTCTAATTGCTCGAGCTGCAATTCGAGATTGCCGCCGAGCACGATGTCGGTGCCGCGTCCTGCCATGTTGGTGGCTATGGTTACCGCGCCGGGTACTCCGGCTTCGGCGATTACTTGGGCTTCGTGGGCGTTTTGATTGGCGTTCAAAACATTGTGTTTGATTTTGCGCTTGTTGAGCTCGGCGGCGAGCGCTTCCGAGTTTTCTACCGAGGCGGTGCCCACCAATACGGGCTGCGAGCGCTGCTGGCAATCTTCGATGTCGCTGATCAGCGCGTGGAATTTATCCTGGGTGTTGGCGTAGATTTTGTCGTTGGCGTCGTCGCGCACCATGGGCTGGTGCGTCGGCACCACTACGACGTCCAAGCCATAGATTTGCTGGAATTCGTAGGCTTCGGTGTCGGCGGTGCCGGTCATGCCGGCGAGGTTGTCGTAGATGCGGAAATAGTTTTGGAAGGTGGTGGAGGCGAGGGTCTGGCTTTCGAGCTGAATGGCGACGCTCTCTTTGGCTTCGACGGCTTGGTGAATGCCTTCCGACCATCGGCGCCCCGGTAGGGCGCGGCCGGTGTGCTCGTCGATGATCACGACTTTGCCATCGCGCACCAGGTATTGGACGTTGCGCTTGAAGAGATGGTAGGCTTTGAGGCCAGCTTGGACGTAGTGCAGTAAGCGCAGCGAGCGGTTATCGTACAAGCCGGCGTCGGCTTCGATAAGACCAGCTTGCGCTAGTAGCTGCTCGACGCGCTCGTGGCCGTGGTCGGTGAGCTCGACTTGGCGGTCTTTCTCGTTGACGACGAAATCGCTGTCGTCCTCGGCTTCTTCGTCGACCTCATCGATGGCGTTGCGCCCGCGTAACTTCGGGATGATGGCGTTGATTTTGCGGTAGTATTCCGAGTTGTCGCTGGCGGGTCCGGAGATGATGAGCGGTGTGCGGGCCTCGTCGATGAGGATGGAATCGACTTCGTCGACGATGGCGAAATGATGGCCGCGCTGCACTTTGTCGGCGTGGGCGAAGACCATGTTGTCGCGCAAATAGTCAAAGCCGAATTCGTTGTTGGTGCCGTAAGTGATGTCGGCTTGGTAAGATTGCTTTTTCTCGGCGAGGTCTTGCTGGGGCACGACGACGCCAGTGCTCAGGCCGAGGGCGTGATACAGCTTGCCCATCCACTGGCAATCGCGCCGCGCCAGGTAATCATTGACCGTAACGATATGCACGCCGTTGCCCGCTACTGCCTGCAGGTACGCCGGCAGGGTGGCGACCAAAGTCTTGCCCTCACCGGTGCGCATTTCGGCGATGTCGCCGGAATTGAGCACCATGCCGCCGATGAGCTGGACGTCGTAATGGCGCATACCCAAGGCGCGCACGCCGGCTTCGCGCACTGCGGCGAAGGCTTCTGGCAGCAGAGCGTCCAGGCTTGAACCAGAGCTATGGCGCTCGCGCAATTTGTGGATCAGGGCTTGGAGCTCGCCGTCTGCGAGCGCTTGCATACTCGGCTCAAGTTCGTTGATCTTGCTGACTTGGGCGCGGAGTTTTCTTATCGTGCGCTCGTTTTTGCTGCCGAAGAGGCGGCCGAGGGTTTGGGTGAACATTAAAAAGTGCGGGGGCGGAAATTCGGCGAGTTTTCAATTTTGGCAGAGTCGCCAACGGCTTTGATTACGAATAAACCACGCTTGGCGGCGCGCTCGGCTTCATCACTATTACCGCGAATATAAGCGACAGCGCCATAGGCTTTTTTTCCAGCGAATTCGGGCAGCCGGTCTTTGAGTATTTTGATTTTGTCAGCAAAAGCATCTAAATCGCCCACGCAGAGCACAGTTTGCACTTCTACCGCCATGGCTTCGTCGTCGCCGACCGCCAGCAGGTCGATCTCCAAGTGTTGATCTTGGTAAGTGTCGTGGCGTCTGATACCGGTGTAACGAAAATTTATATTGCGCTCATGGAAGAGCTTTATAAATTTGACACCGCCCATGCTTTCTATGAGCCTTTCCCGCTCATTGCCAAATATGTCCTCAAGCTTCTCCTTGCGCCGCCGCTGCTCGGGGTTAAGCGTAGCAGGGTCAGCTTCAAGCAGGTCTATAGTATCGAGCATGGTTGAGATTCAATCTAAAGGGTAGGCTAATAGCACCAATGAGAGCAACTAACCGAAAGCGCCATAATAATGGCACAAAGCCGCTGTGATGTTTTTTATCTGCTCGGAAATTTGCTCCAAGGGTTCAAAGAGCTGCTGGCGTTCCTTGCGATAGTCGTAGTCTTCGACGGCGGCGTCGGAGCTTTCGCCAAAGTCGATATCGGCAAAGCCAGCGCTGGCGGGAAAGGCATTCTGCAAAATGCCCACGGCGGCGTTGACGTCCAAGCGCAAGCAAGCGCGCATCACGTCCTCCACGCTCACTTGCGGATTGCTCGAGAACGCTGGTAGATGCGTAGCGCGCAAGAACAACTTGATGATGAGGGCGATTCGGAGCTGGTGCAAGCGGTCGCGCTGGCCTTGGTCGGCAGCGCGCGCGGGCTGCGCCTGGGGTAGACGCTCCAGGTAATGGCGCAGGCGCATGGCGTCGTGGGTGAAGCGATGCGCGACGCGGCTGGCTTCGTGGTAGAAATTATTGGCGCCGAGCAAGTGCGCGACCCGCCGCGCCGAACGCTGCTGCGCCTCTGGCAGAGAGCGCGACAACTGCAACCAGAATCCTGGGTTGTAGAGCTCAATGTAGGCGTACAAAATATCGGTGTCGCTGGCGCTAAAGGCGCTAATCGCCATGGCGCTAACGGTGCGCAAACGCTCCGATTGCCCCCAGCACGCGGCGAACCACTCGGAGTCGCGACCGATGGCAGCGCCGACGCCGAAGCAAGCCGTCGCCACCCAACCCAATTGCTGCAAGATGGCATTCTGCACGATGGCGCGAATCTGGATCTTGGCAGCGCCGCTGGCGTCGACGCGCTCGTGTTGGCGGCGCATCTGCCGCGAACCGGTGGCGTAGAGCAAATTAGGCGCAAAGTGATTGAGCAGGCGCGCAAAATCGGGATTCGCCATCAGCCGCTGGTGGTAATCCTGCAAGCTGATGAAATACTCCAAGCTCTGGTCTTGGGATTGGTAGAAGGCGTCGGCTGGCGGTGGCGGCGTTTGCAAGCAATCCTCCAAGGCTCGCGACAGGCTCGCCAGCGCCAGGGCTGGGGTGTGAAAATAGGCGTAACCGTCGGCGCCTTGGAAGCTGCTCTCGTGCTTCACGGCGATGCCAGCTTCTCGGAACTCTTTGCGCGCCTCGGGTGAGAATAAGTACAGCCAGCGCTGCTGCAGAGAATCGGGGTGCGCGCCGCGTCCCAGGCTCTCGCCGTGGGTGTTGAATAGCACTAGCCGCACCGAGCTCAATTGCGCCTGCGCTAGAGCACGGGCGACCTTCATCTGAAAGCGTTCGATAGCTAAGGCGCAAGCTACCTGCCCCAAGTGCCTGCCAGCATCGGAGAAACCAGTTTGCACGCACAAACAACCGCGGCGCTCGACGTAAGCGCGGTAATCCGGGTTCGCCAGCAAAGTGCTGATAATCTCGGCGCCCTGCTCCAGGGCGCTGGCGGTTTCGAATAGCGGCGAGATATCGACGCGCTCGGCGACGCGATAACGCTTCGCCAGATACAACGCTGCGAGCACGGTGAAGGGGCTATCGCTCTCGGCTATCAAAAAGCGGATGGGCGAGCTGGTGTCGCAATGCTTGCTGAGCTGGGCTACTTGCATGAACATACGCCGCGCACTACTCTGCTCGCGCAACAGATTGCCGAAGTTGATGTTGACGCCCTCGACCCCAGCCAAGACCTCGGTAACCTTGCGCAAAGAGCTGCGCTTGAAGGCCGGGTCGGTGGGTTCGCCCTCCAGGCTGAGCGAATGGCGCAGGGCGTTGTGTATTTGCGTGGCGTTGAGGCGCACGTGCAAATAAGCGCTAGCCATGCCAGTGGCGCGCAATTCGGCGATCAGCGCTGCCAGCTCGATATTCAACTGGCGGTCGGCGCAGCGCGCGCGTACAGCCTGCAAGCTGCTGATCCAGAAACTCAGGTCGTTGACGGCGTCGGGTTGGGCGTCAGAGCTTTGCTGCTCGTCGGCCCTGGGTTCGGACGCGCTCAGGTCGCGCGCCAGGGCGCTCACCGCTTCGGTGTCTTCGGTGGTTATGGCGCTGAGGGCGTCGGCTTGTTGATCACGTTTGCTAGCCAATTGCTCCAGCCGTAGTGCCAGGGTGCTGATGTCGAGCGCCAAACTCTCGGCCTTCGGCCAAGAAGCTAATTTGTGCAATTCCTGCGCCAACCAAGCGAACTGATGAGCAGCGGCGCGCCAGCGCAAGCTCAGGCTTTGGTTCCAGCGAATATCGTTGCGGCCGTCCATGTCGCCGCCGACCCAAGTGGCGACGTCGACCAAGCGCGCGTCCAAGGCTTGCCAATGCTCGGGGAATTGCTCACTCGCCACCCGATAGAGCTGACGAAAAACCCGGCGCAGGGCGAAGCGTGTGGCTTTGATGGCGCTTTCGGCCTGGTCGTTTTCGTTCTCCAGGGTGATGAGCGCAGGCGGGCGGTGGTCGTTGCTTTGCAAGCTGGTCGAGCGTTGTTGACGTTCGGCAGCGCCTAGCGGTTGACCGGCGACGCTTTCACCAGCAGCCAATTCGGCGATACAGCGCATGGTGGCGTAGTTGGCGCCGAAGGTCGGGTGCGCGGTAAATACTAAGCCTAAGCGCGCGTGCTGCCACTGCTCGGCGAAGTCGGCAAAGGCTTGCGCTGCGCTTTTATGGCGTTGCTTAGCGTCCTCTGCGAGCTCGGTGAAAAGCCGCGCGAGCTGATCTTCGTTCGCTTGCGCGCTTAACTCGCCGACGTAAGCGCGCAAACGCAGCGCCCGCGTCTCAGCAGCTTGACCGCTAAGCGCGGCGATCTCGGCGTCTATGTCGAGCTTGGCGTGGTCGGCGTACAGGTCGAGCGCGCCGCTCAATACTGGGTTTAGAAGTGCTGCGCTGAGTTGCTTATTGGCTTGTTTCATTTCGAGATATCAATGGCGTTCGCGTTGGCGAGCAGGTGTTGAGTGTTAATAGTACCGACTACCACCGAGGTAACCGCCTCATTGGCGACGGCAAAACGCAGCGCAGCGCGGGTATCTGAGCTTTGTCCGCTATCCAAGGCTTTTTTGAGTACCACGCAACGACCGAGTTCGCGAGCGCGCTGCAGGCTTATCTCGGTTTGCGTTCGTAGCGCTTTGGGCAAGCCCAGCGAATAGGCGCACATCACAGTGTCGCAGTGCTCGATAGCATAAGCCAAGGCGGCGCTGCTTTTCACCGAAGCCCCAACTAGCCCAAGCCAGCCGCGCGCCCGCGCCAGCTCCAGGGTTTCCAAGGCTGGGCTGTCGGTCAGCTCGCTTAGGTCGTCGTCCGAGCAATGCACCAGCACCATATCGAGCTTATCGCGGCGTAGCAAGCGCCGCGAATTCTCCAGGCTTTGCAAAATCCCGGCTTGGCTAAAATCGAAGCGCGACGTTGCCGATTTTGCATCGAATATCTCGCCGACCTTGGTGCTAATCACCCAATAATCGTCAGAGCCGACTAAGCTGCCCAAACGCGCCTCGGCGCTGCCGTAAGCTGGGGCGCAATCGATAAAATTGATTCCCAAAGAGCGCGCTGTATCCAGCAGAGCTCGTAGCTCAGCATCGCTGGGTAGCGGAAAATTCTCTGAGTACTTGAGCGCTTGGTTGCGGCCGAACTTAACGCTGCCTAGCGCCAAGCGGCTAACCGAGCGCTGGCCCAAGGCTCTAGGGTCGAGCAAGTTATCCTGGTTCATGTGTGCTGCTTTAATCTAAACGCCGAGAGTATATTGCTGCTATAACCATCAATCCCAATATCGTAAATGCTAGAGCACCTAAAACCGCAAATCAGCCGACTCGACGATAGCCCGGGGGTCTACCGCTTTATCGATAGTCAGGGTCGCTGCTTGTATGTAGGTAAGGCGGCGAAGCTAAAAAAGCGTGTCAGCTCGTACCTCAACCTCAAGCGCCAAGCGCGCAAAACTCGGGCTATGCTCAAGAAAAGCGCGCGCGTCGAAGTTACCACTACCAGCAGCGAAGCCGAAGCACTGCTACTCGAGCAGAACCTCATCAAATCCGAGAAGCCGCCCTACAACATCGACCTGCGCGACGACAAAAGCTACCCCTTCATCTTCATCTCTAAACATACCGACTTCCCCTACATCGCCTCTAGACGCGGGCGCCAGCAGAAAGGCCGTTACTTTGGCCCCTACCCCAGCGCTGGCGCCGTGCGCGAAAGCATCAACGCCCTGCGCAAGATATTCTTGCTGCGTAATTGCCGCGACGCCTACTTCCGCAACCGCTCGCGTCCCTGCTTGCAGCACCAGATCGGCCGCTGTAGCGCCCCTTGCGTCAACCTGGTAAGCGCGGACGAATACCGCGAAAGCCTGCGCCAAGCGGTACTGTTTTTGGAAAACAAGAGCAACAAACTCAAAACCGAGCTCAACGGGCAAATGCAGCAAGCCGCCGCCAAGCAAGACTTCGAGACCGCCGCCATGCTCCGCGATCGCCTCGCCGCTCTCGCCAAGATCAGCACCGAGCAAAGCGTCGACACCGAGTCCGGTGATTTCGACATCGTCGCCTGCCAGCTCTACGCTGGGGTCGCCTGCGTTTATTTGCTCTTTGTGCGCTCGGGGCAGGTGCTGAGCAATAAACTCTTCAAGCCCAAGCTGGCGCTGGAGGCCGAACCCGACGACCTCGCCGCCAGCTTTCTCGCGCATTACTACATCGGCTCCGAGCCGCAAAGCCTGCCCAGCGAGATCATCATCGACCCCGCGCCCGCCGATCTCGAAACCTTACAGCAGGCGCTGCAGCAAAAGTACGACCGCAAAATAACCATCAAAAGCCGCGTCATCAGCAAGCGCAACAAATGGCTCGAGATGGCGGCGACCAATTGCGCGCGCAACCTCAAAGACCTCACCGAAAGCCAGCGGCTAATCTCCGAGCGCCTGCAAAGCCTCAACGAAGCCTGGCCCTTCGCCGACGAACTCGAAAGCATCGAGTGTTTAGACATCAGCCACAACCAAGGCGATAGCGCCGTCGGCGCGCTGGTGCGCATGGAGAGCAGCGGCTTGGAGAAGAAAAAATACCGCAAAGCCAATATCCGTGAAATCAAAGGCGGCGACGACTACGCCGCCATGGCGCAGAGCGTCGAGCGCCTGTATAAAAAGCGCCACCACGACGACTGGCCGGACCTAATATTGATCGATGGCGGTCGCGGGCAATTAAATTCCAGCGTCGCCACGCTGCAAGCCCTGACGCCACCGCCCGTGCTAGTAGCCGGCATCGCCAAGGGCGAAGGCCGCCGCGCTGGACTCGAGACCATATGGCTCAGCCGCGAGCTCTACGACGGCGCCAGCGGCTTGAGCAAATACGATTGGCCGGGCGAGCACCAAGCGCTGCTACTGCTGATGCAAGTGCGCGACGAAGCTCACCGCTTCGCCAATAGCTCGCATCAAAGCCTGCGCCGCAAGAGCGTCGTCATCTCCAAGCTCGAGCAAATCGACGGCATCGGCAGCAAACGCCGCAGCTTGCTGCTACAAAAATTCGGCTCCAGCAAAGCCATCGCCGAGGCCGATGTGGCGGACATCGCACGCAGCGCCAAGATCACCACCGAGCTCGCACAAAAGGTCAAAGAGCGCTTGGCGGCGGATTTATAGCGAGCGCTTGGTGGTTACAATGCCAACCATAAATTAAACAAGGAGAATGACCATGACTATACAAATCCCCCAAGAAGCCTTCGATTGGTACGACGAATACGCCCACGGCGACATCGACCGCAGAACTTTCGTCAATAGGCTCGGCACCTTAGCCGTCGCTGGCCTGAGCATTGGTGCTATAACCGCAGCGCTAACGCCGAACTACGCTCTCGCCGAGCAAGTATCTTTTAACGACCCCGATATCCGCGCCAGCTACAAAACCTATCCATCACCCGACGGCCACGGCGAAGGTCGCGGCTATTGGGTAGTTCCTAGCGCCGCCAGCGGCCCAAGCCCGATGGTCCTGGTAGTGCACGAGAATCGTGGCCTTAATCCGTACATCAAAGACGTCGCGCGTCGGCTGGCGAAGAAAGGCTTCACCGCCTTTGCCCCCGATGCTTTGCACACTCTGGGTGGTTATCCGGGCAACGACGACGAAGGCCGCGCGCTGCAAAAGTCCATGGACCGCGGCAAAATCCAGCAAGACTTCGTCGCTGCGGCGCGAATGCTCAAAGAGCATCCTGATAACAACGGCAAAGTCGGCGTCGTCGGCTTCTGCTTTGGTGGCTATATCAGCAATATGCTCGCCGCCGAACTCCCCGAAGTAATTGACGCTGCCGCGCCTTTTTACGGCACGCCCGCGCGCGCCAACATCAAGCAAATCCAAGCGCCCTTGATGCTGCATTTCGCCGAGCTCGATAAGCGCGTCAACGCCACCTGGCCGGATTACGAACGCGCGCTGCAAGCCAACAACATCGACTACCAAGCCTTCGTCTACCCCCAAGTCAACCACGGCTTCCACAACGACTCCACCGGTCGCTACCACGAAGCCAGCGCCGAACTCGCCTGGTCGCGCACCCTGGACTTCTTCACCGAGCATTTGGCCTAGCGTCCCGCGTGCCTAAAGCCCAGCACCATGGTCAACACAACAGCCGACACCCCAGTCGTTAGCGACAGCGATCTCGCTTACATCATCAACAAAAACATCGGCGCCACCGAGGCTGAAATTCAAGCTGGAGCCCTCATGTATCACGACGCTTTAATTCAGCGCCATGACTTGCATCCTCGGCTATACCAATTAGAACGCAAAGGCTACATCAGCTTACACCCCAACCCAGACGAGCCCAGGCTTGGCAGAATAGCCTTGCTCACCCCCAAGGGCAAGCGCAAACTGCTCGACTAAACCCCTAGCCTTGTGCTCGCTGCCTGCTCTGCCTTCCTTAGCCTCCAGGCGAATACCAGCGCCGCCTGCGTTCGCCGAACTCAAAACCATCACCCGCTCCACAAAAACCAACATGTCAATAATCGGCGCACCACCGCTACGCACCAACACAACCCCACGCCTGAGCCTGCTGCAAAGCCTCGACCAGGCTTACCAGAGTGGCGAGCGTAACCTTGGCTTGTACGGCCATGGTGGTATGGGCAAAACCACCACCGCGCAGCAATGGGCGCTGCGCTGTTTAGATTCATCAGCTGCCGAGCTCAAGGTCGATCGCGCTTTCTGGCTCAATTTGCACGCCGATGCGCCACCCATCGCGATGCAAGCTGCATTCTGGCTGAGCACCTGTGGCCTAAAAGAGTCAGCCGAAAGACTATGCCATTTGCGTCTAGAGGGCGCTCGTCTCGCCGATTGGCTGCTGGAGCAATTACCCGACGCCGAATACCTGCTTATAGCCGCCAACTGCGAAAGCCAAGCCGACTCTAAGGCTTTATGGCAAGACCGAAGCACTCTTGCCTTCCTGACGCTACCAGCAGTCTTGCCGCGCTGGCGCGTGCTGTTCACCGCGCGCCGCCAATTGCGGCTGACAAATAGCAGTCGCGCAGCTTTCACAATAGACTGGCACCAAGTATCGCAGCCCGCACCCACCGAGCGCACTTCCCTGCTGCAAAGTCTCTGGGGCAATGAGCTAGCGAATAAGCCCAGCCCAGCTGAACTCGAGCGCCGCCAACAAATCAGCCGCCACCCGCTTTGCTTGTATTTATACCACCGCGCCCTGCGCCAAGGCGCCGTCGAGCCGGCGCGCGCGCCTACCGACAAGAGCAGGAGCCACACGAGCCTCGACTACTACTTGAGCCTGCCCTCCTCGGCTGCACGCTCGCTGCTGCTAATGCTCGCCTATTTGGGCAAGCCATTGCAGGTAGAAGAACTGCGGGTAGTCGTTGCGGTAACGCAACACAATAACGACGAGGAAGCTTCGCCTTGGCATCAGCTAGTTCCTGATGAATTAACCGAGTATTTTGGCGAGCTGCAAGCCTTCGGCTTAGTGGAGGGCGCAGGGGAGAGCTATTCACTACTACCGGCATTGCAAGAGCGCATATTGGCAGCAGTTCCTGCTGATAGCCACGAGACCAATCAAAATCTGTTAGCGCGTGTGCTTTTCGATACCGCCAAGGTAATGCAAGAGCAATTGGCTCCCTTGGCAAAGGCCGGACTCGAACTGGGCAGCTCGGTGCAGCCTATCATCGGGCTGGCGCTGCGCTCGGCTCTGGCTCAAGGCGACCCCAAGCTATTAGTAAATTGCTTAGACCTTTACCAAGAGGGCATGAAGTGGACACCAATCGGCGAAGCCCAGCAGATGGGCACCGCCGTCGAGCTTTGGCTGCAGGACACCGAGGAAGATCTTATGCAGCTACCGCTGCTGGGCGCACTCACAAGCCTGTGGCAACAATTGAAACTGTACCCGCGTGCGCTACAAAGCTGCCAGGCTATGCTCCGGGATTACTTGCCAGAAGCTCACCGCGGCGCCGTCTATCACAACATAGGCCGACTCCACCAAAAGCTGCAACAGTGGGGCGAGGCCCTGGCCGCCTACCAGAACGCGCTGAATGTTTACCAGCAGAACGACCAGCACCAGGAGTTGGGTGATACTTACCACCAGATCGGTGAGGTCTACGAGCGGCAACAGCAGTGGCAGCAAGCCCTAGACGCTTACCAGCAGGCGCTGGCAGCGCAAGAGCAGCACGACCAGCAGCACCGCTCAGACATCATTCATCGCCAAATCGGCATGATCTATCATGATCTAGAGCAATGGCAGCAAGCTCTAGACTCTTTCCAACGCGCTCTCGAGCTCCAAGAAGAGCACGCTAAGAATGAGCGCATCGGTTTGACTTATCAGCAAATCGGCTTCATCCACGAGCTGCAAGGCGATTTACCTCTGGCTGGTGGTTATTACGATCTCGCCCTTGACGCCGAGCAGAAGCTTGACGAGCCTAACCCAAAACTACTGCAAGTAATCCAAGCATCCCGCCAACGCGCCAACTGCGAGCAACAAGATTCCTAATAGCAGCGCTCTTGGAACAGCGAGCGAAATTTACACGGTCGCGCCTGCGGCGGATCTATGGAATTAACCACAGATTAACGCAGATGGACACAGATATCAGATAGAGCTTATCCTCGCACTAAGCCAATCTGTGTTTATCTGTGTGCATCTGTGGTTCATACAGTGTGCTGAAGTAAAACTGGTGGCGCCGAGCTCTAAAACCAGGTCTTAGTTGCTCCCGAAGATTGGGTTGCTTGGAAGAAGTTGGCTTCCTGGCTGCTGCTGGACGAGCTGTCGTTGCTAAAAAAGGCGTCGGATTCTGGCGCTGCCGGGGTGAAGAAGGCGTCGCCGCTGGCGCTCGCCATGGTGCCCGAGAAGGAGCCGACTGGGCAGTTGCGGAGTTGCGCGGCGTATTTATTGGCGCGCGTTTGTACCTTGCGCGCCACTACCATCAGCCAAGGCTTGAGGCGGTAGGTGCGGCGCTTGTAGCCGCCCCAGCCTTCATGGTAGGCGAGGTATAAGCCGTAAGCCGAGTTCTGTTTGACGCCCGTGGCTTTGTGGGTGTTTTGCGTGTACCAGCCGATGAAGTTGACTGCGTCGGCGAAGTAGTTGCGCTTGTGCTCGTAGGCGCCAGTGCTGGTTTGGTAATGCCGCCAGGTGCCGTTGAGCGCTTGCGAGTAACCATAGGCGGTGCTGGCGTATTTCTTGCTCGATAGCGGGTTCTTGTTGGGCGGACGCGCTTCGCCGTTGAATTTGCTTTCCTGGTAGATGATCGCCATCATCACTGGGATAGGCGTGCCCCAAAGCTCGGAGCTCGCAGCTATCGCTGGCTGCCAATGGGGGTACTGCTGAAAAATCGTGCAAACGTTCTCCAGTATCTGCGCTGGTGGCGGGGTGTCGGTGCGTCGCAGATTGGCGGGTAAGTTGGGCGCTTTGGGGGCGTCGGGTGCGGCTTTGGCACTAGGCACCGAGGCTAGCTCGGGTTCTTTGCTCGGGCTCAGCGAGCAGGCAGCGGTGAATAACACGACCGCGATCGCGGCCAGATGGACAGCAGGGTATTTCATTGCTTTAACAGTTGCAGTAAGTCGTTCTCGTCGGCGATGGCGACGCCCAAGGCCTCAGCCTTTGCCAGCTTTGAGCCCGGTTTGGCGCCGACGAAAATAGTGTCGGTTTTTTTTGATACTGCAGAAGTTATTTTCGCGCCCAGCGCTTGTAGCTTGGCGCTAGCCGCATCGCGGCTCATCGCCTCGAAGCTGCCAGTGAGCACGTAGACCTTACCCACTAAGGGTTGTTCGGTCGTAGCGGCGTGCAAGTCGCGGCGCGGCCAGTTGACGCCGACGCTCAGCAGATCACGGATTTGCTCGATATTGCTGGGCTCGGCGAAAAAGCTATGGATGTATTGCGCCACCACTGGACCGATGCCGACGATGGCGGTCAGTTGCTCGGTGTCGGCTTGCAGCAGGAGCTCAATGTCGTCGGCGAAGTGATCGGCGAGCAAGCCTGCCGTGGTCAAGCCGACTTCATCAATGCCGAGCGCGTAGATGAAGCGCTGCATGGTGCAGCTTTTGCTCGCAGCTAAGGCTGCCAGCATATTGCTGGCGCTCAATTCGGCGACGTGGGTCAAGCGCTGCAGACTCTCAGCGTCGAGGCGGAAGAGATCGGCGGGTCGGCTAATCAGCCCCAAATCGACCATCTCGGCGATAGACCTATCGCCCAAGCCCTCAATGTCGAGCGCCTTGCGGCTGACAAAGTGCTTCAAGCTCGCCACCAGTTGCGTCTGGCAAGCCAAGCGGTTCGGGCAGCGCAAAAAGGTCTCGTCGCGCTCTAATTGATGCCCGCAGCTCGGGCAGTTTTCGGGTATGGCTATGGGCTCCAAGCTCTCTGCCGACGATAAGTTCTGCATGACTTGGGGGATGACGTCGCCAGCGCGGCGCACCAGCACCCGCGCGCCAACGCCCAACTGCAAGCGCTCGATCTCTTTAAGGTTGTGCAAGGTGGCGTTGCTAACCATAACCCCGCCAAGGCGCACTGGCTGCAGGCGCGCCACTGGCGTCAGCACGCCGGTGCGGCCGACTTGGAATTCCACTGCCAAGAGCTCGGTGCTCTCCTCGCGCGCCGGGTATTTGTAAGCTAGCGCCCAGCGCGGGGCGCGGGCGATAAAGCCGAGCTGGCGTTGATAGTGCAAATCGTTGACCTTGATGACGGCGCCGTCGATCTCATAGTCCAAGCTCTCGCGCTGCTCAGATAATTCCTGCAAATAGCTTTGTACTTCTGTTAAACCTCGGCAGAGCTTATTGAGCGCGTTGACGCGAAAGCCCCAAGCGTGCAAAGCCGCTAGCGTTTGCTGGTGCTCGCGCAGCTCGTTAGCCGATTCGTCGAGCACCAGAGCATAGGCGACAAACTGCAGTTGGCGCTCGGCGGCGACGCGCGGTTGCAATTGGCGGATGCTACCAGCAGCGGCGTTGCGCGGGTTGGCGAAGAGCTTGCCGCCTTGCTCGAGCGCGCGGTCATTGGTAGCGTTGAATTCTGAGATTGGGAAGATGACCTCGCCGCGCACCTCCAGCGCTGCCGGCGCCGCGCCGCGCAAACGCATCGGCACCGAGCCGATGGTACGCACGGTGTGGCTGACGTCTTCGCCGAGCTCACCGTCGCCGCGCGTCGCCGCTTGCGCGAATACGCCGTTTTGATAGCGAATGGCTATCGCCAAGCCGTCGAGTTTGGGCTCACAAAACAGGTCGAGCTCGGTGTCGGCCGCGAGCAATTCGTGCTTGATCAGATCGCGCTGCACGCGTGTGTAAAAGGCTTGGAGGGCGTCGCCATCGTTGGCGTTGCTTAGGGAAAGCATCGGCACCGAATGGCGCACGCTGGCAAATTTAGAGCTCGCAGTGGCGCCGACGCGTTGGCTGGGCGAATCGCTGGTGACTAAATCGGGGAATTGCGCCTCCAGCTCTAACAACTCAGCGTATAGGCGGTCGTAGTCGGCGTCGCTGCTGGTGGCAGCGTCGAGCACGTAGTAGTTATAGCTGAGCTCGTGCAGTTGCTCGCGCAATTGCTGCAAACGCTTATCGGCTTGCTCGGTGGTTGTCGGCATGGTGTTATTCCTTTAGGTCAATCAAGGTAACAAGTGCGTATACTTCGCGGATTGACAACTTTAACTTCTAATCAAACGACTATGCTAAAGCAAAAACTCATTCTAGCCCTAGCGCTAGCTTTATTAACCACCACTACGCAAGCCGATAACCACAACACTATGCTGCAAATGAATACTTCCATGGGTTCGATCGAGATCGAGCTCTTCGCCGAGCAGGCGCCCTTGAGCACTGCCAACTTCCTCGAATACGTCAACAGCGGTTTTTTTGACGGCTTGATTTTCCACCGCGTCATCCCCGGCTTTATGATCCAGGGCGGCGGCATGGATGCGCAAATGCGCGAGAAGTCCAATAATGCCCCCATCCAAAACGAAGCCGACAACGGCCTCAAGAACGACCGCGGCACCCTGGCGATGGCGCGCACTTCCAACCCGCACTCGGCGACCTCACAATTCTTCATCAACCTGGTGAATAACGATTTTCTCAACCACAGCAGCAAAGACGCTCGAGGCTGGGGCTACGCCGTTTTCGGCAAAGTAACCAAAGGCATGGACGTGGTCGACGCTATCGCCCAAGTATCCACTGGCAACTCGGGTTACCATCAAGACGTGCCCAAGCAGCCGATAGTAATCGAAAGCGTCGAGCTGCTGACGAGCGCAACACCCAAGTTATAAGCAACTGGCGTCTGAGCGCAGGGCGCCAACGACCTCAAAGCGAATAATCAGGGCTTTTACATGAAGCCCTGTGCCCAATCCAACCCTATCGCAACCGCTACCATTAGAGTACCTGCCCGCGCTCGGCAGCGCGCTCGACGGCGCGCAAGCGAGCAACCGTGGCACTAGCGACGCCTGCACGAACGACCTGGAAGCCATAAACTTCTGGCTCGACCGCGTCGCGCACTCGCGCCACACCTACCGCAGCTACCGCAAAGAGATCGAACGCTTACTGTTGTTTTGCCTATTGGTAAAGCGGCAAGCGCTCTCCGATCTGAGCGCGCCCGACCTGGTAGATTACAAAAAATTCCTCAAAGACCAGCAACCGCACGAGCTCTGGTTGGGACCACGGCGCCCGCGCGCGCACCCCGAATGGAAGCCCTTTGAAAAGCAGCTCACGCCCGCCAGCCAAAACCAGGCGCTGGTTATCCTGCAAAACGCCTTCGCTTTCTTCGTCGACCTCGGCTACTGGCGCAATAACCCAGGCAAGCTGGTCAGCAGCCAGGACTTACGCTACGCCATCAATAAGAAGGACGGCGTCGAGCGCTATATCGATAAGGAATGCTGGCGCTACCTGTGGAGCTTCATCCAGGACAAGGTGGCAGCAGCAGCCGATGGCAGCCAACAGCGTATGCGCTTGGAGCGCGATCTGTTGTTGTTCACCTTGCTATATTTGCAAGCACCGCGCGTCAGCGAGCTCGCCAACGCGCGCATGGGCGATATTAGCTTTAGGCGCGGTAATTGGTGGTGGGAGATAACCGGGAAGGGCAACAAAACCGCGCTCGTGCCCTTACACCAGCAGAGCTTGGCGGCGTTGCAGCGCTATCGCCGTTGCTTCAATTTTGCCAACGCCACCCCACAACCGCAGGAAACGAGCCCGCTGCTCGGGCATATTGCCAATCCGCAAGTCAAAGCCTTGAGCGCCGATAGCATCTGGCGCGCGGTAACCGACATGGCGCAAGCGGCGGCAGCGGTGTGCCCGGATCGACAGCAAGCCCAATTATTAAGTAAAGTCTCCACGCACTGGCTACGCCATACCTCCATCACCCACCAAGCTGAGAACGGCGTCGAGTTGCGTTATCTGCAAGCTATTGCCCGCCACGCCTCAATAGCAACGACGCAAAAATACCTGCACCAGGAAGAACGCCGCTGGGTCGAGGAGTACGCCAAGCATAGCCTCGTTGAGGGCTAGGTTGTTGGGGATTTTGGGAGGCGAGCAAATTTGTCTTCATGCCGAGTACAACTCGGCGCTCCGCTCATGCCGAGTACAACTCGGCGCTCCGCTCATGCCGATTACAACTCGGCGCTCCGCTCATGCCGACTACAAGTCGGCGCTCCGCTCGTGCCGGGTGCAAGTCAGCACGTCATTCGCATCAACCCAGCAGATGCCTAACCTCAGCCTCCTCCAGTTTTAATGACTTCGCAATTTCAGCAATCGAAAACCCGCGCTCAGCCAGTGCGGTTGCGGCTTTTTTATCGCCTAACCGCAAGCCCTCT
The DNA here is from genome assembly GCA_965229495.1 of Gammaproteobacteria bacterium. Lineage (GTDB taxonomy): Bacteria > Pseudomonadota > Gammaproteobacteria > CBDBNL01. Next base: position 1,465,373 of record OZ245880.1, read on the forward strand.
TGTAAGCCCTCTTGACGCCCCTGCTCATGCCAATTTTGAGTCCATTGGGTAACTCTTTCAGCTAACATCGTGTATAACTCCTGTAGTTCGTGGATTTTGGAAAATTCCCGATCATCGGTCATGCCAAATAATACTACTCTTTTTAGCCAAGAGAGTAAAGTCCGGCGCAAGGAGCGATGTTCAGGAGCCTTGAGCAATTCGTGCGCCCGCTGTAGAGCTGCTGCGAGTTGATCGGTATCTGGAGCCCGCTCCATTTGGATGATGGTGCTCAAGACATTGTTGGGCGCTAGCGACTGCACTCTACCTTCGTCGAGCACGAAGTAACTCATAGCTGGCAAGAATGAACGCAGTGGCTCCGGTACTGGCGTGATAAGTTCGCTCAATTTTAGCGGAGCGTTCCAAGGTCGCTTACCGTTGTAGATAACTGCGGGGAATACTGCGGGCAGCAAGCCGTCGGGACCGAACTCTTTTTGTTTGATCAGATCCTGGTAAAGCAGGCCAGCGTAGACCATCATGCGCAGAGCCATGTGGCGATCGACAGTGCTCTGTAGCTCTAGCAGCAGGTACATATAAACCCAGCTACCATCATCTCGGAGTTTTAAGCGCCAAACTACGTCGCCGATGCGCTGCTGGTCGGATTCGTGCACGTAACTGGAATTTACTCTTTCGAGGCTATCAAAGTCCAACGAGCGCACCCAAGGCTGCTGCACGTAATCGCGCAAAAAATCTACGACTATTTGCTTGTGGCCGAAGATGTCCTTTCGAGCGCTGTCGTGATTGATGGGCATGGATTGGTAGTTGAGAGATGATCTGCGTGTAGTTTACATGGTGCTGGGATGGAGTAGAGTGATCGGGAGGCGAGCAAAGCTCGCCTCCTGCCGAGTACAACTCGGCGATCCGCAACTCGGCGATCCGCTAGCCTACTGCCAATTCCAAAGCCAGCATACTCTCTTTGCGCGCTGGTCCCCAGTGGTAGCCGCCGAGGGCGCCGCTGTTTTTGATGACGCGGTGGCAGGGGATCAGCCAGGCTATGGGGTTGGCGCCGACGGCGTTACCGACCGCGCGCGCGGCTTGAGGCTTGCCGATAAACTCAGCGAGTTCGCCATAAGCGACCACGCTCTGGCGCGGGATCGCCAGCAGCGCCCGCCAAACGCTCAATTGAAAATTAGTCCCGAGCAGATGCAAGCCGATATCCTGGGCGCGCGCAGCGAAGAGCTTTTGCGCCCAGCTCTGCGCGTGCAGCGGTTCGCTTTGCAGCTCCGCCTCGGGCAACCGCGCGCGCATTAGCGCCAAATCCTCGCCTATATCGGCGTTGAAGCTCAGGCGGCAAATGCCATGCTCGGTGCTGAAAATGCCGGCTTCCCCAAATGGAGTCATGGCGCTGCCGTAGCTTATTTGCGCGCCGACGCCGCGACTGCGTAATTGCTCGGGGCTAAATGCCAGTATTTTGTAGCTATGGTCGTAGATGCTGCTCACGGACTTCAAACCCAGCTTGGCGCTGACGGCGCGCAAGCGACAACGCTGCACACGCTCAAGCTCGGCGTCGATGCGCAGTGCACGCAGATAATTGCTAAATCTATCGGGACTGACGCCGACGCCGCGGCGAAAAGCCAAGCTGAAATTGGCGACGCTCATGTGCACGCTATCGGCAACTTGGGCGACTTGCAGGTTATGACCATCGGGCGCGCTGTAGATGGCTATGGCTTGCGCTATTTTGTCGAATTGCAGCATTGCTTATACCTCACTAGATTTACCTCTAGTCTAGTGCGGTGCAGTTCGAAATCGCCTTAATGAGACCTTTGCAAAAAGGCTCTTTTTGTCGGCGGCCTTGTGTTGCGTAAAAGTATCAGTTTTGTTTTTATTCATAGCGCAGGGCGTCGGCGGGCTGGATGCGGGTGGCTTTGTAGGCGGGGTAGATGGTGGCTATCAGGCTGATGGCGAGCGCCGCCGAGGCGATGAGCACGACGTCGGAATAGATGAGCTTGGAGGGCAGATAGCTGATGAAGTAAGTCTCGGCGCTGAGGAAGTCGACGCCGAGCAAGCGCTCGATCCAGGCGATGAAGGCGCTGATGTTGAGCGCGGCGAGGACGCCGAGGATGACGCCGATGGCGGTGCCGATGACTCCGGTGAGCAAGCCGTTAAGTATGAAGACACGCATTATCAGACCGCGCGAGGCGCCGAAGGTGCGCGCGATGGCGATGTCGCCTTGCTTGTCGGTTACGGTCATGACCAGGGTCGAGACGATGTTGAAGGCTGCTACCGCTATTATCAAAAATAGCAGCAAGCCGACCAGGGTTTTCTCCATGCGGATGGAGGCGAAGAGGTTGCCGTACTGGTGCGTCCAATCGCGTAAGCCGAAGGCTTGGCCAAGGTTGTTGGCGAGTAGGTAAGAGTAAGCGCGGGCTTGAAGGACGTCGTCGAAATGCAGGCGTATGCCGTCGGCTTCGTGGTTTATTTTTTGCAGCTTGCGGGCGTCGGCGAGGTGAATGAGCGCCAGCCGAGCGTCCAAATCGGCGCCCATGCTGAAGATGCCGACAACTTCAAAGCGTCGCAGACGTGGGCTGAGGCCGATGGCGCTGATGCCGACTTCGGGCAGGATCAGGGTGATATTCGAGCCCAAGCCGACGCCGAGCACGCTGGCGAGGATGTCGCCAAGGACGATGCCCCAGCCGCCAGCTTGTAAGCCGTCCCAGCCGCCAGCGACGAAGTGTTCGCCGACTATCGAGACTTCAGCCTCAGCTTCGGGGACGATGCCGTGCACCATGGTGCCCTGGGCGCGCGCGCCGCTGAGCAGGGCTTCGAATTCGATCACTGGCGCTGCGCCGAGGATGAAGGGGTTGTCGCGCTTGATGCGGCTGGTGAGCTGGCGCCAATCGTCGACGCCGGCGTGGGGGTAGATGGTGGCGTGGGGGATGGCGCCGAGGATGCGCGTGCGCAGTTCTTGATCGAAGCCGTTCATGACCGAGAGCACCAGTATCAGCACGGCAACGCCCAGGCTCATACCGAGCATCGACACCAGGGCGATGAAGGATATGAAGCGGTTGCGGCGCTTGGCTTTGGCGAAGCGTAAAGCGATGAAGAGGCTGAGGGGTGGGGACATGGGGGGTTTTATTGAGGACTACGGCAAAAGACAAGTTGAGACCTTTGCAAAAAGGCATCTTTTTGCCCCCAGCGTTGTTCGCAAATGCTCATTTACTATTGAATAAACTGCGCTTTGCTGCCTAGCTGGGAACAAAAATCTCCGTTTTTTGCACGCGGTCTCAAGTTATGCAAAACTCTTAAGTTTTGCATATGACCCCAATATTATCCAAAACTCTCACTCGGATATTTTTCTTATGAAGCTAACGCAACAAATAGATCATTACCGTAACTAGCAGCGCTGGCGCTACGGTTGCGGCAAAATCCCACCAATCGAATACGCCGCTACGGGTATATTTTTGCGCGATTTCCAAAAATAGCGCTACGGACGCCGTAGCTAGCAAGCCTGCCGAAGCTATTAGTAGCGGCGATGTAATTCCCGCAAGCCGCGCCAGAATGTAGGCGCCCAAACAAAACACGGCAAAGGCAAGGGCGCCAGCTAGCGCATGGTCGATTTTATCGCCCATGCCAGTGCGTGGTAAATCGCGTATAGCTCCGCCTACATTTATATCGCTGTTTGTGTTCATGGCTCGGCTTTAACTATTGAACTCCGTAATTGTATCCTGCGGATGGGCGGATGACAGATAGACGCTTGGATTCGGGCATGGTTTGCTTATCCTCTAGCTCGGCTTGCCGCCAAGCGCAGAAAGCATCATGCGCCTCGCTAATAGCTTCATCTATGGTTTGACCATCTGCCATGCAACCTGGAAGGTCTGGGAAGCTTACTAAAAAACCACCGCCGTCATCAGCGGGTAGCGGGGATATATTGATGGAATAATCTTCAAAGTTCATTGTTCGCCCTCCTCAATGAGCTTGTGCTAAGCGAACCATCTTCCAGCAACATTGATATAACCTCACGCAAATTGGCATTCAGCTCTTCTAAGGTTTCGCCTTGCGAATGCGCTCCGGGTAGGCTGGGGACGTAGCCAACGTATAGACTTGTGCTTTTGCAATACTCGATAACTGCTGTGTAGTTCATTGCTTGTAGATCGCTGTTTGTTTACTCAAGGAGTAGCGGAATGAGCGCCACGAGTGAGTTCAGCAGCAGAAGCCCGCTTGAGAGATTTTTGTGTAAACAGTGGTGGCTGAGCATAGTTGAATTTCACGCCGTATTTAATTTCAGCTCCTTTCACATTCTCATGCGCGTTAGCAACATATTGGGCCAAACTATGCTGGGCTTTTTCATCTAGTGCTTTTTGCACGCGATATTTCTCACGTAGTAAGTCATTAGTTATCATTATTGATCTCCGAAAATAACTCTAATGGAGTAATAATTGCTGGCGTTGCCAGGTTCAAATTGTCGTTTATTGTTTGAATATGCTTGCGCTTATTAGCATTGGCAAGATGATTGCAATTCCAAGTGAGCAAAAAATCGATCTTATAAAATGAGGCATACGCCAAATGTAGAGCATCGCCTTTTAGCGCCAGTGGCATCAAGTAATTATCAAGGTAAGTTTGCGCAATTTCTGTGACCATTGGCTGCGATGGCAGAACTGGCACTTGTGCTAAAAGCTGTATGATATCTGCTTTGCTCGGGTAATCACCATCGTTTACTTCATCAATAGTTGCCTCTGAAATCCAGATATTAAAATTGCTCCGCTCCTCACTCCACCATTTTTGGGTGATTTTGATATGCAATTCCAAGCTCTCCCTGCTATCAAATAGATAGCTTGGGATAGTTGTGTTGATGTATACGCTTGGTTTCATGTGAGGCAATCCCAAGTTGGTGGTTTGGGGAGACGAGCAAAGCTCGTCTCCTGCCGAGTACAACTCGGCGCTCCAGTTAGGCGATGCGGGCGCTGGCGAGCATTCGGTTGGCGTCTAGGGATTGGGGGACTACGGCGCGGAATTGGCTTTGAACTTGGGTGAAGTTTGCTAGCAGGTGCTGGGAGCGTGGGCTGCGAGTGTGCGCGGCGTGCTGGGTGATTTGCTCGCGCAGGACTTCGATCAAGGCTTCGGGGAGGTCGGCGAGTTCGCGCAGCTCGACCATCTCGGTATTGAGCAGGCTTTCTAACTGAGCTTCCGGGTCGTGAACCAAAGCCAGGCCACCGCTCATGCCAGCGCCAAAATTACGCCCAACTTTGCCGAGCACGATGACGAGGCCGCCGGTCATGTACTCGCAGCAGTGGTCGCCAGCGCCCTCAAGGGTGGCGCAGGCGCCAGAATTACGCACGGCGAAGCGTTCGCCGGCGGCGCCGGCGGCGTAAAGATAACCACCAGTGGCGCCGTACAAGCAGGTGTTGCCAATGACGGCTTTGACGCCAAGGTCGACGCTGGATCGCTGCGCTACGACTATACGCCCGCCGGTCATGCCTTTGCCGACGTAGTCGTTGGCGTCGCCGTCGAGGTACAGGTGTAAGCCGTTGATATTCCAAGCGCCGAAGCTCTGGCCAGCGTAACCCTGGAAGTTTAGTTGCAAGGGCTGCGCTAAGCCGCTATCGCCAAAGTCGGCGGCGATGCTGCCGGCGAGCAAGGTGCCGATGCTGCGGTCGCTGTTTTTGATTGGGTAGCTGAATTCGCCACTGGTGCCTTGCTTTATCAAGGGGCGGCAATGGCGCCCTATGGCTTTGGCGAGCTCTAATTCGTCCGGTGGCGTGTTGTGGGCTTGGGTGCAATAGCTGCTGGTATTGGCGCTGGGGCGCGCGGTCTCGAGCATATCTTGGAGGTCGAAGCGCGCGGCGGCTGGAAGAGCGCGGAGTAAATCGGAGCGGCCGATGATGGTCTGCAGGTCGGCGTAGCCGAGCTCGGCGAGTATTTCGCGTACCTCTTGGGCGATGAACTCGAAGAAGTTTACGACCATGTCCTCGGCGCCGATGAAGTAATCGTCGCGCAACTGCTGGTGCTGGGTGGCGACGCCGGTGGCGCAATTATTAAGATGGCAGATGCGTAGGTATTTGCAGCCCATGGCGATCATGGGGGTGGTGCCGAAGCCGAAGCTCTCGGCGCCGAGCATGGCGGCTTTGACGACGTCGCGACCGGTTTTCAAACCGCCGTCGGTTTGCAGGCGTATCCTATGGCGTAAGTTATTGGCGACTAGGGCTTGGTGGGTTTCGGCAAGACCGAGCTCCCAAGGCGCGCCGGCGTAATGAATGGAAGATAGCGGGCTGGCAGCGGTACCGCCGTCGTAGCCGGAGATGGTTATTAGGTCGGCGTAGGCCTTGGCGACGCCGCAAGCGACGGTGCCGACGCCAGGCTCGGACACGAGCTTCACCGACACTAGCGCTTTCGGGTTGACTTGCTTGAGGTCGAAGATGAGCTGCGCTAGGTCTTCGATGGAATAGATGTCGTGGTGCGGCGGCGGCGATATGAGCGTGGTGCCGGGGAGCGCGTAGCGAAGCTCGGCGATGAGCTGGTTGACTTTGCCGCCCGGGAGCTGTCCGCCTTCGCCAGGCTTGGCGCCTTGAGCGACTTTGATCTGGATGACTTCGGCGCTGCGCAAGTATGCGGTGGTGACGCCAAAGCGACCAGAGGCGACTTGCTTGATTTTGGAATTGGCTTTAGATTTGAAGCGTTCGGGGTCTTCGCCGCCTTCGCCAGAGTTAGAACGCGCGCCTAGGCGATACATGGCGAGCGCTAGGGTTTCATGAGCTTCGGGCGAGAGCGCGCCCAAGCTCATGCCAGCGGAGTCGAAGCGCGGCAGGATTGTTTCTGCAGGTTCGACGGCGTCGAGAGGTAGTGGATCGTGACGCGAGTTGAATTCGAGCAGGTCGCGCAGGGTGGCTGGGGCGCGCTCGTTGACTAGCCGCGAGTATTCGCGAAAGAGCTTCTGGTCGCCGTTTTTCGAGGCGAGGCGGAGGCAGCTGACGACGTCGGGGTTGAAGGCGTGGTACTCGCCGCCGTGGACAAATTTGTGTAAGCCCAAGCGCGGCGATTGCTGACGCTGGTCCCAGGCGCGGCGGCGAATGGCGTCGAGCTGGTCGTGAATATCGTTGAAAGTAAGCCCGCCGATGCGACTCTGCAAGCCGACGAAGCAAAGGTCGATGACTTCCTGCGCCAGGCCCAGGGCCTCGAATAACTGCGCGCCGCGATACGATGCCAGGGTGGCGATGCCCATCTTGGAGAGTATTTTCAAGATGGATTTGTCGATGGCTTTGCGGTAGTTGGCGAAGACGCGTTCGCGGCTGAGGTAGTGCTCGCCGCTGGCTAGTTCGCGCTCTATGAGGGCGTAGCTCAGGTGCGGATAGACAGCGGAGGCGCCGAGGCCGAGGAGTACGGCGAAGTGGTGCGGCGTGCGCGCTTCGCGGGTGCTGACGATGATGTTGGCGTCGGCGCGGCGGTTGCTGGCGATGAGCGCGTGGTGCACGGCGCCGACGGCGAGCGGTGCTGGGATGGCGAGCGAATTGGCGTCGACAGATCTATCGTCGAGTAACAATAGTACGCCGTCTTGCGGGCTGCGGTAGCGGTTGAGCTTGATGTGCTCCAGAGCTTCCTGGGCGCGGAGGGTGAGGTTGCGGAGGGCGCTGTCGAGCATGGTGCGCTGGTCAAAGGCTAGAGACAACTCGACGACGCGGAGGCGCTCGGGGAATTGCTGTAGGCGGTCGTCGTGCTGTAGTGCTTGTAAGCTCTGCCATTGCGAGCTCGATAGCACCGGGCTGCGCAGCGAAAGGCGCGGGATTTGGGGGTCGAAGTCGCCAAAGATGGGGAATTGGCGGCCGAGCGCGGTGCGTAAACTCATGACGTTGCTCTCGCGCAAGGAGTCGATGGCGGGGTTGGTGACCTGGGCGAAGAGCTGGCGGAAGTAGTCGCTTAATAGGCGAGGCTTGGACGAGAGCGCGGCGATGGGGGTGTCGTCGCCCATGGAGCCGACGGCTTCTTGGCCGCCGTGGAGCATTGGTAGTAGTTCGCCACTGACTTCTTCGGGGCTGCAGAGGCCGTACTTCAATTCGCGCTGTAATTCGGCGTCGCTGAGGTGGGCGCCGAAATCGTCGCCGACTTCGAGTTCGCTGACGTTGGCGTGTACCCAATCGGTGAAGGGCTGCGCGGCGGCGAGGTGCGAGTCGATCTCACTGCTGCTGAGTATTTTGTGCTCTTTGGTGTCTATCGCCATGATCTGGCCAGGGCCAACGCGGCCTTTGTCGACGACGTCGGCTGCGGGGCAATCGTCGACTCCGACTTCGGAGGACAGGATGACGTAGCCGTCTTTGCTCTGTAGCCAGCGCGCTGGGCGGAGGCCGTTGCGGTCGAGCAGGCAGACGGCGTAGCGGCCGTCGGTGAAGACGCAGCCGGCGGGACCGTCCCAGGCTTCCAGGCGCAGGGCGTTGAAGTTGTGGTAGGCGCGGACTGCCGGGCTGAGGGCGTGGTCGTTCTCCCAAGCGGGTGGGATGATTAGGCGGATGGCGTCGAATACGCTTTTGCCGCCTTGGACGAGCATCTCCAGCATGTTGTCGAGCGAGCGCGAATCCGAGCCGGAGGTGTTGATGGGGAATTTGTTAATAAAATCAAATTGCTTTAATTTGCCACGGAACAACTTCGATAAACGCATCCGCACCGAATTGCGGTTGCCGCTGATGGTGTTGATCTCGCCGTTGTGCGCCAACATCCGGAAAGGTTGGGCGAGCACCCAATCGGGGTCGGTGTTGGTCGAGAAGCGCTGATGGAAGACGCAGATGGCGGTCTCCAATCGTTGGTCTTGTAAATCCAAGTAGAAATTGGCGAGGTCTTTGGGCATCATCAGGCCTTTGTAGCCGATGAGCTTGCTCGACAGGCTGCAGATGTAAAATTGCTGGCGACCACGCAGGCGGTGCATGGCTTCGTGTCGGGCTTTATAGAGCGCGAATTCGGTGCTGCGGCGGCGCTTGGTGCTGGTGTTGACGAATACTTGGTAAATGCGCGGCTGGCTTCGAGCGGCGAGGTCGCCGAGTACGCTGGGGTCAACCGGGGCCTCGCGCCACCAAGCTACTTGTAAGCCCTGCTTGGAATTGATGCGCTCGCTGACTATGGTGCGTTCCTCGGCGGCGCGAGTGGCGTCGTTGGAGAGAAAGACCATGCCGACGGCGAAATAACGACTGAGCTCGACTCCGTAGCGTTGAGCCTCGGAGCGGAAGAACTTCACTGGCAATTGCATGAGCAAGCCGCAACCATCGCCAGTCTTGCCGTCGGCGTTGACTGCGCCGCGGTGGGTCATGCGGTTGAGCGCTGATATGGCTTTGGTGACCAGATCGTGACTGGACTTGCCGCTCAATTGCGCGATTAGGCCAAAGCCGCAGTTATCGTGGTGATTTTCAGGGTTATAAAGCATAGAATTCTCGGCAACAGAAAGGGCACGTGTATTTACCGTGCTCGCGACGATAGCGCAATTTTAGCGAGTTCGAGTAAGGCTCCACTACATTAGACCATTAGCAATATGTTCCTCGGCATCGAAAGCTCCTGCGACGAAACCGCAGTGGCGCTGTACGACCCAGCAAAGGGCTACAGCGCGCAGATAATACACTCGCAGATAGCAGCGCACCGAGCTTATGGCGGCGTGGTGCCGGAACTGGCGGCGCGCGACCACGTGCGCTATTTGCCGCAATTGTGCCGACAAATAATGCAGCAAGAGCAAATCGAGCTCTCAGAGTTGAGCGCGGTAGCTTATACCGCCGGGCCAGGTTTAATAGGCGCGCTGCTAGTGGGCGCCAGCTATGGGCATTCCCTGGCTTATGCTCTGGGATTACCAGCTTACGCGGTCAATCATTTAGAGGCGCATCTGCTAATAGCTCGGCACGAATACCCCGAGCTGCGATTACCGTATATGGCCTTGATCGCTTCTGGCGGCCACACTTCGTTGTATCTGGTGCGAGCAATCGGCGATTATCGATTGCTGGGCGATAGCCTCGACGACGCCTGCGGCGAAGCTATCGACAAGACAGCGCGTCTGCTGGCTCTGCCGTACCCGGGTGGCGCCGAGCTGGAGCAATTGGCTCAAGGCGGCGATCCAGAGGCTTATAAATTCAGCCAGCCGCTGGCACGACAGCAGGGCTTTGATTTTAGTTTTAGCGGCCTGAAGACTCAAGCTCGCAACCTTATCACGGCTCTGGAGCAGAAGCCCGAGGCTGGCTGGCGGACTAATATCGCTGCGAGCTTTCAGCAAACCGTGATCAACAGCTTGCTACGCACCACCATCGCTGCCGCCCAAGCGCACGACTGTCAAAGAATAACCATATGTGGCGGGGTTAGCGCCAATAGCGAGCTGCGCAGACAGGCCCAGCAATTAGCAAGGCAAAATCAGTTAGAGATTTACTTCCCGAGCCCAGAGCTAAGTACCGACAACGCGCTGATGGTGACCTATGCCGCCGCTGCACGCGCTGCAGTTGGTCTACCGTCCGCTCCTAAATTCAGTATTCAAGCTGATCCACGCTTGAGAAACACAAGCTGCTCGTGATGTTAGTTGCTTAACAAATAGCTATGAGTACCCCCCACGAAACAAGATCGCGTATCGGTATCTAATTCATCGTGCACCATAATCCACGGCTAGCAGCAAGGCAAGCGCATACAATGCAACGCGCAACCTAGCCGCCAATCTGCCATCAACAACCCACCAACACTGTCATGAAAATCCACCAACACAGCCAAGCGTTGCTCAACAGCATAAAGCTGGTGGATTTTTTCTTAGTGGCTGGTCTGCTGTACCTGCTCGCCGCAGCAAAGCACTTTTACTTTGGCGGCGGATTGCACCCGGATTTACACGTTACCGTGGCTCTAGTCGGCGCTGCTATATTGCAATTTCTTGCCAGCGTCAGCGAGTTTTACCGCAGCATAACCGAGCGCACCAACAGCAAACACATAACCAAGATAGTGCTGATTTGGCTGATAACTTGCGCGCTGGTGTTGCTATGGGGCTTTGTCGTCGGCGAGACCGATAAATTCGCCAGAAGCGTTATCGGCTTGTGGTTTGCGCTGACCCCAGTAGTGCTAATAGCCTGGCACCTGATTATCAGAATGGCGGTGGCGAGTATCAGAGCTAATTCAGCCAGCGACGTCGTGGTATTCGGCGCTGGTGAAGTTGGCGAGAAGTTTGCTCGGGAAGTGCGGCAAAGCCCGTGGTTGGGCTACAAAATCGCGGGCTTCTTTGACGACAAACGTGCTCAGGATAAGACGGTAGCGGGAATGCCAGTGCTCGGCAGCATAGCGGAAGGTATAGAGCTGGCTAAGAAAAGCCAATGGCGCAAAGCCTACATCGCCCTACCGCTGAAAGCACAAGACAAAATCGAGGAAATCATCGACCAGCTCGCTGACTCGGCGGTAGACATTGAGCTGATACCCGACATATTCGGCTTTGAATTGATCAACGCCAAAATCAGTCAGATCGGCAGCCTACCGGTTATAGCGCTGCAAGCCTCACCCATCAGCGGCTACAACGCCGCGCTCAAACGCCTCATGGACATCACAATATCCGCAGCCATCCTCGGCATCACATCGCCATTCCTACTAGCCATCGCAATCGCCATAAAAATCGAAAACCCCAACCTACCCATAATCTTCAAACAACGCCGCTGCGGCCTCAATGGCAAAGAAGTAATCGTCTGGAAATTCCGCACCATGACCGTGCTGGAGGATGGGAAAAGCGTCAAACAAGCGACCAAGCAAGACAGAAGAATAACTAAGCTAGGTAGATTTCTTAGAAAATCATCTATTGATGAATTTCCACAGTTCTTTAATACATTAGGTGGTAGCCTTTCAGTTGTTGGACCTCGACCACATCCTATAGCACTCAATGATGATTTTCGCGCCCAATTACCTACTTATATGAGGAGACACCTAGTGAAGCCTGGGATAACAGGATGGGCGCAGATAAACGGATGGCGAGGAGAGACAGACACCGAGGATAAAATTGTTAAGAGGACTCAGTTTGACTTATACTACATTCAAAGCTGGACCATATTTTTCGATATTAAGATACTGTTATTAACTATTTTTAAAGGATTTACTAACAACAATGCATACTAACAGCAAATACTCAGCTAAAAAAGTAGTAGTTACTGGTGGTGCTGGCTTTATTGGCTCTCACTTGTGCGAGAAATTACTTATTGATAAAAATGTGGAAGTTATCTGTGTAGATAATTTTTATACTGGAACTAAGGGTAATATTAAACATTTGCTAAGTAATCCACGATTTGATCTACAAAGGCACGATGTTAATTTTTCGCTGTACATAGAGGCCGATGAAATTTACAACTTAGCTTGTCCTGCCTCTCCAATACATTACCAGAAGGATCCTGTGCAAACTACCAAAACTAGTGTGATCGGGGCAATCAATATGCTTGGCTTAGCCAAAAGGACTAAGGCTAAAATGCTGCAAGCGTCAACGAGCGAAGTATATGGTGATCCAGAGGTTCACCCGCAAGAAGAATCTTACTGGGGCAAAGTGAATCCCATTGGCATAAGAGCTTGTTATGATGAGGGAAAAAGATGCGCAGAGACGCTGTGCTTTGATTACCGTCGTCAGCATAGTATGGACATAAAAGTGGCGAGGATATTTAACACGTATGGACCTAATATGCACCCAGATGACGGCAGAGTGGTATCAAATTTCATCATGCAGGCTTTACTTAACAAGCCGCTTACTATCTATGGTACTGGCAAACAAACCAGGTCTTTTTGCTACGTAGATGACTTAGTAAGAGGATTGATGCTACTGATGGGCAGCGATGAAAATGTTATAGGCCCTGTGAACCTTGGCAATCCAGTTGAATTCACGATGCTGGAACTAGCTCAGAATGTAATTAAATTGACTGAGTCCAGATCTGAGATAGCATTCCTACCTTTGCCTGAGGACGATCCAAAGCAGAGAAAGCCAGATATAAGTCTGGCAAAAAAGCTGATTGGCTGGGAACCTTCGATATCTCTTGAGCAAGGACTTGTAAGTAGTATCGACTACTTTAGACAATTAGCACAGTGAGGTGTAACATCAAGGCCACTCTTTGCTCCAGTCGCGTAAGGCTTCAGCAAAAGAGTAACTAAATTTGTACCCAAACGTTGAAGCCTTATCTACTGATATATCAGTAGATTTGTACAATTTCTGCACTCTGCGATGATGCAGACTATTTCTTAACATCTTGGTCGCATCAAGAACTTCAAAAAAATAACCAGCAAGCAGAGCTAGAGAATAAGGAACTGTTGGAATATATGATTTTTTTATTGTGAAAGCATCCATTACCTCATGGCATATGCGCTGTATAGTTAATTTATCAGGATAAGCGAAATTAAACACTTCATGTTTGGTAGAACAATTTTTAGCACTCAATAGCCACATTATGAAATGCGTTAGCTCTTTAACGTATATAGATGCTTTAATAGTATCTTTTCTAGCAATGTATGCGAACCGTCTACGCTTAAGAGCTTCAACAAGTCGAGTGTAGTTCGCTTGTTCGCCTTTGCCAAAAACCACACCAGGTCTTATAGTAAAAGCATTTTTAGCATTAGAGCTATTAGTTAGCTCTAGTATATGCCTTTCCCCTAGTAATTTAGAAATACCGTATGCAGTGTCTGGTGCGGTTATTGATTCCTCGTATCTAGCTTGCTCACCAGCTTGGTAAACCATCATGGTGCTGGTGTAAACGATGTGCCTAATGTTAAAATTAGACACCCATCGACAGACATTGCGGGTGCCGATATCATTTACTCTAAAATATTCTTCCCACTCATATCCAGGCTCTTTGCATAAAGCTGCTAGATGAATGCAGTCCACCTGCTGATTTGAGTCTATATTTAGAGTTGGGTAGTTGTTATCTACAGCTATGTCCCATATTAAATGCTCATGGGACATACGCTCGTTACTAAAATATGAACTATCTAGCGATAGCGGTTGTAAGTCAACTGTGTATACCTTACTGTATAAATCTGTATTCTTAATCTCGTTCAATAGATGTCTGCCAATAAATCCGCATGCACCTGTTATTATCAACACCATACTTAATGACTTTGTAAAATTATCCTGAACGCTAACAGCGTATTAAACTGTTGCTTGCAGACGTATCGAAGCATATGTCGCCATCAATGTCTGTTCTCAACAACAACTTCGAGTTGGATTGTAGACGATGCAAAGATTCCTCGTGCGGATAGCCGCGCAGATTGTTCGCGTTAACCGATATAGCGACAACCTCAGGCTTTACTTTCTTCAGAAAAGGTAAAGTGCTAGCAGCCTTAGAGCCATGGTGACCTGCCACTAATAGGTCTACATTCGTTGGCAGGTAATCATCCGCTAACAACTGGCGCTCGCTGTGTTGATTAGCATCGCCCATCACTAAAATCTGCTTATCGTTTACCTGCCAAAGTAATGCTAGAGAATGAGCGTTCATGTCGCGACCGCTGGGTTGTTTGGGCCATAGAATGCGTAGTTCTGAATCACACCAGTTTATGACATCACCCTGCCTTAAACAGTTACGCTGCCCTCGCGCATTTAGATCGTCAGACAGCCAGCGCGAAACATCAGGCGCCCATAAGCCGAAATCAGGATGGCAATTGTCAGCTACTATTGCCTCAGGGAACGCCTCAGCAATGCGCCAAAAGCCACCTATGTGATCAGGGTGCAGGTGGGTCAGCAACAAGTAATCCAGATGTTCAACACCGTAATGTTGTAGGCTTTGTAATATTTTTCGACCAATTCCAGCTCTACCTGCATCTATTAAAATACCATGCGGTGGATCGGCCAATAGAACCGCTTGTCCCTCGCCAACGTCTAGAACTACTATTTTGGGGGTAGCCTGTGCAATACTAGGAAGAGTACAAACAACTAATAAGCACCATGTCCGAATAGTGTTTATCATCAGTTTTGGGCTTTCCTAGAGTTGGCCATAACCAAAGCCAAAAGCAAGCCGCCGGAAGCTGCTAAGACGTTAACACCAACGTCTCGTAATTCGCCGACCCGCGAAGGTAAAAAATACTGTAAAACCTCATCGCCAACCGCCAATGATAATAAGGCAAGTAAAGCCCATGGCAAAGCCATAATTTGCGGCGCCAACCACCCTAGAGCCCCAAACAATAAAAAATGTAAACGCTCCTCGGGATGAGCGGACATAGTCCAAGGCAACCAGAGAAAAATAGGAGCCAGCCACAGCACGTGCCACAACTTCCGCCAATCCATACGTGATAAAACATATATAACCATACCTACACCAACCACTAACAGACTAATAAGCAACCAGCCCAGTAATTCTTTCGACAATTCTTCATAAGCCCACCGCTGCCACTGCCGCCCGAATATTGAGAGGGTTGGCAAAGCCAAGCATATTAACTTGAATGTACCAATGTAATGCTTGTTAGTTTTCGTATCCAATGAAACCCCGAGCATGAATAAAAGTATTGATTATTATTTTTTGGCAACTTTTAATGTTTGAATAGCTAAAGGCCAATTATTAATCTGTCATTTCATAACATTGATCTTTCTAACAACACCATAGACAAAATTTCTAATTCTTACTGGCAGCAATCGCACTAAAGTTCTACAAATTAGGTTAAGAAACAAAACTTTGCCAGAAATTAAATCTTCGCTTTTCATCGAACTAAGATTACTAACTTCAGATATTAAGTACTTGATTCCACCACGGCGCCCAATAAAATCATCGCCACCTCTAACTTTGACAAGGTACTCAGGCAAATTGTGTAATATAAAGCCTCTATTTATCAGCCTCAAAGCCAACCACCAGTCTTCTAATCTGCCATCAATATCTTCTGGATAACCACCTACCTCTAATATGTCTGCCAATTTCATTACTGCCGTAACATGATTAAAGGGAGTGCGATATCTAGCGAATTTCATTATTTCGTCATGTGCGACTGGAACCTTTCTATCGCATATAACTCTCACCATTTGGTCATCATACTGTTTGTACCACCCACCCAATAGCGATATGTCCGGATTATTTTTTATGTACTCAAATTGTTTGCTAAATCTGTAGTCATAACAGATGTCATCGCTATCCATTCTAGCAACGTAGGAAAAATTGCAATTTTTTAAACCAATATTCAGAGCCTTTGCCAAACCCACATTCTTAGATATAGCTATCACCTTAAAGTTATTGCCAATCTTATCTTGCCATAGTATCAAACAGTCATCAATATTTTTGGACACAGGACCATCTTTGACTACCACATACTCCGCAGGTTTTAAGGTCTGGTCGTAAACACTCTGCAACGCAGCATGCAAATGAACATGACTATCGTTGGCGTAAGTAGATAGCAGTAGGGAGAAATTCACAGCAGAACACTAGAGATAAGCAAGTAACCCATAATTGTATAAGCTTAAGCAGGAAACAATCCCTCTAAAGCGTCTGAGTAAGACAGCCGAGGGAATATATCTAGTTTGCCACCTGGTGTAGCATTAATTATGGCTCTGCCGTCCAACTCGTACATCAGGCGGCACAGCCTATAAGATTTAGCTACATTGCCTAACTTAGGATCATGCCAGCGCTTGCCCTTACCAAAATACTCAGGGTGAAAATGATTAGGATCTTCATCTTGAGATAAAATAACGTTACTCGATCTTACTGCGGTAGAGGGAATTTGATAAGAAAAGTCCATCCCCAGCAGATAAACTACACTGAAGCCCATATAGTAGGCTAATTGCAGATTAATTATAGTAACTGACTGACCACAGTAAACCCTACCAGATATATCAGCAGAAAATCTTGGGAATTCGAAGTGGCTTGAATGTTTGTCATAATACCCCCTGTTCATATTTAGAAAATATGTATGTTCATTTGAGCCTATGAATGAAAATCTGTGACGTGCCGGGACAAACTTAGCTCCCCCATCTCTTGGAGCATAATCTACTATGGTCTTTTTGTTGTCATTCATAACATGAACATCTTCGACAACGTAATAGTAGGGACGAAAACCACTCTCAACGGTCTTATAAAAAATACCATTAACTCCAAATGTGTAACTATCACCCAGCAGTGTTAAATCTATTTGGTTTAGTGATGGGCCATTACCTATTATGAAACACTTTTCGCCCTTATGTATATTATGAAACCTTCTTAGGGATTTACTTGAAGACGACAAAAAACTGAACGGTTCTTCTAGGAGATTAGGACTTAGCAAAGAAAGTATCTTTTTAGTAGCTTTAATCATTAATTATCATCCTCTAAGGCTATCACCAGTTAACATCCACTTCCAAGAAATAGTAACAACAAAAACGTAAAGAAATACCAGATTGCTCAAGTTAATAGTAAGATCAAAAGCACCTGCAGTTACGCTATAAAAAATGAATATGAGAATAAATATTTTACCACTCGCTGCGCCTTCGTTGACAAAGCCGTACAATGCCAACCTTACTAAACCATAGTACAGTGCCAGCATAAGTAGTACACCTAGTATACCGATATCAATCAGCAGTTGAATGGCTGAGCTATGTACACTTACCTTTTCTGTTGCGATTCCAGGATAATGGTTAAAATATTGCTCATACCCTTGATATGCTCCTGATGCAGCTTGACCCAAATAGCCCCATCCGAACAGAAAGTTGTAAACAGGGAATGTTCCTATGCTATCAAGAGCGCTTTCCCAAACATAATGCCTATTGGATAATGGATTGCCTCCTAAGTCAAACATTGCACCAACAAATAAAAAGTTAACTTCCGACAGTGCATAAATTAAAAACGTTAACAAAGGATAAGAGGCTACTAAAAAAAATGCAAGAAATCTTGTCAGATAAGTAGCACGTTTCAATTGTAAAAATATGAAGTATGCCGCCACTGAAGAGATAGTAAATAGCAAAGCCCCACGGCTACCAGATAATAATAAAGCAATAAAACTAGACAAAAATAAGATAAAGTTACTGAAGTTTCTACTATGTAATAAGTACGCTATGCTTATTGCCGATGATAATCCTGCTATAATTCCAAAACCATTAACTCCTAACGCTATGGGGAAGAGAATCCGGTCAATATCTAACCCCAATGAACTTAGTATTCTAGAACTACCTGTATCTGCATAAGAAGAAACTTGTGGAGATATGCCAAGGAGAAAAGCAATAACATTTACTGCGACATATACTTGTAAACCACGCCAACACATTGCCGGAGATGCGCCAACATGTCTCCACATCGGCAGTCCCGCCAGTATCACAGTCCACATTGCCATAATGGCAAACATCTTAAATCCTTCTGATGTTCCGTTTAAGTACGAACGAAGGTACGCTGTAAGAGCTATTATCCCAACTAAAATTGGGATAATAGCTCTATTACTGAGCCAGACCTTAACTGGCAACTTCGCTGCTGCAGGTAAACTTAGTAGTAGGAAGTAGAGAGATAATACTAAAATTCCTGGCACCAAATACATACCCCCCAAAGATAACATAGTTATACATGTTGGCATGAAGAGAATGGATAATCTGGCTACAGCTCTCACTGTACTACCCACTCAAAATTTTCACCATGATTTCTTGCTCCAATTCACGAAAACCTGGAGCAGTTAGATGAATGTTATCGAAAGTGAACAACCTAATTTTATCATCGTCCCAAGATGACAGATCTATCACACACCCATCGAATAGGTCATTTGCCAATTTTTGGTAGGTAAGCATGTCGTTAATATTGGCAGGTCTATCAGAATGATAATTACCATTCCAATTACTGACAACCTTATTGATGCCTACCCATATGACTCTAACTCTTAGCCTGTTTAAAGCTGGCATAATATATTGTTCAAGTACTGACACTGGATATAGAGATGCTGTTTTCTCACCCATATATTCAGCATTCAAAATCTCAATATCTTCAAAACTTGAAAAAGCATCCTCGCCGAAAAGTTTGCAAATTCTTTTCTTTTTCCTTTTTAGGATTGACTTAACTTGTGACAATGGCCTTGGTGAAAAATCTACAATACCGGCATGTAGTATTATGGCATCATATCTTTCTACTTCTTCTCTACTTATGTCATACAAAAAATCAATTAGTGTTGTGTGTTTATACTTTGATACAGAATACTTGACATAATTTTCTTGAGCCAAGGCATAAATATATGAGTTTATCGGGCTTTTCTTTAGGTACCATTTATCTATTCTGTAGCCACGTGAATCTGTAAAGATGTAAAGTTTTTTCTTAATATCTCTTTTCAACACAAAATTAATCTTGAAACAAGCTGCTGTTAATATACCTAACAACACCCATAGAGGATACAGCGCTTTCCTAGACACGGATTTTTCTTCGAGCTAGTGTCACTGCTACTATAGCTACGATAGCATTCGATAGTACTAATACAATTGTGAATTCAAGCACAGAGTTTGTAAAACTTGAAACGACAACCCCAAGTGTAAGGAGTGCCAAATGAATTATGTATGCCCACATTATGGAGTATTCTCGCATGCTAAGTAACATTTGTGACGTCAAAGTTCCTATCCTCTCAAAGGCCCAACTTAAAGAAATTAATATTACCAATAATGTGGTAGCAAAATATACGGGAATGGAAGTGTAAATATTCCAGTAGTGTGAAGCAACATTTACGGCGGCCAATGAAACAAAGCAGCTAATAATGGCTATTCTGTAGTTGATCTTAAACATATTTACACCAGCTAAAACTGCATTACCAAATATTTTCCTAGTAATCTCTGGCATTCTGATAAACAGTGGCAAAGAAGTGAATTCGCACACAATAGCAATCACACGATATGTAAATAAATAGCTAGCAGTAAGCTTGTCTCCTATAAGCATTTGAAGAAATAGCAGGGATATATTGGTGGATAAACTACCACCAAAACTAATCACACTACTCTTCCAAACTGAAATTTTTTTGACCGTCAAGTTATTTGCATCTGCTACAGAGTACCAAAACTTTGACTTCTCTAACCACTTCCTTGTAATAATTGCCTTCACAATCAGACCTGCTATTAATCCTAGAATATGGAATATTGGTAATAACTCATACCTGTCAATAGTACTCAGAACTACTAAGCACAACAAACAAAAGAAGCTCAAATTTATAGCGAGTTCAACTCTCTGGAAAGCAAGAACTGACATATGTGCCTTACAGCGCCCTTCATATAATTTGCAAAGCGAAAATAGTAACACTAATACAGCCATAGCACTTATTTCTATCGTGTAGTATGTAATAATCGAAAACACACTGCTAGCGACTAAGTAAAATTTTACTTGCTTTGCGTGACATGCTGTTAAATCTGGTTTACTTGTTCTAGTATTAATTATCTCTCTAACGAAGTACTGGGACATTAGACCGTCCCAAGCATGGACTGAAGATATTAAAGTTACGTATATTAGCCATGGCTTTACATACTCACCACCATATACAACTGGAACCAAGGCAATTAAACCAAAACTTAAAGCAAACCTGAAGCCAAGATTGAACCAACCGGTTAAATTAGGTAGGTTCAATATACTTGTACCTGCTGAAAACATTAATAAACTAGCAAAAAAAATAAAGCGAACTAATGACGACTAGCAACCGCGACATCACAGAATAATTCTTACTCATTTTTACCTCGGCTGAAACTACTTGAGCGGCACTATATCTAGGATTGCTATTATGTTTTTCTACTGTTATCTTAGTTATGTTAATCCCCCTTACTGTGGCTATGTTCCGATAGCATGTTGTTGTATAATAATCCATCATTATTACAGCACCATGGAACATAACTATGAACGAACTAAAGTATAAGAAATTACTCGTTGAACTTGAGAGCTTGAACGAGGATCAACTTTCAGATCTAGCAAAGCAAGTTGATGAACGCAAGCAGGAAAATGGAGTTAGACGTCTAGTTACGGATAGAGTTTCTGAGGATAAGCGTTGTCTTCATTGCCAGAGCTCTGAAATCATAAAACACGGAAGTTCACGTGGTAATCAACGCTATCGTTGTAAATCATGTGGTAAGACGTTCATGTCTCTAACAGGAACGCCGCTGAACATGTTGCACAAGAAATCAATGTTCCTTGATTATGCCGCATGTATGGCTGATGGTTTGTCAATCCGTAAGACGGCAGCGCGTTTGGGCATCTCAATAGATAAAAGCTTTCGTTGGCGGCATAGATTCTTGGCGTTATTGGACAAGCAGAAACCCACCGCGATGACGGGAGTCGTGGAGACCGACGAGACGTATTTTCCTGAATCATACAAAGGCCAACGGCATGGTATTCCAAGGCCTGCCAAGAAACGTGCTGGGAGTTTGGCTGATGGCTCTGGTGCGAGAAAAGTCCCAGTGGTAGTGGCACGGCAACGTGGCAGTCGCAAAGTATTCGACCATGTATTACCCGATACTACTGCGAAGACTTTAACAGAGGCTCTGCGTCCGGCACTAGCCCCAGACGCTGTGCTATGTACTGATGGAAACTCGGCGTATGCCATTGTGGCAAAGCAAATCGGTATTCAATCGGGTTCCTTTGTAGCCTCATTCCATGGTAAAGGTGGTATCGGCATATGGCACGTACAAGGAGTGAATCGATACGATTCCTCATTAAAAACATGGATGCATCGATTCCACGGGGTGGCTACCAAGTATTTACACCATTACTTAGGCTGGCGAAGGCTTCTTGATCGATTTCATGACCAGCTCACCCCTAAACAATTTCTATTCCACGCGATTCGAGATTATTATGTTGAGCAGGCATGACAACACGGAGTCGCAACATAGCCCTTACTGTTTAGTAGTACTCGTTGGTAAATCTTAGCAAGATCACTAAAAACAAACTGCCCTGAGATTTAATCATTTACCAAAATCAACTGCATCAACATCCAGTAAACAATTGCTTATACCGCCATCCACACTCAAATCACAGCCCGTTATGAAAGGACAATTTGGATCAGATAGAAAAATAGCTGCTTTAGCTACGTCACATGGCTCACCTATTGTTCTAGTAGGGTGGCATAGTTTAAGCGCAGCTAAAATATTCAGATCATTACTTAGGCCTTCAGTCAGCATGCTGGTATTAACTGCCGCAGGACTAATTGAATTAACCCGGACCCGACTTCCTAAATCTATGGCCATTGCGCGCGTGATAGAGCTAAGCGCAGCTTTGCTGACTGAATAAGCCATAAAATTCTTCTTCGTCAGACTAGCGTGTATGCTGCTGATGTTAATAACGTTACCAAATGCATGCTCAAGGTGTGGTAGCAAAGCCTGAACCCAAATAAACGGAGCAAGTAAATTTACGTTTAAGGTTGTCTGCCAATCTTGGCGATCCAGATTTTCAACACCACCCAAAATTTGCACCGCAGCATTATTTATTAAGACTTGTAAGCCTTGACCATCAAGTAGCCCCGCTATTTCACTGAATACTTTTTCAGAGTATGCAACATCAATGACGCTTTTCTCTACATCTACCTCTAAATA
Organism: Gammaproteobacteria bacterium; assembly: GCA_965229495.1. Taxonomy (GTDB): domain Bacteria; phylum Pseudomonadota; class Gammaproteobacteria; order CBDBNL01. The sequence goes on from OZ245880.1 coordinate 1,487,769, forward strand.
ATGATGATAAATTACATCTTTCGGCTTAGGCAAACGATCAATGCCTATAACCTGGTATCCGGAATCAATAAAACTATGTACTAAGGCCTTGCCTATACTACCAGCGGCACCAGTTACGATAGCCCAGCGTGCAGACTGTTTCAAGCTCATCAGTTTATCTTGGGTTAATACCTAAAAAAGATGCTAATTTGTTTATTGCTAGTTTACTAGTTCTAGTAACAGCATCTACCGTGTTGCTAGCGTTGTGTGATCCTAAAATACAACGCGGATGGATTCTTAGGTATGAATCCATAGGCAGAGGCTCCACTTCAAAAACATCAAGAGCTGCTGAGTAGACGATGCCTGTTTTCAATGCCTCAATAAGAGCAGCTTCGTTAATTAGGGGGCCACGACCAACATTAATAATCCGGACACCGCGCTTCAATTTATTGAATGTATTATGGCTAAGCATATGCCGGCTGCTATTAGTTAACGCACAGGTCAAGACTATGAAATCAGCTTGCTCTATTTTGTTCGGCCAGACACTTATGTCTGCTTCTAAAATGTCTGTACTAATAGTCTTAGAAAAAGCAGGATCATAGATCATGATGTTCATGCCAGCAGCAGCAAGCCTACTCGCCACATTACTGCCAATATCGCCATAGCCAATAATAGCTACTGTCTTGCCAGACAAAGATATTCCCCGAGGCTTCGGCCATTGCCCTTGCCTTACTCCATGATCAATTTGGAAAGTCTCACGCGCTAATGCAATAACATATCCAGTGGCAATATCAGCAACCTCAGAGCCGAACATAGCTGGAGTGTTCGCTACGGGAATATTCAGCTTTTCACACGCTGCAAAATCAACATTGTCAGTACCCACACCCCACTTAACTGCGGCTCTCAAGCTACCGGATCTTCCGGCAGCAAATACTTCTGCTGTAGCAGGATCATCGCCAATTATCCAGCCTTCGTGCTTAGAAACAATTGATTTTAGTTCGCTAATGGACATAGTCTGCACCACCACAGGAGCAGTTACTTGCATACCATATTTTCTGAATAGCCCATCAAAGTCATCAATCATCCCCAGCATGGGCGGACAAGTTACAAGTACTCTCATTATCCTTTATGTTTACCTCTGTTGCTGGTAACGAGCAACAGCAACAGCCAACTCCCAGTCTTCTGGGTTATCAATATCGATTGCCTGTAAGAACGGCACATCATACATTAATGGTGAACGACCTATGCGAGCATTAGTTGCAGCAAAACTTTCTGACGTGAAGATATATAAATTAGAATTTTCTTTTAGTAGTGGCTCTAGATCTTGAGTTGGAATAAGGTAATCTGGGTTATGATTTACTGTGCTGCCATCGACACGATAAAATCGGTCTTGGAGCTTGTCGACCGTAAATAACGAGTCAATTATTCCTGTATGTCTTTCTCGGTTAAAAGTTGCTAAGGCATCCTTGATAGTTTCACTACACAGTAGTGGGTTAGTGGCATGAGTCATGAGATATACATCAGATTTTATACTAGCAATATCATCGCTTAAAACTAAATTCATGCTAACCAAATCGCCACAAATCTCTGGCTTACGATCCCGAATAATAACACGGTCACTAGATACTATTCCGTTATCCATCAAGATATGCCGACCATCAGTATTTATTACGATCTTATCAATTTCATCAACAGCTAGCAATGTGTCAAGGATCCAACGAAATAATGGCTTACCACAAAAATCTAGAAAATTTTTGTTCTTTATACGTTCGCTGTTAGCTTTTATCGGCAGCAAAGCAATGTTAGAGAATTTGGTCATTTTCTAATTGATTAATTATTTATTCAGGATAAAAGTACTTATCTTTCTCTAGATGGGATAATTTACGGTGCTGATGGTTGCCTTTATAAGCTCCCCAGTATTGGTTCCAACGGTACAGTAGTATGTGTGCTAATTTAGTTTTGCTAGCAAGCCTTTTAGCAGATAGCCAATCTTTAATTATGCTTATTAGAATGTAGCGCAGAGTATCGACAAAGCTCACATGCACTTGAGGCATTATACATTGCAAGGCAATAGCCTCACGTTCGAACCTTTTTTTCACCTGTGGCCAGGTTTCGTTATGATAGTGGTATACACAAGCCTCAGCAATATAGCCAACCCTACCACCACTAGCAGTAATGCGCTGAGCTAATTCCATGTCTTCAAGACCTGTTAAATTCTCATTGAATTTATGTTGATACCAACTATCCATAGACAGGGCAGAATTAGCATTGTTGCAATAGAAGCCATCTTGGGGTAGCTTGGTTGTTTCTTGAAAATATTTTGTGAAAATGCGCTGTTCGCTAAAGCAAGTATCTGGCCCTCCTATTTGGCGGCCATACGTATAATCAACCGAACCATCCAAAATAGGATTACAAAGGTGATGCAACCAATTGTCATTATTGGGAACACAATGACCACTTATGATAGCAAATACGCTACCTGAAGCCGCCTCGCACCCAAAATTCAACGCCCGCCCAAATGAAAATTCACTTCTACTAATTTTGACAATCTTGCAACCGTGATGTTCAGCAATCTTAAGAGTTCCATCAGTGGAGCCCGAATCGACAACTATGACCTCATAATTTATACTATCTACTTTCTGATTAGCTATGCTTACTAAAAGTTCGTTTAGATAAAGTGATTCGTTCAAAGTGCGAATTATAATACTGACATCAATCGGCCCAACGTTTATCGATTTAGGCGATATGTGTAGGCTAAAATTAGGTGACATGCTCTTGTATACAAGTCGCATTTCGTCTGGGTCTACCGAGTTTATGGCAAACATATCCCAGTGCACTGGTACTACTTTTTGGACATCTATTTCCTGAGCAAAAGTAAAGGCATCACGAACAGACATATTGCCAATGATACCGCGCCTGTCACGAAAAAAATTCGACTCATTAACTGGCAAAAAAGCCACACTTATGTCACCAATCTTGCTAACTATATCAATTATTTCTTGGCGCACAGAGGTGTCGCCAGACACATAAATATTTTGTTCGCAATAATTGAATAAATAACCAACGCATTCTAGATTTCCATGTTCATCGCGTTGTATTTCGGGATGAGCAGCTGGAATAGTATAAACTTTTAAATCAGCTGATAGTACAACCCACTCCTCACGGGCAAGAACTAGACGCGAGGAATCGATCCCCCACTCGCTCAACTTTCCTAGTACTGGGCTTGGACCTATGAAGCGCGCATTTGGTGATGCTTCTGCCAGAACAGGCAATGTAAATGGATCACAATGATCAATATGATCATGCGTGATAAACACAATATCAGCATCAACTATTTTTTCTGGCTTTATGGTAACAGGGACAAGCCTTTTCGCATCTGGAGAGTCTAGTTTTTCAACTGAATCAGACAGATATGGATCAATATAAATGATTGATGATGAAAATTGAAAGCGGCAACCTGACTGCCCAAGCAAATCTACTGGTAATATCATTTATTTACGTAATGCTTACCCTAGTTCAAGGTAATATTCTGACCGGCTGTAGATCCATTTCAAGAAGAAAAAGTATTTTTAACTATAACCTGTGACTTCTTTTTGCCACTAAATTAGATCTCACTGCATATGGCCTAGTTTGACTGTCACGCTTGGACAATGTTATATTGGGTCGACTAATGCGTATAGTGTTGCTAGAGTGTATTTATCATAGATAGCATATAGTTTCTATGACGTTTTATTTTTAGCATTTGATAGTGACGATACCAACCACATCGTGCAACATTAATTTAAGGCAGCAATAGAAAGTTATCTATTGCTGTAAAAGCTCAATGCTTAATTATTATAAATATGAACTTTTCGGGCATCGTGTCCAACACATTTAACTTAGGCTTATTCTGGATAAGCATCTTCCAACGCCCCCAGTGATATAAACAAAATATTTTGATCAAGCAACAATTTCAAGCCGACACTATCGTCGATATTTGACGCTCACGGTCGGCCGCAAAAGCTAAGCAAGCTCTTATATCACAATGGGTTAGCTCTGGATAGTCCAGCAGAATTTCTGCTTCGCTCATACCCGAGGCCAAGAAACCTAAAACATCGTAGACGGTAATGCGCATGGATCTAATGCAGGGCTTAGCGCTGCGCTTGCCTGGCTCTATGGTGATGTAGTTTTGGTAGTCCATTGCTCTGTGCCCTAAACGATCTTGGTATCTATATCCAGTTGCCCATCAAGCTCCCGCGCCAAGGCTAGTTTAGCGTTAGCATCGCCGTGGACTAGGCCAATTTGCTTAGGTCGATAGCGCATGCGCTTGACGAAGTTGATTAGGTCTTTTTGATCGGCGTGGGCGGAATAACCGCTGATGCTGTGGACGCCAGCATTGATGGCGTAACGCTGATTGTCTAGTTCGACGTAGCCTTCGGGATAGTGGCTTTTATCACCGTATTTCTGAATCTTATGTCCGTTACTACCACGGCTCTGATAGCCGACAAAGACTATGTCGGTGCGCGGGTCTTCGATCAAGGCTTTGAGGTAGGCAACGATACGACCGCCAGTGCACATGCCGCTGGCGGCGATGACGATGCTCGGACGACCGGTTTTGCGCAAGTATTCGACTACCTGCTGGTGCGTTTGGTGTTCGTCGATGGTGTAGAGCTGCTCAAAGTCTAGCGGCGAGCGACCAGCTTTGAGCTTACGCCGAGCTTCTTTATCCCATAGCGCTTGGAGTTCGCGGTAAACACTCGTGAAGCTATTGGCCATGGGCGAGTCGACGATGATTTCAATGTCTTGCCAATGACCGCCCTGCTTATGGATGATTTGCTCAAATTCGTACAGCAAAGCTTGAGTACGACCAAGGCTGAAAGCCGGGATGAGGATGGTGCCACTATTGCGCAGACAACGCTCGACTATGCTTTGCAATTGCTGGCGCCGTTGTCTGCGCCCAGAGTGCAGACTGTCGCCGTAAGTGCTTTCTAAAACTAATAGATCGCACTTGTAAGGCGAACGTGGGTTACTAAGTATCGGCGAATAAGGCGCGCCCAAGTCGCCAGAGAATACTATGCGCTGGATGGGTTGCTCTACTTCAGCGCAAGCTTGAGGTTGAGCGAGCTGAAATTCGAGATAAGCAGAGCCGAGTACGTGTCCAGCAGGCTGGAATTTGACCTTTAGCTCTGAATCGATTCGCTGCCAAGCCTTGTACGCTACTGGTACTATCAGAGCAGCAATACGCTCCATGAGCGCGTCAATCAGACGCCGATTCTGAGTTACGCCCAAGCGCACGGCGTCTGCCAACATTATCGGCAATATTTTCGCCGTGGCTTGGCTGCAGTAGATCGGGCCTTTGAAGCCGGCGAGTAGCAGGTAAGGGATGCGGCCGATGTGGTCTATGTGCGCGTGGGTTAGGCACAGAGCCTTGACTCTGCTCAGGTCAAAGTCGATCTCTAGTTTGTCGGCATTAGCCGAGTCTGGACCGTGCGCCGAGTGGTCGTCGCCTTGAAATAAGCCGCAATCTATGAGCACTGAGGCTTGGGCACCGTAGACGAGCTCATGGCAAGAACCGGTTACTCCTATCGTGCCGCCGTGATGGATTATTGATATCACTGGCGGTGGATTTGCCTACGCCCTAGCCTTGTTGCTTTAGATTTTCGGTGTGCAGCTACTGCGTAGCGTTAGCATCGTCCGACAATAGCACATCGCTGCGGAAGCCTTCCAGGGTTTTCATGCCAATGCCTTTGACGTCCAGTAATTGTTCAACGCTGGTGAATTCACCGTTGTTCTCACGATGCTCAACGATGGCAGTGGCTTTGCTCATGCCGACGCCTTTCAACGCTGCAGCTATCTCCTCAGCGCTGGCGCTGTTGACGTTTACTGGTTCGGCCGATAGACCGAAGCTTATGATGCTTAGCAGCGCTGCGATTATGATTTTGTTCATTAGTTTGTCCAAATTATTGATTTTGCTTGTTATGCATCACCTTTGTTCCATTATTTAGCTGGTTACAACGGCTTTGCTCGTCTGGAGACTTTGGATATTCTAACGAACAGCTCCGCTTTTGCTAGCGCCCTACTCAATGCCTGCCTCGCGCAAGATCGCCTTAACCGTATCAATAGACAAACCAGTGAAGTCTGCTATGACTTCAATCGCTACACCGCTCTGATAGGCAGGAACAATGGTTTGACGCTTGCCTTCGTCTATACCCTCAGCATGACCTTGCACATGCCCCTTAGTGAAGCCTTTTACCTCACCTATCAAGTAGGTTGATTCGTACATGCTAGCTTTATCATGAAGCTGCTCCTGGTAGCGATCGTAGGCTCGCCGCTCGGACGCGCTCATCTTGAGCACATCCAGGGTCTCTTTGGCTGCCGATAACCCTTTGGCGCTAAAGTCTGTCTTTATATCCTCGTTCTTAAGAAAGTAGATCCATTCGTCCAAGGTATTGCGCGCCATATCGTCGAAGTTGCGCAACTCAATTAGGTAGTACTCTGGATATAAATCAGAAGTGTGATCTACGCTGTAGAGCAATTTTTGCTCCGCGCTTAGCTGTAGCTCCTTTTGACTATGTACGCCGATAAAACGAGTGGTGCCGTGATAGATATAGTCATCACCACCGCCTAAGTCAAAGTGCAGAATGTTTACCGAGATTACCTTGCTGACTGTAGAGTAGGCTTTGCCCTTGGGCATGTGCTCGGTAATCACCTTAGAGCTAGCGAAAAGTATCCTTTGTAAATAATCGAACTCGCGCGAATACTGCACTTCAATGATATACAACTTGTCATTTGCATCTCTGACCTTGATGTCTACCCGGTTGGATTTATCGTCTCGTGACTCCTTGTTGCTTTCGCTTTCCAGAATTTCCAAAATGCTGATATCGGTGTACAGCAGTTCGGATAAAAAGCCCTCCAGAATGGCAAAGTTAGCTTTGCTACGTAGGATCTTCTTGATCGCCCAGTCGAAGCTGATCAGCTTTCTAGTCATATAGCCGATACCGCGTCCGCACTGCTTAAATTAGCTACTGGGTAGCGTTAGCATCGTCTGATAGCAGCACGTCAGCGCGGAAGCCTTCCAGGGTTTTCATGCCTATGCCCTTGACGTCTAGTAGCTGCTCTACGCTAGTGAAGTCACCGTTGCTCTCACGGTGCTCGACTATGGCAGTGGCTTTGCTCATGCCGATGCCTTTCAACGCTGCTGCTATTTCCTCAGCGCTGGCGCTGTTGACGTTTACTGGCTCGGCCGATAGACCGAAGCTTATGATGCTTAGCAGAGCTGTGATTATGATTTTGTTCATTGTTTTCTCCAAAAAAATCGATTTCATGATTTTAAACAAAATGTACGAGATTTATGCATTCTAACAAACAGCTCTGCTTTTGCTAGCGCCCTACTCAATACCTTCCTCGCGCAAAATTTTTTGCACTGCTGCTACGGACAGGCCGGTGATATCTGCTATGGTTTCGATCGCCAAACCTCTCTTATAGGATTGTAAAACGGTATGGTGATTAGCTTCATGTTTGCCTTCAGCATGGCCCTTAGTGAAGCCTTTTACCTCACCTATCAAGTAGGTTGATTCGTACATGCTAGCTTTATCATGAAGCTGCTCTTGGTAGCGATCATACGCTCGCCGCTCGGACGGGCTCATCTTTAGCATATCCAGGGTCTCTTTGGCTGCCGATAACCCTTTGGCGCTAAAGTCTAGCTTTATATCCTCGTTCTTAAGAAAGTAGATCCATTCATCCAAGGTATTGCGCGCTACATCGTCGAAATTGCCCAACTCAATCAAGTAGTACTCCGGGTATAAATCGGAAGTGTGATCTACGCTATAGAGCAATTTTTGCTCCGCGCTAAGCTGCAGTTCCTTTTGACTATGTACGCCAATAAAACGAGTGGTTCCGTGGTAGATATAGTCATCGCCGCCGCCTAAGTCGAAGTGCAGGATGTTTACCGAGATTACCTTGCTGATTGTAGAGTAGGCTTTGCCCTCGGGAAAGTGCTCGGTGATTACCTTAGAGCTAGCGAACAGAATTCTTTGCAAATAATCGAACTCGCGCGAATACTGCACTTCGATGATGTACAACTTACCATCTGCATCTTTGACTTTGATGTCTACCCGGTTGGATTTATCGTCTCGCGATTCCTTGTTGCTTTCACTTTCTAGAATTTCCAAAATGCTGATATCGGTATACAGCAGCTCGGACAAAAAGCCCTCCAAAATAGCAAAATTAGCCTTGCTACGCAGGATCTTTTTGATCGCCCAGTCGAAGCTGATCAGCTTTCTAGTCATGCCAGATATTGACCTTTATTAACATTGCTTCGCGATAACACGCTGCCAAGCATCAGTTCCAAAATCTTTAGCATACATGCCTGCACTTAACTACAGTGAGTAAACCACCTTTAAACACGCTACCGCCCTACCCCAAACAGCATATATTATAAAATCAATAATTTATGCGACGACCACATAACAACAACTGCCGCCCGCCGCCTACGCGCAAACCGTGAGCAAATCAATCCAAGACCACCTAAGCTAGCGGCGCAATTGTAGCTACCTATTCCGTACCATCCGGCAATTTTGCCAACTCGCGCCCCAGACAACAATCAAGTCTTGCCACCAGCGCAGACCACCCAAGCTACAACCCCGGAATACCATTAAAAACGCTCTCGATGCCAGATTTCAAACGCTCGTTGTCCTCGCGGTCGCGGTCGTAATTGATCGACGTAAGGCCAGTAAAGTTAAATTGCAGCGCCCAGCCGCGGTCGTACACTGCCTCGTCGTCCTCTTCGGTTAGGTTGGTGTAGGCGCCCAAGCGCAGACGCCAGCAACAGCTTTGATACTCCAGACCACGGAGCAATTGCTGCTCTTGCCGCTCCTCCAGGTTGTAACGCCAACGCGCGAAGACTTTAACTTGCTCGCCCAGATTTTTAATCAGCGTGGTGTCGCTTTGCTCATCGACGCTTTCGTCGTCTTCGCCCAGCTTTCTGCTGTAGCTCAAGCTCCATAGGCCAAATTCAGCTTGGTTGTAGTTCAGACTCAGGGCTTGGTTGAGCAAGGTGCTATAGTTTTGGTGCCAAGCAGCATCAACAATAACTCGCCAATTAGGATTAGGCAAAAAGGTCGAACGGCCAAACACTGGCGATTGCGGTCGAGTATTGGCAAAACTCTGCTGCTGCTCGCTATCGTCGGCGTCTAAGGTCACCCGCCGTGGCTGTAGATAATAAGCCCGACCCAGCTCGCCGAGCCAAAGCCTACTGCCAGTGGCGGTGCGCACCTCCGAGCTTAAACCTACGCTCAAACGGTCGCTATCCTCGAAACGATCACCACCTGTGAAAGAGTTAGGGCGAAAGATGCTACCCAAGCTAGGGGAGCTCAACGAACTATCAATATCGGGCAGAGCATTCTGATCGACAAAAGGACTATAGGCGTAGTACAAGCGCGGCTCCAGGCTTTGACTACTACCCGAGGCGAGCTCGCGGGCAAAAATCAACCCGCTATCAATCTCTAGTTGGCGATAATAGTTATCGCTACGAGATGGGATATCGCCCTGGTCGCGCAAACGGTACGATTGCTTATGACCATATCCGGTGAAGCTAGCGAAGCCCCAGCTACGCGCTTGCCTGTAGCTATAGCTCAAACTTTGATTGGATCTTTCACCGTTAATAGCATCACCGTTCGCCAGTTGCGACTCGCTCAACTCGTCTTGAATATCGCGACCAAAGTTCATGTAGTCGAGGCTATAGCTGAAGCCGGCGAGCTCCGAGCTTTGCAGGCGCGCCCGCGGCTGATAAGAATATGGATAGTCAGTTACGGCGACAGAATCGGCTATTTGATAGTCTTGCCAAGCTGAGTTCAAGCTCCAAAAATCGCCCGTGTAACTGAAAGAGGCTCGCCGAGGCACAGTGTCGGCAGCGTCTTGACCAAAAATATTCGGCACATCGTCTAGCTGATCAATATCGCTGACTTCGTCCCAACGCGCGCCGTAAGACAGATTACCACCTAATAACTGCCCGCTCTGGCGCAAAGTCAGGTAACTACGAGTAGCGCTGGGCAAATCAACACTGGCGCTGCTATCACTATCCAGGTGCGAATAGCCCAGAAAAGACGAGCCTAGGCCAGTCAATAGCCGCCCCTCGACGCTGGTCATAGCGCCGTGATTGGTCATCGACGTTAGGTATAAAGTGGAATCGTAATTGGGCGCGAGGTTGAGGTAGTAGGGTTGATGGTAGACAAAGCCATGACGATTAGACTGCCATATTTGCGGATCCAGCAAACCGCTCTCGCGCCGCGAATGCAGCGGGAAAGTATAGAAAGGCGCATATATGATCGGTATTGGCCCCAGGTTAAAGCGCATGTTGTAGGCGTAGCCACGTTGCTCAACCAAATCCAGATGGATACTGCTAGCACGGATACTCCACGCCGAATCGTCGGGAGCGCAATAGGTAACCATCCCACCCTTAAGTGTTAAATATTCGTCTTCCCAGGAATAATCAATACTCGCGCCGACGCCGCGAAAATGGCGATCAGCCAAAACGAAATCTGCCGATGAACCAATGAGATTTTTTTCACTAGTCGACAAGCTACCATTATCCAGAGTTATGGCTACGTCGTCTCTATACAGGGCGCTCGGATATTGCAATTGCAATCGACCAGAAGCACGTTCGTAGAGCAAATCCCTACTCACCAACATCGCGCTCTCGCTCCGCAAGCGCACCTCTCCACCAAACCAACCATGAGTCTGATTACCCTCGAAGTTGAGGCTCTGAAATAGCAGGCGCTGGTCGGTTACTGGCTCAAAGCCGTGGCGTAAATAGCGACCGCAACAAATAGGATTGGGAGCTAGGTCACCCAGCAATCGATTCGGCACCCAGCCCAACTCGTGGTAGGCATTATTTTGCGAATTAGACAAACTCTGCGTGATGTCATCGTTAGCATGGGCGCGATTTCCAAACCAGACCACAGCCAACAACATATGCCCGACCAACCAACACTTCCAGAGCTGCGAGCGCTGTGGCAAGGCCACAACCTGCAAAGTGCTTTGAACGAAGCGCAGCGCTACCAACATTACCACCTTCAAGCCGCAGGCTTACTGCTCGACTACAGCCGCCATTACCTCAGCGCCCAATTGTGGCAGCAGCTACGCACGAGCTCGGCAGCCGAGCGCGCATTCCAGCGCTTGCAAGCGCAGTGCAACGGCGAGATTGTCAATGGTAGCGAGGCTCAGGCGGCGACTCATAGCTGCTTGCGGGGCACTCCAGGTTCTGTAGGCGTTGATGCGGTGGTGAGCAATAATTATATGCTAGAGCTGGCTCGGCAAATCGCCAGCACCGAGCTTAGCAACCACACCGGCAAAGCCTACAGCGACTACGTCCACATCGGCATCGGCGGCTCTTATCTCGGCCCGCGCCTATTGTGCGAAGCCATAGCGCCAGCGCCCTCGGCCGTTCGCGTACACTTCCTCGCCAACGTCGACCCGCAAGAACTAGCACAACTATTACCCAAGCTCAACTTAGAACGCACCCTCTGGGGAGTAGCCAGCAAATCCTTCAGCACCTTAGAGACGCAAGCCAACCTCAACTCTATCCGCTCGTTGCTACAAGCTCGCAACCTTCCCGAATTACGCAACGCCCTCGCGATCACCGCGCGCCCCGACCGCGCACAAGCCCTTGGTTTTGACAACAAGCAAATATTACAAATCCCCAATACCGTCGGCGGTCGCTTCTCGCTGTGGTCGGCAATGGCTCTACCTTTTGTTTTACACGCAGGGCCAGCAGCTTTCCAGCAATTGCTCGCAGGCGCGCGCGCACTCGACGCACACGCCCTCAGCTCGCCCACGAGTATGCCGATGATACTAGCACTACTCGATCACTACTACATGCGCGCGCACTCGGTTAGCTGCCAGGCGTTACTGGTTTACAGCAACCGCCTCCGCAGCTTCAGCGACTACTATCAGCAATTGAGCATGGAAAGCCTCGGCAAAAGCGTCGACACCAACAACCAGCCCCTGCCCCACCCGGGCGGCATGGTCATCTTCGGCGGCGAAGGCACCAACGGTCAACACGCCTACCACCAGCTCCTGCACCAAGGCGGCCGACTCATCCCCTGCGAATTCGTCGTTTGCGCACGCAGCCCCGAGCAAGAATTCGCCAGCCGCGACATGCATCGACAGCTACTCGCCAACGCCATCGCCCAAGCCGAGGCTCTAGCTCTGGGAGCCGAATCCGAACACAGCTACGCCCGCGTGCCCGGCAATAAACCCAGCAGCATAATCTGCCTACCCGAGCTCAACCCCCACAACCTCGGAGCCCTGCTCGCTCTCTACGAACACCGCACTGCCCTCCTCGGCTACCTGCTCAACATCAACCCCTTCGACCAATGGGGAGTCGAACTCGGCAAACGCCTGGCCGCCGAGATTTATCCGGAATTTAACGCCGACAATCCCCGCGACCTTATAGCCTGGCTACGCCATCAAGGCGCTTAACTCTGAACGCGCTGCCTCCAAGCCTTGCCCACGCAACGCCGAGAAAATCACCCGATGCGTCTCGGGATAAGCACTGGTCAACTCGCGCAGTTTGCGTGCGCGTTCGCCCTGCTTTAATTTATCGCTCTTGTTCAGTAACCACAAACACGGCAACTGGATTTGCCGCGCCCATTGCAGACAATTAGCGTCGAAAGGCGCTGGCGCTTGGCGAATATCGCTCACTAACACCACCGCGCGCAGTTGCGCTCGGTTACGCAAATAACGCTCCAACTCGCGCCGCCAAATCCGCACTTGCGCCTGGCTAACGCGGGCGTAACCAAAGCCTGGCGAATCGACCAAATACAGCGACGCGCCCAGGTCAAAGTAATTCAGCAGTTGCGTCCGCCCCGGGGTTCGGCTGGTGCGCGCCAAGGCGCGCTGGCCGCAGACTGCGTTAATGCTGCTCGACTTACCCGAATTGGAACGACCGAGAAAAACCACCTCGCCGAGACTATCGTTCGGGCATTGCTCCAGCGTCGCCGCGCTCGTGGCAAAACGCGCCGACAATAAGCCCAAATCATCAGCAGCCAAAGCCTCACCCAGCCTCTAACCAATTCTGCACCAACTGCCGTAGCTGTTCCACCTCGGGCGCGCGCTGCAAACCACCAGTGGCAAAATCCGGCCGACCACCGCCGTTGCCGCCGTACGCCGCGTTAATCTCGCCAAGCAACGAGCGCATATTGTGCTTCGCGCTCAAAGCCTTGCTACAAGCACACAGCAGATGCCTACTATCCGAACTACCACCTACTAACACCACCACAGCATTCGACCGCCCAGACTTGAGATCGTCGGCAAGCACGCGCAACGCGCTCGCTTCCGACACGTCGACACACCGCACCAGCAATTCCACGCCTCCGCACTCGGCAAAATCCCTGCGCATCTGCCGCGCTTGCGCTTGCAAAGCTTGGGTTCGCAAGCGTTCGTTGTCGCGTTGCGAGCTCTTCAAGTCCTGCTGCAGCTTGGCAAATTTAGCGCCGAGCTCGCGCCAATCGCCGATCTTGGCGAGAGCGCTCAACTCGTGCAATAACTCCTGCTGCTGCTGTTGCTGTTGCCCGGCCGAAGCCGCAGTCAGAGCCTCGACCCGACGGATACCCGCTGCCACCGGCGCGTCGCTCAGCAAATAAAAGTTACCCAAATCACCAGTACGGCTAACGTGGGTGCCACCGCAAAGCTCCAAAGAAAAGCTCCGCCCGGCGCTCTTGGTGCCCATCTGCACCACGCGCACGTCGTCGTCGTACTTCTCGCCGAATAGCGCCATAGCCCCAGCTTTCAAAGCCTCTTCTTTCTTCATTTGCCGCGTGTTGACCACGCTATTGGCGCGGATTTGCTCGTTCACCAGCCTCTGCACGCGCGCCAACTGCCCGCCATCCAAAGGCTTCGAATGGGTGAAATCAAAGCGCAACCTATCGGCGCTGACCATCGAGCCGCGCTGCTCGACATGAGCGCCAAGCTCCGAACGCAGAGCCGCGTGCAGCAAATGGGTAGCGCTGTGGTGAGCGGCTATCTGGCGGCGGCGCTCAGAGTCTACCTGAGCTTGCACCAGTTGCCGCCGCTTGAGGCTACCGCCGAGCATCTTGCCAAATAGCAGCAAAGCATCGGCCTGACGCTGACAATCGCGCACCTCAAATTCGGCGCCATCGGCAAAGAGCATCCCGCTATCGCCCAATTGCCCGCCGCTCTGGGGATAGAAGGGACACTCGTCGAGCACCACGATAGCATCGCTGCCGGCGTGCAGCTCGTCGACTTTACGCTCGTCGACATAGAGCGCGCTGACCTTACTCTGCTTAGTAGTATTGTTATAACCGACGAACTCGCTACGCAGCGAGCTATCGACTTTCAGGCTATGCACTTGGAAGTTACTGGTAGCGCGGGCGCGTTCGCGTTGTGCTTGCATCGCCAGTTCAAAGCCTTTGACGTCGACGCTGATGCCGCGCTCGCGGCAGACGTCCTGGGTCAAATCCAAAGGAAAGCCACAACTATCGTACAAACGAAAAGCCGTGCGCCCGTCAAGCCGCGCGCCCACCACCCGCTTGAGCTCCTTCTCCAGCGTGCTCATGCCCTGCTCCAAGGTGCTCAAGAACTGGCGCTCCTCGCTGCTAATGGTGTGCTCGATGCGTTGCTTGAGCTCCAGCAGTTGCGGATTGCTCGGCCCCATCTCGGCGAACAACGGCTCCAGCAGCTCGGCAAAGAACTCGCGCCGCACCCCGAGTTTGTGCCCGTGGCGCAAGGCGCGACGGATAACCCGCCGCAGCACATAACCCCGACCAGCGTTATCAGGGATTATGCCGTCGGCGATCATAAAGGCGCTGGCGCGGATATGGTCTACTATCACGTGGTGTCCCGAGTTATGGCGCTGGTCGTTGCCAGTGATAGCTTGCAGCTTATCTAGCAAGCCTGCGAATAGATCGGTCTCGTAATTGCTGTGCACGCCCTGCAGCACCGCCGCCACCCGCTCCAAGCCCATGCCAGTATCCACCGATGGCTTCGGCAGCGGCACCATAGAGCCGTCCTCGTTGCGCTCGAATTGCATGAACACCAGATTCCAAATCTCAATATAGCGGTCGCCGTCCTCGTCCGGGCTCCCTGGCGGACCGCCAGCCACCCCAGGCCCGTGGTCGTAAAAAAGCTCGCTGCAAGGCCCACAAGGTCCAGTGTTGCCCATCTGCCAGAAATTGCTTTCGTCTAAGTAAATGATGCGCTCTTTGGGCACGCCGATTTGCTCGTGCCAAATCCGTGCCGCTTCCTCGTCGCTGTGGTGCACGGTTACCAATAGCTTCTGCGGCTCCAGCCCCAACTGCTGGGTTACGAACTCCCAAGCGTTGGCTATAGCTTGCTCTTTGAAATAGTCGCCGAAGCTGAAATTACCGAGCATCTCGAAGAAAGTATGGTGGCGCGCAGTGTAACCGACGTTGTCCAGATCGTTGTGCTTGCCGCCAGCGCGCATACAGCGTTGCGCGGTCACCGCGCGCTGGTACGGCCGCCGCTCCAAGCCTAAGAACACGCCCTTGAACTGCACCATGCCGGAATTGGTGAAGAGCAGAGTCGGGTCGTTATTGGGCACCAGCGCCGAGGATGGCACGTGCTCGTGCGAGCGCTCGACGAAGAACTCGATAAATTTTTGGCGTATTTGCGCAGCTTTCATGGCGAGATAAGTTGTGGATGATGACGTAATATTTTGCTCTGCGCCAGCTCAAGCGCAGAGCCCAGGATTTTAACCGCAGGCTCTGTAGCCAGGCTCGGGCTTTTCAAACTTTGGGCGCTATGCTGTCAAAGCACCCAGCCGCAGCGGCTACCTTGAGCCTCGTCAAACCAGCGCCAACCGAGTGGAGCTTTGTCTTAAGTATGAACCGCAATTTACCCCCGCTGAAATCCCTGCGCCACTTTGAGGCTGTCGCTCGCTTGCATAGCTTTAGCGAGGCGGCTCAGGAATTGGGCATCACGCAATCGGCGATCAGCCATCAGATAAAGATGCTGGAGAACTTCTACCAGCAAAAGCTATTCACGCGCGACCGCCAGGTAACGCTCACGCCCCAAGGCAAATTGCTCTACGACGCCGTGTTGCAGAGCTTCGCCCACCTGATAGAAGCCAGCGAACTGTTGCGCGAACGCGCGCGCAAACCGCAGCTGGTAGTCGCCACCATCAGCCCCTTCGAGCCCTGGCTGAGCGATCACTTGGATTTTTATCCCGAGAGCGAAACCAGCAAAGTGCACATCATCAACTACCCGCTGCTGGATAAATTCCCCGAAGACGACGCCGTCGATATGGCGATAGTCTTCACCAACTCGGCTCGACAAAGCGGCGTCTACTACCAGCGCCTGTTCGCCGAGGAATCGGTGCCAGTGTGCGACGTCAGCCTCGCCGCCGGCGTGCGCGGCATCCAGGATGTCGAAGACCTGCACAATCATTCGCTGCTGCACAAACGCAACCGCTCGTTGTGGCAGCTTTGGTTCCATACCATGGGCACGCCCTACCCCAATAGCTCGCGAGAGTTGTTCTTCCGCGACGATATAGCGCTGCACAAAGCCTTGCTGGCAGCGGAGGGCGTCGGTCTATTGCACGAAGACGAGATCGACGAAAGCCTCGTCAGCCCGCTGGCGAACAAAATACCCGACGATTTTGCCTATTACCTGTGTTGGCGCGACAACAGCCACAAGCATTTCCGCGACTGGATCAGCTCGGAGATCAGCCAAAGCCGCTACGCCGACCAGACCAGCAGCACATCCACAGAGCAATACGTGCCGCAGAGGTTAGGACTGTCGATCTAAATCAAGAACTTTGCATATTGCTGAGACCGCGTGCAAAAAGAGCGATTTTTGCCAAAGTCTCTAATCAAGAACTCACCCGAGCCACCATCACCTCTAATAGCTGCCAAACATTAGCCAAAATCATAGTTTGCGCCTCGGCATTCGGGTGAATACCGTCGGCCTGGAAATAGCGGCGTTGCTCGGCAAAACCCTCCAGCAAAAAGGGTAATAATTGAATATCGTGGTCGGTCGCCAATTGCTCGTACATCGCGCGCAAAGCCTGCCGATAGCGGTTACCGTAATTGATCGGAACGTCGATACCCGCCAGCAGCACCTCGGCGCCCTGGGCTTGAGATTTGACAATGAGCTCGCTCAGATTAGCCGAAACCGTACTCAGCTGAAAACCGCGCAAAGCATCGTTGCCACCGAGAGCGATAATAACAATGGCGGGTTTGGCGGCGAGCTTCTGGTCTATATAATCCAGGGGATTGGCGGTAGTCGCGCCGCTGATAGAAGCGTTATCGATTTGCCAAGCTGGACCTAGACGCTCCTGCAATAAGTCCACCCAACCGTCCCCGCTCTTCAAGCCATAGCCCGCGCTCAGGCTATCGCCCAGCACTAAAATACCTTGAGCGTAGGAATACGAATACGGAGCAATAAGCAGCAAACAAAATATGAAAACAGTTTTACAGTGCATAGACCTTGAGAAAAAATTTGGTGGTAAGCAGCAATTGCAAGTGCTGCGCAAAGTTAATTTAAGCGTCAACTCGGGCGAATCCGCCGCCATCGTCGGCGCCTCGGGCAGCGGCAAAACCTCGCTGCTGAGCCTGCTCGCCGGCCTCGACTTACCGAGCTCGGGACGGATTTTACTGAATGGGCAGGACATAACCGCCATGGACGAAGAAAGTCGTTGTCGGCTGCGCGCCGAGCAAGTCGGCTTCATCTTCCAGAGCTTCGAGCTGTTGCCGAGCATGACCGCGCTGGAGAACGTCATGCTACCCTTGGAACTGAAGGGCACAGCCAACGCCCGCGCCCAAGCCTTGCAGTGGCTAGCGTCGGTCAACCTGGAGCAACGCGCGCACCATTATCCGCAGCAACTATCCGGCGGCGAGCAACAGCGCGTCGGCATCGCGCGCGCCTTCGTCACCCGCCCGCAGATACTCTTCGCCGACGAACCCACGGGCAACCTCGACGAAAGCACCGGCGCCGACATCAGCGCGATGCTACTCGACCTCGGACAAAACAGCGATTCGATAATGGTGCTAGTAACCCACGACACCCAGCTCGCAAGCCGCTGCAACCGCAGCTACCGCCTCGCCGGCGGCGAACTGACGGCTATGGCGATGTAACAAATCATGCTGCCGAGTTAATTCAGCAAAACCACCAAGCTACCTTAGCCTTATCGTGACTGTCGCCATTATGAAAAAAACTTGTTTACCTAAAAATAAAATCATCAACTTGTAAAATAATCAGCGTCGCCCGTGCATCAATCATGTTTAAGGCTGCTTAGCTCAGCGAACTCAGCTCAAATGCACACCAGCCGAATTAACTCGCTATGAAAAATAGTAATAAATTTATCGCTCCGGTTCGCCAGGTATTCTGGTTGCCATTATTGCTATTAGCGCTAACTGCGTCGGTTTACGCTGAAGACGAACTCGAGGACGGCGAGGTCAACGCTAACGAAGTTTTCCTGCGCGGCGATAACTACTTCGCCGGCTTTTACACCAGCCAGATAACAACTGACAAAAACCGGTTGATGAATAGCAGCAATAGCGCCGATAGCGGTAGCGGCTATGCTCTGTTCCTGGGACGCGATTTCTCACCGAGAATCTCGGCGAAATTCAAGTTGGCGTTCAACGAGATGAACAACCTGTCGACCTATTCGCAAACGATCCTGGGCACAGATTTCATCGTCTACAACACCGACACCCGCCAACTGCTCAACCTCTACATCGCCGGTGGCGCCAGCATAATCAGCAACGATTACGACTTAGGCGATCGCTTCACTGGTACCACTCTGGCTGGCGGCACGGTCAGCGGTTCCTCGACCAACCTCGGCATCAGCAACGCCTACGGCGTGCTCATCGACCCTAATTTCCCCTGGCTACTCGACGGACGCATTCGCTTCCGCTTGGAATACTCCTTGGATTTCGACCTCAACGACGCTGTCCCCCAAGGCACCAGGTATTTTTACGATCAAAGCCTGAACATCGGGGCTGAGTACGTCTTCCAGGATTTCGGCGAATGGACCACGATAACGGCGAAAACTCTCGCCGAGCAACTGGCAGAGGAAGAGGCGATCCGCGCCGAAGAGGAAGCTCTGGAAGCGCAAGAGCAGGCTGAGGAAGAGGCGGAGGCCGAAAAGCTGCGCGAAGAGCAAGAGGAAGAAACGCGGCTAGAGGCCGAAGAATTACTACGCCAACAGCAGCAAGAGCTAGGATTGCCAGGCACAGCTTTGACGCCCTTGGGTGCTTTCCCGGGAGAGCTCCGCGGCCTGAGCGAATTCGCCATCCTCGGCGATGTCCGCAATAAAAACGTGGTCTACTTCGGCGAGAGCAGCTCGTACTTTAATACCATCCAGCGCATCAAGCTGCTCGACCTGGTCGAGATATTGAAACAAAACCCCTTCTACCGCGTCGAGATAATCGGGCACTCTGAAGCTAATCTGCAAATCATCGACCCCATCGCGCGCGGTCGCTTCAACCGCGAGATTTCGGCGCGGCGTTCCTTGCGCATTTATAACTTCCTCGTGCGCCAGGGCATAACTGAGAACCGCATCCTGCCGCGGTGGCGCGCCGACGGCGACCTGCTCAACGGCTCGCGCACCAGCATCGAACGCGCCGTCAACCGCCGCGCCGTCATTAACCTAGTGCTAGAGCAACCGAGATAGCGACCAATGAGCTGCCTACACTTCTTTGTCAATGATAAAGAAGTACGGCTGGACGATTACGCGCCCACTGAGACTCTGCTGGATTATTTGCGGCTGAATTTGCGCCTTACCGGCAGCAAAGAAGGTTGCGCCGAGGGCGATTGCGGCGCCTGCACCGTGGCGCTGGCGACTATTGACGGAGATAAATTAAAGTTACGCAGCGTCAACTCGTGCATATTGCTGCTACCGATGCTACACGGCAAGTGGGTGATAACTATCGATTACCTGGCGCAGCAGCAAGACCTGCACCCGCTGCAACAAGCCTTCGTCGACGCCCACGCCTCGCAGTGCGGCTTTTGCACCCCAGGCTTTATCATGGCGCTGTACCCGCTGTACTACCAGCAAGCCGCAGCCGTAGACGACAACGCCATCGAAGACGCCATCGCTGGCAACCTCTGCCGCTGCACTGGTTACCGCAGCATTATGCAAGCGGCCCGATCTGCCTTGCAAGGCAGCGAAGCCGACCACATCAGCGCGCAAAGCGCGTCGATGCTGCAGCAGTTGCGCCAAATCAAGCCCAGTAGCGCACAATCGACCACGTCTGGTCAACAGTGCTGGACGCCGCAAAGCACCGCCGAATTACTGCAAATTCGCAGCCAACACCCCGACGCCGTGCTCGTGGCCGGCGCTACGGACGTCGGCCTGTGGATAACCAAGCAACGCCGCGAGCTGGCAAAGCTGATATTCCTGGACCAAGTCGAAGAACTGAGCTTTATCGAATGCAGCGAGGACGAACTCATCATCGGCGCCAACGTCGCTTACGCTGAAGCACACGAACCCTTGGGCGATTACTTCCCAGCCCTGGGCGCTTTGTTGTACCGTTGGGGCGCGCAGCAAGTACGCAACAGCGGCACCGTCGTCGGCAATATCGCCAACGCCTCGCCAGTGGGCGACGGCTCGCCCGGTTTTTTGGCGCTCGGCGGCAAGCTGCAAGTCGCCAGCGTGCGCGGAGAGCGCGAACTCGAGCTCGAAGACTTTTTCCTGGATTACCAAAAGACCGCCCTGCGCCCCGACGAGATAATACGCAGCCTGCGCTTACCAGCCTTGCGCGCCGACGAGCACTTCCGTGCCTACAAGATCAGCAAGCGCTTCGACCAGGATATTAGCGCGGCGCTCATGGCGTGTCGTTGGCGCCAGCAAGGCGAGACCATCAGCTCGATCCGCATAGCCTTCGGCGGCATGGCGGCGATACCGCAGCGCGCCCACGCGCTCGAGCAATGGCTGCTCGGTCGTGAGCTCGCCGCTTGTCAAGCCGATGAGGTGCCAGAGTTATTGGCGCAGGATTTCACGCCCATCAGCGATATGCGCGCCTCTGCCGCCTATCGAATGCTGGTGGCGAGCAACCTTGTGGCCAAAATTTACCTGGAGCGCGAGCACAGCGGCTGCAGCCAACTCTACGAACTCGCGCGAAGGCAACAACTAGCGGCGCTGTCTTGACCATGTCTGCCAATCAAGCCTCGGCGCCTCAGATCAAAGCAGTTGCGGCTCATAGAGCTAGCGTCGGCAGCAGTAAAGCTCACGATAGCGCTGCTCGCCACGTGCGCGGCGCCGCCGACTACGCCGACGATATCGCCGCGCCAGAGGGTTGCCTGCACGCCGACCTGATCACCAGCAGCGTCGTGCGCGGCAAATTACTCGACTTAGACCTGAGCGCCACCCTCGATAGCCCAGGAGTACGCTGCGTCTTACAAGCCCAAGACGTGCCTGGGGTCAACGATGTCGGCTCGATAATTGCCGACGAGCCCTTGCTGGCAGAGGACGAGGTGCACTACCACGGTCAGGTCATCGCCCTAGTAATCGCCGACTCTGTACAACAAGCGCGCTGCGCCAGCCTGCGCGCACGCGCGCGCTATCAAGAGCTCACGCCGCTGCTCGACCCAATCCTAGCCTACGAACAAGGCAAGCTGCTGAGCCCAGACCTGACCTTCAGCAAAGGCGACGTGCAGCGCCAGCTCGAGCGCGGGCCGCGAGTGCTCGAGCTTGAATACCAGATAGGCGGGCAGGAACATTTTTACTTGGAGGGGCAAGTAGCCCTCGCCATACCTGGCGAGGACGACGAACTGGAAGTCATCAGCGCCACCCAACACCCGAGCGAGGTGCAGCAGATGGTGGCGCGGGTGCTCAACATCAGCGTAAACCAAGTCAACGTCCGCGTGCGGCGCATGGGCGGCGGCTTCGGCGGCAAGGAAACCCAAGCAACGTTCATAGCCTGCCTGGCGGCGCTGGCGGCTAAGCGTACCGGTAGGGCGGTGAAACTACGCTTGGACCGCGATCAGGATATGCAGACAACCGGCAAACGCCATCCCTTCGTGTATCGAGCTCAAGTAGCTTTCAACGAGCGCGGCGACATCCTGGCGCTGGATGCGCTGCTGCTGGCGAACGGCGGCTGGAGCAATGACCTGACCAATCCAGTGGTCGACAGAGCGATGCTACACGTCGACAACGCCTATTGCATCCCGCACATGCGCGTTACCGGCGCGCGCGTGATGACCAATACTTGCAGCAACACCGCCTTCCGCGGCTTCGGCGGTCCGCAGGGCGTGTATCTGGTCGAGCAAGTTATCGACGACGTCGCGCGCCACTTGGGTCTCGACCCAGTGCTAGTGCGGCGGCGCAACCTCTACGGCGGCGCTGGTCGCAACCTGACGCACTACGGGCAAAAAGTCGAGACTGGCTTTTTGCGCCCCATGTTCCAGCAGCTCTACACCAGCGGCGCATACCGCCAGATGCGCCAGCAAGTACAGCGCTTCAATAAGCGCAATCAGCAGTTCAAGCAGGGCTTAGCGCTGACGCCAGTGAAATACGGCATATCGTTCACGCTCACCAAGTACAACCGCGCCGGCGCGCTTATCAATATCTACGGCGACGGCAGCGTGCAGCTCAACCACGGCGGCACCGAGATGGGACAAGGCTTGTTCGTCAAAGTGGCGCAGGTAGTGGCAGAAGAGCTCGGCATCAGCCTGGAGCGTATTCGACCGATGACGACCAATACTGCCAAAATACCCAACACCTCGGCGACTGCGGCTTCGTCGGGCTCGGATTTGAACGGCATGGCAGCGCGGGACGCGGCGCGGCAACTCAAGCAACGATTGAGCGCTTGGGCGCGGCAACTCTGGCATCTGCCGAGCACGAGCGTAGTGATGTTCAGAGATAACCAAATCGCTGCTGGCGAACACAGCCTGAGCTTCGCCGAGCTGGTGCGATCAGCTTTGGATGCGCGCCTAAGCTTGAGCGCTGTCGGCGATTATCAAACTCCGAAGATCAATTGGGATAGGTCTGTAGGTCGCGGGCGCCCCTTCTACTACTACGCCTGCGGCGTGGCTATGAGCAGGGTGATAATCGACACTCTGACCGGCGAATATAAGTTACTCAGCACCAGGATCGTCCACGACGTCGGCGCTTCCTTAAATCCAGCCGTGGACATCGGGCAAATTGAAGGCGCCTTCGTGCAGGGGGTCGGCTGGTTGACTTGCGAGCAATTGCACTGGGACGACTGCGGCCGCTTGCAAACGCACGCGCCCGCAACTTACAAAATACCCACGGCGCGCGAGCGCCCAGAGCAATTCGACGTCGAGTTATTCGCCAAGCCCAACTCGCAACCGACGATCTATCGCTCCAAGGCTGTGGGCGAGCCGCCTTTCGTGCTCGCTTTTGCGGTATTCATGGCTATCAAAGACGCCGTCGCCGCGCACTTGGGCGGCGCTGGCGCGCGCGTGCAGTTGAACGCTCCAGCGACTCCAGAGGCGATACTGATGGCTCTGCAGCGCCGATGACCGCGATCAAATTAATCGTCGGCTTGGGCAACCCAGGCGCTAACTACAGCAACAACCGCCACAACGTCGGCTTTATGTTCGTCGACCAGTTGGCGGCGGCGCAACAATTGCAATTACGCGCGCACACGCGCTGGCGCGGGCAGTACGCGCTCTGGCGCCATGCTGAAGGCAGCGCGCACCTGCTGAAGCCCAGCACTTATATGAATCTCAGCGGTCAAGCGGTGGCGCCTTGCGCGCGCTATTTCCAGATTGCTCCCGAGCAAATACTGGTAGTGCACGACGAGATCGATTTCCCCAGCTCGCGCTTGCGCTTGAAATTCGGCGGCGGCTCGGGCGGACATAACGGCCTGAACGATATTATGCGCCATCTCGGCAGCCGCGATTTCTGGCGTTTGCGCGTCGGCGTCGGCAGATCGACCGACCGAGCCCAAGTGAAAAATTACGTGCTCAGCGACTTTAGCGCCACCGAATTGCCAGCGCTACTAGCGCAGCTGGAGCGCGCGCGCGACCAGCTGCACCTGCTGCTGGCGGGGCAGACGCAACAAGCACAACAAAAAATCGCAGCTTTAGATAATTGATATACACACGCTGCCATTTTCCCCTATAATCCTCGGCAATCGCACCCTCTGCTCCAGTTGCGTTATTGGCGCAAGCTGACGACCGCAGCAGTAGTTAGAGAGAGGCTTTATTAGAGTTTATTAGTCAGCCCAGTTTCGCTTGGCGTCCTTTTGATATTTAGGATTATTTTTGTTTATGAATTACTTATATAGATTAACGCTGGTCATAGCCGCCTTAGCGCTCGTGGCTTGCGCTGCCCCCCAGCCAACCCCGGAAACCGAAGAAACCGTTCAGGTAGAGCCAGAAACTACTGAGGCGAGCACCGAGCAAGCAGCAGAAGAAACGGCGGCAGAGAACCTGGGCAGTACTGCCAGCACCGAAGTCGCGAGCACGGAAGAAGTTGCAGCAGCAGAGCCGGAGCCCGAACCAGAGCCACAACCAGTCGAAGAGCCGGTTACTCCTGAGCCCGAACCCGAGCCGGAGCCCGAACCTATTGTGCGCTCCACTGTGCCCGCGCAACTACAGGGCGCCGAGCAGTTGCTTGAGCAAAAGTCGTTCTTCTTTGACTTCGATATGTCGGATTTGAAAGACGACTCCTTTGATGCTCTGGATGCCCACGCCATAGCCATAGGCTTGGCTATAGCCGAAGACCCTAGCCTAGTAGTAACCGTTGAGGGCCACGCCGACGAGCGCGGAACCCAAGAATACAACATCGCTCTGGGTATGCGCCGCGCCGAGGCTGTTGGCCGTTACCTGCGAGTAAAAGGCATACCCGCTGCCAACCTCAGCACTGTGAGTTTTGGCGAGGCCAAGCCAGTAGAGCTCGGTAGCGACGAAGTGTCTTGGGCGGCTAATAGGCGCGCTGTTCTTAACTACTAAAAATAAAAACTGGCAGTCGGGACCAACGTTATTCGCGTGAGCTATTAAAAATACCATAGCTCCCCGCTGCGACCGAGAAGGCTGCTGAAGTTACCCATAGCTTCAGCAGCCTTTTTTAATGCAATCAACACCATAGGACAG
Organism: Gammaproteobacteria bacterium; assembly: GCA_965229495.1. Taxonomy (GTDB): domain Bacteria; phylum Pseudomonadota; class Gammaproteobacteria; order CBDBNL01. The sequence continues at coordinate 1,512,771 of OZ245880.1, forward strand.
AAGCATGAAACTAGGCGTAATAATGGATCCTATAGAGAACATAACGATAAAAAAGGACACCAGTTTTGAACTAATGATCACCGCCCAGCGCACCGGCTGGGATGTTTACTACATAAAACCAGACGATATCTACGCCGAGCTCGGCGAGGTCTACGCGAACTTGCAGGAGATCACGCTCTGGGACGAATTGCCCGACTACTACCAAATCCACAACCAAAATATTGCGCCCTTATCGGAGCTTGATGTAATACTGATGCGCGTCGACCCGCCAGTCGATTTGAACTACATCAACCTCTGTCAGCTATTGGAGATCGCCGAGCGCAGAGGCGCTCTAGTGGTTAATGCGCCACGGGCGCTGCGCTCGCTGAACGAAAAGCTGACCACGCTGACCTTCTATAACTTTATGCCGCCAACTCTGGTGACCAATTCGCGCGCGCAGTTGGAGCAGTTCATGGATAGGCATAGCGAGGTGGTGGTGAAGCCCATCCAAGGCATGGGCGGCGAGGGTATTTTTCTGTTGTCGCGTCGCGACCCCAACTACAGCGTCATACTGGATACGGTTACGGCTAATAACCAAATATTGATGGCGCAAATGTTCCTGCCCGAAGTCGAGGATGGCGACCGCAGAATTCTGGTTATACACGGCGAGATCATACCCTATACTCTGGCGAGAATACCGCCCAAGGACGCATTTCGCGGCAACCTCGCCGCTGGTGGCAAAGGGGTAGTAATGCCCATACAGCCGCACGAAGAGGCTATAGCGCGCAAAGTGGGTAAATGGCTGTTAAAGCGCGGCATCTACTTCGCAGGTTTAGACGTTATCGGCAATTACCTGACCGAGATCAACATAACCAGCCCGACTTGTATGCGCGAGATCGAAGCTGAGACCAGCTACGGAATATCTAATGCCTTTTTTGATAAGCTCGCCAGCATGAGTAATGTCAAGCGCGAGAATTTGCGGATGCACCAGCAAGACATGGAAAACAGAAAGAGAGTCCGAGGCGGCAATAGAGCCGACGCTGTCTGATAGTTGCTTAAGCCGATAGCCATCGCACTCGGGGCTAGTATATGAGATCGGAGCAATTTGGCACCATGGCTGACGGCGAGCCAGTGCAGCGGGTGCAACTGGCGGCGGGTGGGCTTTCGGCTGCTATCATCAGCTATGGCGCCGCTCTGCAGCAGCTTTATCTTGACGGCTGCGATTATTCGCTGGTGTTGGGCTTTGACGACTTTACTAGCTACCAGCGCTATTCGCAGCATTACGGCGCCAATTGCGGGCGCGTGGCGAATCGCATAGCCGGCGCGCGGCTGCATTTGGCGGGGCGCGATTACCAGCTCGATAATAACTTCCTCGGCAAGCACTGCTTGCACAGCGGCAAGTATGGTTACAGCAAGCGCAATTGGAACTTATTGGATTACGGCGACGACTACGCGCGCTTGGAGCTGGTCGACCCTGATGGCTGCGGTGGCTTTCCAGGAGCTGTGCGCGTGCGCTGCGAGTATCTACTGTCGGCGCCCGCGACCTTGCAATTGACCTTGAGCGCGGAGGCGCAAGCCGACACGGTTTGCAACCTGGCGCACCATAGCTATTTCTGTTTAGATGCCAGCGGCGACATCCGCGATCACCGCTTCAGCATCGCCGCTGATAGCTATCTACCGGTAGACGCCGACCTCATCCCCACTGGCGCAGTGGCGTCAGTAGCAGGCACAGATTACGACTTGCGCCAAGCGCGCAGCTTGCGCGCGGCGATAGCGGCGGGTGTGGTCTACGACCATAATTATTGCTTGGCCGAGAAGCGGCGGCAACTGAGCGAGGTGGCTCAGGTCAGCAGCGCGAATTCGGGGATTAGCCTGCGCTTGGCGAGCACCGAACCCGGTTTGCAGTTCTACGCGGGCAATAATATCGATAGCGTTGTCGCTGGCGTCAACGGTGCTATTTATCGGCCGTTCTCGGGATTTTGCCTGGAGCCGCAATTGTGGCCAGCGGCTAATTCGCACCCGCATTTCCCCAGTATCGAGCTCCAAGCTGGCGAGCGCTATGAGCAGATTAGTAGTTTTTCTTTTCAGCGTAGTTAAGAACCTATGAGCGAATTTTTATACCAAGCCTTCATCTACCTGTGCGCGGCGGTCGTGCTGGTGCCGCTGGCGCAACGCCTGCAATTGGGTTCGGTGATGGGCTACTTGCTGGCGGGCATTTTGATAGGCCCAGCGCTGGGTTTGGTAGGCGCAGAGACCCAGGCCTTGCAGCACTACGCCGAGTTTGGCGTGGTGATGATGTTGTTCCTGGTGGGCTTGGAGCTAGAGCCGAAGGCGCTGTGGTCGATGCGTTCGCGCTTGCTGGGCTTGGGTGGCTTGCAGGTTTTGGCGACCACAGTGCTGGTGGCTGGTGGCGCTTGGCTACTGGGTCTGGCTTGGCAGAGCGCTGTCGCCGTGGGCTTGATTTTCTCGTTGTCGTCTACTGCCATAGTTCTGCAAAGCCTGAAAGAGAAGGGCTTGTTCAAAAGCCCAGGCGGGCAATCGGGCTTTGCCATCTTGCTCTTCCAGGATATCGCCTTTATCCCGATGCTGGCTTTCATCCCATTACTGGCTATCCCTGAGCTGATGAATGTCGCTGCGGGTAGCGACGCGGGCGGGCATCACGGACTGAGCTTAGTCGAGGGTTTGCAAGGCTGGCAAGTGGTTGTGGTGAACGTGGCAGCGATTTGCGCCGTGGTCGGCGGTGGTCATTTCCTGGCACGGCCTTTGTTCGGCTTTATCGCCAAAGTGCGACTCCGTGAGGTCTTCACTGCGGCGGCGTTATTGCTAGTGGTGGCTATCGCCCTGCTCATGACTTTGGTGGGGCTATCGCCGGCGCTGGGGGCTTTTTTGGCGGGAGTGGTGTTGGCAAATAGCGAATTCCGCCACGAACTCAAAGGCAACATTGAGCCCTTCAAGGGTCTATTCATGGGGTTATTTTTCATCACGGTGGGCGCCGGCGTCAATTTCACCCTGCTGGTCGCCGAATTCAGCAATATCTTGACGCTGACCCTGGCGCTAGTGCTGCTGAAAGCGCTGGTGCTGCTAGTGCTGGCGCATTTGTTTCGGCTGCGCGCCGCCGACCGCTGGCTGCTGGCGCTGGGCCTGGCGCAGGCTGGGGAATTTGGTTTTGTCTTGCTGGCCTTCGCCGTGCAGAGCTCGGTGCTCAGCCAGCAACTAGCCGATAACTTGCTGCTGGTGGTCGCCTTGTCGATGCTGCTGACGCCGCTATTGTTCATCGTCTTGGAACGCTTGCTATTACCACGCGCTAACGCCCGCAGCAACGCTCGTGAGGCCGACGCTATAACCGACGTCGGCACAGTGATAATCGCTGGCCACGGACGCTTTGGCCAAGTGGTCAACCGCATCTTGCTGGCTAGCGGTTATCAGACGGTGGTGCTGGATTACCGCGCCGAGTTGATCGACGGCTTGCGCAAATTTGGCGCACGCGTTTTCTACGGCGACGCCACGCGCCCGGAGTTATTGCACGCCAGCGGTTTAGACCAAGCCCAGGTGTTCGTCGTCGCCATCGACGACCCCGAGCGCGCCATCGAGCTCGTGCGCTACGTCAGCCGCGAGGCACCCAACATCCACATCGTAGCGCGCGCGCTCGACCGCCAGCACGTCTACAAGCTTTACCAAGCTGGCGCGCGCTCCATAGTGCGGGAAGTCTTCGATAGTTCGCTGCGCGCTGGACGTTACTGCCTCGAAGCCTTGGGTGTGGAAGAAGCCGAGGCCGACAGGATCACCCGCAGCTTTTACAAGCACGACCGCGCCATGCTGCGCCAACTAGCCTCAGTCTGGGACCCAGAGATATCACCCTTCGACAATAAAAAATACATCGAGCTGGCAAGGCTCCTCAACGCCGAATTAAACGACCTGATCGCACAAGACCGAAGTCAGTTGGAGGACGCTGAGGCGAAGCCGAACACAGCTGATTAGAGCTCCTGGAAGCGTTGGTGGTTGGGGTGGTAATGGTGCAGGGTGGCAGTGGCGATGTCGAGCCAAGCGGCATGTAGGCTGAGCGTTTGCGCGGTGACGCGCTCGCGGACGCAATCGAAGGCGAGCAGGTTTTCTATAGATACGAGTACCGATTGTTGCTCGAGCTGGCGTAGTGAGTCGGCGCTGGGTTCCTTGAGCTCGCTGGTGCGCTGGTAGGCTGGACGCAGACTTTGCAGCCAACTGCCGATGACGCTATCTGCTGCTGGCGCGCCTTCTTGGCCCTGGCGCATGGAGTAGTAGGCTTTGACGCCACCGCACTGCGAATGACCCATGACGACGATGTGCGCGACTTGCAGCGCGGTTACGGCGTATTCGACGGCGGCAGCGGTGCCGTGCAAGCCCTCTTGGGGTGTGGGAGCGGGCACCAGGTTGGCGACGTTGCGCAGGGTGAATAATTCACCCGGGGCGCCACCAAAGAAAGCATGGCCTTCGACGCGGCTATCGCAGCAAGAGATCAGCATAGTGCGCGGCTGCTGGCCTTCGGCTGCGAGCTGGGCGTAGAGCTCTTGCTGATCGCGAAACTGACCGCTCTTCCAGCTTTGGTACCGGTCTATAAGATAGCTTGGCAGAGGCTTGGTTATAAAACTGCCCATTAAAGACACCACCCACTAGACAGCTCCTCAAAGAAGACCCATGTCGATGCGCCACAAGAACCGACTTCGTAGGTGTAAGTTCTATACCAACTGATAGTGCCTTCATCATCCCCATAGGATGCCTCTTCTCTGGTTCTCTGTCCATTGGCATCATAAGAGATGGTCTCTATATCAAACGAAGGCGAGTCTTCAAGTGGGGAATATTCCTTGCGAGATATGTACTGATTTGATGCGTTGTAGCTGTATTCCCGCAAGTAATCAACGACACCATCCATGTCCGTGTCACTGTTTTCTGAAATTACATTGTTGGTGTTTTCGTCATAAATATACGTGGTGTTATAGTCTACCTCTCTATCACTCTTGAGATCTAATTCCTCGTAAGCTGGTTTCTCGCTATCACCATTGTATAAATATTGAGTTTTGTTATCAGCGCCAGAACCATAACTTTCTATGCTACCGATAATTCTGTTGCTTGAGTCGTATTCATATGTCACGTTACGCTCATTATCGTCACTAGAGTCGTACCACAACTCTTTGGCTACAAACCCATTAGCGCCATACTCATAAACCAGACGTGTGTATTTGCTATTAATTACATCACCCGTGCTAGCGTCATATTCCTCAGCAGTCATGGATGCTAAAGATCCGTCAGAGTTATAACTAAAGCTAAATCTATCAGTCAAATTGCCATCAGACGTATAGTCAGAATAAGAAGAAACACGATAATTGGTTGTGTTATCTGAAGATTCATTAGATTCGTTGTTTTCAGAATTGTTACCATCAGTATCAGAATCGTCATCATCCGATGTAGAACAAGCAACTCCGAGAATTAGAATGCCAAGAGTTAACAGCATTAATTTTTTGTCTGATTTCATTTTAGATGTTCCTTAATATCATTAGTGTAATAGTTAACAGAAACGATGCCTTGGGATTAAGGCGTTGCCAAAAGCCAAGGCTATTAGAAGTACGCTTTGTTACGAATATTAATTGCAACTAATAATTTGTCAATTTTTACTATGCCGACGCGGCGCCGACGCGCTGGCATGTTGAAGTAGATCAGCTGCATGGTCAACCACGCTGGTCAACCTTGTAGTCGCTCGCCAGCATAGCTTGCACGTCTTTGACTACGGCAAAGATATCTTTGAGGTGTTTGCCGTCGACGCTGGATCGGCTTTAGGGCTTGAGGAAGTTGTCAAGCTCGGTGCCCTGGGAGCGCGTGGCGTCTCGCCCGCCGTGTGAAAAGTGCCGTAGTCGCAATTGGGCAATTTAGCTTATCCGAGCAGCGGAGCTCATGGGAGCGCCGACTTGTAGTCGGCAGGAGGCGCCCGTATGGGCGTCTCCCCAACAAGCACTGCATAAAAACCAAATCACAGATTACTACTAAGCTCGGTGTCCTAGGAGCGCGTGGCGTCTCGCCCGCCATGTAAAAAGTGCCGTAGGCGGCAATTGGGCAATTTAGTTTATCCGAGCAGCGGAGCTTAATAGAGCTGGGTTTTGAGCTGAGTTAATAATCCAGCCAAGCGCCAAAATCTGCCACCTTACAGCACTATTAGGATTCAATGACGTCGCTCGTCGTGTGCATAGCTTCGGCAATTTGTGCTTTGACGAGATAGGTTTGAAAGGCCGCCTACGGCACATTTACACGTCGACCGAGACGGTCGCGCTCCCAGGGGCTACGAGGATTGGTTTGCAGCGGCGATAGCCTCGACCTCTGCGAGCGACATACCGCTGAGATCAGCTACTTGCTCGGGTGGCAGTTTGGTCAAAAGTCTCAAAACCATCTTCCTCAATCCCCGAGCTTCGCCTTTCTTGATACCTCTAGCCTCGCCTTTCTTGATACCCCTAGCTTCACTTCTTTTCTTAACTGCCTGATAAATGCCCAGTTTTTCTTCGTCGATATACATATTGATAGTCTCCTCAACAACATCTTGTAAACCGCGATTACCCGACAACACATCAAGCATTTTTAGGCTATCGCGCAAATTATCGAGCTTATCGCCGTGCAAACGGCGTAGCTCTTTGATTATATGAGCTACCAGAGCGTTAGGCTCAAGGCTTTTAGGGTCGCAAAGTATAGCTAATACCAGAGCGTCGGGGTTGTCCGAGTGGAGGAAATGCTCGCTATCCTGGTCGCGCATATCTAGAACTCTATAGCGATATCGCCAACCATCGTCACTAACATGATCGGCCATGGTCATAGGCGCCTTGCCGATGTACAGCAAGTATTGGACTATTTTCTCGCCAGCGTGCGCAAGCGCTATATCGCTGTAGTAGCGCATCATGCGCAGCGGCATATCGCGTTGGTTGTCGTTTTGAATTTCCACGTGCAAGATGTAGCTCTTGCCATCGGCCTCCTTCACTCGAGCGACCAAATCAGCACGCCGAGCCTCTATCCGCGCTTGCTCGTTGCTGAGTAGTTCGGCTTCTACTATGTTGAGGTCGAATAGGCGGTTGCCGAAGCCAATTAAAATACGCTGTAGTAGCCTCTTGGAGATTAGGTCTTTATCGGGCATTGGTGACGTTGTTGGTTAAATGACTTTTGGGTTAGGTTGGGCGCCGACGAAGTTACGAATTTGGCTGAGTTCGATTTCCATAGGTTGCTGCTTCACTTAGCTTATTTTCCACTTTGAACAACAGTTTATCCTTGATGGCAGTGCGCTCGTTGTCGGTGGCGAAGTGCGCCATTTTGTGGTGATGCGCGCAGACGACGGCTAAATTCCAGATCCCATCCTCGCCGCCTAAGTGCAAGGGCACGATGTGATGGACTTCGATGTAGGGCGTGCCGTCGGGCTTGAGAAAGCTATTGCAGCAATTTTCGATCAAGCAATAGCAACCAAATTCATCCTTGGCTTGCCGAACCCAAGCGCTGCTGCGGGCATAGGTTTCAATGAGGTACTCCTTTTTGTCGACGGTCTCAGATTCTATATTGATACTGCTGATGTCGCGGCGTTCGCTATCCAGCAAGTCTATGCTGCGGAGGGTGTAGTGTCCGGAGCGATCCTGAAATGAGATTATCCCATCATCGCGTAGCTCTTGTAGCAGCCTTCTAACCGTGGCTTGCGGTGTTTCACCGCCGATGTCGATAATGCTGTAGTCGCCATAGCTTTGATGCAACTGCTGCAGAGAGAAAGTCCTGCTGCCTTGAGCATTGCAAAACTCGACGACTAATTGCTCCAGCTTATCGCGTTGCTTCACTTTTCGGGTTGCAGCTTTATCGAACTGTCATTGTCACCTCAAACAAAGCGGCGGGTTTCGCCGTCGCCGAGGTTGGTTATGCAGCGCGTGCAAATCTCCGGGTGTTGGGGGTTGGTGCCGACGCTGGCGACGCGGTGCCAGCAGCGCGCGCATTTCGGCGCGGTGCTTTTGGCGATGGTGATTTGCAGCTCGGAGCTGGCTTGCGGCGCGACTTCGACTTTCGAGCATAGCAGCCAGAAACGCAGCTCGGCGCCGATTTTGTTGATCGAGGCGAGTTCGGCGGCAGGGGCTTGGATTTGCAGCTCGGCCTCCAGGGAGCTGCCGATGAGCTTGCTGGCGCGCGCGTGCTCTAATTCAGCGTTGACGCGCTCGCGCAAGCTGAGCAAGGCTTGCCAATCCTCCGCGCTCAAGGCACGGCCTTCCGAGCTCGGTGCTTCCAAGTCGAATACAGTTGCGAGCACGCTGGTCTCATCGCTCGCGTGCAGATAGCTCCAAGCCTCTTCGCAGGTGAAGCTCAGCACTGGCGCCATCCAACGCAGCAGGGCTGGTAACACGGTCGCCATGGCGGTTTGCGCCGAGCGCCGCGCCGGGCTGGTGCGCGCGAGCGTGTACTGGCGATCTTTGCAGACGTCAAGATAGACCGCGCCCAGCGTGAAAGCGCAAAAGCTGTGCACTTTGGCGATGAGCTCGGCGAATTGATAGCGCTGGTAGTGCTGGATTACTTCTTGCTCTAATTCATAAGCCTGCTGCAATAGCCAGGCGTCGAGTTCGAGCAACTCGGCGCTGGGCACGCGCTGGTCGGCGGTAAAGTCGCTGGTGTTGGCGAGCAGAAAGCGGATGGTGTTGCGTATGCGCCTATAGATGTCGCTGGTGCGCGCGAGTATCTCTTTGGAGATGGGGATCTCGCCGCTGTAATCCGAGCTGGCGACCCAGAGCCGCAAGACGTCGGCGCCGTACTGCTGGATGATCTCTTGCGGCGCGATGACGTTGCCGAGCGATTTCGACATCTTGTAGCCCTTTTCGTCGACGGTGAAGCCGTGGGTGAGCACCTGCTCGTAGGGTGGCTTGCAGTTGATGGCGCAACTGACGAGCAAAGACGAATGGAACCAACCGCGGTGCTGATCCGAGCCTTCAAGGTACAACTGCGCTGGAAAGTGCAACTCGGGGCGCGGCCGGAGCACGCTGTGGTGGGTGCTGCCAGAGTCGAACCAAACGTCGACGGTGCTATCGCTGCGCTGGTAGTCCTCGCTGTCGGCACCGAGGAACTCGGCGTCGGAAGTTTCAAACCAGGCGTCGATGCCTTGGCTTTCGACCAGCGTGGCGACGCGCTCGACGAGATTCAAGGTGTCGGGGTGTAATTGGTCGCTGTGTTTGTGCGTCCAAACCGGGATCGGCACGCCCCAATAACGCTGCCGCGATAAGCACCAATCGGGGCGATTGGCGATCATGCTGTGGATGCGGCTCTGCCCCCAAGCCGGTACCCAATCGGTCGCGGCGATGCCTGCCAGGGCTTGGTCGCGCAGGCCGTTGGCGTCCATGCTGATGAACCATTGGCTGGTGGCGCGGTAGATGGTCGGCTTTTTATGCCGCCAGCAGTGCGGGTAGGAGTGTTGATAATCAACACAGGCGAGTAGGTTGCCACTGGCGCGGATTAGTTCAATGAGTTGGTCTTGGTCGCGGAAGGCGTGCCAGCCGCCGACCTGTGGGAAATCGGCAGCGAATTTGCCGTAGGCGTTGACTGGGTTGAGCACTTCCAGCCCGTGCTCTTGGCCAATTTGGAAGTCGTCCAATCCGTAAGCGGTGGCGCCGTGCACCGCGCCGGTGCCCTCCTGGTCGTCGACGAAGGTGCCGGCTAATACTGGGACTACTCTATCTTGGTAATAGGGATGACGTAGTTGTACTCCGACCACCGCGCTGCCTTTGGCGGTGGTAAGAATTTGCTGCAGTTGTAAGCCATAACGCTCTAAGCAATCCGCGCGCAGGCTGGCGGCGAGCAGTAAGCGCCAAGTGTTGCCCGATTCATCGCGAGCCTCGACCAATTCGTAGGTGCTATCCGGGTTGACGCTGACCAGTTGATTGGCGGGGATGGTCCAAGCTGTGGTCGTCCAGATTGGGATCGCGAGTTTGCTGGTGGCACTACCGTTAGCGCTATCGTGCTGAAGCTTGAGGCGGCGGTAGAAGTCGGCGGCGTCGACAACGCTAAAAGCGACGTCGATGGCTTGCGAGCTTTTGTCGTGGTATTCGATTTCGGCCTCTGCCAAAGGCGAATGGCAATCGAAGCACCAGTGCACTGGTTTATAACCGCGCTGGAAGTGACCATTGGCGATGATTTTGCCCAAAGCGCGGATGGTGTCAGCCTCGATCTGGCTGCTCATGGTCAGGTAAGGATTGTGCCAGTCGCCGATTACGCCGAGGCGCTGAAAGCCGGCTTTTTGGTCTTCTAGCTGCTCGCTGGCATACTGCCGACACTTAGCGCGGAATTCTCGAGCGCTTATCTTTCCGCCTGGCCGGCCGTGTTTTTTCTCGACGCTGACTTCGATGGGGAGGCCGTGGCAATCCCAGCCTGGGACGTAGGGCACGTCGTAGCCCATGATCAAGCGCGATTTGTTGATCACGTCTTTCAGAACTTTATTGACGGCGTGGCCGATGTGGATGGCGCCGTTGGCGTAGGGTGGGCCGTCGTGCAGCACCCATTTCGGTCTGCCAGCGCGCGCGGCGCGGAGGTGTTGGTAGATGTCCAAGCGTTGCCAGCGTTCCAGTACGTTAGGCTCCCGCTGCGCCAGGTTGGCGCGCATGGGGAATTCGGTTTGCGGCAAATTGAGGCTGGATTTGTAGTCGGTCATGGTGGGTGTTTAGAGCTTAAAGAGATTTTTGCATCACGATGAGGCCACAGGCAAAAAGAGTAATTTTTGTTCCCAGCTAGACGCCAAATCGGAGTTTATTACCTATAAATGAGAATTTGGCAACAACGCTGGGGGCAAAAATGGCCTTTTTGCCAAGGTATCTAAAGTCTGTTGTTGAACCAATAATTTATGTCGCGGACGGTATCCGATTCGATGCTATGGCCGCAGCGGTAACGCCGCAGGACTAAATCCGAGCAGTAGGGACGGATGAGGTTGGCTGTATTGTCCAATTCCTCGAAAGGCACCACTGGGTCGTATTTGCCGTGGCTGAGGAAAATCGGCGGGCAGATGTAGCCTGGTTTGAGCGTCGATAAGACTTCTTTATTAGCGAGATAGCAAGACATCGCCAAGGCTCCAGCTATGCGTTCGCCGTGTGCCAGGGCGATATTGAGCGCCAGGCAACCGCCTTGGGAAAAACCGATGAGGTAGTAACGAGTGCCTTCGGGGCCGCTAGCCATCAGATCCAGGACTTGGCTGGTGCTATCGGCAATGTCATCCATGTTGTCGTTATACCGCGGCGGTAGCGAGCGCATATCGTACCAAGCGCGCATTTTGACGCCGCCATTGGCAGTAACCGAGCGCATGGGCGCATGGGGAAATACATGGCGGAAGCTGAATTGCTCGGGGAACTTAAACAGCTTCGGTATTTGCGCCAGGTCGTTGCCGTCGGCGCCCAAGCCGTGCAACCAGATGCAAGTTATGCTGACCGTGTCTTTGTCGCGGATCGCTTCCTCGCTGCTGTCAGGCTCGACGGTGATGTATTCCAAAGGCTCTTGCGAGCGCTGGGTAGATTGCGCCGCCATGGTGGCGCTCAGAGCGCGCATGGCGGGCGTTTGGTTGGGCGCCGAAAGGCGTCCGGAACCTCCAGGCGCGGAGGCATCGGAGAAATAATCCTGCTTTGCTTCCCAAGCCGCGAGGTTGGCGTCGGACGGATTGGCGCGGTCTTGGCGCACGAATTCGCGCCTTTGCGGGCGCGAGGACTTGCGCTGCTTGGGTGGCTCGGGCGGCGCTGCCGAACTGGGCAGACTGCTCGAGTTGTCGGGTTTGGTGGCCATGCTGATACTGATCTGGAGATAAGTGGTGCCCTGTCGGTCTCGGGCTTTAGCGATTGCTGAAATCGACTCGGGGGTCTATGATCGTGTAGCTGAAATCGCTGACCAATTTTAGCAGGAGCCCGATGAGGGTAAAGATGTAGAGCGTGGCGAAAATTATCGGGTAGTCGCGCTGGATGATGGCCTCGTAGCCGAGCAAGCCCAATCCGTCGAGCGAGAAGATGATCTCGATCAGCAGGGAACCAGTGAAGAAGATGCCCACTAAGGCCGCCGGCATTCCCGAGATGATCAGCATCATGGCGTTGCGAAAAGCGTGCTTATAGAGCGCTGCGCTCTCGGTTAAGCCCTTGGCGCGCGCTGTCAGCATGTATTGCTTGTGAATCTCCTCAAGGAAGGAATTCTTGGTGAAGAGCGTCAAGGTGGCGAAACTGCCGATCACCGATGCTGTGATCGGTAGCGCCAAGTGCCAGAAATAATCGCCGATTTTGCCGTACCAACTGAGCTCGGCGAAGTTATCCGAGTACAGCCCGCGCAGCGGAAACCATTGCCAATAACTGCCGCCAGCGAACAGCACTACCAGCAATATCGCCAGCAGGAAGCCGGGTATGGCGTAGCCGATGATCAAGGCTATGGTCGAATAGTGGTCAAAGCGGGTGTTGCTACCGCGAGCCTTGGCTATGCCGAGTGGTATTGATACCAGGTAGACAATGAGCGTGGTCCAGAGCCCGAGCGAGATCGATACTGGTAATTTATCGACCAGTAATTCGATAACGCTCCGGTCGCGGTAAAAGCTATCGCCGAAATCGAACAGCAAGTAGTTTTTCAGCATGATCCACAAGCGTTCGTGCGCCGGCTTGTCGAAGCCGTACAAACGTTCCAACCGCTCTAGCAAAGCCGGGTCTAAGCCTTGGGCGCCGCGGTAGGCGCTGTTGACTTCGACCAGGTCCGAGCTTTGACCGCTGATGCGCGCGCTGGCGTCGGCGACGCCGCCGTGCAATAGCGCCAAGCTCCGTTCCACCGGACCGCCCGGCGCCGCCTGCACGATGACGAAATTGATAAGCAGGATGCCGAATAAGGTCGGCACTATCAATAACAGTCTGCGGATCAGGTAGTCGGTCATGTGGGCGAGGGCGTGGTGGTATTGCTTACATGCGCAACAGCGCGTCTACTGCCACCGCGCGTTGTCGGCAGCACAGCATGATTTCGATCTCTGCCAGGCTGGCGCTGTGCTCTACTACCAGCTCTTGCAGCGCTAGCACTGTCTGGACGATGGCGTCGATGTCGGCGCTGGCGCCGCCGCGATAGCCGCGCAATAACTTATAGGCTCGGAGCTGTTGCAACGCGGCGGCGTTCTACTGCTCGACTAGGAATTCTTTTGCACGCAGTTTAAGCATTGTGCAAAAACACCTTTCTATTCTAAGCTTGCAGCAGGCGTCCCTTGTTTACAAGTCTGTGCCCGCCGTAGTCGAGCTGGTCTCAAGCTGCCAGCTCTACCGAGCGCTGAGCTCCAGCTTGCAGGGACTCGACGGTTTGGATGTTCATGCCGCTCTGCTGCAATTTCTCCAGCCCCAATTGCGCTTGGTTGCCCTCCAAGCGTACCACCACTGGCACCTCGACCTTGGCCTCGCTGACGGCGCCGATGATGCCCTCGGCGATCATATCGCAGCGCACTATGCCGCCGAATATATTGATGAAGATAACCCTCACCTGCGAATCGGAGAGGATTATGCGAAAGGCTTCGGTTACGCGCTCTTTGGTGGCGCCGCCGCCGACGTCCAAAAAGTTGGCAGGGTTGCCGCCGTTGAGCTTGATGTTGTCCATAGTCGCCATTGCCAAGCCGGCGCCGTTGACCATGCAGCCGATGTTGCCGTCGAGGGCGACGTAGTTCAATGCGTGCTCGGCGGCCTGGAGTTCGCGCGCGTCTTCCTGGCTGGGGTCGTGTAGCTGCTGCAAATCAGCGTGGCGGTACAGAGCGTTGCCGTCGATGTTGATCTTGGCGTCGAGGCAATGCAGCTTGCCGTCGCTGGTGATTACTAGCGGGTTGATCTCCAGCAGGGAAAGATCCTTGTCTTGAAACAAACGCGCTAGCTGCAGAAAAATCGGCACGAATTGTTTCACCTGCTGAGGGTTAAAGCCGAGCTTATAGCCCAAGGCGCGCGCTTGGTAAGGCAAGGCGCCAGTCAAAGGGTCGATGCTGGTTTTGAATATTTTCTCCGGGGTTTCTGCTGCTACCTTTTCGATCTCGACTCCGCCCTCGCTGGAAGCCATGAACACTACCCGCCACGAGCTTCTATCGACCACTGCGCTTAAGTAGAGTTCGCTGGCTATATCAGTGCAGCTTTCGACCAGGATTTGGTTCACTGGCTGACCCTCAGCGTCGGATTGATAGGTGACCATCCTCTTGCCCAGCCATTGCTCGGCGAAGGCGCGGGCTTCGGCGGCGCTACTAACCAACTTCACGCCCCCGGCCTTGCCGCGACCGCCAGCGTGGATCTGAGCTTTGACTACCCAACGGTCGCCGTCGATAGCGCTTATTGCTGCAACCACCGCGTCGCTATTGCTGCAAACGATGCCCTGAGATACTGGCAGACCGTAATCGCGGAATAGTTGTTTGGCTTGGTATTCGTGTAGGTTCATGGTATGTGCTCAAGTTAGGTTAAAGTTATTCCGAGAGTTTTGCATAACTTGAGACCGCGTGCAAAAAACGGAGATTTTTGTTCTTAAGCGAAGCAGCAAAGCGCAGTTTATTCAATAGTAAATGAGCATTTGCGAATACGCAGCAATGCTGGGGGCAAAAAGATGCCTTTTTGCAAAGGTCTCATTCCAGCTAGCGCTTAAAACAGCTAGGACTAAAAAGGTACGTCATCGTCGAACTTCTCGTATTCGTTGCCGCCGGCTGCTGCGGGTTTGGCTGCCGGCTCCGAGCGCGCTGGTGCGCTGGGTGAATAGTTGGCTGGTGCGCTCGGCGCAGAGCTCGGCTGTTGCGGCGGTGGTGCTTTTGGCGCTGGGTTATTGCCTCCGCCGCCCCAGTTGTTACTCTCGTAAGACGCCATTTGCGAATAGTCGTCGTTTTCAGAACCGCGCTGACCACCGCTGCCGCGCGGCGACAGCATCTGCATATCACGGGCGACGATCTCGGTGGTGTAACGCTTGATGCCGTCGCCGCGATCCCATTCGCGGGTGTGCAATCGACCTTCGACGTACACTTGCGAGCCCTTATTCAAATACTGGCAACAAACCTCTGCTAGCCGACCAAAAAACACGACTCGGTGCCATTCGGTATGGTCGCGGCGTTCGCCGTTGGCGTCGGAACGCGATTCGTTGGTGGCGAGCGAAACGTTGGTTACAGCGGTGCCGCTAGGTATGTAGCGCAACTCGGGGTCTTGCCCCAGGTGCCCTATTAACATTACTTTGTTCAAGCCTCTAGACATGGTCTTAAATTCCTCGGATGGTGTTAGCGGCATTGTAACCAAGCCTATCAACTCCAACACCGACTAGCGACTAATAATTGATAGTCCAAGTCGGCATAGCGAAAAGCCCGACGCTCAGCGTTCCTAGACTGATCACTGATTAAGTTTCCGGACACGCTTCGACCATGCTAGTAAAAAGAATATACGCCGACTCCACTGCGGCGACCTTATTGGGATTATCGCTATTGATGTTGGCGTCTTTGCAGAGCTATTCCAGCATCGACCTGCTAGGCAACGGCGGCGCTATAAGCAATTTCCTCGGCAAAACCGGCGCTCATTTTGCCGATTTAATGTTTTACAGCTTCGGCAACGCCAGCTATTTATTCATCGCCTTGCTGCTGGGCTACAGCGCTTCCCTGTTCGCGCAGAAGCAAAGCCAGGACAAGATATACCTCGGCGTGCGCGCTACGTCTTTATTCGGCATAGTGCTGACGACTTTGAGCTTTGCCGCCCTGCTGCAATTGCACAACACTGCCAGCATCCTGCCACGCGGCGGCGGCGGCACCTTGGGTTTGCACGTCGCGCGACAGACTTACGAATACTTGAGCTTTGGCGGCGCCACCTGCGTGCTCTTGCTCTCCGGAGCGCTAGGGGCTTGGATGATCTCGGGCTGGACTAGTATCGAGCTCTGCGAGCGCATCGGTCGCGCTGCTTGCTGGCCTTTGCGTCTTTACTCGCGTCCTCAGAAAGAACCCAAAGGTCGAGTTGTGCAGCCGAGTCGAACTCGCGAACAAGTCGAACTCGCGCGGCAACAGCAATTGCGCGAGCAAGCCGCCCACGAGGCCTGGGTGGCAGAGCAACGCCAGTTTCAGGCCGAGCAACAAGCGCTGCTCGCCGCCGAGCAGCAGGCGCTAGCCGAAGCCAATGCAGCGGCAGAAGAATCCAACGTAGCAGCCGAAACCGAGCCCGAGCAAGCAAACTCGACGCCAACATCTGGAGCCTTCGGCTTAGACGAAAATATGCCCATGCGCCGCGCTTTCAGCTCCGACAACCTCAATAAAGAAGCGCAACAAGCGTTAATCGCACCGCAATTCCTGCAGCAAAGAGGCGGCGCCTGGGGTAAATCCTGGTCGACAGCCGACGCGCCCAGCGCCGACTTGGCAGCAGACCCAGCCGACACCGAGCTCAGCGTCACCGCTGCGGCAGCACCCGACGCGACCACAGCAACAACCGACGCCGCAGCCTTTAACCTCGCCCCAGTGCCTATTCAGTCAGAGCCAGCAACGTCCTCAGACACAGCACCACCAAGCGCCGCCTTCGCCGACGACGACAGCACCAGCGATGGCTTTGTCAGCCACGGCCTGAGCTTCACTATCAACAAAGCCAAGCCAGCGCCGCCGCCGACTATCAGAAAGCCGCACAACTCCAGCAAACTATTCGAAATCCCCAGCACCGAATTCTTGAACAAAAGCCCAGCCAGCAGCTACGGGCAAAATAGCGAATACGAGCTCAGCTATCTCGGTCGCAACTTGGAAGCTCGGCTGGGTGAATACGGCATCGAAGCCAAAGTAGTTAGCGCCAATCCAGGCCCAGTGGTTACCCGCTTCGAATTAGACCTGGCAGCGGGCGTCAAAGTCGCGCGCGTCGTCAACATCGCCAAAGACTTGGCGCGTTCCCTGGCAGTATCAAGCGTGCGCGTGGTCGAGATTATCTCGGGCAAATCGTACATCGGCATTGAGGTGCCCAACAAAAATCGCACCATGGTACGCCTGCGCGAAGTCCTGGAGAGCAACAGCTACCAGAACGCCGACGACAACCTGACCCTGGCGCTAGGGGTAGACATCGAAGGCAAGCCTGTCATCACCAACTTGGCGAAAATGCCGCACTTACTCGTCGCTGGCACCACCGGCTCCGGCAAAAGCGTCGGCGTCAACGCTATGTTGCTGAGCTTGCTTTACAAAGCCACGCCCGAGCAGGTACGCCTGATCTTGATCGACCCCAAGATGCTCGAATTATCGGTTTACAACGACATCCCGCACCTGCTCACCGAAGTCATAGTCGACATGAACAACGCCGCGCGCGGGCTGCGTTGGTGCGTGATGGAAATGGAACGCCGCTATCAGCTCATGTCGAAACTAGGCGTCCGCAACCTCGATGGTTTCAATGAAAAATTGCGTGCCACCGACGAGCCCATCTACGACCCGCTCTGGGACGACCAACAAGCCGCCCCGGGCGAGCAACCGCAACAGCTCAAGCCATTACCGCAGATAGTAGTAGTGGTCGACGAATACGCCGACTTGATGATGACCGTGGGCAAGAAAGTCGAGGAATTAATCGCGCGCATAGCGCAAAAAGCCCGAGCCGCAGGCATTCACCTGATCCTGGCGACGCAAAGACCGTCGGTAGACGTCATCACCGGGCTCATCAAAGCCAACATCCCGGCGCGCATCGGCTACCAGGTATCGTCGAAGATCGACTCGCGCACCATCCTCGACCAAGGCGGCAGCGAGCAACTACTCGGACACGGCGACATGCTATTTTTGAGCGGCGGCACCGCAGCGCCAGTGCGCGTGCACGGTGCTTTCGTCTCCGACGCCGAAGTCCACCGGGTAACCAACTTCTGGCGCCAGCAACGCCAAGCCGACAGCCTGCTCGGCGCGCCGTTGAAATTGGACAACGACGAAGACCTGGAAGCGCAAAACCCCAACAAAGGCGCCAACGCCGAGATCGACCCCGAAGCCGGTGAACCCTTATACGACGCCGTAGTCGACTTTGTCATCAGCAGCCAGCGCGTCTCGATCTCCTCGGTACAACGCAAATTCAAAATCGGCTACAACCGCGCCGCGCGCATAATCGACATCATGGAAGCCAGCGGCCTCGTCAGCCCGATGGAAACCAACGGCAAACGCGACGTCTTAGTCGAGCAGCACGTTTAAGCCAAGACCAACGAGTTGTACCCAGGATCGCCGAGTTGTACTCGGCATAGAGCACACTCTGCTCACCTCGCCACCACCATTCAACCCGACACCTTCAACCCCCCCAAACCCAAGCACCTACTAGCCCGCCTCTTGTGCCTCATAATAAGCCCGCACTGGCGCGTAGCTACGCCTATGCCAAGCGCAGGGTCCGTATTGCGCCAGCGCGGCCAGATGCATCCGAGTGGGATAGCCCTTGTGTTGGTCAAAGCCATAATGCGGGTATTGCTCATGACAGCGCAACATTAGCGCGTCGCGGTGCGTCTTCGCCAGTATTGACGCCGCGCTAATCTCCGGCACCAAGCTATCGCCACGGACGACAGCGCGACAAGGCAACTCAATATCGGGCACTTGTTTACCATCCACCAACACCAGCTGCGGCGTCAGCTCTAGCCCCAGCAAAGCCCGCCGCATCGCCAATAAGCTCGCTTGCAAGATATTGATCCGGTCGATCTCGGCCACCGAAGCCTCGGCAATCGCCCAGGCTGCTGCTTGAGTTTTAATTTGCCCGGCCAAAGCCGTACGTTTATCAGCGCTCAAACGCTTGCTATCATCCAGCCCCGCGATCGGCTGCTTTAATATCACCGCTGCAGCGACTACTACTCCAGCCAGCGGCCCCCGACCAGCTTCGTCGACTCCGGCAGTGAGCTCCACTACTCCACGTATAAATTGCTCAAGCGCTGATTAATCTCGCGCATCAGGCGGGTGTGATGCGCCGAATCTTGCAAGCTCAAGCCCACTGCCAAAACGTCGACCACCACCAGAAAAGCCAGCCGAGTGGTCATGCTGGTATAGACGTCGTTTTGCTCGACAACGCCCGGGCTCATATTGATATTCAGAGTGCTGCCTTGGCCTATAAGCGAATCGCGCGGGCACAAGCTCAGCACTGGCGTGCGCCGCTCCTGGGCGATCTCCAAGCTATACAGCAGGGCCTTGGAATTACCAGTATTGGAGATGATGAACAGCAGGTCGTGGACGCCGAGCAAAGTAGTGTTCATAGCCTGGGTATAAGGATCCAAGCTATGGTGAGCATTGACCAGCAAGCGCTCGAGCTTTTTATTGAGCTCACTAGCCACCCCCGCCGAGGCGCCTTGGGCGATGATCTCGATGCGCCGCGCCTGGCGAATCATGCGCACCGAATAGCTGATATCTTTCTTGTCGAGCTCGGAACGCAGCTTGAGCAAATAAGCCAGCGCGCTATCAAAAATTTTCGGCAGGTATTCGTCAACGCTGTCGCCCTGGCTGATTTGCGTGGTCTCCAAATCAACAAACAGCGTCATGTCTTGCGCCAGCGCCAACTTAAATTCCTGGAAGCCTGCGTAGTCAAGCGCACGGCAAAATCGAATCACCGTCGGCTCGCTGACCTCGGCCTCGCAAGCCAAGTCGACGATACGCATCCGCACGACATCGTGGGGATGCTTCAGTATATACCTCGCCACCCGCTGCTCGGATTTACGCAAACGCTCGAGCGAATTCTGCAGTTGCTGCAAAATATTGTTATACATTGCTAATTTCAGCTAGAAAGGTCTAACTAGCACCGGCTAGTTTTTTTACAAGTCAGCCTCAGTTTACCCCAACGACCGCCAATCATCCAGCTTTTAGCGTCGCCAAAGAGCAGCTTTTGTCGTCGCACCAGTCTCCGCCGAAACGCCTGCCAAGAGCCGCCCGACTTAGCAAGTATAATCCGACCTCAGAACGACAAAATCGATGCCAAATTCTCTTTGCCGCTACCTAAGCGCTGGCTTTGCGCTGACGCTACTGAACGCTTGCAGCTTATTAAGTTTATCTCCGAACTGCGTGGAGTACGCCAATGGTTACTCGGAGCTCGAACCTTGCTGGTTGCAGCACCAGCCCGAGCAGGGTCTAGTATTGAGCGCCAACAAGAACGCCCAAGGTTGGCAAGCCACCCTGGAGCAGTTAGCCGATAGCGCCAAAGTAGAATTCGCCAACGAACGCTACGGCAGCGAAGTAACCATCGCCAGCGAAGTCGAGAGCAGCATCACCGTCAGCAACTCGGACTCGGTTAATTCTCGCGTTAGCCACAAGCGCTCCTCGGTCATCAACAGCGCTGGCGAGAGCATCCTGGTGAAAACCGAAACCAAAGATTACTACTTTGAGCCCAATATCGAACGCGCCTGGGCTTGGGTAGTAGAGATCGATTGAGAACTATGCAACCATGTTAAAAAACACCATCACCCCGCTGCTGCTAACAGCAGCCCTGCTACTCAACCCCGCGTACTCATTAGCCGCAGACGACGTCCCTTGGGCGCACGCCATCGCCATGCACGGCGAGCCCAAATACCCCGAGGGCTTCTCTAATTTTGACTACGTCAACCCGAACGCCAAAAAAGGCGGCAGTTTGCGCTTGGGTGGCTTCGGCAGCTTCGATAGCCTGAACTCCTTCGCCATCAAAGGCTCCGCAGCCGATGGCTTGGGGCTAATCTACGACACCCTCACCAAAGCCTCTGCCGACGAAGCCTTTACCCATTATGGGCTGGTGGCGAGCGCCATTCGCACCCCCGAAGACCGCTCCTGGGTGGAATTCCGCCTGCACCCCGACGCGCGCTTTGCCGACGGCGAGCCCATCACCAGCCACGACGTCAAATTCAGCTTCGAGACTCTAATCAGCCAAGGCCAGCCCTTGTATCAGTTGTACTACTCCGACGTCAGCGAGGCGGTAATAATCGACGACCAGCACATCCGCTTCAACTTCAGCACCAACACCAACCGCGAGCTCCCGCTCATCCTCGGGCAGATCCCAGTGCTGCCCGAGCACTACTGGCGCGACCGCGACTTTAACTCCGCCGGACTCGACGTTCCCATTGGCTCGGGCGCCTACCGCATCGCCGCAGTCGACGCTGGTCGCTCGATTCGTTACCAGCGCGACCCCGACTATTGGGGCCGCGACCTGCCAGCGAATAAAGGTTACTACAACTTCGACAGCATCAGTTACGACTACTACAAAGACTTCGACATCCGCATGGAAGCCTTCAAATCCGGCAAAATCGACTTGCTCGCCGAGCACCGCTCCAAAGCCTGGGCGACCGCTTACGACTTCCCAGCAGTACAAAACAACGAAGTCATCAAAGCCGAATTCGCGCACAGCCGACCCAGCGGTATGCAAGGCTACGTCTTCAACACCCGCCGCGACATCTTCAGCGATAGCCGCGTGCGCGAGGCGATCAATCTAGCCTTCGATTTCGAATGGACTAATAAGAACTTACTCTATTCCAGCTACATCCGCTCGCAGAGCTATTTCAGCAATTCCGAGCTCGGCTCCAGCGGTCTTCCCAGCGCCGCCGAATTGGCCATCCTCGCGCCCTACCGCGAGCAACTCCCGGAGGCCGTCTTCACCAGCGAATTCAAGCAGCCGGTATCTCGGGGCGACGGCAACATCCGCGCCCGCCTCCGAGCCGCGCTGCAGTTATTACGCGCAGCCGATTGGGAATTACAAGACGGCACACTGCAACACGCCGAATTCGGCGAGCTCAGCTTTGAGATATTGCTAGTGCAGCCTGGCTTCGAGCGCCTGACCGCGCCCTTCATCAAAAACCTCGAACGCCTCGGCATCACTGCCAACATGCGCGTAGTCGACGACACCCAGTACATCAACCGCGTGCGCGCCTTCGATTTCGACATGATGATCATCACCTTCCCCCAATCCGATTCCCCGGGCAACGAGCAGCGCAACTTCTGGAGTTCGGGAGCCGCAGACACCCTAGGCAGCCGTAACTACGCTGGCGTACACGACCCAGTGATCGACCAGCTAATCGAGCAATTGATAAATGCCAAAGATAGGCAAGACTTGATCAACCACACCCGCGCCCTCGACCGCGTGCTCCTCAGCGGACACTACGTCGTACCGCAATGGCACGTCGACTACGACCGCGTCGCCTACTGGAATAAATACGCGATGCCCGCGCAAATCCCAGCCTCGGGCTATCAGGTGCATACCTGGTGGCAACCATAATCGGGCGACTACAATCACAAAACTCTCTTCTTACCAACCAAAACCAAGCAACAATGAAACTAAGCAACACCCTACTCGCCGATCAAATCTGGCAGCCTCACCTCAGCGGCGCCGCAGCCGTAGCCCGCAAAGTCGCCTTGAGCGTAGTCGCCTTGGCATTGCTGATAATATCCGGCAAGCTCAGCGTGTTCACCGCCGCTGGCGTGCCCTTCACCATGCAGACTTATGCAATAGTATTGCTACCGATGATCCTGGGCGGCAGCGTAGCGATGGCAGCGATGCTCAGTTACTTAGGTCTCGCCCTGCTCGGCGCCCCAGTCCTCGCTGGCGGCGGCGGCGTAGCTTACGTCCTCGGACCCACTGGCGGCTTTCTGCTCGGCTTCGTAATCGCCACTGCCGCGCTCGCGCACCTGGCGCGCCAAGGCTGGGATAAATCTCTGCTCCGAGCTTTACTCGCCATGAGCCTCGGGCTGGTCATCATCTTCGCTTGCGGCTTTGCCTGGCTCAGCACTTTGATCGGTCCCGCCAAAGCCTGGGCCTTCGGCGTGCTCCCCTTCATAGCTGGCGACATCCTCAAGATCGCCCTGGCAGCAGTCAGCCTCAATCTTTTCTGGCGCGCTGATAAAGCCTGGCGATCTCGCTAAGCACTCGCCGCGCTAGCTGTTGCTTGCTCGCTCGCGGCAAGTGCAGTTTGCTGCCATCGCGAAATAGTAGCAAGAGCTCGTTGTCGTCGGCGGCAAAGCCTTGATCAAGCCCAGCGCCGACCAGGTTGGCGCAAATCAAGTCTAAGTCCTTGCGCGCGAGCTTGGCGCGTGCCGCCGCTTCCAAGTCGTCGCTCTGCGCGGCAAAGCCTACCACTAGCTGACCGCCGCGCCGCCGCGCGCTGAAATTAGCCAGAGTATCTTCGGTCGCCACCAGATCCAGTTGCACCCGCGCTTGCTTCGCCTGCTTGCGCGGCGCTATTTCGGCAACGCGATAATCGCCCACTGCCGCGCAAGCAATGAAAATGTCTATAGCCTCTTGGCGTTGCCGCAGTTCATCGTCCAGGTCTTGGGCGCTAGTGAAAGGCACTAACTCGTGCAGCCGCTCCGGCGGCGCCAGCGCGCCGGGCGCGCTCAGCAGGGTCGTTTGCGCGCCCGCTTCAATAGCAGCTTCGGCGAGCGCGTAGCCCATCTTGCCCGAGCTCGCGTTGCTCAAATAGCGCACCGGGTCGAGATACTCGCGGCTGGCGCCAGCGCTAATAGCAACCCGCACCCCGCCCAAGCTGGCTGGGGCAAACAGAGCCGCGCTCGCCGCCACTATCGCATCTATATCGGCCAAACGCCCAACCCCGACCTCGCCGCAAGCCAAATCACCATCCTCGGGCGGCACCACCGACCAACCCTGATCCTGCAAGTCGCCTAATGCTCGCTGCGTACTCGCCTGCTGCCACATCGTACTATTCATCGCTGGACAGAGCACGCGCGGCGCCGAACTCGCCAGCACCAAAGTCGTCAACAGATCGTTCGCTTGACCTTGCTGCAAGCGCACCAGCAAATCCGCAGTCGCTGGCGCTATAACTATGGCATCAGCCCAGCGCGCCAACTCGATATGCCCCATCGCCGCCTCCGCCGCAGCGTCGAAGCTAGCGCTGCGCACCGCCTCGCCCGACAAAGCTTGCAGAGTTATCGGCGTGATAAATTGCTGCGCCGCGCTGGTCATAACCACGCGCACGCGCGCCCCCGCCTGCCGCCAGGCGCGCACCAACTCCGCGCTCTTATAAGCGGCGATCCCCCCGCCCACCCCGAGCAAAATCCGCTTGTTGCTTAAATTAGATTGCATAGCCAATAACCTTAAACCAAGGCAATAATTCTACCTACCAAGTACAATTCGGCGCATCGTATAGAAGCGCCGAGTTATGCTCGGCCGGAAACGCCCGCAGCGGCGTCTCCACCCAAAAAGCACCTACACCCCATGCGTTCCCTGCTAATAGTATTAATACTGCCGCTGCTGGTATTCGCCGCTGCCATCGTTGCTTATCAATTTGGCTGGTTCAGCGGTGGCCAGAAGAATAACGGCGTGCTCTTAGCCTATCCTCAGCAGCTCAGCCCGGAGCAATTGCAATTGCTGGGCAGCGTCGAGCCCGAGTCGGAAAAGTGGCGCTTGTTGATGGTGCGCGCGCGCTGCGACGCGGCTTGCTCGGAAGACTTAACGCAGCTACGCACGGTGCACGATCTAGTTGGTGGCACCTCCCTGCGCGTCGAGCGCTGGCTGGTGGTCGCCGACAGCAGCACGCTGGACGTAGCCGAGTTGCAAGAGCAGCAGCCTTATCTAAGGATATTTAGCATGGACGCTGCTGTCCAAAGCCAGTTGCTCGCGAGCACCGAGCAAGCCTTGTACATCGTCGACCCGCTCGGCAACGTCATCCTGAGTTACAGCCGCGAGCAACTCGGCAAGCCTTTGCTGCAAGACCTAAAACATCTAATCAAGATGTCACGCATCGGTTAGGCAACTCGAACAATGGTAATCGGCGTCGGCTGTGATTTGGCGAGCATAGCGCGCGTCGAGCATAGCTTGGCGAAGCTGGGTACCAGCTTTGCCGAGCGCATTTTGTCGCCACCAGAGTTAAAGTTATTCGCGAGCAGCGCCAAGCCAGCGGCGTATCTTGCCAAGCGCTTCGCTTGCAAAGAGGCGGTCGCCAAAGCGCTGGGCACCGGTATCGGCGCCGCCGCCAGCTTCCAAGACATCACCATCCAAGCCAGCGCCAGCGGTCAACCCTTGGTCGAACTGAGCGGGAGCGCTCGCGCCACAGCGGCAAACCTGGGTGTACGCTCGATAAAACTCAGCATCAGCGACGAAGCCGATCTGGCGATGGCCTTCGTCATCTTAGAAAGCTAACATGACCAACCTTAGCATCAACCTCAACAAGATCGCTCTGCTGCGCAATTCGCGCGGCGGCGACTATCCCAGATTGCTCGATTACGCGCGCCAAGCCTTGGAGCTCGGCGCGCACGGGCTGACCTTGCACCCGCGCGCCGACGCCCGCCACGCGCGCTTGGACGACGTTTTAGACTTGGCGTCATTACCGCAGATCGCCGCTGGTGAGCGCGAGCTCAACGTCGAGGGCGATTTGCGCCCCGAGCTGATAAGCCTGGTGGGCAACGCTGCGGTCGCGCAATTCACCGTGGTGCCAGTGGTGGCTGAAGAGATAACCTCCTCGCGCGGCTGGCGCGCCTACGACGACCACGAGCTATTACGAGCCAGCGTCGGGCGTTTACGCACGGCGGCGCCCAAGCTCAGAATTAGCGTGTTTTGCGACCCGAGCTTGGAATCAGTGCGCCTGGCGCAGGCTTGCGGCATCGACGCTGTCGAGTTTTACACCGGGCACTACGCCAACGACAAAGCACGGCGCCGCGAGCATTTACAAGACTTGCAAAGAGCTGCAGAAGCGGCGCGGAGTCTCGGCTTGCGCGTGCACCTGGGGCACGATTTGGACTTGGACAATTTGCCCGAAGCGCTGGAGAAGCTGCAACCCGACGAGGTCTCCATCGGCCACGCGCTCTGCTGCGACGCGCTGCAAATGGGCTTTGCCGAGGCGGTGCGGCGTTATTTGGCAGCAGTGCAGGAGCGCTAGGGCTTGGTGGCTTAACCGGCGGTAACTGGGGCTGTTAGCTTAATGCCTCGGCGCGCGAAGCGGCGCTTTTCGGCTTGGAGCATGTAACTGCCCTGCTGACGCTGGTATTTAGTTATTTGCAGACCAGCTCGGGTCAATAACCAATAAGCCTGCCAAGGGTATAGATTTGAGGCGCGGGCTAAGGCTCGCTGCGATGCTGAAGCTGCAGCCGACCTCGCGGTCAAAGCAGCCAATGGCGGCGGTAGTAGCAGCAAATTTACGCACAGCAAGCAACCGCCCTTGGCGAGAACGCGCACGGCTTCGGCGAGCACTGCGGATGGTTGTGGGTGTAGATTGAGGAAGAAAATGAGCTCGACGCAGTGCACGCTAGCATCGGCAAAAGGCAAGTGCTCGGGGTTGGCGTAAATGTGTCCCGCTTGCTTATCCCAATTCGCCAGCCGAAAATCCGCCGTCGAGTTACTGTCAAAACCCAGCGCAAGGCTCAGTTTCGAGCTTGGGAAAAGCCCGCTGGCGCCGCGCAGAGTTCGAGCTTGCTCTAGCCGCGTCTGCCCCCAGGAACTTGCCCAGAGCGCCTGCAGTTGCTCCGTGCTAAGACCGAGCTGATGGTTTCTTTGCTGCCACCAATTGCAATGCAGCATGACTGGGCGCCCATCGACTGCATCAAGGTCGATGCTTAGCGCGCCTCGGCTCGGGACTGGTTGAGAATGGCTATGCCGCGTAGCAAATTCACCGCTTCTTTAAGCTGAAAATCGTTCGCCAGTCGGGTGGCAATGCGGTCGCGCTCCGAGCTTAGTTGCTGCTCGGCTTGCGTGTCGGGCGTCGACTGCTGGTCTCCGCTCTGGGTGTTGCGCAAGTGTCCGCTCAAGGAGCTTTCGGTAAAGCGGTTCTCCTCCAGATTCTCCACGCGCGCCAATTGCACCTCTATATCCGGCTCTATGCCCTCGGCTTGTATCGAGCGCCCGCTGGGAGTGTAGTACAACGCCGTGGTGATCTTCACCGCCGACCGACCCTGGCTGTTCTGCAAGGGTAATACCGTCTGCACCGAGCCTTTGCCAAAGCTACGGGTGCCGAGCACGATGCCGCGCTTGTGGTCTTGTAAGGCGCCAGAGACGATCTCTGATGCCGACGCCGTGCCGCCGTTTATCAATACCACTATCGGCAAGCCGCCAGTGTAATCCGCAGTCGTGGCGCTGGCCTCGGTGCGCGACTTATCGGTGCGACCATCGGTGAAAACTATGCGCAAGCCGCGATCCAGGAATAAATCGCTGACGTTGATAGCCTCGGGCAATAAGCCGCCAGGGTTGTTGCGTAAGTCCAGTACCAGGCCGTTCAAGCTACCGTGCTCGGTCAAGAGCTCGTCGTATTGCTGCTTGAGCTCCAGCGCGGTGTCCTGCTGGAAAGTGGCAATTCGTAAATAGGCTATCTTGTTGCCGAGGTAATCGCTGCGCACGCTGGAAACTCTGATGACGTCGCGCACGATGTCAAAAATCATCGGCCGACTATCGCGCAATACCGTCAGGGTTATGGGGGTGCCCGGGTCGCCGCGCATGATGTCGACGGCTTCGTTCAAGGTCATGCCTTTCACTGCCTTATCGTCGAGCTTGCTGATCAAGTCGCCGCTTTGGATGCCAGCGCGGAAGGCCGGGGTGTCGTCTATGGGCGACACTACTTCGACCAGGCCGCTCTCGTGCAGCACGACTTGGATGCCCAAACCGCCGAAGCGACCCCGAGTGCGGATGGTTAAGTCGCTATTGGCCTCTTCGTTGAGATAGGCGGAATGCGGGTCTAATCCCGAAAGCATCCCGATTATGGCCTTCTCGAAGAGCACGCTGGTGTTGACGTCTTCGAAGTAATGATTGCGAATTTTGTCGATGACCTCGACGAAGCGCGCGGTCTCGCTAACTGGCAGGCTGAGGGTGCGCGTGTCTTCGGCGGCGACGAAATTGCTCAAGGCCAGCAAAACTAGGCCGAGGCTGATGCTCTTGATTTTCATGGTGCGTGTGCTTTGAATGCTGCTGTAGGGCGGGTGGGCGAGAACGGCTGCTGCATGGTAGCAATAGCAACGACCTCTAGCCAATTTTAGAGACTATGAGCTGTTTTCACCACTATTTGAGCAAATTAAGCAAGCTCTTTTGGTAATCGGAGTCTTATTTGGTTGGCGCTGAGGGCGCCCTGCTCTCTTAGGTGCGGCCGCGCCAATCCTCCAACGACCTTTGGTAGTTCATCGGCCCACCGTGGAAGGGAGCGAAGCCAGTGCCAAAAACTACGCCAGCGTCGATCTCGTTTTCGCTGCCGACTATGCCCTCTTCCAAGCACTTATTGCACTCGTCGAATAGCGGCTTTAACAGCTTCAACGCCAATTCTTCGCCATTGCCCTCTGGGGTGTACGCCGAGCGTTTGGCCTTGCCGCCCTCCCATTGATAGAAGCCTTGGCCGCTCTTGCGACCGAGGTTGCCGGCGGCGATCTTCTCTTGCAGCACGGCGCCGCTGGGGTGTTGATCGGCTTCCATGCCCAAGCTCATGGCGACGTGTAAGCAAATATCGATGCCGACAACGTCCGCCAATTCGATCGGCCCCATGGGCATACCGAAGTCTTTGCAAGCGTGGTCGATCTGCTCTTTGCTGGTGCCCGAGCCCATCTCTTCGAGCGCGGCGAGCATATAAGGTATTAACACTCTATTCACGAGGAAGCCGCGCTGGCTTTTCACGATCAAAGGTAGCTTCTTGATTGATTTAATGAAGGCGTGCGCCGAATTGATGCTCAGTAGAGAGGTTTTTGCGCCTTGCACTATCTCCACCAGCTGCATCTGCGCGACCGGATTAAAGAAGTGAATGCCGACCAAACGCGAAGGTTTCTTCATGCCATTGGCAATATCTTCCAAAGGTATGGAGGAAGTGTTAGTCGCCAGGATGGCGTCGGCTTTGGCTGTAGCTTCGAGCTTGGCGAAAATCTCTTGCTTGACTTCGAGCTTTTCGACTACTGCCTCGATTATCAGGTCGCAGCGTTGTAGGTGCTGCCAATCTTTATCGGCTATCAGGCGTCCGCGCGCCGCTTGCAGGGCGTCGGGAGCGCGGCATTTCTTCTTGAAGAGCTTGTCGGCGCGCTTGATGGCTGCGGCTAGTCTGCCGCTATCTGTGTCGCTGATGCTGGTCTCCAGGTTATTAAGAGCGCACCAAGCCGCAATATCGCCGCCCATAGTGCCAGCGCCGATGACGTGCACTCTTTTAGTGGCGATACATTTGCCGCGGTTTTTCGGAGCCTTCTTAATCTGCTCGGAGACCTTGTACAGATGGCGCAAACCCACCGACTGGCTGCCGATCATCAAGGGCGTGAAAGCCTCGGATTCGGCGTAAGCCATGCGCTTGCCGTTACCACCGTGCTTCTCCCATAAATCGATGAGGGCAAAAGGCGCGGGGTAATGCTTGGGGTTAGCCTTGGCGCTGGTGGCGACGCGCATTTTGTCGGCGATGCGGCGGCGGACAAAACCCAGCGCTTGCAACCTGTTCATCCAGCCCTTGCTACGTTTTGGTAGCCTATTGCTCACCAGCATCTTGCGCGCCTGCCAACGCATCAAATCCGGCGCCGAGCTTACTTTATCGACCAAGCCCAGAGCCTGAGCTTTACGCGCGTTGATAGTGCGACCAGTGAGCATCAGCGTCATAGCCTCGACCGGATTGATCAGCCGAGTCGAGCGCACCGTGCCGCCGAAGCCTGGAAATATGCCGAGCTTGACTTCGGGAAAGCCCATCTTGGCGTCGGGCTCAGCGATGCGGAATTTGCACGCCAGAGCCAATTCGAGACCGCCGCCCAAGCAAATGCCGTTGATAAGCGCGATGGTCGGGATGGGCAAACGCTCGAAACGCTCCAAGGTATCGTTGACCCGACCGAGCAGCGCGCGGCAGGCCTCGTTGTCCGTGAGCATATCGAATTCGTGGATATTGGCGCCGAAGCAGAAACCATTGGGCTTCGCCGAATAAACCACCACGCCTTTGAGGCGCGTGTGGTTATTGCTCAGGTAATCGACGATACCGCGCCATTCTTCGAGCGTGGCACGGTTGAGGGTGTTGGCGCTTTGCTCGGCGCAGTTCAAGCCCAGCCAGGCTATTTTCTCGGCGTCCTCGCGGTAGCGCCAGTTGTTAAGATTTGCCAGTTCGTTGTTCATCGTATTAGTTCAAAGTGTTGATTGCTTTAGCGTTGCTGTTATCGCGTAGTAAGCCGAAGGTAGATGCGATACCTTTATCGCCTAATGAGAGTTTTGCATAATGCCGAGACCGCCTGCAAAAAGAGCGATTTTTGTTCTTAAGCGAAGCGGCAAAGCGGAGTTTATTCCCTATAAATGAGCATTTGCCAACACCGCTGGGGGCGAAAAGAGCCTTTTTGCAAAGGTCTCCTAATAATAATCAAAAGCAACGCCTATTCTTATCATAATCGCCACCTCAATAGGAGCTGCCCTAAAGAATACGCCACGGATTTGGCGCTCAGGGAGGCGCGAGCGATGGCAGAGGTTTGGATGAAGCAGCGGGATGGCCGCTAATTTTTGACTATAAAGCGCCAAGCTACCAGCTTGGGGCGGCGCCTGGAAAAAGAAAAATTACTTGGCTCTCCGCCTAAAATTGCCGCGCACCTATCGACTATTCCCCTCATGTCCGACTTCAAACAAACGCTTTGGAAAGCTGCCGACAAGCTCCGCGACCAGATGGACGCCGCCGAGTATAAGCACATCGTGCTCGGTCTGATTTTCCTGAAATATATCTCCGATAGCTTTATCAAGCAGCAGGCTGAGGTGCAAAGAACGGTATCCGAGCCAGCCTCGGAGTATTTCATCAGTACCGACCCCGCCGAGTACGCCGCCGAGCTCGAGGAGCGCGATTACTACACCAAAGACAATGTGTTCTGGGTGCCGCCGCAAGCGCGCTGGGAGTATTTGCGCGAGCAGGCGAAGCAGCCGTATATCGGCGCGCTGATAGACGACGCGCTCGCCGCCATCGAGAACGAGAACTCAGCGTTACGCGGCAAGCTCGACAAGCGCTTTGGCCGCTCCCAGCTAGCGGAAGGCAAGTTAGGTGAGTTGATCGACCTTATCTCCACCATCGGTTTTACCGATAAATACGATTCCACCGACTTGCTCGGCGAGGTTTACGAATACTTCCTCGGTCAATTCGCCTCGGCAGAAGGCAAGAAAGGCGGTCAGTTTTACACGCCAGCGCACGTGGTGAAAACTCTGGTCGCAGTGCTGTCGCCGACTACGGGGCGGGTTTACGATCCCTGCTGCGGTTCCGGCGGGATGTTCGTGCAGAGCGAAGAATTTGTCAAAGCCCACGGCGGTCGCATCGACGACATCTCCATTTACGGTCAAGAGAGCAACCCCACCACTTGGCGGCTGGCAGCGATGAACCTGGCTATTCGCGGCTTCGCTGCTGATTTGGGCAAAGAGCCCGCCGACACTTTCGCCCGCGACCAATTCCCCGATAGCAAGTTCGATTACATCCTGGCAAACCCGCCTTTTAACGTCTCCGATTGGGGCGGTGAAAAGTACGACAACGACCCGCGCTGGCGCTTCGGCAGGCCGCCAGCGGGCAACGCCAACTACGCCTGGTTGCAGCACATCATATGGAAGCTACGCCCAGGCGGTCGCGCTGGCGTCGTGCTCGCCAACGGCTCGATGAGCACTGCTACTGGCGGCGAAGGCGAAATCCGCGCGGCAATGGTGCGCGGCGACGTGGTCGAAGCCATGGTCGCGCTGCCTGGGCAGTTGTTCTTGAACACGCCAATCCCAGTGTGCCTCTGGTTTCTCACCAACGATAAGATCAGTAAGGGACAGGATCGCAGAGGCGAGACCTTGTTTATCGACGCGCGCCAGTTGGGGACGATGCAGACCCGAGTGCTCAAGCTACTCACCGCCGACGACATCGCCCGCATAGCCGACACCGTGCAAACCTGGCGCAGCGGCGAGGGCTACGAAGACGTAGCCGGATTTTGCAAGTCGGCGTCTTTAGCCGAGATCGAGCAGAATGGTTTTGCGTTGACGCCGGGTAGGTATGTGGGGGCACTTGGCGCCAAAGATGATGACGTGCTTTTTGAAGAAAAAATAGTTTCACTCAGCGAAAGATTATCTGATCTGCGCAAGCAATCTCAACAAATTGATGTAAGTATTGAGAACTCTATCAATGCATTATTGGAGCGTTAATATATGCGTTTAGGCGATTGTGCAAGACTAAGACGTTGCAATGTTCACCCTGCTGACCTATTATCTGAATGCCCTTATATTGGCTTAGAGCACATAAACAAAGAGAGTCTCCATCTATCAAGTGTTGGCTCCTCAAATGATGTCACTAGCACAAAGCAATATTTCTTTTCGGATGACGTTCTCTTTGGAAAGCTCCGCCCCTACTTTCGCAAAGTAGTCCACCCCAATTTTAGTGGCATTTGCTCTACTGACATTTGGGTGTTTGAAGCTCTAAATTCTATAGATAAAAGATTCCTTTTTTACTGGATTGCTTCTTGGGATTTTGTCAACTACGTTAATAGCGCATCAGAAGGTACTAGAATGCCGCGCGCCAAATGGGATGTTGCGAAAACTCACGAGATACAAGATTTTCGCCTTGCTGAACAAAAAGCAATCGCCCATATCCTCGGCACCCTGGATGATAAGATCGAACTCAATAAGAAACTAAACCAAACGCTCGAAGGTATCGCCAAGGCTATTTTCAAATCCTGGTTTGTCGATTTTGACCCAGTACGCGCCAAAGCCGAAGGTCGCCCCACGGGCCTACCCGCCGACATCAGCGACCTATTCCCCGATGAGTTAGTGGATTCGGATATTGGCGAGATTCCGAAGGGGTGGTATATTACACCTCTCCCTAACATTATCGACTTCCTAGAGGGACCAGGAATAAGACATTGGCAATATACTAATGATGAAACGGGTGTGTGTTTCATCAATATCAGATGTATAAAAGACGGTGATCTTAGCGTTGAAACTGCTAGCAGAATTTCTGAAGAAGAGGCTTATGGCAAATACGCGCATTTTGCTCTTAAAAAAGATGATATTGTTGTTTCAACCTCAGGAACACTAGGTCGCTATGCATTTGTCCGAGAAAAACATCTGCCGTTAAACCTCAATACTAGCGTAATTCGATTCCGCCCAATTAAAGCAATATCAACCTTACATTTTCTATCTGGCTTCGTACAACATCAATTACAAATAGAACTAGAATCCCGAGCAAGTGGGAGTGTTCAGCGTAACTTTGGTCCCATGCATCTAAAAGAAATCCAAATGCTATTGCCACCGTTTCCCCTCTTATCTGCCCATCAAAATATAGTTGAACCATTTTTTCGGCGTAGACAAGCAAATCTCGACGAAATTGACACCCTCACCCAACTCCGAGACACCCTACTCCCCAAGCTAATCTCAGGCGAGCTCCGCGTCCCGGATGCTGAGCGCTTTATTGCAACAATCGACGACGCGCCGAGCGCTTAGGGCTCGCTATAATCGCCAGCCATGAAGCCTCTAATAAACCATAAGCTCATCCGCTGGGCGCGCGATCGCGAGCGGCTCAGCGAGGAAGCTGCCGCGCGCAAGTTGGGGGTGAAGCTGAGTCGCCTGCGCCAATGGGAGCAAGGTAGCGCGCACCCGAGCTTCAAGCAAATTCAGAAAATAGCGCAAAAATTCTACGTGCCCCTGGGCTATTTATTTTTGCCCGAGCCGCCGCAGGAGCAGCTACCCATCCCCGAGTTTAGAACGGTAGCCAATCAGGAGCTGATGCGCCCAAGCTCGGCGCTACTCGCAGTTTTGCACGACGCCCAGCTCAAGCAAGCCTGGTTAAAGGAAATTAGAGAGGAAGAGCAAGCCCCAGCCATTTTGGCAGCCTCCGATGCCGACCCAGTAGCGCGCATCGAGCAATTGCTCAATATTGCTCAGTTACGCGCGCAAACAAAAACTTATGAAGATTTTTTATCTGAGCTTATTGCCAAGCTCGACAGCTTAGGCTTTATAGTCATTAGAAACGGCGTAGTTGGTAATAACACGCGCCGCCCTTTGGATGTTGACGAGTTTAGAGGTTTTGCGCTTTACGATGCGCACGCGCCGCTTATTTTTATTAACGGCAAAGACTTTAAAGGGGCGCAAATTTTTACCCTAATCCACGAGCTCGCACACCTTATACTTGGCGAGAGCGGCTTAGACAGGGGCTTCGATCACAGGCTTGAAACTAAGTGCGACCAAATCGCCGCTGACGCCTTAGTACCTAGCGCTGAATTTAGCGAAGTTTACCGCAATTCGCAATCACTACAGCAAAGCGCCAAGCACTTTCGCGTGAGCATTTATGTTGTCTTGATTAAAGCCAAGCAGTTAGGCTTGATTAGCCGCGCGCAATTTTTGCAGTATTGGCAAGAAGAAGAAAGCCGAAGCCGACAAGCAACAAGCGCTTCCGGCGGCGGTGATTTCTATCTAAATGTCAGATTCCGCGCTGGTGGCGATACTTTCCTCCAAACAGTTATCAATTATACCTTAGCGGGCAAGACCTTATACCGCGATGCTTATCAGTTGACTGGGCTAGACAGTAGTAGCTTTGATAAGTGCTGCCAAGAAATCGGAGCCGTGGCATGAGAGACTTTATGCTTTGCAAGACCATTTAATAGATTCCAGGCTGTGGCGCTAATCACCGAAGACCAAGTCGAGCAGCAGAGTATTGCCTGGTTTCAAGAGCTCGGCTATCAATATCGGCGCGGCTACGATATCGCGCCCGATGGCGAGGCGCCGGAGCGCGCGGATTATCGCTCGGTAGTATTGCGAGAGAGATTGCTCGCCGCGCTGGTGCGCATCAATCCTGATATTCCGCGCTCGGCGCTGGAGGTGGCGCTGGGGCAATTGCTCAACCCCAATATCCCCGCCCTGCTGGCTTGCAACCGCCAAGTGCACAAGTGGCTGACCAAGGGAGTGCAAGTGAGCTACCTGGAGCGCGGCCAAGAGCTGGGGCGGCAAGTGAAGGTAATCGACTACGAGAATCCAGCTAACAACGACTGGCTGGTGGTGAACCAGTGCACCATAGCTGGCGACAAGCAAAACCGCCGACCGGATGTGCTGGTGTTCGTCAACGGCTTGCCCTTGGCGGTTATCGAGCTGAAAAATGCCGCCGACGAGCACGCCGATATCCGGGCAGCGTTCAACCAATTGCAGACTTATAAAAACGACATTCCCGATCTTTTCAATTACAACCTGTGCCTGGTTATCTCGGATGGCATCTACGCCCGCGCCGGTTCGCTATCTGCTGGTACCAAGCGCTTCATGAGCTGGCGCACTATCGACGGCGCCGAGCTCGACCCGCTGGGACAACACCGCGAGCTCGAAACGCTTATCAGGGGCTTATTCGATAAGCGGGTTTTGCTGAGCTACCTGCGCCATTTCTGCCTCTTCGAGAGCGAGAGGAGCATCGTCAAGAAAATAGCTGGCTACCATCAATTCCACGCGGTGCAAGCTGCGGTGGAGAGCGTGGTGCGCGCGGCGGGAATTACGGGCAGCAAGCGCGGCGGGGTGGTCTGGCATACTCAAGGGGCGGGCAAGAGCATAGAGATGGCTTGCCTGGCTGGGCGCCTGATCGCCGAGCCTCGGCTCGGCAACCCAACTCTGGTGCTGCTCAGCGATAGAAAGGACTTGGACGGTCAGTTATTCGGCGTGTTCGCCAATGCTGGCGATCTGCTCGGGGAAAGCCCCAAGCAAGCCGAGACGCGCGCGCAATTGCGCGAGTATTTGCTGCAGCGACCTTCGGGCGGCATCATCTTCACGACTATCCAAAAATTCGGCTTGGAGCCTGGTGAAGACCAATTCCCGGCTTTGACCGAGCGCCACAACGTGATAGTAATCGCCGACGAAGCCCACCGCAGCCAGTATGGTTTCAAAGCGCGCATCGATAGCACCAGCGGCAAGATCAAGTATGGCCTCGCCAAAGCACTGCGCGACGGCTTACCCAATGCTACTTTCCTGGCGTTTACCGGCACGCCGATCTCGCAGGACGATAGGGACACTACGGCGGTTTTCGGCGACTACGTTTCTATCTACGATATCCAACAATCGGTGGAAGACGGCGCTACCGTGCCCATCTATTACGAATCGCGGCTCGCCAATATCAGCCTCGACCACGCCGCGCTACCGAAGATCGACGATGAAGTCGAAGACATTCTCGCCAGCGAAAGCGCCGACGAGCGCGAGAAAGAACGCGCCAAAAGCCAGTGGGCAGCGTTGGCAGCGCTAGTTGGTACTGATGCGCGCTTGCAGGAAGTGGCTGCAGACTTAGTCGAGCATTACGAGACCCGTAGCCAAACGCAACCGGGGAAGGCGATGATCGTCGCCATGTCGCGCGATATTTGCGCGCGGCTCTACGCTCAGATAGTCGCGCTGCGCCCGGACTGGCACTCCGATGACCATAAGCAGGGCGCCATCAAGGTGGTGATGACCGCCTCGGCAACCGATGAGCCGCACTTGCAAGCGCACCACACCAACAAGAGCCAGAAGACCGACCTGGAGCGCCGCTTCAAAGACCCGGAAGACCCGCTGCGGCTGGTGATAGTGCGCGATATGTGGTTGACTGGCTTCGACGCACCTTGCCTCGCGACCATGTACGTCGATAAGCCGATGCAAGGCGCGAATCTGGCGCAAGCGATAGCGCGAGTGAACCGCGTTTTCGAGGATAAGCCCGGCGGCTTAGTAGTCGACTACATCGGCATCGCGCCGCAACTGAAAGAGGCCTTGGCGACTTATAGCGCCGCGCGCGGCAAAGGCCGTCCGACTATAGATTCCGAAGAGGCGCTGCGCATCTTGCAAGAAAAGCTGCAAGTAGCGCGCGATTTGCTGCATCCGGTGCCGTGGGGCGATTTTGCCAACAACGCGCTGGCGCGTATTCCCGAATGCCTGGATCGCATCCTGGAGCAAGAAGACGGCAAGCGCCGCTACGCCGACACCGTGCTGCAAATCACCAAGGCCTTCGCGCTCTGCAGCACGCTGAAAGCCGTGAAGCCACTAACGCCAGAGATCGCCTTTCATCAGGCGGTACGCGCGCCGCTGGTGAAAGGTAGCGCTGGGGGAGTAGGCGGCGAGCGCAACGTCGATTTTGAATTGCGGCAATTGCTCTCGCAAGCGGTGGTCGGCGACGGCGTCGCGGACGTATTCAAGCTAGCGGGGCTGCAAAGCCCGGATATCTCGGTGCTCTCGAATGAGTTTCTCGCCGAGGTTATGAAAATGCCGCACAAGAACCTGGCGGTGGAGCTGCTGCAACGCCTGATCAAAGACGAGGTAAGCAGCAAGTTCCG
The DNA here is from genome assembly GCA_965229495.1 of Gammaproteobacteria bacterium. Classification (GTDB taxonomy): domain Bacteria; phylum Pseudomonadota; class Gammaproteobacteria; order CBDBNL01. The sequence goes on from OZ245880.1 coordinate 1,549,804, forward strand.
CACCAACGTCGTCAAGCAAAATAAGTTCAGCGGGCTGCTTGAACGCTCCTTGGTGAAATATCGCAACCGCTCCATAGAAACCGCGCAAGTCATCGAAGAGATTATCGCCATGGCCAAGCAATTCCAGCAAGACCTGGAGAGGCGCGCCAGCCACGGGCTCAACGACGCCGAAGAGGCTTTTTACGATGCGCTCGCCAATAACGAATCGGCAGCCGAGCTGATGGGCGAGCAAGTATTAGTCGAGATGGCGCGCGAGATAGCGAAAAGACTGCGCGCCAACCTCACGGTCGACTGGGAGGTGCGCGAGAACGTTCGGGCAAAACTGCGCACAATAATCCGCGCCCTGCTGCGCAAGCACAAATACCCACCAGACCAAGCCAAAGACGCTGTCGACATGGTGCTCAAGCAAGCGGAAGTGGTTTCAGAGGAGTGGCTGGCAGCGTAGGGGGGGTTGTGTAACCACAGATAAACACAGATGGACACAGATATTTTAAATAGTGCCTAGAAGCCCATTTCCGCCTTTACTCTAGTTATCCGTGTGCATCTGTGGTTCATACTAACCCATGAGTACTGTTCTCATTGAGCATTCGCTTTATTTGTACTCTAGGAGCAGCAAAATTTATCAGTAATCCTAGTGGCAGATTTGCTGCCTTCAAATAATTTAATAGTTGGGCTTGATGTATTTCGTTCAAGTCTTGAACTGCTTTGGTTTCCACAATAATCATATTGTCAACTAAAATATCAGCAAAATATTCACCAACTATCTCACCCCTATAAGCAATTTTAATTAGCTTTTCTTTTTCAGCCTGCAATCCACATAGCCTTATTTCTAACAGTAGAGCATTTTGATAAACTTTCTCCAAAAAGCCGCTACCCAGAGCGTTGGCAACTTCAAATGCACATCCGATGACTTTGCCAGAAGCAACATTTAATCTGTGTCTATCTGTGTGCATCTGTGGTTAGATTAGAGAGATAAGTTCGGCCTGCGGCGGCTGTTTACACAGCGGGCGAGACGCCCGCGCTCCTAAAGGTGCTCGGCTCCAGGTTATGCTGACGCATTATTGCCGCTATGCGTTCGGCTTCCGGGATGCGCATAGTGCGCGCCGCATTCAGAGCCTCGTTGAGTAAGGCGTGGGCGCGGGCAATATCGCCGTCGGCGCACCGCTTTAGTAATATCAAGGCGATGTTGGTTTGCGCTACTAGCTTCGAACGTCTATCACCCAAATCGTCAAAAACCGGTAACTCTTTCTGCTCGCGGATGCGTAGCGCCGCATCAAGCTCGCCGCGCATCTGCAAGATATCAGCTATCCTACCCTGTGCTACTGCCGTCTCGTGTACGTCGCCCAGCTCGACAAAGACTGGCAGTACTTCATCCTCAAGCATACGTAAGGCCGCATCAAAGTCACCACGCGCCCTTAGGATACTCGCTATTTTGCCATGAGTAACCGCTACCAAACGCACATCGCCCAACTTAGCAAAAGCTGGTAACACTGCGTCCTCAAGCATATGTAAGGCAGCGTCAAGCTCACCACGCGTCTGCAAGATGCTCGCTATTTTGCCATGAGCCACTGCTAGCTCACGAACGTCGCCCAATTGGGTATAGACCGGCAACTCCTCCTGCTCGCGAATGCGCAATGCTTCGTCAAGTTCGCCACGCTCCTCAAAAATATCTGCTATTTTGCCCTGCGTGACCGCCACCTCACGAACGTCATCCAAATGAATCAAGACTGGCAATACTTCCTTCTCAAGAATAAGCAACGCTGCATCAAGGTCGCCGCATGTTTCCAAAATATCCGCCACTCTCCCCTTTGTAACCGCTAACGCGCGCATATCGCCCAAATTAGCAAAAACTGGTAATACTTCTTCCTTGAGCATTATCAAAGCCGCATTTAATTCCCCACGAGCCTCCAAAATGTCGGATATCTGACTCTGTGCCTGTGCCATGCCCAGTCGATTGTCGACGCTATGGTAAAGCTCAAGCGCGCGTTGTGCTTCGAAGTACGAGCGCTCCAACTCCCCCAAATCGAAGCTAATTTCAGCGAGCTCGAGCGTTAGGCTCGAGGTCAAACGCGCGTCCTCTTCCTCGGTGTCGGCTACGCGCTGTAGATAGTCTTCTATGCTGCTTCGCCGGCGTTGCTTGTCAGCAAGCTCGCGACTGTTGCGTACGCTGTGGTCCGTGTCAAAAGGAACGACAGCGGGGCGTTCTGGTAGCGGCAGTGCATGAAAATCGAACTCCGTCGAGCGCCAAGCCCAAAAATCAGGGGCTTCAAGACTCAGCTGAACTAGAGCCGAGCTCGGCCACCAGAGCAGCAATGTGTTGTTGCAGCGCCGCGCCAACGTCTCGCGCTGCAGGTTGAGGCTGCCGAGCCAACGCTGGGCGTCGGTGCGCAACAAAAAGTCAATGCCAACGACGTGCAAGCATTTCTGCCCTTGGGCGGCGGCAACGATGCGTTGGGTAGGCAGAGCCGTGCTCTCGGTAGACAAATCCAAACGCGCGGTGGATTCGCCCAAGTCGTCCAAATACGCCAGCAAGCGGTCGCGGTAAGCGGAGTCGGCGTAGGCGCAGATCAATAACTGGAAATGGCTGGTGTTGCGCCGGGCGCGCTCCAAGTAATAGCGCAGCCTAAGAATGTCGCCGCTATGCTCGGGCGCGGGCTGCCACATCAGTCAGCGCTAAGAGCTGCAACGGCTCGGCTGTAGGCCTCGAGCTTACGCACCGCCGGGTGGCTTTGCCACCAGTAAGAGTTGTACTCCAGCAGCACTTGGTGATATAGCAGCCGCGAGCTGTGCTCGTCGGCAGGAGTATGTTCACCGCTATTCGTGTCGATCTCGGCGAGCAAAGCCCAATCCCCGGGCTGCAGCAGGCGCCGATAAGCGGTGCTCAAGCGCTTGACCGCACGCTGCGAGTGGTCGATGGCGATGACTCCTTGAGCTTCAGCGAGCGCTGCGTCGAGCAGAAATATCAAATCGCGCAAATGGCCACCAGAGGCGCCGACCAATTCATCAAGCGCGCGCTGGTCGCGGAATAGCCTACTATCAACGCGCTTATAGCTAAGCTCACGCAGCGCTTGCGCCGCTGGCGCTTGCGGGTCGTATTCGGAGCCTTTGCTGCCTAGCTTGACCATCGGCAAGCGGTAAGTTAGGAAGTCGGAGCTGGGGTTGGTACTCAAAAAGAGTAAAGGGGCGCAGCAAATAAAATTGCCGCTCATTGCCTGCAATTGGTGGATGTCGTTGACGAACAGCCGATGAGCGTCTTCTTGATTGAGCTTATCGGTGCCATCGATAACAAATAGCAGCTTGCGCCCTAGATTTTTCTGGGCGATCCTTTGCTCGGCGTGCACCAGCAAGTTATTAAAAGCACTTACCAACTCGCCGTAGCTGCTTTGCACTTCGCGACGAATCTCTTCGCGGTAGTCGCTGCCAGCCTTGATTTGAGCGAGCAGCTTGGTGGATAACCACGCGAGCCCAGGTACTCCGGCTCGCGTCTCGGCGCCGGCGCCAACCCGCAGATGAGCGCCGAATTGCTTTATTCGCTGTACTATTCGAGTCTCGAACCACTCTTCGATTTGCTCCAAAAATACCTTATCGACCTCTATCTGGTCGCGCTCTAATTGCTCAAAGAGCTTTTTAGCCACGCTGAGCAGCACGTCGATATAGCGCAGGTTGTGGATGCTGAGCTCTACTTCAGCGTCGATAAAGACCACGTAAAAGCGCTTTGGATCGTGCAACTGACGCCGCAAGCGCCGAAGCTCGGTGCTCTTGCCGCAGCCACGGTGGCCGCCGTACAAGATATAGAGGCTATCTTTGGGAGCGCGCAACTCTTGGTCATCAACATTGTCGCGCAAGCCTAGCTCCCAGCGCATATTGCCACCTTCGTCTTCGCGGTGCTTATCCAGTGGCTGGTAGAGCTGCTCGGGATCGTCTGAGCCACCTTGCCTAAGCGGGTCGTCAAAGCGGTTGAGCCTGCGACTGGCTTGGTCTATAAGTTGTTCAATATCAGAGTTCATACTACGGCGCTTGTTTGGTAAGTGAGTATGCAGGTTGTATTAATGGGTGGCAGCAGCGCATGATTATGAATCAGCAGGGGAGCTGTTGTTACCACGGTTCATCTAGCCAGTATGCTCCGGTCGCGGGCTTCGGCTAATTGCTGCAATGCTTCGATGCGCGTGCTGATTTTGGCGCGCTCAATGTCATCTTCGTCTAAGTCTTGGCGGGCTTGTTCGAGCAGGCGAATGGCTTGCGGAAATAAGCCGCGCAATTGTAGGGCTTCGGCTTGAGCGCGCAAGGCTGCTGTATTGTCGCCGTTCTGGCTGGCGATTTGCGCGTAAGCGGTGGCTATGCCGAGATCATTGGGGTACGCGCGGCTGAGCTCGGCGTAGCTTTGGCTGGCGCGTTGCCTTTGACCAGCGCTTTGCAGCGCTTGCGCGCGCAATTCTAAGCTGAATTTGCTAGCACCGAAGAGGGTTACGAAATTCTCGGCGGCGGCTGGTGCCAATTCGGGCTGGCAGTTGCTGAGTAGCTCTAGCTGTTGCGCGCGCACATAGATATTCTCAGAGTATTCTTGCGCTAGGGCTGCGCTAGCTTCAAGGCGCGCCGAGCACTCGGGAGCGCCCAGGGCGCTTTGGTAGAACTGCAAGTCAGAGTCAGCTACTGGCTGCGGCTGCTCGTTATACCAATTGATGCGCAAGCGCATGAGCTCCAGGTCAAAATCCCGCCCAACTTCGATCGGCTTAGAGCCAATGGCAGCGGCGCGGGCGTTGAGGTAGCTGGCGCGTTCGCTGCTCAGCGGGTGGGTGTACAAGAAAGCCAGGTCTTGATTTTGACCGCTGACTTGATTGAGCTTTTCCAGAAAGCTGGAGATAGCGCGCGTGCCGTGGCCGCTAGCTTCCAGCGTTTCGATGCTGACTATATCGGCCTCGCGCTCGTAAGCGCGCGAGTAGCTAAGGCGGCTTTGCGCGTTCAGCGCCGAATTGCCGACGGCAGTGGTGATAGCTAAGGCTGGGTTGCCTGCTAGCAACAAGCCGATGGTCGCGATCATCGATAGCGTGCTCAATTGCGCTGTTTGCTCAATCTCGCCTAACTGGCGCACGAAGTGCCGCTGCTGCAAGTGCGCCAATTCATGGGCGATAACTCCTGCTAATTGCGCTTCGTTGTCGACGAATTTGATGAGTCCGCTGTTGATGCCGATTACGCCGCCAGGCGCGGCGAAGGCGTTGACCTCTTTATTATCGATTACCAAGACGTGTACCTGGTAGCCTTCCAGTCCGCTATACGAAGCCAGCTGCGCCACCAGACTTTCCACGTAATGGTTAATTGCCCTATCTTCTATCAAGGGCAGGCTATTGCGCCAAGAGCGTAGTAGCTGCTGCCCGAGTTCGTTCTCCTGATTTTTGCTCAACGCCATACCGCCGAGCTCGGGCGCCGCTTGCGTCGAGCCAACGCTGAATGCGAGTAGGATGCTGAGCAGCAATCCAGAGCTGATGCACACGAGCGATTTGTAAGCGAGCTTCGAATAAGTCATAGTCCTTTGAGGATAAGCGCTCTGCGTGTATTAGTTACTCAGAGCTTAGCTGATTTTTCATAGCGTCGCTAGAGCTCTCGACAAAATCAACTTCTCTGAATATCAGAATAGGAGTTATGCCGATGAAGCCCGCTGGCTCACCCAGCATATCCTTATATTTCTCATACAAGTGCACTAGCTGTTCGTTAATAGAAACGTTACCAAGGACAATTGTTTCATCAGCGCTACGCTCATCTGCGGCAGTAGCGAGGGTATCGACAATACAGATGCAACTCCAGCCAATGCCCAGACTGACTCCATATTTTAATGCCAAGGTACTGGGCTCCTGCTTGAGGCCATCCCTATTCAGAGTGAACCAGTAGCGACTATTGCCAACGCTAAAATTTCCGATCACGCCTTTGAATAACAATTGGATAGCTTCTAAGCCATTAGAAAAACCATCCGTGCCCACTGAGCTCTGAATGCCATCTTGAATCAAATCAAGATCGATTAACGAAAGTGCCCCCTCCAGCAAATGATATTGGTTAGATGCATGTTCCTTCATCCCATTAACCGCACTACATTTTTCCAGGAACTCTAAAACATTGTGCCAATAAGTTTCGTACCCCACTACTTTGCTTTGCGAAGCGTAAGACACTGCGTTCTTTGAGGCATCCACTAAAGGAGGCAGCCTGCCCTTGAGGGTATGGCTTTCGCTATCCGAAGTATTAAAGCCCTCTTCACTCTTACTTAAAGCACCTTCCCCTTTAACCTGCTGCAAAAACGAGCAGACACGCTCATAATCTACGTATAGAAAGTCACGGCTTCGTGCGTGTCTTAGTTCGTCCTGCATGTTTTATTTTTTCGCGAATTTCGGCAATACTCTTACGGTTAGCTGCAAAGTGCTCCTCAGCAGCGTTATACAACTGTTCGTGTGCGGGATCTGCTAGTAATTCAGCGTTGGCCTTACGCAGAGCAGACAACAAACCAATGGACTTTTTGGTGTCAGCTTTACCTTGGTGATACTTACTCATAGACTAGGGATGGCTGTATTGGTAAAAACTGATAAGCTTTAATGAAAGCGACAACATGCATCATAGCACAAGGGCGTCAACTAAGGCTATGGGATTGGAGGCTATGGGATTGGTCAATAAACTATTGTAAATCAGCAAGTTATGTGGCGCAATAAACAGAATAGTGAAAAAAGCTAATAGCGTTTCATGAAAGAATTATGCATGATGGAGATCGTTAGCAGAAAGTCTCTAAACGTATTCTGCGTTTATACATAAGCAATCTTGCCCTTTTTTGTACGAGGAAGCTTCGTATATCCCCACAGATTTAACATAAAATTTATTCATACTACCCTATTAGATTTTTTTGCTCTATAAATCTATGTCAATCCTCAACGAAAAGCCGCTGAAATAGAGCATTGCTTAAATTTGTGGGAAGCGCATCGCCAATTTCCTCATAAATCTTCCTCCAATTCTCCCATCTAAGAAAAAGAGCAATCCCCTACACCGAACACCTATCCGAGCGGAAGACGCGCACATAATCCTCGCTGTTGCCGTCGCTGACGTCGAATAGACGTACGAACAACTCCCTATCCACTGCTTGCTCAAAGGTGGTGGTGTTGTTGCGGTTCAGGCGCAGATAAGACTTCTCGACCGTGATCACCCGCTCCGAGCCCTCGATCGGCAACTCCACGTGCTCAAGCATAGAATTTATCGAGATACGCTCTAATTCACGGTTTAACTCCTCGGCGTTGCCCTTATTGCTATAAACCCCAGCCGAGAGCGTGACCAGATCGTCAAAATCGGTCTTGGTTTTGAGCACGCTCAGTTCTTCCACCAAATCCGAAGCCTGCACCAGATTTATTATGTGGTCGGGGACGGTGGTGCTGATAACCACCCGCCAATACGACCTAGTCTCGACCACTTCCTTAGCTATCTCCACCGTCTCTATATCCGCCAATATGCCGTTGAGGCTCAGGTTACGCACCACCGAGCTAACGTCGTTATCCTCGAAAGGACCTATGTACAAGCAGTAATCTGCCAGCTGATAATGCAATTGGGTTACGGTTTGCGAGGGGCGATAGTCGGTCGGAACTTGACCTTGGGCTATGAGCAAATGCTCGCTAGCCTCCGAGACATCGCGATTAACATTCGCTTGCAGCTCTTGATCAGCTGGGAAGCTGGCATCCGGCAAGGTCGGGGCGACCGGGCTTTGCCAATTATTTACGGCGGGAGTCTCGACGATATCCAGAGCCTTGCCGCTCAACCTAACGCCATTTTGCGGGCTGCCTTCTTGCTGCGTGAAACTCAGCGCGAAGGTCAGAAGGTTGAAAAAAATTAATGTATAAACGATTAGACGCATTGCTCGCAGGTCAACAAAATACAGCAGTCTCTTTTATAAAGCATTGATTTATATTGTTATATCGCTATTTTCAAGCTTTTAACATTGCTAATTATACTAAATAATATCGCGTTTTTAATAAGATGCATGAATAAAGCTAATAGTGCAGATAAAACTCCAGCGGCTATTCGAGCTCGCTTTTGCGACCGGCTCGCGACTCACCGCAAATCCACCGCCACCGCGCGCGATAAACACCAGCATACAACCACGCTCAAAGTAGCATCCAGGTGATATTTTTACTCAACATTACCAAGTATCATTGCCCACGCTTTAGCCTATAAATTTCCCAACAGGAGTAATAAATCATGACCACTGAAAACACCAACAGCCGCGGCCTGCGCGGCATCAGCGCTGGCAGCACTGGTCTCTGTACCGTCGGCAAATCCGGCACCGGTCTAACCTATTGCGGTTACGACATCCACGACCTCGCCCAGCAAACCACCTTCGAGGACGTCGCCTACCTTCTATTGCACGGCGAATTACCCAGCGCCGCTGAGCTAGAAGCCTTTCACGTCCGCCTGCAAAAACTTCGCGAGCTGCCCGAGGAACTCCGCGCAGCCTTAGAATTAATCCCTCGAAACGCGCACCCCATGGACGTGATGCGCAGCGGCTGCTCCCTACTCGGCAACATGATGACCGAAAACGATTTTTCCGAGCAAGACGCGCACATAGAGCGTATGCTGGCGTGCTTCCCGAGCATCATTTTGTACTGGTATCACTACAGCCATTACGGCGAACGCATCCGCACCAGCAGCGAAGCCGATTCCATCGCCGCGCACTTTTTAACTCTGCTACACATCTGCAAGCCGCCAGCCGAGCACGTCCGCGCTCTGCAATGCTCGCTGATTTTGTACGCCGAGCACGAGTTCAACGCCTCTACCTTTGCCGCCCGCGTTTGCGCCTCGACGCTCTCGGACATCCATTCCGCCATTACCGCCGCCATCGGCACCTTGCGCGGCCCGTTGCACGGCGGCGCCAACGAAGCCGCCATGGACATGATCGAGCCGCTCAGCAGCGCGCCGCAAGCCGTGGAGTTCATCAAAGACGCCTTAGCGCGCAAAGACAAAATCATGGGCTTTGGCCACGCCGTCTACCAAAGCAGCGACCCGCGCAACGCCATCATCAAGCAATGGTCGAAAAAATTAAAGCGCGGACACGGCGAGCACTATTTATACGAAATCTCCGAGGCTATTGAAAAATTCATGTGGGACGAGAAAAAACTCTTCGCCAACGCCGACTTTTTCCACGCGTCAACCTACCGCTTTATGAACATCCCCACGAAGCTCTTCACGCCGATCTTCGTCTGCTCGCGCTTGGCGGGTTGGGCAGCGCACGTCAAAGAGCAACGCGCCGATAACCGCATCATCCGCCCCAACGCCGAATACACCGGCCCCGAGCCGCGCGCCTTTGTTCCCGTGCAGCAACGATGACATTAGCGCCTAGATGAGCTCCAAATCCACCCTCCGGCCGATCTCCGGCCTACTGTTCGGCTGTTGTTTTTTAACAGCAGCCAACACTCTAACCCACGGCGCGCTATCGGCGGTGATGGGTTTACGCGAGCTCGACCCGGTGTACATCGCCGCCGTCATGAGCAGCTATTCCATAGGCGTGCTCATCGGCAGTTTGTATGGACACAACTTCATCCAGCGCGTCGGCCATATCCGCGCTTTCGCCGGACTTTGCGCCCTTATCGGCATAGTGCAGGTCGTGCAGGGTAGCTTTTATTCGCCCGTAACTTGGATGGCGTTGCGGGTATTACACGGCATCGCTGGGGTCTCGGCGTATATGGCGCTCGAGAGCTGGCTACACGCCTACGCCACCAACGACAACCGTGGTCGCATCTGGGGCATTTATCAAACCCTGGTGTTCGTCGGCGCTGGCAGCGTGCCCATGCTCTTCGCCGTGCTCGAAGACGTCAACGCCGCGTTGCCGCTCGCGGCAGGCATGGTAATGCTGGCGCTGATTCCCATGACCATGAGCCGCAAGCGCTCGCCGGATTTACCCGAATTCGAGCGCTTGGGCATGGGCAAAATTTTCGCGCTATCGCAAACTGGCGCCGTGGGCACTCTAATCGGCGGCGGCTTGTTGAATAGCATTCTGTTCCTGCTGCCAGCCTACGCCACTGGTATGCAGCTCAGCAATTTGTACCTGGCGTTATTCCTATCTGCCACCACCCTCGGCGGCTTCTTCTTTCAATACCCCTTCGGGCGTTTGGCAGATAGGATGGATAAGCGCAAAGTCCTGCTCATCGTCTTGGCTCTGCTCGCCACAGCCTGCGTCGCCTTCATACTGGCGCAATACCTCGAGCTGTCGTTCTGGGTTTTGGTATTCGTAGTGCTGCTAATGGGCGGACTGGCCTCCTGCATCTACCCCTTGAGCGTAGCCGAAACCTTTAATTACCTGGACGCCAAAGACGCGGTGCCCGCCATGGGCACGATGTTGCTGTTCTACTCGGTGGGCAGCATTTGCGGTCCCTTGCTGATAGGCGCGGCGCAAAGCCTGCTCGGCGCCGAGGCGTTATTCTTCGTAACCACCATTTGCGCCGTGCTGTTCTTTGCCTTCATCGTCCAGCGCATATTTACCCGAACAGCAGTAGCCGGCGACGAGCAAAGCTCGGTGGCGTACGTATCGCAAAACCCGGTACCGACCCAAGCGCAGCTCGACCCTCGAGTCGACTACCAGGAAGTCGGCGATAAATGGCTGAGCGTTGAGGCGCGGCTGGCGGGCGAACTCGCGCAAGTCAATGTCGACAACGCCGCCGACATCGCGCGCACCGTGATCGATTCGGTGCTCAATAGCAAGCTCAACAACGAAAGCGACCGCGACGTCGTCGCGCAAATAGCCGCCGAAGTCGCCCGCAATGCTCCCGAGCAGGCTTCGGAAGTCGTCAACCTCCTCGCCGAGACCATCGAGCAATACAACATTGACAGCGGCCAAGAGCTAGTGCAGGAAGTAGCGACGCGCGTCGCCGACGGCATACCAGATGGCGCCTTTGAAGTCATCGAAGAGATTAGCAAGCTCAGCCTGGTGAATTCGCTGGAGCTATTGCGCAATCTGGCGCAAAGCAAGCCCAAGCTGGCGATACGGCTGGCGCTGGAGCAAGCGCGCACCAAGCCCGAGGCGGTAGTGCAATTAGTCGACGAAATTTACCCCTATTTACCCGAGGACGACCCCGAGCTCCGGCGTTCGTTCATCAAGGCGATGCTCGCGCGCAGCAAAGACAAGCAGACCATGAGCGCGATTGCCAATAGAGCACTGCATCATTAGGGAACTTGGCAAAAAGGCTCTTTTTGCACGCAGTCTAAGCTTTGCGCAAAACTCTCCAATAGATTAAGCCGCGCGCCTTGGACGGCACGGCGTATAAGGCATAATAGCGGGTTGAGCTGAATGAAGCGCTTCTGCCACCCTGGAACCCAAAATCACCGACTCCCTGCCATGCTAAGTTATCTATCGCATTTGCTGCACCGCTACCTCTCGAACGAAGAGTCGGTGGCGTTCCTGTTATTGCTGATAGGCTTGGCAGTGGCTTTTTACTTTTTCTCGCAAGCCCTGATGCCGCTGCTGATTAGCCTGGTGGTGGTTTTCTTGCTGCTGGATCCGATCCACCTCTGCGCCCGCTATTTGCGCTTGAGGTATAAGCTCGCTGCCGTGTTGGTTTATTTGCTGTTCCTGGGCGCCTTGGTCGCCTTGTTCATTTATGTGCTGCCCAACATCATCAGCCAGTTGCAGAACTTTGCTGGGCAAATCGCGCCCATGGTGGAATTTTTCAACGACTGGTTGAATAAGCAGATACTGGCGTACCCCGAGTTCTTCGCCACCCAGGACTCCACGGAAATACTGCAAGAAGTGACCAACCGCATCGGCAGCATCGGTCAAGACTTTGTTACCTCCTTGCTGCTATCGGTGAACACCGCCGTCACCTATTTAATATATTTCGTTCTGGTGCCAGTGATGGTGTTCTTCATCTTGATGGATAAGGACAAACTCGGCGCCTCGGTGGTGCGCCTATTGCCGACCAAGCGCGATTTTATGCGCGAGGTCTGGGCGCAAATGCAAACCCAGGCCAGCAATTATGTGCGCGGCAAAGTCATCGAGATAGGAGTGATCGGCGCTATTAGCTTCGTGATCTTCTGGTTTTTGGATTTGCAATTTTCGCTGCTGCTGGGCTTGTCGGTGGGCTTGTCGGTGGTAATACCTTACGTCGGCGCGGCTTTGGTAACGGTGCCAGTGGTGCTCGTGGCGTTATTCCAATTCGGCACCACCGAGCAATTTTGGTGGGTAGTAGCCTGGTACGCCGCCATCCAAGTATTCGATGGCAACATCCTGGTGCCGTGGTTATTCTCCGAGGCGGTGAATTTACACCCGCTGACCATCATCCTCGCGGTGCTGATCTTTGGCAGCTTGTGGGGAGTTTTAGGTGTCTTCTTCGCCATACCCTTGGCGACTTTCATCAAGGTGATAGCGGCTAATTGGCCGCTCGCCGAGCAGGTATCCAGCAAGAGTTAAACATGAGCACAGTAAATCCCGCCTCCGAAAGCCTGGTCCTGGCGGCTGGCTGCTTCTGGGGCGTCGAGCACTATTTCGCCGCCTTGGCGGGTGTACTCGAAACCGAAGTCGGCTACAGCGGCGGCACCAGCGTCGACCCTACTTACCGCGAGGTCTGCAGTGGCAGCACCGGCCACGCCGAAGCCCTGCGTCTGCGCTTTGATCCAGAGGTTATCAGCCTGGCAGATTTGTTGCGGCATTTCTTCGATATGCACGACCCGACCACCCGCAACCGCCAAGGCCCGGACATCGGCAGCCAATATCGCTCGGCGTTGTTTTACCAGAACGAGCAGCAACAGCAGACGATGCAAGCCATCATCGGCGAACGCGCCAACAGCGCGCAGATTGTCACGGAAGTTACGCAATTAAGGAACTTTTATCCAGCCGAGGCGTACCATCAGCAGTACATCCTCAAGCGTCGCCAGTGAGCAGCGGCATCGACTGGCAACGGCAGCACGCCGCCATCTGGCGCTCGTATAGCCAAAGCTTGAAGGGTGTTAGCGCCATCGACCCGATAAGCCTGGAGCAATTACACGGCTTGACGCAGCAAGCCGCGAGCTTGTGCGCCAACACCGAGGTCTTGCTCGGCGGCGGCAAAGCCGAGCACGCTTTACTCTGGGGCGCGCGCGGTTGTGGCAAGTCGTCGCTGGTGAAAGCTGTTTTCAACCATTACCGCGAACGCGGCTTGCGCTTGGTGCAAGTCGATGCCAACGACTTGGCAGCCTTGCCCGCGCTGGTCGACCAATTGCGCGAGTTGCCGCATAAGTTTGTGCTCTTCATCGACGACATCGCTTTCGACCAACCCAACGCCGCCAGCCGCAGCTTGAAAGTTTTATTAGATGGCTCCATAGAGCTACCGCCAGCCAACATCGTGCTCTACCTGACCGCCAACCGCAGACACCTGATGAGCGCCAGCGCGCCCTCAGAGCTGGACCTGCATCCGGAAGACGAAGTCCAAGAGCGCGTGTCTTTGGCAGACCGCTTTGGGCTCAATCTGAGCTTTTACTCTTGGAACCGCGCAGACTTCTTAGCTTGGATTAGCGCACAACTGCAAACCAGCGCCGCTACCATCGCTGCGGAAGCCGATTTATTCGCTAGCGACCGTGGCGCGCGCAACGGACGCGTAGCGCGCCAGTTCGTCGAGCGTTATCGTCGCCAAAACTCCCCTGCCTAACAGTAGTAGCTAAATGTTCATAGCTCCTCTCGATTTTCCCATGGATAGACTAATCATTAACGGCGGTCGTCGGCTCTCGGGGGATATTAATATCTCCGGCGCCAAGAATTCGGCGTTGCCCATAATCGCCGCCTCCCTGCTCACCCAGGATAAGTTGCAAATCGGCAATCTGCCGCATTTGCAGGACGTTACCACCATGATCAGCGTCATGCAATCTTTGGGGGTGCAAGCGACCATCCTGCCGAAAATGGCAGTAATTCTCGATTCGCACAAGGTCGGCTCGTACACCGCGCCCTACGACCAGGTGCGCACCATGCGCGCCTCGATCTTAGTGCTGGGGCCGTTGCTGGCGCGCTTTGGTCGCGCCTCGGTGTCGTTGCCTGGCGGTTGCGCCATCGGCACGCGTCCGGTAGACCAACACATCCGCGCCCTGCGCGCTATGGGCGCCGAGATCGAAATCGACGGCGGCTACATCAACGCCAGCAGCAATGGCCGCCTCCGAGGCGCCGACATAGTCTTCGATATGGTCACGGTAACCGGCACCGAGAATTTGATCATGGCAGCGGTCTTGGCTGATGGCCAGACCACCCTACGTAATTGCGCGCGCGAACCCGAAATCGTCGACCTGGTGAATTGCCTGGTGAAGATGGGGGCGAATATCCAAGGCCAAGGCAGCGACGTGATCGTCATTGAAGGCGTCGAAGAGCTGCACGGCTGCGAGCACCAGGTAATCCCGGATCGGATTGAGGCTGGCACTTATTTGATCGCTGCTACTGCCACGCGCGGGCAAGTTCGCCTGCGCCAAGCCTGCGCCGCGCACTTGGACGCGGTCTTGCAAAAGCTCAGCGAATGCGGCGCCGAGATTAAAGTAAGCGGCGACACCATCGACCTGCAGATGACTGATCAGCCGCGCGCGGTCAACATCAAAACCGCGCCCTACCCAGGCTTCCCCACCGACCTGCAAGCGCAGATGGTGGCGCTGAATTCGGTGGCTGTCGGGAGCTCGAGCGTTACGGAAAACATATTTGAAAACCGCTTCATGCACATCCAAGAGATGCTACGCATGGGCGCCAGGATCAGCACCGAGCGCAACGTCGCCGTCATCAACGGTCAGCAACAATTGCACTCGGCGCCAGTGATGGCGACCGACCTCCGCGCCTCGGCGTCCCTGGTGATAGCCGGCTTAGTCGCCGAAGGTCAAACCACCATCGACAGGATTTACCACATCGACCGCGGCTACGAGTGCATAGAGGAGAAGCTCTACAAACTCAACGCCAGCATCAAGCGCACAGCCGTCTAGGCAGCAAGGCACCATGCCGCTACTCCTAGCCCTGCCCAAAGGCCGCATAATGCAGGAGAGTCTGCAATTGCTCGACGCCTGCGGCTTGAGCATTCCGGTTGAAGTAAATAGCTCGCGCAAGCTGATATTCGACACTGGACGCGCCGGGATCGAAGTCGCCTTGTTACGCGCCCAGGACGTCATAGCTTACGTCGATTCTGGCGCCGCCGATCTTGGCATCGTCGGGCTCGACTTGATCCGCGAGCACGAACCCGAAAATCTCTACACCATGCTCGACCTGCGCATCGGCGTCTGCAAACTGGTCACGGCTAGAGCGCGTTCGCTCAAGCGCCCGAATTCAAGCCTGCTCCGAGTCGCCACCAAATACCCGAAAATCGCGCGCCGCTTTTACGCGTCGATTGGCCAGCAAATTCAACCCATCAAGCTCTACGGCTCCATGGAGATCGCCCCGGCGCTGAACATAGCCGACGAGATCGTCGACGTCGTCAGCACTGGCAACACCTTGCGCGCCAACGACCTCGAAGTCGGCTTGCCGATAATGGACGTGTCGAGTTATTTGGTGGTCAACAAAAACGCCTTGAAAACCAAACACGGCCTTCTGCAACCATTGATCGAAGCCTTTCGCCACCATGCGCACTAGATTCGCCCCCAGCCCCACCGGCTATTTACACCTCGGCGGCGCCCGCACCGCGCTCTTCAATTGGCTGCTGGCGCGGCATCACGGCGGCGAGTTTCTTATTCGGCTCGAAGATAGCGACCAGGAACGCTCGCGCGCCGAGTTCGCCGAGCAAATACTGGCAGCGTTCCAATGGCTCGGCATCGCATCCGACGCACCCATCTGGCGGCAAAGTCAGCGCTTGCAGATTTACCGCGACCGCGCCGAGGAACTGGTGCGAGCTGACAAAGCCTACCGCTGCTTGTGCACTCCCGAGCAGCTAGAGCAGCTACGCACGCAGCAGATCGCGCGCGGCGAGAAGCCGCGCTACGACGGTCGTTACCGCGAAAGCAACATCAGCGCCGACGCTGGCGCCCACACCATCAGACTGAAAAACCCGCTGGAAGGCTCGGTAGTTTTCCACGACTTGGTGCACGGCGACATCGCCACTGCCAACGCCGAGCTCGACGACCTGGTGCTAATACGCTCCGACGGCTTTCCCACCTATAATTTCTGCTGCGTGGTCGACGACCACGAACAAGCCATAACGCACGTCGTCCGCGGCGACGACCACATCATCAACAGCGCGCGCCAGATCAATATCTATCAAGCTCTAGGCTACACCGCGCCGCAATTCGCGCACTTGCCGATGATCCTCGGCGCCGACGGCAAAAGACTCTCCAAGCGCCACGCCGCGCTCAGCGTCCTGGAATACAAAGATTCCGGAGTGCTGCCGCAAGCGCTGGTCAACTACCTGGCGCGCTTGGGCTGGAGTAGCGGCGATAAGGAATTATTCAGCCTTGCCGAATTGATAGCGAGCTTCGACTTTGGCGGCTTGCAGCGTAGCCCCGCCAGCTTCGACCCAGTGAAGTTGCAGTGGGTGAACCAGCAACACTTGCACCAGCTACAGCCGCAACAGCTCGCCGAGTTGCTGGCTCAGGCGGGTGCTACCGAACTGGTGGTCGACCAGCTCGAGGCTATAGCGCTGCACCAGCAGCGCGCCAGCAACCTCCAAGACTTACAAGCGCAGATGCATTATCTGACCGATGCCAGCATCAGCGTCGACGCCGAGCTCGTGCAAGAATACGCGCCGAGCGCGCCGCTGCTCGCCGAGCTTGTGCCAGTATTGCAACAACTGCCGAACTGGCACGCCGAAGAACTCATGGCGGCGATCAAGAGCTTTGCCAAGGGTCAAGGCGTGAAGATGCCAGCGGTGGGTATGCCGCTGCGGGTGGCGCTCACTGGCAGCGATCAAGCCCCAGCCATCAATGCCATCTGCGCGCTGCTCGGTCGCGACCTGACCTGCGCGCGCGTGCAAGAATTCATTGCCGCCAGTACGCGCGCTCGCTAGGCGTCTGGCTGAGGACTATATCAGGGTTGATGGCGCCGCTGTGCGCCAATGCCGCAGCGGCGGCGCGGAGACTGGGGCCGTAGCTGTATTGCGCGAGTTCGGGAGCATGAAAATCGGCGATCTGCTGCAGTTGCGCGCCGAACTCCAATAACTCGAATATCGGCCGCCGACCTTTGACCCCGAGCATCCGACAGCGCCCGCAGCCTTGAGCTCGGTAAAACTCCGCCGAATAAGACCAAGCCAACTTCTGCCGAAGCTCGTGCTTTTCCGCCTCAGTGTAAGGGCTACGGCAATGCTGGCACAGCAGCGGTAACAAGCGTTGCGCCAAGACCCCGAGCAAAGACTCCTGCAGCAAGTACCAGGGCACGCCCAAATCCAGCAAGCGCACCACGGCGCCGATGCTGTCGGCGCTATGCACCGTTACGAACACCAAGTGCCCAGTCTGCGCCGCTTGCAGCGCGGCGGCGGCAGTAACGCTATCGCGCACCTCGCCGACCATAATCACATCCGGGTCCTGGCGCAGCAAGCTCCGAATGGCGTCGGCGTAGCTGAATTGCTCGTGTACTTGGATTTGAGTTAGTTGCTCGATCATCAATTCCACTGGGTCCTCGATGGTGGCGACGTTGCGACCGCGATTCGCCAGCTCCAGCAGGCTGGCGTAGAGCGTGGTGGTTTTGCCCGAGCCCGTGGGGCCGGTTATCAGAATCAAACCAGCGTTGGCTTGCAGCATCCGCTCCCAGCCCTCGGCTTGGACGCTGGGCATACCCAGGCTGCCGACCTCCTCGAAGAGCATCTTCTCGTGAAAGAAACGGAGGGCGATCTTCTCGCCGTAACTGCTGCTGACTGCGGCAATACGTACTTGCAGCAATTCGCCGCCAGAGCTTTGCAGGGTGAAGCGTCCGTCCTGGGGCGTGCGCTTGAGCGTTAGCTCCAAGCCCGCGAGCACCTTCAAGCGGTTGGCGACTCGTCCTGCCAAGGCGTTGGGGATGCTGATCAAGTCTTGCAATTGACCGTCGACGCGCACCCGCAGCAGGCTGGAGCGCGATCGCGCCTCCAAGTGCACGTCGCTGATGAAGCGCGCGGCGACGTACTCGAAGAGCCAATCGACCAACTGCACGACCTGCTCGGCGCTGCTGGCGCGGCGTAAGGTTTGCAGGTCGATGGAGCTCTTGCGGCTGGAATATACCGAGCTGCCGAGGGCGCTAAAGCTGCGCTGAATCGAAAAGCTCGAGCGGAAATAACCGCGCCATTGATAGCCGTGCACGGCTCGTACTTGAACTGCGCGCGCAAAGAGCCGAGCCAGGAGCTGCAATTGCGCTTCGGGTGGTGGCTCGGCGAAGGCGAGGGTTGCAGTATCGTCGCTCAGGTGCACCAGCAGCAATTTATAGAGCTGGCAGTAGTGCTGGCTTAGGTGCTGGGCGGTGAGGGTGAGGTCGACCGTGCTCGGGCTCAAATATATTAGCTCGACGCCTCGACGCCGCGCCCACCAAAGAGTGAGCCAGCGTTCGTCGATCAACTTATCGCCGCCGGCGCGTAAGCGTTGACTCGCCAACCATTCCAGAGCAGCGAACTCGGGATCGTGGGCGTCGACATCGCGGCTTTGCTGCTCCAGACTTTGGTATTGCTCGGAGTTGAGTATCTGGTCTTGGCGCAACGCCGACAGCAAGTCGTCGAGCTGCTGCCTGCGGACTTGTTCGAGGATTTCGAGCGCGGCTGCCATCTGGCTCTGGCGAGTAGACGCAGCGCTGGCAGCTACCCCTAACTGGCCTCTAGATTGAATGCCCCGTGCAAAGTTCGCACTGCCAGCTCGGTGTACTTGAGGTCGATGAGCACCGAGATCTTGATCTCGGAGGTTGCTATGAGCTGGATATTGATATTCTCTCGCGCTAGAGCCTGGAACATCTTGCCAGCGACGCCAGCGTGCGAGCGCATACCCAAGCCGACTATGGAGACCTTGGCGACCTCGGTGTCCCATTGCACGTCTTTGGCGCCCAACTCGGCCTGTAGCTGCTGCAGGATATCGACGCACTGCTCGCAATCGGCGCGCGGCGTGGTGAAAGTGAAATTGGTGCTGCCGTCGGCGCCCGTGTTTTGCAGGATCATATCGATGTTGATATTGGCGTCGCCCACCGCTTGGATGATTTGCGCGGCGACCCCGGGTTCGTCGGGCACGCCGACGATGGTCAGCTTGGCCTCGTCTGCTTGGTGGGCCACTCCGGTTACAGTAACTTCTTCCATTGCTTCAGTGCCCTCTTGCACGATTAAAGTGCCCTTGTCGGGCTCAAAACTGGATAGTACCCGAATGGGCACGTTGTAGCGCGCGGCGAATTCGACGCAGCGTATTTGCAGAACCTTGGAACCCAGGCTCGAAAGCTCGAGCATCTCTTCCATGAATATCTGGTCCAGGCGCCGCGCGCGCGGCACGACGCGCGGGTCGGCGGTGTAGACGCCGTTGACGTCGGTATAAATCTGGCACTCGTCGGCTTGCAAAGCGGCGGCGAGGGCGACGGCGGTGGTGTCGGAGCCGCCGCGACCGAGCGTAGTAACGTTGCCGAACTTATCCAGGCCTTGGAAGCCAGCGACGATCACCACGCAATCGCGATTTAATTCGTAGTTTATATTGTCGGTGCCGATATCGGCGATGCGCGCGCGCGAGTAGTGCTCGTCGGTGCGGATCGGCACTTGCCAGCCAGCGAAAGAACGCGCGCGCACGCCGCGCTTGTGCAGCGCCAGCGCCAACAAACTGGCGCTAACGATCTCGCCAGTGGCGACCATCGCGTCTTGCTCGCGCCGGCTGGGCTTGGTGTGGATTTGTTGCGCCAAATCGAGCAGATTATTGGTTTGGCCGCTCATCGCCGACACCACCACCACCAGCTTAATATCCTCGGCGGCGTGCGCTGCGACGATATCGGCGCAGGCTTCGATGCGCTCAATGGTGCCTACGGAAGTTCCGCCGAATTTTTGTACGAATAGGGGCATTCGCCTGGATTTAGTTTGAAGGTTGGACTTGGAGCTCGCAGTCGTGGGCGCTCGCCAGTGGACAGCGCACGATCAGCTCCTGCTCGAAAAGTTGGTGAAAATCGATTTTACCGCCGTCCAACTCCGAGCTCATGATTATCTCGTAGTGCTTGCCGAGCTCGCGCTCGTAGCTGGAATTATTGAGAATTACATAACGCACGCTCGCGCTAATATCATAGCTATATTGCTGCCAGCAGCGCTGACACAAACACAGCACACTCGCCGCAAGCTCGCAGTTGAGGATCGGCAGACCGTAGCGCTCGTGCAAAGTCGTGCGCACGCTAAAACTCCCCACGCCCTCCTGCGCCACCCCCAAATGCCGCCCCAACTCCACCAACCCCGCCAAGCCCACACTACCCGACGCCGCAAACCCCACCACCGCACACCGTCCCAAAGGACTGAATTTAACCAAAGTCATACTATCAGCCGAATCTTATTGACTTTGATAGCCTCATCTAAACTGGCTATGGGTAACAACAAAATCTCCAATACTAGAGCGGCAGTAGCTGTTAATAACTTAACCCAGAGACACTGGCTACATCGGCAGCTCCACGCTGTACTAGCTTTTCTACTAGACCACCAGACCCAAAAGCTCAGAGAGTTTGTGTAATGCTGAGACTGCCAGCAAAAAGAGCCTCTTTGCCAAGATCTCATATATGCGCATCCCGAGCAGAGTATGGTAAATCTGGTGCGCGGATTTACGCGCATCAAGGCAATTTGCTATTAGTTAAACCCCTAGCCAGCTTTTGAGCAGAGGAACTACCATAACAACCACTATCAAAGCCAGCATCCACTTTATCAGCTTTAGCTCGCCCTTAACCTCGGCTACTTCTACTTTTACTTCAGTAACTTCACCCTTAACCTCAGCAACCTCACCTCTGACCTCAGCAACTTCGCCTCTGACCTCGGCAACCTCGTCCCTAACTTCAGCTAGCTCAACTTTGATTTTAGCAACTTCTACCTTAACGTCACCTATCTCTCCTTTGACCTCGACTATCTTGTTGCTCAAGGTGGAAAAATCGTGCTGGGTTGCTAGATGATTATTATCCCAAACGCTTCTGGCGGCGTCCTCGGCTTCCTGCTCGGGAACGCCAGCTTTTTGCAGAGCTTTGTAAAGCTCGATAGGTATGGTGCTCATGGTCGTTGCTATCTGATTTATATTTGGTAGATTTTACTGCGATTTATCGGCACAGTAAAGCACTCAAGCTGAACTGTGTCTCGGATCGGCGTATTTTTACTCAGGCCAAGCGAAGCGGAGGCTGTGGGCGCGGACGCCGACTTTGACGGTGCCGCCGTTGCGGAGTTTGCCGAATAGAAGTTCGCGCGCTAGAGGAGCACGGAGTTCTTGCTCTATGAGACGATTCAGCGGTCGGGCGCCGAGTTGGGGGTCGTAGCCGCGCTGGCTGAGCCAGGCGCGCGCGCTGGCGCTGAGGCTTAAATTAACCTGCTTCTCCTGTAATTGCGCGCGCAATTCCTGCAAGCGCAAATTGACTACGGCGCGCATCGCCGCTGGCGCTAGCGGCGCGAACTGGACGACGCCATCCAGCCTATTGCGAAATTCGGGGGCGAAATGCTGCTGGATCGCTGCCGCCGAGTCGAGGTCTTTTTGCTCGTTGTTGTTAAAGCCGATCTGCTGCCGTTGCAGCTCGCGCGCGCCGAGGTTGGTGGTCATCACCAGCAAGCTATGACGAAAGTCGCATTCCCTGCCGTTGCTATCGGTGAGGCGACCGTGGTCCATGATTTGCAGCAGCAGCTGATAAATGTCCGGGTGGGCTTTCTCGATCTCGTCGAGCAGCACCAGCGCGTGCGGTTGCTTGTGCACCGCCTCGGTGAGCAAGCCACCGCTCTCGAAGCCAACGTAACCTGGCGGCGCGCCGATCAAGCGCGAGATGCTGTGCTTCTCGGCGTATTCGCTCATGTCGAAGCGTAGCAGCTTGATATTCATCGCCTCGGCTAGCTGGCGGCAGAGCTCGGTCTTGCCGACGCCAGTGGGGCCCGCGAACAAGAAAGCGCCTTGGTTTTTATCGCTGGGGCGCAAGCCAGCGTAGGCGAGCTCGACTGCCTGCACCACGGTATCCAAGGCTTGGTCTTGACCAAATATTTTGCTGCCGAGGCGCGCGCGCAAGTTCAATAAGCGCTCGGGTGCTTGGCGCTGCAATTGCTCTACTGGCACTTGCGCCATTTCGGCGACGAGGTTGGCGACGTCGCTGAATTTGATCGCGCTGCGGCGTTTGCTGCTCGAACGCAGCTTGCGCCGAGCGCCGACGGCGTCGATAAGGTCTATGGCTTTGTCGGGCAGATGGCTATGGGTCAGGTAGCGGTCGGCGAGGTCAACTGCGGCTTTGATGATAGGCTCATCGAGCTTGATGTTGTGGTGGGCTTCGAAGTTGCTGGCGAGACCGCCGAGTATTTGATAGCAATCGGCGCGCGTCGGCTCCGATACTTCGATTTTGTGGAAGCGCCGCTGCAGCGTCGGGTCGGCTTCGATAAAACGCCGATACTCGGCGAAGGTGGTCGCGCCCAGGCAGCGCAAACGCCCAGACGCCAATATGGGTTTAAGCAAGTTGGCAGCGTCGACCGAGGAATTGCTGGTGCCGCCAGCGCCGATGATGGTGTGGACTTCGTCGATGAATAACACCGCCTGCGCTCGGCTTTGCAGAAGATTAACTATCTTGTCCAAGCGTTCTTCAAAGTCGCCGCGATAGCGCGAGCCCGCCAACAAGGCGCCCATTTGCAACTGATAGATTTCTAAATTCTGCAAGGCTTCTGGCACCTCGCGCGACTCCACTGCCCGCGCCAGGCCCTCGGCGATGGCGGTTTTGCCGACTCCAGCTTCGCCTACGAGCAAGGGGTTATTTTTGCGGCGCTTGAGCAGAGTTTCCATGACTTGGCGCAATTCAGCTTCGCGGCCAATGAGCGGGTCGATGCTGCCGGTGCGCGCGCGTTCGTTCAGCGACAGCAGGTAATTCTCCTCTTCGCGCTTGGCGCTCTCGGGCTTGCTGCTGGCTTTGCGCTCGCTTTGCTGCTGCTCCAATTTGCTGAGCGCGCGGCGTATTTTGAGCTTGTTCAAGCCTTGATTGAACAGGATGTTGGCGGCGACGCTCTCGCTTTCGGTGAGCATATAAATCAGCAACAAGCCGCCGCCGACGCGCTTATTGCTATTGGTGCTGGCGTTGTGCTGCTCTATGTGCTGAATGGCTTGCTCGAGCACGCGGCGAAAAGCCGGGGTTAGCTGGGCGCGGAAGACTTTGACTTCGCTGAGGTCGTCGGGTGGCAGCGTGTACTGCGCCAGGTAACGCTCGAAATAAATACGCAATTGGTGCTCGATCGCCTGCGTGTCCGAGCCGAGGGACTTGAGCAGGTTGCAGGTCTTGGTGTTCTCGAGCAGCGCTAGCAGCAGATGCTCGAGGGTTACGTACTCGTGGCGCGCCTCGGCGACGTCCACTATCATCTCGCCGATATTTTTCTGGAGCTGCCGTTCAAGTTTTTCTAGCGACATGGGGGCTGTAGCAGGTTGGTGGATGTCTATAGTACGCCCGTTTGCGCTTTATTTAGCAAATAATGATCGGCTAAAACCAGCGCCATCATCGCCTCGACTATGGCTGGGGCGCGGATGCCGACGCAAGGGTCGTGGCGCCCGAGGGTGCGAACGTTGCAATCGGCGCCGCTGGTATCTATGCTGCGTCCGTCTTGGGCGATGCTGGAGGTGGGCTTGAAGGCGATATCCATGACTATATCCTGGCCGCTGCTGATGCCGCCGAGAATGCCGCCAGCGTTGTTGCTCAAAAAGCCATCAGCGCTCGAGAGCTCGTCGCGGTGCTCGGAGCCTCGCTGGGTAACTACGCCGAAGCCAGCGCCGATGCCGACGGCTTTCACGGCGTTAATGCCCATCATCGCCGCCGCCAGATCGGCGTTGAGCTTAGCGAATACCGGCGCGCCGAGACCCACGGGGACGTTGCGCGCGCGCACCTGCACCAAGGCGCCGCAAGAATCGCGTTGCTCGCGGAGCTGGGTGATGAGCTCGGCGGCGCGTTTTGCCGCTGTCGCGTCGGGCATAAACAGGTTGTCGATGTTGATGGCTTGCTCATCGTAGCTTTGCGCTACGACATCGCCGATCTGCTGCACGTGCGCCTTGATCTCTAAGTTACAAAGCTTAAGCAGGAGCTGACGCGCGATGGCGCCGCCAGCGACGCGCATTACCGTCTCGCGTGCTGAAGCCCGACCGCTGCCGCGCCAATCGCGCACGCCGTACTTGTGAAAGTAAGTGTAGTCAGCGTGGCCGGGGCGGAATTTATCCTTGATGTTAGTGTAGTCTTTGCTTTTGGCATCTTGGTTACGCACCACAAGGCCGATGCTGGTACCAGTGGTAACGCCCTCAAATACTCCGGATACGATCTCAACGCTGTCGGACTCTTGGCGCTGCGTGGTGTGGCGCGAGGTGCCTGGGCGCCGGTTGTCGAGGTCGCTTTGGATGTCGGCCTCAGATATTGGCAGGCCAGGCGGGCAGCCGTCGAGAATACCTGCCAGAGCGGGACCGTGGCTCTCGCCGCAAGTGGTGAGACGCAACACACGCCCAAAGCTATTACCCGACATCAGGCGAATTCCGGCAGCGCGCCCGCCAGGATGGCGCTCGCCTGAGCCATCGCCGCGCTACCGACCGAGGCGTTGATGCGCAAGCACTGGCGGCTGTGTTGCCAGTCGTCGACCAAGCCCGGGAAGAAGTAATGACCAGAGACCACCAGTAAGTTTTGCTGCTTCAATTTTTGGTACAAGGCAAAGCTATCGCCACGGCGTAGCTGCGGTAACCAGAGCCAGAGGAAAAAGCCGCCTTCGGGTTTGTGAATCAGGAGTTCGTCGGGAGATAACTCGGCGCGCAGCGCTTGTAGGGCTTCCTCCAAGCGCGCGCCGTAGAAGGGCTTGATGGTGTTGGCGCACAAATTATCCAAGCGATCACTCTGTAGCAGGTGCTCGCCGATGGTGGCGCCGACGCCGCCGGGAGCTAAGTTGATGACGCCGTTCAAGCTGTTGACGAGCTCTATGATCTCGGGCTCGGCGACGACTATGCCGCAGCGAGTGCCCGGCAGACCGAGCTTTGATAAGCTCAGACAAGCTATACAACCTGGGGCGTAAAAAGGCTGCTGCTCACAAAAGACTATGCCCGGGAAAGGCGCGCCGTAGGCGTAGTCGAGGATGAGCGGGATGTCGCGGCTACGCGCCAGGTCGTAGAGATAGCGCACTTCGCTATCGGTGAGCATGTTGCCGCTGGGGTTGGTGGGGCGCGACGCGCACAGCGCGCGAATGTTCTCGCGCGCGCAAATGGCTTCGATGCGCTCGCGGTTGATGGCGTATTTGAAGTAGCCATCGTCGAGCATATGGATGTCGGGCTGCGCGGCGATGAAGGCGTCTTGTGCCAGGGGCGAATCGCAATAGCCGATATATTCTGGCGCCAAAGGTAGTAAGACTTTGCCGTGGGTGCCGTCGGTGTATTCGCCCGCGAAGATATTGAATAGATAAAAGAAAGCGTTTTGGCTGCCGTTGGTCAGGGCAACGTTGTCGGGGCCGATGTCCCAGCCGTGGCGCTTGCTTAAATAATCGGCTACGGCGCTGCGAAAGCTGTCGCGACCTTGCGGTCCGTCGTAGTTGCCAACGGTGCTGGCGAGCTGATTGCTGGCGAGCAAGGACTGCAAGATGCTATTGAATTCGTTCTCGACCTCGGGGATGCGCGCCGGATTGCCACCGCCGAGCATGAGGATGTCAGCGCTGTTGATGCCGACGTTGAGGTCTTGCATTAAAGAATTGATGCCGAGTTCGCTGGCGAATTTTTCGCCGAATTTTGAGTAGCGCATGAGGTGGTGGCTGTGTCTTAAAGTTTGGGTATGGCTAATAGAGAGTTTTGCATAACTTGAGACCGCATGCAAAAAACGGCGTGTTTGTTCTTAAGCTCAGCAGCAAAGCGGAGTTTATTCAATAGTAAATGAGCATTTGCGAACAACGCTGGGGGCAAAAAGAGGCCTTTTTGCAAAGGTCTCTAATAGTCCCTGATCAGTGGCCACACCGTCGAGTTTAATATCCCAGCTTTGTTGGGGCACCTTTGGGCATTGCTGGAGGGCGAAGGCGCAGCCGAGCATTTTAGTGCGCCGCGATTTGCGCGCAAAGGCGCGGTCATAATAACCGCCGCCCATGCCGACGCGCCCGCCGTAGGCGTCGAATACTGTGAGTGGTGTGAGTATTAAGTCCAGGTCTGTTCCTCGCCAGAGGCGACCATTGACCGGATAACTGATGCCGAAGCGGTCGCGGGCGTAATGGGTATTGCGAGTTAGTTCGCGAAAGCGCAAGCGCGCTGGGCGCGAGATTCCGTAAAGCACTGGTAAGAAACAGCGCTTGCCGCGCCGCTGCGCCCAAGCGAGAACTCTGGATAGATCAATTTCGCCGTCGCGCTGCAGAGCCGAAAAGAAAGCGATACGACTAGCGTAGCGCAGATAGCTGGAGGCGATTAGATGCTTGCAGGCCCGATGCGATAGCCGCCGATGCTGCTGGGACGACAAGGCTCGACGCTGCTGACGCTTGGCGCGCCGCAACTGAGCTTGGGTCTCTGCCACAATAAAGCCCGCGCTACCGCCGCAAACAAATTCCTAAACCATGCGTGTTAAGCATATTGCTTAAGCTGCCTACAGGCTTTCCCATATCAAGTGGGACTTGCTCAACAGCAGACATTCAGCAATCGGTTAGGAGTCTGTTAACGGTTTAAGAAAAGAGTTCGCTAGCGAATAGCGCAGGCAAGCATTATAGCGGGAAAATAAGGCTAATGCGCTTGAGCCTTGTCGGGGCGGTGGATTAGTCGGCGTCCCAGAGCATCGCGGCGCCGCGCACGCCGCCGGAATCGCCGTGCATCGGCGACTTGATCTGAGTTTGCGAGCTATCCGAGAAGACGTAGCGCGGCAGCAAGGCTGCGGTTTCGCGGTAGACCTGATCGATATTGGAGATGCCGCCGCCGAGCACTACCACGTGCGGGTCGACGACATTGATAATGCTCGCTAAGCCGCGCGCCAGCCTATCGCTGTAAACCGCCAGGCTGTGCAAGCAATCGCTATCTTGTTGGCGGGCTTTTTCGCTTATCTCCTGCGCGCTCAATTGCTCGCCAAAGAGCTCGGCGTGGTGCCAGCTCATGCTCGGCCCAGAGAGAAAAGTCTCTATGCAAGCCTTTTTGCCACAATAGCAAGATCGCTGTATATCTTTATCCGGGTCGAGCCAGGGCAAGGGATTATGCCCCCACTCGCCAGCTATGGCGTTGCAACCATCAAGTAGTTTGCCGCTCACGACTATGCCACCGCCGACGCCGGTGCCGAGGATAACGCCGAAGACGATACCCGCGCCGACGGCAGCGCCGTCTACAGCTTCGCTGAGGGCGAAGCAATCAGCATCATTGGCGAAGCGCACTTCGCGATTCAAGCGCTGCGATAGGTCGTGGCGGAAGTCGCGACCATTGAGCCAGGTGGAGTTGGCGTTGCGCACTAGGCCGGTAGCCCGCGAGAAAGAACCAGGCATACAAATGCCGACTTTGCCGCTGAACTCCAAGTCGAGTTCGGCTTGGAAGACCATATCGGCTATGGTGTCCATGGTGTCCTGGTACTGTCCGCGCGGCGTCGGCTGGCGGCGGCGGAGTATGGTTTTGTTGGCGGCGTCGAGCACAACGACTTCGATCTTTGTGCCTCCCAAGTCTACGCCTATGCGATGATTATTAGCGACTGCCATGCTTTGTCTCTGAGGATTGTTGGGCTTGTGTTTAAGACTGCAAACGAGCAACCAATGCGCGCATCCGCGCCTCTAGCGTTGCCGCGCTGGAGCTGTGTTCACGGTCAAAGCGATAGTGCTTTCGATGCTGTTGTTGGTCTTTTGGGTCGACGTAGAACAGGTCGAAGTGCAGCTTATCGGCTTGGCAGCGCGCGTGCGCACCGAGGGTGCTAAAGCAATCGGCGCCGAGGGCGCGCGCCAAGGCGCGTTCGTGATTGACGCACAGCGCCAGGTCAGCGTCTAAAGATTCGGCTAGCCAGTCCCAGCGCGTATCGGCGCGCAGCACTTGCAGCGCGATCACGCCTTGGCCGATAGCTGGCACCATCTGCTCGACCGCAAACAGCGCGTTTATTCTACTCTCCAACTGCAAGCGTTGTAGCCCGGCACGCGCCAGAACTATGGCGTCGAATTCACCGCTATCGAGCTTGGCGATGCGCGTTTGCACGTTGCCGCGTATTGGCCCGACCTGGCAACGCGGATAAATCCGTTGTAATTGCACGCTCCGACGTGCAGACACTGTGCCGATACGTGCGCTGGACTCTGGATCGAGCTTATCAAGCCCGTCGGCGAGCACTAAGGCGTCGCGGGCGTCGGCGCGAGCGCCCACTGGTAGCAAGCGAAATAAAGTCTCGTCCATATCGCCCGGCACGTCTTTCAGCGAATGCACTGCCGCGTCTATGCTGCCCTGCAGCAAGCCCAACTCCAGCTCTTTGACAAATAGGGCTTTGCCGCCGATATCCGCTAGAGGTTTATTAGTTATGCGGTCGCCAGTGGTGCTAAAGCTTACGCGCTCCAAGCGCCAATCGGGGCGCTGGTCGGCTATTAAGTTTATTACCAGCTCGGTTTGAGTTAGCGCCAGGGCGCTGGCACGCGAGCCTATTTTTACAGCTATGGGCATGGCTTATGGACGGGCGCGGAGAAGCCTGGACTTAGACGATCTCTCGACAGGAGCCTTAGTTAATTTGCACGTTATCCAACCATCCAGCGTCTTCGCCATCGAAAGACACATGATCCTTTTGGTAGCACCATTTGATCTCGTCGCCGTCACTAACCTGCTCGGAATCTATTTGTTGCCAGTCAACGCTACCGCTAATACTAGCAGCTTTGTTGACCGCGCCCGAGCTCGAAGTAATGGTCAAGCTCAATACATCGTAGGCTTGTTCGGAAGAAACTTTCCACCAGAAAGACAAGGCGCCGCTGGCAATGGCAATAGTGCTGATACAGGCTAATTCAGAATCGCCCAATTCGGGCGAGCGCATAGAGCTGCTGCCAGCGCGAGAATCGCTAGCATCGACGACCCAAGCATTGCCGTTGCTATCCTCAATAAAGGTCAAATCATCGTTATCGAGCTCGGCGCGCGCGTAGGTGCCGCTGCCGTCGACCGCCTCCGAGTCGCCGACGAAAGCCGTGCCACGCACGTTGCCCTTGTATTGCGGCCAAGGCGACTGAGTGTCGACGGCAGCCTCGGCCTTGATAGCGAATAGCCAATCGCCAGCGCCGAAATAGAGATTACCCGTAGAGCTTAATCGAAGCGGCGTGTTAATACCGTCGCTTTTGTCTGTGCTGTAAGTATCTACCAGATCGCCGCCAGCGCTAACCACTACGACCTCGCCGCCGCGGCTCAGACCTAAATAGACATTGCCGTTCTCGTCTACCACTGGCGCGGTATCGCCGACATTGCCGCCAAGGTCATAAGACCAAATTTCATCGCCATCGCTGGTGGCGAATTTGTACAAAGCATCGTTGCCAGCCTGATATAGAACGCTACCGCCAGCGGCGAGCACGGGCGAGGAAGTTACATCTGTCGAACTGATGGGATCTTCGGACTGCCAACGTTGTGTCAGCGAATCGTTGTAGGAATAAACAAAGCGACCGGCAGAGAAGTAGATATTTTGGTCGCCATCTAAGACTAGGGCTTTGACTACTGCTGCGTCTAGGTCTGTTCCATCAGGGATATCATTTTTGGTCAATTTATTTAAGTTGTTGTTACTATCGCCAAAATAAAGACTTTGGTAGAGGTCGATAGCAATCGCCCCCTCAGCATTCGCATTTGCGCCATATATTTTGCTAAAAGAGTTAGAGCTGCTTAAGTCGCTAGAGCTGAATACCTCCCCAGAGCCGTTGATGAAATACAAATAGCTGCCATCGTCGTTCTCGATCAATGCGATAGCGTCGTCTAAACCGGCGCTATCCAAGGTGTTATCTTCGCTGTTCGACCACTGCTCGGCGCCTGTACTATTGACCTTATGGATTACGTTACCGGAAACGGTGGTAGCTGCTATGTAAACACCGCCGCCGCTATCTATAAGGGGCGAGCTGGAGATGGTGCCATCAGCGGTAAAGGGCGAGCTCCATTTCTCGTAGCCTTCGTCAGCGTCTAAGGCGTAGAGCTGATTACCCGAAGCCACGTAGACAATGGAATTGTCCTCGTCTATAGCCACTGCCATATCGTCGCCGATGCCCGAGCTGAAAAACTTGCTAAACAGCAACTCGCCAGGCTCTACATCTGCGGGCGATATCGGCGCAGCACTAACGTAAGAATACTCTCTCGTGTCGTAGGTGTCCACGGTTTCCAGCCAGAAATGGTAAGTCATGCCCACGCTTAAGTCGGATTGCACCTCACCGGAATTAACGCCGTTGACTAGGTTCGGCTCAAAGCCTAAGCAAAGCGTAGCATAGTTAGCGAAGTCATCTGCCTCCAGGGTAGGGAGGCAGTTGGACGTCGCGCGTAACAAGTTATAGGTGTAGCCATCGACAGCGGTCCAAGTCAAAGTGATGCTGTTGACACCGCCTGTGGCACTAAAATCGGTCGGGGCAATGTCCGACGGTGTGGTATCCCCCGTGACCGCAGTGGAAAAACCCGAGCAATTCACGGAAGATGAGCAAGCGGTTACCCAAAACCAATACTCCGTGGAAGGCTCTAAATCAGTAGCGTTGGTGCTGGTGGTAGAGACTATGTCAAAACGCGCTCTGGTGCCATCAGCGTCATCTGATCTGTAGACGTGGTACTCGCTGGCGCCAGACACCTGCGACCAAGTAACTTCCAAGGTATTAACATCAATAAAGTTAACCGAGACCGAAGGTGGGCTTAGTTGCGAACCCGACGACGAGGACCCGCCACTATCGCTAGAGCAAGCTGGCAACAATAATAGCGCCCCGACGACCAACGACCAATTCGAAAACGCTCGGATCGATAGCTTGTTATTCATAGCTTGTGCATCCTTGAAAATAGTTGATAAGGTGTATTCGCCTTAAATTTGGACTTACCGCCACCACGAAGTTTATGATACAAAACACGCGGTGACAGTATCCAGCCAAGTATGCCAGAGCTCTAATACTCGCCGCGCGACTAAGAGCTTCGGCGTTACACTGTAACTCTTTCATTCAACACTGACAATCTGCACGAAAAACATGCAAGCTAATGTAAATCTGATGTCATTGGCGGCCGAATTGGCAATCGATCGCCCCCCAGAGCACTGGCGACGCGTGCATATTGACTCGGTACGCGATTTGGCCTCTGCCGATGGCGGCAGCTTGAGCTTTTTGGAATATCCAAATCTACGCCCGCAACTATGGCGGCGGCGCTTACAGCTTTTCCAGAAATGCACTGCGGCGGCAATATTGGTGCCAGAAGATAAACAACTCGATTATCAAGGCAAAGCGATCCTGCTGGCAGTGCCCGACGTCAACAAAGCCTTGCAGCGCGGCATCGACTTGCTGCATCCGGAGCCAGTGGCGCAAGCCGGCTGGCATCCGAGCGCGGTAGTAGCCGAAGACGCCGAGATCGGCACCAACGTCGAGCTCGGAGCGCATGTGGTGGTTGGTTCTGGTAGCAAGATTGGCGATAACTGCATCATAAAAGCCGGCTGCGTGATCGGCGCCAATTGCAGCGTCGGCGCTGGTAGTCTGTTGCACCCTCGAGTAGTGCTCTACGATAATTGCCGCTTAGGAGCAAATTGCATCCTGCATTCCGGCGTGGTTATAGGGGCAGACGGTTTTGGCTTCGCTCTGCACGACGGCAAATGGCACAAGAAGCGCCATATTGGTCGCGTGGTACTCGGCGACGACGTCGAGATCGGCGCCAATAGCAGTGTCGACCGAGCAACCTACGGCGAGACTGTAGTCGCCAACGGCTGCAAGATCGACAACCTCGTGCAAATTGGTCACAACGTTCAACTCGGAGAGCATTCCTTGGCGTGCGCGCAAGCCGGCGTAGCTGGCTCGGCGCAAGTGGGCGACCATTGCATCATAGCTGGCAAGGCTGCAATTATTGACAACACCACGGTGCCCGCAGGCACCACGGTGCGAGCTGGGAATATATTTATCAAGGCTGGAGCGCGTAGCCAGCTCGTGTACAACCTGGTGCAGGAGCGCTATCGTCAGCCAAGTAGGGGATCTGGCAAAAAGCCCTAAACCCCATAGTTCTCCAGCCAGAAGTCTTCCAAAACTTCCACCCAGGAAGCGTGCGGTTCGAGTAAAGCTGGAGCAGGGTAGAGCAAGGACCCGGGCACCGTCTCCGGTGCGGCGAATAGGCCGCGTTGCTGCTCGGATAGCTTGGCGGTGGCTAAGACCGTGGGGTCGCCCCAGATGTTGATATCGGCCTTACGCGCCTGGGCTTCTGGGCTCAATAAGAAGTTTATCGCTACTTGCGCGGCGGCGGTATTGTCCGAATTATAGGGTATGGCGATGAAGTGGGTGTTGCCGATGCTGCCCGCTTGATGCTGGTAAGCGTAGGTGCTGTCGGCAAACTGGCTCGAAGCCACGCGGTTAGCAGCGTCGTTGGGGTTAAAGCTAAAGCTAATCAGCAGTTCACGGTCGGCGTACATCTGCAGCATTTGCCCGTGGCTGGACGGGAATTGCTTGCCGGAACGCCAGAGCAGCGGGTGCAATTCATCTAAGAAGGCTTTTAGCGGCTGCAGTTGCTGCTTCGCCTGCGCGGCGTCTGCGGAGTTGTATAAGATGGAGCTATCGGGCAATTGCTCCAGAGCCGCTTGCTTGACAAAAGTAACGCCATGAAAATCTGGCGGCGCTGGGTAGCTAAAGGCTCGAGGGTTGGCGCGCGCCCACTGCAAAAGCTTCGCCATGCTGCTCGGCGGCTCGGGGTCGTCGGCTTTATCGGCAAAAAAAGTCAATTGCGCCATGCCCCAAGGTGCTTCCAAGCCATCGGTGGGTTCAGAAAAATCCATGAGCGTGGTCGGTTTGCCTTCGGTGTCGACGTAAGCAAAATTAGGCAAATCGGCAGCGAATGGGCCAAAGAGCAAGCCCGAACGCTTGAGCGCGGCGAAGTTCTCGCCGTTGACCCAGATGGCGTCGACGCTACCGCCTTGGTGGCGACCAGCGGCGTGCTCGCTTTGTATGCGGCGGACGACTTCGCTGGTGTCGGTGATTTTCACTTGCATAAGGTCGAGGTCAAAGCGAGCGCGTAGCTGATCTCCAGCCCAAGCTATGTAGCTATTGATCTGCTCCGAGCCACCCCAGGCGTTAAAGAATACTTGTTGACCCCGAGCTCGCTGCACGGTCGTCGACCAATTTGTGTTAGCAAGTGCGGAGTTGGCAAGGCTTAGCGCTGGTACGGCTAGACCCAGGTTGAGTAAGGCTTGACGTCTGTTCATGATTGTTGTTAAAAGTTGAGATTAATGGATGAATGGCGAGCTCAACGTTCTTTACGAACTTTGAAGAGGTAACGACCATCGCGTTGTTCGCTCGCCAACAAGCTATGGCGCAAGTAGCGGCAAAATTTGGGTATGTCGCGCAAGGTGCTCGGGTCAGTGCTTATTATCTCTATCACTGCTCCGGCGCTGGCGTCGCGGATTTTCTTATGCAACATCATAACTGGTTCCGGGCAGACGCTGCCGCTAACGTCGAGTACGACTATTTCTGCTGCCGCCGCCATCGTTCAAAACCGGTACGACATTCCTAAAAAGCCGCCGTTGGCGACGCGGTCGGATTCGGGCACAGTGTCGATTTCATCGTAGTAGACGTCGACCCGCTGCAGACCAGCGCGCACAGACCACTCGGGATTCAGGTCGAGGTACCAGCCGACGTTATAAAAATACAGCCGCGATAAGCTCCTATTGGCTAAGCCCGGCGGCGAATAGCGCATAAAAGCGTATAACTGCTGTGGGTGGTTGAGTCCGTAGAACCTGTAGCCAACGCCAAAGTAATAGGCTATACCCAAGGCTAGATTATCTTTAGCGTCGTTGGTTTCGAGGTCTTGGCGAAAGACGAAGCCATCGATACCAACCGAGAGCGAATAGCCGTCGTTCTGGAGGGCGTCGCGGTCGGCGCGGGTGTTGAAAGAGGCGTAATCAATGCCGCCAGTGTTGTGGTAAAGGCTAAAGCCGCGCTCCAAGCTACGGCTAAAAGTGCCGCCGCTGCGATAATCCAGGCTAACGCTGGACGCGCCGGCGCTCAGTGCTAGCTCGTCGCTGAGCGCCCAAGAGCTTAGTCCCAAGCACAAGCAGACGAATAGCAGACGGTAAGATATTCGCACCAGAGAAACGTATTTTCTTCTGGCTGGGATAGCCATACTCAATAGATTGCTCGCTAAAAGCGCACCCGAAAGCCGAATATAGCGGCGCTGTCGTAGTTCTCCTCGACGTTGGCAAAGTCTTCGGTGTAACTAGCGGTATCGCTGCGGTAGCCAAGGTAGGTGATGACGGAGGGCGTAACGTGAAATTCCGTGCGTAGATTTATGCGGGTTAAAGAATCGATCTCGCCGCTATTGACGATGTTCGGGCTATGTCCCAAGTTCAAGACTATCTGAGTGGGAATTTCGTTCAAACGAAAACGATAACCGCCTTGACCGAGGATGCTCAAACCCAGTGAGAGGTCGTCTTCGCTATCGCCAGTATTCAATTCCTGCTGGAAAACGAAGCCGCCCAAACCGATACCGAATATGGCTCCAGAACCCGACACTGCCTCCAATTGCGACTGCATATCTATGCTGAAGTAGCGGATATCGTCCTCGTTGAAATAGGCGCTAAAGCCCGAGGAAAAGCTCTCGGCGAATTCGCCGCGATTTATGTACTGCGCCTCTACGGACGCGCTGTTCATATTGAAATCAAGAATGCGCGCCGAACTCAGAGCGGGAGCCAGACACGCAGCTATCAACAACAGCGAGGTGAATTTGGTGTGCATAACGGTTAAGTGATCTGGATGGGTGAAATTGATACGAGCATTGAGCAAAGTTTACCAATAGCATTGAGCTAGTTTAACCAGCCCTTATCCTCAAACGACATCCAGCTCTTTCTTATTGCGGATGTCGAGGAGAACATCCTCGCGGCGGATTTGCATAGCCAACAGCAAAGGCGAGGCAATGTAGATAGAGGAATAGGTGCCGACCAAAATGCCGATCATCAGTGCTAAGGCAAAGTCGAAGATAGCTGGACCACCGAACACCAGCAGCGCCAATAGCACTAGCAAAGTGGTGGCGGAGGTGTGGATGGTGCGCGTGAACACTTGGCGAATGGAATTATTGATGCAGAGCAAGCTATCCTCGGCGTAGCTGGCGAAGCGCAGGTTTTCCCGAATGCGGTCGAAGACCACGATGGTGTCGTTGAGTGAATAACCCACCAGCGCCAACAAGGCCGCGAGCACGCTCAAATCGAATTCGAGCCTGGTGATAGCGAAGAAGCCCATGGTGATGATGACATCGTGGAATAGAGCCACTATAGCGGCCAGGGCAAACTTGAATTGAAAGCGAAAAGCTACGTAGACCAATACCAAAGCCAAGGCTGCTAAGGCGCCGATGACGCCTTGCTCGGCCAATTCGCTGCCGACTTGCGCGCCGACAAAGTCGACTTTGAGTATCTCCACCGCGCTATCCAATTGGCGCAAGGCGCCGATTGCGGTGTCAGAAACTTGCGAATCCTCCGATTGCGCCAGGCGAATTATCACCCCCGAATCGCCATCCAGGCTTTGCACTACGAATTTCTCGACACCAGCCGAAGTTAGCGCCGACCGGATATCGGAATTGGCGATCTCCTGCTGCAAGCGTGCTTCTACCAGGGCGCCACCAGTGAAATCAAGGCCTAAATTCAAGCCGCGCCAACCGAGGAAAATGGCGCCGAGACTGATAAGCAGCAGAGAGCCGATAGCGCAGAGCTTACGCCAGCGTAGAAAATCTATCTTTTCGATAACGAGCACGAATTAGCCTCCGATTAAAGCTACGCCAGCAAAGTGAGCGTGACCGATGACGAGCAAAGTATAAACCAGCAGCGCCAGAGCTACGGCAGCCAAATCGCGTGTAATAGGCGTCGCTGCTACTTGCATTTGCGCTTTGATGCTAACTCGCCGACTGAGAACAACTATCTCTAGCAGCGCCCACAAACCAAGACCAGTAAAGAGTACGGCCGCTGCTGCGCTGCCACTAGCGAGCAAATGCAATAGCGCCCAGAGCGCGAAGCCGAGGAGTTGTGGGTGCGGCAACCAGCGGCGAATGTTGCTTTTCAAGCCTGAAGCTAGCATCAACAGTATGGCTATTGGCATCAGCGCTAGTGCCAAAGGACGTCCCCAAGGCGGCGGCGCGTATAACCAATGCACTTCCGCAAGCCGCCAGCCGATAACCATAAGCACGACGGAGCCGAATATCAGCAGAGCGAAAACCGGCTTGTAGACGCCCATGCCGCTGCGCGCGATTATGCGCGCGCGCGTAGTGGGAGCGAGGGCTGGGAACAAATGCACTCCCATCCAAAGCAGCAATCCTATAATCAAGACTATCATTGCTGTTTATGCTCCCTGACGGCGCTGCAACTCGGCCCAGTCGATGTCCTCAAAGGCTTCGAAGGGCTGGTGTATCCAAGGGTTGGTGGGTAGATGCTCGACGTAGTAATCTGGAGTGTAAGTGGATATGGCTTTCAGCCAGAGCACGGCGGTGCGCATCTCGCTGATGTGAGTGTATTGCGCGTTGATTTTCTTGACCACCTCGACCAAGGTATGACCAGAATCAGCGAGGTCGTCCACTAGCAGCACGCGCCCGGAAATCTCGCCGTCCGGGGTGGTTATGTAGTCGGCTATATTGAGATTACTCTGCTCGGTGCCGCCCTTGGCGCGGTAAGAGCTGGTAGATATGATCGAAAGCGGTTTATTGAACATCCGAGAGAGAATGTCGCCCGGGCGCATCCCGCCGCGCGCAAGGCAAAGTATTTGGTCGAATTCCCAAGCCGACTCATAGACCTTGAGCGCCAGCCGCTCGATCAGCGCGTTGTAGTGATCTTCAGATATATGCAGATGTCTACCGTCTGGGCTCAGCATTTTGTCTTAACTATGGGCGTGTAAAAAGCGAGCATTGTATTTACAGCTACGCCGATTAGTTCTCTGTAGGAGGTGAGCTTGCGAACTTATCTTGGACCAGGCTTCTTGAGTGCCCAGATAACCATAAGTGGGTGGTTTTAGATTGAGTAGTGCAAGGGAGGACTTTCATGAGAGAGTCTCTATGGTCAAGTATAAGTTAGCAGTCTACTATCTCTAAGCCGACTACGAGTCGGCGTGCCAACAAAAAAAGGCTCCGCGAGAGCTGTGTCGTTCGCGGAGCCTGCTTGAGTAAGCCTTGCAGCGCTTACATACGCGCGGCGGCTTCAAGGTAGCTGGTGTTGACTACTGGGGTGTAGGTAACCAATGCTGAGTCGAGTGCGCCTTGGGCGACAAAGAAATCAGCAACTTCTTTCAAGAAGGCTTGGCCGCCACCGCCGAGCCAGTCGGGTCCGAGCTGAGCATCAAGCGTGGGGAATTGAAAACCAGCTAGAGTAGCGACTGTGGCGTCTCTATCCATACCTGCGGCTTTGGCGATCTCATCGACCATGGAGTCTGGGTCGACATTGTAGCGATGGTTCATTTCTGCGGTTACGCGCAAGAACTTGGCAACGAGATCGGGATGATCGCGACCAAAGTCAGCGGATATCGAAGTAACGTCGAACACGCGAATGCCCAAGGCTTCTTTCTCGGCGCCAGTGAGCAATACGTTACCGTGCTCTTTCATGCGCCGTAGGGCTCCGCCCCAGCCGCAAGCCATCGCCAAGTCGCCACGAGCGAGCGCTGCTGCGCCTTCTGCTGGAGCCATGTCGACTATCTGGAAGCTGCTGATGTCGACGCCAAAGTGCGCCATCTGCTTGAGCATACCAAAGTGCGCGGCAGTACCTATGGGCACAGCGATCTTCTTACCTTCAAGCGCGCTGGCGTTGGTTTTATCGATGCCTTGACCGCTATGAGCTACGCAGTTGTCGTTCTCCGAGTAGGAAACGGCAACGTCGACCATTTCTATATCCAAGCCAGCAGAGGTAGCGACGACGAAGGGCGGTACGCCTTGGCTAAAGGCTATGTGGACATCACCAGACGCCATTGCTGCGGACATTGCAGTGCCAGTATCAAAGGCGCGCCAGTTGATATCGACGCCCATAGCTTCTTCGTAAGCGCCAGTTACCTGACCATATTGGTTCGGGGTTGGCCACTCAAGGAAGTAGGCTACGGTGATTTCGTCGAGCGCTTGCGCCGAGCTGATGCCCGCGAAAGCTAGCGCGGCGAGGCTGAGTTTTAGTAATTTGCTTTTAAGCATGGTTGTTCCTTAGTTGTTGTTGAAGAAAGTTTAAGGTGCTCGCATTCTACTGCGGACGCATATCCGCAGGGTCAATTCCTGCTACCACTTGCGGTTTTTTCATGGCGTCGCGGCGGAAGGGCTCGCCCAATTCTTGGTTGAGAACTACTTCTATCAAGGTTTTCACACCCCGGCTTTGCGCCGCGCAAGAGCTCCTAATGGCTTCGGTGAGCTGCTCGGTAGTGGTGGCTTGGATGCCCTGTAGACCGCAAGCCTGAGCGACTTTGGCGTAGCTCATTTCCAAGTCGAGCTCGGTGCCGACGAAGTTATTTTCGTACCACAAGGTGGTGTTACGCTTTTCGGCGCCCCATTGGTAGTTGCGGAATACGACCATGGTTACCGCTGGCCATTCGGGACGAAACACCGAGGTTAGCTCGTTCATGGCTATGCCAAAAGCGCCGTCGCCAGCAAAGCCGACTACTGGCACATCAGGGCAACCAATTTTGGCGCCGATGATCGCAGGGAAACCATAGCCGCAAGGGCCGAACATTCCGGGGGCGAGGTATTTACGGCCTTGTTCGAAGCTTGGGTAAGCATTGCCAATCGCGCAATTGTTGCCAATGTCGCTCGATATTATCGCGTCTGCTGGCATACCGGCTTGGATGGCGCGCCAGGCTTGGCGCGGCGACATACGCTCGGGCTCGCGGGTGCGCGCGTCCTGGTTCCAAGAGGTACCCGGGTCGTCCTGCTCGTGGTCGAGGCTGGCGAGCTCTTGCTGCCAAGACGATTTCGCGCTGGCTATAGCTTCCAAGCGTTGACTGCGGCCGTTATCGCCAGCTTTGGCGCTCAGGTTGGCGTTGATGGCTCGTGCTACTTTGCCGGCGTCGCCGCAAATGGGCACAGCTACTGGCTTGCTGCGACCGATGCGGTCGGGGTTGATATCGACTTGGATCAGCTTGGCTTGCTTAGGCCAGTATTCCAAGCCGTAACCCGGCAAGGTCGAGAAGGGGTTTAAGCGCGTGCCGAGCGCGAGCACGACGTCGGCTTGGGCTATGAGCTGCATGGCGGCTTTGGAGCCGTTGTAGCCCAGTGGGCCGGCTGCTAGAGGGTGCGAGCCCGGGAAGGCGTCGTTGTGTTGATAGTTGCAGCACACGGGCGCATCAAGCTTCTCGGCGAGCTCGGCGCAAGCGGCAATGCCACCTTCTGCCAAGACCACGCCAGCGCCAGCGAGCAATACTGGAAACTTGGCTTCGGAGAGTAGCTTCGCGGCTTGGCTCACAGCTTGCTCGCCACCGGCTGGGGTTTCCAGCACTAGCGGCTCAGGGATTTCGATATCGACTTCGACAGTGAAGTAATCGCGTGGCAGGTTGAGCTGCGCGGGCGCTGAGAGGCGGTGCGCTTGGCTGATTACCCGCTGCAAAACTTCGGCTATGCGCGCTGGGTCGCGGACTTCTTCTTGATAAGCCACCATGTCTTCGAATAGCGCCATCTGCTCGACCTCTTGAAAGCCGCCTTGGCCGATGGTTTTGTTGGCAGCTTGCGGGGTAACCAGCAGCATGGGGGTGTGGTTCCAGTAGGCGGTTTTTATCGCGGTGACGAAGTTAGTTATGCCTGGGCCGTTCTGCGCGATGCACATCGCCATTTTGCCCGAGGCGCGGGTGTAGCCATCGCAAATGTAGCCAGCGTTGCACTCGTGGGCGCAATCCCAAAAGGTAATGCCGGCTTTAGGAAAGAGATCCGAGACTGGCATAAAAGCCGAGCCGATGATGCCGAAAGAGTGTTCGATGCCGTTTCGCTGGAGAACCTTGACGAAGGCCTCTTCTGTAGTCATGCGCATAGTTAGTTTTACGATTGAGTTAATAGTGTTGACCTGCGCGGATTGTAATCCGAAAGCACCAGCAAACCGATATATTAAGAGTTTTGCATAACTTGAGGCCGCGTGCAAAAAAAGCTATTTTTTGTTCCCAGCTAGGCAGCAAAGCGCAGTTTATGAAATAGTAAATGAGCATTTGCGAACAACGCTGGGGGCAAAAAGAGCCTTTTTGCAAAGGTCTCATATTCAGACGGCCACTTTGGCTTTGATAGCTGGGTGCGGGTCGTAGTCTAACAGCTCGATGTCTTCGTAGCGGAAGGTGAAGAGATCGGTGCGTTCGGGGTTAAGGCGTAGACGTGGCAAGGGGCGCGGTTGCCGTTGCAATTGAATGCGAGCCTGTTCGAGGTGATTTTCGTAAAGGTGAGTGTCGCCGAGGAAATGGACAAATTCGCCGACGCGCAAACCGCTGACTTGAGCCAGCATCATCGTCAGCAAGCTATAGCTGGCGATGTTGAAAGGTAAGCCTAAGAAAATGTCGGCGCTGCGTTGGTACAGAGATAAGGACAATCTGTCGCCTTGAACGTAAACTTGAAAGAGCACGTGGCAGGGCGCCAGCGCCATCTTTGATAACTCGCCGACGTTCCATGCGCTGACGATGTGGCGGCGCGACTGCGGGTCGCGCTTGATGTTGGCGACCAACTGCGCTATCTGGTCGTGGCTGGCGCCATCGGCGCCTTGCCAAGAGCGCCACTGGCTACCGTAAACTGGCCCAAGCTCGCCCTCAGCGTTAGCCCACTCGTCCCAGATGCGGACGCCGTTGTCGTTTAGATATTTGATATTGCTATCGCCAGCCAAGAACCAGAGTAGCTCATGCACTACTGATTTGAAGTGGACTTTCTTGGTCGTTAGCAAGGGAAAGCCCGCCTGTAAATCGAAGCGTAGGCTATGACCAAAGCTCTTATAAGTGCGAACCCCAGTGCGGTTATCCGATAAATGACCGTTGTTGACTACGTGGGATAGTAGTTCGAGATAGCTCTGCATTAGCGCTGTGCGATACGCCTAGCGTTCATAAAGACTGTCGGCAATATCGAATACGAATTTCGTGCCCTCTTCACCTATGCGCTCGCGGAAGGCTCTTAGTTCGCTAACGGTGCAAGGAGGCTTGTGTTGGAATATTGTTGCGCCGCATAAATATTGCCAGTAATGATGTTCTGGCCAGTCTTCGACAATCTGCTCATCGCTCATGTCTTTGTATAATCTATTAATGATTAGCAAGCCCACCATGAGTCGAATAAGCTGACGCGAAGGTTTGACCTCCGCGTCAAAATAAGTAGCAAGCTCGCGCTCTATCTCTGGCCATGGCAGCGCATCAGCCAACTTAAACCGAGGGCTATCATGGTTTAATATGTTGACTAAAAGTAAGCTCATAAGATCTTTAGGTGCAGATATTTCGCTTGCGATTATTGACTGGCCACTAAGCCACACTCAATCGCGCAACTCGCGCCGCAATATCTTGCCGACGTTAGTTTTGGGTAGA
This sequence comes from Gammaproteobacteria bacterium, assembly GCA_965229495.1. GTDB lineage: Bacteria > Pseudomonadota > Gammaproteobacteria > CBDBNL01. The sequence goes on from OZ245880.1 coordinate 1,591,431, forward strand.
TCGTCGACAAAGGCGATGACTTTCGGACGTTTGTAATTGGTCAAGTTTTGGGCGCAGAAATCGAGTATCGCAGCTTCGCTAAGATCGGGATTCGAGCGCACTACGAAGAGCTTGACTTTCTCGCCGCTGGCGTCGTCGGGTACGCCGATGGCGGCGCACTCGTTGATGCCATCCATGGTGCTGACGATGTTCTCGACTTCATTGGGATAAACGTTAAAGCCCGAGACATTGATCATGTCTTTCTTGCGATCGAGAATGCGGACAAAGCCCTGTTCGTCGACTGCAGCGTAGTCGCCAGTTTTGAAGTAGCCACCCTCGCTGAAGGCTTGCTTGTTCTCCTCGTCGCGTTGCCAATAGCCAGACATAACCTGTGGGCCTTTGACGCAAAGCTCACCCTCCTCGCCGACGCCGAGTTCTTTTTCCTGCTCACCCAAAATTTGGATATCAGTAGAAGATATGGGTAAGCCGATGGCGCCGTTGTAGCTTTGCAGTGAGGTAGGGTTGATACACACCGCCGGCGAAGTTTCGGTGAGGCCGTAAGCTTCGAGCAATACGTGGCCGGTGGTTTGCTGCCAGCGATCGGCGACGCCTTGGGTAACTGCCATGCCGCCGCCCAAGGAGACTTTGAGATTGCTAAAGTCGACTTCGTTAAAGCCTTCGGTGTTGAGCAGCGCATTGAATAGCGTGTTGACCCCAGTGATAAAGGAGAACGGCCATTTCTTCAATTCTTTGACGAAGGCGGCGAATTCGCGCGGATTGGTGATGAGCACATTGAGCCCACCGATGGACGAGATGTAAAACAGATTGGCGGTTAGCGAGAAGATGTGGTATAGCGGCAAGGCGGTGATGGCGACTTCTTTGCCGTCTTGCAAGCTATTGCCGACGTAAGCCTTGGCTTGCAGAACATTCGACACTATGTTGCTATGCGATAGCATGGCGCCTTTGGAGAGCCCAGTGGTGCCGCCAGTATATTGTAAGAACGCCAAGTCTTCGAGCTTGAGCTCGGCAGATGCGCGCGGCTGCGTAGCGCCTTGCTGCAGCGCGGCTTTGAATTTTTGCGCGTGCGCGATGTGCCAAGGCTTGATCATTTTCTTGACCTTGCGCAGCACAAAATTGATCAACGCGCCTTTCAGCGGCTTGAGCATATCGCCGACTTCGGTGGTGAGCACTATCTTGACGTCAGTGTCTGTCAATACTTCCTGCACGGTCGCGGCAAAGTGCTCAAGCACGACGATGGCCTTGGCGCCCGAATCTTTGAGCTGGTGCTTGAGCTCGCGCGCGGTGTATAGCGGGTTGATGTTTACTACCACCAAGCCGGCGCGTAAAGCCCCGAGTAATGCTATGGGGTATTGCAGCAAGTTGGGCATCATGATGGCGATGCGGTCGCCGGCTGCGAGCTCGCTCTGCGCCTGCAGCCAAGCAGCGAAATCGGCGACTAGCGCATCGGTTTCGGCAAAGCTGAGAGTGTGACCAAAATTGGCGAAAGCCGGAGAATTGGGATAGTTGCGGCAAGAATTATCCCAAAGGTCCATTATTGACTGTATATTTCCCAAGTCGATATTCTCGGGCACGTGCTCCGGATACGATTTAAGCCAGATTTTTTCCATGGTTTACTCCTTCTTGTTAGTGTTTTTGTACAAACTTCTATTATGCCAGAACAACAGCTAAGCGTCAGCGAACTTAACCAGCAAGTAAAACTTTTGCTCGAATATAGCTTTGCCGAGGTCGCGGTTTTTGGCGAGATTTCCGGCTTCACCAACTATCGGCGCTCTGGGCACTGGTATTTCGCCATAAAGGACGACCGCGCGCAGGTGCAATGCGCGATGTTCGCCGGCGATAACGCCAAGTGCAGTATGCAACCCGCCGACGGCGCACAAGTCTTGCTGCGTGGGCGCGTGAGCTTATACAGCCCCCGAGGTAATTATCAATTTATCTGCAAATCGATGGAACCCCTAGGCTTGGGACGCCTGATGCAGCAATTTTTGCAGCTCAAGCAGCGCTTCCTGCAAGAAGGTCTATTCGGCCCCGAGCGTAAGCAACAACTGCCACCGGTAGAGTCTATTAGGCGCATAGCCGTGGTAACCTCCAAGCAAGGCGCCGCAGTGCAAGACGTGCTCAAGGTTTTGCGCAGTCGGATGCCGACGGTACAAGTGAGCGTGGTCGATACTCTAGTGCAAGGCGCCAGCGCCGCCGCCAAGATAGCGCAGGCATTGAGCTACGCCGACAGCTTGCGTCCGGATGTTTTGCTGCTGACTCGGGGCGGTGGTTCGCTGGAGGACTTATGGTGTTTTAATGAAGAGGCGGTGGTGCGCGCGCTGGTGGATTGTCGTAGCTGCACGGTGAGCGCCATCGGTCACGAGACCGATCAGAGCTTGTGCGATTTTGTCGCCGACGCTACAGCGCCGACGCCCTCGGCTGCTGCAGCGCTGCTGAGTCCAGTGCGCGCGCAATTACTCGCGGATTTGGCCAACAAGACGCAGCGGATCAATAACTCTTTGCGCGCCATTCTCGACGAATGCTGGCAGCGGCTAGACTACTGGGAGCAGCGGCTGCGCGCCAATCATCCCACCAGCCAATTGGCGCGCGCCAGCAGCAAATTAGACTCATTGCAGCAGCGCTTAACGCACGCAATGTTGCGGCAACTCGGGCAGCAGCGGCACAAGCTTGATTTATTGAGTAACAAGCTCGACCAGCTCAACCCGCAAACGGTGCTGCAGCGCGGCTACTCTCTAGTCTATGATGATCAAGGTCAGTTACTAAGTGCGGCGAGTGCGAGCGCGGTGGGCGCCAAGCTGCGGGTGAAGTTGAAAGAAGGCGCGCTGAGGACTGAGGTATTGGATATTGAGCAATGATATTAGACCTAACATCCTTCAAACAAGCTCTAGCGACCTTAGACGCTGGCTTGAAAATGCTCGCGCAAAAGCCCAACGACGAATTCGTGCGCAAGGCGCCATAGTATGGGCATTTGGCTCACGCACACGGGGAGATAATCGCGAGGCTTCGGGTCTGGACTTGGCCGTAGATTTGGGGCGAGCGCTGACGCTCGGTGAGATAGCCGCTTTGTGCTCGGCTTTTGAAGAATCTAACTTGCCTTACAAAGTCGACCTGGTCGACATGCGCCAAATCAGCGCGGCGTTTCGGGGTGTAGTCGTGGTTAGCAGAGAGGAGATCGTCTAGTAGACTAACCTCTGCCCTTCCAGGGCACCAGCCAAGCTTCCAGGCGGCGCATAAGAATATCGATGCTGTAGCCGATGATGCCGATGAGGATGATGCCCATCAGCACGATGTCGGTAGCCATAAACTTCGACGCCACCATGATCATCATGCCCGCGCCGCGTTCGGCGGCGACCAGTTCGGCAGCGACCACCGTGCCCCAGCAGACGCCCATCGCCACGCGCGCGCCAGTGAAGATCTCCGGTAGCGCGTTCGGCAGCAGTACATGTAGCAAAATCTGCCTCTTAGAAGCGCCGAGCGAATAGGCGGCGTGCACCTTCGATAGTTTCACGCCCGAAACTCCGGCGCGGGCGGCGATGGTCATAATCCATAGCGCTGCGAGAAATAGCAAGATGATCTTGGCCTGCTCGCCAATACCATACCAAATTATTACTAGCGGTATTAGCGCCAAAGGCGGCACAGGGCGCATGAACTCGACTATGGGGTCGAACCAGCCGCGCACCCAACCATTCAAGCCCATGGCGAAACCCAGCGGTATGCCGATCAGCGCACCCCAGAAAAAGCCGCCGAGCACCCTGTAAATCGACCAAAACAAATGCTCAAAGAGCGTCGAATTGCGGTAGCCATCACCAGCTATAGCTAGCATCCGATTCCAGACGCTCTCTGGCGGTGGTAACCAGATTGGTTTCATTTGCCAGGTCTCGGGGGCGTGGATAAATGTCCAGTCGGAGCCGGTGAAAGCAGCCCAGAATAAGTAGATCGCCAGCACCGAAAGCACCGATGCCAAGCGGCTGGCTACTACCGCGCTTTCGTCGCCAAAGGTTACCGTTTTGCGGGCGCCGGTGCCGAAGCGGCGCAAGCCCAAATAGCTAGCTATGTTCATGAGCTCACCTCCTGTCGGCCCATAATCTCTTCTTCCATGTCCCAAATCATGCCCAATATTTCTTCGCGCTTGGGGGTGAAATCGGAGTGTTGTTTTACCGTGCGCAAATCTTGACCTACGCCCATCTCGGCAAAAGGCAAGCGGTATTCTTTGTGGATACGACCGGGGCGCGGTGCCATAACTATCAAGCGCTCGCCGAGTAATAGCGCTTCTTCCACCGAGTGCGTAATCAGAATTATGGTCTTGCCGGTTTCTTTCCAGAGCTTGAGGATCAAGCCTTGCATTTTCTCGCGCGTGAGCGCGTCCAGTGCTCCCAAGGGCTCGTCCATCAGAATAACATCAGGATCGTTAGCGAGGCAACGCGCTAGCGCCACGCGCTGCTGCATACCGCCAGAGAGCTCGTAAACGGCTTTCTCCTTAAACTCGTTAAGACCAACTACGTCGAGCAGGTGGTCGACCTTGGCGTTGATTTCTGTTTGAGCCACGCCAGCCATAGCTGGGCCAAAGCCAACGTTCTTGCGCACACTCATCCATTCGAACAGGGCACCCTGCTGGAAGACCATACCGCGCGCGCGATCGGGGCCAATGATAGCTTCGTCGCCGAGGTAGAGCTCGCCCGAAGTTGGCGCAAGAAAGCCAGCGATGATATTAAGTAGGGTGGTTTTGCCGCAGCCCGATGGGCCGAGCACCGCGAGCAACTCGCCCGATTGCATATCTAGAGATACGTCTTCCAGAGCTTGCACGGTAGTTTTGTTCGGCAGCTCAAAGCGCATAGATACTTGATTAATCTTTAGATCTGCCATTTGTTGCCTTTTTATTATTGCGAAGCGCCAATTCTACCGCCGTTAGCGCGACCCACTGTTGCTATTGGCAGATATTTTGCCTCTGCGGGGGAGATGGAGAGGTCAATACAATGGTTGTCATGGAATATGTCAGTTTGATAATCGCCGCCGCGTTGATCAACAACTTCGTGCTGCATCAGTACTTAGGCTTGTGCCCTTTCATCGGCGCCAGCCATAATCCGGGCTATAGCTTGCGCTTGGCGACCGCTACTTGCGTAGTGCTAGTGCTGGCTGTGCTGTGCTGTTGGTTGCTCTTCCATTATCTGCTAAAGCCCGCAGGCTTGCAGAGCTTGCGCTTGCTGGGCTTTGTCGTGCTCGTCGCCTCTCTGGTGAGCTTGGTGCGCTTGCTGTGTTTGCGCTATGCGCCCTTAGCGCATCGAGCGCTCGGCGCTTACTTACCCTTGATAACCAGCAATTGCGCCGTGCTCGGCGCGGTCTTGCTCAATCTGCGCGCCGAGCGCGGTTTTATCGATACCTTGATTTACGCTATCGGCGCTGGCTTGGGATTAGTGCTCGCCAGCTACTTGCTCGGCAAAGTGCGCTGGCGGTTGGAAAGCGCGCGCGCGCCAGAATTCTGGCGCGGCAAGCCGGTTGCCTTGATCTGCGCGGGAATACTCGCGGTCGCCTTTATGGGTTTTAGCTGATCCGCCGGCCCAGAATCAAGGCTGTTAGTGTTATGCTTCAATTGACAAAGATTTCCCTGCCTCAAACTAGGTTTTGTGTTTGTCCAACTTCTTTTAAGTAAATTTCAACCATGATTAAACGTCCCAACTTATTGAGAATAGAAAATGGCGAGCGTGCTCGCGCGGTTTTTTCTGATGCCGAGTACCTGCGCCGACAAGAGCAATTACGCAATTACATGGTAGCTAACCATATCGACTGCGTAATTTTCACTTCGATTCATAACATCCTGTACTTCAGCGGTTTTCTATACTGTGCCTTTGGTCGACCGTACGCGCTGGTGGTCAGCGCCGAAAAGGTGGTTTCTGTGAGCGCGAATATCGACGGCGGTCAGCCTTGGCGCCGCACTCGCGGCGATTACAACGTGGTTTATACCGACTGGCAGCGCGATAACTTTTTTCGCGCGCTCCAGCAAGAGGCGCCTAATTCCGGGGTTGTCGGTGTCGAACACGACCACATCAGCAAGGAGCGGCTAGACAAGCTGCAAGCAGCGCTGCCGGCAGCAGAGCTGGTCGATGTCAGCTCTGGGGTGATGGTGATGCGTATGATCAAGTCGTCAGAAGAAATTGAGGTAATCAAAAACGGCGCTCAAGTCTGTGGTATTGGCGGCGCCGCTTGCGTTGAGGCTATAGCTGAGGGCGCGCCCGAGCACGAGGTAGCCTTGCACGCCACCCAAGCAATGGTGCGCGAGATCGCTCGCCGTTATCCAAGCTCAGAGCTCATGGACACTTGGACTTGGTTCCAGTCCGGGATAAACACCGACGGTGCACACAACCCGGTAACAACACGCGAAATCCAGAAAGGCGATATTCTCAGTCTTAACTGCTTCGCCATGGTTTCGGGCTACTATGTGGCTTTGGAGCGTACGCTGTTCTTTGATAATTGCAGCCCAGAAGCATTACGGCTTTGGCGCGCTAACGTTGAGGTGCATGAGGCAGGATTGCAGCTAATAAAACCTGGCGCGCGCTGTGGCTATATTGCTCAAGCGCTGAACGAGATTTATCAGAAACACAACTTGCTGCAATACCGGACTTTCGGTTACGGCCATTCTTTCGGCGCGCTCTGCCATTACTACGGGCGCGAGGCTGGGCTAGAGCTGCGCGAGGATATAAATACCGTTTTAACGCCAGGGATGGTGATTTCTATGGAGCCGATGATAATGCTGCCCGAGCCCTTGCCTGGGGCTGGCGGTTATCGCGAACACGACATTCTGGTGGTAACAGAAAGCGGCGCCGAAAATATTACCGGATTCCCTTACGGGCCAGAGCATAACATAGTGCCCGCGCGCGCACGATTCTGAAACAACAACATCGTGATCGTTAGTCCTGATAATGTTCTTTCATCGACCTAATGTTGAATGGTGAACAGACTTCGCTCAACTACACCAAGAAGCGTTGCTGGTAATAACAATTTGGCTAGCTTTGCTTGCGAAAACGAATAGATTCTATTATCCAAAGAAAGGCGCCGATGCTTATGCACGCGTCTGCAACGTTGAAGGTGGGGAGATAAAAACCGGCATAATGCAGGGAAATGAAATCTATCACATGGCCTAAAAGTAATCTATCAATCAAGTTGCCAAAGGCCCCAGCTAAAATCAACATGATCGCTGTGCTTTGTAGGGCGTTACTTTGCCGACCAAAAAACAATAAATAGAATAAAACCACCGAGGCGACCAAAGACACGGCAACCAAAAACCAGCGCTGCCAGCCAAGATCAGCAAATAGGCTAAAAGCGGCGCCGGTGTTATGCAACAGCGTTAAATCAAATATTGGCAGCAGCTCCACCGGTATCCCATAGTGCAAATAATCGCTCGCGGCCCACTTGCTCGATTGATCCAGGAAAACAAGAATAACTAAGCTTAAACTCCAAAAAAAACGGCTCTTCATTAGTTGTTTTATTTTAGTGCTGCGAGTAAATAGTTTATGCTGGGATCTCGACTAAAGCGTAATTGCCGTTGCCAAGGATCGTAACTAATCCCGACAAGCTTGACTGTTTCTGCCCCACAGCGACGGAGCATTCCGTCCAAGGTGCTCGGCTTTAGGAATAGCCGAGGATCATGAGTGCCCTCGGGTAAAAGGCGCAATATGTACTCCCCTGCGAGCTTGGCACCCAGCAATGCAGCTAAGGTTTTGTTAATTGTGCTAAAAATAATTAGTCCGCCTTTCTCACACAGATCTACGGCTTCCCGCACGTGGGTTTGCTGGTCTTGCACGTGCTCGATAACTTCCGAGCACACAACAACAGCAAAGCGCTGTTGCTCTTCCAAAAGGTCGACCTGACGCGCGCAACGATAATCAATGTCCAAAGACATAGAAGCAGAGTGCCGCTGAGCTTCGGCAATACTCTCCTGGCTAAGATCTATCGCAGTAACTCGCGCCCCGGATCTGCATAAGCTCTCTGCCAATATTCCGCCACCACAGCCGACGTCTAGAACTTTTGTCCCCTCTAAGGCTACTTGCTCTTCAATAAAAGCCATTCGCAGAGGGTTTAATTGGTGCAATGCACTGAAGTCGGATTCTGGATCCCACCAAGATGACGACTTGTCACTAAAATCTTTCACAGAAAAGCCCGACAATAGCCTTGGCATTTTCATTTTTGATTCAATTTAACTCCGAAAAAGACAATTGTTGTGCGCTTTTGTCGGCTAATTTTGTCTTGGTAAGATCGGCTATGAGCGCCTCCCAATTCAATGGCTCGTTTTTCTGTCTGGCGAAGAAATCCTGGTAACTATCAATCTGCCAACGATAGAAATTGCGCGGGTCTATTGCCTTACCAAGATGCCTAATCTCGTAGTGCAAGTGGGCTCCTGTCGAGACTCCGGTGTTGCCAGATAGTGCAATTTCTTGTGCTTTTGTTACTATTTGACCGTGCTTGACTAGTATTTTGCTCAGATGGCCATAATAGCTCTTGAAGCCATAACGGTGATTTATAACAACTGTCTTGCCATAACCGCCGTTGTTGCCCACGAAAGATATTATGCCGTCTGCTGTTGCCTGTATAGGCGTGCCAATCCTTAGACCAAAATCAGCGCCTTTGTGGAAGTGCCATCGCTTATATACTGGATGCTGTCGGCGACCATAAGAACTACTCAGCCAGTGATCGGTGTCCTCGGCGAAAGGAAGGCCGCTCGGCACCTGAGAAAGCACCAACGAGCGCTCTCTTAGTGTTTGTTTGGCGTTCTCCAGACTATCAAGGGCTTCTCGATGTTTGTTCGACCTCAAGTCCAAGGAGATATCTCGCAATAAAGACGTGGTCTCTGCTTTGGCGAGCAAAAGATCTTTCTGTTGCAAAAGTCGGTCTTTTTCCGACGCCCATTCTTGCTGCTGCAATATCTCAACGTGTAGATCCGCGATCTCTTGTAACAGGTCATCTTGACTTATCTGCAGATCGGCAATAGCTCTCCGCTGGTGGTTCGTCGAGACTTCTCCCTGCTCTTGTAGACTAATGCGCAGAGAACGGTACTGTGCTGTAATCCAAGAGGCGTAACAAATCAGTAAAGCAAAAACAAACCCAGCAAAACAAAGTTGTCCTTTGCCGGCCCAAGCAAAGGCGGGCGTTTTAATTTTCGTCGATTTATCGCTCCATATTTTACCGTAAAGCATTTTGCAAGGTGTTTGTCAAATAAGGGTAAGGCATAATAAGCCTTTGCTGAATTCTACTTATTGCGTGCTAATTGCCGCGCCATGCGTTGCTCATAATGCTCACAGGAACTTAAGTATGCTGTGCTTCCTGCGGTGGTATTACTTGCTTTTCACGCGCTACAGCTAACCTCGGCGTTTGCTGATCGCGAGAGCATGAGCGCGAACGAACGAGAAGGGCAACCGACTTGTGCGTAGTAGTTATTCAAGGCGACATCAAAAATAATTTTATTGACCGTTCAAGCTCGTAAGCACTAAACACGAGCTATTGATTTTAATAATCACTATCGAAAGCTTAATATAACTAATATACAAAGACACACTGCTCACACGCGTGTTGGCTATATAGTATTGAAAAAGCTTTGTATTTTCCAGGCGTTGCTTGTTAATTAGCTGTGGCTAAATAACAAATCTATCATATGTTAGCTTAAGATTTGTTTGGTTTTAGGGTTATCCACAGCTCCACTTCACATTTTCTCAATTGACAACGATCCTGAAACTTTGAATAGCTGTTTTTAGTTAAGAAAACAATGCCGAATAGAGTCGAATCTAAAAATATTAGCTCTTTGCTAGCCAGACTGCAGACGAAGGGCCATAGCAACATAGTTAGTGTTCTTAATAATTGCTCAATAAAAGAAAAAAAGAACACGGGAGCTTTTGTTTACGCTTTAACAATTCAAGCAGACACGGATTTCATAAAGACATGGCTGGACAGCAAGGCGAGGGCGATCATTGTGGACGAAATGACGTCTTTGCTTCGGCATGAAGGCCAAGCCTATGCTGTCGAGATGCTGGTTTCTAAGCGGCAACAAAATAGCTCCACAAAGAAAGTAAGAGCAAACAAAGGCAAAAAGAGCGCAAGCGTCTGTGAGCGCGCTGGTATTGCTTTCACAGCGCCGAAAGGTTTTGGCGAGAAGAATTATGCCGTAAGCGAGATTAACCGGCTGGCGTACGATGTTACAACCAGTGTGCTTTTATCGAACAAAGAGACATTTAGTGGGCCGCCCTTGGTCACCTTGTACGGCAAATCAGGAGTTGGCAAGACCCACCTGCTAAACGCTCTGAGCGAGAAGTTGACCTTATCGGGGCAAGGAGAGGGATTGCTTTATTGTGACATAGCATCCTTCTTAACTGGTTTTAGGAAGGCGTTGTTGCAAAGACGGGAAAGAGTTTTTTTCGACATTTGTCGGGATGCAGAATATCTATTGCTAGATGATCTACACTACCTTACAAATAACGATGGCGAAGAAAGCCACCAAACGATAGTCTTTGATTTGTTGAACAACTTTGTCTCCAGAACAAAACCGACGATTATCACCTGCGAAGATTATCCGGATAGCTACAGATCTATTAAAGCCAGAATAACGACGAGACTAAAATCAGGCTTGGTTCTGGAAATAAAGCCGCCGGATTACGATTTGCGTTACCTCATACTGGAAATTAACGCCAAAGAGAAAGGCTTAGATCTGTCACCAAAAGTCCTCGAATATTTAGCAGAAAGGATAAGGAAGTCGCCCCGAGACCTTGTGGGGGCGATAAACGCTATAAGAGCACATATTGGTTTGGGAAAAGAATCACAGAGCACAGACATTAGCTTTGTCACCAAAATTTTGGCAGACGAATTCAGGCACCAGCAGAAAATAATAACATTTGACGAAATATTGCAAGCAGTTTCTAGCCATTTCGACCTCAACGTGTCAGAGTTGACGAGCAAAAATAAATCTAGGAAGATAACATACCCGCGTTATTTGGCAATGTACCTTGCTCGGGAGCGCACAAACATGAGCTTCCCGGACATTGCAAAAAAGTTCAACATGCACCACACTTCTGTTATGCACGGCTATAACACAGTAAGTGAGCAAAAAAAAAGCGACACCAGGCTAAAAAGCAACCTGCTTGCTTTGGATATGCTAGTGTCAGAATAGACAGCTAAAACACAATCAAACAAACATGCGATTAACCTTAAAAAACCAAGAATTGCTTTCTGGATTGAACAAGGCCATTGGCGTTATAGACAGAAGAAGCATACAAACAGTTTTCGCGCATTTCTTGTTCCGAGCGGAAGAAAGCAAGCTTCGGCTCTACGCAAGCGACGGCAACATGGAGATGCATATCACCATAAAGATGGAATCATTAGTAGAGACAGCATTTGGTTTTACGCTACCAGCGCGCAAGCTACACGAAATTTGCCGCAACATACCGATGAGCGATAGCGTTGTTATTGAATTGGAGGAGAAAGAAGAATCAAGCCAAGAGACGAAAAGCCGCGTTGCTACCATAAGGACAAGCTCTTTCAACTATAAATTACAAACAAAGGACCCGGGCAGCTTTCCGCTGATAACAGCCAGCGAGCAAGAGGAAGAGAAGACCTCTATTTGGATAAGAGAAACGGACCTCAAGGAAATGCTCTTGAAAACGTCTTCCAGCATTTCGATAATAGGTGTTGACGGCAAGCCTTATATGCGTGGTTTGACTATACAAACACAAACAGATCAAAAAATATCAGCAACAGCCATAGACGGGCTTCGGATGTCGCACACAGAGCGCCACCACATACACAAAACCGACCAAGATCGAACTTTCGTGCTGCCAAGAAAAGGCGTAATGGAAATCAGCCGCATCACAGAGGCCAAAGAAAAAAGCGACGACAAGAAAAGCGAACTGCACCTCCGAATAAGTAAAACACACCTAAGCTTAATCAGCCCCTTTTACACTCTCATAACAAAGCTAGTTGACGCCCACACACCCAACCACATGGGCGTTGTTCCGAACAATTTGAATAAGCAATTCAAATTTGACACAGAGCACCTGCTAACTTCGTTGCGAAGGAGCATGGTTGTTTTGGGGGACAGAAACAAACTGGTAAACTTGCGAATAAGCAAGGGCGAGCTAACCTTATTTGCCAAAAACAGCGAAGAAGAGAGCCTTACAGAAACCTTAGCGACAGACTATCTTGAGGAAGACAGAGAAATAATATTGAACGCAACGCATCTCCACGACCTTTTGTCAACCATCGACTCTGAAAAAACGCAGATGTGCTTCGCAGATGAAAGAACTAACGTGCTAATAAAGGACACAGACACAGATGGCGATTGGCACGTGCTTGCCCCTTACGTTCGCACCGAAAGCGAAGAGGAGCCAGAGGAAGACGAGGAGGACACAAGGTACGAAGAGTTCTACGGGATGCGCGAAGACTAGACCCACACAGAAAACACCAAAGCAAAGTTCCACGTGAAACAAAAAGGCTACACAGCGGAAGAGATAAAAGTTCTTAAAGGTCTTGAGGCCGTGCGCAAGCGGCCCGGGATGTACATTGGCGACACCGACGACGGCAGCGGTTTACACCACCTGGTCTTCGAGCTAATAGACAACTCTGTCGACGAGGCCCTTGCAGGTCATTGCACAGAAATAAGGCTGATGGTCGAGTCGGATGGCTCTGTAACAGTTGAAGACAACGGGCGGGGCATACCGGTAGATTACCACAAGGAGGGCGGAGCATCTGCCGCAGAGGTCATCATGACCGTGTTGCACGCAGGCGGCAAGTTTGACGAAAACTCCTACAAAATATCCGGTGGCTTGCATGGCGTTGGCCTGTCTGTGGTTAATGCTCTCACAGAAAAGTTGTTGCTGGAAATCTGTCGCGACGGCGTTGTTTACAAACAAGAATACTCTAAGGGCAAACCAACAAGTGAGCTCGCCTCTGTTGGCAAAGGCGAAAAAGAACACGGCACCAAAATAAAGATATACCCAGATAAAGACATCTTTTCGGTTGTTGAATTCGATGTGAATCTGTTGGTGAAAAGATGTCAAGAGCTCGCCTACCTAAACTCCGGCCTCAAGATTTGTGTGTTGGATCAATCTATCGGTGTAGAGCGCGCGTTTTTCTATGAAGGCGGACTTACAAGTTTTGTTGAAGGTCTGAACGCCAGCAAGCAAAGTGTCAGCCGAATTTTGTCTTTCGACGAAGAAATTAGAGATTCTTTCTCTGTTAGCTTGGCGATGCAATGGGTTAGCGGCTACAGCGAGCTCATAAAGTGCTATACAAACAACATTCCTCAGGCTGACGGTGGGACACACCTCTCTGGTTTTCGCTCGGGCTTGACTCGAGCTTTGAACGCACAGATTGAAGAAACACTGAAGCTCAAGCAAGAAGAACGCAAAAACATCATCGGAGAAGACATGCGCGAAGGTTTGACCGCTGTTATTCTGGTGAAAATACACGACCCGAAATTCTCTTCGCAAACCAAAGATAAGCTTGTTTCCTCGGAGGTGAAGTCGGCAGTAGACAATGTTTTAGGGCACAAAATCAAAGACTTCTTTGCAGAGAACCCTGTCGATTGTAAGAACGTCCTTAGTAAAGTCGTTGACGCCGCCCGAGCCCGCGTTGCCGCCCGTAAAGCTCGAGAGATGACTCGGCGCAAGTCCGCCTTCGACGGCGGCGGGCTTCCAGGAAAGCTAGCGGACTGCCAAGAGAAAGACCCCGCTCGGTCAGAGCTTTTTCTTGTTGAGGGCGAATCTGCTGGCGGCTCTGCCAAGCAAGCTCGCAGCCGTGTTTTTCAAGCTGTCTTGCCGATGCGAGGTAAAATTCTCAATGTCGAAAAAAGCCAAATAGATCGCGTTTTTTCTTCGCAAGAAATAACCAACTTGATAACCGCAATGGGCTGCGGCGTTGGTTCTGAGGAGTTTGATATTAGCAAGACGAGATACCATCGGTTAATAATAATGACCGACGCCGACGTCGACGGCTCGCACATTCGCACTCTTTTACTAACTTTCTTGTTTCGCCACCTCCCGGATTTAATTCGCAGCGGTTTTGTTTTTATTGCCCAGCCGCCGCTGTATAAAGTCAAAAAAGGCAAATCAGAACAGTATCTTATGGATGAGAGTCAGTTTGGCGAGTTCCTGCTAGAGCAATCCCTAAAAGAAAACGTTTTAACGACCGACGACGGAAAAACCCTGGACGCGAGCAGCGTTATGTCCATCTACCAAGCCCTTAATAAAGGTCTCGCAGCCTTGAAAAAGAGCCTGTCTTTTCATTACCCGTCGGAATTTTTGTCTTTCCTATTGCGAATAGAAACGATAAGCGAGCTGGCAGATGTCGATAAAGAATTTCGCTTTGAGAAAATGTTTAGCCACTTGCAGCAAGACGCTAGCGTTAGTGAAAACTTTGACTTGCAAATTTCTTTGCAGCAAGACCAGCAAACAATTAGCATGAACCAGAAAAATGGTGGCGACGCTTGGAGCATCCCCAGCACCTTGCTGGAGTCCAAAAGTTTTTCGGGTGTTTTCGATTTGTGGCTCGAAGACCAAAGCCTTTTGGGCACAAAAATCAGCTTGGCAAAAGGCGGCAAACAAATGCTGGACAATTCTTCTTTTTCACAGGTTCTTGATAAACTCCTAAGCGACGGTGAGCGCTCTATCACCGTGCAGCGCTACAAAGGTTTGGGCGAAATGAACCCCGATCAACTTTGGGAGACCAGCATGGATCCAAGCCGAAGAACCTTGTATAAAGTAAGCATAGAGGACGCAGAAAAAGCCGACAGCCTCTTCGCGCTCTTGATGGGAGAAGAGGTCGAGCCGAGGCGGGCTTTCATTCACCAAAACGCCTTAAACGTTGTAAATCTAGATTTGTAGACGATGGAAACCAAAAAAATCAGACAGCTGGCAGACGTGCTGGTGAAAAGCAATCTCAGTGAGCTCGAAATCAGAGAGGGTAACGATTACTTATTGCTAAAGCGCCAAGTTAATGCCACTAAGGCACAGCCACAAGCCTCAATCGCGCAACCCCAACAAGTCGCAGTAACACCCGATGCTAATTGGGCGCAAAAATTGGCCGAGGCAGTAGTTCCGCAAGCTGCTACCGCAAGCCCATCGCCCAACCCAGAACCAAGCCCGACACCCAACGAGACCCCTGCCACCAACCAACCTGAAACAGATTCGGCCCCTGAAGAAGCAGCAAACTTGCACTACATAGAATCACCCATGGTTGGAACTTTCTACAGGTCTGGGGAGCCCGGCAGAGACGCCTTTGTCGAAGCTGGCAGCCAAGTGAGCATCGGCGACCCTGTCTGCATTATTGAGGCGATGAAGATGATGAACCAAATAAGTAGTGAGATATCCGGGCGAGTTGTCGAAGTTCTTGTTGAAAATGGTCAGCCAGTAGAGTTTGGTCAGCGGCTTTTTGCAATAAACAAAGATTAATCAAAAGCATAGGATGATAAAGAAGCTTTTGATAGCTAACCGCGGCGAAATTGCCCTGCGTATTTTGCGGGCTTGCAAAGAGCAGGACATAAAAACCGTCGCCGTCTACTCGCAGGCAGACAAAGACTTAAAGCACGTGTTGTTGGCTGACGAGCAAGTTTGCATCGGCGCCAACCAACCAACCGAGAGTTATCTAAATACCAATGCAATCATTAGCGCTTGCGAGATAACTGGAGCGGATTCGGTTCATCCGGGGTATGGCTTTTTGTCTGAGAACGCCGACTTTGCCGAGAAAGTCAGCAAAAGCGGTTACGTTTTTGTCGGCCCGAGTTCGGAAAATATTCGCACCATGGGGGACAAAGTCCAGGCCATAAAAAGCATGATAAAGCTCGGAGTGCCAACAGTCCCGGGTTCCGTTGACCCCCTCGGCGATTATGACGACGCCAATTTGGCTGTGTCCCGAGACATCGGCTATCCGCAAATTATCAAGGCCGCAGCTGGCGGTGGTGGTCGAGGGATGCGTGTTATCAACCAGGAAAGCGACTTTTTGAGCAATCTGCAGCTAACGCGCAGCGAAGCTCGGGCGGCTTTTGGCGACGACACGGTCTACCTGGAAAAATACCTGCAAAACCCAAGACACGTAGAAATACAAGTAATTGGCGACGGCCAAGGCAACGCCATTCACCTCGGAGATCGCGATTGCTCAATACAGCGTCGGCACCAAAAATTGGTCGAGGAAGCTTCGGCTCTTTTTATTGACCAAACCAAGAAACAAGACATACAGCAAAAATGTGTAAACGCCGCCATTGGTCTTAATTACTCCGGCGCTGGCACCTTCGAGTTCTTGTACGAAAACGGAGAGTTTTACTTCATCGAAATGAACACTCGGGTGCAAGTAGAGCACCCAGTGAGCGAGATGATAACCGGCTTTGACATCGTCGGCGAGCAACTAAAAATAGCCGCAGGCGAGCAAATATCAGTTCAACAGCCGGAAATAAGTTTCTCTGGTCATGCCATTGAATGCCGCATCAATGCCGAGCACCCGCAAACCTCAATGCCCTCTCCAGGTCTTGTCGATAGATTTCACGCGCCTGGCGGCAATGGCATCAGGATAGATTCGCATCTTTACAGTGGCTATCGGGTGCCGCCGTACTACGACTCCCTGGTGGCAAAGCTGGTTGCTTGGGGCGGCACCCGCGATCAAGCCGTAAAAAGGATGCGCAACGCTCTGGACGAGGTTGTTATAGAGGGGATACACACAAATGTTGAGTTGCACCAGAGAATTATGGCGGATCCGGATTTCTTGGCTGGGGGTTATGGCATCAGCTTCTTCGAAAAATTCACCAATAGTACCCAATAAAAGCCAGCAGCGAAGCGGTAAAAAAACTGCCACAACATTAGTCATGCTATTGATATTATTTAATAGTATGTCGGCGTGGGCGCAGTCTGAAGTGGTGTTGTTGACCACGAGCACGGTAGAAAATTCCGGTCTGTTGCGCTACCTATTGGCACCGTTGCGTCAAGCAGATAGCGCTATCGCCGTGCGGGCTGTCGTTAGCTCCAGCGGTCAAGTATTCGCCTCAGTGCGTAAAAATAACGGCGACCTGATACTGACCCACGACCCCGAAGGCGAACAAGACCTGTTTGCCGAGAACTTGCTGCAAAGCGGCTATTTGTTCATGCACAACGACTTCCTGCTCGTTGGCCCCGCCGCTGATCCCGCTCGAGCCGCCGCTGCCCCCAGCATTTTGTCGGCTTTGGCAAGGGTGCACCAAAGCCAGAGCACCTTTCTGGCGCGCTCGGATTTGAGTGGAACTTCAAAAAAAGAGCTGCAACTTTGGGAGCTGTTGGGCATAGATCCCCAAGACAGTGACTCTTACCTAAGCTCCGGCCAAGGTATGGGCGCCACCCTGTTGATAGCTTACGAAATGGGCGCTTATTCGTTGAGCGATTCGGCAACGTGGTCTAACTTCCCCCAGAATCGACGCCCCCAGCTCATAAAGCGACAGCGACAAGACCCGCTCTTGCGCAATCAATACAGCCTGTCTATTACCGCGCACGCTAGCCCAGCCAGCTTGGAATTAAAGCAATGGCTTTGCCAAGAGGGTCAGTTGCGTTTGCGGCAATTTACCGACACCAACGGTACCGTACAATTTAACCCCGATGATTGCGAACTCAAATGGCCCACATACTAATTAGCGAATTTATGCCCGAAGACGCTGTTGCGCGCCTACAGGCGAGTCACAACGTTATATACAGAGCAGATTTATTCCAGCAGCAAGAGCAATTACTGCAGCAAGCGCGCCGCGCCGATGCCATCGTCGTGCGCAATAAAACCCAAGTAGATAGCAAGCTTTTAGAAGCGGCGACGAACCTACAAGCAGTTGGTCGCCTCGGCGTTGGACTCGACAACATTGATCTGGATGCCTGCCGCTCGCGGGGTGTAGAGGTCTACACCGCAGCTGGCGCCAACGCCATATCCGTTGCTGAATACGTCGTCGCTTCGGCATTGCAGCTGCGTCGTCGCCAGTGCTGGCAGTATTCTGCTCGCGTTGCTGCAGGCGAATGGCCGCGCAACCAAGCTGTTGGCAACGAGCTCGCCGGTTGCTGCGTTGGCTTGCTTGGTTTTGGTCAGATAGCACGAGTTACTGCTAGCCGTTTCCAGGCCTTTGGTGTTCGCTTGTTAGCTCACGACCCCCAACTCAGCCCGGACGACTCGGCTTGGCAATTGGCAGAACGCGTCGACTTCTCTACCCTACTGCAGAGCTCCGACATTCTGAGTTTGCACGTCCCGCTGCTCGCCTCAACCCACAACATCATCAATTCAGATAACATCAATAGCCTGAAAAAAGGCGCCATCATAATTAATAGCGCTCGCGGCGGCTTATTAGACGAACGCGCTCTTGCCGCAGCCTTGCGCTCTGGGCGCTTATCGGGAGCGGCTCTAGACGTTTTCACCGATGAGCCCTTGAGTGCAGAAACGGCGAAAGTCTTATCTGGCTTGGATAATTTGTTACTCAGCCCGCATGTTGCCGGGCTTACCGAGCAATCCAACGCTCGCGTCGGCCATTTGATCGCGGATCGCATTTTGCAGCACTTCGCCAGCTAAGAGGTTATACTCAATCCAGAGGCAAGGCGTTGTCTGAGCGATAACCAGCAAAATCCAGCAATAGCGCTGACAGCAAAGCGCGCAGCACAAGCCCGCAAGTACTCTGCCCAAAACTCTTCGCAAGACAATAAAAGCCGCTGAGCAGCAATAACCACGCGCTGACTTCGCACTATCGCATAACTTTCGCAGGCACCAGCAAGAGTAAAGCAATGATCCCCAAGACCGCCCCAGCACTCTTCGCCCTACTGCTGCTAGTGGCGTGCGCCGCCCCAGCGCCGGTCACACCCAGCGAGTCCCCGCCAGAGCCAGAAGCAATAACCACCGCAACACCCGAGCTCAATGCAACGGACAACCTAACCCCACCCACCGAGCTCGACCTCAACACCACCTCCGAGTCGCCCGAGCAATCCCCGGAAGTCAATCTCAGCACCGCCCAGGACCTTGAGCCCATAGATCAACCAACCACCACAGACATAGCGAATATCGTCCCCGCTCCAGAAATATCGCCTCCTCCCCAAGCAGAGCCCCCTCCACCTCCACCCCCGCAGCCGCTAATCGTCGACGTCGAGCAGTTGCAATTGCAGGATGGCAATGAACTACAGCAAGCCGAGATAGTCGTGCAATCTCTGGGTATACGTCAGCCCGAACCCGAACTGCTGGAGGAAGACCGCACACCCGAGCCCGAGCTCGCCGCCGACACCAACACCAGCGACAACATCAGCGAAACCAATCAGAGCTCCGCTGAACCAACCCAATTAACCACAAACTCAGACCCAGCCACCCCAGCCCCCCCAGCATCATCCGCTACCCCCAACTCCACCTACCCCCAGCAAGTCGCCCTACTACTCGAAGCCGAATTAGCTTTTTACGAACAGCGTTACGCTGATGCCTTCGCCCTGCGCATGGAAGTAGCTCGCAACAGCGGCGACCCCCGAGTAACCCAAGAGGCTTACAACAGCGCCAGCGTCGCCCGCGACCGCGAAGCCATGAGCCAGGCCTTGGATCTATGGCTACAGCAAGCTCCCGACAGCCAGGCGGCGCACGAATTGCGTTTGGTCGAGCTCTTGCAAAGCTCCCAGCCCTTGCAGGCGCTGCAAAGCCTGGAGCAGTTGTACTACCTCGGCGCCGAAATCGACTTCACTCTACCAGTCGCCATTTTGATTTACCCCACAGAGTCGCAAGTTCGCGCCTTGCTCGACACTTATTACCGCATGGCGCAGCAGTACGGCGAACGCTCCGACATTTGGGGCGCAGTATTAATGCTGAGAATTTACTTAATCAACATTCTTGATTTACAGCAGCGTTACGCCGAAGCTCAAGCCGAATTACAAGCCATACGTTCCGAAAGCCGCGGCTGGGAATTAATCGCCAGCGAAGCCCTGTATGAATTAGAGTTACGCGAAGCTCGCATTAATGCTCGGTTACTGAACGACAGCGGAATCGACACTTGGTACCAGCAAGCTCTAAATCGCTCGCCCAGCAATTGGCAGTTACACCTGCAACATCTGCAGCGCTCTCCAGAGCCCTCGGACTCGGCGCGCGTACTCTTGCTCAAGTTACTCGGCAACGTCGACAATAGAGCTTTATTAGATTTGCGCGACTTGGCTGTGGAATTAGAAATCAACGCCACTGTTGCCGCAATTGATTTTTACTTAGCCGAGCGCGCTCGCGTCGGCAATAAACAGGCTTTGGCTAATTTAGCCGAAATCGCCGAGAACTCGGGTCGCTTAGTCTTAGCAGACGAATACCTCGCCCAGCTCTATTCCGACCCCAACACCAGACCGGCAGCGTACTTATCGCGCCTGCGCCTTTGGTTGGGCAACGACCAGGAGGACATAGCCCGCCAGATTTACCGCTCGGTTTGGGAAGATCAGCAACTAAGCCAATTCGAAGCCGCAGTCATTTACGCGCGCACTTTGAACTCCTTCCAGCGCTACGATAAGTCGCTTGAGCTTTTAACGTTCTTATTGCAGCAATCGACACAAAAGAACGAACTCTTATTAGTACGCGCCGAGTCGTACATGTTTCGCGGCGACTACGCTTTAATGGAAGCCGACTTGCGTCGCGTAATCGCCGACGCTCCCGACGAATCCGCAGCGTATAACACCTTAGGTTACGTACTTGCCGATACTAATACTCGATTAAAAGAATCGGAGTTATTAATTAATCGGGCGCTGCAAATCGACCCGGAAAACCCAGCTTATATCGATAGCTTAGGCTGGCTCGCCTTTCGCCAAGGCGACCTGGAACGCGCGCGTCGACTCATCGAATGGTCTTATCGGCGCTGGCAAGACCCCGAGATAATCGCGCACTTGGGCGAGATTTATTGGCAGCTCGGCGAAACCGAGCGCGCCTTGTATTTGTGGATAGCCGCATTGGAAGAGCACCCGGAGCACGAAGCGCTACTCAAGGCCATTACCAGAATCACCTCGGCCGCTGAGGGTGCCGATTTGTATCAGCATCTTGTCGCGCGCCTGCAAGTCATAACCTCCAGCAGCGAGCGATAATCAAAGCTCCAGCCCATAGCGCTCTATTGTTTTCAGCAGCGCGTCAATATCGCAGTAATCCTTTCACTAGATTATGAACATATCCAAGCACAAATCTTTGCTAGCGCTAGCAATCGCCCTCAGTATCTTTTTCGTCGGTTGCAGCAAGCGCGAGGCGCCGGCAGAAGCCGCCCCCGAGGTCACAGTTAGCGAGCCCAAGCCGCTAGTGCCAACCAGCAACGCCGAGAAACTGGCCTACAGCCTCGGTTATCTCAACGGCACCCAGCTCACCGAATACCCAGACCTGCCAGTAGACTTTCTCAGCTTAGGCATGAACGCCGGTTATTCATCTACCGACCCCTTACTCGATTCTCGAGACATGCAAAGCCGGGTTTTGGAAGCTCGACGTTTAGCTGGCGAACGCCGCCAAGCCGAGCGCGACCAACGCTCCGCCGAGCGCGCGCAGCAAGCCGCCGAGCGCGCGCAGCAAGGCCAAGACTGGTTAGCCGCCAATGCCAACGAGGAAGGCGTGCAGATAACCGAGTCTGGTTTGCAGTATTTAGTAATTAAGGGTGGCGACGGTCCGAAACCCACCACCGATAGCCGAGTAACCGTGCACTACACTGGCACTTTGATAGACGGCACTAAATTTGATAGTTCTTTCGATAGGGGTCGACCAGCTACTTTCGCGCTCGGTAACGTAATCACCGGCTGGCAAGAAGGCTTGCAGTTGATGGGAGTCGGCGATAGTTTTCGGTTCTTCATCCCCTCCGAGCTCGCTTACGGAGCTCGCGGCGCTGGCAGCAGCATCGGCCCTAATGAAGTGCTGATATTCGAAGTCGACTTGATCAGCTTTGAATAACTCCTAAACGCAGAACCGCCCAACAGCTCAACCCAATTTTTGCTTAATCTCTTTCATCTCACCCTCCAAGCGCTGCAAGCTCTCGAGTAATTGATCGCGCTGCTCTTGGGCATTATCCGAGTTAATCTTGGCGTGCTGCTCTTCAAGCACGTTGATAACAATACCGATCATCATATTGAGAAAAACAAAGGCACTGAGAAAAATAAAAGACACGTAGTAAATCCAGCTTATGGGGTAATGCTCCATAGTCTCGTACATCACGTCGGTCCAGTCCTCAAAAGTCGCCACGCGGAATAAAGTCAGCATAGCGATGCCGACGTCGCCCCAAAGCTTGGGGTTAATATGCTCGAAAAGTAAACTGCCTAGAGTCGCGTACATATAGAAAATAACGAACATCATCAGCGCCACGTAGCCCATGCGCGGCAGCGCCATCAGTAGCGCGCCCACCAATAAACGCAGTTGCGGGATAAAAGATATCAAGCGCATTACTCGGAATAGCCGCAGTAATCGACCCAGGAGAATGAAATCTGTGCCTTCGAGGTGAATGAGCGAAAGGCAGACAATGAGAAAATCGAACCAATTCCAACCCCAGCCCTGGCGGCGGAAAAAGAAATGCCAAGGCTTGTCTTCGGCGAGTATTCTGATAGTGATCTCTATTAAGAAAAATAGAGTAACGCCGTAATCGATCCAACTGAGCGCCACGTGCACGACATTGGGCAAGTCATAAGTACGCAGCCCGATGCTGAGCGAACTCAATAGGATGATGCCGATAACGAAGAATTGGAAAATCTTGTTATCGCGCACGGCGGAGAAATGCCGCTTAGTGGCAGCTAAGAGAGAATTATTGGTCATGAACTCGCGAGCAAGTAAATAAGCGTCGCCACCAGCGCCGTGCTCAGCCAACGCCAACGCCGAGTCGAGCGCATATGATTTTTAATGGCTCGAGCGTTAGCTTCCAGGAGTAAACGGTTGCGCTGTTGTTGTTGGCTGTAGTCGAATAAGTGCTGCGGCAAGTCGTTAATGTAGGGCCAATAACTATTGATGTCTTTAGTTATCTTGCGCGCCAGCCGTCTTGGGTCGTAACGGCGGCGACGCCAGCGCTTGAGCTCCGGCCAAACGGTAGTGAAGATATCGAGCTCGGGATAAATTTGCCGCCCCAAGCCCTCGATGTTCACCAGCGTTTTTTGAAATAGCAGTAGTTGCGGTTGCACCAGCAAATTGAAGCGCCGCGCCACCGCGAATAGATTAACTATCAAATCGCCGAAAGAAACCTCCGATATTGGCAGCGCTTGCAGCGGCTCGCAGGTAGCGCGTATCGCCTGCTCGAAGCGCTCCAGGTCGACATCGCCTTGCACCCAACCTGATTGCAAATGCAGCCGCGCGATGGCTTGGTAATCGCGCTCAAAGAAGGCCAGCATATTCATTCCCAGGTAGTGCAGGTCGTTTTCGCTGAGCGTGCCGACTATGCCGAAATCGACGCCAGCGTACACTGGATTTTCCGGATCGCTAATATCGACCAGGATATTGCCCGGGTGCATATCGGCGTGAAAGAAGCGATCGCGAAAGACTTGGACAAAAAACACGCTCACCCCGATCTCGGCGAGCTTTTGCATATTGACCCCGTGCGCGCGCAGCGTGTCCAAGTCGTTGACCTTGACCTTATCGGCGAAGTATTCTTGCACCAGCACCTCGCGACTCACCAGATCCCAGTAAATTTTCGGAACCTTGAGCACAGATGAATCAGCGAAGTTATGCGCTAGGGTCGAGCAATTGGCAGCCTCGGTGCGCATATCGAGCTCGGCGTAGATCGTCAGTTCGTATTCGCGCACTAGCGCACTGGGCTTCAGGCGCAGACTGAGTTCGGGCAGTAGTAACTCCAGGCCGTGCGCCAATTTGTACATCAGCGCTATGTCTCGAGCTATGTTGCGCTCAATATCGGGACGCACCAGCTTCACCACCACCTGTTCGCCGCTCGGCAACAAGGCGCGATGCACCTGGGCTATAGAAGCCGCTGCCAGCGCTTGGCTATCGAAAATCTGAAAGAGTTCGTCGATCGGCTTACCCAGCGAGCGTTCGATCACCGACCGCGCCAGTTCTGAGTCGATGGGCGCGAGTTTGTCTTGCAGGCAAGCCAGCTCCTCGGCGAAGTCGTCTGCCAACAAATCGCGCCGCGTCGACAGCACCTGCCCGAGCTTGATAAATACTGGCCCCAGCTCCTGCAAAGCCCAGCTCAGAGCTTGAGCTGGCGCCAGGCGCCGAGCTTGCCCGTTCAACCACCAGCTCGGATAGAGCAGAGAGCGCGTCAGCCAAGAGCTTAACAACCAGCGCAACCATCGTGCCCGAGCTGTCTGCGGCAGCAATCGAGCGAGGTCGTATTTGATTAGTACTCGGATTATTTCCAGCAGGCGCAGCATGGGCGATGGTGTCGAATGATGGGGCGGCGCCAGTATAAAATGACCGCTATGCTAAAAAGTGATTTCCAGCTTTATTTGCGCCTGTTGGCTTATTTGGGACCTTACAAACTGCTGTTCCCCTTGAGCTTGCTCGGCTTCTTGATGGTGGCAGCGGGCAATATGCTGACCGCCGAGCTCTTTAAGTATTTAGAGCTAGCTTTCAACGACCCCGACTCGCCCTGGCGTTGGCGAGCGCCGTTGGCGCTGGTAGCAGTGGCGCTGCTGCTAGGCATGGGCAATTTTATCGGCAGTTTCACTATGGATTACCTGGGGCGGCGGGTTATCCACAGTTTACGCTCGCATTTGTTCGATCACTTGCTGCGCTTGCCGAAGACTTTTTACGATAAATCCTCTGGCGGTAAGCTCATCTCGCAGTTGGTTTTTAACGTCGAGCAAGTAGCCGAGAGCACGACCTTGGGTCTAACCTCGCTGCTGCGCGACGGCCTCACAGTTTGCACTCTGCTGGGTTATTTGTTTTACCAAAGCTGGCGCCTGACCCTAGTGCAAGTTCTAGTCCTGCCGGTGCTGGTGCTGCTGATTTTCACTGCTGGTAAATACTTGCGCAAATACAGCCGCAAGATCCAAGACTCGGTCGGCGACGTCGCCAAAGTCGCCGGCGAGGCCTTTGCCGGTTTCGGCGTCATTCGCATTTATAACGGCGTGCGCTACGAGCAGCAACGCTTCCGCGCCATATCGCGCCATAACTTTCGCCAGAACCTCAAGTTCCGCTTCGTCAACCGTATCACGGGCCCGGTCATCAACGTCAGCACTGCCATCGCCTTCGCCACCATAGTCTGGCTAACCTTCAACACCAGCTTGCAGCAAGACTTCGCCAGCATCGGCGCCTTCGTCTCGTACATCACTGCCATCGGCCTGCTGGTGGCGCCGTTGAAATCGCTCAGTCAAGTAAATGCTGTCTTCCAAAAGGCCCTCGCCGCCGCCGAGAAAATATTCGCCAATATCGACGCCCAGCCCGAAGCCGACAGCGGCACCCGCTCCTTGCCCCGAGTCGCTGGCAGCTTGCAGTTGGTCGATCTATCTTTTAATTACGGTGCCGACGATTCGGTGCTGCACCAGCTCAATCTAAGCATTGAGGCTCGTTCCAGCGTTGCCATAGTTGGGCGCTCGGGTAGCGGCAAAAGCACCCTGGTGCAATTGGTGCAGCGTTTTTACGACCCCGATCAAGGTCAGATTTTGCTCGACGGCGTCGATATTCGCGAGCTTAAAGTCGCCGAATTGCGTCGGCACATCGCCTCGGTGGAGCAGCAAGTATTTCTGTTCAACGATAGCATTTATAACAACCTGAGCTACGCCAACCCCAGTATTGACCGCGCCGCCGCCGAGCTCGCGCTCCAGCGCGCGCACGCCTTGGAGTTCGTCGAGCAATTACCCGAAGGCATGGACACCGTCGTTGGCGATAGCGGCCAAAGCCTCTCCGGTGGCCAATTGCAGCGCTTGGCGTTGGCGCGCGCTTTTGCCAAAGACGCCGCGATACTCATCCTCGACGAAGCCACTTCGGCGTTGGACAACGAATCCGAGGCTTACATCCAGCAAGCGCTCGCCGAAATTCGCCAGCGCTGCACCAGCATAGTCATCGCGCATCGGCTTTCTACAGTAGAGAACGCCGACAAAATCATAGTTTTAGACCAAGGTGAAATCGTCGACAGCGGCAGCCATAGCGAGCTCATCGCGCGCGCTGGGCTCTACCAAAGCCTTTACAAGCAAGAATTCGACGCATGAAGCTCGGCAGTCTCGAACTCTACAACGCCAGTGGCGCGCCCGTGGAGAACATTTGGCAAGCCCCAGAAGTCATGGCGGACGACGTTGCTATCGGCGTCGTCTGCCATCCGCACCCGCTCTACGACGGCACCATGCACAACAAAGTAGTCACCACGGTCGTACGCGCTTGGCGCGAACTCGGCATCGCCAGCCTGCGTTACAACCTCAGTGGTGTTGGCGCGAGCGGCGGCGAATTCGACCATGGTCATGGCGAGAGCCAGGATTTGTTAGTCCTAGTGCAGCAGCTCGAGCGCCAATTTGGGCAGCGGCGCCTACACCTTGCTGGTTTCTCCTTTGGCGCTTATGTCGCCAGCCTCGCTAGCGCACACCTCAACCCGAGTTCCTTGGCGCTCATCGCCCCACCCGTGGGCAAAGCAGGCTATAGCTTCCCCGATAGTGTCACGAGCTCAGCCCCGAGCCTGATACTCGCCGCCGCCGAAGACGAAGTAGTAGATAGCTCGCTAATCACCACTTGGGCTCGCCAACAGTCCCACTGCGAGTTCGCGTCCTTTGATGGCGCCAGCCATTTCTTCCATGGGCGGCTAGTGGAGTTGCGCCAGCGCTTAATCGAGTACTACAGAAACTCCTGCGCCAGCCAAGCGTTCGCCAGTCACCAGAATGGGTAGATATCGTATAATACAAACACTAGCTCAACAACAGCATTACTGATGACCACGACTTACGAGGAAGTATTGGCTTTAACCCAAGCCAATAGCAAGGCCATAGACAAGCTGGCAGCCAGCATCGCCGAGATGGGCGCCAATGCCCGCGCCGAGCAAGCCCGCCGCGATAAGGAGAGCGCCGAGCGTGCTAAGGAATTTGCTGCTGAGCAGGCTCGCCGCGATAAGGAAAACGCCAAGCTTGCTAAAGAATTTGCCAAATCTCAAGCGCGTTGGGATGGCTTCATGGAGAAATACGGCGGCTTCGTGGACAACGATAGCCGCAATACCGAGAACTTTTTCATCGAGGGTCTTTGGCAACGAGACTTGGTCGTCGGCGCTATAAAGTTTGATGATCTTATCGCCAATTCTCAACGGCGCGAGAAAAAGGTAGTAGCGATAGAGCTCGACGGTCTACTAATCAACGGCACTACCGTTGGCATATTGGAGGTTAAATCAACCTTGCATGTCAAAGATGTCGAGAGGGTAAGAGATAAACGAATTCAGCGCTTTCGCGACTATTATCCCGAGCATAGAGATAAGAAGTTGGCAGTAATAGTGGCAGGCAAGCTCATTAACCCAGACGCTGCCGAGCTCGCGCGCGAACTGGGCTATATCATTCTCAAACCCAATAATCAAGGAATAAGCGTAGACGCTTCCTGCTATCGATCGGCTTGAGCTTAGCGCCTGCTGATTTTTAAAGAAACTCCTGCTCCAGCCAGGAATTAGCTGGAGGTTAGAGAGAACAGACATCGTATAATTCAGATAACATTCCAACAATAGCACTACTGATGACCACGACTTACGAGGAAGTATTGGCTTTAACCCAAGCCAATAGCAAAGCCATAGACAAGCTGGCGGCCAGCATCGCCGAGATGGGCGCCAACGCCCGCGCCGAGCAGGCTCGCCGCGATAAAGAGAATGCCAAGCTCGCTAAAGAATTTGCCAAATCTCAAGCGCGTTGGGATGGCTTTATGGAGAAATACGGCGGCTTCGTGGACAACGATAGCCGCAATACCGAGAACTTTTTCATCGAGGGTCTGTGGCAACGAGACTTGGTCGTCGGTGCTATCAAGTTTGATGATCTTATCGCCAATTCTCAACGGCGCGAGAAAAAGGTAGTAGCGATAGAGCTCGATGGCCTACTAATCAACGGCACTACGGTTGGCATATTGGAGGTTAAATCAACGCTGCACGTCAAAGATGTCGAGAGGGTAAGAGATAAACGAATTCAAAAATTCCGCGACTATTATCCCGAGCACCGGGATAAGAAGTTGGCAGTAATAGTGGCGGGCAAGCTCATTAACCCAGACGCCGCCGAGCTCGCGCGCGAACTGGGCTACATCATTCTCAAACCCAATAATCAAGGGATAAGCGTAGATGCTTCCTGCTATCGCGCGGTCTAGCGAATTACTCAGGGCCTCCTAACAACGCCATAATCTCATCCCTACTCGGCATCGCTTGCGCGGCACCGCTCTTGGTCGTCGCCAAAGCGCCCGCAGCCGAGGCAAAGCGCAGCGCCGCGACGAATTCAGCACCTGACCCTAAAGCTGTCGCGAGGGCACCGTTAAAGGCATCACCAGCGGCGACGCTGTCTATGGCGTCGACCGCGAAAGCCGGCAAACGCCCACAACCGAGCTCGCCAGCGTAAACCAAGCCCGCAGCCGAGCATTTAACTATCACTTGCCGCGCGCCAAGCCCGCACAATTCTTGCGCCATGGTCATTGGTTCGGCGCTCTTGCCGAGCAGCGTCGCGGCTTCGGTCTCGTTGGGAGTGACAATATCGACCGCGCGCAGCAGCGCCTCGGGTAGTTGCTGAGCTGGCGCTGGGTCCAGGATACATAGCAACGGATGCTCTTGCGCGGCCTCGGCGAGAGCTTGCACTTGCGCCAAGGGCGTTTCCAATTGCAAGAGCAACACTCGAGCGTCTTGGAGCAAATCTCGGCAACGCTGAGCGCGCAAATGCGCGTTGGCGCCGGCTGCCACGGTTATCGAGTTCTCGGCGTTGTCGTCTACGTGTATTAGAGCTATGCCAGTGCTCGCATTGGCTTGGTGTTGCAGCGCGTCGGTGTTCACGCCATAGCTGTGCAATTGTTGGCTGGCCCAGTCGGCGAAGTTGTCGTCGCCGACAGTGGCGACCATAACGACCTCAGTATCATCCGCAGAGCTACGCGCGGCGGCGACCGCTTGGTTGGCGCCTTTGCCGCCCAAAGTCATTGCCAGACTTGCCGCTGATATCGTCTCCCCGGGGCGCGGCAGGCTTGCCACCCGGGCGCAGAGGTCGATATTTACCGAGCCAAAGCTAAGCAGCATTGCCTTGGTCCTTTTCTAGCTGCGCGATCTTTTGGCTAAGCTCTTCGATAGTGCGCTGCATACGGCATAGTTGCTTATCGACTGGATCGTCGAGTTCGTCGCACATGGCGTAGGCGGTGAAATTCTCTTGAGGCTTATCGCCCACCGCGTGCGCTGGCACCCCGACCACGGTGGTATTCTCTGGTACCTCTTTAGTAACCACGGCGTTGGAGCCGACGCGGGCGTTGGCGCCGATATAAATCGGCCCCAGAATCTTGGCACCAGCGCCGACGATCACGTTGTCGCCCAGCGTCGGGTGGCGTTTACCCTCCTGCCAGCTCGTGCCTCCTAGAGTAACGCCTTGGTATAGGGTGCAGTTAGCGCCGATCTCGGTGGTGCCGCCGATAACCACGCCGCCGCCGTGGTCGATAAAAAAGCCTTTGCCGATGCGCGCGGCTGGGTGAATTTCAATAAGAGTAAACCAACGCGCCAAGTGCGCAATAAAGCGCGCCAGCCACTTCAGCTCCCAGCTCCAGAGTCGGTGCGCCAGCCGATGCAGCCAAAGCGCGTGCAGTCCTGGATAGCAAGTTAGTATTTCCCAAGTATGGCGCGAAGCCGGGTCGCGGCTACGAATAGCCTCTATATCAGATTTAATAGTTGCGAACATTTAGCAGATTTTGAATGCGAAAAAATAGAATTGCAGGCTTTGTCTACCCCAATTCACGATTGAACATTTTAGGCGCAAGCAAAAACTTCTACCTCAATAAGCTCGG
Organism: Gammaproteobacteria bacterium; assembly: GCA_965229495.1. Taxonomy (GTDB): domain Bacteria; phylum Pseudomonadota; class Gammaproteobacteria; order CBDBNL01. The sequence goes on from OZ245880.1 coordinate 1,621,263, forward strand.
TCGTAGCGCCGCGCCAGCAGCGCAGCTATCGACTCGCGGCATTATGCTGCTCACGGCGGCGGCGTTGCTACCAGCGCTAGCGCTGCGCCTATACTACTTCGGCGCTGCCCAAGCTCTGGATATAGTCTTCGGCTTAACCCTGGTGATTATTTGCGATCGGCTCGTGCAAGGGCGCGATTTCTGGCGCCACGACACCAGCTCGCTGGTCTGCCTGCTGATCCTGCTCATCGCCTTGCCGCCGTTCGCGCATTGGTACACGCTGACTTGGGCGCTGCTCTGGGCGTTGTTAGTCGGCAAGTACGTTTTTGGCGGCTTGGGGCAAAATATATTCAATCCAGCCATGGTCGGTTATGCTTGCGCGCTCGTCGCGCTACCCTGGGAATTTGGTGCCTGGCAAGAAGTGCCTTGGCAGCACAAATTCGCCAGCGTCGACGCCGTCAGCACCGCCACGCCGCTAGCAGCCAGCAGCCAGGGCTTGGACGCGGTCGCCGTCGAGGCCTATCATTACCACCTCGCCGCAGCGCTAGCGCTGGGCGCCGCGCCTTTGCTGTATTATCGGTTAATAGCGCTCAAGCTCGTGGCGAGCTTTGTGCTCGCTCTGCTGGCGTGGTCGGCGCTGGGGCAAGCTCTACGCTGGAGCAACATTGGTCCCCTGGAGCATATCTTTGCTGGCGGCAGCTTACTCGCCGCGATTTACGTCATAACCGACCCGGTAACTTCGCCGACTAATAGCTACAAGCAAGTACTCTACGGCAGCAGCATTGCCACCCTGACTTATGCTATCCGCACTTGGGGCAGTTATCCCGACGGTATTGCCTTCGCCGTTCTGCTCGCCAATGTGGCCTTCTTGTAAGCTGCAGAGTTCCCTTACCCAAACCGCGCTTAAATCTATGCCATGGCTATCAAACTAACAGCCCTAGCTCTGTCAAGCTCGGTGCTGGCGTTGCTCTGGATATTGTTCCCGCTGGCAAGCGAACCCGCGCGTCTGCTAGCGACTCCGAGCCTGAGTGCGCAATCGGCACCGCTCTGGCACCGCTCCAGCTTGCCACCAGCGCCCACAGCGCACGTGCACGCGCTCAGCGTCGCCGAAGTCGCCGATAACGAATTATTGGCGTTGTGGTACGGCGGTAGTCGCGAGGGCGGTCGCGATATCGCCCTGTATCAGAGCTATTACCGCAATGGCGCTTGGCAGGAGGCGCAGCTTGCTTTTGATAAATCGGGCTTGCAGCGAGCGCTCGGGCGCAACCTGAAAACCTTGGGCAACCCTGTGCTCTTTCAGCACCCGCGCAGCCAAAGGCTTTGGTTATTCTTTGTTAGCACCTCTTACGGCGGTTGGGCTGGCAGCTCGCTCAACTTCAGCTACCGCGACCCTGGCGGCGGCTGGAGTCGCGCCCAACGCCTCATCAGCGCGCCCTTGTTCAATTTATCTACTCTCGCGAAATATCCGCCGCTAGCGCTCGCCGACGGCGGCTTACTGCTACCCGCCTACCACGAGCTCATAGGCAAATACTCCGAGCTCTTACACTTGAGCGCCGAGGGCGAATTGCTCGACAAAATACGCATCAGCTCCGGCCGCAAAGCCATCCAGCCGAGCTTGCATCGCGCTAATTCCGGCATCCTCGCCTTAATGCGCAATAGCAGCCGCGGCGACGATTGCTGCCAGCTTTGGGTGGCAGCAGCTTCGGCTACCAATTGGCGCTTTGGCGAACTCGCGCTACAACCAGTCAACAACCCCCACTCCGCCGCCGCCAGCCTCAGCCTTGACAGCACAGAACTATTACTAGCTTATAACGACAGTCGCCGCGACCGCAGCAACCTGAGCTTGAGATTGCGCGATGGCGACGGCTGGGGCTCAGCCTTCACCGTCGCCGAGCAGGCTGGTGCTCGTTATGGTTATCCGTGGCTGCTCGCCGATAGCCAGGGTCGCATCCATCTTTTTTACACGCAAGACCGCAAGAGCTTCGCCCACCTGATGTTCAACCGAGCCTGGTTAAATGCCAATCTATAGCGCCATCGCCCTCACTGTCGCCGCGCTCTGGCTCTGCTGGCGCTTTCTTGCATTACGTCGTCCTTGGGCGCGCACCAAGCTCGGGCTAATACTATCTCTAAGCCCAGCGGCACTGCTACTCGTACCCCTGGGCGATAGCCTGTTGCTTATCCATTATTTGCACGGCTTTTTCGGCGCCCTCAGCATCAGCAGCCTGGCATTAATGGGCGCCAGCCTCGCCGTGCAGCCCAAGCCCCTACCGCGCAGCCTGCCTGTTTACTGCGGTCTGTCGTTGGTAGCAGTAGTGCTGTACGCTTCGGCGGAAGGTTGGCTACACGCCGACATCTACGCCTGGGGTTACGCTGGCTGGCAACTACCCACACTCATCAGCGCTCTTTTAGTCGCCAGCGTAATATTCGGCAACTACCTGGCCGCCTATCTCCTCACCGCCGTCATACTCGCCTACGCCCTCGACCTCCATCCCTCCCCCAACCTCTGGGACCTAATCCTCGACTTCCCCCTCGCCCTCACCACCCTCACCCTCACCCTCACCCTCCGCAGCCTGCTGCGTAAATTCAGCTAGGCTCCGTTTCCCTTCAATCCAGTTCACCACACAAGTTTTGTAATATCAGACTTTAATGCGAAGCGAGTAGTATCGAAAATTGACACTACTCATTAACAGCCTGAAATAGCCAATTGGTGATATCACTATAGGGGATACGCACCTGCTGCATACTGTCGCGATACCTTACAGTAATTTGCTGATCAGAAATAGTTTTATCGTCTACTACTATGCTGAAAGGTATGCCGATTTCATCTGCCCTGCGATACCTACGACCAATAGATCTAGTAGTATCGAATACTACAGGAAAGACTTTCCTCAATTTAGCATCAACCTCCCTAGAGATGCGTATCTGCTCTTCATCTCTGGGCTGTAAAGCAGTAACCATTGCTGTGTAAGGAGCTAGTTTCGGCTTGAAGCCTAGCACTGATGTGGTCTAATGTTTTTTCACATTCAGATAAGGGACTATTTTTGTTCTTGATCTATTTTTACGAAGGAGTATTCAATGAAAAAACGAAGGACATTTAGCGCCGAGTATCGCCGCGATGCGGTGCGCTTGGTATTGGAGCAAGGCTACTCACAAGCGGAAGCAGCGCGTAGTCTTGGCGTAGGTTGCACTGCGATCAGCCGCTGGGTGCAGGAGTTTAATGCCCGCGGCGATGACGCCTTTCCTGGGCATGGCAACCTACCACCCTCGGCAGCCGAGCTCAAGCGTTTAGAACGTGAGAACAAGCAGCTACGTCTGGAGCGCGAGATCTTAAAAAAGGCGGCAGCCTTCTTCGCCAAAGAGCTAGGCTAAGGTATAAATTCATAGCCTCGGTGAAGAAGGACTATCCAGTAGCGTTGCTGTGCCGTGTCATGAACGTTAGTCGCTCGGGCTTCTACCGCTATCAGCGTAGCTATAAGTGTCATGCGCGACTGTCGGCAGCGCGTCTATCGTTGCTGCAATTGGTACGTCGCGTAGCTCATGAGCATCGTTACAGCTATGGCTCGCGGCGCTTGTCGTTGGCACTACGGGAGCATGGCATCGTTGCTGGTCGCTATCAAACACGTACGCTGATGCGCGAAGCTCAAGTGCTAGTTCGCTATAAACGGCCGTTTCGTGTGACGACGAACAGCAATCACAACGAGAGGATCTATGCCAATGAATTAGCTCGTAAGTTTACAGTTTCGGCGCCGAATAAAGTCTGGGTTAGCGACATCAGCTATGTGCCAACAGGGGAGGGCTGGCTATATCTTGCGGTAGTGCTCGACCTTTACTCACGCAAGGTCATCGGCTGGGATATGGGCACTACTTTGCACCGCGACTTGCCGCTGAATGCTTTGCGTATGGCGTTGGGTCAACGTAGTTTCGTAGCTGGCGACTTGCTGCATCACTCAGATCGCGGCGTTCAATACGCTAGCGCGGAGTATCGTCAGTTGCTCAGTGACCATGGCATCGTTGGCAGCATGAGTCGTCGTGGCAATTGCTGGGATAACGCGGTAGCGGAGAGCTTCTTCTCACGTTTGAAAACGGAGCACCTGATGTGGCATCGCTACCAGACCCGCTCGTCGGCTTCTGCAGCGATATTAGACTACATCGTGATGTTCTACAACAGTAAGCGTCTTCACAGCCATAACGGCTATGCCACGCCAGCGGCAGCAGAGCGTGAATATGCTAGGGCTCACGACGCAGCATGATAGTCGGGTCCGTCTGTGCTTGTAGCGGCTGTCGTGGCGTCGCTGTCTTGACATTTTTAGGGATGTCCAGACAGCTTCCGGTTACGACCGCGCGACACCCTGCCAGTGGTGCAACCCCAAATTTCTGCCAGAGTCCCTTATTTTTTTGTGCACAAAGACTTGACCATTTCAACTGGCTTATTTTCTGTTTATGAAATTCATCAGTTTGACCGCTGGAATGGAGGTAGAAGAACTCTTCTTCCATCTGGTAAAACTGCCGCCGGCGCTTCAAATCCATCGTGATTTCGCCACGTGTCGCCGTATTAATTTGGTGTAAGGAGAACGGCAGCTTACCGCCGTTTCTCCGCAAGCCATCGCGGAAATGCAGGAAAATATGCTGAGCCGTTTCTGGAGCGAGGAAATACTCGCGTCCTGAAACTTGCATGGTCGCCATTAAGCTGCGGTTACGAGTTTCGTTGAGCTTGCCGCCGCATTTGGGGCAGTTGATATTTTGGAGGTGCTCATCCAAAGCCTCTGGCTTCATGCCAGCGCACTGAATATCGAAGGCATCCTCAATCAAATGATCAGCACGAAACCGCTCGCCACAATCCAAACACCTAACAGCGGGGTCGTGAAAGTTGGTTACGTGCCCGCTAGCTTTATAGAGCTCTTGAGGAGCAAATATTTGCTCCTCAAGCATATAGCCCTGGTTTATGCCAACGATATTGAGCTTATATTGTTCAACGACGTTCGCCTTGAAGCGCTCGCCTAAATCCGGATAATAGAAACCTGGTATTTGAATAATTCCTCCAGATTTATCCAGCAAACCGATAGAGGCGCATGTATTGAGCAGATTATCCTGCGAGGCAAAGCCTTGAGTGATGCTATTATTCATAATTAAACTGTCTGTGGTTAATGCTTTAATATGTGTAAGTTGCGCGTATGGTAAGCAAATATTGCTGCGATCAGTATGGTCGACGTCTGCGCTAACTCAGTTGGGATTGCAGCAACATTGCTCACGCCTAAATAAAAGGATGAAGCCAAGAATGCTGACAACCCATAGGTTGTGGTGAGCGCTATCGGTATACGGTTTATGACCAACAAATCCCTTATTATTCCACCGCCCACAGCGGTGATTGTGCCTGCAAATATGGCAAGTGCGGTCATCAACGTGGGCGCAGTGTTGGCCATGCTTTCATATGCCAACATGGCATTGGCGCCAACGACTACAAAGATACCAACTGCACAAAAGTCCAAATACTCAATGATTTTGTCGTTGACATTGCCTGCCACGATGTGGCGATTCTCCAGCAATAGTGCTGAGGTTGCTCCTAGCAGCCCGAGTGTCAGAAACAGAGGCGCTTCAATCCAGGCAGGCATTGATAGGCCGACTGCTGCACGAACAGTGCCACCTGCTATGGCTGTGCAAAGTCCGCCTAACAATATTTTATGCACCCCTGAATTTGGGCGAGATCGCATCACAGCCATGCTTCCAGTTATGCCAAATACATACGTGGATATATAGTCCGCCACATCCAAGGCATTATGCTGGTAAAATAGCAGCAGCTCTAGGCTATACGTCGCCAGAGCAAATAGTAATACTGCTAGCCAGAACTCGGATAGCTTGGTGCGTTTTTGTAGTAGTTCTATATAGGCGCTAGGGCCATTGTGTTTCAAAGTGTCCATATTGACTCTCTCATTTAGTTATTAAACAAACAGCGATACTTAGTTAGGCATCGCTAAGAGAGCATTTGAGTTAGACGAGTTGTTATAACAAGATTAAGTCCTGATACTTTTGTTTCGTTTGCCTCTGCTTTTGAAATTAACAGTTAATAACAGATATAAACTAAGCTCTAACAGTTAATAACCATAATGACTAGTCATGAAAATATATCATGATGTTTTCAGTTCCGAGTCTCGTATGGCATTAAGAAATTTGCTGGTTGCCTTAGAGATAAAAGCGAATTACTTTAATAAATATGGCATAAACGGCCCAGACATGGGCGTCTTTATATCTAATGCTAAGGATGAAGATATTAAGAGGAACATTCGTGAGGGTCGGCAGCATAAATTGGCAGGTATCATGGCGAAAGCTATGGATACCATTGTTAGCTCTCGAAGAACTGATGCTAACTTTGACTCGGTAAATCTCAAATATAATGATTGGCTCGATCTTGCTTTTAATAGGGCCATCTTGCCTATGAGTTCCGGAGGAATCATAACTAGCAAATTCCCTAATTATGTGGAACGAGAGTGCGACAGAACACTAAAAAAATACATATATGATGCTAACTGCAACTTAATAATTGTGCGAGGCCCATTTATGAGTGGCAAGACTTCAGCCATTGCTAATGCAATGCATATAATTGACCAGTATGATATTGATAATTTTGCCACTTGTTTTGTAGACTTTAGAAATTATATGGCTTTAGATGTGTCAGAAAATATTGCGGATATACTTTCATACTTAATAAAAGAAGTGTATGCTAAACTTGCTCATGGCGAACGCTTGCCAACTAATGCAATTGGCACAGATGAAAGAGACGTTGTAGCTGTAAATGCTAATAGATTCAAGTTATTTCTATCTGAGCTATACAAAATAGTAGGTAAGAAAAAATTGGTGTTGTTTTTAGATAATATTGACGAATTGGCAAGGCCGTCAAATAATAAATTCTTCTTAAACTCGCAAAGGATCCTGCTCAATTTTCTTAGAGATGTTAATCAAGAAATATCCATGAGCACAAAAAAGTGGCCCATAGAGCTTAGTATCGTGGCAATTTTCTGTGAACACGGACAGCCTTCACATATTATCTCAGATATAGATACTAGAGGAGAGGTCGTCTATACTAACAACTTTACACATGAAGAGGTAGAAACTTTAGCAGCTCGACTTTCAGTAAGTATAGAGACAGTAGAGCCTATATGGCAGCTCTGTCAAGGGCATCTATACATGTCACATAAAATTATGGAAAAACTAGTGCAAGATGATGGCAGTTTGGGACGCTTGGACGAAATGGTAGATAGCATAATTTTCACTGATCCTAGTGCACGTAGATTTGTCTCTAAAGTATGTGACGAGTTAAAAGTTGTGACAGACCAGAAAAATGATCATGAATTGACTAGATTTCTAGAAAATTTATCTAGCAGTAACAGTGTTATACATGTCTTCAAGTCTGATACTCAGATAAAAAAACTCAGTATCCTAGGATTATTGACAGATAGTAATAGTGTAATAAGTACATGTCAATTCTACATATATCTTTTGATTAAATTCTTGAAAAAGTAAAAGTCTAATCTATAAAGCAATATGTACAATTATCAAGGTGGGGCAGTCAACAAAACCCACAGCTTCTATGCTCCGAGAAGCTTCGACAATGAATTAACTAATTTATTAAAAGATAAGCGGTCTTTAGTTTCTGTGGTTGGCACTAGACAGTCGGGCAAAACCAGTCTAGTACTTAATGTAACCAATGAGTTGCAAGAAGATGAGCGCAATCCACAAGTTACAGCCTTCTTAGATTTAGGCGTAATTCTTGGCTACTTGGTCGAAGACGATAAGAAAACGCCGCCAGGTTGGTTTGGTTCTATATTTCGTGCTATTGCCGACAAAGCTGTCGGTGGCATAGATTCCGAGGTTTCTGAATGGCTTGCTAATAGAGGTAGCAACTTTGGGCCCGATGCCATAGCGAGTTTCCTACGTGAGCTAATAACTCCTCACATACAGGCGCCGCTGAATTTGGTATTCGATGAGATAGACGCAACCAAGCCCTACCACTACTTCACTGATAATTTTTTCTATGGCTTGAGCAAACTCGCTAATGAACGTAATAGCATAAATGCCTCAATCATTCTCATGGGTATTTCTCCCATAGGCGAATTACTGAAATCTATAGCATCATCCCAAATAACTAACTTTGTTCCCATAAACACTAGCGACTTTAGCGAGCAAGAAGTAATCGAGCATTGGACTAAACCCTTGCAGCTTAAGGCTGATACAGAGCGCACGGTGGGTCAAGCTGTGTACGCAGAGACGGGCGGTCAGCCATATTTATGCAGCCGTATATTTGAAGAAAGCTATCAGCGACAGGCTTTTTCTGCAGATGCGGTTGCAGCCATAGCTGAGAAATTTACTACCGACCACAAAACTCGCAAATCTCACGAGCATCACTTCGATTACCACGAAGAGCAACTTACTCTATTGAGCAGTAGTGGGGCCGTAGATGCTCTGAGTTTATTTGACGCGATATGTAAATCCCCAAGGGTCTACGCAGAATTAGACAGCGGCCAGCAAAAAGCCGCTAACGTAATTCTGCGCATAGGCATGGCTAGGCAAAACAATGAAGGCTATGTCGTCTGTAAAGGCAATATCCATAAGCGCATCTTTGATAAGAACTGGCAAAAAAGAGTGGAGGGTAGCATAGGCTTTCGTCCGGCTCGAGATATTCGTGTGCATGGGATAAGCATCAACGGCGATGATGACTTGCCGAGAATATGCGTTATCAATATAGGCGGTATGATAAATATGGAGCTTGGGCCCGATGCGCTTATTCGCGAGCCCTCTAATCTCACCGAATATATACACGGCATACCCGAGCTTCGAGAGATCGCACAAATAATTGCTGTGCCACTGTTTTCTAAAGATAGCTCTAATGTAACACCAGATGATTGGACTATAGTAGCTCAGGCTGTGTACGAGCGCCGCAACCACACATTTAGTGGCTTTGTTATTACTGGTGGCACTGACACTTTGCCCAATATTGCCTCAGCCTTGGCTTTTGCTTTTGGCGAAGGTCTCAATTTTCCTGTGGTTTGCGTTGGCGCCCAAGTTGCCCGCCATGTGTTGCACGGAGACGCTAAAGTTAATCTAATCAGAGCTTGCACCGTGGCTACATTAGGCAAAAAGCTACCGGAAGTCGTAATATTATCTAATGATAAAGTGCTCAGAGCGGTTAGAACCGAGAAAGTCGACGACAATCGGTTTGAGGCTTTTAGCTCGCCAACTTTAGAGCCCTTAGCAAACATTGCCTCTTCTATTAGCTTGGCGAAACATATTCGCGTATTACCCGATAATAAAAATAAATCTATTACTGATCAAGTAATGATAAAATGCGATGCTGAGTTCGAAACTAGGATATTCAAGCTTAGCTTCTATCCAGGTATGCGAGTTGAGTATATCTTGCCAGTGTTGCAGTCTGGTAACATTTGTGGCCTGGTAATAGAAACTCCAGGCATAGGAGTTCTGCCGCTAAGCGGTGATTTTTCTTTACTAGAAATATTTACTAGCGCGCGCGAGATGAACATCCCCGTGTTAGTATTGTCGCAACACCCTACCAAGGAAAGCCTCGGCTCAGATTATTACGATGCCCAGCAGGTACGTGCCGCCGGTGGATTACCAGCTCCCAACATGTCGCCAACCGCAGCAATGTGCAAATTCATGTGGTTGCTACCAAGAGTGCAGAAATTTATCGATCAAGGCTTTCTGGAAGAGTCTGGCAAGCTTGATGCTATAGAAAAAGAAATGAAACACGATTTCATCGGTGAAACTGACACCGAGTCTAACTAATATAATTAGTATTCATTATTAATACAGGTAACACTAAACATGCAAACTAAAATTTTCATCCTATATACTGGCGGCACTATAGGCATGGCGCCTAAAGATGCCAATGATCCATCTAGCCCTTTGGCACCAAAGCCTCTCAGCGAGTTGATTAATTACATTCCAGGCGCCGCAGATGTCGATAAACCAGAAAAATACCTTGGCTCAGAGGCAAAGCAATTAGCTGCAGCTAATGCAAAAATCGCTCAGCGCGAGGATCAAACTTTATTCATGGAATATGACAATGGCAATTTGATAATATTAAATAGTGCCTCATTCGAGAATCCAGTTGACTCCTCTGATGTTGGGCCTAAGCATTGGCGGCAAATGGCGCAAATGATCGAGCAGGCTTACGATGAGCACGATGGTTTTGTCATTCTGCACGGCACTGATACCATGGCGTATACCTCATCGGCGCTGAGCTTTATTTTTGAGAATCTAGCTAAACCAGTAGTTGTCACTGGCTCCCAGCTACCCATAGCATCAACTCGTACTGATGCCCCCCTCAATTTCATTAATTCTATTCACATAGCTGGATATAAGGCCACCGACTTGCCATTAGTGCCAGAAGTTATGATTGCTTTTGCCGATAAAATACTGCGTGGTTGTCGCGCCAGCAAAGTCAGCTCGTCCGATTGGGCCGGCTTTGATTCTCCTAATTTTCCTTTATTGGGAACTATTGGTGAGCATATCAAAATAAATACCAACTACGTGCTTCGACCTCCAGAGGGCAATAAAAAATTCTTCATTAAAACTGACCTAGTTGAACGAGTTTTCCATTTGAATGTGTTCCCTGGCTTTACCCACGAGCAGATTCGTAAAATTGTTGAAGATGAAGATGCTAAAGGTATTATTTTGCGCACCTACGGTACTGGCAATGTCCCTGGCGATGATGAGTTTTTGGAGATACTCGGCTCGGCTATTAAGGATGGAGACAGAATGGTTGTGAACTTAAGTCAATGCCAAGTAGGCACCGTAGAAATGGGTCTCTACGAAGCTAGTAGCGGGCTTATGGAGCGCGGCGTTATCAGTGGACTCGACATGACTCCAGAAGCAGCACTAACAAAAATGATGTGGACTTTAGGCACTCAGTTTGGCGATGGTCGTACTTTGCAAATGCAGATAAGCCAACGCGGTGAGCAAACCGAAAATCTATTAGATTTGCGCTTTGGTCAATTATCTCAGGAGGAAGCCAAAGATACTTACACTAACGCCGTAAGTCCCGACGGTAGGTTGGATAGAAATCGCATTTCCAGCTCCATGCTGCGAATTTCTGATCTCGGAGTGGTGGCAGCCAACGCTGGCGATCGAGTTAAGCTACACGTCTTTATGAACATGCCCAGCGCTGGTAGGGATACGTCACTGGATGAAAATCGGCGCGTGGCGAGTTTTAATTTTGTCTGGGATGGTGAAGCCTCCACCCGAATGCAGAACATCACCCACGCCACCCAAAACGTAATTGGCTCTGGCGATGTTATTCTGACTCTGGTGAGCGAATCTCCCGATATTAAGCTTTATTTCAGCGGTTTGTACATCGCCTTGTATGCTAAAGCTTGATGTTGTGTCGATCTAGCTCACCGCGTTAAGCGGGGAGCGGTCTGTCAAGCCAACGCGTCGAGGGTCTTATCCACCCAACGCCAGAAGCCTTGCGGTTGCTGCTCTTGCCGGGCGGCGTTGGTGGGTAGGTGCTCGCTGCTGGCGATGAGGTCGGCGAGTTCGGAGGATTGCTTGCGCGGACGCGGCGGGAGGTATTTATTTACCGGCTTGGTGCCTTGCTCGGGCATGAGGTCGAAGCCGCCGCGTTCGGCGACCAGTTTGCTGACGTCGGATTCCGGGTCGCCGAGATCGCCGAAGTGGCGCGCGCTGGTGGGGCAGGCTCGTACACAAGCGGGCACGCGGTCTTCTTCGGGGATGTTATCGTTATAGATGCGGTCGACGCAGAGCGTGCATTTTTTCATCACGCGCTCGGCTGGGTCCATCTCGCGCGCGCCGTAGGGGCAGGCCCAGGCGCAGAGTCCGCAGCCGATGCACCATTCTTCTTTAACTAGCACAATGCCATCTTCGTCGCGCTTGAAGGAGGCGCCAGTGGGGCAGACGGTTACGCAAGGCGCGTCTTCGCAGTGCAGACAGGACTTGGGGAAATTGACCAGGCGCGTTTGTTCGCCGCTGCCGGTTTCAAAGCTATGCACCCTATTCAGAAAGCTGCCGATGGGTTGCGCGCCGTAAGCGTCGACGTCGGCGAGCGGCGCGCCGTAACCGGCGCTATTCCATTCTTTGCAGCTGATTACGCAGGCGTGGCAGCCGACGCAAGTATCTAAGTCGATTACTAAGCCTAAGCTGGCTTCAGTAGATTTGGGCAGATCGCTCATTGGGTGTAGAATTCGCTGGTTTATTAAACAAAGTCAATCGGAGAATTATCATGTATTCAAAACTTATCTTAGCTTTGCTCGTGCTGGTGAGCGCTTACGCCCAAGCCAACAAGCCGAGCGTTTTTAATTCCGGTGGTGTGGCGATCAATGGCTACGACCCTGTGGCTTACTTCACTGAATCGCAGCCCGTTCCCGGCAAAGCCGAGGCTTCGCACCAATTGCAATGGCAGGGAGTTACCTGGCAATTCGCCAGCCTGGAGAACCGCGCCCAGTTCGAGCAGGACCCGCATAGCTACGCCCCGCAATACGGCGGCTACTGCGCTTACGCTGTCGCCAATAATTATACCGCCAGCACCGACCCCGACGCTTGGTCTATCCACGAGGGCAAACTCTATTTGAACTTCAACCGCGGCGTGCGCTTCCTTTGGGCACGCGATATCCCAGGCCACGTTGAAGCTGGCGACGCCAACTGGCCGCAAGTGCTGTCGCGCTGATCTGCTACAGCGACCTAAGCAAGTATTGGCAGTATGAACAAAATCGACGGAAAATTCGCCGTGGTTACTGGTGGCACCCAAGGTCTAGGCGCTGCCATCGCGCGTCAATTAGTAGCTGCTGGTGCCGCTGGGGTGTTGATCTGCGGTCGCAATGAGGGCCGTGGCGAGCAGCTCGCCGCCGAGTTGTCTGGCGATTGTCAGGTGCGCTTTGTGCGCGCTGATTTGAGCCTGGTCGAAGATTGTCGCGCTGTGGTCGCTGCCGCCGAGCGCGAGTTTGGTCGCGTCGATATCCTGGTGAACGCCGCAGGCGTTACCGATAGGGGCAATATCGTCGACACCACACCCGAGCTCTACGATTACATCTTCGCCGTCAACACCCGCGCGCCTTTCTTCCTCATGCAAGCCGCTATCCGTTCGATGATCGAGCGCAAGGTTGAGGGCGCTATCGTCAATATAGGCTCAGTTGCGGCTTTTGGCGGTCAGCCTTTTTTGAGCGCTTATTCGGCTTCCAAAGGCGCGCTGGCGACGCTCACGCGCAACACCGCCTTCGCCGTGATGCGCAACCGCATTCGGGTAAATCAACTCAATATTGGGTGGATGGCGACCGAAGGTGAAGACCGCATCCAGCGCGAGTACCACGGTGCCGAAGACGATTGGCTGGCGCAGGCATCGGCTCAGCAGCCTTTTGGGCGCCTGTTGCAGCCCGATGAGGTGGCGCGCGCGGTCAATTTCTTGGTGTCGGACGACTCTGGCATGATGACCGGCTCGGTCGTGCGTTTTGACCAGTCAGTAATGGACGCCTGCGCCTCTGGTCCACCGGCGCCAGCTATAGCCTTGCAGTTGGATTAGGAAGCCTCTGATTAACTCTACTGTAGCGGCAAACTACTGCGTCATGCGCTGCTCGAAATGCTCACATATGTCTGAATATGCTGTGCTTTCTGTGCTGCTATGACTTGTATTTTACTCACTACAGCGAATTACTCAGGGCTTCCCTAGGTTAGGGTTCAGGGAGCCACGCGACGATGTTCGTCCTGTCGGCGCGTAACTCTCCCGTCCCCAATTGCAGCAGCGCGCGCGTCGACCGTGCGATAAATAGCTGGCGGTCAAACTCTCGTAGCTGCTTGTAGCTCGCTGGAGGTAAACGGCAGTTGGCGATGAAGGTTTGCAGCAGACTTTGACGAAGCTCGGTGGGGAAGTTTTGCAGACTGCTACGAGGCAAAAGATACGGCTCGCTTTGCAGTTGTGCTAGCAATGCCTGCGTCGTGCTTTTCTGCAATTCGGATTTATTTTGATTGCTAATCCCGAGCTCGGCTAAGTGTTGTTGCGCGCGCGGCCAGCGCGCTTCCAGCAGCGGCAAGACCTCGTGGCGGAGGTGATTACGCGTGAAGCGGGTGTCGTCGTTGCTCGGGTCTTCGCGCCAACGTAAGCGCTGGGTTTGCGCGTAAGCCACTACCTGCTGATAAGGCACGGTCAGCATCGGGCGACCGATACGGTAATGAGCCCTAGTGCTAAAGGCTGGCATTCCCAAGGCTTGCCCTGAGCGCATGATATTTTGCAGCGTGGTTTCGGCTTGGTCGCGCTGGTGGTGCGCCTGCAGTAGTATGCTGCCTGCAGGTAGGTGTTGCGCCCAAATATCCAGTCGCGCCTTGCGCGCTGCCATCTCCATACCCCAGCCAGCGTCGAGCTGCACCCGCGTCTGATAGCTGACAAAATCCAAGCCGTAGGCTTGCGCGAGTTCGCGACAATGCTGCTGCCAAGCGTCAGCGTCGGTTTGCAGGCCGTGGTTGACGTGCAATAAATTTAAGCGCGCGCCTAAGCGTTTTTTGGCTAGGATATCCAGTAACACACAAGAATCGCGACCACCGGAGAGCGCCAAGTAGTAACACTCCGGCGTGGGCCAGCTCTGTATCGCTGCGGCTACGGTCGCGTCAATCGTCTCTAGCATCAACGGAAAGACCTACTATGAACGACAGTGAAATCACCTCTATTACTAAGAATGGCGTTCTGGAGCCAGAAAAGTCTCCGGATAATCCCATGGAGTTATTCAGCAAGTGGTACGCCGAGGCGGTGCAAGCTGATATCAACCTGCCCGAGCATATGGTGCTCAGCACTGCCGACGGCGGCGACCGCGTTAGCTCCAGGGTAGTTTTGTTGAAGGATTATGGCGACGAGGGCTTCGTTTTTTACACTAACTACAACAGCCGCAAGGGCAAGCAATTATCGTCTAATCCTAATTGTTCGCTGGTGATATTTTGGGCGCAACTCGAACGCCAAGTGCGCGTCGAGGGTCGAGCCGAGCGCATTTCCGAAAGCACTAGCGATTATTATTTCGCTTCTCGAGACCGCCTCAGCCAGCTCGGCGCTTGGGCCTCCAAGCAGAGCGCGCCCATTGGTAGCCGTTCCTTGCTGGTGCGGAATTTGGAACACGCCGCTAAGCAATACGAAGGCAACGATGTCCCAAGACCGCCCTCTTGGGGTGGCTTCTTAGTGCGCCCAGAGATGCTGGAATTTTGGCTGGGTCAGCCTGGGCGCTTGCACGAACGCCTGCGCTATCAAGCGCGCGGTCGCATTTGGCATAAGGAAATCTTATCGCCTTGAGTTTGGCGTAAGTCGAGTGGGCGCCGAATGCATCAACTGCGGCCTATGCGCGCAGTTATGTCCCAGCCATTTACAGCCGCAAGAGCTCTGGCGCTTCACCCGCCAATCTCAGTTGCCGCCGCCGAATTTAGACTTGGCGAATTGTCTGTTGTGCTCGGTGTGCGACTACGTTTGCCCCAGCGATTTGGATTTAACCGCGAGCTTTCAAGCAGCACGCCAAGCCGCTGATGCACTGGCTCGGCGCGAACAACGCGCGCAGCGCGCCCAGCAGCGTTACCTGGCGCGCGAAGAGCGCTTACAACGCGAACGCGAGCGCCTAGCCCAGAGGCGCAAGCAGGCTTGGGCGCCATCTGCCAGCAGCGCCGCTCGCGCCAGCAATAGAGATAGAGCCGCAATACAAATACAAAAATGCCAGCAACAACTACAACGCCTACAACCCAACACCCCAGCCTACACCCAACTCCAATCCCGCCTCCAGCAATTACACGCAAGCTCAGCTAATAGCTAGTCGGGATGGAAGTGCTGCAGAGTGTCGTTGAGAAAGCGCCAGCCGCGGGCGCTGGCTTGAAGGCGCTGGCGGTGTAGTAAGCCAGCAGCGCGCGCTGATTGCAGTTGTGCTGCTATGCTTTTCAGGCTCAAGCCAGTGCGGGCGCTGAACAAGCGTTGAGGCACGCCGCGCTTTAAGCGCAGAGCGTTGAGCATGAATTCCAGCGCTAGCTCGCTGGTCGGCACTACTTGGCGCGCCACGGTCATATTCGGCTGCATGTAGCTCTCGGGGCGCTTGGGCCGAGTCTCGCGCCATATTTGACCTTGATTGCTAAGTTTGGAATGCGCGCCAGCGCCGACGCCGAGGTAATCGCCGAAGTTCCAGTAGTTGAGGTTGTGCGCGCATTGTTTGCCGTCGCGGACGAAGGCCGAGATTTCGTAGTGCTGATAGTTTTGCGATTGCAGCAGTTGGCGTCCGG
The DNA here is from genome assembly GCA_965229495.1 of Gammaproteobacteria bacterium. Taxonomy (GTDB): domain Bacteria; phylum Pseudomonadota; class Gammaproteobacteria; order CBDBNL01. The sequence continues at coordinate 1,637,496 of OZ245880.1, forward strand.
CGCGCTCCATGGTCTCGATTACGAAGGCGTCGGGCAGTGATGGTGTCTGTGAATAGAAGATGGTGTTAGTTTCGATATTGAGCTGGTACCAGCTCAAGTGCTCAGGTTGGTAATCGAGGGCTTGTTGGAGATCGGCAGCAGCCTGCTCAGCGCTTTGCCCAGGCAGGCCGTACATCAAGTCGATATTGATATTGTCGAAGCCGGCGCGGCGGGCAGCGCGCACAGCGGAGTGATTGTCAGCTACTGAGTGCACGCGGCCGAGTTTCGCCAACTGCTGGGCATCGAAGCTTTGTAGGCCGAGGGAAAGTCTGTTGACTCCGCAAGCGCGCAGGGCGCGAAAGCGCTGATAGACGCTGACGGCGGGATTAGCTTCCAAGCTAATCTCGCAATCGGGTGTAACAACGAAGAGCTTGGCGGTCGCTGCTAGTATCTGGGCGATGTACCGAGCTGGAAAAATACTTGGCGTGCCGCCGCCGAAGAAGATGCTGACTAATTTGCGCCCGTGCCAAGCGGAGCCGTTAGTTTGCAGGTCGGCGATTAGCGCGCGGGTGTAAGCTGCGAAAGGTGGGTTGGAGTGCGCGTGGGCGTTAAAGTCGCAATATGGACATTTACGCAAGCACCAAGGCAGGTGGACGTAGAGCGCGAGCGGTATTGATGCTGTATTTGCCACAAAGGCAGTGGGTGAGCTATTTGTAACCCTAAGCCCTATTTCGCAGCGCCAACACGCGTCTCTTGAGCTCGCGTAGTTGCGCTAACGGAGCGACCAAATGCCAGATTATGAGCAGGACGAATAAGCTATACGCCGAGTAGACAAATACGCTATGCTCGCCGAACACTTGTGAATCTAGCTCGAAGGGGCGGCTAGGGCTTTGATGCGAGCGTTGAGACGCTGCTTGTAGCGCGCTACTTTGTTTTTGTGGAATAGCTTTCTATCGGCGGCGCGGTCGAGCAATGGTTGTACGACTCGGAAGGCAGCGCTGGCGGCTTCGTGATTTTTGTCGGCTACGGCTGCGTGTACTTTTTTCATGTAGGTGCGTAGCATGGAGCGGCGGCTGGCGTTGCGCAGCCGAGCTTTTTGGCTTTGGCGAATGCGTTTTTTCGCTGATTTAATATTAGCCATCGTTATTTTGTATGTCTTGTATGGTCAGGTTAATGGTGGCGCTGATGTCGTTGCCAAAGTCTACGGGGATGGTAAATTCGCCAGTGTTGCGAATATGACCATCGGTCATTACTACTGCAGAGGCTTTGATGTCCTTGCCTTGCTCGGCAGCAGCAGCGACTATGTCGTGCTCGGTTACTGAGCCGTAGAGCTTGATTCCGTCGACGGTACGCGCGCTGATTATTAGGTCTAAGCCTTCTATGGCTTCAGCTTGGGCTTGAATCTGCAGGCGCACTTCTTGGGCACGCGCCAGGTATTCTTGGCGGCGCTCGTTGAAATCGGCTTGTGCTTGCTTGCTGGCGTAAATGGCTTTGCCTTGGGGCAGCAAGTAATTGCGCGCATAACCAGCTTTAACGTTGACGATCTCGCCAAACTCACCCAGCGATTTGATATTTTCTAGCAGAATTATTTGCATAGCGGCTAAATCCTGTGGTTATCGCTGTAAGGCAACAAGGCGAGAAAACGAGCGCGCTTGATGCTTGAGGCGAGTTTGCGCTGATAGCTATGACCAGTGCCACTGAGGCGCGATGGGCTGATCTTGCCGCTTTCGCCGATAAAGCGTTGTAACAACTCCAAGTCTTTGTAGTCGATTTCGGTGATCTTGTTAGACTTGAAATAGCAGAAGGTTCTGCGGCGAGGTTGCCGCTGATAGCGTGGTTTCTTGTTTCTAGCCATCTTTGTCAGCCTCCTCGGTTACTGCTTGGGATTCGGGTTCTGTTGGCGTATCGGCGCTGGCTTCCGCTGCGCTGGGCTCAGGGCTGGTCGGCGCCTCATTGTTTGCCGGTTGCTCTTCACTAGCTGCTGGAGCTTCGGCTTCGGTAGGGGCGGGGCTATCGGCTTTAGCGTCTTCGGCGGCTGTGGCTTTGTTAGCGCCGCGGGCTCTGTCTTTAGATTTCTCAGACTTCTCGCGGTACATCGGCGAGGGCTCGGTTACTGCCGCCTTCATTCTGATAATCAGATGGCGAATTACCGCATCGTTAAAGCGGAAGACGTTCTCCAACTCGTCGATCACCGAGCTTTCGCACTCGACGTTCATCAAGATGTAATGCGCTTTGTAAGCCTTGGCGATAGGGTAAGCCAACTGGCGGCGCCCCCAATCCTCCAAGCGGTGCACTTTGCCGGAATTCTTTTTGATCAGATCCCGGTAGCGCTCCATCATCCCGCGCACCTGATTGCCCTGGTCTGGATGCACCAGGTATATTATTTCGTAGTGTCTCATTAATGATTCCTTATGGACTTAATACGGCCAACCTCGGATTGAAACCTAGACAAAAAAGTTTTTTTGCCTATGGCTTCGACTTTAATACAGCTCGCTGGAGAGCAAGCGAGGTGGGCAAGGAAGGTGGGGATTATAGCTACGCGCGCGGCGCCACAACTATTTTTTAGCTGCTGCGCGGTTTTGGCTAGGTGCTTAGGTTGGCAAGAGGTTTATTCTGGCGCCTAAGCCAATCCGGGTCTATCTGTGTGCATCTGTGGTTCTGTCAGTTATGGCAGATGTTAGGTGGGGACGAGCAAAGCTCGCTTCCTGCCGAGTGCAAATCGGTGATCCCTTTACCCGCTAGAGCGCATGGGGTGGAAGCGCTTGCTGGTGGGGTAGGGGTAGATGTCGGGGAATTGGCCGAGTTCGGCTCTTTTCTTCGCCGATTGCCAAAATTCCAGCGAGAACAGGTCGCCGTGGATGGCGGCAAAGTCGTAAAAGAGTTCGCGGTTGATGTAAAGATAATCGCGGAGTTCTTCGGGGAAGAAGTCGTTGTCGTCGACGGTGAAGCTAATTTCGCTGTCGAATAAAAAGTCGTCGTTGGGCGCTTGCGGTTTGAGCCGAGGGCGCATTTCGGTCATGAGCACTAGCTCATCGTAGTCGTAATAAACTACCTTGCCATCGGGCATGACGCCAAAATTCTTGAAGGGCATGTCGGCGGGGAATATACCGCTCTCGGCGATCTCGCGGATGGCGCTGCCATAATCCAGAACGGCGGCGATTTTCTTGTCGATAGCTCGCTGTTGGTCGAGATAGAGATTGAGCGGAGTCAGCCGACGCTCAATGTAGATATGCTTGAGGACGACGTTGTCGTCGACGAATTTGATCTTATTGGGGGTGTTGCTCTGTAGCTTGGCGAGCAGGTCTTCAGAAAAACGCGCTCGTGGTAGCGCGACTTCGGCGAATTCCAGGGTGTCGGTCATGCGGCCGACGCGGTCGTGTTGCTTGACTAGTTGGTATTTGCTTTTGACCTTATCCTCGGTGACGTTCTTTTTCAATGCCTCTGGGTCTTTGATGACCTTGAATACGTAGGGATAGGAAGGCAGCATAAATACTTGCATGACCAGTCCCTCTATGCCCGGGGCGAGCACGAGTTGATCCGAGGAGTTGTGCAGGTGATGCAGGAAATCGCGGTAAAAGGCGGTTTTGCCGTGCTTCTGGAAGCCGATGGCGGTGTATAAATCGGCGCTGGTCCTATCGGGCATCAGGCTTTTGAGAAAACGCACGACGGCGGCGGGCACTTGGGCATCGACGAGAAAATAGGCGCGGGCAAAGCTAAAGATTGCGGCGATGTCGTCGCTGGCGGTTAAGACCGAGTCGACGTAGGCTTTGCCTTGGTGACGCTGCAAGGCGACGACGAAAGGAAAATAACCTTGGACGTCGGCTATGCGACCGACGACGTAGGCGCCTTTGTTGCGGTAGAAAGTCGGCGTGAGGATTTGTAGCTGGCCGTCGGCTTCGATGTTGTTTTGGTGCCAGCTACTCTCCAAGCGCGAACGCACCAAGGCGCTATCGCGGCGCAGGTCTTCGAGCTCCAAGCGCAGCGGCAGGCTTTGCAAGAGCTCTTGGGCGATGCGCTGAAAGCCAGCGCGCGGCGGGGCAAAGCTGAGGAATTCGGGTTCGGGCCCGATGATGTAATCGGTGTTTAATACTGGCAGCTGGAAGATATTGGAGTTGTTGTAATAGCTGCTGGCGAAGACACGGCAAAAGACCGTGTTGTAAAAACTTTCGGCGAGCTCGGGCTGGAGGTGACCTTGCTGCAATAGCAAGAGGTATTCGGCTTTGATGCGGCGCCAGAGGTCTACAGATTCGGGAGCGCGGTGGCGCTTGAGCTCGGCTATGGTTTCGGCGACGCGGGTATCGTAAAAGCCGATGCGTTTGGTTACTGCGGCTCGTAGCTGCTGCCAATCACCGGCGGCGAACCAAGTGCCAGCTTTGTGCGTTAATTCGCTGAATAGTTGGAAGTGGCGATTGAAGCCATCGATGATTATGCGCGCGTAGGATTCGGGCTGCTCGGGGCTAGCCATTCTGCGTGATCTTCAGCAGAGCCCGCATCAAGTCGCGACGACTGATCTGCCCGACCAAGCGGCCGTCGTCCAGCACTGGGAAGCGGCGTTTGCGCTCATTGATAATGCGCTGGCTGACTTCGACGATGTCGGCGTCGACGTCGACGCTGTCGACTTCCCGAATCATAAAATCCTCGACCAAGCCGCAACCCGAGCTCTCTTCGTGGTAGGCGCAGGCGAGCATGGCGCGGATGCAATCGTGCTCCGAAATGATGCCGACCAGGTTGCCGTCTTCGTCGGCCACTGGTAGACCCGAGAACGAGTTCTTGACCATTATGGCGACGGCGTCCTCGATGCTTTGCTCGGGGCTGATGGTCATCAGCGATTGGGTCATGTAGTCGCTGACGCGAATACGGGTTTTTTCCAGGGTAGAAGACATAATTATTATTTTAAGAAATTGGTATAGGAATTATTAGAGCTCTCTTCGACGAAGGGATAGTTTAGCTGCACCAGCGCTTGCTGGAGCTCGGCGCGCTCCGGTGGCGGCACTTGCAAGCCCACCAGCGCACTATTCCAAGCGGCGCCGTGGTTGCGGTAGTGGAATAGCGATATGTTCCACCTATCCGATAATTGCTCGAGAAAATTCAGCAGCGCCCCTGGGCGCTCGGGAAAGCTGAAGCTGTACAACACTTCGTCTTGCGCCCCAGCTTTGCCGCCGATCATGTGCCGCAAGTGCGCTTTGGCGAGCTCGCTATCGCTGATATCCTCAGCTTCTAGCTGGTTTTTGTGTAGGCTCGCGAGTATTTTCTCGCGGTCGCCCACGGTTTTTATTTTGATGCCGACAAAAATGTACGCCTGCTCAGGATCGGCGTAGCGGTAATTAAACTCAGAAACCGGTCGTTTACCAATCGTGCGGCAAAATTTCTTGAAGCTGCCCGGGCGCTCGGGGATTTTCACGCTGAACAAAGCTTCGCGCTTTTCGCCAATCTCGGAGCGTTCGCAGATGTAACGCAGGCGGTCAAAGTCGGTGTTGGCGCCGGAGTTTATCGTTATCAAGCTGCCACCGTTGCCGTCGCTGCGGCCGCTCTCCAGGTATTTTTTCATTCCCGCCAGCGCCAGGGCGCCGGCGGGCTCGGCGAGGATGCGGGTATCGTCGAAGGTGTCTTTCACTGCCGCGCAAATCTCGTCGACGCTCGCGGTGACAACCTCGTCTATACACTGACTCGCCACTTGAAAGCTCTTATCGCCGACTATTTTTACAGCCACGCCATCGGCGAATAGACCGACCTCGGCGAGTTCCACTGGTTGCTTGGCAGCGAGCGCGGCTTGCATACTGGCAGCATCTTCGGGTTCGACGCCGATGATTTTGATCTCTGGGCGTAGGTTCTTGACGTAGGCGCCGATGCCCGCGACTATGCCGCCGCCGCCGACTGGAACGAAGATGGCTTCGATGGGGCGGTTATGCTGGTTGAGGATTTCCATGGCGATGGTGCCTTGACCAGCGATGACGTCAAAATCGTTAAAAGGCGGGATGTAGCTATAGCCGTGCTCGGCGACTAGCTGCTGGCTGTAAGCGTAGGCTTCGTCGAAGCTATCGCCGATCAGGGTCGGCTTGCCACCCCAGGAACGCACCGAGCGCACCTTGGTCTCGGGCGTGGTTTGCGGCATTATGATGTGCGCCTTGATCCCAAGTTTGTTCGCCGAGTAGGCTACGCCTTGGGCGTGGTTGCCCGCCGACGCCGTTACGATGCCGCGCGCGCGCGCATCTGCGTCCAGGCGCTTGATTTTGTTGTAGGCGCCTCTGATTTTGAAGGAAAAAATGCTCTGCTGGTCTTCGCGCTTGATCCATAAATCGCGCTTGTAGCGCTCCGATAAACGCGGCAGCGGTTCGAGCGCGGTTTCGCGCACCAGGTCGTAAAGACCGGTGTTAAGAATTCGGAAAAATATTTCTAGATTTGTCATCGCATTGCTCTGGCTTCGGCGGCGGGAATACCTAGAATTCGCGCCTCGCTCATATTACTGAGCTGCATTGCATACTGCCAATAAAAAGAACTATGAATAACGACTTACAGATCGCGCGTGCCGCGAAAATGCTGCCTATCGCGCAAGTGGCGCAGAAGCTTGGCGTCGACGCCGATAATCTCGAGCAATACGGCAAGTACAAAGCCAAGCTCAGCCGCGAATTCACCAGCTCTTGCGCTGGGCGCCAGCCGGGCAAGCTCGTGCTGGTAACCGCCATATCACCGACCCCAGCGGGCGAGGGCAAAACCACTACTACTATTGGTCTATCCGACGCTCTGAACGCGCTCGGCAAGCGGTCGATTTGTTGTCTGCGCGAACCTAGCTTGGGACCGTGCTTCGGCATCAAAGGCGGAGCCGCTGGTGGCGGTCATGCCCAAGTGGTGCCGATGACCGACATCAACCTGCATTTCACTGGCGACTTCCACGCCATCGGCGCGGCGCACAATTTGCTCGCCGCCACCCTCGATAATCATCTGCACTGGGGCAATAAGCTCAATATCAACCCCAAGAAGATCGCTTGGCGGCGGGTAGTCGACATGAACGACCGCGCCCTGCGCGACATCGCCATCGGCTTGGGTAGCGCTGCCAACAGCATGACGCGGCAGAGTGGCTTTGACATAACCGTAGCCTCCGAGGTCATGGCGATATTTTGCCTCGCTTCCAGCTTGGAAGATTTGCACCAGAGGTTAGAGCGCATAGTGGTGGCTTACGACTACGATGATAGAGCCGTAACCGCTGGCGACCTAGGCGTAGTCGGAGCGATGACCGCGCTTTTAGCAGATGCTTTCATGCCCAACCTCGTGCAAACCTTGGAGAACAATCCAGCTTTCATCCACGGTGGCCCTTTCGCCAATATCGCCCACGGCTGCAATTCGCTCATCGCCACGCGCACGGCGCTGCAACTGGCGGATTATGTGGTAACCGAAGCTGGCTTCGGCGCCGACTTGGGCGCGGAGAAGTTTTTGGATGTTAAGCTGCCGCAGTTGCAGGCGGATTTGCACGCAGTGGTGTTAGTAGCTTCGGTGCGGGCTCTGAAAATGCACGGCGGACTCAGCAAGGCTGAATTGAGCAAGCCTAATCCTGGAGCCCTGCGCCAAGGCTTGGTCAACCTCAACCGTCACCTGGAAAACTTGCACAATTTTGGCGTGCGCGCGGTGGTTTGTATCAACGCTTTCAGCAGCGATAGCGCCGAGGAGCACGATATCATCAAGCAGAATTGCGCTAGCTTGGGCACCTCGGCGCACGTTTGTACGCACTGGGCTGATGGCGGCAAAGGCGCCACCGCGCTCGCCGAGGAAGTCATCCAACTAGCCGCGCAAGAGCCGCAAGCTGTCCAGCGCCCTTACCAAAGCTCAGATAGCCTTTGGGATAAAACCAGCGCGATCGCGCGCAAAATCTACCGCGCCCGCGACATCATCGCTGATATGAACGTACACAAAAGCTACGCTTATTTTCAGGAGAACTACGGCGAATTGCCCGTGTGCATGGCGAAAACGCCGGCCAGCTTTAGCGTCGACCCCCAGCTCATAGGCGCTCCGGAAAATCACGAAATCAACGTGCGCGAATTGCGTCTTGCTGCTGGCGCCGGCTTTGTCGTCGCGGTTTGCGGTAGCATCATGACCATGCCTGGACTACCGCGCAAGCCCTCGGCGGAGAATATCTATGTCGACGCTAGTGGTAGTATTGAGGGCTTGTTTTAGGGTCTGCATACGTAGGATCGCCTCAATAGCTATGCTCTGGTCCAGGATAATTACCCGCGCGCACTTGTTGGGCATAGTTGGCAAATGCGGCCTGTATTGAGCTTTGACCGAGTAAGAAGTCTTTGACAAAACGTGCTGGGCGCGCGTTCATTCCTAGAGCGTCGTAGCAGACCAGTATTTGTCCGTCTACTTCCGCGCCAGCGCCGATACCGATTACAGGTGCGCGCACACGCTGGGCGATATTGGCAGCGCACTCGGCGCCGACGCACTCTAATAAAAAGCAATCTACACCGAGTTCGTCGAAAGCCTGAGCCAGCTCTAGTAGCTGGGCGGCAGCGTCGGCGTCCAAGCCTTGGGCTTTGTAGGAGCCCATTTTTGGTAAGGATTGCGGCTTGAGCCCCAAGTGCACGCACACAGGCACCTCTAGTTGCACTAAGGATTTGATTATTGGCAATGCAGCTGCGCCGCATTCGTATTTGATGCATCGCGCCCCAGCTTGTAGCAGTGCTCGGGCGCTCTCCACGGCGATCTCGAAGCTGGCTGTGCTCAGCAATGGCGCGTCTGCCATCAACAGCGAGCCATTGGTAGCAGTGGCGACGCAGCGTGTGTGATAGCTCAATTCTGATAAGCGCACGCCCAGCGTGCTACTCTGACCCTGGACGACATTACCCAGCGAATCACCTACCAGCAACACCTCGACACCAGCAGCGCTGGCGGCGGCGGCGATGCTCGAGTCGTAAGCGGTCAAGCAAGCAAATTTACGCCGCTCCTGCTTGAGTTTGAGAAGAGTAGGTAAAGATATTTTCATGTTCTCGGATTTGGTTAGTGTCTTGCGCGCCAACGCTATCGACTACTTCAGTTGTGGCGATGCGGCTAGGCGCTGAGTTGGTCTTCTAGTTGCTGCCACTCGACATAATTGTCGGCGAGTTCTTGCTCTATTTGCTGGAGTTTTTGTTGCACTGGCTGAATTAACTCGGGTGCTTGCTGGTAAAACTCGGGTGCTGCCATTTGCTCGTGCAATTGCTGTTGGCTGTGTTCGAGTTTGTCGATTTTGCGCAAAACCGAGGTGATGCTTTTTTGTAACTGCTTGCGCGCGCGGTTATTGCTTGAGCTGCTATCGGCGGTCGGAATCGGGCTCGGTTTGGCTTGGTTGACCGTGAGCACTGCTGACGCTGACAGAAGGTAGTCGCTATAACTGCCGATGTGCTCAGTAACTTCGCCGTCGCCTCGGCAAATCAAGCAACTGGTGACGACGTTGTCAATGAAGGCGCGGTCGTGGCTGACGATGATAATGGTGCCGGCGAATTCGAGTAGTTGTTCCTCCAATAATTCCAAGGTCTCGACGTCGAGGTCGTTGGTAGGCTCGTCAAGGATGAGCAAGTTCGCTGGCTGACTGAATAGCCGCGCCAGCAATAGGCGGTTGCGTTCACCACCAGATAGCTTAGATATGGGTCCGCGTGCGACCTCGGGAGTAAAGAGAAAATTGCGCAAGTAGCTGATGATGTGGATGCGTTTACCGCCCAGCTCTATGAAGTCGGAGCCACCGCCGACGTTCTCCAGCACGCTTTGATTGGGGTCGAGCTCGGCTCGTTGTTGGTCAAAATATGCCAGTTGCAGCTTACTACCGAGCTGCACCCGACCGCTATCGGGCGATAGTCGCTGCAAAAGTAAGTTAATAAGCGTGCTCTTGCCGATACCGTTTGGCCCAACGATGGCGATGCGGTCGCCGCGCTGGATTATCAAGTCGAGATTTTTGACGATGGGCTTGCCAGAGTAAGCAAAGCTCAAGCCTTCAGCCACTAAAACTTGCCGTCCCGAGGCATCGGCTTCGGTCAAGCGCATTTTTGCCGAGCCGCCAAGGCTACGCCGCGCTTGACGCTCGACGCGTAGTTGCTCCAGCGCGCGCACTCGGCCTTCGTTGCGTGTGCGCCGTGCTTTAACGCCTTGACGAATCCAAGCCTCCTCATTGGCGAGTTTTTTATCAAAGAGTTGGTTTTGCGTGTGCTCGGCGCTGAGGTCGGCGGCACGACGGCGCAGAAAATTGGCAAAGTCGCCAGGCCAGCTTTTCAAGCGCCCACGGTCGAGCTCTAGCACCCGAGTGGCGAGCTTGTGTAGAAAGGCGCGGTCGTGGCTGATGATCAGCAGGCAACCACGGAAAGCCAGCAAGTAGTTTTCGAGGAAGACGATGGTGTCTATGTCGAGATGGTTGGTGGGTTCGTCCAGCAGCAGCAATTCTGGTTCAGCCGCCAAGGCGCGCGCCAAGAGCGCGCGGCGTTGCATACCGCCGGATAAATCAGCCAATTTAGCTGCGGGCTCCAGGGCGAGGTCGCGCGTCAATTGCTCAATGATGCGCGCGCGTTCCCAGTCGCGGGCGCCGGCGTCGCAGCCCGAGGCGATAAAGTCGTCGACGCGTTCGTCGCGCTGTGGTGGCAGGTCTTGCTGTAATTGCGCCATGCGCAGACCGGGTCGGCGCACTAATTCACCGCTATCGATCTCTATGTCGCCTAATAAAATTTTCAGCAAGGTAGATTTGCCAGCGCCGTTACGACCCACCAGCGCCACGCGTTCTTGCCGAGCGAGGCGCATATCTACTTGATCCAGCAGCGGCGCCGAACCTAGGGCGTAGCTGCATTGCCGCAACAAGATCAGAGCTTCCTTGCTGTCGCTTTTCGCCATTGATGGGTATGTGGGCGCGCTTAGGACGCTTGCTGATGCGCGTTTGCCATGTACAAGCCCAGAGTTTGCGCGTCCGCCTCAGGGCTATTGAACTCGCCAACTATGGAGCCAGCGAACATCACCAATATCCTATCGCTCAAGGACATCAGTTCCTCAAGTTCTACCGATAGCAACAGAATGGCGCAGCCAGCGTCGCGCAACTCTAGTAGTTTGCGATGGATGAATTCGATGGCGCCAATATCGACACCGCGTGTTGGCTGACCGACGAGGAGTATTTTCGGGTTCTGGGCAAATTCGCGGGCGATTATTAATTTCTGCTGATTGCCACCAGAGAAGTTGCGCGCGGGGAGGCTGGTCGCCTGCGGGCGCACGTCGTATTCCTGCATCAAGCGCGAGCAATCCTGCTCTATGGCCTGGAAGCGCTGCCAGCCGCGCTGCTGCACGCGCGGGCTCGAGTGATAGCCAAGAATCGAATTGTCGGCAGCGCTAAACTCGCCGACTTGCCCCATGCGTTGCCGGTCTTCGGGCACGTGCGCCAGAGCTGCGGCGCGTAGCGCGGTTGGGTTTAGCGCCGCTGGCGCCATAGCCGTACCCGAGATTGATATAGTGCCGCTCTGCAAGGGCTCCATGCCGCTGAGTAGGTCAAAGAGTTCGCTCTGGCCATTGCCAGCAACGCCCGCTAGTCCGACGATCTCGCCAGCGCGTACTTGCAGGCTGATGTTCTTGAGGCGTTCGATTCCTGAGCTGTCGCGCCAACTCAAGTTTTGCACGTCCAAGGCTACTGCACCAGGCTGGGCTTCGGCCTTGGCTACGTCCAATAACACTTTGCGCCCCACCATCAGCTCCGCGAGTTCTTCTTTGCTGGTTGTAGCTGTAGACCGGTGCGCGACCATTTGCCCTTGACGCATCACCGAGACGTTGTCGGTGATTGCCATGATCTCCTGCAGCTTGTGCGTAATCAAGATAATGCTGTTGCCTTGCTCGCGCAGCGTGCGCAAAATGGCGAATAGTTGATTGGCCTCCTGCGGCGTCAGCACTCCAGTGGGTTCGTCGAGGATAAGGATGCGCGCCTGACGGTAGAGCGCTTTTAATATTTCTATGCGCTGCTGATGGCCGACCGAAAGCTCCGCCGTAATCGCGTCCAAGTCGATGCCCAAGCCGTAAGTCTCGGCGATGGTCGTCAAGCGCTGGCGCGCCTGCTGCAGCGACGGAGCTAGCAGCGGCGACGATTCGACGCCGAGCACCACGTTCTCGAGCACGGTGAAGGTATCGACGAACATGAAGTGCTGGAATACCATGCCGATACCAGCGGCGATGGAGTCGGCGGGATTATCGATTTTGGTGGTGACACCGTCGACGAGCACGCTGCCTGAATCGGCTTGATAGTAGCCGTAGAGGATGCTCATCAGGGTGGATTTACCGGCGCCGTTCTCGCCGATGATTCCGTGGATGGTGCCAGCTTCAACGCGCAGGTTGACCTTGTTATTGGCGTGCACCGAGCCGAAGCTCTTATCTATATCTACTAGCTCAATAGCGTAACCCATGATGTTTTATGCAGACAGCAGGCGGCGGCCTTTGGGTGTGGGGATAGGGTCGCCGAACTCGCGAGCCGTGTCCAGCCATAGCTGAATTGCCTCTTGAGCATTCGCTAAAGCTGATTCGTAAGAATCGCCATGCGCCATGCACCCGGGCAACTCTGGCGCTTCGGCTATGTAAGCTTGGTCCTCTTCGCTCCAGGATAGTATGGCTGCGTATTTGAACATCTATTCGATCTGGCTTTTTATTGGTATCTGAAAACGACAGCGCTCGCAACACCGATACAAAAAGGGCAGCTATACGCAGCTGCCCTAGCACTAAATTGCTGGATGACTTACAAATTGCAAGAGTTATTGCTCATGTAATCGTGCACCTGCAAAGAGCCGTCTAGTATTGCGTCGCTAGCCGCTTGGATGGCGCGGTGGTCGTCGGCGTTAATTAATATCGCGTTGTGCTCGTCCAGCGACCAGCCAACTCCGCCTTCTCTGATACCCAGATTTTGCACGCCTGGTTGCCAAGTGCCGTCGAGCGCTGAGGTCATCACGTTGTAAGCGGCGAGGTCGACTCTTTTCAGCATGGAAGTCAGCACCGAGCCTGGGTGCAAGTGGTTCTGGTTGGAGTCGACGCCGATGGAGAGCTTGCCAGCGTCAGCAGCGGCTTGCAACACTCCGAGACCAGTAGCGCCAGCGGCAGCGTAAATAACATCCGCACCTCTATCCATTTGGCTACGCGCTAATTCCGAACCCTTGCCAGGGTTGGCCCAAGCCTCTGGGGTCGTACCCGCCATGTTGGAGTACACCTGCGCGTTGGGATTAACGTACTTTACGCCTTGCTCGTAGCCGCAAGCGAATTTACGAATCAAGGGAATGTCCATGCCGCCGACAAAACCCACAGTGCCACTAGCGCTGTGGTTCGCGGCTAAAATACCCACCAGGAACGAACCCTCGTGCTCCTTAAAAACTATGGATTGCACATTGGGTTTATCGACCACGCTATCGATGATAGCGAATTTAACGTTGGGGTATTCGTCAGCCACCACTTGGAGCGCCGAAGCTTGGGCGAAGCCCACGAGTAGCACAACGTCCGAGCGTTGCGCCAAGCGCCGCGCGGCTTGCTCGCGCTGCGCTGGGTTGGTGATCTCGAACTCGCGGTATTGGATTCCGGTTTCGGCTTTGAAACGCTCCATGCCGTTGTAAACGCCCTCGTTGAAGGACTTATCGAATTTACCGCCCATATCAAAAACCACTGCGGGTTTAATTTGCGCCATAGCTGGCAGCCCAAGCGCTAGCAGAGCGCCTAGCAGTAGGGCTTGGAATGATTTTGTCATGATAGTTTTCCGTTTTATTAAAGTTAATGTAGCTTCTGGCAAAAGCCATCTGCCAAGTTTAACCAATTAGCTCTAAGCCCTGCCAATTTTTGACTCTTGAAGCTGAGCTATACTCCCAGCTTCAAGCTTAACCACGAACATTGATGCTCCACATCTATTCGCTGCTCATGGCAGTTTTACTGCCTTGGTTCGTCCTGCGCTTGTATTGGCGCTCGCGTGGTCAGCGCCGAGTGCGTTTTGCCGAGATTGCCCAGCGTTTGGGCTATTCGGGTGCCGAGAACGCCACAGTCGATATTTGGTTGCACGCGGTATCCGTGGGCGAGGCCAAACTCGCCTTGCGCCTAAGCCAAGCTCTCTGGCAGCAGAATCCAGACTTGCGCTTGCTGATAACTTGCACCACCGACACCGGCCTCAGCGTAGTGCAGAAACAGACCAGCGCGCGCCTGCTTTGCAGCTATAGCCCTTACGACTTACCCGCAGTGAGCCGACGCTTTCTCCAGCGTCACCGCCCTAAGTTAGTCCTGATAATCGAAACTGAACTCTGGCCTAACATGCTAGCAAATTTACGCCACAGCAAGGTGCCCGTGTGTCTTGTGAACGCGCGGATGTCGAGCCGCTCGGCGCGTCGTTATCAGCGCATTCCGCAGCACGCACAGCTCTGCTTCCAACCTTTAAGCAACGTTTACGCGCAATGGCAAGCGGACGCCGAGCGCTTGCAGCAGCTCGGAGTTGCGCCCGATAAGCTCGAGGTCGTAGGCAGCCTTAAATTAGATGAAAGCAGTCCTCAGAGCACTAACAACCTCCGCACCCAGCTCGGCGCGTCCAACGCTAGCGAGGCGTTAATAACCTTCGCCTCGACCCAACCAGGAGAGGAGAAAAAACTGCAAGCGCAAATCGAGCAGCTCTGTCAGATGCAGCACACGCGCGTAGTGCTCGTACCGCGGCACCCGCACCGCGCCCCCGAGCTGGCAAAATTACTACAAAGCTGCCAACCGCAGCTCTTCAGCCAAATGCCCAGCGCCCAGCCCTGGCGCTTATTGATAGTCGACGCCATCGGCGTGCTAGGCGATTTTTACGCCATCAGTCAAATAGCGGTGATCGGTGGCAGCTTTGTCGCCCACGGCGGGCAAAACATGATAGAAGCCATCGATAGAGGCGTGCCCACGCTCATCGGCCCCAGCGACCGCAACTTTCTCGAGGTCAGCAAAATGCTGGTCGCCGCTGGCGCCCTGCTGCAAGTGCGCGACCCCCAGGAATTGCAAAACCAATTGCAGCGATTATTGGCGAACCCCGAGCAGCGCGCGCGCATGGCTCAAGTTGGTCGTAACTTCTTACAGAGCTACAAAGGCCTCTACGACCGCCTGGCGCGCGATTTGCTGAAATTCCTATAAAAAGCGATGCCCTACCAACTCTTCATCCTCGACCGCGACGGTGTCATCAACAACGACAGCGGTGCCTACGTCAAATGCCTCGCCGATTGGCAGCCCATCGCTGGCAGCCTGGAAGCCATTGCCGAGCTCAAGCGCAGCGGCAAGCTAGTAGCCATTGCCACCAACCAAAGCGGCATCGGCAGAGGTTTATATAGACAAGAGGATTTTGACGCCATCCACCGCGAGCTCGATAGCTTATTAGCGCAACTCGGGGCAAAAATCGACGCGCTGCAGCATTGCCCGCACGACCCGAGCTTAAATTGCGCTTGCCGCAAGCCCAAGCCGCTAATGCTCGAGCGCATCCTGGCGCAGCTCGACATCCCCGCTCAGCAAGCGCTATTCATCGGTGATTCGCTCAAAGACCTGCAAGCTGGGCACAACGCCGGCTGCGATTACGCCTTGGTTCTCACCGGCAACGGCGAACAAACCCGTAAGCAGCTAGCGCAACATCCCGAGCTCCACCCCCGCGCTTGCGCTGCCAACCTCGCCGAGCTCGTTGAGCAGCTCATCGATCCTTAGCCAACCGATGGAAATCACCAACATCCTCGCCCGCCACGGCAACCTCGGCGAGCTCGTCGACCACCGACCCAATTTCTGGCAAAGGTACAACATCGATCTACCGCTGGTTTTACTCTTCATCGCCTTCGCCCCCATCAGCCTCGCCACCATCTACAGCGCCAGCTCGCTGGATACCGACCTTATCACCAACCAACTACGCAATTTCGCCGTAGCCCTGGTAGTCATGCTCGTGGTCGCGCAATTTAATGTTTACGACTGGCGACGCTTCGCGCTCGCGGTCTATCTTGGTTGCATGGTCATGCTGCTGCTGGTGCCCTGGTTCGGCGTTACGGTCAACGGCGCCCAGCGCTGGCTCGACATCGGCATCATGCGCTTTCAGCCCTCGGAATTGATGAAGCTAGCTCTACCGGTGGTTTGCGCTTGGTCTTTGGCGCAAGCCAGCTTACCGCCGCAGCCGCTGCAAGTGCTAATTTGCCTGACCATAATCACGGCGCCGGTGCTGCTAATAGCGCAGCAACCCGATCTCGGCACGGCGCTGCTAGTCGCCGCCTCTGGGCTCGCCGCGTTATTTTTAAGCGGAATATCTTTTTGGTACATCAGCGCCGGCGTCGCTGCCGCAGTGCTCATGGCGCCCATCGCTTGGAATTACCTACTGCTGGGCTACCAGAAAAAACGCATCCTGACCCTACTCAATCCCGACCTCGACCCGCTCGGCTCGGGTTGGAACATACTGCAATCGAAGATCGCCATCGGCTCCGGCAGCCTGGTCGGCAAAGGCTGGCAAGAGGGCACGCAATCGAACCTGAGCTTTCTCCCCGAAGGCCACACTGATTTCATCTTTTCGGTCTTCGCCGAAGAATTCGGCTTCATCGGCGTTTTATTCTTACTCACGCTCTACGGCAGCCTGTTCGCGCGCGCGCTTTGGCTCAATAATCAATCACAGCAAATATTCGGCAAACTACTCGGCGGCTCCCTGGTAGTTACTATGTTCGTTTACGTAACCGTGAACATAATGATGGTCTCGGGGCTCATCCCAGTGGTGGGCGTGCCGCTGCCCTTCGTCAGTTACGGCGGCACTTCGTTGGTGTCCCTAGCGTGTATCCTGGGCATGATCATGGGCTTACGTTATCGTTGACACAAAAAATGACCAAACTCCCCCCACTAATAAATTGCCAAGAGCTGCACCAGCGCCTGCAGCAAGACAACCTGGTAATCGTCGATTGCTCGTGGTATCTACCGCAAAGCGGGCGCGACGGCGAGCAAGAATACCAAGCCGCGCACATCCCAGGCGCGGTGTTCTACGATTTAGAAGCCGGCTCAGAGCCCAATAGCCCGCTGCCGCACACCCTGCCCAGTGCCGCGCAATTCAGCGCCGACATGCAGCGCTTGGGCGTCAGCAACACCAGCGCCGTCGTCGTTTACGACGGCTCGGGTGAGCAATTCTCCGCAGCTCGGCTTTGGTGGCAATTGCGCGTTTATGGGCACGACGTAGACAGCATCGCCCTACTCGACGGCGGCTTTCCCGCCTGGCAGGCCTCTGGCTTACCAACCTCGACCGAATTACCTGAGCCCGTAACCGGCAACTTCTCCGCTCGCCTCCACCCCGAGCTATTAGCGAGCTTAGAGCAAATGCAAGCCTACAGCCGCGACGGCTCGTGCTCGATTGTCGACGCGCGCGGCAGCGCGCGCTTTCTCGGCACCGCGCCCGAGCCGCGCCCGGGAGTAGCCGCAGGCCATATCCCCGGCAGCGTCAACGTCCCTTATAGCAGCCTCAGCGCTAACGGCAAGTTTCTTCAGCCCGAGCAGTTGCGCCAAGCCTTCGCCGCCCAAGATATAGACTTCGCCAGTCCCATCAGTTGCACCTGCGGCTCGGGCGTAACCGCTTGCGTTCTCGCCTTTGCCTTGCATTTGCTCGGCTACCAATCCCGAGTTTACGACGGCTCTTGGAGCGAATGGGGCAGCCATCCGGATACACCAAAAACCACATCCAGCTAGAGCAGATATGAACATAGAAAAGCTAATCCACCCGGTAATCATAGCCGGCGGCAGCGGCACGCGCTTGTGGCCACTATCGCGCTCGGCTTATCCCAAGCAATTCCACACCTTCGGCGAATCCGAGCACACGCTCTTGCAGCAAACGCAGCTCCGCCTCGCTGCTTTCACCCAAGCGCAAGCCTCGACCATAATAGGCAATAGCGAGCATCGCTTCATCATCGCCGAGCAGATGCGCAGGCTCGATCTCAAGCAGAGCCAGCAAATAATCCTCGAGCCCGAAGGCCGCAACACTGCCGCCGCCGTGCTCGTCGCCGCTGTTGCCGTCGCCGAGCGCGACCCCCAGGCAATAATGCTGGTGTGCTCGGCAGACCACCACCTCCCCGACGCCAGCGCCTTCCGCTCGACCGCGCTGCAAGCCGCCGAACTCGCCGAGAGCAATCCGCAAGCGCTAGTGTGCCTGGGTGTGCAGCCCGATTCGCCTTCGAGCGATTACGGTTACATCGAAAAGGGCGAGCACCTCGGCGGCGCCAGCCACAGAATCCAGCGCTTCACCGAAAAGCCCGACGCCGAGCAAGCCGAGCGCTTTATCCTCGCCGGCACCTATCTGTGGAACGCCGGCATCTTCATCGGCAAAGCTCAAGCCTTCCTCCAGCAAGCGCAGCAGCACTGCCCCGAGCTCTTGCAAGATTGCCGCGCCTGCTACGAGCAGATAGCGCGCGATTACGACTTCCAGCGCCTGCCCGAGCAATTCGCCCAAGTAGAGTCAATAGCTTTCGACTATGCTGTCATGGAGCCCAGCCAGGATTCTCTAGTCGTAACCTTAGACACGCAGTGGTCGGACCTCGGTGGTTGGCGCAGCATCTGGTCGAATAGCTCGCGCGACCAGGACGGCAATTGCGCCATTGGCAACGTCGTCGCCCACGATTGCCAAAATTCCTACCTCCGCAGCAGCAACCGCCTACTCACAGTGCTCGGCGCCAGCGACATCGTCGTCGTCGAAACCAGCGACGCTGTCTTTGTCGCGCACCAGGACAAGCTCGAAGCCATGCGCAACCTGGTCAACAAAATGCGCGACGGCGGCCATAGCGAACTCGAGCACAACACGCTCGTGCACCGCCCTTGGGGCAATTACGAATCCCTAGACCTCGGCAATCGCTTCCAAGTCAAGCGCATCACCGTGCTCCCGGGGCAGAAGCTCTCGGTGCAGATGCACCACCACCGCGCCGAGTATTGGGTAGTCGTAGCCGGCACTGCCAAAGTCCATCTTGACGGCGACGAGCAGCTCTTGCGCGAAGGCGAATCGGTGTACATCCCGCTCGGCAGCGTTCACGCCCTGGAGAATCCCGGCAAGCTCGACCTGGTATTAATAGAAGTGCAAAACGGCGCTTACTTAGGCGAAGACGACATCGTGCGCTTCGAGGATAGATACGGTCGCGCCCCGCAAACAATCGAGGCTTAACTCAATCGCGCGTGCCCGACTAGCCATGGCAAAGTTATCACGCCGACTGAGCTTGCTCGCCCTGTGCGCGCTGCCGCTGCTCGCGCTCGGCAACGAGAATTCGCGCATCAGCGTCCTCAGCGGCCAAGGCGGTTCCGATCCTGAACTCCAAGTCAACTCCTTGCGCTTGCTCGCAGCACCAAGCACAGTGCAATCTTACGGCTTGGACTTCCACAGATTACACCTCGAAGACGAGCAAGGCAAGCGCCAGCAATACAGCGGCTTGGGCATAGTCGGCGAAGAAGAATTCGGCCATTGGACGCGATTAGCCGCAGGCGCAGCCAGCTATTACGGCGACGCCGACGACGGCTTCGGCGCCGGCGTATTCACCGAATTCGGCTTGCAGCTACCCATAGGCAACTCCTTCGACATTTGGGCGGGCGTCCGCGCCGACATCGTCTACCACGACCAACTCAGCACCGTCGCCAGCAAAGCCATCGCCCTCGGCTGGAGCTGGTAATCTGGGAGCGTCCTGGGACCGCGGGCGTCTCGCCCGCCGTATAAAAAGTAAACCCAAAGGGTTCGACCTTAACTATCCCTGCATCATTTCTCAAACCACAGATGCACACAGATGAACACAGATTTGGTCAATGGCTAAATGCGCTCCTCACCAATGCTCCCAGCATCTATTCCTAGAGCCATATACGCCCTCGCTCACCATGTAAAATGGCCGCAGGCTATCTTTATGCATGCTTACTATTGCAGCGGATCGCCCCGCAAACAGCACAAAAATTTACACCATGGAAGCATTACTTGAGAAAATAAGATTCATTCTTGATAAGAATACAGAAATATCAAAGCTAAAAAAAGAGCGCTTCAACATTTTTAATGTAATAAGGCGAGGACATGAGGAAGTTGACCTGCATTCTGCATTTTTGACTGAGTTACTTAACCCCTGTGGGCGACATGATTTTGATGACACTTTTTTGAGGCTTTTCATTGAAAAATTTGGGCTTCAAGAGAGCATAAGCTCCAAAAATTTAATAACAATTCAAGCAGAGAAGACTGTGGTTAATGGTAGGGTTGATATCTACCTGAAAGATGAAGAAACCAACTTCTTAGTTTTAATAGAGAATAAAATCTACGCTCCTGATCAAGATAGGCAGCTAGCAAGGTACTATGAATTGATAAAAGATTCTGGTCGCGGTCAACTTTTTTATCTTACCCTGGAAGGGAGAGAGCCATCAGAAGAAGGCTTGGCTGATTTGAGCAAAGACAAAGTTAGATGCATATCATATGAGAGTGATATTATCGAATGGTTAGAAAGCTGCCACTCTGCTGCAGTCGACTATCCTATTTTGCGAGAAACCATCAAGCAGTATATTATGCTGCTAAAAAGTTTAACGGGACAACTTCAGGACAATATAATGACAAAAGAAATTATTGATATTATGAAAGATAATTTTGCCGAAAGCAAACTTATTGTTGACAATTTTTATAGGGTCGAATTGCACTTTATAGATTTATTTGCGAATGAATTATCCGATAAATTGAAAGAAGATGGTAGATGGGAAGTGTATTTACCCAGTAGTATTGAGGGGGACTATGCTGGCATTTTCATGGCAGGTAAGAACTGGAAAGATGGGATTAAAGTTGGCATAGAGCCTCAGCCAAAAATAATCAAAAATTCATGCGCATTGGGCATCAGAGCACATAGCTCTGATATTGATAGGGCCATGATTAATGATGTTTTAGAGCAAGAGCTAAGAGGGCACTACAAGTGTAGTACTCAATGGTGGCCATATTATCACCTTAACTATAATTTCAAGTTTTTAGTTGAACAATTGGCTGATATCACTAAAAGGAAAGAAGTTGTAAATAAAGTCTATACTGAGATGGTGGGGCTTGCCGAAATTATAAGCAGCAAAGATCAGCTAAGAAAGTCATAAGGTGACAACCTTACTTTTCGCAACCATTGACAACTCTGTGGTTATTCATTGCTGGCAATATGACAGAGATAGGAAAACTTATTGATTTGAAACCCAGAGCCGCTTGGCAGCATGAGGCACACGATTTCACTCCGTGGCTGGCGCAGAATCTGGATCAGCTTGGCGAGGCTATTGGCTTAGTGCTAGAGCCCGAAGGTACAGAGATAGCCGTTGGCGCATTTTCTGCCGATCTGGTGGCGAAGGATGTCTTGGGAAGGCGGGTGTTGGTCGAAAACCAATTGGAGGCTACCGATCACAATCATCTTGGTCAAATAATGACCTATCTCGCTGGACTTGAAGCAGAAATCATCATTTGGGTGGCGACAGAGTTTCGTGATCAGCACGTTTCAGCTCTCGATTGGCTCAACGAGCACACATCGGATAAATTCGCATTCTTCGCGGTAAAACTGAGAGTGGTGCAGATTGGCGATAGCAAGCCGGCGCCAATATTCGAGGTAGTAGTGCGGCCGAACGAGTGGGAGCGGAGTTTGCACAGAGCCTCGAAGCAGCGAACAGGTGAATCATCAGCTTATGCGCCGATACGTCGGAGGTTCTGGAGCCGATACTTGGAGCTATACCCCGAAGACGCCGATTTAGGAGTAAAAGTATCTGGTTCGCCAACGCAATGGCTACGCCAATCAGTAGACGCAGATTTTAATGTGGCAATCTATCGCGCCAATAACAGTGTTGGCGTGTTTCTTCGAGGTGTACGCGGGGTTACGGCTGCGGAGATGCAAGCGCGCCTGGCTCCGCACGCAAAGCGTTTTGTCGAGCTGGCTGGTAACGTCAATCATCTGGGCAACGCTGCACATCATCCATACGACGAAGTGGCGCTCAATACTATCGATGAGAGTAATTGGGATGAGGCTATTACCTGGCTGCACGAGCGCGGGCATAAATTCCTGCAAGCGGCGATTGCGGTTTTTGGCGCTAAGGCGTATTAGGGTGAGTTTAATACTGAAACTCAAAGCTATCTATTAAGCCGTGTAATCGCTGCAGCGCAGCGACCAAAGGAAAGTCGCTTTTTAAGCTCTGAGACCTTTGCAAAACCCTCTCACATTTTTCCTGCGCGGAATTATTTGCTCGCAGCTTGAGACTGCAAGCGCTCCACTAGCCAAAGCTTGATGATTGATTGACGCGTCACGCCTATGCGCGCGGCTTCGCGGTCGAGAGAGTCGACGACCCAGGTAGGGAAATCGACATTGACGCGTTTATGTTCCTGATTAACCCGCCGCTTGGTAGATAGATCAAGGTCAGTCACGATGTCGCGATGGTTTTGATCGAATTTTTTATCAAAATCTTTAGCTTTCATAAAGTTGAATCTCCTGTACACGCGAGCGCCTTACTGATATAAGGCGAATACTTGTATCTCTGTAAGTGATTACCGCAGACCAATGCCTGTCGCCTATAAGCCCGATCACTATGAAGCGCTCCTCGTCATATGACTTGGCTTGTATTTCTATCGCATCCGGGTCTTCCCAGATTGCCTGGGCGGCGCGAAAGTCGATGCCGTGCTTCTCAGCATTACTCAAACTCTTAGCTTCGTCGTACTCAAAGGTGCGCATGAGTAAAAATTATACCTTTTCTGTTTGTGTTGGCAAGAAGGCGAGTGCTTAGGAAGCCGCCCAACTATCCCCGCACCAAAGTAACTCCGTGACCCGCCAGGCTTATGCCCACCTTGGTGTTCTCGCTCAGAGGCTGGGCGGTGTTAGGGTCGATAACAAATAAATCGCCGATAACGCTGCTGACGCTGTATTCCATGTGATTGCCGAGATAAGTGGCTTTGCTGATGCGGCCGTTGAGCTCGGCGCTGGCGTTGGCGCTATCGAGCCCAATAGCCTCCGGGCGAATGGCGATATGCGCCGCGCCTGGGCTTAGCCCCCGGTGCGGCAAGCTAAAGTTATGCGCTCCCAAGCTCACCTCAGCTCTGTCGCCAGACAGCTCGCGCACTTGCACCGCCAGCAGATTAGCATCGCCGATAAAGCCAGCGACAAAGACGTTTTCCGGTTGCTCGTATAAATCCATCGGGCTGCCTTGCTGGGCGATGCGGGCTTCGTTCATGACGATTATTTGATCGGATACTGCCAGCGCCTCTTCCTGATCGTGAGTTACGTAGACGCTGGTTATCCCCAGCTTTTGCTGAATTTCACGAATTTCCTCGCGCACTTGGCGGCGCAATTTAGCGTCAAGATTAGAGAGCGGTTCGTCAAACAGCAACACTTGCGGTTTGAGCACTAAGGCCCGCGCCACTGCCACGCGCTGTTGTTGTCCGCCGGATAATTCGCTTGGCAAGCGCTGCTCATAATCTTCCAGCCCCACCAGCCGCAAGCCCTCCTGGGTGCGTTGGCGCACTTCATCCTTATCAATGCCACTGACGTTAAGACCATAAGCCACGTTCTCGCCCACAGTCATGTGCGGGAATAGGGCATAAGACTGAAACACCATGCTGACATCGCGCTCGGTAGCTGGCTGCTTGGTAACGTCTTGCTGGTTAATATAAATACTCCCGGAGCTCGCCATTTCCAAACCAGCGATCATGCGCAGAGTGGTAGTCTTACCGCAACCAGAAGGCCCCAGTAGAGTAACCAGGCTGCCCGGGTCTATGGTGAAAGAAACTTCATCTACGGCGACCACGCCACCAGTGTAAATCTTGCTGACTGCAGCAAAGCGGACAGACGCGGCTTGAGAGTTGTTCATGTCAGTGGGTAGTTCTATATAAATCGAGGCCGTATGCAAAAAGAGCGATTTTTGTTCCCAGCTAGGCGGCAAAGCGGAGTTTATGAATAATAAATGAGCATTTGCCAACAACGCTGGGGGCGAAAAGAGCCTTTTTGCAAATTCCTCACTGCTCTTCGCGGCGCCCCAATTGCCTATTACCAACCAAAAGTTGAAAAGTAAGCACTGCCAGCAGCATGACAAAAATCAAAACGGTGCAATAGGCAATGGCCAGGCCGTAATCGTTATTTTCCACTCGGCCGATGATATAGCTGGTGGCCATATCGTATTCGGCGCTCACTAGAAAGATAACAGCGCTAATGGCAGTCATAGCGCGCACAAAGCTATAAACAATAGCAGCAATAATCGCTGGGCGTAGCAGTGGCAGGATTACTTTGCGGAAGCTATACCAACTATTGGCGCCCAGAGTTAGCGAGGCTTCGTCGAGACTTTTATCCAGTTGCGCCATAGCGGCGACGCCAGCGCGCACGCCTACTGGCATATTGCGGAAGATAAAGCAGAGCACCAAAATAGCCCCAGTGCCGGTTAACTCTATCGGCGGGACATTAAAAGCAAGAATATAGCTCACGCCTATTACCGTGCCCGGAATGGCGAAGCTGAGCATAGTGCCAAATTCAAAGGCATCGTGGCCGTGGAATTGCTGCCGCACTAGCAGATAGGCGGTCAGCAAACCTATAGCAGCAGTAATGGGCGCCGCTATGGTCGAGATGGTGATAGTCGTCCAGAATGAGTCCCAAGCCGAGCCGACAAAGTGCAGGCCCTGCTCGCCCCAATTAACGCCAAAGGCGGTTACGTAGTGCTTGAAAGTAAGGCTGTGATTTAGCCCCCAGACTTCGACGAAGCTACCGAATACGATCATGAAGTACACCACCAGAGTAAACCAAGTCCAGCTCAGCGCCAAGGTATAGAGTGGAAATTTCAGCCGCGCCGGTAAAGGCGCGTGAAAACCAGAATCGCCTTTGCCAGTCACCGTAGCATAAGATTTTTTGCCCAGCCAGCGGCGTTGCAAAAAGAAAGCACTCAGGGTAAAGGTCAATAGCACTAGAGCTAATACTGCCGCCATGCCTTGATCGTTTTGCGAACCAACTATGGCAAAAAATATATCAGTAGAGAGCACATCGTAATTGCCACCCAGCACTAGCGGGTTGCCAAAGTCCGCCATGCTCTCAATGAAACCCAATAGAAAAGAATTCGCCAGTCCTGGGCGCATCAAAGGCAATGAGACGCTAGTGAAAGTTTTCCAGTTATCGGCGCGCAGAGTACGCGCGGCCTCCTCCAAAGACGGACTAATACCTTCTACCACGCCCATCAGCACCAGAAAAGCTATGGGCGTAAACGCCAGCATTTGCGCCAACCAAATGCCCGGCAAACCGTAAAGCCAGCGCCCAGGGCTAATGCCGAGCAAATCGCTGACGAATTGGGTTACTACTCCCGAAAGCCCAAACAGCAGTATCAAAGACAGGCCAATAACAAAGGGCGGGGTAATTATTGGCAACACCGTCAGGGCGCGCAGCAGGTTGCGGTGCTTAAACCCAGAGCGAGTTACCACCAAGGCGAACACCAGTCCCAGCGCCGTGGTCGAAGCCCCCACCAATACCGCCAGCACCAGCGAGTTCCAGGCCGAGCCGCAGCTCAGATTGGCGTATAAGCAGCGCAGCCCCCAGATTTTGTCGTCGCCAATGCGTTCGAGAAAGGCGATTAACGAGTAATTGCCCGAATAATCCTGCAGGGCGCTCAGCAGAATGCGGGCGATGGGGAAGAAGATAAAGCAAAGCACCAGGGCGCTGACCGCACCGATGCTACCCAGCACAAAAACATCGCCTTTAACGGCGCCGCGCGCCGCCAAGCCCTGAGTTAAAAAGAACAATAAGGCAGCGCTAACCAGCAAAGCCCCATAACCCAGACCAAATTGGCGCGTGGGCAAAGGCCCGAATAATTGCTCCAGCCAGGCAAATTCCCAGCCGCCTATGCCTATAGCCAAGCCCTGCAGTGCCAAATAGGTCAGCCCGCCAACTCCAGAGATTATTAGACAAGCAGAAAACAGCGGGTCTGAGGTTGCGCGCCGATATACCAAGAGCGGCAATAACAAAAACAACGCCAGCGGCGCCAGCCAGAATTTGCCATCGAAGAAAACCTGCCCCCAAGCTGGCGCGTAATCGTCATCTAGCGGATAACCATCGAGCAGCCAGATAAAGCTCCAAAAACCATCCTCAAGCACGTACCACGGCAGCAAACCGTAGCCGACCAAGCCCACGCCGAGCCATACAGCCAAGGTGCGATTCATACCGCGAACCAAAACAACAGCGAGCCGAGACCATCGCCTCGGCTCGCCTCAATCGAGCATTGGCTGTTATTGCGCCAAGGCCTTCACCTCGTCATCCCACTTCTTCAGCAAGCGTCGGCGTTCGGCGGAACTGCCGTACTTGGTGAAGTCGTAATCTATCAGCGTGATGCTATCCAGGTTAGGAGCTTTGGGCGAAGTCTCAGCACCACTGTTGGAAGGCACCTGATAGGCACCAACTTCCAGAGCCCGCGATTGCACATCGGCGCGCAGAGCGTAGTCGTAGAACATTTTCGCTTCGTCCATATTGCGCGCACCTTTAATGATGCTCATCGAGCCGATCTCGTAGCCAGTGCCCTCGCAGGGAGCGACCACCTTGATAGGAAAGCCGGTAACCGCCTGCTTCACAGCGTCGTGCAAAAACACTATGCCTATGGTGTTTTCGCCTCTAGCCGCAGCTTTGATGGGCGCCGAGCCCGATTTGGTGTACTGGTTGATATTGGCGTGCAAACCCTTCATAAACTCAAAGCCCTCGTCCTCGCCAAAAATCTGCACTATGGTAGCCAGCGTGGTATAAGCCGTACCGGAAGAATTAGGGTTGGCCATTTGCACATGGCCCTTGTAAGCCGGCTTGAGCAAATCCCGCCAGCACGATGGCGCTGGCAAATTGTTCGCAGCCAGCAACTCCTCGTTATAGCCATAGCCCAGCGCCCCAGAATAAATGCCGATGGTTTTATCGTCTGCCGACGCCGCCTGGCTCAAAGCCCAGGGCAATAATTGCGAGCGCATGGCTGACCTGTAAGGCACAGTCAAGCCCTCCTCGGCAGCCTGCAAATGCGGGTCGCCAGTGCCGCCCCACCAGATATCGCCTTTAGGGTTACGCGCTTCGGCTTTGATTTGGGCAAAGGTCTCACCCGAACTTTTGCGCGTCATATTGACTTTGATGCCGGTTTCGGCCTCGAAGCCACGCGCCATAAGCTGGCACCAGTCTTCCTGCGCGCTGCAGTAATAATTCAGCTTGCCAGCGGCAAAAGCCGTATTGACCCCCGCGAGCATTAACAGCCCAGCAGCGGTAAGTAAAATTGATTTATAGCTTTTCATAATAGCCACTCCATTTTTAAGTTATTGTTACGAGCGAGATGGCATTGGTCGGCTCTGGTAAATCCAAGCCGCTCTAGCTAACCCCGTTCTCCGAACCACTAATATAACCCATACCAATGCCAGCAGAAATAAAAACCCGCTTTGACTTTGCCCAGGAACTGATTTTGCGCGCCGGCGACTTCGCGCTCGATTACTTTAGCGATATAAGCAAGCTCGATATCCGAGCCAAAGGCGTACAGGATACGGTCAGCCAGGCCGACATCGAAACCGAGCAACTTATCAAAAGCGCCATCGCCGACAATTACCCGCAAGACGCTTTCTTTGGCGAAGAAACCGGTGGCGTGGTGCCAGCAGTCGACCAAGGCATCTGGGTAGTAGACCCGATAGACGGCACCGCCAATTTCACTTGTGGCCTGGCTTTGTGGTGCGTGTCTATCGCCTACGTGGTCAATAAACAGCTAGAGTTTGGTCTGGTTTACGACCCAGTGCACCAGGAACTATTCAGCGCCCAGCGCCAGCAAGGCGCTTACTTGAATGGTAACAAGATAAGCACTGCTCAAGCCACCGCTCTGGATCAGGGGCGAGTCAACCTAGGTTTTTCCACCCGCAGTCAGCCGCAGCAAATAATCCCGATAATGGCGAGCTTGCTGGCAGCCAACGGCGTATACGTCAACTTTGGTTCCGGGGCTTTGGGCTTGTGTCATGTCGCCTGCGGCCGCTGCATCGGCTATTACGAACCGCACATCAACTCCTGGGATTGCTACGCCGCAGCGCTCATAGTCCAGGAAGCCGGCGGCTACATCACCGACGTTACCAGCGGCGACAAGCTGCGCCGCGGCTGCACCATAACCGCGTGCTGCCCAGGCATACGCCAGCAATTGGAAGATTTGATTAAATGCTGTTAATCAGATTATTTGCCCATAAATCCGGCAAATAATTACCAGTCGCGGGCAAATTACTTTATAGTTATTTAATGTTCGTGGGGCTAAAGCCTCGCTGCCATAAAAATAGTCAACAACACTCAGGAGAAAAACCGATGAAAAAACTAGGTATCTTATTAGCTGCGGTCTTTGCCTTTAGCTGGGCGCACGCCGACGGGCACATGAAGATTGGCGCTTGTCTCATCACCAAAACCGAGACCAATCCCTTCTTCGTGAAGATGAAGGAAGGCGCGACTGCCAAGGCCAACGAGCTCGGCATCAACCTCAAGTCCTACGCTGGGCGCATAGACGGCGATAGCGAAAGCCAGATAGCCGCTATCGAAACTTGCATAGCCGACGGCGCCAAGGGCATACTGCTCACCGCATCGGACACCAGCGGCATCGTGCCGGCAGTGCAAAGGGCGCGCGACGCTGGCTTGCTGGTGATAGCGCTGGATACACCGCTCAATCCTATCACCTCCGCTGACGCCACTTTCGCCACCGATAACTTCCTCGCTGGCGAGCTTATCGGCAAATGGGCTGCTGCCAAGCTCGGCTCTGCTGCTGCTAACGCCAAAATCGCCATGCTCGATCTCGACGTCAGCCAGCCAACTGTCGGCGTGCTGCGCGATCAAGGCTTCCTGCAAGGTTTCGGCATAGACATCGGCGACCCGGATAGATGGGGCGACGAGACCGATTCCCGCATAGTCGGCCACGATGTAACCCAAGGTAACGAAGAAGGTGGCCGCCGGGCGATGGAGAACCTGCTCAGCAAAGACCCAATGATCAACGTGGTCTACACCATCAACGAGCCCGCTGCTGCTGGTGCTTACGAGGCTTTGAAAGCCTTGGGCCGCGAGAACGACGTGCTCATAGTTTCTGTCGACGGCGGTTGCCCGGGAGTGCAGAACATCAAGGATGGCGTCATCGGCGCGACTTCGCAGCAATACCCGCTGCTCATGGCATCCTTGGGCATCGAGGCTATCAAGACTTGGGCTGACACTGGCGCCAAACCCGCCAACACACCCGGCAAAGCCTTCTTTGACACTGGCGTTGCGCTGGTAACCGACGAGGCCGCCCCTGGAGTACCTTCCATAGATACCAAGGAAGGTATGGATTTGTGCTGGGGATAACCTACTAAACTAACACGTGGCGGCTAGACCAACCTAGCCGCCACAGCATTTCGCAAAACAATAAAAACGTGACCACCACAGCGAACGACACTAGAGGCGAAGGTCATTCTGGCCTACTAAAAAGCCTGCAACACCTATTGCACCAGCAGCCCTCTTTGGTGCCGCTGGGAGTGCTGCTGCTGTCCATAGTCGTCTTCGCGATCATCCTGCAGGGCAAATTCTTCTCGCCCTTCACCCTCACCCTGATACTGCAGCAAGTGGCGATCATCGGCATCGTTGGCGCCGCGCAAAGCCTGGTAATCCTCACCGCTGGCATCGACCTCTCGGTAGGCGCGATCATGGTGCTATCCTCGGTGGTGATGGGGCAATTCACTTTTCGTTACGGCTTGCCAGCGGAGTTCGCCGTGCTTTGTGGCTTTGCCACTGGCGCGCTGTGCGGCTTTATCAATGGCTTGCTGGTCGCGCGCGTCCGCCTGCCGCCCTTCATCGTAACCCTCGGCATGTGGCAGATCGTGCTCGCCGCTAACTTCTTATATTCCGCCAACGAGACCATCCGCTCGCAAGACATCGCCCAAAGCGCGCCGCTGCTGCAATTCTTCGGTAATAAAATCAACATCGGCGGCGCTATCTTTACTTACGGCGTGATCACCATGCTCATCCTGGTGCTGACGCTGGCTTATGCTTTGAAGCACACCGCTTGGGGACGCCACGTCTACGCCGTTGGCGACGACCCCGAAGCCGCGCAATTGGCGGGCGTCAAAGTCAAAAAAGTCATCATCTCGGTGTATATGCTCGGCGGCTTGATCTGCGCTCTTGCTGGCTGGGCGCTCATCGGGCGCATCGGCTCGGTCTCGCCCACCGCTGGTCAATTCGCCAACATCGAATCCATAACCGCAGTAGTCATCGGCGGCATATCGCTCTTCGGCGGCCGCGGCTCAATCATGGGAATGCTCTTCGGCGCGCTCATAGTCGGCGTGTTCTCCCTAGGCTTACGCCTGATCGGCACCGACCCGCAGTGGACTTACCTCTTAATAGGCTTGCTTATCATCTTCGCAGTCGCCATAGACCAATGGATACGCAAAATAGCGGCGTAACGCCAGTATTGAGCGCTCGCGGTTTGGTGAAGCGCTACGGGCGCGTCAGCGCTCTCGATGGCGCCGACTTTGACCTCTACCCCAATCAAATCCTCGCGGTCATAGGCGACAACGGCGCTGGTAAATCCTCGCTGATCAAAGCGCTATCAGGCGCCTTGCAACCCGATTCCGGCACTATCCAACTAGAGGGCGAGCAAGTACGCTTTGACTCGCCATTGGACGCGCGCGGCGCTGGCATCGAAACCGTTTACCAAGACCTGGCGCTATCGCCAGCGCTATCGATAGCCGATAATATGTTCCTGGGGCGCGAACTGCTCAAGCCGGGCATCGCTGGCACAGTCTTCCGTAAACTCGACAACGAGCGCATGAAGCGCGAAGCCCAGGAAAAACTGCGCGACTTAGGGCTGCTCACCATCCAGAACATCAATCAAGCCATCGAATCGCTTTCTGGCGGGCAACGGCAGGGCGTTGCCGTGGCGCGCGCCGCCAGCTTCGCCAGCAAAGTCATCATCATGGACGAACCCACAGCCGCGCTCGGCGTCAAAGAATCGGGCAAAGTCTTGGACTTAATAAGAGACGTCAAAGCTCGCGGCATCCCCATCGTGCTCATCTCGCACAACATGCCGCACGTATTTGAAGTCGCCGACAGCATCCACATCCACCGCCTCGGCCGTCGCCTGTGCGTCATCGACCCTCAAGACTACAGCATGGCCGACGCCGTCGCCTTCATGACCGGCGCCAAAGCCGTCGCTTGACTGGGAGCGCCGACTTGTAGTCGGCTGGAGGCGAGCTTGTGAGCCTCCCCACCACTGTATTTTGCATGAGCCCCCTGCTCAACTAGTGAGCACCGAGCCGAAAAGCAGTTTTGCGATTTTGTTTTAATGCAGTGCTCATTGGGGAACGCCCATGCGGGCGTTCCCTGCCGACTACAAGTCGGCGCCCCCAGCAACGACTTAATCCCCCACTCCCCACCGAAAAACCCACTCATCTCACCGCTGTTATGCAATAATCGCGTTTCCAATAACAAGCAACAATTCCGAGCTCAAGCAGCATGGCCGAGATTCAGCTAAAGAACATTTGCAAAAGATGGGGTGATTTTGTCGGCGTCGACGATTTCAGCTTGACCATCGAAGACCGCGAATTCCTGGTTTTGCTCGGGCCTTCGGGCTGCGGCAAGACTACGACCATGCGCATGATCGCCGGTCTCGAAGACCCCACCGAGGGCGAGATTTGGATCGGAGGTAAGTTGGTGAACAAGCTCGAGCCCAAAGACCGCGACGTGGCGATGGTCTTTCAGTCTTACGCGCTGTATCCGACCATGAATGTTTACGACAACATTCGCTTCCCGCTCAAAGTCCGCGGTATCGACCCCGAAGTGCAAGACCAGCGCGTGCGCCGCGCCGCCGATATGGTCGAGTTGGCGCCTTTTCTTGAGCGCCGTCCGGCAGCGCTCTCCGGCGGCCAACGCCAGCGCGTCGCCCTCGCGCGCGCCATCGTGCGCGAACCCAACGTCTTCTTGATGGACGAACCACTCTCCAACCTTGACGCCAAGCTCCGCGTCTCCACCCGCGCGCAGATCAAAAACCTCTCGCACGAGCTCGCCGTAACCACCGTCTACGTAACCCACGACCAAATCGAAGCCATGACCCTCGCCGACCGCGTCGTCGTCATGGAGAAGGGCGTCGTCCAGCAAGTCGGCAGCCCCACCGAGATTTACGACCGCCCGGCCAACGCCTTCGTCGCTGGCTTTATCGGCAATCCCGCCATGAACCTTGTTACTGGTGAACTCCATGAAGGCAAGTTCACCGTGCCCCAAGTCGAGATCGCCGCTCCCGATTCCCTGCCCGCAGGCGCCATCACTCTGGGCTTCCGCGCCGAAGACGCCGAAGTAGTTAAATCCGGCGGCCAAATCAACGCACCCATTTACGCGCTCGAACTCTTGGGCGACGCCACCATGGTCACCGTGCGCGTCGCTGGTTGCTTGCTCAGCGTGCGCGCTGCGAAAAACTACCGCGCCAGCATCGGCGACCCAGTGTCTATCGCCGTGCCCACCGCCATCTGTCATTGGTTCGACCACGACAGCGGCGCCAGAATCCTTTAACCCTCAACATTAACCTTAGGAGAAAACCATGAAAAAATTGTTACTTTCCGTCGCCGCGCTGCTCTTTGCCAGCAGCGCCTACGCCGATTGTGCTTTTCAAAACAACACACCGCTGAAGTCGCTGAGCGCCGGCTTCGAGGCTTGGAAGGCGGTTACTGAGGCGATGGCTGAGTGCGGCAACGTCCAAGCCGAGCTCGACCAGGAATTCCGCACCAAGCAGCCCGCAGCCTTCGCCGCCAATCCATCGCTGTATCACATCGGCGGTGTTTCCAACGGCACCTTCCAGCCCTTGTACGGCGCTGGCACCATCCGCCCGCTCGATAGCCTGGTAGCGAAGTACGGCCAAGACTTGAGCCCCAATCAGCTCATCAAGGTCGACGGCAACACCATGGCAGTAGCCATGATGGTCAACGCCCAGCACTTGATGTACCGCTCCGACATCCTCAGCGACCTTGGCATCGCCGTGCCCAAGACTTACGAAGAAGTCCTGGCAGCCGCCGCCAAAATCCAAGCCGCTGGCGTGGTCGACTACCCATTGGGTGGCACCTTCAAAACCGGCTGGAACCTGGCTGAGGAATTCGTCAATATGTACATCGGCCACGGCGGCGAGTTCTTCGCCAGCGGCAACCGCGCGGCGATCAACAACGCCCAAGGCGTCGCCAGCTTGGAGATGCTGAAAGAGCTATCGATGTACATGGACCCCGAGTACCTGGTGTCGGACTCGACTTACGTGCAGAAGCAATTCCAGCAAGGCAAGATCGCCATGGCCAACCTCTGGGCCTCGCGCGCCGCAGCTATGGATAACGCCGAGGAAAGCCAAGTCGTCGGCTTGGTTAGCCACTCGGCCGCGCCCACGGTCGCCGGTGGTGACATCCCAGCTACCACCTTGTGGTGGGACGGCATGGTCGTCGCCAAGAACATATCCAGCGCCGAGGCCGACGCCGCCTTCCGCGTGATGATGGAAGGTATCGACGAAGACATGGTGCGCGCCAATAACGACGCTGCCATCTGGCTAGTCGAAGGCTACAAGCCGGGCCGCACCGCCGAGGGCGCCATCGCCACTGCCAGCATGAACGCCAAGCCTTACCCCGCTAGTTCGCAAATGGGCTTGATGCACACTGCTCTAGGCAACGGCATCTCTGACTACCTGACAGGTGCTAAAGGCGCGAGCGCAGCTCTGGCTGACATCGAAGCCGCCTACACCACCGCCGCCCAAGAAGCCGGCTTACTCTAATAGCCAAAGCCTCCCGCTTACCTCGCACCCCAAGCGGGAGGCACACCCCCCAGCGCCCAGCGATGAAATTCAAAACCTTCGCCGCCTTCGTCAGCCCCTCCATCCTGCTGATGCTGGTATTCATCGCCGCGCCCTTGATTAGCGTCTTCTGGCAGAGCTTTTACCTTGAGCAGCCGATACTCGAAGTCGTCGAAGAAGAAACCTGCACCCCGGGCTTTCTCGGCCAAACCTGCATCACCGAAAGCAAAACCCGTCCGGTAATCGGCGCCGACGGCAAACCTTTAACCGAGACCATCTTCGTCGGCCTGCAATCCTACCGCAATGTACTCGAATTACCGCGCGCCGCCGCCGCCCTGGAGAACTGGAGCTGGTCGGAATTGATGGTCATCGACTTCTGGAAAGCGCTACGCTTCACCCTCAGCTTCACCCTCATAACCCTGCCGCTGGTCATCGGCCTCGGCCTGGTCATCGCGCTCGCGGTCAATAACGTAACCCGCGCATTGCGCGGCCAGATAATCTTCATCTCGCTGCTACCCTTCATCATCACCCCGGTCATCGGCGCGCTCTCGATCCGCTGGCTCTTCATCGGCGATGGCATCATGACCGCGCTGCTCGAATGGTGGCTGCAGCGCGACGTCGCCCTGTTCGCCCAAGGCTGGACCATCGAAATATTGATGCTGTTTTACCGCGTCTGGCACGTAGCACCCTTCGCCTTCGTGGTTTTTTACGCAGGTCTACAAACCGTCAACCAGGACGCGCTCGAAAGCGCCATCATCGACGGCGCCAGCCGCTGGCAGCGCACGCGCTACCTGATAATCCCGCACCTCATGCCGCTAATAGTCTTCATCGCGCTCATCCACTTGATGGATTGCTACCGCGTCTTCGAAGAGATAGTCGGCTTCTCCAGCCAGGCGCACGTCATCTCGCTGCAGTGGCTGACTTACGATTTCCTGGTACCCAACGACAGCGGCAACCGCTCGATCTCGCGCGCCTCCGCCAGCGCCATGCTCACCATGATCGGCATCGTCATCCTGCTCGTCCCCTTGCTGATGCGTAGCTGGCGCGACCACCGTGGACCCCGATAAAAGATGACCAGTAGCGTCCTCCGCCAACCCTTATCGCTGCGCGTCGGCATCGCGATATTCTTGAGCGCCTGGTGCTTGATCGCCGCCTTCCCCATAGTCTGGGTCGCGGTCATGAGCTTCAAAGAACCAGTCGACGCCTTCGCCACCAACCCCATAGACGTCATCTTCGGCCCCGCCACCCGCGCTGCGGGCAAAGGCTTATCGGCCTTCGATATAGTCTTGGGCCTGGCGCTAATTTGGTACCTTGGCCGCTGGGTCAAAAACACCCTGCCCGTGCTCGTGCGCCTGTATTCGCCCTGGGCACAGCTCTGGCTCGGCTGGATAATCGCCAGCTTCATCCTGGCGGTGCTAGCGCTGGTGCTGCTCGGCAGCGTCTTACCCTTCGTATCGGGCATAGTCAATTCGCTGCTCGGCGCGCTCGGCCAGCCCATTATCGGCTTGAGCGTCGAGCACTACCAAGCCGTCTGGGTCGGTAACGGCTTCTACCGCAACTTTATTAATTCCTTAGTAGTAACCACTGGCGTCGTCGCCGTCTCGCTCACCGTCGGTACTCTTGCTGGTTACGGCCTCGCGCGCACCGGCTCCAGCCTCGCCTTTTGGATACTCATCATCGCGCTCATCTTTCGCGCGCTCCCGCACTCGGTGCTCGTCGCCGGTTACCTGCCCACCTTCATTAATTCTGCCGAAATCCTGCGCCCCTTCCTCGGCGAATCCGCGCCCACCCTATACGGCCAACCGCTCGCGGTCATCGCCGTGCTAGTATCCATCAACCAGCCCTTCACCATCTGGATGCTACGCTCCTTCTTCCACAACATCCCCGCTGATCTCGACGAAGCCGCGCGCGTCGACGGCTGCACCCACTTCCAAGCCTTCCGCTGGGCGATCATGCCGGTAATGTGGCCGGGAGTAATCACCACCGGTCTATTTAGCTTCCTACTCGCTTACAACGACTTCTTAGTTACCTCGCTCTTGCTCGACGGCCAGAACATGACCATGGTCCCGGCCATTGCTGGTTACTTCAACCGCGAAACCACCACCACCGACCAAGTCGAAGCCGTCGCCGCCGCCGTCTCCATCATCGCCCCCCTATTCCTGCTAGTAATGGCCTTCCAAAAACAAATAGTCAGCGGCCTAACTGCCGGGGCGGTTAAGGGTTAAACTGGAACGCCAAGTTGTACTTGGCTGGAGACGCCCGCATTAGTGTCCCGCTCACCGTGTAGAAGCACAGAAGGCCATCTAAACTACAAATTCCAGCCAACACCCATAATGTAAAATGCGAATCCACGATAGTAGTCTTACTTTTCAAATTAAGCATATTGATAGATATGTGGACGAGTTTACTTTTAGATTGAATCAGGGCAATGTTAAGCATCATGTGAAGGATAGAATTGATGCTACTATTGAATAGTGTGTTTGATTAAAAATTGATTTATGAGGAATTATTGAATGGTTAATGAACGAAAAAACGAGACTAAAACGGATTTTGATTTATTAACATATATCAATCAAAATAAAGATTTTGATTGTAGATGGGAGCTTCAACAAACTAATGATCAATATGTTCAAACTATTTTAGATCAAACAAGTAAGAAAGGGACAGGTGATAAAGGATATCCTGATTTGATTTATGCTAATGATCAAAAAAGATTGCTAATTCTGATAGAAAATAAAGCAAGTATCAAAGATCATGAATCAAAAACTGGCAACAATCCCGTTTCTTATGCCGTTGATGGCATTAAGCATTATTTATTTTTCTTCACATTATCAAATCTAAAATCTCAAACAAATGATGTGCAAAGATATTTTGAAAATTGGAAAATCATTGGCATTGCTTTTTCTGGTGATATAAATGATCAATATAATCATAGATTAGATACATTTATTGTCAAGGATGACGCTGTCGACAGAATTAATGAAACCAGCATACTAGATGAAGATGATTACATTGCTTATTTTGAGAATATAGACCTTGAGAAGATTTCCTCGAATATATCCAAATCCTCCAAAACAATCAATAATCTGTTAAGAAATGTTGATTCTCAAAGAAGACCTATATTGTTAAGCGCCTTGATGATTTGCCTATATGACAAAGAGTCTGATTTTAGTAAAACTTATCAAAACTCACAGGCTGCAACCATTATCAACAATATTCCAATAACTGTGCAACAGGTGCTATCTAGTGAAGGTATTGATAACGATAAAATATCTATATTGAAAAATGAATTATCTTTTGTAAAAACGGATAAGGATTTGACGACTACAGATATCTTAAAAGATATTCTGAAAGAACTGGAAAATAAGGTTATTCCTCTATTCAAGTTAAAAACAGCTTACGATATTATCGGCAAATTTTATGAAGAGTTTTTAAGATATGCAGGGGTCGCTAATGTGAAAAAGGGAATTGTCTTAACCCCTAATCACACGACAACATTGTTTAGCGAACTAATTGATTTAAAGACTGATGATGTAATATTTGATCCCGCTTGTGGAACAGGGGCATTCTTGATTGCAGGAATGAATAAGCTTATTGAAACTATTGAGCGGTCTAGTTTGCCTAATAAAAAAGAAAAAATTCAAACTATAAAAGCAAATCAACTAATAGGCATAGAAAAGTCAACGACCATGTTTACGCTTGCCATCTCTAATATGCTTTTTAGGGGGGATGGCAAGTCGCAAATATATAATGAAGACTTTTTTACCGAAGAAACAGATAAAATATTAAAAGATAGAAAGCCAACGATTGGCTTCGTAAACCCTCCATTTGGCGGGAAAAATAATGACAAGAATCCCACAAAAAAAGAAATTCAATTTTTAGAAAAATTATTGGATGTTTGTAGCCGCCATGTTGTTATCATTGCCCCGTTATCAACATATTTTAAAGACGATGACATTAGAACAAGAATTTTAACAAAGCATAGACTGAAATATGTTATCAATATGCCAAGTGAATTATTTCAACCTAATGCTATGGCGCATACAGCTATTGCAGTTTTTGAAACGAATATTCCCCATAGTGAAAGCTACAAAACTATTTTTTATGATTTAAAAAATGATGGATTTGTTTTGTCAAAAAGCAAGGGGAGAACCGACCCGAAAAGCAAATGGAATGCGATAAAACAGGAAGCGTTGAGTAAAATCAAAAACCCCCAAGAACATGAGGATAATATCAACCTTGTCTATAAAAATGTAACTGGAAAAGATGAGTGGATCATACAAGCCCATTCAGAAACGGATTATAGCAATTTGACTGAAGAATATTTTCTCGCAAAAATTAGAAAACATGTGGTTTTTCAAGTTAAACAAAGTTTAGGGTTGTTAGAAGAAGATATTGACGAATTGGCTATGTGTGAAATTTTAGTCAAAAATAGTATTACAAATGAAGCGGTTTCAGAAAGTTATCCCAATAAAATTGATGTCTCAAATTGGCAAGAATTTGCTTTTACTGACATATTTATTGCCAATAGAGGCAAGAGACTAACTACGATAGATCAAATATCTGGTGAAATTGCTTATTTATCTTCAACCAAAGAAAATAATGGAATAGATAACTATATTTCCCCTCCAGATTATATGACTGTTTACAAAAATTATATAACAATCAATAATAGCGGAAGTGTTGGTTATTGTTTTTATCATCCCTATGAATTTGTCGCGTCTGATCATTGCACAGTCATTGACATAAAAGACGCTTCTACAGCCATAAACTCATATACTGCATTTTTTCTATTAACTCTATTAGAGCAAATGAGTTATAAATACAATTTTGGCAGGGAGATTAGCGATGCGAGGCTACAAAAAGAAAAAATCAAACTCCCCGTTAAATTGAATGCAAAAAATGAATATGAGCCAGACTGGCAATTTATGGAAGATTATATCAAATCACTGCCATATTCATCTAATTTGTAATGCTTGAAAGTTGGTGGAGTTTAGTGGGGTTATAAGGTATAAATCCCAAAAGTAATGCAACTAATGGTACTAACTTAAACACTCCAGTAGACAACCTTTGCTGTGAATTAAGGCAGGAGTTTTACTCACAGCTAAACAAACCTACTCCCCCAACACCCGCACCGCGCCCTTATCGGCGCTGGTGGTCATGGAAGCGTAGACTTGCAGGGCTTTGGATACCTGGCGCTGGCGGTCTTTGGGGCGCCAAGCTGTAACCGCCTGGCGGCGGCGCTCTAGTTCATCAGAGCTAATTTCGATGTCAATGCTGCGTTCGTGGATGTTGATGTTGATGATATCGCCGTCTTCGACTAAGGCGATGTTGCCGCCAGCGCCAGCTTCGGGCGATACGTGGCCGATGGATAGGCCGGAAGTGCCGCCGGAAAAACGCCCATCGGTAACCAGGGCGCAGCTTTTACCCAGGTTCTTCGATTTCAGGTAGCTGGTCGGGTACAGCATCTCCTGCATCCCCGGGCCGCCTTTGGGACCCTCATAACGAATAACCAACACGTCGCCAGGCTCGATCTTGTCCGCCAATATCGCATCGACTGCCGCGTCCTGGCTTTCAAAGACCACAGCCTTGCCGCGAAACACCAGGATCGATTCGTCGACGCCAGCAGTTTTGACGATGCAACCATCTGGAGCCAAATTGCCGAATAGCACTGCCAAGCCGCCGTCCTGGCTGTAAGCGTGCTCGCGGTCGCGCACGCAGCCACCCTCGCGGTCCAAGTCCAAGGTCGGGTAACTCTTGCTCTGGCTGAAGGCTTTCGTAGTCGGCACACCGCCAGGTCCAGCGCGGTAAAAGTCGATGGTCTCCTGGTTGTCGTTGCCAAATACGTCCCATTGTTTGAGCTGCTCGGCCATGCTGACGCCGCTCACCGAGTAGCAATCGGCTTGCAATAACCCAGATCGGTTGAGCTCGCCCAGGATCGCCATCACACCGCCAGCGCGGTGCACGTCCTCCATGTGGTATTGGCTACTCGGCGCGACCTTGCACAAATTGGGCACCACACGCGACAGGCGGTCAATATCGCGCATACTGAAATCGATCCCGCCTTCGTAAGCCGCCGCCAGCAGATGTAGCACGGTGTTGGTCGAGCCACCCATGGCGATGTCCATAGTCATGGCGTTCTCAAAAGCGGCAAAATTGGCTATGTTGCGTGGTAGAACGCTGTCGTCGTCTTGCTCGTAATAGCGTTTACAGAGCTCGACGATCCGCGCTGCGGCGTTCAAGAATAAGCCTTTGCGCAGCGCGTGCGTCGCCAGCATACTGCCGTTGCCCGGTAGCGCCAGGCCCAGAGCCTCGGTGAGGCAGTTCATCGAGTTGGCTGTGAACATCCCCGAGCAGGAACCACAAGTCGGGCACGCCGAACGCTCGATGCGTTCGCTGTCGGCGTCGGATACCGAGAGGTCAGCCGCTGCCACCATCGCGTCCACCAAGTCCAAGCCAATCTCGGTGTCGTCGCCGAGCTTGGTTTTACCAGCCTCCATCGGTCCACCGGAGACGAAGATCGCGGGGATGTTCAAGCGCATCGCCGCCATCAGCATCCCGGGGGTGATCTTGTCGCAGTTGGAGATGCACACTAGAGCGTCGGCGCAGTGGGCGTTGGCCATGTATTCCACCGAATCGGCAATAAGTTCGCGCGAGGGCAGGCTATAGAGCATACCGCCGTGGCCCATGGCGATACCGTCATCGACGGCTATGGTGTTGAATTCCTTAGCGATACCGCCGCGCTGCTCTATGGCTTGGACTACTAACTGGCCGATGTCGTGCAGGTGCACGTGCCCGGGGACGAACTGCGTGAAAGAGTTGGATACGGCGATGATGGGCTTGCCGAAATCAGAATCGGTGACGCCAGTGGCGCGCCAAAGCGCGCGCGCGCCGGCCATGTTGCGACCATGGGTGGTAGTTCGGGAACGATAATGGGGCATAGTGCTTATCTGAGTTATATGAGTTATAAGTGCCAACACCAAGTTTAACCAAAAATTCCCCACCTACGCTCGCTGCAGTCTGTCGCTGCGGCTAGTGATAAATATAATTGCTAGGCTTCGGCAGATTTTTAGCTGGCTCCCCGCCTTGCCTGGCTAAATTCTGCGCTGGATAGAGCTGTGCGCTATTGCGCGCGAGCTCTTGATTTCGTTATTTTGCACCCCGAGGATCAAGCTTTGCCGTCCTTACACCGACTATTGCCCGCTGTATTCTTTGTGCTGCTCGGCGTCGCGCTTGCGCTCGGCGGCCTGTTGGCGCTGGCTGCTGGTGCCGAGCCGGTGGGTGGCTTGAGCGATAGCGAGCTCGATTTGAGCCACGCCAATCAGCCAGCGCTCGCGCCCGATAGCCAAGAAGTATCTGGCGCCGAAGAAATCGTGGCGACCACCGAGACCAACACCACGCCCGAATTAAAAGTCAGCAAGCACACGATCAGCAGCGGCGAGAATCTCAGCGGCATCTTCGCCAGCCTGAGCTTTCGCGCAGGCGATCTGGCGAATATCCTCATCGCCGACCAGCGCCAGCGGCCAATACTGGAAACGGTCAGCCCGGGCGACGAGCTGATATTCCGCGTCGACGGCGATGGCGTACTGCAACAACTGGATTATTACTACAACAGCACCCGCTTCGTCCGCTACCAGCGGCGCGCCGACAGCAATCGCTTCGACAGCGAGCACCACAGAGCCCAGCTCGAAAGCACGCTGAGTTATCTGCAAGGCTCAATCGATTCCTCTTTCTACGTCGACGCTCTCGGCAGCGGTCTCAACGCCGCGCAGATCATGGATATGGCGCAGATATTCGCCTACGATATTGATTTCGCTTATCAATTGCGCCCAGGCGATAGCTTCGGGATGCTCTACGAGCAGCATTA
Source organism: Gammaproteobacteria bacterium (assembly GCA_965229495.1). Classification (GTDB taxonomy): domain Bacteria; phylum Pseudomonadota; class Gammaproteobacteria; order CBDBNL01. The sequence goes on from OZ245880.1 coordinate 1,679,035, forward strand.
CAAAGAAGGCGCGCCCCTAGACCATGGTCCGATACTGCTGGCAGAATTTAACGTCGGCGGCAAGCAGCTCACCGCCATTCGCTTCGTCGATAAAAACGGCGTCGCCGGTTACTTCACCCCCGAGGGCAAAGCGATGAAGACGCGCTTCCTACGTGTGCCCCTGGAATTCACCCGCATCAGCTCGGGCTTTTCGCGCGCGCGCAAGCACCCGATATTGAACGTAACGCGCAAGCACACTGGCGTCGACTACGTCGCGCCCTACCGCAGCGAGATATTCAGCGTTGGCCAAGGCACAGTCGACTTCATCGGTAGAAAAGGCGACTACGGCAATACGCTAATTATCGACCACGGCGACGGTTATTCCACGCTCTACGCGCATCTCTACGGCTTCGCGCGCGGCCTCAAGCGCGGCTCGCGGGTGCAGCAGCAGCAAGTAATTGGCTATCTGGGTAATACTGGTCTCTCCACCGGCCCGCACCTGCACTACGAATTTCGCATCAACGGCAAACACCTGGACCCGCAACGGGTCAAGCTACCGCGCGCGCACAAACTCAATAAGCAGGAATTACCCGAATTCTTGAGCTCGGCGAGCGCCTGGCAACAACGCGCCGACCTCTACAAGCGCGTCGCCCAAGCCAGCGGTAAAGCCGCCATTCGCCTGCCTTAACTAAAGGCTTGCTCTCCACACCGACAACACACACCATGAGCATAAACCCGAAGACTCTCGCCGACGCCATCCGCGTGCTGGCGATGGACGCCGTCGAGCAAGCCCGTTCCGGGCATCCAGGTATGCCCATGGGCATGGCGGACGTCGCCACCGTGCTCTTCACCAAGCACCTGAACTTCGACCCCCAAGATCCCCACTGGCGCGATCGAGACCGCTTCGTGCTCTCGGCTGGCCACGGCTCCATGCTGCTGTACTCTCTGCTCTATCTTAGCGGCTACGCGGATATGACCATTGAGCAGCTACAGAACTTTCGCCAGCTCGGCGCCAAAACCGCCGGTCACCCTGAATACGGCCACGCTGGCGGTATCGAAACCACCACTGGCCCCTTGGGTCAAGGCTTGGCGAACGCCGCCGGCATGGCGCTAACCGAGCGCCACCTCAACGCCGAGTTTGGCGACGACTTGGTCAAGCACTACACCTACGCCATCGCTGGCGACGGCTGCTTGATGGAAGGCATCAGCCACGAAGCCGCCTCGCTCGCCGGTCATCTGCAGCTCGGGCGCTTGATCGTGCTTTACGACGACAACCAGATCAGCATCGACGGCTCCACCGACTTAACCCTATCCGACAACGCGCGCCAACGCTTCGCCGCTTACGGCTGGCACACGCTAGCGGTCGACGGCCACGACCACGCCGCCATCGACGCCGTGCTCCTAGAAGCACAGCGCGACCCCCGCCCATCGCTCATAGCCTGCAAAACCAAGATTGGCTACGGCGCCCCGAATATGCAAGGCTCGGCGAAAACCCACGGCTCGCCCTTGGGTAGCGCCGAGATCGCCGCCACACGCACCGAACTCGGCTGGTCAGCACCGCCTTTCGAGGTTCCCGAAGACATCCTGGCGCAATGGCGGCATCTGGGTGCGCGCGGCTCGGTAGCGCGCAGCGCTTGGCAAATGCGCCTTGATCAACACCAGCGCAAAAACGAATTTGAACAGCGCTTAGCGACTTTAGCCATCAGCGACTGCGAAGCTCAAGACAACGCTTATTGCAACGAATTAGCCCAGCAGCAACTCAAGATCGCCAGCCGCGCCGCCTCGGAAAAATGCCTGGAGCATTTGGTAGCGCAATACCCAGCGCTGCTCGGCGGCTCGGCGGATCTCACTGGCTCCAACAACACCAAAACCAAAGCCATGGCGGTGCTCGACGCTAGCAATTACGGCGGTCGTTACATCCACTACGGCGTGCGCGAGCACGCCATGGCGGCGATGATGAATGGCATGGCGCTGCACGGCGGCGTAGTGCCTTATGCTGGCACCTTCCTCGCCTTTAGCGACTATTCGCGCCCAGCCATACGCTTGGCAGCGCTAATGCAGATTCGGGTCGTGCATGTGATGACGCACGATTCCATCGGCTTGGGCGAAGACGGTCCCACGCACCAGCCAGTAGAGCAGATTGCAGCGCTACGCGCCATCCCCAATTTGCTCGTGCTACGCCCTGCCGACGCTGTCGAAACTATGGAATGCTGGCAGATAGCTCTAGCTCAAAGCAAGCAACCCAGCGTGCTCGCCTTGACGCGGCAGGCGCTGGCGCCAGTACGCACCGAGCCCAGCGCTATCAATAAATGCGCTCAAGGAGCCTACGTGCTGCACGAACCCAAAAGCGCGCGCGCGGTAACCCTGATAGCCAGTGGCTCCGAGGTCAATGTTGCCCTGGAGGCAGCGCAACAACTCGAGCAACAAGGCATTGCCGCAGCAGTAGTATCAATGCCCAGCTTTGAGCTCTTGCGCGCGCAAAAGCCAGCCTATCGCGATGCTGTGCTCGGCTCGGCGCCGCGCGTGGCTGTAGAAGCGGCAGTGCGCCAAGGCTGGGACGAATGGCTGCGTAAGAAAGACGCTTTCGTCGGCATGGCTAGCTTCGGCGCCTCGGCGCCAGCAGGCCAACTCTATCAGCACTTCGGCATCACCGCCGAGGCGGTAGCGCAAGTAGCCCGAGAAGTAATCGAAAATTCGGCGATCGCCTGATGGCGGTCAAGATCGCGCCCTCGCTGCTCGCCGCCGACTTTGCCCGCCTCGGCGCCGAACTCGAAGCCGTAGAGCAGGCTGGCGCCGACTGGCTGCACTTCGACATCATGGACGGACACTTCGTCCCCAACATCTCTTACGGCGCCGACGTCGTCAAAGCGCTGCGCGCGCAGAGCTCGCTATTCTTCGACGTCCACCTGATGATCGCTCCGGTCGATAATTACATTGAGAGCTTTGTTGAGGCTGGCGCCAATTTGATCAGCTTTCATCTTGAAGCTGGCGCGCACGCCGATAGAACTTTGCAATTAATAAAGTCCTTCGGCGTACAAGCTGGCATAGTGCTCAATCCAGCCACGCCGCTCGACAGCCTGCGCTGGCTGCTGGACCAAGTCGATTTAGTGCTGCTGATGAGCGTCAACCCGGGCTTCGGCGGCCAGAAGTTTATTGAACACAGCGTTGACAAAGTCCGAGAGCTCGCGGCGCTACGCGGCGAGCGCGATTTTCTCATTGAAGTCGACGGCGGCGTCGGCGCCGCCAACGCTGGCGCTTTGCTGGAGGCTGGCGCCGACGTCTTGGTAGCCGGCTCGGCGATCTTCGGCCAGCCAGACTACCGCCAAGCTATAGCTCGCTTGCGCTGAACAGCCTTCACTCGGAGCATAAACTCTGAGCTAAACAAGTGCTGCTAGTGTCTAAGCTCCATTCGAGCAGGCCGTTGGTGATAGTGGAGTTGAGGATGTAGGTTGGTTCGTCGTCGGCGTTGATGGCGCGGGCTTGGGCGCTGATGACGCCGTCGTTAATACTGACGCTGGCTACGTATTTGTAGTAGGTGTTGTCGGCGCTGATGCTCGCCGGGATGCCGTTGCTGCCAGAATCGAGCTCGGCGATGTCCGCCGCGCCTAATTGCACTGCCATATCGGCGGCGGTTTTGTAGGGCGCTACCGCTTGGATGATCTCGCTGAATTTGGCTTTGGCAGTGTAGTTGTTGTACACCGGCAAACCGACCCCGAGCAGTATGGCGATGATGGCTATTGCCACTAGCAATTCCATGAGGCTGAAGCCTTGGGCGTTAGCTGTTTGTTGCATCTTAATAATCACAGGCGCTGAGATAGGTGCCGCGGAGCGAGTTGGGCAGGGCTTCGTCGACGCGTACGCGCGCGAATTGGCCGATGAGGTCAATATCGTCGCTGCGGAAATTGACTATGCGGTTGTTCTGCGTGCGCCCTTGCAATTGCCCAGGGTCTTTGCGGGCAAAATCGCTGACCAGGACTTCTTGTACCGAGCCTACCATCGCCTGGCTATAAGTCCGAGCTTGGGCGTTGATGCGCGCTTGCAAGTTGTGCAGCCATTGCTTTTTCTCCGAGGCGTCGATGGGGTCGGGCAAGCTCGCCGCTGGTGTGCCTGGTCTTGGGCTGTAGATAAAGCTGAAGGAGTAGTCGTAGTCGATCTCGGCGAGGCAGTCCATGGTTTTTTGAAAATCCTCGCGGCTTTCGCCGGGAAAGCCGACGATGAAATCGGTGGACATGGCGATGTTGGGGCGAATCTTGCGCAGCTTGCGGATTTTGCTTTTGTACTCCAAGTAGGTATGGCCGCGCTTCATGGCGGCGAGGACGCGGTCGCTGCCGGATTGTATGGGCAGGTGCAGATGGTCGACCAACTGCGGGATTTCGGCGTAGGCTTCGATGAGGTTGTCGGTGAATTCCACCGGGTGCGAGGTCGTGTAGCGGATGCGGTCGATGCCGTCGATTTGGGCAACGCGCACGAGTAGCTCGGCGAAGTCAGTGCTGCTGCCGTCGGCGGTGGCGCCGCGATAGGCGTTGACGTTCTGCCCGAGCAAATTAACTTCGCGCACGCCGCGCTGCGCTAGCTGCTCGATCTCTTGCACAACATCAGCCAAAGGACGGCTGACTTCCTTGCCGCGCGTGTAGGGTACGACGCAAAAGCTGCAATACTTCGAGCAGCCTTCCATCACCGAGACAAAGGCTTCGGGGCCTTTGATCGACGCCTCGGGTAGACGGTCGAATTTCTCGATCTCGGGAAAGCTGATGTCGACCTGCGGCGCGCGCTGGCTTTTGCTTTGCGCTATCAGCTTCGGTAGCCGATGCAGGGTTTGCGGTCCGAAGACGACGTCGACATAAGGCGCGCGCTTGAGGATGCTGGCGCCCTCCTGGCTGGCGACGCAGCCGCCGACGGCGATAATAATCTCGGGCTTCGCCTGCTTGAGTTTTGCCCAGCGGCCGACCTCGGAAAAGAGCTTTTCTTGCGCCTTTTCGCGGATGGAGCAGCTATTGAGCACCAGCAGGTCGGCGTCCTGGTAATCGCTGGTCGGGCTATAGCCGAGCTCGGTGCTCAGCAAGTCCAGAGTGCGGTCGGAATCGTAAACATTCATCTGGCAACCGTAGGTCGAGATGAATACCTTGCTCATGCTTGCAAACCTCCAGGCACGCCTTTGCAAATGCTGGCCTCGGCGTCGTGCGCGTGCAGGCTTTCCATGTGGCTGACTTTGATGAGGTAATCGCTTATTTGCTCCTGGCTACCGAAGGCGGCGTGCAGTCGCCGCGCTGCGTCTTCGCAGAACATCAGGTTAGCAGCGTTGAGCCGGGCAAATTCCTGCTCGTCGCTACGTTTGACCGCTGTTTGCACTGCCGTGCCCAGCGCTTGCTCGGCGGTCGCGATGCTGCTGCTGATGGGTAGCTGCTCGGGTAGCTGGTGCCAGCGCAGGCGACAATTAGCTATCGAACGCTGCGAGTGCGGGGTGGCATTGATGGCGCTCTCTTGGTTGAGCCAGTCGAAGATGCGCGCGCTCTCGACTTGCTGTTGGTCGGCGAATTGCTCGCGAAAATTCTCGGCGATGAGCGCGCGCGCCAGCGCCGCCGAGCACGGGCAAGTAGAGGAATACAGGGCGTCGAAGGCAAGCTCCACCTGGCACTCGCTGGTGGTCGCCAGCGCCTGCAATTCAACTTGGTAACTCTTCCAGCCGCTATGCGCGCTCAGCAGGGCGCGTTGCTGGCTCAACCAAGCGAAGCGCAGGGTTAGCTTGATGCGGTCGCTCAGGCCTTGTTGGCTGTCGATCAATGCACGCGTCAAACTGTGCAAACTCGATTTGCTCAAGGGCTTGTTTAAGTTCTGAATGCCCAAATATAAACGCGACATATGGATGCCTTTGGCCTTGGCGTCCGTCAGGTTGACGTGGACGTCGACCTTGGCTTGCACCGCGCGCTCGCCGTGGGTGTCGTCGAGGATAGTCAGCGGTAGATCAATACCGCCCATGCCCACCCAATTGATTTGGGCGGCGAGCGGACTGCTGCTGTTTTTAGTAATGTCTGGTAGTTGTGCCGACAAGGTTTCTAGGACTCGAAGCCAGTAGGAATGGTGGGAGGCATTGTACGGTTTTGGCCTGCAGTTTCCCCCCTTAAGTATAATTCCCCGCCGCCGTTGGCGGCCGTCTCACCTAAGCATAGTAAGCCCATGACCGAATACACCGACCGCTTAAAAGAACTCATTGAGAAAGGCAAAGAGCAGGGTTATTTGACCCACGCCGAGATCAACGATTATCTCCCCGATAGCATCACCGACCCCGAGCAAGTAGAAGATATTATCCGTACCATATCCGAGATGGATATCTCGGTTACCGAGGAGGCGCCGCAAGCCAACGATATCTTCCTGCAAAAGAACGAAAGCAGCCCTAACGACACCACCGATGTCGACGAAGCCGTGCTGGCGCTGGCCGCTGCCAGCGTCGACAAAACCCGCACCACCGACCCAGTGCGGATGTATATGCGCGAGATGGGGCAGGTGTCGCTACTGACGCGCGAGGGCGAGATCTCGATAGCCAAGCGCATCGAGAAAGGCTACCACGACAGCATGATGGCTATCGGCTGTCTGACGCCCTTGGTGGAGAAGGTCATAGAGCGCTACGACGCCATGATCGAGGAGAAGACCAAGCTCACCGATATGTTCACCGGCTTCCAGGACGCCACCATAGTTTGGGAGATCCCCAAGCCCAAGGAGCCCGGAGAAGAGGACGAGACCACGGTCGAGGTTAGCGACACCGACGCCAACGCCGAGGAAGCTGCCAACAACGGCGACGACAGCGACAAAGACGAGGAGCTGGTCGAAGAGCCGGATTTGGAGATCAACGACGACGATACCGATATCAAGATCAGCGCCCGCGATAACAGCCCGGGTAAGGAATTAGACCCCAAGCAAGCCGCTGCTTACTTCCGCGAGCTCGCCAAGCACCTCAAGAAGTCGCGCGACGCCGTGCGCAAGCATGGCTACCACAGCGAGATCGGCAAGCGCGAGCAGCATAAGCTCAGCCGCAAATTCGCCCTGCTCAAGCTGCAAGCGCGCTACTACCAGAAGCTTGTGGAGTACGTGCAGAAGTTACTCGGTCGCGTGCGCGACCAGGAACGTATCATCATGAAAATTTGCGTCGACCGCGCTGGCATGAACCGCCGCGAGTTCATCAAAAACTTCGTCGGCCGCGAGAGCGACACCAGCTTTTTCAGCGGCTACGATAAGGACGCCGTCGGCGCCACCGTGTTGCGCGCCCATAGCGCCGAGCTCACCCAAGCGCAGCAAAAGCTAGCGCAGATCGAGGGCTTGATGGGGCTTTCGACCAAAGACTTGAAAGAAGTCTGCCGCAGGATATCGCTGGGTGAAGGGCTATCGCGCCGCGCCAAAAAAGAAATGATGGAAGCCAACCTGCGCTTGGTTATCTCCATCGCCAAGAAGTACACCAATCGCGGCCTGCAATTCCTGGATTTGATCCAGGAGGGCAACATCGGTTTGATGAAAGCGGTGGATAAATTCGAGTATCGGCGCGGTTATAAATTCTCCACTTACGCCACTTGGTGGATACGCCAGGCGATTACGCGTTCGATAGCCGACCAGGCGCGCACCATCCGCATACCAGTGCACATGATCGAGACCATCAATAAGCTCAATCGGGTGTCGCGGCAAATACTGCAGCAAACCGGCCAGGAGCCGACTCCCGAGGAATTGTCGGAAATTTTCGACATCCCCGAGGAGAAGATACGGCGGGTGCTGCGGGTTACCAAGGAGCCGATATCTACTGATACGCCAGTGGGCGAAGACGACGATTCGCGCTTGGGCGATTTTATTGAGGATACCAACGTAACCTCGCCGGTGGAATACGCCGCTAACGAGGGCTTGGAAGAAGCCACCAACAAAATACTCGGTACCCTGGCAGAGCGCGAGGCCAAAGTGCTGCGGATGCGTTTTGGTATCGGCATGAATACCGACCACACCTTGGAGGAAGTCGGCAAGCAATTCGAGGTGACCCGCGAGCGCATTCGTCAGATAGAAGGTAAGGCGCTGCGTAAACTCCGCCACCCTTCGCGTTCGGAGTATTTGCGTTCTTTTATGGAGGAATAGCCAAAGACCTTTCACACGCGACCTCAACATGAAGATTTTGCATAGTTCAGAGGCCGCGTGCAGAAAGAGCGATTTTTGTTCTTAAGCGAAGCGGCAAAGCGGAGTTTATGAACTATAAATGAGCATTTGCCAATACGCAGCAATGCTGGGGCAAAAAGAGCCTTTTTGCAAAGGCCTCAACATATCAAACCATGATTACCGTACTATCACCAGCAAAGAAACTCGACTACGTCGCCCTGCAAAGCGAGCGCCAAAGCTCGCCGCGTTTTCTTCCCGCTAGTCATCGATTGATAGAGCGCTTGCGCGAGCTGAGCACTGTGGAGGTGGCGCGGCTGATGAGCTTGAGCACGAAGTTGGCGCAGCTGAACTACCAGCGTTACCAGGACTTTCAGACCGTAGACGAGCCGGAGAATTGTTACCCAGCGCTGAGCTTGTTTCGCGGCGACGTTTATTTGGGTCTGCAGGCGCCCAGCCTGAGCGCCAAAGACTTGGAGTACGCGCAAGATAATCTCCGCATCCTCTCGGGTTTGTACGGCTTATTGCGACCGCTGGACCTTATCCAGCCCTATCGTTTGGAGATGGGCTGCAAGCTCGCTACTGACGCTGCGAAAGACCTGTACGGCTTTTGGGGTAATAGACTCACCGAGCATTTGCAGCAGGAGCTGGAGTCGCATAGCAACCCAGTGGTCGTGAACCTGGCTTCGCAGGAGTATTTCCGCGCCTTGCCCGGCGTGCGCTTGCGGTCTGTAGACGTTAAATTCCTCGATTACAAATCCGGCGTCTACAAAAGCATCTTCCTCTACGCCAAGCGCGCCCGCGGGCTCATGGCGCGTTTTATCGTGCAGAATAGGCTACACAATCCGGAGCAATTGCGCGATTTTGACTGCGAAGGCTATAGCTTCGATAGCTCGCGTTCGGCGGCCGATAGCCTGGTATTCATCCGCGACCAGGTGCCGCAAAAGGCTTGATCGGCGCCTTAGATAACGCGGCCTTTGAATATGCCCGTGGGTTTGATTATTAAGACTATCACCAGGATAGCGAAGGAGATGGCGAATTTGTACTCGGTGGTGATGAGCTGCGCGAGACCGTCGGGGCGCCAGGCGTCGGCGAGCCAATAACCGAGGAATTTCTTGTAGGCGTAGGTCAGGATGACTTCCGAGAGCGCGATGATGAAGCCGCCGACTATGGCGCCCAAGGGTTTGCCGAAGCCGCCGACTATGGCGGCGGCGAACATCGGTAGCAGCAGGCTGAAGTAGGTGAAGGGTTTGAAGGATTTATCCAAGCCGTAGAGCACGCCCGCCGTCGCTGTCAGCGCGCCGGCGATTATCCAAGTAAGAGCGACGACGCGCTCGGGGTTAATTCCTGAGAGTAGCGCCAGGTCTTCGTTGTCGGCGTAGGCGCGCATGGATTTGCCGGTGCGAGTGCTATTCAAGAACCAGAACAATGCTGCCACTAGCGCCAGGGTGACGACGAGGGTTATACCCTGCGTAGTCTTGATGGCTAGACCCTCTTTGAGGCCAGTGCTGGCTTTGAATTCGCGCGCCGAGATTATGAAGCGCGCGCCGTCGGTGAATACCTGGTCGTCGGGGCCGATGATGAAACGCACCACGGCGTTCATAACGAACATCACGCCGACCGAGGCTATCAGCAGAATGGTCGGCGAGGCTTTGTCGCGGCGGAATTTGCGGTAGACCAAGCGGTCGGTGCCGAGCACCAGCGCCACGGTGGCGAGAATGCCGAAAGGTAGCGCCAGCAGGGCGGTGGGTAGGGGAAAGATGTTTATGCCCAGCGCTTGCAAACCCCAAGTGCAGAAGATCGTAACCATGGCGCCGAAGGCCATGGTGTCGCCGTGGGCGATGTTGGAGAAGCTCAGATTGCTGAATACCAGGGTTATGCCCAAGGCGCCCAAAGCGAGCTGGCAGCCGTAGGTGATGCCGGGCACCAGCAGGAAGTTACTCAGTAGGACTAGCGAATTGATAGCGTCTTGCATAACCATCAGCCTCCGAGAAAAGCCCGGCGTACTTCGGCGTCTGCCAGCAGGTTGGCGCCGCTGTCGGTGAAGCGGTTTTCGCCTTGCACCAGCACATAACCGACGTCGGCGATCTCCAGGGCTTGGCGGGCGTTCTGCTCGACCATCAACACTGCGATCCCTGAGCGCGCGATCTCGATGATGCGGTCGAAGAGCTCGTCCATGACTATGGGCGAGACGCCAGCGGTGGGTTCGTCGAGCATGAGCACTCGAGGTTCGGTCATGAGCGCCCGCGCCACGGCTACCTGCTGGCGTTGACCACCAGAGAGCTCGCCGGCGGCTTGCTTGTGCTTGGTTTTGAGGATAGGGAAGAGCTTGAAGTTGAGCTCGATGTTGCGCTCGCAGGCTTCGTGGTGTAGGAAAGCACCCATCTCCAGATTCTCGCGCACGCTGAGCGCGGGGAAGATGTTGTTATTTTGCGGCACGAAAGCGAGACCTTGAGCCACCCGAGCTTGTGGGCTGAGCTTACTAATGTCGGTGCCGTTGAAGCGCACGCTGCCCGATTCCAGCGCCAGCATCCCCAATAGCGCCTTCATCGCCGTGGACTTGCCGGCGCCGTTGGGTCCGACTATGACCGCGATCTCGCCGCTCCGAGCTGCCACCGAGCAGCCTTGCAGGATGGGCACGCCACCGTAGCCGCCGACCAGGTCTTCGCCGCGGAGCTCGACGGGTTGTTGATTATCAAGCATTATTGCGTTTGTTCTTGAGGCCAGAGCCCAAATAGGCTTCGATGACGCGTTCGTCGCGCTGCACTGCCTCGGCGCTACCCTCTGCTAGCACCTTGCCCTCGGCCATCACTATCACCGAATCGCACAGGCGGGCTATGAACTCCATATCGTGCTCGATCATGCAGAAGGTGTAGCCGCGCTCGCGGTTGAGGCGCAAAATGGCGTCGCCGATGCTCGCGAGCAAACTCCGATTAACTCCGGCGCCGACTTCGTCGAGCAGCACGACCTTGGCGTCGACCATCATGGTGCGCCCGAGCTCTAGTAATTTTTTCTGTCCGCCCGATAAATTGCCAGCGCGCTCTTGCGCCACATGGCTAATCTGCAGAAAAGCCATGACTTCCTCGGCTTTCTCGGCGATCTGGCGTTCTTCCTGCGCCACGCGCTGGGGGTTAAACCAAGCGTGCCACAAGCGCTCGCCGCTTTGCTGGGCTGCCACCAGCATGAGGTTTTCTTTCACGCTCATCGAGGCGAATTCGTGCGCTATTTGGAAGGTGCGCAACAGACCTTGGGCGAAGAGTTGGTGCGGTTGGTAGCCGGTTATGTCCGTGCCTTTAAGCAGTATGCGCCCCGAGCTCGGCGCCAGTTCACCGGCAATGATATTAAAGAGCGTAGTCTTGCCAGCGCCGTTGGGGCCTATGAGACCGGTTATCTTGCCGGTAGCTATATTTATCGACGCCCCCGCAACCGCGTGTACACCGCCGAAGCGCTTATGGACTTCCTCTACTTCGATCATTTTGTTGTTGCTTTTGTCGTTTTATTATCCTTGTCAAATTGAGACCGCATTCAATCGACAAGATTAGTCGTGCGTTCTATCCTGAGACAATAGTCGAAACTCAAAAATATTATTTTATAACTTAAAGGAGCGCTTTCGTAGTGATACTCAATAGCAAACAAATAATAGAGAGCTTACAAAAGGGGCAAATCAGCATAGACCCTTGGGATAAGGCTAGAGTTCAGGGAGCATCTTATGACTTGAGAATAGGGCCACAAGGAGCGACAACTACTGGCAAGCGCATAATAGATATAAATACCGAGGGTTACATGCGGCTGGAACCCGGAGATATGGCGCTCATCTCATCTTTAGAAATCCTAAAATTTGATAAGGCGCACGCTGCTCGATTGGGGTTACGCTCTAAATTTGCACGCAAAGGATTGCATGTTACCACTGGGCTACAAGTAGACCCTGGCTTCTGTGGTAGGCTTTTCATTAGTGCCACAAACCTAACTCCACAGGCGATAACGTTGCCTTTCGGAGATGATTTTTTGAGTATAGAGATCCATCGACTAGATCAACCAGTAGCTGAGTCTTATAACGGACCTTATCAGAATAAAACCGAGCTGTTGAGTATAGACATAGAGCACATCATTGGCGCTCGAGGGCACGCTCTGTCCGAGGTTATCATTAATCTCAGCGAACTCAGCAAAGATGTTAATAATCTAAGAACCGATGTTCGTTCGCTGAGCTCCGATCTCCAAGGGTTTAAGGACAATATGAATTCTAGCTTGGGTAATATCAGATGGACGATTGGCATTGGGGTTGCAATCGTCGGTGTGGCAATTGCCTGCTTGGCAATAATGTTAGCGTTGCATCCCTTACAATAAGTATGGGATTCATAGAACGACAAGACAGCCGACCGCACTGTTAGAGCGGTCGACTGCTTGGGATTGATGGCACTGGTTTGCTTGTGGCTAACGATAACGCGCGGTAGTTATTTTGCCGCCGTCGACGACGATTTCGCGATAGGAACCAGCGCTTTCGCCGGGGCCAATTAGCTCGACTGCAGTGGCGCCGACGTAATCAACTTCGCCGCCGCTGGCTATGATCTCCAAGGCTTTGCCGAGCTCGCCGGGCAGAATTTCTACTCCTGGGGCGTTGGCTACGTCCATGACGCTACTGGCGAATACTTTGCTATCAGTAGAGCCGCTGGCTTGCATAGCCATCAGCATCAGAGCTGCAGCGTCGTAAGATGTGCCAGTATAAGGTCCTTCAGCGTCCAAACCGACAGTGGCAGCGAGGTTGCTGAATATCTCAGCGCCGTTGCTATCCGTACCCGGTACCGAACCGATAGAACCGTCGAGATCCGGGCCTATGGCTGCCGGCAAAGAGGCGCCGATCATGCCGTCGGGCAAGTAGAACACGTCAAAGGCGCCAGTGTCGAGCGAGGCTTGGATAACGCCTTTACCGCCTTGGTCGAGGTATCCAGCAACAACTAGAATTTCACCACCAGCGGCAGCCAGAGCTGCAACCTCTGCCGAGTAATCGCCTTTACCGTCTTCGTGCGCGGCGACTATGGTTACTTCACCTCCGAGTTTCTCGAAAGCCGAGGCGATGCTGTCGGCCAGGCCTTTACCGTAGTCGTTGTTGGTATAGGACACCGCTACTTCCAAATAGCCGTTGGCTTTTAGAATTTCAGCGGCGACTTCGCCTTGGCGAGCGTCCGAAGGCGCGGTGCGGAAGAACAGGCCGTCGTCTCGAATGGTAGACAACGACGGCGAGGTCGCCGAGGGCGAGATCATGACGATACCGTTGGGACGCGCTACGTTTTGCAGCACCGCGCCGGTTACGCCCGAGCAGTCAGCGCCCATGATAGCGTTGACCTTCTCGACTGTGATCAGGCGCTCGGCGTTGGCGCTAGCAGCAGCAGCGTCGACGCAAGTCGAATCAGCGCGCACCGAGCTAATAGCAGCACCGTTCATAAATTTACCGCTATCGTTGATCTCCTTGATCGCCAATTCAGCGCCACTGGCCATGGGCGGAGTTAGCGATTCGATGGGACCGGTGAAACCGAGCAAAATGCCGATTTTCACGTCGTCAGCTAAGGCCAGCGGCGCTACAAATAGCGCCAGCATCAGGCCAAGTATGGATTTCTTCATTGGTTTATCTCCAAAGTTTGGTTTTTAAGTAGTTGTGTAAAACTCGTGGGCAAAAGCACACTCGCTGTTGAAGCGCGATTATAGCTTGATATGTCTAGCTCTCGGCGCTAGGTATTGCTGGGAGCCTAGTAAGAGTTATTAGCTACCAACCAGCGCAAGCTCAAATAGCGCGCTTGCAGCGCCAGGCTTAGCTCTTCGGGGGCGTCGCTGTAGTTGATGCTGCCGTCCTCGTTCAGTTGCACCTCTCCTGCTGGCGTGGTAACCCGCACCAAGGGCGCGCTACGGCGCCAGAGTTGGTATGGCTCGGGTTGGGCGGCGTTAGCGCTGCTGAGGAAAATGCCCTCGGCGAAGCTATTAAAGCTGTCCTGGTAGCCGAGCAATTGGACGATGCTCGGGAATAAGGCGAGGTTATCTGCGGCTTGCTGGCGGAGATTAAGGCTGTGCTTGTGCGCGGGGGCGTGGATCAGCAGCGGGATGCGGGCGTCGCCGTGCTTGTACGGGTGGTCGCTGGTGATGAGAAACACCGTATTCTGGTACCAGCCCTGGGCGCGCGCGCAAGCCAAAAATTCGCCGATAGCCCAATCGCTGTAGGCTAAGGCGTTGAGGAATTTGTTATCCTGGCTGTCTGGAGGATAGAGCTCAAAGCGGCTCAAGGTAGGCACCAGCGGGGTGTGGGTGCGGCCAGTGAAAGAGATGCTCAGTATCGGCTGCCCCTGTTGCTGCCAATGGCTTATTCGAGCGCAAACTAACTGCAAATGCTCGTAGTCGTAACCGCCGTATGGGGTCTCGGCGCTGGTGTATTCCAAGGTCGGCGGCGTGTCCTCTTGACCATAATATTCTTGGAAGCCCGCGCGTGCGGCGTGGGCATCCAAGTAAAAGGAATTGCGGCGGAAGCTCTGGCTGAGCAGGCTGCGGTAGCCGACGCGTGCAGCGTAATCGCCCAAGCCGACCAAGGCTTTTTGCTCGATGCCGGTGAGCAGGGTGGGTAGCCCGGGAAAAGTCGGCAGGTTAAAAAGCAGCGGCTGCACGGTGTCGATGCTCCGTGGACCGCTGGCGTAAAAACTCTGATAAACATAAGAATCCCGGCTTAGGGCGTCGAGATGCGGGGTTACGCCGTAATCTGCACCGCTGAGCGCGTCGAGGTATTGCCAGGACAAGCTCTCGATTACGATGACGACGATGTTGCTCGGGGCATCCAAGAGCTGGTAGTTGTAGCGGCGCCGCAAAGCTTGCTCGGGCGGCAAGCCTAGATACCTGCGGGCGCGCTCTTGAATTTGCGCTGGCGAAAACTTAAGCTCGGTCTTGGCGACGTTGGCGTCTCCAGCTTTGATGATATTTTGGCCGACGGTCATTATCGGATTGACCACAATATCACCACGCTCTTTGCCCAAGGCGTAGGCCTTGGCGGGTCCGAGCGGGCGGGTGTCGAAGCCGCCGCGAGCGGCGATAGTCAAGACTATCAATAGCAAGCACCAGGAAGCCAAACTCCTACCCCAGCGGCTACTATTGCGCGCATGGTACACAGCGTAGGTGCTCGCTGCAGATATAGTGATTGCTAGCAGCAGGGCTAGCGAGTACCAGCCAATATCAGCCCAGATGATCTGCTGGATGAGGCTAAATTCGGCGTTCAAGGCCATGATGTCGACGCCGATATGGTTGCGGCTTTCTTGATAGAAGCGCAAATCGGCGACTAGCAGCACGGCGCAGGCGAGCAATAACAAGCCCGATACCAAAGCCAGCAAAGCGTGCCAGCCTTGGCGGATAAAGTCGGGCAAGAAGCGCGTCAGCGCTGGCGGCAGCGGGAAATACTTCACTAGCAGCAAAGGCCCCAGCAGCCAAGCTATGACTTTCAAGTCAAAGGGCAGGGCTTGCAGCAAAAGCATTGGCAATTCGGCGAGGCTGAGTGAGCGCAGCTGCTCGGGAAAGAGCAGGAGCAGCGCCAAGCGCCCAATGGCAAAAACTAGCAACCAGAGCGCTAGCGCCGTGATAATGCTCAAATGTTTATGCATAAGAAAATCGTGAGCTGGTTCCTGGGGGTGTCGAGCGCGGCATCGTTGCAAGCCTTCAGCTTTTATCCGAGCCGAAGGCAACTGCCGCTGCTGCTCGGGCGCAAATGGTTATTGCTGAATTTGCGCGTATTGTCGCTCATTGTTATCCTGGGTGGCGCCCCGACTTACTACGCTTGGTATAACTACGACAGTCTGCGTAGGCAAATCCAAGTCGCGGCGGCAGCGCTACCAGACTTGACAGCGCAGCAACAGCAATGGCGCCAGCGCACGCTCCAGCTCGCCAACTTGCAGAGCCAGTTGGCAGTGAACGACACCTACCTGCAGAGTTTATTGCTGCTGGTGCAGTCGATGAGCGCGGGGTTAAGCCTGGATAATTTTGAGCAAAACGCTAGAGGCGAAGTTACCATGGTCGGGCGCGCGCAATCGCAATCTCAAGCCCTGGCTCTGGTTACCAAGCTCGAGGCTCAAGTCAGCTCGGCGACCATAGCGAGCTTGCGGCAGAATGGCTCCGAGTTTGAATTCAGCATCAATATTAAGCTATGAAGTGGGTGCGCCAGCTAGAGCAGCTTTGGGGCGAGAGCGAACCCTCATCGGCGCCTTTGCACTTGGATTCCTACGCGCGCCATAGCGAGCGCTGGCATTGGCGCCAGCTCGGGCGCTACGGCGAACAGCCGGGGCGCAATAAAGCCTGGGTGCTTATAGGCAGCGCTGCCCTGGTGATCGTCGTGATGCTGGCTTGCTCTTGGTACTGGCGCCATCAAAGTTTAATTCTGCAGTCGCAATTGGCGAGCTTGCGCTGGCAGCAAGACAACATAAGCGAGCTGGCGGCGGTACCCGAGCGCTTGCAAGAGCTGAACTCCTGGTACGATTCCTTACAACTAGACCTAAGCGCCAACGCCGTCATCGATAGGCTGATAGGGCAGGCGCGCACCGCTGGGCTCAACGTCAGCAACGGCGAAATCCTCGAGCAAGAGCAGGTCGCGCTCGGCTCTCAGCACCAATTGCGCCTGCGCATCAACGGTGATTTTTACAACACCACCGATTTGCTGCAAGAGCTGGCGGCACAGCCGCTGTTATTGGTCATAGACCGTCTATACCTGGAGCGCTCCGCGTCGGGCTTGGATCTGGTTTTGCGGTTGCGCTATCTGCAGCCGGATGTCGCCGAGGTCGCTGCTGCTCCAGCGCTCTGAGCGCCTTTTGCGCCGATATCAAAGAGCGCATGGCGCGGGAGTAGAACTCGCGCCGAATTAACATCAACAAAACCAGCGATGAGCACAGCATAAACACCAGCGGGTGCACGAACCAACTCACCGTCGCCAAGCCAAAATAAAAGCAGTGCATCCCGCGGTTGTAGTGCATCGCGGCCCTGCCGATCAATTCGGCGCTATGGCGGATGAACTCACGCGCGTGCTCGCTGGCGAATTCGTGCTCGGCTAGTTGTGGCGCGCCGGCGATGATATGACCGACGAAAGAGTACTGGCGCACGGCCCAGGTAAAGGCGAAGAAAGAGTAAATGAATATGAACAGCAGCACCAAGAGCTTGAACATGAAGTCGCCGAAGCTATGCTCCAAGGTCAACGGTAAGCGATTGACGATTTCCAGCGCCACTTCGTGGTTGGCGATACCGGTCAGGATGCCAGCGCTGAAGATCAGCGCGTTGGAGGCAAAAAATACCGAGTTGCGGTCGTAGAGATTGAGAATTTGCGCGTCGGTCATGCGCATATCGCGCGTGAGCATACTCTCCATCCAGCGCCGCCGGAAGGTTATCAGCGCCCCGAGCAACGATCGCCCCTGGCGCGCGCGCCGACTCGATAGCCGCACGTGCACTATCCAAAGCAGCAGCATCCAGCACAGCGCGACTATATCCAGCCAATTTTGCGGTAAGAGTACAGACCAGTTGGGCATAGTTTTGCGGGCTTGAGAGCCTCTGTAGCGAATAGCGAAGTTATTAGTTGCCGACTTGGCAGCGGAAAAGCCGACCGCCGCACGCGAAAGATGTTACCATGCTAATAATATGAGAATTTTTCAAAACGGCTAGATCGCGGACAAAAAGGCTCACACTATTCTCAGCCCAACGCCAACACTTATTTTATTAGCTTAAAATGAGCATTGACAATATAGCTGAGAACGCAGCTAGTCTTCGAGTCCAGCCTTGGCATTACTTTTTTTCATGAGTAGCACCAAATGACGCGCAAAGAAAAAAACCTGCTGCTCGCGGCAGTAGAGGGCGACGTAAAGCGGATAGAGCGGCTACTGGCGCCCAACATAGACCCTTCGCTGATATTCTTCAACGGTTGGAGCTTGTTGCACATCGCCGCGCACTACAACCAAAAAGACCTGGCGCAATGGTTGCTCGAGCGCAACGTCGACGCCAACACCCTCAACATGCACCGAGCCACGCCGTTGCACATTTGCGCTTACGCTGGCAGCGACCAAGTCGCCGACATCCTCGTCGAAGCTCGCGCCAGCGTCGACGTACCGGATTCCAACGGCTGGGTGCCGATCGGCATCGCCGCTTGGTATGGTTACACCAACATAGTCTTACGCCTCATCAACGGCGGTTGCGATATTTCGCAGCGCGGCAACGGCGGACAAACCGCGATGCACTACGCCGCCTGGAATAATTACACCGACGTCGTGCAATTATTCATCAATTCCGGCGGCAACACCTCCCTCACCAACGACGACGGCTTCACCCCGGTCGACATCGCCTGGCAGAATCAATCGTTGGAATCGTTGCGCATCATGGCGCCGCAGAAATACGAAGCCCTGCTCGACCATATGCAAAAAGTCTGGGGCACGCACTCGTCCTCCATCGTGCCGCGGCGCATCAGTCAAGACACGCTGGACTTTGTCCAGAACGCCATGCTCGAAGCCGATCAAGCCAACAACTTATCGTCCTCGCGCAAAAAGCGCCCGCGCAAATACAACCACATAAGCCTCTCCGGCGTCGCGGTAGCCTCGCGCAGCGAGGTCGTAATCGCCAACATGCTGCATTCCTTCCGCATTCCTTTTGAGTACAAAGGCGACAGCGCCAACCAAAATATTTTGCGCCAAGTCCGCCCGAGCTTCATGTTCAAAATCAGCGGTGGCACTGAAATCGCCTGGGACCACGTCGAACGCAGCCAGGACGAAGACTTCGATGGTTATCTGGCGCAGCGCATCCAACGCTTTGTCAATGCTGGCTTTCGGCTTGGTGAGAACTACCTGGTCAGCTTCGACAATGCTGAAGGCTCTTTCGATTCGACCAAGATGCGCAATTACATCAATTTGATAAGCCACAGAATTCGCATAGCCGAAGTCCGTCACCAATTGCGCTCGGATAGCACCAGCAAAGCTGCCACCGACAGCTCACGAGCCGCCCAACAGCCCTCGGGCGTCGACGCTCAGGCTTACGTCGAGGAAAGCGAAGCCAACGCTGGCGCGCTGACCACGGCGTCGGGAGTTAGCGCGCAAATGCTCGAAGGCAGTCAAGCGACACTGGCGAAAGCACCGCAAGCGCCAGACGCGCTAGCGCCGCCAGCCTCGGCTTCCAGCAACGGCGACAATACTGTCAGCGAGGCCGAGATCATCCCCGCCGATCGCGAAGCCAAAGACAGCGCCACTGTCGACTCCCTGCTCGCCGCGCAAAATAATGCTGCCGGCAGCAACGACGCCAACGCTGCTGGCAGCTCCACGCCCAGAGGCATTAGCGCCCCTGTCAACCACGTCCCCATCTAAATAGAGCACCCAAGCACAGCACCAGGCTCTGACGATGAAATTACTAGCAGAGCCGGCGGAAATACGCGCGCGCTTACTATCTTTAATAGGCAAGCGCGAATACTCGCGCCAACAACTGCAGCGCAGGCTAGCAGCGAAATGCGCCGACCCCGTAGAGCTGGAAGCGGCTTTAGACGAACTACAAGCCGCGAGCATAATCGACGATCAGCGTTACAGCCAAAGCCTGGTCGCGCAGCGCTTGCAAGATGGTTGGGGCTATTTACGCATAGCTCAGGATTTACGCCAGGCCGGCGTCGACGAGCTCACGCAAGCCGAGCATCTGGCGGCAAACGACGATAACGAGTTCTGGCAACAGCAAGCATTCGCCGCCTTACAGCGCAAATACTCCGACCTGAGCTTTATCGAAGACAAAGCCGCGCGCGCCAAGGCCATCGCCTTTTTGCAGCGACGCGGTTTCAGCTTTGACCACAGCTTGCGCGCTTGCGAGCAGGCCATCAGCGAGTTAGGCTGAGAGTTTTGCACAATGCCGAGACCGCGTGCAAAAAAGAGCCTTTTTGCAAAGGTCTCAGGCCAAAGACTGCCCCACGCGCACATACCTGCTATCAAAATCGAGCCCTTCGAGCGCGAAGCTACTGATCACGATCACGGTCGAGCCCATAAAGAAACGCCCCATCTCGGCGCCTTTGGCTAGCGCTATAGGCTTTTGACTATGGTCGACGCTGCTAACGGCGCGCGCGTGCGCCAGGGGTTGCTCACGCCAGACGCAGCTAATGCCGCCGACTATCATCGCGCCCACCAGCACTTGGGCAAAGTAGCCGCGCTCGTTGCGAAAGATACTCACGTGGCGTTCGTTGCGCGCGAACAATCGGCGCACACTAGCGCCGCTCGCCTTATTCACCGAAAACAAACGCCCGGGCACGTGGCGCTCGAGCACCAACTCCCCAGCGCAAGCCATATGCACGCGGTGATAATCTCGCGGCGACAAGTAGATGGTGAAATAACTCCCACCTTGCAGCGCGTGGCAGTAATCGTCGTCTCCTGCCAAAATATCGGCCAAGGCGTAGCTATGACCCTTAGCCTGCAAATACGAGCCTCCACTTATTAAAGCGCCAGCGCAGAGCTCGCCGTCGGCGGGCGCCACCACCGCATCAGCCGATAGAGGACGCACCCCAGCCGCCAAGGCGCGGGTAAAGAAGCTATTGAAGTTCGGATAAGCCTCAATATAGCTAGTTTCTGCCTCGGCCATATTGATGTCAAAGCGACGTATCGCCAGCCGTATCAGCAAGTTCTTCAGCGGGCGCCAATTGCTGCTGGTTAGCAAACCGGCGAGGCGTGTCAGCAATAGTTGCGGCAGTAGCGTTTGCAGTTGGGTCATATTGGTTGATTGCGTGGTGCCGAGCGCAGCGTCGCGCCAGCGTGCTAGAATTATCGCGGTTGCTCTTAGGCAACTCGCCAGCATTGTTTTTACGGGGCGAGACCTAACATAGCCAACAAGTCATCCCTGCGTAGCACCTGTAACCAGATCAGACCTATGTTCACCCTCAGCCCGTGGGCGCGCTCATTTGCCGCGCTCGCTTTCATTGTATCTTCGTCTATGTCCAGCAACTCCCTAGCCGCCTCCCAAGCTGCCACCAGTTATTTGCACAGCAGTGATTTCCTGCTAGCTAAATCCGATAAGCGCCAATACCGCGCCCTGCGTCTTGATAACGGCCTGCCCGTGTTACTAATTTCGGATGTTGCCGCGCAGCGTTCGGCGGCCACCCTTGATCTGGCAGTCGGCAGCGCCAGCGATCCCCTGGAGGCGCAAGGCCTAGCGCATTATCTCGAGCACATGCTGTTTCTCGGCACCGAGCGCTACCCCGAGATCGACGGCTTCCAAAGCTTCATAGCGCAATCCGGAGGCACTTATAACGCCTCAACCGCCCCCGAGCACACCAACTATTTTTTTGAAACCGCGCCCGAGCAGTTCGCCGCCGCTTTGGACAGATTCGCCGATTTCTTCATCGCGCCGCTGTTTCCCGAGGAATACTCGATGCGCGAACGCAACGTCATCGATTCCGAATACGCTGGCGGCTTGAGCAGCGACGGGCGGCGGTATTGGGCTCTGCTGAAACAGTTGGTCAACTCCGAGCACCCGATGCACAAATTCAACGTCGGCAACAAGCAAACCCTGGCTGGCGCTGGCAAGCAATTGCAATCCCTGCTGCAAGGCTTCTACGCCGAGCATTACCACAGCGGCAAAATGCGTTTGGTCATGTATTCGCCCGACGAGCTTGATAGCCTCGAACAGCTAGCGCGCGCGCGTTTTAGCGACCTCCGCTCGGCGCCGGCAGCGACGGCTTCCACCCCGACAGCGCAGCCACCGCTATTCCCCCCAGGCTTCCTACCAGCGCGCGCGCACTATCGCCCGCTGCGCGAGATCCACAGCCTGAGCCTGAATTTCCCCATCCCCAGCCAGCAGCAGCTCTGGCGCAGCAAGTCCGTGCACTTGCTCAGCCACCTGCTCGGGCACGAAGCCGTAGGCTCGCTGGCTTATGTCCTCAAAGAGAAGCAATGGATCAATTCCCTGCAATCCGGCCTCAGCTTTGACTTCAGCGATAGCGCGCTCTTCAGCGTCAACATCGATTTGAGCGCTAGCGGTCAACAGCGCGTCGACGAGATCACCGAATTATTCTTCGCCTGGGCGCGCCTGTTGGCGCGGCAAGACGACTGGCGCACTTACCACGACGAGCTGCAAAGCATCAACCAGCAGCAATTCGACTACCAGCAATCGGACTCGGCTGCCAGCATCACGCGCAACCTCGCGCGCGATTGGCACTATGTCGACGACGACAGCCTGCTGATGGCGGCCGATTACTTGTTCTTTGATTATCAAGACGAAGTCGTACGCGACCTGCTCGCGCGCTTGACCCCCGCCAACCTGCTGCAAGTAATCGCCGCGCCCACCGCCGAGACCGATCAAGTCGAGCCCTACTACCAAGTGCACTACGCCCTCGAAACCTGGAGCGCCCCAAGTGTCGAAGTCGACAGCTCGAGCCTGCAACTACCAGAAGCTAACAAATTCATCAGCTCCGACCTGAGCTTGCTCGAAGCATCAGCAGCCACCACCCAGCCCGAGCCCCTCGCCACCTGCGACCACAGCGGCACAGCCTGTCTCGACGCCTGGCACCAGCTCGACCTGAGCTACGGCCTCCCGCACGCCAATTATTACTTCAACCTCCGCAGCCCCCTGCCGCAGCACAGCGCGCGCTCGCGCTATCTGCTCGATATATGGGTCGATATCGTCAAGGAACGCCTGAACCCTTATCTTTACAACGCCCAGCTCGCTGGTTACGACTACCAGATTTACCCGACCACTCGCGGCGTAACCGTCCGCTTGAGCGGTTTCAGCGAGCATTTGGGTTTGGTGCTCGAGGCCGTCCTTGACGAATTTAACAACGATGAATTTCTCGAAGCCAGCTTCGAGCGCGTTCAGCTCGACCGCCAACTCGACCTCCGCAATTCGGCGCAGGATTCGCCGTTGCGCCTCGCCTTTGAGCAGTTGCAGAGCCAGCTCAACGATAGGATTTACAGTCGCATAGAGCTCGCCGAAGCCGGCGCCGACATCACGCTCGCCGACTTACGCGCAGCGCACGCCGAGTTCCTCGCCTCCGGCTCCATGCTAGCGCTGGCGCACGGCAACCTCAGCCGCGCGCACGCCGCCCAGCTTAATGCCACCCTGCAGGCGCGGATGCCGCGCGCGGCGCGCGCAGTGCCGCAGCTGGTAATCGATAACCTGGAGAGCAACAGCAGCGTCGACATCGTCAGCATCGACAGAGACCACGCCGCAGTGCTCTACTTGCAAGCCCCAGCCGCCGCCACCTCCGAGGCTTTGCTGGTGGCGGACGCGCACTCGCGCTTGATCAAAGCGCTATTGCAGGGGCGTTTCTTCCAGCAATTGCGCACCGAAGAGCAGCTTGGTTATTCGGTCGCCGCTTACGATTATCAAATATTCGAGCGCCCAGGCCTGGCGTTCGCCGTGCAATCCAATAACCGCAACAGCGACTATCTCCGCGAGCGCATCAATAGCTTCGTGCTCGAAGCCAGCGCTTACCTTGGTCAGTTCAGCGCCGAGCAGCTTCAGCCTTACAAGCAAGGCTTGAGCGCCAAAATACAACGCAAAGCCGAGAGCTTAGATAAACTTAGCGGTCGTTACTGGAGCGTTTTGGATTTGGCAGAGGTCGACTTCGCTCGGCGGCAAAAATTAGCCCGAGCGGTCCGGGACGTCAGCCCTGCCAGCCTCATCGCGCACTGGAACGCCATCAGCAACAGCGCGCGCCTGGCGCTAACTACCACGCCAGCCTCGTGAGCGCGCCGGTGCTGTAGGCTTAGAATGTTCGGGTCTTCTAATAAATAATGAGAGTTTTGCACGACTTGAGGCCGCGTGCAAAAAACGGATATTTTTGTTCCCAGCTAGGCAGCAAAGCGCAGTTTATTCAATAGTAAATGAGCATTTGCGAACAACGCTGGGGGCAAAAAGAGGCCTTTTTGCACGCGGTCTCAGAATAATAAGAGCTATGCCAAGAACCCTAAGCAACTGCCATAACTTCCAAGACTTCCGCGACCTGGCGCGCCGCCGCCTGCCGGGTCCGATATTCCACTACATCGACGGCGCCGCCGACGACGAGCAGACCTACCGCCGCAACACCGAAGCCTACTCGAGTTACGACCTCGTGCCCAATGTCCTGCAGGGAGTAGCAGAGATCGATATGAGCGTCGAAGTCATGGGGCAGAAACTAGCGATGCCGCTATATTGCGCGCCCACGGCTCTGCAGCGCTTATTCCATCATCAAGGCGAACGCGCCGTCGCTCTAGCGGCGCAAAAATACGGCACCATGTTCGGCGTATCGTCGCTGGGCACGGTCAGCGTTGAAGAGATAGCGTCCCTGGTCAGCATCCCCAAGATGTTCCAGTTTTACTTCCACAAAGACCGCGGGCTTAACGACGCCCTGCTCGAGCGCGCCCGCGCCGCCAAATTCGAAATCATGGCGTTGACCGTCGACACCATAACTGGAGGCAACCGCGAGCGCGACCTGCGCACCGGCTTCACCTCGCCGCCGTGCTTGACGCCGCGCAGCCTGCTGAGTTTTGCCACGCACCCGATGTGGACCTGGAACTATTTAACGCACGAGAGCTTCGACCTCCCGCACCTGTCCAGCCACGTCTCCGCCGGCACCAAGCTCGCTTCCTCCATCGGCAATTACTTCTCTTCAATGCTCGACCAATCGATGAATTGGCAAGACGCCGAGCGCCTGCGCGCGCAATGGGGCGGGCAATTTGCTTTGAAGGGCATCATGAGCGTCGCCGACGCCAAGCGCGCGGTCGACATCGGCTGCACTGGCATCATGATCTCCAACCACGGCGGCCGCCAGCTCGACGGCTCGCGCAGTCCATTTGACCAACTAGCCGAAATCGTCGACGCCGTCGGCGATAAAGTCGATGTCATCTGCGAAGGCGGCATCCAGCGCGGCAGCCACGTCCTCAAAGCCCTGGCGCTAGGAGCCAAAGCCTGCTCGGGCGGTCGCCTGTATTTGTACGCCCTCGCTGCCGCCGGCCAAGCCGGAGTCGAGCGCGCGCTCGGCAACCTGCGCGCCGAAATTGAACGCGACATGAAGCTCATGGGCATCACCCGCATCGATCAACTCACCCGCGAGCACTTGCGCGCGCACTAAAAATATGCAACAGGTCTGATAGCTATGAAAAATCTACTTACAACTTTGCCGCTGCTAATGTTGTTGGCGGCTTGCGTCGAGGTAACCACTACCGAGGACGACGATAGCACGCCCAACTACTTTAGCTTCGCGGAGCTAACCGACGTTAGCTTGAGCTCGGCAGTAGAGTCCGAAACCATCACCGTCTCCGGCATCAATAGCCCCAGCGCTGTCAGCGTCAGCGGCGGTAGCTATAGCGTCAACGGCGGCGACTACACCGCGCAGGCGGGCACGGTCATAGCCAACGACCAAGTCCGCGTCAGCCACACCAGCGCCTCGACTCATGCCACCACCGTCACCACCATTCTCACCATCGGCGGCGTTACGGCGCAATTCAATTCGACCACTGTCGCCGGCGACACCACGCCCGATAGCTTCAGCTTTGACCCCCAGACCGACGTTGCTTTGAGCACCCCATTGGATTCCGAATGGATAACCGTGTCTGGCATCAATAGCCCTAGCGTTATCAGCGTCAGCGGCACTAGCGGTAGTAGCTACCAAATTAACGATGGCGACTACACCAGCGAAGACGGCACCGTCAGCGTCGGCGACCTGGTGCGCGTCCGCCACACCAGCTCCTCGGCGTACAGCACCAGCGTCGCCACCACGCTCACCATCGGCGGCGTGTCGGCGGAATTTCAATCCACCACCGAAGACGGCGACACCACACCGGAAGATTTTAGCTTCGTAGCGCGGGACAACGTTAGCTTGAGCTCTACCGTAGAATCCAATGCGATTACCGTGTCTGGCATTAACACTCTCAGTAGCATCAGCGTCAGCGACGGCAGCTACTATCGAATCAATGATGGCGGCTACACCGGCTCCGAGGGCACAGTCAGCGCGGATGACCAAGTCCGCGTCAGCCACGTCAGCTCGCCGCTGCCCGCCACCAGCGTCACCACCACCCTCACCATCGGCGGCGTATCGGCGGAGTTCAAATCCACCACAGAGGGAGTCGACACCACGCCCGATAGCTTTAGCTTCACCGCCAAAACCGGAGTTAGTCGGGATTCCTTCATCGAATCCGAGACCATCACCGTAACTGGCATTAACAGCCCCAGCGCCATCAGCATCAGCGGCGGCAGCTACCGCATCAACAACGGCGATTACACCAACGCCACCGGCACAGTCAACGTCAACGACCTGGTGCGCGTCCTACACACCAGCGACCTCAATTACGGCAATACCGTAACCAGCACGCTGACCATCGGCGGCGTATCGGCAGAATTCAATTCCACCACCATATCGAACACCGGCACCACCGTCAGCGGCTCAGTAATCGATGGCCCACTAGAGAACGCCCGCGTCTTCTTGGATGTCGACGACGACGGCGAATGGGATAGTGATGAGCCTTATGCCTTCACCGATGCCAACGGCAATTACCAGCTATCGGCTCCAGAGGGTCATTTCGACCTCTATCGCCTGGTCGCCGAGATCACCACCGACACCATCGACACCGAAACCGGCGAAGTCGCGCACCCTTATTCCCTGGTGTTCTACGACCCCAACACCCAATCGGCGTTCGAGGGCTTTCTCAGCACCGATTACGTCCTCAATCCCTTCACCACCATGATCCAGAGCGAGGTCGAAGCTGGCAACGCACCGCTGGACGCGGTCGAATTAATCGGCACGCACCTGGGGCTAAACCCGCAATACCATTTTTATCTGCTGGCGGATTATATGGCGGTTAAGCAAAGCGGCGAGTACCCGGAGGGTGAGCAGTTGGATAGCGCCGATATGGATATCATCAATAGGCTACACAACATCGCCCGCACCGCCGTCCGCGTGCTCGGCATCAAGATGACCGAGATCAACGCCGCCGACTCCACCCTGAGCGCGCGCGGCAAAGCCCTGGCGTCGCAGCAAGTGTTGAATGCGCTCAAAGTCAAACTCCGCGACGTTATCGACACCAGCGACGACGTCGCCACCGATGGCGATAACTCGAACGCCGAGCAAGAGCTCGACCTCAACGCTGAGCTCTACGCCGCTAACATCGACGCCGACGCCATCCTCGCCAACGTCGCCAGCATCCTCGACGACCAGGACAGCCTCAAGCCCGGGCGTCCAGTAGTGCTCGTGCCCGATTACCCGCTGGATTCCGGCGACCGCGCGCGAGTTAATCTAACCTGGAATATGTACTACGGCGAGAACGGCGACAGCGTCTACTTATTGGACGTAGCTAATGATGCAATCGTCGGCAGTGCAGTCAGCCTCAACGCCGACAGCCCCAACGCCCAGAGCGGCGAGTTCCGCTTAGACCATGACCACTTCAGCGCCGAGGCGGTGTATCAATTGCAGGTGTGCTTGGAGAACGATAGCGGCACCAGTTGCTCGCAGAGCTTTAGCGTTACCATCATGGATAGCGAAGAGTTTTTCGCTGGCGTTGCTTTGACCCTGCCGCTTGCTGCCAGCGGCGACCCCGAGCAAAGACCGCAAGCGCCGAAATGGGACGGCTGGATGCAGAATGTCTCCGATGGCTACGTGCGCACGGGCGATTACTACGCGCCCAGTTGGAATAAATGGAGCGGCGCGCTGGCTGAAACTTACGAGTTTTATCGCTGCGTCGAAATTCTCGGTTTGGGCGATGCTTACGAGAACGACCGCTGCGAAAAGCTCAACGCCAACGACCAAGCCCCAGAGGCCATCAGCACTTGGGATCGCTGGGAAGGCGGCAAAGTAGTTGGTCAAGATGGCGGTCAAACCGCCAAAGAAATCATAGCCGCCGCTGTCTGTCTCGCGGGCAATCCCTCAGCGCCGTGCTATTACCTTGAGGATGGCTCCGATAAGGGAATGCAGCATCTGCACCAGGTGCGCCTGTGTAACAACGACTATGCCGATTGCTCGGTATCGCCAGTGCTAAAACTCAAAGTAGTCGAGAGCGACGGCACCTACGACGTCGTACGCGCCGACGACGGCTCGGGCACCGACGCCGATCAAAACCAGACCAGCGAAGTAAACACCACCGACCCCACAGTGCCGCCCAACAAAGACGCCGACCCCACCATTGGCTCCGGCGATGGCGGCAGCGTCACCAACCCGGATGACATGGCGCAAGGCATGGACATCACCGCGCCCTCGGTGCAGTACGTCGAAGGCTCCTGGCAGCCTTTTTTGCCAGTTGAAGACATCACCATCGGTTTGGTCAAATACTGGGGTCAAGCTGGCGACCTGTGGGAGCTCTGGGCCGAAGGTCCGCTAGCAGTCGATGATAACAACGCCATCGTGCGCGACGCCAGCCTTGCCTTGCAAATAGCCAGCGGCAGCGTGGCTGCCGAAGATGGCGAGATGCCAGATATATCAGAAACCTGGTCGACGAGCGCGACCGTAGACTTCGACCATAGTGGTATGTACATAATATCCGGCGCCTTCTGCAATGAGGGCAACAGCCTGGCAGATAGCCCCGAGGCTTGCGCCAAATCCTCCAACACCCAGACCATTGAGGTCAGCACTGCAAACGATCGCACCGTGGTCAGCACGCCAGCGCCCGATACTGGCGGCGACGATGGTGGCGATAGCGGCTCTGGTGATAGCGGCGACACCAGCGACGCTACCAGCTTCGAGCTGCTCGAATCTGAAGAGTACGCGCGCATCGAAAGCGAACGCCGCGGCGACCAACTCAACGAAGCCATCACCAATATTCGCACCGTCGGCGTCGATAAGCACGAGATGGTCGATGGCGAAGACGACGGCCCTGATCTCAATACTTACAGCTTCGCTAACGTCGAGCGCGTACAAGCGATCTTTGTCGAGCGTTACGGCGTGCTCGAAGATAAAGGCTTGCTCTACGAGACCGCCAGCGACGCCGCCAACCAGGCGCGTATCGCTTGGGAATGGCTGTTCCCGATGGCGAATGGTCATATCAAGCAATACCCCAGCGCTTATAACGCCGACGTCGCCGCTGGCAAATATCCTTACACCTACACCAATTACTTGAAGGCCGTCGCCAAATACCCGGCCTTCTGCGGCGACGCCGCTGCTGAGAGTTCGGCAAACTTAGACGCTCTGTGCAAGCAGGCCATGGCGTCGATGTTCGCGCACTTCGCCCAGGAAGTCGGTGGCCACCTCGGCAACACCAACGCCAATTACGTAGCGCCAGTGAATAACACGCTCATCGACCGCAACGGCGACAATAACGACGACGGCGGACCCATGAAAGAATTTGACTGCAGAGGCAACGAGGGCGGCGGCTGGTGCGGCGACTACGCCCAGAGCATCCCCGAATGGCGCCAAGCGCTGTATTGGGTCAACGAAGCTGGTTGCTCGGAAACCGGCGCTGGCTGCTTGTACCGCAGTTGCGACCCGGGCACCTGGCAAGCCGAAGCCTGGCCCTGCCCCGCCGACACCAAATACTTCGGCCGTGGCCCTAAGCAGCTCAGCTATAACTACAACTACGGACCTTATTCGTACATCATCTATGGCGACGTCAACCCGCTGCTGCAAAACCCCGCCAAAGTAACCGAAGGCTGGCTGGCATTCGCCTCAGCGGTGTACTTCTTCATGCAACCGCGCCCACCCAAGCCATCGATGTTCGAGCTCATCTACGGCTATTGGACACCACCCGCGACTAATAGCGCCAATGATGTCGACAGCAAAGAACCCGGCCCCAGCTTCGGCGCCAGCATCATGATCATCAATGGTGGTATCGAATGCGGCGGCAGCAAAGCCACCGCCCAAGCCGCCAACCGCGTCAAATACTACGCTGGCTTCATGGACTACTTCGAACTCGACCACGAAACTGGTATCACCTTTGACGATGAGCAAATGCACAAAACTGCTGCCATGAGCTGTGCCAACATGCTCGCCTTCGAACCCAACCACGGCGCCGCCTACCCCTCGTACTGGGAAGAAGACTGGTCAGCGCTCGGCCAATGCCAGCTAGTAACCTACGAAACCGCCTTCTCCGGCTACCTCGACGGCGACTACGAAAAATGCATCCACAACCTCCTAAAGTAAACTGTAGCGCCGCCTGGGAGCGCGACCGTCTCGGTCGCCGTGTAGAAAGCGCCGCAGGCCATCCATTGGGCAAATAAGCCCAACCCAAGCAGCAAAGCTTGGCCGCGGCGGAGCGCCGACTTGTAGTCGGCAGGAGGCGAGCTTGCGAGCCTCCCCACCACTCCACGTTCATCCCAGCACCTCAACCTAAACCAAAGCATCATTTAACCACAGATGCACACAGATAAACACGGATAGCAGAAGAGCTTAGCGAAGCGCGAAGCCCCGGGCGCGCGACCGTCTCGGTCGCCGTGTAGAAAGCGCCGCAGGCCATCCATTGGGCAAATAAGCCCAATCAAGCAGCAAAGCTTGGCCGCGGCGGAGCGCCGACTTAGGCGGAGCGCCGACTTGTAGTCGGCAGGAGGTGAGCTTGCGAGCCTCCCCACCACTCCACTTCATCAAACCACAGATGCACACAGATAAACACGGATAGCAGAAGAGCTTAGCGAAGCTCGGTGCCCCGGGAGCGCGACCGTCTCGGTCGCCGTATAGAAAGCGCCGCAGGCCATCCATTGGGCAAATAAGCCCAACCCAAGCAGCAAAGCTTGGCCGCGGCGGAGCGCCGAGTTGTACTCGGCAGGAGACGCCCGCATGGGCGTCTCCCCAATAAGCACTGCATTAAAACTAAATCACAGATTAGAACTAAGCGCGGTGCCTCCCAGGACCGCGACCTCTCACCCGCCCAAGCATCTAAGACCATCACCCACCTATCTGTGTTAATCTGTGGTTATTTCCCACGCACAACAACCATGCCCCCCCAAGCACTACAGCAAATAGCCGACGAACTACAACAACGCCTGGGCACGCGCGCCTTCGCCGATGTCAAAGTCCTGGTGGCAATGTCCGGCGGAGTCGACTCGTCGTTAAGCGCTTGGATAATGCGTGAGCTCGGTTTTCGCGTACAAGGCGCCTTTATGAAAAACTGGGACGATGACGACGGCAGCGAGTATTGCGACGCCCTCGATAGCTGGCTCTCGGCGCAGCGCGTCGCCGACGATCTCGGCATAGAGTTACTACAACTCAGCTTTAGCGCGCAATACTGGCAAAAGGTATTTAGTCGTTTTCTCGAAGAGCATCGCGCTGGGCGCACGCCCAACCCCGACATACTCTGCAACAAGGAAATTAAGTTTGGCGCTTTCCTGGATTACGCCGCCGACAACAGCGCCGACTTCATCGTTAGCGGGCACTACGCGCGCATTGTCGGCGATGAGCCCATGCTGCTGCAAGGGCTGGACGCGAGTAAAGACCAAAGCTATTTTCTCCACGCCTTGAGCGCCTCCCAGCTCGCGCGCAGTCTGATGCCCATCGGCTCGTTACCCAAGCGGCAGGTACGCGAATGGGCTAAAGCAGCAAAGCTAATCAGCCACGACCGCAAAGATAGCACTGGCATTTGTTTTATCGGCGAGCGGCCGATGCGCGAATTTTTAGCGCGCTATTTGTCGCAAGAGCGCGGCGAGATCGTCAACGAAGATGGCCAAGTGCTCGGCGAGCACCTGGGCTTGGCTTATTACACCATTGGCCAGCGTTCGGGCTTGGGCATCGGCGGCGTCAAAGGTCTGCCCGAAGCCGCCTGGTACGTGGCTGGTAAAGACTTCGCCGCCAATCGCTTATTGGTAGTGGCTGGTGGCGAGCACCCAGCGCTATTCAGCAAAGTCGTGCACTGCGAGCAATGCCATTGGCTGGCGGCGCCAGTAACGGCAGCCAGCGCCAAGCTGCGTTACCGCCAGCAGCAGGAAGACTGCTCGGTGCAACTTATCGGCGCAGATGCTTATAAACTAAGCTTCGCCAATCCGCAGCGCGCCGTGTGCCCGGGGCAATACGCCGTGCTCTACTCTGGCGAACGCTGCCTGGGCGGCGGCGTCATCAGTCGTAGCGAAGCCTGGCTCGATAACTAGCGTTGTTAGGATGCCTTTGAGTCGATGTCTGCTATGATGTTCACCATCAAACACCCTGCAATAGGACTACACCATGCTGCAAAATAAGAGAATTCTCATAGTTGGCATAGCCAACAAAATGTCGATAGCCACTGGCATCGCGCGCGCGATGCACGGTTTTGGCGCCGAACTCGCCTTCACTTATCAGAACGACAAGCTCAAAGGCCGAGTCGAGGACGTCGCCGCGCAGTGCGGCAGCAGCAGCGACCTGTGCTGGCCTTGCGACGTCGAAGACGACAGCCAGATCGAAGCGGTTTGCGCGCAGATTCAGCAGCGCTGGGGACGCCTCGACGGCATCGTGCACTCGGTCGCCTTTGCCCCCCAAGACCAGCTCAGCGGCGATTTCACCGACAGCACCAGCCGAGCCGGTTTTAACAAAGCGCACGAAGTCAGCAGCTATAGCTTTATCGCCTTGGCAAAAGCGGCGCGCCCGCTGCTCAGCGCCGACGCCGCCTTAGTAACGCTCACGTACTTGGGCGCGCAACGCACCATGCCCAATTACAACGTCATGGGTCTGGCGAAAGCCAGCTTGGAAGCCGCGACCCGCTACCTGGCAGCTAGCCTTGGCAAAGACGGCATCCGCGTCAACGCCATCTCGGCGGGTCCCATCAAAACCCTGGCGTCTGCGGGAATTCGCGATATTCGCGCCATGCTCGCCTACAACGCCGAGCGCACCTACCTCAAGCGCAACATCACCACCGAGGAAGTCGGCAACACTGCTGCCTTCCTGTGCTCGAACCTAGCGAGCGGCATAACCGGCGAGGTGCTCTACGTCGATGCCGGCTTCAACGTCTCGGCTATGGAGGTCTAACCAATATCTATTGCGATATTTTTGCACGATTTGAGAGTGCGTGCAAAAAGAGCGATTTTGGTTCCCAGCCAGGCGGCAAAGCGGAGTTTATGACCAATAAATGAGCATTTGGCAACACGCAGCAATGCTGGGGCAAAAAGAGCCTTTTTGCCAAGGGCTTGACATCGATTACAGCCTGTGCCTGGTAGTTGGTAGCGCCAACTGCCACCAGCATTCGCTACTAGACACAGTAGCCATGGCAATCGACGGCGGCGTCACCATGGTGCAGTTGCGCGAGAAGAACATCGCCGAGGCTGAGCACATCGCCACTGGCCTAGAGCTACAAAAGCTACTCGCGCCTCGAGGCGTACCTTTGATCATCAACGACAGCATCCGCGTCGCCCGCGCCGTCGGCGCTGCGGGCGTCCACCTTGGTCAAGACGACGCCCATCCTGCCAGCGCGCGCGCCCAGCTTGGCGCCGACGCCATAATAGGTCTCTCCATCACCCGCCTCGGCGACCTCGCGCGCTTGGACGAAGACGTCGACTACATCGGCGTTGGCCCGGTATTCACCACGCCCACCAAGAATGACGCTGGCACTGGCATCGGCGTCGAGCGCTTACGTATGCTCTGCTCCGAAGTCGACTTGCCAGTAGTCGCCATCGGCGGCATCAACTCGGGCAACATCGCCCAAATCTTGCGCGCGCGCGTCGGCGGCGTCGCCGTAGTCTCGGCAATAACCAACGCCGTCGACCCCCGCGCCGCCGCCCAAGAGCTCGCAGGCTCGCTCTCAAGCCTGCACGCCGTCGCTGGCTACCATCAGTAAACGCCCCTAAACTTAGACTAAATGCCCAAGCGAGACCAGGAACTCCAAGGCTACTGGGCGCAAGCCTGGGACAATTTCCGCGCCCAGCGCTTTAACTATTATTGCTTGCTCATATTCCTCGTACTCTTCGCGCTCTCCCTGCTCGCAGAACTACTCGCCAACGACAAACCCCTGCTGCTGCGCTTTCAAGGCGAGTGGTATTTACCAGTGCTCTTTGACTATTTGGAAACCGACTTCGGCGGCGACTTCGCCAGCGCGCCCGACTATCTCGACCCTTACGTACAAGACCTCCTGCGCGCCGGCGACGGCTGGTGGCTGATGCCGCCAGTGCAATTCTCCGGCACTAGCATCAACTTCAACCTCAGCCAGCCCGCCCCCAGCCCGCCCGACGCCGTCAACATCCTCGGCACCGACGACCAAGGCCGCGACGTGCTTGCGCGCATTGTCTATGGCTATCGCATCTCGGTCTTTTTTGCGCTCGCGCTCACCCTCTTGAGCGTTGGCGTCGGCGTCCTGGTCGGCGCCGCCCAAGGCTATTTTGGCGGCATGGTCGACCTCATCGGCCAGCGCTTCATCGAAATCTGGTCGGGGATGCCGTCGTTATTCATCCTGATAATCCTCGCCAGCATCATCGAGCCCAACTTTTGGTGGCTGTTGCTCATAACCTTCCTCTTTAGCTGGATGGGCTTAGTCGACCTCGTGCGCGCCGAATGCTTGAAAGTGCGCAATTACGAATACGTCAAAGCCGCGCGCGTTATCGGCGCCAGCGATTGGCAAATACTGCTCAAGCACGTCCTCCCCAACGCCACCGTCTCCATAATCACCTTCACCCCCTTCCTCTTCGCCTCCGCCATCACCACCCTCACCGCGCTCGACTTCCTCGGCTACGGCCTGCCTCCCGGCACACCATCGCTGGGCGAATTAGTCGCCCAAGCCAAAAACAACCTCAGCGCGCCCTGGATCGGCATCAGCGTCTTCCTCGTAACCACCGGCATCCTTGCCCTGCTGCTCTTCATCGGCAGCGGCCTCCGCGACGCCTTCGACCCCAACAGCACTACCCCCTAATCATCTGCGCTGGTGATTGCTTGAGGCGTCTTTGCGCTAGTTGCGCCAGGATTAGTCCGAGTACTAGCATCCCTGGTAGACCAGCCAGCCATAGCCACCAGTGCCAGCTCGGTTGATTGCCGAAAACCAGGACGACCAGGACGCCGATTATGGTCTCGCTCAGCAGCAGCCCGAGTAGCCCGGCGAGCACTACCATAAATAAAAACTCCCAGCGCAGGGCTTTGACGAAGGTAGCCGAACGCATTCCCAGTACGCGCAAGATCGCCAGGTCGCGGCGGCGGCGCTGCTGCATGATGTTGAGCGCGGCGGTGAGCAGCATGAACATCGACAGCAGCATCAGCAGCAATATGCCTTCGACGGCTTGCGCGACTTGGTTGATGACGCCGCGCAGGCGGGTGATGACTTCCTCAATCGATATCAGGCTGATAGAGGGGAATTGGCTGTAGAAGGCGGGCAGCGCCTCCAAATCATCGCTGGCGATGCGGGCGCTGGCGATGTAAGTCTGTGGCCAGCCGTCCAAGGCGCCAGGCGGGAATAAGAAATAAAAGTTGGCGCGCAAATTGCCCCAATCGACTTCGCGCACGCTGGTGATGCGCGCACGGAGCTCGGTGCCAGCGACGTCGATGGCGATGATGTCGCCCAGTTGCAGTTGTAGTTGGCGAAAGCTGTCGAGCTCTACTGATACTGGCGGTAGCTCGGGGTCCCAGGTCGACGGCCACCACTCGCCTTCGAGCAGGATGTTGCCTTCGGGCACGTCTTTGCTCCAGCTAAAGTTGAGCTCGCGGCGCAGCGAATCGTGCTCGATGTTGAGGGCCTCGGCGCGCTCGGTGGCGTCGACATCGTTCACCGAGCTCAGGCGTCCGCGCACGATGGCGTACATATCATCAAGGCGGGCATTACGCTGCTGCCAAAAATCGCTTAGCTGATCGCGCTGCTGGTCTTGGATATTGATCAAGAAATAATTTGGCGAGTCAGCAGGCACTTGCCTCTCCCAATCGCCCACCAGCGCGAAGCGTATCAGTAGCAAGGTGAAGATCAAGAAAGCACAAACCGTGAGCGCGGCGCACTGCAGGGCGTTGAGCTGCCAATTGGCGCGCAGGCTGGCAGCGGCGACGCTGAACTCGGGACGGCTAGGCAATCGTGGGCGCAAGTAACGCAAAGCCCACCAGTAGGCGGCGGCGCTGGCAAGCGCCAGGATCAACACTACCGCGCTAAAGCTCAGGCTCAGCCACAGGCTGCGGCTGTACAACCAGGCGACCAGGAAGCTACACAGCAGCGCGGCGAGCAATTGCAACCAATGGATGGTGAAAGCGGTATTGCCGTTATCGCCGCGCAACACCAGCCAAGCTGGGGTGCGCAACAACTCGCCGAGCTTGGGCAATACCACCAGGCCCAAGCTCATAATCAGGCAGATCACGCCCCAGAGATACGACGATAATTGCGCTGGCGGTAGCTCTAGCTGGTAGAAGCGCTTGATATAAGCCACCAGGGCTCGCTGCCCAACTTCGGCGAGGAAGGTGCCGAGTAGCATCGCCAAAGTCGCCAGCAAGATGATTTGCAAGAGGTACAAGCTCCGCAGTTTGCGCGGCGTTAGCCCCAAGGTCTTGGCGACGGCGACAAATTTCTGCTGGTACATCTGGTAGTGGCTGATCGCCAGCAGGGCGCTGATGATCGCGAATAGCAGCGATAGACAACCGCTCAAGTAAAAGAAGGCGCGGGCGCGCTTGATGGTGTCGCCCATGTCGCTGTCGGCGTCGTCGGCGCGGCTGATTCTTTGCCCGGCTGTTAATTGCTCGGTCAGGGTCGAATAAATTTCGTCGATCGTGCCCGAATCCTCGGCGCTGAAAGCCAGGCGGTA
Source organism: Gammaproteobacteria bacterium (assembly GCA_965229495.1). Classification (GTDB taxonomy): domain Bacteria; phylum Pseudomonadota; class Gammaproteobacteria; order CBDBNL01. Next base: position 1,715,695 of record OZ245880.1, read on the forward strand.
ACGTACGCGCGAGCCGCTTTCGAACAGTTCGCTATCGGCGATATCGTCCAAGTTGATGAGCACTCTCGGGGCGAAGGAGGCGAAAGAGCCGAATACCCCAGGACCTTCGAGCACTATGCCGGCGACGCTGAGATCGACTCCAGCCAACTCAACTTGCTGACCGAATTGCAGGCTCAGGCTGTGGCGCAATTGTTCGTCTATCCAAATCTCGCCCGCTTGCGGCGCGCCTAATGTTTGCTCGGAGCCGTCGGGTAACTGCACCAGATAACCGCCGCGCAAGGGATAATTCGAAGACACCGCGCGCACTTGGCTGAGGCGCAAATCTTCCTCGGCGAAGAGCATGGATGGGAAGGAGATGCGTTCGGCGACAGCGAACTCCAAGCCAGCGAAGGCGCTCAAGTCGATATCGTCGAGCTTGTGCGAACTGCGTAGCTCCATATCGGCGCCGAGCAGACGGACTGCTTGCTGCTGCAGCGCGGTCAAGTAGCGGTCGGTGCTTATCTGGATGATCTGCACGCTGGCGAGACCAATAGCCAGAGTGATGATCACTAAGCGCAAAGAGGGCTGGGCGAGCTCTCGGAGTAGTAATTTGGCGGCGAGGGCGAACATGGTGGGTTTTATCTCAGTGGCTGGCGTTGACGTTATCCAAGGATAACTGGGTCGATTCTTTGATCTCGCGCAGGACTATGTACGAGTGCGAATCGCGTACCCCAGGGTGCGACAGGATGTACTTGTTGAGCAGATTATGGTACGCCTGGATATCGCTGGCGCGGATTTTCAGCAGATAGTCAAAGTCGCCCGAGACCATGTGGCATTCCAAGACTCCGGCCAGCGGCACCAGCCGTTCTTCAAAAGCAGCGTAATCGTCTCGGGGGTCGGCGCTTTTCGCTAAGGATATTTTCACAAAGACCAGCAAGTCTTGTCCCAATAATTGTGGATTGAGCACGGCGCTGTAGCCTTTGATCAAACCTAATTTTTCCAGCTTCTTGGTGCGCTCCAAGCACGAGGGCGCCGAGAGGTTGACGTCTGCCGCTAGCTGCGAGTTGGCGAGTCGACCGTTGACCTGCAGCGAGCTCAGTATTTGTAAATCAACCGCGTCGACGTGGTGCAAGCGAGTTTTTTTCATCGTTGCTAAACTCTTAGAAGTCAGGGGAGATCGCTAATCCAGCGCTATTGTCTGCTAATCCCGCCGATAATACTTCTCCATCACTTCTTGGCGGTTTTTTTCCTCGGCGCATAAAGTCGCGGTGGGGCGCGCGAGTAGCCGTGGGATGCCGATGGGTTCGCCGGTGGCCTCGCAATAGCCGTATTCGCCAGTTTCTATGCGCTTCAGCGATTGGTCGATTTTGTAGATCAGCTTGGTCTCGCGCTCAATGATGCGTAGTTTGAGCATGGTTTCTTCCTCGACGGTGGCCCGGTCGAGCTCGTCGTTGTTGCGCTGCATTTCTGATAGGTCGGCACGCACGCCGTCGATCTTGTTTTGCAGGTCTTGTTTGTTGCCTTCCAGTAGTTTGCGAAAGAACTCTAGTTGCTTAGGTCCCATGTAGTCGCCCTGCGATTGTTGCAGTAATTCTTCTTTGGTCATAGCTTCGGTTTATTCTCAGTAGCCGTTATGGTTAGCGGGGCGCGATTATAGGGATATTAGCGTCTAAGGGCTAAGTAATTACCTAGCAGTGCTATCATCACTCCAGAGGCGTTGAGCCAGTTCCAGCTATAGCCTTCGAGCAATGTTGACACCAGCAATGCCACCACTGGCACCAGGATAAAGATGTAGGCGGCGCGGTCGGCGCCGATCTGGCCGATTAGCTTGAGGTAGGTGCCGAAGGCGAAGATGGTTCCGAAGACGCTCAGATAGAGTAGACCTAAAAGAAAGCTCGGCGCAGTGGGTAAGTAGATAGCCGAGCCGTTGCCGAGGCTGAGGGCGTACATCGCCAGGGCGCCGTAAGTCATGCCCCAGCAATTACTCTTGAGCACCCCCAAGCCCCGAGCCTGGTGGTAGCCTGATAGCAAATTGCCCCAGGAGGCGAGGTACGCCGCGAGCGCGCACATGGCTACTGCCAACCACTGCGCGCGGCTGAAGCTGAACGCCATGATCTCGGGTAGAAATACCAGCGCCATCCCGACTACTCCCAAGGCGCCGCCGACCAACACGGCTGGTCGTAAGTCTTGACCCATGAAGTAGCGCGCGTTCAGGGCGTTGAAGTACAAGATCAGGATGCAGCTCAGAGCTACCAAGCCGCTGGTCAAGTACAGCTCGCTGAGGTAAAACAGCCAATAGTTAAGGCCGAACAAGCATAGGCCTTGCGCCGCCAGGGTGAAATGTAATTTGCCGCTAACGCGCATTTCTAAACCGCGCCAGCGGCAATACAGCCATAAAATAGCGGCGGCGAGGGCAAAGCGGTGCGCGATAGCCAATTCCGCTGCCACGCCGTCGATCTGGGTGAGTATCACCCACCAAGTCGTGCCCCAGAGCAGGGTGGCGATGGCATAGTTAATAACCGGCAGGTGCAGCATGGAGCTTTTTTACGAATCTATATTGTTAGTGGTGCGCGCCGACCGCGACCTGCTAGAGATCGTTACGCTATCGCTGTTAGTGAGCATTTGCGCGACAGCGGTGGCAGTGCTCACGGCGATGCCCCTGGCGGCGTTGGTGGCGCTGAGCTCGGGGTGGTTGAGCAAATTCGTGGCGACTCTGAGCGATGTTTTGTTGGCGACGCCGACGGTGGTGATTGGCCTGGTGGTCTATCTGGCGCTAAGCCGCGATGGCATCTTGGGTTTTCTGAGCTTGCTGTACAGCGTGGAGGCGATGATACTGGCGCAGAGCCTGTTGGTTTTTCCGATTGTGCTTAGCCTGAGTCACAATAATCTCCGAAGCTATTTCCGCCAATACCAATACCTGTTCGCGAGCTTCGATATCGGCTACGCGCGGCGCATCATAGCCGCTTTTCGCGATAACCGCTACGCGCTTCTGCATTCGCTGGCAGCGGCTTTTGGTCGAGCACTGAGCGAGGTCGGCACGGTGCTGATCGTCGGCGGCAATATCGAGCATTACACCCGCGTGATGAGCAACGCCATAGTGCTGGAAACCAGCAAAGGCGAGCTCGGTCGGGCGCTGGCGCTGGGGATGGTGCTGTTGCTGCTGGCGCTGGTGGTGAATGTTGTCTTGAGTGCTTTGCGTTGGCGTAGTGAGGGGCATACGGCTTAGGTAAAATTGAACTGAGACCTTTGCAAAAAGGCATCTTTTTGCCCCCAGCGTTGTTCGCAAATGCTCATTTACTATTGAATAAACTGCGCTTTGCTGCCTAGCTGGGAACAAAAATCTCCGTTTTTTGCACGCGGTCTCAAGTTATGCAAAACTCTTGAACTCTTTTCATTAACAAACAATCGACCATGTCCAGCCAACCCGAATACCTGAAAAAAGCCCAACTGAACTCGGCGAGCGATTCCAGCGAAGTCCGCGCCATCGTGCAAAAAATACTCGGCGAGATCGAGGCTGGCGGCGAGGAAGTCGCGCGTCGTTACGCCGCTGAATTCGACCGTTACCAAGGTAACATCAAACTCAGCGAGGCCGAGATTGCCGCCGCAAGCGCAGCGCTATCGCAACAAGACCGCGACGACATCCACTTCGCGCACGCCAACGTCCAGCGTTTTGCCGAAGCGCAAAAAGCCACTTTGACCGCCACCGAATGCGAGATCATCCCAGGCTTCGTCGCTGGACAGAAGTGCATACCAGTAGCCAACGTCGGCTGCTACGTCCCCGGCGGGCGTTACGCGCACATCGCCTCGGCGATCATGACGGTTACCACAGCGCGAGTTGCCGGTTGTCAGAACATCGTCGTGTGCTCGCCGCCGCGCCCCGAGGTTGGTATCGCGCCGGCGATCGTCTACGCCGCGCACCTGGCGGGAGCTGACACCATACTCGCGCTCGGTGGCGTCCAAGGCGTGGCAGCTATGGCTTTTGGGTTATTTGGCGTACCCCGAGCCAACGTGCTCGCTGGCCCTGGCAACCAGTTTGTCGCCGAAGCCAAGCGCATACTCTACGGGCGCGTCGGCATCGATATGGTCGCTGGACCCACTGATAGCCTGATACTCGCCGACGCATCTGCCGACGCCGAGATCGTAGCTGCGGATTTAGTCGGTCAAGCCGAGCACGGTTACAACTCGCCGGTGTGGCTGGTAACTGATCACCGCGCCTTAGCAGAGCGCGTCATGCAACTTGTGCCGCAGCTCATAGCCGAGCTCCCCGAGGTCAACCGCGATAACGCCAGCAAGGCTTGGCGCGATTACGCCGAAGTCATCCTGTGCTCGGATCGCGAGCAGATGGCAACAGTATCGGATAATTACGCCCCCGAGCACCTCACAGTGCAAGCGCAAGACTTGGATTGGTGGTTGGAGCGCCTGACTTGCTACGGCTCGCTATTTTTGGGCGAGGAAACTACCGTGGCCTTCGGCGACAAAGCCGCTGGCACCAATCACGTCCTGCCGACCTCTGGAGCCGCGAGCTATACGGGCGGTCTCTCGGTGCACAAATTCATCAAAATCGTCACCTGGCAGAAAGCCACCCGCGCTGGCAGCAGACCAGTAGCCGAAGCCACCGCGCGCATATCGCGCCAGGAAGGCATGGAAGCCCACGCCCGTAGCGCCGATGTACGCTTGCGTAAGTATTTTGGCAGTTAGCGATTAAGCACGCGTTTGCGTGGTGGCTAAGTAAGAGTTAATCTAGCCACCATCCAACACCGAAGGCAACCACAGGGCGATTTGCGGGAAGAAGATTATCAGCAGTAAGCCTATGAGCTGTATCACCATAAATTGCAGCATCCCACCGTAGATATCCTTCAAGTCCCATTCTGGCACCACCCCTTTCAAGAAGTAGGCTGATAGCGCCACCGGCGGCGACAGCCACGCCGTCTGCAAATTAACGGCAACGAGAATTCCGAACCAGACCAAATTGAAGCCCAATTGATCGACTAGGGGTAGCAGGATGGGCACTATGATGAGGACGATAGGCACCCACTCCAGCGGCCAACCGAGCAGGAATATCAGCGCCATGATCATGAACAAGATGGCGTAGGGCGGGAGGTTGAGGGTGAGCAAATACTCGGTGAGCATGGTCGGCGTGCCCAAGCGCGAGAATACCGCGCCGAAGAAATTAGACGCCGCGACCAATACCAGGATGAGTGCCGAAATCTCCAGGGTCTTGACCAGAGCCTGGCGGAAGCTCGCCCAGCTAACTTTGCGATAAGCGGCGGCGAGTAAAAATGCGCCGAAGGCGCCCATGCCAGCGGCCTCGCTCGGCGTCGCTAGACCTAACAAAATACTACCCAAGGAGAAGCCCACTAGCGCCGCTGGTGGCACTAAGCCTAAGAGGAATTCGCGCCAAACCATCATCATGTCAGTAGCGCGTAGCTCTTGTGGTAATTCGGGTCCGAGCTTGGGGTTGAGCTGGCAACGGATCAATGCGTAGCCCGTGTAGAGAAAGGCGAGCATAAAGCCCGGGATGATCGCTGCGGCGAAGAGGTCGGTTACTGGCACCTCGAGTATGGGACCCATCACCACCAGCATGATGCTCGGCGGGATCAGAATACCCAGGGTGCCGCCAGCGGTTATCGAACCTGCTGAGAGCTTGACGTCGTAACCAGCGCGGTTCATGGTTTTGGCGGCCATGATGCCGAGGATGGTAACCGAGGCGCCGACGATGCCAGTGGCAGCGGCGAATATGGTGGAGACAAACAACACCGCGATGTACAAGGCGCCCTTCACGCGCGAGAGCATGAGCTGCACGGCGTTGAACAAGCGCTCCATTAACCCGGCTTGCTCCATGAGTATGCCCATGAATATGAACAACGGCACTGCTGCTAGAGTTTGCTCCAGCATCACCGCCGAGAACTGCAAGGTCATTAGGTAGAAAACTAATTCGCCAAAGCCCCAGAGCCCGAAGGTCATGCCCAGGAAGATCAGCGTAAAAGAGATAGGGAAGCCGACGAAGATAGCAAAGAGCATGACGCCGATCATGATCGCGCCGATAAGTTCGCTGGGTAAGTTAATTAGTGCTTCAAGCATGGTGAATGGTTAAGTGTTTGTTGTTGTATTTGTCTGGCTAGGGGAGTAACACCAAGCTAGGGCCAGCGGTTATGTTGAGCGGCGTATAAACTCTTGCAGAACTCGGATACGCCTTGCAGAAGTAGCAGAACTATGCCCACGGGCAAAGTGCTCTTAATCGGCCACATGTAGGGCATCCAAGCAGTATCCATACCGCGCTCCCCGCGCATGATCGCTGCCAGCGCGTAATCCATGGACATCCAGAGGAAGATCAGCAGGCCTGGGAAGTAAAGCAGCAGGTAGAGCGTGGCGTCGACTCGACCTTGGGTGCGCGGCGTCCAATTGCGATAAATGAAATCGGCGCGGATGTGCACGCCGCGCGACAGCGCGTAGGCGGCTCCGAGCACGAACAGCGCGCCGTAAAACATGCGGCTGACGTCATAAGCCCACATGGTCGGCGCCAGGAAGAATTTACGCGCGATCACCTCGTAAACCATCGCCAGGCAGATTGGTATCAGCAACCAACAGACCAAATGCCCGACCCACATGCTAAAGGTATCCAGCACCTTGATCGTGCCAGCCATCCAAGGCGGCATATCGTCGGGCAGGTTATTCAGATCAATCTGACTACTCTCGGCGATCAACTCGTCGGTGATGTCGAGGTCTTTGGGGTTTAATTCTTCGGTCATGGGTTTTAGATAATTTTTATTGTGTTGAGACCTTTGCAAAAAGGCTCTTTTCGCCCCCAGCGTTGTTGGCAAATGCTCATTTATTATTAATAAACTCCGCTTTGCCGCCTAGCTGGGAACAAAAATCGCTCTTTTTGCAGACGGTCTCGGTATTGTGCAAAACTCTCGTGTTAATAAGGGGCTTCAAGCCGCCAGCGGCTCAAGATTAACTTGCTCTAGATCAGCGCTAATTTTACTATACGGAATCGGCTGAAACTTGCGCGCGCCACCATTATCGCGCACTTTGTGGGTGAACACGCCGATGAAATCGTTCTCGGAGTGATGGTTTATTGCCAACACGCTGGGTTCAGAATCTTGTTGCGTTGCGTAAGCCAAGGTCAGCCATTCGCTGTCGCTGCCTGCTTTTTTGGCATACAGCCTCCGAGCTTTAAGGGCATGATCTTTCTGCTGGTTCGCTGCGTTTTTTTTGATCAAAACTATATCGCCGGCTTGGAAAGCTCTCGACCGCTTGCACACCCAAGCTAAGTCGCCATTGTTAAGGCCAAATTTCTCCGTCGACCGACCATCGATAACTACTGGCAAATACTCGGCTAGCAGCGCATCGCTATCTGGGAAGTACTTGGGGCTCAATAAAAGATTGGATTTTAGATTTAATTTATCTGCTCGTATCAGATGCTCGGGATTTATGCGCAGATCGCCACCGCCTAAAAAACTGGTTAGCTCAGAGCCATACATATCTGGCAAAGCGCCAGAATAAGCTCGAGCAAATGATCTCGTCCACCCTGGAGGATATAAGTGGATCGCCGCAAAATGGTCACGGAAGATGTACGACATTACCGCGATAGTAATTGTGGCTGCGATAATTCCTGTAGTAATAAAAAGCATCATGCTCACCCTAGGCTTTCTTGCTGTTGTATGAGGAACATTGTAGCATCGCGCAAAACCGAATTACTGCCGCAGGCAACACCAGGGCACAGGCAGCGCTAATTGAAAATAATTCGTCGAAGCTAAACCCAGTTGGTATTGGGGCTACCTGCTCCCGAAAAAATATAGCGATCACTAAGATCGAATTGGCAACCATCCCCGCAACCCAAGCCCACTTGGCAAGGGCGTATAGATTCTCAGAGCCCGAGCCCGACCTCTCGTAAGCTTTCAAGCAAGGCAGATGCTCAAAAAACAAGGCGAGGAAGAATAGCATCGATGGTATCAGGATGGCAATGTCCGCTGGGGGTAGCTCGTGCTCTTCGTCGAGAATGAACTTTATGTAAACATCACTGAGCCCGCCAGCCAAACCTATGATGAACAGCCAAGGAACCAAGGCAAGCAAAACCAGAAAAGGCAACCGAATAAAGCGGAATATTGCCACACTTGCCCCTGGCTCGTAACAAAAAAGCAGTGGCCAGCTTGCGCCGACCACTGCTTTATGGATTGATAGCTACGCTTAGCGCTATTTGGATTTGGCGTAAGCCTGACCAAGAGCTGCGTTGGAGGCTTGGGCTCCAGCCCAGAAAGGCACAGCGATATCAGCGAAAGCCTTTTGCGAATTCCAGACTTCGGCGAAGAAGGCATTTTCAGCAGCGTTCTTCTCCAAGCTGGCGCGGGCGGCGTTCATGTAGGCTGGGAAGTAATCAGCTGGGGTGTCGTGCAGGATCACACCGTGGTTATCGGTGAGGTCTTTCAGCGCCTTGCCGTTCTCGTAGATGCGATAGCTCAAGGAGCGAATCAGCGAAGCATCAGCGGCAATCTGCATGGCTTGCTGCTGCGCTGGCGTTAGGCTATTCCAAACGTCGCCGTTGATATACATATCAGCGTTGACCACCACTTGGTGCAAACCTTGCAGGTAGTAGTGCTTCAATACTTTCTGGAAGCCGAAAACGCTATCGGGTTTCGGGCAGCACCATTCAGCGGCGTCGATAGTGCCCTTCTCCAGAGCTGGCAGAATATCACCACCGCCCATTGCGACCGCAGCAACGCCGATGTCGTTATAGGTTTGACCAGGGATGCCCGGAGGGGCACGGAAGCGGTATTGACGGAAATCGTCCATGCTGCTAATGGGCTCTTTGAACCAACCCAAGGCCTCGGGACCCACTGGCTGTAGCATCAGGCCGTGGATGTTCATATCCATCTCGTCCCAAAGCTGGTCGTAGAGTTGCTTACCGCCGCCGTTCATGAACCAGGATACGAAGGCGATGTTGTCGATACCGACACCAGCACCAGCCACTGGCGAGCCGAAGAGCATCGCTGCTGGGTGCTTGCCCGACCAATAGTGCGTCCAAGCAAAGCCAGCTTCTACTAAGCCCTTGTCGACTGCATCAAGGATATCGCGACCGCTAACGATAGCGCCGTCGGGCAAAACCTCGATCTGCACCTCGTTATTGGTGAGAGTAGCGACGTTAGCAGCGAAATCCTTAACCATCACAATCTCATCGGCCTTAGTAGGCAGAACCGATTGCACCCGAATCTTCACCGCCGAGAAAGCCACCGAGCTTGTAAACAAGGCTCCGAGCAGCACTGCAGTAGTTAGATATTTGATTTTTAACATTTATATTCTCCGTGGATTTATTGTTAAGTTGTCATCATGAATGTTCACCATTGAACACCTGTTGGCGATTGTAGCCGCAATGCCAGCCTTAAAAGTAAAACATAGCCCAAACTAGCGCCACGGCGCTCAATGGGTGCATAATCCGCACCGACTAAATCAACAACAAAGTCCATGAGCTCGACAGAATTTGACTACATCGTCGTCGGCGCCGGCACCGCCGGCTGCCTGCTCGCCAACAGGCTGAGCGCGGACAAGACCAAAAGCGTGCTGCTAGTGGAAGCTGGCGGCCGCGATAACTACCATTGGATTCACATCCCCATCGGCTATCTATACTGCATCGGTAACCCGCGCACCGATTGGCTATTCAACACCGAGCCCGACCCTGGGCTCAACAACCGCAGCATTAAATACCCGCGCGGCAAAGTACTCGGTGGCTGCTCGAGTATCAACGGGATGATTTACATGCGTGGCCAGGCGCGCGATTACGACACCTGGGCGGAGCTCACAGGCGACGACTGCTGGAGCTGGGACAATTGCCTACCCGATTTCATCGCCCACGAAGACCACTACCGCTTCGACGCCAAAGCTTCCGTGGAAGTCTCAGAACACTTCCGCCGCCTGCACGGCGCCGGTGGCGAATGGCGCGTTGACCGCCAACGCACGCGCTGGGAAATCCTCGACGCCTTCGTCGCCGCAGCGCAGCAAGCCGGTATCCCGGCAACCGACGACTTCAACAGCGGCGATAACCACGGCGTCGCCTACTTCGAGCTCAATCAAAAAGACGGCTGGCGCTGGAACACCAGCAAAGCCTTTTTACGGCCGGTATTGTCGCGACCAAACTTGACCCTCATCCACAGCGCTCAAGTAAACAAACTCCAGATTGACCGCCGCGCCGATGGCAGCCTCAGCTGCAGCGGCGTCGAGTTGCGCCAAGGCGGCAGCAAGCAACAATTTACCGCGCGCAAGGAAGTCGTGCTCAGCGCTGGCAGCATCGGCAGCGTGCAGATTTTGCAGCTATCGGGAGTCGGTCCCGCCGACCTGCTGCGTCAGCACGGCATCGACGTCTTGGCAGACCTACCTGGAGTCGGCGCCAATTTGCAGGATCACCTGCAAATCCGCCCAGTCTACAAAATCAAAGGCGCCACCACTCTCAACACCAGCACCAGCAGCCTGCTCGACAAAGCCCGAATTGGCTTGCAGTATCTCTGCGGTCGTCGCGGCCCGATGAGCTCAGCGCCCTCGCAGCTCGGCGCCTTTGCCCGCAGCAACCCGGATCGACCTTACGCCAATCTGCAATACCACGTGCAACCGCTCAGCCTCGACGCCTTTGGCGAGCCCTTGCACATATTCGACGCCTTCACCGCCAGCGTCTGCGATCTAAACCCCACCAGCCGCGGCAGCGTCGCCATTCAGAGCCCCGATAGCTCAGTCGCGCCCAAGCTCAACTTCAATTACCTGAGCACCGACGCAGACCGCCAAGTCGCCGCCGAAGCTTTGGAGCTCACACGCCGCATCGTCCAGCAACCGGCGCTGCAAGCCTACGCACCCGAGGAATACGCGCCGGGTACGCAGTTCAACAGCATGGAAGAATTGGCGCATCGAGCCGGTGACATCTCCACCACCATCTTCCACCCTGCTGGCACCTTGAAGATGGGAATCTGCTCTGGCGCGCAAGCCGACCCTATGGCGGTGGTCGATTCGCGCCTGCGCTTGCGCTCGGTGGCTCAGCTACGAGTAGTCGATTGCAGCGTCATGCCGATTCTAGTCAGCGGCAACACCTGCAGCCCCACCCTGATGATCGCCGAGAAGGCCGCGCGTTGGATTCAAGACCAAGCTTAGTCCCAAGCCTAAAGCTCTTGCAACTCCTTAACCAGCTCACGGCCAATTATGAGCTTTTGAATCTCGCTGGTGCCCTCGTAAATGCTGGTTATACGAATATCGCGCGTGAAGCGCTCCATAGGAAAATCGCTAACGTAGCCGTAGCCGCCGAGCATCTGCAGCGCGTGGTAACAAATCGCGTTGCCCCTATCAGTGCAATAGAGCTTCGCCATGGAAGTTTGCTTGGTATAAGGTAGACCTGCATCTTTACGCCAAGCCGCTTGCAATAGCAGCAACCGCGCCGCCTCGAGCTCGGTGTAGCTCTCGGCGAGTTGCCACTGCAAGCCTTGATGATGGATGATGGCTTTGCCGGATTGCTCGCGCTCCAGCATGTACTTACCAGCAAACTCCAGAGCCTCGGTGGCAATACCCAAAGCCAGCGCTGCCACTCCCAGCCGCCCGCCGACCAAGCCGCCGATAGCGTAGCGAAAACCCTGGTGCACGGCGCCGATGATATTGCTCTCGGGGACAAAGCAATCCTGCAAAATCACCTCGTTGGTCGGGTTACCTCTTTGCCCCATTTTCTCGACGTTCGGCCCCAAGCTCAGCCCGGGATTATCGCGCTCGATGATCAAACAGCTAATGCCCTTACCGCCACCAGCCTCGGGGTCGGTACGCGCCCAAACGACAAAGAAATCGGCGATAGCGCCGTTGGTTATCCATTGCTTGGTGCCGTTGACCACCCAGCCTTGAACGCCGTTTCGACTACTGGCTTTAGCAGAAGTCTGCATTTGCGCGGGGTTGGAGCCCGCCGCAGACTCGGTGAGGGCAAAAGAAGCGTTCGCCATTTGCCCACTACAAAGCGGCTGGAGAAAGCGCTGCTTCTGCTGCTCGCTGCCGAAATCGTTGAGCAGGCTCGATATCAGGTTGTTGATCGACATAGCGACAGCGGTCGACGGGCACACCCGACCAATTTCGGTAACCGCCAACACGTAGGCAACCGAGCCGACGTTGCTGCCGTCCCACTTATCGTCCACCAGCATCCCCATAAATCCCAGCTCGGATAGGGCGGCGAGGTTCTGGTTGTAGACATCGCTGCCCTCGTGTTTGTCGAGAGCGGCGATATTGTGCGCGAGCACGTCGCGGGCAAAATCGCGCGCGGTCTGTTGAATGAGTAGTTGTTCTTCGGTGAATTGCAAGTCCATAGCTAGTCTCCCTATTTTTAGATTATCCTAGGTACGACTATAACCGCTCACGACCAATTTCATAAGCAAAATCACATCGCGTGTTCCATCCCTATTCCAGCCAGAGCTTACTAACGCGCCAGCAGATGCGCGCCGCCGAGCAGCACACTCGAGATTCCGGCGTCAGCGAGCGGCAAATGATCGAGACCGCTGGTGGCAACGCTGCCCAAGAGATCGCCCAGCTAATGCAGCAGCAAGCCTTGGACGGCGACATCAGCGTCGTTTGCGGCCCAGGCAACAACGGCGCCGATGGCATGGTGGCAGCGCTGCATCTGCATCGGAATGGTTACGCGCTACGCGTATTCTTGAGCTCGGATAGTCGGCAAAGCCCGGATAACGACTATTTTTGGCGCCTCCTGCGCGCCGAGCTCCCCGAGTATTGTTGCCAGGTCGGCTTGGCAGCCGCCGACCTGGATTACAGCGCAGTCTTGGTCGACGCACTATTCGGCACCGGCTTGACGCGCGCCTTCGATGCTGAGTTACAGGAATTCGCCGAGCGCTACAACGGCATCGATTGCACCAAAGTCGCCCTCGACATCGCCAGCGGCGTCGACGCTGACAGCGGCGCGGTGCTCGGCAGCGTCCATGCCCGAGACCAGCAACGTTACGCCCTGCGCGCCGATGTAACTTACGCTTTCTTCCGCAGCCAACGCGGCCAGCTATTGCTACCAGGCCGCGACATTGGCGGACGCTGGCAAATACTCGATTGCGGCATCGACGCCGCAGCCCTGCAAAGCGACCCACCGACTCTGTGGCGTAACGACCCCGAGCTCTGGCGCGATAACCTCACCTTGCCAACAGTAGACGCGCACAAATACCAGCGCGCTCCCGTTTATCTTGAAGTCGGCGCCGATTATGCTGGCGCGGCAAGCCTGGCTGCCGCTGGCGCCCAAGCCCTGGGGGCCTCTTATCTGGCGCTGACGCCGACAGCGGGCAATGGTGCATTGGCTAATCCCGCTTGGGTGCAGCTAGCGCAGCCAGCTCGGCGTAGCGGCGACCTGCGTAAATACCGCGCTCTAGTCGTCGGCTGCGGTTGTCAGCCCAGCGATAAGTTGCGCCAACGCATCGCCCGCTTACTCGCCAGCCGTATCCCTTGCGTGCTCGACGCTGGCGCGCTCAGCGCCTTTGCCGCCGACCCGCATATTCTGTTTGAGTTGCTGCATTCGGAAGTCGTATTAACCCCGCACTTCGGCGAATTCCGTCAACTCTTTCCAGCGCTCGCCAGCGGCGTACCAGACCGCTGGCAAGCCTGCGCCACAGCAGCGCGCCTGGCTGGTTGCACCGTCTTGCTCAAAGGCGCGGATAGCGTCGTTGCCGCCAACGATGGTCGTGGCGTTATTAATGCCAATGCTCGCAGCACGCTCGCCAGCGCTGGCAGCGGCGACGTACTCAGCGGCGCCATAGCCGCGCTCCTGGCGCAAGGCTGCTCCAGCTTTGCTGCCACCAGCGCTGCAGTCTGGATTCATGGCGCCAGCTCGCAGCAAATCCACAGCAATTCCTCAGCAGACCAGCTCGCACCGGCAATGGCGTCCGTCTACCGCTCGCTACTACCAGCGACCTGAAGCACTTAGCCAAAACCTACTGGCGGCGTTGCCAGGAAAGTGCCGCGCAACTACTTTAGCGGACTATGGCGAGGTTGACAAAGCGCAGATGCCCCATGTCCAGCAGGCGTTGGTAGACTGCGTAAATGTCTTTGGTTTCGGGTGCGCGCATGGTGGCGATCTGCTCGCCGTAGTCGACCAGGTCGGCTCCAGCGATGCGCGCGATCTCAGGGGTGAGCTCGGGCTCGTTGAGACCAACGATGATGATGTTTTGCACCAGCGCGTATTGGTTAGTAGCGCGATCCCAGAGCACTTGGCAATAGCCACAGTCGTCGGGGTCGCTGGGCGCTATTTGCACGCTGGTAATTTCCGTTCGGAATCTCCGAGGATCAAAGCGAGCGTAGAGGTCAATATAAACATAAGCCAGCTCCAACTCGGCGAGGATATGGCGCCAGTACACGGGAATGGCGCGCAAGGCCTCCGTGTCTTCCTCATCGGTGGCGGCGCGTCGGGCGCGTACGCTCTCGGGAGTGGGGTCGTAATCCAGCACTGCCACGCTTTGGCTAAAACGCGCCAAGGGCATGAAAGACCAGATAGTGCCGTCCTGGACAACCTTGGGACCAGTGGCGTACTCCTCGAGCGCGTGCGCCACCGAGCTAAGCAAAATCGAGCTAAGCACAAGAGCAGCTACGAGCAGCAGCCGAAAACTCGTGCACAACGCGCCCACCTTAAAGCTCGCGCCCGAGGAACCTACCGAAGCCCCAAGAACGGCACCAGCCTGCTGCTTATTTAGCATCGATAATACTCTGCACTAATTCCACGCTGAGGGCGAAAAATTTGCTGATGCGCTGTATGCTCCAGCCCTCGTTGTGCGCCTGTAGCACCAATTCGCGCTCGCGCTGTTCGCGCCCAGACTGCTCGCCTTCGAATCGACCCTTCTCCAACCCCTCAGCCCTTCCCTCGACCCGTCCCTTAGCCAACCCCTTAGCCAGACCCTTTTGCAAACCCGTCTCGTGACCAACATCAAGAGCGTAGTCGATCTCACCGCGACGGTCGCGGGTCAGAGCCAGGTTGTCTTCGTAGAGCTGGTATTCGTCTTTGTCGAGATTAGCTTTGTTGGCAGCGTCAAAGGCCAAGCAAATTGCTTGGTCGTCGTCGAATTCAGCCGGTCGTGCCGATAAATCATCGGCGTGCTTGAGGAAGTACAGCCACTTATCAAAATCGTTGCTCAACAAATGCAATTGATCTTTATCTACGTTAAATTTGGGTAATTCGATGAACACCAATTCCAAGTCCGAGCTGTAGAGATTAGCCGCGCTGTCGCGGAGCATAAAGCTATTGCGGAGCTCGGGCGTACGGTCAAAAAGCACGAAGTCGGTGAAGGTAATACCGATAACCTCGTTAAGCTTGGTGTAATTATCGCCCCGATCAAGCTGATTGCCGTATTGCTTGCAGGCGTTGTACAACACGCGCTTTTGCATACCTTTGATATTAGCCACCTGCATCTCTATCAAATAGTGCTTGCCGTTGGCGTCGCGGGCGCGTAAATCCAAGTAGCTATCTTTTAGCAGAGCGATCTTCGGTGGGTTATAAGGGTTGAGAATGTCGATATGCGTGATAGTCCGGTTCTCCGAATCGGGGAGCACGGCGTTGAGCAAGCTGATTAGCATAGCAGTATCAGCCTCGGAGCCGAAGATAAGCTTGAAAGCAAAGTCAGTGCGTGGATTGATGAATCGCATTCTGTGATATAGCTTGATATTGAGATACGCCTTGCGCGTGGTGGGCGCAAATCCTAACACACTGGATTTAGCATTCACCACTGAATAATGCTATAAGATAAACTTAAATGCACTAATTGCATCGCGCCAACTTCTTAGTTTTATCAAACCCCAGCCCTAGCTCCCCCAGACTCCCAGCAAGCATATGAACAAGAGTAATTTTGATACTCTGCTCAGCGCGCTCGATCGCGGCGCCTTCACGCAAGCGCTAGCTTTCGTAGCCAACATCCACCCTGGGGACACTGCCAGCTTGATCGAGTCTTTGCCACCAGCGGAGCGGGCTCTGCTCTGGCGCTTATTCGACGACGAGCAGGCCGCCGGGGTTTTGCCCTATCTCTCCGAGGAAGTACGCGCGGATATGCTGGAGGCGATGGACCCCGACGCCATCTCCAGCGCCTTGAGCTCGCTGGATACTGACGACCTGGTCGACATCCTCAAGCAATTGCCGGAGCGCATCATCGAGCAGGTTCTGAGCGATATGCACTGGCAGGATCGGCAGCGGGTCGAGCGGGTCTTGCAATACCCCGAGCGCAGCGCTGGCGCCTTGATGGATACCTCAATGGTCACCATCCGCGCCGACATCACCCTGGAGGTCGTACTCCGTTATCTCCGTCGGCACGATTATTTACCCGACGCCACCGATAACTTATTAGTAGTCGACGCCCACGGCAAATTCCTCGGCTTATTAAGTCTGTCGAAGTTACTGGTCTCGCCGCCGACCACGCTGGTGCGCGAAGTCATGGCGACCGACGTCGCCGTGTTTCAAGTCGACCAAAGCGCCGACGAAGTCGCCGAAATTTTCGAGCGCCAGGACCTGGTGTCGGCGCCAGTGATCGACGCCGACGATAGGCTCTTAGGACGCATCACCATCGACGACGTGCTCGATTTGATCCGCTCGACCTCCGACGACCGCATGTTCAACATGGCGTACCTCTCGAGCAGCGAGGACACTTTCGCTAGCTGGGACAAAGTAATAAGCTCGCGCGCGCGCTGGCTGGGCATCAACCTGCTCACTGCCATCCTCGCCTCCCTGGCTATCAGCCTCTTCGACGCCGCCATAGAGAAAGTCGTGGCGCTGGCGATACTGATGCCGATAGTCGCGAGCATGGGTGGCATAGCCGGCACTCAGGTCTTGACGATAATGGTGCGCGCGCTAGCCATGCGGCAAATCAGCTGGGCTAATGTCGATTTTGTCCTCAAGCGCGAGCTGCGGGTGGGCTTGAGCAACGGCGTGCTCTGGGCTTTGGTGGTTAGCACGCTGGCTTCGCTCTGGTTCGGCGATTGGCTAATAGCCATGATCATCGCGGTGGCTTTGCTGGTCAATATCCTGGTCGCGGCTCTCACAGGAGTTCTGCTGCCATTGCTGCTGGAAAAGCTCCGCATCGACCCCGCTTTGGCCGGCGGCGTAATTTTGACCACAGTCAGCGACGTAACCGGCTTCGTTACTTTCCTGGGGTTGGCTAGTTGGGTTTATTTGTAGGCACTATGAACAGCGATAAACCAACAATGCGCATAGCCATGGCGCAGCTCGAATTTCGCCTCGGCGCTTGCGAGGCGAACGCTGAAGCATTACTGAGCATCGCGCGCTCTGTGAACGAAGAGGGCGCCGACGTGGTGGTGTTCCCGGAGCTCTTCATCAGCGGCTACCACGCCCGCGATTTGTGGTTGCGCTCGGGTTTTATCGAGCGCTGCCAAAGGGTCTACCAGGACATAGTCCGTGCGAGCAGCAGCATCGACACCGTCCTGGTATTCGGCTTACCGCTGCGCCGCGCCGATGGCGCCTTGATGAATTCGGCGGTGGCAGTAGCGCGCGGCGAAGTCTTGTGCCAATACCATAAATACGCTCTGCCCAACGATGGTGTTTTTGACGAACGCCGTTACTTCCAAAACCCCGAGACGCCCGAGCTCAAAGTCTTCACCTGCAAAGGCTGGCGCCTGGCGTTGCTAGTGTGCGAAGACATCTGGCACGAGCGCGCCTACGCGCACTTGCACAGCGGCGTTTGCGATTGCGTGCTCGCCCCGCAGGCTTCGCCCTTTGCCCGCGGCAAAAGCCGCCAGCGTCAAGACGTAGCGCAAGCCTTCTGCGCCCAGACCCAAGTGCCACTAATCTACGTCAACGGCTACGGCGCTCAAGACGAATTAATCTTTGATGGCGACTCGCAGGCTTACAGCCAGGACGGCACCCTGGCATACCGCGCGCGCCATTTCGACCTAGACCTCGCCGAGCTCGAACTCAGTAACGACGGCCTACGAGCCTCAGGCATCTATCATGTTTTCCATCCGGCACCGCCAGACGAACTCGCCGTAACCTACGATGCTCTAGTGCTGGGCATTCGTGCCTATTTCCGTGCTAGCGGCGCCCAGCAAGCCTTGTTAGGTTTATCTGGAGGTATTGATTCGGCGCTATGCGCAGCGTTGCTGGTCGACGCCCTCGGTAGCGCCAACGTGCGCGCCTACGCCTTACCGTACAAATTCAGCTCGCAAGAGAGCTTGGACTTGGCGCGCGCGCAGGCGGATTTGTTGGGCATCGAATTACAGGTTATCCCCATCAATAGCGTAGTCGAGAGCCTGCTCGCGAGCTTGCCACCCGACGTCGCCCAGCAAAGCCTGGTCGTGCAGAATTCGCAGGCGCGGGCGCGGGCGCTAGTGCTCATGGCTTGCAGCAATGCTAGCGGCGCCTTAGTAGTCGCTTGCAGCAATAAAAGCGAATCCGCCATGGGCTATGCCACCTTGTACGGCGACATGGCTGGGGCGATCGCGCCCTTGCAAGACCTGTACAAAACCGAAGTTTGGCAGTTAGCGCGCCAGCGTAACGCGCGCGCACCAGCAATAGTCGAAGCCATCATCGCTCGACAACCCACCGCCGAACTGTTACCTGGGCAGAAAGACAGCGACAACCTACCCGAGTACGAACTGTTGGACGCCATACTCCGAATGTACCTTGACCAGAACCAATCCCCCGAGGCCATCGCCGCCGCTGGTTACGACCTAGAGCAAGTACGCTGGATATGCCAGCGCGTCGAAGCCAACGAATACAAACGCCGCCAGGCCGCCCTGGGCTTACGCGTAAGCGCAAGCGCCGCCAACCTCGAACGCCGCTACCCCATCAACAAACTCCTAACCACCTCCGACTAAGCAACACCAGCACACAACACCCCAAACCCACAGTACTAAAATCGAGAGTGTTGACACATAGATAGATATATTTACAATATTTCCCAATGTTTTAACTTTACAGAGGGCTATTGAAATGACTGATATTAATTGTAAAAGATGCAGTGGCGGTAACTGCGTTAAAAATGGCACAGTGCGAGGCAAAGCTCGCTGGCTATGCAAGGATTGTCGATACAACTTTGTAATCGGCGATGGTCGCGTCCACGCTGATTTAGTGGCTAAAAAAGCATTGGCTGTGATTATGTATTCAGTGTGCAAATCCTCATATGGGATGTTAGGCCGTCTATTTGGTGTGTCTCGTTCACTTACTTATCGTTGGATACGTGAAGCTGCAGACCAGTTGCCAGAACCTGCAGTATCAGGTAGCATCCAGGAAATGGAGTTCGACGAGATGTGGCATTTTATCGGCTCAAAAAAAACAAAAAATGGATCATCAAAGCGTTGGATCGTAGCACAGGGCGAACCGTGGCCTGGATCACAGGTGGTCGTGATGCTGCAACCTT
Organism: Gammaproteobacteria bacterium; assembly: GCA_965229495.1. Classification (GTDB taxonomy): domain Bacteria; phylum Pseudomonadota; class Gammaproteobacteria; order CBDBNL01. The sequence continues at coordinate 1,735,023 of OZ245880.1, forward strand.
CCGCAGGCTGTATGACAGAGTCAAGCACCTAAACAAGTGTATTTTTTATACGGACGATTGGGATGCATTTTCGAAAGTTTTTCCAGCAGAACGGCATGTCATTGGTAAACGGCACACGATCAGCATATAACAAGACAACAGTAATGCCAGGCACTATCTTGCCAGAATAACATGGAGGACGAAGGTAGTGTCAAATTCGGAGTACATGGTCAATGCTTCTATTAAGCTATGGCTTGCCATGACAGAACCTGAAACCTTCGAAAGAGTTCAAATGCAATTTCTATCTATCTTTGGGTGAGCGCTATGCGCTTAAAAAATGTGTTAGACCTCGGCAAACGAGCCAAGGTTGCAATCACTCAGAGGAATATGACGTCGATACGCTCGGGTGTGCCCAAGCAGGTGCTGAACGAGATCGACTTATTAGAAGGATTCAACAACGAAATATTGCTAATTTGCGAAAAAGCCGACGCTGGCCTATTGCAAAATTCAAGCGTAAAGATTATTCCGATAAGCCTGCCGTATTATTCCAGGTTACTTTCCAGAGCCAAGCGACGAGCGATGTTCTGCGCTCAAGCCGAGCGGGTGATACAACAGTTAGACCCTGACTTGGTGGTAGGTCATGGCGACATCGTCCACCAAGACCTTTGCTTTTTGCACAATTGCATTCACTTGGCAGCAGAGCTGATGCCAAATAGCGCTATCAACGACGCCGCAGCAATGCACGCAGAAATCCTACGCGCGCAATCGTTTGAGCTGTTAATAGCTAATTCGCAGCTGATGCGCCAAGACTTTATCGATAGGTTTGGCTTAAGCCCGAGGCAAATCAAAGTTATTTACCCGAGCTATGACAGCGAGCGTTTTCACGTCGAGCACGCCGCTGATAAAAGCTTTAAGAGCTCAATCGGTTTACCAGAGGAATCATTGGTTGTCGGCTTGATAACCTCTGGGAACTTTCGAAAACGTAACCTTGACGTGCTGCTAGAGGCCTTTGCTTATGCCAAGTCTTGCGGGATCAGCGGAGTATTTTTATTGGTGGCTGGCTCTGACAAAAGTAAGCACTACCGGCTGCGGGTGCGTGATCTGGATTTGGAAGATAGAGTGCTGTTTGCGCCGTCGATTAACGCCGTGCAGCAGTATTATCAGATACTAGATGTGTTTGTGTTACCGGCGCACATAGAGGAATTCGGAAGATCGGCATTAGAGGCAGCAGCCTGCGGCAAGCCAGTAATCTGCTCGGACAAAGTAGGAGCGACTGAACTCCTGCCGCAAGCGATGGTTATGCCCGCGAGCACGCCTCAAGCTTGGTGGGAGGCTATAGAAAAAGTGCTAAGAGACGCTAATTACGCTCGGTGCGCCCGCGAGCAGGCGCCAGAACTACGTCTATACGATAACGCCGCTTCGCGCAACACCCTTATGACAACGCTTGAGTCTTTACAATAATCCCGATGCTACGTGGGGCAGGAATTAGTTATTAGCAGTATCGGTAGTCAAGCTCGCTTCAGCTGACTCTATCAGCTCCAATGAAGTCAGGTCGCCGCGCACTAGCCTTAAGTACAAGCGGTCGCTGGTGAGCATGTAGCTGCTTTCGCCGTCGCCAAAGTACACCGCCCAAGCAAATTCCGAGACGTTCGGCGATACGCTATTGCTCCAGAAGCTTGATATGGGCGTGTTGGGGAAGGCGCTGGTATCCAAGGCTGGGTGGCGGCAATCGCTTATAACCAGGCTCGCCAACTCGTCGCGGCTGGGCACGCGCCAGCCGAATTCGCTGCGTTCGCTTTCGAGCTCGGCGAAACTCTCGGCCTCGTTAAAGCTGTAGCGCCTGGGCATACCGACACAGCGTCCGACAACATCGTTGTACTGCAGACCGACTATGCAGCGCTGCCATTGCAAGCCAGTAACGGTGTCGGTCACTAGGCCGTCTTCGTTGAATTGGAATCTATCGGGGGATAGGCTGTCGTCGCTGCGGCAGTATTGTTGCGCTTGCACGCCGAGCGCGGCGACTGCTAAGCTGATGGCGGCAATGCGGGCTAGAGATTTTTTCATGACGGCAATAAACGTAAGCAATTACGCTTATTGCAACCATGAGGCGAGCGCGCGGTATTAGCCTACAGCCATATCTGGCTAAATAGCAGACAGGACTACTGTGGAAGCTTTACTCCCAGCGAAAGAGCTTGGCTCCTGCTGCCAAAAATAGTACCGATAGCGCCGTCAGTACCAGCAGTTGTGGGCTCACCTCCCAAAGGCTGGCGCCATCGATCATGATCGCGCGCATGGCGTCGATCAAGTGCGTGAGCGGCAATAGCTGCGCCAACTGCAAGATTAAAGGATGCGCGCCTTCCAATGAGAACCAAACTCCAGATAAGAACATCATCGGCCAGCTAAAGAAATTGAGCAAGCCCGACGCTAGCTCTTCGTTGTAAATGCGCGCTGCCACTATCAAGCCCAGGCTGCACAAGCTCAAAGAGCCGATGGTGAACACCAGCAGCAAATCCCAGTAGCTGCCGTACATGCGAAAGTCGACCAGTTGATCGAGCAGTACAAATATCAGAGCGTTGACGCCAACGATTATCCAAATCCGCGACAACAATTGCGCCAGCAAAAATTCCACCGCGTTGACCGGGGTGGCGCGTAGTCGCTTCAAGACACCATTTTTGCGGTAGCGCACGATGACGAAGCCGATGCCCCAGAGCGCGGTGAACATCATGTTCATCGCCAGCACTCCAGGCAGCACCCAATCGACGTAACGCACGGCGGCGCCGTCGACCGCGATGCGTTGGTATTGCGTAGCTCCGCTATTCAAGCTCCGCAGCATATGCTCGAGCACATAACCTTTGGGCGAACTTTCGTTGACCCAGTAGCGCCGCAACTCGGTGTCGATAAGCAGGTCGATGCCGTGGCGTTCGACTTTGACAATACCCGAAGCCAAATCGTCGATGTCAACGAAGTTAGTGTACTGCGCTTGCTGCAGGGCGAATTGGCGCTCGGAGCTCGCCACCAAGTCGAGCACGCCGACTTTGTAAAGCCGCGTGTCGCCATCGCTGAAGGCGAAGGCAAAGCCGATAATCACCAACACTGGAAAGCCAATGCCCCAGAAGAAGGCGGCGCGGTCGCGAAAATATTCCAAGTTGCGCGCCACGAACAGCGCGTAGATACGCCGAAAACTTTGCGATAGAGTGAAATTTTTGCCTAACTTGAGGCTACGTGCAAAAAGAGACATTTTGTTTCCATTTTTAGGGCATACGCTCGGGATGATTAGCTATGATAGGCGATAGGCTTAAGCAAAATAACTTTTCTTGATATATCATCGACTAAATGCAAGGTGATAATTTTACACTAATGGCTATAACTAATCTCAGCTTGGTTTAAGAAAGCTGGCAAATATTATTGAACTACCGCATAGACTTAATTGATTGAAATAATTAGCAATGGAAAGAAAATTTTCTAAAATTAGAAGAATTTTGCTAGGCAAAATTTTCCTAAATCTTTGGCTTTGGCGCAATAATGATTATCTGCTCATTGCTATGAGAAAAGTAAACAAAATTCAGTTGAGCGTTAAAGAGATAAAGAAAATAACCACTTTGATTCGGCATAAACCCAATTGCAATTTGCTAGTATTTGGAGTGGGTAACGATAGTATCTTGTGGCAAGCTCTAAACCCATTTGGCAGGAATGTTTTTATTGAGGATAACAACTATTGGTTAGACAAAATAAAAGCCAGGGTACCAGGCTTGAAGGCATATACCGTGACATATGGCACCACCTTGACGAACTGGAGAAAAGACATAGCCAGTATTCCGCAGTTGGAGCTTCCAGACGATGTACAGAATTTCCAGTGGGACATAATTTTGGTAGACGCCCCAGCAGGCAACAAGAATGACGATCCGGGAAGGTTACAAAGCATTAATACCGCTGCAAATATAGCTAGTGCTGGTAGCTTTGTGCTAGTGCATGATTGCAATAGGGAATTAGAGCAGCAATGCTCGAGCACTTATCTTGGAGAAGAATATGAAGCAGTAGACAGGCTCAGAGTTTATGCTATCTGAGTACAGTCTATGGGCGCACCATGATTGCGGCTACGCTGTCGACGGCTTTAATACAGCGTACACTGCGTTTCTGCCGCCCATACTGTAAGACACCGCGCAATTATGAAATGGCAAAGAAGCTGAGAAGTAAAACAACCTCAAGCCCCCTCAAAGCGAAGTGAGTAAAGTAGAACTGGTGCGTTAAATGGCACCTAGCCTCAGCAGCACTGCCTAGCGTTCCGCAGGTGCTGGCAGCTCTGAAACTTCTGCAGCCTGCGCCTCCGCATCACCTGCTGACTCCTCGGTCTCTGCACTAGCCCGCTCCTGCACGATGAACTCTTGCCATTGCTCTCTGCTGAGAGCTTTGGCTTCACGGACGAATAGCTTCGCCAACTCGCGCTCGCGCAGTTGTTGCTTTATTAGTTCTGATTTAGCTGGATCATGGCGATATTCGTCGTATGTCTCTTTTTTGTGGTGTAGCTGCTTAGCCTTATTGCCTATGCTGAAAAAGCTACGAAATGACAAGTCCATATTGGCTTCGTAGTGCGCCTGCAAATAGGCATCTACTTCTGCCGCGCCCATCTCTGGCAATTGAGCGCTGTAATGCTCCAAGTACTTAGCGCGTACCAACCGCAGCACCAGCTCGCTACGTGCGCGAAAGAAATAATCACCATAGTCCGAGATGTATTTTTCCGCCTGCGCGCGCTTGACCCGCTGATCATTCATAGCCTGCTCTATGTCGCGCTCGCGCATATTGTTAATTTCGGTGTACAACCAAGATTGCGGCAGAGCTAAATCACGGAAATAAAAATAGAGACTAGTAGCGCAGGCGCCACTCTCAAGTTCATAGAGCGTAACTTCGTCTTGAGCTTGAAAACTGCGAATAATCGCCGCGCGCAACTGATCGACGTTAGTTATGTCGGGCAGGTCATACTCCGCTACTTGGGCGTCGTCAAGCGCGTCTAAATTAGGATAACGTTTAGCAAACATAGTCTCCACCTTCAAGCAGCTTGTACTATCAGCAGTTTTAATTATGGTATATTGGCTAGCCTTAATTTTTTGATTGGCGAAGTCAGCTACGCAAGGAGCCTGCGCCTCCAATTTTTTATTAGCCATGCCAAAATACATTGGCTCAAAGCGAACAATATTCCGCCAGTGCATGTTGTCAGTCAGAGCAGTTTCGCCCAGTAATTCGCCGACTTGTTGCAATTCTTCTGCGTCCAGTAAATCTTCCGCAGGATCTTCGTCGTCAGCTCCACTGGTAAGCTCATAAATACCGACATAAACAACATCGCCGTACTGCAAATAATCGTTCTCGCCACTTAACATAGCGGCCGGCTCACCACCGTTAGTTATTTTTACTTTGAGCAATTCCTCATCAAGCTCTGCAGCGCTAAACTCCACAGGCTTATGCTCATAAGCCAAGTAATTCATACTGGCAAATTCGATGGGTTCTATATTGGGTTGCACCTCGAATTTGACACGAAACAGACTATCGCCCTGCCAATCAGCTTTACTCAAGCTCACATCGATAAAAGCAGCGAGTTGCCAGCCATCGGCGGCGATGCGTTCGTCAAAGATGGTCTGTAATTTATCGCGCGCGCAATTCTCTTGAATGCTACTACCGAATTGACGCAGTAGCAGTGCGATGGGCGTTTTGCCGGGGCGAAATCCTGGCAGAGCGCGCTCGCGCTGTAGCTTCTTGAGCTCGGTTATGGCGTCTGAGGCTATTTGCTCCCAAGGCACGACTAAATCGTACTCTTTCATTAACTCGTTCGCTGCTGCAGATTCTGAAGCCATAGTTCACTTAATAGAATGTGTAAAAAATAATGCGGAAGGAGAGACTCGAACTCTCACGTCAAAGACACTGGAACCTAAATCCAGCGCGTCTACCAATTCCGCCACTTCCGCTTTGAAGATGGGGTGGATGATGGGACTCGAACCCACGACAACCGGAACCACAATCCGGGGCTCTACCTGGCTGAGCTACACCCACCGTTGGCTGGTAAATTTTATCAGTCATGCTGTCGGCACAGCAAACATTGGCGCGCCTGGCAGGACTCGAACCTGCAGCCTACGGCTTAGAAGGCCGTTGCTCTATCCGGTTGAGCTACAGGCGCTCGAGAATGGCGCATCGGGGGATTCGACCAAACTTGAGTATCGGGGTAGAGAGATTCGAACTCCCGACATCCTGCTCCCAAAGCAGGCGCGCTACCAGACTGCGCTATACCCCGAATTTCCGAGGGCGAGATGGTATGAATTGCCCGAGTATTGTCAACCGCGCCATCAGCAGCAATCGGGTAAAGCTATGAGCCCTGCGAGCTTAGTCTGCCTAGCCAAAACTAGCAGATGAGCTTAGCGAGAGTATTTGGCGATCAAGGGCGCCACATCCGGGCTGTAGCTGTTTCTAAAACGGCGTGGTAGGACTATCTAGAAAGTTCTAAGGCCTAGTCTATCGGCGTTATCCTGCACAAAAACCGCAACCCTTCGACTGAGTGCCCTTGCCAGCTTTAGAATGTCGCTCTTAGCAATAAACGACATAAACATGAACAACTATTACCAATGCTTTATAAACGGCGAGTGGCGCGCAGGACCCGAGCTACGAGCTAATATCAACCCTTCGGATTGCCGTCAGATTTTGGGCGAACTGCAAGGCGCCGACGCCGCGATGGCGGTGGCAGCAGCGGTGGGCGCTCAAGAAGCCCAGCGCTCATGGGCGGCGGCGCCGATGGAGCAACGCGCCGATGTGTTAATGAAGGTAGGTAACGCGCTGATCGACCGTAAACAACAACTAGGCGAGCTGTTGGCGAGCGAGGAAGGCAAAACTTTGCCCGAAGCCGTGGGCGAAGCCGAGCGCGCCGGGCGATTCTTCCAGTACTACGCTGGCGAAGTCTGGCGGCAGATGGGCGACTTTGCCGACTCGGTGCGCGCTGGAGTCGAAGTAGAGGTTATTCGCGAAGCGGTGGGCACGGTGCTGGTGATCACGCCGTGGAATTTTCCATTGGCGCTGCCAGCCTGGAAGATCGCCCCAGCGCTAGCCTTTGGCAATAGCGTGGTGTTCAAGCCAGCCGAGTTGACCCCAGGTTGCGCCTGCGCCTTAGTAGAGATTATGCAAGAATGCGGCCTGCCTGCGGGCGTGGTGCAGTTGGTGTTGGGCTCGGGTAGAGTCGTCGGGCAAGCTCTGCTTGAGCACGCAGCCATCGACGCGGTCAGCTTTACCGGTTCCCTGGCTGTGGGTCAAGGCATCGCCGCTGCTGCCAGCGCGCGTTTGTGCCCTTTCCAATTAGAGATGGGTAGCAAGAACGCCCTAGTGGTCGCAGACGACGCCGATCTAGACCTCGCCGCCGCCTGCGCTGCCAATGGCGCTTTCGGCTCCACTGGGCAAAAGTGCACGGCGAGCTCGCGGATATTGGTGCAAGATAAAGTCTACGATGAGTTCCTGGCGAAGTTCATCGCCGCGAGTTCGGCGCTCAAAGTCGGCCCAGCCTTGGCGGCTGAAAGCAAAATCGGCCCTTGCGTCAGCGCCCAGCAATTGCAATCGAACCAACAATATTTCGAGTTGGCGAAAACCGAAGGCGCCGAATTGGTCTATCAAGGCGAGCTGCCAGTGGACGCTCCCGAGGGCTTTTATTGTGCGCCTGCCATCTTCGCCAACACCAACAACACCATGCGCGTCAACCGCGAGGAAATGTTCGCGCCCATAACCTGCTTGCAGACTTTCGACGATCTGCCGCAAGCGCTGGCTATTTGCAACGACAGCGAATTTGGCCTCACCGCTGGCATCATGACCAAATCGTTAGCCCGCGCCAATTATTTCAAACGCCAGGCGCAGAGCGGTTGCGTGATGGTAAATCTGGCGACCGCGGGCACCGATTACCACGTGCCTTTTGGCGGCGTCAAGATGTCGTCTTTCGGACCTCGAGAGCAAGGCAAGTACGCTATTGATTTTTATACCAAGATCAAAACTGTCTACAGCGCCGCAGGAGCCATCTAAACCATGACCAAACAATTCTACGTTGACGGTGTGCAATACCCGCTACCAACTCGCGAATACTTTATCGAAGCCCAAGCCTCGGGAATCAATCTGTTGCACGTTACCGTGGTCTACTGGCAAGACTGCCTGGAGACCATCACCGTGCTCGGCGATTGGCTGGCGTTGCTACACGCTAACGCCGACCTCGTTTATCCGGCTATGGACGCTGAGGGATTGCATATAGAGCCTGAAAGCCAGCGCAAGCGCATGGGCATCATCTTCGGCTTCCAGAACTGCTCGCCCATAGCCAACAACCTGCGAATGCTCGAAGTCTATAGACGCTTGAACGTCGGCATCATGCAGCTATCGTACAACAACCAATCGCCGCTGTGCTGCGGCTGTTATGAGAGCTACGACAGCGGCCTCAGCCGCTTTGGTCGCGAGGCGATCAAAGAAATGAACCGCCTCGGCGTCATCGTCGATATGTCGCACAGCTCGGAAAGATCGACCCTGGAGGCCATTGAGGCGTCGGAACGTCCGCTAACCATATCGCACGCGCAAAGCCAGAATTTTCGCCGCGCGGTGCGCACTAAATCGGAGACCGTGATCAAGGAACTTCTAGCATCGGGCGGTATGTTTGGCTTGAGCTTATACCCTTTCCACATCAAAGACGGCGGCGATTGTACGCTTGAGACTTTGACCACCGAGATCCGTAGGCTAGTCGACACTTACGGCATCGACGGCATCGGCTTCGGCACCGACTTGTGCCAAGGCCAACCAGTGAGCGAATTGGAGCATATGCGCAATGGCCGCTGGACCAACAGCAAAGACTACGGCGAAGGCTCACCCGATAATAGCGGTTGGCCAGCGGCGCCGAGCTGGTATAGCCGTGTCAGCGATTTCCCCAAGCTGCAGCAAGGCTTGGAACAAGCCGGATTCAGCACCACCGAAGTTGCCAAAATCATGGGCGGCAACTGGCTCGACTTTCTCCGCGCGAGTCTGGCGCCGCGCTCATAGGAAGCAAAGCGATGACTAACAAAGCCTGCTTCCGCTCACCCAAGGATGTAATGCAGCTACCGCGCTTGGGAGCTTTTTATCCTTCTTTCCTGAGCTTCTCGCGCAGCTTGGTGCGCACCATGATCGCCCAGCGCTGGCGCTTCACCCTGGAGCTCGACGAGCTCGACGCCGACGGCTTTGGCCGACGGGTCTATCTGCTATGCATAGCCCAAGACGACGGCTCCGAGAACGAATACCGACTGATATTCTTTAGCAACCACTTAGAAGACGAGCTACGCAGCGACCGCGTCATCGCCGAAAGCTGGGATTTTTGCTGTTGCTTGTGGGACGGCGAGATTAGCGAGCGGCAGCTTGTTGAGCTACAGCAAAACTTGCCTCGGCAGGAGCTCGGGCGTTACTCGCGGCGCATACTGGCGATATCGCGCGCCAACAAAAGCGTACGCTTGTTTGACCACGTCGTCAGCAGCTTGACCGCTGGCTTCCAGCCCGACGCCAGCGCCCTCCAGCAAACCCCTTACCTGGCGCGCACCACCGCTGTCTACGGCAACGGCAAGTTTGGCTTTGCCGACTACGACGCCTTAGCAGCGGGCGACTTTCGCCAGCACTTCCGCGCGCAAATGCTGCTGGTGTTCATGGTGCGCGAATTCACCTTCGACCTGGTGGAGCACATAGCCCGCGCGCGCGGCGGTGCCCGAGCCGCGCGCTTGGAGCCAGAGGTCAAGCGCTACCTGGGCGTCGGCAACTCCACTGGCTTGGGTATGGCGCCCTACCTTATCAACCACCCAGCCACGCTGCATAGCTGGATAGAGCGGCGCGAGCAGGCTCTATATGAGGTCATGCACCAGAGCAGCGTCAGCGCCACCAAGCTGGAAGCCTGCAACGCTTACATAGATAAAGCCCTGGCTTACTTTGCCGCCTTGGAGGTCCCAGACGCGTTGCAGACCGAGAAAAACCAGCGCTTGATAATGGACTTGCTCAAGCTGCAAGAGCATATCGCCAGCGCCCCCGACTGGCTCAGCACTTTCCGCTGGCTGCAGAGCCACGCCAGCCTCGACACCCAAGAGCTTTACCTGAACATAGTCTTGGAGTGCTACCCCGAGATCGCCTCGCAATACGACAACTTCGCAGGCCGCGCCCAGCCCGAAATTAGCCTGCAAGGCTGGAGCGTCGGCGCTTGCGCCGAGCTCATCGCCGAGCATTACGATTGGGCGCTGACTATAGACTTCACTGAAGACGACAACAAAAATTACTTCTGGTACCGTTCGAGCCACAAGCAAGAACCTCGGCTGGGCGAGCGCGCCGCCGAAGCTGGAGTTGAGTTGCAAATGCAGATCAACATCGCCGAGCGCGTCCAAGCCTTGTATTGGAGTTTGCGCGCCGCCGAGCCCGAGCAAGCCTTGGCAGAATTCCTGCTCGACCACTGCCAGTATTGTGCCGACGTCCAGCGCGTGCTCGCCTATCCGCAGCAGCCTTACGGCGAAATTCGCGCCAACATCGTCGGCAGCGATTGCCTCCCCATCGACCTGCTGCGTTTGAAGCTATCGATGTTCGGCGCCGCGCGCTACGACCCCAAATCGGCGCGCTGGTTACGCATCACTCTGTTCCAGTCCGCGCCCACCGTTGCGCCCGACGGCGAACTCGACCAACTAGACGACTGGCTGCTACCTGATGTACATATCCTTGAACGAACTGCAGAGCACCAGCAGCAAAGCGCTTGAGGCGCGTTGCCTGGGTAATAGCTCTTGCGGTGCGCTCGCGGTCAACATCACCAAACTCGAAGCCATAGGTTGCCGCAGCTTGGAGCGCTTGCTCGCCGCCCTTGATAGCCCTTACGCCCCAGCACGCTGGCGCCGCCACGAGCAAGGCTTGAGCTTCGACCATAGCCCCGACATCGTGCAAAGCCTAGCCTTGGGCTACTACCTCGCCGAGCAACTACAAACAACCGAGCAAAGCTACAGCGTCGGCAACGCCGCCAACATCACGCGTTGGCTGCTGCCGACATTCGCTCGCCAATGGCAGCGCGCTGACTACTGCTGCCAGCTCGAATGGGTTGAGGCCGATATCGCCTACCGCGTGCAAATCGACGATCAAGGATTAGCTTGGGCGAGCCGACCCGAGACCAACCCCAGCAACGATCTTAAGCTAACAAAGCTAAAGCCCGCGCCCAACTGGCAAAGTCAACTGGAAGCGCAAGCATGGCAGGTGCACAGCCACCAACAATGCGCCCGCAGCTATAGCCAAAGCCTGCAGCAAGGCTTGAGCATCGCCCTTGATCACTGGCACCAGCTACAAAAGCACGCTAGAGCCGTGCTCGTCCCCGACAGCGCCGAATCTCGGCAACACGCTGGCGCACCATGAAAATACTCGAACTCCGCCTATGCAACCTCAACTCGCTGTACGGCGAATGGCGCATCGACTTCGACGCCCCCGCCTTTCGCAGCGATAGAATTTTCGCGCTGGTCGGCCCCACCGGCGCGGGCAAGTCGACGATACTCGACGCCATCTGCCTGGCGCTCTACGGCGCCACGCCGCGGCTCGGCAAGATCAACGTCAATAACAACGCGATCATCTCGCGGCATAGCGTCGAGTGCTACGCCGAAGTCGTATTCAGCACCACGCGCGGGCGCTATCGCTGCAATTGGCAGCAGCACCGCGTCCGCCGCGACCCGCAAGGCAAGCTCAGCGAAGCCCGCCACGAGATCAGCGACGCCGACAGCGGCGAGCTCTTAGCCGAGAAAAAAACCGAAACCCTGAAGCTGGTAGAAGCCAAAACCGGCATGGACTTTGAACGTTTCACGCGCTCCATGCTGCTCGCCCAGGGCGCTTTCGATAGCTTTCTCAAAGCCGACGTCAGCGAGAAATCGCTCATCCTGGAGCAGATAACCGGCAGCGCGATCTACGGCGAAATATCGCAGCGCGTGCAGCAGCGCCACCGCGACGAGAAGCAACTATTAGCGCAATTACAAGCTGCAGCGCAAGCCATAGCCCTGCTCGAGCCCGAGCAAGAGCAGCAATTGCGCGCCGAGCTGCAAAGCCATAAGCAGCAGCAAAGCGAGCTCGACCAGCGCGTCGAGAGCACCCAGCAGACGCTGCAATGGCGGCAAGCGCTCGACGCTGCTGACGCTGCCATTGCCCAGTACAGCGCCGAGCTCGACCAGCTCGACCGCGCCATTACCGCCTTCGCCCCCAAACTCCAGAGCTTGCGCCTCGCCACCAGCGCCGCCGAGCTCGAAGCCGATTACCGCGAACTCGCGCACACGCGCCAGCAGCAACAAAAAGACCAAAGCGAGCGCTCGGAACTAGCCGCGCAACTACCGCGCCTGCAGCAAACAGTACGTGACTTGGAGCAAAGGCAGCAGCAAAGCCAACAGCAGAAACAGCAGCAGCGCGCCCAGCAGCAGCAAACGCTGGAGCTTATCAAGCGCGTGCGCGCGCTCGATCAGCAACTCCAAGCCCAGCAGCAAGCCCGCGCCGACGCTGAGAAAGAATGCCACGACCTGCAGCAGAAGCTCAGCTCGGCGCACCAGCAAAGCTCGCAGCTCCAGCAAGACATCAAAGCCCAACAACGCGATTTAAGTGCAATCGACGCCTACCAGCGTCAGCACGCCGCCGATCAAAGCTTAGCCGCGCAACTGCCGCTACTGCAGCAGCGCCTCCAAGACTTGCACAAACTCGAGCTCGAGCAACAAGCAGCCGAGCGCAGCGCCAAAGCTCAGCAACAAGAGCTACACGCAGCCGAGCGTAAGCTTGAGCAAAGCCAACAAGTCGAGCAGCGCCAAGCCACCGAGCTCGCTAAAGTGCACAGCCAAATCCAAGCGCAGCAGCAGAAGCTCGAGCAGTTGCTGCAAGCGCGGCCGCTGGCAGAATACCGCAAAGACAAAGACCAACTGCAGCGCGAGCTCCAGCTCCAGCAAAAAATCATCAGCCTCCAAGCCGAGCGCGAACGCCTGGTCCAAGGCCAAGCCTGCCCGCTGTGCGGCGCGCTCGAGCACCCGTTTGCTCGCGGCGACGCGCCCAACCCCAGCGCCACCGAGCGTGAGCTCGCGCGCATCGATAAACTCATAGAGCAAGCCGAAGCCCTTGAGCGCGCCCAGCAGCAATTGCAGAGCCAGCGCGAGCAGGCGCAGCAAAGCCATGGCGCCGCCCAACACAAGCAACAACTCGACCGCGCCCAGCAAGTCCACGCTCAGCAAGAGCACGCCCGCGCCCGCGCCGCGTTCGAAACCCAAGAGCGCGAACTCGCCGCACTCCGAACTCAGCTTGGCGACGAACTAGCAACCTACGGTTATCAGCAGTCCACCGAGACCGAGCTCGCCGCCGACAGCATCCAAAAGCAGCTAAGCGCTCGCGCCCAGCGCTGGCAAGAGCAGCAAGTGCAGCGCGAAGCTATTAGCAAGCGCGTCGCCGTCTTGCAAACGCAGCTTGAAAGCACCACTGACCAAATCAAGCAACTCACCACCGACGCCGAGCGCAAAAGCCAAGAACTAGCCAATAAGCAGCAAGCAGCGGCGGCGACCGCCAACGACCGCCAGCAACTCTTTGGCGCGCAAGACCCCGACGCCGAGGAGCAGCGCTGGCGCCAAATCGTGGCTCAAGCCGAAAGCGCCGCCCAGCAAGCAACAACCGAGCTCAACCAAAGCCAAGCTCGTCTCACCGAGACGAGCAACAACAGCCAGCGCTTACAGGCGCAGATTCAGCAGCGTGCAGCGCTGCTTGAGCAGCGCGAAGATACCTGGCGGCAAGCTCTAGAGCAGGCTAGCTTCGCCGACGAAGCTGCCTTCGTCGTCGCCCTACTGCCCAGCGCCGAACGCGCGCAATTGCAGCAACAGCAGCGCCGCTTGCAAGACCAACGCTTGGAGCTGGCCAGCAAACGCGCCGAGCAACAGCAGCGCCGCCATAGCTTAGCTGAACAACAAATAGCCAGCGAGCTCGACGCCGCCAGCCTACAGCAGCAACTTACCGAGGCTCGATCTCAGCAGCAAGCTGGCAACACGCGCTGCGGACAGCTTGAGCAGCAACTGCGCGACAATGAGCAAGCGCAGCGCCAAGCCCAAGCGCAACAACAGCGCGTACAGCAGCAGCGGCAGATCGAGGAGCGCTGGCACAAACTCAACGCGCTCATCGGCTCCGGTGATGGCAAAAAATTCCGCAACTTCGCGCAAAGCCTGAACTTTGAAATCATGGTCGCCAACGCCAATAGTCAACTGGGCAAACTCAGCGACCGCTACCTCCTGGTGCACGACCCCGAGCAAGCCTTGGAATTGCAAGTGCTCGACAATTACCAAGCTGGCGCCATACGCCCGACCAAAAACCTTTCCGGCGGCGAAAGCTTCATCGTCAGCCTCGCCCTCGCGCTTGGCCTCGCGCAGATGGCGAGCCACAAAACCCGCGTCGACTCACTATTCATCGATGAAGGCTTCGGCAGCCTTGATCCTGACAGCCTCGACACTGCTCTCAACACCCTCGCCGAGCTCCAGCAAGACGACAAACTCATCGGCATAATCTCGCACGTCACCTCACTCCAAGAACGCATCCCGACCCAAATCGCCATCATCCCCCAAGGCAACGGCCGCAGCCGCATCCAAGGCCCCGGCGTCTCAGCTTAAATAAAGGAAGATGACCAGCGCGATAAGTCTATCGACAACATCCTACGCTAAACTTACCCAAGTCTCGCAAAAATATCGGCGTGATAGGCGCCACAAATAAAAAACGCCGATACTATTGCTAGTTATCGGCGTCGGGCCGAGGCACGAAATCCTCGGTGGGGCAGAGGTGCGGATTATCAATAAATTTAATGCAGTGTCAATGATTGAGTCGAAACAAAAACAAAGAGCAATAGTTTACATCGATGGCTACAACCTTTATCACGGTATGCGCGTTGATTTTGGCAAAAGGTATAACTGGCTGGATTTACAAGCGCTCTCAGAGAGCCTGTTGCATCCTGAGACAGAGTTGATAGCCGTAAAGTATTTTACAGCTATCACCAAAAGTACGGCTGGCTCTAAGCATAGGCAAGACGTCTACCTGAAAGCCTTGCAGGCGCATTGCGCTAAACTGGAGATTTTTTATGGGCGCTTCCTGTTGAAATCCAGGCGCTTCCAAGGCTGCCAAGCGGAGCATAAGTTTTTTGAGGAGAAAAAGACCGACGTCAACATCGCCTGCGAAATCATCAACGATGCTTATCTGAACCGCTACGACCTCTGCTACCTGCTTTCTGGCGATAGCGATTTGGTGCCGCCGCTAAAAATCATCAAACAACCTCAGCTCAACAAACGCTCAATAGTCGCTCATCCGCCTCGGCGCAAGAGTTCCGAGCTATGCTCCATTGCCAATGGCTGTTTTGCTATCGGTAGGGCTAAATTTGCCCAGAATCAATTGCCAGAGACTGTCTATCGCGGGCAAAAACGCGAGCTAACTAAACCTGCTGAGTGGAGCTAAGCATCCAACGCCTCTCAAGCTTACGCCAGCTTGGAAGTTACATTGAAGCTGTAGCCGCCGGCGGGGCTGACGTCTATTTTGATTACGCCGTCGGCAGGGAGCGAGCCTGTGAGCAGGGTGCTGGCGAGCGGGTTTTCAATCTCGCGTTGGATTACCCGCCGCAGCACGCGCGCGCCGTAGCTGGGGTCGTAGCCCTTTTGCGCCAGGCGCGCCACGGCCTCGGCGCTGAATTGCAGCCGTAATTGCTTGTCGGCGAGGCGGGCGTTGAGCTCGTCTATCTGCAATTGGGCGATCTGTTTGATCTGCTCGGGCTCCAGGGAGCGGAAGACTATGGTGTCGTCGATGCGGTTCAAGAACTCAGGGCGGAAATGCTGACGAATGTCTGCCATCACGACTTCGTGCACGGTTTCGTAGCTTTCGTCTTGCATCGCTTGAATCTCGCTGGAAGCCAGGTTGGAGGTCATGACGATGATGCAGTTGCGGAAGTCTACCGTGTGGCCTTGGCCGTCGGTGAGCCTGCCGTCCTCAAGCACTTGCAGCAGGATGTTGAAGACGTCCGGGTGCGCCTTTTCGACTTCATCGAGCAAGATGAGCGCGTAAGGTCGACGCCGCACGAGCTCGGTGAGATAGCCGCCCTGCTCGTAGCCAACGTAGCCTGGAGGCGCGCCGATCAAGCGCGCTACCGAGTGCTTCTCCATGAATTCGCTCATATCGATGCGCACCATGGCATCGGGGGAATCGAACAAGAACTCGGCTAAGTTTTTGCAGAGCTCGGTTTTGCCGACGCCGGTGGGCCCAAGAAAGAGGAAGGAGCCATCGGGGCGTTTCGGGTCTGCCAGGCCGGAACGCGAACGGCGCACGGCGTTGGCGACGGCGCTCACGGCTTGATCCTGGCCAATGAGCTTTTCGTGCAGGTGCTCTTCCAGGCGCAGCAGGCGTTCGCGGTCGGAGGTGAGCATTTGCGCCACGGGTATGCCGGTGGCTTTGGCGACCGTGGTGGCGATCTCGGTTTCGCCGACTTTGTTGCGGAGCATTTTCTGCTGCTCTTTGGCGTCGAGCTGTTGTTGGACTTCGGCTAGTTGTTTTTCCAGAGATGGCAGCGTGCTATATTGCAGGCGCGCGAGTTCGGTGAGGTCGCCTTGGCGCCGCGCCAGGTCGAGCTCGACTTTGGTGTTGTCGATGGCTGTTTTCAGATTTTGCAGCTCGCTCAAGCTGGCTTTTTCCAAGCGTACCTTTTCGTCGAGATCGGCAAAGTCTTTCTCGGCGGCGCTGAGTTCTTGCGCGAGCTCGGTGAGGCGCTGCTGGGATTTGGCGTCGTCCTCGTCTTTTAAGGCTTCCTGCTCGATCTTGAGTTGGGTCAAATGACGTTCGAGACCTTCGAGCTCTTCGGGTTTGGAATCGATCTCCATGCGGATGCGACTGGCAGTCTCGTCGATGAGGTCGATGGCTTTGTCGGGCAGCTTTCTATCGGAGATGTAGCGCGTCGATAGACGAACGGCGGCGACGAGCGCGGCGTCGGCGATGTCGACCTTGTGGTGAATTTCGTAGCGCTCTTTGAGGCCGCGGAGTATCGCCAGCGATTCGTTCGCCGAGGGCTCGGGGATGAATATCTTTTGGAATCGGCGCTCGAGCGCGGCGTCTTTTTCGATGTACTGGCGGTATTCGTCGAGGGTGGTGGCGCCGACGCAATGCAGCTCGCCGCGCGCCAGCGCTGGCTTGAGCATGTTGCCGGCGTCCATGGCGCCTTCGGTCTTGCCAGCACCGACGAGGGTGTGCAATTCGTCGATGAACAAGATTACGCGGCCTTGTTCTTTCGCCAAGGCTTTGAGTACGGCTTTGAGGCGCTCTTCGAACTCGCCGCGATACTTGGCGCCGGCTATCAAGGCGCCCATGTCGAGCACGAGCACGCGCTTATCTTGCAAGTTCTCTGGCACCTCTTTGTTGATGATGCGCAGCGCTAGGCCTTCGACGATGGCGGTTTTGCCGACACCAGGCTCGCCGATCAACACCGGGTTATTTTTACGCCGCCGTTGCAATACTTGAATGCTGCGGCGAATCTCGTCGTCGCGACCGATGACCGGATCGAGCTCGCCAGCGGCGGCGCGTTCGGTCAAGTCGATGGTGTAGCGTTCGAGGGCTTGGCGTTCGCCTTCGGAGCCCGCCGAGCGTACCTGCTCACCAGCGCGCCACTCGGCTATGGCAGGTTTGAGCTTGGCACTGGTCAGCCCAGCTTGAGCTAGTAATTTACCTGCCGCGCCTTTATCGGAGAGCATGGCGAGTAGCAACCATTCCAAGGCTATGAACTGGTCGCCGGCTTCGTTGGCGTATTTATCGGCGAGGTTGAGCACCCGAGCCAGGTTTGCCGATAGGGCGACTTGACCGTCGCTGTGCTTGACTTTGGGGAGGTTTTGTAGGGCTTGCGCGAGCTCAGAATGCAGCGCGCTGCCCGAGACTTCGCACTTGCGTAGTAGTGGCGAGAGCTCGTCGCGCAGGGCGCTGAGCAGGTGCAGGGAATCGATCTCGCTGTGGTTATTTTGCACCGCCAAAGACTGGGCTTCGCCCAAGGCGGCCTGCAAAGTTTGGGTGAATTTGTCGATGCGCATGGCTAATCCTCTTGATGCTGAGATTAGCTATATGCGCTTTGGGATGGTTATTTCAAGAAGTGGGTGGAGGACGAAGCCGATGGCTCCACTGTTTGCATGGCGCGCGAGACGGTAATCATCTCGGGCTTTAGTCGTCGGGTTTGAGTCTTTTGACAGCTTGGTCGATGGCGTGTACTTGGAGGAGGAGTTCGCGGATGCGGTATTCGACCAGGGCTGAGGGGCCATCACAAAGGGCTTCGGTGGGGTTGGGGTGGCTTTCGACAAAGAGCGCGGCGATGCGTTGCGCTACACCCGAGCGCGCGAGCGGGATGGTCATTTCACCGCGACCTGCAGCGGCGTCGCCGCGACCGCCCGGAAGTTGCAGCGAGTGCGTTACGTCAAAGACCAAGGGAAAGCCGAGCTTGCGCATGACTTGAAAGCCGAGCATGTCGACGACGAGGTTGTGGTAGCCAAAGCAGGTGCCGCGCTCACAGAGCAACAGTTGGTCGTTGCCATATTCCTGGAATTTTTGCACGATGTTGACCATATCCTCGGGCGCGAGGAATTGGGCTTTTTTAATGTTGACCGGTTTTTGGCTCTGCGCCAAGGCGCGCACGAGGTCGGTCTGCCGCGATAGGAAGGCCGGCAGTTGCAGGACGTCGGCGACTTCGGCGACGGGTGCTACTTGGCTGGCTTCGTGGACGTCGGTGATGATCGGCATGTTGTAGCGCCACTTGACTTCGGCGAGTATTTTCAAGCCCTCCTCCAACCCGGGACCGCGGTAGCTATGCCCCGAAGAGCGGTTGGCTTTGTCGAATGAGCCTTTGAAGATGTAAGGCATACCCAGGTCGCGGGTCATTTCGCGGAAGATGTCGCACATGGCGATGGCGAGCTCGCGCGATTCGAGCACGTTGACGCCGCCGATGATGGCTAGTGGTCGGTCGTTGCTCAGCTCGACTTTGCCGACGCTGACGCTGCGTTGGGGTGTACCAAATCGCATAGTTTTACCTCAGGTTGAAGAATTAGTGTCCAGCCAGCGCGCGCTGCCGTCGTCGGCGCCGACTACGAGCATGGTGGCGCGGTGCTGGGCGAAGATGCCGTTCTCGACTACGCCGGCGATGCTGTTGAGCTTGCGTTCCCACTGCGCTGGGACGTCGAGCGCGAGGTTGTAGACGTCGAGGATGACGTTGCCGTGCTCGGTGCTGGTGCCAACGCGGTACTCGGGGTTGCCGCCGAGCTGCGCCAGTTGCCGCGCCACCAGGCTGCGCGCCATTGGGATGACTTCGATGGGCAGCGGGAATTCGCCGAGTCGCGGCACTTGCTTGTTACTATCCGCCAAGCATATGAACTGCTTAGCCATGCTGGCGAGGATTTTCTCGCCGGTAAGCGCGGCACCGCCGCCTTTGATCATCTCCATTCTCGGGTTGATCTCGTCGCTGCCATCGAAGTAATAGTCGATGCTGGTGACCGAGTTCGGGTCTTCGACTAGCAGCCCACGCTGACGCAAAGCCGCTGCGTTGGCTTTGGTGGCAGCGACGAAGCAGCACTCGCGCAGCTCATCGGCTTGCAACTGCTCAATGAAGCGGGTTACAGTGGAGCCACTGCCGACGCCGACGATGCGCTCTTGCGGCTTACGCTCAAGCAACCATTTATACGCGGCGGAAGCGGCGGCTTGTTTGGCTGTGCTCATAGTTTTTCGGTCAATTAACTTGAGAGTTGTGCACTATATTACATGTCGAGGGCAAAAACTACCGCCGGTTTTTCCGCTGGTAATCTACAACGGCGCCCAGGCCTGGAATGCCAAAATGGACTTGCGCGATCTCATTGCCCAAGTGCCAGCCGAGCTGGAGCAATACCTTCCCAATATGCGCTACTCCATCCTTGAGGCGGGTCGGGTACAAAAGCTTGCTCCAGATAATACCGTGAGTACCATAATCGAGTTGGAAACTGCTGAAGACAGCCAGCAGCTAGCTCTGATCCTGGAGCGAGCAAAGGAAATACTGGAAGCTCCGGAAAATTCTGAGTTTCAAAGCGCGCTAGTTGCCTGGCTGCAAGCAGTAGTATTGCACAAGGTAGCTCCCGAGGAGGAATTTCCCCAATTTCGACAACTGCACGAGGTAAGAACGATGTTAGCAGAACGAGTAATCCAATGGACTCAAGAATGGCTGGAAGAAGGTCGAGAAGAAGTCTTACACAAAGCGGCACTCGCCTTGGCGCGTCACAACGTCAGCGTAGCCGAGATCGCCGCCGAGCTGGAGATCAGCCACGCAGCAGTAGAGCGTATGCTGCAGCAACAATGATCGACCTCTAGAATTTAGCTCAAATCAATCCCCATTAAAGGCTGCTACACCTTTTGGCAGTTGCAGCCTTTAATCTCAAATTTTCTTTGTTTTAAGGCAACTCTGAAAAATTCTTTCGCATAAAACGCTCACGAGATCGCTGTACTGGCAGCCTCCCTGCTAGTTCATAATCGTGCGACGCTAAACACTGCAGAGGTCTCAAGCCATCAAGCGTTCGTCGAAGGGGTAACTGCTCATGAGCTCGGCGCCGTTGGCGGTTAGCAATACTTGCTCTTCGAGTTTGACGCCTTCGTGACCTCCGAGTTCGCCGACGTAGGCTTCGACGCTCATCACCATGTTTTCCTGCAAGACGCCATCGTAGCCGTTTTTATCCCAGTCTTCTTTGTAACTCAGGCACGGGTATTCGTCGCACATACCAACGCCGTGCGCCCAGCCGACGTAGCGCTGCGCCTGGTAGCGCTCGGGTAGACTTTGCGAGCGCTGGATGGCTTCGTAGAAGCTCAGACCCGGGCGCAGAGCTTGGATGTTCTGCTGGATGTGCTCGTAGGCGACGCGGTGTAGTTCGCGCTGCTCGGCGCTAGCCGCGCCATCGCCGCAGAGCCACGCGCGCGACATGTCGACGCAATAGCCGTAAATGCCGACCAAATCAGTATCAAAGGCCACCAGTTCGCCAGCCTGGATGATGCGTGGTCCGCATTCCTGGTACCAAGGGTTGGTGCGCGGTCCTGATGCCAGCAGTCGGGTTTCGATCCATTCGCCGCCACGCTTGATGTTGCCTTTGTGCAATTCCGCCCAGAGCTCGTTTTCGCTGATGCCTGGGCGCAGGGCGCTATGCATTTCTGCCACCGAATTTTCACAAGCTACCAGGGCGCAGCGCATGGCTTTAATTTCCTCAGCGCTTTTGACTAGGCGCGCGTGCTCCATGAGCGGGTGCCCGTGCACTATGTGTAAACCTTGCTCGCGCAGGGCGTCGACTCCAGCTAACTCTATCTTGTCGACGCCGATGCGGCGGTTGTCGGCGACGCCGTAGCTTACTAACACTTGCTTGAGATCGCGGGCGAAGTCCTGGGCGTGCTGCTCAAAATTATCGCCGCTACTAAAATAAATGAAGCTGGCGCCCGAACGCACTTCCTTGACCAACTCCAGATGATCAGAGAGGTGGTCGCAACCTTTGAAGTCCCAGATGACGATCTCACCGCCAGCGAGCACCAGGCAAGCGCGGCAGGCATTGTGCAAAGTCCAGACCTGCATGTTAGAGCTATCGCTGGCGTAGCGGATGTTCATCGGGTCGAATATCAACATCGCTGCTAAGTCATGCTGATGTATTTGCTGCAAAACGCGCTGCAGCCGGTAATGGCGCATCTCCCCTATGTCGGGTTCGGTCAATCCCAGTCGCCGCCATTCGTCTACGGCAATGGCGCTGGGACCGATGCCGCCGCTGTCGTCTTGACCACGGCCTTGCAGCATATGCGTGCTGATTTTGCTGTTGTAGTACATTGTTGTTATTGTTAAATTATGGTTTAGGATTAATTCTTGAGTGCGAAAGTCAAGAGTCTACAACCGCGCCCTTGGCAGTAAAGTAACCCATAACTTTGGCAGTCAACACGCCCACGCCCAGCAGCACTAACGCGAATACCAGCAGCCAGCCGAGTAGCGGCACAAAGCCCAGGGCGCTAATGAGCGTGGCGCCGATGGCAGCGGTCAATAGATGCTGCAAAAACTTTTCCGCTTGCGGTTTTTTTATCAGCGCCCGAGCCCATTCTCCCAGCAAATAAGCCCCGAGAATGTAAGCGAGCAGGAGACCCAACAAGGTGAGCACCACCACTACGGGTATTAATACCGCGCCGATAATCGACAGCGCCAAAACCAGCACCGAGCCAAACGCCAGCGACAAACCAACGCAGCCCAAGCCTAGAGTTTTGAAGGGCGCACCCCGAGAGCGCTCGCGCAAGGTCGCAGCATAGCTCGGCGCAAATGCCGCCAGCGACGCGGCTAAGAGAGCGACCACAACTATCCAAGCGACCAGCACCAAGGCAGCTCCAGCGAAATTCAGCAAGTCATGGCCGCGCCGATAATCTGCTAATTTACGGCGCTCGATCTGGCTGGCGTCGGCGACAAACTCCGGCACCTGCACCGAGCCTTCATCGCGCTCGTATATCAGCAATTTACCGCCCACTCGGGCTTCCGGACCAAAATTCACCTGACTGGCGGTAAGGCTGAGGTCGCCAGCTATGACGTTGTTGATGTTGACACGTTTACCGCTCAGCAGGGCGTAGCCTGCCACTGGCGCGTCCACAGTTATGCGGTAGCCAGCGGCGATTAAGTCGCCGCCCAGGTCGCCCGCGAGCCAGACGTTGTAACCCGTGAGCTTGGCGTCGCCTTGCACAGCGCTAGTCACGACCACGTCCATCCCCGCAGCGTGCACGTTGTCGCCAATGTCGCCGCGCAGATTTATCGACCTGCCGGCAGCGTAGGCTGAATCGTTAATGGCGATGTCGCTGACCAGGTGCTCGCCAGCCAGATATAAATTCTCGACGTTATCGCCGCTGGGCTCGACTTCCAGACCACTGGCGAATAAATCGTCGCCGAAGACGAAGCTATTGCGATTTTGCTCTTGCTCGGTATCGCGCCCGCCGCAGGCTGCCAGTAATGCCAAGACTACGGTCAAAGTCGGTATCGCGACCAGCCGCGAGTTGCTTAGTTTTGTAATCAACACTTGCTTAGATTCCAATTGAAAGAGAGTAAATTTCTAAAGTCAAAGCCGCTGATTCTACTCATACTTGCGGCGTGCACAGCTTTCGATTATTGATTCTTAGCAATCGACAAAACCCGAGCGCCCTCGGGCGCGTCGCCGATGTCGTGGCTGACCAGCAATGCTGGTATGGCGCGGGCGCGGAGGGTGGTAAAGACGTATTCACGAAAATCGCGGCGGAGCTCGGCGTCTAATTTGCTGAAGGGCTCGTCGAGCAATAACGCCTTGGGTTCAGCGAGCAAACTCCGCAATAGCGCCACCCGCGCCTGCTGCCCGCCCGATAAAGTGCTGGGCATTTGCTCGGCGGCGGCGCTCAAGCCCGCGGCTGCCAGCGCCTCGTGCGCCGCAGCGGCGTCACGACTCGGCGGTAGGGCAAAGAGCAGATTATCCAAAACGTGCAAATGTGGAAACAGCAAATGGTCTTGAAAGAGCAAACCCACGCGCCTCTGGTGCGCGGGCACGGCGCTGATATCAACACCATTGAGCCAAACGCTGCCCTGTATTTCGGCTTGCTTAAGAAAAGTCTCGCCGAGTACACCCGCGATCCAAGCCAATAAACTGCTCTTGCCGCTGGCGCTTGGCCCCATGAGGCAGACGATCTCGCCCTCGGCGACGTGCAGGCTGAAATCGCGCAGCAGATGCCGACCCGCCAGCGTCATGCTGAGATTATTAATTTCTAGCGCCATAAGCGTTTTTGCTGTACAAATGCGCGCAATAAAAAGCTAGCGCGGGTAATAAGGCCTGCCAGAGCGCGTAAGCCGCCGCCAGGCTACGCTGCCCGCTGGCGCCCAAGGTTACGGTCTCGGTGGTTACCGTAGCAACTCTACCAGCGCCCAAAAATTGCGTGGGCAAATATTGCGCCACGCTCACTGCCAGCCCCACCGCCAGAGCCGCTGCCAACGGCGCGCGTAGTATCGGTAGTTTTACCAGCAGCAGGTGGCGCCAGGCGCGCTGACCCAGGGACGCCACTATCATGGCGTAGCGTTGGTCGTAGCTTCGCCAAGCCGGCTGCAATACTAGCCAGCTATAAGGCAATATCCATAGGCAATGACCCAAGCCAACTGCGTATAGATTAGCGGGCGCGTTGACGCGCAAACTCAATTGGTACAGACCCGAGGACAGCAATAACGGCGGCACGATTACTACGCTAAAAAGTGCGGTGGCGCTGTAGCGGTCACAATTGGCGGCGCTACTCTCCAACCAAATAATCACTAGCACGCAGGCGAGCAGACTTGAGCCGACACCCAAGAGCACGCTGTTCAACAAAGCCACACTACCCAAGCTCTGCGCCACAACGTCGATGCGCCAGCTACTGGGCAGCAGCCTTGGGAAAGGCCAACTAGCGCTCACCGCTGCTAGTAACAGGGTCGCTATTATCGCCAAGTAAATTACCAACAAAGCCTGCCACCAAGGCAACCTCAAGCCTTGCCAGCTCCTCATGCGCGTCGGGCGGCGCGGGCGGCTGGCGTAGGCGAGCCAACTTTGGTATAGCGCCAGCACCGCAGCTACCAGCGCGAGTAACACCACTTGCATCATTACTGCGGTGCTGCCCTCGGCTTGGCGGCTGGCGTCGTTCAACCATTGCCAACTTAGCACTGCCAGCGGTGGCGGCGTCGTGGGCCCGATGATCAGAGCCATCTCCACCGAGCTCAGGGAATACGCCAACACTGCCAGCAGCGCCCAGCGTAGTTGCGGTAGCAATTGCGGCCATAGTAGCAGGCGCCAGGCGCTATTAGCGTCGTAACCCAGGCTGGCAGCCATGGACAATTGCTTACGGAATAACGCGCTCCGACTACGCCATTGCGCGTGCAGCACCCACAGCAGAAAGGGCGCTTCTTTCAACACCAGAGCGCCGATTAAGCTCAGGGCGTAGGGGTCGTTGACGGTGGCAATATCCGGCGGTCGGCGCCAGTCGAAAGCTTGCGCCAGCAAGCGCGCCAGCCAACCCGTGGGCATTATTAACAAGCTTAGTCCTAGCGCTAAAGCTGCGTGCGGCACAGCCAGCAACACAGGCAAACGCGCTCCGAGCGCGCGGTCGCTTGCCAGCAATAATTTGCCGATCGCGTAGCAGAGCATCAGCGACAGCGTCGTGCTCGCTCCAGCTACCCATAGCGCCAGCGCCGTGGCGCGGGTAAAACGTGGGTTCGCTAACAGATCCGACCAAACCGGCATATCGAGCGCTGGCATCACAGCCAGCACCAGCGCCCAAGCCAGCATCAGCGCCAAGGCTATGCCGACCAGCCACACGAGACGCCGGCCCCAGCTAGCGCCACCCAACAAAGATCGCAAAGCTTGGGTCAACGTTGCAGCTCAGACAACAGCATGGACTCAAGCACGCTGCCAAGCGTAGTCGACGATGTTGCGCTCGGTATCAGAAAATTCGATACCGATTTGGTAGACCGCGCCCGAATACTTAGCGGCGTAGCCTTGCTGGATTATTTGCTGCAAGGCGCTGTTGGTCTTCGATTTGCGTTTGACGACTTTGAATTCGATGATGTAGGTATTGCCGGCTAGCTGGATGGTCAAATCAATGCGCCCGAGGTTGCTGACGTCCTCAGCTATGACTGTAAGACCCATACCAGCAAAGAAGCTGTAGACCACCGAAGCGTAGTAGCCTTCGAAGCGGGAGATGTCGTTCTTGCGGTAGTTGTCGGCGGCGATACTCGCGAAGAGGCGTTTGAGTTCGGATTCTATAACGTTGAGATCGGCGTTGATCAGAGCCGATTCCACTGCTCCTTGATAACTACCAGTGCTATCACCGGCGGTGTAGTAGCTGAATAACTGATCTTGCAGAGCTAAGCGCACGCTGTGGTTCGGGCACTTGAGGCGATAGCGCGTGTGTCCAGGGATGTCGCTGCTGATGACCTTGTCGATAGTTAAGTAGCCGCTTTGGAATAAGACGGTAATTAGCTCTATCTTCTCAATCGGACAGCTATCGAGCAAGCTCTCGCGCGCCTCTGCTTGCTCTAATCTATGCGCCAACGATTGGTCGCGCGCTAGCAACTCGACGACAAAAGTCGGGGTGCCGCTTTCAAACCAGTAACTGCCAAAATGCGGCTCGCCAAAGCTCTTACTGCGTTTGACAAAGTTTAGGATATCGTAGGGGTTGTAGACGAGATCCTTGCCGAGAAAATTGTAGCCGTTGTACCACTTACGCAGTTGCTCGCGGTCGACGCCGCGCAAGTGCTCTTTGAAAGCCTCTTTCAAGTCTTCTTCGGTGTAACCACAAATGCTGCCATACTCGGGGTCGAGAGAAATATCCTCCAAATTATTGAGACCGCTGAAAATTGATACTTTGGCGAACTTACTAACCCCAGTGAGCATGACGAAGCGTAAGTGTTCGTCGGTGGCTTTGATGATTGAATAGAAACCGCGCAATTGGTCGCGCATTTCCAGCGCCAGTTTGATATTGCCGATGTTGTCGAGCATCGGTTTGTCGTATTCGTCGATTAGCAGCACGATCTCCTGTCCGTGCTGCTGGCTTGCGTCTATGATTAGATTTTGGAATTGCGTCGGTAGATCCCGCCCGCGCAAAGCAACCCCGAGTTTGATGGCATTGTTCTCCAGCAAGCCGTGCAGCCGATATTCCAAGTCGGCGGGCTTAGTGAAAGTCCCGCTAATATCGAGCTTGATTACGGGGTGCTTGGTCGTCCAAGTCCAGTTACTCTCGGCGTACAAGCCCTGAAATAACTCTTGCTTGCCCTCGAAGAGGTTATGCAGCGTGTCGATGAATAAACTCTTGCCGAAGCGCCGCGGTCGCGCTAGGAAATAGGAGCCAGTAGTGCGGGCTAACTTAACCGCCAGCGCGGTTTTATCGACGTAGACCAGACCACCTTTGCGGACTTTGGCAAAGCTTTGTAAGCCTAAAGGCAGTTCAGCTAGTTGTTGCGCTTGCATATGCTGCCACAAAAAACGCCCCAACCCGCGATGGGCTGGAGCGTGAGTATGAAGGGTGCTAAAACTAAAAGTTAGTTCCTGGCGTTAATCTCCTGCGCATAAGCTATGTTGTCGGCGCCGACGTCTTTGGTGAATTTATCCCAAACCGGCTTCATAGCTGCCACCCAAGCGGCGCGCTGCGCGTCGCTGAGCTGACGCACGACACCACCAGAATCGATGATCGATTGCTTGGCTTGTTGGTTGACCTTGAAGGATTCGCCGTTACGAGTGTCGGTAACCTCCGTCAAGATTTGCAAGAATTGCTCGCGGGTCGCTGTCGGCAAAGAACCTAACCATTCGGTGGAAGCGACGACCAAATAATCCAATATGCCGTGGTTAGTCTCAGTGGTGCCGTCTTGGACCTCGAAGAATTTTCGACCGTAGATATTCGACCAGGTGTTCTCTTGTCCGTCGACCACGCCCTGTTGCAGAGCTCCGTAAACCTCAGCGAAAGCCATCTTCTGCGGGCTGGCGCCGAGCGCCTCCATTTGCGCGACTAACACATCCGAGGACTGCACACGGAATTTCAAACCAGCAGCGTCGCTGGGTTCGAGCAGTGGTCGGCTGGCAGAAAACTGCTTCATGCCGTTGTGCCAGAAAGTCAAACCTTGCAAACCGCGACGACGCATCGAGTCTTTCATAGCTTGGCCGACATCGGAGGTTTGAAACTCGTTGACCGCGTCGATGTTCTTGAACATGAAGGGTAAATCGAAGAGACGGAACTGCTTAGTGAATTTTTCAAATTTGGACAACGACGGCGCCGCCAGTTGCACGTCGCCTTGCAGCATAGCTTCCAGCACTTTATCGTCGTTGTACAAAGTCGAATTCGGGAAGACTTCCATGCAGGCTTCGCCATCCATCTCGGCGTTGACGCGCTCCGCCAACAGCGAGGCGGCGATACCTTTAGGGTGTCTGTCGGCATTGGTTACGTGGCTGAATTTGATGACCATCTCACCCGGGTCGCAATTAGCCCATACGCTGGGGATGCTGCCGAGGAAAGCCCATGCGGCGATTAGCGCCGCGCTGATGATTTTCTTGTTCATAGTTGTTTAGTGTTTAAGTTGAGTAGTTGCTAGCCAACATTGTTGCCAGCTAGACCTGCCGCCAGTATAAGTCTTTTAACCACAACATCCGACCCTTAGCGCCAACAATTCTGAGAGTTTTGCCCAACTTGATGCCGCGGGCAAAAAGAGCCTTTTTGTTAAGGTAAGAGTTTTGCATAACTTGAGACCGCTTGCAAAAAACGGCGTGTTTGTTCCCAGCTAGGCAGCAAAGCGCAGTTTATTCAGTAGTAAATGAGCATTTGCGAACAACGCTGGGGGCAAAAAGAGCCTTTTTGCAAAGGTCTCAAGGTCTCGATCTAAAACTCCACCATAACCTGCAGCCCACCCTGCGGTCGATTATTGAGCTTGATGCTGCCGCCGTGCGCTTGGATTATGGTCTGCGCTATGCTCAGGCCGAGCCCGCCGCCGCTATCGACTTCGCGCTCGCGGCTAAGGCGGGCGAAAGGCAGGAAGACTTCAGCGTGCTTGGCTTCGGGAATGCCCGGGCCATCGTCCTCGATGCTCAGGCTTATCTTGCCGACCTGCTGACGCAAGCTCAGGCGCGCGCAACCACCATACTTCACAGCGTTATCAATAAGATTGGTTAGCGCCCGCTGCATCGCCATCGGCGCGCACGATAATTTCACCCCGTGCTCGCCGGAAAACTGCACCGCCATGCCCAGGTCTTGTTTATCGCTGGCTATCGATTCCAGCAGCGCGCTCAAGTCGACAACCCGCCGCGCCTCGGTCGCGAGCTCGGATTTGGCGAAGGTCAGGATAGATTCGATCATCTTCTCCATCTGATCCAAGGTCGCCAGGTTTTTACGCTTTTCCTCAGAGTCCTCTATAAGCTCGGCGCGCAGGCGTAAAGAAGTTATCGGCGTGCGCAAGTCGTGCGACACCGCAGCCAGCATTTTCAGGCGATCTTCGATAAGCTGACGCAGCCGCACCTGCATATCATTGAAAGCAACTATGGAGCGCTGCACCTCGCGCGGACCTTGCACGCGCATCGGAGGCGCGCGGTAATCGCGCCCGAGTTCGGTGGCAGCGTTGGCGAAGGCTTGCAGCGGTTGCAAGAGCATCCGCAGCAACCAAATTATCAGCGCCAACACCACTAGCGCCATCAGCCCCAGCGCCCCCAGAGCACCATCCGACCAGATACGCGGCGGTCGCATCAAATTGCTACTGACGTTCAGCCAAGTGTCATTGTCTAATTGGATCGATATTCGCAGCCAGTAATCGAAAAAATCGCGGTGATGCTTGCGCCGGTGGTCGCGGCGCTCATCACGACGCGGCTCCGACCAGCGCCCGTCGCCGCCGTCGAATAAACCTATGTACTGCCCGCGCTGGTAATCGTCGCGACCAGCGGCGTCATCGGCGTCCTCGATAGCATCCTCCAGATACTCGCGCAGCAGACGCACCCGCCAATGCTGCCAGCTTTTATCGTCGCGCACTGATGACCAAGGTTGCGGCGCCAGGCCTAATCGATAACCCGGTTGTTGCGAAGACGCCACCAGTTGCTGCCAAAGCTCAGGGTGGACATCTTCCAATAGACCCACGATATTAACGCTACGCTCAATAAGTTGCTGACTGCCGAGCAGTAAATTACCCTCGATGCGCTCGCGCGAATAAATCGTGATGCTGATAACGTGCGAACCGAGCAGCCCGCAGCCCAACACTAGCACCAAGCGCCAGATTATGCTTTGCGGCCACAGCCGCCTTAGCCATTTCAAGACTCGACCTCGGGGGTGAACACGTAGCCGCCGCCCCAAACGGTTTTGATCAATTGCGGGTTTTTGGCGTCCTGCTCGAGCTTGCGCCGCAGGCGGCTGACTTGGGTATCGATGCTACGGTCGAAAGGCACGTTACCACGGTCACGCGTCAAATCCAGCAGTTGCTCGCGCGACAGCACTTGCGCTGGGCGCTCGACAAATGCCAGCAATAACTCGTATTCGCCGCTGGATAGAGGTATTAGAGTAGCGTCGGCGCTTTCCAATTGCCGCGTGCTCCGGTCAAAAGTCCAGCCAGCAAAGCGATAACGCCCACGCGCGCGCGGCGCCTCGGTGGTGCTCGTGCGCCGCAAGATAGCCCGAATGCGCGCCAGCAACTCGCGGGCGCTAAAGGGCTTGGCGAGGTAATCGTCGGCGCCCATCTCCAGCCCGAGGATCCTATCGATCTCGTCGCCTTTGGCAGTGAGCATTATTATCGGGATGTTGGCGCTGCGTGGGTCGGCGCGCAGCTTGCGGCAGAGATTGAGCCCGTCGTCGTCGGGCAGCATTAGGTCCAACACTATCAGATTAACGCGATTGGTAGCTAACCGCCGCCACATCGTCGCCGCGTCGCCCGCTGCTTCGACTTGCAGACCTTCTTTTTCTAAGTGGCGAGTCAAGAGCTCGCGAATTTCCCGGTTGTCGTCGACCACCAATACCTTGGCCTTGGCTTCCATAGCTTAAGTTGTAGCTGTTAAACAGAGCTCAAGTATAGGTGTTAGCACCGCTTGCGCTCCCTTAAGCTGTGTCAAAGTGTTACCAGCGCCCGAATTGACAAACTTTGTAACAAGGTCGCTGCTCGCCGACAAACTTCAGCAAAGTTAATATCCAAACTACGCAGCCAAGAGTTCAGCAACGAACTCGAAACTTCAATCACTAACCACACGGAGACGCAAAATGCAACTCAGTAAACTCAAAGTAACCCTCATAGCTACCACCCTGGCTCTGAGCACGGCCTTCTTATCGCAAGCCAACGCCTTCGGCCGCGATAAAGATAAATATAGGCAAATGCACGCCGAAATCGCCGCCGAATGGCTGGCAGCGGTCAAGCAGCAATTGCAGATAAGCCCCGAGCAGGAACCGGCCTGGGATAATTATCAGCAAAGCCTGCAGCAGCAACGCGATGCCATGCAGCAAGAGAGCAACGAGATCGACTACCACGACCTCGACGACCTGGAAGCCGAAGAGCGCCAAAGCTACCTCCGCAGCCGCATGGACGCGCGCCTGCAGAGCATCAGCGCCACCGTGCAAGCGCGCTCCGAGCTCATGGCAGTGCTCGACGACCAGCAGCTCGCCCTGGCCGAAGTCGTGCTACCGAAAGAAGCGCGCGGCGGTCGTGGCTACCACGGCGGCAAGCGCCATCGCGGCAAACACCACCACGGCAAATGGGATTGGTAAGCTGGGATAGCCAAACCGAACTTGGGGAGGCGTAACGGATCGCCAAGTTGTACCTGGCTGGAGGCGTAACGGATCGCCAAGTTGTACTTGGCTGGAGGCGAGCTCTGCTCGCCTCCTTTTCTTATTCAACCACAGATGCACACAGATTCCAGACAACCCGCTCCCAGCAGCACAATTAGTTGCGCCGCAAGCTAAACCACGAGCAGACTATCTTCCCTCATCTATCAATTGTCCCTTACCAATTACCCATCTACCCTTGCATATTGAAGCTGGTTAGCTCTAATAGCGGCGCCAGCGTTAAGCTGGCAACGGGTCGAGATCGACCCTAAGAGAACGAGGCTGTACTCAGCTCTAAATCGGGTGTTGCGTCTTGGACGCGATTGGTTTAGACAGCAGCCTTAAGTGCAACCCAACTTTAATTGAGCAATGCAAGAACCAACTCTGCGCGCCTTATTCGAGGCCAGCGCCCACATGGGCCACCGCAAGCGCTTCTGGAACCCGAAAATGGCTCCTTACATTTATGGGACCTACCGGAAGCTACACATCATCAACCTGGAGCACACCCTGCCAGCGCTGCGGCAAAGCGGCGCGGTTATCCGCAAGCTCGCCTCTAACCGCGACAAGATACTCTTCGTCGGCACCAAGCGCTCGGCGCGCGCGCTCATCAAGGATTACGCCGAATCCATCGGCCAGCCCTACGTTTGCAACCGCTGGCTGGGCGGTATGCTCACCAACTACAAAACCATGCGCGCCTCGATACGACGCTTGCGCGAGATGGAGGAGCAGTTGGAGCAAGGCATCCTCAACAAGATGACCAAGAAAGAAGGCCTGATGTTTCAGCGCGAGATCGACCGCTTGCGCGCCAACATCGGCGGCATCAAAGATATGGGCGGCTTACCCGACGCGCTCTTGGTCGTCGATATTCGCCACGAGGACATCGCCATCGCCGAGGCGCACAAGCTGGGGATACCGATCATCGCCATAGTCGATAGCAACTGCGATCCGGATTTGGTCGATTACGCCATACCCGGCAACGATGATTCGGCGAAGGCCATAGACATTTACTTGAAGTATTTATGCGCCGCTTACGCGCAAGGCGCGAGCGAGGCCGAACCCGACGCCCCGATGGCGCCGATGAATCAGCTCAAGGTGAAAATTGAGGAGAAGCCCTCGCGCCGCCGCCGTTCGCGGCGTTCGGAAGCCGATAAAGCCAAAGCCGCTGCCAAGTCTACTGAGACAGTAGCAACTACTGATGACGCCAGCGCGGCGCCAGCCGAGAGCGAGCAAGTAGCAGCCGCTACAGAACCCGCAGTAGTAGAGCCAGCAGCAGAGCCCGCACCGGCAGCAGATACTCCAGCCACCGCCGAGCCAGCATCCGAAGCCTGATCTGATTCGTATTACTGGAATTTGATCGACCCTACAGCCTGACTGCTGCTACCGGCGGTGTACAAATAATCGCCGCCCACAACCACATCGGCGATGCCAGCGATGCCGCGCTCCCAGCTGCCGCCGCCGATGTTTTCCTCCAGGCTCAACAGGTCTTCGCTCGTGAAGATCTCGCCGTTGTCCGTGAAGTAGTCGTAGATAGTGAGCATATCGCCGCTAGTCGAATACAGGATAACTTTGCCGAAGACGGCAGCGACGGCGACATCGTCGTTGGCGAGTATGCTCAAGCCTTGGTAATACTGATACAACAATTCCAGGTCGGAGTTGAGCACGCTAATGGTGTTGACGTCTCCGCCTTGGTTCGTTTCTGCTTGGCCCGATATGAATATGTAGCCATCGGGGCTCTCGGCCATGGAGACTGCATTCCTCAAGCCATTGTCGCCGCTTGCGAGACCAATTCTGCTTTCCAGGTAGCTCAGCGCGCCGCTGCTGGGGTCGCGGTCAAAGATGATTAGCTCTCCGTAATCTTCGTTGTCGGCGTCGCCAGTGATGATGGCGTATAGCTTGCTAGCATCCTGCGTCAGTAACAAGCTCTCGGTGCCACTGATATCCTTTTCATCATCGATCAGCTCGGGCGCACTCAGCGTGCCGCTGGAGCTGTCAAATTCCAGAGTTAGTAACTTATTACCACCGAGCCCATCGCCTATTAGCACTATGAGCTGTTGGTTCTCTGGGGCCATGGTCATGCTCTGCGGGTAATAGCCAGCCAGCAAATCGTGGTCGGCAAATTCGAAAGCGCTGCTCAAGCTCAGATCCCCGCCTGCCGCCGCGAAAACCGCTATGGTCTCTTGACCAGTGCTGAGCACGAGTAGATGTTCGCCATCGGCGCTGAGTTCTAACTGCGTCGGCGTTTCCAGGTAGCCGTCATAGTCGCTGTCGTAGCTATTCACCCAGGCTTCAATGCCAGCATCGGAGGTTGCCAATACGGACACAGCATTGCCGTCGGGGCTCAAGGCGTAGAGGTAATTGCGCTCGGAGTCGAATACGACATCGGTGGGATTGTGCAAATCCTGGAAAGCCTCGCTGGTAGCGCTCATCAGCGCTACTTGGTCGAAAAACAGCAGTCCGCTAACCCGATCACGGTCGAAGGCGTGCAGCGCATGACCGTTGTATTGCGATAAGAATACCCTATCGCCTGCCTGGTTGAGCTCGACCATCATGCTTTGGTCAAGACCTGGCACGTTACTTTGATTGAGGTTATTCACTTGCACCAGAGAGCTCAGTAAGCCGCTATCGCTATCGCGTTCGAGTACGGTTATGCCAGCAGGGTCGTCCCGAGTATTGATTAGCAGTTGATCTTCCCGAGGGCTCAGCACTAGAGACCGTACCCCAGTGAGGTTAGCATCCTCGGCGTCGCCAGTAAAGCTCGCCAGAAAAGCGTAATTGTCATCAGTCTGCAATTGAAAGATATTGATAGCGCCAGAGGTCGAGGCGGTTACATAGACGAAGTTAAGGTCTGAGCTGATAGCGATCTGCTTTGGCCCGTCCATCGCATCGATGCCGCCCTCGCCGTGGACGAATTCCTGGCGCAATTCCATGCTGGCATCGCCCTTGAATAGATACATCTGCAATTTATCGCCAACGCTACGGCTAACAAATAGCAAGTCGCCGCCGCTGTCGCGCTCCACCCAAGCCAGGTACGAGGTCATGCGCGCGCTGGTATCCCAATCTACTGCGCTATCCTCGCCTATATTGGTCTGACTGCGGAAGTTGTAATTGCCATTGTTGTCGCGCTGGTAGACTACCAGCAGGTCGTCGGCAAGGACACGCGGGTCGTTATCGGCGACCAGCACTAAGTCGTTGCCGTCGGCACTGAGCAAGCCCGCACTCGAATTGACTTGACTTATGCTGAGATCGTTGACATCTTCCCAGGACTCGGCGCTGGCTATTTGCGCTTGGTAGAACAGACCAGTAGCCTGATCGCGCTTGAAGACTACGAAAGGAGAGGAGAGGCTACCGCCAAATACCAAAACTTCATCGTAGGCTTCGTTGTACTCGATCCAAGTCGTGGCGTCCAAATTGCTGTAGCCGTATTCGCCGTGCACCAAGCGCTGCTTGAGGCTGAGGTCGTCGGCAGAAAACACCAACAAAGCATCGCCGAAGAAACCGCTAACGTAGACTTCGTTTGCAGCTTGACCGTACTGCAGAGCGTAGGCACCTTCGAGTTCGTCCAAAGCGTTCCGACCATCGACCGCCGCGCCAGCGTAGTACGGCGGCGTCGGCGAGGCAACAGCCGCAGCGCGGATATCAAATTTCGCCAGCGCCGAACCAGAGATATTGCCCTCGGCTTCGGCGTAGAGCTGTACCTCCCAATTGGCGCTACTCGCAGGCTCCAGGTATAAATCCTGACTGCCGAAGTTAAGACCCTCGGGCAGCGGGTGATTGCCTCGGTCGAGCTGGATGCTGTAATCGCAGGAATTGTGCAAGCTCAGGGTACGGCTGTACTCGGTGTTAATTTGTACGGTGCCAAAATCCAGCGAGCTATCAGAGCTCAAGCATTCGGCGGCTATGTCGTCGTTGTCGTCGTTGATGCTGAGGGTGAGCATGGACTCAGCATCGTAGTCAGCGCCAGTAACTTCGCTAATATTCAGCAGGAAAGTCTCGTCGCCGTCGGCAATCTGATCGCCGACTATTTGCAGAGTGCGCTCGACGCGCAACTGGTCGTAGGTCATGTTCCAAACGCCTGCAGCCGATTCGTAATCGATGCCCGCTAAGGCGTCTCGGTCGAGAGTCTGGTAAGCGATGCCGATGCCTTCGGTGTATTCATTCAAGCTGAACGTGAGTGTGAGCTCGCTGCTCTCCAGGTTGTCGGGCTCGGTGGCGGTGGATGTTGCTATGAGCAGAGTGGCGCGTTCGTCGTTGTCGTAAATCGTGCCGGTGGCGTCTGTGCTTTCGAGGCGCAAATTTTGCGGTGAGCTCAGGAGCACAAGAAATTGCTCCGTGCTTTCGACTTCGTGGTCGCCGTAAATATCTACGACTATGTATTGCTCCAGGCTTTCGTCGAAGCTCAAGCTGCCGCTGTCGGAAATAAAATCCTCCCCAGCGATAGCGCTGTAACTCTGGAGCTCGTAAGCTACCGAAGCGGAATCGGCCAAAGATTCGATCCTGAGCGTGAAAGTCATTTGCTGGTATTGATGCAAATTGCCTTCGGTTATGGAGCTGTCCTGGATGGTGAGGACCGGGTTATCGTCATCGATGATGGTGGCGCTGATTTCGGTGGCGGCAAGATCGGCGTTTTGAGGGGCGCTCAGCGTTAGGCTGAATTGCTCGTCGGGCTCGGCGACATCGTCGTTCAGCAAGGGCACGCTAAAAATCTCTTGGCTCAACCCTGGGGTAAATTCGATAACGCCGCTGCTGGCGTTGTAATCTTCGCCGGCTAGCGCCGAGCCGTTGACCGTGCTGTAAGCAAAAGTAACTTGATCGACCAGGTTGTCTATGCTGGCAGTGAACAAAATGGCGGTGTTTGCGCCCTCTGTAGTCGGCGTTGAGCTAACACTGATGGTGGTGGGGAAGTCGTCGTCGACGATGGTAGCGTAGTAGGACGAAACGTCGAACGACAGGTTGACGGCGTTACCCAACACCAGGATAAAATTCTCGTCGCCTTCGATGGCGGCGTCGCCGACCAGCGGGATAGCCAGGGTCTGCGTTCGGCTCAAATCGGCGAAGTGCAAAGTTCCCGAGCTAAATCGATAATCGAGGTCGCGTCGGGCGCTGCCGTCGAGAGTTATGTAATCTATGCTGGCGTTTACAGCTTCTTTATTGAGGTTGAAGGCAAAAGTAACCTCGGACTCCTCGCTGGCATTGCCCTCGGTGGCACTGACAGCACCCCAAGTCAGCCTGGGGAGGGCAGTCTGAGGGTTGCCGCTAGAATCGCCGCAGGCGCTCAGCGTCAGCGCTGTTATCGCGATCAATGCCAGGTAGCATCTAGGCATTACTTTGCTAGGAGGTAAAGGCATGAGGCTGTTCAAAGTGATGCTTTGACAAAGAGTTCCGTCAATATTGATATTTGGTAAAAATCTTGACACCTAATCTTGCCCAAAGACGCTTCAAATTGCTAGAATAATTGTGCTGAGAGTTGTGCAAAAAGACCGTTTTTGCTTTAGCTGGTTGCCAGCCTCAGCATTGGCAGAATTCTCGCGGCAACTCTTGAAATTGCCGCGCAAGTCAACACATAGCTTGATACTCGCAATTGTCTTATAAAATCCAACGACCATGAGCACTGCTATAACTTTAGCTAACAACTTACAAGCACCAGGCGACAACTTGGAAAGTTACCTGGCAAAAATATCGACCATAGAAATTCTCAGCCCCGAGCAAGAGCGCGAATTGGCTACTAAGTGGTTCGACGAGCAAGACGTGGAAGCCGCGCGCCAATTAGTGCTGCGGCACTTACGCTTTGTCGTGCACATCGCCCGTGGCTACTCTGGCTACGGTCTGCCCCACGGCGACCTTATCCAGGAGGGCAACGTCGGCTTGATGAAAGCAGTTCGACGCTTCAACCCCAATGTCGGCGTGCGTCTCGTGTCTTTCGCAGTGTATTGGATTAAATCAGAAATACACGAGTACATACTCCGTAATTGGCGGATTGTTAAGGTCGCCACCACCAAAGCGCAGCGCAAAATGTTCTTCAATCTGCGTAGTTCCAAGAAAACCCTCGGGTGGCTTAACGACAAGGAAGCCACAGCCATAGCCCAGGACTTGAACGTTGATAAAGCCGTGGTATTGGAAATGGAGTCCAGGCTCACCGCCCAAGACGCCTCTTTCTCACCCATGAGCGACGACGATGAGGAGGATAGCTTCGCACCCGCGAACTATTTATCCGATAAATCCCAAGACCCAGCCCTACTCGCCGAGGAAGACGACGACCGCAGGCTGATGCTGGAGCGGATGCGCGCTGCCATCCCCACTCTGGATGCGCGCACGCGGCAGATACTCTACAAGCGCTGGCTCAAGAACGGTAAAACCACCCTGCAAGAGCTGGCAGACGAATACGGCATATCGCCCGAGCGCGTGCGCCAGATCGAGAAGCAAGCAGTAACGCAATTGCGCGCAGCGATGGCCGGAGCCTAGCGGAGCGCCGAGTTGTACTCGGCAGGAAGCGAGCTTGCGAGCCTCCCAAAAGCAGTACTTAACAACCCCGAGTCGTACTCGGCATGGAGAGTTGGCGTTGAAATTTATTTATGGAGCTTTGTCTGTAGCAGGCTTGCTGTTCCCGTATAGCTATTTTGTGCCTTGGTTGCTAGAGCACGGCCCTAACATCAGCAAATTCCTCGTGGATGCCAGCGCCACCAGAATTGGCGCCTTTGCCTGGGCTGATGTTTTGGTGTCGGGCGTAGTTGTTGTTGGATTTATAGCAGTAGAGGGTAGCAGAGTAAAACTACCACGGAAATGGCTGCCTTTAGTAGGAACTTGTGTTGTTGGGCCGTCATTTGGGTTACCACTTTTTCTCTTGCTTCGGGAAATTCATCTCAGTAGTAAAGCACCTAGCGCCACACATTGATCGAATGCGCCGCCGCCTGCCCCTCTGAATTAAAAGCCACCACGCCAAAAACTGGGTGCGAGCGCGGCCCTTGCCAGTGGTCGTGGCTCAGAGCTGGGATGGTGTGCACGGTAAAACCGTGCCAACTGGCGCTGATGGCGAGATGAAAATGCGCGCATAGTATTAGCTTGATGCGTTGCCTGTGCGCGGCAAGAGCCTGGAATAGCGAATCGCCGTTAGCCAGCGCGATATGGTCTAGAGCAGGCACCGCTAATGGTCCTGGTGGGTGGTGTAGCGCAATAATCAAGTTGCTTTCGCTGGTAAGGTCCAGTTGCCGCCGCAACCACGCCAAGCGCTGCTCGCACAACTCGCCGCGCGCTTGTCCGTTGTGCTTGCTGTCGAGCACCAATAGCCGCCAATCTGTGCTTAAGCTGTGGGAGCTTTGGGCAAAGCCACCAGCGTCGTAACTATCGGGAAAATGTTCGCGCATCAGCGCTCGGTTATCGTGATTGCCGACTGTAGCCAGCAGCGGCATATTGAGCTCTTGCAAGTAGCTGTGTACCTGGCGATAGCTGGCGTCCGAACCGCTGTCGGATACGTCGCCGAGCAATAGGCAAGCGCGCGCTGAAGCAAAATCGCGCTCAATGGCGCGCGCGGCAGTTTGCAAATAGGCGCTCGGATCTGTGCCCTTAAACAGAGAACCAATGCGCATGTGGATATCTGCTAGCACTAGCAAATAATCGCTAAAGTATTTGGAGTTCATACGGGTGATTAGACTACGGACGCGGCACATCAAGCGCTCGCGATTGTAGCTCTAGCTGGCGTGCTAGCGGTGGTCTAACAATAGCGCTGCAAGCGCGAATCCCAATCGGAATCCAGATCGGAGTCGGATAGGCGCACGCGCCCAGGCTTGGAGATTACCAAGCGCTGCCCCCAAGACCATTGTCGCGAATGGCACAAGTAATAGCTTGTCGGTTGATTGACGCTGCCATTGGCGCGAAAGCTCGAGTAGCGGCGCACTGGCACGATAATGAAAAACTTATTGGGCAGCTCGTAGTGCGCGATGACGCTGTCGGCGCCGTCGAGCTCGCCGCTTTGACCGTCATCGACGAATACGCTCAAGCTGCTACTCGGCGTATTTTGACAACGCTCAGCGCTCAGATTACACACAGTAAAAACGCGACCTCGCGCCAAAGCTTGCTGGCGGGTCATTGTCAGCAGGCTTATGATAGAATTAGCCGCTTGCCTGCCGCCGAGGTAGGCTTGGGTTTGTTGATAATTAGCAGCGGCAAGGCTGCTCAGTAGCGCCAGCACGGCGACCAACAATACTAACTCTAGCAACAAGCCGCCGCTATTCTTCTGCATCAATTCCTGCTTCCCCTGTGCCTGAATCATCTTATAACTACCAGCAATTGCTAGCTTGCGCGCGTGGCGAGCTCTTTGGTCCCGACAATGCCCACCTACCAGCGCCCGATATGCTTATGCTGGATAGGATAACCAGCATCAACCAAGACGGTGGCGCCCATGGCAAAGGCGAGCTCGTCGCCGAGCTCGACGTGCGCCCAGAGCAATGGTTTTTCGCTTGTCATTTTATCGATGATCCGGTTATGCCAGGTTGTTTGGGGCTGGATGCCATGTGGCAATTAGTGGGTTTCTACTTAGGTTGGCTGGGTCATCCGGGCAAGGGTCGTGCCCTCGGCTGCGGTGAAGTAAAATTCCGCGGTCAAGTGTTACCATCGGCGAAGCTGGTGCAGTACCACATCCACATCAAAAAAATAATTAACAGGAATTTCGCTATGGGCATCGCTGATGGTTACTTGCAGGTCGACGGTCGGCAGATCTACACCGCCAAAAATCTCCAGGTCGGTTTATTCGATAAGCAAAACCTGGCGCAGTTTGACGCGCAATAATTAGTCATGCGCAGAGTAGTTATAACCGGCCTGGGTATAGTTTCTTGCCTCGGCAACGACGCCGAGCAAGTCAGCAACTCCTTGTACAACGGTCAGTCGGGCATCAGCTTTAACCCCGAATACGCCGAGCACGGCTTACGCAGCCAGGTTAGCGGCAGCGTCAGCATTGACTTCGCCGAGCATATAGACCGCAAGCAGCTCCGCTTTATGGGCGACGCCGCTGCCTTTGCTTACATATCTATGCAGCAGGCCATCAAGCATTCGGGCTTGGAGAATTCTGCCATCAGCAACCCGCGCACTGGCTTAATCGTCGGCTCGGGCGGCGGCTCGACGCGCAACCAGGTAGCGAGCATCGACATCGCGCGCGCCAAAGGTGTACGCAAGGTCGGCCCTTATCGAGTAACTCAAACCATGGGCAGCACCGCCTCGGCGTGCCTGGCGACGCCCTTCGGCATCAAAGGCTTGAATTTCTCCATATCCTCAGCCTGCACCACTTCCTTGCACTGCGTTGGCGTAGCTTACGAGCAAATTCGCTACGGCATGCAAGACATCGTCTTCGCTGGTGGGGGTGAAGAAGAAGACTGGACTATGTCGGCGCTTTTTGACGCCATGGGCGCGCTTTCCAGCAATTACAACGATCAACCCACAACCGCGTCGCGCCCTTACGATAGCGCCCGTGATGGCTTCGTCATAGCTGGTGGCGGCGGCATTGTCGTGCTGGAAGAGCTCGAAAGCGCCCGCGCTCGCGGCGCCAATATTCTCGGCGAAATAGTCGGTTACGCTGCTACCTCCGATGGCTACGATATGGTGTTACCCTCGGGCGAAGGCGCGGTGCGCTGTATGCAGAACGCTCTCGGCGAATTGCCCGCCAGCGCTATTGATTACGTCAACACTCATGGTACCAGCACCCCAGGCGGCGATAAAGTCGAGGTCGCGGCGATGCAGCAAGCCTTGGGCGAGCAACTGCCGCGTTACAGCTCGACCAAATCCCTGAGCGGTCATTCCCTGGGCGCGGCTGGCGTGCAAGAGCTGATCTATTGCTTACTGATGATGCAAGGCGACTTCATCGCCGCCTCTGCTAACGTCTTTGAAGCCGACGCCGAGATCGACACCTCCAGCCTGGTGCGACAACGCCTCGACAACGCCCAGTTGAATTATTGCCTCAGCAACAGCTTTGGCTTTGGCGGCACCAACGGCTGCATGGTGGTGAGTAAACACATCGCCTAAAATTTTTAAGTAACTGGATCATGCCTAAACTAAGACAAAGCGAAGCCCAGTGGCGGCAGCAACTAAGCCCCGAAGTCTTTCGTATAACTCGAAAAGCCGGCACCGAACCCGCTTTCAGCGGCGAGTACCACAATAGCAAAGAAGCTGGCACCTATCATTGCGCTTGCTGCGCCGCCGAGCTCTTCGCCTCCAGCGCCAAATTTGATTCGGGCACTGGCTGGCCGAGCTTTAGCGAGCCGATAAATCCTGATTGCGTCGCCGAACGCGCCGACAATAAGCTTTTCATAAAGCGCACCGAAGTTCTGTGCGCCAATTGCGATGCTCACTTAGGGCACGTATTCCCGGACGGCCCAAAACCCACTGGGCTCCGCTACTGCATCAACTCACTGGCTTTGCAGCTACATCCTACCGACAGCTCGTAGTCGCAATACGCCACTCAACCCACAACTCAATCCAGCTATGACCGTCCGCACTGTCCAGGACTCGATGGGCACTATGCAAGTGCCGAGTTCGGCGCTGTATGGCGCACAAACAGCGCGCGCTATCGCCAATTTCCCCATAAGCGGCCGCGCTATGCCGCGCAACTTCATCGAAGCCCTGGCTTTGATCAAAGCCGCCTGCAGCCGCGCCAACGCCCAACTCGGCTTGCTGCCCGCAGATATCGCCGCCAGCATCGAACACGCGGCTTTGGCAGTAGCCTCTGGGGCGCACGACGATCAGTTCCCAGTCGACATCTTCCAAACCGGCTCTGGCACCAGCTCGAACATGAACGCCAACGAGGTCATAGCCTCCTTGGCGAGCGCGCATCTGGGTCGAGCAGTGCACCCCAACGACCACGTCAACGCCGCGCAAAGCTCCAACGATAGCATCCCCACCGCCATCGCCATCAGCTCCAGCCTCGCCGTCGAACGCGAATTACTGCCTGCTCTGGAGCATTTGCAGAGCTGCATCGACCAGCGCGCGCGGGAATTGGACGACGTCATTAAAACCGGCCGTACGCACCTGATGGACGCCATGCCCATCAGCTTTGGTCAAGAGCTCGACGCTTGGAACGCGCAATTGGCGCAGGCGCAGCAACGCATCGTCGCCGCCTTGACGCGCCTTAAGCAATTACCCCAAGGCGGCACCGCCGTCGGCACCGGCATCAACTGCCCACCGGACTTCCCAGCTAAATTTATCGCTGAGATTAACGCTCTTAGTGGTAGCGAATTCAGCTCCATGCCCAATAAATTCCTCGGCTTGAGCTCGCAAGATAACCCCGTGGAGCTCAGCGCCCAGCTCAAAGGTCTCGCCGTCGCGCTGATGAAAATCGCCAACGATCTACGCTGGATGAACTCTGGGCCCTTGGCTGGTATCGGCGACATCGCCCTGCCGGCATTACAACCCGGCTCCTCGATCATGCCCGGCAAAGTCAACCCAGTGATCCCCGAGGCGCTAGCGATGGTCTGCGCCCAAGTGCAAGGCTATGACCTCAGCGTCAGCATCGCCGGTCAATCGGGTAATTTTCAGCTCAACGTCATGCTGCCCTTAATAGCGGCAAATTTGCTCGAAAGTTGCGCCTTGCTGAGCTCGGGTATGCGCACCCTGGCGGATAAAGCCATCAGCGGCTTTGTCGTCAACACCGATGCGGTGACACAAAGCCTAGCGAAAAATCCAATTCTGATAACGGCGTTAAACGCCCGCATCGGCTACGAGCAGGGCGCCGCCATAGCCAAGCAAGCTTACGCCGAAGGTAGAGCTTTGCTCGACGTAGCCGTAGAGCAAACCGACATCAGCCGCAGCGAGTTAGCGCAATTACTCGATCCAGCAGCGTTGACCAAGCCATGCTAGCGCTCGCCATGCGAATGATGTCAGTTCGCCTCGGCCTCGCCGCCCTGGCGTTACTACTGGCGAGCTGCGCGCAATTCCCGCAGTTGCAGCAACAATTAGCCGAGTTCAAGCTCAACCTACCAACAGCAGAGCCCGAGCCCGAGCAAAACCCCGAGCCCACCGCCGCAGCCGAGCCGGAAATCATCGCGATCCAGACCATAGAGCCCAGCGAGCTCAATCTATCGGAGCTCGACACCCCGCTCTCGGATTCGATGGTAGAAGCCTTATTGCGCGAAGAGCGTTCGCGCATACGCGCCGCCGAGCAGCTCGCCGAAGCCGAAGAGGCTGAGGAGCCCGAAAACAACGCCACCGATAATTCCTTCGTGCTGCCCAACGGCAACGCCGTCGACCTGGACAACTTGGAAGAAGCCTTTGTCGCCGAGTCGCTAGTGCCGCAGCAAGAGCCCAATTCCTATCCCATAACTATCAAAGCCCGCGAACGCGAATACGTTTTCTTTGTCGACGAGTATCGCTTACGCACTGGTAAACCTATCTTTGACGCCCCGACAGCGCAAGCCTCGACCTTGCGTATTCCCGATATCGACAAGCGGCGGCGCGAGCTCTACGCTGATTATCAATCGCCGCTGCACGTCGACGAACGCCTGAACATCTGGGGACAATTCTTCGGTCAACTACGCCTGAGCAATCGCTACAGCAGCTATAAAAGAGTTCAGTATTACCTCGATTGGTGGCTCTCCGATCTAGACGACCTGGCAAAATTCCTCAGCTCCGCCGAGCTGTACATGTTTTATGTCTATGAGGAAGTCAAGCGCCGCGGTCTACCTGCCGAATTAGCTTTGCTACCCTTCATCGAAAGCCGCTTCGACCCTTACGCCTATTCGCACGCCAGCGCCGCTGGTCTTTGGCAAATAACCAAAGACACCGGCAAATATCTTGGGCTGGAAAGCAATTGGTGGCGCCAGGAACGCCGCGACATTCGCCTGTCTACCGCTGCCGCCCTCGATTATCTTGAAGAGCTAAACCAAGAGTATCAGGGCGATTGGTTGCTGAGCCTCGCCGCTTACAACGCTGGCCCAGGGCGAATCAATAGCGCTATTCGCCGCGCTGG
Source organism: Gammaproteobacteria bacterium (assembly GCA_965229495.1). Lineage (GTDB taxonomy): Bacteria > Pseudomonadota > Gammaproteobacteria > CBDBNL01. Next base: position 1,779,253 of record OZ245880.1, read on the forward strand.
CGGTAAAAGCAACTATTGGAATTTACGCTTACCACGCGAGACCCGCGATTACGTCCCTAAGCTTCTGGCGCTAGCGCAGATAATCTCCAATCCACAGCTGCACCAATTCCAGCCGCCGTTCATAGCCAGCGTACCGACTTTCCGCGCCGCCCAAGCTGGCAAGCAAATCGAATTAGCGCAAGCAGCGGGCCTGTTGGGTGTCGACGTGTCCGTACTCTTTGCCCTCAACCCGCAGCTCAACCAGCTCGCCACTGACTTCACCGTAACCAATACTGAGATACTGGTGCCTTTCGAGCTTGGCCAGCGTTTGGAAAGCCTGCTCAAGCGCCAAGCCCCGCGCGAGCGCAACATGTGGTTGAGCTACAAGCGCAAGACCAACGAAAGCCTGACCTCGGTCGCCAAGCGCTTCGACTTACGCCTGCAACACATTGCCCAAGTCAACAATCTCCGCGAACCCGCGCGCTACCTACTGGTACCGGTCAACGGCGAGGATTATTGGCGCTATTCGCAGCTACACAGCGCCCCCAAGCCCGACGAATTGGTAACCCGCGACATAGTTCACCGCGTTAAATCTGGCGATTCGCTCTGGGAGATTGCCCGCGCTTACGACGTAACCATCAGCCAAATCGAGCTCTGGAACAACATCAGCCGCAATAACTACCTCAAGCTCAATTCGCAGCTGATAATCCGCAAGAAAACCCCGAGCAACCGCAGCGCTTACGCCTTGCACGATTACTACGAACACGAGGTCATAAGACCAGTAAACTACCGAGTACGGCGCGGCGATAGCCTCGCGCGTATCGCGTCTAACTACGGGGTCGACATCGCCCAAATCCGCGATTGGAATAGCAGCGTCAGCGGCAGCTTCATCCGTCCAGGCCAGTACCTGCGCTTATACTTGGATATAACCAAGCTGCTGTAGGCATCGCGCTCTAATCATTAGTAAACAAGAGATTCAAAAACCATGAACTCCAACAAATACCGCGCCTTACTCATCCTAGTGCTAGTAGCGCTACTAGCAGTGTTGTATAGCTTTAACGTCCACCACTATCTGAGCCTCGGCGCCTTGCGCGCCAACTACGAAGGCTTGCTGACTTTCTACCAAGCCAATAGCCTCGCCTTCACCGTGGGTTATTTCTTGTTTTACGTCGCCGCTGCCGCGCTGTCGATACCCGGGGCGTTGATACTGACGCTAGCGGCCGGCGCCATATTCGGCCTGGTGCCCGGGCTGATCCTGGTTTCCTTTGCTTCGAGCATCGGCGCCACGCTGGCGTTCCTGGCAGCGCGCTTTTTGTTTCGCTCGGCTTGCGAGCGTCGGTTCGGCGCGCGGTTGGCGGGCATCAATAAGGGCATCGAAAAAGAAGGCGCCTTCTATTTATTCAGCTTGCGGCTAATACCAGTAATCCCCTTCTTCCTCATCAACATCCTCTTCGGCCTCAGCAAAATGCGCGCCCTGAGCTTTTACTGGGTGAGCCAGCTAGGTATGTTCGCGGGCACGGCGGTTTACGTCAACGCTGGCACCGAGTTGGGACGCATCGAAAGCGTCGGCGATATCCTCTCTTGGCAGCTAGCTCTGGCCTTCGTCCTCTTGGGGATATTCCCCTTGCTAAGCAAAAAACTACTGGCGCTGCTGCAAGGGCGCCGTGTCTATGCTGGCTGGAATAAGCCCAAGAAATTCGACCGTAACCTGGTGGTCATCGGCGCCGGCTCGGCGGGCTTGGTGAGCGCGTACATCGCCGCCGCCACCAAGGCCAAAGTAACCCTGATAGAGTCCAACAAGATGGGCGGCGATTGCTTGAATTATGGTTGCGTGCCCTCCAAAGCCCTGATAGCCTCAGCAAAACTCGTGCAGCAGATCAAGCACGCCGAGGCTTATGGTGTCAAGACTTCCAGCCCCAGCGTTGACTTCGCCGCCGTCATGGAGCGCGTGCAGCGCGTCATCGCCGAGGTCGCGCCGCACGATAGCGTCGAGCGCTACACTGGCTTGGGCGTCGAAGTCATAGCAGGCAAGGCGCGGATGACCTCGCCTTGGGAAGTGACCATAGACTTGAACGACGGCGGCGAGCAAAAGCTCACCAGCGCCAACATCATCATCGCCGCTGGCGCCGAGCCCTTTGTGCCGCCGCTGCCTGGGCTGGACCAAGTAGCTTATCTAACCTCGGACAATCTTTGGGAACTACGCGAATTGCCGCAGCGCTTGGTGGTGCTCGGCGGCGGTCCCATCGGCTGCGAGCTCTCTCAAGCCTTCGCGCGTATCGGTAGCTCGGTAACGCAAGTGGAAATGCTGCCGCGTATCCTCGGCCGCGAAGATAAAGACATCGCCCTATTCGGCGAGCAGGCTCTAGCGCAGGACGGCGTGCGCGTGCTCACCGAGCACAAAGCTCTGCGCGTCGAGAGCGTTGCGGGCGAGCAGCGTCTGATAGTCGAGCACGCTGGCGAGGAATTAGCCCTTGCCTTCGATAAGATTTTGGTGGCTGTCGGTCGGAGCGCGCGCCTGAGCGGCTACGGCTTGGAAGAGCTCGGCATCGACTGCAATCGGGTGATCGAAACTAACGAATACCTGCAAACCAAATACCCCAATGTTTACGCTTGCGGCGACTGCGTTGGTCCTTATCAATTCACCCACGCCGCTGGTCATCAAGCCTGGTACGCCTCGGTCAACGCGCTATTCGGCAAGCTGAAACGCTTCCGCGTCGACTATAGAGTTATGCCTTGGGCGACTTTCACCGCCCCTGAGATCGCTCGCGTTGGCTTCAACGAGCAAGACGCGCAATCCGCTGGCGTCGAATATGAAGTAACAACTTACGGCATCGACGACCTGGATAGGGCCATCGCCGACGGCGCCGCGCATGGGCTGATAAAAGTATTGACCGTGCCCGGCAAAGACAAGATACTCGGCGTCAGCATCGCCGCTCCGCACGCCTCCGAGCTGATAGCCGAATTCGTGCTGGCGATGAAGCAAGGCTTGGGTCTGAATAAGATCCTCGGCACCATCCACGCCTACCCCACCTGGCCCGAGGCCAATAAGAACCTCGCTGGTCGCTGGCGCCAAGCGCACGTCAACCCTACAGCGCTGCGCTGGGTGGAGCGCTGGCATAAGTGGCAGTTGTAAGCATGTTAAAAATCACCTTAGCGCTACTACTCGGCGCGTCTGGCGCCTTGGCAGCAGAAGTGCGGCTGAGCCCGTTCTCGGCGGCTTCTGATTCCGCCATCCCCGAGGCTTGGGAGCCTTTTAGCTTCAGCAACGAACTGCCCGAGACCGAGTTTCGCATAGTGCTCGACGACCAATTACAACAAATGGTGCTCGAAGCCCAGGCTGATAGCTCGGTGTCGGGGCTGGCGCACGAAGTCGACGTCGATCCGGTAGCGACACCGTTAATCAACTTCTCGTGGTGGGTCGAAGCCAGCATCGCCGCTGCTGATCTGAGTAGCAAAGAGGGCGACGACTACGCCGCGCGCGTTTACGTAGTCTTCGATTACCCTCGGGAGAAACTTAGCTGGGGCTTGCGCACCCAGCTCAAGATCGCGGAGACCTTGTACGGCGTTGAGATTCCAACTGCAGCCTTGATTTACGTTTGGGATAACAAACACCCCATTGAGACCACTGTGCCTAACGCTTACACCGACCGCGCTTGGATGATAGTTTTGGATAGCGGCGATGAGCACGCCGGCACTTGGCGCGAGCACAGCCGCGACGTCGGCGCCGACTTCAAGCGCGCCTTTGGCGAACCCGCGCCGAGAGTTTCCGCAGTCATAGTCACCAGCGACACCGACAACACCCAAAGCACAGCCATTGCGCGCTTCGGCGACATCCACTTCTCGGCGCGCTAAACCGTAGCAGTAATGCTGGTGGGAAAAGACGAGGCTTGACCGTCCCCGCTATAATCGCGGCATGAAATTCATCAGCCCGCAAAACGACTTCGCCTTCAAGCGCATCTTCGGCGACGAGCAGCACAAAGAAGTACTCATCAGCTTCCTCAATTCTGTGCTCGATCTAAGCGGCGAGCGTGCAGTGGTCGAAGTGCAAATAGTGGATCCTTACCAAGTACCTCGACTCAAGCAGTTCAAGGAAACCATCCTCGACATCAAAGCCACCTGCCAATCGGGACGCCAATTCATCGTCGAGATGCAAGTCGAGCACCAGCATCATTTCTACAAGCGCGCCCTGTACTACAGCTCCAAGGCTTACACCGAGCAATTGCGCATCGGCATCGACTTCACCGAGCTCAAGCCCGTGTACTTTATCGGAGTCTTGAACTTTGAAGCCATCCCAGGCAGCCGTTACCTGTCGCGACACATCATCCTCGACGAGGAGACCCAGGAGCAACATATCCGCGATTTTGAGTTCTGCTTCATCGAATTACCCAAATTCACCAAGCACGAAAGCGAGCTGCAGAGCGTAGTCGACAAATGGATATTCTTCCTGAAGAACCTTGGCACTAAGGACGGCGACGACAAAGATTTCTCCCGCATCTTCGCCAGCGATCCGCCACTGCTGCAAGCCCTGGATATCGCCCTCTACCACAGCCTGAGCGAAGACGAGTTATACGTCTACGAAGGCCGAGAGCGCCGCCGCCTGATAGAAGCCGAAACCACCCGAACCGCTGTACGCAAAGCTGAAATTAAAGCCCTCAAAGAGGGCGAGGAGATCGGCATACAAAAGGGCCTACAAATAGCCGCCAAAGCCCTGGCAAAGAATGGTTTCAGCGTTGAGGCCATAGCTTCAGAACTCAAAATCGCCCCTGCCGAGGTGCAGAAGCTACTAGCAGACTAAGCACAAATTGGCACCTGCCTCCACGCTCGACTTCAGCGCCGAGCAGCGGAGCTTGGGTTGTAACGTCGACTTGCCGTTGGCAGGAGGCTAGTCCCGCTCGCCTCCCCAGCATAAACCTGGCAACTTAATTACCCAAAGCAGCAAACTCAACAATAACGATTCACCAAATTTTCCAGGTATTCCTGCTTGCCCGAGCGCGGTTGAGGGTTGACGTTGTCGTTGATAACATAAGCGCTGATGTCGTCAAGGCTGTAATCGCCGTTGAGCATTTTGTCCGCCTGCGGGCGCGACCAGCCGCTGTAGCGTTGCTCGACAAACTGCTGCAGCTTCTGCTCCTCGAGCATACGCGCTGCAGCGAGCAAGGCACGAGCGCAGCAGTCCATACCACCGACGTGCGCCAGGATTAAATCCTCCGGGTCTATGGATTGACGGCGTAGCTTGGCGTCGAAGTTGGTGCCGCCTGGCGCCAGACCGCCAGCTTGCAAGATGTAGTAATAAGCCAGGGTCATTTCAGGCGCGTTGTTGGGAAATTGGTCGGTGTCCCAGCCCGTTTGATAATCGTTGCGGTTGATGTCGATGGAACCGAGCACGCCCAAGGATGCCGCCAAGGCGAGTTCGTGCTCGAAGCTATGTCCAGCGAGGATGGCATGACCTTGCTCGATGTTGAGCTTGACTTCGCGCTCGAGCCCGTGTTGCTGCAAGAAGGAATAGACGCTGGCGACGTCGTAGTCGTATTGGTGCTTGGTCGGCTCTTGCGGTTTGGGCTCAACTAGGATATTGCCGCCAAAGCCGATCTTGTGTTTGTATTCAACTACTAGATTGAGAAAACGCCCTAGTTGCTGGTTCTCGCGGCGGAGGTCGGTATTGAGCAGCGTCTCGTAGCCCTCGCGCCCACCCCAGAGCACGTAGTTGGCGCCGCCCAGTTGCTTAGTAGCGTCGAGGCAGCTTTTGACGGTAGCAGCGGCGAAGGCAAAGACATCAGGGTCTGGGTTGGTGGCAGCGCCTGCCATGTAGCGCCGATGACTGAATAGATTCGCTGTACCCCAAAGTGGGCGCACACCCGCCGCCTCCTGCTTGGCCTGCAAGTAATCGACCATGGCGGCCAGATTGGCGGCGTTCTCGGCAAAGCTATCGCCCTCGGGGCGCACGTCGAAATCGTGGAAGCAATAAAAGTCGACGCCGAGAATCCGAAACATTTCAAAAGCGACGTCGGCCTTCATCTTAGCCGCGCTCAAATCGTCGCCGAACCATGGTCGCTGAAAGGTCGCCGAGCCAAAGGGGTCGGTACCTGGCCAGACGAAGTTGTGCCAGTAGCAAACGGCGAAACGCAAATGCTCGCGCATACTCTTGCCGAGCACTAGCTTCTCTGGTTGGTAATGGCGAAAAGCCAAGGTGCTATCGTTAGCGCTATCGGCGAATGCTATCGGCTCTAAGTTATTGAAGAAATTAGTAGTCATAAGATAAGCAGTAGTCCTAAAAACATACAACCAAGCATCAGCCCGAGCATAAACAAATAGCAGAGAAGATACTCGCAGATATCACAAAGCAGTAACAAGCAACTACGCACCTGCTGACTCGTCAACGCACAAATTGTCAGCAAGGCGATGGTGGCATAAGTCATGGCGCGCTGCCTTGGCGAAAGCTATTTCAGCCCCAGCACTGCAGCGATCTCGTCTAGAATCACCGGATCGTCGATAGTAGCTGGGGTGGTAAATTGCTCGCCGTCGGCTAGTTTGCGCAAAGTCGCGCGCAGAATCTTGCCCGAGCGCGTTTTCGGCAGACGCTGCACCACGTGCACGCTCTTCAGAGCTGCCACCGCGCCAATGCGCTCGCGCGCCATTTGCACGCATTGCGCGCGAATTTGCCCATGCTCGAGCTTGCTATCGGCTTTGAGCACCAGCAAGCCCATAGGCAGTTGACCTTTGATGGCGTCTTGCACGCCGAACACGCAAGCCTCGGCGACCTCGGGGTGATCCGCCAAAACCTCCTCCATCTGCCCGGTCGATAATCTATGCCCAGCGACGTTAATGACGTCGTCGGTACGCGCCATGATCGACACATAGCCGTCAGCGTCGATAATGCCCGCGTCGCCGCTCTCGTAGTAGCCTGGGTAATTGCGTAAGTATTTGTCGACGAAGACATCTTGCGCCTGCCAGATAGTATTCAAGCACGACGGCGGCAACGGCAGCCGCACGCACACCGCGCCCATCTCGCCCGCAGGCAACTCGTCACCCGAGCTGTCGAGCACGCGCACGTCAAAACCCGGCACAGCCTTGCCCGCAGAGCCCGATCGCCCGCGCGTTGTTTCGAGCCCGGTGCAGCTCGCGGCTATAGCCCAGCCGGTCTCGGTTTGCCACCAATGGTCGATAACCGGCTTCTGCAGCATAGTCTCGGCCCAGGCCAGCGAATTGGGGTCGCAGCGCTCACCAGCCAAGAATAGCGCGCGCAGCTTGCTCATATCGTATTGCTTGAGCAGTTTGCCCTCAGGGTCTTCTTTTTTGATAACGCGCAGCGCGGTCGGAGCCGTGAACATGGTATTGACGCCGTATTCTGATGCCACGCGCCAAAAAGCACCAGCGTCGGGAGTGCCCGCTGGTTTGCCCTCGAAAATCAGCGTCGTCTGGCGGGTCAAGAGCGGCGCGTAGACTATGTAAGAATGACCAACGACCCAGCCAATATCCGAAGCCGCCCAATAAACCTCACCCGGGTTAGCGTTGTACACCGCCGACATCGAATAGCTCAGCGCCACCATATGCCCGCCGTTATCGCGCACTATGCCCTTGGGCTGACCAGTGGTACCAGAGGTATAGAGGATATACAGCGGATCAGTAGCCGCTACGGCGACGCATTCCGCAAGCGCGGCGGCAGCTAGAGCCTCGTGCCAGTCTTTATCGATACCGACTTGCAATTCGCAAGGCGATTGTTGCCGCTGCACGATCAAGCTCGGCACTTGCTCCATGCCCGCGAGCGCACGGGCTTCGTCGAGCATTGGTTTGTAATTTACGGTGCGAGTCGGCTCTATACCGCAGGACGCTGAGATCAGGGCGCTGGGAGCGGCGTCGACCATGCGCTTGGCGAGCTCGGCGGCGGCAAAACCACCAAAGACCACCGAATGCACTGCCCCCAAGCGCGCGCAGGCGAGCATAGCCACCAGCGCTTCGGGGATCATCGGCATATAGATCAACACCCGATCGCCCTTGCCAACACCAAGCTGGCGCAGCGCTCCAGCGGCGCGTGCGCATTGCTCTTGCAGCTCGGCGAAGCTCAGGCTGGACTTGCTGTTGCTTACTGGAGAATCATAGATTACAGCGCGCTGCTCGCCGTAACCCGCGCCGACGTGCCTATCGACGGCGTTGTAGCAAGTGTTACAAGTGGCGCCGCGAAACCAACTGTAGATAGGCTTAGCATCGGAATCTAGGACTTTATCCCAGCGCTTGAACCAATGCAGGCTCTCGGCCTGCTGCGCCCAAAATTCCTCGGGGTTGTTTTTGGCGGCAGCAAAATGCTGCTCGTATTTAGTCATCGTTCGTCTCCTCGGTTGTTTTTGTAGTTAGCTCTATATGCAAATGGTAACCATAAATTCAGTAATTAGATTTACTCAATTCACCACGGCTACGGTTGCGCGTGTTAGAATTTGGCACTTAACCAATCAACTCCCAGTCGCCGACAGCTCAACCCCTCTGCTTGAGCTCTCCGATGCGCGACTACCTCGTTCTTTTTTTCAAAATAACCTTGCACCACTAAGGAGCTGCTATGCGCGTTTATTACGATCAAGATGCCGATTTATCCCTAATCCAAAGCAAAAAAGTCACCGTACTCGGCTACGGCTCGCAGGGCCACGCCCACGCCCACAACCTCGCCGAATCGAAAGTCGACGTCACCGTCGGTCTACGCCCCGATTCGGCCAACGCCGAGCGCGCCCGCGCTGGCGGCTTGAAAGTAGCCAGCATCGCCGACGCCGTGAGCTCGGCGGATGTCGTCATGATGCTAATCCCAGACGAGCTCCAAGCCGACGTCTACCGCGAGCAAGTCGCGCCCAATATGCGCTCGGGCGCCGCTCTGGCATTCGCGCACGGCTTCAATATTCACTTCGGCTTGATCGAACCTCGGACCGACATCGACGTCTTTATGATCGCGCCCAAAGGTCCCGGGCACCTGGTGCGCTCGACTTACCAGCAAGGCTCGGGAGTGCCGTGCTTGATAGCGCTGCAGCAGGATTTAAGCGGGCAGGCGCGCGACCTGGCGTTGAGCTACGCCTCGGCCATCGGCGGCGGACGCTCGGGCGTCATCGAGACCACCTTCAAAGAAGAAACCGAAACCGACCTCTTCGGCGAGCAAGTCGTGCTTTGCGGCGGCTTGTCGGCGTTGGTCGAAGCTGGCTTTGAAACGCTGGTCGAAGGCGGTTACGCCCCCGAGATGGCTTATTTTGAATGCTTGCACGAGTTGAAGCTGATAGTAGACCTGCTCTACGAAGGCGGCTTGGCGACTATGCGCTATTCGATCTCAAACACCGCCGAGTACGGCGATTACACTCGCGGCGAGCGCATCATCAACGAGCAGAGCCGTAACGAAATGCGCAAGATCCTTCAAGAAATTCGCCGAGGTGAATTTGCCCGCCAGTTCGTACTCGAATCCAAAGCGGGTGCGCCAACCTTGAAAGCGCGCCGACGCCTGAGCCGCGAGCACCAGTTGGAGCAGGTCGGCACTAAGTTGCGCGCCATGATGCCTTGGATAGGGGCGAACAAGCTAGTGAATGAATAATCAGCTAAGACCTATCTAGCAGTTACCCAACCCAGCCGCCGATGCTAGCCTTACCCGTTATCGTCGCTATGGGTGGCATCAATGCTGGTGGGCGCGGCTCGACCCTGTGCTCTTATCGGCGCACGGTGCTCGATTGCTTGAGCGGCGCCGCTCAAGACGAAACCATCCTCGAGCTGGCAGCGCTCATGGGCTTGGCGACGGCGCAAGGCGACGGCTGGCTAGTAAAATCGACCAAGCAACAGCTCGACGCCAGCGCTTGCGCCGAGCAATTGCGCGCGCAAGTGCTCGCCGGCAGCTTAGTGCGCAGCATTAGCCGCGAGCAATTCAATAGCCAGCAACTGCCAGTATTCATGCCTGTGGACCTGAGCAGCAGCGGCGACGTCGCCTGGCACGCCGCCAGCCCGCGCTACGGCAAGAGGCGCGTGCTCGGCAAAGAATCCGGCTGGAGCAAGCAAGGATTGCGCTGGGTGCGCTCCGAGCAGTTGGGCGATGATAGATTTTTTTATCCAGGTGCTTTTGATCTCGGCGTGTCAGTAGCGGCAGGCTTACCAGCGGGCTTCAACCTCAGCTCGACTTATCGCTCGGTCTCGCACCCGCGCGCGCTGCAAATGGCGATCTTCGCCATCAGCGACGCCCTGGGCTCGTGGGGGCTCGACATAGCCCGCATCACCCACGACCTGAGCCCGGATCAAGTCGCCGTGTTCGCCAGCAACTCCATCGGCCAACTCGACGACGACGGCTGGGGCGGTATGCTGCGTGGGCGCTTTTGCGGCGAGGCGCCGCATTCCAAGCAGATGCCGCTCGGGTACCCGCAGATGTGCGCCGACTTTATCAATTCCTACGTGCTCGGCAGCGTCGGCAAAGCCGGCTCGGCGGTCGGCGCCTGCGCGACTTTTCTCTATAACCTGCAGTTGGCAGTGCGCGCCATCCAGCAAGACGGCTGCAAGCTCGCGGTAGTCGGCACCACCGACGCGCCCATCTTGCCCGAGATCATGGAAGGCTTCAACTCCATGGGCGCCCTCGCCAGCGACGACAAGCTGCAGAACCTGGCAAAGTACCTGGAGTTAGACGGCATCGCCCCCGAGCACAGCAGTCGTCCCTTCGGCAACAATTGCGGCTTCGTCATGGGCGAATCGAGTCAGTTCGTGGTGCTGATGGCAGACGACTTGGCTCTGTCGGTAGGCGCGCCAATACTCGGCGCCGTGCCCGATTGCTGCGTCCACGCCGACGGCTACAAGAAGTCCATCGCCTCGCCCGGCCCAGGCAATTTCCTGAGCTTAGGGCAGGCTTGCGCCAGCTTGGAAGATATCCTGGGCACGCAGGCGCTGCGTACGCGCAGCTTCGTCCAAGCGCACGGCACCGGCACGCCGATCAACCGCATCACCGAATCGCAAGTGCTCAGCCAAGTGGCTGGAGCTTTCCAAATCGACGCTTGGCCAGTGGTCGCGGTCAAGGCTTTTTACGGCCATAGCCAGGGCAGCGGCGCTGGCGATCAACTAAGCAGCAGCATCGGCGTCTTCGAGCACGGAATAATGCCTGGGCTCAGCAGCATTGAGACCGTAGCCAAAGACGTCAACCAGGACCACCTGAGCTTTAGTCTAAAGCCGCGACAAGTAGACCCCGAGCATTACCAAGGCTGCGTGCTCAACGCCAAAGGCTTTGGCGGCAACAACGCCTCGGCGGCAATGCTGTCGGCGGCGAGCGCGCGCGACTTTTTGGCGCGCCGCCACGGGCAGAGTAGTTGGCGCGATTATCAGCGTAAGCTTGAAGCCACCGAAACCGAACGCGCCGGTTACCGCAGCTCCGCCCAGAGGGGCGCGCACAGCATTCGTTATCAAGTCGCCGCCGATAACAACCTGCAACCAGAAGTGAAAATCAGCAGCGATAGCGTAACTGTTGCGGGCTATCCGGCAATGAACTTCCGGCGCGGCAAGTACCAACAATGAACTTTGAGACCAATCCGGTAACCTTCAGCGTCATCGGCATCTGCTGCGCGATCTATGTGCTTGAGACAGTGGGTTTTAGTAGCTTGCCGGGCTTGATGGCGTTCTCGTACATCGGCGTACAAAACGGCGAATATTGGCGCTTGTTTAGCTCGCTATTCGTCCACGGCGATTTCATGCACTTGGTGTTCAACATGGTCGCGCTGCTCATCTTTGGCAATTACGCCGAGCAGAAGCTCATGAACAGCAGGAAAGCGCTGGCGATATTCCTGGTCAGCGGCATCAGCGCTAACCTCTTAGCTTGGATGTACGCTGGAGCTGCCGGACTGTATGGTTACGTCGCCGTCGGCGCCTCAGGGGCGATAATGGGCTTACTCGGCGCCGACGGCGTCGCCATGCTCAAGATTTGGCGCTACAGCCAGCACCCGATCGCGCGCACTTTCCTTTCGCAAGTAGCAGTAATACTGGCGCTGCAATTCACCATAGACTTGATAGTAACGCAGAGCAGCTTACTGCACCACTTCAGCGGCGCGGTCGTCGGCGCCGCGCTCGGCTACTTCCTCTACCAACCCCGCCGCCGCTTCAGCCGTTATTAATGGGCAAATAAGCGAGCATTAGCAGCGGAGTTTAGGTTGAGCGTTGAGTTGCCTCAGTAGTGGACAAGCTCACGCCCCTCCCGAAATCACTGCCCCGTGCACGCATCTCCAGCCGACTACAAGCCAGCGTCTCCGTTCGTGTGCTAGAATTGAAAGCTCATTCTCGCCCGCTTCCAAACAGCCCATGTACCCAACGCATTACTCCTTCAAAAGGCGGTACTACAGCAAAAATTCCACCAATTCCTTCCACGATCAAGACCACTACAAAACGGTCAAGCTCTGGATTTTGCGCTGTTTATTTAGCTTACACGCTTACGAAAATATCGACGAACGCCTAGACGACGACGGCAAGCTCAAGTCCATTCCTAGGCTGCTGCGCTACTTGTTGGTCGATGTTAGGATCAGGCGTTCGCGGTGCGCCAAAATCTCGCGCGAAGCTTTACGGCGGCTGACGCTGCGTATGGCGTTCCGGCTCGAAGTGGAAAATTTTGCCGACGAAGACGCAGTCTCCGATATCGGTGGTTGCATTGGCGATAACATCCGTTACCTGAGCGGTTACCTCAACTTATCGAAATCCGAACGCCGCATCCTAAGCTTCTTCACCGTGCTGAATTTCAATTCAGCGCTGGAAGAATGTACCGACTTACTAGGCAAGCTCGACATCTACGCCCTCAAAGGCGCCCTCAGCTTAATACTCGACATCCCTGCCGAAGAAGTCGCCCGCGCCCTCCATCCCAGATCGGCGCTCAGCGCCTCGGGCTTGCTGAAAGTCGACCGCTCGCATAACTTCTCCATGAAGTCCAAGGTCGACGTCGTCGAGGGTCTTATCGATGCTTTTCTTGAGCAGCAAGGCGACGTGCTCAATATGCTCAGGCATTTTTTCTACCACAGCCAGCAAAAAGAATTCAGCATTGGCGATTTTGACTTCATCCACGACGACGTAAACTTCCTGCTGAAATACGTCCAGAAAAGCATCGCCGGCGGCAAAAGCGGTATCAACATTCTGCTCTACGGCGAGCCTGGCACCGGCAAAACCCAGCTCGCGCACACCTTGGCGCAATCGCTGAAATTAAAGCTATTCACCATCGCCATGGAGAACGTCAGCGGCGCGCCCCTGACCAGCGAAGACCGCTTCTCGGCGTACTGCCTGAGCCAGAACATCCTCAAGAAACACGCCAACGCGCTCATCCTCTTCGACGAAATTGAAGACGTAATCGTCAACCACCGCAATCCCTTCTTGGAAGCCTCGCACCGCGGCCGACAAAAAGCCTGGATTAACAATCTCTTGGAAAACAACCCAGTGCCGGCCTTCTGGGTTTGCAACGAAACCCAGGCCTTCGACCCGGCGTTCATTCGCCGCTTTGATTACGTCCTCGAAGTGCCCAAGCCGCGCAGCGGCTCGCGGCGGCGCTTGATCGATCACTACCTCAAGCCCTTGCCGCAAGTATCAAATCAATTCCGCGAACGCCTGTACTACACCGACCAGCTCGTACCCGCGCAGATCGAAAAAGCCACGCGCATCGCCGCAGTGCTTGAGGAGCACGACGCCGAAGGCACCGAGCAGGCCATCGACAAAATACTCGACAACACCATGCGCGCGCTCGGCTACAACAACAAACCCGAATACCGCCAGCACGCCACCAGCTTTGACCTCAAGCACGCCAACACCAACGTCGACCTCAAAGATCTCAGCCGCAAGCTTAACCCCGAAAGCTCGGCGCGCGTCGTGCTCTATGGCCCGCCCGGCACCGGCAAAACCGCCTACGTCGAATACCTCAGCCAAAAACTCGGCAAGCAACTCCTAGTGCGCCAAGCCTCCGACCTGCTCGGCTCCTACGTCGGCGAGACCGAAGGCAACATCGCCGATATGTTTTACGAAGCCGAGAGCAGCAATGCCATGATCCTGCTCGACGAAGCCGATAGTTTCCTGCAAAGCCGCAGCCGCGCGCAGCGCAGTTGGGAGATCACCATGGTTAATGAGCTCTTGGTGCAGATCGAGCAATTCGAGGGCATCTTCGTCGCGGCGACCAACATCTTCGAGAATATCGACGACGCCAGCTTGCGCCGCTTCGATATCAAGGTGCGCTTCGACTATTTACGCGGCGACCAAGTAGTGGCGATGGCGCGCTCGGTGCTGCGCCAGTTTGAAGCCAAGCTCGACAAAAGCAGCGCTGCCAAATTCCAGAGCTTGCAGTGTTTGACTCCTGGCGACTACAGCGCCGTCGTCCGCCGTAGCCGTATCCTGCAAAGCCCGCTCGATTCAGACACCCTGCTGGCAGCATTGCGCGAAGAAAACCGCATCAAGCAAGAACGCTTGGGCAAACCCATCGGCTTTATGGTCAATAACCGCCAGAAGCCGCTCGAATGAGCTCGCCGCTACTCCAAGCCCTCGCAGGCGACAAGCCCGACATAACGCCCATCTGGATCATGCGCCAGGCGGGCCGTTACCTGCCTGAGTATAGAAAAGTCCGCGCGCAAGCTGGCAGCTTCCTCAAGCTGTGCAAGACTCCGGAACTGGCTTGCGAAGTAACGCTACAACCGCTGCGCCGCTTTGACCTTGACGCGGCTATCTTATTCTCCGATATCCTCACCATCCCCGACGCCCTCGAGCTCGGCCTCGAATTCCACGAAAGCAGCGGCCCGCGATTGGAGCAGCCATTACGCAGAGTTGAGCAGATCGCCGCGCTACCAGATATCGACGTCGCCGAACGCCTGCACTACGTCGCCGCTGCCTGTCAGCTAATACGCGCCAACCTCGACCCCGAGCTACCGCTCATAGGTTTTAGCGGTAGCCCTTACACCCTGGCGTGCTACATGATCGAAGGCGGCAGCAGCAAGGATTGGGCGCGACCGCGCGCCTTCGCTTACCAACACCCCGAGAGCTTCCAATTGCTACTCGATAAGCTGGTCGCAGCAATCGGCGACTATCTGTGTATGCAAGCAGCCGCTGGCGCCGACGTGCTGCAAATATTCGACACCTGGGGCGGCACCTTGAGCGCGCACGGCTATCAGCGGCTATCGTTGCAGCCCATGGCGAGTATAGTGCGGCGCGTTAAAAGTCAGCACCCTAGCATACCAATAATAGTTTTCACCAAGGGCTGTGGTAATTATCTGCCCGCGCTCGCTAGCTGCGGCGCCGACGCCATCGGCGTCGATTGGGCGTGCAGCATGGAGCGCGCGCGCGCTGGTCTGCCCGAGCTCTGCTTGCAGGGCAATCTCGATCCTGCTGTGCTCGCAGCTTCCGAGGCGGCGATAGCCGCCGAGGCCGACAGCGTCCTCGAGCAGATGCGCGGCCGTGCGCATATCTTCAATCTCGGTCATGGCATCACCCCCGACATCAATCCAGATCGGGTTAAATTTTTGGTGGATTATGTCCATTCCTGGGGTCATTGAAGCCTCGGCGCCAGCGAAGCTCAACCTGTTTTTATACGTCCTTGAGCGCAGGCCCGACGGCTACCATAACCTGCAAACGCTGTTTCAAATCCTCGATTGGGGCGATGATCTGCGCTTCACTGCCACCAGCACCGAGCGCATCCGTGTCTACGGCACCCCAGACATCCGAGCTGAAGATAACCTGGTTTACCAAGCCGCGCGCTTGCTGTCGTCGGTCAGCGGTAAGGCGCTCGGCGTCGACATCCATATCACCAAGCGCATTCCGATGGGCGCTGGCTTGGGCGGCGGCAGCTCCAACGCCGCGACCACGCTCGTGGCGCTGAACAGATTATTCGAGCTCGGCTTGAGCTTGGAGCAATTATCCGACTTAGCGCTGCGCTTGGGCTCGGACGTGCCGCTGTTTGTTCGCGGCGCCAACGCCTACGCCGAGGGCCGCGGCGAATTGCTGCGAGCGCTACGACTACCGCCGCTGTACTATTTGCTGGTGTTACCGCCAGTGGCGCTCGCTACTGGCGACATTTTTCGCGAGCTCGCGTTGACAACCAAGGGTGCAAAACAGAGAATAGCGCGCTTTTCTGAGGGCGCGTGCGTCGAGCTGGATTTTGCTAGTTGGCGCAACGATTTAGAACCAGTAGCGGTCAAGCTGTGTCCGCTATTGCGGCGCTGCCAAGCCGAGCTCGCTCGCCATAGCGCAGACGCTCTAGCGCCAGCGCGCATGAGCGGTAGCGGTAGTGCATTGTTCTCAGTTTTTGCTAGCTTAGCAGCAGCGAGCGCAGCACAAGCTCGCTGTGCTGCAGCCTTGAGCGATCTCGGTTGCAAGTCGCTGATTGTCAGCGGCCAGCAGTGCTACAAATAATTTTCACATTGGGGTGTAGCCAAGCGGTAAGGCAGCGGTTTTTGGTATCGCCATGCGCAGGTTCGAATCCTGCCACCCCAGCCATCTTCTAAACTCCAGCGCCGTGTCTAATACCACCCCCGCCAACGACGCCAGCGCGCTAGAGAACTCGGTATTTTTTACCGGCTCCTCCAATCCCGAACTAGCACGATCAGTGGCGCGCGAACTCGGCATCAGCTTGGGCGAGATCGAGCTCGATAGTTTTAGCGATGGTGAGGTCAGCGTCGAGTTGCTCACCAATGTCCGCGGCAAAACCGTCTACATAATTCAATCGACCTGCAAGCCCGCCAACGACCACTTGCTGGAAATGCTCTTGATAGCCGACGCCGCCAAGCGTGCTGTCGCCAGTAAGATCATCGCGGTGATGCCGTATTTTGGTTACGCGCGCCAAGACCGGCGCCCGCGTTCGGCGCGCGTGCCGATAAGCGCACGTCTGATATCGGATTTGATAACCTCTGCTGGCGTCGAGCGCCTACTAACAGTAGAGCTGCACGTAGAGCAGATCCAAGGCTTCTTCAATATCCCAGTCGATAACATCTACGGCTCGACCTTGCTCAAAAGCTATCTTGACGAGCAAGCCGACAGCCTGGTGAACCCGCTAGTGGTGTCGCCGGATATCGGCGGCGTCGCGCGCGCGCGCGCCATCGCTAAGATGCTGAATACCGACTTGGCGATCATCGATAAGCGGCGGCAGCACGCCAACCAAAGCGAGGTTATGAATATCATAGGCGACCCTGCTGGTCGCGATTGCCTGCTGGTGGACGACATGATCGACACCGCTGGCACCACCTGCCAAGCCGCGAGCGCGCTCAAAGAGCGCGGCGCGCTGCGGGTGATAGCGCACGCCGTGCACCCGATCCTATCGGGTCGTGCGCTCGACAACATCAATAATTCCGAGCTCGACCTGCTGCTTACCAGCGATACCATACCCTTGAGCGCTGCAGCCAAGAGCTGTCCGCGCATCAGACAGCTCAGCATTGATAAATTGCTCGCACACGTCATCCGGCGCACGCACAGCCGTCAATCGCTCAGCGCCATTCAAATTACCGGATAGCAATCCCGAACATTACCCAAAACTATCACAAGCAACACTCATGGACAAGCAACAACTACAGCTAGACGTCAGCACGCGCAGTGCCATTGGCACCAGCGCCAGCCGTCGCGCGCGCCGCGCCGATAGCGTCCCCGGCATAGTCTACGGCGGCTCGCAGCACGAGCCGCTGCCGATCTCGATGGTCTACAAAGAGATAACCAAAGCCGCCGAGAACGAACTCTTTCACTCGCAAATAATCGACCTCAAGATCGACGCTGACCAAACCCGCCAGGTAATACTCAAGCAGCTACAGCGGCACCCGGTGAAAGGCACCATAATGCACGCCGACTTTCAGAACATCAGCGCCGACACCAAAGTTAGCGTCAGCATTCCGTTGCACTTCAGCGGTGAAGCCGATTGCGTCGGCGTCAAGCAGCAAGGCGGTATGATCACCCACCACCTGGTCGAAGTCGACGTCGTCAGCTTACCTTACGACTTACCCGAGTTCATAGAGGTCAACGTCAGCAAACTCGAGATCGGCCAGATAATCCACCTGAGCGAATTGGCGTTGCCCGAAGGCGTGCAAGTCGCGGCTTTGCTCGGCGCTGATAGCGATGATAAAGATGGACCAGTAGTCAGCGTCGCCAAGCAGCGCGGCTCCAGCAGTGTCGCCAGCGAAGACACCGAGACCGAATCTGAGGACGCCGAAGAAGATTAGCGCAGCCACGCAACCGAGCTAAGCGCCCACGGTCGAGGTGCGGTAATGTCTCAAGAAAAACGCTGCGCCTGGGTGCCGATTGATAATCAGCTCTATATCGACTACCACGATAACGAATGGGGTCGCTACACCAGCGATGACCGCCAGCACTTCGAGCTGCTAGTGCTGGAAGGCGCGCAAGCGGGTTTGAGTTGGCTGACCATATTGCGTAAGCGTCTCGGCTACAGGGCGTTATTCCACGATTTCGACGTCGCGAAAGTCGCCGCTATGAGCGATGCCGAACTCGAGCGTTGCCTGAATAACCCAGCCATCGTCCGCAACCGCGCCAAAGTCTACGCTGCGCGCACCAACGCGCGCTGCTTTCAAGAGATAGTAGCGGAGCACGGCAGCTTTATCGCCTTCGTCGAGCGCACCATCGGCTTTCGTAAGCGCAACAATGCTTATCGAGACCACGCTGAGATTCCAGCGCAAAGCCCTGAGAGCCAGGCGCTGGCGCGCCAGCTCGCGCGGCGCGGCATGAAATTTGTCGGCCCAACCGTAATCTATTCGTACATGCAAGCCACCGGCATCGTCAACGATCATCTTGTGGATTGCGTGTGTTATTGCCAATGCAAATTAAGGTACTGACCATGACCGCAGCCAACCCCGCACTGAACCCCGAGCACGATTACAAAGTCGCCGACATCGCCCTCGCCGAATGGGGGCGCAAAGAGATAAAGATAGCTGAGAACGAAATGCCCGGGCTAATGGCGTTGCGCGCGCAGTACGCTGAGCAGCAACCGCTCGCCGGCGCGCGCATCGCTGGTAGCTTGCACATGACCATCCAAACCGCCGTGCTCATCGAAACCCTGCAAGCCTTGGGCGCCGAAGTGCGTTGGTCGAGCTGCAACATCTTCTCGACCCAGGACCACGCCGCCGCCGCCGTCGCCGCAGCGGGAACGCCAGTCTTTGCTTGGAAAGGCGAAAGCGAAGACGAATACTGGTGGTGCTTACGGCAAACCATTGAGCCCACCAACGGCTGGCGCGCCAACTTATTACTCGACGATGGCGGCGACCTCAGCGGCTACGTGCACGAGCACTGCCCGCAGCTAATCGAAGACATCGTCGGCGTCAGCGAAGAAACCACCACTGGCGTCCTGCGCTTGAAAGAAATGTTCGCCGCAGGTCAACTACGCATACCAGCCATCAACGTCAACGACTCGGTAACCAAAGCCAAGTTCGACAACCTCTACGGCTGCCGCGAATCGCTCATGGACGGTCTGAAACGCGCCACCGACGTCATGATCGCTGGCAAAATAGCCGTGGTCTGCGGCTACGGCGACGTCGGCAAAGGTTGCGCCCAAGCCCTGCGCGGACTCGGCGCCACCGTCTGGATCACCGAGATCGACCCAATATGCGCGCTGCAAGCGGCGATGGAAGGCTATAGAGTCGTAACCATGGACGCCGCTGCGCCTCAAGCCGATATCTTCATCACTGCCACTGGCAACGTCGATGTTATCACCCTGGCGCATATGCAGCAAATGAAGCACGAGGCTATCGTCGGCAACATCGGCCACTTCGACTCGGAAATCCAAGTCGCCGAACTGCGTCAACTGCCTTGGGAAAACATCAAACCGCAAGTCGACCATGTATTGTTCCCTGATGGCAAGCGCATCACCCTGCTCGCCGAAGGTCGACTGCTGAATCTCGCTTGCGCCACTGGGCACTCCAGCTTCGTCATGTCGACCTCGTTCACCAACCAAGTGCTGGCGCAGATCGAACTCTGGCAAAACAACGCCCAGTACCCACTCGGCGTACACGTCCTACCCAAGCGCCTCGACGAGCAAGTCGCCAGCCTGCACCTAGCCAAACTCGGCGCCCAACTCACCAAGCTCAACCCCAAGCAAGCCAAATACATTAACGTCAACACCGAAGGACCTTATAAGCACGATAGCTATCGCTACTAATAATTGATAGGGGAATGGATAGTTGATAGTGGATGATGGAGAATTGCCCGTTGTAAATTAAGAGCGCGCGCTACCTCCATATCCAAGTTCAAGGTGGCGCGCTTAAGCTAGCAGCGCAAGCGCTATAATCCCCACCACCTCACTCAGGCAAAGACACGATGACCTACGAACAAATTAAAGATTTGCTCGCTGATATAGCTCGCGGCAATAAAGAGCTCCAAGCTAGCCAACAGCGTGCTGACGCACAGCGGGATGAATTTCAGGCTCAGCTCCAAGCCAGCCAACAGCGCTCTGACGCACAGCGGGATGAGTTCCAGGCTCAGCTCCAAGCCAGCCAACAGCGCGCTGACGCACAGCGGGATGAGTTTAATGCCCAACTCCAAGCTAGTAAACAGCGCTCTGACGAACAGTGGGATAAGTTCCAGGCTCAGCTACAAGCCAGCCAACAGCGCATGGACGCTCATAAGGAAGAATTTCGGGTTCAGATGCGAGAAATGAATGCGATGCTGCAAGAAACCAAAGCTACCCTTCAAAGAATTACCGTCGCCCAGGAAGAACTCAAGGCTGCCCAGAAAAAGACCGAGGAAGCTCAGCAAAAAACTGAAGTTGCCCTTCAAGAACTTGCCGTTGGTCATAAAGAACTCAAGGTTGCTCAGCAAAAAACTGAAGTAGCTCTTCAAGAACTTGCCGTTGGCCATAAAGAACTCAAGGTTGCTCAGCAAAAAACTGAAGTCGCCCTGCAAGAACTTGCCGTAGCGCATAAAGAAACTCAGGAAGCCCAGAAAAAAACTGCAGCTACGGTGCGCGAAGTATCTAAGCAGTACGGCGCCTATATCAATAACCAAGGCCTACAGACCGAGCATTTTTTCGTTAGGGGCTTGGAGAATATGCAACGAAAAGTAGCTGGTATTCAATTCGACGAACTTTATGTTCGCCATACTGATCAGCGCAAGCGCACTGGTATAGAGCTCGACGCCATGCTTGTCAATGGCCAATACGTTGCCCTGCTGGAGGTCAAAACCAAAGTCCACGTCAACGACGTTGAAGCCATATTCAACAAACGCATCGCCACCTTCCGCAAGTTATTCCCCAGCCACGGCGATAAACACCTGCTAGTATTGATCGGCGGTAATATGTTTAACGACGATGCTCTAAACAAAGCCCGCGATTATGGCTTTATTTGCCTAACTCCCGACAACCAAAAGTTACGCACAGAAACGGTAGATTTTCGTAAGTACTGATTTTATTTAGATAATGGATAATTAATAATTGTTAATTATCCATTATCCATTGGCAGAGCCTAGTAAGAGCTGGACTAATAATTAATCGCTAAACTCCAGGTCATATTCCACCCTAACCCCAGCGCTTTTCAGCATCACAATCGCCGAGCAGTATTTATCCAGAGACAGGTCAATGGCGCGGCGAACTTGCTGCTCGCTAATACCGTCGGCGCCGACGCTGAATGAGAGCTTGATACTGGTAAAAACCTTGGGGATAGTCTCGGCGCGTTCGCCGTGCACGCTCACGCGCAGATGGCGCAAATAACCCTTCTGCTTGAGGATGATTTGCTGCACGTCAAAAGCGCTGCAAGAACCCGCTGCCACCAGCATCGTTTCCATGGGTCGAAAACCGGCATCTTCGCCGCCGTACTCTGGCGGCCCGTCGATACTCACCGTGCAACCTTGAGGGTTGCTGCCGCTGAAGCGCACCTGCTCCAGCCACTCGATCTCTACTTTCATATAGCTCTCCCTAGTGATTTAGACAATAGACGGTTCAATACTCGCGCCCAGCCTCTCCAGCACCTTATCCGCAACCTCTGGCGCCCGCACCAGTTTGGTCGGCCAGCAGGTGAATAAGTTGCCGTCGACGCCCACCCAAGCCGAATCGGGTAGGGCTATTTGCCGTTGTTGCGGCTCGGCGCGGACTATTCTTTGAATCTCCAGCTCGGTGGTGCGCCAAGCTAGCTGCGGAAAGAGTTCTTGGAGCAATTCGCGGCTGCGTTGCTTGAGTTCAGCATCAGCCATCTGGCTACCTTGCTCTGCCAGCTCGCCGCCCAGGTACCAATGTCCAGCCGCTGGGCTGCTGATGGTCAGTCGCGGTTTATTGCTAAAGCCCAAGCAATGACCGAAAAATTCAGGTAGATCGGGATGGCGCGCGTGCACCATCGCCAGAGGTCGCAATTGCTGGGCAAACCTGGCTTGCAAAGCGCCATTGCCAGAGCCTGTGCAAAGCAAAATAAAATCGGGTTGTTGGGCATCAGCGCATCCAGCCAAGCGGTAGCGCCCCGAGCTATCGCGCACTAGTTCGTTAGCTTGCAGGCGACGCTCGCGCACCGCGTTCTGCAGACCACTAGCCAGTACATCCAACAAAGAATTTGGTGCCAACACCCATTCGTCTGCTAACAACACCTGCCCGCTGCCTAGGCGCAGCAATTCCGGCCACTGCTCACGGCGCAAGCGCTGCACCCCCGAGCGCATCAGCCCTTGGCTGAGTAAAGCCAAGCCGCTGTTGGCAATACCCTTGGCAGTGAAGAAATATTGCTGGCGCGTGTGCACACGCACCGCGCTCAAATCGAACTCGCCCTCGCCCTGCAACGCCGCTTGCCAGCGCGCCACCAAGGCGGGCATACTGTTGGCTTGCGCGGCGTCGCCGAATTGGTACTTCAACCCCGAGTGCAAAATGCCTTGAGAGGCTAAGCTCTGACTGGCGCCCTCCCCAGAATCCCAGACCTCGCAGTCAAAACCTCGAGCTTGCAAAGCCCGCGCCAGCCACAGCCCACAAACCCCCGCGCCGACAATTAGCGCGCGCTTAGCCACAGGCATAGAGCAATAGCAAGTTTTTAATCAAGAACGCCTCGGCGGCAACTGCTCGTGTTGCGGCAGCTCGTTGACGCAGCAATACCAAGGCGCACGCGAACCCCAGAACACGCTCTGTTGCGGTCTGATCTCCGGATCGTCGTCCAAACCACCAGCAGGCACCACCATCACCTTCCCGTTCTTGGATAGCCAGGGCAACGCCGAGCCGCAATTCGAGCAAAAGGCACTACGGAAATACTTCGTCTCCGGCGGGTCAAAAACCCGTACCATATCCGCGCCTGCCAACCACTTGAAGTCGGCGGCAATCGCCATAATATTGGCGGCGTGGGCGCTACCGCTGCTCTTGCGACAGCGCGAGCAATGACAATACTGAAAGATCCCGTAGTGCTCGCCAAATTCGTAGCGCACCTCGCCGCAAAAACAGCTTCCCTTACATCCCATAACCAGTTCACCTAAAAAATGTCTACCAAAACAATCCTCCTATGCGCGCTCTGCCTGCTAGCCAGCCTCAGCTCCGCCGACGACGCCAACAAGACCGACACCGACTGGTACACCCTGAGCACGCCCAGCTTTAGGATTTACTACCAAGATAAAAATTATAGCGATGTCGCCGAGCACGTCGCCAGCATCTATGAGAGCCTCATCGCCGAGTATGAATTACAGTGGGGCTGGCGCCCGGATACTATCCACGTGGGCGTACACACTGATAAAGACTTCAGCAATGGCTTTGCCATACCCTTCGCGCGTAACACCAATCATCTCTTCATCGCCCCACCCTTAGACGAACTCGTCGACAGGCGTGGCTGGCTGGAGATGCTCATCGCCCATGAATTAACCCACAGCCTACACCTCGATAAAGCCGAAGGCGACGTCGCTAGCGGTCGCGATATCTTCGGTCGTTTTCCCCTGCTCTTCCCTAATTTGTTCGCGCCCACCTGGATGATCGAGGGCATTGCCGTAGTCGCCGAGAGCGATCTTGACGCTGGCTTCGGTCGCGGTGGCAGCGGTTACTTCGATGCCATCATGCGCGTCGAGGCACAAAAGGGCTTCAAGAGCTTTGGCGAGATCAGCTTCGGCTCCGATTACTTCTACCCGGACGGCCTGCTCTACGTCTATGGCTACTATTTTTATCGCCACCTGATACAGACCTACGGCGAGAGCCGCGTGCAAAACTTCTTTAACAGCTACAGCGCCAACCTAATCCCCTTCCGCGTCAGCAGCACCTTCAAGCGCGAATTTGGTCAAAGCGTGCAACAGCTCTGGGCGGGCATGGTAAATCAGCTCGAAAGCGAATTTGCCGATCCAGATACACCCAGCCCCAGCGCAACTCTAGCCCTACCGCAATACTCCGGCGGCGCCTACGCCCTCGGCGCCGATAGCATCTACTACGTCAAAGATAACGGCTATGCCACCACTGGCATCTACCAGCTCCAGCAAGACGGCAGCGAAGACTTACTCCACGAAAGCGACAGCCACGCCGACATCGACTACCACCCCCAATCCGGCCTACTCATCAACGAACTTGGCCCCTGCTTCTTTTTTCGTGAACCCAAAGGTATCTTCGCTGGCGTCAGCGTCCCCGATTGGGAAGATAACAAAAGCTACGACGCCGACAAGCACCGCTGCACGCGCCTTCGCCACACGCGCTGGCATCCATCGGGGCAGTCTTACGCTGGCATCGGCTTCGACGGTCGGCAGATGTACCTCGCGCAGATCGACCAAAGCGGCGAGCAGCAACGCCTGTACACCGCTGCAGCCAACAGCAACATCCGCTCCTTTAGCTGGAACGCCAACGGCAGCCAAATTTACTTTGTCGAGCACGCCAACTACCAAAGCAGCATCGTCCAACTCGACCTCGCCGATACACCAAGCACGCAAACACTCGCCAGCTTCGGCTTCATAGTCAACGACCTCCACGTCCACGACAACAAACTCCTGCTAATCGCCAACCGCGACCGCCGCTTCGATGTTTACAGCTACGACCTAACCAGCGGCGCCAGCCAGCGCCTGACCCAAGTCCTGAGCTACGCCAAGCGCCCGCAGATCGACGCCAACGGCAAGCTCGTCTACAGCACCTTGACCACCGACGGCCTCGGCATAGTTCGCGCCACCAGCGAACTCAATGCCAGCGTCGAGCTTGCCACCAGCATATTCACTCCCGAACCCGCGCCCATGATCACCGCCGAGGGCTTGCTAGCCGCCGCCAACGGCACAACTAAAAAATACAGCGCCCTCAACACCATCGCCCCAGCCTGGTGGTTCCCGCAGTTATTGCTCGGCAGCGAAGGCTACGACCAATACGGGCTCATCACTGGCGGCGGCGACGCCCTTGGCTTCCATCGCTACAGCGCCAGCCTGCTGTATTACAACTACGTCGCCGATGGCGACGCCGAGCACGAAGCACCCTCCGGCCTCGGCGGCATCTTTGAATATACCTTCGAGCGTATGCTAACAGCCAGCGTCGAGCGCGACTTTGCCGTAACCGTCGAAGACCAATTCGCCGAACGCAGCGACTCTATAGAATTGCGCCTGGAAGCACCCTTCGGCCCTTTCATCGCCACCGAGCGCAACAACGTCCGCACTTTCAACCTCAACGACGCCAGCGAAACCGACCGCTCCAGCGAAGTCAACGGCGTCGGCGTACTCTTTGATTACAGCGATTGGCGGCGCCTCGGCATCAGCCCGCTCGGCGGCGGCAGCGTCAACCTCGGCTATTCGTACTACCCCAAATCCAGCGACAGCTACGCCGAGGGCGAGCTCAACTACCTCACCCTTGAGCAATACCTGCGCCTGTATCGCGACCAAAGCCTCGGCTTC
Source organism: Gammaproteobacteria bacterium (assembly GCA_965229495.1). GTDB lineage: Bacteria > Pseudomonadota > Gammaproteobacteria > CBDBNL01. Next base: position 1,804,945 of record OZ245880.1, read on the forward strand.
AGCCTCACCAGGGCCTACGCCAGCATTGAAGCCCCGCAATTCAGCCTCGGCGGCACCGCCAACCCCAGCCAATGGTTCGGCGACGACATCAGCCAGAGCAACTTCGGTCTCGCTGGCTACCAGGAAGGCGAATTGCAGACCCGCGAATTTCTCCTCGGCGAAAGCTCGTACTACCTGCCACTCGCCGACATCGCCACCGGCACCAACTTCCCCCCAGTCGGCATCGGTCGCAGCGGCGTCCGCCTTTACAGCCAATACCTCGATATGGAAAACAGCTCGCAGCAACGCGAGCTCTACCGCAACGTCGGCTTGGAAAGCGTCAACGACCTCATTCTTTTCTACAATATGCCCACGCTGCTCAGCCTCGGCTACGTCCAAGCCCTTGACGACAGCGACAGCGTCGAAGCCGACCGTAATCTCTACCTAAAACTGGAAGTAGTTATGCAAGAAGGCTTCTAATCACCAGCCGCGCTCGACCACCAAAGCTTACACCACCAAAGCCCACCCAAAGCCACCCCAACCCCCATGAAAACCACCAAAAAGCACCAACTCAAGCACTACAGCCCCAGCCCCTTCCGCATAGACTACGTTTATCTACACGTCAACATCCTCAGCCTCAGCGAAGTCGTCGTCGAGTCCTTTTTGGAGATCAGCCTGCTGCAAGACGACCTGGCGCCCCTCGAGCTCGACGGCGTCGACCTGGACACTCGCGAAGTCAGCCTCAACGGCCAAGCCCTGCGCCCCGACGCTTACACCATAGAGCACAACAAACTCCGCATCGGCAACCAAGCCCTGGCGACCGCCGGCAGCAAGAGCTGGAAAATCGGCACCAAAGTTCGGCTCAACCCCAGCCAAAACACCTCCCTGCAAGGTCTCTACGCCAGCTCCGGCGTATTAGTCAGCCAATGCGAAGCCGAGGGCTTTCGCCGCATCACCTGGTTCATCGACCGCCCCGACATCCTCTCGCGCTACATCTGCCGCCTGGAAGCCGATTCCGGCCTCTTCCCGGTGCTCTTGAGCAATGGCAACGTCCGCAGCCAGGGCGCGCTGCCCGTGGGTCGGCATTTCTGCGAATATTCCGATCCCAACCCCAAACCCTGCTACCTCTTCGCCATCGCTGCGGGCAAATTGGCGCGCGTCGCCGACAAACACAACACAGCCAATGGCCGCCGCATCGAGCTCAACCTCTACGCCTCCGCCGACAACATCGAAGACTGCCGCTTCGCGCTGCAATCCCTGCAGAAAGCCCTGCTCTTCGACGAACTCCGCTACGGCCTGGAGTACGACCTCGACCAATTCAGCATCGTCGCCATCGACGACTTCAACGCTGGCGCCATGGAGAACACCTCGCTCAACGTCTTCAACTCTGCCTACCTGCTCGCCAACCCCAGCATCAGCACCGACGCCGACTTTGAGCGCATCGAATCGGTCATCGCCCACGAGTACTTCCATAACTACACTGGCAATAGAGTAACCCTGCGCGATTGGTTCCAGCTATCGTGGAAAGAAGGCCTTACCGTCTACCGCGACCAGCAATTCACCGCGCACGAGCACTCGGCGAGCCTGAAGCGCATCGCCGACGTCGCGCTCATCCAAGAGCACCAGTTTTTGGAAGACCTCTCCAGCCTGCGGCACGCGCCCTATCCCGACGGCTACAACGAGATCGATAATCTGTACACGCTCACAGTCTACGAAAAGGGCGCCGAGATTATGCGGATGCTCGAGCGGCTACTCGGCGAAAACGAATTCAACCACCAGCTCAATAGCTTCCTGGTCGGCAACAGCGGCAAAGCCATCACCATTGAGCAATTTCTCGAAGAAATGCTCGTCGATTCTCGCATCAAAGCCGATAAATTTCTGCGCTGGTTCAAATACGCGGGTCGCCCCGAGCTGCAAGTGCACTGGCAAAAAGCCGACAAAGAATCGAAAACCCTGGAATTGCAGCAGCTCCACCACGACGGCAGCCCCATGCGCGACAACGAAGCGCTGACCATGCCCGTGCGCATCGCCCTCATCGACGCCGAAGGCATCATTGAGGAGCAAAACCTGCTGCTCGACAAAGCCCGCAAAAGCTGGAGCTTCACCTGCTCGCCCGCCACCACCGTCTCCGTGCTGCGCGACTTCACCGCGCCCGTGCGCCTACGCGCCAGCTACAGCCTCGAAGAACTCGCCTTAATCCAGGATAAAGAAAGCGACGCCGTCAACCGCTGGTGGGCGAACCGACAGCTCTGGAACGCTGCGCTCGGCGGCAGCGAGCAAAAGCAGGCGTGGTCGCTGCTCCGAGCTTACATCGCCAAGCAGCTCAACGGCCTAGAATCCAGCAACAACGAAGAGCGCCTACTCACTGCCAAGCTCCTGGCTCTCCCGAGCTTCGCCTGGTTCTTAGACCAACACCAGAGCTCGCAGCCGCTAGAGCTGCAAACTCGAATCCAAGCCTTGCAAGAGCGCGTCAGCAGAGAATTCGCCGAGCGTTGGCGTTCGCTCTATAACGAACTCTGGCCGCAGCGCAGCCGCAGCTACGTCTGGAACGGCGCCCAGCGCGCGCACCGCGCCTGGCAAAACCTCAGCTTAGGCTATTACTTCATAAGCGAACCGAGCTCGGCGTTATCGGCGGCATTAGAGCAAATCGAGCACAGCGACAACTTCACCGACGCCCACGCCGCGCTCACCACAGTCTTCAACCATGGCGAGCTCGACCAAGCGCAGAACGTCGCCAAACTCTTCAACCATAAATGGGTCAAGCATAACAACTGCTACCAGAGCTGGCTGCGCGCCTGGGCGAGCCGCCCCAGCGAAGACACCCTCACCCAAGTGCAGCTACTAATGGAAACGGCGAAATTCCTCATCAGCAACCCCAACCACGTGCATTCACTCATCGGTGTCTTCGCGCGCAACCTGCCCGCCATCTTCGCCAACCCCAGCATCAGCCTCGCCTTCATAGAAACCCAAATCGCCCGCATCGACGCCCGCAACCCCCAGCTCGCCGCTCGCCTTGCCGGCAGCCTCGCCGACCGCCCGCAACTCGCCGACTCCTGCCGCGAACTCCTGCAATCCAGCCGCACCCGCCTCCTCCAACTCACCACCCCCCCCCTCTCCCCCCAAACCCAAGACCAACTCAACTAACCTTCCCGGGAGCGCCGAGTTGTACTTGGCAGGGGTTGGGAGCGGGTTGGGAGTATCCATTGTTGTCAAGAGGTAAATTAAATTAATTTCATGCTATAAAAAGCGTCCTATATCGCTATCGGTGATATTAAATTCCACCCGCCATGCTCGCATAAGCACCGCTTAGCAGCGACGGAAGGAAGACACATAGCTGTTGTTTACTAGCAGTGCCTGTCATCCATTGAGCTTTATGCCGACAAAGTCAGTGCCCCATTTGAAGCGCTGTGATTGGCGTTTATCTCTGGCTTACTCTCTAGCGCGTACCTGGCGCCAGCATTCCACAGACGCTGATCACGCAGTAGAGCATTAGCCATTAATATCAACTTGCGCATACAGGCAGTGAGTGCCACCTTAGTGGGCTTACCAGCCTCTCTTAGCCTCTGGTAGCAAGCCTTAATGTCTTTGTTATACCTAGAGGCAACTACTGCGGCCATATACAGAGAATGCCTCACAGTATGTCGCCCCCGACGCACACAACTACGCTGCACTTGATTACCAGACTGTCGAGTGTAAGGCGCTAAGCCGGCCAGAGCCGCAGCTTGCTTACCATCGATCTCACCCAGCTCTGGCATCAACGCCAGTAACGTGGCAGCGGTAGCAAACCCGATACCTGGTATAGAGCAGAGGATCTTGTATTGCACTTTAATCTTCGGCGTAGCTTTGATCAGTGCATCCATCATCCGCTCAGCCTCAACAATTTGCTTAGTGGTTTCTTCAATTAAGCTATTGTTATTGCTGATTAGTTCAGGCATCGTAAGAGTTTTCGTCAAATTGCTAAGAGCAGTCCGTTGCTGTATCAGCGCTCGGCGTTGCGTACACAGCTCTTGTAACTGCTGTAGCTCTTTTTCTTTGATTTGAGTGCATGGCAATTGCAGAGCGACAGCGGCATTTGCGATCATCTCGGCGTCGATGCTATCGGTCTTAGCGAGCTGTCCTTTAGCTTCAGCGAATTTACGCACTCTATAGGGGTCGGCTCTGACGATGTCAATCTTCTTGCCCATCATCCTAGCCTCTAAGTCACGATGGTGATGTGCAGTAGGCTCATAAACCACAACCGGCTTCTCCATAGGACGCAGCCAGGTGCATAGCTCTTTAATACCGTCTTCATTGTTATCGAAGGATCTTTTGGACCTATCGTAACTACAGAAGGCATCGAGTTTACTTTTGCTTACATCAATACCAATGATATACTTAGACATCTTTCTTCTCCTCTGCTTATATTCGAGCCCTTGGCTCCAGTATCCATTCAGGACGTTTGAAAGAAGGTAAGGTCGAGCTTACTCCGTACGGTCCCGTAGACCAAGCGCCAAGCGTTCCGACCTTGCCTGCCCCTAGCCGTGCTAGCATGGCTAGGGACACCCGACTGCCCAATGCAATCAAGACGTGTATCATAATATAAGCGCCGAGTTGTACTCGGCTGGAGACGCCTGCATAGGCGTCTCCCCAATCCAGCACAGTCCCCGAAAGCAGCACCCCCTGAGACCACGACCGCCTCACCCACCACACAAAAAGCTCCGCAGGCGGCATGGCCGCGCCAAGTTGCACTCGGCTGGAGTTGGGAACGCCAAGTTGTACTTGGCTGGGGCTGGGAGCGCCGAGTTGTACTCGGCTGGAGTTGGGAGCGCCGAGTTGTACTCGGCCTGGAGACGCCTGCATAGGCGTCTCCCCAATCAAGCACAGTCCCTGAAAGCAGCACCCCCTGAGACCACGACTCCCTCACCCGCCGTACAAAAAGCCCCGCAGACGGCGTGGCCGCGCCAAGTCGCACTCGGCTGGAGTTGGGAGCGCCAAGTTGTACTTGGCTGGAGACGCCTGTATAGGCGTCTCCCCAATCAAGCACAGTCCCTGAAAGCAGCACCCCCTGAGACCACGACTCCCTCGCCCGCCGCATAAAAAGTGAACCCAACGGGTTCGGCTTTAGCTAAGCACAGATTAAACAGCTAAGCACGGATTAAACACAACCTCAGAAACGCAAAGGCTTCACTCCTCCCAAGGCAGCAGCACTATTTTGGCAGCGGGCACTTTGCCCGCGGCGAGCTGGGCGAAGGCAGTCGCGCCGGCGCTCAGAGGGTAACTCTCCCACCAATCGATGGCGCCGAGCGCGCCCGCGAACATGGCACGGGCGCAATCGTGAAAATCCTTTGAGCTGTAAGTGTAGGTGCCGATAAAGGCGATCTCTTGCAGAGTCATCCTTCTGATATCCAGGCCGCCGCTAGCAGAGCCCAAGCCTATGTGCGCTATGACGCCCCCTGGGGTGGCGTGCTTCGACGCCAAGGCGCGGCTGGCGTCTATACCGACGCCGTCGACGATCAGATCGAATTGCGCCGCAGCGTCGATCGCGCTGCTATCAATGATCTTGAAGTTAAGTTTGGCGCTCAGGTAGGCGCGGCGCGGCGCGTTAATCTCTACGAGCGTGATGTTGTCGACGCCTCGCGCTCGCAACGCCAAAGCCGCGCCCACGCCGATGGCACCACCACCCAGCACCAACGCCGAGCTCGCGGGTACCGAGACCCGTTGTGCTACGCGCACGGCGTGCCAGCCGCAAGCCATCGGCTCGACCAGGCAGGCCTTGCTCAGAGGAAAATCATCGGGTACGGGCACGAGATTGTGCCGAGGCATAGTCAAGTATTGGGCAAAGGCCCCAGCCCGAGGCGGCATGGAGATTATTTGCCGCCGCGTGCATAAGTTATCTCTGCCGCTCGAGCAAAAAGCGCATTCGCCGCAACTCACCAAAGGATTTACGCTCACTCGGCGCCCATCCCAATCGCCGCCGACCACAACACCAGCGGCTTCGTGTCCTAGTATCAAAGGCGGCGGGCGGCGCTCGTCGTGTCCGGCGTAAGCGTGCATATCCGAGCCACAGATGCCCACCGCCATCACTTTGATCAAGACTTCGCCAGCGCCAGCTTGGGGCATTGCCTGCTCGACGCAGCGCAATTGCTGCGGAGCTTCATAGCTCAGAGCTTGCATGGTTGTGGGCTGGTTCGATTTTGCCACTGTCGGCAACCTTTGTTAAATGTCGACTTTGACGCTCGGATACAGACTAGGGAAGTAGCGCGACTCGACTTGGTGCGGGCGCGCGCGTTCGCCAGCGCTGGTGTAATAAGCCCTTTCGTACCAGGGGTTATTGCCCGTATTGCAGATTCTCTTCAAGTCTTGCATCAGCCGCACCGAATTCGCCTGCAAGCTATCGTCCATGCGCGGAATGTTGGGAAAATGGGCGAAATCGGAACGCCAGAGCGCGTCGCCCATCATGAAGCCCGAAGCTCCAGCTTCGAGCGCGTAATCGAGTAGCAAAGCGTAGTGCTGGAAACTGCTGTTGATATCGCTATTGGTTATCACCCAGGCTTGATCCAAGCCGTTATTGATGGCGGCGAACATATCGCGCACCCGAGCGACCTGCCGGTGGTGCCCCGATTTGGGGTCTGGCAGGCTGCTGGTGGTGTGCGGCAAATCGACCACTAGCAGGTCTGCGCCGTAGTCGCTATGCGCGAATATGTCTATGGCCCGCAGGTACTCGGTCAGCAGCTTGTCGCTGTCGCTGGCGTTGCTCAAGTCGGCACTACTCCCGACTCTCAGGTGCACCACCAAGGCGATGTCAAAGTTGGTGCACTGTCGTCCGACCTCCCGAGCCAGGTCGCGTTGCCTTTGCAGGACGACTGATTCGAAGCGAGCGTCGTAGTTGACGCTGATCTTGACGCAGTTGGCGCCCAAGCGCTTGGTTTTGTTTACGTTCCAGTTGGGCGTGATCTTGGTGATCATGTTGACTTGCTGCGAATCCTCTTGCTCGTGCTCGCCGCTGTCGAGGGCGATGCCGACGCCGATGCTATTGTCCAGAGCCATCGCCGCGCTCGCCAAGCTGTACACCGGGTCGACGATGACGCCGCTGCATTCCGGGGATATCCGCCTCAGCACCAAATCTTTCAAGCTCCGAATCGCCTGGTCAGGAAGGTCGTTGAGCTGCAAAATTTCCTGGATCTCTTTGCCGATAACGTGGTGGTGCTCAATGCCGAAGATGAGAAAATGACCGAGATCGTTGGCTATTTTCTTTAGCCCCAAATATTTACCAGCGCTGATGTAGTTCATTATTGCATTGATGGATTAGTTATGTTGCTACCGCTTGCTGTGCTGGGTTTTCACCCTCAAGCTAAAATTGTAACCCGCGTCCAGCGTCGAGCTGCAGCTTAGTAACAATAGATGTGCGCAATTTTAGCGCCCACAGCGGCGGCGCTAACGATAATTGCCGCGAGGCTTCATGGTCTCGGTCTTTGCCTTAGTTTTTTTAGGAATTTCACACTTACGCCGTGCGCAAAATACTCGTCACCAGCGCCTTGCCCTACGCCAACGGCGCTATCCACATAGGGCACCTGCTGGAATACATTCAAAGCGATATCTGGGTGCGCGCCTTGCGCCTGAGCGGGCATAGTTGTTACCACGTCTGCGCCGACGACGCCCACGGCACCGCCGTCATGATCAGCGCCGAGCGCGCTGGCGTCAGCCCCGAAGCCTGGATCGACCAGATGCGCGCCGAGCACGAGCGCGACCTGCGCGCCTTCGGCGTCGACTTTGATATCTATTCCAGTACGCACACCGAGTTCACCCGCGAGATATCCGAAAACATCTACTCGACTTTGCTGCAGAGCGGTCACATCAGCACCCACGAGCTCGAGCAATTATTCGACCCGGAGAAGCAGATGTTTCTGGCGGATCGCTATATCAAAGGCCGCTGCCCCTCCTGCCAAAGCCCCGACCAGTACGGCGATAACTGCGAAGTCTGCGGCGCCACTTACAACGCCACCCAGCTGATCGAGCCTTATTCGGTGCTATCGGGCGCGCGCCCAGTGCTGAAAAAAAGCCTGCATTACTTTTTCAAGTTACCCGACTTCACCGATTTCCTCCAAGGCTGGCTCGCTGGCGCTCAGCTCCAGCCCGAGGTCCGTAACAAGCTCCAGGAATGGTTCGCTGGCGGGCTCAAAGAATGGGACATCAGCCGCGACGCGCCCTACTTCGGCTTTCGTATCCCGGATAGCGAGGATAAGTATTTTTACGTTTGGCTCGACGCGCCCATCGGCTACGCTGGCGCCTTTCGCGAATTATGCCAGCAGCGCGACTTGGACTTTTCCAGCTACTGGCAGCCGGATAGCGCCACCGAGCTCTACCACTTCATCGGCAAAGACATCATTTATTTTCACGGTTTGTTTTGGCCAGCAATGCTGCACGGCGCTGGCTGGCGCACTCCCGACGCCATCTTCGCCCACGGCTTTCTGACCGTCAACGCCAACAAACTGTCGAAGTCCAAGGGTACCGCCATCAACGCTCGCGCCTACCTCGACGAGCTCAACCCCGAGTATTTACGCTACTACTTCGCCAGCAAACTCACCAGCAAAGTCGAAGATATAGACTTTAATTCTGAGGATTTTGTCGAGCGCTGCAATTCCGACCTGGTCGGCAAGCTGGTAAACATCGCCAGCCGCTGCGCGCGTTTTCTCGAGCGCGATTACGGCGGCAAACTAGCTCCCGAACTGAACGCCGAGCAACAGCAGCTCATAGCGCGCAGCGCCTCCGCGCACGCCACCATAGCCGAGCTTTACGAGGCGCGCGAGTACGCCAAGTTGGTGCGCCAAGTCATGCAGTGGGCTGACGAGACCAACCAGTACATAGACGCGCAACAGCCTTGGAAGAAAGCCCGCGACCCCGAGCAAGCGCACTTGGTGCAGGCTATTTGCAGCACTGGCGTCAACGCCTTCCGCAATTTAATTGTCTACTTAAAGCCGATACTGCCGGAGCTGGCGCGCAGCAGCGAAGCCTTCTTGCAGTTGCCCGAGCAGCGCTTCGCCGACGTCCAGTCGCCGCTACTCGACCACGCGCTCGCGCCCTTTAGCGCTTTAATCACTAGAATAGACGCCAAGAGTATCAATAAGTTGTTAGGACTATGAAACAATTAATGCTTGCCTTTATTATGGCGCTGATGTTAATCGGCGCTGCTGGATGCGATATCGAGTTCTTGCCCGAGGAAGATGATACGACTTCCAGTAATAACGATGACGAGGGCGACACCGAAGATGACGATGATGATGAAGACAACGATGATGACGACCATTACTCGCTCGCCTGCCCCTATCCCACAGCCACCGCCAGCGCTAGCGACACTGGCAGCATCGATTGCGAATGCGACAGCACTTATGAGAACGAAAGCCTGGACATAGAAGGTAGCGTCAACATGAGCTGCTCGGTGGGTGCTAACCGCGAGATCGTCTCCAATTCCATCCCCGACCACGAGCCTGGCGAATTTCCCAACGACGGCAACCCCAACGCTATCGCCGCCGTCGACTTCGCCATGACCATGACGCTTATACCAGCGCAGACGGGCTCAATAGATAGCTCCCAGCGAGTACCAGCCATAGCTCGCAACGGCGTCAAGTTCGAGCCTGAAACTGGCGAAACTTATAGTAGCAATAACGAGTGGCGTTACGAGGCCATTCAAGAGGTTTACGATCTAGGCTTGGACGATAGCTTCGCCCACGTCCAACCTTCGGGGATGTACCACTACCACGGTATGCCCGAAGGTCATATTGCATTGACCGACCGCGGCAAGGCTATGACCCTGGTGGGCTGGGCGCTCGACGGCTTCCCGGTCTACGCGCGCTACGGTTACACCGATGCTAACGACGCCAGCAGCGCTATCAAGGAGATGAGCGGTAGCTACCAGCTCCGCAATTTGGATGACCTTTTGGCAGAAGGGCGCCCAGCCACCACCGGCACTGACACCCGCGCCAATGGCGTAGTAGTGGAATCTTTACCCCTCGGCGTCTTCGTCCAGGATTGGCAATACCAGGAATCCATAAGCGAACTCGACGAGTGCAATGGTCGCTACGGCGTTACCCCGGAATTCCCCGAGGGCATATACCATTACTACATAACCGACGATTACCCTTACGTCCAGCGTTGCCTCAAAGGCAGCGCTGGACGCTATCGCTAGCGCACTGCTCAGGCTTCCTTGAGATGGCGCTCGCGATAAGCGTCGATGATGCTGCGTTCTTTACCGCCGGCGTGTTCGGTTTGTTGCAGCGCGGCTTGGGCGAGCTGGAGGCTGGCTTCCAGGTTCTCTGCCACTGCTAAGGTGGCGCCGCTGTTGCGTAGCCGCTGGCATTGCTGCAGGTCGTGGGCGCGGGCAATTACTTTGGTTTTGGGGTACGAGGTGCACAGCGCGTGCACCAGGCTGGCAGTGCGCTCTATGTCGTCCATAGTCACGATGATTACCTGAGCTTGCGCCGCGCCTATGGAGCGCAGCACTTCGGGCGAGCTGTCGCCGTAGTAGACCTCGCGACCGCGCTGGCGTTCGCTGTGTACGCGTTCGGGGTTTTTATCGGTGGCGATGTACGGCACTTGGGCGGCTTCGAGGATCGCCGCTATGTGCTGACCAACTCTGCCGAAGCCGACAATTACCACTGGTTGCTCGCTTACTGGCTGCGTCGCCAGTTTGGCTACTTTGTGCTTACTGCTCTGCTGCTTTACCAGGCGCGCGGCGAAGCTCACCAACAGCGGCGTGGCGAACATACTCAGCAGCGCCACCACCAATAGCTGCTGGTACAGCCCCGCTGCCAACAGTTGGTTCTTGAATGCGAGCGCGAATAGCACCAGGGAAAATTCGCCGCTTTGCGCCAGGGTTAGAGCCAGCGCTGGCGCCATGCGCTTATTGGGCAAAAAGTAGCGCGCCACTGGCCACAGCGCCAAGGTCTTGATGGCTATGAGCAGCAGGGTGGCAGCGACTACTTGCAGCGTGTTTTCCTGCAATTGCTGTAAGTTGAGCTCCATGCCCATGGTCATGAAGAACAAGCCGAGCAGTATGCTGCGGAAGGGGTTGATCTCCGCCATGATTTGATGGCGGTAGGGCGAGTCTGCCAGCAATAGCCCAGCTAGGAAAGCGCCCATGACTATCGAGAGCCCGCTGTACTCGGTGATTACCGTCAGACCCAAAACGAAGAACAAGGCGGCGGTGGTGAAGAGCTCTGGCGAAGCTAAGCCAGCGATCTTGCGCAACATCGGTTGAATCAAAAATCGACCAATCACTATCGCCACGGTGACTATGGCTGCTGCTTTCATAAAGGTCAGCGCCAGCGCGCTACCCAAGCTGCTCGATTCCGGATTGGCGAGCGCTGGGATGAGCGCCAGTAGCGGCACTACTGCCAAATCTTGTAGTAATAAGATAGCGAAGGCGGCGCGACCGAATTCGCTCACGAGCAATTTCTTCTCGTGCAGCAATTGCACCACGAAGGCGGTGGAGGAGAAGGCGAGGGCTAAGGCTAGGAATAGCGTTAGCTCCAAGCTCAAATCCAGTAACCAATACAGAGCCAGGAATATTGCCACCGAGCTCGTGCATAGTTGCAAGCTGCCGAGGCCGAGTATCTGCCGACGTATTGCCCATAGGCGCGCTGGCTTTAGCTCTATGCCGAGAAAGAACAGCAGCAGCGCGATGCCGAGCTCGGAGAAGCGGCTCAGGCTGCTGATGTTGCCGATGAGGTCGAAACCCGAGGGCCCGACGACTATCCCCGCCAGCAAAAAGCCGATGACCGCGCCCAGTCGTAGTAATTGGCAGATGAATACCAGGACCACGCCGGCGGCTAGTAAAATCGTTAGGTCTAATAGGTAACTCGAATGCATGCGCGGTTTTATTTTGAACGAGACGATGATAGCTCTGGCGGTGCTGGCGCTCAGTGTAAGCCTTTTTGCCCAAGCGCAGCACGCCTTGAGTGTAGCCGCGCGCGCAAATGTAAATTACGCCAGCGCGCTGGATTTGGCGCTCGATGTTAGCACGCGTTTGCAGCTCAACCCCGCTGGCGATTATTCCGGCTCTTGGCAGGGCGGTAGCTACGATTGTCTCGACCGCCTGACGCCGTGCTCGCCGCAGCAGTTGGCGACTCAAGATAAAAGTGAGGTCTTGGCGGTGGCAGCGTTGAATTTGCCCAAGCCGACTGTAGAAGTTAGCCCTTGCGCCAACTTCACTTGCGTCGCCGTGCGTTGGGGCGACGCCGATTGCGCTGCTGGCGAATGCTTGCAGCTGAGCTTTGTCCGCGTCGACGCGCCTTGAGCTGGTTGATAATGAGATTTGCTCTAGCGGACTTGTCCGTACCTTTGCAAGCGGATTTGCACCCGAGCGGCGTGGACGTAGTTTGCACTGGCGTTAGCACGGACACGCGCAGCTTGCAACCAGGCGATTTGTTTGTAGCTTTGCGCGGCGCCAATTTCGACGGCCACGATTTTGCCAAGCAAGCCGCGCGCGCTGGTGCCAGCGCTTTGCTAGTCGATAAAGCGCTGCCGTTGGACGCAGCACAGTTGGTGGTGGCTGATACTTTGCGCGCCTATTGTCGCTTGGCGAGTTGGTGGCGCTTGCAGTGGTCGGGACTGTTAATGGCCATCACAGGTTCTGCGGGTAAGACCACGGTCAAAGAGCTCTTGGCGGCTTTGTGCGCTGGCGCTGGAGCGACCTTGTATTCCGAAGCCAATAACAACAATCGTATCGGCGTGGCGCAAACCTTGCTGCGCTTGCGGTCTGAGCACGAGTACGCGGTAGTCGAGATCGGCGCTAGCGAGCCTGGGGAGATCGCTGCCGGTGCGAGTATGGCGAAACCGGCAATGGCGATCATCACCAATATAGCCGCAGCGCATTTGCAGGGCTTTGGCTCACTGGCGGGAGTGGCTGTGGAGAAGGCGCAATTGCTGCATTACCTGGATAGCAACGGCAGCGCTTTCTTGCCGCTGGACAGCGAGCACTACGATTATTTACGCTCCGAGGCTGGCGGTCGGCGCGTGCTTAGTTTTAGCTTGAGTGATGAGCGCGCCGACGCTTACGCCAGCTCGGCGCAGTGCTCTTTGGCTGGCTCTAGCTGTAAGATGCATTACCGCGAGCAAGAGCTGGAATTACGCACTAACCTGCTCGGCGAGCACAATCTACTCAATGCGCTGGTCGCCAGCTTTGTCGCTAGCGAGGTCGGCTTGCCTACGGCGCTGATCCAGCAGCGCCTGCGCCAGGTGCAGCACGTTCAGCAGCGTATGCAGTTGAGGGTAGTTGCGGGGCTGAAGGTTGTGCTCGATTGTTACAACGCCAACCCGCATTCGACGCGCGCGGCGCTGGATTTTTTGCAGCAGCAAAGCGAGACCAACAAGTACGCTGTGCTCGGCGATATGCTCGAGCTCGGCGACGCCGCCGAAGCCGAGCACCAGCAATTGGGACACGACCTCGCGCGCATGAATTTGAGCGCGGTGTACGCTTTGGGACCGTTGATGAGCCTGGCTATAGAGCAGATGCACCAGGCTGGCGCCAGCAATGCTCGTGCCTGCGCCACTTATTCCGAGCTGCAGGATTCTGTCCGCGAGCTGTTGTTGGCGGTCGATCCCGAGACTAGCATCATTTTGATCAAGGCTTCGCGCTCGATGCGCTTGGAGCGCATCTGGGATTTTATTTGCCAGCAGCGCGAAACTATTGGCTGAAAATTATTCGTTTTATGGCTCTATTTAACAGGCTTCTAAGCAAGGGTAGTAACAATCGGTTGTTCATTTAATGCGCGTGAACAACGGTAGAATTACTTATGAATATGCTTGCACTTAGCACTATATTGGGCTTCTTCGGCGGCGTCTTGCTCATAGCAATGGCTATAGGCACCGCGACTGACCAATACCAGATTTTTGCCAGCGCTGCCAGCGCCTATCTAGTGATCGGTGGCACGCTCGCCGCTAGCTTCATCAGTTACAACACTAAAGACGTTCTCGGTGCTTTGGCGAGCACTATCAGGATATTCGGCGGTTTCAGCCCCATAAACAGGCAGACCCTGACTGCGGACGTCAACCTGTTTATGGATTTATCGCAGACCATTCGCTCATCGGGTCTAGCTAATTTGGAGGGCTCTGTGCCGGGTCGGTTCTTGCGCGTGCCCATAGTTAAGTATGGCTTGGAATTGTTGTCCGCCAATTATCCGCCCAATGAGATCCGCAAAATGCTCACCGACTTCATGGTTTACGACTACGAAAATAAGTCTATCAGGTCGCAAGTTCTGCGCACCATGGGCACCCTGGCGCCGGCTTTTGGGCTAACTGGTACGGTGATCGGCATGGTTATCATCCTATCCGACTTCGGCGGCGACTTTGCCGAGCTCGGTAAGGGCTTGTCGCTGGCTTTGCTGACCACGCTCTACGGTGTGGTCCTGGCTAACTTCATATGCTTCCCAGTTGCCGAAAAAAACGCCCGCTGGGCCGACCAGGATTTTTATCGTAATTCGGTACTTATGGAGGGCTTGTCGGCGCTCTCGGAGCGGAAGTCTACTGTAGTTATACAGGATAGGATGAACGGCATTATTGCCTCCTACTTTTTCCAGAAAAAAGATAAATAGAGAGTTATGCGTAACTTGAGGCCGCGTGCAAAAAACGGTAATTTTTGTTCCCAGCTAGGCAGCAAAGCGCAGTTTATTCAATAGTAAATGAGCATTTGCGAACAACGCTGGGGGCAAAAAGAAGCCTTTTGCCAAGGTCTCAAATAGCTCTTAGACCGCAGATACTGCATGGCAATTTAACCTCACGTATTAGTTATGAGTGATGCTAAGAAAGATTTAGTGCCTCGCAAAGGCGGCGATCTAAATCCCATCGGCTGGATGGTAACTTATAGCGACGTGGTTACCTTGCTGCTGCTATTTTTTATCGTATCTATATCGACCTCGAACTTGGGTCCTTGGGAAAGCCGAGAGTTGCAGGCGGGTTTGATGCGGGTATTTCTTAAAGAAGATACGGCGGTGGGTTTTCTCGATATCTCGCAGGAGATCGACCAGTCGTTGAGCGAAGTCGTGGAGGCTTCGGTATATAAGGAAAGCCAGGAAGTCGAAGTCGAGTTCAGCAACTTGGCGCTG
>OZ245880.1:1825000-2682840 GCA_965229495.1 Gammaproteobacteria bacterium
GCTTAGAAGCAGCCATCTTTTAAAGAAAGCGTAATAGCTCACTAGTCGAGTCGGCCTGCGCGGAAGATGTAACGGGGCTTAAACTATGCACCGAAGCTGCGGGATTAGATATCTAATATCTAATCGGTAGCGGAGCGTTCTGTAAATCTGAGAAGGTCAGCCGTGAGGCTGGCTGGAGGTATCAGAAGTGCGAATGCTGACATAAGTAACGACAAAACGGGTGAAAAACCCGTTCGCCGAAAGACCAAGGGTTCCTGTCCAACGCTAATCGGGGCAGGGTTAGTCGGCGCCTAAGGCGAGGCCGAAAGGCGTAGCTGATGGTAAACAAGTTAATATTCTTGTACCTTTTCATATTGCGATGGAGGGACGAAGGAGGCTAAATCATCCAGGCGATGGTCGTCCTGGTTTAAGGTTGTAGGCAGATGGCTTAGGTAAATCCGGGCTGTTAATGCTGAGAACTGACGACGGTGTCCTTACGCAAGTTTGGGCAGAAGTGATTGATGCCATGCTTCCAGGAAAATCTTCTAAGCTTCAGATATGAAAAGACCGTACCCCAAACCGACACAGGTGGTCAAGTAGAGAATACTAAGGCGCTTGAGAGAACTCGGGTGAAGGAACTCGGCAAAATGGCACCGTAACTTCGGGAGAAGGTGCGCCGCTTGCGGTGAAAAGGCTTGCCCTTGGAGCTGCGAG
Organism: Gammaproteobacteria bacterium; assembly: GCA_965229495.1. Classification (GTDB taxonomy): domain Bacteria; phylum Pseudomonadota; class Gammaproteobacteria; order CBDBNL01. The sequence continues at coordinate 1,825,694 of OZ245880.1, forward strand.
CGGTCGAAGATACCAGGTGGCTGCGACTGTTTAGCAAAAACACAGCGCTCTGCAAACTCGTAAGAGGAAGTATAGGGCGTGACGCCTGCCCGGTGCCGGAAGGTTAATTGAAGGGGTTAGCTCGACTTGTCGGGTGAAGCTCTGGATCGAAGCCCCGGTGAACGGCGGCCGTAACTATAACGGTCCTAAGGTTAAACTAACGCTAGCCTTAGTAAAACTGAACCATATGCGGGAAACCCCTAAAACTATCAGTACTAGTGAGGTTATTGCCTTGCAGTAAAAATCTGCTAGATACATGGGCAATCCGCAGGAAAGGCCTACGAAGTTAAAACTTTGTGGGAATCCTCAGAGACTTAACGTTCAGGTGTGTCTTATGAATTTGCAAGCTCAATGGGTGGTAGGATTTATTGATGGCGAAGGCTGTTTCCACGTTGGCATTAACGTCAATAAGGAAATGAGCCTTGGTTATCAAGTATTACCGGAATTCACGGTAGTACAACACGTAAGGGATATCAATGTGCTCTACGCTCTGAAAAAGTTTTTCGGCTGTGGCGTGGTTCGTAATAACCACGGCGAGCGAATGGCTTACAGGGTGCGTAGCATAGACCATCACTTACGCATAATCATTCCGTTTTTTGAGCAACATACTTTGAAAACCAAGAAGCACATTGACTTTTTGAAGTTCAGAGATGTTTTACTAATGATGCAAAAGCAACAGCATTTGTCGACAGAAGGCTTTATGCAAATACAAGCCAAGGTTAGGCAGATGCGTGTGCGAGACACATAAGATAAAGTCCGACTTGTTTGGAAACATTCAAGAGCAATCGAGCGAAATTCCTTGTCGGGTAAGTTCCGACCTGCACGAATGGCGTAACGATGGCCACACTGTCTCCACCCGAGACTCAGTGAAATTGAAATCGCTGTTAAGATGCAGTGTATCCGCGGCTAGACGGAAAGACCCCGTGAACCTTTACTACAGCTTCACATTGGGTTTTGGCACAGCTTGTGTAGCATAGGTGGGAGGCTTTGAAGCCAAGACGCTAGTCTTGGTGGAGCCATCATTGAAATACCACCCTGGCTTTGCTGGAATTCTAACTCACGGTCCGTGATCCGGATCGAGGACAGTGTGTGGTGGGTAGTTTGACTGGGGCGGTCTCCTCCCAAAGAGTAACGGAGGAATACGAAGGTGCCCTCAGCATGGTTGGAAATCATGCAGTGCGTGTAAAGGCAGAAGGGCGCTTGACTGCGAGACAGACAAGTCGAGCAGGTGCGAAAGCAGGTCTTAGTGATCCGGTGGTTCTGTATGGAAGGGCCATCGCTCAATGGATAAAAGGTACTCCGGGGATAACAGGCTGATACTGCCCAAGAGCTCACATCGACGGCAGTGTTTGGCACCTCGATGTCGGCTCATCACATCCTGGGGCTGAAGCAGGTCCCAAGGGTATGGCTGTTCGCCATTTAAAGTGGTACGTGAGCTGGGTTCAGAACGTCGTGAGACAGTTTGGTCCCTATCTACCGTGGACGTATGAGATTTGAGGGAATCTGCTCCTAGTACGAGAGGACCGGAGTGGACATTCCTCTGGTGTTCCGGTTGTCACGCCAGTGGCATTGCCGGGTAGCTATGAATGGCAGGGATAACCGCTGAAAGCATCTAAGCGGGAAGCCCATCCCAAGATAAGATCTCGAGTCTAGTGGCTTGCCACTAGACTGTGGTGCCCTTCAAGACTAGGAGGTTATAGGCTGGATGTGTAAGCGCAGTAATGCGTTGAGCTAACCAGTACTAATGCACCATCGGTTTGATCATATAATCCTATGAAATTGATTGCTTGCAGAAACTCTAGAGATTGATCTAATCTAGATGAGTACAAACAAAGCTTGTTCTTTTTTAGCCAGCCTTAAAGCTAGTGGCTGGTTTGTCAGTTTGCTTGACGGTCACAGCGAGATGGCCCCACCTGATCCCTTCCCGAACTCAGCAGTGAAACGTCTCAGCGCCGATGGTAGTGCGGTGCGTCCGTGCGAGAGTAGGTCGCCGTCAAGCTTTTTTATTGGTGTGTGGAGAGTGTGATGATTACAGATAGATTATCACTATTACTTGTAGTATTGGTCGGCTCTCATGTTGCTTATGCGGAAGATGCTTCGGAGTCCAAAACTATTTCTACCAATGGCGAGAGATGCACCCTTGAGCAAAAAACCGATTTGGTTTTACTGGGTCTGAGCTTAGATGAAGTTAATGAGAAGTGCGGGGCAAGTGGCGATAAAGAACCACAAGCAACAGTCAACAACGATACTAGCACTCCCAGTGCCAACTATTCGCAACCAGTTTTTGTTCACAGGCACGAACCAGAGAATTTTCTCTTTAAGCTTGGAATTAGTCTGCAAAGTACTTCTTTTCTAAACGATGAGTGCTCCGACTGTGGAATTAACGATGTTGGGGTCGACTTGTTTTCTTTCAGATACTACAGTAATTCTATACAGCCTGATAGTGTTGGTATCCATTTTCACTTAAACCATATTTTGCCAGAGTTTCACGCCGAATACGAAAATGTTGACGTTTACACGCCCGCTGACGATGGTTCAGGCTCGGTCTACAGAGGCAATTACTCTTACTCTGTTGAATACTTCAATTCAGCGCATTACATTGGTCTGGAATATATTTTTGGCAATGATGCTGCTTCTTTCTATCCGGGAGTAGCTGTGCTATTTGGAAGCTTAACGCAATATATGTTGATTGATGACTGCACCGAGGCTGGAGGGGAAGACTCTACCTATGCCGAAGATAGTTATTGCTGGGATGATCTTGATGATGGTCATCAGGTACTTGCCATGAAAGGTCTTAGCATTACTCTCTATTCTGACAGAATTGCCAAGAAAGGAGCTGGTATTAGCGTGGGCTTAACACACTTTATTTTTGGAGACGACGGGGATGAGGACGAAAGAGCAATCAACTTTGCCACAACTGGTGTCGAAATAAGCGGCATATGGTAATTACATAGCTGTACAGCGCACGGTGGCTACGTGGAAAAACATTAGACCACATCAATGCAAAACTCTCAATACATGACTCATAAAGCCATAACCCTGCTCGGCATGTCCGGAGTCGGTAAAACCCGCCTTGCTGCCATCCTGCGCGCCGACAACTGGTTCAATTACTCGGTCGATTATCGCATCGGCAGCCATTACTTGCGCCAAGACATCATCATGGACTTGAAGCGCCTAGCGATGGGCGTTCCCGAATTGCGCCATTTGCTCAAAAGTGATTCCATCGACATCACGCCCAACATCAGCATCGACCACCTCAAGCCGGTATCGAACTACCTCGGCAAACTTGGTAATCCGCAAAGCGGCGGCTTTAGCCTCGCCGAATTCCAGCGCCGCCAAGCGCGCTTTAACCAAGCCGAGATTCGGGCGCTCAACGATCTACCGCTGTTCCTCAGCTTCGCCCGCGAAGTCTACGAATGCCAAGGCCTGGTGAACGACGCTGGCGGTAGCCTCTGCGACCTTTACGAAAATCTCGCCGAGCCCGAATTCATCCAGCTCTTGACCATGCTCGCCGAGCACAGCCAAATCGTCTACATAGAAACCGATGCCGCTGATCAGCAGCAGCTCGTCGAACGCGCCCAAGCCGACCCCAAGCCCATGTACTACCGCCCGAGCTTTCTCGGATCTCAACTCCAACAATACTTAGAGCTCAAGCAGATTGAATACTCGGCACAAATCGAACCCGACGACTTCTTGCGCTGGATCTTCCCGCAGCTCTATCAAGAGCGCCTCCCGCGCTACGCCGCCATTGCCCGGCAATACGGTCGCAGCCTGCCAGCCAGCAGCATAGCTGCCGTAACCTGCGCCCAGGATTTTTACGATTTGCTCGCTTAGAAAGTAGTGCCCCTAGTAGCCCATAGCTCACTCCCCAGCTTCGAGCGCCTCAAGCATCAAGGCGAGCTCATCATAGAGTCGGCGCGCGCGCGCGATCAGTACATCCGCGCCCTGCACATCGGCCTCTTGAACATGATGCCCGATGCCGCGCTACAAGCTACCGAGCGCCAATTTCTGCGCCTCATCGGCAGATGCAATCAAGTCGTGCAGCTCTACGTCTACCCGTTCAGCGTCGCTGCCATTGAGCGCGACACCCAAGCGCGCGCTTACATCGACCAGCATTACCAGGATTTCGCCTCTATCCGTGCCCAGGGTCTCGACGCCTTGATAATAACCGGCCTCAACCCGGCGCGCGCCGACCTCGCCGACGAACCCGCGTGGCAGCAACTCCAGCAAATAATCCAGTGGGCTTGGGACAACGTAACCTCGACCCTCTGCTCCTGCCTCGCCACCCACGCTGCCCTGCAAATGCTCCATGGTCAGCGGCGGCAGTGTCTATCGAGTAAATGCTGGGGCGTCTTCGAGCACAAACTCCAGCAGCGGGAACACCCATTAGTACGCAACATCAACACCTGCTTTAACGTACCGCATTCGCGCCACAACGCCATCCACCCCGAGCAATTCCAGCAAGCCGGTCTGCAAACACTAGCGAGCAGCGCCCAAGGCGTACACCTCGCCACCAGCGGTGACGGCATTCGCCAAGTCTTCTTTCAGGGTCATCCTGAGTACGCCACCAACAGCCTACTCAAAGAATACAAACGCGAAGTCGCCAACTATATTCAGCAGCTTCGCCCCGACTACCCACCGCCCCCAGCCAACTACTTCGACGCTCAAGCCCAAGCCATACTTGGCGAATACCAGCAGGCCCTGATCATCGGCACTAAAAGCCTTGAGCACTTCCCCGAAGCGCTCATTGAAGCCAAGCTCGACAACACCTGGTCAGACACTGGCGGCGCCATCATGAACAACTGGCTCGGCCTCGTCTATCAATTAACCAACAAAGACCGCAAACTGCCCTTCATGGAGGGCATAGACCCCAATCAACCCCTCGCCACGCTCGATCCTGGAACCACAGGCGTCGCGCCCACCGTATAGCAAGTCAGCGCGCAGGCCTGACTTACACACGGCGAGCACAACCAACTCATTATCGATTACCATGCGCCGCCCCCAACTCTCATCTGGTAACTATAAATGCCCTACGCTTTAATCTCAGTCAGCGACAAAAGCGGCTTACCCGAGCTCGGCGCGGCCCTGGTGCAGGCCGGTTACGAACTCGTAGCCTCTGGCGGTAGCGCGCGTTGTTTGCAAGAGCAGGGTTTGCAGGTGTTGCCGAGCTCGGAGATTACCGGCTTTGACGAGCTACTCGGCGGTCGCGTCAAAACCCTGCACCCGCACATCCACGGCGGCATCCTCGCGCGCGCCGCCGAACTCCCCGAGCTCGCCGCCCAGCAGATCCGAGCCATCGACCTGGTAATCGTCAACCTCTACCCCTTCGCCCGCGCCATCAGCGCCGAGCATACTTTGGCAGACGCAGTGGAGAACATCGACATCGGTGGCGTCGCCTTGCTCCGCGCTGGCGCCAAGAATTTCCAGCGCGTCGCCACCATCTGCGACCCCCAGGATTACCCCGAGCTCATAGCCACGCTCACCACCACAGAGACCACCCGCCGCCGCTGGGCAGCCAAAGCCTTCGCCCATTGCGCGCACTACGACAGCCTGATCGCCTCTTACCTAAACACCGAAAGCAACACCCCAGCCTGGCGCCCACACCAAGCCCTGCGTTACGGCGAAAACCCACAGCAATCAGCGCAATGGCTCACCCACCAAAACAGCACAACCGGCCTCAGCGCGCTCCGCCAAGTCCAAGGCAAGCAGTTATCGTACAACAACCTGCTCGACGCCGACCTCGCCGCCAGTTGCGCCCACGATTTCCCCGATTGCACTTGGGCGATAATCAAGCACGCCAGCCCTTGCGCCATCGCCAGCGATGCTCAAGCCAGCACAGTCGAAGTACTCCGCCGAGCCTGGCAAGCCGATTCTGAATCAGCTTTCGGTGGCGTCCTCGCTTGCAACCGCAGCCTCGACGAGGCCGCAGCGCGCGAGCTCGCGGATAAATTCATCGAGATCGTCATTGCCCCCAAAGCCACACCAGCAGCGCTGGCAATCCTCAGCAACAAGAAGAACCTCCGCGTGCTCTTAGGCAACTGGCGACCAGACTCACAGCCACGCTACCGCAGCGTCAGCGGCGGTGTCTTAAGCCAAAGCCCCAACCACGGCGATCTCCTCGGCGCCAACTGGCGTGTCGCCAGCCGTCGCCAGCCGAGCCCGGAGCAAATGGCGGAACTCTGCTTCGCCTTCCGCGCTGCCAAGTTCGTCCGCTCCAATGCCATCGTCATCACATCCCAGGGCACCACGCTCGGCCTCGGCGGCGGCCAAACCAGCCGCGTGCGCAGCTTGCAGCTAGCCTGGCAACAAGCGCAGCAGCAGGCCGACCAGCTCGCCGACGCCGTAGTCGCCTCCGACGGCTTCTTTCCCTTCGCCGACAGCTTGGAATACGCTTGCGCGTGCGGGCTACTGGCCTTCATCGCCCCGGGCGGCAGCATCCGCGACCCCGAGGTCATCGCCACCGCCGATGCGCACGACGCCGTACTCGTCCTAACCTCCCAGCGCCATTTCCTCCACTAACACCACTTCACCCCCAAAGCATCACCCCAGCCGCTATACTTAGCGCCGCTGGAGCCCCGGGAGCGCGGGCGTCTCGCCCGCCGTATAAAAGTGAGCCCGCAGGGCTCGGCCTTTGGGCAATTAAGCTGTGATTAGCAGCGGAGCTTGGTGTGTATCGTAGCACCGAAGAAGCAGATAGCCGAGTTGTACTCGGCATGGCGCCGAGTAGCATTCAACCATTAAACAAAAGCTATACTTAGCAGGCTCTTCATCAGTAACCACTGAGCGCCGAGTACGAGCTCAAAAACCACCATAACCAACTGATCAACCAGCAAACTATCTCGCACAAACCACACCCATGCTCAGCGAAAAATTCCACCACCTACGCGACCACCTACGCGCGCACATCCTCGGCCAAGAGCACCTAGTCGATTCGCTACTCATCGGTCTGCTCAGCGGCGGGCATCTGCTGCTCGAAGGCGCCCCCGGGCTCGCCAAAACCAAGGCCATCAAGCTACTCGCTGGCAGCGTCCACGCCGCTTTCCACCGCATCCAATTCACCCCCGATCTCCTGCCCGCCGACGTCACCGGTAGCGAAATTTACCGCCCCAATAGCGGCGAATTCGTCTTCCAAAAAGGCCCTATCTTCCACAACCTGGTGCTCGCCGACGAGATCAACCGCGCCCCGGCCAAAGTGCAATCGGCGTTGCTCGAAGCCATGGCGGAGGCGCAAGTCAGCGTCGGCCAGCAGAGCTACCAACTCCCCGAGCTGTTCATGGTCATGGCGACGCAAAACCCGCTCGAGCAGGAAGGCACCTACCCGCTGCCCGAGGCGCAACTCGATCGCTTCATGTTGCACGTCGAGATCGGTTACCCCAACGCCGCGCGCGAGCTCGAAATCCTCCGCCTAGTGCGTCTCGAATCTTTCAACAAAGACGACACCAGCACAACACTCGCCATCACCCCACCGGACGTGCTCGCCGCGCGCTCCGAGCTCGCCTACATCTTCATGGCGGAGGAACTCGAACAATACCTAGTGCAGCTAATCGTCGCCACCCGCGACATGGGTCGTTTTGGCGAAGACCACGCCAACTGGCTGGCCTACGGCGCCAGCCCGCGCGCCACGCTCGCGCTCGACAGCAGCGCCCGCGCCCGCGCTTGGCTCAATGGCCGCGACTACGTCGACCTCGGCGACATCCAGGCGCTGTTCCCCGACGTCATCCGCCACCGCATCGGCCTCGATTTCAACGCCGAAGCCATGGGCGTCAACAAACAGCAAGTCATTGAGCTAATACTCAACGACACCGCCGCGCTATGAAGCCCACCGAGCTCCCGGATTGGACGCAATGCCTAGAGCAGCACTTGCGCCAATGGTACGTAGACAACGACCCCGAGGCGCGCGCCAAGTGCCCGGTCTATAAAATGACCCGCGCCCGCTTCGACTCCGTGCTCATAGAATTCGCCCTGCGCAGGCAGGGTGGCAACATGACCCGCAGCGCGCGGATGCTGGGTATAAACGTCGGCACCTTGCGCTCGCGCGTCGCCGAATTGAACATCAACCTCAAAGATTTTCGCACTGACCCGAATGCCTGAATCCTACCTCTGGTCGCGCTACCGCGAGCTCATCGGGCTCCCCGCCGATTGCCCGGCCCTGAGCCTTGGCGAAGGCAACACGCCACTATTGCAACTGGTCAACCAGCCCGAACTCGACCAGCGCGACGTCCGCTTACTGGTCAAATTCGACGGCGCCAACCCCACTGGTTCTTTCAAGGATCGCGGCATGTGCATCGCCGTCGCCCAAGCCCGCCACGCTGGCGCCCGCGCCGTGCTCTGCGCCTCCACTGGCAACACCTCCGCCGCTGCCGCCGCTTACGCCGTGCGCGCTGGGATGCGCGCCGTCGTCGTCATCCCCGAGGGCAAAATCGCCCGCGGCAAGCTCGCGCAAGCCCTGGTCTCGGGAGCTTACATACTGCAGATCAAGGGCAATTTCGACGCAGGGATGACAATGGTCAAGCGCCTAGCCTCCGAGCTCCCCATAGCACTGGTGAATTCGGTCAACCCCTGGCGGCTCGCGGGTCAGAAAAGCGCCGCCTTCGAAGTCGTCGACGAGCTCGGCCGCCAGCCCGACTACCATTGTCTGCCCGTCGGTAACGCGGGCAACATCAGCGCCCACAGCCTCGGCTACAAGCAATATCTCGAATTGGGTCGCATCGAGCGACTACCGGTCATGGTCGGCTACCAAGCCACCGGCTCGGCGTCCTTCGTCCGCGGCGCACCCATCGCCAAGCCCGAAACCGTCGCCACTGCCATCCGCATCGGCAACCCACAATCCTGGGACCTGGCTTGGGACGCGATCAACTCCAGCGGCGGCTGGTTCGACGCCCTCGACGACGAAGAAATCCTCGCCGCGCAGAGCTTACTCGTCAGCAGCGAAGGCGTCTTCTGCGAGCCAGCGTCGGCGGTCAGCGTCGGCGGCGCCCTGCGCGACGTGCGCTCGGGGCGCATTCCCGCTGGTAGCACCGTCGTCTGCACGCTCACCGGCCACGGCTTGAAAGACCCAGACGTCGCCATGCGCCAAGCCGAGCGCTTTCAAGATCGGATGTTGCCTATTAGCTCGGAGTACGAGCAAATTAAATCAACTATTCAGCAAATACTAAACTAGGAATAACCTCATGAAAATATCAGCCCTCATTATCAGCGCCAGCCTTGTCTTGAGCGCTTGCTCGGCGTTGCCGCCAGCGCCAGAGCAACCCGTGTCCTTCACGGTCTTACACACCAACGACCACCACGGCCGCTTCTGGCGTGGTCGCCACGGCGAGTACGGTCTGGCAGCGCGCAAAACCCTGATCGACGCAATTCGCGCCGAAGTCGCCGCCGCCGGCGGTCATGTGCTGCTGTTCTCTGGTGGCGACGTCAACACTGGCGTCCCCGAGTCCGACCTGCAAGACGCCGAACCCGACTTCAAAGCCATGAACCTACTCGGCTACGACGCTATGGCAGTCGGCAACCACGAATTTGATAACCCCCTCGAAGTGCTATTGCAGCAGCAAGAGTGGTCGGATTTTGACTTCCTATCGGCGAACGTTTACTACGAAGCCAACCAAAGCCGTATCTTCGCGCCCCATAAATTTTTCGATGTTGGCGGTCTGCGCCTGGCAGTGCTCGGGCTCACTACCGAAGACACCAAAGCCGTCGGCAACCCCGAGTTCCTGGGCGGCATCGAATTCCGCACTGGTATCGAAGAGGCAGCAGAGCTAGTGCCCGATTTGCGCCGCCGCGCTCACGTCGTGCTCGCTCTCACGCATATGGGGCACTACGCCGATGCCCAGCATGGCATTAATGCCCCAGCTGACGTATCGCTGGCGCGTCAAGTCGAGGGCATCGACGCCATCATCGGCGGTCACTCGCACGACGCCGTGTGTATGGCAGCCGAAAACGTCGCCAACACCGACTACCAGCCCGGAGAGCCCTGCACCCCCGATCGCCAGAACGGCACTTGGATCATGCAAGCGCACGAATGGGGGCGTTACCTCGGCCGTGCTGATTTCCGCTACGCTGGCGGCGAGCTCGAACTCCTGAGCTACGAGCTCATCCCGGTCAACCTCAAGCGCAAAGTCGACGACGAGCGCGTCTTCGTCCAAGCTGAAATAGCCGAAGACCCGCAAGTGCTGGCGCTGCTCGAGCCCTACCAGGAGCGCGGGCAACAGGCGCTTGGGCAAGTAATCGGCAACACCGACGGCGACCTCATCGGCGAGCGCGGCATTGTCCGCTTTGAGCCCACCAACCTGGGCATGATCATCGCCGACGCCCAGCGCGAGAAAATGCAAGCGGACCTGGCAGTGATGAATTCCGGCGGCATCCGCGCCAGCATCGTCGCTGGCGACATTAGCTACAAAGACATCCTCACCGTGCAGCCCTTCGCCAACGCCGTAACCTACGTCGACTTGAGCGGCGCCGAGCTGCTCGAATACCTGGCAGCGGCAGCCGCCAAGCCCACCGACAGCGGCGCCTTCGCGCAGTTCTCCTCCAATGTGGCGATGGCGATAGAAGGTGGCAGCATGGTCAGCGTACAGGTTGACGGCCAAGCCATCGATCCTCAAGCCAGCTACCGCCTGGCGATCAATAGCTACCTGGCTTCTGGCGGCGATAAATACCCAGCCATGAACGAGCACCCAGGCTACGTCAACTCGCGCTTTGTCGACGCCGACGCGCTGGTGGAATTCATCCGCAAGCGCGGTAGTCTGCAAAGCGCGCAGTGGGCTGAAAGTCAGATAATTAGACGCTAAAGCTAGTATGGGCAAATTCCAGAGAGCAATAATCCTGCTCGCCGACGAGCACAACTTCGATCGAGAGCAGCGCCACGGCAGCATTGGCGCCATGTATAGCAATTGGTTGCGCTCGCTGCGCCCAGGCATCGATTGCCAGTGCTACGCCGCGCATAGAGGTGAGCTGCCCAAGAGCATCGATCGCGCTTGCTTGTATGTGATCACCGGCTCGCGCTTCTCGGCTTACGACCCCGAGCCTTGGATCGAGCAGCTAACAGCTTTCATCCACAAGCTCACTGAGCAGCGCGCGCCCGTGCTCGGCATCTGCTTTGGTCATCAGCTCATGGCGCACGTGCTCGGCGGCAAAGTCGAGAAAGCAGCAGTCGGCTGGGGCGCCGGCGTGCACCAATACCAGGTACGCCCGCAATTCACCGCCGACATGCCCGCCGAGGCTTTCACCAGCCTGGTGCAGCACCAAGACCAGGTAACTCAGCAGCCACCAGATAGCACCTGCTTGGCGGGTAGCGACTTCTGCCCGATGGGCATGTTGCGCTACGACAAGCTGGTAGCGCTGAGCTTTCAGTGCCACCCCGAGTTCAGCCGCGCGCTCGCGCGCACCATCATCACCGAGCGCTACGACGCCATCGGCGCCGAAACCAGCGACAGCGCCCTGGATTCCTTAGAAACCACGATCAGCGTGCCCGCCTTTAGCGATTGGGCGCTGGCGCAACTGGAGCAATATCTTGATTAGACCAGCCATACTCGCGCTATTGTGCGCGAGCTCAATGCTAGCAGCGAGCACGCTGCTCGCCCACGACAAAATCGCCATCGCCGACTGGCGCGGCGCGCTCTTTCAAACTCGGCTGGCAGCCGAAGCCAACCAGATCTTGCAGCAGCGCACGCAGCGCGACCGCGAGCAATTGCAGGACTTGGAGCGCAACATCGCCGAACGCCAGCAGCTACTCGAACGCGACGCGCTCATCATCACCGAAGGCGAACGCCAGCAAATGCTCAACATAATCCGCAACGAGCAGAATACTTATCTGGGCTTAGTGCAGCGGCTCGAGCAGCAACGGCTGGAGGCGGAGAACGTCTTCTTCCAGCGCCACCAAGGCATAGTCGAGCAAAGCCTGCGCGAACTCGCGCTTGAGCACGAAGTCAGCGTCATCCTCGACGTCCAAGCCGTGATCTTCGCCGACAAAACCCTGAACCTCACCGACGAACTCCTGGCAGTCCTAAATAGCAAACTCCAAGGCAACACCCCGCGCCCCCAAACAACGCCACCCAGCGCCGACCTCCCCCGCGCCCCCACCACGCCCAGCGTCGCAGCCCCCGACGCACCGACACCCGAAACCAACACTTCAATCGCCACCACCGAAACCAACCTCAGCGACGCCAATATCAGCACCGTGCCCGACAGCAACGCCACTCCCGAAAACAACATAAGCAGCGTGCCCGAGACCAACACCAACATCATAGACACCACCCCCTAACCCATGCTACCCACCGCCCTCCACGACTTCCACCAGCGCCACGGCGCTAAGCTCGTCGACTTCGCCGGTTACGCCTTGCCTCTGCAGTACAGCGGCATAATCAAAGAGCATTTACACACGCGCGCCGCTGCCAGCCTTTTCGACGTCAGCCACATGGGCCAGGCGCTCATCAGCCCCGATCGTCTCCGAGCGCACGTCGCCGTCGACTTCGACGCCCTCGCCTCGGGCAAGCAAGTCTACGCGCAGATACTGAACGAGCACGGCGGCATCGTCGACGACCTCATGCTCAGCCGCGATATTAGCGAACCCGAACTAATCTACATAGTGGTCAACGGCGCGCGCAAAGCCGTCGACTTCGCCAGGCTACAGCCCGAGCGTCAACTCGACGAGTTTGCCCTACTGGCGCTGCAAGGCCCGCAAGCCGTAGCCGCTTGCGCCGACCTCCTCGGCGCCCCCAGCCTCCGCGAGCAGCGCTTCATGCAGCAACGGCTCTACACCTGGCAAGGCCACAGCCTGCGCATCGCGCGCAGCGGCTACAGCGGCGAAGACGGCGTCGAAGTCTCCCTCGCCAACGCCATAGCTGCCGAATTCGCCGAAGCTCTATTGTCAGCAGACACAGTCGCCCCCGCTGGGCTCGGCGCGCGCGACAGCTTACGCATCGAAGCCGGCTTGTGTTTGTACGGCAACGATATCGACGAGGACACCACCCCAGTCGAAGCCGGCTTGCGCTGGTCCTTAAACCTGGCGCGCTTACGCGGCGGCGCTTGCGCTGGCGCCACGCGCCTGCTCGAGCAAATCAATTCCAGCGTCGCGCGCAAGCGCGTCGGTCTCCAGCTCGAAGGCAAGCAAGCGGCGCGCGCTGGCAGCGAGATTTTTTCTCAAGGCCGGGCAGTAGGCAAAGTCACCAGCGGTTGCTACGCCCCCAGCCTCGGCCACGCCGTCGCCATGGGCTACGTCGCCACCGCAGCAGCCCAGCTCGGCGCCGAATTCAGCATCGAGCAGCGCGGCCGCAGCTTGCCCGCGCGCTTGGTGCCTATGCCTTTTCATCCGCATAACTATTACAAAGGACAATGAAATACTTCACCAAAAACCACGAATGGCTCGAGCTCGACGGCGACAGCGCCACCGTCGGCATCACCGACCACGCCCAAGAGCTACTCGGCGACGTCGTCTTTGTCGAGATGCCAGCAGCCGATGCCGAGCTAAGCGCCAACGAAGTCTGCGCCAGCATCGAATCGGTGAAAGCCGCCAGCGACATTTACGCGCCGGTATCGGGCTCCGTAACCGAGCTCAACCCAGCCTTAGAAGCCACCCCCGAGCTGGTCAACGAATCCCCGGAAGCCGAGGGCTGGTTATTCAAAATGACCGTCGCCGACAGCTCCGAGCTCGCCGACCTGCTCGACGCCGAGGCCTATCAAGCGCTGGTAGATTCCGAGTAATGAGCAACCTCGCCTCTCGGCACATCGGCAGCGACGCCGCCGAGCAGCGGCAAATGCTCGACCACCTGCAGTGCGCCGATATAAACCAGCTCGTCGCCGAGACCATCCCCGCGCCCATACTCAATTTGCAGCCCATCAATCTCGCCGCGCCCCTCGGCGAGCACGAGGCCTTGCACGAACTCCGCGAGCTCACTGCCAGCAACAAAGTCCTGCAATCGCTTTACGGTCAAGGCTACTCGCCCTGCCGCATTCCGCTGCCGATCAAGCGTAACCTGCTCGAGAACCCGGGCTGGTACACCGCGTACACGCCCTACCAAGCCGAGATCAGCCAAGGGCGGCTGGAGATGTTGCTGAATTTCCAGCAAGTCATCCAAGACCTGACCGCGATGGAAGTCTCCGGCGCTTCTTTACTCGACGACGCCACTGCCAGCGCCGAGGCGATGCAGATGATCGCGCGCTGTAACCCGTCTGGCGTCAAAGCCGGCAAGAGCTTCTTTGTCGACGCAGCTAACCACCCGCAGATCATCGCCGTGATGCGCACGCGCGCGCGCTACATGGGCGTTGAGCTCGTGGTGGCAGCGCGCGACACTCTAGCCGCCGAGCAGCACTTCGGCGCTCTATTAGCTTACCCCGATAGTTGTGGGCAAATCTCTGACTTGCGCCCAGCCATCGAAGCCTTGCACGCGCATTCGGCGCTGGTGGCAGTGAGTTGCGAATTGCTGGCTTTATGCCTGGCAGTGCCCCCGGGCGAGCTCGGCGCCGATATGGTTGTTGGTAGCGCGCAAAGGTTGGGAATGCCGCTGGGCTTCGGCGGCCCGCACGCCGCTTTCCTTGCTTGTAGAAGCGCGCACCAGCGCCAGCTCCCGGGGCGCTTGATCTCGGTCAGCAAAGATAAGGACGGCCGCGTCGCGCTGCGCATGGCATTGCAAACGCGCGAGCAACACATCCGTCGGCAAAAAGCCACTAGCAACATCTGCACCGCGCAAGCCCTACCGGCGATAGTCTCGGCGGCTTACGCCATCTATCATGGCCCCGAGGGCCTGCGCGCCATCGCCGAAGGCGTGCACGCGCGCGCGCAACAGCTAGAGCAACTACTCGCCGCGCGCGGCTACGCCAACGCCAACAGCCACTACTTCGATTGCTTGCGCCTGGGCAGCGGCGAGCGCACCCGCGCCATCGCCCAGAGCTTATTAGATGCTGGTTTTCTGGTGCGCGTCCACGACCAAAGCCATATCTGCCTGAGCGTCAACGAGCTGCTCACCACTGCCGATCTGGAGCGCATAGCCGAGCAATTCCCGCAATTAACCCCGTTACCGAGCACCAACGCCACCGCCAAAATTGGCACACCCCGACAAAGCCCCTACCTCCAGCACCCAGTGTTCGCGCGTTACCACAGCGAGACCAAATTCATGCGCTACTTGAAGCGCTTGCGCGACAAAGACATCGCGCTCGACCGCAGCATGATCGCGCTCGGCTCCTGCACCATGAAGCTCAACGCCGCTTGCGAGCTCGAGCCCATACTCTGGCGGCAGCTCGCCGACATCCACCCTTACACTCCCAAAAGCCACTGCCTCGGCTACCACAAGCTCTTCAACGACCTTAGCGCCACGCTCTGTGCGCTCACCGGCTTCCACGCCTTCAGCTTCCAGCCCAATTCCGGCGCCCAAGGTGAGTATTCGGGCTTGCTGGCGATCCGCCGTTACCACGAGCAGCGCGGCGAAGCGCAGCGCGACGTCTGCCTCATCCCGAGCTCGGCGCACGGCACCAACCCAGCCTCGGCGGTCATGGCGGGATTAACAGTAGTCGCCATCGCCAGCGACGCCCGAGGCAACATCGACCTCGCCGACGTTTCCGCCAAGATCGAGCAATACGGCGCGCGCCTGGCAGCGATGATGATCACCTACCCCTCGACTCACGGCGTCTTTGAGAGCGCCATCGGCGCCATTTGCGCGCAAGTGCACGCCGCTGGCGGCCAGGTCTATCTCGACGGCGCTAATTACAACGCCCAAGTCGCGCTCACCAAGCCCGCAGATATTGGCTTCGATGTCATGCACATCAACCTGCACAAAACCTTCTGCATACCCCACGGCGGCGGCGGACCGGGCATGGGACCCATCGGCGTGCGCGAGCACCTGTGCCCCTTCTTACCGCAAAACCCCAACAACGCCGCTTGCGAGCACGCCGTCGCCTCCGCCGCTTACGGCTCGGCGATGATCCTGCCGATTAGCTGGATGTACCTGCGCACCATGGGCGCCGAGGGTTTGCGCCGCGCCACCGAAGCCGCCATCTTGCACGCCAATTATCTCGCCGCGCGCCTGCAAGAGCACTACCCGATCCTGTATCGCGGCGACCAGGGTCGGATAGCGCACGAATGCATCATCGACATTCGCGGCATCAAGCAAAGCAGCGGTGTAACCGCCGAGGACGTCGCCAAGAGACTGATTGATTACGGCTTTCACGCACCCACGCTATCCTTCCCAGTCGCCGACACGCTCATGATCGAGCCCACCGAAAGCGAAGACCTGGCAGAGCTGGATCGCTTTTGCGCGGCGATGATCGCCATTCGTCGAGAAATTGCCGCAGTCGAAGCCGGCACCTGGTCGCGCGCCAGCAACCCGCTGTGCAACGCCCCGCACCACCCTGATATGCTGCTGGAAGACTGGCAACAGCCCTACAGCAAGCAGGAAGCCTACCACCCGCTCGGCAACCACGACGGCAAATTCTGGCCACCAGTATCCCGAGTCGACAACGTCTACGGCGACCGCAACCTATTCTGCTCCTGCCCCACCTGGCAATAGCCCCCCATCAACACAGCCAAACAACCCACCATAACCCACTTCACCGACACTCGTATGGACAATGGAGAGTACCTTAACAAACGAAGAACAAAGTGCTACAGCAAAAGCAAGATCTTGCTTCAATACTCTTTGCTGTTATTCATGCTAAAGCACAACAACCAACTCACGCCTATAAAAAAGCAGCACCTACCGAAAAAAACCTGCGTCGCCTGCGCCCGACCGTTCACCTGGCGCAAGAAATGGGAAAAGGCTTGGGATCAGGTTAGATACTGCTCAGAGCGCTGCAAACGCGCTGGTAGCAAAGTTGGGCGCTGAGTCGTGCTCGGCTGAAAAAGTTGGCAGAGAGCGCTGTCAGCCCTCGGCTAATTTCTGGTAACGACCGTTTTGGTTGGCTATCAGGTCGTTCAATTCCAGCTCCATAAGTAAGTCGCTGATGGTGGCAATGTCCATGCCGGATATGGAGCTGAGTTCGTCGATGTGCATGAGGCGATATTCCATGCAGCCGAGCAGTTGCTGTGCCGACGCGCTTATGGCGGCGGGCTGAGGCTCTGGAGTCGAATCAGCAGTAGACGACTTAGGCTTAACGGCGACGCTACGGCGCAAGAGCTGGTGTTGGCGCTGCAGTATTGGTTGTAAGTGCTGCGCTACTTGCTCGGGGCTGGTGGCGAGCGTGGCGCCGGAGTTTATGAGCTGCAAGCAGCCAGCGGCGTAGGGGTTATTGATTGCTCCGGGAACAGCGAAGACTTCACGGCCTTGCTCACCAGCCAGGCGCGCGGTTATCAACGAGCCGCTACGAGTATTGGCCTCTACGACCAGTGTGCCGAGCGCGAGGCCGCTGATAACGCGGTTGCGGCGCGGAAAATGCTCGCGTCGGGGTGGCGCATTAGGTGGGAATTCCGAGAGCAATAGTCCGCTCTGAGTAATAGCTGCTGCTAGCTGCGCGTGCTGTCGTGGGTAGATTTTGTTGATGCCCGTGCCGAGCACGGCGACGGTCGGCGCCCCAGAATCGACTGCTGCCCGATGCGCAGCGGCGTCTATGCCCAAAGCCAAGCCGCTGGCTATGCCCAAGCCGTCGCGACCAAGTGCACGCGCGAAGTCGTAAGCCGTGCGCGCGCCCAAGGGCGAACATTGGCGCGCGCCGACGATAGCCACATAAGCCATAGCGATGCAGTCGATCTGCCCTCGGGCAAAAAGCCAAAAAGGCGGGTTGACGGTTTCTTTGAGCAGCGGCGGGTACTCGGCGTCGCGGTGATGCAGAAGGTGGTTATCGGGCGCTTGCAACCAAGTCTCGACCTCGGTCATCGCCTTCGCCAATGCGCCGTCTCGACCGCCGAGCCAAGCCTTGAGTTGGCTATTCTGCTGGGCGTCGCCGAGCTTAGCGACGTCGCGCCAGAAATCGGCGTCAAAACTATCGCCGTGCTTTTGCTGGAGCTGATGCAGTTTGGCGTTGCCGTAGCCGCCGAGAAACAACGCCAGCCATACTAAGCGCGGCGACTGGTCGCGGTCGCTAGAGTTATCAAAGATCACGCAAGGCGGCGATGCGTTTGTCGATAGGTGGGTGCGAAGCAAACAGTGCTTTCAAACCGGCACGATGACCGCGAGCGATACCAAAGGCGACGAAAGTGTCGTTCATGGCATCGGGCAATTGGTACTCCTTTTGCAGGTTTTGCAGCGCCCGAGTCATCGCTTCGGGGCTGGTGAGCGCGGCGGCGTAAGCATCGGCGCGGTACTCGCGCCAGCGCGAGTACGCCATGACGATGGTGCTCGCGAGTATGCCGAGCACGATCTCGGCGATGATCGTGGTCATGAAGAAACCAATGCCAACGCCGTCGCGGTTTTTGAACACGGCTTTGTCGACGATGTAACCGATGATGCGCGCGAAGAAGATGACGAAGGTGTTGATCACGCCTTGCACAAGGGTCATGGTGACCATATCGCCGTTGGCGACGTGGCCGATCTCGTGCGCCATCACCGCGCGTAATTCCGCCGCGCCGAAGCGTTCGAGCATACCGGTGGAGACTGCCACCAGGGCGTTATTGCGCTGCCAACCAGTGGCGAAGGCGTTAGATTGTTGAGCGCGAAAGATGCCGACCTCTGGAGTTTGGATGCCAGCTTGCTCGGAGAGCTCAGCGACCATTTGCACGAGCTCGCGCTCGGCTCGGTTGCGTGGCTGCTCGATCATTCGCACGCCCATCATGCGCTTCGCCATCCACTTCGACAGCAGCAGCGACACGAAGGCGCCGCTCATGCCGAAGACCGCGCTAAAAATCAGTAACGACTGTAAATTCAAACCATTGCTCTGCAGATAGGGTTCGACTCCGAGCAACGATAGGGTGACGCTAGCAACAGCTATTACGGCTATGTTCACGCCTAAAAACATAAGGATACGAAGCATGATGGTCTATACCAAGTTATTTAGTAAACATTGCGGTGCAATTTAACGTTATTATGCTGGCAAAACGGCGTTCTCAAGCGCGACTTTGTCAGTTCACTCCAGAATACGCAAATGCTAGACCTATATTCTTTCGACACCCCCAACGGCCTGAAGATCAAGATGATGCTGCACGAGTGCGAGGCTGAATACAACTTCCACTCGATAAACATCCTCAAGAACGAGCAGTTTGCCGAGGATTTTTTGCGTATCAGCCCCAATAATAAAATTCCAGCTTTGGTGGATAGCGCCGGTCCAGATGGCCAAGCCATCAGCCTGTTCGAATCGGGCGCGATACTGATTTACTTGGGCGAGAAATACGCTCGTTGCTACCCACAAGCCGAGCGCGCGCGGCTGGAGGTATTGCAATGGCTGATGTTCCAGATGGGCGGACTCGGACCCTTCCTGGGCCAAGCGCACCACTTCCTACGCTTCGCTCCCGAGAAGATACCCTACGCCATGGATCGCTATCGCAACGAGGCCGCGCGTCTGTACAAGGTCATGGATACCAGATTGAGCGTCACCGAATGGCTCGCTGCTGGAGAGTACAGCATAGCCGATATCGCTTGCTATCCATGGATTTACAGCCATAAATGGCAAGAGCAAGACTTGGCCGACTATCCGAATTTGCAGCGTTGGTTTACTGCCATCGCTAACCGAGCGGCGACTCAAGCTGCCTTCGCGGATATGGCTGAGCGCAACTAGAATGTAGTTATATTCTCTAGTAAAGGAATAAGCTATAAACCCTACTTTAATGAAACCTATAGATCACCACCATGAACACTAACAAAGACAGTTTGCAGGATTTATATCTCTCAGCCCTATGCAACCAACACTTGGACGTGAACATTTTTTTGGTAAACGGCATCAAGCTGCAGGGGCGAGTCATAGCTTTTGACAACGAAGGCATTTTGCTGAAGAACATAATCACGCAAATGATTATGAAGCACGCGGTATCCACCATCGTCCCAGTGCGCAACGTCGATTTAGTAGCAGCGGGGATAGACGCGACAGCGGCAGAGTAACTCTGGAGACTCTGAGTTGCTCGCCGTGGCTAGTAAAACGCCAGCCAACAACTGCCATGACTAGAAAACTGATTAGCTTTGACTGGGCGATTAAGAAAATCCTGCGCAGCAAGGCTAATTTCGGAATCCTGGAGGGCTTCTTGTCGGAGCTACTGCATACCGATATCAGCATATTGGCAATGCTGGAGAGCGAAGCTAACCAGGAGACGCAAGACAATAAGTTCAACCGCGTCGACATCAAAGTCAAAGATGCCGATGGCAAGCTGTACATCGTCGAAGTGCAGTATTCGCGCGAGTTAGATTATTTGCAACGGATTCTATATGCCAGCTCCAAGGTAATCACCGAGCACTTGCCCAAAGGCGCAGCCTATTCGGCGATCAGCAAAGTAATCTCGGTCAACATCCTGCACTTTGACCTGGGCGGCGGCGATGACTACATCTACCATGGCAGCACGCGTTTTGTCGGCTTGCACAGTCGGAAAGAACTGCAACTAAGTGCGGATCAACGAAGACTGTACCACGTGCAACGCCCTTCGGATCTGTATCCTGAGTACTATCTAATCGAATTGCGCAACTTCAACGATATTGCGCGCAATACCCTGGATGAATGGATTTATTTTCTCAAGAATGAGGAAATAAAAATGGGCTTCAGCGCCAAAGGTCTATCGGAGGCCAAAGAGACTCTGGATGTGCTGAAGATGACGCCGTCAGAACGCCAAGCGTACGAACGCTATCAAGAGCAGTTGCACTACGAGGCCAGTATGTACGAATCAACCTACGTGGTGGGCAAAGCCGAGGGCTTTACTGAAGGTCGTGCTGAAGGTCGTGCTGAGGGCCATGCTGAGGGTCGTGCCGAAGGTATTGACGAAGCCAACCAGCAAACAGTTATACGCGCCTATCAGCAAGGCATGGCCATTGATGCTATAGCTAAGATCACAGGTCTATCTATAGCAGCGGTGCAGACAATCTTGCGCGAGCAAGGCGTCGAATGATGACCTTGGGTCGATATGTGCTAACGCCAGCCAACAACTGCCATGACTAGAAAACTGATTAGCTTTGACTGGGCGATTAAGAAAATCCTGCGCAGCAAAGCTAACTTCGGCATACTGGAGGGCTTCTTGTCGGAGCTGCTGCATACCGATATCAGCATATTGGCAATGCTGGAGAGCGAGGCTAACCAGGAGACGCAAGACAATAAGTTCAACCGCGTCGATATCAAAGTCAAAGATGCCGAGGGCAAGCTGTACATCGTCGAAGTGCAGTATTCGCGCGAGTTCGATTATTTACAAAGAATCTTGTACGCTAGCTCCAAGGTAATCACCGAGCACTTACCCAAAGGCGAAGCCTATTCGGCGATCAGCAAAGTAATCTCGGTCAACATCCTGCACTTTGACCTAGGCGGCGGCGATGACTACATCTACCATGGCAGCACACGTTTTGTCGGTTTGCACAGTCGGAAAGAACTGCAACTAAGTGCCGATCAACGCCGCCTTTACCACGTGCAGCGCCCTTCGGATCTATATCCCGAGTACTATCTAATCGAATTACGTAACTTCAACGATATTGCGCGCAATACCCTGGATGAATGGATTTATTTCCTCAAGAATGAGGAAATAAAAATGGACTTCAGCGCCAAAGGTCTGTCGGAGGCCAAGGAAACTCTGGATGTGCTGAAGATGGCGCCATCGGAACGCCAAGCGTACGAACGCTATCAAGAGCAGTTGCACTACGAGGCCAGTATGTACGAATCAACCTACGTGGTGGGCAAAGCCGAGGGCTTCACTGAGGGTCGTACTGCAGGTATTGACGAAGCCAACCAGCAAACAGTTATACGCGCCTATCAGCAAGGCATGACCATTGAAGCTATAGCTAAGATCACTGGTCTATCTATAGCAGCGGTGCAGACAATCTTGCGCGAGCAAGGTGTCGAATGATGACCTTGGGTCGATACGTGCTAACGCCAGCCAACAACTGCCATGACTAGAAAACTGATTAGCTTTGACTGGGCGATTAAGAAAATCCTGCGCAGCAAGGCTAACTTCGGCATCCTGGAGGGCTTTTTGTCGGAGCTGCTGCATACCGATATCAGCATATTAGCAATGCTGGAGAGCGAAGCTAACCAGGAGACGCAAGGTAATAAGTTCAACCGCGTCGACATCAAAGTCAAAGATGCCGATGGCAAGCTGTACATCGTTGAAGTGCAGTATTCGCGCGAGTTCGATTATTTGCAACGGATTCTATATGCCAGCTCCAAGGTAATCACCGAGCACTTACCCAAAGGCGCAGCCTATTCGGCGATCAGCAAAGTAATCTCGGTCAATATTCTGCACTTTGACCTGGGCGGCGGCGATGACTATATCTACCATGGCAGCACGCGTTTTGTCGGTTTGCACAGTCGGAAAGAACTGCAACTAAGTGACGATCAACGAAGACTGTACCACGTGCAACGTCCTTCGGATCTGTATCCTGAGTACTATCTAATCGAATTGCGTAACTTCAACGATATTGCGCGCAATACCCTGGATGAATGGATTTATTTCCTCAAGAATGAGGAAATAAAAATGGACTTCAGCGCCAAAGGTCTATCGGAAGCCAAAGAGACTCTGGATGTGCTGAAGATGGCGCCACCGGAACGCCAAGCGTACGAACGCTATCAGGAGCAATTGCACTACGAGGCCAGTATGTACGAATCAACCTACGTGGTGGGCAAGGCCGAGGGCTTAACTGAGGGTCGTGCTGAGGGCCATGCTGAGGGCCGTGCCGAAGGTATTGACGAAGCCAACCAGCAAACAGTTATACGCGCCTATCAGCAAGGCATGACCATTGAAGCTATAGCTAAGATCACAGGTCTATCTATAGCAGCGGTGCAGACAATCTTGCGCGAGCAAGGTGTCGAATGATGACCTTGGGTCGATACGTGCTAACGCCAGCCAACAACTGCCATGACTAGAAAACTGATTAGCTTTGACTGGGCGATTAAGAAAATCCTGCGCAGCAAGGCTAACTTCGGCATCCTGGAGGGCTTTTTGTCGGAGCTGCTGCATACCGATATCAGCATATTAGCAATGCTGGAGAGCGAAGCTAACCAGGAGACGCAAGGTAATAAGTTCAACCGCGTCGACATCAAAGTCAAAGATGCCGATGGCAAGCTGTACATCGTTGAAGTGCAGTATTCGCGCGAGTTCGATTATTTGCAACGGATTCTATATGCCAGCTCCAAGGTAATCACCGAGCACTTGCCCAAAGGTGAAGCCTATTCGGCGATCAGCAAAGTAATCTCGGTCAATATTCTGCACTTTGACCTGGGTGGCGGCGATGACTATATCTACCACGGTAGCACACGTTTTGTCGGTTTGCATAGTCGGAAAGAACTGCAACTAAGCGCCGATCAACGCCGCCTTTACCACGTGCAACGCCCTTCGGATCTATATCCCGAGTACTATCTAATCGAATTGCGCAACTTCAACGATATTGCGCGCGACACCTTGGATGAATGGATTTATTTTCTCAAGAATGAGGAAATAAAAATGGGCTTCAGCGCCAGAGGTCTATCGGAAGCCAAAGAGACTCTGGATGTGCTGAAGATGACGCCGTCAGAACGCCAAGCGTACGAACGCTATCAGGAGCAGTTGCACTACGAGGCCAGTATGTACGAATCAACCTACGTGGTGGGCAAGGCCGAGGGCTTCACTGAGGGTGTTGACGCAACCAACCAGCAAACAGTTATACGCGCCTATCAGCAAGGCATGGCCATTGAAGCCATAGCTAAGATCACTGGTCTATCTATAGCAGCGGTGCAGACAATCTTGCGCGAGCAAGGCGTCGAATGAAGCCTATCACCAAATCCGCCTCAGAAAATCTCCCAAAAGCCGATAGCGCGTGGCCATAAGCCGAGAAGCCCAGAAGACGCCAGCAATACTGCTGCACCTGTTCGACCAGAGCAGCGTCCAGCGCGACGAGATTGGCGAGTTTCGCCAGTTGATCCTGGCTGCCGAAAATATAGAGATAGTCCAAGAGCATAACCGCAAGCAAGCCGCCGTTAATAGCAAATACTACATCGGCGCTGGGCTGGCGCAAGAGCTGCTCGAAGCCAAGGGCGATTGTGGCGTACTGGTGATCAATCAAGACTTGAGCCCAGTGCAGCAGCGCAACTTGGAGCGCTTGCTGGATCTGGTGGTGCTGCCGTTCTCGGAGCTGGTGCTAAATATTTTCTCCGAGCGCGCCCGCAGCTTCGAGGGCAAGCTACAAGTCGAGCTCGCGCAACTGGCACGGCAGTCGACGCGGCTGGTGCGCGGCTGGACGCACTTGCAGCGCCAGCGCGGCGGCTTAGGCTGGCGCGGTGGCCAAGGCGAATCGCAGATCGAGCTCGACCGGCGGCAGATCCGCCAGCGCATCAAGCAGCTCAAAGCGCGATTGGAGAAGGTCAAGCGCCAGCGCCAGCAAGGCCGCAGAGGGCGCAGCGCGCTGCCCACGGTGGCCCTAGTGGGCTACACCAACGCTGGTAAATCAACCTTATTCAATAAGCTCTGCCGTAGCCAGACCCTGGTCGCCGACCAACTATTCGCCACCCTGGATCCGCTCTTGCGCAAATTCTTTCTCCAAGGCGTCGGCGAAGTTATCCTCGCCGATACTGTCGGCTTTATCCGCCGCCTGCCGCACGAGCTCATAGAAGCCTTTCTGTCGACCTTGCAAGAAACCGTCGAAGCTGATTTATTGCTGCACCTAATCGACGTCAGCGATCCCGAATACCTCGACAAAAGCCGCGCCGTCGAGCAAACGCTGAGCGAGATCGGCGCTGACCACATACCAGTGATCAAAGTATTCAACAAAGCCGACTTACTGGCGCCAGAATCGCCACCACCGACCCCACAAGTCGGCGCACCCAGCGTCTACTTGAGCGCCTTGGTCGGCAGCGGCGCGGCCGAACTCCGCAAGCTCATGGCGCAAAAGCTGCTCGCGCAAGGATTTACCGCAAAATTCTGAGCGAGTGCTCAGCGCTCGACTCGCGCGTGCCTATCAGCCAGTAACCGCCGCAATTCCTGCTGCTCGGGTTCGCTCAAGGAAATGAAGTCGCGCTCGCTGAGCTCACGGATGCGCGCTTGCCGCTGCTGCGCTCCTTGCTTGCGGAGTAAGGCGTGCAGGTTGGCGTTGAGAGTATCGACCGTAGCCGGAACCGGTTCCGATAGCGCGTTTTTTATCGCGGTCAAGAACTGGCTGTCGTGCCAGGCGCCCAGGAAATAGCCGTGGTCGAGATGACCGTGCTCGCTGTACTGGTCGCATAGCTGATACACCAAGTGGTAAAACTCGACCAGGTCCGGGTCGCGCTGCAGTTGCTGCAATAACTCGGGGTCTAATCTGGCTAACTCCTTGGGGTTGGCGTAAGCCATGCTCGCGACTCGGGTCAGCAATCTATCGGCTTCGGCGCGCGCGCTGGGAGCGCTGGGCAGAGGACGCGGATCGTGCCTCGGGGCGCGCACTGGTGGTTGAAAGTCGTCGGCGAGCTGCAGCAATTTGCGCGTCGAGCTCATTAGCGCGTGCTGGAAATAACCCTCGGGAACGTTCTGCAGTTCGGGCAATAAGCGCGCCGCGCAGCGGCTCCGCCCCTCGGCCGAATCCAAGTCGAATTCGGCGCGGGCGTAATCCTGCAAGAAAGTACTCAGGGGTTTGGCGCCTTGCAAGAGCTCCTCCCACGCCGCGAGGCTATGCTGGCGGACAAAGCTATCCGGGTCCTCGCCTTCGGGCAGGAAAGCGAATTCGACGCTGCGACCGTCGCGCAGGTGGCTCAGAGCGTTGAACATGGCTTTGCTGGCGGCTTTCTGCCCAGCGGCGTCGCCGTCGAAAGCAAAAACCAGTTTGTCAGCGTAGCGAAAGCCGAGGGCTATTTGCGGGTCGGTCAACGCCGTGCCCAAAGACGCCACTGCCGCCGAAGCTCCATGCTGCGCCAGCATCACCACATCCATATAGCCTTCGCAAAACACCAGGCGATTGCCGATGTTGCGCGCGACTAGAGCCTCGTGCAGACCGTACAAAGTCTCGCTCTTTTTGAAGATAAAGCTATCTTTGGAGTTCAGGTACTTCGGCTGCTGATCCGAGGCGAGTGCGCGCGCGCCGAATCCTGCCACCTCGCCTTGGGCGCCACGGATGGGGAAAATCAGCCTATCGGCTAGAGGGTTGCGCGCTTGCTGGTTGTCTTGCTTCGCCAAGCCCAGCTCTATCAGCAACTCGGCTTGCTCGGGAAAGAGCTCGACAAAGCTCGTGGTCGGGGCGTAGCCGAGGGCGAAACGTTGCACCGTCTCGGCGTTGATGCCGCGCGCAAGCAGGTAGCTTCCCGGCGTGCCATTGGCCTGCGCGCGCAACTGCTCTTGGAAATAATCGCTCAAGCGGCCGAGCAAATCGCGCGCGCTCTGCTCGCGGCTTTTGCGGTTGCGCGCGCGCATCTGCTGATTGATGCTATTTTGCACCCTAGGCACCGAGCGCCCGTATAAGCCCGCCAACTGCTCAACCGCGTCGCTAAAGCCAACGCCGGAATAATTTTTGATAAAACTCAGGGTGTCGCCGCCTTGCCCGCAGCCGAAGCAGTAATAGAGCTGCTTGGTGGGGTCGACGTTGAAAGACGGCGTCTTCTCGTCGTGGAAGGGACACAGCCCGACGTACTTGCCGCCGCGCCGCTGCAATTCAACATACTTACCCACCACCTCGACCAGGTCGCTCTCCTGGCGTAGCTGGTCGATGAAGTTGGGTTCGATTAGGGGCATGATCAATACGTGGGTACGGCAGGCTCAAATTGTACGCGCGCATTAAAATAGAGCCTAATCTTACGCCCGATCAACATCACCACAACAACCATGGTCAACCTACAGGACTTACTGCAACTGGAGCGCGTCGACGCCAATAACTTTAGCGCACCGCACAATCAAGTGAACTCGCGCAGTGGTTCTTTGTTCGGCGGGCAGATTCTCGCGCAAGCATTACTCGCGGCGCAACGCAGCCTCAGCGAGCCAGCCGATGGCTCCGAGCGCTGGGCGCACTCGCTGCACGCCTACTTCTTGCGCTCGGGTAAGGCGGACAGCAAGGTCCAGTACCGAGTCGACAGTCTGCGCGACGGCAAGAGTTTCTCTGTGCGCAGCGTCAGCGCACGGCAGCACGACACGACCATTCTGACCATGAACGCCTCTTTCCAAAGACCAGAATCGGGATTGCAGCATCAGATCGATTGCGTCAACCTCCCACCAGCGCCCAGCCAGCGCGACTTGCAGCGCACGCACGAGATTTGGCAGCAGCTAGTCGCCGACCAGCAACGCTCGACGCCATTGCCATTCGTAACGCTCTTCGACCTGTGCACCACCGAGCGTAACCCCTACATGGTCTACGGCGACGGTCAGCCCCGAGCCGAGTTTTGGATAAAGAACAAAATCGAACTGCCCGACGACCAAGCTCTCCAGCGCGCTGCGCTCGCCGCCGCCAGCGATATGGGCGTAGCTTTCACGAGCACCGCCGTGCACAAGATTAGCTTGGCGAAATTACAGATCGCCAGTCTCGACCACGCCTTGTGGTTGCACGGCGATGTAGACCTCAACCAATGGCACTTCGTGCAAACTTACAGCCCCTTTTCTGGCCATGGCCGCGGGCTCAACCGAGCTTTGCTTTATGATGCCCGAGGTCGGCTCGTAGCTTCGGCGACGCAGGAGAACTTGCTCCGCGTTCGTAATCAGTAAACAACTATGAATAACAACTTTCAACACATCGGCGTTTTCACCAATAGTCGCAAAAGCCACGTCGCGCAAACCATAGCGCGGCTATTGCCGATATTGCTCGAGCGCCGAGCCAACATCCGCTATTTCAGCCCCACCAGCATCAACTTTCGCGGACCAGCACAACGCCTGGACGAGCAAGAGCTAATACGCAGCAGCGACCTTCTGATAGTAGTCGGTGGCGACGGTAATTTCCTCAAAGCCGCGCGCGTCGCCCTCGATAGCGAGGCGCGTCTACTTGGCGTCAATTGCGGTCGCTTGGGCTTTTTGACCGACCTTGATCCAGATAAGCTCGAGCAAGAGATCGGCGGCATTCTCGAGGGCAACTACCTCGAAGACCAGCGCAGCTTGCTGACCACAGAGCTCGAAGACCAAGAGCAGTTCGCCTTGAACGACATAGTAATCCGCGGTCACGGCGGGCGCATGGCGGACATCAAGATTTACATCAACGGCGCGGTAATAACGCACCTGCGCTGCGACGGCGTCGTCATCGCCACGCCCACTGGCTCCACTGCTTACGCCCTGGCAGCCGGCGGACCCTTGTTGCCGCCTTCGATGCCAGCATTCGTCATAGCTCCCATCGCCGCGCACGCGCTCAACTCGCGCCCGATAGTGGTCAACGACAGCAGCGCTATCACCCTCAGCTTACACAGCCCAGCCAACCTCTGGCTCGACGGCGTCTCCGGTTCGAGCCTGAAAAGCAACAGCGTCGTCAACATCCGCAAAGCGCAAAAAAGCATCTGCATCGTCCACCCGCAAACCTACGCCTACTTCGACGTCTGCCGCCAAAAACTCGGCTGGAACGTTGGTATTAAGCTTAATAGCTAGGAACACCGCAACACAAACAATGAGCAACAGCAGAATCGCCGCCGGTCGCGACATAACACAAGGTCGGTTACTACGCAGCATCACTGACAACTTGAGTGGCGAAGGCATCCGCTTTGCCTTCTTACTCGGCGCTGGCGCTTCGCGCAGTTCGGGCATCAGCACCGCCGCCGAGCTCGCTCGCAAGTGGGTCAAGCAGCTCAAAGAAGACGATCCCGAAGTGCTGCATGAATTAGGTATAAGCGATGGTGACGAAGCTAGCAAAATGGCTAAAGCCTACAGCGCCATCTACCAAGCGCGCTTTGGCCATCAACTAGCTGACGGCTACCAAGAGATCGAAAACATAATCACCGCGCCTGATGTTGAGCCTTCTCTGGGCTACATCATGCTAGCGAGCTTGATGCTAGAAACTGCTAACAATCTCGTGCTCACAGTCAATTTCGACCGTTTGACCGAAACCGCCTTACTCACGGTGTTCAATCACCACGCCAAGACGGTCGTTCACGAGAACATGTTGCCGATTGTCCGACTGCCAGATCGTCAACCGACCGTGGTCAAAATCCATAACGATGTCTTTTTCCAGCCTATGAGCGAGAGCAAAGATATAAGTGCTCTGAGTGAAGCTTGGAAAGAGAAGATCGACGAAATTTTGGCGACCTACCATTTGATAGTGCTGGGCTACGGCGGTAATGACCGAGAAGGATTGATGCAGCACTTAATAGATTCTGCTTCCTCAGATCGAGTCTATTGGTGTTACCGGCAAGAGAAGGACATTCCCGATGCAGTTATTGAGAGCAAATATTTCTGCGTCAGAGTAGACGGCTTTGATGAATTTATGTTTGCTCTTAATGAAAAATTGCCCGAGAATAAAGCATCAAATCTTGAAGTAGTGAAAGAACGAATACAAAGAGCATCAGGTGCCAGAGTAAAAAGGCTCGACGAAAGAGTTAATGCGATCTCAGAGCAAAATAAAGGGGCAAAATCAAAGCCAGCCTTAACGAAGATCCAAAACTTTGTCGCTAATACTTGGTGGGATATTGAACGTAAAGTTAGAGAAACAACAGATATCGATGCTAAAGATGCTCTGTATCAAGAGGGATTGAAGAAATTCACTAATAGCGCTGAACTAATGGAGAGTTATGCCATCTTCTTAACGGATATTCGCAAAGACTACGACCAAGCCGAACACTACTACAAAAAAGCTCTAGAGCTTGATCCTAATGAAGCGCTCTATAACGGCAATTATGCTATCTTCTTAACGGATGTCTACAAAGACCACGACCAAGTCGAGCACTACTACAAAAAAGCCCTAGAGCTTGATCCTAATAATGCGGACCATAACGGCAATTATTCTGGCTTTTTATTGGCGCAAGGGCGCAAGCAAGAAGCTTTATTTTTTTTAGATAAGGCTGAAAAATTATCTGAAAATCCGGAATTAGATTTAGAGTTGGCCTTTTATCGCCTCGCGCATTTTCCTGATAGCTACGCCGAATCCAAAGCGCGAATACTAGAGTTACTTGCAGAGGGAGTGCGTTCCTTACATTGGGACTTCAGCGCCAACATAGACCGTGCTGAGCAAGACGGCTGCGAGTACGTCGATGAATTGCGCGAACTCGCCGAACGCATCACGACAGCAGAGTAATAGCCGAGGCCAGGCAAGCTCGCTCTTTCATCAGTGGTACCGATTACTATTTGGCAGTATTCTCCGCCATCGCCAGGATCGTGCTGGCGGCGCGGGTGTTGGCGCCTTGGCGGAGGGTTTTGTGGATTTGTAAGTACTGTTGCTGCAACTGGCTGTGGTCGGGTTGCTGCATTAGCTTGAGCAGGGCCGAGCTGAGGTTAGCGCTGGTGGCAGCGCTCTGCAAAAATTCTGGTACCAGCATCTTGCCAGCTAGCCAGTTGGGCTGGGCGACGTAGCGGCTTTTGACCAATAGTCTCAGTACGTGATAACTAAGCCAAGATGTTTTGTACGCCACCACCATCGGTAGCTTGCTCAGCAAGGCTTCGAGGCTGGCAGTGCCCGAGACCAGTAAGCCGTAGTCCGCAGCTTGCAGCGCGCTTTGGGCGTTGCCCAGTAGCAGGCTGCAGGTGGCGGTGTCGCCGATAAACTCGGGTATTAGCGCGCGCAATTGCTGGGCGCGCTGGTCGTTGGCTGCCACTAGCAGGAAATGGCAGTCGGGCTGCTGGCGCTGAATTAAGCGAGCGCTCTCGGCAAAGAGCTCGGCATGATGGGTGATTTCGCTGGCGCGCGAGCCGGGTAGTAAGGCTATGAGTTTTTGCCCGTCGCTAAAGCCAAGTCGCGCACGCGCTGCGGCTTTGTCGGGCGTAAGGTCGATGGCATCTGCCAGAGGGTGGCCGATGTATTCCACCCGCAGGTCGGTGTCTTGGTAATAGTCTTTCTCAAAAGGATAAATGCTCAGGAGCAGGTGGCAAGCGCGCGCGACGCTGTGTACCCTCTTGGGACGCCAAGCCCATACCGTGGGGCTGATGAAGTGCACGGTAAACACTCCAGCAGCTTTCAAGCGCTGCTCTATGGCGAGGTTGTAGTCGGGCGCGTCGATGCCGATGCAGATGTCGAGTTGACTCGCGAGCAGGGTGTCGATGGTCTTTTGCCGTAGCTTACGCAAGCGCGGGTATTGGCGCAGGACTTCGCTGATGCCCATAACCGAGAGTTCATCGATGGAGCCTATGAGCTCGCAGCCAGCGGCGCGCATGAGATCGCCGCCGACGCCTATAATTTCTGCCTTGGGTTGCTGGCGGCGCAACTCCGCTATCAATAACGCCCCCAGTTTATCGCCCGAGGCTTCGGCGGCTATTAAACCAATTCTCAAATTCTAGATTCCGATGTTAGTGGCTCAGAGCATAAAGAGCAACCTGCGCGCCTGGCTGTACCCTGATTGCTGTCCTTTGTGCTTGATGGCTTTGGGCGCGGCGCGTACTGGCTTGTGCGCGGCTTGCCGAGCGGCCCTGGTGCGCAATGTTTACGCTTGCGAGTATTGCGCTGGTAATATCGGCAAGGAACGCCAGCAAATTCTGTCCACTTGCGCTATCTGCCGCCGTCAGCCGCCGGAGTATCGCGCTGTGGTGCCTTTTCTGTATCGCTCGCCCTTAGTAGAGTTACTCTGGCAATTCAAATACCGTTCGCGCTACCACCACGGCGCCGCTCTGGGCTCCTTGCTCGCGCACGAGCTGCGAAGCTCTACTATTAGACTGCCCGACGCGCTGGTGGCGATGCCGATGGCACGCGCGCGCCTCGCCGAACGCGGCTATAACCATAGCCAAGTGCTCGCGAAGGTCGTCGGCGCGCGCTTGGGGCTGCCAGTGTTGCGCGGCGCGGCGCAACGGGTACTCGACACGCGCCCGCAAGCCGAACTCAGCGCGCGCTCGCGCACGCGCAACGTCCGTGGTGCTTTTCGCGTGCGCGGCGAGCTCGAAGGCTTGCGCGTCGCCGTAGTCGATGATGTCATAACTACGGGCAGCTCGGTCGCCGAGCTCGCACAAGCTTTGCTCGCGGCGGGTGCGGTCGAGGTGCAGGCTTTTGCTTTACTAAGGGCTGACGATATCCGCGCGTCGATCTAATTTAACGGGATTGGTAGCGTTCGCCGACTTTGGTCCAGTTGACGACGTTCCAGATGGCTTTTAGGTAGTCGGGGCGGCGGTTGCGATAGTCGACGTAGTAGGCGTGCTCCCAGACATCGACGCCGAGCAAGGCTATTTTGCCGTGGCGCAGCGGGTTGTCGGCGTTGCTGGTGCTGAGTAGTTCGACTTTGCCACCGCTGTCGCTAACCAGCCAGGCCCAGCCGGAGCCGAAGGTGCCAGCGCCGCATTTTTCGAAGGCGCTCTGGAAATCGGCAAAGGAGCCAAAGGAGTTTTTGATGGCGTCTGCCAAGGCGCCGCTGGCTTCGCCGCCGCCGTTGGGGCTGAGGCTTTCCCAGAACAGGTTGTGGTTCCAGTGTTGGCCAGCGTTGTTGAAGATGCCGCCAGCAGGGGCTTTTTGGACGATGCTGTCCAAGTCCATGTCGGCGTACTCGGTGTCTTTGATGAGGTTGTTGAGGTTGGTTACGTAGGTTTGATGGTGCTTGCTGTGGTGCAAGGTCATGGTCTCGCCAGAGATATGCGGCGCTAAGGCGTTATATTCGTAGGCTAAGGCTGGCAATTGGTGTTGCATGGTGTTTCTCCTGGTTGCAAGAAATTGATAGAAAGAGCTAGGGTAGAGTCGCGCCTTGATCGAATGCGGCGGTCTTTGTTGGTCCCCGAGCAATTCTACTCACGCCCGCGAGCTCGGCGCGGGCAAACTGGTCTTTGCTGATAACACGCCGAGCGCGAACTGAGGCTGGGGTAAAATTGCGCTGGGCGCGTTGTGCCCGGTTGTTTCTGTATCAACTCCAAGGTTTCATGCTTCCAGATTTCGTTCATCTTAAGGTTAGGTCGGGCTATTCGGTCATCAATAGCGTGGTCAAGCTCGACGAGCTGGCGGCGCAGGCCGAGGCGGCGGTGGCGCTGACCGACCTCAATAGCCTGGCGGCGGCGTTTAAGTTTTTTAATAGCTGCCATCAGCACGGAGTGAAGCCAATCCTCGGTTGCACTATGCACTTGGACGACGCAGCGAGCAGCGAGTGCACGCTGCTGTGTACATCAAAAGTCGGCCTGGAGAATCTTTCCTGGCTGGTATCGCAAGTTTTCCTGCAATCGCAAGCGCGCGAGCGCTGCCTGCCCCGAGCTGCGCTGACTCTAGAGCGCTGCCAAGGTTTGATCGCCCTGAGCGGCGGGGTGCACGGCGAGGTCGGCGCGCTGCTGGCGCAAGGCAAGCGCGAGCAAGCAGTGGCGAGCGCGCAGTTCTGGAGCGAATTATTCCCGCAGCGTTTCTATGTGGAGGTGCAGCGCTTCGGTAGAGCCGGCGAGCACAGTTTCAGCATCCAAACCGCCAACTTCGCCACCGAGCTCGGCCTGCCAGTGGTCGCCACCAACGACGTGCTCTTTGTCGCGCCCGAAGATTATTACGCCCACGAGGTGCGGGTCGCCATTGCCAACTCCGAGCGCGTCGAGGAGCGCAGCAGCGAATACAGCGAGTTGCAATACTTACGCAGCGGTGCCGAGATGCGCGAGCTCTTCGCCGATATGCCGGCAGCGCTCGCCAATAGCGTCGCGATCGCTCAGCGCTGCAATCTCGCCAAGGTAAGCAGCGACGAGGTCTTTATCCCCAAGTTTCAAGCTGGCGTTGAGGTCGACAACGAGCAGCATTTACGCAGCTTGGTGCAGGCTGGCTTGCAAAGTCGATTGGACGCTTACCGCCGCCAAGACAAGCAACCACCAGTCCCCGAATCCGAGTACTACGAGCGCGTCGATTACGAGCTCGGCATCATCGTCAGCCGCGGCTTTATCGATTACTTTTTGATAGTGCACGACTTCGTGCACTACGCGCACCAAAATGGCATTCCCGTCGGCCCGGGCCGCGGCTCTGGTGCCGGCTCGCTGGTGGCCTACGCGCTCAATATCACCAACATCGACCCGCTGGAATACAAGCTCTTCTTCGAGCGCTTCTTGAACCCCGAGCGCAAGGGTATGCCCGATTTCGACATCGATTTTTGCTACACCCGCCGCGAGAAAATAATCGATTACATGCTGCAGAAATACGGCGAGGATCGGGTGGCGCAAATCAACGCTTACGGCACCTTCGGCGCGCGCGGCGTTATCCACGACGTGGTGCGCGTGCTCGGCAAACCGCGCGGCTTGAGCAATTCCATAGTCGACGAGATCTCCGGCCATCCCTCTAATAACCTTTACAAGACGCTCAACTACACCACCTCCGACGATGGCAAAGATCAGACTTTCTACGCCCCCGATCTAGTCGAGCGCATCGCCAAGGAAGATGATTTGCCCGAGATCATAGAGCTGGCGCTGAAGCTCGAGGGCTTAGTGCGCAATATCTCGACGCACGCCGCCGGCGTGGTCATCGCCCCCAGCAGCTTCGCCAACCACTGCCCGATCTATCAAGGCGAGGACGAGACGCGCATTTACACGCAGTGGGACAAAGACGACCTGGAAGCTAGCGGCTTGGTGAAATTCGACTTTCTGGGCCTGCGGACGCTATCGATCATAGACATCGCCAGCAAAGCCATAGACCCCAATTTTGATATCTACAGCATTGAACTAAACGACGAGAAAGTCTACGCCGACCTCTGCGCTGGCAACACTGTGGAGGTATTCCAGATGGAATCCTCGGGGATGCGCCGAGCTTTGAAAGAGGTCCAGCCCGCCAATATCGAGGAGATTATGGCGTTGATATCTTTGTTTCGCCCGGGCCCGATGGAATACATCTCGACCTACGCCCAGGTAAAGTTCAAGAAGAAAGAGCCGCAGTACGCCCACGAATCAGTAGAAGACATCCTGGATTACACCTACGGCGTTTTGAT
This sequence comes from Gammaproteobacteria bacterium, assembly GCA_965229495.1. Classification (GTDB taxonomy): domain Bacteria; phylum Pseudomonadota; class Gammaproteobacteria; order CBDBNL01. The sequence continues at coordinate 1,860,671 of OZ245880.1, forward strand.
CTATCAAGAGCAGGTGATGATGGCGGCGCAGAAATTGGCTGGCTACAGCATGGGCGAGGCCGACAACCTCCGCCGCGAGATCTCCAAGAAGAAGGTCATGGAGAAAAGCCGCCCGCGTTTTGTAGAGGGCGCGGTCGCCAATGGTTTGAAAGCCGAGGACGCCAACAAAGTCTTCGACGACATGGCCAAATTCGCCGGCTATGGCTTTAACAAGGCCCACGCTGCAGCTTACGCGCTGCTCGGCTATCAAACCTCTTGGCTGAAGGTGCATTACCCCATGGAGTTCATGACTTCGGCGCTGAACACCGCCTTGAGCAACAATAAGAAGATCGTCGATCTATTAGTCGAGTGCGAGCGCATCGGCTTCAAAATACTGCCGCCAGACGTAAATAAATCGCGCCACATCTTCACCTGCCCCAAAGCCAAGCAGATCCGCTTCGGCTTGGCGGCGGTCAAAGGCTTGGGCGTTAAGCTGGCTATGAATATCGTCAAGCAACGGCGCAAGGAAGCCTTTAGGAGTATCTTCGACCTGGCGGTGCGTCTGGATAGCAAGCTGCTCAACAAACGCAGCCTGATAGTGCTCATCAAGTCGGGTGCTTGTAGCGGCTTCGGCGTCAACACCGCGACGCTGCTGGAGAACGTCGAGACCATCCTGCAATACGGCAAAAGCACGCAACAGCGCCAGCAAGCTGGGGCTTTGGGCTTATTCGCGAGCATGGACGGCGACGATGGCGCCGACTCCGAACCACCGCTTGAGGCAGTCAAAGAGCTGCCGTCGATGGCTTTGGTGCGCGCGGAGTATGAGGTCTTGGGGCGCAATCTCCGCCACAAGCCGCTGAGCGCCTACGCCCACGAACTCGTTGCCTATCCTTGCGTCGGGCTCAATAAAGTTAATTCGAAGCACCGAGTGCCCGAGGGCAATTACCTACCGGCAGTGATCAACGGCATCAGCCGCAGCGTTACCAAACGCGGCTCGCACGCTCTGCACCTGGACTTGCACTGCGACGAATCGCAACTCAACGCGGTGCACTATTACGAGCACAAGCAACCAGCCATAGACAACCTGAAAGCTGGCGATTTGATCTTCTGCGAGGAGGGCTTTTTCCCGCGCAACAAACACCAGGAGCAAGACGACGAGGAGTCTTTTAGCGAGCGGATGAACCTGAAAAGTTTTTGGAGCGCAGAGCTGATGCGCAGCAAATTTTGTAAGGCCATAGTCATTAGCATCGACAGCGACAGCTGCGACGAGGCTTGGTGCGAGCGCCTTGGGCTTATCCAGCGCGCTTGGATGGCGCCGAAAAACAGCTTGGGCGTGGAGCTCGCCATAGAATTGACCGACAGCAAAAAGCAGCTGGTAGCGCAAGCAGTGCTGCTCACACCCAGCGACCAATTGCTGCAAGAGCTACGCGAGCTACCGGAGGTTGAGGCGGTGGGCTTTGTTGTGCGTTAGATACTAGGAACAACATTAGATAACATGATTACCCGTTTCGCCCCTAGCCCTACTGGCATACTGCATCTAGGCAACTTCCGCACCGCGCTATTCAATTACCTCGCCGCCCAAGCCGACGGCGGTAAGTTTTTATTGCGCATTGAGGACACCGATCAAGAGCGCTCCAAGCCCGAATACGCCGAGCAACTGCAGCAGGACTTAGCGGGCATCGGTCTGCATTGGGACTTGGGGCCTGGGATCGATAGCGAGCTGGGGCCTTTCTGGCAATCGCAACGCCGCGATGCCCACGAGCGCTACTTGCAAGCTCTGCGCGAGCGTAATCTCATCTATCCGTGCTTTTGCTCCGAGGCGCAACTGAAGCTGGTGCGTAAGCGGCAATTGGGTCAAGGCGAGGCGCCGCGTTACGACGGCACTTGCGCGCATTTGGACGCTGCCGCCGTGCAGGCGCGGCTTGATCAAGGCCAGAAGCCAGCTTGGCGCTTGCGCGTCGATAACGACGCGGTCATCGAGTTTGTCGACTTAGTGCGCGGTCAGCAGCGTTACCTCGGCCGCGACCTCGGCGATTTCATCGTGCAAAAGAGCGATGGCTCTTTGGCGTTTATGTTCGCCAATGCCATCGACGACGCGCTGATGGGAGTAACCCACGTCTTGCGCGGCGAAGACCATCTGAGCAATACGCCGCGACAACTGTACATACTATCGGCGCTGGGTCTGCCGCAACCGAGCTACGGGCATATATCGCTGATAGTCGGCAGCGACGGCGCGCCGCTGTCGAAGCGCAACGGTAGTCAATCCTTGCAAGAATTGGTGCAGGCGGGTTATCTGCCGGTGGCGCTGGTGAATTATCTGGCGCGGCTGGGTGCGACTTTTAGCAGTAATGACTTGTTGCCTTTGCCTGAGTTAGCTGCGGCTTTTCAGTTGTCGAGCCTGGTGAAAAGCTCGGCGCGTTACGATAGTAACCAGCTGAATTACTGGCAGAAGCAGGCTGTGCTAGTCTTGAGCGACGATGAGCTGGCGGCTTGGTTGGCGCCAGTGATCGAGCAAGCTAGCGATGCCGAGCGCGCCCGAGCTTTGGCGCATTATGTGCGCGACAATATTCTGTTCCCCAGCGACCTCGGCGATTGGCTGCGCGATTTGCTCGTCGAGGTCAATTGGTCAGAGGCCGCGCGCGCTGACTTGGCGCGTGTTGGCGTCGATTGGTTGCGACAACTAGCTGCGGAGCTTGAGGGTGCGCCGAGTTATGCCGAGCTGTTGGCGACGATGAAGTCGGCGAGTTCGGCTCCGGCTAAGTTCGTTTTCAAGAGCTTGCGCTGGATTATGAGCGCGCGCGGCAATGGGCCGGACATAGCTGGCTTTTATGAAATCTTGGGCGCCGAGCTGGCTTTGGTGCGCGTGCGGTCGCTGTTGGCGGAGATGGAGTGAGATGATGCTGCGGAGTCTGCTGTGTTTGCTTTGCTTGTACGGCGCTAGCCTGGCGGCGAGTATCGAAGTGATCGACTTGGGTGACGCCGAGCTCGAACGGCGTTACCACGAGCTCGCGCGCGAGTTGCGCTGCTTGGTGTGTCAAAATCAAAACCTGGCGGAGTCTGATGCGAGCCTTGCCGGCGACCTGCGCTTGCTGCTGCAAGATCAACTGCGCGCCGGCAAAAGCAACGAGCAAATAATCGAATACCTGGTGGTGCGCTACGGGGAGTTTGTCCACTATAAGCCGAGCTTTAGCGGCGGTAACCTGCTGATTTGGCTGGCGCCAGTAGCTTTTTTGTTGCTGGGATTGGGCATCTGGGCGCTGGTGTTGCGGGCGCGAACGCGGGCTGCGGGTTGATGGCGATTAAGGTACTAACGGCGCTGAGCTTAATTGGCTACGGGCTGTACTACTATTGGTGCCAGCGGCAAGCGGCTGGAGCGAGAGTGCAAGGTCTTGATTGGCTGCTGCTGGTGCTGCTGTTGTGTCATTTGCTGCTGCTGGGAGCGAGCTTTGTCGATGAGTCTGGTGGGTGGCAATTGCAGCTTTGGTCCTGGCTGTCGGCGCTGCTTTGGCTGTTGGTTTTAGCCTTGGGATTATCGAGGGCGCGCATCGGCAAGCTATTGCAGGGTGTCTTAATAGCTGCTGCGGTCTCGATCGTGCTGCCGTATCTATTGCCGCCGATCTGGCAAGTCAGCGACCAGCGCGCGAGCTTGATGATTCACATTGGTTGCTCGTTGTTGAGCCTGGGGGTGGCGGTGTTAGCGCTGGCGCTGAACCTGGTCAATAGCTATCAATCCAGCCAAGTGAAAAAGTCCGCCATATCTTTGGTGCCGGCTTGGTTGCCGCCAGTGTTCGTCTTTGAGCGCTTGATATTTATCTGCATCTGGCAGGGCTTCTTCTTGCTGGTGGTCGCCATAGTCAGCGGCTACTTTATCGCCCAGCAGCAACCGAGCACCGACCTACTGGATTACAAGATATTGCTCTCGCTGGTGGCTTGGGGCACCCTATCAGCTCTGCTCTTCCAACACTACCGCAGCGGCTGGCGCGGCTACAAAGTCAGCTGGGCGATGTCGCTGGCAGTGCTGTTGATGTTTGTGTTGTTGATAGCTACCAACATAAGATAGATCTCAGCAAGCAGATTGCAATTGCCCTACGCGTATCTACAATGTAGATACATCATTAAAGAGTTATATCCATGGAAACTTTTATTCGCAAATGGGGCAATAGCCCGGCTGTTCGCTTGCCATCGGCGCTGTTAAGCCAAGCTGGCTATAAGCTTGAGCAGAAGGTCGAGCTGGCTGTTGTTGATGAGCGCATCGTTATCCAAGCTGTAAAGGAAGAGGCTGCTACTTATGAGCTTGCTGCTTTGGTCGATGGCATCACAGATAGCAATATTCACGATGAAGCCACTTTTGGCGAGCCTGTCGGCAGGGAGGAATTTTGAGGAAGCGCGTTTATGTCCCCGAAGCTGGCGACATAGTGTGGCTGCAATTCAACCCTCAAGCTGGTAACGAGCAAGCTGGGCATAGACCAGCGCTGGTGATCAGCCCTAGGATCTACAACGAGAAAAGTGGGCTGATGGTTTGCTGCCCGATTACCACCAAAATCAAGGGTTATCCCTTTGAAGTAATAACGCAGATCGCTGGCGTCGACTGCGCCATACTCTCCGACCAAATAAAATCCCTGGACTGGCGCGCCCGCCAAGCTAAAAGCAAAGCCACCGCCTCGTCAGATACCATGCAGCACGTCAAAGGCAAGATGCGCGCGTTGTTGGGCATTAAGTAAGCGCTAGGCTCATGGCGCCGCGCGACTCTGGTAGGGGGCTAGGCATGGCGGCTATGCCATATAATCGCGCTATTCAAGAATATTAAAGGGCAGTTTGCTAAATGTTGAAGCTCAGCGCCCGCAACTCAAAGGAACACAAATAAAAAACGCCGATACTATTGCTAGTGATCGGCGTCGGGCCGAGGCGCGAAGTCCTTCGGCGGGGTAAGTGGGCGAATTATGGATAAATTGGATAGATTGTCAATGGTTAATCGAAAACAGAGAGCAATCGTCTATATCGACGGTTACAACCTCTATTACGGTATGCGCGCCGCCTTTGGCAATCGGTATATGTGGTTGGATTTGCAGGCGTTTTCAGAGAGCTTGTTGCAGCCGCAGACAGAGCTGGTGGCTGTTAAGTATTTCACCGCCATCACCAAGGCGGCGGCTGATTCCCAGCAACGCCAGGATGTTTATCTAAATGCCTTGCAAGCGCATTGCGATAAGCTGGAGATTTTTTATGGGCTATTTTTGTCGAAGTCGAGGCGATGCTCAAGCTGCCAAAAAGAGCATAAGTCATTCGAGGAGAAAAAGACCGACGTCAACATAGCTTGCGAGATCATCAACGATGCCTACCTTGATCGCTATGATCTCTGCTACTTGGTTTCTGGCGATAGCGATTTGGTACCACCGTTAGATATTATCAAACAGCCTCATCTTAGTAAACGCTCAATAGTAGCTCATCCGCCACGCCGCAAAAGTTACGAGTTATGTTCAATTGCTAATGGCTGGTTTGCTATTGGCAGGACTAAATTCGCCCGTAATCAATTACCAGAGACTATTTATCGCGCACAAAAAAGTGAACTGACTCGACCCACTAAATGGAGTTAGGGGGCTGAGTAACTATTCGCGCTGAGCGCTTGTCCTTCGGGTCTCGGAATTTACAACTGCTTCAGCATCTTTGTGGCCGTGAAGTGCAAGCAATGGCAGCATTCGCGGCGTAGCATATTTGAGTTTATGCGATCAGCGCATTGCGCAACAATTCGCGCGCATAAGTAGAGCTGATCAGACAAAGACTTCAGCTAAGAGTTGGGTTGATGTTGGGTGTGCTATCAATCATATCAGTTGCTCCTACGAATAATGTAGATTTGTCTCCAATAATTGACCATGCAAATATCACTTTAGGTTGCGAGAAATCCATGGGGGCATCATACCATTGCAGCACCTTTTGGATTTTTTGCCACTTCCACAAAAACAATAATCATTTCTATTCATTGCTTTTACATAATTAATGAACTCCACTAAAGCTTTATCGCCATGAGAGTATTCGCCAGAGGGAGGGACAGATCGAAATTTTTCAAAATAAGCCTGCCATACGAAGTATGGATATACCTTATTAAGAATAAATTCCTTAATATCTAACTTCGGGTCGATCGCTAGTATAAAGTCCAGACAACAGCTTCCATCATTGTGGAGGTGCAAATCATGGTTAGAGATATTGAGTTTTTTTGCTAATTTTAATATTTTGCCTTCAGTTTCAAAAACCTCAAATACACCCATTGGGCTAGCAGCAATTCTAATTTGATATCTACCTTTCACACATTCTGAATCATTATAGGAATTGCAAGACTCTATCATCCATTTCTTGTGCTTGTTCTGCACATATTTAGACGAAAAAGCAATCTGACCCTTTATCTCACCATCAACTATTCGCAAATCAGGGAAGAACTGATTAATTTTCTCTAGTGATCTAAGGTTAAAGAGCGATGTCGCTTTGTAAGCAGTAAGACCTAGTGCATGTGCGTTGCCCTTAGCATTGGGGGAAAAATTAACATGGCTATTTGAACTATTGCTAAGAACTTCATCTTTGAGCCATGGCCTAGTCGCTGCCACTTTTGGAATTATTGGCAAAGTGCTATTAAATGATCTGCCTCTAGACTCTTCTTTATCTACTCTTTCACCCCAAAAAGGATGATTGAAAACAGCCTTCCAAGCCTTGAGGGCTTGTAGTAGAGTACAGTCTGTGTCAAGCAATATATTCAATTTATCGAGTGCATCAGATAGTTTATCTCGTAAGAATTTCGTTTGAGCATCATCTGAGCCCTTTGTTAGTTTTTCACCATCTATAACAGGATGCGCCACTTCTAAATTTTGATCTAGTCGATTGCGAATTACTTTTATTGTTTTGTATAGTGATATATCATCTCTGTCGTCAGAGATGTAGCATTCAACTACCAAAGCAGAAATAATAAAGCCACTTGACATCTTTGATTTCCAGCTAGAACGACTATTTTTATAAGTCTTAATATATCTGGTTATACGACGAAGCTGGCGACCATCCATACTATCGGGGCTTTTATCACACACAGCTTTGTTGTACCAGTCAGTTACTTTTGCTGGGGCGCTTGCTTTCCAATCGCTACTAGCAAGCTCCAAAGATCCATCCTCTATTTCGCGATAAACTGGAACGTCTACGTGATAGCCTTTCTTATATATGACGCGCACACAATTTTTTAATACTTCCGGAGGTATTTCGAATGATCCATCATCTAACGCAGCACAAACCATCTTACGGGCATCAAGTGCAGTTTTATCAGCTCCTTGACTACCAACTAAGTCTTGCTTGAGGAAGACAACGCCATCATCAATATCATAATCGTTATCTTTATCTTGAACCATCGTGTGCATCGCATAAGAGCCTTGCGCCTGGTGCGAACTAGAGGTTGGATTATTATTTTTCTTGAGCCCCCTTTTTAGACGATCTCGGTTTGCATTACGACGATTTCTCATTTCTGATTGTTGAGTTTCACTCAGCGTAACTTCATCGCGATGAAATTTACGCATATCAGCATCGCAGTTAAACATATTTATCTCCGATTTATGTAGTAAAAGAATTTTTCAATAAGAGTTCAATAATAGATCCTTCTGTCGTCTGACTAGAAATCAAACGATTAGTATCATCTGCTGCGCCTGCGGCTAGTTGTTGCATTAGGTCTAGAGAGGATTTAGATGTGCAGTCGATACCTAATAATTCAGCTTGGGAAGCGGATGGGCTTCGTTGCGGAAAACGGATAATTGTAACAGGGCGATTTAAATGTTCAGAGAAACTCCGAGCAAGGTAATCAAATACTCCTGATTGAGCGTCCAGCGATAATTCCAACGCTCGCCCACCAAACCGCCAAGCAGCTAAGCCCCAATGAGGTTGACTGCTATCCAAAACAGCCCCTGCAACTTCTGGTGATGTGCCCAAACAATATATTTCAATAGGCTGGTTATTTGGTGCCAGTCTGAGTGCCTCCGATAGGGCGACAAGTACAGGGTTATTTGCCCATAATCCACCATCTACAAACATATCTTTTGCTGTCGATTTACCCGGCTGCTTAATTGCAGCCAAAGATCGGTATATAGGTGCTGCAGAACTCGCCAGGCACACATCAACTAATGAATAGCCATCATCACGATGGTTAGAGTCTTGATTGTGTGGAGTCTTGAACACCCAGCCTCGATGGGTTGTAGCATTAACAGCGGGCACAACCAGAGCAATTCCGTGTTGCTGATAAATATCACCTAGTGTTAGATCGCCAAAAGCTTCTGTTAAACCTTTACGCAAGGCAGACTCCCCTTGCTTATTTACGTGTTTTCTGCGATGCCATAATAGCTTTATGGCTTCTGATGGTAATTGTTGCGAGAAAATTTCCTTTCCATACTGGCCATAAAACTGCATAATTGCTCTTGGCGGCAATCCAGCAGCCAGCCCAGCGCCAACGATAGCTCCTGTGCTCGTGCCAACGACCATATTAAATAGCCGACTTAAACCAAAATCCTTTTGGTTGAAGCGTGACAGTGCGAGTTCGCCGAGTTTGTCAAGGTATGCGGCACTGTAATAGCCGCGCATACCGCCTCCGTCTATGCTGAGCACTCGAAAAACGTTCGTGTCGGATATTCCCATAAAGAATTGTGATGGTAAAATATTTGCTTTTGTGATACCCTAAACGATAACGAGCTTCATGTCAACAGTGTGAGGCAAAAAAATAAACAACTGTGATGGCGATCATGACTAAAAATTTCCAACCCCCAAGCTATATACCCTTGAAAATCAAAGAATTACGTGAGAAATCTGGCTGGAGCCAATCAAGGCTGGCTCAAGAATCAGGGGTTACCGCATCCGCTATTAGCATGATCGAAAATGGTCAGCGAGCACCTTCCTTTGTCGTTATCAGAAAGCTCAGCGATGCTCTGAAAGTATCTGTTTCAGAGCTGACGGGAGAAACTACTCAAGAGGAGGCAAATCAACATGCTCAGGCTTTTTTCCGAGAATTTGGCACTCTAGGTGATTTGAGCAAAGAGGATCGAGAGATAATTATAAAATTGGCTGAGAGCCTTAAAGCAAAGGACAATGGGCATAGCAAAAATTAAGGCTGAGCGCTTATTGGAGGAGTTGGAATTAGAACAGCTGCCAATCATCCCAGAGACAGTCTGTCAAGAAATGTCTTCTAAAAGCTGCTTCTGTGTAACTATTCAAGAAACACCCATGGATTCGGAGAAATTTCATGGCATTTCAATGGGCAACATTAGAGAGGCAAAAATACTAATAAATGCAAATATCCCCAATAGGCATAGAAAGCGTTTTACTGCTGCGCACGAGATAGGGCATGTAGTTCTACATATTCAAACTGGTGAACAATCAAAGTTTCAATGCTCTGAGAGTGATATTTACTCAGGAGATAGTGACAATAGTAACTTTGAAAAAGAAGCTAATGAATTTGCGTCATCTCTATTGATGCCTGAGTCAGCTGTTTATCCAATTATTCATAAAGACAACTTGTCATGGTCGCAAATAGAGGAAATACAAAGACTTTGCGATGTTTCCTTAGAGGCCGCCGCCCGAAAAGTTGTAGCTTTATCTAAAGAATCTTGCTGTTTAATCATCCACAGACAGAATGAAATGTGGTCTCCGATAAAATCTCAATCTTTTGGTGCATTTATTAGCAAGCAACCGTTTCCTAATAGTTTACACACCACTTCTGATAGTTATAGAGGCAGATCATTGCCTAACAAAATGGAAGAATGTGATTTTATGGACTGGACTTTTCCTGATAAAAATTGCATAGGAAAGTTATGGTATTCGTCTATCCATAACACTCAATCTAATCGCACAATGACTCTTTTGCTACATGATGAGGATGACATGGCTGATGATGATTACGAGGATGAGCCAAGATTCTGTTAAGGATTTAACATTTATAGGAATTCACGGGTCACACTGAGCAAGTCGTCTAGAGGTAACAACAGATGCTTATTGCAAAGCCGACTTACTCAAGTTTCCTATAGACTGGACTTAAAACGCGATATTGGTGGCACCGTCGATTGCTGGTTGTAGCGTGCGGGCAGATGGCGCTACGCATAGCATTAGGATGTGGGCGAATCTCATAGGGCGCGGGCTATGTTGTAGTTGGCGGCGTTGAGGTCTTGGACGATTTGGGCGATGTGCTCGGGGTTGATCTCGCAGCAGCCGCCGACGATGCTGGCGCCTGCTGCGAGCCAGTCCAGTGCCCAGCGGCTGTAGCGCTTGGGGGTTATGTCAGGACGGGGCTTGAGGTTGGCGGTGGTGCCGCCAGGTTGCAGGGGCGCGATGGTGGTGAAGGCATTGGCATAAGCGCCGTAGCGCGGGCATTGTCTGTCTGCTAATAGTTCGAGCGCTTGCGTGGTGGCTTCGGGTGCCGAGCAGTTGATTAGTAGCGCGTCAATATCATAGTCGTGCATGGCGGCGACAGCGGCGATTAGGCTTTCGCCCGAGCGCAATTTGCTACCATTGGCGTCGTCGACCGAGAACGCGACCCAGCAGGGTTTGTTTGTGGCGAGCGCGGCTGAAGCGGCAGCGCGGGCTTCGGCGATGGAGGACATGGTTTCGCAGATGAAGAAGTCTACTGCTGAAGCTTGGAGAGCGCACAGGCGTTGATAGCTCTGCAGGCAATGCTCGGGGTTGGTGCTGGGTCTATAGCTGGCGACTAGCGGCGGTAAGCAGCCAGCGATGTCGACGCGTCGATGTAGTTGCGCTTGGGCGCGGTCGCGAGCGCTCACCGCGACTTTGATGGCGCGCGCTTGTAGCGGTGCGAGTTCGGAGGCGCGACCGTCGCGGGTGAGGCGCTCGGGCGTGAGCGTGTAGCCGCTGAGGGTGATGACGCTGCTACCAGCGACGATGTAGTCGTAATGTAATTGCTCGACGACATCGGGGGCGTAGCGGAGGACGTCGGCCGACCAACCTGGTTGCGGCGGCTGTCCCCAGCGCCGTAGTAGCTCCTGCCCCATGCCGCCATCGAGCAGCACTACTGACTTCACGGCTTTTCAAACTCGCCGCTATGAGCGCTGCGGAATATGGCGTCGAGCGCGCGCTGGTTGTCGAGGGTGAATTCGAGCGGGCAGGGGAAGTCGGCGCCAGTGAGCATTGACTCGTTGAAGGCGCTGAATTGTCGCTCGTACTGATTGATCATGGGGAAGCGATAGATTTTGCGTTCGGTCTTGGATTGGTGTAGTTCCCAAGTGGCTTCGGCGTAGATGTCTGGGTTGAAGGGCGAATGCATACGTAGCCAACTATTCTCGAAGTGGAAGACCATGTCGTGACGCAAACCCATGCGCATCGAGCAATAGAACTGCAGGTTGAAATTGGCGAAGTCGCAATCGACGCGCGCGCTGGCGTCGACGCCGTTGTCCCAGTCGATGCGCGCGCGGGTACGCAGGGGTTCGCTGGCGCAGGCGAAGCGAGTGGTGCCGAGCGGGTAAACGCCGATGTCGTAGAGTGCCCCGCCGCCGTATTGAGCATGGTTGCGGATATTGCCGCCGTCGGCGGAGTTATTGAAGCTGAAGGCGCCGCTGACCTGTAGTAGGGCGCCGAATTCATTGCGCTGGATGAGCTCGCGCAGGCGTAGCCACTGCGGATGATGCACGACCATGTAAGCCTCGGCGCATAACAGGCCGCTCTGGTCGCGGGCTTCTATTAATTCTTGCACCTCGGACGCCGTGAGCCCCATGGGCTTTTCGCAGAGCACGGCTTTGCCGCATTGCAGGGCGCGTAAGCTCCAAGGTTTGTGCATGTTGTTGGGGAGAGGGATGTAGACCGCGTCTATGAGGTCGCTCTCCAGCATTTGCTGGTAGTCGCTGAAATAGTGCAGGTCGCCGTAGCGGCGGTAGTCGTTCTCAGCTTTTGCGGTGTTGCTGGAGGCTATGGCGGCGAGTTCGCCGTCAAGGCTTTGGTGGATGGCTGCTGCCAAGTGATCGCGACCAATTTTGGCGTTGCCGAGTATGCCCCAGCGGATGCGTTGCTTGTTCATGCTTTTAATGTGTTGGTTGGCTAGCCTAGTCTGCTCCGGCTATGCGCTCGGCGAGCATATGCACTACCAAGGCGTAGCTGCGCGAGGGGTTGTAGCGCGCTATGGCGTGCAGGTTGTTGGTGCCGAGCCAGTATTCTCGTTGCGGCTCTTGGGGCATACTGAAGAGCGCGACCGACAAATCCGAGCGCCAATCTGCGGGGGCGCTGATCAGGCTTTGCAATTCTTCAAGACGCCATTGCGGTTTGATGCTGGGACGCATGTAGGCGTTGACGTTGTCGGGTTCGGTGCGTAGCGCCACCCGACTCGCCACGGGTTCGCCAGCGCGCCAACGGGCGTTCTTCAAGTAATTGGCGACCGAGCCTATGACGTCGGCGTGGCTTTGCCAAATATCTTTACGACCGTCGCCGTCGTGGTCGACGGCGTAAGCGCGAAAGCTGCTGGGGATGAATTGCGGCATACCCATGGCGCCAGCGTAAGACGACGAGAAATCGAAGACGTCGTCGTTACCAGCGCGCGCGAGCAAAAATAAATTCTTGAGCTCGCGTTGGTAGAACTTCTGCCGTCGCGGATGCTCGAAGGCGAGTGTGGTCATGACGTTCATGGCGCTAAAGTCGCCCGTGTAGGTGCCGTAGTTGGTCTCGACGCCGACGATGGCGACTACGACGCTGGGGTCGACGCCGTAGCGTTGTTGCGCCAAATCCAGCCATTGGACGTGCTCTTGGCGAAAGGCTCGGCCCCTGTTGGTGTGGAAGTTGGTCAGGAAACGCTCCTGGTAACGCTGCCAGCTATTGACCTTGCGCGCGGCTTTGGCTTCTGGAGCTTTTTTAATAAGCGGCAAGGCGCGGGGTTCGCGTTGGGCGCGGGTGAAGCTGGCGATCAATTGCTCGCGGTCGAAGCCATCTTCTGCCACCATAGAATCGATAAATTCGGCGACGCGCGGGTTCGGCCAATAATCGCCTGCAGCTAGCGTTGCTGACCACAGGCAAAGCCCGATGTACAAGGCTCGGTGAATTAGTTTGTGGGTCGATAACATCGGGTGGTTTTATTGTTTTGTTCAGTTTTTTAGAGGTTGCGATTTTAGCCGCAGAGAGCCGCTAGTGTTTTAATAATGATGCAGGCGGGCAGTGTTAGAATAGCGCGTTCGTACTCAACTAAAGAGCAGCGCGCAGCGTTACGCCAGCCTGCCCAAGCCCAAAATCCATGCCCAGCCCACGCGATCGCCAGCAGCGCGATCTACACAAAGAGCGTATCGCCGATTCTCTGCGCGCCGACCTGAAGCCGAGCCGACGCCCCCCCAGCCGCGCCCGTAGCGCCAAAGCTCCTGTAGTGCGCGCGCCCGAGGCATTAGTCGTTGAACTATCCTGGTTGCGGCGTTGGTTCCTGCGCTTATTTTGGAGCGGTGTCGCCGCGAGCACGGCGGTTTTGGCATTCCTGCTGGTGCTGTATGCCCAGCAGCCGCCAGTGGCCGAGTTGCGCGAGGTTCGGCTGAGCCAACCGCTGCAAATACTCAGCAGCGACGGTAAGCTCATATCGCAGATCGGCACTATCAAGCGGCAACCGATCGACTATCAGGAAATCCCCAGCCATCTGATTTACGCTTTGCTGGCAGCAGAGGATAGCCGCTTTTTTGACCATTTCGGCGTCGACATCCTTGGGCTGGCGCGGGCTGTGAAGGAACTGTTACTGTTCGAACAACGCCAGAGTGGCGGTTCGACCATAACCATGCAGGTCGCGCGCAACTACTACCTGACTCGTAAGCAGACACTATGGCGCAAACTCAATGAGATCTTGCTCGCGCTCAAGATCGAACGCGCGCTCAGCAAGGAAGAAATACTCGAACTCTACGTCAACAAGATTTTCTTAGGCTTCCGCTCTTATGGCTTTGCCGCTGCGGCGCGCTCTTATTACAACAAGGACTTAGCAGAGTTGAACTTGGCGCAGCTGAGTATGTTGGCGGCCTTGCCCAAGGCGCCTTCGGCGCTGAATCCAGCCGCGAACCCGCAGCGCGCGCGCGTGCGCCGCGATTGGATTTTGCAGCGGATGGGCGAATTGCAGTACGTCGACTTGGAGACCATGCAGCAAGCCTTGGACAGCGAGCTCAGCGCGCGGCCTTACGACCAGAGCACCGACGTCGAAGCTTCTTACGCCGCCGAGATGGCACGCCTGCGGGTGTTAGAAGACCCAGCGCGTTTTTTCGGTCGCGAAGTCAGCACCGACGAGCTCTACACCACTGGCTATAAGATTTATACCACCATCGACACCGCGCACCAGCAAGTGGCGAATACGGCGGTTATCAACGGCGTGTTGGCTTACGAGCAACGCCACGGTTTTCGCGGCGCCGAGAAGCATTACCCCGAGCTGGCGCTGCCGGAAGCTTTTTTTGCCGAAAACCCCGACTTGCAAGCGGCTTTACGCGAGATCGAACGCATGACTAGCTACGGCGTGCTCGAGCCAGTAATAGTCTCGGCAGTAGGCGAGCAAGAGTTAAAAGTGATGGACGCCTTCGGCGAGGTACACGACCTGAACTGGGAAGCCATTAGTTGGGCGCGGCCGTACATATCAGTGAACGACCTCGGGCCTAAGCCCGAGACCGCCGCTGATATCGCTCGAGTCGGCGACCTGCTGCGAGTGTACAAAACCGAGATGGAAGGCAATTGGACTTTGGGGCAGGTGCCATCGGTGGAAGCAGCGCTGGTGGCTATAAACCCCATGGACGGCGACATCGTTTCGCTGGTGGGTGGTTTTCACTTCAAACGCAGCGAGTTCAACCGCGCCATCAACGCCAAGCGCCAGCTTGGCTCGACCTTGAAGCCTTTTATCTATACCTCGGCTTTCGCCCAAGGTCGCAACGGCGCCACTATCGTCAACGATGCGCCTCTGGTTACCGATTTGGAGAGCAACGACATCTGGCGGCCGCGCAATTCGAACTATAAATTCGAGGGTCCCACCGTGTTACGCCAAGGCCTATACCGCTCGCGCAACCTGATATCAATACGCCTGCTGAACTCCATATCCATGGACGAGACTATAGCCACCATGCAGGAATTTGGCTTTGAAGAGCAGCAACTGCCTAAAGACTTGTCGCTAGCTTTGGGTAGCTCTTACGCGGCGCCGGTACAAGTGGCGCGCGCCTTCGCGGTGTTCGCCAACGGCGGACAACTGATAGAACCGTACATCATCGACCGCATCACTACGGTCGAAGACGAACTCATCTATCAAGCTTTGCCAGTGCGCGCTTGCGAAGCCGAGGCCGACGATAGCTGCCTCTATCCGGCGCCCCGAGTTATAGACCCGGACACGCACTACATGGTGCATAGCATTTTGCAGGACGTGATTAAAAAAGGCACTGGTCGGCGCGCGCAAGCGCTAGGACGCTCCGACATAGCCGGTAAGACTGGCACCACCAACGATACTATCGACGCTTGGTTCAGCGGCTATAACCGCGAGCTGGTCGCGGTGAGCTGGGTGGGCTTCGATAGCCCGAGCACTCTGGGTAATTCAGAATATGGATCAGTAGCGGCGTTGCCGATATGGCGCGAGTTTATGCAGAGCGCCCTGGCTGAAGTCGCCACCGCCGACTTCGAGCCGCCGCCGACCTTGTCAAGACTCTGGATCGATTCTAAAACTGGCAAAATAACTACTGATAACAATCCCAACGCCTATCAAGAGTATTTACGCGCCAGCGACGTTACCAACACTCCCATCGACTTCGACCAAAACCAATACCTGAGCGAAACCCCCAGCAGCAGCGCTAACGCCAGCGAGCAAGTCAACCTTTTGGATTTACTGGAGAGCAGCAGTAGCAGCGCGCAGAGCCCGAGCGTTGGTTCCAGCGCCAGCGTCGTAACCGATATCGAAAGACCGGAGGATATATTTTGATATGAAATTGCTGGCTATTTCGCTATTGACGGCACTAAGCCTCAGCGCTTGGCAGCTATCGGCGAACGCTGACTGTGATACTGAATTGGAGCTTTGCCGAGCCAACTGCAATTTGCAATATTCTTCGGGCGACGACAACGCCGAACGCACTGGTTGCAACTTGCGCTGTCGCGCCGACTGGGGCGTTTGCGTCGGCAAGCCCGCCACCGATAAAGTAGTGGAAGGCGCCAAAGCCGGCTTGGAGGCCAGCAAAGGCTTTTTCAAAGGGCTATTCGCCGAGGACGAAGACGAGGCTGGCGAGTAGCTAGAGGATAGCTTTGCTGACTTTGGGGTTATAGGCGCGAGAGTTAGGAGGGCGGCTGTACAGAAATGCCCCCAGCATTTCCTCAGTTTACAGCCGCTAGCTGCGCGCTACTGCCGAGCTCTTGCTCGATGATGAGCAGTCGGTTGTATTTCGCCATGCGGTCGCTGCGGCTGAAGGAACCGGTTTTGATTTGACCAGCGTTGGTGGCGACGGCGAGGTCGGCGATGAAGCTATCTTCGGTCTCGCCCGAGCGATGCGAGATGACGGCGTTGTAGCCGTGGTTTTGCGCGAGCTGGATGGCTGCCAAGGTCTCGCTCAAGGTGCCAATCTGGTTGACTTTGATGAGGATGGCGTTGGCAATGCCAGCGTCGATGCCGCGTTTCAGGATTTTCGGGTTGGTCACAAATAAGTCGTCGCCGACTAATTGCAGCTTGCTACCTAGTTTCTTCGTGAGCAATTTCCAGCCTTTTTGGTCGCGTTCGTCGAGCCCGTCTTCTATCGAACGGATGCTGTAGCTCTGGCTGAGATCGGCGAGATACTCGACCATCTTGGCGCTGCTGAGTTTTTTGCCATCGCCCGCTAGCTGGTAGGCGTTGTTCTTGTAGAACTCGCTGGCGGCGCAATCCAGAGCCAATTGCACTTGATCGCCCAAGCGCCAGCCAGCGGCGTCGATGGCATTTTGGATTAAATCGAGCGCCTCAGCGTTGCTTTGTAGATTAGGAGCAAAGCCGCCCTCGTCGCCAACCGCAGTGCTCAAAGATTGCGAACGGAGTAATTTTTTCAGCGCGTGGAATATCTCGCAGCCAGCTCGCAGGCTCTCGCTAAAGCTGCGGACGCTGGTGGGTTGCACCATAAACTCTTGAATATCAAGATTGTTATCGGCGTGGGCGCCGCCGTTGATGATGTTCAGCATCGGCACTGGCAACAGCCAAGGCGCGTTGCTATCGGCGCCAAATAGCTGTCGCAGGTAACGATACAAAGGCTGCTGAATGCCGTTGGCAGCGGCGCAAGCGCAGGCCAGGGAGATCGAAAGAATCGCGTTGGCGCCCATGTTGCCTTTGTTCTCGCTGCCGTCGATGCTGTTCATCAGGTCGTCGATGCGTTCCTGCTGGCAGGCGTCGACGCCGTGCAAGCTCGGAGCGATGACGTTGTTGACGTTGCTCACAGCAGTGAGCACGGCTTTACCGCAATAGCTATCGCCGCCGTCTCGAAGCTCCAGCGCCTCCAGGCTGCCAGTAGAAGCACCCGAAGGCACAGCAGCGGCGCCACTGGCGCCGTTTTCCAAGGTTACTTGAGTATGGATGGTGGGGAAACCGCGCGAGTCGAAGATTTGCGTGGCTTGAACATGTTTGATGTTAGTAGACATAACTTTTTAATTGACTATTTCAGTTGCGTTATTTGTGCAGGTCCAGCCTGGTTGCGATAAGTTTTTAGTAACTCGCCGTTGGGCAAGCGGAGGTCGGGCTCGATCTCCAGCAGCGGCACGACCACAAAGCTGCGTTCGAGCATTCGCGGGTGCGGCAGAGTCAAGCCAGCGCCGTCGAGCACCAGATTATCGTATAACAATAAATCCAAGTCCAGGCTACGCGCGCCCCAGCGCTCGCGGCGAACGCGTCCCAGGTCTTGCTCGACGCTGTGTAAATAAGCCAGCAAATCCTCGGGGCTGATGCGAGTATGGTAGCTGGCGACGGCGTTGACGTAATCTGGTTGTGGTGCCTGCCCTGCTTGCAATAGTGCTGGAGTGCTGTAAAAGCTTGAGAGCTTGGATAATTCCAGTTCGCGCTCAAGAGCGCGTAGCGCTAGCTGGCATTGCTGGCGCGGCTCGCCGAGATTGGCGCCGAAGGCGATGTAGACCTTAGCGGCAGTCGACAATTCCGAGCTCAAAAGCGGAAGAAAGCGCTCAGGTAAGTATTGGCTGTTTGCAAATTAAAATCAGCAGCTTGATTGCTGGCAGCAGAGCTATCAGCGTCGATGTCGAGCTCGCTGCTGGAGGTGCCCAGCGCTACGCCCAAACCAGCAAAGAGCTTGTAGCCTAATTCAAAGCTCAGGTCGCTGACGCCGATCTCTAAGTCGTCGACGTAAGACGATATGAGCTCGCGTTGATGATTAGCGCTGACGTAGATCGGCACCACGGGTAAATCGACGCGACCGCCAAGAAATAGCAGCGGCAAACTATGGTCTATGACTAGCTCTTCGGCGGCGGCAGCGACTAGATCGCCGGAAGAGCCACTATTATTCATAGTGAAGCTAGAATCATAACTGCGGTTGGTTATACCAATATTGAGCCCAACGAAAGGGATAATCTCAGGCAGCGGGTTCCAGTACAGAGTAAGGTCGCTGTAATCATGGTCAAATTTGTTGCTTGAGGCTGCAGCACTGGAAAATTCGCTGCCCATGAAAGTAACGGTACTACTGGGGCGCTGCGAATTACTGCTACTCATGCTAGTGGCCGAGTAGGCGATATTGGGAATTATCGGCAATGGGTGCTCCAAGAAAATGCCGAAATAAGAACCATCCGGGTCGTCCATTCCGAGCTCATCTTCTAGGGCGAATTCGTTGTTACCATTGACGTCGGCGACTGAAGAAGTGATGCTATTCGAGCTCATTCGAGCATTGACCCCGAAGGCGAGAAAATCAGCGCTGACGCTGGCGCTGAAAACCAGCGCAACGACTAATAATGTTAATTTTTTCATGGATTTAGAGTTTGGATTGTGAGGTTGTAATGGGCACAAGACAAGATAGAGTTCAAGCTCTAGAATTCGTCAAAACCGCCAGTCGAGTAAAAGCGCTGTGGCGGAGTTGGCTCGGTTGTTTTATCGTTGTAATTGCGTTGGTTATGGGGACGCTTCGGCCGATAGTTCGGGCGCTGATTGTTAGCATTGATGCCCGATGCCGGGGCATTATTGCGCGGGCGAAAAGAATTGCCGTTGCCTTGCTGATGGCCGCCGTGCCTGTGGCGCGAGTAGGGACTACGAGCACCGCCACCGTGGCTATTATTGTCGAAGCGCTGCTGATTATTATGATTGTGATTGCGAGGGCCGCCGCGAGCAAAGCCCCTGCCATCGGAAGTAATGCCCCGAGGGATACTTTCAGTATCGTCATCTTCAAAGTTGCGTCGCCGCTGTCCGTTCTCGCTATTAGACTCAACTGGCTGCGGTGGGTAGCTGACGTCGATGCCGATCTCGACCAGGGCCTCGTACAAACAGCTTAAAAAGTTGGGCATATTCTCTTCGAAAACCATCACCCTATCGTGCTGATAAATGTCTGGGCCTGTTTTGCGCGATTCGGTAACTACCAGGTACTTATCTTCGCGCGAATTCACTTTCACGTCAAAAAAATAAGTCCTGCTGCCAGCGCGCAGGCGGCGCGTGTAAATATCGCTTACTCGGTTATCCATTGTCCATAGTCCTTGTATCAGAGCTAACTCTGAGTAGTTTTATTAATAGGTCGGTACTCGAAAAAAATCCAACCCACAATCGAAAGTAATTCTCAAAAAAGCACACGGCTGACTTGATCGCCAGTCCCCATCTAAATTTGCTTAAGCCTCAAAACTCTGCGTAATTAAATGAATATTCGCCATCCTAACTGTAAGCCAAAACAACCCACCAGCTCCATATTATGCTTACAACTCAAAAGGATTGGCTCCTCGAGCAGGACTCGAACCTGCGACCAATTGATTAACAGTCAACTGCTCTACCGACTGAGCTATCGAGGAATTGCGGCAATTCTATTGTTTGTCGATGCTATGTCAATAATATTAGGCGACGGCAGCAATCAAGCGCATCCAGATTGTCAGAACGCTTGGCGCCGACGCGAGAGCGCAACCGATTACCATAAAAGCATAGCATGAGCGATATACTCAAACGCGCGGAAAACCTCGCCGACGGTAGCTGCATTCCCAGCGAGCAGCTCTGGTCGGCGATAGCTTTTGACGCGCGCGGTCTAGTGCCGATAATAGCCCAGTGCGCGCGCAGCAAGGCGGTATTGATGCAGGCTTGGGGCAACCGCGAAACGCTGCAGCTCAGCCTGAGCAGCGGCCAGATGCACTACTACTCGCGCTCGCGTGCGCGCATTTGGCGCAAGGGCGAAAGCTCGGGGCACACGCAGCAATTGCTCGAATTGCGCGCCGATTGCGACGGCGACAGCCTGCTGGCGCTGGTAGAGCAGAGTGGTCCAGCCTGCCACACCAACCGCCCCAATTGTTTTTACTGGGTGTTCAAACCCGAAGGCTTAGTTCTGCAACCAACCATACACAACTAATGTGGGAAATAATTCAAGCTGGCGGTTTGGTGATGATACCGCTTATCGTCTGCTCGGTCGTAGCTTTAGCCATAATCCTCGAACGCGCTTGGATGCTGCGGGTGGGCAAGGTCGCGCCTCGGGGCTTGGTCAACCAGATATGGAATTTGATGGAGGATCAAAAGCTCAACGCCGAATCTTTGGCGCGCGTGCAGCAGCAGTATTTGCTCGGGCGCGTACTCACTGTCGGCTTGAGTAACACCAAGCACGGCCGCGCGCTCATGCGCGAGCGCATGGACGAAGAGATCGACCAAGTATTGCACGTGCTCGAACGCTTTCTCAGCACCCTGGGCACCATCGCCGCAATATCGCCGCTGCTCGGTCTGCTGGGCACGGTCATGGGGATGATCAAAGTCTTCACCGTCATAACCGAGCAAGGCGCCGGCAACCCCGCGCTGCTCGCCGACGGCATCGCTGCGGCTTTGCTAACCACTGCCGTCGGGCTCAGCATAGCCCTACCGGCTCTAGTGGCGCACCGCTATTTCAAGCGCAAGATCGAGGAGATTGCGATCGCCATGGAAAGACAAGCGATCATGTTGGTCAACATCGTCGCCGGTATTAGCGCGCAAAAATAAGCCCTAACACTCCACAATCAGCCAAACATCCCCGGATTACGCTGCATAAATTTCTGCATAGCCCCGGGCTTGCTCATCTTCTTCGCCATCTTGCGCATATGCTTCATCTGCTTTAGCAGCCTATTCAACTCGACCAATTGCACGCCCGCGCCAGTGGCAATACGGCGCTTACGCCGAGGCACCTCGACCAACTCCGGATTTTGCCGTTCTTTTTTGGTCATCGACTGGATCAGCGCCACAGTCTTACCAGTTTGCCGCAAGCCTACTTGCTCAATCTGCTCCATCCTGCTAGCGGTAACCCCAGGCAATTTACCCAGCACTGAGCCGACACCGCCCATCTTGTCGATCTGCTGCATTTGGTTGAGCATATCGTTGAAGTTGAGGCTACCGCCGCCTTTTTGGATTTTTTTGGCTATACGCTCTTGCTGCTTATCGTCGCTAGCGCGCTCGGCTTGCTCGATAATGCTGAGCACGTCGCCCATGCCTAATATCCGCGAAGCGATACGCTGAGGGTGGAAGTACTCCAAATCGTCGACCTTCTCACCCGTGCCGATAAATTTCACCGGCTTACCAATTACGCTCAGAGCCGAGAACACCGCACCACCGCGGGCGTCGCCGTCGGTCTTCGTCAGGATTATGCCGCTCAGAGGCAGGCTCTCGTGGAAGCCACGCGCGCTGTAGAGCGCGTCCTGTCCGCTCATGGCGTCGACCACGTAGTAATTCTCGCGCACGTCCAGGAGCTTATGCAAAGCTCTAATTTCGCTCATCATTTCTGCGTCGATGCTCAAACGACCAGCGGTGTCGACTAACAAAGCATCGTAATTGCCCTTGCGCGCGCGGTTGAGAGCATTCTTGGCTATCGCCAGTGGCGTCGAACCCTCGCAGTAATAATCGACAGCCATGCTCGAGCACAAAGTCTGCAATTGCTCGGAGGCCGCCGGCCGGTAGGTATCAGCGCTGGTCACCAGGAGTTTTTTCTTATCGCGCTCCTGCAACAGACGCGCCAACTTAGCGCAGCTGGTAGTTTTACCAGTGCCTTGCAGACCCGAAAGCATTATCACTGTCGGCGGGCGTTTACTCCATTTGACGCTAGAATCGCTACCACCGAGCTCCTTGACCAATTCGCTCTCGATAATCTTCACCATCGCTTGCCCGGGGTTTAGTGCCAATTGCGTCTCGCTGCCGAGCGAACGCTTCAGAGTTCGGGCGATAAAACTATCGGCAACATCCAGGGCGACGTCGGCTTCGAGCAGCGAATTACGCACCTCGTCCAGCATCTGCTTGGTATTCTCAGCGCTGATGAAGCGCTGACCGTTGAGCTGGCGCACCAGTTTGCTAAAGGATTCGTTGATTTGATTGAACATAAACTAAGAAGAGTTGTGACTAGCGATAAGCGCTGGAATTCTCGCCAGAACGTCGGCAATAGCAAGCGTGGGTAAATCCGAATAGAGATGAGGGTATTACACCTATCCACCCCCGCGTCCTGGCGCGGCGGCGAGCAGCAATTAGCCTACCTGCTGGGTGAATTGCGCGAGCTCGGCGTGCAACAGCAGCTCATCTGCTCCGCTGGCGGCGAGCTCGCGAGCTGGGCGACGAGCCAGGATTTTGCCACTCATCCAGTTAGCAGGCAGCCCATAGCTTACGCGCTGGCTGTACGCCGTCGGTTGCGCCAAGGCGATATCGACATAGTCCACGCCCACGACGCCCGCGCCCACTCCCTGGCGCTGCTGGCTCTATTGACGATGCCGAAGCCGGCCAAATTCGTGGTATCGCGACGCGTCGACTTTCCAGTAAAGCCAGGATGGCTATCGCAATATAAATACAGCAGCGCCGAGCTGGACCTGAGCTTGTGCGTCAGCGAGTGCGTCGCGGCAGTGCTCCAGCGCAGCGTCGCCAACATCGGCGCCGTCGCCGTCGTCCATTCCGGCATCGACCCCAAGCGCTTCACTCAATCCAGTGCGCGCGCCAGCCTACGCGGACAATTGCAGCTAGCAGAGAGCGCCAAGCTTGTCGGTCAAATAGCAGCATTGGCGCCGCAAAAAGACTATCCCACCTTCATCAAGTGCGTCGAGCTCATGGCGGCCGAGCGCGACGATGTCTTCTTCGTGATAGTGGGCTCCGGGCCTCTGGAAGCGCAAATTCGCGCGCAAGTCGCGCGCAGCGCAGCGGCAAGCAGAATATTCATGCTCGGCTTTCGCCGCGACGTCGCCGAGCTCTTGCCGCAGCTCGACCTCTTGCTATTGAGCTCCAAAACCGAAGGCTTGGGCACCACCGTGCTCGACGCCTTCGCCGCTGGCGTGCCAGTGGTCGCTACTCGCGCTGGCGGCATCGTGGAAATGGTGCACCATCAGCAAACCGGCCTCCTCGCCGACGTCGGCGATTTTCAAAAGCTCGCCAGCTCTGGGCTACAATTGCTCGCCGACGCCGCCCTGGCAGAAAAGCTCAGCTCTGCGGCTACGGTGCTTTTGCAAAGCAACTTCACCAAGCAAGCCACCGCGCGCAAGACCCACCAACACTACCTAAACCTGCTCTCAGAACCAGCTTAATGTCCGACAACGCAGCCCCCCAGCGCTTAGTCTGGCTCGACTTGGAGATGACCGGCTTAGACCCCGAGCACGACAGCATCCTCGAAATTGCCCTGGTCGTAACCGACGCCCAGCTAAATCTAATCGCCACCGGGCCTAATCTAGCTATCCAAACACCAGCACCACAATTGCAGCGCATGGACGCCTGGAACCGCAGCACCCACCAAAACAGCGGTCTCGTAGGCCGCATACGCACCAGCAGCGTCGCGCTTGCCGAAGCCGAACGCCAAAGCCTCGACTTCCTCAAGCAACACCTCTACCCCCAGACCTCGCCTCTGTGCGGCAACAGCATCCACCAGGATCGGCGCTTCTTGCGCGCTTACATGCCCAAATTGGAGCAATTCTTCCACTATCGCAACCTCGACGTATCCAGCCTTAAAATACTGGCGCAGATGTGGGCGCCCGCCGAGGAGTACAATAAGCCCAACGCGCACACCGCGCTCAGCGACACCCTGGCATCTATAGAAGAATTAAAACATTGGCGCCAACACATCATGAAAATCTAAGCATGAAACTAGAAGTAACGCAAAAGCTCGCCTTCATCGGTTGTGGTAATTTTGCCACTTGCATCATTCACGGCTTGGTGAAATCGGGTTACAAGCCCGACAACATCTGGGCTACTCGCCGTAGCGTCGAGCTCTTGCAGCCCATCCAGCAGCAGCTACAAATTAACGTCAGCGGCGACAACCAGGAAGCCATCAATAATTGCGATTACATCTTCCTATGCCCGCGCCCGCAGCAGCTACTGGATTTTTTTCAAGCCGACCTGGAGTTTTACAAAGACCTGGAAAAGCCCGTCATAAGCGTCATCGCCGGCGTTGATTTACAACTCCTGCAGCGCTACTTGCCCTATGCCCCCATAGTCCGCGCCATGCCCAATTTGCCTTGCCAGGTGCAGCAAGGCATGACCGCGCTCTACGCCAATTCCAAAATGGGCAGCTACCATTGCGGCGAAATCAGTACCATCTTCAACCTGATCGGCGATTTCATCTGGCTCGATAGCGAACAGCGCTTACACAGCTTCACCGCGCTCTGCGGCAGCGGCGTCGCTTATTTTTACTACTTGATGAACGCCATGGAGCACGCCGCGCACGATGCCGGCTTTAGCGCCGCCGAAGCCCAGCAGATAGTTCGGCAAACAGCCATCGGCGCCTCCGAGATACTACACGAAAACGTCCACAGCGCCGCCTCGGCGCTCGCCGAAATCCAGCTCCCCGGCGGCACCACCGAAGCCGCGATAAAATCCATGGAATTCCACCAAATCGGCCACTCGGTACAAATCGCCATCCGTAACGCCAGCGACCGCAGCCTCGAAATCGCCGAGGAATTGCGCGCCCAATCCAGCAATTCTCTCTAGCGCGCCATGCAAGCTCTACTCGTAGCCAAATTAGTCGTCCACGGGCTCACCCTGCTACTCATGTTGCGCTTCCTGGCGCAATGGTGGCGCGTCGACCGCTACAACCCCATCGTCGGCAAAATCACCCAATACAGCGATTGGCTCTGTGGTCCGCTACGACAAATCCTACCCTGGCATCGGCGCTTGGACTTTGCCAGCCTGCTAATGGCGAACGTCATCTTGTTGATGTGGTTGAGCGCAGTCTACGCTTGGTTTGGGCAGACGCAATTACTCGTGCTCGCCCCCATCTGGGCGCTGCTCATCTGGTTCAGTTTGCTGCTGCAGCTTTACTTCTTCTTATTGCTCGGCTTAGTGGTCGTCTCGTGGGTCGCGCCTAATTCCTCGCACCCGCTGATAATGCTGATGTACGAGTTCACCGAGCCCTTAGCAGCGCCCATCCGCAATCGCCTGCCCAGCATCATGGGCTTGGACTTCAGCCCGATGGCGCTATTTTTCATCATCTTCCTGCTGCGGAAATTCATCCTCATACCGGTCATGCAACAAACCGGCCTGCCGATATTTTTGACAGTATGGATATAAGCCGCGCGCGGCTTTGCTGATGGCTGGCTCTACTCCGAGCCCGCCCGCGCTCGCCCCCCCAAGCACCGAAGACGCCCTGCTACCCGTAGGCATAGCCGAGAGCTTGCCGGCCAGCGCTGGTAGCCTGGCGCGCAGCGCCACCAGGCTGATAGAGTTATATCAAAGTTGGGGTTATGAGCTCGTCAGCCCGCCGATGGTCGAACGCGCCTCGGTCTGGCAGCAAGAGGCTGACCTCCGCCGCGAGAGCATCCAATTCCCCGACCAGCTCAGCGGCGAGCAGCTCAGCCTGCGCTCCGACATCACCCCACAGATCATGCGCGTAGTCGCGCACCGGCTGAAACCCCAGGCGACCACTCGGCTTTGCTACCACGGCGAAGTCCTGCGCGCGCGAGCCCACGGCGCCCACGACACTCGTAACGCCCAGCAGATCGGCGCCGAGCACATCGGCAGCGGCGGCGTCCTCGAGAGCATTTGGCTCTTGCGGCAAAGCCTGGTCGAGCTCGGCTTTCGCCCCGAGCACCTGATCCTAAGCCTGGGTCAAGCACGCATTTGGCAGCGGCTGTTGGCAATAGTCCAAGCCGATAGCCAGCAGCAGCTCGACTTCCACTGCGCCCTTGGTCGCAAAGACTTCGCCGCTTGCGAGCGCAGCGCCCACGAACTAACCCAGGATAAACGCTTGCGCCGCGCCCTCGCCGAGCTCCCGCACTGCTACGGCGGCGTCGAAGTCCTCGACAAAATCGGCGCGCTCTGCCAGGATCTTGACCCCGAGCTCAGCGCCGCGCTCGCCGCGCTCCGCAGCACCGCTCAAGCCTTGCCAGCGCAGGCGCAAATCCACATCGACATCGCGCAAATCCCGAGCTATTCCTACCATACCGGCATGGTCTTCAGCGCGCACAGCCCGCAAGTGCCGTACCCTCTCGGCCGCGGCGGCGCTTACGCCATACGCAGCGCCGACTACAGCAGCGCTGCTAGCGGCTTCAGCGTCGAGATCAATAAGCTCATCCGCTGGCAGGAAATCGCAGCCACACCGGCTTACTACCTCGCCCCGAGCATCGACGCCTACCTCGCCGACGCCGACCTCCGCGCCTACGTCGATGCCCTGCGCGCTCGTGGCGAACGCGTCGTCCACGCAGGCGCCGCCACGCCCACCGAGCTCGCCAACTGCTGCGGGCGCATAGTCCGCAAAGAAGCCAGCTGGACAATCCAACCACCTACTAACTAAGCACATCATAAGCACATCAATGGCAAATACTCTAGTCCTCGGCACCCACTGGGGCGACGAAGGCAAAGGCAAAATCGTCGACATGCTCAGCGCCGACGCCGAGCTCGTCGTCCGTTTCCAAGGCGGGCACAACGCCGGCCACACCCTGATCGTCGACGGCAAGAAAACCGTACTGCACCTCATCCCCTCGGGCATCATGCGCGCCAGTTGCCTCGCGCTCATAGGTCGCGGAGTAGTATTAAGCCCCGAGCAAATGGAGCGCGAACTCGCCCAATTGCCCGCAGCCAACGCCGCCCGTCTACGCATCGACGAACAATGCGCGCTGATACTGCCCAGCCACGCCGCCATCGACCAGGCTCGCGAAGCCGCGCAAAGCCCGGAGCGCAAAATCGGCACCACTGGCCGCGGCATCGGCCCAGCTTATGAGGACAAAGTCGGCCGCCGCGCGCTGCGCATCGCCGACCTCGCCAACCCGCAGCGCGCCCGCGAGCATATCGCGGGCTTGCTGGCGTACCACAAGCACCTATTGCAGTTTTACCAGGCCGACACCAGCGCCCTCCCCAGCGCCGAGCAGCTACTGGAAAGCCTGCTCTATTGGCGCCAGCAGCGCGCTGATTTATTCACCGACGGCGTCCGCCTCGCGCGCGAACACGCCGAGCGCGGCCAGGTCTTGTTTGAGGGCGCCCAAGGCTCCTTGCTCGACATTGAATTCGGCACCTATCCCTTCGTAACCTCCTCCAACACCACCATCGCCGGCGCCGTCAGCGGCAGCGGCGTCAACCCGCAGCGCATCGAGCGCGTTCTCGGCATTTGCAAAGCCTACAGCACCCGCGTCGGCGCGGGTCCCTTCCCGAGCGAATTAGCCGACGAACACGGCGAGCAGCTAGCGCGCGTCGGCAACGAATTCGGCGCCACCACTGGCAGAGCGCGGCGTTGCGGCTGGCTCGACCTGGTAGCTCTCAAATACAGCGTCGCCATCAACGGCATCGACCAATTGGCGATCACCAAGCTCGACGTCCTCGACGGCTTCGGCGAGGTCAAAGTCGCCACCAGCTATCAAGGCGGCGCCTTCGGCGCCAGCGCCGAGCAAATCCAAGCCGCGCAAGTCGAATACCAATCGCTGTCGGGCTGGCATAGCGACACCAGCAGCGTGCGCAGCTACGAGCAGCTACCAGCCGCCGCCCGCGCCTACCTGGAATTCATCGAAAACTACACGCAAACACCGATAACCTACATCTCCGTAGGTCCGGAACGTGAGAGCGTTATCAAGCGTTAAAATTTGAGACCTTGGCAAAAAGGCATCTTTTTGCCCCAGCATTGCTGCATGTTCGCAAATGCTCATTTACTATTTCATAAACTGCGCTTTGCTGCTGAGCTTAAGAACAAAAATCTCCGTTTTTTGCACGCGGTCTCAAGTTATGCAAATAATCTCAATCTTACTGCTCGCTTCCAGGTTGCCAAAAGTAATGCCGAGCCACGCGCCCGTTGCGCAGCAGCACGCCCTCGGCGCGCAGTAAGTCCGCTTGGCGGCTATAGTTCGCGCTCTGCTCGGGGAACGCCAGTTGACCATTGGCGCGCAGCACGCGGTACCAATGCGGCGAGCGCACCTGCGCCATCATCCGCCCCACCAGGCGCGCGCCCGTGGGCTTACCGATCCAGCTCGCCAGTTGCTTATAACTAACCACCTTACCAGCAGGCACCAAACTCAGCGCTAAGCTTAACTCCTCCAGCAAGGCTGGAGCTTTTGCAGCCATATCAATTAACAGTCCATGAGTCCAAAACCTTATTTAATAGCAGACATCGGCGGCACCAATGCCCGCTTCAGCCTTGGCGACAGCAGCGCTTGCAGCAGAAATCTCGTGCTCGCCACCGAGCGCTTTCCAAGTCCGGTAGAAGCCATAGAATCTTATTTGGAATACAGCGGCCAGGACTGCCCCGAATACGCCTGCTTGGGCATCGCCGCGCCCTTGGACAGCGACAGCTTCCAAATGATCAACAACGATTGGCACTTCGACAAGCAGCAATTGCGCCGCCATTTCGGCTTCAAAGAGCTGCATTTTATCAACGATTTCGCCGCGCTCGCGCTATCCATACCGCAGCTCACAGCGAACGACATCGAAACCGTCGACCACATCGACAACGACCTTAGCAGCCCGATAGCCGTAGTCGGCCCGGGCACCGGCATGGGCACCGCCGCGCTCGTGCAAATCAACGACCAGCACTTTTGCATCAGCAGCGAAGCCTCGCACATCTGCTTGCAGCCGGGCAACGACCTCGAAGCCGAAATACTCGAATACCTGCTCACCAAATACCCTCGAGTCTCCCTGGAGCGCATGGTCAGCGGGCGCGGACTGGAGAATATTTACGAAGCCCTGTGCGCCATCAAAAACCGCAACCCGACGCGCGTCAAAGCCGAAGAAGTCGCGCGCCTCGCGCTATCCGGCGCCAGCGACCTCGCCTTGTGCGCCATGGACGTCTTTTTTGACCTACTAGCGAGCTTTGCTGGCGACGTCGCGCTCATGTTCAAAGCCTCGGGCGGAGTTTACATAGGCGGCGGCATCGCCAGCAAACACCGCGACCTCATCGTCGGCCGCGACATGCGCGAGCGCTTTAGCAACAAAGGCCGTCTTAGCACCTACCTTCGGCAAATCCCCATCTACCTCATCACCGCCGAACTCAGCGCCCTCCAAGGCGCCCGCCTCGCCCTCGACAACCTCGTCCGCCACAACTTCCGCTCCTTCTAACGGATCGCCCCCCTGGGCGCGCGACCGTCTCGGTCGCCGTGTAAAAAGTGCCGAAGGCGGCAATTAGGCAAATAAGCCCACCTAAGCATAGAAGCTCAACATACCTGGGTTCTCAGCAAAGCTCATAATTCCAATCAAGCACCATAGCAGCCACCTACCAATTAGCCTATCCGATCCACTGCTGCCGCTAGCTACATTGAGTATTTCCGGTATTACTGCTTCGATTGTAATGGGTTGAAAGGCCGCCTACGGCACATCTACACGGCGACCGAGATGGTCGCGCTCCCGGGGACCACCCACCGTACAAAAGCGTTCAACCCCACCCGTAGCGATATTGCCAACATCAAGCCTACCCCAAGCTCAACGGATAAATTTTGGGGCTAGCTTTATTATGGGCAGTGCCCGGGTTGATAATGGTTGTGTTGGCTATCTTGTCACTCAAGCTGATAGGATTTTCGACATGACCGCACAAGACGTATCTTGGGCTTAACACGCAGCTCGCCAATAAATCGTATAGCTCGAAGTCGCCCCAGTCTTGCCGCAACTCGCCTTGCTGTTGGCTTGAGGTGTCGGTATTTTGCGGCGGCACATGCGTCAGCAAAATATCGCAATCGGCAAAGCGCGCGTATTCGGGCGCCATGTGGGCGACGATACCAAAGCGAATGCCATTGAAAACGGGTTTCTGCTCGTCGACGTAGATGTTGGGGCTTTTGAGCTCGTGCAGCCAATCGCACTCGCCGAGCTCGTCCAAATCATGGTTGCCGCTGGCAATCAGCAGCGGCTTGCTAAAGCCACGCAAAAAGTCAGTAACCCAGCGCGTCTGCTCTTGGTAATCATCGGTCGCACCACTAAGCAAATCACCACTCAAGCACAGCAAGTCATACCTGCTCTGGTTGTTATAAAGATACTCAAATTGCGCTTTGTTAAAGTGCAAGTCGCCTGTTAGCCAGATTTGCATAAGCTAATCCGTTCACACTCCCGACAACGACATCACACAGTGAGCTCAGTGACACTTCATTGTTGGATCACTAAGCTCTAGTGAGACCCTGTAAGCAAACGCTGTTCTGCAGTCGTTACTCAGGTTAATCTATTTTTTCGCAGGCTGATTTTAGCAACTCCTCGGCTTTCCTAGAGTTGGCGATATTCGCCATCAGCAATACAAACCGTCATAACGTTACCACTGCCAAATCTAGCTGGCTTTACAACATTAAAATTCTTATTTGCTGCTTCAGCTATAATAGCATTAAACCATTTTGACCTCAAAGGATTTCTCTTATCTTTATCGTACACATGAATCTTGAAGCAAAGTTTATTGTACTCAAGCTGCAAGTATAACTCACATTCACCAACCCCTACATGACACCACCAAAATCCTAGAAATCCTCCAGTTGGATTGGGAACATAATCCCACCCCCCTGTACCGAGTCTATTTTGCAACTCACGATAGGAGCCAATCCAAGCGTGCCACCCTCCCCAATCCGAAAACTTTTTGGATTTAAAACTATCGACTTCGTCTTCAATAGACTGTAGATGCTCTCTGTAATCCAATAGTATAGAGTTTTTGCCTTTATATTCGCTGAGTACAGCTATAACGCTTTCTCTCGATATAGGCCGGTAGCCTTTTCCTATAACATCTGAATAGTCGCTTTGATCTCCAGTTTTATAATATATTGGGATTATATTTTCCTCGGCAAAGCCTTCTTGCTTTACAAGCTCCAAATACCTAATTAACTGATCTGAATGGTTTTTTGTTACAGTTTTGTCTTCAATAACAATGGCATACTTTGCTTCTTTAGAGTGCACAATGCATAGGGCATCAATACGCTTATACTGGCTCCTAACTTCAATATCGCTAATGTCTGTGGGCATACTTTTGCCATGTTCTTTGAAGAACAGCTCAATTAAGTTTCTTGAGCAGTTGTACAACTCAGCATCCGTATCCTTATATTTAGGCGAAGCCCAGGATAATAGCCAGCAAATAAAAGCATCCTGCGACAACTCGCTGGTTGCGTATGAGAAAAGGTTTGGTTTGTTCATAGTTTTTCTAGTGTATTTGTTTAATTTGAAATTATAAGTTCTGTTACGGACAATTGTGAGATTTTTTAGCGAAAATTAGCCTTCGAAGTTTTTATAAAGTAGGCGAGATATTATGACGTTGCTTATAAGGCGGCGGGTCGGAGCGCCGACTTGTAGTCGGCAGGAGGCGAGCTTGCGAGCCTCCCAGAAGCACGTGATTTGTTTTGGCACAATACTCATGCAATCACTACTGCTAAAATTAAGCCTCTAAACACTATGCTCAATTAAAAATAAGAGTTTTATTTAGGCTGTGCTTCTATGGGGAGACGCCCCTGCGGGCGTCTCCAGCCGAGTACAACTCGGCGCTCCCATACCCCCAGGCTCCGCCGCCTAGTGCAACTCGACGCTCTATTATTACTATTATCAATACAACGCTCTCACTAAGAATAACGATAGCGATGGGGCTATTATTAGTAGTGCTACTCTAATTAGATCGGTGGCGACGAAGGAGAGGACGCCGCGGTAGGTGGTGGCGAGTGGTACTCCGGGTGCCATGGAGTTGATGACAAATAGATTGAGTCCGACTGGGGGGGTTATTAGTCCGACTTCTACTACTATTAATACTAATACTCCGAACCAGATGGCTTTTTCTTCAATGGTCATGCCAAAGTCGAGCGCTTCGACGATGGGAAAGAATACCGGGATGGTGAGCAGGATCATGCTCAGGCTATCCATAAAGCAGCCGAAGACGAGATAAACCAGCAAGATGAGCAGCAGCACGAGCAGCGGCGCCCAGCCGAGGGCGACGATGTATTCGGAGAGCAAGGCGGGCGCGCGGGTAAAAGCCAGGAAGGAATTGAACAGCGCGGCGCCGAAGATTATGAGAAAGATCATGCCAGTGGTTTTGCCGGCTTGGAGCAGGCATTCGAGCAGGTCGCGGCGGCTGCAGCCGCCGGGGCCGAGAGCGTAAAGCCCGGTTACGGTGGCGCCGACGGCGGCGGCTTCGGTGGGGGTGAAAAAGCCAAAATAGATACCGCCTATGACTACCGCAAATATGACGAACACTGGCCAGGTAACGAGCAAAGCCTTGAAGCGTAGCGCGTAGGGTTGGCGCTCGGCTGGGCGCGAGGCATCACGACCAAAGCGCGCGATGAGCGCGATGGTGAGCATGTAGCCCAGCGCGGCGATGATGCCTGGCACCAGCGCGGCGGTGAACATTTTGATGATGTTCTGCTCGGTCAGGATGGCGTAGATCACCAGGATTATCGAGGGCGGAATGAGGATACCGAGGGTGCCGCCAGCGGCGAGCACGCCGGTGGCAGTGGCGTCAGAATAGCCGTAGCGCTTGAGTTCGGGTAAGGCGACTTGGCCCATGGTCGAGGCGGTAGCGAGCGAGGAGCCGCAGATGGCGCCAAAGCCAGCGCAGGCGCCGACTGCAGCCATGGCGACGCCGCCGCGCCGATGCCCCAGCCAAGTAGAGGCGCTAAAGAATAGCGCTTTCGATAGACCCGACTTAGTGGCGAATTGCCCCATGAGCAGAAACAGCGGCACTATCGATAGCGAGTAGCTGGCGAAGCTCTGGTAGGTGAGCGTCTTCAAGTGCGCGAGCGGCGCGTTGGGCGAGCCGAGCACCAGCCACATGCCAGCGAAGCCAGTGATCGCCATCGCTGCCGCCACTGGCACGCGCAGAAATATCAGCGCCAGCAGCGCGGGGAAAGACCAGAGGGCGAGAGTTAAATCGCTCACGAGGCTAATCTATCGCCGGATTGCAAGGCGCGACAGTCGCGCAAGAGCACGTGCAGCACGACGCCGCAAGCCCAGAGCGCAGCGATAAAGCAGAGCACATAGCCCACCCACAGCGGCGCGCCGAGGATCATGGTCGATTCGCCGTAGGCGAGTTTGTCTTGCAAGCCCAGCCAGAGCCGCCAAGCGACGACGTAGGTTACCAGCGCCACCGCGATATCGCCGACGATGGTCAAGAGATTGAAGAGCGGGGTCGGCAATTGGTTGACGATGACGTCGACGGTTACGTGGCCGCGGTGCAAATGGCAATAGGGCAGAAAGCCGAATACGGCGACTGCGGTGCCGATCTCGACCAATTCGAAGTCGCCCGCGATGGGGGCGAGCCCAGCCCAGATCAAGCTGCGTCCGCCGATTGAGATTACCGTTAGCAGCGCCAGCGCCACCAGCACGCCACCGGCGACCACGGCGAGGGCTTTGGTGACGTTATGGATTAGCTTGTCTAATTGACTCAACATAGCCCTAAATGGCGCCGGCTCCGCACTAAGCCTGCTGCTCTGGTAAGTAGCTTAGGGACATCAGCAAGTAGGCGTTATCCCAGACGAACACATTGTTGAGGGCGTAGCTCTTGGCTTGGTCGCAGGAAGTTAGTCGTACTTTGCTACCAAAGCGCGTGCATCTTCGACCATCTGCGCTGCGGGCAAGCCTTTGGCGCTGGTCTCGGCGATCCACTCGTCGACGATCGGCGCGGTCAGTTCGCGCATCCGCGCCAGGTCTCCGCCTTCGAGGGTGTGCACCGTGTTGCCCACGCGTTGCACCGCTGCCAAGCCTGGGGCGTCGCCTTCTTCCATGGCTCTGCCAGCCCAGGCCGAGGCTTCCAGACCGGAGTTGGCATCGATAATCGCGCGCAAGTCGGCGGGCATCCGCTGGTAAACCGATTTATTCATCGCCCAGATGAACACGGTGTTGTAAAGCGCGCGGTTACCGCCTATCTGGGTGTGTGCGCTCGCCAACTCGTGCATTTTCAAAGCTGGCACGATCTCGAAGGGGATCACGCCGCCGTCGACCACGCCCTTGGCGACCGACTCCGGCAATTGCGGCACGGGCATACCCACTGGGGTGGAACCGAGCTTTTCCAGAATCTTCGAGGCAAGGCGCGTGGGGGCGCGCAGCTTGAGACCAGAGAAATCGTCGACCGAGTCGATCTCGACGTCTTTGGTGTGGACAACTCCAGGGCCGTGGACGTGCACCGCGAGTATTTTGACTTCGGAGAATTCTTCTTGCAGATACTTTTGGTAAAACTCAAAAACGGCTTTGGAGGTAGCCTCGGCGCTGGTGGAGCTGATAAAGGGCAATTCAAAAGCCTCAATGCCCGGAAAGCGCCCTGGGGTGTAGCCCGGGATTGCCCAGCCGCCGTCGATGACGTTGTCGCGGATTTGATCGTAGATCGCCGGTGGCGTGCCGCCTAACTGCATAGCGGGGTAGATCTCGACCTTGATCCGGCCATTGCTCTCGCGCTCGACTTTCTCCGCCCAAGGCGTCATAAATAGCGCTGGTGCCGAGCTCTTGGGCGAGACAAAATGCTGGAAGCGCAAAGTTACTTCCTGCGCCCAAAGGCTGCTGCTGGCTAGCGCCAAACCGAGGGCTATACTTAGTAGTTTGATCGTTTTCATAGTTGCTTTACAGTTGTGGTTCTTGACGCCGCCGAAGTATGGTATGGTGCTCGGCGTTGTCAATAGCCAATAGCTTAAATTTAGGGCGCAGCGCTAGTTTTGCTAATGCTCGATCACTGTGTAATTTGCCACTTCAAACTAATCGTCCACCATGCTGCAAACCATCGACAACATCCAAGAGATACTACCGCGCTTTGATGCGGTGGTGCTCGACATCTGGGGAGTGCTCTACAACGGCGAGTACGCTTACCCGGACGCGGTCGCCGCTGTGCAACAATTGGTGACTGCGGGCAAGGCTATCGGCATTCTTTCCAATTCCAGCAAGCGCTCGGCGCCCAACTTGCAGAATTTGCAGCGCTTGGGTCTACCCACCGATAAGGTGAGACGTCTGCTCAGTTCGGGGGAGGTGTTGTATCAGGACTTGGTAGGACGCAATAGCGGCCTCAGTGATCGCTGGCCCTTAGCAGTGCTGCCCTTAGCGCGCGAGCAAGCAAATGGTGTAAATTGGTGCCGCAACATCAATACTATCCGCGTCGTATCGGAACCCGAGGCGAATTCGGCTCTGCTGTTGTTATCGATACCAGCCACGGCGACTATCGCCGATTATCAGGAGTTGTTTACGCGCGCCATTGCTCTGGGTAATAAGCTCATTTGCGCCAACTTAGATTTGATTTCGATACACGGCGCTCAGCGCGGGCTCGGGCCTGGGGCGGTTGCATTGCACTATCAGAGCTTGGGTGGCGAGGTCGTCTACTACGGCAAGCCGCACGCGCGTATCTTTCAAAGTATGCAGGAGAATTTTCCTGGAGTTGCTCCCGAGCGCATTTTGATGGTGGGTGATTCTTTAGTGCACGACATCGCCGGCAGCCAGCAATTCGGCTGGCAAAGTCTGCTCGTCCGCGCGGGTGTGCACCAAGCCGAATTCGACCCTGTGAGCGATGATGCCGCCCAACTCAGCGCGGCTGTAGAGGCAATAATCGAGCGCATTAGCATCGACAACTGGCCCAGAGCGCGAGTGCCGACTTATAGCATGGAGGTTCTGCGTTAGGGTCAATGCTGAGCTTGCGGGTTATTTTTTAAGCGGTGGGCGATATGGTCGTTAGCTTAACAGCAGGATGGCTTGGCTGAGGGCGATGTCGGTGCAGGTTGCCTGGATGTGCTCGCGGTTGCCTGTTAGTTGCTGGCGTTGGATTAGGGCTTGTTGGCCGCGTAGTTGCCAACCCAGATAGACGCAACCGACGGGTTTGCTGGCGCTGCCGCCGCCAGGGCCGGCGACGCCGCTGATGGCGATTGCCATGTCGGCTTCGGGTGTGCGTAACCCAGCTTGCAAGAGTTCAGCTATGGTCTCCGCGCTGACGGCGCCGTGGCGGCGCAAGGTTTCGGGGGATACGCCGAGGCTTTGTTTCATGGAGTTGGCGTAGCAAACATGACCGCCCAAGTAGTTGCTCGAGGCGCCGGCTATTGCCGTCAGGCGCGCCGCGAGTCTGCCGCCGCTGCAGGATTCCAACGTCAGTAGTTGCAGGTCGCGCTCGGCGAGCAGGCTTAATAATCGCGCCGCTAACACGCTTTGGCGATCAAATTAGGGTCGGCAGCGCGCCGTCGTTGCAGCCAGCCGTACACCGCCACCATTAGCGCTAACAAGAAAAACACTCCTGGAGGTAACAGGCTCAGTAGTTGTAATGGTTGCTGGACTTCGTGCTGCGGCAACAATACGCTCAGGCTCAGTTGCAGCCCGCCGTAGCTAAGGCTCTCGCGTAGCAATCCCAGCAGCAACAGCACCCAGGCAAAGCCGATGCCGTAACGCAAGCCATCCAGGGCGCTGGCGCGCACGCTGTGGTGTTGAGCGTAGGCTTCGCAGCGACCGAGGATTAAGCAGTTGCTGATTATCAAGGGGATGAACAGGCCGATGCTGAGATAGATTTCGTACCACCACGCCGCCAGCAATAGATCGACGATGCTTACTAAGGCGGCGATAAGCGCGATGAAGACTTGCAATTGCAGCACTCGCGGTAGCTTGCTGCCAAACAAAGCCACCAGAGCACAACTGCCCACGAGCACCGCCGTCGACGCCAAGCCCAGGATAAGCGCTTGCAACGCCGAGACGCTCACTGCCAGCAGCGGGCACAGACCTAAGCACTGCGCTAGCAGGGGGTTTTTGTTCCAGATGCCTTCTTGGAAGGTCTTACTTAACCCCATTGTGGCGGTAGATTGCTGCGTCATTTGGTGCTGAGGTTAGTTGGGCAATATGGATATTGGATAGATGCCGCACTTCGTCCAGCACAGCGGTGATTGATCAGTTGTAGGTCGTGATAGATTGCAAGTCTTTAATCTTTTAGCAGCTCGAGCACCTCGGCGACGTCGATTTGGAGCTCGTGGGCAATGGCATTAGCACTGAGACCGTCTTTTGCTAGAGCTAAGACTTTCGTAGCTATCTGCAGCCCTTCCTTTCTGCCTTCTTGCCGACCAATTTGCTCGCCTTTTTGCAGGCCTATTTTCTCACCTTTTTGCAGGCCGATCTGCTCGCCTTCTTTTCGACCCTCGGCGTGTCCCAGTACCCTCTGGGTGCGGGCATTTTCGGCCTCTATTCGGCGGCGCTTTTCTTGATATTCGTAGACGGATAGTTCGTCCTGGCTGAGACTGTGGTAGCGGGCAATCTCCAGAGCTTGCAGCAGCGGTGGCTCGCCGGCAAAGATATGGGCAAAGTCTTTATCCTCGCCGCCCTTGGAGCCAAGGTACTTCAGGAAAAATATCCATTTATCGACTATGCTTTGGAGTTCGCTTTCGTGCTTGGCAAACTTGGGTAATTCAATGAGGCAGAACTCGAAATCTTGGAAGTATTGCTCGTGGGTTACGGTGTCCAGAATCACATGCCGCGATAGGTAGCCGCTATTACTCATGGTCTTAAAGTTCAAGACGCCGATGAAGTATACCGGCTTGAGCCTAGGGTAATCTACGCCGCGTGGCAGCTGCTCAACATAGGCTTTGGAGCTGTAATACAGGGCGCGCTTATGGAAGGAATGCTGCTGCTCGATTTGCATTTCGACTATGAATTTGCGCCCGGATTGGCAAGTGGCGTTGATATCGAGGATGGTTTCCTTGAATTGCTCAAGCCGTGGCACTTGGTAGGGGTTTGCCAGCTCGACCTCGACCACTTGGCGCTCGCCGCTGAGGTCGAGCACCGAGTTGATAAAGCTGATAAGCACTTCCTTATGCTGCTCGTTGCCGAAAATGCGCTTGAAAGCAAAATCGATTTGGGGGCTGATGAATTGCATGGTGCTGTTGTGGTTTCGTTAATAGAGACTTTATTGTGCTAAAAAAAGCTGGTGGTGGGGAGGCGAACCCTGACGGACTCGTTTGGGTATGGTGATCAGATTAGCTTATTTGCCCAGATGCCGAACCAGTTGGGTTCACTGTTTACAAGGCGGGCGAGACGCGCTCCCAGGTCATCGGCTCAAAAAGTACGAGGTTTGAAACCCTCGGCATTAGTCAAATATGCTGAGGCGCCCACAGCTTTTATTACGAACAGACCGCGCTTGGCTGCGAGCTCGGCGCTGCCAGCGTCGGCGCGGATATACGCCACCGCACCATAGATCTTTTCGCCAGCATATTGCCGCATCCAGAGCTTGAGCACTTTTAATTTACCCTCGAATACCCTTATGTCTTCTGGCCTAAGCGTAGTCTTAACCTCGATCGCCACTATCTCATCACCATTGATCGCCAGGATGTCGATCTCCTGCTTTTTGCCTTCGTAAAAGCCTTCGCTGCGCTGAGTAGTTTGCTCAACCTTAATCCCGATCTTATTCAAGATATTAACTACTCTACCATCCACTAGAGCCTCGACTAATTTACCCCATTGGCTGTTGAAGAGCTCATCCAGCTTATTGATGCGCCGACGCGATTCTCTAAAATTTGCCTTTAATTCGGCTCTAAATTCAGCCCTAAGCTCTCGGTCCTTTTGGTCACGCTTGGCTTCTTCAATCCTACGCTCTTCCTCGCGCTTAGCTGCTGCTTCTGCCTCTGCGATTCTGCGTTCTTCTTCGCGCTTAGCGGCCTCAGCCTCGCGCTTAGCGGCTGCAGCCGCCTCTGCGATCCTACGCTCTTCCTCGCGCACTGCCATTGCCTCCAGCTTCTCGCCGAGCTTTTGTATAGCCTCGGCGTTGCGTTGAGTCAAAAGATATACGGATTCGAAACTCGGCTTATCGATAACCTTGGTCATTGCGTTCGCTGTTAATGCTTGCCTTGGAGCCAATACTATACTTGCTAGCGGCCATAAGCAACCTCTGATTAATTCTACTGGCTACTTGTAATGCCGAGCCCTTCGGGTTCACTGTTTGCACGGTGGGTGAGGTGGTTGCGTGCTTGGGATCATCAAAGTTTGCGGAGTTTTTTGAGGTTGTCGATGGCGACTTTGAGCATGGGGATCTCGAAGGTGGGTTGGTTGTGGATCTCGTCGAGCAGGAGGGTGCTGGCGGCGACTAGTTCCTGGCGCTCTTGCAGCCAGAGCCCGAGGTCTCCGGAGCTGTCGACGATGTTGCCGAGTATTTGCATTTGTAGCTCTTCGAGTTCGTTCTGGTGCGAGCGCAGCGCTAGCTGCTGCCAATGGCTGGTGGCTTGGTGCGAGGTGGCGAGGCGGATTAGCTGATCCATGCTCAGGCTTTGCTCCAATTGCTGGTACCAAGCTGCAGCCTGCGCCGGCTCCGTGGCGTGGGCGCGTGCTATGCGGCTGATCTTCAAGCAGGCGATGATGCTGACCGGGTCGCTGAGCAGTAACTGCTCCCAGCTGGCGTCTTCGCCACTAAGCTGGCGCAGCGCCAGCGGCGCGTGCTGGCGATAGAAGTCGACGCCTTCGGGGGCGAGCTCGCTTTCGTTGTTGACGAGCCAGATGCACAGCAATTGCAGGCTTTGGCGGAGCTTGTTGATGTTGCCGAGCGCGGCGGCGCTATCGCTGCGCATGAGCTCGAGCTGCTGCTGCCAGATGCCGCGCAGGCCGAAGATGGCGTCGAGCATGAGAAAGCCGCCGACGGCGCGCGCCAAGCTGGAATCGCCTTGGGTTACGACTTCGTTAATGAATTCAAGGCCGCCGATGTCGACCACAGCGTTGGTGACTTTGGTGGCTATGATTTCGCCGCCGAGCGGGTGTTGCGCTACCAGCTCGGGGTAACGCTCTTGCAGCACTTCGGGGAAGTAGGCGTGTAGCCATTGCCCCGCCAGCGGACGCAGGTCGACTTCGTGCTCGGTGAGTTGGGCGAAGAGGTAGTTCTTGGCGTAGGATTGCAGCGTGCAAATCTCGGGGCGCGCCAGCCCTAAGCCTTGGCGCGCGCGCGTCGCCAGCAATTTATCATCGGGCAAGTTCTCGACGGCGCGGCTCAGGAAGTCGTTACGCTCGAGCAGCGCGATGGTGCGCTGGTGCGCGGGCAAGCACTGGTGCTGCGCTAGAGCGCTGGCGCTGATGGCGAGGGCTTGGGCGCGGCTGGTGGCGAGCACTAATTCGGCGACAGCATCGGTCATGTCTTCCAGCAGCTGATTGCGCTGCGCCGGGCTGAGAGTGCCCTGCTCGAGCACTAGCGCGAGCAGAATCTTGATGTTGACTTCGTGGTCGGAGCAATTGACGCCAGCGCAGTTATCGATGAAGTCGGTATTGCAGAGACCGCCAGCCAAGCTGTATTCGACGCGCGCGCTGGCGCTCAAGCCGAGGTTGGCGCCCTCGCCGATGACCTTGGCGCGCACTTGGTTGGCGTCGACGCGGATGCCGTCGTTGCCGCGGTCGCTGACGTCGGCGTGGCTTTCGCTGCTGGCTTTGATATAAGTGCCGATGCCGCCGAACCAGAGCAGGTCGACCTCCATGGTCAAGATGTGGGCGAGGACTTCGTCGGGGCTACAACTGTTTTTGCTGATGCCGAGCAGGCGCTTTATTTGCGGGCTGAGCTGCACGCGCTTGGCTTGGCGCTCGAATATAGCTCCGCCTTCGGATAGCAACTCGCGGTCGTAATGATCCCAGCCGCTAGCCGCCGAGGCCAGGTCAAACAAGCGCTGGCGCTCTTGGAAGCTGCTCTCGGGGTCGGGATCCGGATCGATGAAGATGTGCTTGTGGTTGAAGGCGGCGCGCAGTTGGATGCAGGGCGACAGTAACATGCCATTGCCAAAAACGTCGCCGCCCATGTCGCCGACGCCGATGACGCTGAAGCGCTGGCTTTGAATGTCCTGTCCCAATTGATAAAAATGCTGGCGTACCGCCTCCCAGGCGCCGCGCGCGGTGATGCCCATTTTCTTGTGGTCGTAGCCTTGCGAGCCGCCAGAGGCGAAGCCGTCGCCGAGCCAGAACTTGTGCTGCTCGGCGACGTCGTTGGCGTAATCCGAGAACGACGCTGTGCCTTTGTCTGCTGCTACTACCAGGTAAGTGTCTTCGTTATCTGCGCGCAAGAGGTCGCCGTGGCGCTCGACGGCGCCGCCGACGCGGTTATCGGTGAGCGCCAACAAGCACGCCATGAAGCGCTTGTACGCGGCTATGCCGAGCTTGAGGAATTGCTCGCCTTGGGCGCCAGCTACGGCTTCGCCTTTGAGGATAAAGCCACCCTTGGCGCCTTGCGGCACTATCACCGAGTTCTTGACTTGCTGCGCTTTGACCAGGCCGAGGATTTCGGTGCGGAAGTCCTCGCTGCGGTCCGACCAGCGCAAGCCGCCGCGGGCGACGCGGCCAAAGCGAAAATGCACCGCTTCGAAGTCGAGAGCGTAAACAAAGACTTCGCGCCAGGGCGCTGGCTGCGGCGCGAAGGCGAGCTCTTGTGGGGCGAACTTGAAGGAGATGGTGTTGCTGCTGGCGTCGATATTGCAGCGCACGCCGGCTTTGATGACCGAGCGCAGTTGGCTGAGCACGGTGTCTTCGGCGAGCGATTGCACTTCGGCGAGCGCGGCGTCTATGCTTGCATCGACAGCGTCGGCGTCGCTGCCAGCGAGCTGCGCGGCGAATAGATCGAGCAGTAGGCGGGCGATGCCGGCGTGTG
The DNA here is from genome assembly GCA_965229495.1 of Gammaproteobacteria bacterium. Classification (GTDB taxonomy): domain Bacteria; phylum Pseudomonadota; class Gammaproteobacteria; order CBDBNL01. The sequence continues at coordinate 1,902,652 of OZ245880.1, forward strand.
CGACTAAGGTGCTGCGGATGAAGGCCGCCGAGTAGTTACCAACGAGCAAATTCAGCAAGCGCGCGAACATACGCAAGATCGCGACTTGATCGGGTGCCAGACCAGCTTTGAGTATGAGCTGGCTGAGCGAGTCGTTCTCGAGCTCTTTGCGGAAGATGCGGTGCAGATACTCGTGCGCCAGTTCGCGCACGGTGCCGAGCTCGACGTCGACGCTGGTGTCGAGGACAAAATCGTGCAGCCAGAAAGTCTTGATGCCGTCTTTGTTGACTTTGATCTGATAGGGGGTGTCGCCGAGCACGCGCACGCCGAGGTTCTCCAGGATGGGCACGATGTCCGAGAGGTGGACGCTGCTATTGGGCGAATAGAGCTTGCAGTGCAATTCGGTGCTGGCGCCGCGAAAGGACTTGCCGATGTTGGCGGTGGGGTAGCCTTGCTGGCAGGCGTAGTCGATGTGGTCGATGTCGTTACAAGCGACCAGGGCGCGGTTGTGTTCGCGGTAATTGCTGGGAAAGCCGGCGCCGATGCTACGCATCAGGCTCAGGCCGCGAGCCTCGCCGTGTTTCTCCACGAGCGCGCGGCGCAGGGTGTCGAGCCAATCGCTGGCGATGACTTCGAGCTCGGAGAGTAGTTTTTCTTCGTCGACTGCCGATTGATCGGGGAAGTCGACGCTGATGATGTATTGAATGCGGCTCAGATGGTCGTCGGTCATCACCGTGCGGAAGTCGGCGACTTTGCCTTGGAAGGCTTGCGCTAAGTGCTCGGCGCAGCGCTCGCGTAAGGTGGTGTCGACTTTGTCTTTGGGCAGAAAGATGGTTACCGTGACGTAGCGACGAAATTGGTCTCTATGGACGAATAGCGCCAGGCTGCGGCGCTCCTGGATATTGAGCACGGTGCGGCAATAGTCGTAGAGACTGTCGCTATCCATCTGCAATAATTCGTCGCGCGGCACTTTGTGGAAGATGTCCAAGAGTGCCTTGCCGTTGTGGCTGTTGCTGTGGAAGTTGAAGCGCTTAAGGAGCTCGGCTACTTTGCTGCGCAGGATGGGCACCTCCAGCAATGGATCCTGGTAGGAGGCGGAGGTGAAGAGCCCGAGCCAGAGATGGACGCCGACTTCCTTGCCGTCCTGGTATTGCTTGCAGAGGATGATGTCGGGGTAGATCGAGCGGTGGACGCGCGATTTCTTCGAGCCTTTGCAAATTAGCAGACCCGAATTCGCCAGGATCATTTTGTGCACTAGCGGATGCCAGCCGCCTTCGGGCTTGATCGGGAAGGCTTTGGTGTCGGGATCGCGCAAGACGCCGAGGTTTAACTGGTGCTCGGCGTGGTAGTTCTTTTTGCTGAGGGCGAAGTAACGGTAGCCTAAGAAGGTGAAGCGGTTGTCGCGGAGCCATTTCAGGAAGTCCAAGCGGCTATCGTCGGCGGGGAGGCTGGAATTGAAGTTATCCAAATTGGCGAGCATCGGCTGCCAATCGGCGACGGCGTGGTCGACATCGCGCAATACCAGCCCTAAGCTGGAGCTCAATTCCTGGAGTTCCTCAAGGCTGCCGAGAGCATCGATCTCGATGTGAATGAGCGAGATGCCGCTTCTGTCGGCGTTGAGGCCGGTGGCTACGTTGCCGTCCTGCCAATGCAGCATGGGGTGCGCCATGAAGTGAATCTGCAGGTCGAGGTTGTGCAACTGATTGATTATCGAATCGAGCAGGAAAGGCTTATTGGGCTGCAGGCACTGGATGACCGTGTGCGAGCTGTGCCAGCCGTGTTCGTCGAGATTGGGGTTGTACACCTCGAGCAATAAGCCCTCGGGGTCTTGCTGCTGGCGACGGGCGAGCTCGTGGGCGAAACGCGCGGCGCCGATGAGGTCGTCGAGATTGCGGCGACCGAGCTCGTCGCTGGCGTTGTTGTGGTAGTAGTGCGCGATGAAGGCGCGTAGAGATTTGCCCTCGGGACCATCGCCCAAGGAGGGAAAATCGTTGTCGAGTTGGCGCAATTGCTTGCTATCTAATCCTGCCATAGTTTTATTGGTTATTATTGGTGTTGGAGTTGGCGCGTTGGCAGCGCTAGCTATTTTTTGTTTTTGATAAGGAAATCATACCATGAGTAACGCCATTGAGGTCAACCAACAGAACTTTGAAGCCGAAGTGCTGCACAATAAAACGCGCGTATTAGTAGATTTTTGGGCGCCCTGGTGCGGACCTTGCAAAGCCATAGCGCCGATAATCGACGAAATCGCCACCGAATTCGCTGGCAGCTTGGAGGTGCGCAAGCTCAACGTCGACGACAGCCCCGAGCTCGCCAGCAGGTACAACGTGCGCGGCATACCGACGCTGGTGCTCTTCCAGGACGGCAACGTCGCCGACCAGATAGTGGGCGCGGTGACCAAATCGCAATTGGTCGATTTTTTGAATAAGGGTAGTTAGGGGGTGCCGTGTTGGGTGAAGATGCCTGTGAGGGCGTTTGCCCGTGAAACTATATGCTAGACTTTAGCAACAGCGAGCAAAGCTTTGCGACTCTATTGCGATATAGCTCCGCGTAGTATTCCCAGCAATTCTGATCTAATCTGATGCCTAGTCCTATTTTTAGCGGCGCCATTCCAGCGCTGATGACGCCGTGTAACTCTGAACGCCAACCCGACTTTGACGCCTTGGTGCGCAAGGGTGAGAGTTTACTGGCGGCGGGGATGTCGGCGCTGGTGTATTGCGGTTCGATGGGCGATTGGCCGCTCTTGACCGACGAACAGCGCCAAGAGGGCGTGGCTAGGTTAGTCGCAGCGGGCTTGCCGGTGATAGTCGGCACTGGTGCGCTCAACTCAAGTCAAGCGCAAGCGCACGCCGCGCACGCGCAGCGGATTGGCGCGCAGGGTTTGATGTTGATCCCGAGGGTGTTGTCGCGCGGGACATCAGTAGCGGCGCAACGCGCGCATTTTGCGGCTTTGCTGGCGGCTGCTCCCGACTTACCCGCAGTGATTTACAACAGCCCTTACTATGGTTTCTCCACCGATGCCGAGTTGTTTTTCGCCTTGCGCCGCGAGCACCCGAACTTAGTTGGTTTCAAAGAATTTAGCGGCGCCGAGGCCATGAGTGCCGCCGCCGAGCATATCACCTGCCAGAGCCCGGAACTGAGCTTGCTGGTGGGAGTCGACACTTGCGTCTACCATGGCATGGTCAATTGCCTTGCTGACGGAGCCATCACTGGCATCGGCAACGTACTCCCGCGAGAGGTCTTGCAGCTAGTGCACCTCTGTCGTATCGCGGCTACTGGCAATAACGCCGCGCGCGTCCGCGCCCAAGAACTCGACGCCGCGCTGGCAGTGCTGTCGAGCTTTGACGCTGGTCCGGACTTAGTGCTGTATTACAAGCACTTGTTGACTGTGTTGGGCGAGCCTGAGTACAAGCTCAATTTCCTAGCCAGCGATAGCCTCAGCGCCAGCCAGCGGCGCTTCGCCGAAGGTCAGCTGCGATTATTCCAAAGTTGGCACAGCGACTGGAGCGCGCAGCCCGAGGTGCAGATTTTATTGGCAGCCGAGGCCTAGGGTGCAATCCATCCAAATCGTCGACGCCCACACCGAGGGCGAACCGACTCGAGTCGTAATCGCTGGGGCGCCGGATTTGGGCGATGCCAGCGTTAGCTTGGCTGAGCGTGCCCAACTATTCGCCGACGAATATCCCTATATGCGCTCAAGCCTGCTCGGCGAGCCGCGCGGGCGCGAGGCGCTAGTTGGCGCGCTGCTCTACCCACCGCGTTCGGCTGATTGCGCCACCGAGGTTATCTTTTTCAACGAGAGCGGCAACCTTGGGATGTGCGGGCACGCCAGCATCGGCTGCGCCGTGGTGCTGGCTTATTTGCACAAAATAGGCTTAGGTCAGCACAACTTCGCGACCCCAGTGGGCACGGTGGGCGTCAACCTGACCAGCGCCAACGAGGCCACCGTGCGCAACGTACCCAGCTACCGCTACCAGCGCGCGTTGCGCTTGCCAGTGCCAGAGTTGGGCGTTGTCACTGGCGACGTCGCTTGGGGCGGCAATTGGTTCTTCCTGACCGAAGACCTGCCTTGCCCGCTCAAAGCCAGCAACATCCCCACCTTGAGCGCTGCCGCCAGCAAAATCCACGCCGCGCTCGGAAATGCTGGAATCACTGGCGCCGAGGGTGCCGAGATCGACCATATCGAATTCAACGCACATGCCGAGAGCAGCGCAGCGCAAGGTCGCAACTTTGTGCTCTGCCCCGACGGCGCCTACGATCGCTCGCCCTGCGGCACTGGCACCTCGGCAAAACTAGCCTGCCTAGCCGCTGATGGCAAGCTGGCTCCGGGCAATACCTGGCTGCAAGAGAGCATCATCGGCAGCCGCTATCAAGCCAGTTACGAACTCGGTGCTGACGGTCACATAATCCCCAGCATCACCGGTAGAGCTTACGTCTACGCCGAAGGGAAAATATTGTTCGACCCGCTAGACCCTTACGCCCTCGGCATTCGATGCGACGAGTAGGGCTGGCAGTAGTCGGCGCTGGCATCGTCGGCGTTAGCGTTGCCCTGGCTCTACGTCGTCAAGGGTACGAGGTTCTGCTGCTGGATCGCAGCGGAGTCGCCGCAGAGGCCTCGCAGAGCAACGCTGGCGGTTTTGCCTTTCATGAGATCGAGCCGCTCGCCTCCCCAGGAATAATCTGGCGCGCGCCGCGCTGGCTGCTCGACCCCCTCGGCCCGCTGGCGCTGCGCCCGAGCTACGCCCTAGCACTGCTGCCTTGGCTACTGCGCTTCGCTCGCAATAGTAAGCTCAAGCGTTATCAAACCGCGCGGCGCGTCCAATCAGAACTCATGCACTTGGCGAGCGCGGCGCTGGCTCGGCAAGTAGAGCAAGTGCAAGGCCAGAGCTTCATGGGCAAGCTCGGACAGTTGCGGCTCTACGCCAGCGAGCAGGCATTTCGACGCGACAAACCCAACCTGGACGAGCGCACCCGTCTAGGCTGGGAACAACACGAGTTCACCAGCGCCGCCGCCATCGCCGAGATTCAACCTGGAATTCATCCCAGCTTTAGCCATGCCAGCTACGCGCCGAGCTGGCGCACAGTCAGCGACCCACAGGCTTGGACCCAGCACTTGGCAGAGCATTTTCAGCGCGCTGGCGGTACTTTCCAGTTGGCTAACGTACAAAGTCTGAAAACCAACGATGCTGGCGTACGGCTGCAATGCGCGGATGGTCAACATTGTCAGGCTAAGCGAGTAGTAATTTGCTGCGGGGCTTGGTCGCACCAGCTCGCGCGCGCTCTAGGCGAGCGCATCCCGCTGGAGAGCGAACGCGGCTACAACACCAGCCTGCCCGCAGACGCTTTCGACTTGCGTTGCTTTCTCACCTTTGCCGAGCACGGCTTTGTCGTCAGCCCCACCGGCGGTGGGGTGCGCGTCGGCGGCGCGGTGGAATTGGGCGGCCTGCAACTACCGCCGAACTATCGCCGCGCCGACAATATGCTGCGCTTAGCGAGCCGCTTCCTACCCGGCTTATCAACCAGCGGTGGACGCCAATGGATGGGACACCGCCCATCATTACCCGACAGCTTGCCGATAATCGGCAAATCAGCAACGAGCGACCGCGTCGTCTACGCCTTCGGTCACGGCCACTTGGGGCTCACCCAATCCGCTGCCACCGCCGAACTCGTAACCGAGCTGGTCAGCAACAGCCAACCCACCAGCATCGACCTCCACCCCCTGCGCGCTGATAGGTTTTGAACAAGGACACTACAGTCCGGCAATCTAAGCACTCGCGCTTCAAGAATTGCCCCAGATGACCGATGAGACTACGTGGAGGCATCTGTTAACCGCCATCGACAGAACCACCCAATCAAATACGTAGACCTATACAATAACCACCTATCCCGAGCACACTTAGACCACAAAACACCATACCCAATCACGCCCGAAGGCCACCAGCAAGACCCTCACTCATTTGATAAAACCGTTCACAATCACCCGGAAGGCGACAACTAACTAATGCGAATCTTGGTCACTGGCGCAGCGGGTTTTATCGGCAGTGCAATAGCGACGCGTTTACTCGCACGCGGCGATACCGTCCTCGGTATTGACAATCATAATTCGTACTACGATCCAAAGCTAAAAGAAGCTCGGACGCAGAGGCTCGCGGCTGACAGCAACTACGAACATCTACGCCTGGACTTGATTGATGCACGGCAGACGCAAGCTCTATTCGCGCGCTTCCAACCGCAAGTAGTCGTACATATGGCCGCCCAAGCTGGAGTTCGCTATTCCATCACCGACCCTCAAGCCTACGTCAATAGTAATCTGGTCGGTTTTGCCAATGTTCTGGAAGCCTGTCGCCACTGCAAAGTCGAGCATTTGGTTTACGCCAGCACCTCCAGCGTCTACGGCGCCAACCTGTCGATGCCGTTCGCCACATCGGCCAACGTCGATCACCCCTTGAGCCTTTACGCTGCCACCAAAAAAGCCAACGAGCTTATGGCGCATTCCTATAGTCATTTGTACAAGCTACCCACCACCGGCCTCCGCTTCTTTACCGTTTACGGACCTTGGGGCCGACCAGATATGGCGCTATTCAAATTCACCAAGGCTATGCTCGCCGGCGAGAAAATACCGATATTCAACTATGGCAACCATAGGCGCGACTTTAGTTACATCGACGACGTCAGCGCTGCTCTGATGCTAGTAATAGACCAAAGAGCTCAGCCAGACATCAATTGGAATGGCCACACCCCCGACCCAGCGACAAGCGACGCACCATGGCGCGTTTACAATATTGGCAACGGTCAACCGGTGAGTTTGCTGGAATACGTCGCGGCGTTGGAGCAATCCTTGGGCGTAGAGGCTAAGAAAGAATTCTTGGCACCACAACCAGGCGACATGCCCGATACCTTTGCCGATACCAGCGCCTTCTCAGAACGCTTTAATTTCCGAGCACAAACCAGCGTCGGCGCTGGCGTGGCTAAATTTGTCGAGTGGTATCGCGATTACTATCAATGCTAGGCAGCGCAGGCTTACCACCAACCTTAGCTATACGCGCTAAAATCAGCCCTCTCAGGATTAGCCCAAAATCCTAAGCTCGATCCATAGCTCGCACATCCGCCACCACCAGACCAATGTACGCCCGTTGCTTTTGCCGCGCTCGCTTGGGCATTCAAGCCCCGCTGGTTAGCGTCGAAACTCATATCACCCCTAGCGAGAACGCCAGCTTCAACATCGTCGGTCTGCCTGAGACCGCAGTGCGCGAAAGCCGCGACCGCGTCCGCAGCGCCATAATCAATAGCGGCTACAAATTCCCTTACGACCGCATCACGGTCAACCTCGCCCCAGCCGACCTACCCAAAGAAGGCGGACGCTTCGACCTCGCCATCGCCGCGAGCATACTCGCCGCCAGTAGCCAGCTACGATCGGAGCAATTGGATTACTACGAATTAATAGCCGAGCTCAGCCTCAACGGACAGCTACGCAAAGTCGTTGGTATCCTACCCGCCGCCATGCAAGCGCAGCGCGCGCAGCACTTACTCATCGCCGCTCAGGACAACGCCAGCGAAGCCATGCTCGTCGACGGCATCCGCGCGCACGCTGCCACGAATTTACTCGAAGTTTGCGCCCATCTCAATCAAGAGCTCGAGCTACCCCTGGCGAGCCGAAGCGAATCACCACCCACTAATAACACACAATTCGACATCAGCGATATTCGCGGCCAACTACAAGCGAAACGCGCGCTGACCATCGCCGCCGCTGGTGGCCACAATATGCTCATGGTCGGTCCACCTGGCAGCGGCAAAAGTATGCTCGCGGCACGGCTGGCTGGAATACTGCCAGCCATGAGCCAGCGCGAAGCGCTGGAGACCGCCGCCGTGCACTCGGTAGCTGGTCAAGACTTAAAGCTATTGACGCAGCGTCCCTTTCGCAATCCGCACCACAGCGCTTCGGCGGTGGCGCTGATCGGCGGCAGTTCGAGCCTGAAGCCGGGCGAGATATCGCTGGCGCACCACGGAGTGTTATTTCTCGACGAACTCACCGAGTTCGAGCGTCGGGTGCTGGAAAATTTGCGCGAGCCGATGGAAAGCGGCGAAGTCGTAATCGCGCGCGCCGCTGGCAGCGTGCGTTATCCGGCGCGCTTTCAGTTGGTCGCAGCGCTCAACCCGTGCCCTTGCGGCTACTTTGGCTCTAGCAGCAAAAAATGCGCTTGCAGCAGCGAGCAGATCAAGCGTTATCAAATGCGCATATCGGGACCACTGCTCGACCGCATCGACCTGGTAGTCAACGTCCGCGAAATCGCCAGCGCCGAGATGTTACAGGAGGCGCCCAAAGCTACGACATCGGCAGAAGTACGCGCCGCAGTCGCAGCGGCGCGCGCCCGCCAAATGCAGCGCCAAGGCAAGAGCAATAGCCATCTGGGCGCCCAGGAAACCGAGCGCTTTTGCGCGCCCAGCGCCGCGCAGAAGCATATGCTCAGCCAAGCCATCAGTAAACTAGCGTTATCCATGCGCGCCTATCATCGCGTACTCCGCCTGGCGCGCAGCATCGCCGACTTGGAAGCCAGCGCCAACATCAGCGACGCTCACATCCGCGAGGCTATAGCCTATAGACGCAGCGACCTACTAAACTAACCGAGACCTTTGCAAAAAGGTTCTTTTTGCCCCCAGCGTTGTTGGCAAATGCTCATTTATAGTCCATAAACTCCGCTTTGCCGCCTAGCTGGGAACAAAAATCTCTCTTTTTCCAGCGGTCTTAGAATTATGCAAAACTCTCTAATCATGAACATCGGCAAACTCAACTGGCAACTAATCTGCGTAGCGCTGCTCGCTGGTGGCGTGGGCTTGGCGTTGAGCGTGCAATTGCAGTTAGAGCATAAGCGTAACCACCTACCCAATTTCAGCTTACCAGAATTGCACACCCGCGCCCTGCTCGACAACAGCGCCCTCCCCGATAGCAATTTCGTGCTCAATTTCTGGGCTAGCTGGTGCATTAGCTGCCGCGATGAACACCCGCTGCTAGTCGAGCTCCAAGAGCGCGGCGTACCCATAGTCGGGGTCAATTACTTCGATAACGACGACCGCGCTCGGCGCTGGCTGCAAGCTCTCGGCGACCCCTATTTATTTTCGCTAGTCGACCGCAGCGGCCACTTTGAGCACACGCACCTGGAAATAGTCGTCATGCCGCAAACGCTATTTGTCGAAGCCGACGGCCGCATAGCCTACCGCCGCGTCGGCGAGCTACGACCGGAGCACGTAGCGCTCGGCGAAAGCGCTTGGCAGCAATGAGCGCTGACATCCGAAACTTACTCACAGCAGCCTGCTGCCTACTCGCAGCGAGCTCTGGGCAAGCGCACCTGCTGGCGCCGGAGCAGATGTTCATGCGCATGGACAACGCCAACCAGGCCTTCATGCTCTACCTGACGCCGCCGATGGCAGCGTTGGCGAGCTTTGATAGCGACGCCGACGGCGTGCTCAGCGCCGAGGAGGTCGACGCGCAACGCCAGCAAATCGAGCAATTCCTGGATCAGCGTTTGGGCTTCAGCTTCGATGGTCGCGAGCTCCGCCGCGTGTTCAGCGACATCGCCAGCAGCGCCAGCGCCGACCACGATCACAACCAGCTAACCATAGTTCGGCGTTACGTCGCCGAGCAACCACTACCTGGGCTGAAAATCGACTACGGGCTTGTGGCTGCCAATAAATCCGAGCAACCAGCGCCAGGCATCAGAGCCGTGCTACGACCGGTAGACGCTGATGCCGCCGAGATATTCACCGTCGGCGCCGATGGCGTCGCGAGCACGCACGAGATCGTCTGGGACGCCGAGAACTATTACCGCGCGTCGACCTGGTACTTCGTGCTAGCGTCCGCAGCAGTGAGCTTGGTGACTGCTGCGTGGTGGTTATTACGAATACGCGCGCGCCGCGCCCGAGTAGAGCAGCCGAGCACTATTGACAGCAAAAACAACAGCGCTGGTTTCTCGCTCATCGAAGTCATGGTGGCGCTGGTGGTCGCCGCGATCAGCTTGAGCGCGCTGAGCCTGGCGCTGAGCCGTCAAGCCAATCAGCAGATAGTCATGCGCGAGAGCGTTTGGGGTCAAGTCGTGGCGATGAACGCTCTGGTGGAGATGGGCGCTGGCACTGGTGAAGTCTTCGCCAGCAACGGCGGCAGCGAAAAGCTGCTCAATCAAGAGTGGGATTGGCAAGCCCGCGCCAGCGAATCCTCCGAGGCCAGCATCGACGTCATCGAAGTGCAAGCGCTGCTGGAAGACAACACAGTAGCAACTATGACCGGCTACTTGTTCATCCCCGAACGCCTCTCAGAATAGCTCGACTAAGACTCCCGAGCAGCGTCAGCCCGCTGCTGCTCCAGAGCTTTCAAGTACTTCATATAGGCTTTCATAGCCGTGGTCATCGCCACCGTCCAGCCGTCGAGCCCTTGAAAAGCCCCACCCTTGATGATCAGCTTGCGCAGCAGCGCCGCGAGCGCGTGGCTTACTGGCTGCCAGGCGCGCACGCGCACCCCGCGCTCGCGCAGCGCCCAGGCGTCGCGGCTGCTGAGAGCGTTGACGCGCTCCAGCCAATGGCTGTAGCTGTCGTAAGTTAAATGGCGCAAATGCACTGGCAGACGCACTACCTCGGCGCTGCCTTCGACGCGCGAATGACTCTTACGCTGGGCGTAGGCGGCGCTGCTACGGTGATAAATGCGGATAACGTAATCCGGGTAAAAGCCCGAAGCGCGCAGCCAGTGCTCGCCGACGTAGTTGCGTCGGCGCAGCGCGTAGCTTTTGTTGCTGTCGAGCTCGGCGCCGAGTAACCAGGCGCGCGTATCGTCTTCGACCCTTTCGTCGGCGTCGATAGATAGTATCCAATCGTTGCGCGCGAGCTCGGCGGCGCGCGCCTTCTGCGGTCCGTCGCCCAGGTAAGCCTGCTCGTAAACCTGCGCCCCAAGCTCGGCAGCCACGCGCCGGGTCGCGTCGCTGCTGAGCGAATCCAGCACCACGATCTCGTCGACCAAGCCGTGCAGAGAGCGAATACACTCGGGCAGGTCGCGTTGTTCGTTGAGAGTAATGATGGTGGCAGATATTTTTTGCGGCATAATTATCCTGTTGGCAAAATTAAGAATAAGAACTCGGACGCGAATCCAGAACAATGCGTATCGTAACAATTGTACTTTTGGCGATGCTGGCTACAGCAGTGGCGTTGGCTATTGCCTTCGTGCCGCTCGCCAATATTGCCTTAACTCGCTTCGAACCCGAGGTGCGCGAGTATTTGCAAGCGCGCTACCCGCAACTACGCTTCGAGAGTATCGAGCTGAGCTGGCAAGACGGGCAAGCGGTAATCAGCGCGCGCGACTTCAGCAGCGATTTTGATTTCAGCGCCAGCGAGGTCAGAGTGCCGATAGAGCTTGGGCAATCGCTGCGCCAAGCGCGCTTGGTCAGCGGCAATATAGAGTTGCAAGAGCCCAAGCTGAGGATCAACATCGCCGAGGGCGCCGCCGCGAGCGCCGATCTGGCAGAGTTGCGAAGCGCGCTGGAGGGCATCGGCGGGTTGACTTGGCGCCAAGCGCAGATCGAGCTAATAGGCGCGGATAGCAATCTGAGCCTGTCGAGCAGCGGCGATTTTAACTGGCAGGGCCAACAAGTGGCGCTGCAAGGCAGCCTGGGCAACGACCTTGGGCAACAAGCGCGCTTCCGCTTCCAGAGCGATCTCGACGCTGCCAGCGGCGATCTGTACTTCAGCAGCTCGAATTGGTCTGTGCCGACCGAGGTCATCCCAGCCGAGCTCGGGTTGAACGCGGCGCGCTGGAGCGGCGAGACTTGGCTGGAGCGGCGCGCTGGCGACTGGAGCGCTGTCCGCTGGCGCAATAATTTTCTCGAGCTCGGCCGCGGCCAGCAAAGGCTGATGCTGCAGGGCGGCAGCGGCACTTGGAACCGAGAGCAGCGCAACCTCAACTTCGACGACTGGCGGCACGCGAGCTATCCGCTGCTGAACGGACGCTTGCTGCTGGAGTACGAAGACGGCGTGCGCCTGAGCTTGCAGCAACTAGCCCTGAGCCCGTGGCTGAATTTTCTCGCCAAGGAGCGTCCGCAGCTACAGCGCTTGCAAGCATTGCAGCCGCAAGGAGTGTTGCAAAGCCTGCAATTGCGTAGCCGCGACGCTGGTGGCGAGTGGCAAGCGCAACTCGCCGACCTGAGTTGGGCGGCGAGCGCCGACAACCCGAGCTTGACCGCCGTCGACGCCGAGGTCAACGGCAGTTGGCAAGGCGACGAGCTGGCGAGCAGCTCTCACCAAGTGCAAGCCGAGTTATCGACGCTGGAATCGACCTTTGGTTGGCCACTACTCTTTAGCGAGAGCTTGAGCCTGTCGCGCGCGCAAGGGCGTCTCGAATTTGACGGCTCAAGCGACGACTGGGATTTGCGCTTGCTCGATATTCGGCTGCGCGAGAGCAGCGGCAATGCTGTCGTCATGGATGCGCGCGTGTCGGCGTCTGGAGCTTGGGAGCTCGATCTCAGCAGCGGCGGGCAGCAGTTGGGTTCCGTCTACCAGCTAGTGCCCGACGCCATCCCCGAGACCACCGAAGCCACGAGCTGGCTACGCGCGAATATGGTAGCTGCAGATATCGACGCGCTACGCCTGCGAATGCGCCAAGACCCAAGCTCGAGCGCTGCTGAAAACTTACGCTGGAACCTCGACATCAATGCCAGCGCCGTCGACGGTCGTTTCGCTCCGGATTGGCCACCATTGCAAGCCGACGAGCTCCGGGTGTCGGCGAGCGAGCAAGGCTTGGTAGTACGGTCGCCGCGCTTGACCACCGGCAATCTGGCGCCGACCGCAGTTGAGGCAACTCTGGCGGACGACAGTCTAGCAGTGAAAGCCTTGGTCGGCGCCGACATAGCCGAGCAGTTGGCGTGGCTGCAAAGCTCGCCGCTGGCAGAGCAGCTACCGCAGAATTTGTTGCAACTGGATTTACGCGGACCCGCCTTGAGCGCTATCAACTTCCGCGTCGACCTCGACAGCGGCGCCATCGCCGAGCAAAATAGCATTGTGCGCTTACAAGGCTTGGGCGCCGAACTCCCCGGGCAGTTGAGCTTGGAGCGCTTGCAAGGCGATTTAGAGTTGCTGGCTGCGGGTTGGCAATTCGAGCGCATGACCGCCCTACTCAACGGCGCCGAGGTCGAGATCTACCCCCGAGGCGATAAATTTGTTCTTGCGGGCGAACTGGCGCCAGCGCAATTACTCCCGGATAATATGCTCGCGCTCGCTGCCTTTGTTGGCGGCAGCAGCTACTTCCAAGCTTTGATCGGCTTGGAAGACGACGGCGTCGACCTCGCCATCGCCAGCAGCGGCGAGGGCATAACGCTGACGCTACCGCCGCCGCTGACGAAAGCCGCCACCGCGCACAGCGATTTCAGCCTCAGCCTGACCATCAAGCCCGACGATTATCAACTCGGCAAGTTGCAATTCCAAGGCGTCAACGCGGCTTGGATAATGCCAGCGGACGCAGCGCCGAGTTGGGCGCTGGCGTACGGCACGGCGCTACCGCCGTTGACCCCGGAGCGCACCGCCCTCAGCCTGCACTTGGAAGAACTCGACCTGCAAAGTTGGGCGCCGCTAGCTCTGCTATTGGGCGTAACTAACACCGGCACCGAGTTCACACCACCCATCCTGGATATAGCCATAGCGCGCGTGCGCTATCAAGGCTACAGCTTGCGCGATTTGCGCCTGAGCAACGCCGCCGCTGATGGCTACCAGATCAGCTCGAATAAATTCGACGGCACCCTCAAGATCGCCGACGTCTGGGACCTTAACTTCTCCACCTTGGAATTACCGACGCTCGGCGCCGCCAGCGACGACGCCAGCAACAGCCGTGCTTGGAACCTGGCGTTGTTGCTACCCGAATTCGACCTCCAAGTAGACGAACTTTATTACAAGCAGAAATTGCGCGGCAACATGCAAGCGCAAGGCCGCCAGCAAGCCGATGGCGGCTACCGCGTCGCGCCTTGGCGCTTGCAGCACCCCGAGCTCAATCTCAGCATCGATTACGCGCAGAGCAGCACCGACAATATCTACCGCAATGCGCTGAGTCTGGTCGCTGAGGGCACCAACATCAACCCGGTCGCCGACAATCTCAGCAGCGAGCAGGCTTACTTTGCGGGGTCGGTAAGCTGGAACGGCGCCATCGCCGCCGACGCCATTAAAGGCGGCGACGGCGCGCTCGAACTCAAGCTCGCCGACGGGCTCATCCAGGGCGATAGACCCAACGCCTTCATAAACTTCCTCGGGCTCATCAGCATCGATAAAATCCTGCAAAGGCTACGGCTCGACTTTAGCGACGTCAACGCCGAGGGCACCACTTTCAGCCGCTTGGAGGCCAACATGACCTTGGCTAGCGGGCGTCTGTACAGCGACCAACCGCTGATATTGATCAGCAACGCTGGCAACGTCAGCCTCAGCGGCAGTATTGATTTTCCCGCCAATTACATGGATCAGAGGTTGCAGGTAACTTTGCCCCTGAGCAAAAGCCTGCCCATTGCCGCTATAATCGCCGGCGCGCCGCAGTTGGCGCCAGCCTTTTGGCTCACCGACCGGCTCGCCGCGCACACCATCAATCGCTTCACCAGCGCCAGCTACACGCTACGCGGCGATTTGGCGGACCCCGAGCTGGTGCTGGAGCGCTTGTTCAACGATGCGGTCGAATGATTGCCTAAAACTTGATAAATCGAGAGTTTTGCATAACTTGAGACCGCGTGCAAAAAACGGCTATTTTTGTTCTTAAGCTCAGCAGCAAAGCGCAGTTTATTCAATAGTAAATGAGCATTTGCGAATACGCAGCAATGCTGGGGGCAAAAAGATGCCTTTTTGCAAAGGTCTCAAAACGCCCGCGCGACCATTTTTCTACAACCCTCAGAAAGCAACCATGAAAGCAAACAAACTAAGCCTGCTGGCGCTCGCCAGCGTAATCCTGCTCAGCGCCTGCGCTGGTAAACAAGTCGGTCGCATATCCGCCGACGAAACCACCGACCTCAGCGGCAATTGGAACGACACCGATTCGCGCCTGGTCGCCGAAGCCATGGTCAAAGACTTCCTCTCCAGCCCGGCCTTTGCTTTTTACAGCCAAGGCGTCGACGGCACCCCGACCATCACCGTCGGCGACATTCGCAACCTCAGCCACGAGCACGTCAACACCCAAACCTTCATTAACGACATTGAAAGGCAGTTGATCAACTCCCCAGGCTTGGTGAACTTCGTCGCCTCTGGCGACCAGCGCGCGGCAGTACGCTCGGAACGCGCCGACCAGGACGAATTCGCTAGCGCCGAAACCCGCAAGCGCGCTGGCGAGGAGATCGGCGCCGACCTGCTGATGTACGGCACTATCAATTCCATAGTAGATAGCGAAGACGACCAGCAAGTGCGCTTCTTTCAAATCGACCTGACCTTGATCGAAGTCGAAACCAACCAAAAGCGTTGGATCGGGCAGAAGAAAATCAAAAAACTCATTGAGCAGAAAGGCTTGTTTCGCTTCTAATCCAGGCGAGCATGATCAAACATAAGACCGCGCGCCGTGCGCTTATCGCTTTACTGGCAGCTTTGGCGCTAGCCGCGTGCGCGGTCAATTCGCTGGGCATACGCGGACAGTTAAACTCGGGGGCTTGGCAGCAGGCGATAGCCGACATCGAATCGACTTACGGCGACGAACCAGCTTTGCTGAGCTTGCAAGCTGGCACCGCCTGGTACCGCGCTGGCGATTACCGCGCCAGCAACCAGGCTTTGAACAAGCTCGCCGGCGCGATGGAAGCGTTACGTGGCATCAGCATCAGCGAGAGCACGACCTCGGTGCTCGTCAACGACAACACCCGCAGTTACGTCGCCTCCGATTTCGAGTTGGTCGCTGCCAAGTCTTTACAAATAATCAATTACCTGGCGCTAAACCAGCTCGAAGCCGCGCGCGTTGAGGTGCTACAAGCCAACGTCTTGTTAGACCAGCTCGAAGGCGAGGAGAAATTCGCCTTTGTCCACGCGCTCTCGGGCGTGGTCTTTGAGATGACTGGGGAGTACGACCAAGCCTTGGTGTCGTATCGCAAAGCGGTCAAGGCTTACCAGAGCCAAGGTCGCGAAGGCCGCGACGTCGTGGCGCCGCAGGTGGTGAAGCAAGCCTACGCCGACCTGCTGTTGCGCCTGGGACTCGACGACGAACTGCGTCAATCAGGCTTGCAAGCTCGGGAGTTACCCGAAGACGCCGTGCAAGTCTTCGCCGTATTCTCGGGCTCGATGGTCAGCGCGCGCGTCGAGACCAACATCCAGCATTATTCGGCGCAAGCGCGCTACAACTTCGCGCTCTCGGTGCCGCACTATCCCCCCGAGCGCTCGTTGCGCTATCGACCCAACACCAACCTCGCCAACGGTCTACTGACGAGCATGGAGCGCCAGCAGCGCGCCGCCTTGCAAGATGAGCGACCAGCGATCATCGCGCGCACGGTGGCACGGCTGATACTCAAGCGCCAAACTCAGCTCACAGCCGAAAACGAAGGCGGAGTATTGGCGGGTCTGGCAGTAGGCGTAATCAACAACGTCAGCGAGCAGGCGGACACCCGCAGCGCCGACCTCTTACCAGCGCAGTTATACCTCGCGCGCGAGATCCTGAGCGCCGATGATTTACGCCAGCGCGTGCTCGTCAACGCTGCCGCCTTCCAAGCCTTAAACGGCGCGCCGACGCGCACCTACTTCGCCGCTGTAGACGAAATCAGCGACGTCTACTCAAGCAGCCCACAGACCCACCAAGTGCTGATCTTCTAAGCCTTACAACCACCACAAGTCCAACTCCTGCTGCGGTAAGCCAAACTCGCTGGGATAGCTAACTTGGGCCAGGTATAAGCCCGCAGCCGGAGCCGTGCTCGCGGCTTGGCGGCGGTCGCGGCTGTGCAACACCTCCGACAACCAAGCGGCATTGCGCTGCCCACGACCGACCACCAGCAAACTGCCGACGATATTGCGCACCATGTGGTGCAAGAAAGCGTTGGCTTCGATATCGACGACCACCCAGGAGTTACGTCTGTAGACGCTCAAGCTATCGACGCGGCGCCAACTCGTGAGCGATTGGCAGTGGCGGGCGCGAAAACTCTGAAAATCGTGCTCGCCGACTAAGCATTGACTCGCGCGCTGCATCGTCCCCACGTCGAGCTGCCAAGGGTAGGGACTTGCCCGCTGACGCCAGAGCGCCGAGGCAGCGCTGGAGTTGTAGATCAGGTACAAGTAGCGACGCGCCAGGGCGCAGGCGCGAGCGTTGAAATCGTCGCGCACTGGGCGCATCCAGCGCACCCGAATATCGGCGGGCAATTGACGGTTCAAGCCCAACAACCAGGCTCGCGGCGGGCGCTCCGAATCGCAGCGGAAGCTGACAATTTGATTTAGACAGTGCACACCGCTATCGGTGCGACCAGCGCAAACCAATTGCGCGATCGGCACCTGAAAGGCGGCGCAGGCGGCGCGAAATTGCTCCTCGACAGTACGCAGATTTTGCTGATATTGCCAGCCATGAAAGCGACTACCGTCGTACTCTAAACATAGCGCAATTTTCATTCTGACGCCTGTGGATAAATCTGTGGATTAAATTATCAAAGCCATTGATAGAAGACTAAATTTGCCCGCTGCGGTGTTAATATACTAAGAATTATATTACTTACTATCAATGACTTAATTAATTTATCGCGCCTATTGACATCAAAGCAATTTTCTTTCTCGCCAGCCCCTCAGCCTGTGCAAACATTGATTTACTTTGATATTTTTTTGCTTGCAATTTACCGACCTTGGCAGCTAATTACAAGCAAAAATTCTTTCCACATTTGGTGTGGAAAACTGCCGCCAAGAACGCGCCAGACTAGCAATTTCAAGCCCTGCGCCAACTGATCAAAAATTGACCAGCAA
Organism: Gammaproteobacteria bacterium; assembly: GCA_965229495.1. Taxonomy (GTDB): domain Bacteria; phylum Pseudomonadota; class Gammaproteobacteria; order CBDBNL01. Next base: position 1,920,541 of record OZ245880.1, read on the forward strand.
TAAAAAAATAAGCTAAATCAGGGCGGAAAAATTTAGCCCGAGAAGTTGACAATGGCAGATGATTTTTACTTTTGCCGTTGGCGTGATCGGCGCCGCGAATTGGGCGCGGCAGAAGCTCGAATGCCCGCTGCCGCGCGTCCAGAAATCAGCCCGATGTTGGATGCTTACTGCGATGAATAAAAGCCAATAGTATTACCTTCGGTGTCTTGGGCGATAGCGATAAAGCCGTGTTTACCAATAGCGACCTTAGCCATAATCAGCTTGCCGCCAGCAGCCTCTATTCGGGAAGCCTCGACCGAACAATCGTCGCTATCGAAATAAACCATCGTGCTATTGCCGCCAGCGCTGACGCCCTCCATCTTGCAGATCGCGCCGCCGGCTCCGGGTCGCTCCTGCATGGGGAAAGTCCACATCTCGGGCTTGGGAAAATCGCCGCCGTCGTCGGGATTGGGCAGGAACTCGAGCTTTACCCCGAGCACCGCCTCGTAGAAGGCCTTGGCGCGCGGCATATCGTCCACGTAAATTTCAAACCAGCATACTGGATTATTACTAGTCATAACATTCTCCTTGTTGTATTGTTAAAGCAAAGTATCAGGCCACCCCGCGACCTCAGCGCGATACAGCCCCGACAACTATAACAGCTTCCAGCGCGGATGCGATAGCCGACTTGCATTCCGCTGGAGCATGGGTTCGCCGTGTTGCTCGGCCTCCCAACCACCCCCACTAATTCCAGCCATCCAAGCCCCACTGCAAGCCCTCCTCCCGAAGCTCTCAAACAGCAAATACCGTTCTTGACAATACGCCGTGGCTCCATAACATCGCTTTGCGCCTTGAGCCAAAAGCAAGCAAAACCCCGAAGCTGATCTGGTCTACAAACTTGGCTAATACATAACACTAACCATATGCCTACGCATGGAGTTAGTACTTGTTATAGCTGATGACATTGTTACAATCTTTTTTGTACAACAAACCCAACAATCATCTAAAATCAACTTTTTACAAAGTTTTACTTTCGCAGAGTGTCTGAATTAGAGCAAATTACAAGATTTTTTGACCTATCAGGAAGCGAAGAGCTATCCGTATTGGTGGCGCACGTAGAGAAACATCCTGAGCAGCGGTATCTTTTGGAGCAATTTCTTGCCCATATAGAATTCCGGGAAAATGCGATTATTGCTGGGGTTTTCTTTTCCGTGGTCTTGGCAATCGCCCTGCGCTATTTGGTTAAATGGAAAAAAGCCAAGTTTGCAGCCGAGCTGGAAAAACTGAAGGAGAGCAAGTTATGATTTTTTCGACAACTATCGTATCGGCAGCTTTGGCTATCACAGCTATAGTTTCGTTGTTGGTTATCTACAATAAGACGACTTGGTTATTGGCTATTAGCTTGGAGCAGGTCGGCCGCGTTATTGATAGTTGCAGTAGGGATGCGGTAAGCGAGAAGGATATGCGCTGTATGTTGGAGTTCTACAGACGCGCCGCTGATGGGCTAACCAAGGATTTTTTGTTGTATGCCGTGCGTCGAGACAACTCAGTTACTCAACACTCTGAAGACGTTTTGCTGTCGCTGGATGAGAAGCGCAGAGATAATTTTTGTCGCTCGTTGCTAAAAATGATGGCTTGGCGCGATCCTGTTTTATTCTCAGTTGCTTTGCTGGTGCTATCGATCAAACGACTACAAATTCGTATTTTTCTTGCCTCTTTTTCTAAGGGCACTTCCACAAAGATAGTCGTACCCGAGCTCGACACTTATCATTTGTGCATTGATGTCTACCGCTCTATGCGCTCCATGCCTGTTCGTACCGCAATAGTACAGTAAAGGTTATATTTCTTTTGTATCAATGGTTTGCTGTCAATAACTCTAAGCTTACAGCAACCAAAGCTCAGCCCCAACCGCGTTTGACAAGCCCAGCGTTTTGGCTACCCTTGCGCCAAAACAACCTCTTGGAGAACAACAATGAATAAATTTACGCGCTTGGCAGCGGCCTTAGCTTTTTCGATATTCGCGACTGGCGCTATAGCCGATGGTCATAGCTGGCAGCCCAATGGCCCGATCAAGATGATAATCGCCTTCGCCGCTGGCGGCGGCGCCGACACCCAAGCTCGGCTCATCGCAGACGATGTACAAGCCGCCACTGGCTGGGAGATCGTGCCCGAGCAGGTTACCGGCAAAGGCGGCGTCAACGCGTTGGTAGCATTGAAAGATATGCCCGCAGACGGCACTGCCATCGCGATGGTAGTAACCGAATCCGTCGGCTATAACTCCAAGAGCGCTACCGGAGCTGGCATATCTCCCGCCGACTTCACTGGCTTGACCACCACGGCTGGCTTTCAAATGGGCGTAGTCGCCAAGACCGACAAAGGCTGGAAAAGCTTTGACGACATGATCGCCGCCGCGCGCCAAGGGCAGCTCCGCTTCGGCACCATGTCGCCGCGCCTGTCCGACCTGGCTTTTCTACTCGCCGAAGCCCAAGGCGTCGAGTTCAATATCGTCCAAGTGCGCGGCGGTAAAGCCGTGATGAACGGCGTCAACGCTGGCGACATGGACTTGGGCTTCATGGCTGGCATCCAAAGAAAAGGCGTGGCTTCTGGCGACCTGGTCAACCTGGCGTCGGCGCTGTCGCAGCCGCTGGTACAAAGCCCAGAGGCGCCGACCTTCGCCGACCTCGGAGTCGAGTTCAACTCCGATGGCTACTTTGTTTTCGTCGCTCCCGCCAACATGGACGCCAAGGCGCGCAGCGCGATCACTGACGCCATCGTCGCCGCCACTGCCAGCGGCAAAGCTGCTGGCATGATTAGCAAAGCCTTCGGCGGCGCCACCACCATCCGCGGCGCCGAGCTCGACCAGCTCATGCAAGCCGAATACGAAGCCGCTGGCGCGCTCATGCAAGCCGCCCAATAAAGCACCCTATCCACCCATCAAAGCCAAACTCCCCGCCGACCGCTGGCTGGCGCTGCTCTGCCTGGCTTTTGCGCTAACGCTTATCTTCATTTGGGTACCGCTCGACACTGGCAGCGGCTTGGTCGAGAAAGTACGGCGTAAGTTAATAATCGGCGACGCCCTCGCGCCCACGGTCGCCGGTGCAATCCTCATGCTAGGCGCCATCTTGCTCTGGCTGAGACCGAGCTCCACCGCCGCCCTCAGCCGCGCCAACTGGGTCTGGATAGTCTCACTACTGGCGTTATTCGCGCTCTCACTACTAACGATGCGCTACGCCGGACCTCTGCTAGCCGCAGGCGTCGACGGCGGCTATCGCCCTCTGCGCGCCACGCCACCCTGGAGCTACCTGGGCTTCGTGCTCGGCGGCACCATGCTCATCGGCGCGCTCACCGGCCTGGTAAACCGCCAACAAAGCCTACGCGATTACGCCATCGGCCTTGCCGCCGCGCTAGTCATCGCGCTGCTCTACGACCTTCCCTTTGACGACTTGGTCCTACCGCCCAACGGCGACATCTGATGGGCATACTCGATCACCTCGGCGCTGGCGTGCTGGCTGTGCTGCAGTCGGACCCAGTGCTCGGCGTGCCCATCACCATCTTGATGATCCTCGGCGGCTTTCTGCTCGGCATCACCGTCGGCGCCACGCCCGGCCTCGCCGGTCCCATGGCGATGGCGATAGCGCTGCCGATACTCATCTCCATCTTCGGATTTTCCGATGATGCTCTGCTGCCGGTGCTCGGTTTTCTCATCGGCATCATGAAAGGCGCCACCGTCGGCGGCGCCGTCCCCGCCATCCTCTTCAACACCCCCGGAACGCCAGACGCGTACATGACCACGCTCGACGGCTTCCCCATGGCGCAGCGCGGCGAAGCCAACAAAGCCTTGCGCGTAGCCCACATCGCCTCAGCCAGCGGCGACACCGTCTCCGATATCGTGCTCGTACTCTGCGCGCCCTTCCTGGCGATCATGGTAGAGAGATTTCTCGATCTACCGGAAAAAACCGCGCTACTCATCCTCTCGCTCGCCTTCATCTCCGTGGTCATCGGCAGCTCGGTCGGCAAAGGCATCATCTCCATGGGCTTGGGACTATTGGCAGCGATGATCGCCACCGGCGAAGACTTTCACCCGCGTCTCACCCTCGGCCAGGAGCAGCTAGCGCAAGGTGTACCCATCGCCGCCGCCGTGCTCGGCGTGCTCATTCTCGGCGAAGTCTTCAAAGCGCTCGAAGACATTTATAGAGGTCAAGCCACAAGCAGCCAAACTGCCACCACCGCAGCAAAAACCAGCAAACTCACCCGCGCCGAGCTCCGCCGCCTGTTGCCCTACATCGCGCGCTCGGCGGGCATCGGCACCATCGTCGGCGCGCTCCCCGGAGTTGGCTCGACGCTTGCCGCCACTATGGGCTACGCCGCTGGCAAACGCCGCCACGCCGCCAACAGCAACACCCAACAACCCGCTTTCGGCGCAGGCGCACCCGAAGGCATAGCCGCCACCGAAGCTGCCAATAGCTCGGTCTCCGGCGCCAACCTCATCCCGGTCTTATCGCTCGGCATCCCAGGCAACGCCGCCGCAGTGTTTCTAATACTGGCGATGGACTCCATCGGCGGCTTCAACCCCGGCCCCTCGGTATTCCGCTTGGAAGGCGGCGTCGGCGATAGCCCTCTCAATCCGGAAATGGTCACCGCCTTCGGCATCTTCACCGCCATGTTCATCGCCAACGCCTTGAATTGGACTATCGGCGGCGCCTTCATGCGCTGGATCGGCTTTGTCGCGCGTGTACCGAAAAACCGCCTCTTGCCCATAGTATTGCTGCTAACGCTAACCGCGATCTACGTGCAGGAAACCTCAATGATCGCCATTTGGATCACCATCTGCTTCGGCCTGCTCGGCTACGCCATGCGCCGGGTCGACATGTCGCCGCTGCCCTTCGTCATCGCCTTCATCCTCGGCGGCAACCTCGAAGCCACCGCGCGCCAAGCCTTCACTGCCACTGGCGGCGACCCCTTGTTCCTCTTCACCAGCCCCATCGCCCTCGTCTTTATGATGCTTACCCTGGGCGTAATCACCTTCAGCCTGAGAAAATAATGCCCCAACCCAACATCCTCTTCATCACCTCCGACCAGCAGCGCGGCGATTGCTACGGCTTTCGCGGCCGCAAAGTGCAGACGCCGCACCTCGACCTGCTCGCCGCCGAAGGCATGAGCCTGGAAACAGTCATCACCCCCTGCGTCGTCTGCCAGCCCGCGCGCGCTTCTATCCTCACCGGCCTCTTGCCGCGCACCCACGGCGTCCACGATAACGGTATCGACCTTGACCCGGAGCTCGGAGAAAAAGGCTTCGCCGGTTCCTTAGCCGCCTCTGGCTACCACACCGGCAAAATCGGCAAAGCCCACTTCGCCACCTACCACACCTTCGCCGACACCGGCACAGTCGAAAGCATCAGCGGCTCGGCGCGCGTACCAGCCGGTTGGCGCGGCCCCTACATGGGCTTCGACCACGCCGAACTCCTCGTCCTCGGTCACAATTGGTGGCTACCAGAGCGCCCACCCGCTGGCCTCGCCTACGAAGAATGGTATTACGCCGACGGCCGCAGCGAGCTGAAAAACCAACTACTCTGGCAAAGCCACCGCGACCACCACGGCGCGCCGCAAGTGTGGTCGTCCAAGCTCCCAGTCGCCTGGCACAACTCGACCTGGATCGCCGACCGCGCCATCGACTTCATAAGGCAAGAGCACCAGCGGCCCTTCTGCCTCTGGGTCTCGTTCCCGGATCCGCACCATCCCTTTGACGCACCCGAACCCTGGGCATCATTGCATCGCCCCGAAGACGTCGACCTACCCCAGCACCGCACGCGGCAGCTCGACACCCGTCCCTGGTGGCACCGCGCCGCGCTCGAAAGCGACATCCCGGCGGAGCACAGAGCCATCCGCGAACAATACTCGCGTATGGCGGAATTGAGCGATACGCACCTGCGCGAAGTCATCGCCAACACCTACGGGCAAATCGCCCTCGTCGACCACTCGGTCGGCCGCATCCTCACCGCGCTCGAGCAGCAAGGACTAGCCGCCAACACCTACATCGTCTACACCTCCGACCACGGCGACTGGCTCGGCGACCACGGCCTCGTGCTCAAAGGCCCCATGCCCTTCGAAGGCTTGCTCAATGTCAAAGCCATCGTCAAAGGCCCCAACATCGCCACCGGCACCAGCAACCACCAGCCGGTCTCCACCCTCGATTTTGGCGCCACCTTCCTCGATTGGGCGCAAGCCGACAGCCTCATGCCCATCCATGGGCGCTCGCTGCGCGGCGTCATCGCTGGCAGCGAAACCCGCGCTGGCGCCCTGAGCGAATGGGAATTATTGCCCGGGCGCGTCGGCGTCGGCCTCAGCCTGCGCACCGCGCGCTCGCGCAGCGCCAAGCTCACCGTCGACCTGCAATCGGGCGCTGGTGAAATGTACGACCTCAAAGCCGACCCCCATGAACTGACCAACATCTTCAACCATCCTGACCACGCCCAGCTCCAAGCCCAGCTCAGCGCCATCCTACACTCGCGCCCCGACGACATCCGCCCGAATTCAACGCCAGTAGGCATGGCATAACGAGACCTTTGCAAAAAGGCCTCTTTTTGCCCCCAGCGTTGTTCGCAAATGCTCATTTACTATTGAATAAACTGCGCTTTGCTGCCTAGCTGGGAACAAAAATAGCCGTTTTTTGCACGCGGTCTCAAGTTATGCAAAACTCTCATAACAACTTATCACCACACCATGACCATCATCACCTCAGTCGAAGACCTGCGCGCGCTCTACCAGCGCCGCGTGCCGAAAATGTTTTACGATTACTGCGAATCCGGCTCCTACACCGAATCCACCTTCCGCCAGAACCAGCTCGACTTCCAGCGCATCAGCATTCGCCAACGAGTCGGAGTCGACATCTCAGACGTGCAAACTAATTGCCACCTCTTCGGCAGCGACGCCGCCATCCCCGCAGCGCTCGCGCCCATCGGCATGTTGGGAATGCAGCACCCCGCCGGCGAAATCCTCGCCGCCCGCGCCGCGCGCGATTTCGGCGTCCCCTTCACCCTCTCCACCATGTCCATTTGCTCAATCGAGCAAGTCGCTGCTGCCACCCAGCGCCCCTTCTGGTTTCAGCTCTACGTCGTCCGAGATCGCGACTTCGTCCGTGGCCTCATCGAGCGCGCCCGCGCCGCGCGCTGCTCGGCGCTCGTCATCACCATGGACCTGCCCATGCTCGGTCAGCGCCACAAAGACCTGAAAAACCAACTATCCCTGCGCCCCAACCTCAAAAACTTACTCAACATCCTCAGCAAGCCCAAGTGGGCTTGGGGCATGGCGCGCAGCCCTTATCGCGCCTTCGGCAACGTCATCGGCCACGCCAATGGCGTTGACGACCTCGCCAGCCTCATAGTCTGGGCTGCCGAAAAAATCGACCCGACCCTCAATTGGCAAGACGTCGAATGGATACAAAAGCAGTGGGGCGGCCCGGTCATACTCAAAGGCATCATGGACGCCGAAGACGCCAAGATAGCCCAAAGCATGGGCATCAAAGCCCTCGTCATCTCCAACCACGGCGGTCGCCAGCTCGACGGCGCCGGCAGCAGCATCAGCCTCCTCCCGGCAATCAAACAAGCAGTCGGCGATGATGTCGAGCTACTGCTCGATTCCGGCGTCCGCACCGGCATCGACATCTTCCGCGCCTGCGCCCTCGGCGCCTCCGGCGTCCTCCTTGGCCGGGCCATGGTCTACGCCCTCGGCGCCCGCGGTCAGCAAGGCGTCAGCCAAATGCTCGAAATCCTCCAAAAAGAACTCAAAACCACCATGGGCCTCGCCGCCACCCACCGCATCCAATCCATCACCCCCACCAACGTCTACCAGCGCTAATAGCCGCGCCGACCTGGATGCGCAGGCGTCACTGGGATCGCCAAGTTGTACTTGGCTGGGAAGCCAAGGAGCAGGCTGGGAGCGCCAAGTTGTACTTGGCTGGAGACGCCCGCATGGGCGTCTCCCCAAACGACCACCCACCTAAACTATAAACACCAATCTCATATTCAGCCAACCAACCAAAGACCTCGCCCAATAACAATCCCCTCAAAGCAGCGGCGCTGTAATAAACCAAGTGCCTTTGGGATGCTCGCAAGCTCGCCTCCTGCCGACTACAAATCAGCAACCCCAGATACAATCTGTGCTTGTATTTACCAAGCACGGATTAAAGTCAAAATAACCAAAATCCCTCACCCAAAACCCCATGAACAAAATATTCATCAGCTACAGCCACCAAGACGAAAACTGGAAAGATCGTTTACAAAAGGCATTGAAGGTTCTAGAACTCGAAGGTCATTTCAAGGTGTGGGAAGATCGACAAATCAAACCTGGCGATGACTGGCAGCTAGTAATCAAGCGCGAATTAAACCAATTCGACGTTGGCATCATGCTTATTAGTAATGACTTCCTCACCTCAAACTTTATCCGCACGAAAGAAATCCCCGCCTTGCTCAACCGCCGAGATCAAGTAGGTATGCTACTAATCCCCTTGATCATAAAACCCTGTGCTTGGCAAGACATACCTTGGCTTAGTACGATCGCAGGCGGCTTTAAGGATAATATAGCTCTATCAACACTAACCGAACCTCAACAAGACCAAGCTCTTACTAGCCTAGCTCGAAAAGTCAAAGCAAGCCTCAATAAACTCACAACTCCTGAATCAACTACCACCTCAACCCCCACCATCCTCAGCGACCGCCTACCCACCATTGCTGGCAAATTCTTCGGTCGTAAAGACGAATTAAAACTACTCAACAAAGCTTGGCGGAGCAAAAAAACCACCATCGTCGAATTTGTTGCCTCCGGTGGCACCGGCAAAACCAAGCTCCTGCGCCACTGGCTCGACCGAGCTATCGCCGATAACGCCACGGACATCAACGCGCTCATCGCTTGGTCTTTCTACTCGCAAGGCGCCAGCGAAGACAAGCAAATTTCCTCCAGGCTGTTCTTCGACCACGCCTTTGCCAAACTCAAAGAGCCAAACAAAAAGTTCACCGTAGAAGAAGACCGCGGCGAATATCTAGCCGAATTGCTCAGCCAGCGCCGCTGTCTACTAATCCTCGACGGCCTCGAACCACTGCAACACGCCACTTCAGCCAACCGTGGCGAGCTCAAAGACCGCGCCCTGCGGCAAATGCTCAAAACCATGGCGCTAAACAACCAAGGGCTTTGCGTTATAACCACGCGCATCGCCGTCTACGAACTCTGCGACCACCAGCGTCAAGTCGTCCACCATAACCTCGACAACCTCCAAGCAGCAGACGCCGTCGAGCTACTCAGAGACCTCCAAGTCCAAGGCACCGATGAAGACCTCCACAAAGCCGCAGAAGAATACGCCTGCCACGCGCTCTCTATCAGCCTACTCGGCAACCTCTTGCACCGCCGCTACAGAGGAGATATCCGCCAGCGCGACCAAATCCCCGAACTTCTAGACCCCCAAAGCTTAGATAGAGACAGCCGCCACGCTTTCAAAGTCATGCAAGCCTACGAAGAGTGGTTTAGCGAAGATAATCAGCACAGCACCGAACTCGCCCTACTCCGATTGCTCGGCCTCTTCGACCACCCTATCGAACAAAGCGTGCTGCAAGTCCTGCAGCAGGAGCAAATCCCCCAGCTCACCCAAGACATAGATCCAAACGCTTGGAGCAGCGCCATCGCCGCGCTGCGAGACGATCACCGCTTACTCGCCCAAGCCAACAATCCCCAAGACGACCAACTCGACTGCCACCCGCTTATTCGCGCCTACTTCGCCCGCCAACTAAAAAGTCAATCTCCAAAAGCCTGGCGCGCCGCGCACACCAAGCTCTACGACTACTACAAAAACCTACCAAGCAAAGAGCAACCCGACACCCTCGAAGAAATGCAGCCGCTCTTTCGCGCCGTTGCCCACGGCTGCGCCGCTGGCTTGCACCAGCAAGCATTGGAGGAAGTCTACTTACCGCGTATTAGGCGCTTAGGAGAAAACTATCTATGTAGACAACTCGGCGCCTTTGGCGATGACTTGGCAACGCTGGCAAATTTCTTTACCACTACCTGGCACGCTCCATCAGCAGACTTAAAAGCCGATGGTAAAGGCTCAGTACTTAGCTGGGCTGGCTATCGGTTGCGCGCCCTGGGTCGCCTAAGCGAAGCCCAGCAGCCCATGCAGTCTGGTGAACATATACGCGCCCAACGAGAAAACTGGGAAGGTGCAGCTATAAACGCAAGCAACTTCAGCCAACTCCAACTCGCCCTCGGCAACATCAAAGCCGCCGTTGCCAGCGCCGAGCGCAGCGTCAACCACGCCTACCGCTCCGAGGATTTATCCTCGCGTGTATTAACACTCTCTACACAAGCCGACGCCCTACACCAATACGGCGAGCAAAACGCCGCTCTCAAGCTATTCCAAGCCGCCGAAGCCTTGCAAAAGCAGCATGAGCCCCAGCACCCAGAGCTCTATTCGGTGTCAGGCTTTCAATACTGTGGCCTCCTGATGGCGCTGGGCAAAAGTCAACAAGTGCTAGAAAGAGCCCAATACGCTCTAGCTATATCTACGCGAAGAAAGTGGTTACTCGGTATCTCCCTAGACTATCTCAGTCTCGGTCGCGCCTATCTGCAACATCAGCAGCCAGAGCAAGCGCAGAATCACCTCGATCAAGCCGTCGACGGCCTACGCGCAGCCGACCAACAAGACGACCTACCTCGCGGCCTCCTCGCGCGCGCCGAGCTCTACCACCAGCAAGGTCAATACGGCAAAGCCGATCAAGACCTCCAAGAAGTCTTCGAAATCGCCGAGCGCGGCGAAATGCAGCTCTACCTCTGCGACTACCACCTCGCCACCGCCAAGCTCCTTCGCACCCGCACCGACCAAGATCTTGACCAAAACCAACCAGCCATCACCCACCACCTCCAAGCCGCCGAGCAAATCATCGACCAAACCCACTACCACCGCCGCCTCCTCGAACTGCAAGAACTCCTCAAAACCTAGCACAAAAGCAACAAACACCCCTAGGCACGTACGCGTCCCGCCCGCGCGCCCAGCCGCCAGCTTACCCGCGCTTCGAATTGTGCAAGACTCTCACAATCACCAATCGATAGGCTTTTTGTCGCGGAAGAAGCCGCCGGAGGGGCCGTCGGCGTCGAGGTTGGCGAGCCAGATTGCGGTTTCGGCGCCTTGCTCGGGCGAACGTTCGGCGTTGGCGCCGCCCATTTCGGTGCGTACCCAGCCCGGGCACATGGCGTTGATTTTGACGTTGCCCGAGACGCTTTGCGCTGCGCTGAGCGTGATCGCGTTCAAGGTGGCTTTGGCTATCGAATAGACGCTAGGTCCAGTGAGACCGCTGCGAAACGAGCCCCAGCCCGAGGATATGTTGACGATGCGCCCATAATTATTTTCGATCATCTTCGGCAGCACGCTCTGCATCATGTACATGGCGGAGATGGCGTTCACCTGTAATGAGTCATGCAGCAATCTCATGCCAACTTGCATGAAATTGCCCTGGTGCAGCACGGCGGCGTTGTTGATGAGCACATCGATCCTCGGGTGCTCGTAGAGGATATCGTCAATATCGCGCTCTAAATGCTCCATATAGCTTAAGTCGATACGCATGACGTCGGTGTGCGGGCCCATGCGCTCGGTCTCGCGTAAGCCACCGCGTATGTTGCGACAGGCGAGCAGGATGGTGTCGTTGGTGTTTTGCGCCAAGCCTTGGGCTATCGCCAAGCCGATGCCGCGGTTGGCGCCGGTTATGAGTATGGTTCTTTTGTCCATGGTTCTGCTCCCTGAGATGAAGTTGGAGGTTTATCAGGCACTCGCCGCCGCGCGCTGCTGGCGTTTGGCCTTGAAATGCGCTTTGGTCGCGACGTAGAGCTTTTTGTGTACTTCGCAGTAAAGCTTGTCGCGGGCGGCGTTGGTGAGCTGGGTAGTTTTGACGATCTCGATCTCACCCTGTTCTTGCACTCGCTGGCGAATATCTTCAAGCTCCTCTGGGGAGTATTCGAAGTCGGCGTACAAGTCTTCGCGCGCGGGAATTTTGAAGAAGATTTCCGCCGATTTATCCCAAACGACGTAGTCCGCGCCCAGCAGGTTGATCAATTGCACCATCGGCATGGGGTCGACCGCGGAAAACATGCTGCCGCCAAATATCGAGCCGACATAGTTGCGGTTCTTGTAGCTTATCGGCAGGCGCACGCTGATCTTGAGCAGATCGGGAGTAACGCTCAGCACTCGGCCAGTGCTGCGGCGGTACATCGGCGAGAGGTTAAAGCCGTGCTTGAACAGCACGTGCTTATTGCCCAGGCGTCCGCCGATACGCGCGAGGCTTTGGTAGAAAGACACGGTCGCCAGTCCTAGCCCTCTGACAGCAGCGATTTCTCGCGCTCAATGAGTAACTCGAGAATCTTGATCATGTTGGCCTCGGAGCCAGCGCTGCCCGAATTGACTTTGTATTTGCCGTTGACCAGCAGGATGGGCACGCCATTGACCTGCCATTGCGCCAGGGTATTCTTCGCCGAATTGATGCGCGTATCAACACCGAAGGAATCGAATACTTGCTCGAATTGGTCGCTCTCAACGCCAAACCTGGTGAAGTAATCGGCGATCCGACCTTTGCTGAATAAAGCCTGGCGCTCGTTGTGGATGGCGTTGAAGAAGGCGGCGTGGCTACGGTCGATGACCCGCAGCGCTTGCGCCGTGTAGTAGGTGCGCGCGTGCACCTCCCAAGCGGGATTAAACGGCGCTGGCACTTGCTTGAAGTAGACCACGTCCTCGTCCATGCGCTGTTGCCAATCGTGGATGTAGGGCTGGAAGCGGTTGCAATGCGGGCAACCGTACCAGAATACTTCGATGACTTCGACCTTACCCGCTGGCGCTTCGGTGGGCAGGGGCTCGGGTAAGACGACGTAGTTGACTCCTGCTGCGAGATTATTGACAGTGGCACTCGCCAAGGGTACGTCGGCGTAGAAGTCTTCGTGTGCTGCGACCTCGGTAACTTGGTTGCCGCTTTGACTGCCGTAAGGATTGGGCTGATCGCTGTCGTCTTTACCGCCGCAAGCAGCTAGCAGCAGACTGAGGGTGAAAATTAGTATGCGCATGGTTTTGTCTCTTTGATTAATTTTAGAATTAATGAGCTACCTACGGTAGCAGCAATTTCTCGCGCTCGATGAGCATTTCCATGATCTTTATCATGTTGGCTTCGGAGCCGGCTAGAGTGCTGTTGACCTTGTATTTGCCGTTGACCAGTAGAGTCGGCACGCTGTTGATTTGCCATTGGATTAAGGTGTTAATGGCGGAATCAATACGCGCGTTGACGCCGAAGGAATCGAATACCTGCTCGAATTGGTCGGCTTCGACGCCGAACTCGGTGAAGTAGTCGGCGATCCTACCTTTGCTGAATAAGGCGCGGCGTTCGTTATGGATGGCGTTAAAGAAAGCGGCGTGGCTACGGTCGATAACCCGCAGCGCTTGCGCTGTGAAGTAGGTGCGCGCGTGCACCTCCCAAGTGGCGTTGAATGGTGCTGGCACTTGCTTGAAGTAGACCACGTCTGCGTCCATGCGCTGTTGCCAATCGTGGATGTAGGGCTGGAAGCGATTGCAATGCGGGCAGCCGTACCAAAAGACTTCGATAACTTCGATCTGTCCGGCGGGAGCCTCGGTGGGCAGGGGCTCGGGTAGGGCGATGTAGTTGATGCCAGCCGCAAGACTGCTCATGGTGGCAGTGGCGAGCGGCACGTCGGCGTAAGGATTGGCGGCGTTACTCGCTCCAGCGTTAGCAGCGAGCAATAGTAGTAGTGGTAAAGCCAGCCAGTTGCTTTTCTTCATGCTCGTTATTAGCTTTGTTCAGTAAATCAAGAGTTTTGCACAATGCTGAGACCGTCGGCAAAAATGACTCAAGTCGTCAGCCGGCGTAACGCCGCATCAGCAACGAGCCATTAGTGCCGCCGAAGCCGAAGGAATTGCTCAGGGCGTATTCGATGTCCATCTTGCGCGCCTGTTGCGGTATGAGGTCGAGATCGCACTCTTCATCGGGGTTATCCAGGTTCAAAGTTGGCGGCGCTATCTGCTCGGCGAGCGCTAGCGCGCAATAGGCGGCTTCCACCGAACCCGAGGCTCCGAGCAAGTGTCCTATCATGGATTTACTCGAGCTGAGCGCGAGTTTATAAGCGTGGGCGCCGAAGAGGCCTTTCACCGCGCGTAATTCGGCGACGTCGCCGAGCGGGGTCGAGGTGCCGTGGGCGTTGATGTAGTTTATTTGCTCGGGGCGGACGTCGCCGTCTTGCAGCGCCAGTTGCATTGAGCGCAGCGCGCCGTTGCCGTCGCTGGGCGGAGCAGTAACGTGGTGGGCGTCGGAGCTCATGCCAAAGCCGCTGAGCTGGGCATAGATGCGCGCGCCGCGCGCGCGCGCGTGCTCTAATTCTTCGACCACGATAATGCCCGCGCCCTCGGCGAGCACGAAGCCATCGCGGTCTTTATCCCAAGGTCTTGACGCCGCTTGCGGGTCGTCGTTGCGCGTCGATAGCGCGCGCGCGGCGCAAAAGCCGCCGAGCCCCAGTGGCGATATCGGCGCTTCCGAACCGCCAGCGACGACGACATCGGCGTCGCCGTATTCGATCATGCGCTTCGCCAAGCCGATCATGTGCGTGCCAGTGGTGCAGGCGGTGGCGCAAGCCAATGAAGGACCGCGTAAACCATAAGCCATCGACAAATAGCCAGCGGGCATATTAATGATGTGCCCAGGCACAAAGGAGGGTTGGATGCGGCGCGCGCCTTGCTTGAGGTAAGTGTTGTGGGTGTCTTGGATGCCGCCGATGCCGCCGATGCCCGAGCCCAGGCAAACGCCGTAACGTTCGCTATGCTCAGGGTTGGGCTCAATGCCGGCGTCGCGTAATGCCATAGTGCCAGCGGCCATGGCGTACTGGATGAACTTATCGCACTTGCGGACTTCCTTGGCGTTCATCCAATCCACTGGGTTGAAGTCGCGCAATTCGCCGCCGAAGCGAGTAGTGAACGTCGAGACGTCGAAGGATTCTATGGCGCCGATGCCGCTTTCGCCGGCGAGCAAGCGCCGCCAGTTGCTGGCAGTGTCGTTGCCGAGGCAGGTCAATAAGCCAATGCCGGTTATTACTACCTTTTTTTTCATGGTCTATGCTGATGGAGAGCAGCTCTTGAGTAGTTGTTGGACAAATCGAGAGTTTTGCATAACTTGAGACCGCGTGCAAAAAACGAATATTTTTGTTCTTAAGCTCGCAGCGAAGAGCAGTTTATTGAATAGTAAATGAGCATTTGCGAACAACGCTGTGGGCAAAAAAAGCCTTTTTGCCAAGGTCTGAAATCGCTAATCGGCTCTGATAGTGTCATACTGCACATCCTGCGAGGAGACAGAGTTCCAAGCGCGCGGCTCAAAGCGCTGATAGTCGGGGGTGAAGCGAGTCGTAACTCTACCAGTCTTGCCGTTGCGATTTTTCAGTAACAGTATATCGACGCTGTGCGGTTTGGTGTAGTCGGTATTGGCTTCGGCTTCGTCGTCGCTATCCGATTGCTCTTGGTTGTCGCTGGTCTGCATACCTTTGTTGCCAGGCTCCCGAGGCCTGTGCAAGAACATGATGGCGTCGGCGTCTTGCTCAATGGAGCCGGATTCGCGCAAGTCCGAGAGCATCGGCTTTTTATCGCTGCGCGCCTCAATGGAGCGGTTGAGCTGGCTCATGGCGACCACGGCGACGCCGAATTCTTTCGCCATGGTTTTCAGCATCCGCGAGACTTCACCGATCTCGGTGGCGCGGTTTTCCAGGCGTCGGCTCCTATCGGAATGTATGAGCTGCAAGTAATCGATGAACACCACTTTCAGCGGCTTCCTGTCTTTGCTTTGCATCGTCCTGCTGACCCGCCGAATGCGCGAGCGAATTTCGGTGATCGTCAGCCCTTGCGCCTCGTCGATGTACAGCGCCGAATCCTCCATTTGCAAGGAAGCTGCGGTTAGCTTGCGGAAGTCTTCGCTCTCGTTGCTCTCGAGCTTGCCGTTGCGCAGCAGGTCGTGGCGCACGCTGGCGCGGTTTGCCAGCAGGCGCATGACAACCGGCTCGGTCGCCATCTCCAGCGAGAAAAATAAATAACCGCTGCTCTTCTCCTTGCGCATAAGATTATTGACGATGTTGAGCGCAAAAGCGGTCTTGCCGCAGCCCGGGCGCGCGGCTAAAATTATCAAATCCCCAGGTACTAAACCGCCGATCATCTTGTCCAACTGCGTGAAGCCAGTGGATAATCCCGGCAGCTCGCTGTTACTATCCATCAACTTTTGCAGATGGTCGAAAGTGCTGGTGAGCCCATCGCCGATGTGGCTAGGCGCGCCGACCGTGCTTTCGCGCTCGCCGATCATGTAAATTATGCGTTCGGCTTCGTCGATCACTTCCTGCGAATCGCGACCTTGCGCTTGGTAAGAATTTTGGATTATCTGGCCGCCAGCGTGGATCAATTGCCGTAGTATCGAATAGCTACGCACGATCTCGGCGTAAGCGGGGACGTTGGCGATGGTGCCGATGTTCTGCGTCAACTCCGCTAAGTACGCCATACTGCCAGCGTTTTCTAACTGACCGCTAGCCTCCAAGCGCGCCGCGCAAGTAACCATGTCGATATTCTTACGGTCACTGGCGAGCTTGGCTATGGCCTCGAATATCAGCTTGTGCCGACTATCGTAAAAATCGTTGGCGCTGAGGCGCGTGTCAAGGTCGTCCAGAGCTTGTTCGTCGAGCATAATGCCGCCGAGCACCGCTTGCTCGGCGGAGGTCGAAGCCGGAGGGGTTACGCCAATATCGAATTGGGCGCTGGCTTCGGCTGCCGGGGTGGCTGTTAGTTGTTCGTTGAGCGCCATGGATTAAGTTATGGAAGTATTACGTGTAGAAAATTTAAGTTTATGTTACGGCGAAGCTCCAGCCCTGCACGACCTAAATTTTAAGCTGCAAGCTGGGCAAGCTTTGGCTCTAGTGGGCGAGAGCGGCTCGGGTAAATCGAGCTGTGCGCTGGCAATACTCGGTTTGCAGCCAGCCCCAGCCCGAGTCTCGGGAGCGATCTACTGGCGCGGCGACGACTTATTGAAGCGCTCCGAAGACGAACTCTGCTCCTTGCGCGGCCAAGGCATCGCTTGCGTGTTCCAAAATCCGCTATCGGCTTTGAACCCGCTGCACCGCATCCAGCAGCAGATCGGCGAAAGTTTACTGGTCAAAGACCCTACTCTCGCCGCGAGCACGGTGCGCGCGCGCGTGCGGACAATCTTAACCGAAGTAGGCCTGGCTGAGGAACGCTTTGCCCTCAGCTTTCCCCACGAGCTCTCTGGCGGTCAACGCCAGCGCGCGCTCATCGCCTTAGCTTTGGTCAATAACCCCGAGCTGATAATTCTCGACGAACCGACCACCGCTCTCGACAAAGCCGTGCAAGGGCAAATTATCGAGCTTTTACAAAACCTCAAGCGCGAACGCCGACTGACTTATTTGCTCATCAGCCACGACCTCTCGATGGTGCGCCAACTCGCCGACTCCGTGCTCGTGCTCAAGCAGGGGCGCTGCATAGAGGCTGGCAGCATCGAGCGCGTCTTCGATCAACCGCAACACGACTATACCCAAAAATTATTGCGCGCGCTGCCGCGCATGGCGGCGCCAGTAGCCGCAGACACGGAGGCAGTGGTGCAAGCGCGCGGGCTCGGCGTGCGCTATCCGCAAAAGCGCGGTATTTTGCAGAGAGTGCAAGGTTACGTCGAGGCGCTGCAACCCTTGGACTTGGATATAGCCGCCGGCGAAACCCTGGCGCTCTTGGGCAACTCTGGCGCTGGCAAGAGCACGCTCGCCAACGCCTTGCTCAACTTGCAAGCGCACAGCGGCGCGGTGCACTTCTGCGGTCAACGCGTCAGCGGTCGACGCGAGGGCGCCATGCGCGCGCTGCGCAAAAATATGCAGATGATTTTCCAAGACCCCAACACCAGCCTCAACCCCCGAATGCGCGTGCAAGACTTGATCGGCGAGGCGCTGGATTTGCACTACGCCGAGCTCGCCCCGGAGCACAAACGCCAGCGCATGGTCGACGCCCTGCAGCAAGTAGACTTGGACGCCAACGCCATCGAGCGTTTTCCGCATCAATTTTCTGGTGGGCAAAAGCAGCGTATCTGCATCGCCCGCGCTTTGGTTTTGGAGCCCAAGTTTTTGATTCTCGACGAGCCGACCTCGGCGCTCGATAAGAGCATCGAAGAAAATATACTCAAGCTGCTTCGCGACTTACAACAACGTCTACAACTGGCGTACCTTTTGATTACCCACGACCTCAACGTGGCTTACGCCATCGCCCACCAGGTTATCATTCTGCAAAATGGCGCGGTGCGCCAAGCCGGTAAAGCTGAGGACTTGCTTGCTGAGTATGCATAGAGGCGTTAAAATCACCATTTGCACCCTTACAGCTACCGCCGCCGACATATGTCCTTCCCCCTAGCAACAGTTCACCAACGCCTGGCGGCTGTAGATCGAATAATAGAAAATGCCCTGTCGAGCGCGCATAGCGCCACCATCACCGAGGTCGCGGGCTATTTGCTCAATAGCGGCGGCAAGCGGATGCGACCGCTGCTGGCTTTGCACTTTGCCGAGGCTTTGGGCGAGGTCGACGACGGACAACTCACCTTCGCCGCCATCGTCGAATTGATCCACGCCGCCACTCTGCTACACGACGATATAGTCGACAACTCCGAGCTCCGCCGCGGCAAGCTCACTGCCAACAAAAATTGGAGCAATGCCAAGAGCGTGCTCAGCGGCGACTATTTGTACGCGCAATCCCTGGAGATGGCAGTCGAGCTCGGCAGCCTGGAAATACTGGGTTTATTGACCAGCACGGTGCGCAACATCGCCGGCGGCGAGGTCGAGCAGCTCGACAGCAAGACCAAGCCCATAGACCAAGCCAAGTATCTGGACATCATCGCGCGCAAAACCGCGACCCTGTTCGCTTGCGCCAGCGCAGGCGCGGCGTTGCGCGCGGGCGCGGCACCGGCGCAAATCCAAGCCGCGCGCAGCTTTGGCCATAGCTTCGGCATGGCTTTTCAGATAGTCGACGACGTCCTCGACTACCGCGCCGTCGCCAGCGAATCGGGCAAGAACCCTGGGCAGGACTACCGTGAAGGCAAGTACACGCTGCCTTTGATCGTCGCTCTACAAAGCGGCGACAATAGCTTACTAGAGCAATTCGGCGACCCCAGCGCGAGCGCTGCCACGCTGCAGCGGGTAGTCGCGGCTATGGAGGCTAATGCCTGCTTTGAGCCCTGCTTGCAACAGGCGCAGCAATACTTGAGCCAAGCGCGTCAGCACTTGCAAAGCCTCCCGGACGGTCAACCCCAGCAAGCCTTGGCAGCCTTGCTGGACACTACTGCCGCCAGGAAGCACTAAGGTTCAGGCAGCATGTCGAAGCAAAGCATCAGCAGTCTGCAGCCGAGCCGCGATCGCTACGAGGTTGTGGTCATCGGCGGCGGCGCTACCGCGCTGGCGACGGCTTACTACCTGTTGCGCCAGCACAATATCCGCGACATCGCAGTGGTGGCGCCGGATTATTTCGGCGATGCTCCGAGCGGTATTTATTCGCTGCCAGCAGATCGCAGCCGTTGGAATTACCTGGCGCTGAGCCAACGCTCGCAGCAATTGCGCCTTGGGCTTGCTAGCGCCACTGGCAAAGCCAGCAAGGCAGCAACTCGCGGCTTGCTGAGCCTGGCAGAGACGCCGCCAGCGCTGGCTTACGCGCGCGGCTTTTGCTTGCACGGTCAGCGCGCTGGCATCAACAACACTCTGCTCGCAGCCGCCGAATTTCAGCAACTCTTACCCGAGCTCGCGGTCGACAGCGTCGCCGCATCCTGGCAGCCCGAGGTCGAGTTGGTAGACGAACTCGAATTACTCACCAGCTACGCTGGAGCTTTGCACAGCCAGGGCGTCGACCTGGTCGAATCCTGCCCACCCACTGCCATCGACGCCGACGGTGCCTCGGGCGTAAGTCTACAACTGGGCGAATCCAGCGTGCACGCGCAGAAGGTGGCTTGCTGTTGCCAACACCACGCCAGCGCCATCAGCGATTTGGTCGGTCGCGAACTGCCTATGCAGCGCCAGCAATGGCAACTTTGGCGCAGCGCCCCGAGCTCGGCTTGGCTCGAACCCTTGCTATACTCGCTCGACACCCGCTCGTGGCTGAGCCAGGACAGTCGCGGCGTCATCAGCATCAGCAGCGAGCGCAGCCGTAGTTACGAGGCGCTAGCGAGTTGGTCGCGATTGCTGCCCGGCCTGAACGATCTACGCCTGAGCAGTTGCCTGGAGACTGACTTGGAAAGCGGCTTGGACCAAGCGCCGCTGGTGGCTATCGATTACGCGCCCGGGCTTTTGCTGAGTTGCGGCTGGGCTTGCAGCGGCGATTTGGCGCCAGCCGTGGGCGAATTCCTGGCGCATAGCTTGGTGCATGGGAATCTACACCCAGCTTTGCGGGCATTCGATTGGCGCCGCTTTGCTGACGCGCAAGCAGAGGCGATTTAGATGTTCACGGATACGCAACGCAGCGGTTTGCTGATCGATAGCGAGCAGACTGTCGATTTCAGCTACATCGGCGCCAACGGCGGCGAACGCCAGTACACGGGTTATGCTGGCGATAGCCTGGCGTCGGCGCTACTAGCCAACGGCGTGCTGCTGGCAGCCAACTCTTCAGTAGCAATAGCCAGCGGCGACGGTTACATACCCGAGTTCCGAGTGCGCGAGTTGAATTGCCACCCGAGCAACAGCCTGTGCGCGCGCGACTTGCCGATCTATCCCGGCTTGCGCGCGCAAGCCTATTCGGCGGCGCGACCATTGGAGGTCGCTGCTGGTGCCACGCGCGCGCAGCGCGCCAACAATTTATTTGCCGATGTCGCCGTCGTCGGTGGTGGGCTGCACGGCATCCTTGCGGCGCGGCGGCTCGTGCAGTTGGGTTTGCGCGTTTGTCTGATCGAGCAAAAGCCGCTGCTCGGCGCCAGCCTGCTCGGCACCGACCTGCTGGTCAACGAGCAAAGCTACCAGCTTTGGCTGGAGAAAACGCTGGCGCGCCTCAATAGCTCCAGCAAGCTGCAGCAGTTGACCAATTGTGTTGCCCTCGGTTTTGACTCCAGACGCCTACTCGCGCACCAGCGCAACCGCGACGGGCGCGATATTCTTTGGCGCCTGCAAGCTCGCGCTGTGGTCGTCGCCACCGGCGCGCGCGAGCTGGCTCTGCCGCGCGTCCCCGATAGAGATTGTCCAGGGGTCATGCTCGCCGCGCACGTCGACGAATACTGGCGTTACCACGGCGTGCTCGCGGGACGGCGCATCGTCTTTGCTGGCAATAACTCGAGCATCTATCAAAGCGCGCTGCAAGCGCAAGACGCCGGCGCGCAAGTTTTGATAGTCGACGAACGCGAAAGCGTCGACGAGCAATTGGCGGAGAAGGTCGACGCCGCTGGCATCAAGCTGTTGCTGCAGCATAAGCTCATAGAGCTCAAAGCCGGGCGCGAGCGCTTGCAGCAGATCGTTACTTGCCCGGTGGATTCGCGCGTCGGGCGGCAATTCTTGAAGTGCGACACCCTCGCCACCAGCGGCGGTTGGGTTGCCGACGCGCGCTTGGCGCGGCTCGCCGAGCGTGCTCAAGTGCCCTGTGTCAGTGTCGGCACCGCTGCGGGCGATTGGTCGCCGCTGCCGCAGGCATTGCAGCAAAGCCTTGCCTCTGTGCAAGAACTCGCCGAGCAATTGGCAGACGCCCCGCGTGGTCGCCGTAGCAACAAAGTCCGCCTCAACATCAACTGGCAGAATTACTGGCCGGGAGCGCAGCCCGAGGCGAGCGCCGCTCCCGTTAGCGAGAATAATCTGCTAGCAGCGTCGGTGCCGGTGGCAGCGTTGGCAACTAATGTTGCTCCGCGCCCGCTGATGCGCAGCGCGCTGCACGATTGGCATAGCCAAGTCGGCGCTCAAATCCAGGAGCGCGATGGCTGGCTGGAAGTCGAGTGTTATCCGCAACTCACCGAAAGCCTCGCCGCCGCGACCATGCGCGAGGCTACCCAAAGCGCGCTCAACGTCGGCATCCACGACGCCTCGGCGCAAGGCATGATCGCCATAACTGGTAACAGCCTGGACAAATTCATCGAATCCCTGGCGGGCAGCGTGGTCGGCGCTGGGGCGTGTAGCCTGTTGCCGCTGCTGCGCGCCGACGGCAGCGTGCTCGATTGGTGCCAACTCTGGGGCTTGAGCGAACGCGAGTACCTGCTCGCCACCAACCCGCAGCGCCTGCCGGCAGTGTGGGCGCGCTTGCGGCAACTATGCAAGCATTCACAAGTAATCCTGACCGACATCACCCACAAGTGGAGCATCGTCAACCTGAGCGGCGTGCACAGCAGCCGCTTGCTGGCAGTAGTAACCGGCAGCGGCAATTTGGACATCGCCGAATTTAGCTGCCAGAGCTTGCCGATCTGGCACGACGCCACCATCCACTGCGCGCGCTTCAACCTTGCCAACGACGCCGATTATTTCTTGCTGGTGGATCCGTCGCTGACGCAGCTATTCTGGAAATCCTGCCTGGAAGCTGGCACCAAGGCTGGCATCTGCGCCTTCGGTAGCAGCGCACGCCGTCTGCTGCAGCTCGAGCACGGTCATGGCTATTTGCAAGTGGAAACCGCTCTCGACTATCAGCCACCACGCCAACTGAGCGATTACCGCCTCAGCTCAGAGGACAGCAACAACGGCGGACAGCAGCTATTTAACTTCCTGCTGCGCGGCGAGGCCGAGGTCGGCGAATTGCTGATGGCAGCGGACGCGGTGGTCGGCAGCCTGGCTTGTGTCGCCTACAGCAGTTGCGGCACGAAAATCCTGGCTCTGGGTTGGGCTGAGGCGTCGTGCTTGACCGCCGACGAAATCAGCGTGCTCCGCAGCGACGGCAGCCGAGTCGACGCGCGCGCGCTACTAACTGGCTTTGCCGATGAGCAATAACGCAACCAACAAAAGCAGCGAGACGTCGCTATTGCTCGACGCTGGCGACAGCTTGCGCGTGCAAGAACTCAACATCGCCAGTTGCTTACATCTGCACCTGGCTTCGCGCTCGATGGCGAGGATCGTCGAACGCGCTGGCGGCGCGCCCTTGCCGGCGAACTACGAGCAAGCGCGCCTGCGCGTCGGCGATGGCCAGTTGCTGCATTTGGGCGACGACCAATGGCTGGCGCTGGATTTTATTGCCAGCCCGCAAGTAGTCAGCAGAGCGCTCAACAAGCAGCCCTATTCGTGTATCGACCTCAGCTATTGCTTGTGCAAATTGCGCGTCAGCGGCGCCGCAGCGGGGGCGACTCTGCAGAGCGTCTTCGCCAACGATATCGACCCGCTGGCTTTCCCAACCAACCAGGTGCGACTGGCAAAATTAGCTGGGGTGTTCGCGGCGCTGCTGCACAACGCCAGGAACGACTATCATCTATTCGTCAACCGTGGCTACGCGCAGTATGTTGTTGAGCAGTTAGGCGATGTTTACTAAGACACTATGGTAGTGTCCGAGCCGCCAAACCGTCCTGTGCAGTTGGCGGCGTTGCGGGCGTTGGTGCGGAGCTTGCGCTTGCAGCAAAGCCTTGAAGCGGAGACGGCGACGCGCGTGGTCTTGCTCTGGCACGAGGAGGTCTTCGGCGCTTATAAGTATTTTGCCGATAGCGGCGCCTTGGCGATGATCAGCCCCAGCCGCGACGGTCGCCTGGCGGGAATGCTCGCGCAAGCCATGAATATCGACGTAGTAGCGGCTTCGAGCAATAAGCAGCCCTTGGCGGGTATGCGTGCCCTGCTGCGGTTGGCGCCGAAGTATCGTTTTGTCTTGTTCGCTGCCGACGGCCCCCGCGGCCCGCGCCAGCAACTCAACCCGGGCGGTATTTGGCTGGCGCGGCGCTTGCAAGTGCCGATAATGACCGTCCGCTTCGGATTAAGCGGCGTGCGCCTCGGCAGTTGGGATAAGATGATAATACCTTACCCTTTCAGCGCCGTTAAGCTGCAAGCCGCCGAACCCGAGCTGGTGCGACCCGACGCCGACCTTGACGCCAGCCTCGGTCGCTATCAACAACGAATGCAACAATTACAATGCCAGTAGGCGAGTTATTCGTCATCTCCGCCCCCTCCGGGGCTGGAAAAACCACTTTGGTTAATGCCCTGGAAAATAGCCGCGAGGGCTTGGCAGTAGCGGTTTCGCACACCACGCGCGCGCGCCGCAAGCACGAAGTCGACGGGCAGCACTATCACTTCGTGCAACCCGATACCTTCGAGCGCATGGTGCAAAATGGTGATTTCCTGGAGTTCGCGCAGGTCTTCCAGCATAGCTATGGCACCACCAAGGCTGAGGTGATAAAGCGCAAGCAGCAAGGGCAGGACGTCGTCCTTGAGATCGACTGGCAAGGCGCGCACCAGATTCGTAAGCAATTACCTTGCGTCGGCATCTTCATCCTGCCGCCGAGTTTCGATGCTTTGCGTCAGCGCCTGAGCTCGCGCGGCGACCCCAGCCCAGCCGACGTCGAAGCTCGATTGCAGCAAGCGCGCACCGACGTATTGCAATACCGCTACTTCGATTACCTGGTTTGCAACGACGACTTTGAGCGCGCGCTCGCCGATTTGCAAGCCATAGTGCGTTCGCGGCGCCTACGCAGCACCAAGCACGACGCCCAGAGCCCTCTTTTAGAAGACTTAATCAGCACTTAATGTTAGAAAAAACCTACGACCCCAAGCAGATCGAGCCGCATTGGTATCAATTTTGGGAGCAAAACAAGTATTTCCAGCCTAGCGGCAGCGGCACCAGCTACTCGATAGCGATCCCGCCGCCGAACGTAACCGGCAGCTTACACATGGGGCACGCCTTCCAATCGACCCTGATGGACGTGCTCATTCGCCACCAAAGAATGCTCGGCAAAGACGTGCTCTGGCAGGTCGGCTGCGACCACGCTGGCATCGCCACCCAATTGCTGGTCGAGCGCAAGCTCAAGCAGGAGACCGGCAAGAGTCGGCGCGACTTTGACCGCGACGAGTTCGTCGGCAAAATCTGGGAATGGAAGCAGCACTCGCACCAGACCATCACCCAGCAAATGCGCCGCTTGGGCATCTCTGTCGACTGGTCGCGCGAACGCTTCACTATGGACGACGCCTATTGCCGCGCCGTACGCACTGCTTTCGTCCAGGCTTACGAAGCTGGCTTGATCTACCAGGGCGAGGCCCTGGTGAATTGGGACCCAGTGCTGCAAACGGCAGTGTCCGATCTGGAGATCAGCGCCAAGCTCGAGCCGAGCAAGATGTACCACGTGCGCTATCCCTTCGCCGACGCTGAAGGTGAATACATGGTCATCGCCACCACGCGCCCTGAGACCATCTTGGCAGATGGCGCCTTGGCAGTGCATCCTGACGACGAACGCTACAAGGGCGTGGTCGGTCGGCGAGTACACGTGCCCAACACCGAGCGCATCATCCCGATCATCGCCGACGATTACGTCAAGGCCGAATTCGGCAGCGGCTGCGTCAAGATAACTCCAGCGCACGACTTCAACGATTACCAGGTTGGGCAACGGCACGAGATGGAGGTCATCAACCTGTTCACGCCCACCGCGCACATGAACGCCAACGCGCCGCAGAAATACCAAAGCCTGGAGCGCCACGCCGCCCGTGAGCAGATAGTGCAAGACCTGCGCGACCAGGGCTTGCTGGAAAAGATCGAAGACCACGAGCACAGCCCACCGCGCGGCGACCGCACCGGCGTCGTCCTGGAACCTTATATGACCCGCCAGTGGTTCGTGCGCGTCGATAGCCTGGCGCGCGCCGCTGGCGACGCCGTGCGTTCTGACGCCATCAAATTCGTGCCCAAGCAATGGGAGAACGCCTACTTCGCCTGGGTTGACAACATGCGCGATTGGTGCATCAGCCGCCAGCTCTGGTGGGGGCACCGCATTCCCGCCTTCTACGATGCCGAGGGCAATTGCTACATCGCCGACGACGCCGAGGCCGCCCGCACCAAATACCAGCTAGCGCCCGAAGTCGAACTCCATCAAGACGAAGACGTACTCGACACCTGGTTCAGCTCGGCGCTCTGGACCTTCGCCACCCTCGGCTGGCCCGAACCCAGCAAAGAGCTCGCCGCCTACCACCCGACCTCGGTGTTGGTCACCGGCTTCGACATCATTTTCTTTTGGGTAGCGCGCATGATCATGATGTCGGAAAAGCTTACTGGCGAAAAGCCCTTCTCTGAGGTTTACATCCACGGCCTGGTGCGCGACGCCTACGGGCAGAAAATGTCCAAATCCAAAGGCAACACCCTCGATCCGCTGGATGTTATCGACGGCATCGACTTGGAGAGCCTGGTCGACAAGCGCACCAGCAATCTCATAGCTGGCGACGCGAGCAAAGCCGGCGAGATCGAGCAACGAACCCGCGACGAATACCCCGAGGGCTTGCTCGCCTTCGGCACCGACGCCATTCGCTTCAGCTTCTGCGCGCTCGCCTCCAATGGCCGCGACCTCAACTTCGACATCAAGCGCATCACCGGCTACCGCAATTTCTGCAACAAGCTCTGGAATGCCGCGCGCTACGTGCTCATCAATTGCGAGCAGCGCCCAGTGCTCAAAGACCAGGAACCGCTGCTATCGATGGCGGATAAGTGGATAGTCGCGCGCTTGCACCAATGCATCGCCAACATCACCAGGAACATCCAGGAGTACCGCTTCGATTGGGTCGCCCAAGAGCTCTATCAGTTTGTTTGGGAAGACTACTGCGATTGGTATTTGGAGCTCAGCAAACCGGTGCTCGCCAGCGACGACAGCGAAGCCGCCGACGTCGCGCGGCTGACCATGCTCGAAGTCTTAGAGAGCGTACTCCGACTCGCGCACCCGATCATCCCCTTCATCAGCGAAGAGATCTGGCAGAAAATCGCGCCCTTGGCGGGTAAAAAACAACGCGACAGCATCATGGTCAGCAGCTATCCGCTAAGCGACGCCAAGTTAATCGACCAGCGCGCGCTCGAAGAGATCGAATGGCTGCAGCAATTCGTCACCACCTTGCGTAATCTGCGCAGCAGCAACGGCGTCGCCCCGACAGCCACTACCGACGCCGCGCTCATCAACCTCGACGGCAGTGACCTGCAAAAAGTTGACCGCAACCGCTTCTGGCTCGAAAGCCTGGCGAAGCTCGGCAGCATCCAGAGCTACGACCGCAAGCAAGCCGCCGAAGCTGCCGTACTCGCCGCGCCCTTCAACTCCGGTGAGATCGGCATCGTCATCAGCAACGCCGATCTTGCCAAAATGCGCGAGCGTTTGCAGCAAAGCATCGACAAAAATGCCCAGCTCATCACCAAGCTCGAAGCCAAACTCGCCAACCCCCAATTCATCGACAAAGCCCCCGAAGCCGTAATCGCCGAGCAACGCGCCAAACTCAACAAACTTACCACCGAGCACCAAAGCCTCCTCGCCCAACAACAGCGCTTGTAAGGGTCTCTAGCGCGTGGCTTCGTCCTGGGAGCGCGTGGCGTCTCGCCCGCCGTGTGCAAAGCGCCGTAGGCGGCATTGTGGCAAAAGTCCTATTCCACCGTAACGCTTTTCGCCAGGTTACGTGGCTGGTCGATGTCGGTGCCGAGCAGGAGCGCGGTGTGGTAGGCTAGTAACTGACCAGCGGTGGCGTAGACTATGGGCGCGAGCAATGGATTCACCTCTGGCAGGGCGACGCCGAAATCCATCAAGTTAGCGTCTGGCTGCAAGCGCTGGTCGTAGAGCAAAAACACCGCACCGTCTCGGGCTTTGATCTCGGCGAGGTTGCTAAAGAGCTTCTCGGCGGTATGGTCGTAGCTGGCAAAGGCAACGCTGGGCATATTAGCGTCTATCAATGCTAAGGGTCCGTGCTTAAGTTCGCCGCCAGGATAGGCCTCGGCGTGGATGTAGCTGATCTCTTTCAGCTTGAGCGCCGATTCCAAGGCTAGCGGGAAGTTTAGGTTGCGCCCGAGGAACATGGCTTTTTTGTATCGGTGTACGCGCTGCGCGCAGGCGGCAATTTCGTCTTCTAACGCCAATACTGCTTCTAACTGATCGCCTAGACCATTGAGCTCTGAAACCAGCTCGCGTTCGCGCTCTAGCGGCAATTGCCCCCGAACCTTGGCTAGCGCCAGCGCCAGATACAACAATAGCGCCAACTGCGCTACGTAAGCCTTGGTAGAGGCGACGCCAATTTCGCGGCCAGCCAGGGTCTGCAAGCCATATTTACATTCGCGCATCATGCTCGAGTAGGCTTCGTTGCAGATGGCGAGTTGCCAAGGGAATTTACTGCCCACAGTTCTCAGCGCAGCAAGGCTGTCGGCGGTTTCGCCCGATTGCGATATGGTGAGATAGAGCGCGTTCTCCGGTATTGCCACCGCGCGGTAGCAGTACTCGCTAGCGACCTCGACTTGCGTCGGCAGGCTCGCTAATTGCTCTAACCAATACTTGGCGGTCATCCCAGCGTGCATCGAGGTGCCGCAAGCGCAGATTTGAATCTGCTTAATGCGCGGCAAAATCTCGTTAAGCTCGTAACCGAGCCCACCGCTGAGTAGTTCGTCATCGCCTATCCGAGCTTGCCAGCAATCTTTGAGTACGCGTGGTTGGCAGAAAATCTCTTGGTGCATGAAATGCTCATGCTCGCCTTTATCCAAGCTCAGATCACTTTGCTTTTGCTGGCGAACCCTTGATGCCCAATCTACTGTGGCGCCCTCGGCGTCGTACAAGCTTACGCTGTTACGGCGAACCTCGACGATCTCGTGCGGTTCGAGGTAGACGAAGTCTTCACTTAGTCCGGCCAAGGCGAGCATGTCCGAGCTGAGGTAATTCTCGTCGTTACCAAATCCCACTAGCAGTGGTGAACCGTAGCGCGTACCGAGAACCACATCGGGGTGATCGGCGCAGCAAATTGCCAGCGCATAAGCTCCGTGCAAATTCGGCAACGCCGCTTGTACGGCAGCGCGAAAGTCGCCACGCTGCTGATATTCGTGCGCGATCAGCGCTGCCGCGACCTCGGTATCGGTTTCGCTGACAAAGCTACAGCCATGCGCGCGCAATTCGACACGGAGCTGCTGGTGGTTCTCAATGATGCCGTTGTGCACCAGAGTTATTTTACCGTCGCTGGATTGCTGCGGGTGCGCGTTGACTTCGCTCGGAGCCCCGTGCGTCGCCCAGCGCGTGTGCGCGATGCCGACTGATCCATGACAACGCGCTTGCTGTAATTTGGCTTCGAGCTCGGCGACTTTGCCCATAGCGCGGAGTCTTTGCAGCGAGCCTTGAGTAAAAAGGCTCATGCCCGCCGAATCGTAACCGCGATATTCCAGGCGTTTCAAGCCATTAAGCAGTAGCTGCTCGACGTGCCTGCTAGAGCAGGCCGCGACTATGCCGCACACGCTCTAGAGCGCCATAATGGCTTCGATCTCGACTTGCGCCCCTTTTGGCAGGGCGCTCACCTGCACCGCCGCCCGAGCTGGATAAGGCTCGCGGCAATACTTAGCCATTATCTTGTTGACTTCGCCAAAATGCCCCAGGTCGGTGAGATAGACGTTTACTTTCACTAGCTGATCCAGCGAACCGCCGCCCGCGACGCAGACTGCGGATAAGTTTTGAAATACCTGCTCGATCTGCTCGACTATGCCGCCGCTGACCATTTGCTGGTCTTTGGGGTCCAGGGGTATTTGACCGGAGATGAACAGTAGATCGCCCGAACGCACTGCTTGCGAATACGGACCCACTGCTTGCGGAGCAGTGTTGGTTTGGATTATCGATTTTTGCATGGGTAGATTTAGCAGTTGTGGATGAAAGAAATGTCGGAGGCAAAGCCTGCTGCCTAAGCCTGCAGCGGTGTCGCTTTACCAAGACCCCAATACCAGCGCCAGATTCCCTTGATATCTTGTAACACCAGATAGTTGATCGGCACCAGGAGTAGGGTCACGAAAGTGGCGAAGAGGATGCCGTAGCCGAGCGAGATCGCCATTGGTATTAAGAATTGCGCTTGTACGCTCTGAGCGAACATCAACGGCAGCAAGCCGAAGAAGGTCGTTAGCGACGTAAGCAATATAGCGCGGAAACGCGCGCTCGCGGCTTTGATGGCGGCGTCTCGGTGGTCCTGGCCGCTCTTGCGATAACGATTGATAAAGTCGACCAACACCAGCGAGTCGTTGACAGCTACTCCACTCAGAGCCAGCATCCCGACTATGCTGAATATGGTCAGCGGGTAGCCCATGAGGAAATGCCCGAGCACGGCGCCGATGAGCGCTATGGGCACCGCCGATAAAACTATGAAGGGTTGCACGTAGGATTTCAGCGGTATTGCCAGCAAGACAAAGATCATCATAAAAGCAAATAACGCCCCGACGCGCAAGCTGCCAAAGGATTCGCGCTGCTCGCGTGCCTCGCCCTCAAGCGAATAGCTGATATTGGTGCCTGCTACCAGGCTGTCGACAAATTGGTCGAGCTCTTGTTTGAGCACAACGTCGTTGACGGCCTCTTTGTTGATATCGGCGCGGATGGTCAGCGTGCGTTCTAAATCAATGCGGTAGATGCTCGCGGGACCACGCTCCAGGTCGAAATCGACTAACTCGCTCAAGGCTATACGACCACCGTTGGGCGCGGCTACGCTCAGGCGGTCGACTGCTGCCAGGGAGTTACGCTCGTCGCTGGGGTAACGCAGCACTGCGGTGTAATCGAGTCCTGAGCGCACAAAGCTCTGCACCTCGATACCCTGAAAGGCTTGCCGCAGCTGACGCGCGACGTCGTCGACGCTCAAGCCCAACGCCAACGCCGCCGGCTTGAGCTTGATACGCATTTCCTCTTTGCCGTTGCTGTAGCTGTCTTCGATATCGAAGACACCGGGATAACGGCTCAACCAATCGCGCACTTGGTCGGCGATGCTTATCAGCAACTCGTTGTTTTTGCCGCTGAGTTGCACGTCCACTGGCGAACCGCCGCGACCGATCTCGGCGCGGAAATTGAGTTCCTCGGCTCCAGGTATTAGCCCGATCTGCCGTCGCCATTCGCCGATTAACTGCCGCGCGCCCACGTCGATGAAGCGTTCTTCGGCTGGCAAGATCTCGAATATGACGCGCGCGCTGTTGTCGTTGATGCTGGCGAGAATGTCGACGATGACGCTCCGATTGCCCTCGGAGTATTTTTGCCGCAACCTATCGGCGCTATCGACCATACGCTTGGTGTACAAATCCACGGTTTCTGCGGGCGTGCCTTGGGGCATGGTCAGGGTGGCGCGTGCGACCTCGCTCTCGATCCTAGGGAAGAAGATGAATTGCGTCCAGCCCGATTGCAGCGAGACCACGGTCAGCGCTGCCAAGCTGAAGAATAGCACCAATAGGCTGTAGCGCCAGCGCAAAGCCACTCCGAGCACCGGCACGTACACCCGAGCGATAAACCATTCCAGAGAATCGGCGACCCGAGCTTGCACGCGCATCAGCCAGCCTTTGCCGCGCTCGGCGCGCACGTGCTTCAAATGCGCTGGCAGGATCAGCTTCGACTCCACCAGCGAGAACAGCAAGACTGGAATGACCACCATCGGTATCTGCGCGAATATTTGCCCGCGCGCGCCGCTGATCCAGAATATGGGTAGAAAGGCGGCGATGGTGGTGAGGACGCCGAAGATCACCGGCACGGCGATCTCTTGCGTACCTTTAATGGCAGCTTGCAATGGCTCGGCGCCTCGGCGGAGATGGCTGTAGACGTTTTCACCAGTGACTATGGCGTCGTCGACCACTATCCCGAGCACCAAAATAAAAGCAAATAGCGAGACCACGTTGAAAGTGCCGTCGAACAGGCTGATCACCCAGAATGAGCCCAAGAAGCAGATAGGTATGCCCCAAGCCACCCAGAAAGCCACCCCCGGGCGCAAGAACAACATCAGCAGCAAAATGACCAATATCCCGCCTTGCACGGCGCTATCGACCAGAGTAGTCAAGCGCGACTTGATGACCTTGGAGTTATCGCGCCAGATGCTCAGGTTGACTCCCTGGGGC
Source organism: Gammaproteobacteria bacterium (assembly GCA_965229495.1). Classification (GTDB taxonomy): domain Bacteria; phylum Pseudomonadota; class Gammaproteobacteria; order CBDBNL01. The sequence continues at coordinate 1,952,531 of OZ245880.1, forward strand.
AGGTCGTCCTGTTGCGCCGCCACGTAATCTTTCACTAGCTGCGCGACCTCGGTGGCGCTCTGCGAGCCGACGCGGTAGATCTCCAGCTCCAAGGCCGGCTTGCCGTTGAATTGAGTGCGGGCGTCGCTCTCGGCCAGCACCTCGCTGATTTGCGCGATCTCTCCCAGCAGCAGGCGCGAACCGTCAGGGTTATTGCGGATCACGATGTCGGCGAATTCGTCGGCGCTCTGCGCTTGCGAACGCGTACGCAGCAGCACATCGCCGCTATTGGCGCCCACCGTGCCGCTGGATAAGTCTACCGATTGCGCGCTGATGCTTTGCGCCACCTGCTCCAGCGACAGGTCGTAACGGCGTAATTCTAATTCCGAAATTTCGATGGCGATCTCGTGGTTACGCTCGTCGCTCAAAGTTATCTGGGTGATGCCGCCGCCTTTGAGCAAATCCGAGCGAATGCTCTCGCCCAAAGCGCGCAACTGCAGACTATCCAAATCACCCCAGATCACGGCGCTGATGACCTCACGGCTACGCGCGGGCAGAGTTAATAAAGGTTCCTCGCTATCTGGCGGCAGGGTGGTCAGAGTGTCGAGACGATTGCGTACGTCTTGCAGCATCTCGTATTTGTTGGTGCCCTCTGCCAGCTCCAGGATTACCACCGCGCTACCCTCGTTGACGCGCGCGGTGATACTTTCGATATTTTCTAAATCGCGCAACTCTTGCTCTACCGGCTCGACCAAGCCACGCTCTATGTCCTCGGGCGCGGCGCCGCTGTAGACTAAAGTTACATCGATATTATCAGTGGTGAAGCTTGGGAAAACCTCCAGCGGTATGGTGCGTAGCGCCGAGTACAAACCAGCGATGATGATCCCGAGCATCAGCAGGTTGGCGGCAACGTCGTTGCGCGTGAACCAGGATATTAGTGCTTGCATATAATTTGAGAATTCTTTCTTCTGAGCGGTAGCTGTATGTTATTTGATTGCTGTGTAAATTTAGCCGACAAACGCTTCGAATCAGACCGCGCCGAGGTTTTGCAAAGGGCGCGCGCTGCCGGCGTCGGCGCCATGCTGCTCACCGCCTCCGATCTCGGCAGCGCTCAGGCTGTGGCAGCGATTTGCGCGGCCGAATCCAGCGAAGACCTGGAACTTTACGCCACCTGCGGCGTACATCCGCATAACGCTCGGTATTGTAAGCCTGGTTGGCAGCAGGAACTCCGGCAACTGGCTCAAGATGAGTCGGTATACGCCGTTGGCGAGACTGGCTTGGATTTTTTTCGCAACTTATCGCCAGCGGCAACTCAAGAGACCGTATTCCGAGAGCAGTTACAGATCGCGGCAGGAATCGATAAACCGCTGCTGCTGCACGAGCGCGACGCTAGCGATAATTTTGTCGAAATAATCGACGAATTCTCCGGCAAGCTGCCGCCGTGCCTGGTGCATTGCTTCACTGGCAGCAAAGCGGCGCTGGAGCAATATCTCGATAGAGGCTTTTATGTTGGCGTAACTGGCTGGATTTGCGACCCCGAGCGCGGCCGACGCCTCCAAGGCTTGCTGCAATATATCCCGCAAGACCGGCTGATCCTGGAGACCGACTCTCCCTACCTAACGCCGAAGATACTGCAGCAGCGCCCTCCGAACGGCCGCAACGAGCCCATGTACCTAGCTGATATCGCGCGTTATTGTGCGCAATTGCTGGAATGCCCAGAAGAGCAGCTGATTGCCGACACCAATCGCAACACGCGCGCTTTTCTCAGGCTGTGAACCTAATCCCGAGGAAGCCCTAGCTTGGCAGCAACTCAAGTCTTTAAGGTCGCCCTCCCCGCGCACCTCTACCAAGCCTTCGATTATTTACCACCGAGCGGCGTGCGCCCAAGCGACCGCCACTTCGGCTGCCGCGCTTGGCTGCCCTTGCGCAAAAAGCGTATCTTGGCGATCATCGTCGGTTACGGTGCCTCCGAGTTCAGCGTCGATAAGCTGCAAAAGGTCGAGCGCATCGTCGATAGCAGTAACATCTTTGGTGATGATTTATACCAGTTGTTGCTGTGGGCGGCCGACTATTACAGCCATCCTCTAGGGCAAGTGCTGGAGACCGCGCTGCCAGCGCTGCTACGCGCTGGCGCCGAGCCCGAGTATCGCTCGGTTACTTGCTGGGAGATTAGCCCAGCGGGCGCCCTGCAAGACCCCGAGAAAGTGGTCGGGCGTCGGCAAAGCCAAGCGCTCGCAGCGCTACAAAAACACCAGAAACTACTCCAGCCGCTGCTCAAGGCTTACGGGCTGTTCCCAGCCAGTATGCAAGCGCTGGCGCGCAAAGGCTGGGCGCAAGCGCGCGATATTGAGCGCAAGCCCGATCTAATCGCCGCAGACCCAGTAGCGCTACCCAGCGCCAATAGCGAGCAGCAAGCGGCGATAGATAGCATCGCTGCCAGCAGCGGGAGCTTTGCCCGTCATCTACTATTCGGCGTTACCGGCAGCGGCAAAACGCTGGTATTCATCAAGCTCATGCAGCAAATGCTCGCCGATGGCGGTCAAGCTTTGCTATTGATCCCAGAGATCGGCTTGTCGCCGCAAACGCTGCATTACTTCGCGCAACATATAGACTTGCCCGCGCTGGTGTTGCACTCGGGCTTGAGCGAGCGCGAACGTCTCGACGCTTGGCTGGCAGCGCGGCGTGGCGACGTGCGCATCGTCATCGGCACGCGCTCAGCGCTATTCTGCCCTTTTCAAGATTTGCGCCTGGTCATCGTCGACGAGGAGCACGACAGCTCCTACAAGCAGCAAGACGGCTTTCGCTATTCGGCGCGCGACCTGGCTATTAAGCGCGCGCAAATGCAGCAAGTGCCCATAGTGCTAGCTTCGGCGACGCCGTCCCTGGAAAGCTGGGCGCAACAGCGCCAGCAGGCTTACATTTATCACGAGCTGCCGCAGCGCGCTGGCAGCGCCAATTCTGCCAGCTTCAGCCTGCTCGACGTTCGTGGGCAAAAACTGCAGCATGGTTTTAGCGAGGCCAGCGTAAAGGCCATTGGCGAGCAATTAGAGCGCGGTCGACAAGTCCTGGTGTTTGTCAGCCGCCGCGGTTTCTCGCCAGTGCTGCAATGCTTTGCCTGCGGCTGGCTGGCGATGTGCCCCGCTTGCGAGCAAGCCATGACCTTGCACCAAAACTTGCGCCGTCTACTCTGCCATCATTGCGGGCACAGTGATGCAGTGCCCACCCAGTGCCCAGCTTGCGGCAGCATAGCCATCAAGCCCTTGGGAGTCGGCACCGAACGCGGCGCCCAATATCTAGCGGAACGCTTTGGCGATTACGAGGTCATCCGCGTCGATAGCGACACCATGACCAAGCGCTCGGCCTTCGACCAACTCCACGCCACCTTGCGCAAACAAAGCGCTTGCTTGCTCATCGGCACGCAGATGCTCGCCAAAGGCCACCACTTTCCAAATCTGACCCTAGTAGTAGTACAAGACATCGACTCGGCTTTTTACAGCAATGATTTTTTTGCCCAAGAGCGCGTCGGTCAATTGCTGCTGCAAGTCGGCGGCCGTGCTGGTCGCGGCGAGCACTCGGGCATGGTGCTAATACAAACGCGAATGCCCGAAAACCCGCTTTTCAAAAGCCTGCTTGAGCAAGACTACCCAACCTTCGCCGAGCTCTTGCTCGCCGAGCGCCGCAAGTACCAGCTCGCGCCTTGCAGCCATTTGGCGTATATCCGCGCCGACAGCAAAGAAGCCGAGCACGCGTATAAGTTCCTGGTCAAAATAGTCGCCGACCTTAACCAACAACTAAGCCACGCCGACCTGCTGGTACTCGAACCCATGCCCGCGCTGCGACCAAAGCGCGCCTACTACTTTCGCTTCGTCGTCGTCATCCAAAGCCAACACCGAGCCTTGCGTGCGCAAGCCTTGCGCCTGGCAGTCAACCTACTCGGCCAACAATCCAATAACAAAGTGCGCTGGGGCCTCGACGTCGACCCCAAAGAGGGCTTTTGATGCGTAGATACAGATTCTATAGCTGAATCAGCGCAAACGCTCCAAGCTGTCCACATCATAAATCTCCGAAGCCCCAGCCTGTCCCAAGGTTTCGCCTGGGAGCACATAATCCACTTGCGCGCGCACGCCAGCTTCTATCTCATATTCAGCTCTCGGCGCTGGCTGACCGTGGCTATTGGCAGAAGTCGAGATAATTGGCGCGGCTAGAGCTTCGATAAGTTCGATCAGCAACGGTTGCGTGCTACAGCGCACGACCACCGAGTGCTCGCCGGCGCGTACCCAATCGGGCACTGCCTCCCAGCCACGGCGCAAACGCCAACTGCGCGCGCGCGGATAATTGGCGTCGATTAGTTGACGATAAGCCTGCGCTTCGGGCAGCAACGCGGCCAATTGCTCGAAAGATGCGCAGAGCAGAATATACGGCATCGGTGGGCGCGCTTTGATGGCGCGAATACGCTCAGCGGCGGCTTGGGCGCGATAATCGCAAGCCAAGCCCCAAACGCCCTCGGCGGGGTGCGCGATAACGCCGCCGGTGCGCAGCGTAGCCAGCGCTAGCTCTAGGCCATCACTCACCAGCCGCCAGCGCCAGCTCGTAGGCGCAGAATAGCGCCTTGCGTTTGCTCATGGTTTCCAGCCATTCGGTACGCGGGTCGGAATCGGCGACTATCCCAGCGCCACCCTGCAAGTAGAGCTTGTTAGCTTTGATGACGCCAGTGCGGATCGGGATCGCCATATCCATGCTGCCAGTCAGGTCGACGTAGCCGAGCGCGCCGCCGTAGAGCCCGCGGCGCACCGCCTCAAGCTCGTCGATAATCTCCATCGCGCGAATCTTCGGCGCACCGCTGAGCGTGCCCGCCGGCATCGCCGCGCGCAGCAAGTCGATAGCGTCGTAGCCGTCGTCAATAACGGCGTTGACGTTGGAGACGATATGCATCACGTGCGAATAGCGCTCGACCACCATGCGCTCGTCGACGCGCACGCTGCCGGTCTTGGCGATCTTACCCAAATCGTTACGCGCTAAGTCGATGAGCATAACGTGCTCGGCGATCTCCTTAGCGTCTGCCAGCAATTCGCGTTCGAGGCGCAAATCCTCGGCTGGGTCGCTGGCGCGCGGTCGCGTGCCAGCTATGGGGCGTAGCGTCATCACGCCGTCGGGCTGCAAACGCGCTAAGACCTCGGGCGAGGCGCCAGCGATGTGGCAATCGCCGAAGTCGATAAAGTACATATACGGCGACGGGTTGACGCAGCGTAGCGCGCGGTAGAAGTTAATCGGCGGCGCTGGGTAATCGAGCTCGAAGCGTTGCGAAGGCACCACTTGCATAACGTCGCCGGCCATGATGTACTCACGGATTCGGCGCACCCCGTCTTCGTAAGCCTCTTGGCTGGCGCTGCTACGGGCGCCAGCGGGCAGCTCGCCCACTAGCTTGTGTTCAAAATCGAGCAACGACGGCGCGCTCGGTTGCTGCAAGCGCTCCAGCACTTGCGCCAAGCGGCGCTCGGCGGCGGCAGAGCTCTCGGTCTCGTACAGCACCACCAGCGTGATCTCGCCGCGCACGTTATCGAAGATAATGAATTCGGTGCACAGCATCAGGTTGACGTCGGGCAGTTGCAGGTCGTCCGGAGGGCTGGATTGGCGCAGACGCGGCTCGACGTAGCGCACGCAGTCGTAGCTAAAATAGCCGACCAAGCCGCCGCGAAAACGCGATTGGTGATCAAAATCGCGCACCGTGATCTGGCGCAGATAGTCTTGGATGTAAGTGAGTGGGTCTTCGACCTCATGCTCCTGCCAAGCGCCCGCGCGCAGCAAGCTGACGCGCTGGCCGCGCACTTGGAGAACCTCCTCGGCGGGCAAGCCTATAAAAGAATAGCGCCCCCAACTCTCGCCACCTTGAAAAGACTCTAGCAAAAAGCTGTAGGGCTGCTTATCGTTCAAGCTCAGATAAACGGCGACTGGGGTGAGCAGGTCGGAACTCAAGGTGCGGCTAACGGCGCGGAATGTTCGCATAGGTCTTTCAAGTATTACAAGATATTATCAATATGGCACCAGCATTCGATCTGACCCCAGCCTACGCCGAGCTCAGCGCGCGCAATAAGCTGCAGCACGACGACCAGCAACTCCGCGCCCTAGCGCAGTTGCAAGAGTTCGGCGCTAAGCTCTTGGTCAAGCCCGCTTGGTTCGCGCGCAAAGGCTCGCAAATTCCAGGAGCCTATATGCACGGCGGCGTCGGCTGCGGCAAAACCATGCTGATGGATCTATTGTTCGCGAGCTTACCCATAGCTGAGAAGCAGCGCTGGCACTTTCTGCATTTTATGCGCAGGGTGCACCAAGGCTTGCAGCAATTCCGTGGGAATAACGACCCCCTGAGCCGAGTGGTCGACAGCCTGGCGCCGCTGCGTTTGCTCGCCGTCGACGAGTTTTACGTCGAAGACATCGCCGACGCTATGATCCTCGGGCGCTTACTCGAACGCTTGGCGGCGCGGCGCATCAGCTTGATCGTAACCTCCAATTGCGCCCCCAGCCAACTCTACCCCAACGGCCTACAACGCAAGCGCTTTCTGCCTGCCATAGCACGACTGCAAAGTTTCGAGCAGATCGCCTTCGAGCGCACAACCGACTACCGCAGCCTGCGCCTGAGCTCGCACCAGCGCTTGCTGGTACCCAACGATACCGCAGCGCACCAGCAATTGCAGCGCTTTTTTCGCGATTACGCTGGCAATAGCGCCGAGGTTGGCACGCTCACAGTGCACGGTCGCGACATCCGCCACCTTGGCCGCTATCGCGAGCTAATATGGTTTGACTTTGCCGATATCTGCGAGAGCGCTCGCGCCAGCATGGATTATTTGGAATTGGCAGAGAATTTCACAGCCTTCATCGTCAGCGACGTGCCCGTATTCGACGGCAGCCTCGCCTCCGACAACGCCGCGCGCCGCTTTATCGCCTTGGTCGACGCGCTCTACGACGAGGGTAAAACGCTGATACTATCGGCAGCCGCCGAGCCGCAGCGGCTTTATCAAGGACACAACCTTGCCGCCATCTTCGCCCGCACCAGCAGCAGAATTATCGAAATGACCGCCGTCGACAGCGAGCTCGAATCCAGCGCTAACACATAAAATAGCGCTGCAACCTTCCCCAAGCTCACCATGACCAATTACCTAAAAATCCGCAAACAGCGCAGCTGGCTCGGCTTCGGCAGCGTCGCCTTGGCGGACATCCTCGCCAATTCAGTGGTGGTCATCCTTCTGCTGATAGTGATCACGTTGAAAATCAAAGAAGAGCAAATCGCCAGCCAGCGCCAGCAAAGTCACGATATTAACGTACTGTTATCGCGGCAAATCGCCACCAGCGTGGTGATGAACGACCTACCCTCCAGCCGCCCAGCGCTATTGCACGACTACAATAGCTGCGACATCCCCCACGATTGCAACCCCACGCTTTACCCCATCATCGAATTACGACCAACCATGGTGCGCGAATACAACAGCGGCATAAGGCTCACGCGCGAGCAGCTCTTGCAGGAAACCAACGTCCTGGACGAATTCCTGGTGCAACTCAGCCCCGATAGCAAACGCAACATTCGCGTCGACGTCTACGGCGTCGAGCTGTTTTACCTGGCGATGGACATCCTCAAGGAGCACGGGGTAACGCCCTACCACTGGCACTTCCTGGGCGAGAACAGCCCCGATCCCCAAGGCTTTTACGAAGGTGAGGTCATCAGCCAGCTCCAGCGCGAGATCGACGCCAATCTCAGCGCCAGCGAAGGCGACATAGTCGCCCTGCTCGGCGAGGGCGAGGCTGGCTCCGAAGCCGAAACCAGCGCCGCCGAGCTCGAACTCAGCTCCAGCAGCCCCGAGGGCACCAGCCTACGCGCGCCGGGTCTTTGGCGCGATAGCTTGTTGCCGCCGCCTTGGCAGCAGGGCAGCGCTATCGACGAGCAAATACAGAGCGAGCTCTTGGGCGGCGAGAACAGCGCCGAGCAAGAGCGCATCGCGCAAATGACCGCCGAGTTGCTCGGCGCGATGCAGGATTTTCAAGAGCAGAATCAGCCGTCGAGCTTCCAACTACGCCTGCCGATGACTAACCCCGAGCCCACAGAGGGCGGCGATTCTCTGGGCGAGCTCGAGTTCCAACAGTTGCTATTCGCGCTGCTGCTGTATCTCGACGCCGCCGATAGCGTCGGCTTGAGCAACGTAAACAGCCAGGCGATCATGCAATTCGCGCTGAGCCACCCCGACCCAAGCTCGCTGCCGCAGTACGCCCGCGCTCAGCAAATAATCGCCAATATGCAAGCGCGCGCGCCAGCCAAAGCCCTGGCAGTGCAGCAAAACTCAGACCTCGCCCAAGTGCAAGCCCCAGTGATAGAGCTCAGCGTCGACAGCCCCATCGAGCAAATATTGTTACGCGAGCATCCGCTAGTGCCAGCGCGCGCCAGCATAGCCAACGACGTCGGCAATCAATTCAATCTCGATCTCCGCCTCTACCCTTTCATCGACCAAGGCGAAAGCCGCGAGCTCGGCGTCAATAGCCTGGTGATAGCTCCCAGCCGCGAGCGCCAGCAGCCAGGCTGGATTCCGGTGCTACTGCTCGACTCCGAATTGCAAAATAACATGCTGGGCTACGTCTTCGGCGAGCTCAGCGCCGGTAGTTTGCAGTTGGCGAGCTCGGCTAACAACGCCCGCGTCAACAACTTCGCCATCGATTATAAATTACCCACCAACCCCGAGCGCGGCCAGCTAACCTTGCTCAGCCTGTACGCAGTATTGCTGCTAGCTTTATTACTAGGCTTACTGCTCTGGCGCCATAAAAGACAGAGGTGGGATTATCAAGGCTTGCCAGAGCGCCAGTGAAAAGCCACCATCCCTAGCACCAATACTAAGGCCAGACCAAACCACTGCACGGCGTAGCCCAAATGGCGCTCGGGGCTGACGCTGAAAACATTATCGCGCAAGCGTACCAGCGCGCCGACTTGTCCAGAGTCGAGCTTGAGCGCGTAGGGCGGCGTGCGTACTCCAGCCAAGGCGTCGAAACGCGACAAATCGACGCTGCTAACGAATAACGGCAAGCTACTCGCAGCGGGTTCTTGCCAGCGCCAAAGCTCGGGCAAATCAGCTATGCCCTCAATGCGCGCGAGCTCGGCATTCACCGCCGTTGTCTTGGCAGCGCGCGGATAACTATGCTCGCGCCAGCCGCGGTTCACCCAAATACCGTCGTAGGCTTCCGTGGGGCGAGCGAAGGCGAAATAGTTATAGACCTCGTAACCAGCGCGACCCGAGTAAATGCGGTTATCGAGCAACAGCGCCAACTCCTCGACAAAATAACCCGTAGCGCTAACCGGAGTAAAGCGCCGCCAATTAGCATCTAAGCGGGTAACGTTAACCGCCTCGGCGCGAGCCAGAATCTCGATCTCGGCGATCTGCTCCTGCTTGGAGTGCATCCGCTGGCTCTGCCAAACACCCAGCGCCAAGCAAGTCAGCGCTAACAACGTCCCCAGCACCAGCAAAGGCAAATTCAAATTCCAGCGCCCAACTCGCATAGCTCACCAGACTTCAGTAAATATCTCCTCTTGAATGACCAGGCTAAGCCAGCATCCGCCTGGTCTCTAATTCCTCCAACTCCAGGGCTTGAGCTATTTCTGCTACTAAAAGATCGCGCTGAGCCAATACGACCGCAGCTTTCTGCAGTCCCTTCTTCCTGCCCTCTTCCAACCATTGCTGGGTTCATTGAGTTGCGGTTTTGGCTGGCATGGTTTGTGTCTCCTGTAGTTGACGAAATTGGGGTGAGCACCCTTCAGGCGCTACGCGCTTTAATACTACACTCTCTAACCAGCCTAGTAAAGCCCGCCGCAAAGAGCTTGCAGAGACTTAGGAGCATTCCAAGGCTGGCTGCCGTTGTCGAAAATTTCTGGTAAACGCTACCAGCTACGCGTAGCAATAAATATAATTCGATTTACGCTCCCTTCGTCTAGAGGCCTAGGACATTGCCCTTTCACGGCAGTAACAGGGGTTCGAACCCCCTAGGGAGCGCCACCTTCCCTCAGGCAACGAATCCATTGATAGTTGCCAGTTTGCACTCGGTATTTAGATTGAGAGTTTTGCATAACTTGAGACCGCGTGCAAAAAACGGCTATTTTTGTTCTTAAGCTCAGCAGCAAAGCGCAGTTTATTCAATAGTAAATGAGCATTTGCGAACAACGCTGGGGGCAAAAAGATGCCTTTTTGCAAAGGTCCCAGATTAGCAGCGTGATCAGCGCCCTAGCTGCCGCATCAGCGTGCGTCGATCTACCGACTGATACCCCTATCCATTCCACTCGTTTATCGCCATGGCTCGCGTAACAACCGAAGATTGCGCTGATTACATTGATAATCAGTTCCTGCTGGTAGCTGTAGCTTCCAAGCGCTCCCGCCAACTCAACGAAGGCTACCTCAGTAAGATCGAAACTGGAGACGACAAGCCCACCGTGCACGCTCTACGCGAGATCGCCGCTGGCAAAGTCAACGCCGAAGTCCTACAGCAACCCTCCGAATATCCCAGCTTTGCCGGCTCTGAGGTATCTGTAGCTGAAGGCGCCGAGGCAACCGCTAGTTCGGAGGACGGCACCGCTCCCGAAATGCTCAGCGCTGAGGAAGAGCTCCGCCGAATCATTCTGGAAGCTGAAGCCAACGACGCCGCTGAGGAAGAGAAAAAACGAGCTGAGGAAGACTATTAGTCTGCGTCGTGAGCTTTCGCAATCATCCCGCCCTAGAGGACTTAGACCCACAGCTAGCCGCAGCTTTAGTAGACGAGAGTCGGCGCCAGGAGCAGCATATCGAGCTTATAGCCTCTGAGAACTACGCGTCGCCGCTGGTCATGGCGGCTCAAGGGGGCGTACTAACTAACAAGTACGCCGAGGGCTATCCGGCCAAACGCTATTACGGCGGCTGCGAACACGCCGACATCGCCGAGCAATTAGCCATCGACCGAGCCCGACAGCTCTTCAAAGCTGATTTTGCCAACGTGCAGCCGCACTCCGGCGCCCAAGCCAACGCCGCAGCTTTCCTCGCGTTGTGCGATGCCAAAGACACCATTCTCGGCATGGATTTGAGCGCCGGTGGTCATCTTACCCATGGCTCGAAAGTAAACTTCTCTGGCCGCAACTATCAGAGCTACGCCTACGGCATTAACAGCGAAGGCTATATTGATTACGACCAAGTCCGCGACCTGGCCCGGAAACATCGCCCGAGGCTGATAATCGCCGGTTTTTCGGCTTATTCCCGCGTCATTGACTGGGCTAAGTTTCGCGCTATCGCTGACGAAGTCGACGCCTGGTTATTGGTAGATATGGCGCACATCGCCGGCCTGGTGGCAACTGGTCATTATCCCGATCCACTAGACCACGCCCACGTAGTAACCTCGACCACGCATAAAACCCTGCGCGGTCCTCGCGGCGGCATAATCCTAACCAGAAACCAGCCAGAGTTAGATAAAAAGCTCAACTCGGCTGTTTTCCCAGGCACCCAAGGCGGGCCACTAATGCACGTGATCGCCGCTAAAGCCGTCGCTTTCCAAGAGGCTTTACAGCCCGAATTTGCCGCGTATCAACAAAAAGTACTCGACAACGCTCAAGCCTTGGCTACAGAACTCAACAATGCCGGCTTCGACATAGTCTCTGGCGGCACAGATAACCACCTGCTCTTAGTCGATTTGAGCCGCCGTGGTTTAACTGGTAAAGCCGCCGATATTGCCTTAGGCAAAGCCAACATCACGGTCAACAAAAACTCGGTGCCTAACGATCCGCAATCGCCTTTCGTAACCAGTGGCATACGCCTCGGCAGCCCTGCTGGCACCACTCGAGGATTTGGTCTTGAGCAATTCCGCACTATTGCCAGCCTGATAGTTAGGGTATTGAGCAACATGGAAGACGACGAGGTCGGCGCCAAAGTCCGCCAAGAGGTCATTGAGCTATGCGCGGCTTTTCCCGTTTACAGTAATAGTAACGTTTGAACGCCGCGATCGTATTATCCAACCACTACTCCACATAGCGCAACACGTCCACCCCATCCGGCGCCTCAAAGTCAAACTCGCTAGCATCGACCGGGAGATTTTGCTCGCTGGCGCTGAGCAGGAGCAAATTGCTGCTACCTTGGGTATCCGTAACCTGTATTGACAACAGATGCTCGGCGGCGAATTGCAGTTGCACGCTGTCTATCAAGCTACCACTGTCGCGGTTTTGCAGACGAAAAACCTCGTACCCACTATCCCCGGCGTCCAAGCGTTTGACCTCATAACCAGCGTCGATCTGCTCTTTGTTTCCGGCCAGCAGCAATATCGGCGTTTGTTGCAAATCTCGAGATAGAGGCTCGACTATCACCTGCTCCAAGTCCGGATCGTATTGATAAACAAACTCGTTATCGCTGACTACTAATTGCTCGTAAGGCGGTTGCGTGTACATCCGCAGATAGCCAGGTCGAACGAACACCAGCTCGCCACCGCGCTCGTTGAGCGCCGCACCATCGGCGTCAGTATTGATCAAGTCAAAATTAGCGCTGATACTATCTATGGCGCTGAGCTTGGCATATAACGCGTCCAAATCATCAGCCTGCACCGCAAAAGCAACCCAGCCCAGCGCCAAGCCGGCAACTATCCTGATTAATCTAGGCAACGCCCACCTCATACGCATAAAATCGCCTTTCTCAAATTTAACACAGCAGAAGTATGACGGAATTCTTTTTCTTATGGGGACTATTTGTAGTCAAATTTTTCACAGTTTTACTGTTTTTTCTCATAACAATCCTGGTGCTTGTCGGCATTGGTCAAGCTCTGAAATCGAGCAAAAAAACTGGCGGCAAGCTGGTAATCACCGATCTTAACGAGCGTTACAGCAGCTACGGCAAACAGATCAAAAGTTTACGCCTGAGCAGCAAAGAGCTCAAGGCTATGCTCAAGCAGGAGCAAAAGCAACTGAAAAAAGCCAGCAAAAGCAGCGAGCAGAAGCCCATGCTGTTCGTGCTCGATTTTCATGGCGACTTGAAAGCCAGCGCCACCGAAGCCTTGAGCGAGACCATCAGCGCCCTGCTGCAAAATTTTCAAGAGGGCGATAGCGTGATGTTACGCTTGGAGAGCGCTGGCGGCCTGGTGCACGCTTACGGCTTGGCGAGCGCGCAGCTGCAAAGGCTCGCCGCTGCTGGCATTAAGCTCACGGTCTGCGTCGACAAAGTCGCCGCCAGCGGTGGCTACATGATGGCAGCGGTCGCAGACAAAATAATCGCCGCGCCCTTCGCGGTTTTGGGCTCGGTGGGGGTCGTGGCGCAATTACCCAACTTCAGCAAAATCCTCAAGAAAAACGACATCGACATCGAATACCACACCGCCGGCAAATACAAACGCACCCTCACCGTAATCGGCGAAAACAGCGAGGAAGGTAGGCAAAAATTCCTCGAAGACCTGGAGCACACCCACAAGCTCTTCAAGCAGCACATAGCGGGCAACCGCGAACAAGTCGACGTCGAGGCTATCGCCACTGGTGAGATTTGGTACGGCGCCGACGCCCTGGAGAAAAAACTCGTAGACGCGGTCGGCACCTCCGACGCCTTCATCCTCGAGCAGCTAGAAACCAAACGCGTTGTCCACGTCGCCTACCAGCCGCGACGCAACATAGCGCAAAAAATGGGCATCCCCGCAGCCGTCGACGCCCTGCAAAGATTGTTCCTACGCTGATACTAAAAATGCTGATAGTTTTGCATAACTTGAGACCGCGTGCAAAAAACGGATATTTTTGTTCCCAGCTAGGCAGCAAAGCGCAGTTTATTAAGTAGTAAATGAGCATTTGCGAACAACGCTGGGGGCAAAAAGAGCCTTTTTGCAAAGATCTAATGTTGCACGACATAGCCATAGTAGGCGGCGGACCAGTCGGACTAGCTCTGAATGCAGCGCTAGCGCGCCAGCATCCGCGCTTAAGCTGCGTAGTATTCGAGCCGGCACCAGCCCCAAACCCCAACAAGCCCTCGCGCAACATCTTCCTCAACCCCCAAAGTTGGCGCATATTCGAGGATTGGGGCGTCCGCGTGCCCTCGAGTCAAAAGCAGACTATAAGCGAGTTCTGCTGGCAATCGCCGCGCGGGCTAACGCTGAACGCCCCCGAAGCCGGCCTGGCGAGCATCGGCGCCGCAGTTAGCTACGAGCATTTGCTACACAAGCTCTGGCCTCAGCGTCAACGTCTGCTGCCCGCCAAATTGGCTACAGTTAGCCGCCAAAACCACAGCGACAAAACCCCAGCCCACTGGCAATTGACCAGTTCGGCGGGCGATCACCAAGCGCGTTTATTAATACTCGCCGACGGCGCACCCTCCGCTATAGCCCAAAGCCTGGGAGTTCTGTACACGCAGCGCGATTACCAGCAAATCGCCAGCGTCGCGACCTTCACCACGCCAGCGCGCTCGGTCAATAGCAAAGCCTGGCAATTCTGGCTAGCAGAGGGCGTACTCACTCTAGTTCCCCGAGCCAGCCAGCAGCGCAGCTACGCCGTCATAATGACCGCCAGCCGCGCCTACACCAGCGCCGAAATGCTCAATCTACTCCAGCGCCTCGCCATAGCCGAATTGGGCGACTTGTCCACCCAGCAAGAGGCTTTTTACTTCCCGTTGCGCTATTGCCGAGCTCAAGAACGCGCCCGCAAAGCGCTGCTCATCATGGGCAACGCCGCTCTCAACCTGCATCCGATGGGCGCGCAAAACCTCAATCTGCATATCCGCAGCGTCGCCCAGCTAATGACAACTCTATCCCAGCACGACGTCGACTCGCCCTTACTCGCGCGCGATTACCTCGCTGCCACCCAAGCCGATTTCGACCGCACCGACACCCTGGTCAATGCCGCCGTCAGCGTCGCGCACCGGGTGCGCGCTCGCCACCAACCGCTGCTCGCCCTAGCCGGCCGCTGCCTGAGCTTATCGCGCAGCAATCGCAATCGTTTCTTACGCGCCATCACGCGCGCCGCGCACTAACAGCCGCGCACTAACAACAGTCAGACCTCGGCAAAAAGGCTCTTTTCGCCCGCTACCTCAAATTATGTAAAGCTGTCAAAGTTACATTTACCCCCACTCGCCACCCTACGCAGTTAAAATACCCAAGACACAGCAAGGATGTCGAACCTTTAGTTCGATAACTTAACTACAAATCGGCTTTGGTCGCAGCTCCTCGCGAGGCCAAACCTAAGCTAACAGGAGACTTAACAAATGTTTAGCAAAATCAAAACAACAATACTGTCGGCGGCTTTTCTGCTAGCCACGACTATCAGCCCCACCCACATCGCCGCCGACGATTGCGGCTACAGCGACAAGATCACCGTAGCCGAGATGACTTGGTTATCGGCGAGCGTTATTGCCAATGTCGCAGTAAAAGTGCTCAACGATGGCTTGGGTTGCGACGCTGAGTTGGTTCCCGGCGACACCGTCCCCACTGGCACCAGTATGCTCAGCAAAGGCGTCCCGCACGTTGCCCCCGAGTTTTGGACCAGCACAGCCAAGTCCATCTGGGATCAAGCCGTAGCCAAAGGCAGCGTCTACAAAGCTGGCGACGTCTTCACCGCTGGTGGTAACGAAGGCTGGTGGATACCCAGCTACACCGCCGCTGAAAACCCCGGGCTCAAATCAGTCTCTGATTTGAAAGACTATTCGCACCTGTTCCGCGAAGTTGCCACTGGCGATAAAGGTCGCTTTTATGGTTGCCCTCCAGGTTGGGGTTGCGAAATCATCACCAATAACCTCTTCCAGGCTCTGGACTTAGGCAACCACGGATACGAGCTGTTCTCCCCGGGCTCGGGCGCCAACCTCAAAGCCTCCATCGCTCGCAAAGTAACGCGTAAAGAACCCATAGCGGTTTACTACTGGGGACCAACCGCGGTACTCGGTAAGTACAACCTGGTGCGTCTGGATATGCCCGAGCACGATCCTGACAAATTCACCTGCCTGACAGACCCCAACTGCGCCAATCCTCAGCTAACCGGCTGGGCTGTCGGCGAAGTCGCTGTTGCCGTAGTTAGCGATATCGGTAAAAATACCGGCGCTGGTCAATTCTTGCAAAAAATGCAATTCCCCAATCCAGCTGTGAACGCCTTCTTAGCTTGGGGCGACGACAACTCGGCGTCCTCCGAAGAAGTAACCGAATACTTCTTTGAGAACTACGAAGACGTCTGGACGCAGTGGGTTTCTGCTGATGCTGCTGCCAAAGTCAAAGCTTCGCTATAAGCTGTAAGCTAAGCAGCTACAGGGCTCTAACGGTCGGCGGTATCCAAAGAACCACCGACCGCTAGAGCCCATTTTTTTATCTAACAACTACACAAAACCATGGCTGATGCAAATTTTCCCGAGGTACTAAACACCAGAGCCTTGCGCCAAAGCATAGATGGCGGCTTCAATTGGGTAGTAGCCGAATTTGGCCGCGAACTGGAAATCGCCTTCCTACCCGTACTGTATATGCTGAAAGGCATCGAAGATTTTCTCCTCTGGCTACCCTGGTACATCACCCTGGCAATCCTGGCGTTCGTCAGCTACATGGCGACTCGCAACCTCAAAGTAACCATCAGCACGCTCGCGATGATGCTCATCCTCGGGCTAATCGGGCTTTGGGACCCGACCATGGCGACCATCGCGCTGATGCTAACCTCGACCATCATTGCCGTGCTGCTCGGCATACCCATCGGCATCCTCATGTCGCGCTCGGATCGGATGCAGAGCATCACCATCCCGGTGCTCGACATCATGCAGACCATGCCCATCTTCGTCTATCTCATACCCTTCGTCATGCTCTTCGGCCCAGGGAAAATACCGGCTCTGCTGGCTACCATCGTCTTCGCCGTACCACCGGTCATCCGCCTCACCAACCTCGGCATCCGCCAGGTCGACCAGGAAGTAATGGAAGCCGTCACCTCCTTTGGCGCCACGCCGCGCCAGCGCCTGTTCAGCGTGCAGATACCCTTAGCCCTGCCCACGATCATGGCGGGAATTAACCAGACCACCATGATGGCGCTATCCATGGTCGTCATAGCCTCGATGATCGGCGCTGGCGGTCTTGGGCACCAGGTCTTGCAAGGCATCCAGCGCCTGGAAGTCAGCCGCGGGCTGCTCGCCGGCCTCGGCATCGTCTTCCTCGCCATAATCTTCGACCGCATCGCCCAAGCCTACGGGCGCAATATGCAGAAGCACTTGAACCTCAATTCCTAGCACAGCGCAATGTCTAATAGCAAGCACATAGTCGTCATCGACAACATCTCCAAAGTATTCGGCCCCGACCCGCAATCGGTCTTGCCCATGATCCACGCCGGCAAGGGCAAAGCCGAAATCTTAGAGGAAACCGGCCACAACGTCGGCATCAACCGCGTCAGCCTCGAAGTCGAGCAGGGCGAAACCTTCGTCATCATGGGGCTATCGGGTTCGGGCAAATCCACCATCATCCGCCACATCAACCGCCTCATCGACCCCACCGAAGGCCGCATCCTCATCGACGGCGAAGACATCCTCGACTTTGACGAAGACAAATTGCGCGAATTGCGCCGCAGCAAAATCAGCATGGTCTTCCAGCGCTTCGCCTTGCTGCCGCACAAAACCGTGCTCGAGAACGTCAGCTACGGCCTCATCATCGACGGCATGGAGCAGCAGCAAGCCTACGCCAAAGCCGAGACCCAGATCGAGCTAGTCGGCTTGAAAGGCTTTGAAAACCAATACCCAACGCAGCTCTCCGGTGGGATGCAGCAGCGCGTCGGCCTCGCGCGCGCCCTCGCCACCGACGCCGAGATCCTGCTCATGGACGAAGCCTTCTCGGCGCTCGACCCGCTGATTCGCAACGACATGCAAGAGCAGTTGCGCGACCTGCAATCGCGCCTGCACAAAACCATCATCTTCATCACCCACGACCTCGACGAAGCCCTCCGCATCGGCGACCACATCGCCATCCTCAAAGACGGCGAATTGCGCCAAGTCGGCACTGGCGAGGAGATACTGCTCGACCCCGCCGACGACTACGTCGAGCGCTTTGTCCGCGACGTCAACCGCGCCCGCGTCGTCCAGTGCTCGACCATCGCCAAGCAATATCCCAGCATCAAGCACAGCGAACTCAGCCGCGCTGCCGTCGTCAAAGCCATGGCGCAAAAACCACGACGTTCATTGTTTGTCGTCGACGCTGATGGCAAGCCGATCAAAGTAATAACGCGCGAGTTTTACCACCACAACGAAAACCAGAGCAACGACTGGTGGCAAGACCTGAGCAACATGGAAGAAGTCAACTCCTGCGCTTATGACCAGGTAATCGAAGACGTCTTTGTTGATCTCAACAAACAAGCCTGCCCGCTAGCAGTAGTCGACCACAACGGCAAACTCTTAGGCGCGCTCTCGCGCCGCCGCGCCATCGAATCCCTCATCCGCACCGACACCCCTGGGAGCGCGGGCGTCTCGCCCGCCGTATAAAAAGTGAGCGCGTCAGCGCTCGACCTTCAGGCAACTAAGCTGTTATGAGCAGCGAAGCTTGGGGGGTGGATGGGAGCGCCGAGTTGTACTCGGCAGGAGGCGAGCTTGCGAGCCTCCCCGTGGAGCGCCGAGTTTTACTCTGCAGGAGGCGAGTTTACGAGCCTCCCCATGGAGCGCCGACTTATACTCGGTCGGAGGCGAGATAGCGAGCCTCCCCCCAATTCACAACAAAACAACAACAAATGCAATTACAACACCTACTAGACAATCCGTGGGATTACCGCCAGCAACTGCAATACTTTGCCGATGCTATGTCCTTCGCCGAAGAAGTACCAGTACGCCTATTGGACAAGGAACGCTTAGATCAGCTCCCTAAAATATTCTCAGATATAGCTAGAAACAATCAGTGGAACAATATATACCGAGATACTAATGGTGAGGATGCTAATTTAGAGAATGAAATTGAAAGATTCAAACAAGAAATAAATTCAGACTTCGACAGATTTTTTCGCGAGCATCTACAAGTCTTTGCGGAAATATGGGACGGCTTTATAGAGTTAGAGCCTGATGAAAGCGTGTTTGCAGCTAACGTTGATATTAACGAAGAAACCCAAAATTGGGATAAAAAACTAAAAACACAAGAAAAGATTAGCCTGGATCTCTGTAACCGCAAATACGAAAGGCATATAAACTTGTACACGAATTACAAGAAAGCATTACATTTTGTTTTGCAAGCTGCCGAACATCAAATATGGCTGACAAGCACTAGCAATGCCATACCCATTCATATGATGTTCCGCACAGACCCGAGCTGGCGCAGCCTGACCCTGATCTGGTTCTATTTAAACAGACACAAATTAACGCAGCAAACAAAAGCTGACATCGACTCTAGACATAATTTCTTGAGTATGAGCGCTGATGTTTGGTATATGCACATAGTGCCAATAAACTCTAATATTTATGCCACCTTTGCTCCCATTTGCTTTGCTGATGATACTACTAGAAGAAGGGCATTCTTTCTTGGCAATGGCTTGAAATTATTTTACGTCTTTCGCTGTTTTCACGAAATATTTGAAGACCATGAATTAAATTCAGTGCCATCTAGAGAATCTTACGCGCAGGCGATAAGTAAACGAGCATTAGTATTGAGCACCATCACAGCAAAACGAGTTAGCCGCGTTGTGCGAACTTTGCGGATGTTGCAAAAATTTGAGATCAAATACGATTTAGAAAAATTCAAAAAGCTTGACTGCATCATGCTAGCTACGGCTATACGATTTGTCGGTCATCATAATAAAGAATTCTGTAAAAAATTAGAGCCTGTAGGTAGTCAGAATGTTTTGTACTACATAAAAGTTAATGGTTGCTCTGCGTTATGGCTTAAAGTACAAGCTGATCCTAATTATGAAACTTACCAAAATGATATAAACTGCACTTCAGAAAATAACCTAAATATTAGTATTTGCTCTGCTCCTGAAGGTGTTAGTTTAGAATATAAATGGCATTTGCATATACCTCCTATTGCAGGTGATGAATTTCCCGAGCATGATTTATTTTATCTAGAGGAAGTCTACCGAGATAACCAGCAACGCTTCAATGCTCGTATTCGTAATTACAATGCCTTTCGTTTAGGGATACTTGGCTCTTGGATGGAGCGCCACTTTGGTGAAATAACACACGAAAATAACAATGCTAAAACTAGAGACCGCATTGAACTCAAACAATTTATTTGTGCTGCCATCGCGGATTTACTACGCGCTAATCATGCCATAATTTGGTTATGCGATTATGCCAATGGTGGGCGTTTATCTTTAGCTGGCGACTTTAGTTATGATTCTGATTTTATGGATCCTAAAGCTCGGAAAGACCTGTTAGTAAAGATGGAGGAGCAATATAAGAAATTCTTAACTCGTGGTAAGAGAATCGAATCTATTTGCTACCGGGTTTTACGTTCTAACTGCTGGCAAATTATCGAGGACATTAATTCTGAGGGTAGTTACTTAGTTCATAGTGATAGAGTAGCAGGTAAAGTTTGTTCAGCTTTGGCAGTGCCCATACACTTCAATGGTAGACTGCTCGGAGTAATGGAAGTTATCGGCTGCCATACCAAGCAATTTCTCTGGTCACAGTTAAACACCCTGGCAGATACAGCCGAGATGATATCGCCTCATCTATATCACCTTAATTTTATGTCCGCGTTACGCCAAGTCTCTGCTGCGGTACGTAGTGATATAGTAAATGCCCGAACAACCTATTACGATAGCACTTTACGCTTTGAAACATCTCAATTAATTTGCCGGCAGTTGAACAGAATTTTTTTATGCTCGCATTCGTCTTTCTGGTTGCGTAGCAATTTTAATGCTCACCGCTTTGATTTATGCGCTTTATCTATGCCGAGAGAAGAATTAGTAGATGCTGAGGGTAATAATAGAATGATAGGTGATTTTTTTAACGTAACTAAAGAAGGCGATGGTGAGCTGCCATTACTTTGGCTTAAGAATACTGATCTTATTGATTCGGAATCTGGAGGTGAGAATGACCCATACAATTATAATGCTTATAACACTTATGGATTATTAAGTAGCAATAATGAAAACTATGACTCTGATGATTTAGTGCCTTTGGATAGTGTGCAATTTCCACAAAGGCGTTGGCTCTATGATGACTATCAAATGCGCGAATTGTTTTGCTTTGGGGTCCGAGCAAGTGATAGTGGAAATCTTATTTCCGCCTACTTTAGCTTCTATAGTCATTCTGACCTTGGATTTTCACCTAGTTGGCAAAGTATAATTAATATGGTGGAGCAGCAGTTACAAGTTGAGCTGGCATTTCTAGGTGCGTTCGAGAACAAAGGAATACAGACTAATAGATTGCTATTGCACGAAGTTAGACATACGGCTCTGGGTATCGAGAAACAGACTCGCACCTTGGATAGTCGTGAATCTTACTTGACCAGCACAATTGATGACTTGAAGAATAGTATACTCCAGATAAGTGTTGGTAATTCTACTAATAGTGTTGAAACTCTTACTAAAGAAAGCATAAGCCTATTGAGGGGATTTGACGCTAGTAACAATAAAATAAAGCAAAGCCTTGCGAAAAATTTACGTGAACTATTGTGGCATATAGATCCAATATTATTTTCTCGTATTAGAGATTTGCAGGTTGCTCTGCCTGAAAATAAAAAGACCCGACAATTTATCTTAGATGGTGGTCAAGAGCTAAATACATTAATACGATGGCTTGCCTTATCTAACGAGATAGATATTAGCTCTATACTTGCACATGGTGTGGATGCCAAAGATCTCAAGTTAGGTTTATTGAACGTTAGAGCCGAAGTAGCCTCGCTCAAGTCTGCATATAACGCAAGAGAATACCAAGGTAGGATTCTGACATTTGATTTTGAGGGTAGTTGGCAAATCAATACCATTGAAAGGCCATTTCAGCGAGTATTGCATAATCTAGTCGATAATGCTTTCAAGTATTCCAGCCCTGAAACTGCTGTGGAAGTAGTGATTCACACACCTGTCCTCAGAACATCAAATCAATGGCGACTGACAGTTAGTAATATAAGTACTAACCCACCTGGTGCTGATTTTCGCCCTTTCGATTTGTACTGGAGATCGGAGTTGCATAAGCACGATACCACTACAGGTGAAGGTCTTGGACTACACATAGTAAAGCAACTATGCGGCTATTTACTATTAGCTAGCGCTAAGCATAATGTCATACCAGTGGGTAAAAATAAGTTTCGATATACTTTTGAGGTAAATACAAATGGTTGAAAATACTAAAACTAAAAAGACCATAATATGGTTAGAGGATCATTCTGATTATTTTCCAGAATTGCAACAAATGATCGGTAATTTAGGATTCGATTTGATAATTTGTCCAACTCTGGAAGAGTTTAAAAAGGCAACGGATATATTTAAGGACGAGCCACAATTAGTGGCTGGCTTTATCATTGACGTTGCTTTAAGGGGCAACAACAATAATAATTTGAGTGATTTGGGTCTCGATAACATTATGACGCACCGAGGAGGTGTCACTGGTATCCAAGTGGTTATTCACTTCCTGTTAGCTTTACATAGCAAGGATGAAAGCCCTTTTGCTAATACTCCTATATCGATATTGACTGTACTGGAAGATTCTGATAAAGTATTTAGTTCCCTAGCATCGCCTTCACCCTATGCTAGGGACAAGAAGATATCAGCAGCTGAGACATCGGCGGCTGTGAGTAAAGTTAAATTTATTTATAAGCAAGAGGATAGTGCCTTAAATGGCGATCAGGGTGGCACTAGCGCTATAAAGCAATGGCTTAATAGGCTTAGAGGATAAACATCATGCGATTATTTATTGTATTATTTTTAATGCTTATGCATTCGATCGGTTGGGGTAACAGTAGTTCGGTGAGAGTTAACTTCCAAGACACCACTAGCATGGTAATCACAGTGATTACGGTAATTGTAGCACTTATAACTTTCGGTATTACGATTATTATCCCCATAGCCCTTCGGGTTTACAGACGTTACGATAGGGCTATTAAGAGTATTGACGTGCAGATAGGAGTGGTGCGCAAAGTTGAGGGACTTCTAGCCCAATACGAGATTGATACTTTTGAACCTGATTCCTCTGCAATGATTCTTGCTCGGTTCACTCTACGTAAACATCTACAAAGTCTTATCAATCCACCCGCGCACGATGTCGTTGCATCGCAGAAATTAGCTTGTATTAATATAGCCCAACTCATAACTGACCCAGAGTTAGTTTGGCCAAGAAAACTTAAGTCGCTTATAAAATTCATGCGTATCAACGGTCTGCTTTCTAATGAGTTGTTAAGGTCTCAAGAATATAAGAGTAGGCTGGTCAAAGAGTTGAAAGACTTTGCTGAAGATGATAGTCATGGTGAAAACTCATCTCGTTATTTGTTTTCTGATACCATTCTCAGAGACTTTGCTTATGCCTTTGCCGTACTATTATTACTTCTATTTTCCTTAGTGTCAGTGATATGGATGATAAAAAACATACTTTAATTAACTCTTTATAGTTTCATGGTTGTATAAATCTACGGACTTGCTTATATTACTATTTTGTTGACATTGTTGACACTATTCAATAAGAGCTTTCTAAACCCCCACTAATGTAAACACTCTCACCACACTTCGGCTCGGCACTCCTGGGACCGCGGGCGTCTCGCTCGCCGTGTAAAGTTGTTAAGAGGCAGATTGAACTGATTTCGTGCTATAGAATCAATTCCATATCGCCGTAATTGATAACAATCTCTGTGAGAAGTACTGCTTGCTATTGCTGCGCTCTGGCGCGGCGCTTGTGCTCAAAGGTCATATAATCTGACCGTCAAATCAAGAGCAACGAAGCCATGAATTACGAGCAAATGCAACGCCGCGCCAAGAAATCTGCTGAATTTGTCGAGCGCTTTGAGAAGTTAGTGATGAAATTAGGCTGCTATGTGGACGATGATAGACGCAATATTGATCGCTTTTTCATCGAGAGCCTATGCGAACAAGATCTGCTAGTGGGACCCTTGGAGTTTGAATATATCCGTCCCAAGATTAGGTGCTACAGCAAAAGAGCAGGAATTTTAGATCTCGATGCCATGCTAATCAGCACTACTACCGTTGGCATACTGGAGACAAAATTAACTCTGCGGGTCGACGACGTGCTCAAAGTACAAAATGCGCTAATCCCACGCTTTCGCAAGAGTTTTCGCGAGCAGCAACACAAGGATCTGGCAGTAATAGTGGCTGGCGAACTCATCCTACCCAACGCCGCCGATCTCGCACGCGAACTGGGCTACATCCTCCTAAAACCTGGCAAGCAAGGAATAGTTGCCGACGCCTCCTGCTATCGTGCGGCTTGAGCTTGGCACCCCATCCTGCTGCTATAATGCAGACAATAGCTCAACAACATACTACTGACAGCCATGACGTACAAGCAAATACTGGCCTTAACAAAGGCAAACAGCCAAGCCATAGATCGGCTAGCCAAAAGTTCGGAGGCTAATAAAAAGGCCATAGAGCAGCTAACCGAAAAATTTAAGGCCTCTGAGGCTCGTTGGGATAGGTTTATGGAGAGATACGGTGGCTACGTGGATAACGAAAGCCGTAGCACTGAGATTTTTTTCATCGACGGCCTGTGGCAACAAGATCTGGTCGTCGGCGACATAAAGTTTGACGATCTAGTCCCTAATTCCCAACGCCGTGATGAGGACAAGGTAGTGGCGATAGAGCTCGATGGCCTGCTAGTCAACGGCACTACGGTTGGCATGCTGGAGGTAAAGACAACCCTGCATTTCAAAGATGTCGAAAGGGTAAGAGATAAACGCGTTGACCGATTTCGCAAATTTTATACCGAGCATAGCGATAAAAAATTAGCGGTAATCCTGGCTGGCAAACTAATCAACCCCGACGCCGCTGAACTAGCGCGCGAACTCGGCTACATCCTCCTCAAGCCCAATAATCAAGGCATAAGCGTAGACGCTTCTTGCTATCGCGCGCTATGAGTTGAAGATTTGTGGGAGCGCGGGTGTACGCTCGCTGTGTACAGATGAGCCCGTGAGGCTCGATTTAGACGCCTTGCAAATACGAGGCTTGGCGCCAGAGCAGTTTTTTGATTGGTGAGCACCAGTCGGCGACTTCGAGAGCGCGGGCGCGGAGGGCGCTGATGGGGAACTGCCAGTGCTGGAAGCTGGCTTGGATGAGGTTGATGCTGGTGATGATTGGGCTATTGGCGCGCTTGCGAGCCTCCCCACCCTCCCTTCCCAACACCTCTACCCAAATTCCCAGCACCGATCTGGCAACAGCAAAGCACCAGCCTGCACCCAATCAGAGCCCAAACCCTACTCCCTATAATCCGACCACTCAAGCCCACCCCCTAAACACCCATGCCTACCCCTGCCATCAACTGGACTTTCATCGCGCTGATGGCATTGCTGATGTCTATGGTGGCGGGCGGAGCGCCGAGTTGTACTCGGCTGGAGGCGAGCTTGCGAGCCTCCCTACCACTCCCGCAAACCTTAACACCATTCATCAAACCACAGATGCACACAGAAGCCAAACCCCATAATCCGACCACCCAAGCCTAGCCCCTAACCAGCCATGCCCACTCCTGCCATCAACTGGAACTTCATCGCGCTGATGGCATTGCTGATGTCCATGGTTGCATTCTCCATAGACTCAATGATCCCAGCCCTGGGCGTCATCGCGAGAGACCTCCAGCTCGCCAATAGCAACGACGCCCAGCTCATAATCGCCATATTCTTCCTCGGCATGAGCCCGGGAATACTGTTCTTCGGCCCCTTCTCCGATTCCTTCGGTCGCAAGCCCGCAATCAATCTTGGCCTTGGCATCTTCGCCCTCGGCAGCTTACTCACTATCACCGCCGACAGCTTCCAACTCTTACTACTCGGCCGCGCCCTCCAAGGCTTCGGTAGCGCCAGTTGCCGCATCGTCGTGCTCGCGATCATCCGCGACCGTTACTCGGGCAACACCATGGCGCGCATAATGTCGTTGGTAATGATCCTGTTCATCATGGTGCCAGCGCTGGCGCCAGCCATAGGCCAGGGCATACTCTTCCTGTTTTCCTGGCGCGCCATATTCGTGCTCATGCTGCTGCTGGCGAGCATCGGCGGCTTGTGGTTGACTTTTGGCCAAGCCGAAACCCTCGCGCCCGAGCACCGCCTGGCCTTCTCGCGCGCCAGCATAATGCGCGGCACCCGCGAAACCTTGGGCGATAAAATCGCCTTTGGTTACAGCATGGTCGGCGGTTTTACTTTCGCCGCCTTCGTCAGTTACTTGAGCACCAGCCAGCAAATCCTCCAGGAGGACTACGGGCTCGGCGCAAAATTCCCACTCGCCTTCGGCTTTCTCGCCCTCGCTATAGGCTTATCGTCGCTCGCCAATTCAGTGCTAGTCGGTAAATTCAGCATGACGCAAATCTGCCGCTACGCCCTGGCAGCCATCGTCGCCAGCACTAGCCTGTTCTTGATTTATTGCTACGCGCTAGCAGCACCACCCAATTTTCACCTGCTCATGGCGTACTTAACCATAACCTTCTTCGGCTACGGAATGCTCTTCGGCAACCTCCCGGCTCTAGCCCTACAAAACCTGGGACACATCGCCGGCATCGCTAATTCGGTCATCGGCGCCCTGCAAACATTAGTAGCCGTGCTTATCGGCGCCTGGCTCGCCTACCGTTACAATGGCACCGTGCTCCCCTTAGTCTGGGGCTTTCTCAGCATGTCAGCCCTGTCGTACGTCTTAGTGGCGCGCCTGGCGACAATCACCAACGCCCACTAAACCGCAATGAACTTCGACTTCAACTACATCCTCCTGCCTGTAACCCTGGCTTGCCTGGTCGCTTGGCTAGTGCAACGCCGCCGCCGCAAACATAACCCCGACACTCCGAAAAAAGGCTTGGTCTATCTCGGCGCCGACATTTTCCCCATCCTCTTCCTGGTATTCGTCTTTCGCTCCTTCATAATCGAGCCCTACCAAATACCCTCGGGCTCAATGATCCCCAGCCTCCGCGTCGGCGATTTCATCCTGGTAAATAAATTCGCTTACGGCGTCCGCCTACCGATCAGCAATAACAAAATAATCCCCGTCGGCGAGCCCGAACGCGGCGACATCCTGGTATTTCAATTCCCCGAAGACCCGGAGATTCGCTACATCAAGCGCGTAATCGGCACCCCGGGCGACATCATCGAGTTGAGCCCCACCTACCTTAGCGTCAACGGCGTCGAGCATTCCCTGCAGCCGCTAGAGCTCGACTACGAAATACCACAAACGCGCAACCTCGAATTCTTCACTGAGAGCAACGGCGCAACCCAATACAAGGTCGCCCGCGACCTCGCCCGCCTCGCCTTCGCCGGCGGCGTCGAAGGCCGCTGGGAAATCCCCGAAGATCATTACTTCGTCCTCGGCGATAACCGCGAAAATAGCAACGATAGCCGCTATTGGGGCTTAGTGCCCGAAGCCAACGTCATCGGCGAAGCCTTCTTCATCTGGCTGCACGTGCAAAGCCTGAGCCAGATCAACTTCTCCAACTTTGGCAGCATCGACTAAAGTCGCAGCCGATAATAAACTAAGCTTACAAATCAAATGCGGAGGCTAGAGCTTAGGCGCTGCTATTAAATCCAACAACACCCCAGCGCCCTCAGCCATACTTTCGACCAGCCAATCGGCGCCGAGTCGGTAGTAGTGGCGCTTGGGGTCGATGAGCATTACCCGCATACCAGCGGCTCTAGCAGCGTAGAAGTCTATATCAAAATCGCCGACGTAGACGCATTCTGCGGGGTCGACCTGCAGTTGCGTACAAGCCAGCAGCAAGCCGTCGGGCGCGGGCTTGATTTCAGGGGCGTCCTCGGCGCTGATGAAGCAATGCGCGCGTTGAAAAATTGGAAATTGCTCGACTACTTGGCGCGAGGGCGCTCGAGGTTTGTTGGTTACTATCCCCCAAGGTAAGCCACAGGCGTTCAGCTCGTTCAAGAGCTCCAGAGAGCCTGGGAACAACAAATCCGATTGCCGCAAATGCTGGTAGTGATCAAGAAAGCGCCGACGCAGTTCGGGGATCTCAGGGGCGTCGCGCGGTAAGTCGTAAGCTGAGCTCAGCATCCTGACCGAGCCCGTAGCGGCTATGCTTTGCAGTTGCTCGCGGTCGTAATCTTGCTCGTCTTCTTGTAGCACCGCCTCAGCAGCAGCGAATAAGCCCGCCGCCGAATCCAGGAGCGTGCCGTCTAAATCGAATAGTAGGGCTGATATTGACCCAGCAACCGCGCTCATAGTAGCTGCTGCTCGGAGCAGCTAATTTGCCTACCCTAAATTGTCAGAAAGACTATGAAGAATAAAGACATCAACACCAAGTAGCTCTGCTCGTCGCGGATGAGAAAACTCGCTGGGTCGCCGTTGATTATCTGGCGATAAGCCAAGAACCAAATGCGCGAGATCCAGTACAGCGCTATGGGAATCACCGACCAAACGATGATATGGTTACTATTTACCAAATCGGGCGCGGTCAAAATGAGATGGAATATAAACATCGCCACGGCGATTATCCCAGCCACCAAACCCAATGTGCTGATGATGCTACTATCGCTACTACGATAAACCCCGGACACGCCCTCTTGCTGAATCTCGCCGAAGGCGCGCAGCAATTCCATGCTCAAATAGAAGAAGAAAATCCCCGCGAGCAGGGCGATCTCTGGTTGCAGACCAATCACCCAGCTCAGCCCCAAGCCCACCAATGCCACTTGGAACGCCGGCGAGAACATATTGATAAACATCTCGTTGCGTAAACGGAAAGCGTACAGCAGCCCTAGAGCCAGGTAGCCTATGCTCAGCCATTGCACGGTGCTCGGCAGCAGCGACGCCAGAAAAGCCCCAGCGATTATCAATACCCCAGCCACCAGCATATTTTCGCGAATATCCAAGTGCACACTGACGCTGGCGCGCGCCGATTCCGACGAATTGCCAACAGCGCGGTCTTCCCAGATATTGAGTATTCGATCCGATATCAAGCTAGCGGAGCCAAAAGCACCGAACACCAGCAAGGTCGCCAAAGTATTGAGCGGGTTATCGAGCAAGCTGCCGAAACTATCTTTGCTGAAAAGCAGCAAAAACAAGACCACGGAAAAGTTACGCAGCCACAGTGCTATGTGCGGTCGCAGCAAAACCTCGGCGCTGGTGGGCGCGACCTCGACGATTTCTTTCAGCACTGGTAGCGCCAGCGACTCGGTCAAATACTTCCGCAGCTTGGTGGCGCCGTTTACCAGAACCGCCATAGTGGCGTTGCACCACAAGGGCTGGTCTTCAAGGCTCGAGCTAATGAGCACGAATTCGTGGTTACCGTAACGCGAGCGGTACCATTCCAAGCGCCGTATCGGCGTCAGCGCCTTTTGCGTGCTGGAACCCAGCGCTTCGTCGAAGATGTTCAAGTAGCGGGCGATCATTTGCACCACGCTATCAGTAGCGTCGCTGTAGAGGATTATGCGCACCCCCTGCTTTTTCTTCTCCTGCAGATAATCCAGCAACTTCTCGCGATACAGCAAAAGCGAAGGGTCCAAGCGCACGCGCATCGACACCTGATAGCTGCAGTAGGCAGGTCCTCTCAGGCTCCAGAGCAAAACTAAAAAAATATTAAAAATATTCTCGCGCAGGAGCTTCACCAATAGCTCTTGGCTCAACGAGCCCCAGAGCACGGTCTCGTCAAGGCGCACCAGAAAAATCGGCGGTTTATTAGTTTTAATCATGGATGTATGTAGCGCTACTTTTATACCACAGTTGATTGTATGTGTTTTCAACCGATATTCTTAACTCGATATTAGTTTTTTTAGCAATTTTACCCACACCCCGCTGCAAATTGCGACGCCAATTGTCGGCTAGCTCTACAAGTTGGCGACAGCTCTATCGGCACAAATCTGCCACATACTCGTCGTCTATGCCCAGCGAGCGCAGGTGTTCATGGGTGTTATCGAGGTACTCGCGGTTGTGCCCTCCCGAGCCTCGAGCCGAGTTGATGATCGCCAGCGTCGCCGCTTTCGACATCGGCTCGCGGTATTGTCGGTGCGCGGTGTCGCTGACGAAGCACCAACACAACTGCTCTGTGCTCAGCTCGGTGAGGTGCACTGGTAGCAGTCTGGCGACGTAAACGCCATTGGTCATCTCGCGTTGCCAGATAGCCGCCATGGTCTCGACAACGTCTTCACCAATCAACAACGCTTGACCTTGACAACGTCCCCCAGCCGCCAAACCCAACACCAGTCCCGGGCTCGCCGGAGTGCCTCTATACACAGTCGAGGCGATACAGAAGCGGCGTTGCCAACCTTCGAGCGTCGCTTGGTATGCGCGCGCTGGAAAACCGCGCTTCCACATCAAAGAGCCGTAAGCAAATAGCCAGGTCTCCGCTTGCTCGGCGACGATACTAAGAAAATCCGCTTGTTGTTTAATACGCAGATCGTATGCTGCGGTCATGGCTTCAGAGTTTGCTCACCGTAGTAGAGAGTAACGCTATGCTTCGCCTCGGCGAAGAACAGCCAGCGCTCGACCAGCAGACCCGCGAGCAACGCCAGCAAAGCCAGACTCGCAGCCGTAGAGCTGTCGGCGGGACTCGCGAGCAGCAGGCTCATCGGCAGTAGTAACCCGAAAGTCAAGGCTAGGCGTCGTAATGCGCGCGCGCGTTTACGAGCTACGCGAAAGCCCATCTCCTGCTGCAGATAATTCTCTGAGCTATGCGGGGCAAAAAGCAGCTTGACCTCGCCCATATCGCCTAAGCCGGTGGCACTGGCGACGCTGCTGGCGCTGACCTTGTGCGCGTTGCGCCACCACCAGAGCAATTTCACCGCCCAAGCCCAAGCCAGCAAAGCCATGGCGAGCGTGCCCAAGCTGGGCATCTGGTTGTAAGTAAGGCACACGTTGACAGCCAGGACGCCGCTGGCAGCGGCAAAGCTCAGGTAACAGATCGGAGTCAAAGCGTCGTGCCAGTGCGCCACAGTCGGCAGCGAAGCGTAGATCATCGCGGTGGCATAGACCACAGCCACGGCGAGCGCGGCGCAAAGCCACCCCAGCCAAATCGGCGCTGGCGCCGCGTACCATTGCCAGAAGCTCAAGGCGGCGAAGCACGCCAAGCACAGCACTGCCAGCACGCCCTCGCGGCTCAGCCAGGAACTCCGCCACTGGCTGAGCGCACGCCAGGCGCGCTCGGGGTGTCCGAGGTGCAAGGTCGAACTCAGCAAGCCAGTAACGCTCAACACCAGCGCAAACAGCGCCGCAGCCGCGAAGCTATCAGCGCTCGGCCAAGCCACCAAGCCCAGGCCCAGCCAGGCGATCATGCCAAAGCCAGCGCCCGATAGACAGGTGAAGACTATTACTGATAAAGCTGGATGCATGGTGCTTCAAGCTCGCAAAGTAACCGTCATGCTCAAGCGGCTTCCAATATCGCCGCGACTCCCATACCGCCAGCCGTGCAAATAGCTATCAAGCCCTTGCCGCCGCGCTTGGAGCGCGTGCTCAGTAATTTCGCCAGCAGCGCGGCTATACGCGCGCCAGTGGCGGCGAATGGGTGCCCGTAAGCCAGCGACGAACCGACGACGTTGAGCTTAGTCTGGTCGATAGAGCCCAGAGCTTGACCAAGCCCCAAGTGTTCGCGGCAATACTCGGGGCTTTCCCAGGCTTTCATCAGGCAGAGCATTTGCGCGGCGAAGGCTTCGTGAATTTCGATAAAGTCGAAGTCGGCAAAGCTGAGACCGCTCTGCTGCAATACCTTAGCCACCGCTTGCGTCGGCGCCATCAGCAAGCCATCGCCAGCGGGAAAGTTATTCGCCGCCGAAGCGCAGTGCGTCAAATAGGCTTTTATCTGCTGCGAATTGCGCTTCGCCCAAGCCTCCGAGCTCATCAGCAGGGCGCTGGCGCCGTCGGTTAAGGCGGTGGAATTGCCAGCAGTCAAAGTACCTTGACCGCTGCGGTCGAAGGCTGGTTTGAGCTTGCTCAGGTCGTCGGCGCGGATATTCATACGCAAATTGTTATCTTGCCAAATCCCCGCGCAAGGCACTATCAGGTCGTCGTGGAAGCCGCTTTGGTAAGCCGCTGTGGCTTTTTGATGCGAAGCCAGCGCCACCTCGTCCTGCTCGGCGCGCGTGATGCCCCATTCCTTCGCCATCAGTTCGCAATGCTGACCCATAGCCAAACCAGTGCGCGGCTCGTTTACCGAAAGCGGCAACGGCGTCAGTTCTTTGAGGCTGAAACCCTTGAACTCGCGCAGCTTGTCGCGCTTGCTGCGAGCTTTGTTGACGCGCATCAAGCGCTGCGCGAATTTGCGTCCGAAAACAAAAGGCACGTCGCTGACAGTGTCGGAACCACAAGCTATGCCCGATTCGACAAAGCCAGCGGCGATCTTGCCGCCCAAGCAGAAGGCAGCCTGCAAGCTGGTGCCACAGGCTTGCTGCAAGCTGATACCCGAAGTGCTGGCTGGCAGGCTTGTGCTCAACAAAGCCTCGCGCACCAGGTTGAAATCTTTGGAATGGCTGACTACGGCGCCGCCGATAGCCTCGTCCACGGCTTGCACCCCGTATTGTTGCACTAAGGAATTGAGCACGCTGCTGAGCATGTCCAAATTAGTCAGGTTTTTGTACAGACTTCCCGAGCGGCAGAAAGGGGTACGCACGCCGCCGATTATTGCGATTTTGTTCATTGTCATCTGGATTGATTGGTACTACGAAATAGGCGGCTGATTATAAGAAAGCAGCGCCGAGCTGGCGACAAATAAGGCAGGTGGTTAGACTGCAGGGCGCAAATACACTGGCTGTTGAGCGCTATCGACGGCTTGCTGCAAGCGCCGCGCCAAGTCTGTAGCGGCGACCAAGCCGAGCATCCGCGCGTCGCTGTGCAAATTTTCCTGGTGGCAAGTCCAGCTCGCTAGCGCGGCTTCGGGGAATTGCTCCGAATAATGCCAAGCGTTACCGACCATGCCTGCTCGAGCCTGGGTGGCGGACGGCAGTTGCTCAGGCTTGATCAATAGCTCGTCGCTCGAAGGCTGCAAGCTCTCGCCGACATAACTAGCGCAATAAAGCTGTCCCATGCGCGCGTCCAAGCTTACCAATATTTGCTCGTCGGCGTACAGCCGTCGCGCCTCAGCGGCGACAGCTTCCAAGCACGACACTCCCAGCAGCGGCAAACCCCAGCCAAAAGCCAAGGCCTGCGCTACGCTCGCCGCCACTCGGATGCCGATGAAGGCGCCCGGTCCTCTGCCGTAAACAATAGCTCTTAACTGCTTGGGCTTCACAGAGTTACGCACCAACACCGTATCGACCAGCGCCAGCAAGCGCTCGTTACTCTTGACAACCGCCGCGCTCGCGCAATCCAAGCATTCCGCGTCGGCGATCAGCGCCGCCGAGCATTGACCGCTGACCGAGCTATCGAGCGCTAGTAGTAAGTTAGGCATCGTTCGTCAAACAAACGCCGCTCAGCGCCTCAAACACCCAGGCTCCGTGCTATCTCCTGGTACACAGCCTCGGTGCCACCCACAGTCTTGACCTCGACGTAAGTGCCCGAGCTTTGCGCGCACCAGTCTTTGTAGAACTTTATCAGCGGCTCGGTTTGCTCGTGGTAGACGCGCAAGCGCTGCTGAATGGCTTCCTTAGTATCGTCGGTCCGGGTGATCAAATCTTCACCAGTCAGGTCGTCTTTGCCAGCCACTTTCGGGGGCTTGAAGTCGACGTGGTAGGTACGCCCGGAAGCCGGATGCACCCGCCGACCGCCCAGTCTTTTGAATATCTCGCTTTCCGGGATATTGATTTCAATCACGAAGTCTATGCTGGCGAACTGCCCCAAAGCCTCGGCCTGCCCAGGCGAACGCGGATAACCATCGAATATAAAGCCCGAAGCCGAATTGTTGCCATCGGCGGCAACCTGCTGTATGCGGTCGCGCACCAGACCATTGATGATATCGTCGGAGAGCAAATTACCCGAGTTCATTATCTTTTGCGCCATCTGGCCAAACTCGGTCTGCATCAGCGCCGGGTCGCGGAGCATAGCCCCGGGCGAGATCGAGAGCAGATTCAGCTTCGCTTGCAGAAGCTCGGCTTGAGTGCCTTTGCCGGCACCAGGAGGGCCTAGGAGTATTAAGTTCATTGGTTCGTGCTCTTGTTATTGCTGTTGATCGCCGCGCGCTGCGGCGTAACATTTTACAAGACTACGAAGGTCTATTGCTCAAAACCGAGGTTCTCGCCATCGTCGGCGACGGCGACCTCGGGTAATTGACTCAAGTTTTGCAGACCGAAATGGTCGAGAAAATCTTTACTGGTTACCAGCAGCTCGGGGCGTCCAGGACTATCCTTCCGGCCAGCGACCTTAATCCAGCCGCGCTCGAATAGCGCTTGGTAAACCCGACTACCAGAATTGACGCCGCGAATATTCTCGATCTCGGCCCGAGTGATGGGTTGCTTGTAGGCGATGATCGCCAAAGTCTCGAGCACCGACTTCGGGTACTTGGTCGACCTTTCTTTGAGCAAACGCGCGCTGAAGCGGCTGTACTGGGCTTGGATTTGCAGCCTGTAGCCGCTAGCCACCTCTACCAATTCCAAGGGCGCGATATCCTGCTGCTGGATATTCGCCAAAGCCTGCTCGACATCCGCCGCCGCGTAGCCAAAATCTGCCAGCAGCGCGGCGATCTTGCGCCTTGATAGCGGCGCGTTGCAGCTCAGCAACAGCGCTTGGATGATGCGCTCCAGGCTCGCGGGCTCAGACATGGGCGAGATAGAAATCGTGCTCCACTGCCACCAATTTGATCAGGCGTTCCTTGAGCAATTCCAAGACCGCGATAAAGCTCACCACCAGACTGCTGCGGTTAGTGTCGTGCTCGAATATCGATAGGAAAGACACCATCCCCGAGCTCGATTGTAAATTCGTCAATATCGCGCTCATGCGTGCGCGCATACTAATTTTCTGTCGCCCCACCGGATGGCTGCGATTATTGAGCAAGCGCAAAGTCAAGCCCTGCAGCGCCTGCACGACATCGTTCAACTCGACTTCGGGATAGGTTGCCGCTGGCGCCGCCGTCGACGGCGGCACGTAGGCGACGAAGTAATCGCGCTCCTCTTGGGGCAAGGCAAAAAGTTGCTCGGCGGCTTTGACCATTTGCTCGTATTCCACCAGCCGCCGCAGCAGCGCCGCGCGCGGGTCTTCCTGCTCATCTTCGTCCTCGCTATGCGTCGGCGGCAGTAGCAGCCGCGACTTCATCTCCAGGAGTATCGCCGCCATCAGCAAATACTCGGCGGCAAGGTCGATGCGCGCGCTTTGCATCAAGTCTATGTAAACCAGATATTGCCGCGTCAGCTCGGCGACGTCGACCTCCAGGATGTCGATATTCTGCTTGCGTATCAAGTACAGCAACAAGTCCAGCGGCCCGCTAAAGCTCTCGAGTATTACCCGCAGCGCGTCCGGCGGGATGAACAAGCTCTCGGGCAGATTATTCCAAGGCTGGCCTCGGACGAGCACGGTCTCAGGAGTTGCGGCAGTGGAGTCAGTCATGCGCGACACGATAAAAACAGAGCAAAGGCGCGATAATGGTAGTAGTATTAGTTATTCTCATAACCGTTGTCGGGCTTAATCCCAAGAGATATAACGCCTGGCACCACCTTGCCGCTAGCACAAGCGATTTTAACTATGAAAAAAATCATAATCCTACTAATTCTCTGCGTCCCCACCGGCGCGCTCTTCGCCGAGGGTAACCCGGATAGCCGCTTGAGCTCCGCCGACCTGGTATCGTTATCGGAAAGTATCAATATTTATCTGAGCGTTACCCGCGGCGAGCGCACTTTGCAAGAGCTTTCCGACACCGAGCGCGCGCGTTACGATTTTGTCCAGGAATTGGTGAGCACCGAGCGCGTCAGCTTGCAGCAATTAGAGGCGAGCAACCCTCGACCAGCCATCAGCAAGAGCGCCGCCGCCGCGCGCCTGATAGAGCTGACGCGGCCGGACACGCCCTTCTATTGGGGCGCGCGTTTCGGCGTCAACGCTGTCAGCAGCGCCAATCTCGACATAAGCGATAACAGCGCCTTATTCGGCTTGCTGCTAGGCAGTCATCTCGACCAAAGGCGTTGGTTCTGGGAAGTCGAGCTCAACCATTTCGGCGCCAACAGCGACACCACCATCAGCACCCCGAGCTCGACGCGCACCGACCTCAGCGATAACGAACTCAGCCTAACCGGTTTCGGCGTCGGCATCGGCAGACGCTGGCAGAGCAACATCTTCTTGAGCTACCTGGGCAAAGTAGGCTTCAATATCCTGCAAGTCGACGCCGCGTCCTCGGTAACCGTCATCGATAGCAGCGACAGCAGCAGCGGCGTAACCACCTCCGATAGCGCCTCCGACAGCGCCTTCGCGCCCTACCTGAACTTCGGCGTCGAGATCACCGAGTACAACAACTTCCTGATAAGAGCCGTCGTCGAATACAGCAGCTTCAGTAGCGGCGCCGAGCTCAACAACAACGGCACCGCGACCGAAGTCGGCAGCAGCAGCGTCGCCAGCCTGGCGCTAAGCGTCAATTTCCCCCTAGAGTAAAGCCGCTAATTCGTCGGGCCGCCCGCCACAACGTCACACCTGTAATTCGTCGAGCCGCCCACCACAACGTCACACCTGCAGCATCGACACAAAGTCGTTCGCTGGCATTGCCATGAAGCCTTGATGGTCGTCCATAGCCGTGAATATGCGCTCGGCTTGGGCTTCGGGGAAGCGACTATCGAGGTTCTTGCGGAATTTCTCCACTAGCTTGGGTATACCCTCCTGGCGACGGCGGCGGTGCCCGAGCGGGAATTCGATCTCGACCTTGTCGCTCTCGGTGCCGTCCTTGAAGAATACTTGCACGGCGTTGCCAATGGAGCGTTTGTCGCTTTTCAGGTAATCGGCGCTGTATTGCTTGTCTTCGATCACTTCCATCTTGTCGCGGAGCTGGTCGATACGCGGGTCGGCAGCGGCGGTGTCGCTGTAGTCGTCGGCGGTTAGGTCGCCCTTGAGCAAGCCCACGGCGACCATGTACTGCAAGCAGTGGTCGCGGTCGGCGTAGTTGTTCAGCGGACCGACCTTGCTGATGATGCGGATCGCCGATTCGTGCGTAGTCAGCTCGATGCGTTCGATCTCACCGAGGCGACTCTTCACCATGGGATGCAGTTGCACTGCGGCTTCCACTGCCGTTTGCGCGTGGAATTCGGCGGGGAAAGAAATCTTGAAGAGCACGTTATCCATAACGTAGCTCTCGTAAATGCGGTCGAATTTGAAATTATGGCCATTGAACAGCGTATCGTAAAAACCCCATTTCGGCGCCGTGAGCACGCTGGGGTAGCCCATCTCGCCTTTCATCGTCAGCAGCGCCAGGAACACGCCGCGCGCGGTGGCGTCGCCAGCCGCCCAGGATTTGCGCGAGCCAGCGTTGGGGGCGTGGCGGTAAGTGCGCAAGCTGTGACCGTCGACGAAAGCTTGGGAAACGGCGTCGGCGATTTGCTCGCGCGAACCGCCGAGCATATGCGTCGCCACTGCGGTGCTCGCAACCTTTACCAGCAGTACGTGGTCTAAGCCCACTCTATTAAAGCTATTCAGCAGCGCGATAACGCCTTGGATCTCGTGCGCCTTGACCATCGCCACCAGCACGTCGCGCATACTCAAGGTGCGCTTATCGTCTTGCTGCAAACGCTGCGACAAATAATCGGCGCAAGACAGAATCGCGCCGATGTTGTCGGATGGGTGTCCCCATTCTGCCGCCAGCCAGGTATCGTTGTAGTCGAGCCAGCGGATAGTGCAGCCGATGTCCCAGGCAGCTTTCACTGGGTCCAGGCGCAGCGAAGTCCCGGGAACGCGCGCGCCGCCGTTGGTGATTTGGTTCTCGACTACAGGTCCGAGCAGATTGGTGCACTCGGGAAAACGCAGCGCTAAGAAAGCACAGCCGAGCGCGTCCATCAAGCAATAGCGC
Source organism: Gammaproteobacteria bacterium (assembly GCA_965229495.1). GTDB lineage: Bacteria > Pseudomonadota > Gammaproteobacteria > CBDBNL01. The sequence goes on from OZ245880.1 coordinate 1,990,411, forward strand.
GCGGTGTTTAGAGTCTCGTCGCTAAAATCGGCTTGGGCGCTAACATAGTCCGCGATATTGAGGAGTTCCTCGTCGCGCTCGGGGCGCGCGTTAATGTCTACATTGCTGCTCATATTTTCTGTCGGTTCTTGGTAGAAAGGATGGCATGATATATCTTTAAGCTGTTATTGGTTTACAGTCAGCTTAAATAATATAGTAAGAGAGTTTTGCATAACTTGAGGCAGTAGGCAAAAGAGCCTTTTTGCCAAGGTCTAGTAACAACAAATTTAGGAGATCAAACCATGGAGAAAAAACTTTACCCGGTCGCGCCCGCTGTCGCCGAGCGAGCGCACATCAATGCCGAGCGCTACCAGCAAATGTACGCGCGTTCGCTGCAAGACCCCGATGGCTTTTGGCGCGAGCAAGCGCAAGCTCTGGACTGGATTCGCGATTTTACCAAAGTCAAAAATACTCGCTTCAGCGCCGATAACACCACCATCCAATGGTTCGAGGACGGCAGGATCAACGTCTCGGCGAACTGCCTCGATAGGCACCTCGCCACCCGCGCCGACCAAGCCGCCATCATCTGGGAGCCCGACGACCCCACCAAGCCCGGGCGCACCCTGACCTACAAAGAGCTCCATCTTGAAGTTTGCCGCTTTGCCAATGCCCTGCTCAAGCTCGGAGTTACCAAAGGCAACGTCGTCACCATCTGCTTGCCCATGATCCCCGAGACTGCTATAGCAGTGCTCGCGTGCGCGCGCATCGGCGCCGTGCACTCGGTAATCTTCGCCGGCTTCTCGCCCCAAGCGATTGCCGGTCGAGTCGATAACGCCAAGAGCAAAGTCGTATTGACCTGCGACGAAGGTATGCGCGGCGGTCGCGCTATACCGCTGAAAGCCAACGTCGACGCTGCCACCGAGCATACCCAAGCCATCGAAAAAGTCGTCGTGCTGCGTTATAGCGGCGGCGACATCGGCTGGCACGAGGATAGAGATGTTTGGTGGCACGAATTGCTGGAGGGCGTCGCCGACGATTGCCCGGCTCCAGGCATGAGAGCCGAAGACCCGCTGTTCATCCTCTACACCTCGGGCTCCACTGGCGCCCCCAAAGGTTTGCTGCACAGCAGCGCCGGCTACCTGCTCTGGACGCAAATGACCTTCAAGTACACCTTCGATTACCACGAGGGTGACATCTATTGGTGCAGCGCCGATATCGGCTGGGTAACTGGCCACAGCTACATCGTCTATGGTCCCTTGGTCAACGGCGCCACCAGCATAATGTTCGAAGGCGTACCCAATTTCCCCAACAGTCGGCGCTGGGGCGAAGTCATCGCCAAGCACAAAGTCAATATCTTTTACACCGCGCCCACAGCCCTGCGCGCGCTCATGCGCGAAGGCGACGACATCTATTCGGGCATCGACCTCTCCAGCCTACGCATCCTCGGCAGCGTCGGCGAACCCATCAACCCCGAAGCCTGGGAATGGTACAGGCGCGTCTTCGGCGCCGACAAACTGCCCATAGTCGACACTTGGTGGCAAACCGAAACCGGCGGGCACATGATCACGCCCTTGCCCGGCGCCACCGCCCTCAAGCCGGGCTCAGCCACGCTGCCCTTCTTCGGCGTCAAACCGGTCTTGCTCGACGACCAAGGTCGGGAACTCGAAGGCGAAGCCAGCGGCGTGCTCGCCATCGCCGATAGCTGGCCGGGGCAAAGCCGCAGCATCTATGGCAACCACCAGCGCTTCCAGGAAACCTACTACCAGATGTTCTCGGGCTACTACTTCACTGGCGACGGCGCCTACCGCGACGCCGACGGTTACTACTGGATAACCGGCCGCGTCGACGACGTCATCAACGTCTCCGGCCATCGCATGGGCACCGCCGAGATCGAAAGCTCGCTAGTGGGGCACGACGCTGTCAGCGAAGCCGCAGTTATCGGCTTTCCGCACGACATCAAAGGCGAGGGCATCTATTGTTATGTAACCCTGCGCTTGGGCGTCGACGAGAGCGAAGACCTGCGCGCGCAGCTCAAGCAATGGGTACGCAAAGAGATTGGCCCCATCGCCACTCCCGATGTTGTGCTCTTCGCGCCGGCGCTGCCGAAAACGCGCTCGGGCAAAATCATGCGCCGCATCCTGCGCAAGATCGCTGCCAACGCCTTCGACGAACTCGGCGACACCACCACCCTCGCCGATCCTTCGGTGGTAGACGACCTCATCGCTCGGCATAAGCAGCAAAGCAAGTAAATCATCCCCAAAGCCTCAGCCGCCCCCAGCGGCTGAGGCATCCGACATCATCCCAACCATTCCACAACATTGACCTACTCCCTACTCGCCGAAATCGCCCTGGTGCTCGGGCTCAACCTCGGCTACTTCACCTTCAGCGACAGCCCGCACGCCTTCCCCGAGCAAAGCCTGGCGCCCATCCTGTGGGCGAGCACCCAGCCCACCGGCTTACACATCGGCCAACACCAGCTCGACCACGACCAATTCGGCGACGAACTCGCGACCTTCATCAGCATCTCTGATAACTTCCCCATCTACCAGCGCCGAGGCTTCGAGCTCGGCGGTCGCGGCGGCGTCTACACGCAATTCACGCAGCCCGACGGCATAATGGAAGACCGCATACTGCTCAACAGCGATTACCAGATCGGCATTTACAGCGCCTACCAGCTAACGCCGCGCTGGCTCACTCGCCTTAGCCTCGACCACCAAAGCTCGCACCTCGGCGACGAGTACAGCTATCGTCAAAACCGCAATAGCGACGACGGACAGCAAGAAGTCAACTACAGCGATTACAGCGAAGACCGCCTCCAGCTCCTAATCGGGCGCAGCTTCGACCAAGGCTTCATTTACAGCTCCTACGCGCAAAGCCTGATAGGCCAGAACTACGCCAATGAAAATTTTGAGGACAACATCTTTGAAACCCAGAGAATATTCCGGCTCGGCGGGCAGTACCGAGCGCCACCAGGCAGCTCGAGCGATAAACAGCTCTTACTTGCCGCCGAATTAGGCGCGCACAGCGCCATCGAAGACGAACCATACTCGCTCAGCTTCAAACTCGGCTTACTCAAAAGCCAGGCTGGCAACCCGCGCTTCGCCGGCCTCTTAGCCCTCGAATACTACCAAGGCCCCTCCACCTTCAGCGAATTCGTCACCGCCTCCAGCAGCTACTACGGCTTGAGCTATAGCCTGGTGCGCTAATCCGCCATAGCCCGAGCCCGACTCAAAACATTTCTACGCGCCCAGCATTGCCCCGCTTCCGCGTTTGCGTAAACTTTACCTCTCGCCGAACCCAGCGCCCCGAGCCTAACAACAAAAACCCAAGCCATGCCTGATCCAATCCTGCAGCCGCTGCAGTTACGCCACTTGCGGTTGAAAAACCGCATCATGAGCAACAGCCACGAACCCTCTTACAGCCACGAGGGCATGCCCAAGCTCCAGTACCAGCTTTACCACGAAAGCAAAGCCAAAGGCGGCTTGGCGCTGACCATGTTCGGCGGCTCAGCGTGCGTATCGCCAGAATCACCCTCAGCCTTTGGCAATCTACGCATGGAGCGCGACGAGATAATCCCGTGGTTACAGCAATTCAGCGAGCGCATTCACCAGCACGACGTCGCGCTCATGTGTCAGCTCACCCACCTCGGCCGCCGCGGCGACGCCAGCGGTGGCGACTGGCTACCACTGCTGGCGCCGTCGCCGTTACGCGAACCCGCGCACAGGTCTTTCCCCAAAGAGATGGAAGATTTTGACCTCAAGCGCGTAGCGCGCGACTTCGCCGCTGCCGCCGTGCGCTGCAAAGAGGGCGGGCTCGACGGCGTCGAAATCATGGCATCCGGGCATTTGGTCGATAGCTTTTTATCGCCGCTCACCAACAAACGCAGCGACGCTTACGGCGGTAGCCTGGCGAATCGGGCGCGCTTTGTCTTAGAAGTGTTTAACGCCGTGCGCGCCGCCGTCGGCGACGACTACATCGTCGGCACGCGCATGGTCTTCGACGAATGCTTGGAAGGCGGTCTGCGCCCCGAAGAAAGCCTGGAAGTCGCGCGCATGATCCATAACGAGGCGCGGCTCGACTTCATCACCGTCAACCAAGGCCATATCGACACCGACGCCGGCCTCGCCGCGCACATCCCAGGCATGGGCACCCCGGCAGCGCCGTTCCTCAACCTGGTCAAGCAAGTCAAAGCCGAGCTAAAAATCGCCACCTTCCACGCCGGCCGCATCCAGGACCTCGCCACCGCTCGGCACGCGCTCAACGACGATTGCCTCGACATGGTCGGCATGGTGCGCGCGCACATCGCCGAGCCGGCGATGGTCAATAAAGTAACCGAGCAAGCCGAGCACCGCATTCGCCCCTGCGTCGGCGCTGGTTACTGCATAGATAGGATCTACGTTGGCCACCAAGCATTGTGCATTCACAACGCCGCCACGGGTCGCGAAGAATACATGCAGCACGAGATTAGCCGCAGCGACAAGCCCGGGCTCAAAGCCGTAATCGTCGGAGCTGGCCCTGCCGGCTTAGAGGCCGCGCGCGTCCTCGCCCTGCGCGGGCACAAAGTCGAAGTCTACGAAGCCAATTCCGACCCGGGCGGGCAAATCAGCATCGCCGCCCGCGCCAGTCGGCGCAAAGAGCTCATCGGCATCGTCGACTGGCGCGTCGCCGAGCTCGCCGAGATGGGCGTCGAAGTGCAGTGCAATCAATACCTGGAAGCCGAAGACGTACTCGCCAAAGAACCCGACGTCGTCATCGTCGCCACTGGCGGCTTGCCCAACATCGAATTCTTTACAGGCGGCAGCGAGCACGCCCTCAGCACTTGGGACGTCTTCTCTGGTAGCAGCTACAAAGGCTCGGTAATAGTCTACGACGACAACGGCAGCCACCAAGGCTACTCGGCCGCCGAGCATCTTATGGGCATGGGCGCCAGCGTGCACCTGGTTACCCCCGAGCGTAGCCTGGCGCCGGATGTCGGCGGCATCAATTACCCAGCGTACTTGCGCGCCTTGCACAAGCACCAAGCGCAGATAAGCCTTAACAGCCGCATACATTCAGTTGCCAAAGCCACAGGTGGCTCGGGCTATACGGTCAGCTTCCGCAACGAATACACCTCCGAGCTCATGGAGTTGCACTGCGAACACCTGGTAGTCGAGCACGGCACCCTGCCCTTGGCAGACATCTACTTCGACCTCAAGCCGCACTCCATCAACCTTGGCGAAGTCGACCAGCAAGCGCTCATGATCGGCGCCCAGCAGCAACTTCGCAACAACGAGCGCGGTCGTTTTCAACTTTACCGCCTTGGCGACGCCATCACCTCCAACAACATCCACGGCGCCATCTTCGACGCCGCCCGCATCTGCCAAAACCTCTAACCCCTGGGAGGGAGGGAGCGCCAAGACGGAGCGCCGAGTTGTACTCGGCTGGAGGCGAGCCTGCGAGCCTCCCCACCACTCCATCCCATACAAGCAGCGACTAAAACCAACAGTACGACCTCCTGAGACCACCACCCTCTCGCCCCGCCGCATAAAAATTAAGCGCGCCAGCGCTCGACTTTGGGTGGAGCGCCGACTTGTAGTCGGCAGGAGGCGAGCTTTGCTCGCCTCCCCAAAGCACTCATTAAACCACCGACTCAGGCAACCCCCGCACCCTTGCCACATCCAAATCAATCTGCCCACTAAGCTCGCTCAAGTTAGCAAACTTCCGCTCAGCCCGAATGAACTCCCGAAAGATCAGCTGCAGCCACCGTCCGTACAAGTCGCCGTCAAAATCCAACAAATGCGCTTCGCAATATAGCTGAGCATCGCCATCATCCAAGCTCGGGCGCTTACCAATGTTTACCGCCGCCCAGTGCCCCTCCGAGCATAGCGCCTCCTCCGAACCAGCCGAACCCAGCACCCGCACCCGCGCAGCATAAACCCCTCGCAGCGGCGGGTTCTTATTGCTCAAAGCCAGATTAGCCGTCGGAAAACCAAGCTCACGCCCAAGCCGCCGCCCGCCCTGTACCCGACCTATCAAGCTGTAATCCCGCCCCAGCATAAGCGCTGCCCGTGGCAAATCGCCCTCCGCCAGCAACCGCCGCAAAGCACTCGAACTCGCGCGCTCGCGCGCATCATCCAGCACTGGCTCTAAAACGCGCACATCTATGCCGTGCTCGCGGCCATAAGCCTGCAAGAATTGCACGTTGCCGGCGCGCTTATGGCCAAAGCAAAAATCGTGCCCGACTATCACTGCGCGTGCGTTAAAGTCTAGCAGATATTTATCGAGAAAAGCCCGCGCCGATAGCGAGCTCAAATGGTCGTTGAAGCTCAGCGTCAGCGCGTAATCGACCGGATACGCGTGCAGTCGCTGCAATTTATCGCGCCAGCCCATCACTCGAAAAGCACCCCCAGGGCGGAAATGCTCGTGGCTCAAAGGCTCAAAGCTGATGCAAAGCCGCGCCAAGCCCGTACGCGCGCCAGCGGCATCAAGCTCGGCGAGCAAAGCCTGATGACCAAGATGCAAGCCGTCGAAATTGCCTATCGTCGCCACGCAAGCGCTCGGCCGCGCAGCGAGGACAAAGCCCGCCGCTGTGCGCTTAAGCAGAGCCACGACGCCGAGCTAAGCTCAAAGTTTGTTGCGCCAACCACCAAGCCGCCAGATACAGCGCCAGACCGCCGAGCACCAGCAGCGCCACTGCCGCCGCCAAAGCCAACCAGGAGCCCACAAGCCAACCCGCCAACAGCTCCGGAGTAGCAATTAAATAAGCCGCCAAAACCGCACAGGCCGCAGCTATCGCCAGCAAATCGCGGCCAATCGCTACACTCCAGCAAGCAAACCAGCCGCGCCGCTGCAAGATTACCAGCAGCAAGCTGGCGTTGACAGCAGCGCCGATGGCAGTAGCCAAAGCCAGCCCGACGTGCGCGTAAAAACGCACCAATATCAAGCTCAAGATGATATTTACCAGCGTCGCCGCCAGCGCGCAGCGCATCGGCGTCTTGGTGTCCTCGCGGGCAAAAAAGGCGTTGGTGAGTAACTTAATCAGCATATAAAAAGGTAGACCCAGGGCGTAGGCTTGCAGCCCTTGAAATACCGGCAGCACGTCGGCGGCGGTGAAGTAATTATGCTGATAAATAAGCCTAATCAGCAGGTCGCCAATCAAGATTAGCGCCACCAGCGCCGGCAGCGCCAAGCCTAGCACATAGCGCAGCCCCCAAGCTAAGGTCGCCTGATATTCCTGCTGCGATTTTTGCGCGTGCAGCGCGCTCAGTTTCGGCAGCAGCACGGTAGCAATGCTAACGCCGATCAACCCCAGCGGCAGCTCCACCAGGCGATCGGCGAAGTACAGCCAGGACACGCTCGCAGCCACTAGCATCGACGCCAGTATGCTATCGATTAACAAATTCACCTGCGTCACCGAAGCGCTGAATAGCGTCGGCAGCATCAGCCGATACAGCCGCGCGATCTTCGGCTGCGGACGCCAGCGCCAAGTCAGCAGCATCGCGCGCCGCCGCGCCAGCCACAGCAGCCAGCTCATCTGCAACACTCCAGCCAGCAGCACTGCCACGCCCAAAGCGACGATGCTCGCCGCCTGCCACCAGCTATACAAGCACGCGCCTATCAAGCAGATATTGAGCAGCACTGGCGCATAAGCCGCCGCAGCAAAGCTATCCTGGCAATGCAGCCAGGACGCGCACAGCGACGCCAGCGCTATCAACAGCAGATAGGGAAAAGTCCAGCGCAGTAGGTCGACCAGCAAGCCGAATTGCTCGGGGTCGGCGGCGAAGCCCGGGGCAAAGACCCAAGCCACCCAAGGCGCCGTCAGCTCGACAGCGATGGTGAACAAAGCCAAGTACAGCGCCATCCGCAAAAAGCACTGACTAGCGAAGGCTTGTTGCGCTTGCAGCGATTCTTGCCTTGCCGCGCTCAGCAGCGGCACAAAGGCCGAGGCGAAGGAACCCTCGGCGAACATCCGCCGAAACAGATTGGGAATCCGCAGCGCGACAAAAAAAGCGTCGCTCGCCGAGCTCGCGCCGAAGGTCGCGGCAATGAGCACGTCGCGCGCCAAGCCCAGCACCCGCGACAGCATAGTGCCGCTGGCGAATTGCAGCCCGAAGCGCAGCAGTTGTTTATGCTTCATTGCCACTGCTTATGATTGCGGTATCGGAGGCGGCACTCGGTTGATCAAGCTAATCTAAGCATCTATCTTGAGATGATGCAATTGCCCCCGCTGAGCGCGAATATTATCCAAGCTTGCCGCCACCGCGCCGAAAGGAAACAGGTGCACCCCAGCCACCAGCGCTGCCAGCTCGGGCGTCAACTCGCGGTCGATAGCGCGCAGCAACCGACCGGGTTCGTAGCGCCGATTGAGCAGCCTTAGCACTATAGAACGGAAGCTATAAAGCCGCTTGAGCGAGGTGCCGATGCCGCATTGGCGCGCGTAGCCCAGCAGCTTGGTCATAGACACGCTACCAGCGACGCCGAGATAGATCTTCACCTCAGCGTCGAGCTGCTGCAATAGCCGCAGGTAATCGACATAAGCCGAGGCGTCGAAAGCAAACTGGCTCACCAGATAGCAGCTCAAGCCTTGCTCGCGCGCGCAGCTTAGCTTGGCGGCAGTAGCCGCTAGCAGGATTTCATTACTAATTCCAGGCAAACCCTCGGGGTGCGCGGCGAAGCCGCAGCTAGTGATGCCGAATTCGGACAGCCAGCCGCTCTGCAACAATTGCAGGCTCTCGCTGTACGGACCTTGAGCCGCGCTCGGGTCGCCGGCAAGCAGCAACACCCGCTGCACCCCCGACTGCTGCAAGCCCCCGAGCAGCTCGCGTGCTGCATCGGCGCTAGCTAGCGAACGCACGCCGATATGCGCTACAGGAGCAAAGCCAGCAGCGAGCACGCGCGCGGCAGCAGCACACACCAACCCGTAGTCTTTACCGCTGATATGCGGCAAGTACACCCAGCTACCAGCGGCGACCTGCGCGCCTAGTTGCTGCAACCGCGCCGGCTCGGTGTTTATCAGCTCCAGGCTGAGATTGCTCGGGATGTTCATAGACCAGCAGGGTAGGGTGCTTCAATGCTCAATTAATCTGCTTCTTCTGCAAGAAAGCCAAAGATAAGGTATTGCCGTCGGTAAATTCGATCTCGCCGCCCATCGGCACGCCGCAAGCGATACGCGTGATCACCAGCGGGTAATCCTTGAATAAAGAGCTAATGTATTCGGCAGTGGCGTTGCCTTCCATAGTCGGGTTGGTCGCCAGCGTCATCTCGCTAATACCGCGCTCGGCGACCAATTGCGGCAATCTATCCAGCCCCAAGCGCTTCGGCGTGATGCCGTCGATGGGCGACAGGTGTCCGTGCAGCACGAAGTACACACCATCGAAAACGCGCGTTTGCTCGATAGCCTGCAGATCGGAAGCGTGCTCGACCACGCACAGCTTGTGCTGGGCGCGGTTACTATCGGAGCAAATCGGACACAGCTCGCCCTCGCAAAGATTACGGCAGCGCGTGCAGTTGCCGATGCGTTGCACCGCCTCCGCCAAGAGCTCGGCTATGGTCTGGGCGTTGCTCAAGTTGCGCTGCAGCAGATAGTAAACGATCCGCCCCGCCGATTTCGGCCCCAGCCCGGGCAGCGCCGCGAAAGCTCGGCTTAGTTGCTCTATCAACGGCTCTTGAGCCTTAGTCTTGGCGTTAGTTGCTGGCATCGCGAGGAATGATATTGGTTGTCACCAGCACTATACCCAGCAACGCCAGCGCTAAAGCCAGAATTTGCCCGAGCGCCAAAGTTTCCCCGAGCAGCAGCACACCCGTCAGCACCGAGCCCATCGGCAGCATCACCGTGAAGACCCCGCTGTGCGCCGCCGGCACCGCGCGCAAGCCCTGCAACCACAGCCACACCGAGATCACGCTCGCCGCCGCCGAATAATACAACAGCAGCAACCAGCCCGATAGCGGCACCTGCTGGAGGTCAAAATCGAGCAGCAAATACAGCCCAGCCGGCGTACTCAGAGCCAAGCCCCAGAGGTTGATCAGCGCGCTGATACGCTTCGGGCTCAGCGCCGAACTCAGCTTCTTGCCAATAACGACGTAAGTGGCCTCGCAGAACACCGCGCCTAGCAGCAGCGCCCGCCCCAGCCACAGACTCGAGCCATCAGCAGTATCGCCATTAGCGCTCAAATTCAGCAGCGCTATCCCGCCCACCGCGCAAGCTATAGCCAGCAGCAAGCGCAGCTGCATCCGCTCGCGCAAAAATACCCAGCTCAACAGCGCCACCGCCGCCGGTATCGCCGCCAGAATAATGCCAGCGCTCACCGCGTTGCTCAGGGCAATACCGTAGATCACGCAGATGGTGAACAGGAAATTGCCCAGGAAAGATTGCCCGAATAGCAGGAACTTCGCCTGCGCGCTTAACGGTGGCTCGTCGGGCGGCGGCCGCAGCCAAGTCGCCATCATCGCCGCCGCGCACGCGAAGCGCAGCCAAGCCAGCAGCAACGGCGGAAACACCACGATCAGCAGCTTGGATAGCGCGATGTAGTTGCCAGCCATAGCCATGCCCAGCCCAAGGCAGAAGTAAGCCAATAGTGGCGGCATCTACGCCAGCGCTGCGCTAAGACCCTGCAAGCGCAAAGCGCGCACCGTCGAGCGCATATCCTCGCCAGCAACGCCCCGAGTGAGCTCGGCTATGGGTAATGCTCGTAAGGACGCCAGCGCTCGCTGCCACGTGCTCATAGCATCTTCATTTATCAAACCCACAGCAAGGCCACAATTCAGCACCTGCATCAAGCGCTGCGGTCGGCGCAAAGCGTCGCAACGCTCGATCACTTGCAAGCAGCGCTCGGGGCTCGCTAGCGCAGTAGCCAAATCGCCGCGCAGCACTGCCAGCAAGGCCGCGCAATCGGCAAACTCGCTCGGCGCCTTCAATCGTTTGTGTAGCTCGCGCAAGCTCGTCTCCAGCTCCGCACCCCCAGGCAATAAATTGAGTAGCAACAGCCAGCGCTCCGCCGAGCTGGCGACAGCAGCTATATCGACCTCGGCAGCGGCAAAATCTATAGCCGCTAATTCATCGAACCACGGCGACAAAGCCTCGGCGCGCTGCAGCTCGCGCCAAAAGCGCAGCGGCTGCGGACAGAGCAGCGCCTTCGAGCTCTCTTGCCAAACTCGTTCTGACGATAGCGCTCGATAATCGGCAGAGCGCGCCATCGAGCGCATCAGCTCCAGAGTAGTCTCGGCGATGCGGAAATCGAAGCGGCTCAACTGGCTGGCAAAGCGCGCCACGCGCAGCACCCGCAGCGGGTCTTCGGCGAAGGCGGGACTCACGTGGCGCAGCACGCGCTCGTGCAAATCGCGGCGACCACCGTAAGGGTCGACGACGCGCCCACTGGCGTCCATCGCCATCGCGTTAATAGTCAAGTCGCGACGGCGCAGATCGTCTTCCACCGAAGTCGCCGCGTCGAAGCTAAATCCTTGGTGCCCAGGCCCAGTCTTGCGCTCGCGCCGCGCCAGCGCGTACTCCTCGGCGTTCTCGGGGTGCAAAAATACCGGAAAAAAGTTGCCCACTTGACGAAAGCCTGCCGCTATCATGCTCTCACAATCGGAGCCCGTAACCAGCCAATCACGCTCGCGCACCTTGAGCCCGAGCAGAGCGTCGCGCACCGCGCCGCCGACCAAATATATTTGCATTATCTTCTAATAGAAATCGGCGACCAAAGAGCAGTTCATGACCAGCAGCACCTTACATAAGCTCGAAGACTACGGCGTATTAAGCGTCGTCGGCGCGCGCGGCGAGCAATTACTGCAAGGGCAAATAACCCAGGACGTCCAAGCCCTCGAGCCAGGCGCGTGGCGACTGGGCGCAGCTTGTAATCTGCAAGGTCGCATCGTCGCCAATTTTGCCATCTACAAAGCCGCCGCCGAAGTCTTCGACCTCATTCTACCCAAGAGCGCCATGCCCGCCTTGCAGGAGGCGTGGCGCAAATTCCTGCCCTTCTTCAAAGTCGAGCTCCAAGCCAGCGACGCCGAAGTTTACGGCTGCCTCGGCAGCGAGCCGCAGTTGGGGCAACATCTAGAGTTGCGCGCTGGCTTCGGTCTTGGCATCGGCGCGCAAGTTGAAGCTCAATCCAGCGCTGACGCTTGGCACCAGCAGCGCTTGCAGCACAGTTGGCACTTCGTCAACCTTGAGAGCAGTGGCAAGCACACCGCGCACGCCCTCGGCTTGGAAAATTTTGGCTTCATCAGCTTTGACAAAGGCTGTTATCTGGGGCAGGAAATCGTCGCGCGGATGCACTATCGCGGCAAAGTAAAAAGCCGCGTCTACACCCTCAGTTGCGCCGCCACAGCTCTTGCCGAGAATAATGAACTATGCGCCGAAGGCGAGACTCGCAACCTGGAAATCATCGAAACCTACCAACTCGCCGACACCGCGCTCGTACTCGCCGTACTACCAGTCGCCAGCCACGCCAGCACCACCTACCTGCTCAACGACCAACCCACCACGCTACTCAGCGTCTCTTAACCATCATCTAAACAATAGCCCAATGATCACCCCAGTAAGCCAACTCGTCGCCGATGCCGAGAAGCAGATTGAAAAGCTCGACGCCGAGCAAGCCATCGCGCTACCTGCCGACAGCGACTACCTTTTTGTCGACCTGCGCGACATCCGCGAACTCCAGAGCGTCGGCCGCATCCCGGGCGCCCTGCATTGCCCGCGCGGCTTACTTGAATTCTGGCTCGACCCGCAAAGCCCGTACCACAAACCCGAGCTCAACTCGGGCAAAAAACTACTGCTCTATTGCGCCATGGGCTGGCGCTCGGCGCTAGCCACCAAAACCGCACAAGACATGGGAGCAACCAAAGTCGCCCACCTCGCCGGCGGCTTCCAAGCCTGGCAAGCAGCCGGCGGCGAGGTTGAGTCCCTCCCGCAGCGCCCCGCCAAGCCAGCAACAGATTGAGCTTAGCCAACAGATCCAGTAACTACTTCTAAGGAGATGATGTGGTCTAATGTTTTTTCACATTCAGATAAGGGACTATTTTTGTTCTTGATCTATTTTTACGAAGGAGTATTCAATGAAAAAACGAAGGACATTTAGCGCCGAGTATCGCCGCGATGCGGTGCGCTTGGTATTGGAGCAAGGCTACTCACAAGCGGAAGCAGCACGTAGCCTTGGCATAGGTTGCACCGCGATCAGCCGCTGGGTGCAGGAGTTTAATGCTCGTGGCGATGACGCCTTTCCTGGGCATGGCAACCTACCACCCTCGGCAGTCGAGCTCAAGCGTTTAGAGCGTGAGAACAAGCAGCTACGTCTGGAGCGCGAGATCTTAAAAAAGGCGGCAGCCTTCTTCGCCAAAGAGCTAGGCTAAGGTATAAATTCATAGCCTCGGTGAAGAAGGACTATCCAATAGCGTTGCTGTGCCGTGTCATGAACGTTAGTCGCTCGGGTTTCTACCGCCATCAGCGTAACTATAAGCGTCATGCACGATTGTCGGCAGCGCGTCTATCGTTGCTGCAATTGGTACGTCGCGTAGCTCATGAGCATCGTTACAGCTATGGCTCGCGGCGCTTGTCGTTGGCACTACGGGAGCATGGCATCGTTGCTGGTCGCTATCAAACACGTACGCTGATGCGCGAAGCTCAAGTGTTGGTTCGCTACAAACGACCGTTTCGTGTGACGACGAACAGCAATCACAACGAGAGGATCTATGCCAATGAATTAGCTCGTAAATTTACAGTTTCGGCGCCGAATAAAGTCTGGGTTAGCGACATCAGCTATGTGCCGACAGGGGAGGGCTGGCTGTATCTTGCGGTAGTGCTCGACCTTTACTCACGCAAGGTCATCGGCTGGGATATGGGCACTACTTTGCACCGCGACTTGCCGCTGAATGCTTTGCGTATGGCTTTGGGTCAACGGAGTTTCGTAGCTGGCGACTTGCTGCATCACTCGGATCGCGGCGTTCAATACGCTAGCGCGGAGTATCGTCAGTTGCTCAGTGACCATGGCATCGTTGGCAGCATGAGTCGTCGTGGCAATTGCTGGGACAACGCGGTAGCGGAGAGCTTCTTCTCACGTTTGAAAACGGAGCACTTGATGTGGCATAGCTACCAGACCCGCTCGTCGGCTTCTGCAGCGATATTAGACTACATCGTGATGTTCTACAACAGTAAGCGTCTTCACAGCCACAACGGCTATGCCACGCCAGCGGCAGCAGAGCGTGAATATGCTAGGGCTCACGACGCAGCATGATAGTCGGGCCCGTCTGTGCTTTTCGCTGCTATCGTGGCGTCGCTGTCTTGACATTTTTAGGGATGTCCAGACAGCTTCTGGTTACGACCGCGCGACACCCTGCCAGTGGTGCAACCCCAAATTTCTGCCAGAGTCCCTTATTTTTTTGTGCACAAAGACTTGACCATTTCAGTCGCCTGCGCTATCTGATCGCCAATCTGAGATAGATGAGCTACATCGCCAGCTGGGTCTGCTGACAGCCGAGCGTGATTGGCTGAAAAAAAGTCCTGGCACAGCCGCTAGCGATGAGGAAGCGATTGTTGTGTGCTGGCGATAGCCAGTACAGCATGCGTAAGCAATGTCAGCTACTGGGCGTCAACCGTAGCAGCTTGTACAGCGAACCATGCCAAGAGGATGGCAAGAACTTGCTCTACATGCGTCTACTGGACGAGCAGTACACGGAGGATCCAAGCTACGGGGTGCTACGCATGACCCACCACCTGCGCTCACTGGGTCATGAGGTCAACCCTAAGCGCGTTCGGCGTCTGCTACGGCTAATGGGTCTGGATGCAGTCTACCAAAAGCCCAATACCAGCCAAGCTAAGCCAGAGCATAAGGTTTTCCCGTACCTATTGCGCGGAGTAACGGTAGCGTATCCAGATCACATCTGGAGCACTGATATTACCTACCTTCGCCTATCCAGAGGCTTTGCGTACCTGATGGCAGTGATAGACTGGCATAGCCGCTACGTTCTAGACTGGGATCTTAGCCCTACCCTGGACGCCGATTTTTGCATAGAGACGGTAGGTCGTCTGTTGCAACACAAGCGTTGTGAGATATTCAACAGCGACCAAGGGAGCCCGTTTACAAGCCCACGCTTCACGGCTCCCCTGCTTGCGCATGGTATCCAGATCAGCATGGACGGTCGAGGTCGCGCCTTGGATAACATCTTCGTAGAGCGTCTTTGGCGGACGGTCAAATACGAGTATGTATACCTGCAAGACTGGTCAACGCTGCAGGATGCCCGTTCAGGGTTAGCATACTTTTTCGATCGCTACAACCATAGGCGTCTACACCAATCGCTGGGCTACCAGACACCAGCCTCGGTTTATTTTCGTGCACGCGCTGCAGCCTAAAGGCTTGTTCCGCTACGCTCCACAAGCCTTTAGGCTGCAGCGCGCAGAGGTATTTTCAACAACAAGGTTTTATCTTAAATTTAGTCTATTTTGGTCTTGACAATGGGGAGTACCTTAATCGCCCACGCCAAGTCGGGCCTGCAAAAAGCAGCGCGGGAGATCGATAAGCCGATGATTCAGGTGGTGACGTAGCTAGGCTAACAATCACTCCATGGTTATTTGGACGAAAGTGTTTAGGGTGTTTTTTTAGTGCTTCGGATAGTCGGTGATGATGCCATCGACTTGGGTTTGGGTTAGGTGTTTGATTTCCTTGTGGTTGTTGACGGTCCAGGTGTTGGTGATGAGGCCGAGTTGGTGGGCGCGGTGGAGGCTTTGGGGGGTGAGGTCTTGGTAGTGGGGTGCCCAGGCTTGGCCGCCGAGTTGGTGGATGAGGTAGGGGAGTGAGTTGGCGAGTTGGTCGAGAAGTTCAGGGAGTGGATGGTTGGGGGCTGGTGATGAGTTGCTGGATTGGCTGGGAGGTGGGTTATTGAGTTGCTGGCTTAGTTTGGCTAGTGTGCCGTCTGTTTGCCAGTGGGCGCCGTGCATCCAGGGGGAGTTGGGGTAGATGTTGGCTTCGAGGTTGGGGGCGTTGGGGCGGGCGAGTTGGGTGAGGTAGCCGCGCGGGATGTGGGGGGCGATGCGCGCGCAGGCGGAAAGGATGCGCCAATCAAAGGAGGATATGAGGACTTGCGAGCTGAGGTTGTAGGCTTCGATGACTTTGGTGATGGCGGTTATTTGTTGCTCTGGTGGGGCGCAGAGTTGGGGTGTTTTTTCTTTTTCTTCTCTTTCTCCTTTATCTTCCCTTTCTTCCCCTTGGCTTCCCTGCCGAGTACAACTCGGCGCTCCCAGGGCCCATGCGGGCGTCTCCTGCCGAGTGCAACTCGGCGCTCCTGGGGCCCCTTTGCTTCCCGCTGAGTGCGAGTGGGTGCTGTCAGGCAAGTCGGTGCTCTCAAGTCCCCCTACCTTCCCTGCCGAGTACAACTCGGCGCTCCCAGGCAAGTCGGTGCTGTCGGAGCCGAGTGCAGCTTGGTGCTGCCATTCCCCCTTGGCTTCCCTGCCGAGTACAACTCGGCGCTCCCACTCCCAGGGGTAGGATTTGACTTCGATGTTGATGAGGAGGTCGGGGTAGTTTTGCGCCCAGTGGCAAAATTCTTCGAGGGTGGGGATGGTGATTTGGTTGAGTCGGGCTTGGTGGGGGAAGCGCTGTTGGTAGTCGCTGCTTGGACGGAGGGTACCGATGTCGTAGCTTTTTAGTTGCTCTACGCTGCTTTCGACTATTTTGGGGCCGAGTTCGGTGAGCCATTCGCCGTTGGCTTTGCGGGCAAGATAGGGTGAGACGTGGGGGTCGTGGTGGATGATGGGGACGCCGCTAGCTGCGGTTTGCACGTCGAGCTCGACGGCGCGCAGGCCACAATCGACGAGGTATTGGAAGGCGGGCATGGTGTTTTCGGGCATGTCGCCACGGGCGCCACGATGGCCGTAGATTATCGGCGATGCCCCAGGTTGCCGACGAAAGCGCTCGATGCTGGGGCTAGGTGGCGATGCGCTTGCCATCGGTGGGGTTGAACAGGTGCAGGTTTTCGGGTTCGAAGGCGAGTTGGAGCTGCTCGCCACCGGCGGCGACGCGGTGGATGCCTGGGAGGGCGGCGGTGAAGGCGGTATTGCCGAGGCTGCCGTGCAGCAGGGTGTTGGCGCCCAGCGGTTCGGATTGCTGCACACGCATGGCGAGTTTGCCGTGTTGGTCGGCGCTGACGTGCTCGGGGCGCAGGCCGAGCACGACTTCGCCGTCGGCGGCGGCAATGGCGCCGAGGCTGGTGTCGTCGTGGATTAGTTGACCGTCGACGATTTGCGCGGGAAAGATGTTCATCGCTGGGCTGCCGATGAATTGCGCGGCGAAGATGCTTTGCGGGCGCTGGTAGACTTCGAGCGGGGTGCCGATTTGCTCGGCGATGCCGGAATTCATGACGATCATTCTATCTGCCATTGTCATGGCTTCGGTCTGGTCGTGGGTTACGTAGAGCGAGGTGATGCCGAGCTGGGCTTGTAGTTCTTTGATCTCCAAGCGCATTTGCACGCGGAGCTTGGCGTCGAGATTCGAGAGTGGTTCATCAAACAAAAATACTTCGGGCTCGCGGACGATGGCGCGCCCCATGGCGACGCGCTGGCGCTGGCCGCCGGAGAGTTGGCGCGGCTTGCGCTGCAGCAGGGCTGTAAGCTGCAAGAGCTGGGCGGCGGCTTGGACTTTGCGCTCGATCTCAGGCTTGGCTACGCCGCGAATTTTCAGACCGTACGCCATGTTTTGCGCTACGTTCATGTGCGGATAAAGCGCGTAGTTTTGGAAGACCATGGCGATGTCGCGGTCCATGGGCTCTTTGTCGTTGGCGCGTTCGCCGTTGATGAGAAGCTCGCCGGAGCTGATGGTCTCCAAACCGGCGACCATGCGTAGCAGGGTGGATTTGCCGCAACCCGAAGGGCCGACGATGACGATGAATTCGCCGTGGTCGATTTGCATGTCGATGCCGTGGATGACTTCGAGCGCGCCGAATTGCTTTTTGATGTTGCTGAGGTGTACGGTAGCCATTATTTTTCGCTATCTACTAAGCCTTTAACAAAGAGCTTTTGCATGGAGATGATGATGATAACCGGCGGGATCATCGCGAGGATGGAGGCTGCCATGATCACCGGCCAATTGGGGGTGTCGTCGCCAGAGGGGAACATTTGCTTCAAGCCCATGACGACGGTGCTCATTTGCGGGTCGGTGGTGATGAGCAGCGGCCAGAGGTATTGATTCCAGCCAAAGATGAACAATATTACGAATAAGGCGGCGATGTTGGTGCGACTCATGGGCACGACGATGTCGATGAAAAAGCGCATGGGCCGAGCGCCGTCGACGCGCGCGGCTTCGGCGAGCTCGTCGGGGATGGTGAGGAAGAATTGGCGAAAGAGAAAGGTGGCTGTGGCGGAGGCGATGAGCGGCAGGATGAGGCCCTGGTAAGTATTTAACATGCCGAAGCTGGCGACTACTTCAAAGGTGGGGACGATGCGGACTTCTACTGGTAGCATCAGAGTTAAAAATATCAGCCAGAAGAATAATGCGCGGCCGGGGAAGCGGAAGTAGACGATGGCGAACGCCGACAATAGCGAGATGACGATTTTGCCGACGGCGATGCCGACTGCCATGATCAGCGAGTTGACGAGCATGGTGCCGACGGGTACGCCGACACCGTTGAGGAGCGCGGCGCGGTAGTTCTCCCAAAAGTGACCGGCGGGGAGTAGCGGCATCGGCGGCTGGACGATGTCGGCTTGGGTGG
The DNA here is from genome assembly GCA_965229495.1 of Gammaproteobacteria bacterium. GTDB lineage: Bacteria > Pseudomonadota > Gammaproteobacteria > CBDBNL01. Next base: position 2,009,065 of record OZ245880.1, read on the forward strand.
CAGTGGAGGCGACAAAGGCCAGCCAAATGGGAAAGAAGATGACGAGTACGCCGAGCATCATGCAGCCGTGCAATAGCCAAGTGCTGGCGCCGCGGCGTTCGACCATTCCCGTGAGTTGTGCCGCCATTAGTATTGCACTCGCTTTTCGATGAATTTGAATTGGATTACGGTGAGTAAGCCAACTACTATTAATAAGATAACCGACTGCGCCGAGGACGAGCCCAAGTCCTGGCCGACAAAGCCATCGGCGTAGACTTTGTAGACTAAGATGGTAGTAGATTGCTGGGGGCCGCCGGCGGTGATGGTGTGGATGACGCCGAAGGTTTCAAAGAAGGAGTAGACGACGTTTACTACTAATAAGAAAAAAGTGGTGGGCGATAATAACGGCCAGACGATGGTGTAAAAGCGTTTCCAGAAACGCGCGCCGTCGATGGCGGCGGCTTCAACTAGGGAACGCGGGATGGCTTGCAAGCCAGCGAAGAAAAAGAGGAAGTTATAGCTGATGCGCCCCCAGGCGGAGGCTACTGTTACTAAGCCCATGGCCTCGCCGCCGTTTAATACGTGGTTCCAGTCGTAGCCGAGTTGACCTAAGTACCAGCTAATTACGCCGACGCGCGGGTTAAACATAAACAGCCACAATACCCCAGCGACTGCTGGGGCTATGGCGTAAGGCCAGATGAGCAGAGTGCGGTAAGTGCTGGAGCCGCGAATGAGGCGGTCGGCTATTACTGCTAAGAATAAGGCGGGCACCATCGCCGCCAGGGTGACGAGCGTGGAGAAGATGGCAGTGGTGAGGAAAGCGGCGCGGTAGTATTTATCGCCGAATAGATAAGTGAAGTTTTCCAGACCGACGAATTGCGCCGAGAGTCCAAATGGATCGGGGATGAACAACGATTGCCAGATGGCTTGGGCGGCGGGGTAAAAGAAAAAGATTAATGAGATGAGAGCTTGCGGCGCTATGAGACAGGCGGGCAGTAGCCAGCCGTTGAAGCGGACGCGTTTCTCCATGGTGGGTTGAGCGGCTCCTGTTCTGGATTGGCAGGAGCCGCTCGGTGGTTGTTCTGCTAGTTACCGAGCAGAGCGCTCGAACCTGCGTAGTAGCACGTTGCCACGCTCGACGGCGCTATCGAGTGCAGCTTGCGCCGATTTATCGCCCGACCATACGGCTTCGAGTTCTTCATCGATAATGCCGCGAATCTGGTCGAAGGAGCCCAAGCGTAAGCCCTTGGAGTTGTTGGTGGGCTCGTTGGCGGTCATCTGGATGACGGCGATGTCGGTGCCCGGGTTGGCCTGGTAAAAGCCCATCTTGCGGGTTAAGTCGCCGGCTTCGGCGGTGATCGGCAAGTAGCCGGTGTCCTGGTGCCACTTGGCTTGAATCTCGGCGCTGGAGAGGAAATTCAAATAAGCGGCGACGCCAGCGTATTCGTCAGCGTCGTGACCTGCCATCACCCACAGGGATGCGCCGCCGATGATGGTGTTTTGTGGCGCCGAGACTAGCGTCTCCCAGTACGGCAGTGGGCGGACCTCGAAATCGAACTGGGCTTCGTTCTTGATGCCAGCGTAGCCCGCCGAGGACTCGGTGAACAAGGCGCATTCGCCGGCGCGGAAGTTGGCGCCACCTTCGTTGCGTCTGCCAGCGTAAAAGAATTTGCCTTCTTGCGCCCATGCGCCCATCGCGGCGATGTGGGCGACTTGCGCTGCGCTGTTGAATTGCAACTCGGTGTCAGTGCCGCCGAAACCATTGGCCTTGGAGGCGAAGGGCACGTTGTGGTAAGCCGAGAGGTTTTCCAAGTGGATCCAGCTTTGCCAGGCGGTGGTCAAGGGGCAATCGACTCCAGCAGCGTGCAAGTAATCGAGCACGGCGCCGACTCGTTCCCAAGTGGAGAGGTCAACGTCGGCGCCGAGACCTGCTTGCTGCAGCATGTCGCGGTTGACCCAGAGCACTGGGGTCGAGGAGTTGAAGGGCAGGGATAGCATGTTGCCATCGGGCGCGGTGTAATAGCCCTTGACGGCGCCGATGTACTTGCTTTGATCAAAGCTGGCGCCAGCGTCTGCCATCACCTGATAAACCGGCTTGGTGGCGCCGCGCGCTGCCATCATGGTGGCAGTGCCGACTTCGTAAACCATGAGAATCTGCGGCTGCTCGCCAGCGCGGAAGGCGGCGATGCCAGCGTTCAAGGTCTCCGAATAATTGCCCTTGTGCCGCGCCACGACCTCGTATTGGCTTTGGCTGGCGTTGAAAGTGCTAACCTGCTCGGCGACCAACTCGCCAAGGCGACCGGTGAAAGCGTGCCAGAACTCGACCTCGGTCTTAGCCTGCGCCACTGCGGAAATCTGCAGCGCCATGATTGCGCCCAAGGCGCTGATTATTGCTTTTTTCATTGTGTTACTCCTGGTTGAGTTTGTTGTTGAAATTATTAAAGCTGACAAGGAGGCAGCCTCCTTGAGCTTTGTTGTGTGCTATTATCGCCACGTTGGCGGTGGTGGGGGAGGTTTTAGTGGGTGGGGTATCGCCGTTCTTTGAGGTGTAAGCGTGGTTTGGAAGCTTGGTGGATTACTGGTACGCTGTCAGCGGCTTTTTATTGACATAGATGTAGCTCAGCTTGCGGACTTCGGCAAAGCTTTGTATGCCTAAGGGTAGCTTGGCGGTTGAGGCTGATCGATTAATCATGCTGGGGAGATGGTCTCTGCTAATTGCCAGGCAAAGCCGGTGATGTTGCGCTCAAGCTCGGAGAATTCGATACCGATTTGGTAGACCTTGCCTGGGTATTTTGAGGCGTAGCCGCGCTGGATGATTTGCTGTAGGGCGCTATTAGTTGCTGATGGGCTTTCGACTACTTTGAATTCGACGACGTAGGTATAGTCTGCGAGCTGGATAGCGAGATCGACGCTGCCGTGGCTGCTGGCATCTTCGGCTGTTATGTCCAGGCCCATGCCCGCGAGGAAGCTATAGACTACTGCTGCGTAGTAGCCTTCAAAATGCGCGATGTTGTTCTTGCGGTAGTTACTGTTGGCGATGCTGGCGAATAGGCGCTTGAGCTCGGTCTCGACGGTGTCGAGATCGGCGCTGCGCAAGGCGCGAGCTACGTTGCTCCTGAAGCTGGGGTCTTTGGTGCCCGTGTAATAGCGGAATAAGTTATTTTGCAGCGCCGAGCGCACGCTGTGATTGGGGCACACGAGCTTATAAATAACCGCATCGGGATCGCTGTCGTCGACCGAGTCGATGGTTAAGTAGCCGCTCTGGAATAAAACCGTAGTCGCATCTAGCTGCTCGATAGTGCAACTCTCGAGAATGTCTTCGCCAACGCTTTGCGGCTCTACTTGCTGCGCTGGGATCTGACCGCGCGCGAGCAAGTCGACGACGAAAGTCGGTGTGCCGGTCTTGAACCAGTTATGCTCAAACTTGAATTTGCCAAAGCTCTGGCTGCGGTCAATGAAGTTCAAGATATCGTAGGGGTTGTAGACTGGATCGGTGCCGAGAAAGTTATAACCGTTGTACCAGCGGCGTAGTCGTTTACGGTCGACGCCTTGTAAGTATTCAGCAAAGGTATCCTTGAGGTCTTCTTCGGTATAGCCACAAACGCTGCCGTAATCCGGGTTTAAGGAGATATCTTTGAGGTTGTTTAAACCGCTGAATATTGAGACTTTGGCAAACTTGCTGACGCCAGTGAGCATGACGAAGCGCAAGTGCTCGTCTGCGGCTTTGATGATCGAATAAAAACCGTGCAATTGATCGCGCATTTGTAGCGCGAGTTCGATATTGCCAATGTTGTCGATCATCGGTTTGTCGTATTCGTCTATGAGCAGCACTACTTGACGACCATACCGCTCTTGCGCTTCATGGATTAGTTGCTCAAATAATTTAGCTGGTTCGCTGCCATTTGATAGATCAATATCGAGCCGCTTGGCGGCGCGCCGCAACTTACCTTCTAGCACGGATCTCAGCGCGCCGACGCTGTCGGAACCACCGCTCATGTCGAGCTTAATGACTGGGTATTTGACCGACCATTGCCAGTTGTGCTCGGCGTATAAGCCTTGGAACAACTCACGCTCACCTTCGAATAGATAACGCAGTGTATCTAGAAATAAGCTCTTGCCGAAGCGTCGCGGGCGGGAGAGAAAATACATGCCAGCAGCATTAGCTAGTTCGATCGCTTGCGGGGTTTTGTCGACATAGACAAACTGACCCTTGCGCACTTTGGCAAAGCTTTGTAAGCCCAAAGGCAATTTGGCGGTTGCGGCTGTCGGATTAATCATGCTGGGGAGATGGCCTCTGCTAATTGCCAGGCAAAGCCGGTGATGTTGCGTTCGCTCTCGGAGAATTCGATGCCGATTTGGTAGACCTTGCCCGAGTATTTGGCGGCGTAGCCGCGCTGGATTATTTGCTGCAGGGCGCTGTTAGTTTCTGGTGGACATTCGACTACTTTGAATTCGACGACGTAGGTATGCTCTGCAAGCTGGATTGTAAGATCGACGCTGCCGTGGCTGCTGGCGTCTTCGGCTGTTATATCTAGCCCCATGCCCGCGAGGAAGCTATAGACTACTGCTGCGTAATAGCCTTCGAAGTGCGCGATGTTGTTCTTGCGGTAGTTGCTGTTGGCGATGCTGGCGAATAGGCGCTTGAGCTCGGCTTGGACTGCGTTAAGGTCGGCGCTGCGCAAGGCACGAGCTACGTTGCTCCTGAAGCTAGGGTCTTTGGTGCCCGTGTAATAGCGGAATAAGTTATTTTGCAGCGCCGAGCGCACGCTGTGATTGGGGCACACGAGCTTATAAATAACCGCATCGGGATCGCTGTCGTCGACCGAGTCGATGGTTAAGTAGCCGCTCTGGAATAAAACCGTAGTCGCATCTAGCTGCTCGATAGTGCAACTCTCGAGAATGTCTTCGCCAACGCTTTGCGGCTCTAGCTGCTGCGCTGGGATCTGGCCGCGCGCGAGCAAGTCGACGACGAAAGTCGGTGTGCCGGTCTCAAACCAATAACTCCGAAAAGTAGGCTTACCAAAGCTTTTGCTGCGTTTGATGAAGTTGAGTATGTCGTAAGGGTTGTAGACTGGATCGGTGCCGAGAAAGTTGTAGCCGTTGTACCAGCGACGTAATCGCTCACGGTCGACGCCTTTTAAGTATTCGGCAAAGTTATCCTTTAGGTCTTCTTCGGTATAACCGCATACGCTGCCGTAATCTGGATTCAGGGAAATGTCTTCGAGATTATTCAGCCCGCTGAATATTGAAACTTTAGCAAACTTGCTAACGCCAGTGAGCATGACGAAGCGCAACTGCTCGTCTGCGGCTTTGATGATCGAATAAAAACCATGCAACTGATCGCGCATTTGTAGCGCGAGTTCGATATTGCCAATGTTGTCGATCATCGGTTTGTCGTATTCATCAATGAGCAGCACTACTTGACGACCATGCCGCTCTTGCGCTTCATGGATTAGTTGCTCAAATAACTTAGCTGGTTCGCTGGCATTTGATAGATCAATATCAAGCCGCTTAGCAGCGCGACGCAACTTACCTTCTAGCGCGGATCTCAGCGCGCCGACGCTGTCGGAACCACCGCTCATGTCGAGCTTAATGACTGGGTATTTGACCGACCATTGCCAGTTCTGCTCGGCGTACAAGCCTTGGAACAACTCACGCTCACCTTCGAATAGATAACGCAGCGTATCTAGAAATAAGCTCTTGCCAAAGCGTCGCGGGCGGGAGAGAAAATACATGCCAGCAGCATTAGCTAGTTCGATTGCCTGTGGGGTTTTGTCTACATAGACAAACTGACCCTTGCGCACTTTGGCAAAGCTTTGTAAGCCCAAAGGCAATTTGGCGGTTGCGGCTGTCGGATTAATCATACTCAAGAAGCGGCCTCTGCTAATTGCCAGGCAAAGCCGGTGATGTTGCGCTCGCTCTCAGAGAATTCGATACCGATTTGGTCGACCTTGCCCGAGTATTTTGAGGCGTAGCCGCGCTGGATAATTTGCTGCAGGGCGCTGTTGGTTTCTGATGCACGCTCGACTACTTTGAATTCGACGACGTAAGTATGCCCTGCGAGATGTATAGTTAGATCGACATATCCGTGGCTGCTGGCGTCTTCGGCTGTTATGTCCAGGCCCATGCCAGCGAGGAAGCTATAGACTACTGCTGCGTAGTAACCTTCAAAATGCGCGATGTTGTTCTTGCGGTAGTTACTGTTGGCGATGCTGGCGAATAGGCGCTTGAGCTCGGCTTCGACTGCGTTAAGGTCGGCGTTGCGTAGGGCGCGAGCTACGTTGCTCCTGAAGCTGGGATCTTTAGTACCCGTGTAATAACGGAACAAATTATTTTGCAGCGCCGAGCGCACGCTATGATTGGGGCACACGAGCTTATAAATAACCGCATCGGGATCGCTGTCGTCGACCGAATCGATGGTCAAGTAGCCGCTCTGGAATAAAACTGTAGTCGCATCTAGCTGCTCGATAGTGCAACTCTCAAGAACGTCTTCGCCAACGCTTTGCGGCTCTACTTGCTGCGCCGAAATCTGGCCGCGCGCGAGCAAGTCGACGACGAAAGTCGGTGTACCGGTCTTGAACCAGTTATGCTCGAACTTGAACTTGCCAAAGCTCTGGCTGCGGTCAATGAAGTTCAAGATGTCGTAGGGGTTGTAGACTGGATCGGTGCCGAGAAAGTTATAACCGTTATACCAGCGGCGTAGTCGTTTACGGTCGACGCCTTGTAAGTATTCGGCAAAGGTACTCTTGAGGTCTTCTTCGGTATAGCCACAAACGCTGCCGTAATCCGGGTTTAAGGAGATATCTTTGAGGTTATTTAAGCCGCTGAATATTGAGACTTTGGCAAACTTGCTGACGCCAGTTAGCATGACGAAGCGTAAATGCTCGTCTGCAGCTTTGATGATCGAATAAAAACCGTGCAATTGATCGCGCATTTGTAGCGCGAGTTCGATATTGCCGATGTTGTCGATCATCGGTTTGTCGTATTCGTCGATGAGCAGCACTACTTGACGGCCATGCCGCTCTTGCGCTTCATTGATTAGTTGCTCAAATAATTTAGCTGGTTCGCTGGCATTTGATAGATCAATATCAAGCCGCTTAGCGGCGCGACGCAACTTACCCTCTAGCACGGATCTCAGCGCACCGACGCTATCAGAACCACCGCTCATATCCAGCTTGACCACTGGGTATTTGACCGACCATTGCCAGTTGTGCTCCGCGTATAAGCCTTGGAACAACTCACGCTCACCTTCGAATAGATAGCGCAGCGTATCTAAAAATAAGCTCTTGCCAAAGCGGCGGGGGCGGGAAAGAAAATACATGCCAGCAGCATTAGCTAGTTCGATCGCCTGCGGGGTTTTGTCGACATAGACAAACTGACCCTTGCGCACTTTGGCAAAGCTTTGTAAGCCTAAGGGTAGTTTCGCGGTTGCGGCTGATTGATTAGTCATGCTCAAGAAGCTGCCTCTGCTAATTGCCAGGCAAAGCCAGTGATGTTGCGTTCAAGCTCAGAGAATTCGATGCCTATTTGGTAGACTTTGCCTAGGTATTTAGAGGCGTAGCCACGCTGGATTATTTGCTGTAGGGCGCTGTTGGATTCTGATGCACGCTCGACTACTTTGAATTCGACGACGTAGGTATGCTCTGCGAGCTGGATTGTGAGATCGACGCTACCGTGACTGCTGGCGTCTTCCGCTGTTATGTCTAGTCCCATGCCAGCGAGGAAGCTATAGACCACCGCTGCGTAGTAGCCCTCGAAATGCGCGATGTTGTTCTTGCGGTAGTTACTGTTGGCTATGCTGGCGAATAGGCGCTTGAGCTCGGCTTCAACGGTGTCGAGATCGGCGCTGCGCAAGGCGCGAGCTATGTTGCTCTTGAAGCTGGGGTCTTTGGTGCCCGTGTAATAGCGGAATAAGTTATTTTGCAGCGCCGAGCGCACGCTGTGATTGGGGCACACGAGCTTATAAATAACCGTATCGGCATCGCTGTCGTCGACCGAATCGATGGTTAAGTAGCCGCTCTGGAATAAAACCGTAGTCGCATCCAGCTGCTCGATAGTGCAACTCTCGAGAATGTCTTCGCCAACGCTTTGCGGCTCTACTTGCTGCGCTGGGATCAGACCGCGCGCGAGCAAGTCGACGACGAAAGTCGGTGTGCCGGTCTCAAACCAATAACTCCGAAAAGTAGGCTTGCCAAAGCTATGGCTGCGTTTGATGAAGTTGAGTATGTCGTAAGGGTTGTAGACTGGGTCGGTGCCGAGAAAGTTATAGCCGTTGTACCAGCGACGTAATCGCTCACGGTCGACGCCTTGTAAGTATTCGGCAAAGGTATCTTTTAGGTCTTCTTCGGTATAACCGCATACGCTGCCGTAATCTGGATTCAGGGAAATGTCTTCAAGATTATTCAGCCCGCTGAATATTGAGACTTTGGCAAACTTGCTGACGCCAGTGAGCATGACGAAGCGCAAATGCTCGTCTGCGGCTTTGATGATCGAATAAAAACCGTGCAACTGATCGCGCATTTGTAGCGCGAGTTCGATATTGCCGATGTTGTCGATCATCGGTTTGTCGTATTCGTCGACTAGCAATACGGTTTGTCGACCACACTTACGACTGGCGTCTATGATCAAGTTTGAGAATTGCGTTGGCGCGTCTTGCCCGCGCAAATCAACTCCAAGATTGATGGCGTTGTTCTCGAGCAAGCCGCACAGCCTCGATTCGATGTCGGCAGGCGTCTTGAAAATACCGCTCATGTCGAGCTTGATCACTGGGTATTTGACCGCCCATTGCCAATTCTTCTCGGCGTATAAGCCTTGGAACAATTCCCGTTCACCCTCAAATAAATAGCGCAGCGTATCTAGAAATAAGCTCTTGCCGAAGCGGCGCGGTCGGGAGAGAAAATAAAACTTGCCATCTTCGATAAGCTTGAGCGCTAGCGGCGTTTTATCGACGTAGGCACATTGCAGCTTGCGTACTTCGGCAAAGCTTTGTAAGCCTAGGGGCAGCTTGGCGACGTTATTTGCGAGCATGATCTTTTGGCAAATGCGCTGATTTTACACCTTGGCTGGCTTAAGTGGTGGCGAGTATGGTAAGGAGGTGGCTGATGTCTGCGGGGAGGGGGCTAGTGAATTGTTGTGGGGTGTTGGTCTCGGGGTGTTGCAGTTCGAGTTTGTGGGCGTGTAGGGCTTGGCGCGGGAAGTTTTGTAGGTAGGCGCGCTGGCTGGGGTCGAGGTTGGGGGCGAGGCGTTTGCGCCAGCCGTAGAGTTTATCGCCGACCAAGGGATAGCCGATGCTCGCCATGTGCACGCGGATCTGATGCGTGCGGCCGCTGGCGAGTTGTACTTCTAAGAGTGCGTGCGCGGGGAATTTGCACTCGACACGAAATGTGCTCAATGCGGGTTTGGCGTTGGCGGGTGCTTCGTCGGGCTCAAAGCAGTCCATTTTCAGGCGGTTCCTGCGGTTGCGGGCGATGGCTTTGTCGACGCTGCCGCCAGCGATGGGGACGTTCTCGCAAACGGCGTAATAGCTGCGGCGCATACTGCGCTCGGCTAGTTGGGCGCTCAGGCTGTGGATGGCGGGTAGCGATTTGGCGATGGCGACGAGGCCGCTGGTGTCTTTATCGAGCCTATGCACTATGCCAGCACGGGGTAATTTGTCGAAGGGCGCGCCGCGACCGAGCAGGGCGTTGAGCACTGTGCCGCTGTAAATGCCGGCGCCTGGGTGCATGGCGATGCCGATGGGTTTATCTATTATTAATAGATGTTGATCCTCGAAGATTACTGTTAAGGGTATATGCTCGACGCGCGCCGCTTGCAGATGCTCGGGGAGTTGAGCGTCGATGCAAACTAGCTCGGCGCCGCGCACTTTGTAGTTGTTTTTGACTTGAACGCCGTCGAGCCGAGCTTCGCCGCTTTGCAGCCAATGCTGCCAGCAGGCGCGCGAGTAGCGCGGAAACAGCGCCGACAACACGGCGTCAACACGCTTATTTTGTTGGCTGGGGAGTAGAGATAGTTGCGCTTGCAATGCTCTACTCCAAGCAATAGCTCTGACCGAAGCTGCCAGTGTCGCTCCAATAGCCGAGCACCCAGCGTTGGCACTCGGTGCCTTGGATGCGCTGCTGGGCTGGGCGGTGGGTGTGGCCGTGGATGAGGATGTGCGCTTGGTGGCGCTGCAGAGCCGCGAGCACTGCGTCTGGGTTGACGTCCATGATGGCGACCTCTTTGGTGGCTTTGGCATCGGCACTGCTGGCTTCGATACTGCGCGCGAGCTGCTGGCGCTCGGCGAGGCTGCGGCTGAGGAATTGGCGCTGCCAAGCGCGGTCGCGGAGTTGGCAGCGGAGCTTTTGGTAGGCGCTATCGTCGGTGCACAGAGTATCGCCGTGCATGAGCAGTATTCTTTGCCCGCGGTGCTCAATGAGGTGCTCGTCAGGGATTAATTGGCAGCCGCTGCGCGCGGCGAATTCGGCGCCGACGAGGAAGTCGCGGTTGCCGTGCTGATAGTAGATTTGGGTGCCGTTATCGCTCAGCGCGCGCAATTCTGCTATCAAACTCGCGCCCACCGGGCTGGGGTCGTCGTCGCCGAGCCAGACGTCGAGGATGTCGCCGAGTAGGTAGACGCTGTCTTTGGCTTGGGCTTGGCGTAGCCAATTACAAAAGCGCTCCGATTTGGCGCCTACATTTTGTAGATGTACATCAGAGGCGAAGTAGAGCATCGCTTAGTGGCAATCTAGGAAACCGAGATTGGCGGGATCGAGCAACCTGGCGCTACTTTGCCCAACTCGCGCGCCAGCAATTGGCGGATACTTTCCAAGGCTTCGGCGCTCTCGGCTTCCAAGCGCAGCACTAGCGTCGGCGTGGTATTGGAGGCGCGGATTAGCCCCCAGCCTTGGGGCAATTCGACGCGGACGCCGTCAATATCGACGATGCGCGCATCGCTGCCGAAATCACCCTGTTGGTGCAAGCGCTCGCAGATGGCGAATTTGTCGGCCTCGGGCACGGCTATGTTGATCTCAGGAGTCGATAGGTTTTGCGGGTAGCGGTCGAAGAGTTGCGCCAGGGTCGACGATTGCTGGCTCAAGATCATGGCGACGATTGCCGCGACGAAGATGGCGTCGTCGGCGCCGTTCCAGTCTTCGCAGACGAAGAGGTGCCCGCTCATTTCACCCGCCACCAGCGCTTGAACTTCTTTGATTTTTTTCTTGATCAGCGAGTGCCCGGTTTTGTACATGATGGGCTTGCCGCCGTGCTTTTCGATGACTTCGGGCAGATGCCGTGAGCATTTAACGTCGAAGATGATGCTGCCGCCGGGATGCCGCGAGAGCGCGTCTTGCGCCAGCAGCATTAGCACTTTATCGGGGAAGATGAGTCGACCCTGGTTGTCGATGACGCCGAGGCGGTCAGCGTCGCCGTCAAAGCCAAAGCCGAGGTCGGCTTGCTGCGCCAGCACCTGCTCTTGCAGTTGGCGGACGTTTTTCGGTTGGCCTGGGTCGGGGTGGTGATTGGGGAAGTTGCCGTCGACTTCGCAAAAGAGTTCGACGACTTCGCAACCCAAGCTGCGAAACAGCTGCGGGGCGAAGGCACCGGCGATGCCGTTGCCAGCGTCGATAACTATTTTCAAGGGCCTAGCGATGCGCACGCGTTGCTGCACCGCTTGCAAGTAATCGGGGAAGAAGTCGCGTGCGCTCGCCGAGCCGCTGGCGTCCAGGTAAATTTCGTCTTCGATTATTTGCCGCAACTCTTGGATCCATACGGTCTCCAGGGTATGACCGTTGATCATCATTTTGCAGCCGTTGTACTCCGATGGGTTGTGGCTGCCGGTGATCATGACGCCGCTGCCGCTGCCACGGAGCGCGGCAAAGTACAGCAGAGGGCTGGGGACGCGGCCGACGTTGACTACTCGGGCGCCGCTGGCTTGCAAGCCGTCTATCAAGGCGCGGGCGAAATCGGCGCTGGAGAGCCTGCCGTCGTAACCGACGTAGACCTCGTCCGAGCCTTCGCGCGCGGCGACGGTGGCGTAAGCACGGCCGAGGGCGTGGTACAAGTCTTCGCTGAGTTCGGAGCCGACTACGCCGCGAATGTCGTAGGCGCGAAAGATGTTGGGGTTGGTTTGCATGTTCGGTTATAAATTTAGATCTACAGGTAAGCCAGTCGCCACCGAGCGCTCGGCGGCGAGGCCAATGGTAACGGCTTTGGCGCCGTCTGCCATAGTTACTTCGGGGGCTTTGCCGCTCAGGATGCACTCGCGGAATTTGGCGTGCTGATGATAAGTGGCGCCTTGATGGTCGCCGGCGTGCAGGATGTGCTCGGGTACAGAGTAATTTTGGCGCGCGGGATTTTTCGGTAGGCGAGGGTAGAACACGCTGTAGGCTTGCGGCGCGCTCGCGGGGTCTTCCAACGCCCCCGGCCAGAAGCGCTGCGGCCCTGGGACAAAGGCTTCGATTTTGGCTCTGCTGCCGATGGCGCTGAGCGTTTCCTGGTATTCCGAGCCCTCGGCGAACATGCACAACTCCAAGAGCGCGCGTCGGCTGCCAGGGAAATCCAATACTACTAGCGCGTTATCAAGAATATCCGGTTGCTTGCCGTCGTAACGTTCTTTGCTATGGTTGACGTCGGCGCCGCCGCTGGCGTACAGCCGAGTGGGTTCATCTTGGAAGATGAGGCGCATCAGGTCGAAGAAGTGGCAGCATTTTTCGACTAAGGTGCCGCCGCTCTGGGAGTTGAAGCGGTTCCAATCGCCGATTTTCTCCAAGAAGGGAAAACGATGCTCGCGAATGCTGAGCATCCGCAAATCGCCGATCATGCCGGCGTGAACATTTTTGATCAATTGCTCGATGGGCGCCATGTACCTATATTCCATCGCCACCCAGACGGGTGCGGAGTAATTCTGCGCGGCGCTGATGAGCGCCTGGCAGTCGTCTCTAGTAGTGCATAGCGGCTTCTCAACCAGTATTGCTTGGTTGTTGCAACTGCTGAAAATCAGCTCGAGCGTGGCTTTGTGGAGGTTGTTGGGCGCGGCGATTACCAAGGCGTCGAAATCAGCCTGTTTTAATAGCTGCTCGGTGCTGGTGAAGGCGGCTACGTCTTCGGGTAGCAGCGCGCGCGTGCTCTGTAAGGAATCTGGATTGGGGTCGGCGATGGCAGAGATGCAAGCATCGTCGAATAGTTGAATATTGGCTATGTGCTCACGCCCCATCATGCCGCAACCGATGACGGCGTAGTTCAGTTGTTTCATTGTTATTGTTGTTGGTGGAATTTATCAGCTCCGCTATTTGGATATTGGCGCGAGCGTACTGGCGGATGGCTTGCCAGCGAAAGCGGATCGAATTGCGCACGATCTCCTCGTCGTATTGCTTGAGTTCGTCGGAGATCGGCGACCAGTGGAACAAGGCGTCGGCGGAGCTTTGAAAGCAATCAGCGTCTGTGACGTCTGCCAACGATTGCCAGTCTTGGCGCTGGATTTTATTGCGCACGGCTCGAACGCTGCTCGAGAAATCAGCTCCGGCTTCGGCGGGCTCTCCCACCTGCGCCATGATGCTGTCGAATGCTTCTAATAACAAGGCTCGGATAGCGCTTGGCTCGTTGGTCGACAGTAAGCGACCGCTGAATAGCGCCAGGTCGTGCACGCAGGCTAGCCAAATTTGCCACTTGGCTTGGTTGATCGAGCTGAGCATATCGTCGCGCTCGAATAGTTCCGGGTACCTGGTGCCGGCGCGCGTGCGCAAATAACCATAGAGGCTGATCTGGGCGACGTGGCTGGCGCGGCTATTGATGAACTCTGCCAGCTCGGGCACGCTGCCTATGGGTTGCGGCTTGGCCTTGAACTTGAGGCCGAAGTAGTCGAGCAGCGATAATTTGCTCGGGCTCTTCAGCCAATTCAGCAGGCTGAGCAGGAAAATTGGTATAGATATAGAAGTATTTCGTAAATTTTGCATATTTGTGAAATGTATATACCAAAGTGCGTGCTATCATCCGCACTTAGTAGCCGAAGCAAGCGCTCGCGCGATTGGTCGCACGCGGCGGTCGAGCGAGCTATTGTAGAGGCGAAGCTGGCAACAATAATAATTTAGCGAAAGCTGAATGAACAAGGTCCTTGGTGATAACGCCGTCGCGCACGAGCTAATTGCTTCGTGGGTATCTCTGCGTGCTTTCGATCGCGGGCGCGGCTATCTGACCCAAGGTTTATCGAACACGATACGGTAGTTGAGGCCTGAGCCTCTTTTGACAATAACAATAGAAACATCTGAATAATGCGCCAAGTAGCGAAAGCACGAGTTCGCATCGTCGATCCGCGCCCTAAGTTGCTCCAGCGCGCTTATCTGGATTTTTCTTTACATTAGGAGAAAACTTGCACTATGAGCAACGATAACTCTCGCCGCGAGGAACACTGGCAGCGAACCAAAAAGCTGATGATCACCACATTGAGCATTTGGTTCGTTTTTTCCTTCGTGGTGCATTGGTTTGCAGATTCGCTAAACAACATTAGCTTTTTGCATTTCCCACTAGGCTTCTACATGGCGGCGCAAGGTTCGCTGTTCGTCTTTGTAGTGTTAATTTTCTGGTTCGTTCGAGCCCAACACAAGATAGACCGCGATTGCGGCTTCGCTGAGGAGGAGTAAAGAGCAATGATGAAAGGTGATTTTATTAGCAATCTGCCCAAGATTTATGGCATGTACACCGGGGGCTTCCTGGTGTTCATATTGCTCATGGCTTTGCTCGAGCAGATGGGTGTCGGCGCCGACACGCTCGGCATTCTCTTCGTGCTGTTCACGGTGGCGATCTACGCTGGCATCGGCTGGCTATCGCGCACCATGCAAGTGGACGCCTATTATGTCGCCGGACGGCAAGTACCAGCGGTATTCAACGGTATGGCGACGGCGGCGGACTGGATGTCTGGGGCTTCCTTCGTGGCTATGGCTGGCGGCATTTACTTCGGCGGTCATGGTTACCTGGCCTTTGTCGTCGGCTGGACTGGTGGTTACGTTCTGGTAGCTTCCTTGATGGCGCCCTATCTGCGCAAATTTGGCTGCTACACGGTGCCCGACTTTATCGGCACGCGTTATGGCGGTAACACCGCGCGTTTTCTGGCTGTGGTCGTACTCGTAGTTGCTTCCTTTACCTACGTGACCGCGCAAATTAACGCCACTGGAACTATCGCTGCCCGCGCGCTGCAAATACCTTTCGAGGTCGGCGTGTGGTTTGGCTTGCTGGGTATTTTGCTCTGCTCCATGCTCGGCGGTATGCGCGCCGTTACTTGGACCCAGGTAGCGCAATATATCGTGTTGATCATCGCGTACTTGGTGCCGGTGTTCTGGATGTCGAATAAGCAGGGCTTCGGCCTTATCCCACAGTTGGGCTATGGCGACGCTGTTGCTCGCATCACCGAGCTTGAAGCCATGTACAACCTTGGATCGCTGGAAGCGGTATCTGGTGCTGCTGGCGGTCTGAAAGCATTGAGCGTGCCCCACGCTGCTGCTGGCGAAGGCGCGATGGCTAGCTGGAAGTTCGTAACCCTCGTGCTTTGTATGATGGCTGGTACTGCATCCTTGCCGCACATCTTGATGCGTTACTTCACCACGCCTTCGGTGAAAGCTGCGCGCCAATCGGTGGCTTGGTCTTTGCTCTTCATTTTCTTGCTCTACTTCACGGCGCCAGCGTTGGCTACCTTTACCAAATTGCAGGTGCTAGACCCAAATCTGGCGACTGGTATCATCGGTAAAGCTATATCCGACGTGAACTCGCTGGAGTGGATTCAAAAATGGAGCAACGTTGGCTTCTTGCAGATCGTCGACGGCAACGGCGATGGCATCTTGCAGCTCAACGAGTTCTTTATGCGCGGCGATATCGTGGTGCTAGCTACTCCTGAGATTGCTGGCTTGCCTTACGTCATCTCCGGGCTGGTCGCCGCTGGTGGTATGGCGGCAGCGATGTCGACTGCTGACGGTTTGCTACTAGCTATAGCCAACGCCCTATCGCACGATTTGTACTACAAAATCATCGACCCCAAAGCTGAGACCAAAAAGCGCTTGCTGGTAGCTCGCGTCTTATTGGTGGGTATTGGTGGCGCTGCTGCTTTCGTTGCCAGCTTGAAGCTCACCAGCATCCTCGGCGCTGTGGCTTGGGCCTTTGACTTTGCCTGCTCGGGGCTATTCTTCCCCATCGTGCTCGGTATCTGGTGGAAGCGCGCTACTCGCGCTGGCGCTATCGCTGGGATGGTTTGCGGCTTTGTCGCTGGCAGCATTTACCTGTGGTGGGTAGCTCCAGCTTTCATGGGCAATGAACCATGGCTCGGCATCGACCACCTGCGCTTCGGCATCATCGGTATGCCCGTGAGCTTGATCGCCATGGTCGTAGTGTCGCTCATGACCGAGGAACCACCTGCTGAAGTTCAGCAAATGGTCGACGAAATTCGTGTGCCCTCTGGGGATACGGTTTTGGCGGACAAGCACTAAGTAATTAGTGCGAGCCCCTCAAAGATTCGGTCAGTGGGCTGAATCTTTGGGGTGCCTTTTGTTTGGCTATGTGTAGGGTTGGTTTTGCTGTTGAGACTGTAGGCTAGCGCAGGCTGCGGTATTCATCGTTATATCGCAAGGTATATTGAGACCGCTCTGTAATTAGGCTGGCGACTATTGTGTTTGTACTCAAGACTATGGAAGCCATGGGTGTGTTGCCTGTGGAGGCATGCGTTTGTGCTGTGTAATTTTTTGCACGATGCTTTGACAAGCTAGTAACACTAGTTCTAGTTGGTTCGCCTCACGATCCTCTCGCGAGGAAGTTAGTCCTGCTGTTGATCTAAACGTTTCACACTTGGCGACACTGGTTGGTATGGCTATATGCTATCCAATGCTCGATTACTCATATGATATTGCTTCAAGATAACTCGGGTTCTGTATCAATATGTACAACGTCATGAGTATTCTGTCTCGGACAAATTTTGTTTCAGTCCAATTAACCTACCAAATCTAACACGATTAATGCCCTGCTGATGGTTGAAATTTTTGTTAGCCACTTCAAATACAGGTTTGTATAATTGTGCAGAGGTACTATCGCCATAATGAACATTTACCATTTTGGTAAAAAGGTTTACAGGATATAGACATGAAGGAAACAGATTTTCAGAAATATCTAGATCGCTATGAAGAACTGGCTAACGAAGCCTTTGATATACGTTCTGGTTGTTACTTTCCCAATAGTGGTGTCGATATCGCCAGAATCTTGATAAAAATATTTTTTGAAAGAGCCAGATACGATGTGCGTATTTGTTCGTTAGAACTAAAGGAAGCGCATCCTGGCAAAGGAGAGCAGCGTGATAAGGAGAGGGAAATATGGTGCTGGGAGCCGCTTTTAATAGCCATCGATCAGTTTATGCGGCGAGCCTCTGCCGTAGCGATTGCTCCTAATTTGCGCATATTGCTTAGAGGTGCCGACAGCTTACCGACATCGCATCCAATTAATAAAATTTATAATGATTACAAAGGTAGGGTTCTTATCCGAAGTAGCAAACTAATGCAAGACGAACCGAGTTATATCATTGGCGACAACCATGCCTTGCGGATAGAGAAGAATCCGAGTGCAGAGCTTTTTGAAGCCGATGCATGCGCCTTTGATCCTAAGGGAGTAGCGAGAATAGGAGGAAAGTTTGACTATATTTTTCACGATAAAGCTAAGTCCAACGAAGTAAAATGGTTGAGTGAAATCTAGCAATACTACTGATGACAATAATGGCTTAACAAGGTGACGCAGCCATATGCTAGTGAATAATTATTTGCTTCAGAGGTGAGTTGCCTATTACACAAACGTGATTAATAATTTATTTGCTTTATTTTACTACGATTATAAATATCTAACATGTACTGCGCAATATCAAATCCTGTGTTGTATGAAAATATAATCGAACTGCTAGTTTTTTGCGCTTCTTTACCAATAGCTACTCTCGCTATCATACTGGGTTCTGATCATTTTATTTCTAGGAGAGAAATGACAGAAGACCAGCTAGAGAAGCAACGGATAGTAGATGAGTTGGCAAAAGAAAAGTTAGTGGCACCGCCGCCCACATTTCTGCAACATATCAAGCTTCGACGCAGAGAAGAAGAGATTGCCAATAAACGGGGCATTGATGAATTGCACGACAAAATTAATTCATATTACACCGAAAAGAAAGAACGAGTAAAACAAAGCATGTGGCGGATTTTTATGATAAAGTTTCACGGAATGTTGGTTTGGTTAGTGATACATCGCAATCTCTGGGCGATGGCACTCGGGGTAATTATTTTAATTGCTAGCACATATGGTCTACATTATGCGTCTTACCACGCTAAGGAAGTCATTGAATATGATAGTTTACTAAACAGCGCATATACTGCTATTCTATTATTTTCTAATTTTGCATTAAGTAGTATTTGGTATATAAGCTTTAGGCTTAGAAAAGCTATTACTAATTAGCTTGGCTGCGGTTATTGAAATGCAAATAATAGTGTGCACGGCCTTATCTATGGACCATGCGTACTAGGCTAAACAGGTAAATTGGCTTTTGTAGTATAGCTGCAACCTACATTAGAGCATGACAAGTCCTTATTCTGACAATTGGAAAAAGTAATACATTGCTTAATGATTGTCTTAAATTTTAGTTTTTTGAGGTGCCGTATTAGTTTGTGTGCATTATAAAGACACTATATGAACTCGCCGTGTCGCTTTTGCTCTTGAGCAAGATGCGTTGTTGGGTTAAAGTTTGGGAGTTACGATAGCGTCAGGCTCAAAATAATCTTCCGATAATGCGTATCTCCTTCTTGATAATCTTGTTACTCACGGTTAACGCACCATCTTGGGCGAACACGGTGAGTAGCGAGAATCTGCAAAAGCTCCAGCAGTACGGCGCCTACCTGCCTAGGATAGCTGGCGGCGACCAACCGATCAATTTGCAGATCAGCGATACTCCTCCCGAAGCCTCGGAGCGGCTGCAGGCTCTGCAAGATTACGCCAACAAGCTGCGCGTGCTTTATTTGGAGCAAGTCGCGCGCGCTAATCAACTTGAGGCCCAACGTCAGCGCCGAGCTATGCTCGACGGCATAGCGCAAGATTACGCTGGCCGCGGTGCCTACTTCGACACCGAACTCCAATTGCTCTGGGCGCGCTGCGCTTTTGGTCAAGAATGGACGCTAGCAGGCGATTGCAGCGGCGCAGCGCAAACGCTATCTTTAGAGCAGGCGCAGTCGGCTGCGGCTGCATACCTGTTTAATGACTACGATGATTGGCGCCTTCCCAGCGTCGACGAATTGCGCAGAGTCGTTGATTGCGCCGACACCCAATTGCAATCAGCCCTGAATTCCGAACAATGCCGCGATAGTTACTTAATCTTGGCAGCCGAAGCCCAGCTCTTCCCCAATAGCCCCGACGGGATCTATTGGAGCCAATCGCAAAGCCCCAAGCGCTCTTACTTCAAGCAAGCTGTAGACTCCGCATCTGGAGAGATACATCATGTCGACCAAGCCTATTCCTACTACTTGCTATTGGTGCGTTCCACCGACTATTAATATGAAAGTACAACTACCGACGAGGTGCCTAATACTGATGGCACTGGCAGCACTCAGCGCAGCTTGTAGCTCCTTGGACTCTAACCGCGCAACAACCACTGCCCCTGATGTCAATGTCACTAGCATAGAGACGGCAGCGAGTAGTCCAGAGGTGGTAGAAACTTTGAGCGCCAACGAGCAGTTGCTGCGAGTTCTAAAAACTTCCAGCGACTCGGATGCCGTGTTTGAATTATTAAATATGGGCGCCAACGTCAATACGCTCGACGAGTACGGCTTTCCAGCATTTTTCTACCTGCTGGCAGTACGCGACAGCGAACTGGTGCAGGTAGCTCTCAGGGACTACGGTGCCGACCCGAGCGTAGAATTCAACGGTCATGATGCCCTCGAATTTGCCCGAGGCTTTTGGCAACCGCAAGCCAGCATTGGCGAATTAAAAACCAGCGGCTCCTCTTATTCTTATATCGCCGCCAAGCTCGGTCGGCGAGCTGGCGACGATTTCCCGGGTGCTGATAAAGTTCCGAGTAACTTATTCATGGATCAAATAAACAGCTTTGCCAGCGTTGCCACTCATTTATGGCGCACCGAGGCTGCCAGCGCCAGCGATTGGCAGGGGCGACAAGAGTTAATCTTGGACGATTTCGAAAGCTGGCTCTTGCGCGCCCAAGGTCGAAGAATCGAATTGGGTTTTATCTCGCAACCGATACTGCCCGAGCCGCCGGTAATAGTAAAAGACCCTTTCGAGAGCAACGCTATGTTTCAAGGTCGGCAGGCTACGGCTAGCGCCGAGCACAATCAGGCTATAGCTGGAATAGCCGACGATTTTCGCGAGGAGGTTACCAAGAGAAACCAGGCCTTGGCAGCATTAAAGCGCGATAACTTGTTCCGACTGGAATCCTTGGAGCTCACAGACAGCGAGTTACGCCGAGAGCAAGGCGTATTTTTTACCCAGTTGCGCCAGCAATACCGCGAGCAAGTAGGGCCTCGGATATTGATAGAAGCGCTGGCGAAAGTTTGCGGTGCCTTCGAGCTGGCTTTGACTAACCCCGAGAGTCAACTGCCAGACTATAACCCCGAGAGCGAGATTATGCGCGTAGTCCTGCGCTGCAGCCGCGCCGAGTACCAGCAAGAGCTTAACTTCCAAGTGCCCGCTGGAGCTCGGGCACAAGAATTTCATAGCCTGCTGGCAGATGGCCTTTTAATACCAGAGGCTTTTTTGGAAGTCAGCCAGGGTGGGCAGGTGAGCATCAACAACGTCATCTTGCTAATAGGCGACGTCTCGTATTCTTCCGTGAACGTGCTCTCGCCGATAATCGCCGCTGGCGCGGTCGACTTGAACGACTTCTTCGCCGCTGGTCTAATTCCCTTGACAGCAGCCAATTTCAATAATCCCGAGATTCAAGCCATCGACGACTTGGAGCCACAAAACACAGAGCTGCGTAGTTTGTAATGACAATATTTTTACTGTGCTTGGGCTTGGCGTTGCTGTTTGTCGGCGGCGAGTTGTTGCTGCGCGGCAGCGTGGCGCTGGCTAATAACTGGCAGGTTTCTCGGCTCTTCACCAGTATCTTCATTATTGGCTTTGGCACCTCGCTGCCCGAGCTCGTGGCTTCTGCTGGTTCAGCGTTGAAAGGCGCCCCGAGCCTGGCGCTGGGTAACGTTATCGGTAGTAATATCGCCAATATCCTGCTGATTATCGGCTTGGCGGCGGTGTTGTACCGCGTTAGTGCCGGCGCTGCGGCTGTCAAGCGCGACGTTGGCTGTATGCTCGGCGCTAGCGCTTTGTTCACGGTATTGTGCTTGCTGGACGCGCTCAATTTTTACAGCGGCTGCTTGCTGGTGCTGTGTATGCTGGTCTATCTTGTTTGGTCTTTTCGCCAAGATAAACAGCAAGACCCAAGCGACAATTCTGACGATGCCCAAGCCTATAGCACTCCTGTTTCTGTGGTGATGAGCCTGCTCGGGCTCGGGGCTTTGCTCGGTGGCGCCGATATGCTAGTGGACGCCGCCATAACTCTGGCGCGCGCTTACGGCGTCAGCGAGCTTATCATCGGCTTGAGCCTTATCGCCCTCGGCACGTCGCTGCCCGAGGTGGTGATGGCAGTGGTCGCCTCGCTGAAAAAGCACAGTGATATGGTCATCGGCAATATCGTCGGTAGCAACATTTTTAACTTGCTGCTAATTCTTGGCGTTACTGCGATGCTGAAGCCGATACCTGTTAGTGGTCGTGTGCTCGCCGTCGATTTGTGGATCTTGCTCGCGGCGACGCTGCTGCTCGCAGCTTATCTCTTGAAGCGCGCCAGCATAGGTAGGTGGTCGGGTGTGCTGATGTTGGGTGCTTATTGCCTTTATATTGGCAGCTTGGTTTTGGTGTGAGCTAGGTAGCCTTGGGCTTTAGAGTTTTGTCAAGAAAAACTTCTCCATTGCTCGGGTGGCGCTTAGGGGGCTTTATTGCGCTTGCGCCAGGGCCTGCTCTATGTCGCCGATGATGTCGTCGGAGTGCTCTATGCCGATGGACAGGCGCACCATGTCGGCGCTGACGCCGGCTCTCGCCAGTTCGGAGGCGTCGAGCTGGCGGTGCGTGGTGCTGGCTGGGTGGCAGGCCAGGGTTTTGGCGTCGCCGATGTTGACCAGGCGCTTGATCATTTGCAGGGCATCGATGAATTTGCTCGCGGCTTCTTGCCCGCCTTTGACGCCAAAGCTCATGATGGCTGGCGCCTGACCGCCGAGGTATTGCTGCGTGAGCGCGTTATATTTGCTGTCGCTCAGGCCGGAGTAATTCACCCAGCTGACTTGCTGATGCTGCTGCAAATAAGAGCTTACCGCCAAGGTGTTGCTCACGTGCCGCTCTACGCGCAGCGGCAGAGTTTCCAGACCTTGGAGGATCAAGAAAGCATTGAAGGGCGAGAGCGCGGCGCCGGTATTACGCAACGGCACTACTCGGGCGCGGCCAATGTAGGCAGCGGCGCCGAGGTCGCGAGTGTAGACCACGCCATGGTACGAGGGATCGGGTTGGTTGAGCTGGGGAAAGCGCGGGTTGTCTGCCCAAGCGAATTTGCCGCTGTCGACGATGATGCCGCCTACGGAGTTGCCGTGGCCGCAAATGAATTTGGTCAGCGAGTGGACGACGATGTCGGCGCCGTAATCAAAGGGACGGCAGAGGATGGGCGTAGCTACGGTGTTATCGACGATCAGCGGTACTCCAGCGGCGTGCGCGACCTTCGCCAATGCTTCCATGTCGATGACGTTGCCCGCAGGGTTGCCCACCGATTCGCAGAAGATGGCTTTGGTGTTGGCGTCGATGAGCTCGGCGGCGCTCTGCGGGTTGTCGCCGTCGAACATTCTGACCTCCAGGCCTAAGCTCGGGAAGCTATGAGCGAAGAGGTTGTAAGTGCCGCCGTAAAGCTGGCTGACGCTGAGGATGTTGTCGCCAGCTCGGGCGATGGTTTGGATGGAAGCCGTAATCGCTGCCATCCCCGAAGCCATGGCTAAGGCGCCGACGCCACCCTCCAACTGCGCGACCCGTTCTTCGAGCACGGCGTTGGTCGGGTTCATTATCCGAGTGTAGATATTGCCCGGGACTTTCAGGTCGAACAGGTCGGAGCCGTGCTGGGTGTTGTCAAAAAAGTAAGCGGTGGTCTGGTAGATCGGCACGGCGACTGCGTGAGTAGTCGGGTCGCCGCTAAATCCACCGTGGATGGCTATGCTCTCTGGCTTCATTGTGTTGAGTTTTGTTGATGTTTATAAAGTACACCCGTAAGTTGGGCGTGTGCGATTGAGATTGCAGTTTAGCAGCTAATGATTTTGCTCAGTGCCAGATAGGCAATTAGGTTTGACGAGATTAGATATTGGGCCTTTTGCCTATGGTCTCTGGCTTGCTATGCGGGTAGGGTTTAGTGGACATTATCCTATTCCCTATTACTACTAATCTATCTGCTGAGGCACATTCCAGCCGCGCTGCACTGCTGGACGGGCGTTGAAGCGGGCGAGGTAACGGGTTACACGAGTGAAGCTGTCGAATTCAGTAACGTCGCTCGCTTGGTAGAAGCGGCCAATGGTGTCCAACCAAGGGGCGATTGCTATATCGGCTACCGAATAGTCGCCAGCAATCCAATCTCGACCTTCAAGGCGGCCATCGATTACATTCAGTAGGCGCTTGACCTCGGCGATGTAACGCTCACGCGGACGCGGGTCTGGAATTTCTTTACCCGCGAAGGCATAGAAGAAACCGAGCTGACCGAACATCGGGCCAACACCGCCCATTTGAAACATCAACCACTGCATGACCTCGTAGCGCTGCACAACGCTGGCGCCCAATAAGCGATCTGTCTTCTCGGCTAGATAGATAAGAATGGCTCCGCTCTCAAAAAGCCCCAGGGGTTGGCCATTCGGCCCATTGGGGTCGATGATGGCTGGGATTTTATTGTTCGGATTTAGCGACAGGAAGGCTGGGCTTTTCACATCGGCATCGCTCAGAGTAACGCGGTGCGCCTCGTAGGGTAGCCCAAGTTCCTCAAGGGCAATCGAGACCTTCACGCCATTGGGTGTCCCGAGGGAATAAAGTTGTATGCGGTCGGGGCGCGTGGGAGCCCAGCGCTGGGTGATGGGGAATGCGACCAGCGCAGAATTGATAGTTTTATCGGTCATCGTTTTTACCTTGGTTGTGTTAGCGAAGCTTTGCTTGGTGGTTAGTTGCCTTATCAGCACAGTAAATGTTTTGAGACCTGCGCCAAATCAATATTTTGCTACCGAATCGGCTTGTAGCGCCAGCGCCAATCGCTGCCGAAGGCGCGTTGGTTGATGAGCTGCAGTGGCTGGCGCATGGTGTGCTTGGAGTTGAACATCGGCAGCTCGGCGCCGGCGGCGATGTGCGGCGCTTGGTAGACCAGCAGTTCGTCCATCAGGCCTTGCTGCAGGAGGCTGGCGCCAAGCTTGGCGCCAGCCTCGCACCAGACTTCGTTGCAGCCTCTATGGGCTAATTCGCGTAATAGCTGCTCCAGATCGAGGCCGTGTTGCTGAGGTTGCAAGGCTAATACTTGTACCGAGTTGGGTAGTGCGCGCGCCTTAACCTCTGCCTCGGCTTGTAGCGCCGCGCTGCAGCACCAGTAGCATTGCCCAGAGCTGCGCCAGACTTGTGCTGCTTCGGGCACGCGTAGCTCGCTATCGATTATTACTTTTACCGGTGGCAGGTGTTCTTGCTCGATACCGCGCACGTCGAGGCGCGGGTCGTCGGCGAGCACGGTGACGGAGGTCGTGAGGATGGCGTCGCTCTGCGCGCGCCAGTGGTGTACGTCTTGGCGCGATTGCGGTCCGCTCAGCCAACGCTGCAAGCCGGTGGTGCGACCGTCGACGCTCGCTGCCAACTTGAAGCGCAGGTAGGGTAGACCGACGCGCATACGCTTATGAAAGCCCGGGTTGATCTGCTCGGCTTGCTCGCGCAACAAACCCCCGCGCACTGCCACCCCAGCCGCTGCCAACACCGCGCCGCCGCCGCGAGCAGCGGGATTGGGGTCGCTGGCAGCGTAGACCACGCGCCTGACGCCAGCATCGAGCAAAGCTGCGCTGCAGGCGCCAGTACGGCCTTGGTGTGCGCAAGGCTCTAGACTAACGTAGCAAGTAGCGCCGCGTGCGGCATCGCCAGCTTGGCGCAAGGCGTTGACCTCGGCGTGGGCGCCGCCAGCGCGCTGGTGCCAGCCCGTGCCGATTATCTTGTCGTCCTTTACCAGTACGCAGCCGACCCGAGGATTGGGCGCCGTGGTGCACAGCCCAGCGCGCGCCAGGCGTAGCGCGCGGGTTAAATATTGGTAATCCTTCAAACTAGAAATTCGGTGAAGGCCTGAATGACCTTATCAATATCCTCAGAGCTGATGTCTTTGTGCGTTACTAGCCGCCAGTGCGCGGCGCCGTCGTTGTCGTCGATTTTTATGCGCTGCGCCAGTAGGTGCTCGAATAGGGATTGCTTTCGCTCCGAGGGCACACGCAGCCAGACCATGTTAGTTTGTAGCCATTCGTGCTCTACGCTTAGACAGTCGATAGCTGCGAGGCCGGCGCCGAGGCGCGCTGCGTGCTCGTGGTCGACGCTCAGGCGCTCGACGTTTTCGGTCAGGGCGACGATGCCAGCAGCAGCCAAGACGCCAGCTTGGCGCATAGCGCCGCCGAGCATTTTGCGCCAGCGCCGAGCTTGAGCGATGAAATCGCCGCGACCGCAGAGCATGGAGCCTACTGGTGCGCCTAAGCCTTTTGATAAGCAAAAGTTGACGCTGTCAAAATCCTTGACCAGATTGGTGACCGGCACTTGGAGCTTGGCAGCAGCATTGAACACGCGCGCGCCGTCGAGGTGTAAAGCCAGCCCGCGCGCGCGAGCGAGCTGGCAAGCGCTCTCGATGTAACTTTGGGGTAGAACTTTGCCGTAGTGGGTGTTTTCCAGCACCAGCAGGCGTGTCGGGGCAAAATGAAAATCATCGGGCTTGATGCGCTGGGCTATGTTGTCCAGAGCCAGGCTGCCGTCGGGCTCTACTGCCACCGGCTGCGGTTGTACGCTGGCGAGCACGGCGCCGCCACCGGCTTCGTACTTATAGCAATGGTAATCCTGACCGACTATGTATTCCTCGCCGCGCTGCAAATGGCAGAGCAGAGCGAGCAGGTTGGCAGCGGTGCCGCTGGGGGCGAAGAGTGCGGCTTCTTTGTCGAGCATTTGCGCTGCTCGGCGTTCGAGCTCTTGCACGCTGGGGTCGTCGCCCCAAACGTCGTCGCCGACTTTTGCCGACGCCATGGCCTGGCGCATAGCCGAGCATGGCTGGGTGACGGTGTCGCTGCGGAGGTCAATGTAGTGCATCAGTCGCCCTCCGAGTATTGTGGCAGCCCATCGCTTATCTGGTAATAAGCGCCTTTGTTGGCGGTGAAGATGTGCTTGGTCAATTGCAGGTCACCGCTGTCGTCGAGGCAACCAGCGAGCACGGCGTAGTTATCGCTGGTGTCGGCGCGCCAGAATAAACTCGAACCACAGATGGAGCAAAAGCTGCGCGTGGCAAAGCTGGAGGCGCGGTAATGGCGCAACGCATCTTTGGGGTCTTTGATGTGCAGGTCTCGCGCCCGAGTGTCGAAGGTGGCGAATTGATGGCCGCTGAATTTTCGACACTGCGTGCAATGGCAAGCGCCGACCTCAAGGCTGATAGGCGTGCAAGTGAGCTGGATGCTTTGGCACAAGCAACTGCCGGTTAGTTTTTGGGGCATTGTTTTGGTTTAGTGGTTTTCGGTGGGTGGTGATTGTAGGGGATACTGTACTTTTTGGGAGGCTCGCTGCGCTTGCCTCCTGCCGACTGCAAGTCGGCGCTCCACGATGCCGACTACAAGTCGGCGCTCCACGATGCCGACTACAAGTCGGCGCTCCACGATGCCGACTACAAGTCGGCGCTCCCATCCCTGCCGACTATAAGTTGGCGCTCCTAGATTTCGATGTTGATGTTGAGGGTGGTGGTTGTGGTGGTGGTGCTGTTGTCGGTTACGCTTAGTTGGATTGTGAGCTCGGCGTTGGCGGCGAGGTTGTCGGGGGCGATGAAGCTAGCGTGGGCGCTGTTATTATCCTGGATGCTGATGCCGTAGCCGCTGGTTTCGCGCCAGTAGTAATCGACGATGACGCCGTCAGGGTCGGTGCTGGCGCTGGCGTCGAGCTCGACGCTGGTACCAGCGCGCACGGTTGCCGCGCTGGCGCTGGCTTGAGCTACGGGCGCGCGGTTGGCGCGGCTGGCGCCGCTATTGTCGTAGCCAGGTTTCGGCCAAGGCGAGGGCGCTAGCCCCGCCGAGGTGGAGTTGAGGGCATGGAGTTTGCCGTCGCTGCTGGTGAAGTAGATGCTGCCGTCAGTGGCGATGGCGGGCGCGGAGTGCTCTATGCTGCTCGAGCTTATGTAGAGCCATTGCAAGACGCCGACGCCGCTGGCGTCTGCGGGCGCCGCGATGGCGTAAAGCTTGCCGTCGGCGCTGCCAATGTAAACGTTGCCGTCGGCACCAATGCTGGCTGTGGACCTTACTGCGGCGCCGATGGGGTAATGCCATTGGCGTTTACCGCTTTCGGGGTCGATTACGTGCAGGTTGCCGTCGGCGCTGGCGATGTAGACTTCGCCGTCGGCGCCGATGCTGGGGGCGGCTTGGACGCTGGCGCCAGTGTCGTAACTCCATTGCAGCACGCCGACTTCGCTATCGGCGCTGGGTGGGTTGAGGGCGTAGAGGTTGCCGTCGGCGCTGGCGATATAGATGCTGCCGTCTTCGGCTATGGCGGGCGCGGAGTTTATCGCGCTGCCAGTGTTGTAATGCCATTGGCGGACGCCGAGTTGGCTGTCATAGGTGGGCGGTGCGACGGCGTAGAGTTTGCCATCGCTGCTGCCGAAGTAGACGCTGCCGTCGGCGGCGATTGCGGGTGCGGCTATTGCTGCGTTGGTGGGGAAGCGCCATAGTAAGCTGCCGTCTATGGGATTGAGCGCGTGTAAGCCGTGGTCGCTGGCGATGTATATGGTGCCGTCGGCGGCGATTGCGGGTGCTGTGCGGTCGAGCGCGGAGGAGCTGGCGTAGCGCCATTTGCGCTTGGCGCTGCTCGTGGAGGGTGGCGCGATGGCGTAAAGATGGTTTTGGCTGCCGAAGTAGACGCTGCCGTCGGCGGCGATGGCGAGCGCGGAGTTAATTGCTTCGTCTATTTGGTGATTCCATTGGACGCTGCCGTCGGCAGGGTCAAGGGCGTAGAGCTGACCATCGGCGTTGGCGATGTAGACGCTGCCGTCTGCGGCGATGGCGGGTGATGAATGGATCGCGGCGCCAGCGTCGAATTGCCATTTGCGCGAGCCGGGTTCGACTACGGTTAGGCTGGTGGTGGCAGTGGCGCTGGCGCCATTGCTGGCGCTGGCAGTGAGCGCGAAGCTGAGTACGCTGCCAACGGCGAGGCTTTCGGGGACTATGAAGCTGGCGTGGGCGCTGTCGGCTCTGGCGATGGCGATGCCGTTGGTGGTGGTCTCGCGCCAGGAGTAGGATGCTATGGCGGCGCTGTCGTCGCTTACGGCGGCGCTGAGGCTGGCGATGGTGCCTGGTGCCTGGTAGGTGTTGTTTATATTACCGAGTATAACTTGGGTCGTTGATGCCGAGTACAACTCGGCGCTCCGTGCAACTTGGGGCTCTGATGACTGCTGTGAGGCGCTGTCGCGGACGTTGACGACCAGGATGTCGCTGTCTTGTTGGCCGCCGACGTCGGTTACTGTTAGCTCCAGGATGAGGTTGCTATCGCCGCTAACCTCGGGAGCGACGAAGGAGGCTACAGATGCGTCGGCGTTATTGATGCTGATCGCGACTTCGTCTTCGCGGATCTGCGACCATTGGTAGGTGGCTATGTTGGCCTCGGCGTCGAAGCTGCCAGAGGCGTCGAGCTCGACGGTGTCGCCTTCCTGGACTTCGTCGTCGGCGCCAGCGTTGGCGATGGGCGCGCTGTTGTCGAGCACGGTGATGACCAGCTCGGCGCGACCGTAACTATCGTTGTTGTCGATGACTATGAGCCGAAAGCTGAGGTTGGCTTCGCTGTCGACTGCGGGGGCTATGAATTCGGCTACGGCAGATTCGGCGTTGTTAATGCTGACGGTGGTGCCTTCGAGCTGGCTCCAATGGTAGCTTACGATGTCGCCGTCGGCGTCGCTGCTGGCAGATGCGTCCAGGACTACGGTGGCGCCGCTGTAGGTCTCGGAATCGGCGCTGGGCGCGGCTATGGGAATTTGGTTGTCATCGACGGTGCTGTTATCATCGGTCTCATAGCGGGTTACTATGCTGGAGCTGATGCTTTCAGTGGAAGGGCAGCCCGATAGTAACGCTGCCAGCAGAACCAGCCCGCAGGTTGTTAGTTTGTTGTTGTAAATAAACACGGCTCAAGTGTGCTTTCCGCAATCGTGACTCTGATGGAGCTGAATTTTAGCGCTATTTGCTGGTGGCAGCGCGGTTGTTGCTGCCGAGAATTTAGTCGGGCATTTTTTCAATAGCAACTTAAAATCCTGTTAGATTTAAGTCTCTAACTCAAAAAAATTAACGCTATGGCTGGACACAGTAAATGGGCTAATATCAAGAGGCATAAGGCGGTGCAGGACGCTAAGCGCGGTAAGGCCTTTGGCAAGGCGATTCGCGAGATTACGGTCGCCGCGAAGATCAATCCCGATCCGGCGGCAAATCCGCGCTTGCGGCACGCGGTGGAGAAGGCGCTGGCGATAAATATGACCAAGGATACTATCGAGCGCGCGATAGCTCGGGGTAGCGGTGGCGACGACGGCGACCGCATGGAGGAGGTCAACTACGAGGGCTACGCCGCTGGTGGGGTGGCGATTATCGTCGAGACTCTGACCGATAATCGAAACCGCACTGTGGCGGAGGTGCGCCACGTTTTCAGCAAGCACGGTGGTAATCTGGGCAATAGCGGTTCGGTGGCTTTTCTATTTCAGCGCTACGGACAGATTGTCTTTGAGGTGGTGGATGTCGAGGCTTTATTCGAGGCGGCTATTGAGGCTGGCGCCGAGGACGTTATCGACCACGGCGAGGCTGGAGTGGAGGTGTTGACCAGGAGCGAGGATTTGCACCAGGTGCGCGAGCAACTCGCCGAGCAGGGCTACGCCAGCAGTAGCGACGAGCTTATTATGCGCGCCCACGACCAGACCGAGCTACCCGCCGAGGAGCAAGAGAAGCTATTGCGCTTTATGGACGCTATGGACGATTTGGACGACGTGCAGAGCGTGTATTGCAATGTGCGCTTGGATTAGGCTGGGTATGAGGGCATTACTTTTGTCTTAAATATTGATTGCTTGGAAGTTGCCGTTGTGCGATTGCACTACGGCTTCGATAAAGCGGACGCCTTGTGCTCCTTGCTCGACGGTGGGGTAGGACAGCCAATTTGCGGGTACGGCGCGTTGGTCTTTATTCGCCGCTACTGCCACGGCGAATTCGGTGTAAAGGTTAGCCCAGGCTTCAATTGCTCCCTCGGCGAAGCCGCGCGCCAGTCGGCTGAGGCGCTCGACGTTGGCATAGATGCCGTGTCCCTGCCCGCGGCTGAGTATTTGGTCGGGCTCGCCGTGGCGGTTGTATTTGAGTAGCTCCGGTTTTTCTAAATCCCATTCCAGACCACCTTGGTCGCCAAATAGGCGCAGACGCAATCCGGCACGATTGCCCGAGGCAAAGCGGGTGGCAATCAGAGTGCCAGGAACATCGCCGCTGTATTGGGCAAAGAGCATCACGGTATCCTCTAATTGCTTGGGTGGGCCGCACACTAACATTTGTGCACGCAGGCTTATCAGGTCTAAGCCGGAGACGAAGGTCGCCAAATGTTGGGCGTGTGTGCCAATGTCTCCGGTGCAACTGGTTAAGCCGGCTCGGTCCGGGTCTAAGCGCCACTGCACGTGCTCGGCTTTATAGACGGCATCGGCCATCATCCAATCTTGCATAAACTCAACGTGGATTTGATTGATTTTGCCAATGGCGCCGTTACGCACCATCTGCCGTGCTTGCCTTACCATGGGAAAGCAGGACATGGTGTAACACACGGCGAATGTGCGCTGATATTGCTGCCGGAGCTCGACTAATTTTTGCGCTTCTTTATGGTGGTTAGTGAGCGGCTTCTCGCACATTACGTCTATACCAGCGCGCAGGAAGTTCTGCGCTATGTCGTAATGTAGATGATTGGGAGTGGTTATCATTACCGCGTCAATGCCATCGGGACGCTGCGCTTCGCTCTCCGCCATTTGTTGGTAGCAGTGATAGACTCTATCTTCTGCTATATGGAATTGCTGGGCTCTTATTAGAGACCTTTGATTCTGAGTCGACAATGCGCCGGCAACAATATCCCAATAACCGCTCATGCGAGCTGCCATGGCTTGAGTGACGGCAATTCTGCCGCCGCCGACAATGCCGAGGCGCAGACGTCGAGACAGCTGGGGGAAAGAATCGCCCCAAGCGAAATCAGTAGGTAATAGTGGCTGGCTCATAGACTCTGGCTCTGCTCTGGTTTGATCTCAATCGCCATAAATATCGATGGCGTGATGGTTTCGTATTGGTGCCAAGGGTAAGTTACTTCGGCGTCGAACATGGGCTTATGAGTGATGCCGGGCGCCATGGTTTCTTCCATATACAGGGTGCTGATGTCTTGTTCGCGGCACTGCTGCATTTTGCCCAAGCCAACTAATTGGGTGTGTATTTCTTTTGGCTCATAATCGCCGCAGTGGGTGTGCACTTTATGCAGGCCGACATTAAGTGGCACCGAATTTGAATGGTACATACTCAATTGCAAATTGTCGATTTGTGTTTTCGGCGACATGTAGTGGCTTACACCTTTTAGGCGTTCTTCTTTGCGGACATCGTAGGCTAGCTGCCATTTTTTTCGCACTTCGGCAAATAGGGCACTGGCGTCGCCATAACTCGTCAAATAGTTCTCGAAATTTTCTACCAACACGGCATTATCAATACGCTTGATGGCGCTTGCGGCAACAATAACCGACTGCAAGGCAGGCAATTGTTGGCGCTGTATGGCGATAGGAATCTCCGACAAGTTGATTACTATCGTCCTGGCATTGACTTGGTAATGGTCTTCTTGTTGTATGAGAGTTACGCTAAAGAATGGCTCGGCGAAGCTTAGTTTCTGAATCATAGTTTAGTTTTCTGATAATGGAAAATTCGGCGGTAACGGCTCCGGTCTATTGCAACTGCTTGGCAATTCCAGGTGTTGCTTGGCGGTATTTGAATCAAGGATTGTCTGCATAACTTCGCAGACATGTAGCGCCAAATGACCATTCGCCCTGGGAGCGCGGTTGTCTCTAATGGCATACGCCATATCAATCAACCCTAGGCCTCTGCTGTTGTCGTTAAAGCCGTGGGTGTTGGCAACTACATCCCATTGCTCTAACCCAGGCACCCGAGGGCGGTAGGTCCAACGCGCCGTTTCTCGGGTTTTGTATAAGACTTCGCCGCCGAAGATGTTGGCGCCGTCCACTGGGTCGGGATCGGCAATGCAAAGCGTGCCTTTGCTGCCGTAGATCTCTAAGCGTGGTAGTTGCGTATCCCAGACGTCAAAGCTCATTACCATAGAGCCGATCACGCCATTGGCAAATTCTAAGTTGGCGCAAACATGAGTGGCAACTTCTACCTCAATTATGTCTCCCTTTCTCGGCTGCGATTCAATCTCTCGCTGTGGGAAACTTTTTTTGGCAAAGCCGCTAGTGCGTTTAACTGGTCCTAATAACGCTA
This sequence comes from Gammaproteobacteria bacterium, assembly GCA_965229495.1. Taxonomy (GTDB): domain Bacteria; phylum Pseudomonadota; class Gammaproteobacteria; order CBDBNL01. Next base: position 2,041,812 of record OZ245880.1, read on the forward strand.
CCATCGCGGTGAGGTAGTAGGGTCCCAAGTCGAGTAGTGGGCCACCACCGGCTTGGTAATAAAAGTCCGGGTTGGGGTGGTGTCTTTCTACTCCATGATGGCAGGCAAAGGCACTCACGCCTATTGGCTCGCCAATCAGGCCGTCGTCGAGGGCTTTTCTAAGTGTTTGTATGCGCCCGCCCAAAAAGGTATCCGGGGCACAGCCTACGTGCAATTTATTGGCTTGCGCTAAGGCTATTATTCTTTTAGCATCTGCTAGTTCGCTCGCCAAAGGTTTTTCGGAATAGACGTGCTTGCCAGCATTTAAGGCAGCTAGACTAATTGCGGCGTGGGCAGATGGTATGGTTAGATTGAGGACCAGGTCTATAGCAGGATCGGCAAAGATCTCTTCTACTGAGCAGGCTTTGGCGATGGCGTATTGCGCGGCTTTCTGGCGCGTTTCCCGAATATCCAAGCTCGATATGGCAGCGACCTCGACTATGTCAAAGCGCGCTAAGATTTGTAAATAAATATCGCTAATTACGCCGCAACCGACTACGCCTATTTTTAGTGCTTTGTGCATTTTTATGCGAGTAGTAGTTGGGTAATGCCGAAGTTATTGGCTCGCAGGCTTAGGGGCTATTGTCAGTTGCCAAGCAATGCTCGGCTACTAGCTCGAGCCAGTGGGTGACTGGGGTTTGGGAGTTGGCGAGGTGCAGTTGGCAGCCGATGTTGGCGGTGACGATGTGGCTGGATTGCTTATGGTTGAGGTCTTGCAGTTTGCGCGCGCGGAGTTGCTGCGCGAGTTTGCGCTGGAAGATGGAATAGGTGCCAGCGGAGCCGCAGCAGAGATGGGGGTTGCTGGTGGTGGTGAGTTTGAAGCCGAGTTCGCGAAGTATGCTGCTGAGGATGCTCGGCTGTTTTTGTCCGTGTTGCAGGGTGCAAGGGGTGTGTATTGATACTTTGACCGAGCTGGTGGCGGGCTGGAGCTGTTTGTATCTGTCTTCTTGCTGGAGGTAGACGCTGATATCGAGGCAGCGCTCACTTAGATAACGGGCTTTATCGGCGTAGCCCAGATCGTGCTTGAGGATGGTGGCGTAGCTTTGGATGAAGGCGCCGCAGCCCGAGGCTGTGGCGAGGATATGGCTAGCGCCAGCGCGGAGCTGGGGCTCCCAACTATCGACGTTGTTTTTGACGAGCTCCAAGCCCTGCTGCTTTTGATTGAGGTGCCAGTGCATGGCGCCGCAGCAATTGGCTTCGGTGCAGGTGCTGGCGACGTCAAGCTGAGTGAGGATGGCGGTGGCAGCGGCGTTGGTGTTGGGGGTGGCGACCGATTGCACGCAGCCGCTGTGGAGCAGGACTTTGTCGGTGGGTTCGGCGGGCTGCTCGGTTGCTTCGGCAGCGGTTGGGCGCGGGCGTTGTAGCGGGGGAATGCTGTTTTTGATGAAAGCTGGCCAGATCAGACGCGTGTATTGGCCCATGCGGATAAAGGGGCACACGCGCTTCGGTTGGGGGAGTATTTGTAGCAGCAGCCAGCGCAGGGCGCGGCGGCGGCGCGAGTAGGGGTTATGCTCTTCGGCGAGTTCGCGGCCGATCTCGACCAAGCTGCCGTATTGCACTCCCGAGGGGCAGGTGGTTTCGCAGGCTTGGCAGGTCAAGCAACGATCCAGGTGCAACTGCGTGGTGGCGCTGGATTCGCCGCTCTCCAGCATATTTTTGATCAAATAGATGCGCCCGCGTGGTCCGTCGAGTTCGTTGCCGAGCAATTGGTAGGTCGGGCAGGTGGCGTTGCACATGCCGCAGTGCACGCAACTGGCGATGATGCTGCGCGCGCGCTCGGCGGTCTCGGCGTGCGCTAACTGCGCGGTGAAGGGCTGGACTTGCATGGGCTAATTTTATCCATGTGCTTGCTTATGTAATTTAGTTAAACGCCGATCCCTAGAATTCGCCGCTCTTACCTCACCGGATACCAACGACAATGAATCGAAAGCAACAAATTCAAGCCCTGGAGCAGGACTGGCAAGATAACCCGCGCTGGCACCAGGTGCAACGCGGCTACAGCGCCGAGGACGTGGTGCGCCTGCGCGGCTCGCTGAATATCGAGCATAGCCTGGCGCGGCGCGGCGCCGAAAAACTTTGGCAACTGGTCAACGGCTCGGCGAAGAAAGGCTACGTCAATTGCTTAGGCGCGCTCACTGGTGGTCAGGCTATTCAGCAGGCCAAGGCTGGGGTCGAGGCGATCTACTTATCGGGCTGGCAAGTGGCCGCCGATAACAATAGCTCCGAGACTATGTACCCCGATCAATCTTTGTACGCTTACGATTCGGTGCCGACAGTGGTGCGCCGCATCAATAATTCTTTCAAGCGCGCCGACGAGATTCAATGGCAGCGCGGCTTGGAGCCCGGCGACGAACGCTTTATCGACTATTTCTTGCCCATCGTCGCCGACGCTGAGGCTGGCTTCGGCGGCGTTCTCAACGCTTTCGAGCTGATGAAGAATATGATCGTCGCTGGCGCTGCTGGCGTGCATTTTGAAGACCAACAGTCATCGGTGAAAAAATGCGGGCATATGGGCGGCAAGGTCTTGGTGCCGACGCAAGAGGCGGTACAAAAACTCATCGCCGCGCGCCTGGCCGCCGATGTACTCGGCGTGCCGACGGTGATCTTAGCGCGTACCGACGCCGAGGCCGCGAGCCTGCTAACCTCCGATATTGACCCTTACGATAAGCCATTCCTAACCGGCGAGCGCACGCGCGAAGGATTTTACCAAAGCCGCAACGGCCTTGATCAAGGCATAGCGCGCGGCTTGGCTTACGCGCCCTACGCCGACTTGGTGTGGTGCGAAACCGCGACTCCAGACTTGGGCTTTGCCAAAGCCTTCGCTGATGCTATTCACGAGCAATACCCAGGTAAGCTCTTGGCTTATAATTGCTCGCCTTCTTTCAACTGGCGCAAAAATTTGGACTCCGACACCATCGCTAGCTTCCAAGACGATTTGGCGAGCTACGGATACAAGTATCAATTCATAACTCTGGCGGGAGTGCACAGCATGTGGTTCAATATGTTCGACTTGGCGCACGCCTACGCTCGCGGCCAAGGTATGAAGCACTACGTCGAGAAGGTGCAGGAGCCCGAGTTCGCTGCTGCCGACAAAGGTTATAGCTTCGTCGCGCACCAGCAGGAGGTCGGCGCTGGCTATTTCGACGATGTGACCACTGTTATCCAGGGCGGCGCCTCTTCGGTTACGGCGCTCACTGGGTCCACCGAGGAAGACCAATTCTAAGCTCACCGCATTTCGACTACCAAGACCGCCAGTTGCACTGTGAGCAACTGGCGCTGAGCGCTGTTGCCGCCGAGCACAACACGCCTTGCTACGTCTATTCGCAAGCGGCGCTGCGCTCGGCTTGGGAGAGCTATCGCCAAGCGCTGGTCGATACCCCAGCGACTATCTGCTACGCCGTGAAAGCTAATGGCAACGTCAACTTGCTGCGCTTGTTGGCGGAGTGGGGCTCGGGTTTTGATATCGTCAGCGGTGGCGAATTGGAGCGTGTGCGCTGCGCTGGCGCCGACATGGCGAAGGTGGTGTTCTCGGGAGTGGGCAAGACCTCTCCTGAGATCGAGCGCGCTTTGCAGCTCGGGGTGCGCGCGCTGCACGTGGAATCGGCGCCCGAGCTCGATTTGATCGCCGATATTGCTGCGGGGATGGGAGTGGTGGCGAGCGTATGTATGCGCGTCAACCCCGATCTCTCGGTGGACACCCACGACTATATTTCCACCGCGCGCGCCGACAACAAATTCGGCGTACCCGCTGCTGAGGCGCTGGAGCTTTACGCCCGCAGCGCGCGGCATCCACACTTGCGCCCAGTGGGCTTGAGCGCGCACTTGGGATCGCAGATATTCGCGCCTGTGGCTTTTCAATCTTTACTAAGCTTCCTACTCGATCTATTGCAGCGCTTGCGCGCGCAGGGAATCGAGCTGGAATACCTGGATATTGGCGGCGGCCTGGGAGTCGACTATCAAGGCGATAAGGAGCAATTGCAACCTCGAGACCTGCTGCGCGCGCTGGCGCCGCTGCTCGCCGAGAACTCGGTCGAGCTGATATTGGAGCCCGGACGCTCGCTAGTGGCTGCCAGCGCCGTGCTGCTAACGCGAGTGCTGCACAGCAAGCGCGCTGGTCGCAAGCATTACGCCATTGTCGACGCGGCGATGAACGACTTGCTGCGCCCAGCTCTGTACCAGGCTTGGCACGAGGTGCGTCCAGTGAGCTTCGCTGCGCCTGACGTCGAGCGCGACCGCTATAACATCGTCGGGCCTATCTGCGAGAGCGGCGATTTTCTCGCGCTCGATAGGGATTTGCCGCGTTTGCAGTCTGGCGATTTACTCGCTATCAGCCATTGCGGCGCCTACGCCAGCAGCATGGCTTCTAATTACAACTCGCGTAACCGCGCTTGCGAGTTGCTGGTGGACGGTGCTGATGCGCGCGTAATTCGTCGGCGCGAAAGTTATACCGACCAACTACGTTTGGAGTTACCATAGTCTTTATATTCTGCTGATACATCCATCAGCACGTTCTTAAAAACAACAAGGAGATCACATGAAGAAATCATTGTTAATACTGGCAGCATTGCTACTCGGCGGCTTGGGCGCACTGCCCGCGTTCGCCGACGACAACGCTGCCAATAAAGCGCAAATGCTGCGCCAAGGTCATATGTTGGCTTTGTCCTGCGCTGCTTGCCATGGCACCGAGGGCAAAAGCCCAGGTTCTATCGCGCGCATCAACGGTAAATCGGCGGACTACATCCGCAGCGCTATGCTGGATTTCAAAAACGACCGCCGCCCAGCGAGCGTGATGAACCGCATTGCCAAAGGTTACGACGACGAGCAGATTAGCTTGATCGCCGATTATTTCGAGTCTTTAAGGTAAGGAGTTTGTCATGAGCAGCAAAAAAATATCCCGCAGAAATTTTGCCCTCGGTAGCGCCGCGATTGGCGCCTCGGCTTGGGCTTTGAGCTCTTGTGCGTCCGCGCCTCAGCAACCGAGTTCTGGCGTCAGTGCGCGCGTGGTAATAGTCGGCGGCGGCTTCGGCGGCGCCACTTGCGCTAAGTACGTGAAGATGATGGCGCCGAGCGTCGACGTAACCCTAGTCGAGCGCGATCGCGCTTATTACACTTGCCCGTTCTCGAACCTGGTGCTCGGTGGCGTCAAGCAATTGCCCGATATTGAGCACGACTATAAAACTTTGGCGAGCAAGTACGGCATCAATGTGTTGCACGCCAACGCTACTAACGTCAGCGATAGCAGCGTTACCCTCGAAGATGGTAGCTCTCTGAGCTTCGACCGCGCGGTGGTAGCTCCAGGCATCGATTTTCGCCCGGAGCAAGTCGAAGGTTATCAGCTCAGCGACGCCGAAATCATCCCGCACTCCTGGAAGGCCGGTGAGCAAACGAGTTTATTACGACGCCAGATTACCTCTATGCCCGACGACGGCGTGCTGCTGCTGTGCCCACCAGCCAATCCTTTCCGCTGCCCGCCTGGACCCTACGAGCGCGCCAGCATGATCGCGCATTACCTCAAGAACAATAAGCCCCGCGCCAAGATCGTTATCCTGGATCAGAAAGATAAATTCTCCAAGCAGGGTTTGTTCCAGCAAGGTTGGGATCTGCACTACGGCGATATGATCGAATGGCGCGGCTCGGGCGCTGGCGGTGCTCCGCTGGCGGTGGACGCTCGCGGTATGCGCGTCGAGACCGATTTTGGCTGGGAGAGCGGCGACGTTATCAACTTCATCCCCGCGCAGTACGCGGGCAAGATAGCGCGCGATTCCGGCCTCGCTAACGACGCTGGCTGGTGCCCTGTGAACCAGAAAACTTTTGCCTCGGATCTGGTCGCGAATGTGCACGTTATCGGCGACGCTTGCATCGCCGGCAAAATGCCCAAATCTGGTTTCTCCGCCAATAGCCAAGCCAAGGTCACCGCTGCGGCGATAGTCGCCGAGCTCAACGGTGAAGACCCATTGTCGCCTTCCTTCGCCAACACTTGCTACTCCCTGGTAACCCCTGATTACGGGATATCGGTAGCGGCGGTGTACAAGCTCGGCGACGACAACACCATCGTCTCGGTGGCTGGCGCTGGCGGCGTGAGCCCTACTGAGGCCGACGCCGAGGATCGTGCCCTTGAAGCGGTGTACGCCCAAGGCTGGTACGACGCTATAACCCAAGACATGTTTGCTTGAGTAAGGCTCGTGGGCGCGGCTGATCTCCAGCCGCGTCTGAGAAGCCCGATGCGGTCTTAGGCTGCATCGGGCTTTTTTATTTGCTCGGGCTAGCTTGGCCGTGGGTAAAATCGCCGCGTCTACTGTCCGTAGTCCGTACCGTGATTATCCACCCGCCATGCTTGAGAACCTGAGCCTTAAAAATCTAGCGCTGATCGACGCCTTGGAGTTGGAATTTGGCGCGGGCTTTAACGTCATCAGCGGGGAGACTGGTGCGGGTAAGTCGCTGAGCGTCGACGCTTTGGGTTTACTGCTGGGCGAACGCGCGCGCAACGATTGGATCAAGGCTGGAGCGCCGAGCGCTGAGATCAGCGCTGGCTTTCGCGTTAGCGCGCCGACTGTGCGCGCTTTCCTCGACGAGCTGGAACTCGATAGCGATTATTGCCTGCTTCGGCGAGTGATCAAGCGCGAGGGCGAATCGCGTAATTTCATCAACGGCGCCGGTGCAACCGTCGGTCAGTTGAAGCGTCTCGGCACCCTGCTCGCCGACATTCAAGCCCAGGGCGACCACCAATCCTTGCTCGCCAAAGGCGCGGCTCTGCAGATATTGGATAACTGGGGCGGTTGCAGTGAGCTCACGGGGCGAGTGCGCGCGCTGTTCGGTACTTGGCAAAAGCAACGGCGCGAACTCGAACGCTTGCAAGCCAACTCAGCAGAAGACCAACTCAAACACAAATTGTTGACCGAGGAGGTCTCCGAACTCGCAGCCCTGGATTTAGAAGAAGGCAAATTCGAGCAGTTAGAGTCCGAGTATCAACGGCTATCTAGTCAGCAGGAAGCCGAGCAGGGCTGCTTGGAGGCACAAGCGCTGCTCGAAGACGAAGGCGGCGAGGGTATCTTGGCGGCTTGTTCTCACCTGCAACAATTGCTGGCGCGCTTACAAGACGCCGAGCTCGACGAGATGGTGCAGCAGGCGCACACCCAGCTCGAAGAGGCGCGCAATAGCCTGCGCTCGCGCCTCGCCGAGATCAATTCGTCGCCGACGCGCTTGGAGGAGATAGACGCCTTTCTCGCGCAAGCTCACCACTTGGCGCGTAAATACCGCTGCAAGGAGCAAGAGCTGTGGAGCTTGCTGGTGGCGAAGCAAAGCGAGTTGGAGCAGATCGACTCTAGCGGCGATAACTTCGCCAGCTTGGCGCGCGCCGCCGAGCAATCGGAGGCGGAATACCAAACTTTGGCAAAGCAACTAAGCGATTTGCGCCAGCAAGCCGCTGCCAAGCTCGATGCGCAAGTGCAAGGGCGTTTACGCGACTTGGCGATCACTGGGCCTTTTCGCGTGCAGCTCGAAACCAGTGCCGCTAGCGCTCAAGGCTTGGAGAGCGCCGATTTTGTTTACGCCGCGCACCACGAACTACCTTTGCAGCCTTTGCGGCGTGTCGCCTCTGGTGGCGAACTGGCGCGCGTGGCGCTGGCGCTGCAAGTGGTAATAGCTGGCGCCAACAAACTACCGACCCTGGTGCTCGATGAAGTCGACGTCGGCATCGGCGGCGCCACTGCCAGCAAAGTCGGCTTTATGCTCCAGGAACTGAGCCAGCATAGCCAGATAATCTGCGTAACCCACCAAGCGCAAGTGGCAGCCTGCGCCGACAGGCATTGGCGCGTTAGCAAAGACGCCGATGCTCGTGTTCAAGTCGATATGCTCGACGCCGAGCAGCGCGTGCTTGAGCTGGCGCGGATGGCTGGCGGCGAAGTAATCACCGCCACCAACATCGCCGCCGCCGAAGAATTATTGCAGCAAGCGCGTTCTTGATGTCACTAAGATACACACCAGCATGACCAACGCTCCCACTGACGCGCAAATACTCGACAGCGCGCAGCGCTTAATAGCTCGGGCAACGAGCATCGCGCGTTCGTACTTTCGCGCTGGAGTTGACATTAAGCTCAAAGACGACGCCAGCCCAGTAACCATCGCCGACCAGCAAATCGAAGCCGTGGCGCGCGAGTTGCTAGGCGCCAGCTATCCTGATCACGCCATACTCGGCGAGGAGTACGGCGCTGGTGATCTTAGCCAAGAGCACGTTTGGGTGATCGATCCTATAGACGGGACGCGGGCTTTTATCAGCGGGCACCCGCTGTACGGTTTTTTGCTGGCTTATATCAGAGGCGGCGAGTGTCGGCTGGGCGCGGTGGCTATGCCCGAGCTCGACGAAAGCTTTATCGGTCAGCGTGGAGTTGGCGCCAGCCTCAACGGCGAACCGATAAGCGTGTCGCGTCGGGTCGAGCTTGCCGAGTCCACGATATACATCAACGAGCTGGCGCTGATGCTCGAGCACGAGCCTGGCGTCTGCCAACGTCTGTTACAAGCTGGGCGCACGCGTCGCCTAAGCCACGATTGCTACGCGCACGCGCTGCTCGCCGCTGGGCACGTCGACGTTGTGGTAGATTACGACCTCAAGCCTTTCGACTATTTACCCTTGGTGGCTTTGATCGAAGCCGCTGGCGGTGTGATCAGCGATTGGCAAGGTCGAGCCCTAGGCTATGAGTCCGATGGTCGGGTGCTGGTGGCGGCTTCGCGGCAACTGCAGGCGCAGGCTTTGGAATTGCTGAATCGCGGCTAATCGCTTTTGACTCGACTTTGGAGCTCGGCGCTTACTTCGTCGAAGCTCACGCCGAGCTTACGCAGCAGCAGCAAATGATGAAAAAACAAATCGGCGCTCTCTTCGATCAAGGCTGTGCGCAGCTTGGGGTCTGTACGCGCCGCATCTAAATCTTTGGCGGCTATAATGACCTCGCAGGCCTCCTCGCCGCATTTCTGCGCCATGCGGTTGAGTCCGCGCTGGTTGAGTTTGCTGACGTAAGATTGCGGCGAATTCGAACGCAAGCGCTGGTCTATTCGTTGGCTTAATTCTTCGATAAAGTTCATAGTTGTGTCGCTGTTGCTCTTTGCAAAGGGGCGCTTTTTTGCTATAAAAGCGAGGCATTCGATACGATGATCGGGTTTAGCCTCGCGCCGAATTCTAACCCCTCAGGCGCCGACCTTTTTAATTTAATTCTTCACTGCAAAGCTATGTCCAGAGTTTGCCAATTCAGCGGTATTCGGCCGCAATCCGGTAATAATGTTTCCCACGCCAACAACAAAACCCGGCGTCGATTCCTCCCCAATCTGCATTGGCACCGCCTGTGGTCGCCGCAGGAAAATCGTTACGTGCGTTTGCGGCTGTCGAACCGCGCCCTACGCACCATAGATAAAATAGGCGTCGACGCGGCTTTGCAGAAGATGCGCGCCGAGGGTGTGCGCTGTTAAGCTCGCACCAAGTTTTCATCCATTCAACAATCAGACCCATGAGAGATAAGATCAAATTGGTGTCCAGCGCTGGCACTGGGCATTTTTACACGACCACCAAAAACAAGAAAACTGCTACTGCCGAAAATAAAGGCAAGCTGCAACTGATGAAGTACGACCCGAAGGCGCGCAAGCACGTGCTCTACAAAGAATCCAAAATCAAATAGCGCTAGCGTTGCTCTAAGCTATGTGGGATCGTAAACTCGAAGCCGCTGTCGGCGTTTTTGTGCTGGTAGCTGTGCTTGCCTTGGGATTTTTATCTTTCAAAGTCAGCGGCTTGGCTTTCACTGGCAGCAGCGGCGAATATAGCGTGCAAGCGCTATTCACCGACGTTAGCGGTCTCAACAACCGCGCCAAGGTTACTATCGCTGGGGTTACCGTCGGTCGGGTGCAATCCATAGATCTCGACGCTGACAGCCAATCCGCGCAAGTTACGATGCTCATCGACAATTCGGCTGATTTTCTCACAGCCGATTCTTCGGCGCGAATCCTGACCTCGGGATTGCTGGGCGAGAAGTACGTCGAGCTCACGAGCGGCGCCGACGAAGAGCTGCTGATGGATTACGGCTTCATCGAAGACACCCAGTCCTCCATCATCCTGGAAAACCTGATAGCCAGATTTGTCTCTGGATCTTAAGACTTATGCTTAATAGCCACTTTATCATTGCCGCTCGCCGCTGGACGCTCGCCGTGGGCACTGCGTTGGTGCTCGGCGCCATCAGCCTTACTGCCTCTGCCACCGAAGCGCTCTTGATAACCAGCGACGGCAATCTGAGCACCAAGACTATCCAAGTAGACGTCAACGACAGCGCCAAGGACGACGACGGTCGGCAAGACATAAGTAGCTATCGTGCATTGCCGCCAGAAGAGGTGATTCGTAAGGCGATGGCGTTGATATTTGACACCTTGCTGCGTGAGACTATCAGCAGCGACGATAGCGAGAAAATCGACGCTATTATCAAGCAGACGGTTATGCCAGTGTTCGATTTTGGTCGAATCGCGCGCCGCATAATGGCGAAGCATTTTCGCAAAGCCAGCAAAGAGCAATTCTTTGAGTTTGCCGTGGTCTTTCGTCAATCGCTAGTCAATACTTACGTGCGCGCCTTCCTCGCCACCGATTACCAAAGCCTGCTGCAGAATACCTACTTTGAGATCGGCGAGCCCAAGTACAACGAACGCAACCAATACCGCGCCATAGTGCCGATGGAGTTGCGCGTAGCTAATATCGAACCTATAGCGATATCTTTCACCATGTACTTCAACAAAGGTAAAGATACCTGGCTGGCTGAGAACATTATTGTGGAGGGCGTCAACCTTGGCCTGACCTACCGCAATCAATTCGACGAGTTGATGGCGCAGAACAACGATGATATCGACCAGACCATCAAAGCCTGGCGCGCGCAAGCCGAGCAAGCTAAAGACGATCTCGCCAACTCGGAAGCCACCGGAGCCCAAGTACAACCCGCAGCCGAGCAACTTCAAGAGATAGAAATCCTGCCGCTTAATCAGGAGGCGCAACCGACCGTGTTGCAGCCTAACGAAGTTACTCAATGAAGGACTGAGTTCGGCTTAGTCAAGACGCTGACCAGGGAGGCTATTCCTTAGCTCCCATTTCTACTACAAACCACTTATGCCACTGTACGAATTTCGTTGCAATGCTTGTGAGCGCGAGTTCGAGCGCTTGGTGCGCTTGAACGCTGCTAACCCCGAATGCCCGAGCTGTAGCTCTGCTGATACGAGCCGGCTGTTATCAGCGCCGGCTTTTCGCCTCAAGGGTAGCGGCTGGTACGAAACCGACTTCAAATCCGACAAAGAAAAACGCCGTAATTTGGTCGATGCAGAGGGTGGTAAAAGCTCGGAAGCCGATAAAAAGCCCGAGGACAAAGCCAAGAGCGATAGCAAAAGTAGCGATAAGGCTAAGACCAGCGGCGACAGCAAAGCCGCCGCCAACACTACGACCAAGACTAAAGCTGAGTAGTTTTTGAAACTGAGTTTGACACTTTTCTCGTTTAACACACTAAATCATCCAACCGCACCCACTTGACCATTGCACAAGGTCGAGCCTAGTCCGTACGATCCCAAAGGTCAAACGCTCCGATCTTGCCTGCCCCTCTAGCATGATTGGGCACCTGACTGCCCCACGCAATCAAGACGTGTATCGTAGACAAGCGCCGAGTTGTACTCGGCAGGAGACGAGCTTGTGAGCTTTCCATAAGCACCGATATAGTTGCAGCATTGAACCTCTGAAACCACTGCCACCAAACGAGACTCCTTCCTTACGCAAAGCGCCGAGCTGGCTACAAATCGCAACTTTGAGCTTAGGTCATGCTTTCAAGGAGGCACCCACGCGGGCGTCTCCAGCCCCAGCAACAACCAACTCGCCACCCACCAACTTTATCGCATAACTAGATTTATTTATCTCAAAAAGATATAATGCGCCAGTCTTACCAACTCGGCGCTTGTGTCTTGGATAAAATCATGCGCTAGCTGGCTGCAGCGTGGCTCTGCGGTCGTGTTGATTACATCCGCGCTCGCTGCGCGCAGGGGAAGAAGCTATGACTAACAAGTACAAACTTATCGCCGCTGTATTTACTTTATTGGTAGCGACGGCAGCGCTGGCAACGGGCAAGATCGTCGGCGTACAAGAGGTCAAAATTCCCGAATGGTGGAAGCTGTCTTTCTTGGATATTGCGATGGACGCCGAGGAGGCGGCAGACGAAGGCAAGCATCTCATACTGTTTTTTCATCTCGATGGTTGCCCCTATTGCGCCAAGATGGCGGCCGAGAACTTCAACTCGTCGCCCTACATCGATTATCTCAAAAGCAATTTCGACGTCGTCGAGATCAACACTCGGGGCGAGCGCGAACTCAGCCGAGTCGACGGCAGCACTATGCTCGAAAAGCAGTACGCGCGCGAGCTCGGAATTTTCTACACCCCAGCCCTGCTCTTTCTTGATGGCGCCGCCGAGACCATCGTGCGCGTCGACGGCTATCGCTCCGATGCCCAATTCGAGCCTATATTGCGCTACGTCGCCAGCGAGGCTTATCGCGACCAAGACATCCAGGAATTCATCGCCGCCAATAAGCGCGCGCAGGCGCCTAACTATCAATTGCTAGACCATGAATTATTCGGGCAAAGCTCAGACCTGAGCGCGCTCGACGACAAACCCATAGCCCTAATCTTTGAGGATAGCAGTTGCGCCGATTGCCGCAAGTTTCACGAGCAATTCCTCGACGACGAGATCACCCGCGAGATTATGGCGGGTATGCACGTGCTGCGCTGGGACGCTGATTCCAGCCAGCCAGTGCGCGACCACCGCCGCCAGACAACCACTCCTAAAGAGCTGGCGCAGGAATTGGAGTTGATGTACCGTCCAGCGGTAGTGCTGATTGCCGATGGCAGAGTCATAGACGTTTTTAACTCGCAGCTAGTCTTATACCATTTCCATTCTGGCTTGGACTACGTCGCCTCGGGCGCTTACAAAGCCATGACCCGCCGCGAGTTTGGCCGCGATTATCGCGAGAAATATTTACTGAGAAGAAACGTGGATTACAGCATATGAATAAATCACCTGCAACTTCCAAGCTGCTGCAGATGGTGGCGAGTAAAGCTCGCCATCTACCAGTAGCCGAGCGCCGGGACTTTCTCAAGCGCGGTTTGACCATCGGCGGCGCTGGCGCCGTGCTCGCTGCTACTGGCGCCGCGCAAGCCGCCGACTCCAGCAATCTGCCACCGAACGTACCGTCCTGGCAGAAGAAGCTCGGGCGCGGCGTCGTCGAGCGTCCCTATGGCATCCCATCGGCGCACGAGAAACACGTCATCCGCCGCACCGTGCCCTGGCTTACCGTCGACGCCACCTCCTCCATCAGCTTCACGCCGCTGCACGAATTACGCGGCATCATCACTCCCAACGGCCTGGTGTTCGAGCGTTACCACGGCGGCGTCCCCGATATTAACCCCGACGACTACCGGCTGATGATCCACGGCCTGGTCGAGAATCCGCTGATTCTGACCTTGGACGATCTTATGCGTCTGCCCTCGGAATCGCGCATTAGCTTCATCGAATGCCCAGCCAATGGCGGCATGGAATGGCGCGGCGCGCAGATGGAAGCCGTGCAATTCACCCACGGCATGGTTAGCTGCTGCGAATGGACGGGCGTGAAACTGAGCACCCTGCTCGGCGAAGTCGGCCTCAAGCCCGATGCTAGCTGGATACTCGCCGAAGGCTCCGACGCCGCCGCTATGACCCGCAGCATTCCCATCGAGAAAGCCTTGGACGACGCCATGATTGTCTACGCGCAAAATGGCGAGCGTCTCCGCCCCGAGCAGGGCTATCCAGTGCGCTTGCTCAACCCGGGTTGGGAAGGCAACACCTCGGTGAAATGGCTACGGCGCTTGAAGGTTGGCGATATGCCTTGGCATCACCGTGAAGAAACCTCGAAGTACACCGACCTCATGGCCGATGGCCGCGCTCGGCGCTTCACTTGGGTTATGGACGCCAACTCGGTGATCACCTATCCCTGTCCGGAAAAACCCTTACTCACTCGCGGCAAGCACGCTATCGGTGGCCTGGCGTGGTCGGGTCGTGGTCGCATTGAGCGCGTCGACGTCTCTACTGATGGTGGCGTCAACTGGCAGACCGCGAAGATAACCTCCGAAGTCTTGCCCAAGGCTCTAACCAGGTTCGAGCTCGAACTTGATTGGCAAGGAGAGCCTTTGTTATTGCAAAGCCGCGCCATGGACGAAACTGGTTACGTCCAGCCGACCTTGACGCAGCTACGCGAGGTACGCGGGGTGCAATCTATCTACCACAAAAATTCCATCCAAACCTGGCAGGTGGATACCAACGGAGGCGTGGCTAATGTGCAAATTTCTTAATCGGAGCTTGGTCATGCTCTCTAAGCAATCGATACTAGCGGCGAGCTTGTTAATAATTTTAGCGGCTCCAGCGTCGGCGAACGAAGTCGGCTATTACGGTGTTGGTAAGAGCGCCACCGCCGCCGAGATCGCCGGCTGGGATATCGACATTCGCCCCGACGGTGCTGGCTTGCCCATGGGTTCGGGCTCGGGCATAGAAGGTGAAGAGTTGTACACCAATAAATGCGCGCATTGTCACGGCACCTTCGGCGAAGGCGAGGGACGCTGGCCGGTATTGGCTGGTGGCGAGGACACCTTGACCTTGCAAGAGGAAGGCCGCCCCGAGAAAACCGTCGGCAGCTATTGGCCCTACACCAGCACCTTATTCGACTATATCTACCGCGCCATGCCCTACACGGCGCCGCATACTTTGAGCGCCGACGAAACCTACGCCATCACCGCCTACGTGCTCTACCTCAACGACCTTATCGACCAGGACACCGTGGTCGACCAAGGCAACCTGGCTGAGATACGGCTACCCAACGAAGACAACTTCTACATCGACCCGCGCCCCGACACCAACAACGTCGCCTGCATGAGCGAATGCCGCGAGCCCGATAGTATTCGAGTGCTATCGGCGATCAGCGGCGTTACCCCAGTTGGCCACTTCCAGGAAAACGCCGACTCGCCGGCAGCGTCGCACAGCGCCGTCGACCTGGAATCGATCAGCGTCGTCGCCACTGGCGGCATTGCCGCAGAGGAACACAACGTCGGCCAAGAAGTCTACCAAGCCAACTGCGCCGTCTGCCACCAGGCAACAGGCGCTGGTCTGCCGCCTGTGTTTCCCGCTCTTGCCGGTAATGCTGTCGTCAACGGCTCGCCCACAGATTTAGTCAGCCTCATGCTCAATGGTCGTTCAGGTACTGCCATGGCGAGCTTCGCGCATTTGAGCGATGACGAGCTCGGCGGCGTCATGAGCTACATCCGCTCCTCTTGGGGCAATAGCGCCGAACCCATCCTCCCGCCAGTGGTCGCTAGCCAACGCTAGGGATAAGGTATCGTCATTTGCACTCAGCGTGAAGGCGGGCTTCGCTCGCCTCATAGCTTATTTACAGGCCGGAGAGGTATTGCTCGAGGCGGTCTTGGTTCATGCCGAATTTTTTGGTGAGGCTATCGGCGTTGGCTCGTATTTGCTCCATGTTGGTGGGTTCACCAGCGACGATGACGCCGACCATGGCTAGCGGCAGGTGCGGCGTGCACTGGTAAACATAGACGCCTTCTTTATCCAAGGTAACGCTAATTTTTTCGTTCATGGTGCCTTTCCAAGTTACGGAGCCTGCTGGAGTGAGCCCGGGCACCGACTCTGAGTTGTGTGCGGGGTCGGTGGGCTTGAAGTGCACGGTGTCGCCAACGTTTACTCTCAGGACAGCGGGCTCGAATACCATAATCCCTCCGTCTGCTCCGACATTTTTCATCGCCACTGTGTGCTCGGCAGCAAGGGCGCTAGAGGCTGAGACGGCGGCTATGAAGCCTAGTAATAATTTGATTTTCATGGTTGATGTCTTTGGTTGTGGATATTTGGTAAGAGCTTCAGCAACAGCCGCTAGCTGCTTTGGCGCTACACTTGCTGCGCGCTCGACAATCGGTGTGCTTGTTTACGAGCACGAAGTCGGTGCCGTCGAAGTCTAGGCCGAACTTGCCGATGGTGTGCTCTTGATATTCGACCTCAATCTGAAGCGTATCGCTGGCGTCGATGACTTTCCGAGCGATGTTCAGAATTTTAAGAAATTTATCCGGGGCAACGCGGTGGTCGTAATCGCGAGCTTGCCAAAGCTGAAGTTGCACTAGGGTCTCGCTGTGCTCGTTGCCGCCGCAATCGATGGAGTGTTTGTTTACTACGCCGACCTCGGTAACGTGGAAATGTGGTGGTACGTAATCGCCATTGGGCAAGCGAAAGTTGAGCTCCGATAATCCTGTAAGTATTTGTTTTACTTCTGCTAAGTTCATTTATAAAATCTGATAGCCAAACAAGCGCGGTAACCACAAGACGACCTCGGGGACCGCTGTGATAAACAACAAGGCAAGCACTAATACTAACAAAAACGGCCAGATTTCGCGGATGATGTCGCGTAAGGGTATTCGAGTAACGGCGTTGATGACGAATAATAGTATGCCGTAGGGTGGGGTGATCAGGCCGATCATGCTGTTGACTACGATTAATACCCCGAAGTGCACTAAGTCGATGCCCAAGCTGCGGCAGGCGGGTAGGAATAATGGCACTATTACCAGAATTATGGTGGTGGCGTCTAATACACAACCCAGGATCAGGATCAGCAAATTGACGCCGAGCAGGAATAGCAGTGGGTGTACGTCCAAATCTGTGAGTAAATCGGACACCATCCCCGGGATGTTTTCGGATACGACGATGAAATTCAAGATTAAGGCGCCACCAATTACTACTCCCACTGCCGCCGACGAGCGTGCGCTTTCGACCAGGATGCGGTATAGGCTCTGCCAGCTCAAAGCCCGATAAAACACCGCTGCCAGGATCAAAGCGTAGAGAGCTGCAATCGCAGCGGCTTCGGTGGGGGTGGTTACGCCGCCATAAATTCCGTAGAGCAAAATAGCTGGCATCAGCAAGGCCGGGAAGGCGCGAGTGGTGTACGCGGGCAATTGGCGCAAGGGTGTCGCCTGCTCAAGGGCAAAGCCGCGTTTGCGCGCTAAGTAGGCGTTCATCGCCATCAAAACTGAGCCCATGATCAGGCCTGGCAATATGCCGGCCAAGAACAAAGCGCCGATGGAGGCGTTGGAGACTAGCGCGTAGAGCACCATCGGTATCGAGGGCGGTATGATCGGGCCGATGGTGGCAGAGGCGGCAGTTATGGCGGCGGCGTACCCTGGGCTGTAGCGTCCGTCTTTGGTCATCATGTTGATGATGATTTTGCCAATGCCAGCGGCGTCGGCGACGGCCGAGCCGGACATGCCGGAAAATATCAGCGAAGCGACGACGTTGACGTGCCCGAGGCCGCCGCGAAAGCGGCCAACTGCGGCTATGCAAAAATTAAGCAGGCGCTCGGAGATGGTGCCCGCGTTCATGATGTTGGCAGCGACTATGAATAACGGCACCGCCAGCAAAATAAAGCTCTTGTATAGCCCTTGAAGAATTTTCTCGCCCGTCAGCGCCAAGTCCATCCCGCCCACGCCTAGATAAACCAACGACGCCAGGATTATCGAATAACCTATGGGCGTGCCTATGCCCGCAAGGCCAAATAGGGTAATGAGGCAGAGGATAAATTCGAGGCTCATCGCGTGTTAGTTTTGTCGCGCGGACGCGTCGTCGTCGCGGGTAATGGATTCCGGCTGAGGCGCGCCGCTACGCAGCACGAACCAAGCTCGCCAGGCGTAGCGCAGGATCAGCGCGAGCATAAAGACGGCGTAGATGGAGAAGATGTTGCGCATTGGGATTTTGGCGTCGGTGAAGGGATTGCGCACGGTCGCCGTCTTGCGAATTTTCATCCAGTCGATGTAATCCCAAGTCGGTAAGAAAGCCCAAGCCATACCTAGCACTATTGCCAGACAAGAGACGAGCGCCAAAATTCGCTGCAGGCGGCGCGGAGCCGCTTGGTAGAGAATATCGAAGCTGACTTGGTCGTGTTCGCGCACGAGAAAGGCGCATCCGAAAAATACTATCCAAACCCAGAGGATGAGGCATAGCTCCAGCGTCCAGCCGAAGGGCGCGGCGAGCACGTAGCGCGAAAAAATTTGTAGCAGGAAAGTGCAGAACATCGCCGCCAGCAGGGTAGCTGCGATGAATTCTGTACAACGTATAAACCACTTCGACACCATGGGCTTTATAACACTTGCTTTGGATTTATTCTTAGCTGTAGCTTGGTTGCTAATTCTTTGCCGAGATTGGTATCTGTAGCCAACGGCTACTAGAGCACACTCAGCTTGCTGAGTTTACGCGCTTTGGCATTGGCGGTGGAGAAATCTACTATCAGCCTCTCTTCAAGCTCAGGCTGCCAAATTTTTTTCGCACAAGCCCTGATGGTCAATACTGCATATCATGACCTGATGGCAAGCTATACAACTCATGATATTTTATTAAATCGTATTGCTAAGACTTAAATTCAATTATAAATACGGTAAATCAATGGTTTGAGCTTGAAAATATTGTGGCTAATTGTCAGTTGATTGACTAATAGTCGCGACTAATTGTCAGTTGACTGACTAATAGTCTTGACTTTTTGTCAGTTGGCTGAATAATAGTCGGGATTTTACACTGGCTTTTGCGACCATGCTAAGGTACATGCACGATTTTATGCGCAGAGATTTGAGCAGCAAGGTATTGCTGCTGAGCGGGCCTCGGCAATGCGGTAAAACCACCATGGCGCAAGCGCTGAGCTCGGATTCGCAATACTTGAATTACGACCTTGCCGAGCATAGAATTTTGCTGCAAGAGAAAAGCTGGGATCGCCGTAAGCAGCTGATTGTATTTGACGAACTCCACAAAATGCCGAGCTGGAAGGCTTGGCTGAAGGGTATTTACGACGTCGAGGGTTTGCCGCCCGCTCTGCTGGTTACTGGCAGCGCTAAGCTCGGAACTTTCCGCCGTGTGGGCGATTCGCTCGCCGGTCGCCACTTCCACTACCGCTTACACCCGATAGATATGAAAGAGGCGGCGCGCTTTACAGACCTCGACCGGCAGGAAATTTTCCAGCGTTTGATGACTGTCGGAGGTTTTCCCGAGCCCTTCTTGCGCGCCAGCCTGAGTTATTATCGACGCTGGCAGCGCGCCCATATCGACGTCATCTTGAAAGAGGATTTACTCAACCTCACCGCCATTCGCGACCTGCAGAGCATCGATACTTTACTAGCCTTGCTCCGCACCCGAGTCGGCAGCCCACTCTCGGTGCGTAAGCTGGCGAATGATCTACAAAAAAGTCCCAACACTATTCGCAATTGGCTGTCGGTGTTAGAAAATCTTTACATCATTTTTGCCGTAACTCCCTACCACCGTAACATCGCCCGCTCCTTGCTCAAAGCACCCAAATACTATTTTTACGATAACGCTCAAGTCCAAGGCGACGAAGGTGCTCGCTTAGAGAATCTGGTCGCTTGCGCGCTCTGGAAGGAAATACAGCGCTTGCAGGACGTTGCTGGGCTCAATCTGGCTTTGCACTATCTAAAGAACAAAGACGGGCAGGAGATTGACTTTGTCGTACTCCGCGACGGGCGCCCGATGCAGATGGTAGAAGTCAAATGGCGCGACTCACAACTGAGCCGTAGCTTCAAGAGCTTACTCGCCCTGGAGCAGTTACAGCGAGTACAAGTGGTAGGTGAATTGGCGCAAGCCAAATCCTTTGCCGACGGCACGCGCATTGAGCCAGCGGCTGATTTTTTGGCTGACTTCCAATTAGCGTTTGATCATGAATTGGCGGACGATAGCAACGCCTATATTCCTGTTACCAGCGCCCAAGTCGAGCGCCACGCCCCTCAGACGCGGCGCCCTCATTGAATAGCTACGGCCTAGTTGCCCAAAGCGTTAATACGCTCCAAGACCCCATCCGGCCAGCTAGCGGCGAATTCGCTGCCGACGTATTGCGCTTGCACGTGGCTACGGAAAGCCGCCAAGTCCGGTGTGTAAATCTCCACCCCTTGGCTGCGGATAAACTCGGCGAGGCTATTTTCCTTGTCGAGCTGCTTCAGCCTGCCGTAAGCGGCAGCTGCGTCAGCGGCGCGCTGCACAGTCAATTGCTGCT
Organism: Gammaproteobacteria bacterium; assembly: GCA_965229495.1. Lineage (GTDB taxonomy): Bacteria > Pseudomonadota > Gammaproteobacteria > CBDBNL01. Next base: position 2,061,966 of record OZ245880.1, read on the forward strand.
CGTGGCTTAGTTCGTCCCAAACAGCTTTCGAGAAGGCGATGTAGTTCAAGTCTACCAAGTGCGCGGTAAGCGCGATTTGCTTGGTAACCTCGTAGAACTTAGCGTCGACCACCGTAGGCAGCGGGTTATCTTGACCATCGACCGCGCCCGTGGATAGGGCCGTATAGACTTCGCTGAAAGACATTGGAGTAGGCGAGGCTCCCAGCGCCTTGCCGAGGAATTGCCAAGAATCGGTTCCTGGCATCCGCAGGTTGACGCCGTCCAAATCGGCTGGAGTGCGCACGTCGAGCTCGGAGCGCGATTGACGCAGGTTGACGTGTCGACGACCAAGGTACATCACCGATAGCAACTTCACTCCCAGCTCGTCTTCAACCTTCTGCTTGAAAGGGTCCATCAAGGCATCGTTGAAAACTCGTACTTGGTGCGCGGCGTCTTGGTGCACGTAGCCAGTGGCGAAAATAGAAAACTCGGGGAAGAATTGCGCGAGCTCCTGAGCCGAAGCAATAGACATCACCAGGTTACCACGGCTAATAGCCTCCAACTCGGTGCCCTGGGCGAACAAAGTACCGTTGTAGCCCGGCTGATAAGTAGCGAAGCCAGCGACCATAGGCGCAAAGACATTCGCCATAGCTACCGAACGCTGGTCGGTTTCCGAGCCAGCAGTAGCCAGGGTGAAATTGAGCATGTGCCCGTCGGCCTGGACCACGGCGGGTACAGTAGCGGCGACGAGACCGATGGCAGTGAGCGTTGCGATAGCCGCGCGGCGTATTGAATTGAAGTTCATAGTGAGGTTCTCCATGTTATTTATATTTATTTGTCAACCGAACAAGCGATGTCCGCCACTCGGCGCGCAGCGGCTATTATAAGACTTTGCTTGAAGCTCCGCCCACAGCCTGTGCTGATTATTAAAACCTTATTAAACGACCCAAGCTGGCGCCACCATGCCCACTGACCTCCGACCCTGGCTGGTCGGCGCCAGCGGCGCGGCGCCACTACCAACGCGCGAGCTTAGTGCCAATAGCGCAGAGCTAACAACCGGCGATTGCTTTCTTGCTCTCGCTGGTAGCAGCAGCCACGGCGGCGAATTCATCGACCAGGCCTTCGCTTGCGGCGCCAGTTGGGCATTGGTAGACTCTCAAGAGCTATCAATCTGGCGCGCGCGCTATCCCGAGCACGCCGAGCGCATAGTCGGCGTGCCGTCTCTACAAGCTCGGAGCGTCGCCATCGCCGAGGGCTTTTACCAATGGCCGCAAAAGCAGTTGAGTCTGATAGGCGTTACTGGCACCAACGGCAAAAGCTCCATCTGCCATTTCCTGGCGCAAGCCTGGCAATTCCACGGCGAGTCCAGCGCGCTCATCGGCACCATCGGCCACGGCGCACCCGACAGTCTCAGCGCCAGCCAACTCACCACCCCCGACCCGATCCACCTGCTGCGGCTAATGGCGCAATACCGCGACGCCGGCGTCAAACGGTTGTGCTTAGAAGTCTCGTCGCACGCGCTGCACCAAGGCCGCGTCCGGCACTTGGATTTTGACTACGCGCTCTTCAGCAATCTCAGCCGCGACCACCTCGACTACCACCCGAATATGCAAGCCTACGCCGACGCCAAAGCCTTGCTCCTGCGCTGGTCGAATTTGCAAGCGCGCATCATTAATATCGACGACGCCCAAGGCCACAGCTGGCTACAAGAGCCTTGGTGCCAGGACGGCAGAAGTATTAGCGTTAGCCGCCAAGGCTTGGGCGACGTCAACGCCCAGCTCATAGACCGAAATCAACTCGAACTAGATTTCCACGGATGCAAACAGCGGTTAAGCTTCAACCTCGTAGGCGACTTCAACATCGACAACGCGCTGCTCTGCGCTGCTTGTTTGGAGCACACTGGGCTCAGCCCCGAGCAGGTCGCAGCAGCCATCGCAGCGCTCCGCCCAGTGCCCGGGCGTATGCAGCAAGTTTGGTCGCGCCCGACGATCATCGTCGATTACGCCCATAGCCCAGACGCCTTGCAACGCGCCTTGCTCAGCTTGCGTCAGCACATCGGCACTAAGCCCCTATGCCTGGTGTTCGGTTGCGGCGGCGACCGCGATACAGGCAAGCGTGCGCTCATGGGCACGGTCGCGGCGCGCCACGCCGACCGAATAATCGTCACCAGCGACAACCCACGCAACGAGGACGCGCAAGCGATAATAGACGATATCTACACCAACCCCGAGCTCCGCGCCCACCACAACAGCCAACGCGAGCCCAAACGCGAACGCGCTATCGCCAGCGCCATCCAAGCTGCCAGCTCCAACTCGGCGATCTTAATAGCGGGCAAAGGCCACGAGAACTACCAGATAATCGGCGACCAAAGGCTCGACTTCGACGACAGCGCCATAGCGCTGCACTACGCTCGGCGCTACCACGGCTAGACCTAGCAAAATGGGGCTAGCTCAAGCCCAGCCTGCGTATAATCGCGCGCGCTCACATAACTTAACTCAAGGAGACCCAATTCAGATGGCCACGACTATTAGCGCCCAAATGGTGAAAGAATTACGCGAACGCACTGGCTTAGGCATGATGGAATGCAAAAAAGCCCTGGTGAAAAGCGCAGGCGATATCGACGCTGCAATTACCAGCTTGCGCGAGGCGGGAACGCTCAAAGCCCAAAGCCGTTCGAGCCGCATCAGCGCCGAGGGCGTGCTGGCTATCAACTCCGACGCCAGCAGCGGCTATATGGTGGAGCTCAATTGCGAAACCGACTTCGTCGCGCGTAGCGATGATTTCCTGGCTTTTGCTCAAGAGCTGGGCGCCAAAGCCCGCGAACTCGACACCACCGATGTTGCCGCCTTGAGCGCCGAGCTTGAAGCGCGACGGCAAGAGCTGGTATTGAAGATTGGCGAGAATTTGGTCGTTCGCCGCGTCGCGCGTCTGCAAGCGCCCGAGGGCGGAGCTATCGCGACCTACCTGCACACCAACGGCAAGATTGGCGTTTTGGTCAGCATTGACGCTGCCCAGCCGCAAGTTGCGCACGATTTAGCGATGCACATCGCCGCCATGAACCCAATGGCGGTGAAGCCCGAAGAGATCGACCAGGAAGTTATCGAGCGCGAGCGCCAAGTCTACGCCGCGCAAGCAGCGCAAAGCGATAAGCCCGCCGCCATTCAAGAGAAGATGGTCTCGGGTCGCGTGCAGAAATTCTTGGCAGAGGTATCGCTGGTCGAGCAAGCCTTCGTGCGCGACCCCGATGTCAAGATTAAAAAACTGCTCAAAGATAACGGCGTCAACACAGTTAGTTTTGCCCGTTTCTTGGTCGGCGACGGCATCGAAAAGAAAACCAGCGACTTCCAGGAGGAGGTTCGTCAAGCTGCGGGCAAATAGCATGAGCACGGCTGGGCTCAAGGCTCTTGAGTACAAGCGGATACTGGTAAAGATTAGCGGCGAAGCCCTGGCTGGCGACGCCACAACTGGCAGCATCGATCCGGAGATATTGCAGCGCATCGCGCGCGAGCTGCAGCAAGTTAGCTCGGTGGGAACGCAAGTTGGCGTAGTCATCGGCGGCGGCAACATCTTTCGCGGCGCTATGCTCAGCGGCTTGGGCGTCGACCGCGTCGTCGGCGATAGCATGGGCATGCTCGCCACCATGATCAACGGCTTGGCGCTACGCGATGCCCTGCAGCAGCTAGGCGCGGCAGTGCGCTTGGTATCGGCGCTACCTATAGAAGGAGTTATCGAAAAATACGACCAACTCCGAGTCCAGAGCTACCTCGACGCCAACGCCATAGTCGTATTCAGCGCTGGCACTGGCAATCCCTTCTTCACCACCGACACCGCCGCCTGCCTGCGCGCGGTGGAGATCGGCGCTCAGTTGATGCTGAAAGCCACCAAAGTCGACGGCGTTTACGACAGCGACCCGGCGACCAACCCTCAAGCCCAGCTCTACACCGAGCTCGACTACGACACGGCGATAAATAATCAATTAGGAGTAATGGACGCCACCGCGCTCTGCCTGGCTCGGGAGAACCAACTACCACTGCGAGTCTTCAACCTCAGCAAAGCCGGAGCCTTGCTCCGAATAGTGCAAGGCGCGCAAGAAGGCACCCGCGTCGAGTCGCGCTGATTACTATAAAACCTACCGGCAACACCGAAAGACCCATAGCCATTCCTTGGTTGTCAAACAGTCAAACTCTGACCCTAAATTTTCCTGTAATCCGCGAGCAAAATTTATAGGGCTTCGGGTCTATCCCAGTCGATGGCCCCAAACCAAAGCCCCAGCAATCACTCTAGGTGTCACTAGGCGAATTGAATTTGCTGCTTGTTGCGCGTGAGCAGATAGATCAAGCCGCGCGCGAGCATGACGGCGGTGAATAGGGAGATGAGTATGCCGAGCGATAGGGTTACGGCGAAGCCCTTGATCGGTCCAGTGCCGATGGTGAACAGAATTATTGCCACCAGCAGCGTGGTCAAATTGGCGTCGACGATGGCGATGAGCGCGCGGTCGAAGCCGGCTTTGATGGCGAACGCGGCTTTGCTGTTGACCTTCAATTCCTCTTTGATGCGCGAGAAGATGAGCACGTTGGCGTCGACTGCCATGCCCACGGTCAAGACTATGCCAGCTATGCCTGGCAGAGTGAGCGTCGCGCCCAAGACTGACAACAGCGCGACCATGATCAGCAGGTTTGCTATCAGGCTGACGTTCGCGACCATGCCAAAGCTCCGATAAACCACGACCATGTATGCGAACACCAAGGCGAAGCCGAGCAGCAGGGCGTACAAACCGCTTTTGATATTTTCCAGCCCGAGGCTGGGGCCGATGGTGCGTTCTTCGACGAAGTAGATTGGCGCTGCCAGGGCGCCAGCGCGTAGCAGCAACGACAGCTCCGAGGCTTCATTTTGATTGTAGAGGCCAGTGATGCGGAATTGATTGCCGAGCGCCGATTGGATGGTCGCCAGCGAAATTATCGATTTGCTGTTGACCGTGCGCCACTCGTCGCCTTGGCGCTCGCGACTGCTCTCGACGAAGAGCACGCCCATGCGCCGCCCGACGTTGCTGCGCGTCGCCCTATTCATGAGCTTGCCGCCTTCGGTATCCAGCGAGATATTGACTTGCGGTAGGCCGTTCTCGTCGAAGCCCGGTTGGGCGTTGACGACGCTGCCGCCAGTGATGATGATGTCGCGCTCCAGGCGCGCCGAATCGCGTTCGTCATTACGGAAAACAAAGCGCTCGGAGCCGGCAGTAGAGGCGGCTTCGAGGCGAAATTCCAGGTTGGCAGTGGCGCCGACGATGCGCTTCGCTGCTACCGAGTCGTCGACCCCTGGGAGCTGCAAGACGATGCGGCTGCGCCCCGAGCGTTGCACCACTGGGCTGGAGACTCCGAGCTCGTTGACGCGGTTGCGCAGGGTGGTGAGGTTTTGCGAGATGGCGAAGTCTTCGAGCTCGCGGATGTATTCCGCAGTCGGCACTAGGCTTAGTTCTTCACCTTCGACGTCCAAATCCAGCGCCACACCGATAAATTCTTCGCTTAATACTTCGAGGGCGGTCTCTGCCGTGCTGGCGTCGGCGAAGGCTATCGCTATGCCGGTAACTTCATAATCGGGCAAAGTGAATTCGCGGCGCGCGATGCCACGGCTGCGAATGCGCTCTTGGCGCAAGCTGGTGCGTGCCTGCGCAGCGAAGACGTCGAGCCGTTGCTCGAGGGTGGTGGCGATGTCGACTTCGAGGAGGAAGTGCACGCCGCCGCGCAAGTCCAGTCCCAGGTTCAAAGGCTTCGCCCCCAGAGCTTCCAGCCAATCCGGTAGTTGCGCCGAGGAGTTCAGGGCTATGGTGTATAGACCGCTGCCGAGTTCGTTTTCAAGCGCGGCGCGGGCGCGTTGCTGGTCGACTTTGCTGGTGAGCGTTACGGTGAGTAGGTCGTCTTCGAGCTCGACCGACTGGGCGACGATGCCGTTGCTCGACAGGATGTCGGAGATTTGCGCGCGCGTTACCTCGGTTAGGTTAACTCGGGCATTTGCGCCGCTGATTTGCAATACTGGCTGCTCGCGAAAGGCGTTGGGCAGCGCGTACAGCAAGCTCAACGACAGCGCCAGCACCAAGACCACCCACTTCCACGGCGCAAAGATTATCGATTGCGCTTGCGGTTTGTCGTTAGCGGCTCGGGTTAGTAGCATTGGCGGGTTTTGATCTGGGTTTAACCCTTGGCGAGGCCGTCAATAGTACCAGCCGGCAGGTTGCTGGTAACCGAGCCCTTTTGCAGAATGATCTTGGTTTTATCGGCAATCTCGAGCTCGATGTGGTTTTCGCCGAGCTTGACTATGCGCCCGTAAATGCCGGAGGTGGTCATAACTTCGTCGCCTTTGGCAAGTTCCGATATGAGCTTCTTGTGCTGCTTGGCGCGCTTTTGCTGCGGACGGATCAGCAAAAAGTAAAACACCGCGATGAACAGCAGTATCAATATTATCTGCTCGATGCCGCCGCCGAGCGCTGGCGCTGGGTCGGCTGCATAAGCCTTGGGAATGATGAGGTCTAGTAGTTGCATGGTGTTTGACTCCTGTTTTTAGTTCTGGGTTTTTTGGTGAAAATCCTGGACGAATTCGGCAAAAGTGCCCGCCTCGATGCGGTTGCGCATTGTAGCCATCAGGGCTTGGTAATAGTGCAAATTATGGATGGACGCCAGGGTCGCCGCTAGCATCTCGCCCATCTTGTGCAGGTGGTGTAAATAGCCGAGGCTGAAGTTGCGGCAGCAGTAGCAGGAGCACGTGGGGTCGACTGGGTCCTGCGCGCGCTTGTGGTGAGCATTGCGGAGTTTGACCACCCCGGAGCTGGTGAATAAGTGCGCGTTGCGAGCGTTGCGCGTCGGGAGCACGCAATCGAACATATCGACGCCCAGGGCGACGGCGCGTACTAGGTCCTCGGGGCTGCCGACGCCCATCAGGTAGCGCGGCTTGTCTGCCGGTGGCAGGTCGGCTATGGTCGGTAGCACGGCGAACATCTCCTCTTTACTCTCGCCCACCGAAAAGCCACCCAGGGCGTAGCCGTCGAAGCCGATTTCGAGCAATGCTGCCAGCGACTTCGTGCGTAGGTCGGGGTACATCCCGCCTTGCACTATGCCGAATAGGGCGTTGCTGTTGCTGCCAGCGTCGTGCGCTTGGCGACAGCGTCGCGCCCAGCGCATCGATAGCTGCATCGAAGTCTCGGCTTGCTCGTGGGTGGCGGGATAGCTGGTGCATTCGTCGAAGCACATGACTATGTCCGAATTCAAGTTGTGCTGTATTTGCATACAAGACTCCGGACTGAGCTCGACTTCGGAGCCGTCGCGCGGCGAGCGAAAACGTACGCTCTGCTCGCTGATCTTGCGCCGCTGAGCGAGGCTGAAGACTTGAAAGCCGCCAGAGTCGGTGAGTATCGGCTTGTTCCAGCCGATGAATTCGTGCAAACCACCGAACTCGGCTATCAGCTCCGAGCTCGGTTGCAGGTGCAGGTGAAAGGTATTGCCGAGGATGATCTGCGCGCCCAAGTCCTCTAGCTGCGCTGGCGTGAGCCCTTTGACGCTGCCGTAAGTGCCCACGGGCATGAACACCGGAGTTTCGATGACCCCGTGCTTGAGAGTCAGCCGCCCGCGCCGCGCTGTGCCCGAGCGCGCCAGCAGCTCGAAGTGCATTAGTGTAGACGCTTATCGGCGATGGCTATCCCGTCGGAATCGGCGTAGAGCCAGTCGTGCGGTTTGATAGCTACTCCAGCTAGAGTGAGGTCGCAATCGATGGCGCCTTGGTCGCGCTTCTGGCTTTTGATCGGGCAAGTGCCGAGCGCCCAGAGCGCGATGTCCATGCCAGCGATGCAAGCGCTATCGCGGATGGCGCCGTTGATGACCAAGCCTTGCCAGTTGTTTTGCAAAGCGAGTTCGGCAATTTGATCGCCGGTTAAAGCGACGCGCTGCGAGCCGCCGCCGTCGACTAATAACACAGCGCCATCGCCAGGGGCACTCAAAGCCTGGCGTACTTTGCTGTTGTCCTCGAAACAACGCACCGTGCGTACTGGAGCGCACACGCTAGCTTTGCCGCCAAAGCGCCGCCAAGGTAATCGCAGCAGACGTAGCTGCTGCGGATGCTCGTCAAAAAGATCGGCTAGATTGGGCATGGGGGATTGCTGGCTGATACAGATTGGTTATTACTGAGTATAGCTCGGCATTACAACACTATGTTTCAATTAACCACGTTTATTCGTGTTTATCTGTGTGCCACTCGTCGCGCCCAGACCGCCTGCGGCGGCTACTTTCTATTAACCACAGATGGACACAGATATTGGATGGAGCTTGGCATAGGCTCTGTTGCCGCACCGAGCTCGTCTGTGTTTATCTGTGTGCATCTGTGGTTAAATGATGCTTTGGTTTAGGTTGAGATGCTGGGGTTAGCGGGAGTGGTGGGGAGGCGAGCAGAGCTCGCCTCCAGCCGAGTACAACTCGGCGCTTATATTATGATACACGTCTTGATTGCATTGGGCAGTCGGGTGTCCCTAACCATGCTAGCACGGATAGGGGCAGGCAAGGTCGGAACGCTCGGCGCTTGGTCTACGGGACCGCAGGGAGTAAGCTCGACCTTGCCTTCTTTCAAACGTCCTGAATGGATACTGGAGCCAAGGGCTCGAATATAAGCAGAGGAGAAGAAAGATGTCTAAGTATATCATTGGTATTGATGTGAGCAAAAATAAGCTCGATGCCTTCTGTAGTTACGATAGGTCCAAAAGATCCTTCGATAACAATGAAGACGGTATTAAAGAGCTATGCACCTGGCTACGTCCTATGGAAAAGCCTGTCGTGGTTTATGAGCCTACTGCACATCACCATCGTGACTTAGAGGCTAGGATGATGGTCAAGAAGATTGACATCGTCAGAGCCGACCCCTATAGAGTGCGTAAATTCGCTGAAGCTAAAGGACAGCTCGCTAAGACCGATAGCATCGACGCCGAGATGATCGCAAGTGCTGCTATCGCTCTACAATTGCCATGCACTCAAATCAAAGAAAAAGAGCTACAGCAGTTACAAGAGCTGTGTACGCAACGCCGAGCGCTGATACAGCAACGGACTGCTCTTAGCAATTTGACGAAAACTCTTACGATGCCTGAACTAATCAGCAATAACAATAGCTTAATTGAAGAAACCACTAAGCAAATTGTTGAGGCTGAGCGGATGATGGATGCACTGATCAAAGCTACGCCGAAGATTAAAGTGCAATACAAGATCCTCTGCTCTATACCAGGTATCGGGTTTGCTACCGCTGCCACGTTACTGGCATTGATGCCAGAATTGGGTGAGATCGATGGTAAGCAAGCTGCGGCTCTGGCCGGCTTAGCGCCTTACACTCGACAGTCTGGTAATCAAGTACAGCGTAGTTGTGTGCGTCGAGGGCGACATACTGTGAGGCATTCTCTGTATATGGCCGCAGTAGTAGCTTCCAGGTATAACAAAGACATTAAGGCTTGCTATGACAGGTTAACCAAGGCTGGTAAGCCCGCTAAGGTGGCACTCACTGCCTGTATGCGTAAGTTGATATTAATGGCTAATGCTCTACTGCGTGATCAGCGTCTGTGGGACACTGGCGCTAGGTACGCGCTAGAGAGTAAGCCAGAGATAAACGTCAATCAAAGCGCTTCAAATGGGGCACTGACTCTGTCGGCATAAAGCTCAATGGATGACAGGCACTGCTAGTAAACAACAGCTATGAGTCTTCCTTCCGTCGCTGCTAAGCGGTGCTTATGCGAGCATGGCGGGTGGAATTTAATATCACCGATAGCGATATAGGACGCTTTTTATAGCATGAAATTAATTTAATTTACCTCTTGACAACAATGGATACTCCCATGAGCTCCGCTGCTTGAATAGGCTTATTTGCCTAAATGCCGCCTACGGCACTTTTTACACGGCGGGCGAGACGCCGCGCGCTCCCAGGGCACCGAGCTTAGTTGTAATCTGTGATTTGGTTTTGATGCAATGCTTATTGGGGAAACGCCCATGCGGGCGTTTCCTGACGACTACAAGTCGGCGCTCCCATGAGCTCCGCTGCTCAGATAGGCATCCTAGTCATCTGGTGCGAGGACGAAGTCGTGTTCGACGAGGTAGAAGGGGGTGGTCATGTTGGCGGTGGCGATGGCTTGGGGTTGGTCTATCCAGTCGAATTTTGCCATGAGGCTTTGTTTAACCCCAAAGACGGCGTCAGAATGGATGTATTTATCGTCCGGGTCGAAGATGTGGGTGGTGAGCGGGGCAAAGCCGCTAGCGGTGATGATGTAGTGCAAGTGCGCCGGGCGGTAGGGATGCCGTCCCAGGGCTTGGAGCATTTGCCCGACCGGGCCATCGGCAGGGATGGGGTAGTACTTGGGCTTGACGCCGCGAAACCAGTAAGCGCCATCGGCACCGGTGCGGAAGACGCCGCGCAGGTTAAATTCGGGCTGGATACCCTGCTGCTGGACGTCGTAAAAGCCTTCGTCGTTGGCTTGCCAGACGTCGATCTTGGCAGCGGCGATGGGATTGCCTTCGGTGTCGAGGATGCGCCCGCGCACGAGCATGGGCTCGCCTTTTTGGTCGAGGCAGATGTCGGCGCCCATCTCCAGCTCCGGCGCGCCGTCGACGTGAAAAGGACCGAGCACGGTCGATTCCGAGGCGCCCGAAGGTTTGCGGTTGTTGATGGCGTCGACCAGCATCGATACGCCCAGCACATCCGAGAGCAGGATAAATTCCTGGCGCCAGTCGTCGCACTTGTGGCCGGTGGCGGTGAGGAATTGGATGGCTTGCAACCATTCGTCCTGGCTGGGTTCAAGCTCTTTGACCGCCGCGTGCAGGTGCTTGACCAGCACGCTGACTATTTGCCGCAGACGCGGGTCGGTGTCGGCGGCGATGCGGCTGATGACGACTTCGGCGGAGTTGGCTTCGGTGAAGTAGCCTTGTTCTTGCGTGCTCATGTTCGTGTTCCTCAAAGCGCCAGAATAGAGCGCAGCACTCGGCGGAGCTCGGCTTGCGGGTCACTGGCGAGCTCTTCCAGGCGCCAGGCGACGTGCTGATCCGGGCGCACCAGCAGGCAGCCGCTATCGCTGATCTCGGCGGCGCGCGCCCATTCGCCGACGTGGTCGACGTAGCGCTGGCGCGGGCCGATGACGTGGCAGCGGATGCTGATGTTGAGCTCTTTACCCACGGTCTCAGCAGCGGCGCACCAGGCCTCGCCGCCGATGCCGGTGAGCACGGTAAACAGCCCGCGCCCGCACAAATCCAGGGTCGAGTGCTGAGCGCCGCTGTCGTGCTCGTAAACCCAGGCGTGCGGTAGGCGCGCTCCTGGCCAGGTGGTGGGTTGGAAGTAGAGCTCGGCGTCAAGGTCGAAGGTCGGCTCCATCTGGCCATCGGTTAGTACCGCCTGCGATTTGTAGCGCTGGTTCATTTCGACGCCGTGGGCGTCGAACTCGTATTTCTTGAAGGCGATGGCCTCGCGCAAGGCGGCGCGCTGCTTGGCGGCGGTGGCAGTGGCATCGGTGCGAGCGGTCATGCTGGCTTTAATTTTGGCGTAGTCGGTGCCGCCGGTCATCCCCAGCGCTTCGAAGATGGGGCCGAACTCGGCGATGGATTGGTTGGCGCGGGTGACGATTTGCTTTGCCACTGGCGCGCGTTCGGCGTTGTAGCTCGCCAGCAAGCCAGCGCCAGCTTGACCCTTGAGCACCGCTGCCAGCTTCCAAGCCAGGTTGTAGGCGTCTTGAATCGAGGTGTTGGAGCCGAGGCCGTTGGAGGGCGGATGCCGGTGCGCGGCGTCGCCCATGATGAAGACGCGGCCGCGCTGGAGCTCGGTGGCGTAGGCGTTATTGACCGTCCAGGTGTTCGCCGAGATGAGCTCGATTTCGAGCTCCGGATCGCCAACCAACTGGCGCGCGACGTTGGTAGCGAAGGCGGCGTCGACTTCGGGGGTGGGCTCGTTGATGTCGTAGCCCCAGACTATCAGCCATTCGTTCCACGGGCGGATCATACGCACCAGGCCCATGCCGATGCCGCCGACGTCGGCGCCCGGCTGCATGACCCAATACAGCACCGAAGGCCGATGCGCGACGTATTTGCTCAGGTCGGCGCGGAAGAGAATATTCATCGAGCCGCCGACGCCCATCTTGCCTTCGATGGGCGCATCGATGTGCTCGGCGACCAGCGAGTTGCCGCCATCGGCGCCGATCAAATAGCGCGAGCGCACCTTAAATTCGCGCTGCGCCAGCCGATCGCGCAGCGTGGTGGTTACGCCCTCGGCGTCTTGCTCGTGGCTGAGGTATTCGGTCGACATCCGCCCCTGGCTGCCGCGCGCACACGCGGTTTTGTAGAGCAGCGGCTCCATGAAGGTTTGCGGCAGGTCGTTCATGTGGCAGGGCGACGACAGCTGATGCTGGGCGCGCGTCAGCGGGTGCGTGCCCCAACTGCGCATCCGACCGATCTCCTCGCCCGCGAGGCTTTCGCAAAAGACGTTCTCGCCCATCAGGTCTTGTTCGGTGGCGTGCATATACGCCTCCGCCTCGACTTCGCGCCCCAGGTCGCGCAGCACTTCCATGGTGCGCTGGTTGGTAATGTGCGCGCGCGGGGTGTTGGCGAGCCAGCGGTAACGGTTGACGACTATGTTGTCGACGCCATAAGTCGCCAGCAGCGCCGACATCGCCGAGCCCGCGGGGCCGGTGCCGATTATCAGGACGTCAGTATCAATCTCGTGCATTGCTATTCCTTATTAATGTTGTTAATGATTAATGATCTGCGCACGGGAAAGAGCTCTATCCCGGTGCGATCGCTGAAAAGCCCCCAGAGCCCACGGCGCGCGCCCAGCATCACCAGGATGCCGAGCAGACCGAGCAGCATCAGGTACCAACTGCCGTAGTCCGCCAGCAGGCTTTGCAGCATGAAGAAGACGATAACTCCGAGTATCGGCCCCTCGATGGTGCCGATGCCGCCGATGACGACTATGAAGATGACGTAGGCGCTCCAATCGAGCACCGAGAACGAGGCATCGGGCGAGATGCGCGCCTTTTGCATATAAATCAGGGCGCCCGCCAAGCCGGTGCCGAAGGCTGAGCTCAAGAACACCAGCCATTTGATCTGCGCCGAGTTAACGCCGACCGAGCGCGCGGCGTCGACGTTATCGCGCACCGCTGCCAGCGCCAGACCGGAGCGCCGCCGCAACAGCCAGTAGATCGCGCCGATGGTCGCCAGCACCAGCAATAGCGCCAGCCAATAAGCCAGGATGTCGCGCGCCGCCGAGGTCTTGACGTCGAACAGCGCTTTGATCCAATCCACCGCCCACATGTCTTTGGTCGCCGAGCGCGGCAAGGAGGTGCCAGTGCCGCCGCCGACCGCGCGCCACTGCGCCACCAGCAAGCGCACGACTTCGGCGATGACCCAGGTGCCGATGGCAAAGTAGGCGCCGCGCAAGCGAAAGGCGAAGAAGGCGGTGGGCACCGCCAGCGCCAGCGCCGCCAGACCGCCGAGCAGGATGGAGGGCACCGGGTCCCAGCCCAGCAGTATTACCGCGCCAAAGAGCGCATAAGCGCCCATGCCGACAAAGGCTTGCTGGCCGACCGAGACCAAGCCGCCATAACCGGCGAGCAGGTTCCACCACTGCGCCAGCACCAGCATGGTGAAGATGAAGAATAAATCCTGGATGAGCCCGCGGCTGGCAAAGCCCGGCAACAGCACGGCTATTACTACCAGCGCCAAGGCAACGTAGGCGGCGATGCGCGAGGCGCGGCTGGAGCTGCTGACGCGGTAAGTCATGCTCAATCGACCGCGCGCGGCAGCAGGCCGCGCGGACGCAGCGCCAGCACGACCAGGAAGGCGATGTGGCCAGCGAGTATTTGCCACTCGGGGTTGATGGCGGCGCCGAGAGTTTGCGCCACGCCGATGATGACGCCGCCGAGCAAGGTGCCCCAGAGCGAACCGAGCCCGCCGATGATCACCGCCTCGAAAGCGTAAATCAGCCGCGCCGGGCCGATGCTGGGGTCGAAGTTGGCGCGCGTTCCCAGATAAAGGGCTGCGATTAACACCACCACCATGGCGATGCCGGTGGCAGTGGCGAAGATGCGCTGCGGGCGGATGCCCATCAAGCTCGCGGTGGCCGCATCGTCAGAGGTGGCGCGGAAGGCGCGGCCGAGCGCGGTGCGGTAGAAAATCTGATTGAGCCCGACGATGACCAGCACCGCCGAGACGAAGGTCAGCAGCGGCATGAGCCCGACGTTGATAGTGCCGAGGCTGATCGAGGTGGTTTCCCAGGCGCCTGCGGGCAGACGGCGGCTATCGGCGCTCCAGCCTTCGAGCAGGGCATTTTGCAGAACTATCGACAGCCCGAAGCTGACCAGCAGCGGCGGCAGGATGTCGGCGCCGAGCACGCGGTTGAAAAGCTGGCTTTGCAACAGCCAGCCCACGCCGAACATAATCGGCGCGGCGACGAGCACGGCGAGCCAGGGGCTGAGGCCGAGCAGGGTGACCAGCAACAGCAGCAGGTAAGCGGCGCAGACGATAAGGTCGCCGTGCGCCAGATTGACCAGGCGCATGATGCCGAAGACCAGGCTAAGACCAGCGGCGAACAGCGCGTACAGTCCGCCGAGTAGCACACCTTGAATGACAGTATCTACCCAAATCATGCTAGTGCAGCGCCAAAATAGGCGGCGTGGATTTGCTCGCGGCCAAACTCTTGCGGGCTGCCTGTGAGGGTAACGCGGCCTTCCATGAGGCAGTAGACTCTATCGGCGACTGCGAGCGCTTGGCGGATGTCTTGCTCGACGACGATCACCGAGGCGCCGGCTTGCTTGATCTGCGGCAGGGCGCGGTAGATGTCTTTGATGACCACTGGCGCCAGGCCGAGGCTGATTTCATCGCAGAGCAACACGCGCGGGTTCGCCATCAGCGCGCGGCCGATGGCGACCATCTGCTGCTGGCCGCCGGAGAGCGCGGTGCCCGAATGCGCGCGGCGCTCGGCGAGGATGGGGAACAGCTGATAGATAGCGTCGAGCTGCCAGGCGCCGCCGGTTTTGCGGCCGTAATTACCGACGAGTAAATTCTCCTCGACGCTCAATGATGGAAAGAGTTTGCGGCCTTCAGGCACCATCGACACGCCGCGCGCCATGACCTCGTAGGGCGGCAGGTGGCCGATGTCTTCGCCGTCGAGCTGGATGGCTTCGGGCGCGCTGGCGCTGAGACCGGCGATGGCGCGCAGCAGGGTGCTTTTGCCAGCGCCGTTGGCGCCGATGATGGCGACAGTCTCCCCGGCTTCTAAGTGGATGTCGACTCCGAACAGCGCCTGGAAATCGCCGTAAAAAGCCGTTAATTGCTGGGTTTGCAATAGCGCCATCAGACGTCGACTCCGAGGTAAATCTCCTGCACTTGCTTGGAGCTCATAATCTCGTCGACCGCGCCCTCGGCGAGCAATTGGCCGAAATTGAGCACCAGCAGACGCTCGACTACCGAGGTCAGCGCGTGCAAGACGTGCTCGATCCAGATGATGGTTACGCCAAGCTGGTGGATGCCCTTGATGGTGGCGAGCAGCGCCTGGCATTCGCCTTCGGTGAGGCCACCGGCGATCTCGTCCAGCAGTAGTAGCTTGGGCTCGGTCGCCAGCGCGCGCGCCAGCTCCAGGCGTTTGCGCTCCAGCAGCGGTAACTGCCCGGCGGGGAGGTTGGCGCGCGCCAGCAAGCCGGTTTGCTCCAGTATTTGCCCGCAAGGCTCGACCACCGCCTGCTCGCTGGCGCCGCGCCCGAAGGCGGCGGCCACCAGCAAGTTTTCAAATACCGTGAGCTGCGCGAAGGGCTGCGGTATTTGAAAGCTGCGCCCCATGCCGCGCAAGGTGCGCTGCATGGGCGAGACGCCGGTCACATCCTGACCGAGAAACTCTACTCTGCCGCTATCGACCGCGACGTTGCCAGTGATCAAGTTGAACAGGGTCGACTTGCCAGCGCCGTTGGGCCCGATGATCCCCAGCGCCTGGCCAGCGGGCACCGCGAAGGAGATGCCGTCGGCGACCTGGAGCGCGCCGAAGGCTTTGCTGACCGAGTCGAGCTGGAGGATGGTCATGGGGTTGGGGCGCTGGGCTTGGGTGCTTAGGCCATCGCTTGCATCGTGCTGGCGGCGGGGATGCTCGGTGCGGTGGTGTTATCTACTATCACCAAGTCGTAACCGCTGCCGACTTGGCGCCACTGGCCGCCGACCAGCGGCGTTTTGGCGACGTTGCGCGCGGCGAAGGGTGGCAGATTGCTGCCGTCCCAGGCGAGGCGGCCGACGATGGTGTCGAGCCTGGTGGCGGCGATGGCCTCGGCGACGGCGTCGCCGTCGTTGACCTTGCTGACGCGCCCCATGACATCGCGCGCGACTTCAAACAGCGCGTGGACAAAGCCGATGGGTTGCGTCCACTGTCTGCCGGTGGCCGCGGTGAAGCCGCTGGCGAGCTCGGCGGAGCTGGCGCCGTTGAGCGATGATTTGAATGGGTGATTCGGAGTCCACCAGACCTCCGAGGATAGGTTGTGGCCGTTGTCGCCCAGCGCTGCGACCGAGACCGGGAACAGGATCGCCTTGCCGATGGACGCGACTTTGGGATTGAAGCCTTGTTGCTTGGCTTGAGTCCAGAAGGTGGTGAAGTCGGGCGGGATCGGTACGCCGGTTACGATTTCGCAGTTGGCGCGTTTGAAGGCGTTGATCTGGGCGCTGAAGTCGTCGCTGAGGTTTTGGTAGCGGCCCGGGTCGGTGAGGGTGTAGCCCTGTTGCGCCAGCACCGGCGGGAAGCCGACTACCGGGTCGCCCCAGGCGTTGCCGTCGCCGTCGTTGGGATAGAGGCCGCCGACCGATTTGTTGGTGTCGAGCTGGGCCCACATGTTGGTGAAGACGGCGATGATGTCTTCCAAACCCCAGAAGAAATGATAAGAATAATCAAAAGCTTGCCATGAGTCTGGGTCGCCGGGATTACCCTGCTGGCCGATGAAGTAGGGCTGCCAGGGCGCTACCGTCGAGATTACCGGGACTTCTTCGGCCTCGCAGGTGGTGGCGACCGGGTTGGTGGTTTCCGGAGTCGAGGCGACGAGCATCAAGTCAATTTCGTCTTCGACTATGAGCTCCTTGGCGACCTCGGCGGCGCGGTTGGGGTTCGATTGGCTGTCTTTGACGATGACGCTGAAATCGCTGCCAGCGGCTTGCAGGAAGCCATCGATGATGAATTGATCGGCTTCGGCGAAGGCCGCGAGCGGGCCCGATTGCGGGCTGACGTAGCCGAGCTTGATTTTGGCGCCGCGGGCGATGGCCGGGGCGGCAAAGCCGCCAGCCGCGAGCGCGATGCCAGTGGCGGATAAGGTTTTGAGGGCGGTGCGACGGTTTATCATGGTTTGCTCCTTGGTTTTAGTTGTTGATTGATTGTTGGTGTGGTTGTTGGTGGGTGGTTGTTAATGGGTGCGGCGTGGTTAGTGGGTGCGTGGCGTGGTTAGTGGGTGCGGGGTTCTGTGCCCGCCCAAGCGTCTTGCAATAATGTCAGGATGCCGTTGCGAGTTAGTGGGCGCGGGTTCCAATAGGGGTTGGCAATGGCGATATCGGCGGCTTTGGGAAGGTCTTGTTGCTGTAGTCCTAAGCTTTGTAGGGACATCGGCGAATTGAGCGATTGGGCAAAGTGCCAGAGGGCGTGGGCTGGGGTGGTGGCGGGCAAGATGGCATTAACTGGCGCTAGTAATTCGGGTGCCGCTTGCTGGTTGTAGGCCACGGCGTGGGGCAGGATGATGGCGTGGGTGGGGGCGTGGGGGGTGTCGAAGCTACCGCCGAGGGTGTGGCAGAGTTTGTGGTGTAGCGCCATGCCCACCAAGCCGAGTACGGCGCCACAAGCCCAGGCACCGCGGAGGGAAGTCTCGCGCGCGATTAAATCTGTGGGCTTTGCTAGCACCTGTGGCAGCGATTGCGCCAGGTTGCGGAGGCCGTCGAGAGCGAGTTCGGTGGTGGCAGCGCTGCGGTCTTGGGCATAGAGCGCCTCGACTGCGTGCGCCATCGCGTTCAAGCCGCTGGTGGCGCTCAGAGCTACTGGCAGGCTGACTACCAGTTCCGGATCGTACAACACCACTTGCGGGAGTACGCGCGCGTCTTTCAGGGTGGTCTTCAGACCCTTTTCGGTTTGGCCGAGGATGGGCGTGGCTTCGCTGCCGGCGTAGGTGGTGGGAATGGCGATTTGCGGTTTCTGTGTGCGTAGCGCCAGGGCTTTGCCGAGGCCGGTGGTCGAGCCGCCGCCGACAGCTACCAAGCAATCTGCATTTACAGTCTCAGCGTATTCCTGGGCTTGAGCGGTTACCTCGACTGGAGTATGCATCACCGCGCCAGAGAAAGTACCAGCCGCGAGCGCGCCAAGGCTATGCGCGAGCTCGGCGGCAGTGGCTGATTGTTCGGTAGTAGACAGCACCAGCGCCCGCGCGCAACCCAAGCGCTCGACTTCGGCGGCGGCCTGGTGGCGTACGCCAGCGCCGAAGTGCACTGTTTGGTTGACTAGACCGGGACTTATGGTGTGCATATAACCTCGTTCTTATTCGTTCTTAAAAGTTATCAATTATTAATTGTTCATTATTAACTATCAATTAGCAAATATCATAGAATTTGCTCAAATTAACATAACTTAAAGCTATGAAACTCGACCCTAGGCATTTGGAAATACTCGCGGCGGTGGTAGACCACGGCGGCGTTGGCGAAGCCGCCGTCGCCTTGGGCAAGAGCCAGCCGAGCTTATCGCGGAGCCTGGCTTTACTGGAGCAACGCGTGGGCACCGCGTTATTTGTCGCCAACCGCAGACCCTTGATTGCCACCGAGTTCTGCCTGGCGCTGGCGCAGCAAGGTCGGCAAATCAGCGCTGCCGGTGCTGCAGCGGACGAGCTGGTGGCGCGCTTTAGCGATGGTCATAGTGGCGCCGTGCGTTTGGCTGGTTCGCCGTTTTTGATGGATGGCGTGGTCTCCAAAGTACTCGCCAACTTTCAGTTTGAAAACCCCAGCGTGCATATTGATCAGCACTACGGTTACGTCCCCGAAGTTATTAGCGGCCTGCAGAGCGGCGCGCTCGACTTGGGCATCTTGCCGATTCGCAATCGCGAAATACCGCCGAACATTGATTTTGTGCAAATACTCCCAGGGCGCAATGTCGTCGCTTGCCGATTTGACCACCCGCTCGCGGGCAAAGCCCTGGTGCGCCTGAGCGACATTAGCGCCTGCGCTTGGATAGCCCCGCCTGGCAATAGCCCCCTGTATCACGACCTGCGCGCCGTACTCGGCTCTATCGGCGTGCAAGACTTCAAAATCAGCTTTCGCGGCGGCTCACTCAGCACCGTAGTCAACATCCTCTCCGGTTCTGATGCGCTCACCGTACTGCCGTACTCGGTAGTCTTCATGCTCAAACGCCAACACACCTTGAGCGCGCTACCCATCCGCATCGGCGACCCTGATCGCAACCTCGGCATCCTCAGCAGCCAACCGCAAAGCCCCGCCACCACCAGGCTCAGCAACTACATCACCACCGCCTTCGCCACCCTCCGCCAACTCATCCAACGCCAGGAACAAAACGAACTCTGGGGGCGGTGATGGCTTACTATCGCTACGCTCCAGCGCGGTGCTTGAGCTCAAAGTCATATAATCTGACTACAAACTCAAGAGCAACGAAGGCATGACTTACGAGCAAAATAGACAGGAAGCCCGCCGCGCCAAGAGAGCTGATGAATTTGTCGAGCGCTTTGAGAAGTTAGTGATGAAATTAGGCTGCTATGTGGACGACGATAGCCGCAAAATCGATCACTTTTTCATCGAGAGCCTATGCGGACAAGACCTGATAGTTGGACCTTTAGAGTTTGAATATATCAGTCCCAAGGTTGAGTGCTACAGCAGAAGAGCAGGACCGCTAGAGCTCGATGCCATGCTAATCAGCACTACTACCGTTGGCATACTGGAGACAAAATTAACTCTGCGCGTTGACGATGTGCTCAAAGTACAAAATGCGCTAATCCCACGCTTTCGCAAAAGCTTTCGCGAGCAGCAACACAAGGATCTGGCAGTAATAGTGGCTGGCGAGCTCATCCTGCCAAACGCCGCCAAGCTCGCGCGCGAACTGGGCTACATCCTGCTCAAACCCAGCAAGCAAGGAGTAATTGCCGATGCCTCCTGCTATCGCGCAGCTTGAGCTTGGCGCTTCATCCTGCTGCTATAATATGGACAACCGCCCAACAACAGACTACTTACAGCCATGACGACTTACAGGCAAATACTGGCCTTAATCAAAGAGAATAGCAAGATCGTAGCAGCTAATAGCAAGGCCATAAAGCAATTGACCCAAAGCTCAAAGGCTCATGACAAGGCTATAGAAGCTAACAGAAAGGCTATAGAGCAGCTTACCGAAAGTTCGAAGGCCTCTGAGGCTCGCTGGAATGGGTTTATGGAGAGATACGGTGGTTACGTGGATAACGATAGCCGTAATACTGAGATTTTTTTCATTGAGGGCCTGAGGCAACAAAACCTGGTCGTAGGCGACATAAAGTTTGACGATCTAATCGCCAATTCTCAGCATTGGCGGAAGGGGGTTGTGATGATGGAACTGGACGGCTTGCTAATCAACGGCACCACGGTGGGCATGCTGGAGGTAAAGTCGACCCTGCACTTCAAAGATGTCGAGAAGGTAAGAGATAAACGCATTGACCGCTTTCGCGAATTTTATACCGAACATAGCGACAAAAAGTTAGCGGTAATCCTGGCTGGCAAACTAATCAACCCCGACGCCGCAGAACTAGCACGCGAACTGGGCTACATCCTCCTCAAACCCAATAATCAAGGCATAAGCGTAGACGCTTCCTGCTATCGCGCAGCTTGAGCTGATCGGCAGTGAAGCTGGCGCCGCTTAGCGAGTTCAGCTCAATCCCTTGGTCAGAGGGCTGGCTCCAAACGTAATTGAATTTGCCTTTATCAGCCCGCCAGATAGCGAATAAGTAATGCTGTTGCCGTTGGCGACGCTATCTACATCAAGCTGCGCGACGCAGAGGGCAACGTAGACGAGGCCGCTTTCATGCGGTTCAAGCAAGAGCTCTGGAATGAAGACTTAGCCCGCCTGACGGTTCTCATCGATCCAGGACGGATCAAGCGCAACGTCGCAACTAATGTGGAACTTGGGTTCGCTCTGCTGGCTGGTCGCAATTACACGCTCTCCGTCGGTGCGGGTTGGTCGTCTGCCAATAGTGAATCCGTCCTACCCGCGTTTGATAAAGCGCTTCACTGTAATTGCGCCTCTGCGTGAGCTGCCCGATGTTGGGCAATGGGAGATTGTCGCCCCATGTGCCGGGACCAATCAACCGCTGCTCGTCGACTTTGACCGTCCATTTGATCGACATCTTTTGGTGCCGAGCATTAGGGTGAGAGCCGGAGACGGGCGAGAAATCAACGGCACTACAAAGATTGGTGAAGACGAACGCAGCTGGAGTTTCACACCAGATGTCCAGTGACCCATCGAGCTGGTCTATCTTTATGTCAGCCCAGCGCTTAAAGACGTGGCGGCAAACAATTTCCAGGATCTTCTTGATGATGTCGGAAGTGGCGATGTAGGAAGCAGCAAGACCACGCCCCGTTCAACCACACTGCCGTTTTCCCCTTGTGGTGTGGACATTTTTATCTTAGTTTAGTGGTTCAAAATATGGGGAGTAGCCTATTGCAAAGGTCTCAAACCATCCAAATACTCCCGACATGCCCGCGCCCGCCCCGCAGCTCCAGCAGCGTCGCCATGTACGCACACACTATCAATCTCAGCCGCTATCCGCTTTCCATTAACGCTAATTATCGCCCGCGCCTCCACCATAGCCTGCAAATGCTTAACGCAAGCAACAGGATCGGCGATCAGCGCCTGCGGGCGCTCACGGCTTAACAGATTACCATCGTCATCATAATTACGGTCGGCGAACACCTCCGCCAGCACCAACAAACCCTGCTCACGGCCCACCCGCACCAGCACCGACCCCGCCGGCGCCAACAAGCTCGCCCCTGGCAAACAAGCTCGCAGCGCCGCCACAATAGCTGTAGCGCACTCCACATCCACACAAGCGCGGTTATTGAGCGCCCCATGCGGCTTAACGTGCTCCAGCTTCACCCCCACCAAATCCGCCACCCCCGCCAGCGCCCCCACTTGCGCCGCCACCATAGCGCTAATCGCCCTGGCGCTCATAGCTACGTACCTCCTACCAAAACCCAGCTTATCGTCATAGCCCGGATGCGCGCCGCAGCTCACCCCATGCTCGTGCGCCAATTTCAAGCTCGCCAACATCGTCTCCGGATCCGAAGCGTGCCCCCCGCAAGCGATATTCGCCATATCCAAATAGCGTACCAGCTCCTCATCCGCGCCCATGCGCCAAGGACCAAAGCCCTCGCCAAAATCGGCGTTCAATTTCAGATGTGCCATAAATAATATCGATAGACGTACAAGAGGTTAAACCGAGCGCCCCTGGTCATTATGCCAGCACCACGGCGCTACCGGCAAACGCCCACGCCGGAGCCCAGCCAACATATATTAAAGCTAATTGCGCCGTAAGCTTGCAAGCGCGAACGAAGCCGATAGAATTCGCGCACCAAAGGCTAAAACCCTAAAAACAAAAAGGCCAAGTTGCTTTCATAGTATTTTTTTCTACAATTGCTACCAACTTAGTCAGCCGCGTGATGCCTAACATCCGTTGCGCGCATTCGGCAGGAGACGGGGTTATTTTGTTAATTCAATCAACACGGAGAAATCAAATGAAGAAATATCTTCTTTTGTTAGCGGCAGGTGCGATAGCTCTGCCCGGGCTGGCTATAGCTGATGCACATGGTTATAGTCAAGGCATAAGCGGCAATGTTCGCATCAACCATTTGCAAACCACAGCTGGTGATGTTACCACTGCTGCTACCAACACTGGCGGCGGCGACACCTACCTGCAGTGGAATCATAACTACAGCGACGACGCTGGTAAGTCGGTTACTGGATTCATTCGTTTCGAGTCCGATGGCGATCAGCGCATAAACCTCACTGGTAGCGCTAGCGAAGGCGATTGGACTGCATCTGCCAAGTCGGAATGGGATCAGGACGGCACTGGAACTGTAACTGCTGATCGTGATGAGTTTGTTCAAGTCAGCAATGCAAGTGGTCTTTCCATATTCTTCGGTCGCAACGCTCCCTTCGACAGCTTGAAAGGTAGCGTACTTGACTACAGCGGCTCTTTAGGAGCAAACGTTGGCTACCACGCCGCCGCAGTTGACGATCTAATCGATAGCCGTTTCAACTACATTAGCGCTGGCTACAGTATGCCTAACGGTGTTGGTCTTACTCTGAGATTACAGATGGATAACACTGGTACTGCTAACGCTTCCAACATACTCGGGTACGACATCACCAATGCTGCTACTGGTGTATCGGACATAAGTGCTAACGCTATAAGTGTCGATTATGCCATGGGTCCTATTGACGCAGCTCTGACCATAGGTTCTGGTAGTGCGGATGGTAGTGACGATAGAACTGATGGTGATGCCGATCATTCGCAAAGCCTTTCCCTTACCAAGCTCGGTCTTAACTACGACGCTGGCGTTGCTCAAGTACACGTAAACTACACCGCTACCAGCCTTGAAGTAGAAGACGGAGCGAATGGAGCTGACGGCAAAGACGTTCTTACTACAGACTACACTGGCACTAACATTGGTGTATCTGCAGCAGCAGGCGGCGGTACTGTAATATTCGACCTGATGAACACAGCGTATACCAGTGGTGAAAGCACAGCTGAAGAAGAAACAGGTTCTGCTACTGAACTCGGTTACCTCACCAGCATCGGCGGAGCCTCCTTCAAAGCCATCTACGGCAGCGGTTCCTACGACGACAATGTCGATGGTAACACTGACGATGATAGCTACCTGCACCTTCGCATGGAGTACGGCTTCTAAGCTCAATCATCCAAACCCCAAAGGGCGCCTCTGGCGCCCTTTTTTATTTTGGGAGGGAGCGCCACCAACTTGCACTCAGCAGGTGTTTGGAGCGCCAACTTGCACTCGGCAGGTTCGGAGCGCCGACTTGTAGTCGGCGGGCAGCTAAGGGGAAGGGAAGTAAAGGGGAATTGATAATGAACAATTAATAATTAATAACGGATAGTGGATAGAAAGCAGCCCCCTGGGAGCGCGAGCGTCTCGCTCGCCGCATAGAAAGCGCCGCAGGCCATCCTCCCAACCCCTCCAGGATAGAAAGCACAAATTGCCGAAGCCATCCAAATAACAACTACCAGCAGCGGAGCTCAGGCAAGTTGGGAAAAACACCTACTCCCACTCAGCAGGCTGGGAGCGCCAAGTTGTACTTGGCAGGAGACGCCCGCATGGGCGTCTCCCCAAACAACCACCCAACTAAATTAAAAGCACCAAGCTCATATTCAGCTAAACATCCAAAGACCTCTCTCAATAACAATCCCTTCAAAGCAGCGGCGCCGTAATCAGCTAAGTGCCTTTGGGAAGCTCGCAAGCTCACCTCCTACCAACTAAAAATCGACGCTCCCAGATACAATCTATGCTCGCATTTACCAAACACGGATTGAAGCCAACTAACCAAAGCCTCGCACCCCAAAACCCATGAGCAAGATATTCATCAGCTACAGCCACCAAGACGAAACCTGGAAAGATCGTTTGCACACACAGCTAGCGGTGCTGGAACTCGAAGGCTATCTATCGACATGGGATGATCGCAAAATTAAACCAGGCAAGGACTGGCTACCAGAAATTAAAAGCGCGCTAAACCAAGCTGACGTAGCCATCATGCTCATCAGCGCTGATTTCCTTACATCAGAATTTATCCGCACTGAAGAAGTTCCTACCTTACTTGAGCGCCGAGAGCGCGAAGGCGTATGGGTAATCCCCCTAATCGTAAGACCCTGTCGATGGCAGAACATAGAGTGGCTCAAAGCCATTCTGGGCGGTTACAGAGATAATGTTGCACTCTCAGGATTGAGCGAACACCAGCAAGAGGAAGCCCTATCTGATCTAGCAGGAAAGATACACGATATCCTCCATACCAGCACCAACCAATCGTCCTCAAAAACAAAACCCTCAACTACCAACCCTACCACTCCCAAAACCCCCGCTCCGCAAAGCGCAACCATCAGCAATAACATACCCGCCGCTGAAAATAAATTCTTTGGCAATCAAACTGATAAACGTTTCCGCGTCGCGCTCTCGTTCCCCGGTGAGTATCGCGACTACGTTTCTAAAGTAGCCGAAGCGCTAACGCATAAATTATCAAAAGATGAAATCTTCTACGATGAATGGCACAAAGATAAATTAGCTCGACTGAGCCTAGATACCTACCTGCAAAGCATTTATCACGATGGCAGCGAGCTGATCGTAATTTTTCTTTGCAAAGAATATGAAAGCAAAAAGTGGTGTAAGTTGGAGTGGCGTAGCATTCGTGATCTCATTAGTGAACGCCAAGAAGACATCATGCCGATGATCTTCGATGATGCTCAAATCTCCGGATTATTCAGCATAGACGGCTACATCGATTTACGCCAACACACTCCAGAGCAAGCTGCAGAGTTTATCCTCAAACGGCTGCCACACAAACATCCAAACAACAGTACCAACTCAAACACCCCCACCATCCTCAGCGACCGCCTACCCACCGTCAAAGGTAAATTCTTCGGCCGTGAGGACGAGTTGCAACTGCTTGACGACGCTTGGCGTAACGAGCAAAGCACCATCGTCGAATTTGTCGCCTCCGGCGGCACCGGTAAAACCAAGCTCCTGCGCCATTGGCTCGACCGCTCTATGGCTGATAACGCCATGGGCATCAACGCGGTCATCGCTTGGTCTTTCTACTCGCAAGGCGCCAGCGAAGACAAGCAAGTTTCCTCCAGGCTGTTTTTAGACCACGCCCTCACCAAGCTCAACTCGCCACGCACAGACTTCTCATCAGAAGAAGATCGCGGCGAATATCTAGCCGAATTGCTCCGCCAACACCGCTGCCTGCTAATCCTCGACGGCTTGGAACCACTACAACACGCCAGCGCTGCGAACCGTGGCGAACTCAAAGACCGCGCCCTACGGCAAATGCTCAAAAACCTGGCGCTCGACAACCAAGGGCTTTGCGTTATCACCACGCGCATCGCCGTCCACGAACTCAGCGACCACCAGCGCCAAGTCGTCCACCATAACCTCGACAATCTCCAAGCAGCAGACGCCGTCGAGCTACTCAAAGACCTCCAAGTCCATGGCGCCGATAAAGACCTCCACAAAGCCGTACAAGAATACGCCTGCCACGCGCTCTCCATCAGCTTGCTCGGCAACCTCCTGCACCAACGCTACGATGGAGATATCCGTAAACGCGACCTAATCCCCGATCTAGCAGACAGCGCTAGCGTGGATAGAGACAGCCACCAAGCCTTCAAAGTCATGCAAGCCTACGAGCGCTGGTTCAGTGCAGACGAGCAATACAGCACCGAGCTCGCCCTGCTCCGGCTACTCGGCCTCTTCGACCATCCCATTGAACAAAGCGTGCTGCAAATCCTACAGCAAGCGCAAATACCCCAGATCACCCAAGGCATAAACCCCAACGCTTGGAGCAGCACCATCGCCGCGCTGCGCGACGATCACCACCTGCTCGCCCAAGCCAATAATCCCCAAGACGACCAACTCGACTGCCATCCACTTATCCGCGCTTACTTCGCTCACCAACTAAAAAGCCAATCCCCAGAGGCTTGGCAAGCCGCGCACAGCAAACTCTACTATTACTACAAGAGCCTACCAAACAAAGAGCAACCCGACACCCTCGCAGATATGCAGCCGCTGTTCCGAGCCGTCGCCCACGGCTGCGCTGCGGGTCTACACCAGCAAGCATTGGTGGAAGTCTACTACCCGCGTATTCAGCGTTCAGGTGAAGAGAATTATCTGTGCAATCAACTCGGCGCCTTTAGCGACGATCTGGCAACGCTAGCACATTTCTTCACCAGCCCGTGGAGTATCCCAGCGGCAGGATTAACGGCTAACGCTCAAGCCGCAGTACTCAGCTGGGCTGGCTTTCGCTTGCGCGCGCTCGGCCGCCTGCGCGAAGCCCAGCAGCCTATAAGAGCTGGCGAAGACATGTCGGCTGAGCAAGAAGATTGGGAAGGCGCCGCCATAGCCGCCAGCAACCTCAGCGAATTGCAACTCACCCTCGGCGAAGTCAAAGCCGCCGTTGCTAGCGCCGAGCGCAGCGTCGATTACGCTGACCGCTCCGAGGATTTATTCCAGCGTATGGGTAATCGCAGCACCCACGCCGACGCTCTGCACCAATATGGCGAGCAAGACGCCGCGCTGGAACTCTCCCAACAAGCCGAAGAGTTGCAAAAGCAACGTCAGCCTCAATACCCGCAACTCTATTCGCTGCAAGGATTTCGCTACTGCGACCTGCTGCTGGCGCGGGACGAAAGCTCGCAAGTGCTGGAAAGAGCCCAACAAACTCTTGTGTGGGCAAAGCAAGCGGGGGGCAGTTTATTAGATACAGCCTTAGACTACCTTAACCTCGGTCGCGCCCACCTCCAACAGCAACAACTGGCGCCAGCGCAACAGCACCTCGACCAAGCCGTCGCTGGTCTGCGCGCAGCCGGTCAGCAAGATTACCTACCTCGTGGGCTCCTCGCCCGCGCCGAGCTCCACCGCCAGCAAGGCAATTACAAAGAAGCCGAAAAAGACCTTCAAGAAGCCTTCGAAATCGCCGGCCGCAGCGAAATGCAGCTCCATCTCTGCGACTACCACCTCGCCACTGCCAAACTCCTCCGCACCCGCACCGACCAAGCTCTAGACCAAAACCAAGCAGCCATAACCACTCACCTCCAAGCCGCCAAAGAAATCATCGACCAAACCCACTACCACCGCCGCCTCCCCGAACTCAACCACCTCCTCACCACCTAAGTTACAGCACCCCCCTCAGCAGCAAAGCTTGGTCGCGGCGGAGCGCCGACTTGAGCGGAGCGCCGGGTTGTACTCGGCAGGATGGGAGTATCCATTGTTGTCAAGAGGTAAATTAAATTAATTTCATGCTATAAAAAGCGTCCTATATCGCTATCGGTGATATTAAATTCCACCCGCCATGCTCGCATAAGCACCGCTTAGCAGCGACGGAAGGAAGACTCATAGCTGTTGTTTACTAGCAGTGCCTGTCATCCATTGAGCTTTATGCCGACAGAGTCAGTGCCCCATTTGAAGCGCTTTGATTGACGTTTATCTCTGGCTTACTCTCTAGCGCGTACCTAGCGCCAGTGTCCCACAGACGCTGATCACGCAGTAGAGCATTAGCCATTAATATCAACTTACGCATACAGGCAGTGAGTGCCACCTTAGCGGGCTTACCAGCCTTGGTTAACCTGTCATAGCAAGCCTTAATGTCTTTGTTATACCTGGAAGCTACTACTGCGGCCATATACAGAGAATGCCTCACAGTATGTCGCCCTCGACGCACACAACTACGCTGTACTTGATTACCAGACTGTCGAGTGTAAGGCGCTAAGCCGGCCAGAGCCGCAGCTTGCTTACCATCGATCTCACCCAATTCTGGCATCAATGCCAGTAACGTGGCAGCGGTAGCAAACCCGATACCTGGTATAGAGCAGAGGATCTTGTATTGCACTTTAATCTTCGGCGTAGCTTTGATCAGTGCATCCATCATCCGCTCAGCCTCAACAATTTGCTTAGTGGTTTCTTCAATTAAGCTATTGTTATTGCTGATTAGTTCAGGCATCGTAAGAGTTTTCGTCAAATTGCTAAGAGCAGTCCGTTGCTGTATCAGCGCTCGGCGTTGCGTACACAGCTCTTGTAACTGCTGTAGCTCTTTTTCTTTGATTTGAGTGCATGGCAATTGTAGAGCGATAGCAGCACTTGCGATCATCTCGGCGTCGATGCTATCGGTCTTAGCGAGCTGTCCTTTAGCTTCAGCGAATTTACGCACTCTATAGGGGTCGGCTCTGACGATGTCAATCTTCTTGACCATCATCCTAGCCTCTAAGTCACGATGGTGATGTGCAGTAGGCTCATAAACCACGACAGGCTTTTCCATAGGACGTAGCCAGGTGCATAGCTCTTTAATACCGTCTTCATTGTTATCGAAGGATCTTTTGGACCTATCGTAACTACAGAAGGCATCGAGCTTATTTTTGCTCACATCAATACCAATGATATACTTAGACATCTTTCTTCTCCTCTGCTTATATTCGAGCCCTTGGCTCCAGTATCCATTCAGGACGTTTGAAAGAAGGCAAGGTCGAGCTTACTCCCTGCGGTCCCGTAGACCAAGCGCCGAGCGTTCCGACCTTGCCTGCCCCTATCCGTGCTAGCATGGTTAGGGACACCCGACTGCCCAATGCAATCAAGACGTGTATCATAATATAAAGACGTGTATCATAATATAAGCGCCGACTTGTAGTCGGCAGGGACTGGGATCGCCAAGTTGTACTTGGCAGGAGGCGCCCGCATGGGCGTCTCCCCAACAAACACTGCATCAAAACCAAATCACAGATTACAACTAAGCTCGGTGCCCTAGGAGCGCGCGGCGTCTCGCCCGCCGT
The DNA here is from genome assembly GCA_965229495.1 of Gammaproteobacteria bacterium. Classification (GTDB taxonomy): domain Bacteria; phylum Pseudomonadota; class Gammaproteobacteria; order CBDBNL01. Next base: position 2,091,505 of record OZ245880.1, read on the forward strand.
GTAAAAAGCGCCGCAGGCGGCATTTGGGCAAATAAGCCTATTCAAGCAGCGGAGCTCATGGGAGCGCCGACTTGTAGTCGGCAGGAGGCGCCCGCATGGGCGTCTCCCCAACAAGCACTGCATCAAAACCAAATCACAGATTACAACCAAGCTCGGTGCCCTAGGAGCGCGCGGCGTCTCGCCCGCCGTGTAAAAAGTGCCGTAGGCGACATTTGGGCAAATAAGCCTACCTGAGCAGCGGAGCTCATGGGAGCGCCGACTTGTAGTCGGCAGGAAACGCCCGCATGGGCGTTTCCCCAATAAGCACTGCATCAAAACCAAATCACAGATTACAACTAAGCTCGGTGCCCTGGGAGCGCGCGGCGTCTCGCCCGCCGTGTAAAAAGTGCCGTAGGCGGCATTTGGGCAAATAAGCCTACCTGAGCAGCGGAGCTTAATGGGGCTGGATTTTGCGCAGAGTTAATAATTCAGGCGAGCGGCACAATCTGCCACCTTACAGCACTATTAAGATCCAATGCCATCGCTAGTCGTGTGCATAGCTCAAGCAATTTGCTATTCGACGGTATTGGTTTGAAAGGCCGCCTATGGCACATCTAAACTGCGACCGAGACGGGTCGCGCGCCCAGGGGCTACGAGGATTGGCTTGCAGCGGCGATAGTTTCGACCTCGGAGAGCGACATACCGCTGAGATCCGCTACTTGCTCGGGCGGCAGTTTGTCTAGAAGTCTCAAAACCATCTTCCTCAATCCCCTAGCTTCACCCCTGGCTTCGCCTTTCTTGAGGCCCCTAGCTTCGCCTTTCTTGATACCACGAGCTTCGCCCATAGCCTCACCTTTCTTGATGCCTATAGCTTCACTTCTTTTCTTAACTGCCTGATAAATACCCAGTTTTTCTTCGTCTATATACATATTGATAGTCTCCTCAACAATATCTTGTAAACCACGATTACCCGATAACACATCAAGCATTTTCAGGCTATCGCGCAAATTATCGAGCTTGTCACCGTGCAAACGGCGTAGCTCTTTGATTATATGAGCTACCAGAGCGTTAGGCTCAAGGCTTTTAGGGTCGCAAAGTATAGCTAATACCAAAGCGTCGGGATTCCCGGGAGCGTGGGCGTCTCGCCCGCCGTATAAAAAGTGCCGTAGGCAGCATTTGGGCAAATAAGCTTATCTGAGCAGCAGAGCTTAATGGGGCTGGATTTTGCGCAGAGTCAATAATTCAGGCGAGCGGCACAATCTGCCACCTTACAGCACTATTAAGATCCAATGCCGTCGCTAGTCGTGTGCACAGCTCAAGCAATTTGTTACTCGACTGTATTGGTTTGAAAGGCCGCCTACGGCACATCTAAACGGCGACCGAGACGGGTCGCGCTCCCAGGAGTGCCCGCATCCACTGCCAGCTTTTTCCAAGCATCGCTTATCGAACCACAGATACACACAGATTTCCTAGGAGCGCGTGATGATGTGGGTCTGCGCGCAGTAGTTCGTAGGCTTTATCGGCGCGTTTTTGCACATCTGGAGGCAGGCGCTTGTAGTAGCGCCAAAAGTCAGGATTAGTGTGGTGAGTCAGAGTTGCTCGGTATCGCCGGCCGCGTGATCAGCCAAGGCTTTTTGAGCTAGAGCTTTGAGCTTGCCAGATTTTGAGTCTAGCTCTATTTGTGCGCCCCATTGCTGCCAAGAGTACTCTGTAAACCACTCGCGAAATTTGCCCAAGTCTTCTGGGTTTAGTCGTTGGACTTGCGTGGCGGCTTGCTCAAAAGCGGTCATTAGTATTCCAAGGGTTGGTTATTTATCTTAAGTTGCAGTGTAGCAGCTTTTTAGGGAGACCCTGATTAATTACTGAGCGCATAGCGCTTGTCCTTCGGGTTCGCTAGCGCTCATGGCCTAGCGGCAGAGCATGTTCCAGCTACTTTCCGTGTCTTACCGAGCAGCGCATTACGCAGCAATTCGCACGTATAAGTAGAATTAATCAGAGGTTTCTAAATATTAGGGTGGTTCTGTAACACAATTCAGCCCGATGCCTTAAAATTCAGATATGAATAAAACTATCTCAGACGTCCATCAAGCCGTAGCTGGAGTGCAAGACTCCAGTACCCTGATGATCGGCGGCTTTGGCGGCTCCGGCGCACCCATAGAGCTAATCCACGCGCTCATCGATCGCTACCACGCCAGCGGCAGCCCGCGCGACCTGACCGTGGTCAACAATAACGCTGGTAATGGCAAAGTCGGCATCGCGGCGATGATCGACGTTGGTATGGTCAAAAAGATGATCTGCTCCTTCCCGCGCTCTTCCGACCCGCGCGCCTTCACCGAGCAATACCTCGCCGGTGCGATTGAACTGGAGCTGGTGCCGCAGGGTACACTCGCCGAGCGCATCCGCGCCGCTGGCGCTGGCATTCCCGCCTTTTACACCCCCACCACTTACGGCACCGAGCTGGCGGCAGGCAAAGAAGTCGCCGAATTTGACGGCAAACCCTACGTGCGCGAGACCTGGCTGAAAGCCGACTTCGCCATCGTCAAAGCGCAGCTCGGCGATGAACACGGCAACCTGACCTACCGCCTGGCAGCGCGCAACTTCAACCCGCTGATGTGCACCGCCGCGGCGCGCAGCGTGGCGCAAGTCAGCCAGATCGTACCGCCCGGTGGCATCGACCCGGAGCAGGTAGTAACCCCTGGCATCTTTGTCGATGCTGTCGTGCAAGTCGCCAACCCGCGCCAGGAAGAAGAGATGATTAGAGCTGGGGAGGCGTACCAATGGACAAGCTGAGCAACGCGCAAATCGCCTGGCGCGCCGCGCAAGACATCGAAGACAGCGCCTATGTCAACCTCGGCATCGGCTTTCCCGAATTAGTAGCCAAATTCCAGCGTCCAGGCTGCGAAGCCGTCTACCACACTGAGAACGGCGTGCTCGGCTTTGGCGCCGCGCCTGAAGCTGGCAGCGAAGACTGGGACTTGATCAACGCCGGCAAAAAGCCGATAACGCTCAAACCCGGCGCCGCCTTCTTCCACCACGCCGACAGCTTCGCCATGGTGCGCGGCGGTCATCTTGATGTTGCCATCCTCGGCGCCTACCAAGTAGCGCAAAATGGCGACCTGGCAAATTGGCGCATCGGCAGCAAAGGCGTGCCCGCAGTCGGTGGCGCCATGGACCTGGTGCACGGCGCCAAGCGTGTAGCAGTAATCACCGAGCACCTCACCAAAGACGGCAAGCCCAAGCTGGTCGAGCGCTGCAGCTTTCCGCTCACTGGCGTCGGCTGCGTCACCCGCGTCTACACCTCGCTCGCGGTCATCGACATCGAGCAAGGCCGCTTCGTACTACGCGAGCAACTCCCCAGCATCAGCTTCACCCGCCTGCAAGAGCTCACCGCCGCCAAATTGCACCGAGCTCCAGAAGTACGAGACCTGGTGGTGCCAGAATTATGAGTAGAGAGTTTTGGCTGGCAAAACTTTCAAAAAACCTGCTCGACATTATTGACCAGAGTTGCCAGCGGTATTGCCCGCACGCGCTCATTGAGTTGGTAGCTTTGTGTGCCTGGGTAGATGATGCTGACTTTTTTGAGCGATAAGTCAGCCAATGCGCTGCGTATAGATGGAGATATTCGGGGGCTATCGCTGCGTTTGCATTCAATGCCGAATAATTCGCCGTTGCGCTCCAGCACCAGATCAATCTCTGCGCCTTGGTGCGTTGCCCAAAAATAAGCCTGCTGATAATCTGCACGCGCCAGTATTTGCTCTATCACTAAACCCTCCCAAGAGGCGCCTACTTTAGGGTGGGTGAGCAAAGCTTTGAGCGATGGCAAGCCGAGCAACTGATGCAATAAGCCGCTATCGCGCACATAAATTTTGGCAGTTTTTACTTGACGCTTGCGGATGTTGGCATGATAAGGTCGCAATTGACGTAGCATGAAGGCATCGCTGAGCAAATCCAGATAACGCCGCACACTATGCTCGCTAATTGCTAAGGCGCGCGCAGCCTCAGCAGCATTACAAATTTGCCCGTGGTAATGCGCTAGCAGTTGCCAGCAACGCTGTAAGCTAGACGCTGGAATGCGCACACCCCACTGGGGCAAATCACGCTCCAAAAGCGTTTGCATAAACTGCTGGCGCCAAGCAAAACTATCGGCATCGCTATTAGCTAGCAAAGCACGCGGAAAACCGCCGCGTAGCCAGAATAACTGCTCTTGAGCGCTACCAAACTCGCTCAAATGCAAAGGGCTGATGGCAACTCTTTCAACTCGACCGGCTAAGCTCTCTGAACTTTGACGCAATAACTCTCCCGAAGCGCTACCCAAAACCAGAAATCGGGCCGCGTGATTTTCGCGATCAGCCAAGACGCGCAATATCGGAAACAAATCTGGGCATAGCTGCACCTCATCAATAACCACTAAGCCTTTTAGTGGGCGTAGTGCCGTCATCGGCTGCTCTAAACGTGCTCGACTACTCGGATCTTCCAGATCGAAATAGTTTTCTGATTCTGGATCGAGCAAACTGCGTGCCAACGTGGTCTTGCCGCTTTGCCGCGGCCCGCTAAGTAATACGACAGGAGCTCGACCTAGTGCCCGCTGAATAAGTTTTTGCAGATGATTTCGCTTGAGCATGCTAGAATATTACCATGAAAATCCATCATCTAATGAAGCATTTTCATGGTAACTGGCTTATTATCAGTTAGCGTTGCCATGCTGTTGGTACGTTCACGAATTAAAAATTTTGCATAATTCCGAGACCGCCTGTAAAAAGAGCGATTTTTGTTCTTAAGCTTGCAGCAAGTCGGAGTTTATGCGTAATATCAATTTTTTAGAGTGGGATTTTATTATGAGCACCCAAAGACAAGCCTATATCTGCGACTACACCCGCACCCCCATCGGCAGCTATGGCGGCAACCTGGCGGCGGTGCGTAGCGACGACCTTGCTGCTCTAGTGCTGCGCGCCTTGCGCGAGCGCAACCCCAGCGTCGACTGGCAGCGACTCGATGAAGTCTATATGGGTTGCGCCAATCAGGCTGGCGAAGACAACCGCAACATAGCACGCATGGCGAGCCTGCTCGCCGGTCTGCCGGTAGAAGTGCCGGGCACCACTATTAATAGATTGTGCGGATCAGGGATGGACGCCGTCATCATGGCGGCGCGCGCCATCAAAGCCGGTGAGATCGAGCTGGCGCTGGCGGGCGGCGTCGAAAGCATGTCGCGCGCGCCCTTCGTCATGCCCAAAGCCGAGAGCGCTTTTGCCCGCGCCAACGCCGTCTTCGACACCACCATCGGCTGGCGTTTTATCAACCCGCAAATGCAGCAACTCTACGGCACCGACTCCATGCCCGAGACTGCCGAAAACGTCGCTGCCGACTTTGGCATCAGCCGCGAGCACCAGGACCTTTTCGCCTGCAACTCACAGCAAAAAGCCCAGCGCGCCATCGCCAGCGGCCGCCTCGCGCGCGAGATCACCCCAGTATCAGTGCCGCAAAAACGCGCCGAAGCCATATTAGTAAGCACCGACCAACACCCGCGCGCTAATACCAGCATTGAAGCTTTGGCTAAACTTAGAGCACCCTTCAGAGACGGCGGCAGCGTAACCGCAGGCAACGCCTCTGGAGTCAACGACGGCGCCGCCGCCTTGCTCATCGCTTCCGGTGCAGCAGTGCGCCAATACCAGCTCCAGCCCTTGGCGCGCATAGTTGGCGGCGCCACAGTCGGCGTGCCGCCGCGCATCATGGGCATTGGCCCAGCGCCCGCTATCAGCAAGCTCTTGGCGCAGCACAAACTCCAACTGGACGATATCGGCGTAATCGAACTTAACGAAGCCTTCGCCGCCCAAGCCCTCGCCAGCCTACGCCAGCTTGGCTTGGCTGACGACGACCCACGAGTCAACATCAACGGCGGCGCCATCGCCCTCGGCCACCCCCTCGGCATGTCTGGCGCCCGCATCACCGGCACCGCCACCCTCGAACTTCACGAACAAAACCAGAACCACGCCCTCGCCGCCATGTGCATCGGCGTCGGCCAAGGCATCGCCATCGCCCTGGAAACCGCCTAAGCAACACCCCACACCCTGGCAGCAAGCCCCTGGGAGCGCGATCCGACTCGCCCGCCGTGTAAAGAGTGAACCCGCAGGGTTCGTCCTTCAGCGTAGCTCAGGCAGCAGGGTCGGATCGCCGACTTGTACTCGGCAGGGGGCGAGCTTGCGAGCCTCCCCATCACTTCACGTAAGCCACAGCGCCTCAGCCAACCAACTCCAAAACATCATTTAACCACAGATGCACACAGATTAACACAGATGGCGCAGAGGCAGCTATCCAGAGCGTGCCGCTCCCGTCGTCTTGAGCGTCGTAGGCATTCTTTAGGCAGCTACTACACCTATGCACCCAGCAGTGGCTAAAATGCGCTTATGTTTGTTCGTACTATTAAACGCAAGAGCTCGCACCGCAATATTGCTGTGCAGATTGTCGAGCCTTATCGCAATGATAAAGAGCAACCTGGACTAGAGAGCACAGCTTTAGGTATTGAAGAACGATTTGCGGATGCGACCGAATTTTTACTGGCAGGAGGAGCGCATTAAAGCTCATGTTGCAATTTGCTTTAATGCTTATATGTTATTGGCGCATTTACATTATCGGGTGAACCTATCCGCTGGTGATTTGGAGCGTATGAGCCCAACAGCTATTCTGGATCATTTGTCTGGTGTGCAGGTCGCAAGTGAAGGCTGGTAGCTCCAGCCGCGAGTTCGCTGTGTTTTTAGAAGGCTTGATCGGAGTTTGCGTCGGTGGATAACTTGGTAAATTCGCTTTTTCGAGCTTTACTGCCCTCGGCGATCTCCGCCAGGACCGAGGCTTTATTGAAGAATATCGCCTTATCGCTGGGCTTGCTCAGCGCGGTGGCAATCGTTTTCGATTGGTACCCGCTGACCATGTTTTTATCGTTCCCATTTTGCTGCATCTGGATTTACTGCGCTTGGCTGCACACCGAGCCGCAGCTCAAATGGGTAAACTTGATCTTTCTGCTGATCTACTTCTTCGGCATTGCTCGATATTTTTTAGGAATCGATGCCTAGGGAGCGTCATAGCTCGTCGGGGCGTAGTAATTGGTTTAAGGTGAGTTTGGAGCGAGTTTTGGCGTCGGCGCGTTTGACGATTATGGCGGCGTAGCGGCTGTAAGCGCCGTCTTTAGAAGGCAACGAACCCGGAATCACCACTGCGCCTGCGGGTACTCGACCGTAGCTGACTTCGCCAGTGGCGCGGTCGTAAATGGGTGTGCTTTGGCCGATAAAAACTCCCATTGAGATTACAGCGCCGCTCTCGACGACGACGCCTTCCACTATCTCCGAGCGCGCGCCGACGAAGCAATCGTCTTCAATTATCGTCGGCGCCGCTTGCAACGGCTCCAGAACGCCGCCGATGCCGGCGCCACCGGATAAGTGCACGTTCTTGCCTATCTGCGCGCAAGACCCGACCGTCGCCCAAGTGTCGACCATCGTGCCGCTGTCGACGTAGGCGCCGATATTGACAAAGCTCGGCATAACGACGACCGAGGGCGCGATGTAGCTACCTCGACGCACTACTGCTCCAGGCACTACTCGCACGCCATCGCGGGCGAAATCGTCTGCAGAGTAAGCCGCGTACTTGAGGGGTACTTTGTCGTAATGACGCTCAACGCCAGAATCCAGCACTTGATTATCCGCCAAGCGAAAGCTGAGCAATACGGCTTTTTTTGCCCATTCGTTCACCACCCAAGCGCCATCTTTGGGCTCGGCTACGCGCAACTCGCCGCTATCCAAGGCTGACAAGGTGTTGGCAACTGCAGCGCGCACTGCTGCATCCAGCTTTTGCTCTCCAGCAAAGGCTTTTTCTATTAGTTGTTTATCAGCGTTCATATTGGCTTGCTACAAAAAGAGACCTCGCTTTCGCCTCAGCGAGGCTATCAGTACATTATATTGACGTCGCATTAGCTGAGCTTTGCAGAAAATCTCTATACCAATAACCGCTGTCTTTGATGTAGCGCCTTTGGTTGTTGTAGTCGACGTAGACGATGCCGAAGCGTTTGGAGTAGCCCGACGCCCATTCGAAGTTATCGAGCAGGCTCCAAGCGAAATAGCCGCCGATGGGTACGCCTTGGCGGCGCGCGTCCAGAAGCGCGGCGAGATGCTCTTGTAGGTAGGAAACGCGGCTGGCGTCGGCGACGCGTTCGCCTTCGAGCTGATCGTCAAAAGCAGCTCCGTTCTCGGTGATTAATACCTCAGGCAGAACGTAGTCCTTGTGCAAGCGCAAGAGCAGCTCGGTCAGGCCTTGAGGGTAGACTTCCCAATCCATGGCAGTGAATTCGGCGTTGGGCACGAGTTGTTTGGGATCGGCGTCGCCGCTGGCGCTGGCGAAGTAGCGCGTGTAGTAGTTCAAACCCAAAAAATCGAGCGGTTGCTGGATGAGTTGCATGTCGCCCAATTCCATCTCAGGTGCGTGGGCGCCCATGAACAGCCAGATGTCTTGAGGATATCGGCCTTTGAACAATGGGTCCATGTAGCTGCGAATGACTTTGCCATCTTCGAGCCGAGCGGCGGCGCGGTCAGCCTCCGAGTCGCTGGCTGGGTGTATGGGCGATTGATTGAGCACTATGCCCATGGACAACGTGGGTGCCAGCTCGCGCATGGCGCGCACAGCCATGCCATGGCTGACGAGCAGATGGTGCGCGACTTGATTGGCGATCTTTTTATCTTTGATGCCCGGGGCAAAAATACCTTGCTTGTGTCCCAAAACGGCTACGACCCAGGGCTCGTTGTGGGTAGTGATACTCGCGAGCATGGGGGCAAAGCGCCGTACCACTTCGCGCGCATAGGCGACAAAGTGGGAGCAGATTGCGCGATTATTCCAACCGCCAGCGTCTTGCAGGGCTTGCGGTAGGTCCCAGTGATACAGGGTGAGATGGGCTTTGATGTTGCGCGCTTTCAGACCCTCCAGCAAGCGCTGATAAAACGCGAAGCCAGCTTCGTTCCAAGCGCCGCTACCATCGGGCTGTACACGCGGCCAAGACATGGAAAAGCGGTAAGAATTGACGCCGAGCTTGGTGAGCAAATCCAAGTCTTGCTCGAGGCGGTTGTAGTGATCGCAAGCTATGGTGCCGTCGGAGGCATCGGCGATGGCGCCGTCTTGGCGGCAGAAGCTGTCCCAGATCGACGGTCCGCGACCGTCGGCTTCGGTAGCGCCCTCGATCTGGAAAGACGAGGTGGAAACACCCCAGATAAAATCTGCGGGAAAATCGGACTTGTTATAGTTGGATTGAAGATACATTGCTATTGTCGATGGTTGTTAGGGGTTAGTTGTCAAGATGGTGGCGTTGCGATTTGTGAGTAAAGTCATCGTGTTGGGGTTATATTTTTGCGGTATGCTGGGCGGCGGAAGCTGATTTACTCTATGGGTTAAGGTGGTTGCATCTAAGGCGATGGACGAAAATCAGAGGAAGCACGTAGCCAATAGCTTGCGGATTATAGGCATGGCACAATTTGCCAGCTATGCTTACTTTGCCATAAATTCTTCTGAATGGGCTTGATGCTTATTTATGCCTTGATTTACATAGCTTTACGAGGTAATTTCGATTATCGTATTAAGGAGCTAGGGCAATGATAGGTTGAGACTTCTGCACGATTACCAAATTAGGAATGGAAGTTTAGACGTAGACGCTTCTCCTCATCGCTAGTACTTATTGCTAGGAATTGGGAATGGAAAGCATACGGGGCTAGGGAAGGCGCCCTTGTGGGCTTTTGCTGCCGGCCAACAAGTCGGCGCGCTCATTTGTGGTAAGCACAACTTAGCATAGCGTATTGGGTCGCCTCAAGGCAAAACCTGCTGACACTGCTCCAGCACCAGCGCCGCTGCTTGAGCCTCGGCGGCGCGGCGTGAGCCGGCGCGCGCGCTGGTGGTGATGTCGAGCGCTGGTAGCGAGCATGACATCTGGAATTGCAGGTTATGCGCCGAGCCGCTGGTTTGCAATAGCTCGTATACTGGCAGCTCCATGCCGCGCGCTTGCAGCCATTCTTGTAATTGGGTTTTGGCGTTCTTACGTAACCCAGCGCGCGCGCTTTGTAGCTTGGCCGCGAACAGAAGCCGCACCACGCGCGCGCAACTTTCAATGCCATCTTGCAGATAAATCGCCGCGAGCAAAGCTTCAAGCACGTCGGCTAGTATCGAATTGCGCCCGCGAGTGTCTTTGTTCTTAGCAGCGCCGCCGAGGATCAGCAGCGGCTCCAAGTCTAATTGCCGCGCCACCTCTGCCAAGCTGACCTTATTCACCAAGCTGGCGCGCATCTGGCTGAGCTCGCCCTCTTGGCTTTCTGGGTATTGCAGGTACAGCAGCTCGGCTACGAGCAGGTCGAGCACCGCATCACCAAGAAACTCCAGCCTTTGATAGTGCGCCGCATTAGTGCTTGGGTGCGTCAAAGCTTGCTGAAACAGCGTCGCCTGGCTTACTTGGATGCCGAGCTTAGCCTCAAGCTCCAGCAGCCAGTCAGCCTTAGACGCACCCATTACTACTTACCCCAAGCACTCCTCGGCGGCAACATAAGGCAAGTTCAGCGCCTCCGCCACCGCTGAGTACGTTACTTTGCCCGCGTGAACGTTCAGACCTTGGGCAAGATGCGGGTCGCGGCGCAGGGCGTCCAAGCCGTGCTCTGCCAGCCGTAGCGCGTGCGGCAGGATGCTGTTGTTAAGGGCGATGGTGGCAGTGCGCGGCACGCCGCCGGGCATGTTGGCAACGCAATAGTGGACGATGTCGTCGATCACATAAGTCGGGTCGGCGTAAGTGGTGGCACGCGCGGTCTCCAAGCAGCCGCCTTGGTCGATGGCGACGTCAACGACCACCGAGCCCGGAAGCATCGCACCGAGCATAGACCTGCGTATCAGCTTTGGCGCCGAAGCCCCAGGTATCAGCACGGCGCCGACCACCAAGTCGGCATTCTGCAGATGCTCAGTGAGCGTTTGCTCGGTGGAGTACACGCACTCGATGCGCGCACCAAAACGTTCATGCAAACGGCGTAAGGCTGGCAGCGAACGGTCGAGCACAACCACGCGCGCCCCCATGCCTACGGCTATTTCGGTGGCATTGCTACCGACCACACCACCGCCGACGATGACGACTTTCGCCGGCACCACACCCGGCACACCACCAAGCAACACGCCACGCCCACCGACGACACGCTCCAAGCAACGCGCCCCAGCTTGCACCGAAAGCTTGCCAGCGATCTCGGACATAGGCGTCAACAGCGGCAAGCCACCGTTAGCGTCGGTTACGGTCTCGAAGGCAACAGCAGACACTTGACGTTCGAGCAGGTCATGGGTTTGCTCGGGGTCTGGCGCCAGGTGCAGGTAGCAAAATAAAATCTGCCCAGGCTGCAACATGGCTCTTTCTGGAGCTTGTGGCTCTTTGACTTTCACCACCATCTCCGAGCGCGTAAAGATTGCTTCGGCGTCGGCGACGATGCTGGCGCCACGGCTTTGGTAGAGCTCGTCGTCAAAACCAGCGCCAGCACCAGCGCCGCTCTCGACGGCGACGGTATGACCAGCGCCGACCAATTGCGCCACGCTATCGGGCGTCAAACCCACGCGATATTCGTGGTTTTTACTTTCCTTGGGTACTCCAATTTTCATAGATTGTTATTTTGTGGTTGGAATTAAAAAATAACCTAGAGAGGTTATTGCATAATTTGAGGCCGCGTGCAAAAAGAGCTATTTTTTGTTCCCAGCTAGGCAGCAAAGCGCAGTCTATTAAGTAGTAAATGAGCATTTGCGAACAACGCTGGGGGCAAAAAGAGCCTTTTTGCAAAGGTCTCACCTAGTCACTACCCGTCGACCCAAACCCCCCGCCCCCACGCGCGCTCGGCGCAAAGCTGGTAACTTGCTCAAAGCGCACATTCAGGCAGGGCAGGAACAGTAGTTGGGCGACGCGTTCGCCGGCGCGCAATTCTAGTGTTTTATCCGGGTTACGGTTCCATAGCGACAGCTTAATTTCACCTTGATAGTCGGCATCAATAACGCCGACACCATTACCCAGCACCAAGCCCTTATGCCCCCAGCCCGAGCGCGGGGTGATCAAACCGAAATAGCCGCTCTGCCCGATGTGGATAGCAATGCCAGTAGGCAGCAGTTCACAAGCCGAGGGCGCCAGTACGACATCGTCGGTTATAGCTAGGCGTAAGTCCAGCGCCGCAGCATCGGAGCTATGCTTCTGCTGCAGAGGCCAGAGCGTACCCCAGCGCGGGTCGAGTAGTTGTATTTTTACTGGTAGGTCCATAGGCTCTGACTTTAATCTAACAAGACAATCTAACAATTATAATGCCCGCCACCCCCACCCAACCTACACCAAGAACCAATGTCAATACTACTCAGCATCATCGCCCTTGGGGTGATGATATGGATACACGAGTTGGGGCATTATTGCGCCGCGCGCTACTACAAAGTCGCCGTGTTACGCTTCTCCATCGGCTTTGGCCCCAAGCTTTTTAGCTGGCACAACAAACGCGGCACCCAGTTTCGCCTGTCGGCAATCCCGCTCGGCGGCTACGTGCAAATGCTCGAGCTCGACTTCCTGCGCCCAGGCGAGGAGCACTTCCGCCCCCTATGCTTTCAAAGCCAGAGCATCGGCGCGCGCGCGGTCATCATCGCCGCCGGTCCGCTGGCGAACCTCCTGCTAGCCCTGCTGCTCAACGCCGCCATCCTCATGAACGGGGTAACGCACATAGTGCCGAAGATTGGCGGCATCATCCCCGATAGCCCGGCAGCGAGCGCCGAGATGCGCGTCGGCGAAATCATCACCAAGGTCGACGGCCAGGCTATTAGCAATTGGCGCGACATGGCGTACCGCTTAGCACCACGTCTTGGACACACTGGCACCATAGAGCTCGAAACCCGCGACGACAGCGGCCAAATCAACACCTATCAATTACCAATCGAATCCTGGCTAAGCTCAGCCGAGTTCGAAGGCGACTTACTAGACAACTTGGGCATCAGCAGTTACCAGCCAGCTATCGAGCCGGTGGTAGCTCGGGTATTCGCCGACGGCGCCGGCGCGCGCGCTGGCTTGCAAGCTGGCGATAGGATCTTGAGCGTCAACGGCGAAGCCATCACCAGTTGGGAAGATTGGGTGCAAAGCGTACGCGCCAACCCCCGCTCGCTGCTATTGTTAGTATTAGAACGCAACGGCTCGACCATGAGCTTAAGCGTAATCCCCGACGCCCAGCGCGGCGCCGATGGCATCGAAATCGGCTTAGTCGGCGTCAGCGCCCAAGCCCCGAGCTACCCCGAAGAGTTATTAATACACGAAAGCCACAACCCAATCACCGCGCTAATCGGCAGCGTACCCTATACCTACCAGCTAACGCTCACCATCATCACCGGCGTCATCAAACTCGTCAATGGTCAGCTCAGCCTCGACCACCTCGGCGGCCCGATAACCATCGTCCAAGTCATCGACGACAGCGCCCGCGATGGTCTCTTTGAGTTGCTGGCGCTCTGCGCTTATTTGAGTTTATCGCTGGCGATACTGAACTTGATGCCGATCCCGGTGCTCGACGGCGGGCACCTGGTATTACTAGCCGCAGAGGCGCTTCGCGGTCGCCCTTTGAATAAAAATTGGGTGCGCCGAATTTCTTATGTTGGGATGGCTTTTTTACTCTCGCTCATGCTCTTCGCCACTTATAACGACTTGCTACGCCTGTGATGCGCTGGTGGCTGCTCGGCTTGTGGCTGACCGCGAGCGCTGCTGTGGCGAGCGCCGAATTTGAATTGAGCGACATTAAAATCGAGGGTTTGCAGAGGGTTTCGCAAGGCGTGGTCTATCAGGCGCTGGATTTGAGCGTTGGCGATGCAGTCGACCGCAGCCGTTTGCAGCGGGCGCAGAAAAGCCTATTCGCCACTGGCTTGTTCGACGATTTACAACTGCTACGCAGCGGCGACGTACTCTTGGTGCGGGTCTCCGAGCGCCCGAGCATCAACAGCATCAATTTCAGCGGCAACGAACTATTGCCCAGCGAGGAGCTCGAGCAGAGCTTCGCCGACCAAGGCATCCAGCAGGGCGAGATATTGAAGCGTTCGACCGTCGAGCTCATCGCCAGCGAGATCGAGCGCGTCTACCTCAGCCGCGGCCGTTACGGCACCGAGGTCGACCTGGAGATCGAAGAGCTGCCGAAAAACCAGGTCAACGTCAACCTGACCATCACCGAAGCGCCCGAATCGCTAGTATTGGAGATTAACTTCCTCGGCATCGAATTCTTCACCAAGGAGCAATTGCTCGCGGGCATTAATAGCAAAGAGCTCAGCCCGGGCAGCGCCATCTTCGCCGGCAACCGCTACGCCGCCTTCAACTTGCAGGGCGACTTGGAAAGCATCAAAACGCGCTACCTGAATTCGGGCTTTGCCAAAGTCAGCGTCGCCGAGCCGGTGGTCAGCATCAGCCCGGATCGGCGCTTTATTAATGTCAACGTCAGCATCACCGAGGGCTTGCGCTACACAGTCAGCGACGTGCAGCTCAGCGGCAACCTGATCATGGAGCGCGCAGAAGCCGAAGCCTTACTCCGCGTGCGCGCCGACGAGATTTACAACCAGCAAGCCATCGACGCCAGCGTCGCCGCTCTAGAGAGTGCCTTGGGCGATTTGGGCTACGGCTTCGCGCAAGTAACGCCGCAGTACGAATTCGATGATGAAGCTGGCGGCACCGTCGTCGTCAATTTTGTCGTCGACCCGAAAAAACGCGTCTACGTCCGCCGCATATTGATCAATGGCAACACCAGCAGCGTCGACCAAGCCTTGCGCCGCGAGCTCGTGCAATTGGAAGCCGCGTGGTACGAAGGCGATAAAGTCCGGCAATCGCTGGCGCGCTTGCGGCGCTTGAAGTACATCGCCAGCGCCAACTACGAGCTCGTGCCCGTAGCTGGCAGCGACGACGTTATCGATTTGCAATTCAACGTCGAGCAGGGCGGCTTCGGCATGGTCTCTGGCGGCATCACCTATTCCGATCTATCGGGCTCGGCGCTGAGCTTTTCTTATTCGGCTTTTAGCGCCTTCGGCAGCGGCAACGATTGGAGCATCAGCGCCAACATCAACGACACCAACCGCGAGCTCTCGACCAGCCTCTACGAACCCTATTTCACCCTCGAAGGCGTGTCGCGGCGCAGCTCGCTGAATTACCGCGAAACCGATCTGAGCGACGACGACGAGGTTAGCAATTACCGCTCGGATTCGTCGGGCATCCGCCACAGCTACGGCTACCCGATAGCGCGCAACGCCCGCGTCGAGGGCGGCATCAACTACACCCAATACCTGATAACGCTCGGCACCGACCCCACGCTCAACATCACCAATTACGTCGACCGCTACGGTTCCGAATTCGAGGATATGTACTTATTCACCAGCCTCACGCGCAACACCCTCAACCGCGGCATCCAACCCAACGCTGGCAACTACAACGCCCTCACCGTCAGCAGCAGCGCCAATAGCAGCCCCAATGCCTACTACCGCCTCGACTACAACAACCAGATTTACTTCCCCTTCAGCGACAAAACCCGCGAACTGGCGTTGCGCCTGGAAAGTCGGCTCGGCTATATGAACACTTACGCCAGCGACGAGCAACCGCCTTTTTATCGGCATTACTTCCTCGGCACCGTCAACGGCGTCCGTGGCTATTCCTCGCTGGCGCCGAAAGCCACCGAAGCCGACGGCAACGAATCGTCCTTGAGTTGGGGCGGCAATATTTCCATGCTGCAGCGCTTCGACATGATCCTGCCGCTATTTCCCAATCAGCCCGGCATCCGTACCTCGTTGTTTTACGACATCGGCAATAGTTACCACAACAATTGCAACGTCGACTCAGCCTGGTGCGAAGAACCCATCAGCCTGAACTCGCTACGGCAATCCTACGGCTTCAGCTTGCAGTGGTACACGCCCATCGGGCCCCTAGGGATAATCTTTGCCCAGCCCATCAACCCCGAAGACGACGACAACACCCGCGGCTTCAATTTCTTCATCGGCCAAGCCTTGTACTGATATGGCAGAGGATAAGCAGCAAGACGCGCATACCGAGACCGCAGCCGATTCGAGCATGTCCTTCGTCGACCATCTCCGCGAACTCCGCACGCGCCTGTTGCGCTCGGTGATCCTGCTGCTGCTGATTTTTGTCGGCCTGTTTTATTTTGCCAACGATATTTACGCGCTAGTAGCAGCACCGCTGCTCGCCATGCTCCCCGAGACCTCGTCGATGATCGCCATCGACGTCACCTCGCCGTTCTTCGCGCCCTTTAAGCTCACCATGGCGGCGGCGCTGGCGCTGGCAATGCCGGTATTGCTGTACGAACTCTGGGCCTTCGTCGCCCCGGGCTTGTATAAAAAAGAACGCCGGGCTTTTTTGCCCATCGTCGCCAGCAGCATCGTCCTGTTTTACCTGGGCGTCAGCTTCGCTTATTTTGCCGTGCTGCCGATAATCATCGGCTTCTTCACCACCATCGGCCCGGGCGAAGTCGCGGTCATGACCGACATCAGCTCGTACCTGGGCTTTGTCCTAAAAATATTCTTCGCCTTCGGTATCGCCTTTGAAATCCCCATCGCCGTAGTCTTGCTAGCGCACGCCGGCCTGGTCAATGTCGAAGCCATGCGCGCCAAGCGCCGGTATATCATCGTCGGCTGCTTCGCGCTGGGAATGCTGCTGACGCCGCCGGACATCTTCTCGCAATCGCTACTCGCCGTGCCCATGTGGCTACTCTTTGAAGTCGGGCTGTTCTTCAGCGCGCGCATCATCAAAAAGCGCGCCGCCGAAGAGCAAGCCGAGGAGCAGCAAGCCGAGACCGAGGAACCCGAAGATGAGCAAAGCGAGCAACCAAAAGCCGACGAAGCAACTCCAAGTACCAACGAAGCCAATACCAATGACCCCAACTAAACCCATCAAGTGCCTCTTCCCCGCCGCCGGCTACGGCACGCGCTTTCTGCCCGCGACCAAATCGCTGCCCAAGGAAATGTTGCCTATCGTCAATATCCCGCTGCTGCATTTCGGCGTCGAAGAAGCGGCTGAGGCTGGTATGCACAATATCTGCTTCGTCACCGGCCGCTCCAAAGAAGCCATAACCAACTACTTCGACATCAACTACGAGCTCGAAAGCCGCACGCGCAGCAACAACAAAGCCAACCGTCTGCTAGAGCCCGTACGCAAGCTGCTCAATAGCTGCACCTTCAGCTACACCCGCCAACGCCACATGCGCGGCCTCGGCGACGCCATTCTCTGCGGCGAAACCCTGGTCGGCGCCGACGCCTTCGGCGTCATCCTCGCCGACGACCTCTGCTTCGACGATGGCGCCGGCGGCAAATCCTTCATGGCGCAGCTCTTGCAGGTTTACCTGGATACCGGTTGCGCGGTAGTCGGCGCCATGCGCGTCGGCATGGAAGAGCGCCACAAGTACGGCGTCATCGAAGGCACCAGCCTCGGCGACGGCCGCCACCGCGCCACGCGCCTGGTCGAAAAACCCAGCCCCGATTCCGATGTTCAAGGCGACCTGGCAGTAGTCGGGCGCTATCTGCTCACTCCAGAAATCTTCGCCATCTTGCGGCAAACGCAGATGGACGCCAAAGGCGAAGTGCAAATCACCGACGCGCTCAACACCCTGGCGC
This sequence comes from Gammaproteobacteria bacterium, assembly GCA_965229495.1. GTDB lineage: Bacteria > Pseudomonadota > Gammaproteobacteria > CBDBNL01. The sequence continues at coordinate 2,109,127 of OZ245880.1, forward strand.
AGCAGGGCAAAGTCATAGCCTGCGAGTATGGCGGCACGCGCTTCGACTGCGGTAGCGTCAACGGCTTTTGCGCTGCCACCAACTTTGTTTACAACCACGACCTCTACCTATGAGCTACGACGCCAGCGCCATCGAAGTCCTCACTGGCTTGGAGCCAGTGCAGAAACGCCCGGGCATGTACACCGACACCAGCTCGCCGCTACACCTCGCGCAAGAAGTCATCGACAACTCGGTCGACGAAGCCTTGGCGGGCTACGCGCGCAGCCTGCGCGTCGAGCTCTTCCCCGATAACTCGCTGGCAGTGAGCGACGATGGCCGCGGAATGCCCGTGGATAAACACCCCAAATTCAAAATCTCCGGCGTCGAGCTCATACTCGGCAAGCTGCACGCCGGCGCCAAGTTTTCCCAGAAAAGCTACAACTTCGCCGGCGGCTTGCACGGCGTCGGCGTATCCGTAGTCAACGCCTTATCGAGCAAACTCGAAGTCGCCGTCCGCCGCGACAGCCGCGTCTGGAGCATGGCGTTCGCGCACGGCAAGCGCAGCCAAGCCTTGGAAGCCACGGGCAAATGCTCGGCGCGCGACAGCGGCACCAGCATCCGCTTTTGGCCGGAGGCGAGCTACTTCGACAGCAGCGCCTTCGACGTCAAAGCCCTGGCGAATTTACTCCGCGCCAAAGCCGTATTACTCGCCGGTTTGCAAGTCGAGCTCATCGACCATAACCAGGACCAGCGCTGGCAATGGCTATTCGCCGATGGCTTTCAGGATTACTTCTCCGAGCACCTCGCCGAGCAAGAGCTGCTGCCGGAAGCGCCGATCCGCGCGCGTCAGGGCGACGACGACGCCAAGCTCGACTTCGCCTGCCAGTGGTCGACCAGCGGCGGCGCGCGTATTGCCGAAAGCTACGTCAACCTCATCCCCACCGCGCTCGGCGGCACCCACGTCAACGCCCTCCGCCAAGGCCTGCTCGACGGCGCGCGCGAGTATTGCGAACTGCACGATTCCCTACCCAAAGACATCAAGATCAACGCCGACGACGTCTGCAGCGGCCTCAACTACCTGCTCTCCATCCACATCAAAGACCCGCAATTCGCCGGCCAAACCAAAGAACGCCTGGCGTCGCGCGAGCGCGTCGCCTTTCTCGTGCCGCTAGTGCGCGACACCTTCAGCCTCTGGCTCAACCAGCACCGGCATCAAGCGGAAGGCTTGATCGGCAAATTCATCGACAACGCCCGCCAGCGCCTCAGCGCCCAGCAAAAAGTCAAGCGCAAAAAAGCCACCTCGGGCCCGGCGCTCCCAGGCAAACTCACCGATTGCCTGAGCAGCGACCCCGAACAATGCGAACTATTCTTAGTCGAGGGTGATTCTGCTGGCGGCTCGGCGCGGCAAGCGCGCGATAAAAACACCCAAGCCGTCATGCCCTTGCGCGGCAAGATACTCAATACCTGGGAAGTCAAAATAAACGACCTCTTGAGCTCGCAAGAAGTCCACGACATCGCCGTCGCCATCGGCGTCGACCCCGCGAGCTCGGATCTAAGCTCGCTGCGGTATCACAAAATCTGCGTCCTCGCCGACGCCGATTCTGACGGCTTGCACATCGCCACCCTGCTCTGCGCTTTGTTTGTGCGCCACTTTCGGCCGCTAGTCGAAGCCAACAAAGTCTACATCGCCATGCCGCCGTTATTTCGCATCGACTTCGGCAAAGAAGTGCGTTACGCCTTGGACGAGAACGAAAAGCAGCAACTACTTGACAACTACCAGGGTCGCGCCCAACCCGTAATCCAGCGCTTCAAAGGCTTGGGCGAAATGAACCCGGCGCAGCTCAAAGAAACCACCATGAACCCCAGCAGCCGTCGGCTCGTACAACTCAGCATCGACGACCCCGAGCACCTCGTACAAAAAATGGACCGCCTACTCGCCAAAAAACGCGCCGCCGACCGCCGCACCTGGCTCGAACAAACCGGCAGCCTCGCCGAACTCTAACCGCGCACCAACTTGCACTCGGCATCATGGAACGCCGAGTTGTACCGAACTCTAATGGAGCGCCAACTTGCACTTGGCATCATGGAGCGCCAAGTTGCACTTGGCTGGAGGCGAGTTTACGAGCCTCCCAAAAAGCACATTCTTATTCTAAACCAATAACCTACAGCAAGCACGGAGCCCCCTGGGCGCGCGAGCGTCTCGCTCGCCGTGTAAAAAGTGAACCCGCAGGGTTCGGCATTCCAGCAACTAAGCCCGCCCCATCACCAAACCTCATCATCGCTCAACCTTCAATAAACCTCAACATCGGCAAACAGCACAATTTCCAACCAGCAACCCTCCCCACCGCCTTAACCCATTATCCATAGCCCAGCAGCGCCGTACCTGGAACCACGCCCATCCCACCCACCGCATAAAAAGCGCCGCAGGCCATCCTTAATTGGAGCGCCGACTTGCAGTCGGCAGGGGTTTGGAGCGCGCCGAGTTGTACTCGGCAGGAGGCGAGCCTGCGATCCTCCCAAAAAGCACGGTGCCCCCTGGGAGCGCGAGCGTCTCGCTCGCCGCATAGAAAGCGCCGCAGACCATCCTTCCAACCCCTCTAGGATAGAAAGCACAAATCCCCAAAACCACCCAAGCAGCCACCACCACCAGCGAGTTAGCTAACATTGAAATGGCTGAGATATTGATTTGATCCTGGACGCGCAAGCGTCTCCCTGAGACCGCTACCATCCCGCCCGCCGTATAAACAGTGAACCCAACGGGTTCGGCATCTGGGCAAAGTAAGCTACTCCCACCACCAACCCTGCCATCGCTCAACGTCCGAGCAAACTCAACGTCGGCAGATAGCCCAAAACGCCAACTCACCCTCGACTAAAAGCGAGCTCTGCTCGCCTCCCAACCAAGCACTATCCACTAACCAATCAACAAAACCACCACGCCAAAACCCCGAGCCAACTTATAATCTCCCCATGCAATTCATCAGCCCCCAAAACGACTTCGCCTTCAAGCGCATCTTTGGCAACGAGCAGCATAAGGAAGTGCTTATCAGCTTTATCAACTCTGTGCTCGACCTCAGCGGCGAGCGCCAAGTGGTCGAGGTCGAGCTGGCAAACCCCTACCAAGTGCCACGGCTTGAGCAATTCAAGGAAACCATCCTCGATATCAACGCCACTTGCCAATCCGGGCGTAAATTCATCGTCGAGATGCAAATCGAGCAGCAGCATTCCTTCCATAAGCGCGCGCTGTATTACAGCTCCAAAGCCTATGTTGAGCAGCTGCCGCGCGGCGAGGATTACCCCAGGCTCAAACCGGTGCACTTCATTGGCGTGCTTAACTTTAAGACCATGAGTAATAGCGGCTACCTATCACGGCATGTGATCCTGGATTCCGTAACCCACGAGCAATACTTCCAAGATTTCGAGTTCTGCCTCATCGAATTGCCCAAGTTTGCCAAGCACGAAAGCGAACTTCAAAGCATAGTCGATAAATGGATATTTTTCCTGAAGTACCTTGGCTCCAAGGGCGGCGAGGATAAAGACTTTGCCCATATCTTTGCCGACGAGCCACCGCTGCTGCAAGCTCTGGAGATCGCGCGCTACCACAGCCTGAGCCAGGACGAACTATCCGTCTACGAATATCAAGAAAAGCGCCGCCGAATAGAGGCCGAAAATTCTCGCACCCAGAGGGTATTGGGATATGCTGAAGGTCGCCGTCAAGTCCTCCAAATAGCCGCCCAAGCTCTAGCAAAAAGCGGCCTCAGCGCGGACGCCATCGCCCGAGAGCTCCAAATCGACATCACCGAAGTTCGGAAGCTACTTTAAACCCTAGGGAGCCCCTGAGACCGCCGCCGCCCCACCCGCCGTGTAAACAGCGGGCGCGCAGCGCTCAACCTCAAATAGATCGCTAACAAAAATCGTCCCTTATCTACATGTAAAAAAATCAGGCTACATCACACATCCGCCATTATGCCACTTGCAAGCTGGCGGAGCTGGCATAAACTGCGCGCCTCGACCACCACCCATCGCCAACACAATGCGCCAAAATATAACGGTAATCGGCTGCGGCTACGTCGGCCTCGCCAACGCCCTGCTACTAGCGCAGCAGCATTCGGTGACTATTTACGATATCGACCAGAGTCGCCTGGATTTACTGCAAGCACGCCGCTCGCCGATCATCGACACCGACATCGAGCAATTACTGGCGCGCACCGATATAAGTTTGCAAACCAGCAACGACGCCGAGGAGGCCCTGGCTGCGGCGGATTGGGTGATCATCGCCACGCCGACCAACTACGACGAAACCAGCAATGCCTTCGATACCAGCTCGGTCGTTAGCTGCGCGCAATTGGTGCAGCGCTGTAACCCGCGCGCGGTGATGATCGTCAAGTCGACGGTGCCGGTGGGCTTTACCGCTGGACTTCGCGCGCAACTGCAGAGCGATAACATCATCTTCTCGCCAGAATTTCTGCGCGAGGGTCGCGCGCTCCACGACAATTTCCACCCCAGCCGCATCATAGTCGGCGAGGATAGCGAGCGTGGCGCCCGCTGCGCCGAGCTTTTCAGAGCAGCAGCGCTGTCGGAGGCGCAAGTGTTGTTGATGGGCTGCACCGAAGCCGAGGCGGTGAAGTTATTTGCCAATACTTATCTGGCGATGCGCGTCGCCTACTTCAACGAGCTGGATAGTTACGCCGAGCGCCACCAGCTCGACAGCGCTGCCATCATCCAAGGCGTATGCCTGGATCCGCGCGTCGGCGATGGCTACAACAATCCCTCCTTCGGCTACGGCGGCTATTGCTTGCCGAAAGACACCAAGCAGTTGCAAGCCAATTTCAGCCAAGTGCCCAACGCCATCATCGCCGCCATAGTCGACGCCAATAAAGTACGCAAAGACTTCATCGCCGAATCCATATTCTCGCGCCAACCTCGAGTTGTCGGTGTGTACCGTTTGGTCATGAAAAGCGGCTCGGATAACTTTCGTTCGTCGTCGATACAGGGAATTATGAAAAGGATTAAGGGTCGCGGCATTGAAGTGATAATCTACGAACCTACATACTCCGGCGCGAGCTTTTTTAACTCAGAGGTGATCAACGACCTCGAGCAATTCAAGCGCCGAGCCGACCTGATAATCGCCAATCGCGACCACCCCGATCTTGCCGACGTCGGCGCCAAGCTTTACACCCGAGACCTGTTTCAACGCGATTGACGCCAATGAACATCACCGTAACCGCCAGCGCTCTGGAATATTTGCAGCAGCTCATAGATAAACAACCTGCGGGCACCGGCGTGCGGCTATTCGTCAATCAGGGCGGCACACCGCACGCCGAAACCTGCTTGGCGTACCGCAAACCGCACGAAGACGTCGACGACCACAGCCTGCTCGACAACACTGGCGCCTTGGCGTTTTACGTCGAAGACGCCAGCGGCGAATACCTGGAGGCGGCTTATATTGACTACCAGACCGACAAACTCGGCGGGCAGTTAACCATCAAGGCGCCCAACGCCAAGATGAAGCAAGTCGACGAAAATTCTTCGATGACCGAAAGAGTCAATTATTTGCTCTACACCGAGATCAACCCAGCCTTGGCATCGCACGGGGGCTTTGTCATGCTCGAGGAGATGGTCGAAGACGACACCATCGCCGTGTTGCGCTTTGGCGGCGGCTGCCAAGGCTGCGGCTTGGTCGACGTAACCCTGAAGAATAGCGTAGAGAAAACCCTACTCGACCAACTCCCCACCCTCAAAGCCATCCGCGACGGCACCGACCATAGCGATAAGAGCAACGCTTATTATTGAGCTCGGCCACCTGCATATTGAGGCGAGCCGCCGACGCTGAAATCTTGCGCGATCTCCGCATCGGCACCTTCGACGTCCTCGTCGGCATCAACCTACTGCGCGAAGGCTAGGCCTCCCCGAAGTCTCATGGGCCGCCATCTTATACGCCGACAAAGAAGGCTTCTTGCGCTCCGAGCGTTCGATCATCCAAACCATCTACCACGCCGCGCACTGCGTTAAAAGATAGTTATCAGTAGGCTCGCCATCTCTCCTCCTACCATTGCAACTCCGATACTCTCGCGTTCTTCCCAGAAGCATTGAACCTAGCTTAGCCTGTTTACAATACGCCAACGCCAAATACAATGGCACCAATTTAACACAAATAAGAATCTATCCAAACCATGCCTCAAAACCAGCTAAAGCTCGCACGGATCATCCTCACATCAATCATCCTCGTGGCTTGCGGTGGTGGCGGTGGTGGAGGAAGCGCTCCTGTCGTCAATACGGCTCCCTACTTCGATAGTTCCAGCGAAAGCATTGAGGTTCTAGAGAATACCACTACCGTCATCTACACCGCTAGCGCTACCGATGATGAGGCTAACAGAATCAACTATTCGCTATCGGATAGCGCCGACCGAAGTAAGTTCAACATTGATGCTTCCAGTGGTGAAATTAGCTTCAGAAACGCTCCAGACTATGAGGCGCCCGACGACAGCGATGGCGACCGTGTTTACAAAGTAGAAATAAGCGCCAGTGACACCCTAGCCAGCAACAGCATGGAACTAGCGGTAACCATCACCAACGTTGCAGAAGCTGGCGACGACACCACCATAACCGATGGTTACAACGGCTCGCTGATTGTCGCTGGTACAGTTGTTGATGGTTACATAAGCGATGCTATCGTATGTATAGACAGTAATTTAGATTACGATTGCCGTGATGAGCCAGATGAATTACAAACAACTACTGACGCTAACGGCAACTACTATCTGGCAGTAGATGCAATCTCCCTTGCCTCTGGATACTATCGCGTATTAGCTACAGGTGGTTATGACCTTACAGCCTTGCGCGATTTCGATGCCAGCCTATCGGCAGTGGCAGCAGCGGATCCTGATGGTCAAGCAGCAGAAATCATCGTATCGCCAGCTAGCACCGTGGTCGATATCATTTATGAAAATCAGAACAGTGTAAGCCTAGACGAGGCTCAAGAACTAGCTGCCGACTTTCTCAATCTGAGCGTAGATGAATTAGCCCTAGACCCAGTCGCTCACTTTACCAGCGTCCTAAATTCAGAGCTTTTTTACCAAGGCAGTAAACTTATAAAGTTATTCGGGCTAATGCTGGAGAAGGCTTTTCCAGGTGTTGAACCCGAGCCCGAGCACCACTATCAGATATATCACGCCCTGCTCGCCGGAGTCAACGATGGCAGTTTTGACGAACTAGCCGCAGTAAAAATCAACGGCGTACTCTACCAGGTAAGCACCGAGCTGGATATCTTCGACGCCGAGGTCAGGGAATTCACTTCCTTGCCCGAAGCTGGAGCTAGTTTTTTCGCTTCTAGCGCCAGCGCCATTATCGCCAATCATGACGAGCTCCATGGCAGCCTGAGCGCCTCTGATAAGGAGCAACAAGCACTGGACTTCCTCAATCCAGAATTGCTGCAAGCAGGAAACGATAGCTTGGACACTGTGATTAACGATTTATACCTTCCCCAAATGGGCAAGTATCGCAGCCCGATAGATTGGCAGAGCTCCAACGAGGCCTACCTAAGCGCTTCAGGTGTTGTCCGCCGACCTACACCTGAAGATGGCGATGTTGTTGTCGTGTTAACGGCTACAAGCGTCAAAGAAGCTGGTGCAGGCTATAGTCGAGATTTTACCGTCACCATCAAAGCCCAAGCAGTTAGCGAGGCTGAAGCAGTGATTGCTGATATAGCTTGGCTAAGCTTGGAGCGCATACTGGGTCACAATCAATCTGACCAGCGCATAACTACTAACATGCCACTGCCAACAGAGGGCGCGAACGGCTCAGCAATTAGCTGGCAGAGCGACAACATCCTCATAATCGAACGAGACGGCTCGGTTACCCGCACTACAGCCGATAGCAGAGTCGAACTAACCGCTACAGTAGTTAAAGGCGAGCACAGCTTGAGCAAGAGCTTCCAAGTCGTAGTCTTATCTTCGCTAATAACCGACCAGCAATTATTGCTCGAAGCCGAAAGCCAGCTTGATAGTAACGATCTATTAGCATTGAATCTCAGCACCCACCGTATTAACACCGATTTGTATATTCCCACAAATTGGCTGCACGGCAGTCAGCTAGTGTGGGACACCAACAATAGCGCAGTCATAAGCGCCACAGGCAAAGTAACGCGCCCTGAAATTGATAGCGAAGTTCAGCTCAGCGTTGCCATCAACCTTGGAGGCTCCAGCAGCGCAAGCAAAAAATTTAATTTCACAGTGATAGCTTACGATGGCGCCGATAGCTTGAAAGACGATTTCAACACGCTCAACTTTGCTCGCATTGCCCTTAATAATCCCGCCGCCAGCAAAATAACCAGCGACTTAAACCTATACACCCAAGCAGAAGCCGACAGCGAAATAGTCTGGTCGAGCAGTATGCCGAGCGTCATTAGTTCATCGGGGGTAGTCAATCGGCCTAGCAGCTCCGAGGGCGATGCTAGCGTTGAGCTAACAGCAACGCTCACCAACAGGCAATCTACTGCAAGCAAAAGCATAACCTTGCAGGTGCTTGCCGAAGAGTTCGATCCAGCAACCGCCTTGGCGAAAGATTACGACTGGCTTGATTTCAACCTTATCGCTAACGGCAATAGCCACGCTGACAACATAATCGATAACCTACGCCTACCATCAATAGGCGCCTATGGCAGTAGCATTGATTGGAGTAGCTATAGCACTGACTTACTCACCGTAGGCGGATACATCCGTCGCCCTACTGCAGCCGCTGGCGATCAATCCGTAGTACTAATCGCAGAATTAAGCCACGGCGATGTCGCTACAAGCAAGCAATTTACCCTAACCATAAAAGCCCAAGAGGTAATCGCCGAATCCTTGGATTACAGCCAGCCAGTTTATAACCGGCTCGGCGACGCCGCTCAGTACGAGCTCCCCTACTTAGGGCGCAAGTATCGGCTAGAGCTGCTATCGAATGTCGTGCTTGCTCCAAGCGAAGTGGACAAATTAAGCCCAGCCCTCAGCTTTAATCTGCAACTTGAGAACAAGCTTTTCCCACAAACCATACAACTACCCAGCAACTACCGCCACAAAAATATTAAACTGGCCTTCTACGAACCGCATGATGCCACAACTCCAATTTTCACCTCGCCAGCCTATTTTCTACATCCAGATACTGCTACTCTAATAGTAGAAGAATTGGGCTATGAAAGGAAGATGGATTTTGTTTTGGCAGTGCCTGATGTGAGGTTGGAGAGTATTGGTGAAGTACCTAGTCTTTAATGTTAACTAAATATTTTTACGCGAGACTATTGGTTGCAATTTTTCATTTGACAAAAGTATGAATAAGCTCCTATCAGCCATTTCTATATTACTATCTATACTAGCGGCCACTACTACAACCTCTATTTCTGCAGAAACCTATTATTCGCAATACGGCTCTAGCCAGACTAATTATGCTTTTGCTTATACAGACCGAGAGTACACGTATGAAATTGATGGTATTGCTTGGTACAAGCAAACTTACTGGTTTATTGATGACGAATATATTGGGATGCAAGATTCCGGTTGGCTTGCTATTGACCCATCTATCGCTATAGCCCTTTCTTCTGATACTACTGTATCTGCTTTTATATACGACGAATCAGATTATATTGAGACTCACACTTGGTATGTATTCACTATCGAACCACCTAAACCAGATCTGTCAATATCATCTAGCGACATACAAGTCCGAGCTAAATCAGGAAGCACAATCGAGCTGAATGAAAAATTTGACGTTTATGTTACTATAGAAAATAGAGGAGACGCTGATTCTGGAAGCTTTAATGTGAAATATTACTACAATTCCACATCATCGCATTACGATACTGATTCCAATAACGGCATAGATGCTGGCGATACAGACTACGAAACAAGTGATAGCTATACTGCTAGCAGTAGTGGCAGCAATTATGTGTACGTTTGTATCTATAACCATAGTAATGATGAATCGTCTAGTAATGACTGCGCCAAAAAAACTTTCACAGTAAATGAGCCACCTAAATCGGATCTGTCGATATCATCTAGCGACATACAAGTCCGAGCTAAATCAGGAAGCACAATCGAGCTGAATGAAAAATTTGACGTTTACGTTACTATAGAAAATAGAGGAGACGCTGATTCTGGAAGCTTTAATGTGAAATATTACTACAATTCCACATCATCGCATTACGATACTGATTCCAATAACGGCATAGATGCTGGCGATACAGACTACGAAACAAGTGATAGCTATACTGCCAGCAGTAGTGGCAGCAATTATGTGTACGTTTGTATCTATAACCATAGTAATGATGAATCGTCTAGTAATGACTGCGCCAAAAAAACTTTCACAGTAAATGAGCCACCTAAATCGGATCTGTCGATATCATCTAGCGACATACAAGTCCGAGCTAAATCAGGAAGCACAATCGAGCTGAATGAAAAATTTGACGTTTACGTTACTATAGAAAATAGAGGAGACGCTGATTCTGGAAGCTTTAATATGAAATATTACTACAATTCCACATCATCGCATTACGATACTGATTCCAATAACGGCATAGATGCTGGCGATACAGACTACGAAACAAGTGATAGCTACACTGCCAGCAGTAGTGGCAGCAATTATGTGTACGTTTGTATCTATAACCATAGTAATGATGAATCGTCTAGTAATGACTGCGCCAAAAAAACTTTCACAGTAAATGAACCGCCTAAACCCGATTTAGAAATAATATCCGCAAGCTACGACCCTAATCCACCTGTCCTAGAGAGCGATGTACTATTTTCCGCTACTGTTAAAAACACAGGTGATGCCGACTGGGATCAGTCGCTATTTGTTGGTAACGATGATTTCAGCGTTGAATTCTACGTTGCTGGTGATTATGTTTGCTCTGATACTAACTCTGGCGACTTAGAAGAAGCAGACAGTGAAGTCTTTTCCTGTACAGCATCTGCTAGTAAGTTCTCTGTAGCAGGCGCCAAGCAAGTTGAAGCTGTTATTGTCACAGGCTCCAATGCTGTAGAGCAAAATGCTAATAACAATACTTATGATTTCGGTAGTGTTACCTGGGTAGAACCACCCGAGCCCGACCTCGAAATAATTTCCTTAAGTTATAGCCCCAATCCTCCTGTGTTAGAAGGCGATGTCGAGTTTTTCGCTACTGTGCAAAACGTCGGAAATGCAGCTTGGGATCAGGCTTTGTTTACTGGCGATGACGACTTCACGGTTGAGTTTTACGTGTCTGGCAATCATGTTTGTACTGACACCAATTGGAACGATGGCGACTTGGGAGTCAACGTAACTGAAGATTTCTCTTGCATCGCACCTGCCAATAAATTTGCTACGGCAGGCGATAAGCTGGTCGAGGCGGTAATTATTGTCGGAACCAACGCCATGGAGCAAGATACCAGTAATGATGGTGATGAACTGACTGTAGAGTGGCAGCCAGCTCCTAGACCCAACTTAGAAATTCAAAATATTTACCAGGTTCCTGGTGATATCTCTAACGACCCTAATCATCGCGGTGATAGCGTGGATATCTGCGCGGTAGCTACCAACTCCGGTGATGCCGACGCCGATGCCTTTACCATCAAATTCTACCAAAATGACGACCAAGCTACTGGCAGCAGCCGCAACGACCCTACTGATAGTGGCTTCCAGCCAATAGGCGAGCGTACTGTCGGCGTTACCATCGGCGACGTCTCTGTATTCGGACTCGGCGCTGGAGCAACCGATGATGACGCCGAGTGCCTAAGCGTTCCAGTGAATATGGGCGGTTCCATGCAGTTCAGAGCTGTAGCCGACGCTGGAGATGCTGTAGACGAAATTTACAATAGCAGCACTAAGAACGAAGAGGATAACACTGAAGATATTGCCTTCACTTGGCCCTACATTTACGATGTCGATATTAATAACGTCCAATTTGCCGACAGCTCAAACCAAGCAAGCGACTCGTCATCCTATGGCTACATAAATGACACCATTCATATGAATGTTACTTTCACTAGCTCCGGCGACGCTTCTAGCAACTACGAACTCTATCTGTTAATACAAACTAGAAACGATAACGGCGACTATAACGTAAAACATTGGGAGAGCACTGAAAGAGTATTACTAGAAGAGTCATCACAATTTCTCACACAATCTTGGCTACCGGAAGTTTCTGGCAGCTACGAATTAACTGCGGCAATATCAGATCCTGACGGCAATATACTGTCGAGCTATACATCGCAAGCGACGCCCCTCTACGTGGATAAGTTGCGCACAGCAATATACGATGTTGCTGCCAGAGAAACTTACGCACAAGTCGGAGACAAGATAGAGATAACCGGAAGATTGGGCGTCGATATACCTCAAGACGCTGACGCGGCACTTGCTGACGATAAGACGATCCATATCACGCTGACTTCTGGTGCCGAGTATCAGGCAATTACCGCGATGGGCGGTAATTTCACCTTCACGCACACGGTAACCGATGCCGATGCTAGCTTAGAAGTAGTAGGCGCTAGCTATGAGGTTTTGGCTGACGAGCAGATATACGGTCATAGTAGCGGCAAGTCCGAGCTATTTCTGGTTACAGATGAAAATGACGAAGTCGATACCCTTAGCACTATTTCGATAAAAGTTAGCCAAGACCTTATTGACCAAGGCGCGGTTTGGCGAATAAGCCCTGCAGGCGATATATTCGGCTATAGCGGCAATTGGATAACTACAACTAAAATAACTAATGTGCCCTTAGGAGAATATACCATAGAGTTCGGCGCTGATGACGATTCTCTATCCACCCCAGAAGCCGTTAATCTCAATATTAGCAAGGCTAGTATTTATGAAATACAGCCGCACTATGTTTACCTAGGTGAAGATGTAATCGAGTTAGTATCCTACATTGAGGAAGATGGTGATACCATTGCCATAAAAGCGGAAGTAGCTGCTAACTATGAAAACGAATATTTCAATTACTTGCTAGACGATCCCAATGATTATTACAGCAACTTTACCGTAACTCGCAACAACTCAATCTACTTACCGCCTAAGCGCACCTTGAACTTACTAACGGCGGCATTAGAGAAAAAAGTATACGAAAATACTTTTGATAACTATACCCTGCCAATAGATCACCTCTATCGTGAGCAACGGGTTCGCAGCTTCACTTGTGAGAGCACTTGGTGGTGGAGTTCATGGAACACCTGTGGGTTGCATAGCCCTAGTGGTTTGACTGCCGAGGAAAGAAAGGCTTCGTACAAGGCCATCATAAAAAGAGCCTTATACGAATCGCCTCTGGTTGATCAAGCTGCCTATTCAGCCAGCGCGTTAGGAGAGACTGAGAGTTTGCTTGTAGCAACAGTTCAAATGCCAGCAGCTTTGGTCGATAAAACTCAATCTATTTTAGTTGATAATTTAGGCGAAGATCTGCTAGAGAATTTTTCTGTTGGCAGTAATGCCTTTGATAATATTGTTAGCCTAGTCTCTGATTCGCAAGATAATCCTAATCTGCAAGCCGCTTTGTTGAAATGGCTATCTGAGGATTCGCTGAGTTCACTTCAAAAAGATGCAGCCTTTATCGGCAATATCAAGAATATACTAGGTTTGGTTAATACTACTTATAGTACAGTGAATGGCTTCGCTGGGGCCTATGAGCAGTTTGCGATACTGAATGATGTTATGGTGCAGGATGGGATAATCGCCGCCAAACTAGATGCCTTACAAAATGCTATCGATGAAGTTACGAAGCAAGGTAGAGGTGATTTAATAGACCAAGCCCTAGCGGAAGCTGTAGCAGAGTTAAGGCAATCCATAATGGTCAGTCAGGCTGATTTCTTTAGCAAGTTAGCTCTGTACGTTGACTCTGAATTTACATTATCCAGTTTTATTGAATTCGTAGATACTGTAGCTAGTACCTCCTACTCTACTTTAGGTAACGCCTCTAAAGTATTGGGGCATTACAAACTTACTGCCAAAAAAGTTGCCGTATTTAACAAAAAGTTAGAGGCTTTTGCCTCCCCACTGGCCGTATTGAATTTAACAGTTAATGTTACTGGGGTGCTCGATGATGCTGATAACTACATGAAAGAGGTGCAGCTACTACCCAATGTCTTAGCCATTCTGTACGATTACGCTGGCTATTCAGAATATTATCTAACAGATGGCACATACGATAATATCGCTTCCTATAACACTAAGATAGTTAATACTGCAAACGCACTAGAAAGCTCAAGTTGGCTTAATATTTTCCAGATGTTTGATCATTTTTATTTCGATTGGATTTCTCTGGAAGTCTCTAGCATCGATCCTGACTGGCATACTGTTGTTAACTCCACCATTAATGTTGCCTTCGACTCTGCTGCCATATTGTTCCCAGCTACTGGAGGTGCAGCTTTGTCGAACTGGATAAATATTGCTAATAGTGGTGTCGACATCGGCGCTGAATTAGGTCTGGCTCTCAATCAGTGGGGTAGTGATACCGAACTCTACGACCTAATAGCTCGGCAGCAAGAAATGCTTACTAAGTATGGGCTTGTTGTCGAGCGTGCTGATGAATGGAAGAGCGTTGTCAATAATATCTTCCCTCAGGCTGAAGATTTAGAGCTTGTCTTAGAAACCGCTGAGCTAGTTATCTCTCAGGGAGAGACGATAAATATAGCTCTTAGCGCGGCAAGTATAACTAAAGTAGAGGAAGTTTACGTTGATCACTCTTGGAGCTTGCTAACTCCCGAGGATAATACTGCAGAGCTGGCTGTAGCATCCGCCAGCAATTTAGCAGCTCCGGTTAGCTTTATTGCGGACGCTGCGGGCATATACAGAGCAACGTTGCTAATCGCAACGGAATACGGCGAAGCTCGTGGCGATGTTAGCATCCAAGTTATTGATCCCGAAGCCGACGCCTTGGCAGACGATAGCGATGGTGATGGTATTCCTGATAACCAGGATCATTTCCCCAGCGATATAGCTGCTAGCGTAGACGATGATGGCGATGGCTATCCCGACTTCTGGAATGCTGGCTATGGCGAGCAAGATTCCGCTACAGGACTAATCCTAGATGCCTGCCCTAATAATAAATGGGGTTGGGCTGATGCTGATGGCGATTCTTTCTGCCAGGATCAGGATCAATTCATAGACGACCCTGCTGCAAGTGTCGATAGCGATGCCGATGGTCATCCAGATTACTGGAATGCTGGCTACACGGGGGCGGATAGCACATCCAGACCGGCCCTAATACTTGATATGTACCCAGCTGACCCTGCGCTTGGCGGTGATAGCGATGGCGATGGTTACGTTGAGTTAGTAGTTGGTTACTCTGTATCAGATGTCATAACTTCGCCACTGCCTACCATAGATCTATTCCCCTTGGATCCGAATGAATGGCTTGATAGCGATGCCGATGGCTGGGGAGATAACATTGATGCTTGCGATGATGCCTACGGCTACCTTGATGAGGATTCTGATGGCGTTTGCCAACCCGATGATGAATTAGACAATGTGCCAGGTCGCTTCAGCAATACTGCTCCTGTATGCCAAGCCCAGACCATATCTGGGCTCAACGGTTCCACCATCTCTGGCACACTCGCCTGCAGCGATATTGAAGGTGACCAGCTAGTAGATTGGGCTATATACAGCGAACCAAGTAAAGGCTCCTTAGAGCTATCATTAGATAGCAGTGGTATCGCGTTTACATACACCAACGATGTATCTGACTTGACGGCTCTGGACTACTTTGCTTATCGTGTCTATGACCAATATGGTGCAGTTTCTGACTTATCTGAGGTGTATGTCAACATAACGGACAGCATCAATTCTGTACCTGTCGCAAACGATATGGCGTTCAATGTGCAGCTAGGCGATAGCTTCAGCGGTCAGCTAGAAGCAACTGATGCCGATAATGACCATCTTAGCTATAGCATCGTTAGCTATACAGTTAAAGGCAGCTTGTCGATAGATAGCTCAACAGGTGAATTCATATTCACCAGCAGCGCTAACGATGACTCTGATCAGAATTACGAAACAGAATTCACTTACATAGCCAATGATGGACTATACGACTCTAATATAGCCACCGTTAGATTACTGGTATCCAATGATCCAGATGGCGATAGCATTGATTCAGAAAATGATAACTGTCCAGTTGTAGCCAATAACTCGCAGTCCGATCTTGACGGCGACTCCGTAGGTGATGCCTGCGACTCTGATATAGATGGCGACAACGTAGCTAATGACTCGGACGCATTTCCTAACGATCCCTCCGAGACCTTAGATAGCGATGGGGACGGAATAGGTAATAATGCAGACGAAGACGATGATGGCGATTCCATGCCCGATGAATACGAGCTGGCTAATGGTCTTGATCCACTGGACGCTGCAGATGCCGCACTCGATAATGATGGTGATGGCGATAGCAATCTGCAAGAGTATATCAACAATACAGATCCTAACGATGCTGACGATTACTACTATTTGACCCTGGTACTTGAGTCCGAATCTGCCGATGTCGAATCAGCCACTGGCGTTTCGATCAGCTTTGAGTATTCGATAGCTAGCAGTACGGACACTATCAGTGATTATGACTTCATAGAAAATACTTCGCCCGCCAACGGCACTTTGAGCTATAGCAATAACAAATATATAATCTATGAATCTGATCCTAGCTTTATCGGCACTGATGCCTTCGCGTTAGCCCTAAGTTACAACGACAAGCTATCAAATGAAATTGCTTTCAACGTTAGTATTTACGCCGGCGACCCTGATAGCGATGGCATTATTTCATCAGCAGATAATTGCCCCGATATAGCTAACCCAGAGCAATCAGATATAGATAGCGACTCAATTGGTGATGTTTGTGATTCTGATATAGATGGTGATGGCTATAGCAATGCTGATGAGGAATTAGCGCACTCCGATAGCTACGATCCTACCATCATCCCGACTCCTATCAATGTGTTTACTGGTTGGAATTTTATTGCTTTATCTTTGCCAGAGTCTGGCTTTGATGTTGAAAACTTACCATCCGAAATAATATTACTCAGCACCATTGATAGCGAGCTCGGTGCTCTGGGTTGGTCGCGCGACTATGAGCTCACTAGCGCCGAGCAGTTGACAATTTTGCGTGTCAGACAAGCCTACTGGATCAAATCCAATGCGGACTTTATCTGGAACTACCCTACAACCACCGCTACCGATGCTGAGGAGCTGAGGCTATCAGAGGGTGCTAACTATATTGGTGGTCAGCAAGGGCAGGTGCAGCAAGTGCTCGCTTCAATCGCTAACGAAATGTTCATAGCTTGGGGCTACGAATATGGTGAATGGTTTGCTTATTCCAGTAGCAGTGACGTAAATGAGGACTTAATGCGCAGAGGCATATTACAGCTTACCGATATTGATCGACAGGATGGCTTGGTGGTCATGCTCGGCTCGGCATCTGATTTAGATGCTTTGCTGGCTGAAAGCATATGGCCAGAACTTAGTTATAAGGTTGGCTCAGCACCAACTATAGATGTATTAAATTGCACCGCTGATTACGATGAGCGCATGGGCTATGTGCAGCTAGTGGCTAACGATTATGATGGTGACTTGGAGCAAGTCTACTGGTATAGCGATGGCTTAGAGTCTACTTTTGAGGCTACTGTATCTTCTGTGAATGAGTACGTATTTGATTATTCAGCTTCTGAAGGCGATAAATTTTTACCAGTAGTCATGGTCAGCGATGCCCAAGGTAATAACAGTAGTGCGTCCTGCGCAATAGACCTTAGCCCAGAGCAAAATTACGCTTCATATCAGCCAGTCGCCAATATCACTGTAAACCCTGATAATATTGTTGTCGGCGATGAAGTTACACTAGATGGCAGCGGCAGCAGCGACCCCAACGGCGATGATTTAACTTATGCTTGGAGTCAGCCTGTAGGACAAGGTGCACATCTCAGTTCAGTTACCATGCCGAGCGCCACGTTCACCGCTGATGCTGAGGGTACTTATAGTTTCACGCTCATGGTAGATGATGGTAAATTTACCGACAATGCGATAATTGATTTGCTCGTTAAACCCATCATAACACCTACAGATCTGGCTGCGGAAGGAGGTGAGGGGCAAGCCACCCTCACTTGGACACCATATTCAATCGGCACTTCATACAATATCTATCGCAGCGATAATCCTGACTGCGACCTTAGCAATATCAGCTATTGCTCCAGCATCACTGGGCAAAGTACTATCATCAGCAGCGTGTCATCCCCCTTCGTTGATACGGGACTGATTAACAATACTACCTACTATTATTGGATAGAGGCCACTCTTGATGGTGATGTGCAGCTAGCAGATGATTATGTTAGCGCCACTCCACAGCATACTACCACCACCAACCCAATTCCAGGCACCCTGAACGACACAGGCATTGACTGGCACGGCGACTATCCGGCTGGTAATAGAAGCAATTGCAATTCTGACACATCTGCCCCACAGGATTGCCACCAGGGTCGAGACGCAACCAATGACGATGACTCTGATGGTCACGCTGGCTTCTCTTTCACCAAGCTCGACAGAAATGGCAACGCTCTCGCCGCTAGTGCCACTGTCTGGTCATGTGTACGAGACAACGTAACTGGCTTTGTTTGGGAAGTTAAAACTGATGACGGAAGCATTCATGATAAGGATAACACATACAGATGGGGCGGTATCAGCGCTATAGGTTACGATTCTGATAGCAGAGAGGGCGAGTACTACGAAGATTGGGATACCTTAGTAAACGGCGCCAATGATAATAAACTTTGTGGTTACGAAGATTGGCGTGTGCCCAATATCAACGAATTGGCGGGCATAGCTGACTTGAGCAAATACGATCCTGCAATTGATACTAACTACTTTCCAAATACTATATCAAGTATGTACTGGTCTGCCTCACCTAGCGCCAATAATTATGATGAGGCTTGTAAAATATATTTCTATAATGGCTCAGATTCATGTAGTTACTCTGATCGTAATGAAGAAAGTTATATTCGCTTGGTAAGGTTTAAACACTGAATTTTTTACTAAACTTGTATGGCGAACTGGTGTGGCAGGCTTATTTGCAACTGTGGTTTATGATGCTAACCAATTACTAATTTACTATGCACAGATATATTATATTGTTACTCCTACTGTCCTATAGCCTGTCAGCTCAAACTATTAAGGACTACATAGACAACGACTGGCCTAATTCTCGCTACGAGCTTCATGGTGATGCCACTGTAACCGATACGGAGACGGGCTTGATGTGGCTGCGATGCAGTTTGGGACAAACCTACGAAGTTGATGATAACTATTGTCTCTGGGCAGCTAGCGAATATGATTGGTATTCGGCTTTAGAAGCAGCTAATAGCTACTCGTTTAGTGGACATGCTGATTGGCGTTTACCCAATATAAAAGAGCTGCGCTCCATAGTAGCCTACGATCGCTATGATCCAGCAATAAACCAAGACATATTCCCTAATAGCAAGTATTGCTATTGGTCCGCCTCACCTTATGCTAGCGATAGCGACTATGCTTGGAGAATACTCCTTGAACACGGGAGCGACGGCCGTAGGGAGCGTGATAATAGATACTGTTATGTTAGATTAGTCCGGTCAACTCGGTAAGCTTGTCCTCGAAAAAACAAATACCCCGCTTAAGAGCCTCGTGGAAATGCCGCAGCTATCAGGAGCAGTGGAACATTGACCACGGCATAACCCCCAAACAAATCAAGCGCGAAATCAACGCTGGCATCAGCGAATTCACCAAAGCAGCGGATAGCAAACACTCCGTTTGCCAATTATCTACACCGGCATCAAGCGATTCAAGCGCCAAGCCGACCTGATAATCGCCAACCGCGACCATCCCGAAGTCGCCGTGTTGCGCTTTGGCGGCGGCTGCCAAGGCTGCGGCTTAGTCGACGTAACCTTAAAAAATAGCGTAGAGAAAACCCTACTCGACCAACTCCCCACCCTCAAAGCCATCCGCGACGGCACCGACCACAGCGATAAGAGCAACGCTTATTATTGAGCTTGGTTACTGGCTAACTATTCGTTAGCCTAAAAAAACCGCGTCAAAGTTCCATCAGCCTCGAGAGTAAAGCGCGCGACGTTGCGGCTGATGAAGGCGGAGTAGTCGAGTTCGCGACCTTGGTAGACGATGGAGGTGGCGGCGCTGTTGCCGAGGTGAAAGTTGACTGGAGCGACGGCGTTGAGGTTGATGACGTCTTCGAGTTGGTAGACGCCGTCTATGAGTATTTCGCCACTACCGTCGCCGACTTGTATCCAGCTTTCTTCGCGAAAATTTAACACCAGGCGCAGAGCTGGGTCGGGCTGCAATATTTGCGCGGTTTCGGGTAAGGAGCCCATGGGTAGCAGGATTTCGGATTCGGGCTCGGGTTGCTCAGAGCCGAGCGCGGCGCTGTCGTTAATGCTGCTCGGCAAAGGCTGCGGCGCCGCGCCAACGCCAGTGTCGACCACGGCGTTGGCGAGTTCGTCGATGATGAGCTCGGTGCTGGTTAGCGGTATTGCCAAGGCTTCTGGTGGCTCTACCGGACTCGCGGGAGCAATCAGGGGTTCGGCGCTGCTCACGGGTTGAACTTCGTCGATATCGATACTACTCAGTAAGTTCACTTGCGAGTCGACGCTGGCGCTGCTTGGCGGCTCGGCGGCAGGGTCGATGAATAGCAACCAACCCAATACCATCATCAGAGCAATAGCTGCCAAGGCGACCCAGATTTTCCAGCGCGCGCCCGAGGAATCGATCTTGTACTGCTGCTGGTCGCCCATCAGCTTGATGCGGCGGTGCGCCAGGTCTTGGCGTTGATGCTCGGTTTCTATCGCCAGCCGATGCCCGGATTGCGCCTCGGTCGAATGATCAATACTACGATTGAATTGCGCGATGAGGTCGTCGGCGCGCGCCTTGGGTACGTCGAGCAGGTTGAGGTAATTGCGGATATAACCACGGACAAAAACCTTGTTGGGTAGTTTGTCGAAGTTATTGTTCTCCAAGTGGTTGACCATGTCGGTGGTCAGTTTCAGCGCCTCGGCTATGGCTTCGATGGTGCGCGTTTGCCGCAGGCGCAGGCGCTGCAGTTCGAGGCCAACGTTAATCTGGTTGACTTGGTTGGCGGGCGCGTTGGTCGGTGTTCTATTGCTGTTCATTGATCATTTCCTGGTAGCGATCGACTAGCAACCACTGCTTGTTGTCCGCTGCTATGGCCGCGCCGAGCTCGAGGTCGCTTTGCGATGGGCGTATTTTAAGTCGTTGCAGCGCGTTCATGTAGCCTTGAATACGCTCCAGGGCCAATTGTGGTTCATTATTCGAGCTGTGGGCTTGGGCTAGTTTAAGCAATAATATCCAGCGTTCGGGGGCTAATTGCCGCGCCGATGTGTAGGAATCCAATGCCAGGTCGGTGCGCTTGACTGCCATCGCGGTATCGCCGAGGTTTTCAAAAGCCATGGCGCGGTTGTCGTAGGTTGGCGAGCGCAGCGCGGTCTGAAAATAAGTTATTGCCGAGTCGTATTCGCCGCTTTGGTTGAGGAATACACCGTAGTTGTTATTGAGCAGCGGGTCCTCGGGGTGCCGCGCCAGCCCGCGACGAAAATAGTCGACAGCCTGCTCCTGCTCGCCTTGGCTTTGGTGCCACAGCGCCCAAGCGTTGAACATTCGTGGGTCGTTGGGGCGTCTAGCTTGCGCGCGCCGCAGCAGGGCTTCGGCATTGGCGATATCGCCTTTTTTCAGATACTCAATGCCAATGCTCAGTTGGCCTTCGAAAAGCTCGTCGCTTTCTTCTTGCGAAGTCGCGCAGGCTGCCAAGAGCAGCGCTGCCAGAATGCAGCCTAAGTGCTTAGGCTGGAGCATGAGGCGAGTAATTTTTAAGCACAAAGCTCGATAGAGCTGAAAAAGTAAGCTATCTCGCGCTGCGCTGATTTCGGGCTGTCGGAGCCGTGCACTGCGTTGGCGTCGATGCTGCTGGCAAAATCGGCGCGGATGCTACCTGCAGCGGCTTGCTTGGGGTCGGTGGCGCCCATGATCTGGCGATTTTTGTTGATAGCGTCTTCGCCAGCTAGTACTTGCACTACCACTGGTCCCGAGGTCATAAACTGCATCAAATCGTCGAAGAAGGGTCGGCCTTCGTGCTCGCGGTAAAAGCCGGCAGCCTGCTCGCGGCTGAGCTGGAGCATTTTCATGGCGACGATTTTCAGGCCGGCTTTCTCAAAGCGATTCTGGATGGCGCCGATGTTGTTGCCGCGAACTGCGTCCGGCTTGATGATCGATAAGGTGTGTTCCATGTTAATGTAGTTGCTGGGTTGTCAGAATTTGTCAGGACGGGCTCAAGTAAGGTGCTGAGCTGGATTCGCCGCGTCAATCGTGCTCGTCAATCCAAGCCATTTGGATGGCTTCTAAAATCTTCTCGTTAGATTTTTCCGGATCGTCGTCGAAACCATCGAGCTCGGTGATCCAGCGGTGTAAATCGGTAAAGCGTACCCACTGCGGGTCGACGTCGGAGTGCTTATCCTCCAAGGCTATGGCGATGTCTAGAGTGTCGCTCCATTTCATAATGCTTCGATTAATGTCTCTCGGAAACCTGATTGATGGTGTATTTGGGGATTTCCAGCACCAAGTCCTCGGCGCCGACCAAGGCTTGACAGCTCAAGCGCGAAGTGGCTTCCAAGCCCCAGGCTTTGTCGAGCATGTCGTCTTCGTCTTCGGTGGCCTCTGCCAAAGAATCGAAGCCAGTGTGTACTATTACGTGGCAAGTGGTGCAGG
This sequence comes from Gammaproteobacteria bacterium, assembly GCA_965229495.1. Taxonomy (GTDB): domain Bacteria; phylum Pseudomonadota; class Gammaproteobacteria; order CBDBNL01. The sequence continues at coordinate 2,131,837 of OZ245880.1, forward strand.
CGCAGGATTTCTCGCAAGCGTGCTCGATATGTACTCCAGCGCGCGCTGCGGCGTTAATTAAACTGACGCCAGCTTCGCTCTCGAATTCGACTCCTTGCGGGCAATGCTCGGCGTGCGGTAAAATTTTAATCTTGACCATAAATTTGAGCTCAATAAATGCTAGAATTATCCCACAGATACGGCAGTCTCGGCGGCAAAGCTAGCGGCTAACGGGTGTCTATAAAACAACCCAGCAATTATATGCGCCCCCGCGAGTGTTCATCAAGCTAATCTCGGCAAGCCGCTACCGCGCAATTTACCAATGCCCGACCAATCTACACTCGAAGCTACACCAATGACCGCAGAACCCTCAGTAACTGCCAAAATCAAAAGCCAGATCGAAGGCAACGATATCCTGCTATACATGAAAGGTACGCCGCAGATGCCGCAGTGCGGCTTTTCTATGCGCGCGGTGCAAATATTGGCGAGCTACGGGCACGGCTTTGCTTTCGTGAATATTCTGGAAAATCCGGAAATACGCCGCGAGCTGCCCAAGTATTCGGACTGGCCGACTTTCCCTCAGCTTTACGTCAGCGGCGAGCTGGTCGGTGGCTGCGATATAGTCGAGCAGATGCACGCCGACGATTCCTTGCGCGAATTGTTAGAGCGCGCCAGCGCTGACGCGAGCGACACTTAAACGAGCGACACTTAAGAGGTTAGAGCATGGCGCCACGCACCCCGAATTCCGGCAAGCTATCCATTGAAGCTGAAGATCTGGCGGTATACAAGATCCGTCACCAGCAGCAGCAAGCGCGTAGCAACGTCTTCAGCGCTTTCATGTTTGTGGTGTTGATTTTGTGCGTATCCGGGTTGGCCTTTGGCGGTTACCATTATTTGACTCAGCAGCAGGCGCTGATAGCGGTTATGCAGCAAGAGCTGGAAGTGCTGAATCGCGAATTGGCGATATCGAGCACCGAAGGCACCGAGCGCGATGTTAGCACCTTGAGTTCAGTGCACGAGACCAAACGCCAGCTAACCCAACTCGCCAACCAGGTCAAAGAGCAGCTCGACACTTACAGCGAAAACAGCCGCATCCGCATCGACACCGCTACGGAGCCGCTCAAAACCGAGCTCAGCACGCAGAAGCAAGAGATCGATAACCTCGATCAAGCTATCACAGACTTGGAAAGCGTCGCCCAAGCCATAAGTAATGAGATCGCCTCGGTGGGCACGGCGCTCAGCCAAGGCTTCTTCGACGAGATCGAAAAAGCTCAGCTCAACATGGCGGAATCGGTGCGCAACTCGAACGACCGCTTGCGCGGGCAGATCGAAGTTATAGACCAGCAGCAAGGTCGGGTAGTAGAAGTGCTCGGAGTGCTGCAAGAAAATCAGGAGCGCTTTAGCAGCCAGATAGCAGTGCTGCGTAACGACACCCAAACCGTGCGCGCCCTGCTCGAAACCGAGGACGCCGACTTCACCGCCGCGATAGAAAGCTTGAACCGTTTTCGAGCCCAGACCAACAACTCGATCATAGACTTGCGCCGCCTGCTAACCGATATTAACACTCGCCTGACCCAAGCCGAGCAAGAGATCGCCAACCCCACGACCATCAGCTCTGGCGACCCCGCGATAGCCATCCCAGCGCCGGAATCGGCTGCTGAGGCGGAGGTTCCGGCAGTAGTCGAATAAGGCTATTGCAAACAATTTTCAAAACATTGCTAAAGATTAAACCATGAAAGCTAGCATCCATCCCAGCTACAACTCAGTGCAGGTGCACTGCAGTTGTGGTCATCAATTCGTCATCAATTCCACGCTGGAGAAAGACGAGCTCGCCATAGAAGTATGTCCCAAATGCCATCCCTTTTACACTGGCCAGCAGCGTATAGTCGACACCCAGGGTCGGGTCGAGCGTTACCGCAAACGCTTCTCGGGTCGTTCGCTGAGCACTTCCAGTAAAAAAGCCTCTTAGGCAAAATCGATCTGCTTGGGTCGACGCCGCCCTCGACAAGTTAAGTCGATAGCCATAGCGAAGCCGAGCAACTCTGGTTCGCCTGCGTGTGCGCGGTGTTAGTCGAAGTTCATGACCTGGGCAACCAAGCGTACAGGGCTTGCTGGCAACAAATGCGCGCTTTCACCGAAAATCGAGACGCCGTCAGCCGCGACCAAATATGGTTAGTCGAGCACCCGCCAGTCTACACCTTGGGTCGGCGCGGCGCCGGTTACGACATTGGCGATCTGGCGGCGGCAGCAGAGGTGGTGCAGAGCGACCGCGGCGGATTGATAACCTGGCACGGACCCGGGCAAATAGTCCTGTATTGGCTGGCTGACATCAAAAGGCTGCAGATCGGCGTGCGCGCCTTAGTGAGCAACTTGGAGCAAAGCGTCGTCAACTTGTTGGCTGGCTACGGCGTCGCTGCCCAACCGCGCACCGATGCCCCGGGCGTTTACTTGAGCGACGGCGCCAAGATTGCTTCCTTGGGTTTGCGCGTGCGCCGAGGTTGCAGCTATCATGGCCTCGCGCTCAACGTCTGCAACGACCTTGAGCCTTTCGCCGCCATACAACCTTGCGGCTTAACCAATGTCAGCATGAGCAGCCTGCAAACTCTGGGAATAAGATTAACACCCGCAGAAGCTGGCAAGCAGCTAGCTGATTATTTAATAGCCAAAGTCTACGCGCCGTCGAGCGCATAAATCACGAGCAACGACGATGCAAGCTGGAGTTAAACAGCGCGGCGCCGAAAAGACCGCGCGCATACCGATAAAAATAATACCGACCCCAGCCTTGCCCAAGCCGCCTTGGTTGCGGGTGCGTTTGCCGTCGTCAAGCAGCAAAGTGCAGCACATCAAGACCATGCTACGCCAGCGCAATCTACACAGCGTTTGCGAAGAGGCTTCGTGCCCCAATCTCCCCGAGTGCTTCGCCAAAGGCACTGCCACCTTCATGATCATGGGCGATATCTGCACTCGGCGTTGCCCCTTCTGCGATGTCGCGCACGGACGCCCGCTAGCGCTCGATAGCGAAGAGCCCGAGCACCTGGCGCGTTCCATAGCCGACCTCAATTTGCGCTACGTGGTCATTACCTCGGTAGACCGCGACGACCTGCGCGACGGCGGCGCTGGACACTTTGTCGCCTGCATCCAAGCCGTGCGCAAACACAACCCCAACACCAAGGTGGAAATTTTGGTGCCCGATTTTCGCGGGCGGATGGAAGTGGCATTACGCTTGATGAACGAATGCCCGCCGGATGTCTTCAATCATAATCTGGAAACCGTCTCTCGCCTGTACCTCAAAGTGCGCCCCGGCTCCGATTACGCCTGGTCTTTGCGCCTGCTCGAGCAGTTCAAGCAGCGTTGCCCGCAAGTGCCTACTAAATCGGGGATCATGCTCGGCATCGGCGAGACCATGGAGGAGACTGAGCAGGTTCTGCACGACTTGCGTCGACACCAGGTCGACATGGTGACCCTCGGGCAATACCTCCAACCGAGCCCACACCACCTGCCAGTGGAGCGCTACGTCGAGCCCCAAGAATTTGACTACTACGCCCGCTTGGGCGCAAGCATGGGCTTTGCCAATGTCGCCTCGGGGCCCTTAGTGCGCTCCTCGTATCATGCTGATGTGCAAGCGCTGGAGGTCATATAGGGATTTACGCCTGCAACAACTCGATCACCATATCGGGTTTAAGCGCGCGCATACATTGGTGGTGTTGCAGCGGGCAATCGCGCTTGTGGCAGGGACGGCAGTCGAGGTCTTGGTGCTCCAATATGGTAGCGTGCGGGTGTAGCGGCGGAGTATGGCGAGAATCGGTGGGGCCATAAATAGCAATAGGAGCGCTGCCGACCGCGCAGGCGATGTGCATCAAGCCGGAATCGTTCGTCACCACCTTATCCGCCACCGACAGCAGGTCTATGGCTTGACCGAGGGTAGTCTGACCACAAAGGTCGACGAAGCCGTGGCGTAGATCAACTTCGATAGCGCTCTTGATGGAACTCGCCAACGAGCTCTCGGCTTGAGAGCCGAGGCACAACACCCGCCAGCCTTGGTCTATCGCCCAGGAACTGAGCTCGGCAAAGTAGGCCTCGGGCCAACGCTTGGCGGCGCCGAAAGCCGCGCCTGGAGCGATTGCCAGTAGCTTGGTGCCGCGCAAATCGAACTCGTCGAGCAATTGCTGGGCTTGAGACTTATTGCATGACAACGCTGGCGCGGGCACGCTTACCGTGCTCAGGTCAAAGTCGTATGGGTACGCCAGGGCGGCATAACGGTGGTACATCAGCGGATAACGCCGTTTGTCCAACAAGCGAATATCGTTCAGCCAATAGAAGCGCCATTCCCCACGCCAGCCAATGCGCCTCGGGATGCCAGCAAAAGCCGGCACCAGCACCGACTTCAGCGAATTGGGCAGCACGTAGACTGAGTGATAATTGTTAGCAGCCAGCACCTGAGCTAGCTGCCAGCGCTGGCGTAACGCTAGCTGACCGTGGGCGCTGCGTAAGGTATAGCCTTGTCGGACCTCGCTAATTCTCGCCACCAAATCCTGCGACCACTCTGGACCTAAAACGTCGATGGCGCAGCGCTGCTTGAGCTTGAGGATGCTGAGTAGCGGTTGCGCCATCACTATGTCGCCCAACCAGTTCGGCAGTATTACTAAGATAGCTTTCTTCATGATACTGGATGGATTTTTAAGGCGTGAGTACGGCAAGGCTAGAGCTGACTGCGGTGGCGACCAGCGTAGCTATAATCGCTAGCATTCGATCTTCAAGGTTTTGCCATGAGTAACTTCCAGGGCTTCCCAAAAGCAGGCATTAACTTCCTGGGCGATTTGCGCGCCAATAATAACAAAGAATGGTTCACCGAGCATAAATCGATATTCCAGCAAAAGCTCGAGGCTCCAGCCAAAGCCTTCGCCGAGCAACTCGCTGAGGATTTGGCGCTGCTCAGCGGCGTCGCCATGCAAGCCAAGCTGTTTCGCATTTATCGCGACGTCCGTTTTAGCAAGGACAAGACCCCGTACAAAACCCATGTGCATATGCTGCTGCGTGCCCGCGACAGCAAGGCTGGGGCGCAACCAGCTTTCTTCTTCGGGCTTGAGCTGAGCGAGTTGGTAATTGGCGCTGGTTGCTTTGAATTTGGCAAAGAAGTTTTGCCGCTGTATCAGAACGCCGTTTATAGCCCGAGCCGCGCGCGCGAGCTACAAGACATAATTGATGCATTGGCGGCTCAGGGGATGCAAGTGCGCGGCGAGCAATATAAGCGCGTCCCAGCAGGCTTTGCCGCCGATTATCAACACGCCGATTTGTTGCGCCGCAAAGGCTTGAGCATTTGGCAGCGTCAAGCGCATCCACCCGAACTCTCCAGCCCCGCGCTGCTGGATTTCTGCTTGCAGCGTTATCAGATGCTGCACCCACTCTACAGTTGGCTCGCGCAGCTGTAGGAACGCCAAAGCCGTCACCAAAGTCATGCAAGCAACCCCTGCCGCCAGACTACCCTTAGGCTGACAAATTTTTTTTGACAAGCGGACTAGCAAATGTTAAGAAAGCAGCAACTAGTGCCCCGAATCTTGTTCAGACACTGATAGCGATTTTCACAGTTACATTTTCACCCGCCGTCAAAGCTTCTTGCTTTCTGACTGCGGATTTAATCGGTAGCACGAAAGAGTTCGACGCTTTGTCTGGGAATATTGAGGTCTGCCACTCGGTCGAGCCAATAGCTGCTTTAACTCTGACCGAGCCAAAGCCACGTCGGCGCTCGCAGTAGAACTTTATCTGCTCGGCGATGTCTACTGGCAAGGTTACAAAGTGCCAAGCGCCAGCACCCGAATATATCCATAACTTAGCCGTAAATTGCCAGTCTATGTCAGGCATGTTGGTTTTATGAAAAACTTGGTAACCGGAAATTTATTTAGCTATAAATCCACTAATGTAACTTTGCCAAACTTACTAGTTGTCGCTACAGCATATGCTATTTTTTGGCCTCAGCGATCATTGCTCGTAGCTCTCTCACCATCTCTACTCTAGAATTTTCTCTATTTACTTCTAGTAATAGTTTAATTTCTGCAGACACATCGGCTCGATGCTTTAGTGAATCCTGGGTATCCTCAACACTCGACAACCTTTGACTTGTTTTTCGCACTTCTGAACTCAGAGGTTTTAAGTTAGCAACTTCATTTTCTAACGCTGCAGCTCTTTCCCGAAGCGATGCGATATCATTTTGCACCGCTGCAATACCAGAGAAAAAGCCGATAACTCCAGCCATTGCTGATGAAAAAATAACCACTGCAAATTTATCCCAGTTAGTTGCCCACCATTCCCTCATTCCTGCTGTTCACCAGGTAGCGTCTCCGCATCTTGCACATGCTCCTGAATATCAGCCAACACTTCCCGAAGTAATGAGCTCTGTATCTGAAAGCTGCTTTCAAAGTCTTCTCGTGAGGCTAATGTTTGGGAGGTTAAATTTTCTAAATTGCGCATTTTTGCCTCAAGTTCTGATAGGCGTATCTCTAGTTGTAGACTCCTTTGAGCAATTACCGCGTTACGGATAGCCACCTCTTTCTCTTGAATATCTGATGTGCTGGCCGAATATACTGAGTATGCTGCAGCATAGATAGCGATAGTAACCGCTAAGATAGCAGTCAAGTAAGGCCCTGGTTTGGTGAGCGAAGCTAGTGATGATTTCATAATGCTTAATCCAGTTTACTATCTAGATTTGTTTATCTGGTGCTTACAGATAACCACAAAAATTTATGTTCGCAAACAGCGATCACACCCAAATGATAGGCCCTTTACATACCTACTTGCTAAAGTTCAACATATTTTAGCACCATTAACATTAAAATTGAATGGCTTGCATAAATTTTATGTCGCTAGCAAGGGCTGAGCTATGTTCACTAGTTTATTTGTGTGTGACAGTCGTAGCGACTACTGGCTAGTCCAGCCGCCGTCGATGGGGATGACGCTGCCGGTTATGTTGTGGGCTATGGGTTCGCAGAGCCAGAGCGCTAGTGCGCCGATTTCCTCGGTGCTGGAGGTGCGGAGGCTGGGTTGCTTTTCGCTGAGCATGTCTTTGATGCCGGCGGCTCTGTCGCCGCCATGTAGTTCAGCGCGCGCCATTATCTGCGGTTCTATGAGCGCGGTTTCGACCCAGCCTGGGGCTATGCAGTTTACGGTTACGCCGCCGAGCTCTTTGCTGCCAGCTTGGGCGTATTCCAACGCTGCTACTTTGCTCAAACCAATAAGGCCGAATTTGCTGCTGACGTAGGGCGCTTTGTTTTTTGAGGCAACTATGCCATGCACTGAGGCTATGTTTATTACTCGGCCATAGCCGCGCTGCGCCATCGTTGGTAGAGCGTGGCGCATGGTGTGGAAGGCGGCTGATAGGTTGACTGCCAAGACCTGATCCCAATCTTCGGCCTCAGCCTGCGCGAGGCTGATGGTCTTCTGCACTCCAGCGTTATTCACCAAGACGTCGAGCTCGCCCCAAGCTCGTAGCTCTTGCATGAGCGCGTCTATCTGTGAGGCTTGGCTGAAGTCGGCGGCAAAATAGCGCACCTCAGCCGCGCCTAGCTGCTCTAGTTCCGCTGTTACTCGCTGGATTTGTTCTTGATCGCCTAGCCCGTGCACCGCCAAGCGATGCCCTGCGTGGGCGAATTGCCGCGCAATCCCTAAACCAATTCCTTGCGTGGAGCCGCTGATAAATACGTTCATAGCTGTACCAGCGCCACCCACCCAAGCCAATGCAGCCCTAGAGCTGTGTTTCAGATGCCGCTAAGCTACCGAGAAACTTTCGCCACACCCACAAGAAGCTTTGACGTTGGGGTTGTTGAATTTGAGTCCTTTGTTCAAGCCTTCGGTTACCAAGTCGAGCTCGGTGCCGCGCAGGTAGACGATGCTCTTGGGGTCGACGTAGAGGTTGACCCCGTGCGATTGCAGCAGCAGGTCGTGTTCCTGCTGCTCGTCGACGTACTCCAAGGTGTATGCAAGACCCGAGCAACCAGAGGTTTTGACCCCTAAACGAATACCGAGTCCCGAGCCGCGCTTGGTGAGCTGACCTTGGATGAATTCCGCCGCCGCCAAGCTGAGCCCGAGCTGTGCTTCTGCCATGATTGCTGCTGCTAGCTTAGTTAAGCCGTGGCTTGGTCTTGCTTCTGCTTGTAATCGTCGATGGCGGCTTTGATGGCGTCTTCGGCGAGTACAGAGCAATGGATTTTCACTGGTGGTAGCGCCAGCTCTTCGACGATTTCGGTGTTCTTGATCGCTTGCGCTTCTTCCAGGGTTTTGCCTTTCATCCACTCGGTAGCCAGCGAGCTTGAAGCTATCGCCGAGCCGCAACCGTAGGTTTTGAACTTGGCGTCTTCGATTACGCCGTTGTCGCCGACTTTGATTTGCAGGCGCATGACGTCGCCGCAAGCTGGGGCGCCGACCATGCCGGTGCCGACGTTGCTGGCTTTGGCGTCCATCTTGCCGACGTTGCGGGGGTTTTGATAGTGATCTATAACTTTGCTTGAGTAGGCCATCTTTCTGTTCCTAGTTAGTGAAGTTGTTATTGATATTCTATACGATATTGTCGTTATCAGCGCCGAAGGCATTCACTTAGTACACCCGCGCCTTGGGCTCAAAGGTGTCTACTTGCTTGGGCGTGAAGTTCACCGAGCGCTTGCTCAAAGTTTTGCTGATCGGATCGTATATCGAGTGCTTGAGCCAGTTGGCGTCGTCGCGCTCTGGGTAGTCTTCGCGTGCGTGGGCACCGCGACTTTCCCGACGTTCGTATGCCGATATGGCGGTGGCCTCGGCGACTTCAAGTAGATTGTCTAGCTCCAAAGCGTCTATTCTATTAGTGTTAAACACTCGGCTCTTATCTGAGATATGCTTGGCGGCGATGCGCGGACGCAGTTCTTGCAATTTCTCAATGCCCTCGCGCATTAACTCAGCCTTGCGAAATACGCCAAAATAAAGCTGCATCACATTCTGCAATTCGGCTTTTAGCTCCGCTGGGCTTTCGCCGTCTTTGCTATTGTCCAGAGCGTCGAGCTTGGTGAGCACTGGTTCGAAGTCAGAGCCACTGGCTTCCATCGAGCTGCTATCGCTCATGCGCAGGCTTTGCTCCAGGAAGAGACCAGTAGCTCGACCAAATACCACCAAGTCGAGCAGCGAATTACCGCCGAGGCGGTTGGCGCCGTGCACCGAGACGCAGGCGTTTTCACCGACCGCGAATAGCCCAGGGATGATCTCGCTGCTATTTTCGTCTTTGGGGTTTAAGGCTTGGCCGTGGATGTTGGTCGGCGTGCCGCCCATCATGTAATGGCAGGTGGGTACCACTGGGATGGGCTCGCGCACGGGGTCGACGTGGGCGAAGGTTCGAGCCAAATCCAGGATTCCTGGGAGGCGCTTGTTGAGCGTTTCCTCGCCGAGATGGTCTAGCTTCAAGAGCACGTGGTCGCCTTTGGCGCCAGCTCCGCGGCCTTCGAGCGTTTCCAACACCATGGCGCGGGCGACGACATCGCGGCCTGCCAGGTCTTTGGCATTGGGTGCGTAACGCTCCATAAAGCGCTCGCCGTCTTTGTTAATCAAATAACCGCCTTCGCCACGACAGCCTTCGGTGACTAGTGTGCCGGCGCCGTAAATGCCAGTGGGGTGGAATTGCCACATTTCCATATCCTGCACTGGGAATCCCGCCCGCAGCGCCATGCCGATGCCGTCGCCAGTGTTGATGAGGGCGTTAGTGGTCGATTGGTATATTCTGCCAGCGCCGCCAGTGGCCAACACCACCGCGCGCGCTTGAACAAAGACCAGCTTGCCGCTGGCAATGTCCATCGCCATCACCCCGACGACTTCTTTATTCTGATTGCTTACCAAGTCTATGGCGAACCATTCGTTGAGGAACGAGGTTTGGGCGCGCAGGTTGTTCTGATACAAGGTATGCAGCAAGGCATGACCAGTGCGGTCGGCAGCGGCGCAAGTACGCGCGGCTTGACCACCGCGACCGTAATCTTTGGACTGACCGCCAAAAGGCCGCTGATAAATACGACCGCTCTCGGTGCGCGAGAACGGCAAACCCATGTGCTCGAGCTCAAAGACCGCTTGCGGTCCTTCGGAACACATATATTCGATGGCGTCTTGGTCGCCGATGTAATCCGAACCTTTGACGGTGTCGTACATATGCCAGCGCCAATCGTCGTCGGGGTCGTCGCTGGCGATAGCGCAAGTTATGCCGCCTTGCGCCGACACGGTGTGCGAGCGCGTGGGGAAGACTTTGGATATTACCGCTGTTTTCAGCCCCGACTTCGCCAGTTGCAAGGAGGCGCGCATACCCGAGCCACCGCCGCCGACTATTACGGCGTCAAAATTTTCTTTGTGAAATTTACTACTCATTGCTATGCTCCTAGCTGCCAAAGCGTTGTTATTACTGCCCAACTCATCGCCAGCAGTACCACAATAAATCCTGACTGGAATAGCATCCGCAGCGCGGTATTCTTCAAGTAATCAGTGGCGATGGTCCAAAGACCTATCCAAGCGTGGACGACGTAAGCTATCAGGGCTAACAGGGTAAATATCTGCATCCAGAAGGAACCGAAGTAGCCGCGCCAAGCCGCCAAGCTCAACTCGCCGACGCTGAGCACAAAGCCGATCACGCATAAGGTATAGGCTGCTAGGATTACCGCCGAGGCGCGCTGTAGCAGCCAATCGCTGACGCCGTTGCGGCTGAAGTTACTCGCGCTTAAACCTGCCATAGCCAAATCCCTCCGATGATTGCCAAGCCGACGAAAGACACCAGCGAGATATACGCCGCGCGCTGGGCGCTAGCGACTTCTTCGCCGTAACCCAAATCCATGATCAAATGCTTGACGCCAGCGATCAGATGATAGGTTAGAGCGCTCAAGAATAGCCAGACGATGAATTTAACGCCACCGCTCTGCATCCAGGCGCTGACGGTGGCAAAGCTGGTGCTATCGCTGAGCGCTAGCGTCCAAAACCACACTATCAGCGGCGCCAGCACGAACAGCCCAACGCCGCTGATGCGGTGCAATATCGACACTATCGCCGTTATCGGGAAGCGGATGGTGGTCAAATCCAGATTCACTGGCCGTTTGTCTACGATCATGTTGTACTCTCCTACTAATGGTTCTTTCTTGGCTTACCGCGTATAACTCCTCTCTTCGAGGGGAAATCAAAAAAGTCGACGAATTCGCGCACCGCTTGGTAGTTTGCTGCCAGCGGCTCTACCGTGCGTAGCGCCTCGGCGCGCAGCAGGTTCGAACGTAGCAATATGCGGTAGGCTTTTTTCAGCGCTAGCCTGGTGGCTTGGTCGTAGCCGTGGCGACGCAAGCCGATGCTGTTCAAACCGTTGGGGCGGCTCGGTATCCCCGCCAGGCGCACAAAGGGCGGCACGTCCTGGAGTATCACCGACGACACCCCAGTGAAACTCAAACGCCCGAGCTTGCAAAATTGGTGCACGCCAGTGAAACCGCCGAGCACCACGTAATCACCGAGCTGAACATGACCAGCTATCGCGCAATTATTCGCCAATATCGTATGGTTGCCGACTATGCAATCGTGCGCTATGTGGACGTTGACCATGAACAAATTGCCGTTGCCGACTATGGTATCGCCGCTGCTACCGTCGTCGATGGTGCCTCGGTGCAGGGTGCAGGATTCGCGGATGACGTTATCGTTGCCGATAATCAGCCGCGTTTTTTCGCCTTTGTACTTCTTATCCTGGCAGTCTTCGCCCACCGAGCAATGCTGGAATATCTGATTGCGCTTGCCGATGCTGGTGCCTTGACGCACCACTACGTTCGGCCCCAGCCAGCAATCGTCGCCGATCTCGACGCCAGCCTCAATCACGCACCAAGGCCCGATGCTGACATTAGCGCCAATTTTGGCAGCGCTATCGACGAGCGCCGAGGGGTGGATAGTGCTAGCCACAATTCAACCCTAACGCATGGGCTCGGATTGATTTTTCGGCGGCACCCGATCGGCGCAGAGGATGGTCGCCGAGCACACAACCTCGCCGGCGACCTTAGCGCAAGTGGCAAATTTCCAGATGCCGCGCTTGGCAGTGATGATTTCCGCCTCCAGCCAGAGCTGGTCGCCAGGCACTACTGGCTTTTTGAAACGCAGGTCATCAGCGCCGACGAATAAATAGATTGAGCCATCGGCGGGTTTTTTGTCCATGGTTTTGAAACCGAGCAAGCCCGAGGCTTGAGCCATGGCTTCGACTATGTAAACACCAGGGAAAACCGGATAATTCGGAAAGTGTCCGCTGAACATGGCTTCGTTATTGCTGATGTTCTTGTAGGCAACGATCTTCTTACCGACTTCCAATTCGACCACGCGGTCGACCAGTAGCATCGGAAAGCGATGCGGCAAATATTCGCGGATGGCGAGGGCGTCCATCACTATGTTGTTAGTGCTCATTGTCTTGGCTGTTTCTTGGCAAGGTTTTCATTATCAACTCCAGTACTTCTCCGTCAATATCTGACCCGGCGCCCGACGGCGATGGCGCCGCAAACCGAGCTCGGCGAGTTGTGCGCTGGTGTCCACTATCATAGCGGGATTGCCGCACAATAGCACCCGACTATGCTCGGGCGTGATGTCGACTCTAGCTCGAGCTTGCAGGGCGTTCTCGGCTATAGCTTGCGGTATGCGCCCGCCGAGGGTGTCGGCTACGGTCTCTCTACTAACGATAGGCAGGTATTGTAGCGAGGCTTGGCGCTGGCAGTGCGCGCGCAACTCGTCATCGTAATTAAGCTCGCTGGCGTAACGCACCGCGTGCACCACGATAACACGCCGAAAGCGAGCAAAGACCTCACCGCTGCGCAGCAAAGAGATAAAAGGACCGACCCCAGTGCCTGTGGCTAGCAACCACAGGTTGTCGCCGTCGGGGGTTTCGTCGAGGGTTAAAAAGCCCGACGGCCGCGTCGAGACCATGACCTCGTCGCCAGCGCGCAAGCCAATTAAATTCTTCGAGAACACGCCTTCGGGCACCAGGTTAGCGTAGAACTCCAGCGTTGGCTCGCTCGGGGCGTTGACAAAAGAATAGGCGCGCGCCACCAACTCGCCGTCGATGTCAAGCGCTAAACGGTTGAATTGACCGGCTATAAAGTTGACCTTGGAGTCGGTGCTAACGCGCAAAATGCAGTGCTTGTCGCCAAAGAGTCTATTCTCGACCACTTGGCCGCTGATGAATTCTGACATTCTCAAGCGCTAATCAAGGAGCCGATGCCATCGTCGGAAAATAATTCCAGCAACACCGCGTGCTGCACGCGGCCATCGATGATATGCACTTGCTTAACGCCGCCCGCAATCGCCGCCGCCGCCGAGTTTAACTTCGGCAGCATACCGCTATGGATTATTCCCGATGCCACGAGTTCGTCGATTGCCTCGCTGTGTATATAAGTTATAACCTCGCCTTGGGCGTCAAAGACGCCAGCGGCGTTAGTCAGAAATATCAGCTTGGCGCAGCGCAACTCGGCGGCCACTGCCGAGGCCACTTGGTCGGCGTTGACGTTATAAGCATTACCAGCGGCATCGGTGGCGATAGGCGCCAGCACTGGTATGTTGCCGCCGTCGATCAAACCGCGCAAGAGCTCGCTATTGACGCGGACAATCTCACCAACCTGCCCCAAGTCAACACCATCTTCGAGCTGATACTTACGCGCCTGCAATAACTGACCGTCGCGCCCGCTCAAGCCCAGCGCGCTGCCACCTTGATTGTTGATAGCCTGCACCAGGATTTTGTTGATCTTGCCGCCGAGTACCATCTCGACCACGTCCATAGTCGCGGCGTCGGTGATGCGTAAGCCTTTATGGAAGCGGCTCGGTATCTCCAGGCGGTTCAAGAATTCGCTGATTTGCGGACCACCGCCGTGCACCACTATCGGGTTGATGCCGATGGCTTTCAGCATCACCATATCGCGGGCAAAGTTGTCGCAAGCTGCAGCGTCGTGCATGGCGTTGCCGCCGAATTTCACCACCAGCGTGCTGCCACAAAACTTGTGGATGTAAGGCAGGGCTTGGGCTAGCGCCTCAGCTCTAGATAGTGCTTGGTCCATCTAGCGCACCACGAAGTTTACTATCTTGTTGGGCACGTAGATCGTCTTGCGCACTTCGCCCGCTGCCAGATACTTCGCCACCGCCGCGCGCGCTGCTGCTTCGGCCGCCGCGCCTTCGCTATTTACAGCGAGCTCGATGGTGGCGCGCAATTTGCCGTTGACTTGGATAGCTATAGCCACGCTCTGAGCTTGCAAGGCGCGTTCGTCGACTTGCGGGTAAGGCGTTCGGTGCACTGGCGTATCGCTGCCGAGTTTGTTCCAGAGATAGTGACAGATGTGCGGGGCGATCGGCGTCAACATCAACACGCTCTTGCTGGCAACATCGCGCGCCAAGGCCCGCTCCGCTGCCGTCCGCGCCTTGAGAGCCGCGAGCGCGTTCATCAGCTCCATCAGCGCGGCAATGGCAGTGTTGAAGGTATAGCGTCGGTTAATGTCGTCGCTGACTTTAGCGATCGTTTGGTGCAGCTTACGCCAAAGCTCTTGAGCCGCCGCGCTCAATTCCGAGCTCGCGTAGTCGGCGCTGTCGCTAGCCTCAATGGCGGCGTCGCACAGCCGATAAAAGCGCCGCAAAAAGCGCGCCGCGCCCTCCAAGCCCTCTTGCGACCACTCGAAAGATTGCTGCGGCGGCGAGGTGAACATGGTGTACAGCCGCACCGCGTCGGCGCCGTATTGCGCGATTATCTGATCCGGGTCGACGCCATTTCTCGAGCTCTTGCTCATCTTCTTGCGCCTGCCGATACTCACCGGCTTGCCGTCAGCCTTACTCACGGCCTCGGCGTCGGAGCTACCTGAGCGCCTAATCTCGACCTCGCTCGGAGCGAAGAACTTGCTATGGCCACCGTCCTCGCGGAAGTAAGTCTCGGCCAACACCATGCCTTGCGCCAGCAGCCTGGGGAAAGGTTCGTCGGAGCTTATCAAAGCCTCGCCGTTGCCATCGCGCAGCAAATCGCGCATCACCCGATAAAAGAAGCGCGCGTACAGCAGGTGCAACACCGCGTGCTCGACGCCGCCGATATATTGATCCACCGGCAGCCAGTAGCGCGCGCGCGCGTCGAGCATCGCCGAATCCTGATTGGGGCAGCAATAGCGCGCGTAGTACCAGCTCGATTCGACGAAAGTATCAAAAGTATCGGTGTCGCGGCGCGCGGGGCCCGAGCACTTCGGGCAGTTGGTATTAACGAACTCTTCGACCTTATCCAAAGCCTTGCCAACGCCATCAATAGCGATATCCTCGGGCAGCAGCACTGGCAGCTCGCTCTCGGGCACTGGCACTATGCCACAATCCGGGCAGTGCACCATCGGCACCGGGCACCCCCAGTAGCGTTGCCGCGACACGCCCCAATCGCGCAGGCGATAAGTCTCGACTCGAGTGCCATTGCCCGCGCTTTCCAAGTCAGTGCCGATAGCCGCGCAGGCTTCCGCAAAGTCAAGACCGTCGTAAGCTCCCGAGTTCAGCAACACCCCGTGCTCGGTGTAAGCCGCTTGCTGCTCGGCGACCCAATCGCCACCCGCGCCTGGCGGTTGCACCACCCAGAGTATGGGCAAATCCTCCTGCAAGGCAAATTCATAATCGCGTTCGTCGTGCGCTGGCACGCCCATCACCGCGCCGAAGCCGTACTCCATCAGCACATAATTCGCCACCCACATCGGCACCCGAGCGCCAGTAACCGGATTGATAGCGTAGATGCCAGTAGCCAAGCCTTTCTTAGCCGCCTTGGCTTGGGCACCGCCGCCACCCATAGCGTCGCGCGCGCATTGCGCGATGAACTCGGCGAGGGCAGCGTTGCTTTGCGCCTGGCTCTGCGCCAATGGATGCTCCAGCGCTAGCGCAATAAAGCTCACGCCGCAGATAGTATCGGGGCGCGTACTAAACACCTCGACCTGCTCCTCGACACCCTCAACGGCGAAGCTGATATTCATACCTTGCGACTTCCCGATCCAGTTGCGCTGTTGCGCTAGCACTTGCTGCGGCCAGTCCTCCAAGGTGTCCAAGCCCTGCAACAACTCCTCGGCGTAAGCGCTGATACGCATATACCATTGCGGCATCAGCTTGCGCTCTATCAAAGCCTTCGAGCGCCAACCGCGACCATCCTCCACCTGCTCGTTGGCGAGCACCGATTGCTCGACCGGATCCCAGTTGACGAAGGCTTCTTTACGATAAGCCAAGCCGGCCTCGTACATCTTGATAAAGAAAGCCTGCTCCCAGCGGTAGTAGTCCGGGGTACAAGTGGCAAATTCGCGGCTCCAATCCAGTGCCAGCCCCAGGCTCTGCAGTTGCTGCTTCATCGCCGCGATATTGGCGTAAGTCCATTGCGCCGGGTGTTGCTTATTGTCGATGGCAGCGTTTTCGGCGGGCAGACCGAAAGCGTCCCAACCCATAGGCTGCAGCACGTTCTTACCCTGCATCGCTTGGAAACGCGCGATAACGTCGCCGATGGTGTAATTGCGCACGTGCCCCATATGCAGCCGACCGCTTGGGTAGGGCAACATCGATAGGCAATAAAAAGGCTCCTTGCTCGCGTCTTCTTCAACCTCAAAAACCTTGTAGGCCTGCCAATAGGCTTGAGCCTCGCGCTCTATGCTTGGGAAATCGTAGTCCTTCATTAATACAGTATTAGGCTAGCGTAGTCTCTTAATGACGGCGCGGATTATAGTAGCGCTTCGGGTTTTGGCGCCGTCTCTACAGGCTTTTATCGACTATAACGCGTTCAGCCGACACCGCTTTGGGTAAAATCCGCACATTGCAAATTGCAGCAGGCGCGTAGCTCAGTTGGTTAGAGCACTACCTTGACATGGTAGGGGTCGTTGGTTCAAATCCAATCGTGCCTACCACACTCCGTTTATCGAGTGTGATCATCAATAAACAATCGAGTTTTGCATGCCAAAAATCACCTTGCCGGATGGCAGCGTTAAAGACTTCCCCTGTAGCATCACCATTAACGAATTAGCCCGCTCCATCGGCAGCGGCTTGGCGCAAGCAGCCATAGCTGGCAAAGTCGACGGGCACTTGCACGACCTGGTCGACTTCATCGAAGCCGATAGCTCGGTCAGCATCATCACCAAAGCGGCGCCCGAAGCCATCGACATCGTCCGCCATTCCTGCGCGCATCTCTTCGGCCAAGCCCTCAAGCAACTCTATCCGGAAGCGCAAATGGCGATTGGCCCAGTGATCGACGATGGCTTTTACTACGATTTTCACTTGGAGCACAAAATCAGCTCCGACGATCTGGTAGCCATCGAAGAGCGGATGCGCAAGCTGGCAGCTACTTCCTACCCAGTGCTCAAGCGCGTACTCGAGCGCGACCAAGCCATACAGATCTTCCGCGAGCGCGGCGAGCACTATAAGCTCAAGCTCATCGAAGACCTGCCCGACGAAACCAGCTTCGCGCTTTATTTTCACGAAGACTACGTCGACATGTGCAAAGGCCCGCACCTGCCGAGCATGGCGCACATGGGCGCCTTCAAGCTGACCAAGCTCGCCGGTGCTTACTGGCGCGGCGATTCCAATAATGAAATGCTGCAAAGAGTCTACGGCACCTGCTGGCACAGCCAGGCCGAGCTCGACGAACACCTGGAGAAATTAGCCGAAGCCGAGCGCCGCGACCACCGCAAGCTCGCCAAAAAGCTCGATCTTTTCCACACCCAGGAAGAAGCCCCGGGGCTGATATTCTGGCATCCCAAAGGCATGGTCATCTATCGCTTGATAGAAGCCTATATCGCCCGCCTCATGCAGCGCCACGGCTACCAGGAAATTAGAACCCCGCAGCTACTCGACCGTAGCCTCTGGGAAAAATCCGGGCACTGGGATAAATACAAAAGCGATATGTTCACCACCTCCAGTGAAAATCGCGACTACGCCATCAAGCCCATGAGCTGTCCGGGGCACGTGCAAGTCTTCAATCAAGGCCTCAAGAGCTACCGCGACCTGCCGATCCGCTTCTCGGAATTTGGCGCCGTGCATCGCAACGAAGCCTCCGGCACCCTGCATGGTCTTATGCGCGTGCGTGGCTTTGTTCAAGACGACGCCCACATCTTCCTCACCGAAGACCAAATCCAATCTGAGGTCGGGCGCTCCATCGACCTCATTCGCAATATGTACTCGGGCTTTGGCTTCGACGACGTCCTGCTCAAGCTCTCGACGCGCCCCGAGCAGCGCGTCGGCTCCGACGCCATCTGGGATAAAGCCGAGCAAGCCCTCGCGCAAGCCCTGAGCACCAAAGGCCTCGAGTTTGAATACGCCCCGGGCGATGGCGCTTTTTACGGACCCAAGATCGATTTCTCGCTACGCGACAGCATCGGCCGCGTCTGGCAATGCGGCACCTTGCAGATCGACTTCTCCATGCCCGAGCGTCTTGACGCCACTTACGTCGACGAGCAGGGGCAAAAGCAGCGCCCGGTGATGATCCACCAAGCCGTGCTCGGCTCCATCGAGCGCTTCATCGGCGTGCTTATTGAGCATAACTCGGGTAACCTACCGCTAGCCCTGGCGCCGCTGCAAGCCGTAGTCATGAGCGTAACCGACCATCAGTTACCCTACGCCAAGCGCGTCTGCCAGCAATTGCAAAGCTTGGGAATGCGCGTCGAGCTCGACAGCCGCCAGGAGAAAATCAGCTACAAAATTCGCGAGCATTCGCTAGCGCGCGTCCCCTATCAAATCATAGTCGGCAAGCGCGAAGTCGAAAACGACACCGTCTCCGTGCGCAACCTCGCTGGCGAAGACCTGGGCGCGCAGAGCATCACCGCCTTCCACGCTAGCATTAGCGACCAACTAAATTTATAAGGAGAACATTCACTAGGTGAAACGACACAAAATTAACGAGCAGATCGACGCACCGCGCTTGCGGGTGATCGCTGCCGATGGTGGTCAGTTGGGAATTTTGGCGCTGAGAGACGCGCTCGCGGAGGCCGACAGCCGCAATCTGGACCTGGTATTGATGAACGAGAACGGCGACCCGCCAGTCGCCAAGCTCATGGAATACAACCGCTTTTTGTACGAAGGCAAAAAGAAAGAGCAGCAAGCGCGCCGCAACCAGAAAAACACCCAAATCAAAGAAATCAAATTCCGCCCCTCCACCGAAGAAGGCGACTATCAAATCAAGCTCCGCAACATCAAGCGCTTCATCGGCGATGGCAACAAAGTCAAAGTCAGCGTCCGCTTTCGCGGCCGCGAGATTATCCATAAAGACTTAGGCCTCGAACTCATCGACCGCATCACCACCGACCTCACCGACCTCGCCAACGTCGAGCAAGAAGCCAAGCTCGAAGGCCGACAAATGCACACCCTCTACATCCCAGCAAAAGGCAAGAAGTAGCAGCAAAAAGTAGCAGTAGACATATTGCAATAATCGTGGGCAGAAGCTGAGACAAAATTTATACGCCGAATGAATTTCAGCAACATAACTCGTGGTGACAATGTCGGCTCCTGTACTTGTGTAAAGTACAAGAGCCCTCTCACAAGAAAATTTCACCATGCCTCAGCAAATCCAAATCTCCGACAGCGCCGCTGACCTCAGCGCCAGCATCCTCACCAGCGCCGCCCAAGACTTCCTCTGCGAACTACACACGCGCTTCAACCCGCGTCGTATCGAGCTCTTACGCAGCCGCCAGCAGCGCCAAGCCGCCATCAACGCTGGCAGCGAGAGCTTCGACTTCCTCGCCGATACCGTAGCAGTGCGTAATGGCGACTGGCGCGTCGCCGCCATCCCGCCTGAGATGCAAGATAGGAGAGTCGAGATTACTGGCCCCGTGGACCGCAAAATGATGATCAACGCGCTCAATTCCGGCGCCAAAGTCTTCATGGCGGATTTTGAAGACGCACACTCCCCAGCCTGGCGCCAAACCTTGGAAGGCCAGCAAAACGTCAACGACTACTACCGAGGCCGCCTCGAATTCACTAACCCCGACGGCAAACATTACCAAGTCCAAGAGCAGCACGCCTTGCTCATGCTTCGGGTACGCGGCTGGCACCTGCCCGAGAAGCATTTCAGCGTCGACGGCGAAGCCATCTCGGGCGCGCTCTTCGACTTCGGCTTGCTCTTATTCCATAACCACCAACTCTCGGCAGACTCCGGCCGCCCGCTGTACCTTTACCTGCCGAAAATGGAAAGCCACCTGGAGGCTCGGCTCTGGAACGAAGTCTTCCAATTCGCCGAGCAATACCTGTCGATGCAGAAAGGCCGATTGCGCTGCACCGCGCTCATCGAAACCCTGCCGGCAGTATTCGAAATGGACGAAATCCTCTACGAGCTCCGCGACTACATAGCTGGGCTCAATTGCGGTCGTTGGGATTACATATTCAGCTATATCAAAAGCTTCCAAGCCGACGCCAGCAAAGTCCTGCCTGATAGAAACCTCGTCGGAATGCAGCAGCCCTTCTTGCGCGCCTACTCGCAGCTACTCGTACAAACCTGCCACCGTCGCGGCGCCTTCGCCATGGGCGGCATGGCAGCGCAAATACCCATCAAGAACGACGCCGAGGCCAACGACCAAGCCTTCGCCAAAGTCCGCGCCGACAAAGAGCTCGAAGCCGACAACGGCCACGACGGCACCTGGGTCGCGCACCCGGGCTTAGTGCCCGTAGCCCTCGAAGTCTTTGAGCGCAAACTCGGCGGCAAACAAAGTCAATTCGACAACAGCCCGGCAACTCAAATCACCGCTGCCGACCTATTAACCCCTTGCAGCGGCGCCATAACCGAAGCCGGCTTGAGCAACAACGTCAACGCCGCCTTGCGCTACACCTACGCCTGGCTTGAGGGCAGCGGCGCCGTACCCATCAACAACCTCATGGAAGACGTCGCCACTGCTGAAATCTCGCGCTCGCAGCTCTGGCAATGGCTACACCACGGCGCCCAGCTCGACGACGGCCGCAGCATCAACACCGCCCTCTTCGAACACCACCTCCAGCAAACACACGACCAAATAGCCCAAGAACTCAACGCCAGCAAAGCCACCAATAGCAGTAACAATAGCCCCAACTCCAATACCAGCCCCAATAGCGATAGCAATACCAACTCCAACACCAGCCTCGACCACGCCACCACCATCCTCCGCCAGATAGTCCTCACCCCCCATTTCACCGACTTCCTCACCACCCCCGCCTACCAGAACTTAACGTAGCAGCTAGGATCACCTACTTGCACTCGGCCGGACTGAGACCGCCGACTTGTACTCGGCAGGTCCGATATCGCCAAGTTGTACTCGGCAGGGCTGGGATCGCCGAGTTGTACTCGGCAGGAGGCGCCCGCATGGGCGTCTCCCCAAAAGTACCGACTAACCCAAGACATCGAATTCGCTACTAGCTCGGTGCCCTGGAAGCGACCATATCGCCCACCGTGTAATAAGTGCCGTAACGGCTATTGGGCAACCAAGCTCACCTCAGCAACGAAGCTTGGTCGCGGCGGAGCGCCGAGTTGCACTCGGCAGGAGGCGAGCTTGCGAGCCTCCCCACCACAAGCCTATCCCAGCACCACTTATCCAACCACAGATAAACACGGATAAACACAGATTGAAGCTAAAGAGCTCGTGCTTCTATCGAGCAAATAACCCATTCCGTGCTTTATCAGAAAGCTTCATGACTCCACCTTCACTCACCCCGCGCTAAGGCTTGGCGGTATTTTTCCGCGTCCCAGTTGAGGAGTTGGAGCTCGGCTTGGCTGCCGATGGCGTCGAGGTGCCAGTGGCGGGGTAGGCGGGTGAGGAGGTCATGCAGGCAGCGGAGCATGGCGTGCTGACCGGCAGTAGCGTCGCTGCGAAGTAAGACGCCGGTGCCCTCTACTACTACGGCGATGCGGTCGCAGCGAGCGCAGTATTCGCTCATGGTCTCAAGCTTGACGCTGGGTAACGCGGGGCCGAGAAAGACTACGTGATCCGGGTAGTACGAGCCGTGAGTGGCGAGCGGCTGTTGCGCTAGATCAGAATACTGCCATTGCCAGCCAGCGGGTGGCAGCAGGCTAGGCGCTTCGGGTTCGGTGGTGGTTATCCCCAAAGCCAAAGCGGTCTGTACTTTGTCAACTAACTCTTCAACATCAGCTACGCTCTCCGCCGCGACTATGAGCCCATGATTGGCTAATAGCCAAACTTGCGGCGCCGCGTTTGCAGCGTGCAATTGCTCGCGCATCGCCCGCGCTAGCTCTAGCCCTGGCTTGTGGTAGGGCACGAGTTGCCAGTCGAGTCCAGCTAATTTATCCGCCAGCAACTCGCGCCCCTCTGGACTGCTGGCGTGGGCGATGCAGTCTATGGAGTGCAGATGAACGACGTAGCGCTGCGGCAGCAGGGCGTGGAAAGTGGTTTCTATCGAGGGCCTGAGCTTACTGGTCTTATCGACTAAAGCGCCCTGGCAATCGCCCGTGCTCTCGACCTTGTCAAGCTCGGCTAAGACTTGGACAATGTCAACGTCGACGAATATATCCTGCTGCTGCGCTTGCGCCAGTTGGGTGCCGGAGGCTTTCACCGCCATCACACCGCCCTGCTTTACCGAGCTATTGCCACCCGAAGCCTGGATGAGGTTGGGGTCGGTGCCGTAGCGCGCGCAGAGTGCGAGGAAATCCGTGCCGAGCGCAACACCCATGCTCAACGCGGCATATCGGCGAAGTAAAAAGAGTAGCCCGGGATGAACTCGCGGCGCTTGCGCAGTTGCATTCCTGGGAAAGGATAGCACTCGTGCGCGCCCACGGCTTCGTCGTGGCAGGGCAGGATGTAGTCGGCGCGTTTGTCGATCTCCTCGACCGAGCGCCAGCCGTCGATAGCGCTGACGAAACGCGCCGGCACCCAATAACGCCACTTCTCGGCCTCATTCGGCTCCATGTTGCGCGCTTGGAAGATGGCGTCGCCAGCGAGCACGATGTCGCCGACTTCGGTGTGCACGGTTACCGCCATGTGCCCCGGCGAATGCCCTGGGGCCGGGAACATGCTGATCCCGGGCAGCACTTCGCACTCGCCGTGCACGAGCTCAAAGTTGCAACCGTAATACGCTGGTTCGATGCCGAGCACTGGCGATTCGTAGGTGCGGTAGTACAGCGGCAGCGGGTTGTACGCCCATTTGATCTCGACTTCGGGGCAAATGTAGCGCGCGTTGGGGAATTGCTTCATGTTCTGCACGTGGTCCCAGTGCAGATGCGTGAAGACGATGGCGTCGATCTCCTCGGGCTTGACTCCGAGCTTTTGCTCCAGGTGCAGGTGCACTTCGCTACAGCCACGCTTCTGGCATTTGTGGTGGTATTTGGTCGCGCGCGCCTCGTCGCAGAGGCCGGTATCGACCAGTATTTTGTGCTCGGCGGTTTCGACATAAAAGCAGTACACCGGGTTCCAGATCTTTTGCCCAGCGGCGCCTTTCCAGAAAATATAAGTGCCTAGGTCGGCTTCCAGCCAACCGGTGTTGATGGGGTAAATTTTGCTCATGGGTGCTTTGCCAAGTGGTTATAGAGTCTCCAATATCTCAATGTAGCTATTTGATATTAGTTGGTTTAATGAATTGTCGGCGCTGCTGCCAGGGCTGAGCAGCGACGATATGATTTGCTCGTGCAACTCTACCGATTTCATCAGGCTGTCCTGGTCGGCGAATTTGCGCGCGCGGAAGGCGCCGGTGCGGTAGCGGAAGTTGCTCGCCATCGCTTCGATGTGCGGGTTGCCGGTGGCGCGGTAGATCGCCTGGTGAAAGTCGTCGTTGGCGCGGATGAAGGCGCGGCGGTCGTCGAGCTCGGCGGCTTGGCGGCAGCGCTGCTGGGCTTGCTCGATGCGCGTGCGCGCCAGCAGGGTCATCTTGCGCGCCGCCAGCTTGGCGCACAACAGCTCGATCTCTTGCATGGCCTCGAACATTTGTGCCACAGCGTCGATGCTGTAATTGGCGACAAACAGCCCACGCTTAGTGCCTTTGGTGAGTATTTGCTGCGCGCGCAGGCTTTTCAGCGCTTCGCGCACTGGGGTGCGCGAGGTCGCGAAGCGCTCGGCGAGCTTGGCCTCGTCGAGCCGTTCCCCAGGCTGCAAAACTCCCAGCGCCACGTCTTCTATGAGCTGCTGAGCGATGCGCTCGGAGTTGGTTTGCGCGCTGTCTTCGGCGAGGTAATTGTTATTTTTTGCGCTTGGCATACTGGTAATTTGCAAGTTTCGCTAGCGTGATAAAAGTAGCAATTGTATTCCCAAATTAATTTTTGTATACTTATCGCAGCGCCGCGAGCGAACAGCAGGGATCAACAAAAACAATAAACGCTGCAATGCCGACAATCAAGCTCAACAATTTACGCAAAGAATTTAACGGCCAAGTCGTAGTGCCGGATCTGAATTTGCAAATGGAGGATGGCGAATTTACCGTGTTTGTCGGGCCTTCTGGCTGCGGCAAATCTACCACCCTGCGCATGATCGCCGGCCTGGAGACATTAACATCGGGCGAGATTTACCTCGGCGAGCGCGAGGTTAGCAAGCTAGAGCCCAAAGAGCGCGGTCTGTCGATGGTGTTTCAGGATTACGCGCTCTATCCACACATGAACGTCGCCAAGAATATCTGCTTTGGCCTCAAGCTGGCGCGTTACCCCAAAGCTGAGATCGAGCAGCGCTTACAGCGCGTCGCCACTATGCTCGGCCTGAGCGATTTACTGCAGCGTAAGCCCGCCGAGCTCTCCGGCGGTCAACGCCAGCGCGTGGCGATGGGCCGGGCACTGGTGCGCGACACCAGCACCCTGCTCATGGACGAGCCGCTGTCGAACCTTGACGCCAAGCTCCGCAACCAAATGCGCGCCGAGCTGGCGCTGATGCGTGATAAAGTCGACCGCAACATCATCTACGTAACCCACGATCAGATCGAAGCCATGACCCTCGGCGACCGCATCGTGGTCATGGAAAGCGGCAACATCCAGCAGCAGGGCAGCGCCCAGGAGCTCTACCAAAAGCCGGTGAATAAATTCGTCGCTGGCTTCATCGGCTCGCCAACGATGAACTTCGTCCCCGTGAGTTTACACGGCGAGGCCAGCAAACTCCGCGCCCGCAACGACTTCCTCGATTTACCACTACGCGCGCTCGCCGCCGCGCCGCCATCCGCCGAGCTTATCGCTGGCATTCGCCCCTCCAGCTTCCAAATCGCCGACGCTGACGCCACCGACAGCCTGCAATTGCAAGTGCTCCTGTGCGAATACATCGGCTCGCATTCGCACCTGCTCTGCGCGGGCAGCGACGGCAGTCGGCTCACAGTCGAGCTCAACTCGCGCACCCCAGTCGGCGCTGGCAGCAGCATCCAGTTGCGCGTGCCGCCGGAAGACATTTATTTGTTTGACTCCGAGACCGGAGTCGCCCTTTATTAAACAACCTCACGGAGAAAAACCATGAAAACCAATCTGTTAAATCGCTGCCGCCATGGCTTGCTGTTGCTCTTGGCAGCCCTCGCGCTACCGCTGGCTGCCAACCCTTACGCCGACTACGAGGGCACGACCCTGGTAGTAAACTTCCCGGCGCACCCGCACTTTGACGCGGTGATGAAGGTCTTACCGAAGTTCACCGAAGAGACCGGCATCCGCGTCGAAGTCGATCAATTGCAGTATCTGGCGATGCGCCAAAAGCAAACTCTGGAGCTCACCAAGCCGCGCGGCGATTACGACCTGCTCGCCTACGTAGTCTTCTCCAAAGCTGACTACGTCGTCGCCGACCAAATCGAGCCGCTGGCGCGCTTCTTTATGAACGCCAAACTCGCCGATCCCAACTACGACCCCGAAGACCTCATCGACGGCTACGTGCAGAATATCGGCGTCGCTGGCGGTAAGAAAGGCTACCTCCCAGGCCCCACTGGCGCCCTGTTTGGCATCCCCTTCGGCTCGGAAACCTCGGTACTCGGCTACCGCAAAGACATCTTCGACAAGCACAACCTCAAAGTACCGGAAACCTACGAAGAGCTACTGGCAACCTCCTGCCGCATCCAGGAGCTCGAACCCGGCATGGCCGGCTTGACCTCGCGCGGCGCCTCCGGGCACCAAACCTCGCACGCCTTCCTGCTACACCTCGCGCCCCTCGGCGGTCGCGTGTTTGACGACAACTGGAATCCCATAGTCAACAACGCCGCTGGCGTCGCCGCAGCCGAGGCTTTGAAAACCATCCTCGATTGTGGCCCTGAAGGCGGCACCTCCTTCGGCTTCGCCGAAATGAAAAACGCCTTCTTGCAAGGCAAAGCCGCCATGTTCCTCGATTCCACCGTTGTTGCTGGTGAAGTCGACGACCCGGCCAAATCCAAAGTAGTCGGCAAAGTCGGCTGGGCGATGCACCCGATGGGCGTCCGCCGCGGCTCGCAAACTGGTGGCTTTGGCATCGCCATTCCCAAGAACGCCGCCAACAAAGAAGCCGCGTTCTTACTGCTGCAATGGCTGACCTCCAAAGAAGCCGACAAAATGATCGCGCTTGAAGGCGGCAACCCCTCGCGCTTCTCGACTCACGCCGACCCCGAGGTCAACGCCAAATTCCCGCACATGGCGATCTTCGGCGAAGCCTTGCAATACGCCGACCCCGATTGGCGCCCGATCATCGCGCCCTGGGGCGAGATCAACGGCATCATGGGTAGCACGCTCTCCAAAGCCATGACCGGCGAAATGAGCGTGCAAGCAGCACTCGACCAAGTCGCCGAGCGCTCACGCGACATCATGGAGCGAGCTGGCTATTACACCTGGTAGTAAGCCTCAATAACTCTACCAACGCCCGCTGGACAAGCCGTTTGTGGCTTGCCCAGCGGGCTTGATCAACTTAGCCCGCCATGGTCAGTAATCCAGATTGGTAGTATTGCTCAGAGTTTGGGCGATGGTGGCGGATAGATTAAAGCTTTTATGCTAGATTCACATTGAATAGGCGCAAACAGCCTATAATCGCACTCACCCAATTCGGGCAAAATCTTGCTCACTAAAGCACATGCAAACCATAGTTCTGTACACACTAGTTGCAAAGCTGCGGAATGCTAAATAAATTCTTTGTGGCGCTAGCGCACACGCCCCCTAGTCGGTTTATAGCATTTGTTGTAACGTCGCAAGAGGTTCGCATCGCCCTACGGCGCACGTTATTCTGGGGTGTTATCTGGGTAGGTGTGTTGTACTTAGCAGCGCTTTTTGATGGCTTGGTTCCAGCTCTAATAGCCGCCTTTGGCGAAAAAAATAGTAGCTTGATTGGTGATATTCGAGCGATAGACTTATCGGCGTCGGCGGTTGCTTATAGCTACATCGGCTCTGTCGGAGCCGAATCCGCCATCCGAGCTCACGACGATAAAATTACTAATGATGGCACTACAAAAATCACACAATCCAGGCTCTGGAAATTTCTTTGGCTATCACTAGCTGTGGCGCTAGCCTCAGCTTTTGCTGAAATGGTCGGCAAGGCCTACGAGTATCAGTATTTATACTTCAGCGCTGAAAAATTAGTCGATATCTTCTCTGATCAAAAGTTTCTGATCATTTTTGGTGTCTGTTCGTTACTCAGAGTACTCATTTACTATAGAGTCCAAGCGGATATCGTTCCCCAAGCAAAACTATCATCATGACTATCTCACTTATATCGCTGATACTAAAGATATTTAGCGCCATCGTTTGTATATTAGGACCAGCTTTTATTTGGCAGCACTTCGATTGGTTGAACGTTTACATCATTAGCGATACGCTTTTCGGTGAATTCGTTATCATATCGGCGCCGTTTATTTCGGTGCTACTCGGGATGTTGATTCTTTTGCGCCTGCTAGATCGCTCGATTAAGACAAATCAGCCGACCAGCAAGCAATAGGCTATGGGTTCGGTTGCGCTCGGTAGATCGGGTGTGTGCGGTTGATTAGGATGGTCGGTGAGCGCGTGGTTGATAGGATGCGTGGGTGATCAAGATATGAGTGTGGGTACGCGCTTAGGGAACAACAGGAGGCGACTTGCTGCTTAGTTCGCTTCGATAATAGGTGGCTCGATCGTGCTGCTAGCGATTTCTGCTTAAGATCTCACCCAAGAGGCTGCTTTGGGATGCTGGTGGTTTCGTTTGCTGCTTATGTGGGGAGGCTCGCGAAATCGTCTCCTGTCGAGTACGACTCGACGTTGCCAAGGCTCAGAGTAGTTTTTGAACTTCGGTGATGTCGATTTGGAGCTGCTGGGCGATGGCGTCCGCGCTAAGGCCTTCTCTCGCCAAAGCCAGAATCTTAACAGCTAGCTGCAGCCCTTCGGCTCGGCCTTCAACACGCCCCTCGGCGTGTCCTTCGGCGTGTCCCAGTACCCTCTGGGTGCGAACGTTTTCGGCCTCTATTCGGCGGCGCTTTTCTTGATATTCGTAGACGGATAGTTCGTCCTGGCTGAGGCTGTGGTAACGCGCGATCTCCAGAGCTTGCAGCAGCGGTGGCTCATTGGCAAAGATATGGGCAAAGTCTTTATCCTCGCCGCCCTCGGAACCCAAGTACTTCAGGAAAAATATCCATTTATCGACTATGCTTTGGAGTTCGCTTTCGTGCTTGGCAAACTTGGGCAATTCGATGAGGCAGAACTCAAAATCTTGGAAGTACCGCTCGTGGGTTACGGTGTCCAGAATCACATGCCGCGATAGGTAGCCGCTATTACTAGGGATCTTAAAGTTCAGTACGCCAATGAAGTACACCGGCTTGAGCTTGGGGTAATCTACGCCGCGCGACAGCTGCTCAACATAGGCTTTGGAGCTGTAATACAGCGCGCGCTTATGGAAGGAATGCTGCTGCTCGATTTGCATCTCGACTATGAATTT
Source organism: Gammaproteobacteria bacterium (assembly GCA_965229495.1). Classification (GTDB taxonomy): domain Bacteria; phylum Pseudomonadota; class Gammaproteobacteria; order CBDBNL01. The sequence continues at coordinate 2,160,561 of OZ245880.1, forward strand.
ACGCCCGGATTGGCAAGTGGCGTTGATATCGAGGATGGTTTCCTTGAATTGCTCGAGCCGCGGCACTTGGTAGGGGTTGGCGAGCTCGACCTCGACCACTTGGCGCTCGCCGCTGAGGCCGAGCACCGAGTTGATAAAGCTGATAAGCACTTCCTTATGCTGCTCGTTGCCAAAGATGCGCTTGAAGGCAAAATCGATTTGGGGGCTGATGAATTGCATGGCGCTATTGTAGCCACGCTGATGGCTACTCCATCAGCTCGGTGCTCCATCTTCCGTGCCGAGTGCAACTCGGTGCTCCTCCTAATTGGGAGACGCCCATGCGGGCGTATTCTGCCGAGTGCAATTCGGCGCTCCTAATTGGGAGACGCCCATGCGGGCGTCTTCTGCTGAGTGCAACTCGGTGCTCCTCCTAATTGGGAGACGCCCATGCGGGCGTCTTCTGCTGAGTGCAACTCGGCGATCCTCCTAATTGGGAGACGCCTATGCGGGCGTCTCCTGCCGAGTACAACTCGGCGCTCCGGCTAGTCTTGGGTTACGCGGAGGACTTCGCTGAGGCTGGTGAGGCCGTCTTGGGCGAGTTGGAAGCCGGTTTGGCGTAGGCTGGGGTTGAGTTTGCGCGCGTGCTCCTCTATGTCGAGTTCGGAGCCGTCTTCGTGGATGAGTTGGCGGATGTGTTGGTCGACGACTAATAGTTCGTAGATGCCGATGCGGCTAAGGTAGCCGGTTTGGTAGCAATGTTCGCAGCCTTGGGCTTCGTAGAGCGTTACTTGGCTCTCGGGGTCAAGCCCTAAGGTTTCGAGTTCGCTGCGGCTGGCGATGTAGCCTTTTTTACAATGAGTGCACAGGCGGCGCACTAAGCGCTGCGCGAGCACGGCTTGGACGGTGGAGGCTATGAGGAAGGATTCGACGCCCATGTCGCGCAGGCGGGTGATGGCGCCGATGGCGGTGTTGGTGTGTAAGGTCGAGAGCACGAGGTGGCCGGTGAGGCTGGCTTGCACTGAGATCTGCGCGGTTTCGCCATCGCGAATTTCGCCGATCATGACGACATCGGGGTCCTGGCGCAAGATGGCGCGCAGGCCGCGCGCGAAGTTCATGTTGGCGCGGGTGTTGACTTGCGTTTGCGATATGCCTTCGAAGTAATACTCAATAGGGTCTTCGACGGTCATGATGTTGAGCCGCTTGGAGTCCATTTCGCTCAAGCAAGCGTAGAGCGTGGTGGTTTTACCCGAGCCGGTGGGGCCAGTTACCAGAATGACGCCGTGCGGGCGCGCGATCATCTGCTCGAGCTGCGTTTGCAGATTACTGGGCATGCCCAATTTATCGAGCACCAGGCGCGTGGCTTCTTTATCGAGCAGGCGCATGACGACGCGCTCGCCGTAAGCCGACGGGATAGTCGAGACGCGCATATCGATGGCACGGCCGCCGATACGCAAGCTGATGCGGCCGTCTTGCGGTACACGCTTCTCGGCAATGTCGAGCTTCGCCATGATTTTCACCCTTGAGACCATGCCCAGGGTGATCTTGCTGTCGGCGGTGAGGATGGTTTTCAAGACGCCGTCGATGCGGAAGCGTACCAGTATCTGGCGCTCGTAGGGCTCCATGTGAATGTCGGACGCCTTTTCGCGCACGGCTTCGAAGAAGATGGCGTTGATAAGGCGCGGGATGGGCGCGTTTTCGTTGGTGTCGTCGAGGATGTCGCCGGATTCGTCGACGGCGGCGCTGAGCTCGCTGAGGTCGGCTTGTTCGTCGAAGCTGAGGTTGCTGAAGACTTCGCTGGAGGAGGAGCCTTTGCCTTCGTAGTGCTTTTGCAGGAGGCTTTCGAAGGCGTCTTCCTCTATCTGCACTAGCGGCAGGCTGGAGCCGACGTAGCGCTGGATTTCATTGAGGATGGTGGTGGGTAGCTGCTCCTGGAAGAAGAGCTGGTAGTTGTCGCTGTCGATGTCGGTTACGCAGACGCGGTGGCGGCGCGCGTAGTCGTAGGGTAGGTCGTTGATAACATCCATTAATTGATAGCTTCGAGCAGATTGCTATCGCTGCTGGGGGCGTTGTCGCCAAAATCGAAGATCAAGGTGCTGCTGTCGAGCTTGCGTAGCACTGGGGCGTCGTCGAGCTTCAGCCAGTTGTCGAGCTCGGTGCGGGCGTTGAGTTGTTCGAGGCGCATGGCGTTGTATTTGCTATAGCTAAGGCTGGCGACCGAGGCGTCATCTTTAAGTATGCGCGGGCGCATGAACAGCATGAGGTTGGTTTTGTCGACGTTGTTGCTCTGCGATTTGAAGAGGTTGCCGATTATCGGGATATCGCCGAGTAGGGGGATTTTACGCGAGCTTTCCGATTGATTGTCCTGCATTAAGCCACCGAGGGCGATTAAACCGCCGTCGCGGACGTTGACGCTGGTTACGATCTTGCGCGTGCTGGTTACGACGTCGACGGCGTCGATGGTGTTGTCGGTAACCGAGGAGATTTCCTGCTCCAAATCCATGCGGATCGAGTTGTCGCCGTTGATCTGCGGGAGTATTTTCAAAGCGATGCCGACGTCCTGGCGCTCGATGGTCTGGAATGGATCGCCGTCGCTGTCGGTGCTGCCGGTTACCACTGGGATGTTGTCGCCGACGACGAATTCGGCTTCCTGGTTGTCTAGGGTTACGATGTAGGGCGTGGACAGGATGTTGGTGTAGGCGTCGGTGTGTAAGGCTTTGACGAGAAAGCCCCAGCCCGAGCTCAGGTCGCTGCTGGCGCCGCCGATGCCGGTTAAGATGCCGCTGTTGGAGGCGTCGAGGATCGAGAGCGCGTCGAGGGTGCCGTCTTCGGTGGCGAGGCCGGCGAGGTTGCCGGTGATGTCGGCGGCGTAACCGCCAGCGGGACCGTAGATTAGCGAGTCGATGCCCAGCGAGCGGGTGATGGTGTTCGAGACTTCGGCGATGATTACTTCGATTACTACCTGCGCGCGCGGTAGGTCGAGCTGATTGATCAATACCATGACGGCATCGATGTATTCGCGCGGGCCGTTGATTATCAGCGCGTTCAGGTCTTCGTCGGCTTGGATGGTTACCGGGGCAGCGGCGCTGAGGTTGGTAGACGATGACGATGAGCTGGAGGGGGTGTCGGCGTTTTGGTTTTGCTGCTCGTTGTTACGCTGTTGGCGTTGCGCGGCTTGCTGGCGGACTTGCTCGGGGGCGTTGGCTGGGATGTTGGGCGCGCCAGACGATGAGCTGGCGCCGCTGATCGCGCCCGGGTTAAAGCCTTCTTCAGAAATGATGCTTTCTAGCAGCGGGGCGAGGCGGTCGGCTTTGGCGAATTTCAAGTAGATGACTTTGACATTGCTGCTGCTCGGGAGCTCGACGTCGAGGTCGGCGATGAGCGCGCGGATGGCGCGGCGGATGTCAACCGGTGCGATAACTATTAACCTATTGGTGCGTTCGTCGACTTGGATGTCGATGTTCTTGAGCTTTTTGTAACTGGAATAGATCGCCATGACGATGGTTTTGATGTCGCTGGCTTGGGTGTAACGCAGGCCGATGATGTCGAGGTCGTCGGATTCGATGATGTCGACGCTGGCGATGATTCTTTTCAAACGCTCGATGTTGGCTCGGGTGTCGATGACCAGGATTTTGCTGTTGTTAGCTAGTGGTACCAACTGCGCTTGCTGCGACATCAGCGGGCGCACGACGTTGACCACTTGGGTGGTGTCGACGTATTTGAGGGTGATGATTTCGTTGATGATTTCGGCGCTGGCAGCGCTGGGCTGACCCGCCGGCGCGAAGCTCTGCGCGACCTGCGCTGGCAGGATGCGGATGGCTTGGTCGGAGGGTACGGCGGTGTAACCGTAAACGTGCAAGATGGTGAGCAGGATGTCGTAAAGCGAGTTGGCGCCGACCGGTTCGGAGGCGATGAGGGTTACGCTACCACGGACTCGGGGGTCGATGAGGAAGTTTTTGCCGACCAGGCGCGCTACGCTTTCGATTACTAGCACGAGGTCGACATTGCGGAAGTTGACCGAGAATAATTCTTCCTCGTCGCCGTCGTTGGCTTGCGCCAGGCTTAGGCTGAAGGTAAGCAGTAGTAGCAGCGTCAGCTTCGATATGTGCTTCATCACCAATTGATAGTAACGGTTTCGCTAACGCCGTCGCGCGTTAGCTCGATGTTGTAGGTGTCAGCGTTCAGTAATCCAGCCCAGAGCGCTGGCTGTGTAAGTAAGTCTTGGATGCTGTGGCCGTTGACGGCGGTGATGATGTCGCCGCTGCTAAAGCCCAGGCTGTTGAACAAGGCTTGGTTGACCCGTGGCTGCACGCGCATTCCGGATAGTTCGCCATCTTTCCGCACTTGCGAGAAGCGCACCATGTTGGCGACTTTCACCGGCTCGGTGCGTAGCATTTTCTTGATCTCCAAGAGCTCGTTGGAGACTGTGCCTGGTAAGCTCGATAGGGGTTCGGTTGGGGCGGCTGCGACGTTGACGTTGTCGGCAGTGCTCGGGGCGGGGGCGTTGGTGGGGGTGATCACCGAGCCGGCGTTGTCGTCGGTTTCTTCGGGGTTATAAGGCTTGATCGCGCCGCCGCCGAGGTTGAATTCGACCAAGCGCTCGGCTTCGCCTTCGGCGAGCAGGACGCCGTCGAGTTGCACTTGTTTTAAGTAAATATCGTTTTTCACCGTTTCACCCACCAGGTAGGTTTGGGTGTTACCATCGACGCTCATGATGGCGATGGCTCTCTCGCCGCGACCCATTAAGCCAACGAGGCGGACGTTCAAGCGTTCGAGTTCGTTACTTCTTTTTACCGGCTCAGGCTCGGGTTCGGGCTCGGGTTGTGCTACTGGTTCGGCGCGGCGCGGTGGGCTGATGACGTTGTACTTGTCGATCCAATTCCAGCTATTCAAGGGTGGGAGTTCGCGCGTGCTCGCCGGTGGTCGGAACACCGATGGTGCTTCAGCGACTTCGGGAAGCCAGTACTCGTCGACCAGCACCCAACTGAAGTGCGCGCCCACCACTGCGAAAGTGACGAGGGCAGAAAAGGATAAATAAGCACTCAGGCGCTCGAATAGCAGCATCGACTTTTGGGCGTTAGATTTTCTAATGCTCGCGAGTTTAAGATTGCCCTATGAGGCATTTATGATAAAGACGACATTGCTTGACAGAGCCGAACCGCCGATATTGGGCTTGGGTGGCGGTGATTGAGCTTGCTCTTGACCATGAATTTAATCGCTACGCTAGGTCGCCGACTAGTAGCAACTTCGCGGCTAAAATAGCGCTGTTGGCGACAGAGGCGGAGTCATAACACTTAGCCATCTATAAAAAATAATTATTGAAGAGACCTTTGCAAAAAGGCATCTTTTTGCCCCCAGCGTTGTTCGCAAATGCTCATTTACTATTGAATAAACTGCGCTTTGCTGCCTAGCTGGGAACAAAAATCTCCGTTTTTTGCACGCGGTCTCAAGTTGTGCAAAACTCTCATTGAAATCAATTAATAATGAAGATAGGTTTAATCGGCTCGGGTTTTATGGGTCAAGCGCACGCCTTCGGTTTTGTAACCGCCGAGCGCGTCTTTGAGCTCGCGGATAAGCTGGAGATGGCGATGCTCGCCGATGCCAACGCCGAGCTCGCGGCAGCGGCGGCGCAACGCTGGGGCTTTGCTCAATCTACTGGCGATTGGCGCGAGCTGGTGGCAAGCGCTGATATTGATGTAGTCGACATCACCGCGCCCAACGCTTTACATAAAGAGATCGCGCTCGCGGCTATAGCTGCGGGGAAGCACGTGTACTGCGAAAAACCACTCGCGCCGACAGCCGCCGACGCCCTAGCGATGGCTGAGACCGCTGAGGCCGCTGGAGTTAAAACCCAAGTCGGCTTCAATTATTTGATGAACCCGATGCTGCAGTACGCGCGGCAGATGATCGCTGCTGGTGAGCTCGGCGAGATTTACAGCTATCGCGGCGTGCACGCCGAAGACTATATGGCAGACCCGCAAGCGCCCATCAGCTTTCGCCACGACCCAGTGGGTGGTGGTGTGCTCGCAGACTTGGGTAGCCACGCGCTCGCCACTGCCGAATTCCTGCTCGGTCCCATAACCAGAGTGCTGGGCAATTGCAGCAACATCATCGCGCGGCGACCTAACCCGAGCACTGGCGCCGAGCAGGCGGTAAACGTCGACGATTTGAGTCAAGTCCTGCTGCAGTTCAAGAACGGCGCTCGTGGCAGCGTCGAGGCCAATTGGTGCGCAACTGGTCGCCAGATGCAACACGACTTTGAGGTTTACGGTAGCCGTGGCGCGCTGCTGTTCAGCCAGGAACGCTTCAACGAATTACATTTTTATAGCGCCGAGGACACCGCCGCGCAGCGTGGCTTTCGCCGCATAGAGGCTAGCCCGGCGCATCCGCCTTACGGTCGTTTCTGCGTTGCCCCCGCGCACCAAATTGGCTTCAACGACCTCAAAGCCATCGAGATCGCTGGCTTCATAAACGCCATTGCTGGCACAACACCCGAACCCTTCAACTTCCGCGCTGGCTATAGAATCCAGCACTTGGTAGAGAGCATCCAGCGATCCAGCCAGGAACAGCGTTGGCTGAGTGTCGAGTGAATATGGAACGCAGGTGTCTCGTCCGCCTTGTAAACAGCGACCAAACTCGGTCTGACAAAGTCGCATGACTAGCCAATGACGCCAGCGAGTTTGTCTCTGGGTATCGACGTCGGCACTTCCGGTGTGCGCGCGATGGTAATAGACGCGCGCGGCGAAGTTGTCAGCAGCAGTCGGGCTCAACTACCGAGCCCAGACGATGGCAGGCAAGACGCCGAGCTTTGGTGGCTAGCGCTGCAAGATTGCCTTGGAGCTTTGAGCTCGGACGCGCGCGCGCGGCTCGATACTCTGGCGATTTCTGGCACTTCGGGCACCTTGCTGTTGGCCGATTCCGAATTACAAGCTGTGGCACTAGCTTGCATGTACAACAGCGCTGGCTTTAGCGCCGAGGCGGAATTGATCGCGCGTAAAGCACCGAGCGCCGCTGTTGATAATGGCAGCAACTCCGCCTTAGCGCGATTGCTACACTTGCAACGCCAAAACGCCAGCAAAGGCGCGCACGGCTGCTACGCCCAAGCGCATTGGTTAGCGAGCAAGCTGGCGCGTGCGCGCTTGGCTTGCGATGCTAACAATATGCTCAAGCTCGGCTACAACCCGACGGTCAACGCTTGGCCAGATTACTACGCTGAGCTCGGGGTCGCCGAATTATTGCCCGAGGTCGTGGCGCCAGGCGCGGTCATCGGGAGAGTACATCCGGAAGTAGCCCGCAGCTTGGGCTTGAACCCTGGCTGCCGTATTTGCGCTGGCACTACCGACAGCGTCGCCGCCTTCATCGCCACTGGCGCTTCCGAGGTCGGCGCGGCGGTAAGCTCGATCGGCACCACCATCGCCTTGAAAATAATCGGCGAGCGACCAGTAAACTCGAGCCCACACGGGGTTTATAGTCACTGGTTGTACGGTCAGTGGCTCGTCAGCGGCGCTTCTAATGCTGGCGCTGGCGTCTTGCGGCATTACTTTAACGACCAGCAATTGCGCGAACTGAGCGCGCGCATTGACCCCGAGCTCGACTGCGACCTTGGTTACTATCCATTGTTACGCGCTGGCGAGCGTTTTCCAGTCAACGACCCGGAACTCGCGCCGAACTTGGAGCCGCGTCCGCAATCCGACGTCGAATTTTTGCACGCCATATTCAGCGCCCTAGCGCGAGTAGAGGCTCAAGGCTACACCACCCTGCAGCGCTTGGGAGCGCCCAAGCCCAAGTACATCTACAGTTGCGGCGGCGCCAGCGCCAACCCAACCTACACCCGCATCCGCGCCCGTAGCCTCAATATCGAACTCCGCGCACCGCAACACTCCGAAGCCGCTTACGGCTCGGCTTTGTTGGCGTTAAGAACTATCCCTACGCCTTCTCAAAATATCTCCAGAGCGAGATCGGCGAAGCAAAAATGATCTGTGCAGAAGTCTCTTAACCACCCATGCCCCCACCCAATCTAATCATAATAATGTCCGACGAGCACCAGGCTCGCGCCTTGGGTTGCGCTGGTCATGCTCTGGTGCAAACGCCAAACCTCGACACCCTAGCCGCGCGCGGCACCCGCTGCACGCAAGCCTACACTCCCAGTCCCATCTGCGTCCCCGCGCGCGCCAGCTTCGCCACCGGCCGCTACCCGCACCAAACTCGCCTCTGGGATAACGCCATGCCCTACGACGGCAGCATCCCCGGTTGGGGACACGTCTTACAGTCCCAAGGCATAAAAGTCGAAAGCATTGGCAAATTGCACTACCGCTCCGAGCACGACCCCGCTGGCTTTGACGTTGAACACTTACCGATGATGGTAGCTGGCAACGTCGGCATGGTCTGGGCCAGCATCCGCAAAGAAGACGAACGCATCGTCGGCCCGAAACGTATGCTTGGCGACTACATCGGCCCTGGCAGCAGCACCTACACTGATTACGATCAAGCCGTAGTCGAGCGCAGCCGCGCCTGGCTCGCCGAGCACGCCCACGACTCCCAGCCTTGGTGTCTGTACATCGGGCTGGTAGCGCCGCATTTCCCGCTAGTCGTGCCGCAGCCTTACTTCGATCTCTATCCCGAACACAGCCTCCCCGCAGTCAAGCTCCACCCCGCCCAAGGCCACGCGCGCCATCCTTGGGTCGAAAAGCAAAACGCCTTCATGGATAGTGAAGCCCTATTCACCGACGCTGCCGAAAGGTCGCGCGCCATGTCGGCCTACTACGGCCTCTGCACCTGGCTCGACCACAACGTTGGTCAAATCCTAGCCGTCCTCGAAGACCACGGACTCAGCGACCGCACCACCGTCGTCTACACCTCCGACCACGGCGACAACCTCGGCGCGCGCGGGCTCTGGGGCAAATCGAATATGTACGAAGAAAGCGTCGCCGTGCCCATGATCATCGCCGGCCCCGACATCCCCACCGGCGTCTGCAGCACCCCAGTCAGCCTGCTCGACTTATCGCTCACTATCACCCGTCACTTCGGCGCCGACCTCGCAGCCGCAGCGGACACCCGCGACCTGCGCTCGCTCATCGCCAGCGCACCCGAACCTGACCGCGTCATATTCTCCGAATACCACGCCGCTGGCGCCGTCTCTGGTGCCTTCATGCTGCGCAAAGGCCGCTGTAAACTCATCCATTATGTTGGCTTTGCCGACGAACTCTTCGACCTCGACAATGACCCCGAAGAACTCCATAACCTCGCTCCCCAACCAGAACTAGCCAACGTCCGCCAAGACCTCCACGCCGAGCTCCGCCGTATCTGCAACCCAGAGCGCATCAACGACCAAGCCTTCGCCGACCAAGCCGCCCTCATCGAGCGCCACGGCGGGCGAGACGCCGCCCTCAAGCTCGGCGCACCAGGCGCCACACCTGCTCCAAAACTAAAGCCATGAAGCTCACCATTCTCGGCTCCGGCTCCCCCGAAGCCTACGCCCGCCGCGCCTCCAGCGGCTACCTCGTCAGCGTCGGCTCTGAGCGCATCCTGTTCGATTGCGGCGGCGGCGTTTTCGATAACCTGCTGCGCGCTGGCCTCGCCCCCTCGAACATAACCCACCTGGTCTTCAGCCACCTACACTCCGACCACATGCTCGACTACCCGCGACTGGTGCACGCCGCCTGGGACGAAGGCGCCCCGCCGCTCAAAGTCTACGGCCCCGCGCCTATAGCGCAAATCACCGACGCTTACTTCTCCAAACACGGCGTCCTCGCGCACGATCTGCGCGCGCGCACCGAGCTCGCGCCCAGTCAGGAAGTATGGCTGCAGCGCGGCGGCTCGCTGCCACGCCCGTGGCCGCAGACGCAAGTAAGCGAAATCGCCGCTGGCGATACCATAAACGGCGACGGCTGGAGCATCCAATCCTGCCGAGCGCCGCACGCCCAGCCATTGCTCGAATGCCTGGCCTTCGCCATTGAAGCCCAAGGTAAAAAGTTAGTCTATTCGGGCGACGCTGGCCTCTGCTGGCAAATCGAAGAGCTGGCGCACAACGCCGACCTGCTATTACACTGGTGCTATCGGCTCGACGGCGAGCCAGCCTCCGAAGCCATGGCCGCCATGACGCCAACCCCCAGCCAAATCGGCGCGCTCGCCCGCCGCGCTGGAGTGCGCGCGCTCGTCCTCACCCACTTCCGCAAACACATGGACACCCCCGCCAACCACACCGCCGCCCAACAAAACGCTACCACCGCCTTCGGCCACCCAGTCGCCATCGCTGAAGACCTGCAAAGCATCGAACTCTGACAGGCATCAGCAAATCTACACGCGCAACAATAATTCTCTCAATAAATGACCCTAGGTTCGTCAAGCCTCTGATCGCCAATACGCAGCGCTTGTGCCAGGCGCGTTTGCGCCCGCTGCAAGCGCGCGCTATCTGCGGCGTGAATAGTCAACAGCACCTCGCCGGCGGTCACCGGCTCGGCTAGCTTTTTGTGTATCTCTAAGCCGACGCTATAGTCGATGACGTCGCTCGGCGTAGCGCGACCACCGCCCAACTCGACTATCGCCCAACCCAATTGCTCAGTCGCCACGCTCTGCAGATAACCATCTTGAGGAGCACAGACTTCGCCAACCAGCGGCGCCGCAGGCAGATAGCGCGCACTGTCCTCCAAAAGATCGCTCGGCCCGCCAAGCTCCCTGACCATACGCGCAAAAAACTCAGCAGCTCGACCATTAACCAGGCTTGTCCGCAGCCTGGCACCAGCCTCGGCTTGGTCGGAACAAACACCAGCCATAACCAGCGCCGCGCTGCCCAGAGCCAAGCACACCTCCAGCAACCGCGCCTCAGCTTGCTCCGGATTATGGAATATAGCGATCACCTCCTTGAGCTCCAAGCTATTGCCAGCAGCGTAACCGAGCGCTTGGTTCATATCGCTGATAATGGCGCGCGCGTTCAGTCCAGCTCGACTCGCCGTCGACTCTATGGCTTGCGCCAACTCCCGCGCCGCCACCATATCGCGGCAAAAGGCACCGTTACCGACCTTCACGTCCATCACCAAATGCTGCAAACCCGCTGCCAGCTTCTTGCTCAAGATGGAAGCGGTGATCAGAGCCGTACTCTCAACGCTACCGCTAATATCGCGCACGGCGTACATCCGTCTATCCGCAGGCGCCAATTCCGGCGTCGCCCCCACTATCGCCACCGAGCACTTACGCACGCAGCGCTGCAATTGCTCCAGGCTCACTTGACTACAGTAGCCTGGGATAGCGTCCATCTTGTCCAGAGTTCCGCCGGTATGCCCCAAGCCGCGCCCGGATATCATCGGCACCGCCAGCCCGCAAGCAGCCAACCATGGCGCTAACAACAGACTCACCTTATCGCCAACACCACCCGAGGAATGCTTATCGACCACAGGCTTATCAATATCATCCCAAGCACAGGTCGCACCGCTCTGCACCATCGCCGTAGTCAAAGCAGCGGACTCGGCGCTCGTCATACCCCGACAGCAAACCGCCATAGTAAAAGCCGCGATATGAGCGTCGGTAGCGCTACCATCGACCACAGCCGCGACCAACTCGCCTATCTGCTCATCCCTGAGCGTCTCGCCATCGCGCTTAGCGCGTAGTATTTCTTGGAGCATGGAATTTTTACCGTAAGCTAAGTGCTATAACGCCTGTAATTTGAGCCGCAGACGCCATTGTAAACACCAGCACGACAATTTACCCGCGCTAGAATTGCCGTGCTCGTTTGACCACCTCTTGAGCGCTGGCTATCATTACTAGCTCAGTCAGCGCACAATCCACTTCGCACCGGGGCATGGCCAAAGACACCAACAAACCCACATACCTCAACGACCACTGGACTCTCGACGATGGCCTTGGCTTTGGCGCCACCGCCGAGCAACTGGCGCGGGTAGCCTTGCAAGCGCAGCCGCCGTTCACGGTAGCGCTCACCGGCAAATGGGGCGCGGGCAAAACCAGCGTCTTGCGCCAAGCCTTCGCTACCCTCGGTGGTGAGCCCATAGCCCAAGCTTTGCCTTTTGGCGAGCCATTGAGCGATAGAGCCTTCAACCAAAACATTCGGGAGATGTGGAAGAAGCTATCATACTTTGGCACCAAGTCGGGCGATAAATCTAAGCTAACAGAAGAGCAGCTCGAATTGGGCAATTTAGCCGAGCGCTGCCTGTGCGTTTGGTATTCGCCCTGGCAACACCAGCAAGCCGATAACCCGCTATTGCCATTGCTGCTAGAGATTAAGAAGCAATACAGTATCTGGGCGAAGTCAAAGAAAATAACTTCTGATGTTAGTAAGAGTAGCGGACGGGTAGGCCTAACTCTGCTGGAGAAAGTTATCGACGCTAGCATAAGCATAGCCGCTCGTAATCAGGTACAGCTAGCCTCGGGCACCAGCGCTGAAGTTGCCCAAGCTTGGCAAGGCAACAAATCTGAACTGGAGCAACTTAGCGATGGTCAGCGCTTTCACCTGATATTCGAGGAAGCGATAGAAACTTTATTGCGCAGCAGAAAGGGTAGAGCAAAGTTAGACGAAGGTGCCCGCCTAATAATATTCATCGACGACCTCGACCGCTGCGAGGAGAGCGTTATCGTGCAATTGCTCGAAAGCATTAAGCTTTATTTGCATAGCCAGCGCTGCGTCTTCATCCTCGGCATAGACCCTGACGCCGTGCTCGGTGCCCTAAAGCGACATTGGAAAGAGCGCTCGGAGCAGAGCAACGCCGAGTACTTGGAAAAGCTAGTGCAAGCGCAGCTTGAAGTGCCGCAGCCAGCGATACAGCTAATACGAAATTTGATAGAGACGCAACTTAGTGATCACGACATACCCATAGAAGCGCCAGCTACCGAGGAAACTAATGGCGACAAGGATCAAGCCAAAGACACCGACAACCAAATAGCTGACTTACCCACCATGCTCGAGGAGTTGCTGGAACCCAACCCGCGCAAAATCAAGAATTTTCTCAACAGTCTCAGTGGTCAATGGCACTTACTTCCCCGAGGCGAGCGCCCCGAGCACGCTCACCTATTCGCGCTCTTCCACTATTTGCGGCTGTATCATCGCCCAGTCTGGCGTTTGCTTAGTCATCAAAATTGGGTGCTGGAACTGCTGTATCGAGTTTTAATCAAATCCGACGCAAAGCTTGGTCTTATTCCCGATGATTACCCAAGTTTCTCAGACGAACAAGCCATAGCCAGCGAGATGCTAGCGCGCGCTTTCAGCCACGTGCTAGCCGATAACAGTGATGCTGCCACTGCCGAGCGCCAGCACCGCAATATGCCTTTGGAAAAGGCGGTGCTATTATTCACTGAGAGGCTGGACCGTAAGCGTTCGGATCAATGCTTTATCAAATATCTGCGTAAGCTGGTGCTATCCGATGATGCCGAAAGCAGCAAAGCTGCCAAACTACTCTTGCAACGAATGAATCAAGCCCGCGATGATAGCCCAGCGTAGCGCCTACGAGCATAACCTCTTTCTACTCGAATTAGCGCGCTGCGAGCGCTGGCTGCGGCGGCGCCACGGTCGTTTATTTGGCTTGCTCGAAGCCGACGAAGACGAAGTCGAAAGATACCCCATCAGCTTGCGGCATATATTCGTGCCCATGCGCCTCGACACCAAGGACTTAGCCGACGAGGAGGTTGGCAAAGGCCAAGCTCTAGATGCAGAGCAACCACCGGGGCAAGACGCTTGGGAAGTGCTCGCCGAGCACAGCTTCGCAATCATCTCTGGCCGCCCGGGTAGCGGCAAGAGCACGCTGATGCAAGCCATAGTGCTCGAGCTTTGTGGCGAGCGCCCAAGCGAGCTACGCAATAAGCTTTACAAAGATGCGCCTGGAGTAACTGTGCTACCCATCGTCTTGCGCGAGCTGGAAAATATCGATCAAATACAAGACTGGCGCCAACTGCTCGACTCTTGGTGGGCGCTAATTGAGCGTGATTCTAACGCAGATAATTATCCACTATCGATTCTAGAACTGCGAGAGCGCTTAGAGCAAAGGGAGCTTGAGCGCAACTATACAGTATTGCTATTGCTCGACGGCATTGACGAAGTTGGTAGCAATGCGGCGCGTGAGCGCTTGGGTGATATGGCTGAGCAAATACACGATGAACTCGGCTACCGTGTAATAATCACTGGCCGCCCGGTTGGCGTGCAAGATTTGCGTATTACCAAACCGTCGAACAGATTACCTATCAAACTACCCCACAAGTTGAGCGATCAACCACCAGCGCAGACTTTCTACCTACAACCGCTGATCGGCGCGCAAATTACCTTATTTATAGACAAGTGGCTAAACGCGCGCCCCGATTGGCGCCGCGAAAAAGCGCATTTGCAGCGTAGTTTTAACGAAGCGCTGCATAGCGCGCGCGGCGAGCATTTGCTCAAGCTGGTGCGGCGACCAATATTCCTGACGCTGATGGCGCTGGTGCACTGCTCCTCCAAGCAAATGCCCGACGGTCGCGCCCAGCTCTACGCCAAAATTATCGACCTGTATCTCAACCGCCAAGAAAAGCACCGCCGCTTACGCCTCCGCAAAGGCGATGGTTCTCTCCCCAATTGGCGCGACTCGGAGAAACGCGCCGTGCTCGGCTATATCGCTTGGCGCAGCCAGATGCAACGTGGCAGACAAGAAAATAGCTCTGATAAAAAAGACAGCTTTATCTGGCGGCGCGATGAATTATTGACGGTGATCGAGCAACAGCTCTCCAGCCGCAAATATGGTCGCTTTAGCTCAATCAAAGTAGAGGACGCAGACGACTTACTCAATTACTTCTTGCAGCCCGCCGGTTTGCTGATAGAGCCCGCCGAGCAGCGCTTGCAATTCTCGCACCTGAGCTTTCAAGAATATCTTTGCGCTGACTTTATCAATACCACTCTAAGCGGCGGCGACTTGCGTTATGCTTTCGAGGGACATTTGCTACCGAATCTTGATCGACCAGGCTGGGGCGAGGTTGGCTTGCTACTACTGGCGATTTTGCAAGCGGCAGACAATAGCAGTCATCTGCGCGCTATGGCGTGGCTCGATCCCAGTAATGCTACTCAAGCGCAACTGCTGGTAAAAGCGCTCAGCGGTGGTGAGCTTGGCTTTCGTGCTGAGGAAAACGCTGCCGACCTTGCCGACTGGGCGTCGCTAGCGCTGGCTTGCTGTCTCTTGCACCCGAGAAGAGAATTGGGTTCAGAGCTAGCGCAAAATCCACAATTGCGTGCGCCCGCACTGAAGCTACTGGAGCAGCTATTCGGACTAGAGCCCAGCGCTTGTATGGAGTATTTAGGCAAGCACATCGCTGAGCACACACCTTGGGGCATGAATAAGAGTGACGTTAAACGCATCGCTCGGTCTATAGCTAAGCGTTGGAGCAATCCCAAGGACGACAATAGTTGGGATGCCGGTTTTGGCGCCTATGAAGCTCGCGCCCACGCGCTGCTGGCGCTACTCAATTCCAGCGCTTGGTTAGCTCCTGAGGAGAAAGATCCTTACCTGCCTATCGCCGAATCTGGCTGGCAGGAGCGCTTGGCGGCTTGGCTGCGGCAAGTAGTTTCCACTACAGGCGATCCCCTTTGGCAGCGCGACGAGGATAAATTGCCAGAGATAACTTATGCAGCGTTAGAGCTCGACACACTTATACCCGCAACCGGTTCGCTCTATAAAGCCACGCTTGAGCGCCTGCCGCTTGATGCCCTGCTGCTGCAGGGTGAAGCCTATGACGACTCTGACTATGGTGAATTCAGCCAGCCTACTATATTGCTAGCAATACAAGCGCGAGAAGTCCCTCCAGTACGCAGCCGCCTCGCGCTCGTATTCTATCAAGCGTTGCTACTCATCGAGCACTGCAGGCAAGATGCAATTTTTCTGGACTTGTTGCAGTTGCGGTCGTGGGCATTGGCATGGTCGCGGGCGCAGGAGCGGTCGCGGACGCAGGCGTGGTCGTGGACGCGGGCGCGGGCGCGGTCGTGGGCGCAGGCGCGGGCGCGGGCGCGGTCGTGGGCGCAGGCGCAGGAGCGGGCGCGGTCGCAGGAGCAGGAGTGGGAGCAGGAGCAGGATTGGGAGTGGGGGCGGATGCTGGCGCAGGAGCAGGAGTTGGAGCGGATGGTGGCGCAGATCCAGGTGCGGGAGCTATTAGAGGATACTACTTTTAGCTCGGCGCTAACAGTAGCTACCAGACAGAGCCTAGAAAAAGCTGTGCAAATAGATGATGACAAAATAAGCGATGAGCAACTAGCTGTCTGGGTGCCAGTGCTAGAAAACTACTGCTACCGCTGGGCGGCGCTGGATTGGTTTCGCGAGCAGAGTGAAGATGTGGGCTTGGCGCAGCGGCGCGGGATTAGGGATAAGCAGCCATTGCCCGCCGAGCTTGGATTGTTTGACGCTGAGGGTATGCCGCTACCGACGCCGCAGCGCGCTAACGTCGAGCGCTTGCTGGAATGGCTGGAAGACGACGAGCGTGTGATAGCTTTTGGCGCTGCTGACGCTAGCGCCGAAGAGTTAGAAATCATCCGCGCCGACCTCGACATTCTTCGTAATCAACCCTGGTCGCCCGCCAACTTCGTCCGCGCCATCCTCGCCGACTGGCCAGCAGACCAACCTACCATGGACTGCAGCCTTGCCGCCGCCGACGCCGAACTCGGCAAACAATCCGAGCTGCTGCTAACAGCAGTCAAAAGCTAAGCAATCAAGCAGCAAGCAAACTTAGTCGCTGGCATACCTCAATTGAAAGACACTAGCGGGCGCTGAAAAATGCGCAGCTCGGCGGTGGGTGGCTATTTGGTGCCGAAGAGGCGGTCGCCGGCGTCGCCGAGGCCCGGGACTATGTAGGCGTTGGCGTTGAGGTGGTGGTCGAGCGCGGCGGTGTAGATGGCGATGTCGGGGTGTTGGGCGCGGACGGCTTGTATGCCCTCGGGAGCTGCTACCAGGCACATGATGCGCGTGTGCTCGCGCGCGACTCCGTGCTCTTGCAGTATATCAAGGGCGCAATTCATGGAGTTGCCAGTGGCGAGCATGGGGTCTACTACGATAAAGCTGCGATTGCTGGGGTCGGGGAGTTTGACCATGTAGCGTATGGCTTGCTTGGTCTCTGGCTCACGATAAACGCCAATATGACCAATGCGCGCTGCTGGCATTAATTCCAGCAAGCCCTCCGCCATGCCGAGACCAGCGCGCAATATCGGCACTACGGCGACTTTCTTACCTTCGATTATCGGCGCGGTGTCTATGGTCGCCAGCGGCGTTTGGATTTGCTTGTGCGTGGTCGGCAGGTCGCGGGTAATTTCATAACCCATCAGCAGGGCGATTTCGTGCAGCAGGCGGCGGAAGGTTTTGGTGGAGGTGCCGATGTCGCGCATGTGCGTGAGCTTATGCGCTATTAGCGGGTGGTCGGCTATGTATAGTTGGGGAAAATCGGGGTGCTGGCGCATGACCTATGTGCTCGTGCCTTTATTCTTGGGCGGGGTGAAGCTGTAGATCGGCGGTACGCCTTGCTCGTCGTGCGCTTGCGGTCGCCCAGCGCGCTCGACTTCGTCAATACGCACTATGCTGTGCATGGGGATGTAGCTGCGCTTGACTTCTTTGAACTCGGCGCGCAGCTTTTCCTCAGACGGGTCGAGCACGATCTCCGAGCGCTTGCCGAATATCAGCCCTTCAACTTCGATAAATCCGTACAGATTGCCTTGGTAGACGCTGCTGGCGTAGAGCTCGTAGAGCTGGTTGCGGTTGTAATAGCAGATGCGGTAGATGCTGTCGGTTTCGTCCATCGTTATAGTTGCTCGTAAGGAGACGGCATTCTATTCGGCTGGGTTTTGAAACGCCGATGAAACCAGAGAAATTGCTCGGGGCGCGCGCGCAGCGCGGCTTCGATGGGGCGATTCTGCTCGACAATGTCGCGCTCGGCATCCGAGCTGGGGAAGTTCTCCAGTGGCGGGTGGATGCGCAGGTGATAGCTCAGATCACCCTTGCGCTCGACGGTCAAGCAGCAGGCTTGAGCTTTGCACAATTTGCTGAAGCGGCGCACGCCTTGGTGGTGCGCTGCCATGACTCCAAGAAAAGGCGCGAATATTGCGCCTTTAGCACCCAGGTCCTGGTCGGAGGTTATCCAGAGCACTTTGTGCTGCGCGGCGGCGCGGACGATCTCGCGCGGTTTTTTGATCGAAACTATGGCGCTCGCCATTTGCAGGCGCGAGGCACGCATAAAATCGTTGAAAACTTGCGTGCGGTAGGGTCTATAGGTCGGGCAGATGGCAAAATGACGGCTGAAAATGTACAGCGCGATGTCCATGTGCGTTTGGTGCGCTTGGTAGAGCACTGTTACTTGGCCGCGCTCGCGGGCGCGCTCAATGTGCTGCAAGCCTTCGATAGTCGAATGCTGCATCTCCAGCTCCAGGCTGCGCGGTCGGCACCAAGCCCGAGCGCTGGTAAAAAGCCAACGGATGTTTTCCTCCAGAGTGAGGCGCGCGACGCGCTCGCGCTCGGCGGCGCGCCAATCGGGGAAGCAGAGCTTGAGATTTAGCTCGGCGATACGGCATTTCGAGCGCGCCAATGGCCAAACTATGCGCGCCAATAGCCGACTGCAGATAGCGTGGCTTCTTGGCGGTAACCAAGCTATTATTCTTAGCGCTACTATGGCGAGATGGGCGACGAGCTTATCCGACCAAGCCTCTTTTTTCATTCAGTCGATTGCTACTAATAAAACTATGCTCAAACGCAGCTTTGATTTTACGGTGGCGAGCCTGGCGCTGCTGGCGCTAAGCCCTCTGCTGCTGGCGCTGGCTATTTTAGTTTATCGGCGCTTGGGTCGCCCAGTGCTATTTCGCCAGCAGCGCCCCGGGCGCGAAGAGCGACCTTTTGACCTGCTCAAGTTTCGCACTATGCTGGCTCCGAGTGCTGGACTCAGCGAGCAGCAGCGGTTGACGCCTTTTGGCAACTGGCTGCGGAGCACGAGCTTGGACGAATTGCCCGAGCTTTGGAACGTGGTCAAGGGCGATATGTCCTTGGTGGGCCCGAGACCGCTGCTGATGCAATACCTGCCGCTGTACAACTCCGAGCAACGCCGACGCCATGAGGTGCGCCCGGGCATCACTGGTTGGGCGCAAGTCAACGGGCGCAACACTATAAGCTGGGAGCAAAAATTCGCCCTCGACGTTTGGTACGTGCGCGAGCATAACTTCCGCCTCGACATGAAAATTTTATTTATGACCTTGAGGGCAGCGCTGAGGCGCGAGGGCATTAATAGCGCCGACGGCAGTCTAATGCCGGCCTTTACCGGCAGCAAAGAGACCGACAAAGCTTGAAATTTACCCCGATACTACTAGCCGGCTGCGCTTACGGCGTTGCTATCG
Source organism: Gammaproteobacteria bacterium (assembly GCA_965229495.1). GTDB lineage: Bacteria > Pseudomonadota > Gammaproteobacteria > CBDBNL01. The sequence continues at coordinate 2,179,855 of OZ245880.1, forward strand.
GCTTCTTGCAACCGTCGCTGAGCTTGCTGCTGGCAGAGGTCGGCGTGAGCAATACCCAGATAGCTTTGGTGAGCACCAGTGCTCCGGCGGGGCTGTTACTGTTTTCCTTCTTCGTTCCCGCTCTGCTCGACCGCGTCGGTGTTATTCCGGCTTTTCTGGTAGCGACGCTGCTGGAAATTGGCGCTATTGTCGCGCTGGCCTTCGTCGATAGCTGGGGCTTGTCGTTGACTGGGGTTGCCGTGCTCGCGGGCTGCTTGCGTGCGGTCTCGGGAGCTACCAGCGCCATTAGCTGGATCGCTCTCGAGAGCTCGGTCAACAACTCTATCGACCCTAATAAACGCGGTAAGCTCATAGCCATTTATTCGGTGGCAATAGCGGTGGGTTTTGCTATCGGTCCGCAGCTATTGCCGTTGCTGGAGCTTTTGGGCGCCCGCGCTTTATTGCTGGCAGCAGTGATAATGCTGGCGGCGATGCTCTTGGCTTTATGGAGTCGAGTGCTGGAGAAATGGTTTAACCCCGAGCACGTGGGCATTACTTTGCCGCGTAGCGGGTGGCCGCTATTGCTGATAATCCTGCTGCTGGGCTTCTGCGGTGGCTTTACCGAGACTTTTGTTTATGTGATTTTGCCGCTGCACTTGTTGGCAGATATAGAGGCTGGGCTCTCGGTGCAATACCTGCTTACGGCTTTCACCGTGGGCTCGATCTGCGCGCAGATTCCCATAGGGCGTTATCTCGACAAATACCGTTGGCAGCCGCTGGTATTGCTGGCTTTCACGACTTCGGTGCTGCTGCTGATTTGGATGCGCGATATCGATTGGCAGCAGCCAGTGGCTATCGCTGCGATGATGCTCTGGGGTGCGTGCATCGATTCGATGTTTATGACTTCGCTCTACCTGCAAGGTAAGCATTTCCGCAATTATCTGCTGGCGCGCGTTACTAGCTGGTACGTGGCGTTTTGTACCTTGGGTATGCTCTCGGCGCCGGCGAGTAGTTCCTTGGTTTTCAGTATTGATGCTGGGGCGCTGTTTTGGTTGCCTATAGCCTTGTACTGCGCGATGGTGCTGATTTTGCTGGTGGGTTTTAGGAGCGGGGCTTTGGCGAAGAATTGAGCTTTGGCGGCTAGAGCACTTGCATGAGCACGGCGAGTATGCCCACGGTCGCGACTTGCATCATTAGCAATTTCAAGGTCATGCTCTGCTCCAGTTGACGCAGATCGCTTTTGCTGACTAAATCGCTCTCTTGGCGCGCGGCTTTTACTGCAGATAATAATGCTGCAGCTTGGGCGTCGTTGAAACCAGCCTGCTTTAGATTAAGGGCTAGTTGGTGGGTGTCGAAGCTTGTGGTGCTCATGGTGTTTTGCAGTGTGATGATTGAGTGTCAGCTCTACTTGGCTTGAGCGCTGCGCGTTAGCCACAGGTAAAAACCGTGGCCGGTGTAGATGGCGCCGCAGATCAAGAGCACGCTGTTGGGGTTTACTAGCAGCAGCGCTAATAGAGCGATCAATAGCAGCATCGACAGGAAAGGCGCACGACCGCGGAGCTGGAGCTTTTTGCTGCTCATAAAAGGGATGGTGCTGACCATCAGCAACGCCAGGACGAGCATTATCGCAGCCAGCCCCAAGCTCAGGGCAAAATTGGGCTCTAATCCCCATTCGACGAAGCTCCAAATCAAAGCCGCCGCTATCCCCGCTGCCACCGGCGACGGCATACCGACGAAATAGCGCGGGTCGACTTCGTCGACTTGGGCGACGAAGCGACCGAGCCGTAAAGCCGTGCACGCCGAGTAGAAGAAGGCTATGCTCCAGCCGTACTTGCCCATGGATTCCAGAGCCCAGGCAAAAGCCAGGATCGCAGGCGCGATGCCGAAGGAAACCATGTCCGAGAGGTTGTCGTACTGCTGGCCAAAGCTGGATTCGGTTTTGGTGATGCGGGCGATACGACCATCGAAGGCGTCTAAAAAGGCGGCGACGATGATCGCCATGGCAGCGTTGACGTAGTTGCCTTCGGTGGCCGAGATTATGGCGAAGAAGCCAGCAAACAGGGCTGCTGTGGTAAAAGCATTGGGTAGTAAGTGGATGCTTTTAGCCGGCCACATTTGGGGCATTTTCATGGCGCTATTCGCTCCCGACTTCGGGGTCCGAGCTCGGGAATACTTGCAATAAAGGCCGCACTTGGATATCGGCGTAAACTCCAGTGAGCGTGTACGGGTCTTGGCTAGCCCATAACCTCGCCGCCTCCAGCGACTCGAACTCGGCAATGATGACGCTACCAGCGACCCCGACTTCGGCGTTGATCTCGGGAACGTCGGCTGCGGGCATGGGGCCTGCTAGTATCAAGCGGCCTTCGTTTTGCAGGGTGGCGAGACGAGCTCGGTGCGCTGCGCGCGTCGATACCCGCAGGTCGTAGCTCTCGGCGTGGTCGAGGGCGTAAATTATGTATAGCATGGCAGTCTCCTCACTTTAATTCAATAAACGATTCGTCCCTATCGACTAGCGGTTGCTCGATGATGATGGACATAAATTCCAAATCGGGATCGTAGCAGACGTCGTCCCAGCCTTTGCTGTATGCCAGGTTTTGGATTTCGGTGTTGATTTTGTACAGGTCGAGTAGCAGGTTTTCTTGCTCCACCAACCACTCGCTGCGCTCGATGTAGTCTTCGCCTTTGGTGCCGCGCTGGCTGCCCCAGACTTCGTTGGCTTCGGCGACCATGGAGTCGCTGGCGAATAAATAGCTGCAGTAGTCGGCTTGGAGCTCGAATTCTGAACGGTGATCGGTAACAAACCACCAGATGGCGAATATGGGTACCAACGCCGCTAGCGTGTACGCGATGTATTTGAGTATTTTCAAAAACATAGATGTGTTCCGTAGTGAAAGTTAGACTCGGGCCTCGGTAACTCCGGTTTGGCCCTGGTATTTGCCTTTGCGGTCTTTATAAGTTACTCGGCATTGCTCGTCGGATTGCAGGAAGATGAATTGCGCTACGCCTTCGCCAGCGTATATCTTCGCGGGGAGGTTGGTGGTATTGGAGAATTCCAGGGTGACGTTGCCCTCCCATTCGGGCTCCAAGGGCGTTACGTTGACGATGATGCCGCAGCGGGCGTAGGTCGATTTGCCGAGGCAGATTGTCAGCACGTCCCGAGGTATGCGAAAATACTCTACTGTCCGCGCCAAGGCAAAGGAATTGGGTGGGATGACGCAAACGTCGTCGTTGATGTTGACGAAGCTGCTGGGGTCAAAGTCTTTGGGGTCGATGACCGAGGCGTAGATGTTGGTGAAGACTTTGAATTCGGGCGCGCAGCGCACGTCGTAGCCATAGCTCGATAAGCCATAAGAGATCACTGGAGCGCCGTCGACGCGCTTCACTTGGTCGGCGACAAAGGGTTCGATCATGCCGCGCTGCGCCTGTTCTTCAATCCAACGATCTGATTTTATAGACATTTACTTAAGCTGTAGAGATTGTAATTTGCTGGCGTCAAGCTAGTTGCAGCGCTCGCCACCAATCGGGCTCGCTATCGCGCCCAGGCTCAAAGGCTACCAAGTCGAAGCGAAAAGGCGGCCTGTAGCTATACCGGCTCAAGTAGCTATTGATAGCTCGGCGCAGCTTGCGCCTTTTGTCGATACCAACGCTCTGCGCGGCGCCGCCAAAATGTTCGCTGCTGCGCATTCGCACTTCGACAAATACCAGCTCGGCGCCATCGCGCATTATCAGATCGATCTCGCCGTTGCGGCATTGATAGTTGCGCGCCAGGGTGCGTAAGCCTTGGGCTTCCAAATAGCGTCGCGCTCGGAGTTCGTAGCGCTCGCCGATGACGCGGTTGCTGCGGTTAAATCTGAAGCAAGCACGGGCTTCTATCCACAACGACGCCGCCAGGTAGTTGCCCGAGCTGCGCGCCCACAAAGCGCAACGTCGCGCCAAATTAAACACAGAGGGTCTCAGAGCAGTTAGCATCTTGCTACTCCACTATCGTCAGGTCGCCATCAACGAAGCGCATGAGCTTTGGCTGTCGCCGTACTTGCTGCTGTTCCGCCAGACGCAATTCGCCAGTGCTGGCGCTGATGGTCAAATTGGGGTTGGCGCGCATCTGGGTCAGATAGGGAAACATATTGAAGGCGTCGACACCCAGCGCTACCAAGCGCTCGTAAGGTCTTAGGGCTTCGTAGCGCGGCTCGCGCTGCAGGCGTTGACGCGTCGAGCCGTTGCTGCTCAGCCAGGGTATGTCGCTCCAATAAATGCCGTCGAGGTCTTTATTTTGCTCGCGGCTGAACTCGGGGCGGTTGATGCGCGAGGTGCCGTAAGTAACCAGGTCGTTCGCTAAGTAGAACGCCAGCAGCGGTCGGATAAGGCGCGCCTGGTCGTCGGGCACCAGCAAGAACAAGCACTCGGCGTCGCTGCGTCGGCCCAAAGAGCGGAATTCTTCGTACTCGCTGGCGTTCAATTCGCGGTTGAAGAAGCTCTTGGCTTGCTCGACTTGGGCGTCGTCGACTTGCACCAGGCGCGAGATGATGCGCGCCAGGTTGGAGTCTTTGCTGACTTGCGCCGAATCCAAGACCACGCCGCCGAGCCGATTCCAGTGGCGACTAAAGTCGGCATAGGCTCTTTGCGACCATTCGCTATCCGAGTACAACGCTAGGGCATTCAAGCAACCTGCGCCCCAAGCCGCTTCGCTGATGAACAACACTTCGTCTTGCATCGCCAGGCCGAGCTGAAAGAGGTTGTTCTGGGTTGGGGCGTCGTCCAAATAATTCAACGCCAGCACCGGTGCGCTCAGCCCGAGGGCGTTGACCGCAGCGATCTCTTGCTTGAGCAGCGGCCCTATCACCAACTGTGCGCCGCGACTGACGGCTTGCCCATAGAGCTGGCCGACTTCGGTGGTGGCGCTGTCGTAGTAGCTGATCTGCGGGGCGACGCGGCCGGTCTGGAATACATACTCGGTAGCGGCGAGGTTGATGCCGGTTTGCACCGCTTCGCCGAGCGTCGCCAACTGACCGCTCAGGGGCAGAATGACGCCGACGTTATTGATAAGGCTGCCGCTGGTGTCGTTCTCCATTACCAAGAGCTTGTCGAGGTTGGCGCTGGCGGGGTGGTTGAACCAATCCTGGCGCCAACTGTTGAGGGCGATGGAACGCAAGATCAGCGAGTCTTGATTGGCGACTAGTACCTTGCCGAGCTCGTACCAACCCCGGTTGGGCTCGATTTGGGTTTCGTCGGCGAGGCTTTGCAGTAGTTCGCGGGAACTGCTTTGCAAGAGCACGACCAAGTGGCGTTGGTTGGCGATACGTTCCTCGGCTTGTAAGCGCCTGTCGAGCTCGATGCGTAAGCGTAGCGCCAAGCGGTTGTTGCCCGAGCGCGCGTAATAATCAGCGCGCGCGCCGAACCAGCGCGCCTGCCATTTCCGCTCTATCGGCCGCAATACGGCGGAGTCCAGGTTGAGATATGCGCGCGCCGCGTCGAGGTCGTTGTCAATCATCGCCAAGCGCGCTTGCAGAATGCGCCAGCGGACTCGCTGCTCTGGAGTTGCGTCAAAGGTAGTAGCGCGCGCCAGGCTGCTGCGGAGCTTTTGGTAATCCGAGTTGGCGAGCGCGGTCTCGGCGCTTTGTAAGCTTTGCTCAAGGCTGGTGTTGCTTTCTTCGTTGCTGGGAGCTTGGACGCTGCTCTCGACCTCGGCTTGGGCGCGCGCCGAGGCTAGCGATTCGGCTATGCTGGCGCTATCGATGTCGGAATCCGAGGCTATTCTGCGGTCTAAGCTGGTAGATATCGGCGCCGATTCTGTGGGCGGCGGGGGGGTGTTATCTGGTGGCGGGGGCGCAAGGTTTTCTGGTGGGAGCAAACGTAGGAATTCGATCTGCTCGACTAGTTCGGGTGGCACGACGCTGGTGTCGGCAGCGGGCTCGGTGGTGGTAGCCTCCGTGGTTGGAGGTTCGTCGTCTACTGTCGGCGCGCTGGCGCAAGCGCCCAATAGTAGTAATGAGCTAAAAAGAATAAAATAGAACCTGGTTAAGGCTGATGCTTGAGTCATTGGGTTTGATCTATATTTCGCGAGTATTTTCCAGCTCTTACCACTAAGTACTGACGTTGAAAGAGAAGCTGCAGCCGAGCACGTTATATCTGGTAGCCACGCCTATCGGCAACTTGGCGGATATAAGCCTGCGCGCCTTACATATCCTCGACCAAGTGGACGCGATTTATTGTGAAGACACCAGGCGCACGGCGCTATTGCTGCGCCAATACTCGGTGGCAGCTAAGGTGCCGTTGCTATCGTGCCCGCAATTTAAGCAGCGGCAGCGCGCCGCCGATATTGTACATAGGCTCCAGAGCGGTCAAGCTGTGGCTTATGTCTCTGACGCTGGTACTCCGGGTCTGTGCGATCCGGGAGCCATCTTAGCGCAGCCGGCTTGGCAGGCGGGGATGCAAGTGCGTGCGCTACCTGGAGCCAGCGCTATGCTTGCCGCCTTGAGCGCCTGCGGTTGGGAGATTAATAGCTTTGTTTTTCTTGGCTTCTTGCCGCGACAAAACTCGGCCCGCGACCAACTGCTGAGTGCTTACACTAGCTGCGAGCCGGTGTTGGTGTTCTACGAGGCGCCGCACCGCATTCGCGCCAGCCTGCAAGCCGTAGCAGCTATATTTGGCAGTGATACTGAGCTATGCTTGGCGCGCGAGCTTACCAAAATCCACGAGCGCATCACCCACGGCAGCGCTGCCGAGATGGTCGACGACCCCCAAGTACTCGAGCCTCGCGGCGAGTACACCGTGCTCGTCGGCGCGCGCGCGCGCGACGATGCTGCCGAGACCCATCGCCAACTGGATATACTCGCCGCTGAGCTAACGCACAGCCAAGCCGCGAGCTTGGGCGCCAAGCTTACAGGAGCCTCGCGGTCCTATTGCTATAAATATCTGCTGAATAAATATGGGCGATAAGTTAGGCGTCGCTGTCATCGGCGCTGGCACTATGGGTGGCTATCACGCCGAGAAGTACCATCGTCATCCCGGCGTCGACTTGCTAGCTATCGTCGATCGCGATGCGAGCACGGCGCAGGCTTTGGCGGCTAAATACGGCTGCGCTAGTTATGTCAATTTGGATATGCTGCTGGCACAATTCGGCGGCACTGACGCGCTGCAGGCCGTGAGCATCGCCACGCCAGCGGAATCGCATCACGAGCTCGCTTTGACCTGCTTGCAGCGTGGTTGGCATTGCTTTATCGAAAAGCCACTCTGCGCTCAAGAGGATCAAGCAGATGAATTACTGCAATTGCTCGAATCTGATGCTAGGGATTTAATAGTCCAAGTGGGTCATAGCGAGCGCTTAAACCCGGTGGTCGAGGCGATCTCTACTTTGGACTTGCGCCCGCACTTTATCACTTGCGAGCGCTTGGGGTCATTCTCCGGGCGCGCGCTGGATACCAGCGTGATCCTGGATTTGATGATCCACGATATAGACTTGGTTTTGATGCTGGCAGAGTTAGGCGAAGACGAGCCCGAGATCATCGCCAAGGGCATTAAGGTATTCAGCTCGGCGATCGATATTTGCACCGCGAGTCTGGACTTCCGCAGCGACGGCGTGATGGCGCAACTCGCCGCCAGCCGCATCAGCGACGCTAAAGCAAGCCGTAGCCTGCGCGCGCTGGGTAACGGCTTTTATATCAGCGCTGATCTACAAAAACTCAGCTTGGAGCTGGAGTACATTGAGCAGCAGCACCCAAGCCTGAGCGCTAAGCTTGAAGCAATTGCCAATACGGCCAAGGCTGCCGAAGTTTCCACCAAGCTTGGCAAGGTCAGGCAGCCGTCGACCTCTAAGTTTCGTGCCCTTTTCGCCCCCGCCGACCCTGTGCGAGAGCAAGTCCAAGCCTTTGTTGCCGCCATTGGCGGCAAGGGTTCGGTCATCACCGACGCCCACGCTGGCGCCCACGCGCTGCGTATAGCTTGTCAAGTTCAAGAGCGTAGCCTAGGCACTACCAACAATTATTAAACTTTCAATCTCTACGGAATAACACGATGGATATATCCCTTATAGATCAGCTACCGAGGCGCCCGAGTTGCCTGATATTGCTACCGACTTCGGTGGCAGAATCGGCTCGCTTGGCGCGCGAATTGTCTATGCCCAGCCTGAGCGAATCCGCTTTCAGCGAAGACGGCACCCCGGACGCGCGCCTCTACATCAACAGCATCGGCCAAAACATCGTCGTCAGCCCGCAGCTGAAAAAAGACGATACCAGCCTCCGCACCGCGCTCGACCAAGCCATACGCTTGGTGTTGCTCGGCAAGTACCCAGAGGCGCTGTTGATAGCCGAGAACAAAGACACTAAGAACCTGCTAACTATCATCGCCCGCAGCGTCGCCGATAACTCTTACATATTCGACAAGTACAAATCCAAAGGTCGCCGCACTATAGCCTTGAAAAAACTGCAGATCTACACTGGGCGCACCAATACGCCCATGGACCACGGACAACTCCAAGACCAGATCATCGTCAACCAGGGCGTCGAGTACGCGCGCGACCTTGCTAATACTCCGCCCAATATTTGTAACCCCGAATGGCTGGCGGCGGCGGCGCTACAGCTCGGGCGCGAATCGCGCGGCTTGAACGTCGAAGTCCTGGACGACGTCGCGCTACGTATCGAAAGCATGAACGCCATGCTGGCAGTAGCTGGCGGTAGCGCCAATAAGCCGCGCCTGCTGCTGATCAACCATAAAGGTTTGGGCACTAATCGGCGACCGATAGTGCTAATAGGCAAAGGCGTTACTTTCGACACTGGCGGCATCAGCCTCAAGCCTCCAGCCAAGATGGACGAAATGAAGTACGACATGTGCGGCGCCGCAGCGGTCATAGCCACCATGAAGGTTTTGGATATGCTGCAAGTCAAGCTCAACGTTACTGCCATCGTGCCCTGCGTCGAGAATATGCCCTCGGGCACGGCCTATCGCCCGGGCGACATCATCACCACCAAGCTCGGCAAGAGCGTCGAAGTGCTCAACACCGACGCCGAAGGCCGCCTCATCCTCGCCGACAGCATAACCTTCGCCGAGCGCTATAACCCCTTGCAAATAATAGACGTGGCAACGCTAACCGGCGCCTGCATCGTCGCCCTCGGGCGCCATCTCAGCGCGATGTACAGCAACAACGACCAACTGGCTGAATCTCTGCTCAGCGCTGGCGCTAACAGCTTGGATAGTATTTGGCGGATGCCTCTAGGCGCCGATTATCACCGCCAGCTCAAAAGCAACTTCGCCGACCTTGCCAACATCGGCGGCCCGGAAGCAGGATCGGTTACTGCTGCCTGCTTCCTGGAGAGCTTTGTCCCCGAGAAAACGCCCTGGGCGCATTTGGACGTCGCTGGCACAGCTTGGGTTAGCGGCGCCAAAAAAGGCGCCAGCGGCAGACCCACGGCGCTACTCTCCCAGTATTTGCTTGACCTGAGTCGGGTCTAGGCGCCATCCGCGCTGGATCAGCACCACGCAGTGCGCGGCGATGCCAGCGCCAGCGCCGAGGGCGCCGATGCCTTCGGCGGTGGTGGCTTTGATGTTGACGTCTTCAGGTTTGAGCTCACTAAGCTCGGCCAGCTTCTCACGGATGGCTTGCTTATAGCCACCGAGCTTCGGGCTTTGCAGGATTATGGTGGCGTCTATGTTTAATGGGGCGAGATTGCGCTCGGCCAATAACTCCAGGCAATGGTGCAAAAAAAAAGCGCTGCTTTTGCCGCTGTATTGCGGGTCGCAATCGGGAAAATGCTCGCCGATATCGCCCAGAGCAGCGGCGCCGAGCAGGGCATCGCAGAGCGCGTGGATGAGCACGTCGCCGTCGGAATGCGCGCGCACGCCTTTATCATGGTCTATGCGAACTCCGCCCAGCCAGAAATGATCGCCCTCGGTGAAAGCATGGCAATCGTAGCCGTGACCGATGCGCGGCGACATACGTTTAAGCCGAGGAAGTTTTAGCCATCAGCGCCTCGTTAGTGGCGAGCATCTGCTTGCGCGCCAGCAGCAAATGCCAGTTGCGACCGCCGTGGTAGTGCCAAGCTAAGGCAGCGCGGATGGCAGCGAGCAATAGCGCGCGCGCCGTGCTCGACACGTTGGGGTTATTGATGTGCTTATTGGCGCCGGATATTTTGATGCGGTTGCGCTGCGGGAGATTGCTCAAGGTGTCGGCGTAAATCGCCGAAATCTTGAGGATAGTATTGGTCTGCACTCGGGTGCGCGCGTTCAGGCTTTGGTCGAGCTCGAAGATTTTGCCGTGGATCTCCGCTAGTAAATCGCGGTTACGGCGCAAATAGGCGCTGAGCTTCATAATCTGCGTGACTATGGGGAACAGCGGCTTGACCTGCTCGCTATTGCCGCTCAAGAAGTTATGCGTCTGCTCGAAGGCCGGCAGCATTTGCTGCAAAGGGTAGGCTTGCTGCATGTCGCCAGAATCGAAGACAAATAGCGATTTGGTGTAGAGCTTGGTGCGCGCCGTGTCCTTGGTGCCTTCCCACAAGAGCTTGTTGACCAAATTGGCAATGTCGATTACGGCGGCGAAGACGAAGCCGCGCTGCTGCAGCGCGTCGGGCTCGTTGGCTGGCTCTGGTGCTACGGGATCGGTGCTCATAACCAGTGATCAATCAAAAGGGCTAAAAAAATCATAGCTAAGTAGCTTATTGAGAATTTGAACAGCGCGTAGTCGGCGCCGCGCTGACGGCGCAATAGTTTGTAGGCTAGCCAGAGAAACCAGCCACCAGCCGCCAGCGCGCAACACAAATAAAACCAGTCGCTCAGAGCCACAGCAAAAGGTAGCAAACTGGCTGGCAGCAAGAGCACGGCGTAACAAAATACTTGCTTGCGCGTGAAGCCGTCGCCGTGGGTGTTGGTGAGCATCGGGATTTGCGCGTTGGCGTAGTCTTGCTGGCGGTGCAAAGCTAGCGCCCAAAAATGCGGCGGCGTCCAGATAAATATTATCAGCACCAGGATTAAAGGCTCGGCGCCGAGGCTATTGCTAATCGCCGCCCAACCCAGCGCTGGCGGCATCGCGCCCGAAAGCCCACCGATGACTATATTCTGCGGCGTCGAATGCTTGAGAAAAACCGTGTAGATCACGGCGTAGCCGAGCACCGAGGCCAGGGTCAGGATGGTTGTGAGCGCGTTGACTTGCGTCCAGAGCAGAGCGCCGCCGCTGGCTATCAAAGCCAGAGCAAAGATCAGCGCGGTTGTTGGCTTTTGCTTGCCGCTGGCGAGTGGTCTATTGGCGGTGCGGCGCATCTTCTGATCGATCTGCACGTCGAGCAGATGATTAATAGCCGCAGCGCCACCAGCGCAGAGGGCGATGCCGAGCATGGCGTTCGCCACCAAGGCGACATCGGGTAATTGCTCTTGCGCCAGTAGCATACCCACCAACGCCGTCAGCAGCATCAGCAGAACTACTCGAGGTTTGGTGAGCTCGAGAAAGTCCTTCAGTAGGCTTTGGTAATTGCGGTTGAGAGCAGCTTCCATACTTCGACCTTGATCGCGCTTACTGGTCTAAGCCACCAAAAAGAAAGAACTTCTGCTCCAAGTATTCGTCGATGCCGTATTTCGAACCCTCGCGCCCGAGCCCCGACTGCTTGACGCCGCCGAAGGAGACAAATTTCGAGCTAAAGGCAGCGTCGTTGGCGCAGACGATGCCAGACTCCAAAGCCTCGCCGACGCGCCAGATGCGTGCGTTATCGCGGGTGTAAAAGAAAGCCGCCAAGCCGTACTCAGTGCTATTAGCCATGCTAACCGCCTGCTCTTCGGTAGTGAAGGTAGTTATCGCCGACACTGGACCGAATATCTCCTCGCTGACGATGCGCGACTCGGGGTTGACTTGGTCTAGCACTGTGGGCTCGTAAAACAACTCGCCGATGTCTGGGCGCGTCTTGCCACCGGTTACCACGCGCGCGCCGCGCCCAAGCGCGTCTTCGACTAAGCTGCTAACCTTGCTCACAGCAGCGGCGTTGATCATCGGCCCTTGTTGCACGCCTTCAGCCAAGCCGCTGCCCATGGTTATGGCTTGAGCCTTAGCAGAAAGTATTTGCGCGAATTCATCGGCGACGCTGCTCTCGACTATGAAGCGATTGGCGCAGACGCAGGTTTGCCCCGAATTGCGGTATTTATTGGCGAGGGCGCCGTCGGCGGCGCTTTCCAAATCAGCGTCGGCGAATACGACAAAGGGCGCGTTGCCGCCGAGTTCCAGCGAGAGCTTCTTCACCGTCGGACTACATTGCTGCATCAGCAAACGCCCGACCGCCGTTGAGCCGGTAAAAGACAACTTACGCACAGTCGGCGACGAGCAGAATAAATCACCGACAGTTTTAGCGTCCCCAGGCAACACGTTGAACACGCCGTCGGGCAACCCAGCCTCCTGCGCCAGATAAGCCAAGGCTAAAGCACTCAGAGGCGTATCCGGAGCTGGTTTGACCAAGCTGCTGCAGCCCGCCGCTATCGCCGGCGCGCATTTGCGCGTGATCATGCCGATGGGGAAATTCCAAGGCGTGATGGCAGCGCTGACGCCTATGGGCTGTTTCAGTATTAGCGCACGAGCGTCGGATTTATAAGGCGTAACCACGTCGCCATAAGTACGCTCGGCCTCGCCAGCGAACCAATCGATGAAGCTGGCGCCGTAAACCACCTCGCCTCGGGCTTCGGCCAGCGGCTTACCTTGCTCGGTGGTCATCAGCACCGCTAGATCATCGGCGTTGGCGATTATGAGGTCGTACCACTTGCGCATGATTTGCGCGCGTTGCTCACAGCCGACCTTCTTCCAACTGGCAAAAGCCTTATCGGCGTCGGCTATGGCTTGCTCGGTTTGCGCGGCCGACACCATCGCCACCGCCGCGACCTCGCTGCCGTCGAAGGGGTTATAAACGGAAAAGGTGCCGTCGGCACCATCTACCCACTGGCCATTGATAAAGGCTTGACTGCGAACTAAATCGGGATTTTTGAGTTGCATAGCTAGATTGAGAGTTTTGCATAACTTGAGACCGCTTGCAAAAAACGGTAATTTTTGTTCCCAGCTAGGCAGCAAAGCGCAGTTTATTCAATAGTAAATGAGCATTTGCGAACAACGCTGGGGGCAAAAAGAAGCCTTTTTGCAAAGGTCTCGGATTAGTTTGTTCTGAAAAGGGAGGCTAGGCGAGCTCGGCGATTATAACGCCTGCGTTGGTTATAGTAATCGCATTCAGACCAAAACCGCCGAGACCGATGCATGGACTCCTATTTTGAAGTCAGCTTGCGCTGCCCCAACTGCCAAGCCAAGCTCAAGCGCGAGCAGATACAGCGCCAGCCCGTGCACAGCTGCGCCTACTGCAAACTCCACTTCCCCATGCACGAGCACCAACCCTGCCTCCTCAACGAATCCGCCCGCCCCTGGCCATCCGAACCAGAGACCAAAAGCAAACAGCCGTCGAAAGACACAGCAGACAACGGGTAACTTGCCAAAACCACCAGCTTGAAAAATAAGGCGCTAACCCCATGGAGCGGAAACAACTTTGCGGCAAGCTACAACCAAGCCGCAAAAGCTCACTTTCGTTTGCATCCCAAGCACACCCATCATGATCAACGTAAATAACATAAGCAAGAGCTTTGGCTTGAAGAAGGTACTCAGCGACCTTTCTTTCACGGTGGCCCCGGGCGAGGTTTTGGGCTTTCTCGGCCCCAACGGCGCTGGCAAGTCCACGACTATGAAAATCATCACTGGCTTCATCGAGGCTGATTCGGGCTCGGTAGATATATTCGGCCACGACATCAAGCGCGACGCCCTGGCCGCGAAGACCCAAATCGGTTATCTGCCCGAAGGCGCGCCCGCCTACGACGATATGACCTGCTACGAATATTTGCGCTTCATCGCCGCTATCCGCAATATCACCCGCGCCGAGCGCAACGCCGCCATCGATGTGGTCGTGGCGCAATTGCAGCTCGAAGAGGTTTTGCACCAGCGCATCGAGACGCTGTCCAAAGGTTTCAAACGCCGCGTTGGCCTGGCGCAAGCGCTCATCCACCAGCCACGGGTGCTAATACTCGACGAACCCACCGACGGCCTCGACCCCAATCAAAAGCACCAGGTACGCGAGCTCATAACCAACCTCAGCCGCGACAAGATCATCATCATCTCGACGCACATCCTCGAGGAAGTCAGCGCTCTTTGCACCCGCGCGCTGATCATCACGCGCGGCGCCATCCTCAAGAACGCCACGCCCTCGGACTTGCTCGCCGAATCGCGCTATCACGGCGCCGTGGTCTTAGTATTGCCCGAGGCCCAAGATATCCGCGCGCAGCTTGAAGCTCTACCCGAAGTCTCAGCAGTCGAAGCCGACGCCGACGGCAAGCGCTTCATCGCCATCGCCAAGCCTGGGCAAGACGCGCTCGGCGCCGTCCGCGCTCTGTGCGATAAAGGCAAAGTACCGTTGCGCTCCTTGTTCACCGAGCCTGGGCGCCTCGACGAAGTATTCCGCACCATCACCCAATCCGCAGCTTAAAACATGAACGCGATACTAACCATTGCTGGCCGCGAACTGCGCCAGTACTTCGCCACCCCGATGGCGTATATCTTCTTGATCATCTTTTTGATGATGAGCGGCTTGACCACCTTCGGCCTCGGCGCGCTTTACGAGCGCTCGGTCGCGGACCTGGCGCCGTTTTTCCGCTTCCACCCCTGGTTGTATTTATTCTTAATACCAGCCGTTACCATGCGCCTCTGGGCTGAAGAACGCAAAAGCGGTAGCATCGAACTGCTGCTGACCTTGCCGATTCGGCTCATCGACGCCACTTTGGGCAAATTCCTCGCCGCCTGGCTGTTCATAGCCTTAGCGCTGCTGCTCACGCTGCCGACCTGGCTCACGGTCAACTATTTGGGCAACCCCGACAACGGCATCATCATCGCCGCCTATCTCGGCAGTTGGCTGATGGCTGGCGCCTTCCTCGCGGTCGGTATTTGCATCTCTGCCAGCTCCAGCAACCAAGTGATAGCCTTTATAGTAACCGCAGTGGTCTGCTTCCTGTTCTTGATGTCGGGCTTTCCGCTGGTGCTCGATTTCTTCTCGGGCTGGGCGCCGCAAGCGGTGCTCGACGCCCTGGCGGCGCTGAGCTTCTTAACGCATTTTGACAGCATCGCTCGCGGCGTTTTATCGCTGCGCGACCTGCTGTATTTTGTCATCATCATCGTAGTTTGGCTGAGCGCCACTGCTGTCGTTGTCAATATGAAAAAAGCCTAACCATGAACATCTTGAAATCGCACAAACTCGCCCTACTGGCGCTGGCGCTAGTAGCAATAGTCGCCATCACTATCGTCAATAGCAGCCTCTCGCGGGCTAGGGTTGATTTAACCGCCGATAAGGTTTTCACCGTCTCCGAGGGCGCGCGCAACTTCTTAGGCGCGCTCGAGCAAGAGGTCAACCTAACGCTGTATTTCTCGGCCGAGAACACCCGCGACATCGTGCCGCTGCGCACCTACCGCCAGCGCGTGGTCGAGCTCATAGAGGAATACGTGTTGCTGGCGGGCGGCAAGCTCAACTTCGAGGAGATCGACCCGCAGCCGTTCTCGGTGCAAGAAGACGCCGCTAACGCCGCTGGCATCAACGCTGTAGCCATTAACGAAGGCAAGCCCGATATATTCTTCGGCCTCAATAGCACTTCCGCCACCGGGCAGCAATCGATCGGCTTCTTGCACCCGCAGCGCGAGCAATTGCTGGAGTACGACATCAACGATCTCATCTACCAATCCTTGAGCCCCGACAAGCCCAAGATCGGTCTTATAACCGCGCTGGGTGTTGACGGTGGTTACGGCCAAGGCGGCCCCATCGACCCTTGGACTGTGCACGATCAACTCGCTTTGAGCTTTACAGTGGAGAAATTAGTCGGCGACCTGGAGGCCATACCCGAAGACCTGGACGCGCTAGTGCTGATTCACCCCAGCGATATGGGCGCGCAAAACCTGTATCTCATCGATCAATACGTGCTCGGCGGCGGCAAGCTCGTGGCTTTCTTAGACCCTTACGCCGAGCAAGCCAACCCCATGATCTCGGGCAGCTTCCCGGTAACGCAAGAATCGGTTAGCCCGTTGCAAGAATTGCTCGCCACTTGGGGCGTGAGCATCGCCACTGACGAGATAGTGGTCGATGGCCAGCACGCGATGGCGGTCAACTTCAACGGCCGAGCGCAGCGCCACCCAGTGCTACTGAACTACGAGCGCGCCAGCCTCGATAGAGAAGACCCGATCAGCGCTAACCTCAACCGCCTGCTGCTATCGTCTTCGGGTTACATCCAAGCGCAAGCCGACACCAGCCTCAACGTTACACCATTGCTCAGCACCAGCGCCGACACTGGGGTGATCAAAGCTGCCGACTACTCGATATCGGATTTGGAAGCCAACTTCCGGAATATAGAGCTGCGCGGCGAGCCCTACATCTTGGCGGCGCGCATCAGCGGCCAAGCCGAGAGCGCCTATCCCGATGGTGTAGAGATCGAAGTCGAAGTCGCGCAGGACGCCAACGCTAGCGACGACAGTAACGCCAGCGCCGAGCCCGTGGTTGAAACCGAGATCTTCCAGCATGAAAATGCTCTGACCAACGGCGCCATCAACGTCTTCCTGGTCGCCGATACTGATCTGCTCAGCGATAGGCTCTGGGTCAACAAGCAGAATTTCTTCGGCCAAGTGCTCACCAGCCAGTTCACCGATAACAACGACCTGCTGCAAAACATCGTCGCCTCGTACACTGGCAGCGACGATCTGATAGGCATCCGCGGCCGCCAGCCCTACGCGCGCTATTTCGATAGGGTTGAGGACTTACGCAAAGACGCCGAGCAGCGCTTGCGGCAAAAGCAGGAGGAATTGCAGCTGCGCTTGCAAGCCACCGAGGACAAGATCAACGAGCTGCAAAGCCAGCGCGACGCCAACGAGACCGTAGCCCTAACCCCCGAGCAGCAAGCCGCCATAGCTCAATTCAGCAAAGAGCGCTTGGAGATTCGCAAGCAGCTACGCGAAGTGCGCTATCAGCTCGACCGCGACATCGAGAGCCTGGGGATGCAAGTGAAGCTGGTGAATATCGCCTTAGTGCCGCTGCTAATAGTGCTCTTCGCGCTCTTCCGCCACTGGCTGCGGAGGCGGTAGGTTCAGGGATTTACGCGCGATACTAGCGTCTGAGTGTGCGTTCGTCTGTGGTTATACTATTAACCACAGACGGATGTAATTGGGTGGGTTAGGTAGAGGGGGCAGAATAAACTCGAATACGCTGTCGGAAAATTAATATTTGCCAAGAGCATATATTTAGCTTAATAGCAAGTTAATTCAGTGATATAACAGTTTAACGCAGAGCTGCCGAGCGCTATTTTTTATACACTCGGGCAATTTTGTTATTATTCCTGACCGAGCTTTGTGTTATTATCTTTGCAATTTCAAAATTGATGGTTGACACCATGGCAGCAAGAAAAAAGATCGATTTAACCGAACTAAGCGTAGATGAATTGCAGAGCTTGCAGGAAAAGCTCAACAGTCATCTTGAAAACCTCAAGCAGATAATGCGCGTGCGCGAGGAAGTTATCAAAAAAGTCCTCAAGAATTCCGACGTTAAAGCTATTTGCAAGCACTACAACTTCGACATCAATTATTTATTCAATCCCCCTAGCGACCAGGACGTCGCCGCCAGCGGCGGCAAAGTCAAAAAGCGCGCCAGCTCCAGGCGCATGGCTTCGGTCGAAGTGCTGAAACCCAAGAAGAAGCGGGTAGTATTGCCCAAATACCGCCTACCCACCGGCGAGACTTGGTCGGGCCGCGGCTTGATGCCAAAAATATTCACGCGCTACATGGAGCGCGGCGGCAAATTGGAGGATGTCGCGATTAGGTGAGCTTTGGCTCGGAAAGCCATACGCCGAATTAACCAGAGGTTTAACAGCGAGCAAGTTGTGACCCCTAGCAAGATCAGCCTAGCGTCCGATAAAAGCCAGCTAGTAGTGCACTACGCCGACAGCAGCTACTCATTGAGCGCGGAATATTTGCGCGTGCACTCGCCTTCGGCGGAGGTGCAAGGTCACGGCAACAACCCAGTGCTGCAACACGGCAAGAGCCAAGTATTGATCGATAACTTAGAGGCTGTCGGCAATTACGCCGTGCGCATCCTCTTCAGCGACGGCCACAACACTGGCCTCTACCCTTGGGATTACTTATTTGAATTAGCCGAGCAGCACGACGCCAAGTGGGACGACTACCTGCAGCGCCTGCGCGCGGCCGGCAAAAGCCGCGACCCGAACACTCAAACGCTGAACATTATCGATGCTTCTTGATCAATGCTTTCGCGCTGATTTCAGCTCAGCGGCCTTGCCACCAGCGCGCGAGACCGCCTTTGCCGAGCTCGGCTCTAGCATAGCTGCTGGCGCCACGGTGAGCTTTTGCGGGCGCGTGCGCGCCGAGCAGGACGGCGCGACGATCTCAGCCCTGGACCTCGAGTGCTATCCCGAAATGCTACAAGCGCAGCTCGACAAGCTCTTAGGCGAGGTGCGCGCGCGCTTTCCCGATTTACAAGCCGCTTGGCTCTGGCATCGGATTGGCAGCGCTGAGGTTGGCGAGGCATTAGTTTTAGTGCAAACCGCCGCGCCACGGCGCAAGCTCTGCTTTGACGCCGCGCAATTCCTCATGGATTATCTCAAGACCAGCGCGCCGATCTGGAAGAGCTATCGTCAGCAAGACGACGTGCGCTGGATAGCCGCCAAGACCAGCGACAAGACTGCTTGGGGCGCTTGGCAGCATCAAACATAAATTTGTACATTTAATACCGCCCACCACCTAAAATAGCAGTAGCTTTCCATAATCAAGAGGCAGACAACATTGAACGAGCAACGACAGGCAGCGCTCCAAGCAGCATTGGAGCAGATCGAAAAACAATTCGGCAAAGGCGCAGCCATGCGCTTGGGCGACGCCCAAAAAGAGAACATCGAAGCCGTGTCCACGGGCTCCTTGAGCTTGGACATAGCCCTTGGCATCGGCGGCTTTCCGCGCGGGCGCATAGTCGAAATCTATGGTCCTGAATCCTCCGGTAAAACCACCCTGGCGCTGCACGCCATAGCCGAGGTGCAAAAGTCGGGAGGCGTCGCCGCCTTTGTCGACGCCGAACACGCGCTCGACCCAACCTACGCCGCGCGCTTGGGCGTGCAACGTAACGACCTCATCGTGTCGCAGCCGGATACGGGCGAGCAGGCTTTAGAGATAGTCGATACGCTGGTGCGCTCCAGCAGCGTCGACATCGTCGTGGTCGACTCGGTGGCGGCGCTCACGCCCAAAGCTGAGATCGAAGGTTTGATGGGCGACACTCATGTTGGCCTGCAAGCGCGCCTGATGAGCCAAGCCCTGCGTAAGATCACCGGCAACATCAAGCGCTCGAACACGCTGGTCATCTTTATCAACCAGATTCGGATGAAGATCGGCGTCAGCTACGGTAGCCCCGAAACCACCACTGGCGGCAACGCGCTCAAGTTTTATTCTTCGGTGCGCTTGGACATTCGCCGCATCGGCGCCATCCGCCAGGGCGACGAAATCCTCGGCAACGAAACTCGGGTCAAGGTAGTAAAAAACAAAGTAGCCCCGCCCTTCCGCCAAGCGGTATTTGAAATCCTGTACAACCAGGGCATCAATCGCATGGGCGAGATTATCGACCTTGGCGTCGGTGCCAAACTCATCAAAAAAGCTGGCGCCTGGTATAGCTACGGCGACACCCGCATTGGTCAAGGCAAGCTCAACTCCTGCCGCTATCTCCAAGAGCACCCGGAGATCGCCGAAGAAGTCGAGAGCATCCTCACCAAAGCCCTGCGCGAAGACCCCGAAATAGTCTCTACCACCGCCGAGCAAATGGGCTCGGAGTCTTAGGGGAGCGTCGTGTCGAGTAAGTTTTTTTCTGCCCGCATAGTTGTCAGCGGCGCTGCAAGTGGCGTAAAATCTCCCGCATTGCGCTAGCCATGCGAGGAAAAAGCGATGAAAATCAATGTTCTACCCCCCCCCCCCCCCCCCCCCCCCCGCGCGCATAAATTACTGATTATAGTAAATATTTTTGCGTTTTTGTTATCTTCTTGCTCCGATGGCGACGATGACACTTTACTAAGCCCGCTACCCAACGACTTCACGGCAACAGCAAGCGATAGCCAGGTAACTCTGAGTTGGACGCAACACCCAGAAGCGACCTACAGCCTTTACCACAGTAGCGACTCCAGTTGTGATATGAGCAACTACAGCCTCTGCAGCGATGGGGCTATGTTCACTAGTAAATCCTCGGGCTTCGTCGACGCTGGCTTGACCAACGGCACTACTTATTACTACTGGATCGAATCCATACTCGATGGCATTACTTTTTTTGATGAGCAAGCTATCAGCGCTACTCCCAGAGCTGATAGCAGTATTGATTTAAGCAATGGCTTAATAGCTCATTATGAATTTGAAGGCAATGTCAATGACAGTAGTGGTAACGGTAATGACGGAGAGGTATTTGGCGACATTAGTTACATTGATGGAGTAATAGGCCAAGCCATACATTTTGGTAATAGTAACGTCTACATCGCTATTAAAAGTAACTTCACGCTAGACGACTTCAGCATCGCTTTTTATGGGAAAGTCGATGCGCAAAGTAGCGCTAAGATTAATTTGTTGCAAGCGAATCAGAGTCACTCAGATAATATCTTCGGTCTTGCTTACGATAGCGACTTTGCCTATTTACTGCACAACAGCCAGACTACCAATTCACAGCACTATTACGATCTGTTAGTTACTGAATGGGCGAATTTTGTTTTGCAGCCAAATGGTGTCGGTGGTTTTGATATTTATCTCGATGGTAATAAGGCGATAACTTTTTACCTTGCTCTAGAGGAAATGCTATTCGAGTATATAGTTCTGGCTCAGGGCTGTTTCGGGGAATGTTTTACTAGCGAGCAAAACTTAACTGGTAGCCTTGACGATTTGCGCATCTACAACCGCACCCTCAACGCAGAAGAAATACAAGCGCTTCGGATCGCCGAGTTGTAAGGATCGCCGAGTTGCATGGAGCGCCGAGTTGTACTCGGCAGGAGACGCCCGCATGGGCGTCTCCCCATTCGGAACGCCTATGTGCAGTTTGCATAGAGACGCCCCATCAACCGCAGTGGCAGGGGACTCGCAAGCTCACCTCCAGCCAAGTACAACTTGGCGCCCAATTACGCCCACATAGGCTTCTTCGCAGACAGCGGTCGGTAAATCTCGACTCGGTCGCCG
Organism: Gammaproteobacteria bacterium; assembly: GCA_965229495.1. GTDB lineage: Bacteria > Pseudomonadota > Gammaproteobacteria > CBDBNL01. The sequence continues at coordinate 2,201,060 of OZ245880.1, forward strand.
GAGGTGAGTTGGTGGGAATTGGGGTTGGTCAAGATTTGACCAAAGATGCCGACAGCGTAATCGTCGCCGAGTTCGGGGTAAGCGGTGATAAAGCCCGAGAGCTCGACGGCTTGTGCCGCAGTGCTGCCCGCAGCTAGGCTCAAGCTGCGCATGCGTTGTTCGGAGGGGAAGGCTATGGCGACTTCGACGTCGATCTTAGCCGCCATAGCGGCGGTCGGCCTCTTGCACCAGGGACGATATTAAATTGGCAAACGAAGCGTCGAGGTTGCTGGTGAAGGCGCGCTCCAGGAGTTTATTGCCCAAGCCGATACGCAAGTCGCAGCGTAACAGACATTGGTTGGGCCCGCGCGGCTCGAAAGTCCAACTGCCCGCAAGATTCCGCATCGGCCCCGAGACCAAGCTCATGCTGATGCGCTCGTAGGGATAGTGGCGGTTGCGGGTGCAAAGCTGATAGCTGCGCACAGACCTCTTGAAGGTTAAGCAGCCCTGAAAGCTCTCGGCTAAGCCGCAGTCGAGCATTTGCGCGCTGGCGTCGCTAACTCGCGCCGAGATGCACGCCGGAGCAAAATCAGGATAGGAGTTGACATCGGCGACCAGCATGAACATCTGCTCGACGCCATGCCGCGCTACCAGCTGATGCTGGATATCGATCATCGCTTGGCAGCTCGCCGAGCGGTGGCGCAGTAGCCTCAGTTGAGTTGGCGCTCCAGGAACGGCGTATGTTGTCGGCGCACGCGCTTCTCCGAGCCGGCAGCGGCGGCGCGCACGAAATCACGCGTCGACAGTATGCGGTGCTTCTTCTGTAGTCGAGTCGAACCAGCTCTTTTCTCTGGTTGCAGCGCGTACAAACCCGCAGCCTGCTTCTGGTCGCTGGTGTTCATGCCGATATGCATCCGCTCGGGGTTGAAAGCCGCCTCGGGTTGCGGTGGATTGGGGTTGACGTGCACTTGCATAGTGCCAGCCTTGCTGATGCTGCCAAAGTCAAAAGCCTCGTCCAAATCTTCGTCTTCGGCTTGAAACTGGGTAACGCCAGCGGCCACCACGGTTACTTGGATAACGCCATCGTCGAGCTCGTCGTCGATAACAAAACCGGTTTTCTTGACAAAACCATCGCTCGCGGTCTTGCCTGCCAGCTTCTCTTTCATAAAGCTATTAATAGCCTTAATGTCGAGAAAGGCGGTGTTGTTATTAGTAGTGATGTTCACTAATAAGCCAGTGCAGCCCTCCAGCGAATAAGCCTCCAGGATCGGGTTCTCTATGGCTTGCTCTACTGTTTTCTCCAGAACATTCGAGCCCTGGTCTTTAATATTGCGCGAATCGCCGAAGCCTATTAGCGACAGGCGGTTGTCTTTGGAAGAGCGTAGCACATGGCAAATATCGGCAAAATCTATGTTGATCTCGCCCGGGCGAATAACCAGATTAGTAATTGAGCGCACAGCGTTACTCAAGACATTATCGGCGGCGCTCAGAGTCAAGCGGTAATTCGCTCCTGGGAAGCATTCTTCGACTTTCTCATTGCTAATTACTATCAGCGAGTCGACTTTATCTTTGAGCATATCGATGCCGCGTTGGGCTTTCTCGATCCGGTCGCTCTCCCATGAAAAGGGCTTGGTAACGACACCGACTACCAGCACACCCAGCGAGCGCGCATAATCGGCGATGGCAGGGCTGGCACCAGTGCCAGTGCCGCCGCCCATACCGCTGACGACAAAGATCGCCTGGTAGTTGACTAACAATTGCTCGAGCTTGGCGCGCGATTTCTCTGCGGCTCGACGACCATTATCGGGCACCATGCCCGCGCCTTGCCCGCGAGTATTCTCGAGTTGCAATGGCAAAACCTTGGGAGTAACAATACTACGGAGCTTCTGCACGTCGGTCTCGACGCAGACAAAATCTATATCCTCGCTCCAAGGAAAACGCGCCATCGACTCCACGGCGTTGCAACCGCCGCCGCCGACCCCGATAACCCCGAAACGCACTGGCGATCTATTCAAAGCATCGCCAGTATCCGAGCCTTCTAAGTCGGCAAATAGTGATTGCTGCCGTAATTTTCCCAAGCCGTTTTGATCGCTCATTAGATACTCCTATGTCTATGTAATCTGTAATACTATTTCAGCTAACGCGCTGATGTAACTTATCCTTGGCCCGATACCAGATATCCTGGCAATAGCCCAGCAGGGCACGATAACCCGGCTCGGCTTCGCTCTCATTGCTGCTACGCACCTCGCCGATTAAGTTAGCCGATAACGATTCCAGCACTTGCTGGTCGACTACGCTGGGCGCGCAATGCAGCAAGCCCACTGCCGTGGCAAACTTCGGGTGCTCAAGCAGCGCTGGATTGCGGGCACTCTGCAAACGCGCGGCGGCGACGCGCACGCGCAAATGCTCGAAAGGCTCGAAAGACCGCGCCAAATCGTACAAACCCTCAATCGCCGAAGCCCCACCAGTGAATACCAGCGTGCGCACGGCAAAATCGCCTTCGGCGGCGAGAATCGGCGTGCTCTTTTGTAGCTGCTGCATAATCTCCAGGTAAAAATCTTTACAGCAATTTGCCAGTTCCTCACGCGAGATCAGGCGTTCGTCCTCGTATTCGTACACCGAGGGCACTATCAAACTATTGGTGCCAGCGGTTTCGGGGAAGGCGCTACCGTGCAGGATCTTCAATTCCTCGGCCTTGCTCGGCGACAAATTGAAAAGCTCTTGCAGGTTGTCGGTCAATTGTTTACCACCGCACTTTATGTAGCCGGTGTATATCGGCTCGTCGGGTTGCTGCAAAATAGCCACCTTGGTGGTCTCGGCGCCGATGTCCACTAGCGCCACTTGGCCGAACTCGTAATCCTTGGGTCGCAAAGTCGATTTCGCCGAAGCCAGTTGCTCCAGCACCACCTCGACCCGAGCATCAGAATCGGAATATGATTGCAAACAGGCGCGAATATTCTTCAGCGCCACCGGTCGTGCTGCCACCAGATGCGCTTTTACTGTCAACTTGGAGCCGCTCTGCCCGCAAGGATTGTGTAGCCGCTCCAGGTCGTCGACCGAGTAACACAGTGGTAGAATGTGAATTACTTCGCTACTCGCCGATTTCTCCGAATTCTGCGCCTCGCGCTTTTGAATCAAAGCTATTAACTGGTCGGTATCCTGGCGGGTAATCTTTTGGGATTCGGGCGATAAATCCTCTACTACTTCTTTGGAAGCGCACAGCGGCGCCGAGATTGACACCATAAACGAAGCTATATCGTCGCTGACGTTATTGGCGGTTATCCGAGCGGCGCGCAAAGCCGCGCTCACGGCGTCGCTAACCCTATTGATATCAATGATAAAACCATTGCGAATCGCCCCTTGCAAGGGCTCGACACCGCAGCCGAGTATCTCTATAGCGCTATCTTGTTTGCTGCCGAGTAGAACTACACACTTGGACTTACCAATATCTACTGCAGCGATTAACTTACTTCTGCTCATGTCTATGACCGAACTAATGCGAAAAGTCCCATTGGGAACTGCTGCGATTATGCGAGCGGCCCTTGGCGGCAGTGCCAATTAAGCGACATAGTCCGATAATTTGCAGCTTATGAGTAGAGACGCCGCTCCTGCCACTGGCTATTTTTTCGCCTTCGGAGCCTACATCATCTGGGGGCTGTACCCCTTCTTCTGGAGCCAACTCAACCACGTCGAGCCCTTGGAGATACTCGCGCACCGCATTCTCTGGTGCCTGCCTTGCGCCCTACCGATTCTGCTCAGTCGACAAAACCGCGAACAGCTCCGCAGCCTCAAGCACGCCAAGCAATGGCTCTTCGTAACTCTCAGCGCGTTATGTATCACTAACAACTGGTTCTTATACATCTGGATGGTCAGCAACGAGCGCGTGCAAGACGCCAGTCTCGGCTACTTCCTCACCCCGCTCATGGGCGCCGTGCTCGGCGTAGTGATTTACAGGGAGCGGCTGAATATTACTAAGCTGATCGCCCTCGCCATCGCCGCTGCTGGAGTGCTGTACCTGGTAATCAGCAACGGCTCTTTACCACTGGCAGCTCTGGCGTTAGCTTTCACCTTCGCCATCTACGGTCCCTTGCGCCGCAGCAGCGGACTCGGCGCCGTAACCGGTCTATTAATGGAATCCGTCCTGCTCAGCCTGCCCGCCGTGCTCCTGCTCGCCTACTTAGCGCAGCACAGCTACCAACTCGCCTTCGCCAACGCTGGCTTCTCCACCAGCGCGCTATTAATTGTCGGCGGCGTGATGACCTTCACGCCGCTGGCCATGTACGCCGCTGGCGCACGACGACTGGAGCTCAGCAACCTCTCGGTTTATTTTTACACCGTGCCCTCGCTGATCTTCGTCAGCGCCCTAGCCCTCGGCGAGCAGATTAGCTCAAATAAACTGCTATGCTTCGCCTGCATCTGGCTGAGCTTGGCAATTTACAGCTATGATTTGCTGAAGACGCGCACTCAAAAACCCAAGCCAACATGATCGCCGAAATATCGCTCCTCTGCCTAATCCTCGCCCTCGGCCTATCCGGCCTGCAAAGCCTCGCACCCGTACCGACAGTAGGCGTGCCCCTACGCAGCGTCGGCACCTGGGGACAATCGCTGCTCGCCTTGCTCGCCTCAATCGGCTTGGGCGTGCTCTTTCTCAGCAACGACTTCTCGGTCTTATACGTCGCCAACAATTCCAACCTCGACTTACCGCTGCTCTACAAAATCTCGGCGATCTGGGGCGCGCACGAAGGCTCGCTGCTGCTATGGTCACTCATCCTGGCGTTCTGGACTGTTCTACTATTACGCAGCGATTTCGCCGGCGAAGAAGCCGCGCGCAATTGGGCGCTAGCGGTGATGGCAGTAGTCGCCATCGGCATGTACAGCTTCATCCTCTTCACCTCCAGCCCATTCGAGCGCAACTTCCCGATACCGCCAGACGGTCGCAGTCTTAATCCGCTGCTGCAAGACCCGGGCCTGGCGTTACACCCACCGATGCTCTACTTCGGCTACGTCGGTCTCGCGGTGCCTTTCGCGCTCGCTTGCGCGGGCTTGGTGCGCGGCGAGCTCAGCCCGACCCTGGTGCGGCTGATGCGTATCTTCGCGCTCGGTTCGTGGTTGGCGCTCAGTCTAGGCATCGTGCTCGGCAGCTGGTGGGCTTATAACGAACTCGGCTGGGGCGGTTGGTGGTTTTGGGACCCAGTGGAAAACGCCTCCTTCATGCCTTGGCTCACCGCTGCCGCGCTCGTGCATTCGTTGCGCGTTAGCGAACGCCGCCGCGCCCTGCTGCACTGGAGCTGCTTACTGGCAATACTCAGCTTCGGTCTCAGCCTAATCGGCACCTTCCTCGTGCGCTCGGGCATCATCACCTCGGTGCACTCCTTCGCCTCCGACCCCAGCCGTGGGCTGTTCATCCTGGCATTCTTTGCCATCATAACTGGCGCCGCGCTCACCCTGTACTTGCTGCGTATGCCCTTGATAAGCGGTCAAGCCCCAGCTCATAGCCTCTTCAGCCGCGCTTCGTTATTACTACTAAACAACGTACTCCTGAGCTCAATGTGCGCCACCGTGCTCCTCGGTACCATCTATCCCTTAATAGCCGAAAGCCTCGGCTGGGGCAAAGTCTCTGTCGGGCCGCCGTACTTTGATTCGGTATTCATACCCTTTGGCGCCCTGCTCGCCGTAGTTCTCGGACTCGCCTTGCACAGCGATTGGCGCGGTCGCGTCCAGCGCGCCGCCTTACTACTCTGCCTGGCGAGCACCATGGTCTTGAGCCTGGTACTACTAATGCTAATCGAGCACCTAAGCCTACTGACGCTGCTCGGCGTCGCGCTCGCGCTTTGGGTCGGCACCAGCACCTGCTGGCAAATCTACTCGCGGCGCCTGCGCTACAACCTGGCGTTCTGGGGCATGAGCTGCGCCCATATCGGCTTTGCCATCTTTATAGCTGGAGTTACCGTAGTGCAGGGACAGAGCTCGAGCAGCGACGTCCGCCTCAGCGTCGGCGAGGGCAGCAGCCTCGGCGGTTACCAATTCCAATTCCGCAACATCGAGCGCAAGAACATAGCCAACTACACCAGCACCCAAGCCGACATCGCCCTCAGCCGCGACGACCAGCTATTCCACGAACTTATTGCTGAGAAAAGAAGCTACGTCAACTCGCAAAACCCCCTCACCGAAGCCGCCATCCATGCCAACATCTGGCGCGACGTCTACGTATCCCTGGGCAATCAACTCGAAGATGGTAGCTGGACCTTCCGCCTGCAAATCAAGCCGCTGATGCGTTGGGTTTGGGCGGGCGGCGTACTCATGGCGCTGGGCAGCGCCCTCGCCATCATCGCCGTCGCCCGCCGCCGCGTGCAGACACCACAGCCGAGCGCGAGCTAATTGCTCACTTGTTGGCTATATTGACTCAGAGATTGCGTCTATAAACTTTATGTTTATAGTAGGTTGATGATAAAGACTTTCGCCACCAAAGAAACCGCCGCTGTTTTTGCTGGATTATTTGTGCGCAGGTTGCCTTACGAACTTACGCCTCGCGCCAAAATGCGACTTGACCAGATTAACGCCGCTAGTGTGGTTGATGACTTATTCGTGCCACCTTCAAATAAGTTGGAAAAGCTCAAGGGCCGCCGCAAGGGTCAGTGGAGTATTCGCATTAATTCACAATGGCGAATATGTTTTATTTTTCAAAATGGCGATGCTTTCGAGGTCGAAATAACTGATTATCATTGAGGTATAGCTAAATGAACATCAACATTGAAGACATCAGTAATACCGATTTTAGCGATGTTGCTGATTTGGCTATGGGACGGGTGACGGTAGCGCATCCAGGGATATTCTTGCAGGAAATTTTGCAAGAGCTGGGGATATCGCAAGCGAGTTTTGCCCGCACTATTGGTATCTCATCTATGCGCGTATCGCATGTCATACGGGGCATGCGCCCAGTTACAGCCGAGCTGGCGTTGTTGTTCGGCCGCGCGTTTCAGCAAAGGCCCCAGTATTGGTTGAATTTACAAGCTGCTTTTGATTTAAGTCAAGCCGAGCACCGGCTGGGCTCTCATCTTGCTGAGGTGCGGGTGTTGGCTTGAGCGCTCAATGCTCAGTCTGTGGTTTCCTGAGTTAACCACAGATGAACGCAGATAGTTGAATGCTGTTTTAGAGGTCTTTATACATGAACTGGATATTAATCACCCTCTTTGCCGCCTGCGCCCAAGGCACGCGCACCGGTATGCAGAAGCACCTTGCGGAAACCGCCGACAAGACCACCGCCAATTTCGCGCGCTACATCTTTGGCGTGCCTTTGCTCCTCGCCCTGCTGGCGCTCAGCCACTACCAAGTCATAGCGCCTTTCAACACCACGCTGATGGTTTATTAACACCACGCTGATGTTTTACGGTTACTGCGTGCTTAATGTACAAAACCTTACCCAGCCAATGGCGCGTTAACGGTCATGCGAGCTGACAGTATGAGAGCAGATTACAGCGACTACATTGTCTATGTTGACGAAAGCGGCGACCACGGATTGAAGTCTATAGACCCACAATACCCTATATTTTCCCTCGCTTTTTGTATTTTCAACAAGTCAGATTACATCCAAACTATCGCTCCAGCACTCAATGCGCTAAAATGCAAATATTGGGGTCATTGTGATGTTGTGCTCCACGAGCACGATATTCGCAAAGGGATGGCTGATGATTGGTCATTATTGAACGATAAGCAAACACGAGAAGCATTTCTCGCTGATATAACCAGCTTCATTCAAGACACTCCCTTCCAGATCATCGCCGGTGTCATAAACAAGCACGACCTCGCAGCAAGGTACTCAAAGCCTAGTAACCCTTACGAGCTGGCGATGCTATTCTGCATGCAGCGCCTCAACGATTGGCTAACTCGGCACCAGCAAAGCGGTACTGTCGTTCAGGTGCATTTTGAAGCGCGCGGTAAAAATGAGGATAATGAACTCGCGCTTGAATTTAGCCATATATGCGCTAACGCGGCGACCGCTGTCGAGCCATCGACGACAGATTTCAGCAAAATAGCCTATCGCATCAGGTTCTTGGATAAGAAGGCCAACTCTACAGGACTGCAGCTAGCCGATCTCGTGGCTCGCCCGATTGGGCTTCATGTCTTACGTCCCAATCAGCGCAATCGCGCTTTCGATATCATCAAAGGAAAATTGATCACCGACAATGACGACCGCCATCAAGGGAAGGGTTTGAAAATATTCCCCTAAAAAACAAAAGCCCCAGCTATTTGCTGAGGCTTTTGCCGACCGGGAACTCCCAATCCATGCCAGTCATTGTGTGTAAAAATTATGGTTTGTCAACAAACGAAAAAGATCTCAGCTTGAGAGCTTTGCATAACTTGAGGCCGCGTGCAAAAAGAGCGATTTTGGTTACCAGCTAGGCGGCAAAGCGCAGTTTATTCCCTATAAATGAGCATATTGCCAATACGCAGCAATGCTTGGGGCGAAAAGAGCATTTTTGCAAAGGTATCATTATATTTTTTCATACTACAAAACAGCCCAACGTGTTGAGACTATTGCTTATAACTTTGCTTGTATTGGCAGCCAGCGCCTGCGGGCAGAAGGGCGCTTTGTACTTGCCTGAAAATGAGAGTTTAGCCTTAGGCATCCCAGCGTCGGCTATTGCCTCGAACGCGCACTAGCCGCATAATCACCCCAAGGCACTGGCGCGCGGCGCTGGAGTTATTATTATTTTTTTCTATAATTCGGACATCAATCCAAAAATTATATTATCCAGATGGAAGCTAGCATCCAGCGCGTCGAGCTCAGCGACCAGGCGCGCAGTCTGCTCAATAGCCTGAAGCAGAAATATCAAAATAAGAGCCAGGATCATCTGGTTTTTTACCATTGCGATAGCCCCAGCGAGCTCTCTTCGCCGCTGTGCTTGTTGAGCTCGGAGACCAAGGTCGCCGATAACGATTTGTACCTCGGTCGGGTCGACGGCTGCGATTTTTTTATCAAGCCCGAGCCTTATGCTTACTGGGCTAATAGCCATCTCATAGTCGACGTCGTCGCCAGCAATAAGCTCGGCTTCTCCTTGGAGACCAACCACGGCTACCGCTTTATCATGCGCACGCGTCCCCTGAATTATGGCGAGTACCAGCAGCGCGCGCAAAGCCAGCGCCCGCCGACGATGATCGAGCTCAGCGCCGAGCGCAACGACATCCGCCGTATGCTCAGCGCCGAGGAAATGGCGCCAGCGCGCGAAAGCAAACCGAAGAAGAAGTTAGGTTTATTCTCGCGCCAAGGCTAGGGCTTACTCGGCGATAATGTGCCGTAACTCTGGCGAAGTTAAAGCCAGTCTTGTTGTTGAAACCTAGGTGCGAAATTTGTTTATTGCTAGTTTGTATAGGATTAGCCAAAGCTGCTCGCTAGCGCTGTTGGTCTTGGCGCTCGCCGCTTGCGCCCCAGAGCCGGAACCAGCACCGCCAGAGCCGCCAGCTATAGTCAGCCTGCGCGGGCAGATATTCGGCACTAGCTGGCTGGTAAGTTTGCGTGTGCCCGAGAATAGTATCGTAAGCTCGACTAGCGTGCAAAGCGCCGTGGAGATCGAATTGGCGCGTATCGACGGCGTCATGTCCACTTGGAAGGTCGATTCCGAACTCAGCCTGCTGAACGCCAGCGAGAGCGGTGTCTGGTACGCGCTATCCGAGGAATTAATGCAATTGCTGATCCTGGCGCGCGAGATACACCAGCAAAGCGACGGCGCCTTCGACATAACCATTGGACCGCTGGTCAACCTTTGGGGCTTCGGACCCGACGGCAAGCCCGAGAGCACGCCGCCGCGGATGTTCATCGACGCTGCTCGCGAGCGCGTCGGCATCGATAAATTCGAGCTCGATCCAGCCAACGGTCGCATCCGCAAGAGCGCCGACATCTATCTCGATCTATCGGCAGTCGCCAAAGGTTATGCGGTCGACGCTGTCGGTGATTTGCTGCGCGCGCGCGGCATAGAGAATTATCTGGTGGAGATCGGCGGCGAGATTAGAGTAGGCGGTGAAAAGCAGGAGGGCGAGCCCTGGCAGATCGGCATCGAAAGCCCCACCAGCTCAGAGCGCGGCTTGCAGCGCGTGTTAGCCTTGAACGATATCGGCATGGCGACTTCTGGCGACTACCGCAATTACTTCTCCGAAGACGGCAAGCGCTATTCGCATATCATCGATCCGGTAACCGGCGCGCCCATAGAGCATAACCTGGCTTCGGTTACCGTACTGCATCCATCGGTGGCGCGCGCCGACGCTTGGGCGACCGCGCTGCTGGTGTTGGGCGCCGAGCGCGGCTTGGAAGTTGCCGAGAGCAATGGGCTCGCGGTGTTTATGCTAGTGAAGGAAGGCGAAGAATTTGTCGAGCGTTATTCCTCAGAATTTAAGCGTTATTTGTAAGGTTTAACGCTATCGCGACCGCGCCAATAATAGCAACAGCAGACACGCCAGCGCCGCCGCTAGCGGGTATTGATGCAATGGCTGCTGCGGGCGGTAGAAGCTATCCTGGTCGCTGCGCCGTTCCAGTTCGTCCAATATCTGGTAGATTTTTTGCAGCTCCTCGGTGCTGCGAGCGCGGAAGTATTCGCCGCCGGTGGTGAGCGCGATCTGCGCCAGTAAAGCCTCGTCGAGCTCTACTGAGGGATTGACCCGCCGTTGGCCAAACAGCGATTGCACCACCATGCTGTCGGCGCCGAAGCCGATGGTGTAAATCTTCATGCCTTGTTCCTGCGCCCAAGTCGCCGAGTCTTCGGGGGATACCGCGCCTGCGGTGTTGACGCCGTCGGTCAGCAGGATGAGCACGCGTTCGCTGTTGTCGTCGGTCAAACGCTTCAAAGCCAGGCCGATAGCGTCGCCGATGGCGGTTTTCTCGCCGGCGATGCCGATGCTGGCTTCCTGCAAAAATTGGCGCACGGTGACGTTATCAAAAGTCAGAGGCGCTTGCACGTAGGCTTGGGTGCCGAATAGTATCAGGCCGATGCGGTCGCCGACGCGCTGCTCGATAAATTCGTTGAGCACGGCTTGCACTGCTTGCAAGCGGGTAACGCTGGCGCCTTGCCACTGCATATCCTGGGTCTCCATGCTGCCGGAAACGTCGACAGCGAGCATTAAGTCGCGCCCGCTGCGCTCCAAGCTGATGGGCTCGCCGAAAAGCACTGGTCGAGCCAGGCTCAGCAATAACAACGCCCAGATCAACCAGCAGAGTATTTGCAGCAGGCTTTTGTTGGCGGAGCCAGCGCCTGGAGCGAAATCCCGCGCACCGCGCGCGGCGCGCTCTATGCGCTCAATGAAGGGCACTTGCAGCGCCTCGACCGCAGCGTTAGCGCGACGGCTTAGGAGCAAGAATAACAGCGGCAGTGGCAGCGCCAGCAGGCACCACCACCAGATAAATTGAAAATTTTGCAGCATCCTGGGCAAGGTTGAAGCTGTTGGTAGTTGGCGCTAATTCTACGTAAGCTCAAGCTGGCGCGACGCTGCTGGTTTTATAATTGAGTTCGTCAGACTTATTTCCAGCGCTCTTAAGTAACACATGGCCGACCTTCGCTTTGGCAAAGCTTTCGATAGCTTGCAGTTGTATTGGCTGTGCTCTTTGGCGGTGTTGTCTTTGCTGCTGGCTATAGGCGAGGGTAATTACGCCGCGATATCGGGGGTGCGCCAAGCGCTGAATTATCCCTTGACGCCGCTGCTCTGGGTGCGCGAGTTTAGCTTTGAGCAATACCATAACCTCAACGATTGGCGCGCGCGCAACGCACGCATGGGGCAACTCGAGCAGCAGCACGAACGCATGGGCATTGCTTACGCTCGGACTATGCAGGAGCTACGGCAACTGCAGATCGAAAACGCTCAATTGCGCGAGTTGACCGAGCTCGGCGCCGATGCGTCAGCTCAAAAAATCTACGCGCAAATAGTGCGCTTGGAGGAACGCTGGCTGGATTTGGCGATTGTCATCAGCGCTGGCAGCGTCGACGGCGTGCGCGCCAACGGCGTGGTCTTGAGCAGCGCTGGTGTCGTCGGTCAAGTGTCGAACGCGGCGCCGAGCACCGCGCAAGTCATACCCATAACCAGTCATCGCCATCATTTGCCAGTGCGCCTGGGTTCCGACCAGGGTTATTACAACGCGCGCGGCGTCGGCGACGGTCGGAGCTTGAGCATCGACAAAGTGCGTCAGGACGCGCAAATTAGCGTTGGCGACACCGTGTACACCTCGGGACTCGGCAAACGCTTTGCTGCGGGCTTGATGGTCGGTCGCATCAGCGCCATCCAGCCAATAAGCAACGAGACCTTCAGCGAAGTGCTAATCGACGCCGCCTTCGCCGCAACGCAGCGGCGCTTTGTCGTGGTGTTGCAGGACGAGTAGCGTCAATAGAAGTGCCCTTAAGTTTATGAGTACGCCGAGCCAATCTTGCTCTCAATCAGCGACCTCTAATTTAAGGGTGATGCACGCCTATTTTGGCTATTTGAGAGTTTTGCATAACTTGAGACCGCGTGCAAAAAACGGAGATTTTTGTTCCCAGCTAGGCAGCAAAGCGCAGTTTATTCAATAGTAAATGAGCATTTGCGAACAACGCTGGGGGCAAAAAGATTCCTTTTTGCAAAGGTCTCTATTTGTCTATCAAGACTGGAACTCAGCCAATCGCTGCTCAAAGTTATCCACTAGCTCTTGATGATCGTCCATATTTGGAAAGCGCTCTGCCATCTTTTGCGCCACTGCCAAGCCTTCGCTCCAGGATTCGTGCGCGCGCTGCTGTTGATTTTGGGCACGAGCTACGTAGCCAACTCTCGCTAGTGATACTGCTAGATCGCGTAGTGTCTGGGGATTCTCGCCCGAGTGCTGGAGGAGCTTGCGGCTAAGTTCCAGGCTCTCGAGGTAGAGCTCTTGGGCACGCTGCCATTGGCCTCGGGCACGAGCTACTTCGCCGACTTTCAATAGTGCTAACAACAGATCGCGTAGTGTCTCGGGACTCTCTCCCAGGAGCTGGAGTCGCTTACGGATAAGCTCTATGCATTCGTCATAAAGTTTTTGGGCGCGCTGCCACTGCCCTTGAGCGCGAGCCAAATTACCGAACCGGTCCAAGCATACCAACAGATCTCGTAATATATCGGGGTTCTCGCCTGAGCGCTGGAGTAGTTTTCGTCTAAGCTCCAGGCTTTCGTAATATAGCTCTTGGGCGCGCTGCCATTGACCTTGGGCTTGAGCTACATCGCCAACTCTGTTCAAAGATAACGAAAGATCACGCAGTGTCTCAGTCGTCTCACCCAAGCTTTGGAGTAGTTTCCGACTAGGCTCCAGGCTCTCAAGGTAGGCTTCTTGGGCGCGCTGCATTTGACCTTGAACTTTAGCTATGTCGCCGACTCTAATTAGCAATAACAACAGAGCGCGTAGTGCCTTGGGAGTCTCGCCCAAGCTCTGTAGGCGGCTACGGCTAATCTCCAGAGCTCTCTCGGCTATCGCCTCTGCTCGACCGTAGTCGCCCTCTTTGAACAAGGCGTCGATAGCGCGACCTGCAGCCAGCAATACGCTGCTCTCGGTGCTGCCACGTTCTTGCAGTCGCTGCCATTCGCGCACGAAGGCTGTGGTAAGTGCGCTCGGCGGACTGATAGTTGTGCTATTTATGGGCTCCGATTCCAGCGCTGGCAGATGTTCCACTATTGGCAACAGCTCCAGCCAATCATCGACGTCGACAGCGAAATTTCGTATCGCCCAGAGATCGGGCACCAACTCACGAATTTGGCGTTTTTCCGCAAGTGGCAGCACTAGTACTAAGGGCACAGTGAGGTGCTTGCGCATTTGCTCGCGCCGCTCGTTGAGGCGCGCTAATAAATCCAAGCGCGCTGAGCGCCAAGCCGGAGTCGGCTCCAAGGCGCTTAAGTCTAGCCAGATAGGCGCCTGCAATGCTTGGTGCTTGACGCTGCCACGCACCAAGCGTGGTAATATTTCCTCCAGTAAAGCCTGTGGCCTCTGGGCTAATAGCGGCTGCAGTCCGCTGATATGCGCGCGATACATCGCCGCCAAGCGATCGTGCAGCAGATTATTAACCGCGCCGTTATCACTAAAAATAAAACCAAGTATAAAGTAATCGCCGAGCTCAAAGTGTTTTTGCAGCCGCAGCCACTCGCGTTCGGCGCTAGCGTTGAGCCGGAATTCGTGCTGCATCGCTCGAGCGTCTAATATTTCTGCTCTGTGATTGCGCGCGCTATCAACGAGTAATCTATTAGTAACGGATGGATATCGTACCAAGGCTTACCGTTTACATAATTCATGACTAGATTGTTATCGAAGAAGCGCGCTAGAGTCGGCGCTTCATTGGTACTTGGCAGCGCCGACTCTTGGCTTAAGTGGATTTGCGCCAGCCAGCGCGCGTCTTGCTCGGCGATTGGCAGCATTTCATTGAGTAATTGCTGCTTTACTTTTTTGGTTATAGACGAGCTGACATGGCTATCAGTGCTTGGTTGATCTATTAACAGGGACAGCACACACTCCTTGGTGAGCCGAAAGAAGTTGCGCAAATCGCCCCCAGAGGCGGTAGCGAGCTCGTCGAGCTGTGCTGCACTAAAATAATCTTGCCAATAGCTGCAGCGCTGCGTGATAACCTGACGCATCGTTGCCAGGCCATCGCTATCGGGGGCACCTTCACCCTGGCGCACGTGAATATTGGGCCAGAAGGTCAATGGGTTTTCGCCCAGCAAACGCGACATATTTTTTGCCAATATCGGCAGAAACGGTGGCACGGTGTAGACCACATGTAGCTGAGGGAATTGAAGACTATCGGCTTGGCCGGAAAATAGTTCGACTACGCTATCGTGTACGCTCTGGCTATCAGCGCCAACACCGCGGATTTGCTCAAGCGAATCTATGAGCAACACCACTTTCAGGTCAGGATCCTGACTCTGCTCTCTAAGCTTGGCGATTAGTTCGATAACGAACTGCTGCGCCTGCTCTACCAGCCCTCGAGTATGAGCGCGTAGATGCTCCTGCATTTGGCGCTTAAAGCTGGGCTCGGTTTTTAGCTTGGCTTGCAAATTGACCTCGATGCCAGCAGCCGATAATCCTAATTTAGCATTTTCTAACTTAACCTCAGACCGTAAAAAATCTGTTAAGCGCTGCCAGTAGGATTCGCTTAATGTTTTCAGACCGCTTTGTTGCTCAAGCTCATTTGCTAAAGCAGCCATCAATGACAAAATAAAATCTGATAGCTCTATAGGTTTAGTGGTGAGCACATAGTCGAGTAAGTCCACCATTACTACGTAGCAGCCGTCATTTTCCAAGGCTCGCTTGAGACGGCGAAGCTCGGTGCTTTTGCCATTGCCGCGAAAGCCACTGAGCAGATTTACGCTCTCCGATTCTGCTAACAAGATGCGCTGCTGCAACTGCAAAATCGGGTCATCGCTGGGGTTTTGCTGCAGAATCTCGACGTAAAAATCGCTATCTGGAGTCAATGGCGCCTTACCTTTGGTGCCGTCGATAGACCTATAAAAGTCTTTTAACCTTTGTGGATGGTTTGTTGTGCTCATGGTTTTATTTCGTTGTCTGGCATTGCCTCAATCTTAGCGGTGTGTGCTTTGATTTGTCGATAAATCTGCTAGAGTGACCTTGAGAGTTTTGCGCAATGCCGAGACCACCAGCAAAAAGAATGATTTTCGTTCCCAGCTAGGCAGCAAAGCGCAGACCCAGCCTTTTATGATGCATAGATCAGGACACTTGTAGACGCTAGAAATTGCTCGCCGCCACAGCTATCCAGATGAGTGCGGCTATGCATAGCGCGAGTAGTACCGCTGCCGAGCCGTAGTCTTTGACTTGCTTGGCTATGGGGTTGTGCTCGGGCCAGAGATGGTCGCAGAGGGCTTCTAATGCTGAATTGAGCAATTCTACTATCATCAGCAGCAACACGCCGCCGACGAGGGCGGCGAACTGCAGCCAGCTTTCTGCCAGCCACCACGCCAGCGGCGTCAGCACCAGCAAGCCCCAACATTCTTCGCGGAATGCGGTCTCGGCGGCGTAGGCTTGCTTGAAGCCCTGCCAACTATAGATAAAAGCCTTGAGCCAGCGCTGCACTGATTAGCCCTCTAATGCTGCGAATATGACCTGGGAGATCGCTTGCTGTTGCTCGACCGTAAGATATGGATGCATGGGGATGCTGAAGACTTGATCCTGCAAGTCCTCGCATATTGGCAAACGATAGTCAATGTCTAGATAGGCGAAGGCTGGCTGTTGGTGTAGGCTCACGGGGTAGTAGATAGAGTGCGGCACGCCGGCTTGCTGCATATGGTTGATTATGCGGTCGCGCTCGGGGCTGGCGATGGTGTACTGCGCCCAGGAGCTACTGTTGCCAGCGCGTAGTCGCGGCAGGCTGAGCTTGGGGTGTTGCAGCAAGCTCTGGTAGCGTTGCGCCACCTGATCACGCAGCTCGAGTTCTTGGGGGAATATTTTGAGCTTTTCCAGCAGTATTGCCGCCTGCAAGCTGTCGAGCCGGCTGTTGAGGCCGATGTACTGGTTGTGGTATTTGTCGTCGGCTTGACCTTTGTTGGCTTGACCGTGCACGCGCAGGGAGCGAAGCTTGGCAGCTATATCAGCGTCCGAGCAGAAGAGTGCGCCGCCGTCGCCGTAGCAGCCCAGGGGTTTGGCGGGGAAGAAGCTGGTGGTGGCGATGGCGCCGAAGCTGCCGGCTTTTTGCCCAAGGTGGTTGGTGGCGCCAAAACTCTGCGCCGCGTCTTCTATCAGATGAATTCCAGCGTCAGAGCAGAACTTACCCAAGCGCTGGTAGTCGGCGAGCTGACCGAATAAGTCCACGGCTATCAGCGCGCGGACGTCGGCGTGGCTTTGGTATTGTTGCATGACAGAGTCGACGTCGACGTTGTAGGTATCCGGGTCGATGTCGACAAATACTGGGCGCGCGCCCACTAGCGCTATGGCTTCGGCGGAAGCGAAAAAAGTGAAGGCTGGAGTTAGCACCGTGTCGCCGCTGCCTATCCCGAGCGCGCGGAGTGCCAGCACCAGAGCGTCGGTGCCGTTGGCGCAAGCGACGCAATGCTCGACACCGGCGAAGCGCGCGAGTTGGCTCTCAAGCTCGGAAACTTCCGGTCCTAAGATGTATTTGCCGTGCTGCAGCACATGGGCTATAGCAGCGTGTAGTTGCGCGCTGATTTGCTTTTGCTGGGCTTGGAGGTCGATAAATTGCATACTAATTTTCCTTTCCGAGTCGGCTGCGGAGTCTTTTTACCACCCCTTTAGTTTGCGGTCGCACCTTGTGCCAATAGTAGAAGGACTCTGCAGCTTGCTCGACTAGCATCCCCAGACCATCGTGTGCGGAAAAGGCTTTATGCTCGCGCGCCCATTCGACGAAGGGCGTCGCGCCTAAAGCGTAATTGATGTCGTAAGCCACGCTGCGTTCGCTGATTATTTCCTCGGGGTAGACAGCTAATTGCTCTTTGCCCTGTGCGTAAGATACGCTGATCGCGTTCAGTATCAGGCCGTAGCTCTGGCAGCGCCAAAGGTATTTACGCCAGAGGTGAAACTGCATTTTGCCGTCGCTGTCGAGGCGATCGGCGCAAAACCGCCTCAGCTCCTCGAGGCGCTTGGGGCTACGATTGACCACGTGGATGCTCGCGGGTTTGTTTTCCAGCAGGGTCGGGAGAATACCGCGCACGACGCCGCCGGCGCCCAGTATCAAGATGTCTTGACCAGCGATAGGGCAATTCAGGTTGTCGCGCAAATCGCGCAGCAAGCCGATGCCGTCGGTGTTTTCGGCGTGCAACACGCCGTTTTGCATGAACAAGGTATTGGCAGTGCGCGACAGCCCCGCTGCCAGACCACAACTGCGCGCCAAGTCAAAAGCCGCGACTTTATGCGGCAAGGTAATATTCAAGCCGCTACCGCCTCGAGCGAAGAATCCTTTCACTCGATTTGCTAGAAGCTCGGGAGCTACTGCCACTTTGGTGTACGCCAAGTCTATGGCGAATTCAGCGGCGAAGGTGCTATGGATTATTGGCGATAAACTATGCTCTATAGGGTCGCCAAAAACGGCATAATGTTGTTTCATTTGGTGCTCAGTGGTTATGAACGATAATTTTACTGTCAGTGCAATTATCGCTAGCCGTCTTCACCTAAAATCCCCATCTTTAATCTTCAATAAAGTTCGGCTTTGGGCTGCGAGCGTTGGTCGCTTGCGGGCGCGAGGCTGCGAAAATCATCTCCATACAAAGTAACCGTATATGAAAATAATAGTTGGAATAAAACGAGTCATCGACTATCGGGTCAAGGTGCGTTTACGCGCCGATGGTAGCGATGTCGATTTGGAAAACACCAAAATGGCGATCAACCCCTTCTGCGAGATCGCGCTCGAAGAAGCCTTGCGCTTGCGCGAAGCTGGTCTGGCTGAGGAGGTCATAGCTGTCAGCGTCGGCGGCGACAGCAGCAGCGAGCAGCTACGCAGCGCCCTGGCGCTGGGCGCCAATCGGGCGATTTTAGTGAATACTGAGCACAGCCCAGGCCCGCTCAACGTCGCCAAAATATTCGCCCAGCTAGTGCAGCGCGAATCCGCCAGCCTGGTGCTACTCGGCAAGCAATCCATCGACAGCGACAATAACCAAGTCGGGCAAATGCTCGCAGCATTGCTGAATTGTGGCCAAGCCACCAGCGCTTACAAGATGGAAGCCAGCGCCGACAACATCCTGGTCAGCTGCGAGGTCGACGTCGGCTTGCGCAGCTTTCGCATGAATTACCCGGCAGTGGTAACGGTGGACCTGCGCCTGAACGAACCACGCTTTGCCAAATTGCCCGACATCATGAAAGCCAAGCGCAAACCCTTGGAGCAGATCACGGCCGACGACTTGGGCGTGAGCATCAAGCAACACAGCGTGCTCAGCAAGGTCAGCGCGCCGCCCGAGCGCGGTGGTGGCGAGATCCTGAGCTCGGTCGACGAGCTCTTGGATAGATTGTGCAACGAAGCCAAAATCCTCGAGGAGAATAAATAATGAAACTATTACTATTAGCGGAGATCGAAAGCGGGCAATTAGCCTCGGGCACGCGCAACGCGCTCAGCTGCGCGCTGCAGCTCAGCTCCGATATCGATTTATTGGTCGCGGGTTATCAAGTATCTGCTGCCGCCGAGAGCGCAGCGCAATTGAGCGGCGTCGGCCGCGTGCTGGTGTGCGATTCGGAGCCCCTACAAGCGCAGAACGCTGAGAATACTGCCGCTCTGGTCGTGTCGCTGATGGCGGACTATCAGAGCTTGATGGCGGCGGCGCAGACTGGTGGTCGTAACATTCTGCCGCGAGTGGCAGCTTTACTGGACGTCGAGCAAATCACCGAGATCGTCGAAGTCGTCGACCAGGATAATTTCATTCGCCCGATTTACGCTGGCAACGCCCTCGCGCATGTGCAAAGCCTGGACCCTATCAAAGTCATCGGCGTACGCCCGACAGCCTTCCCCGCTGCCGCCCTAAGCTCTGAAGCCGCGCCCATAGTCGCGGTAGACGCCGTCGATTACCCCGAGCATTCGCAGTTCGTCAGCGAGCAGCAGGCTGATAGCGACCAAGTGTCGCTCGCCGACGCCCGCATAGTGGTCTCGGGCGGTCGTGGTTTGCAGAACAAAGCAAACTTTGCCTTGCTGCAAAAACTCGCCGACCAGCTCGGCGCCGCCCTCGGCGCCTCGCGCGCGGCAGTGGACGCGGGTTTTGTCGGTAACGACCTGCAAGTCGGGCAGACTGGTAAGGTAGTAGCCCCAGACTTGTACATGGCCTTCGGCATCTCTGGTGCCATTCAGCATATGGCGGGTATGAAAGACAGCAAGAAGATCGTCGCCATCAACAAAGACCCCGAAGCGCCGATCTTCAGCGCCGCTGATTACGGCTTGGTGTCCGACCTGTTTCCGGTTTTAGAGGAACTGAGCGCGAAGTTGCCGAAATACAAAGTCCGTAGCGCTTGATGATCGACTTTGCCAATCGCGTGCTCTCGGGTATGCGCGCCACTGGTAGCTTGCACCTCGGCAACTACCACGGCGCGCTGAAAAACTGGGTCGCCCTGCAAGAGCAATACCGTTGCTTTTATTTTGTCGCCGATTGGCACGGTCTGACGACGCACTACGAAAACCCCGAGGTCATACGCACCAGCACTTGGGAGATGCTGATCGATTGGTTCGCCGCTGGTATCGACAGCGATAAGTCGACGATATTCATTCAATCGAAAGTGCCAGAGCACGCCGAGCTGCATTTGCTGCTATCGATGATCACGCCCCTGAGTTGGCTGGAGCGCGTGCCGACTTATAAAGACCAGATGCAAAAAATCGCCAACCGCGATTTGCACACTTACGGTTTTCTTGGCTATCCGCTGATGCAAAGCGCCGACATCTTGATCTACCGCGCCGGCAAAGTGCCAGTGGGCGCCGATCAAGTCGCGCATATCAACATCACGCGCGAGATCGCGCGTCGTTTCAATAATTTGTACGGGCACTCGGAGGCTTTTCAGCAGCGCCAGAGTCAAGCTCTGGCGAGCTTGGACTTAGAATTGCGCCAGCAACTAGACCAGCACCGAGCCAGCTATTTGCGCGACGGCGACGAGGCGGCTTTGGCCACAGCGCACGCGCTACTCGAACGCGACGCTATTGACGCAGATAGCAAAGGTGCGCTTTGGAGTTATTTGGTCGATAGCGGCGAAATGCTCTTGCCGGAATGCGAAGCCCTGCTCACCAAAGAGGCGAAGATGCCTGGGCTCGATGGCCAGAAAATGTCCAAGTCCTACGGCAATACCATCACCCTGCGCGCCAGCGACGACGAGATCAACCACAAAGTGCGCACCATGCCCACCGACCCGGCGCGCGTGCGCCGCAGCGACCCGGGCACCCCCGAGCTCTGCCCAGTGTGGCAATTCCATGAGCTCTATTCCGACGATGCCACTAAAGCCTGGGTGCAAGAGGGTTGCACCAGCGCCGCCATCGGTTGCATCGATTGCAAGAAGAAGATAATCGACGCGCTCTGCGCCGAAGTCGCGCCCATGCGCGAGCGCGGCCAAGTCTTCGCCTCTGATCGCGGCGAGCTTGTGCGCCAAGTCGAAGCCGGCATTGAGCAAGCGCGCGTCGAGGCCTCCGCTACCCTAAAGGTAGTGCGCGAGGTTATGGGCGTGGGGGCTTAGCGACGCCAGGACGTCGGCGTCGCGCCTGCGGGCGAATAGCGCGCCGAGTTGCGCTTGGCAGGAAGCGAGCTTGCGAGTCCTCCCATCACTCCATGTTAATCCCTGCACCTCAGCCTAATACCGAAGCATCATTTAACCACAGATGCACACAGATGGCGCAGAAGAGGCTGGCGAGGTGATATGGGTTTGCTCTTAAGGGTATAGGTTGGTCTGTATGGTGGGTTTATATATCTATTGTTAGCGCTCTTCGGGCGCTCTGGCTAACCCAAAGATTCAAGTAGGACTTGACTGCAAGCTTGGGCGAAGGTGGGGTGGTTGATGTGGAGGTCGGGATGGGGATGGATGCGTAGGTTGCGGAGTTTGGCGGCTTGGGCGCATTCGAGCAGGGCGCTGCGCAGGTCGGGGTTTTCGAGGGCGCCGCCTTCGCGGTCTTCGGAGGAGAAGCCGCCCATGGGTACGAGTAGGGTGATGGGGCGTGGGCTGGGGCGGAGGTGTTCGAGTAGTGCTCGGACGCAGAGACGCATTTCGTCGATGCTGATGGCGACGTGAGTAAAGCTGGGCGAGTGCTGGTAGTGCGGCCGGGCTCTATGTTCGGGGCTGAGGCTGTCGAGCGTTCCGAGACCGAGGAAGTTTAATCCACCAGGGCAGATGACGATAGGCAGGCGCTGGCCGATAGCGGCGCTAAAGCGCCTCGGCATTGGTGCATGGGCGCCAGCTATGAGGATGCGGGTAATCTCGTGCGGGGTGTAGTCAACTAAGGCGCTGAGGTGGCCTTGATCGGCGCAGTAGGCGAGAGCAGCGCCGCCGTAGCCGTTAGCGTGGAAGATGGTGCTTTGATGACCATGCTCTTGCAATGCTGAGCGCAAGGCTTGGACTCCGGGCGAGGTTACTCCGAGTTCGCTGATGCCGACGCTGGGTGCTATGGGTTGGTTGTTGCTTGTGCAGGCGCTGAGCGCTTGGGTTACGCGGGCGCCGCGTTCGAGGGCTTGATCTAATAGATGATTGCGACCGCTGAAGTCGCAAAGGCAGGGGACGACGACGATGAAGTTGGTGGCGAGGTGGTCGCGCAGGTCGAAGGCTAAGGAGCTGATTAAGACTTTGGGTAGCTCGACTGGCAATTGGCGCAAGACGTCCAAGGCTATTTGCCCGCCGGTGCCGCCGCCGAGCCCGACTACGACTTGAGCGCCTGCGGCTACGGCGGCAGCGGCTTGCGCGCCGACCTCCAAGCTGCGCTGCTGCATGGCGGCGAGTTTGCCAGCACCGCTGAGTTGCTCGCTGCAGCGCAGGCTGGTATCAAGGCTACGCCAGCTCAGGCCAAGCTGCTCTAGCTGCTGATGAAAGTAGGCGCTGGCCCTAGCTTTGGTTTCAAGGGTGGTGAGGGTAAGTATTTGCGGGGTGGGCATGGTCGAAAAGCTCTGATTAACTCTGCTCATGCAGGCGAATTGCGTACATCCTTATTGGTCATGTTTTGCCATGCGCTGCACAGATTGCATTTCATCTACCACAGTGATACCTAAGTGGTTGCAAACCGCGAGACTATGAGCGCTTCTTGCGCGAACTAATCACTCAGAGTCCCTTAATCTTGCAGCAACTTATGTACCTCGGCAATGTTGAGCTGTAGGGCTTTAGCAATAGCATTGATGCTGAGACCTTGTTCTGCTAGAGCTTTAGCGGCTATCTGCAGCCCTTCCTTTCTGCCTTTTCGCAGGCCGATTTGCTCGCCTTCTACTCGACCCTCGGCACGTACCTCTTCTTCCTTATCTAACTTGGAGGTGCGAGAGGTTTCTGCATCGCTTCGGCGGCGTTCTTCTTGCGCTTCATAGACGGACATTTCATCACGGCTCAGACTGTGGTAGCGCGCAATCTCCATAGCTCGGAGCAGCGGCGGTTCTTCGGCAAAGATGCGGGCAAAGTCTTTATCTTCGCCGCTGCGTGAGCCGAGGTATTTCAGGAAAAATATCCATTTATCGACTATGCTCTGAATTTCGCTTTCGTGCTTAGCAAACTTGGGCAGTTCGATAAAGCAAAACTCGAAATCGCTGATGCGTTGCTCGCGGGTTTCAATATCAAGGATCAGATGCCGCGATAGATAGCTGCCGCTGTCCGTGAAATTGAAGTTTAGTACCCCTATGAAGTACACCGGCTTGAGTTCAGGATAATCGACGCCGCTCGCCAATTGCTCGACGTAGGCTTTAGAGCTGTAATACAGCGCGCGCTTGTGGAATAAGCGCTGGCGCTCGACTTGCATCTCGACGATGAATTTGCGCCCGGATTGGCACGTGGCGTTAATATCGAGGATGGTTTCTTTGAATTGTTCAAGCCGTGGCACTTGGTAGGGGTTTGCTAGCTCTACCTCTACCACTTGGAGCTCGCCGCTAAGGTCAAGCACCGAGTTGATAAAGCTGATAAGTATTTCCTTATGCTGCTCGTTGCCGAAAATGCGCTTGAAGGCAAAATCGTTTTGGGGGCTGATGAATTGCATTATTTGATAATTAATAATTAATTGTTAATTACACGCAGCTTGGCTTGTTTGCCTTTGACGGCGATGGCTATGCTGTGGATTGTTTGTATGCCAGCGCTGCGCAGGTCTTGCGCGTAGCCCAGGTTTTTGATTTGCCGCTGGGCGGCGGTTAGGGTTTTGCTGAAGTTGGAACCCGAGCTTACTTGCTTAAATTCGAGTATGTAGCCGGCTTTGCTGGGGTCGGGCTCGCGCGGTGTCAGTTGGCAATCGTAACGCCCTAAGCCCGCTTCGCGGTTGGAGCGCAGTTGGTAGCCTGGTAAGTGCAGCAGTATGCCGATAAAAAGGGCGTGGTAAAAGCTCTCGCCGACCGCAGTATCGTGGTAGCTGATGTTCTCCATCAGTATACGGTTGAGGTATCTTTCCAAGTCCGCCCAGTTGTGCGCCTGTAGCGCCTCCAGCAATGGGCGTAGGGGCGATAGGTCTTTGATATTTTCAGCCAGCCAAACAGACAGCACTTTCCGGTAGAAAGAGCTTACTTCCAGATTGGGCACGCACAGCCGATAGACTTGCTGTTGGCGGAAATCATCCCAGCGCTCGGCGACGCTTTTCAAATAGCCGGTAAAAGTCAGGAAGTTCCAGATGTTGTCGCGGCTTTTGGCTACATCATCCAGGGCTATGTGCTCATCCAAAGGCGCTTCGATATAGCCATGGTCGACGAGTTGGGCTAGTTCCTCGCGCATAGCCGAGCTATGCTCAATGACTAGAGTTTTAATGAGTTTATTTTCGCTGGAGCCGATCCAGTAAGGTCTCGCTGTCACAGGTCGTTTATAAACAAAATTCAGCGCCGACCAAGGGTTGTAAATAGTTTCACCAGCGAAGTTATAGCCGTTGTACCACTGCCGTACCTCAGCGAGGCGCTCTGACAATCCTGAGTCTTCTAGTAGCTGGGTAACCTCCGCTTCGGTGAAGCCAAAGCTGGTGTTAAATCTATCTTCTAACAGCGAGCAGACGATAACATTATTCAAGTCGGAAAAAATCGACTCACGGGCAACGCGCAAAATGCCAGTTAAACAACCGCGCTGCAGATGCGGATTATCTTTCAGAGCTGCGCCCAAAAAGCCTCGATAAAAGCGCACCATTTGCTGGTAGTCTGACGGGCTATGGCTATGCACGTCTAACAAAGGCGCATCGTATTCGTCGATTAGAACAATGGCTGGCTTGCCGGTGGCCTTGTGCAAGAATCGACTACATTGCCTTAGGCTATCCATCAAATCGCTAGTGCTGCCTTCATTAGCGCATAAACGCTGCCAACGCTCCAAATCAGCGCTCTTTAGTAGCTGCTGTGGTGGAAATGATTCGGCAAAATCGGCAAGCACGCGCGCCATTACGAAGCCTAGCTCAGTCGCGAAGTCATTGAAGTTATTGCGTCTACAGTCTTTGAAATTGATATGAATTACCGGATGACGCCCCTGCTCGGCCATCAACTCGGCGTCTTGCTCTATGGCTAAGCCCTGAAATAACTCGCGGCCTTGGTGCAGGCAAGAGAAGAAATATTTCAGCATCGACATATTCAGGCTTTTGCCAAAGCGCCGTGGGCGCGGTAGCAACAGTACCTTGGTGTTATCGCGCCAGAACTCGGAGATAAAGTGAGATTTGTCAACGAAATAAGCGCCTGATGCGCGCAGGAGCTGGAAGTTTTCTTCGCCGAGAGCTAGTTTCATGGGTTCTTAGTTCGTGATGAAATAGTCCTAGGCTGCTTGTGCGCGGAGCTTGGCTTGCTTGCCTTTGACGGCGATGGCTATGCTGTGGATTGTTTGTACTCCGGCGCTGCGCAGGTCTTGCGCGTAGCCTAGGTTTTTGATTTGCCGATGGGCGGCGGTTAGGGTTTTGCTAAAGTTAGAACCTGAGCTTACTTGCTTAAATTCGAGTATGTAGCCGGCTTTGCTGGGGTCGGGATCGCGTGGTGTTAGTTGGCAGTCGTAACGCCCTAAGCCCGCTTCGCGGTTGGAGCGCAGTTGGTAGCCTGGTAAGTGCAGCAGTATGCCGATAAAGAGGGCGTGGTAAAAAATCTCGCCAGCCGCAGTGTCGTGGTAGCTAATGTTCTCTAGCAGTATGCGGTTGAGGTATTTTTCCAAGTCCGCCCAGTTGTGCGCCTGTAGCGCCTCCAGCAGGGGCTTTAAGGGCGATAGGTCTTTGATATTTTCAGCCAGCCAGACAGACAGCACTTTCCGGTAGAAGGTGCTTACTTCCAGATTGGGCACGCACAGCCGATGCACTTGCTGTTGGCGGAAATCATCCCAGCGCTCGGCAACGCTTTTCAAATAGCCGGTAAAAGTCAGGAAGTTCCAGATATTGTCGCGGCTTTTGCCGACGTCATCCAGGGCTATGTGCTCATCCAGAGGCGCTTCAATATGGCCATGGTCGACGAGTTGGGCTAATTCCTCGCGCATCGCCGAGCTATGCTCGATGACTAGGGTTTTAATGAGTTTGTTTTCGCTGGAGCCGAGCCAGTAGGGATGCGCAGGTTTTGGTTGACTATCAATAAAGTTCAGCACCGACCAAGGGTTGTAAATTGTTGCACCAGCGAAGTTATAACCGTTGTACCATCGTCGTGCTTCATTAAGGTGAACGGATAAATCGAAGTTTTCCAGTAGCTGAGTAACTTCTACTTCGGTAAAGCCAAAGCTGGTATTGAATTTATTGTCTAGCAGCGAGCGGACAATAACATTGTTCAGATCAGAGAAAATTGATTCGCGGGCAACGCGCAAAATGCCAGTTAAGCAACCGCGCTGCAGATGCGGATTATCTTTCAGAGCTGCGCCCAAAAAGCCACGATAAAAGCGCACCATTTGCTGGTAGTCTGACGGGCTATGGCTATGCACGTCTAGCAAAGGCGCATCGTATTCGTCGATTAGAACAATGGCTGGCTTGCCAGTGGCTTGGTGCAATAACTCGCTGTGCAGCAACAGAGAATCCATTAGCTCATCAGCATCAGCTTTATTAGCCTGTAGCTTTCGCCAGCTTTCGAGTTTATCGCCAGCCAGATATTGAGCGGGGTTAATTCCGCAGTTGCTATAGGTTTCGGCGATTAGTGCGCCTATGCGTTTTATGCTGGCTACGGCGCTAGTACGGCAGGCATTTTTCAAGCTGATATGAATTACTGGATGCTGTCCCTGCTCGGCCATCAACTCGGCGTCTTGCTCTATCGCCAAGCCCTGAAATAACTCGCGGCCTTGGTGCTGGCAAGAGAAGAAGTATTTCAGCATCGACATGTTCAGGCTTTTGCCAAAACGCCGCGGGCGCGGTAACAACAGTACCTTAGCGTTATCGCGCCAGAACTCGGCGATAAAGTTAGATTTATCAACAAAATAAGCGCCTGACGCGCGCAGGAGCTGGAAGTTTTCTTCTCCGAGAGCTAGTTTCATGAGTTGGGATTTGCTTGGGGAGGCTGATTATTGCATAGGTGGTGTGGCAGGGTGTGCTTGTGCGGGATTTTACCTTAATCCCGAAATTGAGTAATTTAAGCTGTCCGCGAAGCCGAGTGGGGAGTAAGCTGCGATGTGCTGCCGGGCTAAAGAAGTGGCTGGCTTTGGGCGGAATATTAAGCTCTTAGCTTAGTTCATCTGAGACCTTCGCAAAAAAGGCTCTTTTTGCATATGTGCTCGGCATCATCCAAGGCTCTCGTTTTGAGGTTGGGTGCTTGTTGGGGGAGACGCTCATGCGAGCGTCTCCTGCCAAGTACAACTTGGCGTTCCATTCCAGCCGAGTACAACTCGGCGCTCCACCTAACTCGGTGCGCCTATGCGCTAGCCTTTAACTGCGCCGGCGGTCATGCCGGTGATGATTTGGCGCGAGGCGATGAATGTGAAGATTATGGGTGGGATGGCGATGAGCATGCCGATCGCCATGATTTGCCCCCAGTCGATGTTGTGCTCGGTCATGAATAGCGAGATGTTGACTGGGATGGTGCGCGTGCTGCGGTTGGTGAGTATGAGCGCGAGGATAAATTCATTCCAAGCGATGCGGAAGGTGAAGATGGCGGCGGCGGCGAGCCCAGGCTTGATGAGCGGCAGGACGACGAGGAAGAAGACTTGCCAGGGGTTGGCACCATCCATGCGCGCGGCTTCTTCTAATTGCACCGGGATTTGCACGATGAAGCTTTGCAATATCCAGATGACGAAGGGCAGGTTGATGGCGACGTAAACCAGGATGAGACCGTTGAGGCTATTGCTGAGGTTGTACTGAAAGGTCCAGATGGCGAATACCGGTACGGTCAAGACGGCCGGTGGCGCCATGCGCATCATCATGGTGGTGGCAGAGGCGACGTCGCGGCCGATGAAGCGAAAGCGGGCGATGGCGTAGGCGGCCATGCAGCCGATGCCGAGCGCGAGCGCGGTGGATACCAGCCCAACGTACAGCGAGTTGCTCAGGTAACGCATCAGCGAGGGGTCGCCGATGACGCTGGCGTAGTTGCTGATGGTGGGGACGAAGAAGAAGCTGGCGCTATCGTCGAAGATGTCGACTTTGAACTTCAGCGAGGTCAGCAGCATCATGACGATGGGCGCCAACGCCATGGCTGCGAGCAAGAGCACGAGGCAATAGTGCAGGCTGTTGCCGACTGCGGCGCGGTTGCTGCTCATGGCGCTCATGCTGCTTGCGGGCGCCGCGTCAGGGCTTTGTTGACGATGATCATGGCGACGGTGATGAGCATGACGAGGCCGAGCAGCAGATTGGAGAGCGCGGCGGCGCGGCCTAAGTCCCAAGCGACAAATGCGGTTTTATAGATGCGCAGCGACAGGATTTCGGTGGAGAGCCCAGGGCCGCCGTTGGTCATGATGAATATTACTTCCAGGACTTTGAAGGCGTCTATCAGACGCAGCAAGGCGGCGACGACGAGCACGGGCATCATGAGCGGTATTTTGACGTAGATTATTTGCTGCCAGGCGCTGGCGCCATCGATGCGCGCGGCTTCGAGCGCCGAGCGTGGCAGCGATTGCAGCGCGGCGAGCGCGAGGATGAAGATGAAGGGCGTCCACTGCCAGATGTCGGCGATGATGATCGAGGGTAGCGCCCAATCCGGATCTGAGAGCCAGGGGATGGTTGGCAGATTGAGCGCGGTGAGCAGTTGGTTAAAAACGCCGAATTGCGGGTTATACATGTAACGCCACATGAGACCAACGACGATGGGCGCGATCATCATCGGCAGTATAAAAACGGTGCGGAAGACCGACATGCCGCGTATCGGTCGTTCCAGCAATAGCGCGAGGCCGACGCCGATGACCATTTCCAGCACGACGACGCTGAAGGCGAAGCTGATGGTGACGCCGAGCGATTCGAAGAAGTCAGGATCGTTAAAGAGCCAGATGTAGTTGCCCCAGCCCGCCCAACTGGCTTGGGCGAAGGGGACGCCCATGCGCCAATCGAAGAAGCTGGCGACTACGGTGTAGCCTATGGGATAAAGTAAGGCAAAGACCAACACTAGAGCCGCCGGCGCCAGGAACAGATAGGGGCTGAGGCGGTTGACGTTGGCTTGGAGTTTCATTGTTTGATTGAGAGTTGGAGACCTTGGCAAAACTCTTGAAGGATTTGTTATTGTATTTTAAGCCCATTAAAAACTTGATTGGCGCCTGTATGCTTATTTGAAGGGGCTGATAGCCTTTTTTATCCAGGAGTTAGTTAATGGGGGTGAGCCAGTGCTGGTATTTGGGCTGTTGACCTTGGACTACGGCGAAGTATTGGTCGCGGATTTGGCGAGTGATGGCGCCGGTTTTGCCGCTGCCGATGCTGCGGCGGTCAAGGCTGCGGATGGGCACGACTTCGACAGCGGTGCCGCAGAAGAAGGCTTCGTCGGCTACGTAGACTTCGTCGCGGGTTATGCGCCGCTCTATGACTTTCAATCCGAGTTCCTGCTCGAGCAATTGCATAAGAGTGCGCCGAGTTATGCCGTCGAGGCAGGAGGTCAGGTCGGGGGTGTGGACTTCGTTGCGCCTGACTATAAAGATGTTCTCACCTGGACCTTCGGCGACGAAGCCGTCGGTGTCCAACAGTAAAGCTTCGTCGTAAAGGAGATTGCCGTCTTCGTCGTATTCTTCGGCGATCTCGCGCACTGCCAATACCGAATTGATGTAGTGGCCGTTGGCTTTGGCTTTGCACATCGAGACGTTGACGTGATGGCGAGCATAGGAGGAAACTTTGACGTCGATGCCCTCGCTCTGTTGCTGCTCGCTCATTAATTTGCCCCAATTCCAGCTCGCGACTATGAGGTTGGTGCTAAGCGATTTGGCGTGGATGCCGAGAAATTCGGCGCCGTAAAACGCCATTGGTCGGATGTAAGCGTTGTCAAGTTTGTTGCGGCGGATGGATTCGAGTATTGCCGCGCGTATCTGCTCGTGACTGTAGGGCATGTTCATGCGCAGGATGTGCGCCGATTGCAAGAAGCGCTCGACGTGTTCGTCGAGGCGAAAAACAGCAGGACCCTTATCGGTTTGATAGGCTCTTATGCCCTCGAAAACTCCAACTCCGTAATGCAGCGTGTGGGTGAGTACGTGCGTTTGCGCTTCGCGCCAAGGTACGAATTCGCCGTTAAACCATATTTCGCCGTCGCGGTCGTATAAGTGAGCTGGATTGTCCATGTTGGTAGTGAGAGTTGGTAGATTGATGCTAAGGATAGCAGCGCTCAAAGCGCGGCATATTTAAGTTGCTGCTAATTTTAGCTCGGTTGCCTGAAGGCTGTGGCCTTCGGGTCTACTTTCTCCACGGCGACCGATATGGTCGGTCGCGGTTCCAGGGCCTAGACGGTTACAGCGCCAGGCCTTGAGGGTTGAAGAGGTGGCAGGCTTGGGGGGTGAGTTGGATGTGGAGGCGTTGGTTGCGGTGGTAGTCGCGGCTGGGTGGGGCTTTGACGATGAGTTGGTGGTTGGCGTCGGCTGCGGTTTGCAGGTATAGGTAGTTGCATTCGCCGAGGTATTCGCTGTCGACGAGTTCGCCGCCGATGCCGCTGTCGCTGAGCTGTACGTGTTCGGGGCGGATGCCGACGGTGAGCTTTGCACCGGCTTGGAGTTCGCCAGCGCTGATGGGTAGTTCAAGCTCGGTGCCTTCGGCTAGCCTGACTTTGCAGCTCTTAGCGCTGCTGCTGATGAGCTCGGCGGCGAGTAGGTTCATTTTCGGCGAGCCGATGAAGCCGGCGACGAATAGGGTGCGCGGGCGCAGGTAGAGGTCTTCGGGGGTGCCGATTTGGGCGATGGAGCCTTGTTCGCGCACGGCAGCGCCGCTGTTGAGGAGCACGATTTTGTCGGCGAGGGTCATGGCTTCGACCTGGTCGTGGGTTACGTAGATGATGCTGGAGCTAACTTCGGCGTGCAGGCGACCGAGTTCCTGGCGCATTTGCACACGCAGGGCGGCGTCGAGGTTTGACAGTGGTTCGTCGAAGAGGAAGACTTTGGGGTTGCGCACGAGGGCGCGACCGATGGCGACGCGCTGGCGTTGGCCGCCGCTGAGCGCTTTGGGTTTTCTATCGAGGTAGTCTTCGAGCTGCAGCAAGCGCGCGGTGGCACGGACGCTGCGGTCGATCTCGGCGGGCGCGACTTTGGCGAGCTTGAGGCTGAAGCCCATGTTTTCGTAGATGCTCATGTGCGGGTAGAGCGCGTACGATTGGAAGACCATGGCGACTTCGCGCTTGGCTGGCGGGACTTCGTTGACGCAATTGCCATCTATAAAGACTTCCCCCGAGCTGATTTCCTCGAGGCCGGCGATCATGCGCAGCAGAGTCGATTTGCCGCAACCGGAGGGGCCGAGGAAGACGCAGAATTCTCCAGCTTCTATGCCGAGGTTGACCGAGTTGATGACTTGGGTTGCGTCGAAGTATTTGTTGACGTCGCGAAGATTGATGGTGGCCATGGCTGTTGGTCGTTGGTTTATGTTGTTGTTTGGGTTTGCGCTCCGCTATAGGCTGAATATAGCTGCTCGCGGAAGGCGCTGGAGCTGGCGAGATCGCCCCAAAGCCATTCGGATTGGGCGAAGGCGGCGAAGCCGTCGGCGCCGAGGAATTGCTCGCGCAGGCGCTGCTTGTGCGGGTCGGCGTAGAGATCGCTGCTTGGATCGTGGGCGTCGGCGGCTATGAGCAAGTACCAGGACACCAGCAGCGCGGCGGCGTGGCTGCAGCTTTGCTTCGCGGTTAAACGCGCGCGGATGGTGGGGAGGACGAAGTTGGGTATTTTGTCGCAGGCGTCCATCGCGACGCGGCGCGTGGTGTCGCCAAGGTGGCGGTTGCGGAAGCGGTCGAGCACTAGCTGGCAATAGCGTAAGGAGTCCATCGGTGGGCTCTCGAGCGCGGGTACGGCCTCGGTGGTGAGGTAGTCGCGGGTGAAGTCGGCGATGACTTTATCGCCCAAGGCTTGGTCGACGAGTTGGTGCCCGCGCAGGAGGCCGAGAAAGCCAATGGCTAGATGCGCGGCGTTGAGCACTCGGAGTTTCATGCTCTCCCAATCGCCGACGCGGCTGGTGAATTCGACGCCGACGCGCTCAAGCTCTGGGCGGCCGCCGATGAATTCGTCTTCTACTACCCATTGCAGATAGTCTTCGGCGAGCACGGCGCAGTGGTCTTCAATCTCGAAAGTATCAGCTATGACCTGGCTTTGTTCGGGAGCGCGCGGGGTGATGCGGTCGACCATGGCGTTGGGGAAGCTGAGCTGCCCGACTATGCGCTGCCAGAGGCGCTGCTCGCCAGCGGCGGCAAAGAATTGCTCAAGGCCGGAGCGCAGCATGGCGCCGTTGTGGACGATGTTATCGCAACACAGCAGAGTTAAGGGGGCACGCGCGGCTTTGCTATCGAAGCGCAGTCGGCAGGCTTGCAGGAGTAAGCCGTAAAGGCTGTGGCAACTGTTATTACTAAGGTCGGCGGCGATGTCGGGGCTGGTGGTGTCGAGGGCGCCATCGACCTTGAGGTAGTAGCCGGTTTCGGTCACGGTGCTGCTGACGATGCGGATGCTGGGGGCGGCGAGCGTGCTTAGCGCGGCTTGTGGGTCGGGTACGGCGTCTAGGCAACGCGCCAAGGAACCGATGGCGGCGTAGCTGGCGCTGTCGTCGGTGGCGATGGTGCTCAAGGTGTAGAGTCCGTCTTGGCGCTGCAACTGGCTTATGAGCTCGGAACTTTCCGGGCGCAGGTTGATGCCGACCACGGCGCAATCGGCGCTGGCGTCGAGCTCCAAGAGCTTCTGGTAGTAAACCTGCTGGTGGGCGCGGTGAAAGGCGCCGACGCCGACGTGGGCGATGCCTATGCGGGATGCAGCGCGGTTGTAGGCAGGGCGCTGGATGGCGCGCGGTAGTTGAGCCAGGCTGGAGTTGTCGAGCTGGAGCAAGGTGGGTTTTGCCAATTGATCCAGCTGGCGCTGTGGCTCACTCGCAGACGATGTGCTCATTTGACGGCGCCAAAAGTCAGCCCTTGCACCAATTGTTTTTGGCAGAACCAGCCGAGCACTATGATCGGCGCCGCCGCCATGGTCGAGGCTGCCGAGAGCTTGGCCCAGAACAGACCCTCGGGCGAGGAATAAGAGGCTATCAAAGCCGCCAGGGTGCCAGCGTCGGCGCTGGTCAGGTTCAGCGCCCAAAAGGCTTCGTTCCAGCACAAGACCAGCGACAGCAGCGCGGTGGAGGCTAATCCACCCACCGATAAGGGCAGCACGGCGTGGCGGACTTCGTCCCAAACGCTGGCGCCGTCGAGGCGTACTGCTTCCAGGATTTCTTTGGGAATTTCTTTGAAAGATGAATACAGCATCCAAACGACGATGGGCAGGTTGATGAGCGTGAAGATCAGCACGAGGCCGATGACGGTGTCGAGCAACTGCAGGTCGCGGAAGAGCACGTAGATCGGTACCAGCACGCCGACGGCGGGGAGCATCTTGGTCGAGAGCATCCAGAGCAGGATGTCTTTGCTGCGCTTGGTCGGGAAGAAGGCTAGCGAGTAGGCTGCGGGGATGGCGATTATGATGGCGAGCGCGGTGGCGCCGAAGCTGGTGAGCACCGAATTGAGCGCGTAGCTCAAGTAATCGCTGCGTTCTTGCACCAGGGTGTAGTTCTCCAGGGTCGGTTCGAAAAACAGCAGCGGCGGGATGGCGATGGCTTGGAGCTCGGTTTTGAAGCTGGTGAGCACCGTCCACAATATCGGGAAGAACATGATCAGCGCCACTAGCCAGGCTAGCACGCTGCGCGCCACGTAGGCGGCTTTTTGCTTGTTACGCCAAGTCATAGCTCAATCCTCGGTTAGGCTTTTGCCGATGCTTCTTATCAAGAAGATCGCCACGATATTGGCGAGCACTACGGCGAAGAGGCCACCAGCCGAGGCGACGCCGACGTCGTAGCCTTGCAGGGCGTTAGAGTAGATCAAGTACGCGAGGTTGGTGGATTGATAGCCCGGGCCGCCGCCAGTGGTGATGGAAATCTCGGCGAATATCGACAGGTGGAAGATGGTCTCGATCATGACCACGATGGCGATCGGGCGCGCCAGATGGCGAAGCTTGAGATAGCGGAAGATGTGCCAGCTATTGGCGCCGTCCATGCGCGCGGCTTCTTCTTGCTCGCGGTCGAAAGATTGCAGGGCAGTGAGAAAGATCAGCAGGGCGAAGGGTGTCCACTGCCAGGAGATCATCAGGATGATGGAAAATAATGGGAAGTCGCTGAGCCATTCGACCGGGTCGAGCCCGAAGGGTAGGGCGAGCGCGGCGAAGACGCCGTACACCGGGTGCATGAACATATGCTTCCACACCAGCGCGTTGACGGTGGGCATGACGAAGAAGGGCGAGATCAGCAACACGCGCACGATGCCGCGACCAAAGAAGGCGCCTTCGACGAGCACCGCGAGCGCCAGGCCGACGACTACGGTGAGCAGCAAGATGGCGCCGACCATGAGCAGAGTGTTGGCGCCGGCGGCGTAAAAGCCTTCGTCTTGGAAAAAGAATTCGTAGTTGAGCAGGCCGATAAAGCCGTGCTCACCTGGATAGAGCAGGTTGTAGCGCACCAGGGAAAAGTAGATGGTCATGGACAAGGGCACGATCATCCATAGCAGCAAGACGCTGACGCTGGGCGCGAGTAGGAAACGGGGGAGGGTGCGGGTCATTGTTATTATTCGGAGACCTTAAATAGCTCTTTTTGCACGCGGTCTAAGGTTATGCAAAACTCTTGTTCTTTATTTAACCGCCGATAAATAAGGCCGACGGCGGGGAACCGTCGGCCTTGGGTTGGGATTGCTGCTTAATAAATCGCCTAGCACAATACTGAGACCTTAAGCAAAAAGAGTCAGTTTTGTTCCCAGCCAGGCGCCAACGCGGAGTTTATGACCAATAAATGAGCATTGGCAACAACGCTGGGGGCGAAAATGGCCTTTTTGCAAAGGTCTCAATAATAACCAGCTTTGCGCATCTCCCTATCAGCGCTCTTTTGTGCTGATTCGAGGGCCTCGGCGACGCTCTTGCTACCAGCCAGGGCGGCGGTGAATTGCTGGCCAGCGGCGATGCCGATGGTTTGGAATTCAGGGATAGCCGCGAACTGCACGCCGACGTAAGGCGAGGGGTGGAAGGTCGAGTTATTCGGATCGGCGCTATCGATAGCCATCAACTCAGCCTCGGCGAAAGACGCCGCGTTCAGGAAGTTGCGGTTGGCGTAAGTCGATTGGCGCGTACCAGTGGGTACGCTGGCCCAGCCGTTTTCTTTAGCAACCAATTCGATGTACTCGCGCGAGGTTGCCCACTCGACGAAGCTCTTGGCAGCTTCGGCTTTCTGCGTGCCTGCGGGTACTGCCAGTGCCCAAGCCCAGAGCCAGTTGGCGCCGCGATCGGTTACTGCTATCGGGGATTGCGCGAAGCCGACTTTATCAGCTACTTTCGATTGCTTGGGATCGGTCACGAAAGATGCAGCGATGGTGGCGTCTATCCACATGCCGCAACGGCCTTCGTTGTACAGCGCTAAGATTTCGTTGAAGCTGTTGGCGCTGGAGCCGGGAGGGCCGTAGCTGGTGAGCAGGTCGACGTAGAAGCTGACGGCGTGGTGCCATTCTGGCGAGGTCAGCTGTGGGCGCCAATTTTCATCGAACCAGCGCGCGCCGAAGGAGTTCGCCATGGTGGTGATGAAGGCGGCGTTGTCGCCCCAACCGGGCTTGCCGCGTAAGCAGATGCCGTAAACGCCAGCGTCGGGGTTATGAATGGCAGCGGCGACGTCGCGGATATGACCCCAGCTTGGGCGATCTTCAATGCTCATGCCAGCAGCGGCGACCAAGTCTTTGCGGTACATGATCATCGAGCTTTCGCCGTAGAAAGGCGCGGCGTAGAGCTTGCCGTCGACTGAGAGCCCGTCGCGCATGGCGGGGAGCAGGTCGTCGACGTCGTAGCTGCTACCAAAGTCGAGCTCTAAGAGCCAGTCCTTGGCGCCCCAAATGGGAGTCTCGTACATGCCGATGGTCATGACGTCGAACTGACCGCCTTTGGTGGCGATGTCAGTGGTGACGCGCTGGCGGAGTACGCCTTCTTCTAAAGTCACCCAGTTGACTTTGACGTCCGGATTGGCGGCTTCAAAGTGCTTGGTGAGCTTTTGCATCTCGATCATGTGCCCGTTGTTGACGGTGGCGATGGTCAATTCAGTATCGGCGCTGACGCTGGTGATACCGACCATCGACAACGCTAGGCCGAGCAGTGCGGAAGTTATTTTCATGGTTTTGTCCTCAAGATTGAGTTGTTGTTGCGGAAGCCTCGATTAACTCTACTATGGCGGTGTGTGCTGCTATTGCTTGCATTGCATCCAGCACAGCGAATTATTCAGGGCTTCCTTGTTTGTTGGTTTTTGTGATTACCGAACACCCTAGGAGCGTAGCAAGCGCGCGCGGCGATTGTTTGCTCAAGTTTTTATGCTAGCTAAGCTCGGCGTGGCTAATGATACCAAAACAGCGTATAGTGATACTATTTTTACCTTAAACTTTGCTGCTCATGCTCGCCATGCTTTTGCGGTATTGATTGGGGGTCATGTTTTTCAAGCGCAGGAATTGGCGGTTGAAGTTGGCGAGATTGTTAAAACCGACGCGGTAGGAGATGGCGCTGACGAATTCTGGACTATCGATCAGGAGTTGGCAGGCGCGGCTGATGCGCATACGGTTGATGAAGTTGGCTACGTTGAGACCGGTGGCGGCGCGAAAGAAGCGCGAGAAGTAGCTGGGGTTCATCTTCAGCAATGCCGCGAGCTCGTCGAGCTTGAGCTGGTGCTGGTAGTTCTGGGCGATGTGCGTTACTACCAGGTTGATCTGCTCGATGGTGCGTTGGTCGTGCTGACCTTGGATGCGTTCGCTGGAGAGCAAGCGATAATCGTGCCAGTGCGCGAGTTGGTCGAGTAAAACGAAGAGCAGGCCGAGTCGAGCGGCGCCAGCGCTGTCGCGAATTTGCTCTAGGCTTTGGCGGATTGTGTCGATGTCGAAGCCGATAAACTCGATGCCGAAGCGGGCGCGTTCCAGCAGCGGGCGTAGCGCTTGTAAGTCTTGCAGGCGTTGATTTTCCAAGTACAACAAGCCTTTGGGGAATTGCACGACCATATCGCGCAGCGGACAATAGGCGCTGTCGGCGTTGCTCAGCCAATTGTGCGGCAGCATTGGGCCAGTGAGCACTAAATGCCCGGGGGCGAAGGGACCAATGTAATCGCCGACGAAGGCCTTGCCTTGGGTCGCGACGATCAAGTGCAGCTCGAGTTCCTCGTGGTAATGCCAGCGCACCAAGGGATCCGGGTAGCCATGCTGCAAATAACGCACGCTACTACCAGTGCGTTCGACGAGCTCTAATTCGGGCTTGCTGACGGGCATGGGGTGGGGGCGAGTAGCGACTTTCGCTCACGGCGTTGATGACGTTGAGCGCTGAGGCCTTGGCTATAGCTAAAATCACGGCTAAATTTTGGTTGGCTTTAGTGAAAGCTATATTCTTTCATGGTTGTAGGGTATTATCCCAATTATTGATCACAAGCGCTCTTATTGGCGAAGTTGCTGGATGTTTTAATTACCGAGGCGAAGCTGGCTGGGGCTTTGGCATATATGCAGCTAGTTATTAAGTACGTTGTTGAGGCAATAGATAATAGTTGAGTGATAAATCCATAATGAGACCAAACAACCCTGGCACCGCACTAGACTGCGCTAGCTTTGCCGATGTCGCTG
Organism: Gammaproteobacteria bacterium; assembly: GCA_965229495.1. Classification (GTDB taxonomy): domain Bacteria; phylum Pseudomonadota; class Gammaproteobacteria; order CBDBNL01. Next base: position 2,238,800 of record OZ245880.1, read on the forward strand.
TGAACTTGAGCGCTTGCGAGCGCCGGGCGGTGGCTTTGTTAAGCCGCCGCAGCGTAAAAAAGGCGCACCAAGCCGCTTGGCTGCTCAAGGCGCTGACGTGCATCGACTTGACTACGCTTGCCGGCGACGATACCGAGCAGCGTGTGCGGCGGCTGGCGCGCAAGGCGCGTAACCCGTTGCGCGCCGATTTGCTTGAAGATTTTGGTTTGGCTGATGGATCGCCAGTTGTCGGCGCGGTGTGCGTCTACCCGACTATGGTAGCGACGGCGAAATCCGCGCTTGAAGGTAGCGGCATCCCCGTGGCCTCAGTAGCGACTGGCTTTCCGGCAGGCTTGGCGCCGCTGGAGCTACGCTTGCAAGAGATTGCTTACGCGCGCGAGCAAGGCGCCGATGAGATCGACGTAGTGATTACGCGAGCGCAAGTGCTGAGTGGCGACTGGCAAGCGCTCTACAATGAGATCAAACAAATGCGCGCCGCTTGCGGCCCAGCGCATATGAAGACCATTCTCGCCACTGGTGACTTACAAACGCTGCGCAACGTATACTCAGCAGCAACGGTGGCGATGCAGGCTGGCAGCGATTTTATTAAAACCTCCACTGGTAAAGAGACCGTAAACGCTACGCTACCAGTAGGTCTGACTATGGTGCGCGCCTTGCGCGATTACCACGAGCGCACTGGGCACGTGGTCGGCTTCAAGCCCGCCGGTGGTCTGCGCAGCGCCAAAGACGCGCTGTCGTGGTTGATATTGATGAAAGAGGAATTGGGACAGGCTTGGCTACAACCGAAGCTGCTACGTCTAGGCGCCAGTTCGATGCTCGGCGATATTGAGCGCCAGCTAGAGCATTACGTCTATGGGCGTTATGCTGCTGCTAGTCATCATGCTCTAGGCTAATAAGCCGTATTTATAGTGGACAACTGGCGATTTTATTCTTGAAATACTAGCGGTAGCCGCTAGCATTTCAATAATATTTTCTTAGCATAATATGCTATTACACCATATAAAACAGTATGTTTACCGAACAGCTAACTCGTCCAGAGTCAGCAGAACAAATACGAGGCTTGATGGGGTATCACCAAGTGGTTGCTATCCTCGGTGCGCGTCAAGTTGGCAAGACCACGCTGGCGCGCCAGATCATGGCGGATTACCCAGCCGAGACGCATCACTTTGATCTGGAAAACCCAGACGACTTGGCGCAGCTCGACCAGCCCAAGCTGGTGCTAGAGCAATTGCGCGGTCTAGTAGTTATTGACGAGGTGCAAAGAATACCCGAGCTTTTCCCATTGTTGCGGGTGCTTGCCGACCGTCCAGAGGTAGACACGCGCTTTCTGCTGCTCGGCAGCGCCTCACCAGAGTTACTACAGCAAAGCTCGGAGAGCCTCGCGGGTCGCATCGCCTACCACGACTTGACCGGTTTTAATCTCAGCGAAGTCGGCGCTGATAAAGTCGAGCAGCTCTGGTGGCGCGGTGGTTTTCCGCGCGCCTTTCTCGCGCCCAGCGAGCGCAGCAGCAACGAATGGCGCCGCAACTTCATCCGTACTTTCCTGGATAGGGATTTGCCCCAGCTTGGCGTGCGCGTTCCAGCCGCTACTATGCACAGATTCTGGCAAATGCTGGCGCATTACCACGGTCAGATATGGAACGGCGCCGAACTCGCCCGCGCCTTTGGCGTAGCGCAGAGCACGGTGCGGCACTACCTCGACATCCTCAGCGGTGCTTTGGTCGTACGGCAGTTGCTGCCCTGGTACGCCAATCTGAAAAAGCGTCAAGTCAAATCGAGCAAGGTTTATCTGGCTGACACCGGCTTGCTGCACGGTTTACTCGGCCTCAAAAGCAAAGCCGAATTGCTCAGCCATCCGAAAGTCGGCGCCTCTTGGGAAGGCTTCGTCATCTCCGAAGTGCTCGCCAAGCTGCAAGCGCTACCCGAAGAAGCCTACTTCTGGAGCACCCACGCCCACGCCGAGCTCGACCTCCTCATAGCCCGCGGCAACACCCGCCTGGGCTTTGAAGTTAAATACACCACCGCTCCCAAGCTGACGCGCTCGATGCGCATCGCTTGCGAAGACTTGCAGCTCGACAGCCTGACCGTGCTGCACGCCGGCGACAAAGACTACCCGCTGGCGCCCAACATCCAGGCGCGCTCTTTCTCTAACTTTGTGCGCGATGAACATCAAACAACTAATGCAACAAATGGATTACGGCCCAGCACCGGAGGCCGCTGAGCTTGCTGAGAGCTGGTTGGCGCGTTACGCCGACCAAGGCTTTGGCCACTTTATCAACGGCGAATTTGTCTATCCGAACGCGGCTGAGTATCTACCAGTTATCAACCCAGCGCGCAAGCAAAGCATCGGCAAGATTAGCAAGGGTACGAGCGCGGATATCGACCAGGCAGTTGCCGCCGCACGTGCAGCGGCGCCGAGCTGGGCTAGCCTCGGCGGCCATCGACGCGCGCGCTATTTGTACGCCATCGCGCGCCACGTACAAAAGCACGCGCGCCTGTTCGCCGTGCTCGAAAGCATCAACAATGGTAAGTCCATCCGCGAAAGCCGCGACATCGACATCCCGCTGGTAGCACGGCATTTCTACCACCACGCTGGCTGGGCGGAATTGCTCGAAACCGAGTTTCCCGGAGCCCAAGCCTTGGGTGTATGCGGACAAATCATCCCGTGGAATTTCCCACTACTAATGCTAGCTTGGAAAATAGCCCCAGCGCTGGCGGCGGGCAACACCGTAGTGCTCAAACCAGCCGAATACACCCCGGTTACCGCCATGCTCTTCGCCGAACTCTGCCAAAGCGTCGGCTTGCCTGCAGGCGTGGTCAACATCGTCAACGGCGACGGCGACACTGGCACCTACTTAGTAGAGCACCCGGATATAGACAAACTAGCCTTCACTGGCTCCACCGAAGTCGGCCAACTCATTCGCCGCGCCAGCGCTGGCACGCGCAAAAAACTAACCCTGGAGTTGGGCGGCAAATCGCCCTTCATCGTCTTCGCCGATTGCGATATGGACGCGGCGATCGAAGGCGTGGTCGACGCCGTTTGGTTCAACCAAGGCGAAGTCTGCTGCGCCGGTTCGAGGATTCTGGTGCAAGAAAGCGCTTATGCGGCTTTCAGCGCCAAGCTACAAAAACGCCTACAGACCATACGTGTCGGCGATCCGCTCGACAAAAGCACCGACGTCGGCGCCATCGTCCACCCCCAGCAAGTGAAGCGCATTGAAGCCATGCTGCAGCAAGCGCAGCGCGACGGCGGCCAGCTCCAACAAGCCGACACACAACTACCCGCAGACGGCTGCTTCATCGCCCCTGGCTTCATCAGCGAAATCGGCAGCGACGCTGCAGCCTACCAGGAAGAAATATTCGGCCCCATCGCCACCTTGCTCAGCTTCCGCACCCCGAGCGAGGCACTAGAGCTCGCCAACAACACGCGCTACGGCCTATCAGCTTCGATCTGGTCAGAAAACATCAATCTAGCACTCGACATCGCCGCCCAAGTCAAAGCCGGGGTAGTCTGGATAAATTGCACCAATTTATTCGACGCCGCCGCTGGCTTCGGCGGCTATCGCATGAGCGGCTTTGGCCGCGAAGGCGGGCGCGAAGGCATGTACGAATACTTGCGCTGCGAGCCCAAGCTGATAACCAACGCCCAATCCGAGACCGACTTCAACCTGCCAGCACAACCACCAGCAACCGCCACTGATAGCGCCATCGACCGCAGCGCCAAGCTCTACATCGGCGGCAAACAAGTGCGCCCCGACTCAGGCTACAGCTACGCCGTCCTCAGCGCCGACGGCAAGCAGCAAGAGCTCGCCGCTCTCGGCAATCGTAAAGACATCCGCAACGCCGTCGAAGCCGCGCACAAAGCCACAGCCTGGAGCCAAGCCAGCGGCCATCAGCGCGCGCAAGTCTTGTACTTCATAGCCGAAAACCTCGCCTGTCGCTCAAACGAATTTGCCCAGCGCTTACGGCTATATGCCGGTTGCAGCGCCGCAGCCGCCGAGCGCGAACTCGATTGCGTGCAGCGCCGTATCTTTTACTACGCCGCCCAAGCCGACAAATACGATGGCCGCGTCCATCGCACCCTCGGCCGCCACATAACCCTGGCGATGCCCGAAGCCTACGGAGTCATGGGCATAGTCTGCCCGCAAAGCTCGCCCTTGCTCGCCTTTGTCTCGCTATTGCTGCCAGCCATCGCCCTTGGCAACCGCATCGTCATCGTCCCTTCCGAAACACTACCCTTGCTCGCCACCGACCTCTACCAAGTACTCGAAACCTCCGACGTCCCCGCTGGAGTAATCAACATCGTAACTGGCGCGCGCAGCGCGCTAGTACCCACCCTGGCAGCGCACGACGACGTCGCCGCGCTCTGGTACTTTGGCAGCCAAGCTGGCAGCAAACAAGTCGAAGAACTATCTGCCGGCAACCTCAAAGCCACCTGGGTCGCGGACGGCTCAAGCATCGACTGGCACGACCACAACCAAGGTCAGCACTTCCTCCGCCACGCCAGCCAAATCAAAAACATCTGGGCGCCTTATGGGGAATAGCTGGATCGCCGAGTTGTAATCGGCACGGAGGCGAGCTTTGCAAACCGCCCCAAAGTAGCTGACACCCAAGCCCAGCCAAGCACTAGCCCCACCCGCCGCGCACAAGCCATCACACAAACCACCGCCGAGCCCAGCACCCCCAAAACCACCACCTACAAACTGTAATACACCCAAACAACCGACACCAGCACTATCAGATAAAAGCCCAACCCCAAAGGCTCCGAGAGCGCCAAGCGAATATCTACCGATGACGGCACTATGCTGGTAGCGATACTTATCAGCAGCCAAAACTTGAGTAGATACCAATCAGTCGGCATATAGCTATCCCAAAGCGTGTACAGCGGGTGGATGAGCAAAATCCCCGCCAGCGGCGCCATAGTTATCGGCACGCAGTTATACCACCTGAGATTGCCAATCCTCACGCTGCCCAATTGCAGCTCACCTTTCGGACCTCTGCGCGGCATAACGCTAAAGCCACGCGGCTGACCATTGAGCAACAACGCAGCGACAAAATGGCAAAGCTCGTGCACCAAAGTCCCAGGCAGAGCTATCAAGCCATAAGTCCTATACATCAGGAACCGGCTACAGCTCACTATCAAAGCGATAACGACGATATCGCTAGCCGTAATCGCTCGTAAGGTGTCGTAGCTTATATCCCACATGTCGAAAAATGAATTCACTACCTCAGCCCCCGCATCCGATACCAACGCTCGGCGGTCGTTCTAAACACCGCCTCCCGCGCCGCAGAATCAGCATACAATGCACCCAATTGCTCCAGCAAATGCGCATAGGGTTGAGCCAATTTCTCCACCGGATAATTGCTGCCGAACAGAGTACGTTCAGCCCCGAAAAGCTCGTCGATAGTCTTCACAATGTTGACGAGGCTACGGCCATCCCAGTTCCTATCGTACATCCCGAAGCCCGATAGCTTGATAGCGCAATTCGGCAGTTGCGCCAATTGTCGCAGCCCACGCTGCCACACCAGCAGACCCTCCACGCTTTGATCGTAGGGACTACCCGCATGGTCGATGATCACCTTAGTCTCGGGAAAATCGCGCAGCAATTGGTAAGCGTCCGCCATCTGCTGCGGATATAGCTGCAAATCAAAACTCAGCTCGTAGCGAGCCAACAAGGCAAAATTACGCTGCCAGAGCTTATTAAAAAGATAAGGCTCGGCAGCGAAGCTCAGTTCTGGTCGCCCCTCCAAGCGCGAGATTATTTGCCGAACCCCGCGCACATTGGCGAACTCGCAGTGGCGCTGGATCACCGCCTCAGCGTCATCGCGCGCCAGGTCAACAAAGGCGACAATCGCGATAGCCGCGCGCTGCTCGTCGCTAATGCCTTGGATAAAAGCCGTCTCTAGCACCGGATCGGCGATAGCGCCATCGGCTTGCACGTGCACACTCCCCACCAGCCCCGAGCACTCCGAGCTAAACTCCGGGTACAAGTAATCGCGTTGGATCGGCGTTGGGTCGCCGAAAGGCTTGGGCGCCCCGATCTTGCTCAGCCAGACGTAGCCCACGTCGGGCTCGCGGCTCACTGGATTCCACAGATGGTGATGCGCGTCTATGATTTGCATGTCAACGTAGGCAGCTTTGCAGGCTAATATCCAGAGCCGCAGCATAGGCCTCCATACTAGCTCGGTCTATATTTTGATGACACAGCAAAGCCACGCTCTCGCGACCCAGTCGCTCCGCCATCGGCAGGGTAGGGCACTTGTATTCGGCAAAGGCGGTCTCCTTGTAAATCTCTGGGCACGAACCCTCAAAGGCAGGAAAGCCCTGCCGATTAATACTCTCCAGCAAGCTCTGCTTATCGTGCCCAGCTTTATAAGCCGCCTCGGGGATAAAGCAATAAAAGCGATACCAGGCCGCTTGCGCCCTCTCAAGCACTGGGCATTGCCGAATAGCCGGATAACGCTCGCACACTCGCGCCAGCAAGCCAGCGTTACGCTCGCGCGCGGCCTGCATAGCCGTCAAGCGCCGCAGTTGACTACGCCCGATAGCAGCCTGAACCTCGGTCATCCGACCATTACTACCGAAGCTCTCGTGCAGCCAGCGGAAGCCGTGCCCGGAATGCGGCGCCTGCGCCAATTCCGGACTTTTACCGTGGTCTTTCTGCTGCCAAACTCGGCGCCAGAGCTGAGCGTCGTCGGTAGTCAGCATACCGCCTTCGCCAGCGCAACTGATAATCTTATCCTGGCAGAAAGACCAGGTCGCGATATCGGAGAAGCAACCCACCGAGCGCGCGTCGATTTGCGCGCCGTGCGCTTGCGCGCAATCCTCTACCAGTGCCAATCCATGCTTCCGTGCCAGCGCTTGAATCTCCACCATCGCGCACGGATAACCACCCAAATGCACGCAGATAATAGCTCGAGTACGCGCACTGAGCACGGGCTCAATCGTGCTAGCGCTGATATTTTGCGTGTAGCCATCGATATCGGCGAACACTGGTCGCGCGCCGATGCCGACCACGCAGCTAGCCGAAGCCATGAACGACCTCGGCGTAACTATCACCTCATCGCCAGCGCCGACGCCAAGCGCGCGCAAAGCGTATTCCAAAGCCACAGTGCCATTCGCCAGCGCCACCGCGTGGCGCACGCCGACCAGGCTCGCGAACTCCTGCTCGAAGAGCCTGCCGTGCTCGCCGTTCCAATAATTAGTGCGCCCACTGCGCAGAATGGCGCTGACGCTCTCGATCTCGTCCTCGCTAAAAGTCGGCCACTGCGGCAAAGTCGCTGTTGACACCATAGTCTTCTCGTACAAATCTAAAAAAACGCTACCACAGAGAGTTTTGCATAACTTGAGACCGCATGCAAAAAACGGAGTGTTTGTTCTTAAGCTCAGCAGCAAAGCGCAGTTTATTCAATAGTAAATGAGCATTTGCGAACAACGCTGGGGGCAAAAAGATGCCTTTTTGCAAAGGTCTCACCACAGTTTATCCTTAACAGCTCCTGCTTTCGTTACTCAGCTTCGTATCTATCTATGAGGTAACGCTCTCATCCTGCCTTCAGCCAACGCGCCTTTGAGTATTCGCAAGGCTAACTAAGAAATGCTTTACAACTTCAAGCGCGGTGGTGCAATCCTCCGGTGTGATCGCTTCATCTGGATGATGGCTCAATCCGTTTGTACAGCGCACGAACAGCATGGCAACCGGACATAAGTCCGACATAGCAGACGCATCATGCGTGGCGCCGGACATAAGCCGCATCGGCGCGGCGTCAACGATTTTCACCGAATTTTCCAAAAGATCGCCCAAGCTGTCATCGCATGGTACGGCCTTTTGTGCATAGGTTTTATTGATGCTATGGTTCAGCTTACGCTTTTCAGCGATCTCGGTAATTTTTTGGGTTACATATTCTCCAACTTTTGTTCGTGTTTGGTCGTCGGACGCTCGAAGTTCCACAGAAAACTCGGTTGCGCCTGGAATAGCATTCACCACATTGGGCAAGACATTTATATGCCCTACAGTGCCGACCATATCTTCGGTCTTCCGACAGATATCTTCAATCATCAAGGCGACTTCCGCAGCGCCAGCGAAAGCATCTTGGCGAAGTTGCATCGGAGTTGTTCCGGCATGGGCTGCTTGTCCGTTGAGAGAAACGGTCCAACGTTCAATGCCGCAGATGGCGGTAACAATACCAATTGCTTTGCTGGCGTCTTCAAGCACAGGGCCTTGCTCTATATGAACCTCAAGATAACCTAAAATTTCTTCTGGGTTAAGTTTTGCATCTTTAAGTTCTGTTGGGCTGCCACCAAAATCAGCAAGTGCGTCATTCAATGCAATGCCATCTTTATCGGTTAGCGCTAGGTTTGCCTCGTCAAATGTACCCGCAAGCACCCGTGGCCCCATCAATGCGGTTGGAAAGCGAACACCCTCTTCATCGGCAAAGGCGAGAATCTCAATAGTGTAGGGTAGGTCAATATCTTTGAGCAATTCCAATACGTAAATTGGCAGGGCAATACCTAGCATCCCGTCGTACTGACCACCATTTTTGATACTGTCCTGGTGCGAGCCAAGTAGAAATGTCTTGCAGCCTTTAGGTCCCGGTTTACGGCCAACCAACGTTCCGGCTGCATCCAGACGAACTGCCAAACCAGCCTTTGCCATCCAATTACGGATCAATGCATTGGCTTTTTTATGCTCCGGCGTGAACGGGCGACGCGTCAGTCCTGGCCCGGCTTCGGAAAATTTACCAAGTTCTGCCAAACGATCCCATAGTTCTTGACCGTGATCTTGAGTTAGCATCTATGTGGTTCTGTCAACGTTGGGATCGAGTCGACCCAATCGGAATAAGGGCTATTTGTGGCGCGGTCGTATATGTCGGTTAGCTTTTCGATGGGATTGTCATCGTAATCGACACGCAAATCTAACGGCGCACGCTCTTTATGGACAATTTTTAAGGATGCCGATTGAAGACCACGCGAATCGCCACCGGCGTTTTCAGCAGCCTTCAGACATCCGAGCAAACGGGCACCAAATTCAACACCCTGATTTTGCTCATAATAGGCTTTCATGCTTTCTATGACTAACGCGCTGGAGAGCCAATTGCCAGAGAAAATAGCTTGATAGGATTGTGTGGAGTTTTTGTAATCTTGGTTGTCTTTGCCTGTGAAAGCGCGGCTGTTGCCTTCTAAATCCAATATAGCAAACTGGCGGAATGACTTACCCGAATCGGGCTCAATCAATTTGTTGAAAATTTCCGCAATTGCGGTTTTTTGACGCAACATCTGTAAGGCTTCATCTCCCCAGATTGGGCTGACGCTAAATCCCTGTGTAGCGACGGCTCCGCCATCAGCAGCGGCTCGTAAGACCCATCCTCCGACACCAATATTTCCCGAGGCCGCCGCGCAACCGATAGCGCCTGTGCGGGAATCTTTCGCCAATACTGATAAAGTCATTAATTTTTATCCCTATTTTCCAATATTTATCATAATAAATTTGACATTACGAATTTATTATGATAAAAAAAATTGCCATTGCAAATTTATTGTGATGCGATATATAAACTGAACTTCAGGGAGACTTATTCAAATGAACATTCTTTCGAAACTCGTGAAGGTTGTTGTAGCTGCTGCATTGCTAAGCGGTGCGGCAACGGCAATAGCCCAGACCCCGCCTAATGTTTTGGTAGTCGGTCAAATCGCGGAACCCAAATCTTTGGACCCGCAAGCTGTTACAGCGGTTAATGATTTCCGTATTTTAATGAACGTGTATGACGGCCTAGTGCGCTACAAAAGTGGCACATTGGAAGTTGAGCCAGCCTTGGCAACAAGCTGGACAATCAGTGCTGATGGCACCGAATATACATTTAAGTTGCGTCGCGGTGTGAAATTCCACGATGGTTCTGATTTTGACGCAGCAGATGTGGAGTTTAACTTTGATCGTATGTTGGATGAGAACCATCCGTATCATCATACCGGCCCGTTCCCACTTTCTTTCTTCTTCTCTGCGATAGAAGATGTCGAAGCGGTTGATGCGTCTACTGTTAGATTTAAGTTGAACGCGCCATATGCGCCATTCCTGTCTAATCTTGCCTACCCAACGGGTTTGATTGTATCTCCTGAATCGGTGCAAGAGCACGATAAGGAATTTGGTCGTAATCCATCTGGTACCGGGCCTTTCAAATTCGCCGAATGGGAATCTAACGCGAAAGTGGTGGTAACACGCAATGCTGATTATTGGGATGGAGCGCCGTCTCTTGAAGCTGTAGTATTCCGTCCCATCACGGACGGCAACACCCGGGTCGCGGAAATGTTGTCCGGAGGCTTGGACGTAATGGTGGAGATCCCGCCGGACTCAGTTGCGCAATTTAACGGTAATGGTTTCAACCTGCTGGAACAAGCTGGCCCGCATTTGTGGTTCTTGATTCTGAATGCAAAAGAAGGCCCATTTGCTGACAAGCGCGTGCGTCAAGCGATCAACTATGCGATTGATAAGAAGACATTGGTAGAGCAAGTTCTCCAAGGAACAGCGGAAGTGGCTTCTGGCCCAACACCGCCAGCATTCTCCTGGGCATATAATGAAAGCCTACAGCCTTATCCATACGACCCGAGAAAAGCGAAACAGCTTTTGCAGGCAGCAGGGCATGAAAATGCCAGCTTGACATTCTATGTAACCGAAGGTGGTTCTGGTATGCTGGACCCAGTACCAATGGGTACTGCAATCCAGGCTGATCTTGCCAAAGTTGGTATTGACGTCAAGATCGAAACCTATGAGTGGAATACATTCCTGGGTAAAGTAAATCCAGGTCTTGAGGGCAAAGCTGATATGGCAGAAATGGCATGGATGACGAATGACCCGGATACATTACCGTATTTGGCACTCCGCACCGATGCCTGGCCGGATAAAGGTGGCTTCAACTCTGGTTACTATTCCAATCCGGAAGTTGATAAATTGTTGGAAGCTGCACGTCAGTCTACTGATCAAGCAGAACGGGCAAAACTGTATCAGCAAATGCAGGAAATAGTTTACGAAGATGCGCCTTGGGCCTTCATCGCCAACTGGAAGCAAAATGCCGCCACATCCGATTCTGTAAGAGATTTCGAACTGCAACCTTCTTTCTTCCTTCTGTTGAAGGATGTGAAGAAGTAAGACTAAGAGTGTAAATAAAATTACACTCAACTAATTGAGGCCGGATGAAAGTCGTTTCATCCGGCCTTTTCTTTAAGTTAGGGGATGGCTTATATGTATTTCTATCTGTTTAAGCGACTTGTATCTCTTATACCTGTTTTGCTTGGATTGACGGTTATCGTTTTTGCGATCATGGCAATGATCCCGGGCGATCCGGCAACTGCAATTCTGGGGTCTTACGCAACGCCGGAAAACGTTGAAAAATTAAACCGTGACCTCGGCTTGGATAAACCAATATACGAACAATATGTGATCTGGCTTGGCAATATGCTGCAAGGTGACTTTGGCCGTTCCTATAGCTTGAACCGCCCAGTCCTGGACGAAGTTTTGGAGCGATACTCGGCAACATTGATCCTAGCGGGCACGGCCTTACTCATTTGTTCAATCCTGGGGGTTCTTATCGGAATTTGGACTGCAGCCAATCAATATGGCTGGAAAGATAAAATACTAACATTCTTCGTTTTAATTGGAATTTCAATCCCATCTTTTTGGCTGGGCTTACTTTTGATCCTCACCTTCGCTGTTAAGATTAGACTATTCCCCGCAAGCGGTATGTATGCTATTTATGGTGGCGGCGATTTACCCGATTTATTGATGCATCTGGCTATGCCGGCTTTTACTCTGGCAATTGTTGCTACGGGTGTGATCGCCCGTCTGTCCCGATCCGCCATGTTGGAAGTTCTACGCCAGGATTTCATTCGCACAGCTCGCGCCAAAGGTGTAGGGGAAAGAAGTGTTTTATACAAACATGCCTTTAAGGCAGCAGTTGTGAATATCATCCCGGTCATCGGCGTTCAAGCCGGGTTTGTATTGGGTGGCGCTGTCTACATTGAAACGGTTTTCCAATGGCCTGGTGTCGGACGTATGTTGGTTAATGCGATTTCCACCCGCGATATTTTACTAGTGCAGGGCGGTGTGGTTGTCGTTGCGGTAAGTTATGTTCTTTTTAATTTGATCGCTGATTTGGCACAGCATCTGATTGACCCGCGCGTTAAGTCATGAAAAGCTTGTTTGCGCTTGTATTTCGTAACCGACTGGCACTTCTAGGCGCTATCGTTCTTGCTGTTATTCTTTTGCTTGTGGTGCTGACGCCATTGCTACCCATTGCCGATCCGGATTTAACGGATCCGGCTAATCGCTTAAAAACACCGTTTACATTGGGCTATTTTCTGGGCACCGATCACTTGGGACGGGATTTGTTATCCCGTTTGTTATGGGGCACGCAGTTGAGCTTGCTTGTGGGATTTGCAGCTGCGGTGATAGCGGCGGTGATCGGCTCTACGATTGGGATTATCTCGGGATACTTTGGCGGGCGGACAGATAATACCATCATGCGCGGCATCGATATGCTGATGGCTTTCCCTTATATCCTTTTGGCATTGGCAATTGTGGCTGTTCTGGGTCCTGGATTGATCAATGCTCTATATGCCGTTGCCATTGTCAATATTCCATTCTTTGCCCGCAATATTCGCGGAGTAACAATTGGAATTGTCCATCGCGAATTTATCGATGCCGCGCATCTTTCTGGCAAGTCTGATTTCCAAATAATTTTGACAGAAATTCTGCCCAATGTGATCCCGATTATCGTTGTGGCAGCGTCAACAACGATTGGTTGGATGATTCTTGAAACTGCGGGGCTCTCTTTCCTGGGCCTGGGTTCGCAGCCGCCGCAGGCTGATCTTGGCTCCATGTTGGGCGAAGGCCGCAAATTGCTGTTCAATGCGCCCCATGTCTCAGTTGTCCCCGGCGTGATGATTTTCTTAATTGTAATGAGTGTCAATCTTTTGGGGGATGGTATCCGTGATGCCCTGGATCCGCGTCTAAAGTCCGGCGCTCTAGCGCGTCCTGCCGCTGCTACTCATACAGATTTTAGAGAAACAGCAGCGGTCGAGCCGGAACATGACCAAGCAAACATCTTGACTGTGAAGGACTTAAAAACCGAATTTCATGCCTCTCATCGTGTTTATCATGCGGTTAATCGTGTCAGCCTAGACTTAAGGAAGGGCGAATGTCTTGGGATTATTGGCGAGTCTGGTTCCGGTAAATCTGTAACCGCCTTATCCTTGATGCGACTGGTGGCATCCCCGCCGGGCAAAATCGTCGAAGGTCAGGTTTTGTATTCAGAGACTGATTATGATGTCTGCGACACATTGCGGTTATCTCCAGAAGATTTGCGCCAGCTACGTGGTTCGAAAATTTCCTATATCTTTCAGGATCCATTAGCGACTTTACACCCGCTCTTTGCCATTGGCGATCAAATGGTTGAGGCCATTCAATGTCATCGCCCGTTGAGTAAAAAAGCGGCTTGGGATCATGCGGTCAACCTTTTGGAGCTTGTGAAAATTCCCAATGCAGCGGCGCGGGCGCATAACTATCCACATGAAATGTCCGGAGGGATGCGTCAACGGGTGAGCATTGCCATGGCGTTGGTAAATGATCCAGAGGTGATCATCGCCGATGAGCCGACAACGGCTCTGGACGTAACCGTTCAGGCACAGATTCTGCGTTTGTTAAATGACTTGCGCAAAGAGCGCCAGATGTCTGTGATTTTCATCACCCATGATTTTGGTGTGGTGTCCCAGATTTGTGACCGTATCGCCGTGATGTATGGAGGGCGTATCATCGAGGTCGGCGCTACAAATGAGTTATTGGCAAAACCACTTCATCCCTATACCGACCGCTTGATTAGATGTGTGCCGAAACTTGGTGAGGGTAAGCGCACTCTAACAGCGATTACTGGTTTGCCTCCGGCTGTTGACGATCTACCAATGGGCTGTGCCTTCGCTGCCCGTTGTGACAAGAAACGCGCAATATGTGAAGAGACAGCCATCCCACTAGAGCAAAAAAATGGACGTATGGTGCGCTGTCTGTTTCCGGAGAATGTATGATGCCTAAAATGCTGGAAATTAGAAATCTGAGTAAGACCTTCGGTGGCGGCAGAACTCTTTTTGGCGCTCAAAAACCAAGTGTACACGCAGTGCGCGGGGTTTCTCTTTCTGTGGAAATGGGGGAGACGCTTGGCATCGTCGGCGAATCCGGTTGCGGCAAGTCCACATTCGCTCGGATGCTGGTGGGACTGCTGCCATCATCTGCGGGTGATATTGTGATTGACGGTCAATCTATTCACGAATTACAAAAAGACCGTAAAGAACTGAGCCGAACCATCCAGTATATTTTTCAAGACTCGATCTCTTCGCTAAATCCTCGTAAGACAATCAGGGAAACTTTAGAAGCTCCGATGCGCTATCTTCATGGCATGAATAGCTCAGAATGTGGAGAGTTTTTGCATGAATTACTGGCAGCAGTGAACTTGCGTCCTGAGTTTCTATCTCGTTATCCGCATGAATTTTCCGGCGGCCAGGCTCAGCGAATTGGCATTGCGCGGGCCTTGGCGGCAAAACCCAAAATCCTGTTGTTGGATGAGCCGGTTTCAGCTTTGGATGTTTCGGTTCAAGCCCAGGTCTTGAACTTATTGGAAGATTTGAAAGCCCAATATAATTTAACTTATATTTTTATCAGCCATGATCTTGGGGTGGTTGAGGCCGTGGCGGATAACGTCGCAGTTTTATACTTTGGCTCAGTTGTCGAAACTGGGTCTGCTCAAGAGATATTTAAGAATTCGAAGCATCCTTACACAGAATTACTGGCAGGCAGCGCCCCTGTAGTTGGCAAGAATTTCCAGCAACTTGAAGCGGGCGACGCCGAACTTCCTGACCCCCTAAATCCACCAAAGGGTTGTGCATTTGCCAAAAGATGTAATTATGCTAAAGAAATTTGTCGCATAGAAACACCTCAATTAATCGAATCAGAATTAGAGCATGGAGCAGCTTGCCATTATCCGAGATAATCATAAATCTGCTGGTAAAGCAGGAAGAAACAGAAGTCGTGCCCAAAATACAGCTGATATTATCAAAGATTGGGTATTGGAATTAAAGCTTATGCCCGGGGATCGCCTCCCCCAAGAGCATGAGTTGATTGATCGCCTACAGGTTAGTAAGGGTACAGTGCGGGAAGCACTTAAGATATTGGAAACTCAAGGTTTGATTCGTACTCGAACTGGACCGGGTGGTGGGGCATTTATTTCCAAAATGTCCAGTGAAACAGCTTATGCTTTGATGGCGATCCATTTCTTTTTTCAAGAAATTTCTATCGAAGATATTTATGCCTTGCGTATATCTTTGGAGCCGATGCTTGCTGCGACTATTTCAGAGACTATTACCAAGGAGCAGATTGATCAATTGCGTGAGAAAATGACATATTACGCATATCCACCTGCGTCTATTGAAGAAGAGCAAAGCCAGCGTCAAAAAGAGTTAGAGTTCCATGAATTATTAGCAAGCTTTTGCGACAATGCCTTGTTGAAATTCAATTGCCAGCTTTTGATTAAGATGCTGAAAGAACTTACGGTGTGTAAGAAAATTTATCAAAGCTCGAACCCCGAACTTCGCGAACGCGGTCTATCATATCAGGAGCAGTTGATATCAGCGTTTGAGAGAAAATCTGCCGAAGACGCCAGGAATATCCTTCAGGAGCATATGCAAGAAGCTCGCAATTTAATGCTGATCCAGGAAGCTCATATCAAAAAAGGCTTTTTGAAGACATAGGTGTCATGACTAAAAGCTCCGTACGGTGTTTTTCAGGAAAGAGGTGGTTTTAGAGGAAGTAAGTCAATCGTAAACAGCAAAAAGCTCGCAAATGCTGGGCTTTTGCCGCTATACCATCTCCAGCATATGAAAGTTCGTTTATAGGTTAATGGCGGAGAGGGAGGGATTCGAACCCTCGGTACGCGGAAGCGTACAACGGTTTTCGAGACCGTCCCATTCGACCACTCTGGCACCTCTCCTTGGGGCGCTGAATTTTAATCACTCGCCGCCGACCGCGAACGAAACTCATAGCAAATTTCGCTTTGAGCGCATTGGCATATTCCGGCGATAGTACAATCGCTCCCAGGCAATAGCCGCGCGGCAATAGCGCACGATCTTTCTTCAATCGGTATTTCACAGTGCCTGGATTTACTAATGAACGCATTATTAGCTTGATAAATCAGATAGCTAGTAATCACGCAGCTTACGAAGCGGATCGGGCTGCCGATCTCGTCGCCGAGCACATCGATCTATTCTGGGAATTGGGTATGCGCCGCCAATTAGCGCTGCTGCTGCAAGATCCGGAAGCCAGCAAAAGTCTTAATGCTCTAGCGCGGGCAGCGGCGGCGCGGGTAAATGCCGACAGCGGTCAAGCTTGATTACATAGCCGCCATCCTGGTCGGCGGCCATTCGCGCCGCTTTGGCAGCGACAAGGCCCTGGCAGATTTTGGTAATGGCACCAGCTATCTTCACTTGGCGCGTCGGCTCGCCGAATTACAGCCGACGCGCGTGCTGCTCTCAGGGCGCTCCGAGCAGCGCGAGCTTTTTCCCGGGCTGGAATTCATCGCCGACGAGCTCGCCACGGGCGGCCCCTTTGCCGGCTTACTCAGCGTCCTTCGACGTTATCGCTCGTTGCCAGTGTTGCTCGTCGCCTGCGATTATCGCGATGTCGACACCACCCTGCTGCGAGCACTGACTTCCAGCTTCGACAGCGACAAATTCGACGCCGTAGCCTTTCGCCAGCAGTCCAACGGCAACCTCTTCCAACCGACTTTGACTCTGTACGCGCCCAGTTGTCTAGCGACGATGGAGTCCATGCTCGGCGCCGACGAACCCTGCTCTTTGCAGCGCCTCTTGCTACGGGTACGCCTTTGTGCCTTGGAGTCCGATGCTTTGCCCGAAGATATCGATTATCAGGTCAACACCACCTGAGAACCTACCTCTTGAGCTGATTCGCCTCTATCCCCAATTGCGCCAATACCGACCGCATCTTCGCCTTATTGGCGTCCTCCGCTAGCGGCACCAAGGGCAAACGCAGTTCGTCCTGTATAGCGCCCATATAGTTGAGCGCCCACTTCGCTGGCGCTGGGCTAGGTTCGCAGAATATGGCGGCGTGCAGTGGCAGCAATTGCTCGTGCAAACTCTCGGCCAAATCCCAATCCCCCGAGTTGGCGGCTCGGCAGAATTGACTCATTAACTTGGGCGCCACGTTGGCAGTAACCGATATCACACCACAAGCCCCCGAGCGCATCATGCTCAGGTTATTGGCGTCTTCACCGGAAATAAAGGCAAAGTCCGCGCGCGCGCCGTAACTTTGCCAGCGCTCGGCGTCGCCACCAGCCTCTTTAATACCTACTATGTTGTCAATCTCGGCCAGCCGCAGCGCGGTCTCGGTCGCCATATCCAGACCCGTTCGCGTCGGCACGTTGTACAGCAGTTGCGGCAGGTCGACGGCTTGGGCGATGGCGCTGAAATGCTGCACCAGGCCCTCTTGGCTGGGTCGGTTGTAGTAGGGCACTACTTGCAGCAGCGCGTCGGCGCCGCGTTTGTGCGCGTCCTGGCTCATAGCGATGGCTTCGTCGGTGCAATTCGAACCCGTGCCCGCTATTACTGGTATACGCTTGTTGACCCTATCGACCACGAAGCCGATCACCGCGCCGTGCTCGGTGTGGTTCATAGTGGCGCTCTCGCCAGTGGTACCCATCGCCACCAAAGCGTCGGTGCCCTCCTGGATATGCCACTCAATCAGCCCAGCTAAGGCCTCCCAATCGATATCGCCCGAATTGCGCATAGGTGTTACCAGCGCGGGCATACTGCCTGTGAACATTTGCATAGTGCTAGTAGAGTTTTAGATGCCGTAATTCTATACGCTTAACTCTTCACCGAACCAGTCATCAGCCCCCTTACGAAGTATCTCTGCAGCGCGAAGAATACCGCCAGCGGCACCACGATAGTCACAAAGGCGCTAGCGGTGAGGATCTCCCAGTTATCGCCACGCGAACCCAGCAGCTCGCGCAGTTTCGACGTGAGCACTATCTGCTCGTCGCCTTTGCCGAGGAACACCAGCGCCACCAGCAGGTCGTTCCAAACCCAGAGGAATTGAAAGATAGTGAAGGAAGCCAGCGCGGGGATGCTCAAAGGCACCACCAGGCTACGGAATATCTTGAAGTGGCTGGCGCCGTCGATCTTCGCCGATTCGATAATCTCCTTGGGTATAGAGCTCATATAGTTGCGCAATAAATAAATCGCCAGCGGCAGACCGAAACCAGTGTGCGCCAACCAAATACCTGGATAGGACTTGCCCGAGACGTCGAAAACGCTACCGATATCGTTGTACATTCTGAGCAGAGGAATCAAAGCCATTTGCAAAGGCACCACCAGCAGCGCCATGGTCAAGGCGAATAGCCACTTGCGTCCCGGAAAGCGCATCCAAGCGAAAGCATAGGCCGCGAATGCGGCGATAGTTATGGGGATGATCGTCGAGGGAATGGTAACCGTGAAAGTATTGATGAAAGATTGCCCCACGCCCTCGGAGCTCAGCACCTGCTTATAGTTCTCCAGGGTAAATCGCGGCTCGGTCGCCACGCGCGCGAACACCCGCTGACCGCGCTGCTTAGTGAATTGTTGCTCGGAGCGCAAGCGATAATCGCCGTTGGCTTCGATACGCAGCCAGGTTCCAGAATCGAGCTCGTATTCATTGCCAGCACTGTACTTACCCAGCTCTTTCAGCCGCAGCCCGTACTCCAGCATATTTTGGCCGCTAGCGTCCTCGGTAAAAATATTGCCGCTGATAAGCCATTCACCATCCACCAAGCGCTGCTCGTCGCTACCCGCCAGGCGCACGCGGATATTACGCTCGGTGCTTTGAAAAGCCGTCCACCAGCCGCTGATCGAAAGCTGATCCTTATCGCGGATAGAGCTCACGAATAGCCCCAGGGTCGGCAGCGTCCACACCACCACCAAGAACAGCAAAAATGCTTGCGCTGCCACCGAGCCCGGGTTAAATTTATTTCTCATTGTTACAGCCCTCCGTCGCGATTAAAGCGCCGAATATTCATAATGATTATCGGCACCACCGCCAGCATCAGCACCACAGCTATCGCCGAGCCCCGACCAAAATCGCCGCCGCCGCGAAACATCCAATCGAACATTAAATTCGCCAGCACCTCGGTATCCCATTGGCCGTTGGTCATCGCCAGCACAATATCGAAAATCTTCAGCACCACAATCGTAATAGTCGTCCACACCACCAGTATCGTCGGCATCACTTGCGGCAGCACTATCTTCAGGAAAATCGCCACCTCACCAGCGGCGTCGATACGCGCCGCCTCCAGAGTATCCTCGGGCACCGAACGCAGCGCCGCGCTCAAGATCACCATCGCGAAGCCAGTCTGAATCCAAACCAGGATCGCCATCAGAAAAAAACCATTCCAGAAGGGCAGAGTGATCCAGGCTTGCGGCTCGCCACCCATCGCCACCACCAAAGCATTGAGTATGCCTATCTGCTCGGTATCGGGTCCACGATAATCGTAGACGAACTTCCAGATCACGCTCGCGCCGACAAAAGAGATCGCCATCGGCATAAAAATCATCGTCTTAGCGATAGTCCCCCACCACACCCTATCGGCGATAGCGGCGATCACCAGTCCAAACACCGTCGAAGCCAGCGGCACCACGATCAACCACTGGATATTATTGAAAATCGCCTGCAAGAACTCGGGGTCGCGAAAAGCCCAGATGTAGTTCGCCAAGCCGACAAAATCGACTCCGCTGGCGTTGAAGAGGCTCAGGCGCAAAGTCGCGAACACTGGGAAAATCAAGTAGGTAAAGAGAATCGCCAAAGCCGGCAGCACGAACACCCAAGGCCGCGCCTTCTCTGCCAGGCTCTCGCCGCGCGTGCCCATGCGTTGCTTGATAAGGCTACTATCGAGCAAATAATTGCAGCCCGCGAAATAGAGCCAGCAAAAGCCCACACCCAAGACCACCGCCAGCAGCGCTGAAAATACCTGTCCTGCCATATCGCAACCTAAATTAATCGAGACGACCAGTTTAACCTTATTTCGCCGCGCCACACTTACAATGCCGCTAACATCGAACATTCACCCCCAACCCCCGCCATGCCCCGAATCGACACCAGCCCCTCAATCAACGACGAAATTCGCCAGACCACCTGCTACATGTGCGCTTGCCGTTGCGGCATTAACGTCCACATGCAATCTGGCGAGGTGCGCTACATCGAAGGCAACCGCGACCACCCGGTCAATAAAGGCGTGCTCTGCGCCAAGGGCTCGGCGGGCATCATGCAGCATTTATCGCCAGCACGCCTGCGCGCGCCCTTAAAAAGAGTTGGCGAACGCGGCAAGGGCGAATTCGTCGAAATCAGTTGGGAAGAAGCCTTGACCACAGCCAGCGAATGGCTCGGCGCGGTGCGCGCGCAAGACCCGAAAAAACTCGCCTTCTTCACTGGCCGCGACCAATCGCAGGCGCTCACCGGCTGGTGGGCGCAGCAATTCGGCACGCCCAACTTCGCCGCCCACGGCGGCTTTTGCTCGGTCAACATGGCAGCGGCGGGCATCTACACCCTCGGCGGCGCTTTCTGGGAATTCGGCAGCCCGGACTGGGAACGCTGTCGCTTATTCTTACTATTCGGCGTCGCCGAAGACCATGACTCCAACCCCATCAAAATCGGACTCGGCAAGCTCAAAGAACGCGGCGCGCGCGTCATCGTCATCAACCCCATCCAGAGCGGCTACGGCGCCGTCGCCGACGATTGGCTCGGCATCACCCCAGGCACCGATGGCCTTTTGCTCGACGCCCTCATCCATTGCTTATTGCAGCAAGGCAAGGTCGACCTTGACTATTTAATCCGCTACAGCAACGCCCCTTGGCTGGTCGTACAAAACCCGGGCGCTACCAACGATGGTATGTTCTGGCGCGACGCCCAAGGTAGACCCCAAGTCTTGCAGCGCGGCAGCGGCAAAGTCGTCCCCGCCGCCGGTCGCCAAGCCCAGCCCGAGCTCGGCGGCAGCGTCGATATACCCGAAGGCGGCAAGGCGGTGCCGGTTTTCCAATTGCTCGCCGAGCAATGGCTGGATGCCAGCAACGCCCCCGAAGCCGTCGCCGAGCGCGTCGGCATCAGCGCCGAGCGCATCCGCGCTCTCGCCGCCGAACTCGCGCACACCGCCTTCGAGCAGGCCATCCGCGTCGAGCAGGATTGGGTCGACGTCCACGGCGAGCACCACGATCATTTCGTCGGCCGTCCAGTCGCCATGCACGCCATGCGCGGCATCTCGGCGCACGCCAACGGCTTTCAAACCTGCCGTAGCCTGCATATCCTGCAATTGCTGCTCGGCAGCGTCGACGTCCCGGGCGGCTTTCGCTTCAAACCGCCGTACCCCAAGCCGCCAGCGGCGCACCCGCGCCCTTGCGGTAAGCCCGAGCAAGTCGCGTCCAATCAGCCGCTACCCGGCATCCCCCTCGGCTACCCCCTCTCGCCCCAAGACCTACTGGTCGATAGCAAAGGTCAACCGCAGCGCATCGACAAAGGCTTCTCTTGGGAAGCACCGCTATCAGTGCACGGCATGATGCACATGGTCATCGCCAACGCCGCCAACGCCGACCCCTATCCCATCGACGTACTATTTATGTACATGGCGAACATGGCGTGGAATTCGTCCATGAATAGCAAAGAAGTCATGGCGATGCTGAGCGCGCGCGACCCGGTGAGCGGCGATTATAAAATCCCCAAAATAATCTATTCCGACGCCTACTCCTCGGAGATGGTCGCCTTCGCCGACCTCATCCTCCCCGACACCACTTATCTCGAACGCCACGACTGCATCTCACTACTCGATAGACCCATCAGCGAACCCGACAGCGTCGCCGACGCCATCCGTTGGCCGGTAGCGCCACCCGAGCGCGCCGTGCGCGGCTTTCAATCGGTATTGCTCGATCTCGGTGCGCGCCTCCAGCTCCCAGGCATGGTCAACGCCGATGGCAGCGCCAAATATAAAGACTACGCCGACTACATCGTCAACCACGAGCGCAAACCTGGCATCGGCCCCCTGGCCGGCTTTCGCGGCGCCAACGGCGAAGCCGCCGGCCGCGGCGCCGTCAACCCCGAGCAGCTCAATAGCTACATCGCCAACGGCGGCTTCTGGCACCACGACATCCCGGAATCTGCCGCCTACTGCAAGCAAGCCAACCAGCACTACCAGGACTTCGCCGTCGCCATGGGCTTTTTCGATAGCCCCCAACCAGTAACCTTCCAAATCTATTCCGAGGAGCTGCAGAGCTTTCGCCTCGCCGCGCAGGGACACGGCGCAGTGCAACCACCCGAGCACCTATGCGCGCGCATCCTTGAGCACTTCACTCCACTGCCGAAATGGTACCCACCCTTTGAGGGCGCAGCCCTCGACGAGCAGCAATACCCGCTGCACGCCCTCACCCAAAGACCAATGGCGATGTACCATTCCTGGGGCTCGCAGAACCCTTGGCTACGGCAAATCCACGGCCACAACCCACTGTATATCTCCGAAGACATCGCCGCCGAGGCCAACTTGGCAGACGGCGACTGGGCGGAACTGAGCTCGCACCATAGCAGCATCCGCGTTCCCGTAGCCATCATGCGCGGGCTTAACCCGAAAACCGTCTGGACTTGGAACGCCATCGGCAAACGCAAAGGCGCCTGGCAACTAGCCTCCGATGCCCCCGAGGCCACCAAAGGCTTCCTGCTCAATCATCTTATTAAAGAACTGCTACCCGCGCGCGGCGACGGCCTGCGCTGGGCCAACTCCGACCCCATCACCGGCCAGGCCGCCTGGTACGACCTGCGCGTGCGCATCACCCGCGCCAGCGACCAGACCGCCGCCCACTCCCTCCCCCAATTCCCCACCCAACTCGCCCCCGCCAACCTCCCCCCAAGCCCCCCCACCATCAAACACCAAGTCAGCTAACCCCTTGGAGCGCCCTGGGAGCGCCGACTTGCAGTCGGCAGGGGCTGGGAGCGCCGAGTTGTACTCGGCAGGAGGCGAGCTTGCGAGCCTCCCAAAAGCAAAAGCATGGTGCCCCCTGGCACCGCGCCCATCTCGCCCGCCGTGTAAACAGTGAACCCGCGGGGTTGGCATCTGGCCAACTAAGCCACTGCCAGCAAAGCAGCTTGGGCAGCGGGCGGAGCGCCGAGTTGTACTCGGCAGGAGGCGAGCTTGCGAGCCTCCCCAAACCACTATCCATCCACCACTTAACATAACCACAGATAAACACAGATTGGCTTAGCGAAAGCCACAGACCTTCTGCCAAGCTCTACTCAATATCCGTGTCCATCTGTGTTCATCTATGGTTAATAGAAATTAGCCGCCGCAGGCCGGAGCGCCGAGTTGTACTCGGCAGGAGGCGAGCTTGCGAGCCTCCCCACCACCAAACCACAAACCCAGCACCCCAACAAAAACAATAGCACGGTGCCCCTGGCACCGCGCCCATCCCGCCCGCCATATAAACAGTGAACCAGAAGGGTTCGACATTTAGGCAAATTAGCTATGACTATCACCAAACCCCGCCAGCTCCCAACATTCAAGCAAGCTCTACCTCGGTAGACAGCCCAATTCAAAACCAGCACCCACCACCTCTTCCTCACCCTCAACTGAAGCCAAGCTTGCTCGCCTCCCAAAAGCACGGTGCCCCTAGCACCGCGCCCATCTCGCCCGCCGTGTAAAAAGTGAGCACGCCAGCGCTCAACCTTGCTGGCGCGGGAACTGGGCTATATCATTCTCAAACCCAATAATCAAGGAATAAGCGTAGACGCTTCGTGCTATCGCGCGCTATGAGTTGAAGATTTGTGGGAGCGCGGGTGTAGCGTTCGCTGTGTGCAGATGGGCCCGTGAGGCTCGATTTAGACGCCTTGCAAATACGAGGCTTGGCGCCAGAGCAGTTTTTTGATTGGTGAGCACCAGTCGGCGACTTCGAGAGCGCGGGCGCGGAGGGCGCTGATGGGGAATTGCCAGTGCTGGAAGCTGGCTTGGATGAGGTTGATGCTGGTGATGATTTGGCTGTTGGCGCGCTTGCGGATGCGCTGGTATTCGGGGAAGGCGCGTTCAGGGTCGAGCTCAAAGCGGTCGAATTGCTCGAATAGACAACGAATGTCGGCAAAGCCAAGATTGACGCCAAGGCCGGCGATAGGGCTGACGCTGTGGGCGCTGTCGCCAGCGAGGGCGCAACTGCCCTGGTAATAATCGAGGGCGTGGCGCCAGCTCAGGGCAAAGCTGGCGCGGGCTTTGACGCTTTTAATCTCACCGAGCTCCTCGGGGTAAGAACGCAGCAGATGCTCTTGGAAGTTAGCCGCCGAGAGCTCCAGCAGTTGGCGCGCGTGCTCGGGCGGCATATACCAGACTAAGGAGGCGTTACTGCCCACCAAGGGCAATAGCGCTTGCGCGCCCTCGGCATTAAAGCGCTGCCAGGTGATGTCTTGCTGGCCTGATTCGGTTGCCACTTGCGCGACCAGCGCGCATTGGCGATAGTCGGAGCTTTTGCTGCCGATGCCGAGTTGGCGCTGCAAGGTCGAGCTCTGGCCGGTGGTCAGCAGTATGACGTCTGAATCGAGCTGGAGGCCGCTGTCGAGTTGCAGGCTGCCGTGGTCGATGCTTTGCGCTTGTGCAGCGATTATCTCGGCGCCGCGCTCGGCGGCGCTTTGCTGCAGGGCGTAAGTTATCGCCGAATTTTCTACTATCTGCCCGAGCGCTTCCAGGCCATAATCGGCGGCGTAAAAGTTGACGCCAGCGCTGCCGTCGCTGAAAACGCGCAGGCGCCGATAAGGGCAGGCTCGGCTTATTTGCGACCAGACTTGCAGCTCCTCTAACATTTGCAGGCTCTGCGGGTTGATCGCCGATACTCGCAGGTCGTACTTGCGAGCGTTGGGGGCGCTGGCGGGCTGCGGTTCGATAAGGGCTACTTTGTAGCCGCGTTGCGCTGCCAGGCACGCCGCCAAAGAGCCGACCATGCCACCGCCGACGATCGCTAGTTGGTAGCTTGCGCTTTTTTTTGCCATGGCTAGGTTATTTTGCTGGAGACGCTTCGGGCTTTTCGAGCTGGCGGGTTATCACGTACTGCTGGGCGATAGATAGGGTGTTGTTGACTACCCAGTATAAGGTTAAGCCCGCTGGGAACCAGAGGAAGAAAAAGGTAAAGATTATCGGCAGCATACGCATGATCTTCGCTTGCGTTGGGTCTGGCGGCGCTGGCGAGAGTAGCTGCTGGATGAACATGGTCGCGCCCATGAGCAGCGGCAGGACGAAGTAGGGGTCCATCACTGCCAAGTCGTGAATCCAAAGCATGAACGGGGCGTGGCGGAGTTCGACGCTTTCTATCAGAGTCCAGTACAAGGCGATGAATACTGGCATTTGCACCAGGATCGGCAGGCAGCCGCTCATGGGGTTGATGCGTTCGCGCTTATAGAGCTTCATCATTTCCTGCGAGAGCTTTTGCTTATCGCTGCCAGCTTGCTCGCGAATTTCGGCGATTTGCGGGGCGAATTTGCGCATCCGCGCCATGGATTTGAAGCTCATCTGCGTGAGCGGGAAGAAGACTAGCTTGACGCAGAGCGTGAGCAGGATGATGGCGACGCCCCAGTTATCAACCAAAGAATGTAGCCATTCCAGAGCCAGGAAGAGAGGCTCGGAGATGAACCAAAGCCAGCCGTAGTCTATTGCCAGCTCGATATGCGGCGCTAGCGGCGCCAGCAAAGCTGGGGTTTTCGGGCCAGCGTAGAACACGCTGCCGGTAGTGGCGCTGGCTCCCGGGGCAAGCTCTTGCGCTGGCGAAGTGAAGCCGACGATGTAGCGCCCATTGCTAGTTATGCGGCTGGAATAATTGTATTTGTTGGCTTTATCGGCGGGAATCCAGGCGCTCATGAAGTAATGCTGCACCAAGGCTATCCAGCCATTGGCGACCGATTCGCGCAGCGGCTGAGTTTGCATATCCTCAAAATCGTATTTCAAATAGTTGGTCTCCTCACCAGTGAGCGCGGCGCCGAGGTAAGGCCGCACGCCGAGTCCGCCGCCTTCGACTTCGGGGCGTTGACCATCGTGCATTATTTGCGCGAAGAGGTTATAGCTCTGGGTGTCGCTGGTGAGGTTGTCGACGCGATAGCGCACGGCGACTTCGTGGCTGCCAGGTTCGAGTACGAAGGATTTGACGACGCGCGTGCGTTCGTTGGCGTAAGTCAGGTCGACTTGCAAGGTGTCGTCGCTGTTGACGTAAGAGTTGCTAGTGCTGCTATAGAGCGGGCGGGTGGCGCTTGAGCTATCGATGCCGTCAGCGCCGACGAGGCCGCTCTGGGCGACGTAAACGCCGCCGTTATCGCGGCGGAGCAGGGTGAAGGGCTGCGGTTGGTCGAGTTGGGCTTTGTAGTTGAGTAATTCGCTGTGAATGATGTCGCCGCCGTTTTTGTCGACTAGCAGGCGCAGGGTGCCGTTGTTGATTTCGATGATGTCGTTGGCGCTGGGGTCTGGGGCGATGCTGGTGCTGACTTGGGGGAGTTCGCTGCTGGAATTTATTAATGGTTCGCTGGTGTCGGGGAGCGCGGCGGCGGGTGCTGATGCGGATTCAACCGGGACAGCGCGATTAGCGCCGTGATAGTCTTGCTGCCAGGTGAGCACGATGACGTAGCTGAGTATTAGCAGCGCGGCTATGAGAAACCAACGGATGTGGCGCGGGTCGAGAGTTCGGGACATTTAGTGTGATGAGCTGTTGTTATTGCTTGATCGGGCGATTATCAGCCTCTGGTGGTAGATCAACGCCACCAGCGCACAGCGGCTGGCAGCGCAAGATTCGTTTCAGCGCCAACCAACTACCATGCAGTAAACCATGGCTTTGTATTACCGAGTAGGCGTATTCCGAGCAGCTAGGGTAGAAGCGACAATTATTGCCGAGCAGGGGGCTGAGAAGCAGCTGATAAGCACGGATTAGCATCAGCGCTAGCGCGCAAACGCCGCGCCGCCAGAGCGCCGCTGAGTTGGCCAAATAGCTTTTGCAGTTCAGCAAATATCTGTCGGCTGTCGGCATCGGCAATCCCCTTACTGGTAATCAGCAGCACGCAAGCGCAATCGCTTAATTGGTCTAGCCTTAGCCGCTCGTAAAAAATCGCCCGCGCGCGGCGTTTGATGGCGTTGCGCTGGTGTGCCCGCGCGACTCGGCGCTTGGCTACGACTATGCCGAGCTCGGCCTTAGTTGTTGCGTCGTCAGTCGCGTGCACTAACAACAAACAATGCCGCGAACGCAGCTTGATATGCGCGCTGCTGAAACATTTATTGAAGTCGCGCAGGCGATTCGGTCGCGGCAGCAAGCTGGTGGTTTACGAACGAGGTTGGCTGATCGAGGCTACGGTATTAAACGCTTCCTACCCTTGGCGCGGCGGCGCGCCAAAATCTTGCGGCCATTCCTATCGGCCATGCGCGCGCGAAAGCCGTGAGTTCTTTTGCGCTTGATGCGGCTGGGTCTGTATGTGCTTTGCATTGCTTTGGTCAGTAGTTGAATTAGTCGCGCATTGTAGGCATCGCGCCGGTGCTTGCAATGTTGTTGTTGGGATTAGCTAGGGCGGTTATAGTTACGGTTATGAGACCTTTGCAAAAAGGCTCTTTTTGCCCCCAGCGTTGTTCGCAAATGCTCATTTACTATTTCATAAACTGCGCTTTGCTGCAAGCTTAAGAACAAAAAATAGCCGTTTTTTGCACGCGGTATCAAGTTATGCAAAACTCTCGGTTATAACCATTCACGTTCGCCAAGGTGCCATGCAAAAACCACTTACTTCTCGAACCCAAGCGCAAGATTTGCTGCTGGCGCAGGCGGTGCCGGAGCTGTCAGTTGTTAGCGTCGGTATTGATGCAGCCTCGGGGCGGGTGCTCGCCGAGGACTTGCATAGTCGCATTGACTTACCGCCTTTCTCCGCCAGCGCTATGGATGGTTATGCCTATCGTTGGCGCCCAGGCGAGCAGCGTTTGCGCGTCGCCGCGCGCATACCAGCAGGCAGCCAAGCGGCGCCTTTACCCGCAGAGGACGCTTGCGCGCGCATTTTCACCGGCGCCATGCTGCCGACGGGCGCCGATAGCGTGGTAATTCAAGAGGATGTGCATATCGATAGCGATGGCCGGGTTTGCTTTACCAGCCCCGAGCGCGCGGCTTTGCACGTGCGCCCGCAAGCTGGCGAATTGACGCGTGGAGATTTGATCCTAGCGGCGGGCACGCGTCTACGAGCCGATCGTATAGCCTTGGCAGCGACCTGTGGTCATGGTGAATTACCAGTGCGCGCACGTCTCAAGGTGGCTCTAATAGCCAGCGGCGACGAGCTTCTGCCTGCGGGCAGCGAGTTAGTCCCAGGCAAGATTTATAACTCCAACGCTCCGATGCTGGCAGCTTGGATGCGCGCCATGGGCTGGGAGGTTGAAACTCTGCCCGTGCTCGCCGACAACGCTGCTGCCACTGAGCAGCTCATCGCCGATTGCGCGGCTGCTTATAACGCCGTGGTGCTCTCGGGAGGCGTTAGCGTCGGCGAGGAAGACCACGTGCGCGGTGCTCTGGAGAAGCTCGGTAGTGTTATCGTCGCTGGCGTTGCCATAAAGCCGGGCAAGCCTTTTATCTGCGCGCGCGTCGACGATTGCTTTGTTTTTGGTCTGCCGGGCAATCCGGTTTCGGCGCTGGTTACCTTGGAGATTCTAGCTCGACCGCTGCTGCTACGCCTATCGGGGCAGGGTAGTGATTTACGAGCGCAGGAGTTTCGCGTTACCAGCGCCATCGATATCGCCGCCGAAGGGCGCGAGCGCTACATGCGCGCTACTATCGACTCTGATAACCGAGCCCACCCGCATCCGCTACAGCTTTCGGCTAATCTCAGTGGTTCGGCCCACAGCGCGGGTTATTTACGCGTTCCTGCTGGTAAGAATATTAAAGCTGGCTCCGAGCTTTATTTCACGCCTTATGGTCAGCTGCGTTGTTGATATGAGAGTTTTGCATAATTTGAGACCGCGTGCAAAAAACGGAGATTTTTGTTCCCAGCTAGGCAGCAAAGCGCAGTTTATTCAATAGTAAATGAGCATTTGCGAACAACGCTGGGGGCAAAAAGATGCCTTTTTGCAAAGGTCTCGATTAGTTGGGTTGGCCGCGATGAATAACGCCATCTTCGTCCCACCAGACTTGGCTGAATTGTTCGCCTAGTTGAATGGTGAAGGTGCTCAACGGTTGGATCGAGCCGTTGCTGTTGAAGAGCACGTTGGGCTCGGGGAGCGTCTCGGGCTGCTCTTCATCCAAGCCGAGCATTTCGTCGAGCAGCGATGGTTTGGGCTTGGCTATGAGCGCCATCTGCCGCGATAGCTCGGTGGCGGCGTCGGCGAGTTGCGTTAGGTCGATCTCTTCGGGAAAGCGTAGTGGGGTCAAGCGTTCTTGGCGCTGCCAGCTCCATTCGGGGCTTTGATATTTGATGCCGAAGAGCTCCATAAGCATCGAACCCACTGCGACTCCGCTTTTATTTTCCTCATCAGTTGCTTCGAGTATTCCAGCGAGCTCGTCGCCAGCGCTAGCGGGCGCGAACACCAGCACGTCTATCAGCCTTTCCTCAGTATCTATGAGCAGGCCGTAGTTGAGGCCGGTGAGTGTGGCTTGCTGCTGCACCGAGACCATCTTCTGCTCTAATTCACGCGTTAGCGCCTCGACTTGCGAGCGGTCGCCGGGTATGGCAGTAACCAGCAAGCTCGCGCTTAGCAGGGCGATCACCACCATCACGACTAGTAACTCTACTAGCGTGAAACCGAGCTGGCGCTTGCTGGGGTTGATGGGATAGATAGGTCGTTCGGAGGTTTGGATAGCTACTCTATATTCCAATTGCCTATATCCGCATTAGTGCCCTCGCCGCCGAGCCTGCCGTCGCCGCCGAAGCTATAAATATCAATGGCGCCGTTCTGACCCGGGTTTTGGTATTGGTAGGCGTTGCCCCAGGGGTCGTTGGGCACGCGTTCGATGTAACCACCGTCTTTCCAATTTCTAGCGTCGGCGGGTTTTTGCACTAGAGCTTGGAGACCATCGCCTTGGGCGGGATAGTTGAAGTTATCCAAGCGGTATAAAACTAAGGCGTTTTCTATGGATCGAATGTCCTGCTTGGCTTTGGTAACCCGAGCTTTATCAGGGGCGTCGAGAAAGTTCGGCAGTATGGTCGCGGCGAGAATGCCGATGATGACCAGGACTACGAGGAGCTCTATTAGGGTTACCCCCAGTTGACGTAGACCTGATTTTGTATAGGGGAGTTGGCTTTGCTGAGCAAACATGATGGCGTTTTGGTGTTTAATTGAGTTGAGGTGCGAATTCTAAGAGAGATGCACTTTGCTGGCGCAGCGCGGAAGACAGATTGCTGCAGAAATGCGACAGTGGCACCACTCAGCCAGTACCATAGCCAACCACCGTCCATCACCATCATTCGCCCAAGCCCCTATGCCCGCTACCGAAACCATCGCGCTGCCCAACGCACCGGCTGAAGCTAGTGGCGCACGTCGCGAGGTCATAAGCTGGCAGCTGATTGTCAAACACCTGTGGAGCTTCCGCCGCCGCTTATTCATCGGCAACATTTGCAGCGTAATCTCCTCCCTGGCGGTAATACCCATACCGCTATTCCTGCCAATACTGGTCGACGAAGTCGCCCTTGGCTTACCCAAGGATCAACTGCTCTGGGTCGACGCCCTCGCGCCCGCTAGTTGGCAGAATGCCACTGGCTATCTAATAATCTTCGCGCTCGCGGCGCTGTTCTTGCGCTTGCTGGTTTACGTCGCCGACCTGGCGCAGAGCTACATCTTTATCAATATCTCGCAGCAGGTTACGCTGCGCATTCGCACGCGCCTGCTGTCGATGTTGCAACCAGTGGCGATGGTCGAGTACGAGACCGTCGGCAGCGGCGAGGTCGCCAGTCGACTGGTTACCGACGTCAACACCATCGACGAGCTCGTGGCTGGCGGCTTGGGCAAATTCATCATCGGCTTGGTTACTGTGGTCGGCGTGATGCTGGTGGTGTTTTGGCTCAATCCTACCTTGGCGCTATTCTTGCTGCTGCTGAACCCGACGGTTATTTACTTCGGCTCGCGCATCGGCAAGCGTGTGAAAAATCTCAAGAAAGAGCAGAATAGAGCTGTGGAAGTGCTGCAAAGGGCATTTATCGATACCTTCGACGCCATGCAGCAAATTCGCGTGAGCAATTCGCAGAGCTACTTCTTCAAGCAATTGCGCTGGTTTGCCCGCGACCTGCGCGGTCAATCGGCGCGCTACGCTTGGGGTAGCATGTTCGGCGAGCGCACCAGCTCGCTACTATTCATGCTCGGCTTTGACATCTTCCGCGCCCTGGCTTTCGCGATGGTAATCTTCTCGGATATGACCGTCGGCGGGATGTTCGCGGTTTTTGCCTACCTTTGGATAATGCTCGGGGGGATGCAGCAGATTTGGCAATTGCAGTACAAGTACTACAGCGCCAACGGCGCCATGGAGCGCATCAACCAACTGGCGCAACTTCGGCGCGAACCTGTGCGCAGCCGCAAGGTCGACGCCGCCGCGCTCCGAGGCGCCTTGCGCTTGCGCATTCATGGCCTCAGCTTCAAATACCCCAACACCGATAAGCTCATCTTGCAGGATATTAATTTGGACCTGGCTGCGGGTAGCAAGACCGCCATTCGCGGCGATTCTGGCGGCGGTAAATCGACCTTGGTGCAGTTGCTCTCTGGGCTTTACCCACCCGATTCCGGCTCGGTGCTGATCAATGATCTTGATATTAGCGATTATCGCTTGGAGGGCATTCGCGCGCGCATGGCGGTGGTGTTGCAGCAGCCAGCCTTGCTCAATTCCAGCCTCCGCGTCAATCTGCTTTTGGGTGCCCAGCATAGCGACGCCAAGCTCTACGAGGTGTTGCAGGTGGCAGAATTGGCGCAATTTGTCGATACCCTGCCTGAAGGTTTAGAGACCATCGTCGGCAATCACGGTTTACGCCTATCCGGTGGTCAACGCCAGCGCTTGGCGATCGCGCGTTCCTTGCTCCGCGATCCAGGTCTAGTCATCTTCGACGAGGCCACGTCAGCGCTAGATCCAGCCACTGAGGCCAAAGTCCACCAGAACCTCAACGCCTATTTGCAAGAAGCCACTATCCTAATCTTCGCGCACCGCCAAAGCGCGCTCGACCAAGCGCAGCAGCAGTATCAGCTAGTCGACGGCGGCTTAGTGCAGCTAAACTAACTTACAATCCGCTCCATCCTTTCCAACTCTCAACCTCCACTATGGCCCTAATATCTCTCCGCCAATTACTCGACCACGCCGCTGAAAACGACTACGGCGTGCCCGCTTTTAACGTCAACAACCTCGAACAAGTGCGCGCGATCATGGAAGCCGCCAACGCCTGCTCGGCGCCAGTGATCTTGCAAGCCTCGGCGGGCGCGCGCAAATACGCTGGTTCGGCCTTCTTGCGCCATCTGCTGCAAGCGGCAATCGAAGAGTTCCCCGATATCCCAGTGTGTATGCACCTCGACCACGGCGCCTCGCCAGCAGCTTGCCAAAAAGCTATCCAGCTCGGCTTCTCCTCGGTGATGATGGATGGTTCCTTGCTCGAAGACCAGAAAACACCCTCGGACTACGACTACAACATCGAGACTACCGCCCTCGCAGTGCGCATGGCGCACGCTTGCGGTGTGTCAGTCGAAGGCGAGCTCGGTTGCTTGGGTTCGCTGGAAAGCGGTCAAGCCGCCGAGGAAGACGGCTCCGGCGCCAGCGGCACCTTGAGCCAAGAGCAAATGCTCACCGACCCCGACCAAGCGCGCGATTTTGTCGAGCGAACCGGCGTCGACGCCCTCGCCATAGCCATCGGTACTAGCCACGGCGCTTATAAGTTCACGCGTCCGCCCACCGGCGACATACTCGCCATCGGTCAACTGAAGCAGATCCACGCGCGCATCCCGAATACGCACTTAGTAATGCACGGTTCGTCCTCGGTGCCGCAAGACTGGCTACAAGTCATCAACGCCCACGGCGGCGCCATCGGCGAGACTTACGGCGTACCCGTAGCCGAGATCCAAGAGGGCATCCGCCACGGCGTGCGCAAAGTAAACATCGACACTGACCTACGCCTCGCCTCCACTGGCGCCATTCGCCGCTTCTTCCAGAACAACCCCGCCGAATTCGACCCGCGGAAATACCTCAAAGAAGCCACCACCGCAATGAGCGCGATCTGCCGCGAGCGCTATCAGCAATTCGGCACCGCAGGCCAAGCCAATAAGATCAAAGTGTTATCGCTGGAAAAAATGGCAGCGAACTACTGATACTTCGGCAAAAAGACCATTTGCCCAGCATTGCCGCGTATTGCCAGATATCCATATGAGAGTTTTGCATAACTTGAGACCGCGTGCAAAAAACGGAGATTTTTGTTCCCAGCTAGGCAGCAAAGCGCAGTTTATTCAATAGTAAATGAGCATTTGCGAACAACGCTGGGGGCAAAAATAGACCTTTTTGCAAAGGTCTCCATATGTTAGAAATAAACTTTGCTTTGGCATCTAGCTGGTAACAAACGCGCTCTTTTTGCCGGCGGCATCAAGTTATGCCAAGCTCTCAAACTAATAGTTCACGCAAATAAATGCAGCAATATCAGTTATTCACCTCGGAATCGGTTTCCGAAGGTCATCCCGACAAGATGGCCGACCAAATCTCCGACGCCATCTTAGACGCTATCCTGGCTCAAGACGTCGATGCCCGCGTCGCCTGCGAGACCATGGTCAAGACTGGCGTCGTCATCGTCGCTGGCGAGATTAGCACTAATTGTTACGTCGACTTGGAGGACATCGTGCGCGCGGTCATCCGCGATATCGGCTACAACTCCTCCGAGCTCGGTTTCGACTGGGAATCCTGCGCGGTGCTCAACGCCATCGGCAAACAATCGCGCGATATTGCCATGGGTGTCGACAAAGACGCCAGCGACGAGCTCGGAGCTGGCGACCAAGGGCTGATGTTCGGCTACGCCAGCAACGAGACCGACGTGCTCATGCCCGCGCCCATATGCTACGCGCACCGCCTTATGCAGCGGCAAAGCGAGGTGCGTCGCCAAAGCCTGCCGTGGTTACGCCCCGATGCTAAGAGCCAGATCAGCTTGAGCTACGACGCCAACGGCAGCCCGACCAGCATAGAAGCAGTAGTGCTCTCGACTCAGCACGACCCCGACAAATCTAACGCCGAGATTCATGAAGCGGTCATGGAGGAGATTATCAAACCGGTGTTGCCAGCGCACTGGCTCAACAGCAACACCAAGTACTTCATCAACCCCACTGGACGCTTTGTAACTGGCGGCCCCATGGGCGATTGTGGGCTCACTGGGCGCAAGATCATAGTCGACACTTACGGCGGCATGGCGCGCCACGGCGGCGGCGCCTTTTCCGGCAAAGACCCGAGCAAAGTAGATAGGTCAGCGGCTTATGCTTGCCGTTACGTCGCCAAGAACATCGTCGCCGCTGGTTTAGCAGAGCGTTGCGAAGTGCAAATCTCCTATGCCATCGGCGTCGCCGAGCCAACCTCGATCAGCGTCAACAGCTTTGGCAGCGGCAAAGTCCCCGACTCTGAGCTCGCGCGCATCATCCGCGCTAATTTTGACTTGCGTCCGCGCGGCATAATCGACATGCTGCAATTACAACGACCGATCTACCGCCCTACGGCTACCTACGGGCACTTCGGCCGCGACCTGCCCGAATTCACTTGGGAGCGCACCAACAAAGCGGCGCAGTTGGGCTAGGATCAATTGATAATGAATAATTTATAACGGTTGAATGAATAATGAACAATTAATAATTGATAGTGCCAAGTTGTCAATTTGTGCTTATTAGCTGATAGTAAACGCTTATGCTATAAAGTGTTGATTTGATAATCTTGCTAGAGGCGATGGCATAATTGAATTTGGCAGTATTAGATTAATTCAATAGTGCACACCGCATCCGCATCAAGCACCCCAATAATCACGTTTATCCCCAGTTATTAATTGTTAATTATCTAATTGTTAATTGACAAAAGCATACTGAGAACGTAATGCGCATACGAATTGCGCACTAGCACCAAGGGTTGCTCGCTGGTCTGGTGGGCGATGATGGCGCTGGTTTGGTCGAGGCTGGTGCTGATGGCTTTGCCCGGGGGGAAGTTGGCGCTGGAGAAGTCGTAGTAGCAGAGCTGCGCCAAGAGTTCGCGCCAGTTGGCAAGCTTGAGCTGCAGGCAGGTGTAGGTGCCGCTGACGTCGACGAGGGCGATGTTGCGCGCGGTGCTGTCGGTGCCGCTATGCGCGGCGATTAGGCTGGAAGCGGTGCCAGCTTCGAGCAATAGCAGCCATTCATCGGGAGCGACCCAGATGCTGCCGATTTGCGCTGATTTATCGAGCTGGACTTGCAGTCGTGACGCGAGTTGGATCTCGAAGCCTCGCTGCAGGCGCGCTGGCAGGCGCAAGGTGACATAATCAAAATCTTCGCGGACTTCGATGCCCTCGGCGGCGGCTTGCGCTTGCAGGTCGGCGACGGCGGTGGTGCGGGCTAGGGTTGCTTGGGACATGGCTAGTCGGCTTTATTCTGATAGAAAACGCTCGGGCAGATCTCGACGGCGACGCACTGGCCAGAGCTCGAACGCGCGTGCAGGGTTTCGCCCATGCGCTGAGAGCCATTGACCACCAGGGCGAGGGCGATGGGATGGCCGAGGATGGGGCTGTGGTAGCTGGAGCTGACGTGGCCTTGGAGCTCGGTGTCGGCGCGGCCTTTGGTGAGCTGGCTACCTTCGACGACGACGCTGCTTTTATCTTTGCTGAGCAAGCCGACCAACTGCTTACGCTGGCTGGAATTGGTGCAATAGCTGCGCTGCAATGAGCGCTCGCCGATGAAGCTGTAGTCGCTTTTGCTTTTGACTATCCAATTCATGCCCAAGTCTTGCGGCGTTACCGAGCCATCGGTGTCTTGACCGACGATGATGAAGCCCTTTTCAGCGCGCAGCACGTGCAGAGCTTCAGTGCCGTAGGGCGTTATGTTGTACTGAGCGCCGAGCTCCATGATGCGCTGCCAGAGCGCGAGGGCGTAGTTAGATTGGATGTTGATCTCGTAGCTGAGCTCGCCGGAAAAGCTGATGCGCATGATGCGCACGGCTTGACCAAAGAGCGTGGCTGGGCGCCAGTGCATGAAGGGAAAGGCTTCGGCGCTGAAATCGACTCCGGAGCCGGCGCAGAGCTCCTCCATAAACTTGCGGCTTTCGGGGCCGACGAGGGCTATGGTGCCCCAGTGGTCGGTTACCGAATTTAGCCATACGCGCATATCCGGCCACTCGGTTTGCAGCCAGCGCTCCAGCCAGGAGTAAATGCGCGCGGCGCCGCCAGTGGTGGTAGTCATCAGAAAGTGATTGTCGCTGATGCAGGCGGTGACGCCGTCGTCGATGACCATGCCGTTTTCATCGAGCATCAAGCCGTAACGGCAGCAGCCCGGAGCGAGCTTGCTCCAAGCGTTGGTGTAAACGCGGTTGAGCAGTTTGCGCGCGTCGGGGCCTTGGATGTCGATCTTGCCGAGGGTGGAGGCGTCCATGATCGCCAAGCCTTGGCGCGCCGCGAGGCATTCGCGCGCTACGGCATCGTCCATGCTTTCGTCGGCGCTTTGCTGGTAGTAGCGCGGGCGGAACCATTGCCCGACGAGCTCCCAGATGACGCTCTGGCTTTGGTGCCAGGGCTGGATGGGGGTGTAGCGTTTGCTATCAAAATGCTCGCCAGCTTGCGAGCCCGCGAGCGCGCCGAGGGTTACGCCTGTGTACGGCGGTCGGTAGGTGGTTACGCCGATCTCGGCGACGCTGGCGTCGAGTATTTTGGCGGCGATGGCGCTGCCGACGATGTTGCCAATCTTGCCTTGGTCGGAGCCGAAACCCATGGCGGTGTAGCGCTTGATGTGCTCGATGTGGCGGTAGTTCTCGGTGATGGCTTGCTGGATGTCCGCCAGGGTGACGTCGTTTTGCATGTCGACAAAGGCGTACTCCGCTCCTGGAACGAAGTAAAAATCGCTTTGCTGCAATTCGTCCTCGCCGATGGGCGCGCTCCAGGCGGCATCGTGCACCAGGGCTTCTTTGAGTTGCTGGGCTTGGAGCTCAATGTTGCTAGTAGTGAAATCGGAGCAGACGGCGCCGAGGGCGTAGCGGTCTTCGAGCTGGAGGTTGGGGGTGAAGCATTGCTTGGCGCTGCGCCATTTGGGCTTGCCGCCAGTGTGGCTATCAAGGTGCAGCGTCGGGCTCCAGCCGCCGGATACGCCTAGTAGGTCACAATCGATTTTGGCGGTGGTGCCGTGGGTCTCCCAGTTGTTGGCACCAAGGCGGCGCACCGATTGCAGGCTGAGGGCTTGCACGCGCTCGGAGCCGTGCGCGGCCACCACTGCGGTGCCGAGGCGGACGTCGAGCCCGAGCTCCTGCAAGCGCTGCATAGGCTCGCTGGCTTCGGCGCGGCAATCAACGATGACCGGTTTGATGCCGAGAGAATGCAGATGCTCGGCGATGTCGGCTATGCTGTCGTTGTTGGTGGCGAGCACTGGCCGCTGCGCTGGGCAGAGCGCGTAGTTGTGTACTAATGATGCTAGCGTGCTCGCGAGCATGACCATCGGGAGGTCGTTATTGCTAAAGCAGAGTAAACGTTCGTGGGCGCCAGTGGCGAGCACGACTTTGCCAGCGCGGATGTAGTGGTGGGTTTGGCGGGGCTTGGTGGTGGCGGTGGGGGGCTGGTGGTCGTGGTGGCGCTGGAGGATTTCGACCAGGTTCATGTCGTGCAGGGCGAAGGCGGTGCTGCGCTGCCAGAGGGTGATGTTGCTACTGCTGACTAATTTCTGCACGAGGGTGCGGACTTGGGCGCGGTTGTCGCCAGCTTGACCCAGGAACCAATTGCCGCCGGAGTAGGCGCGTTCGTCGACCAACAATACCCGCTGCTTGCCGCCAGCCAGGTTATGCGCCAGGTGCAAACCAGCGAGGCCGGCGCCGATGATGACGACGTCGAAATTCTGGTAGTTTTGGCTGTAGGTGTCGGGGTCGGGGAGCTGCGGGCATTCGCCAAGACCGGAGAAGGAACGCAGTACGTGCTCGTACCAAGGCCAGAGCTTTTGCGGCTTGATGAAGGTTTTGTAATAAAAGCCAGCGCGCATGGCTTTGTGCATGAACTTGAAGAGCTGGCGGCGGTCTTGCTTGAGGCTGGGTATGCCAGTAGATGCGCGGGCTTGCAGGTCGGGATAGAGCTCGACTTCGGTGGCGCGCTGATTGGGAATGCTGCGCTCGCCGACGCCGATATCGACGATGCTATTGGGTTCTTCGACGCCGACGCCGTAGACGCCGCGCGGGCGACCGTATTTGAAGCTGCGGCCGAGTAAATATTCGCCGTTGGCTAGTAACGCCGAGGCTAGGGTGTCGCCGAGATAACCCGAGTATTGCTGACCTTGCCAGCTAAATTGCAGGCTGTGCTCGCGCTGCAGTAGTTGGTCGCCGTTGGCTGCTAGTCTGTCGGTCATTGCTACTCCCCGAGTGCTATGCTTTTACGAATTTTATGGTCGACGCTGCTACGCTCGACCAGGAAAAATTTGCGGCAGCCAGCGCTGTGCTGCCATTGCTCGGTGTGCCAGCCTTTGGGGTTTTTGCGGTTGAAGAGGTAATCGCCCCAGGCGGCGTCGGTGATGCTCTCGGGCTGCTCGGGCCTTTCGATGTAAGCCTCGCCGTGGCAAGTGAATTCGACCTCCTCGCGCTGCTCTTGGCAATAAGGGCAGTAGATTCTCAGCATGGGATTATTGTTGAAGTTGGATTGCGCATTGTGCTCAGCTTGAGCGCGATGGTTTTAGTTTTTTGCTTTTTTGCGTGGGCTTAATCCGCCAGCCAATCCTCCAGTGATAGATCGGGTACGCGACCGAATTCGCGGGTGTTGTTGGTTACCAGCACTGCGCCCAAGCTACGAGCGTGCGCGGCGATCAGAAGGTTGTTATCATTTACCGGTAGGCCTTGGCGATGCAGCAGCGCGCGGATATCACCGTAATGCTCGGCAGCAGCGCTATCCCAAGTTAGTAGATGTAATCTGCTGACCAACGATTGCAGCTGACTCTGGCGCTCGGCGCGTCGGGTGTGGGCGCCTTTGGCAATACCGAAACAGAGTTCGGCGTAAGTGATGGTGGAAATGCTTAGTATCCTGATGGCTTTGAACTTGCGGCGTAATTGATCGGAGCTGGTATCGGAGCGGCGTAAGACGTGGATGCAGATGTTGGTATCCAATATGTACACTAATCGAACACCCGCTCTTGGGGCAAGCTATCCTCGCGATCGGCCATGAATGACTCATCGAAGGCCGACTCGGTGTCGAAGAACTCGTCCCAGCTAGGTCGATGCGCGCTGATGACCAACTTGTCGCCGTGCCTCTCTATGTAAACCTGCGAGCAATCAAAGCGAAATTGCTTGGGTAAGCGGATCGCTTGGCTACGTCCGTTCATAAAAATTTTGCCGACGCTGGGTGGGGTGCTGATGGTTTCCATGGTGAATTTGAAATGGTTGGATGCCTAGCCACTAAGTATACAGCAAAAGATATATATCTAAATTATACCTTTGCACGACTACCATGCACGACTACCAAATTTTGCAGCGTTTATTATTGTATTTTAGGTACGTCAATAGCTTGATTGAGCCTTGCTTAAAGGTAAAATAGTCTGCTTATTCAATAATTTGAGCTCGAATCTGCAACAATGCCCTAATTCAATGATTAATAGAAGTTTTCCTCAAACCCGCTTACGGCGTACTCGGATGCAAGACTTCGGGCGGCGTCTGGTGCGCGAGCAGCAGCTTACGGTCGACGATCTTATCTTGCCGCTCTTCGTGCTGCCGGGCACTGGTCAGAGCCAGAGCATAGACTCTATGCCCGGGGTTAACCGCCTCAGCCTGGATTTGACATTACGTCGGCTCGAGCAAGTCGTAGCGGCGCGCATTCCGGCAGTGGCGATATTCCCAGTAATCCCCCGAGAATTAAAAGACTCCGACGGCAGCGAGGCGCTTAATCCCGAGGGCTTGGTGCCAGAGTGCATTCGTGTTATCAAGCGCGAATTTCCCGATCTGGGCGTGATTTGCGATATCGCGCTGGATCCCTACACCAGTCATGGGCACGATGGCAAGCTCGACGACGACGGTACGGTGTTGAACGATAGCACGGTCGAAGTTTTGGTAAAACAAGCCATTCTCTACGCTGAATCTGGGGTCGACATAGTCGCACCGTCGGACATGATGGACGGTCGCGTCGGCGCCATCCGCGATCGACTCGAGCAACACAGATATTCTCGAGTGCAAATTCTGGCCTACGCCGCCAAATACGCTTCGGGTTTTTACGGACCTTTTCGCGACGCCGTCGGCTCAGGCGCCCAGCTCGGTAAAGCCAATAAGCAAAACTACCAAATGGACCCTGCCAATAGTAACGAGGCTCTGCACGAGATCGCGCTCGATATCAGCGAGGGCGCCGATATGGTTATGGTAAAGCCAGCTATGCCCTACCTCGACATAATCCGCCGCGCCCACGAGCGCTTCGCGCTACCAGTGCTGGCCTATCAAGTCAGCGGCGAGTACAGCATGATGCAAGCGGCTATCACTGCTGGCTGGCTGCCCAAATCCGTGCTCATGGAATCACTGCTCGCTTGCAAGCGCGCAGGCGCCAGCGCTATCCTTACTTATTACGCCGAGAGCGCGGCGCAAATACTTTCTTAGACCTTTGCCAAAAGGTTATTTTTACCCGATAGTGTTCGCTTTTGGCGCCTGGCTGGGAACAAAAATTGACTCTTTTCACAGGCGGTATTAAATTATGCAAAGCACTCTATTGAGGTGCTGGCTTGGGTTCAAGATGCGTGCCTCTGCGTACGCCAATTTTGTGCTTAACCAAAGCTATTAGGAATAGTAGGGATTGCAACACCACTATGGTCGGTGCGCTGGCGGTGTCCAAGTGATAGCTTAGGAACACTCCTAAAAAACTCGAGGACACCGCCGCTACAATCGCGATCACCAACATCTTATCGAAGGATTGTGCCAGCAAAAATCCGATAGCCCCAGGCGCTATCAGCATCGCCACCACCAGGATAATGCCCACCGCTTTCAGCGCCGAGACAATGGTCAGCGCCAGCAGCGCTAGTAGACCAAAGTGCACCAGCTTGACTCTCAGCCCCACCACTTGCGCTTGCACAGGATCAAAGCAATACATCACTATGTCTCTGCGTTTGACGAGCATCGCCACGCTGGCGAAGGCGGCGATGGCGCTGGATTCGAGCAGATCAGAGTTGCTAATCCCGAGCACGTTGCCGAACAGAATATGCAGCAGATGCACATCGCTCTCGATTTTGGCGACCAAAATCAGCCCGACCGCGAACATCCCTGAGAACACGATCCCCATAACCGCGTCTTCCTTCACTCGCGAGTTATCTTTGATGTAACCTATGCCTAGCGAGCATAGCAGGCCAGCTAAGAAAGCTCCCAGCGCTAGCGGTATACCCAACAGCAGCGCGACGCCGAGCCCGGGTAACACCGCGTGCGCCACCGCGTCGCCCAGTAGCGACCAACCTTTCAACACCAGTAAGCAAGAAAAAATCGCGCAGACCAAAGCGATAACCACAGCCATAGCAAAGGCTCGGCGCATGAAGGCAAAACCAAAGGGCTCGACCCAGAAATTAAGCACAGCTTCCAGCATCAGTATTTCCAAGTATGAATGCGCGTATTTATCCGCTCGGCGATAGGGCTTGGAACGTCGAGCTCGGCAACGACAGCAGCGCCCAGCCGTTAGTGTTAGCATTAGACGCGCGCATCGCCAGGTTACGTCAGCGCGGACACTTGCGCGCCATCACCGAGTGTCAACCGAGCGTAGCCGAACTCTGCGTGCACTATAACCCAGACCATCCCCACGCCGACGAGCTCGAAGGCATTTTGCCACGCCTCTGTCAAGGTTTACAACCAAAGCTCAGTAGTGGTCAGCATCATCAGTTACCCATCTGCTTCGCCGAAGTATTTGCCCCTGACCTTGCGGCAGTGGCGCAATCGGCGCGCCTGAGCACTCAGCAGATTGTCGAGCTCATGCTTGGTTGTCAGCTTAAAGTTTACACGCTCGGCTTCTTGCCGGGCTTCGCCTATTTGGGCGATATTCCGCGTCCGTTGCGAATGCCGAGACTGGCGACGCCGCGCACGCGCGTAGCCGCTGGGTCCTTAGCCATAGCAGAGAGCATGACCGCCGTCTATCCCTTCGCCAGCCCTGGTGGCTGGCGCATCATTGGTCGTTGCCCGCAGCTAATGTTCAATCCCGAAAGCGACCCGCCCTCCGTACTCCAACCTGGGGACAGCGTGAGCTTACGAGCCATTAGCCTTGAGGAATACCAGAGCTTGCAAGGATAGTAGCAGTTTTTTAAGCAAGTTGCCAAGCAAAACCAACGATATTGCGCTTGGTCTCGGAAAATTCGATACCGATTTGGTAGGCCGTGCCCGAGTATTTAGCGGCGTAGTCGCGTTGGATTATTTGCTGTAGGGCGCTGTTAGTTTTTGATTTGCGCTTGACTACTTTGAATTCGACGATGTAAGTTTTATCCGCTAACTGGAGCGTCAAGTCGATGCGTCCGAGATTGCCAACGTCTTCGGGTATTACGTTAAGTCCCATGCCGGCGAAGAAGCTGTAGACCACTGCGGCGTAGTAGCCCTCGAATCGGGCGATGTCGTTCTTGC
The DNA here is from genome assembly GCA_965229495.1 of Gammaproteobacteria bacterium. Classification (GTDB taxonomy): domain Bacteria; phylum Pseudomonadota; class Gammaproteobacteria; order CBDBNL01. The sequence goes on from OZ245880.1 coordinate 2,281,581, forward strand.
GGTAGTTATCTGCGGATATGCCGGCAAAGAGCCGCTGGAGTTCGGATTCTATGATGTCGAGTTGGGCTTCGCGCAAGGCGCGGTACATAGCGCTTTGATGACTGACGTCGCTGTTGCCGGTGTAATACTCGAATAAGTTATATTGCAGCGCCGTGCGCACGCTATGATTCGGGCACACAAGCTGATATCTATCCATAAATGGGTCGCTATCGTCGACCGCGCCGATAGTCAAATAGCCGCTTTGGAATAGCGCTGTGGTGAATTCCAGGTTTTCTAGCGGCGAGCTGTCGAGCTTATTTTTGCCGATGCTTTGCGGCTCCAGCCGTTGCGCGAGCACTTGATTGCGCGTTAGTAAGTCGATGACAAAAGTAGGAGTGGCACTTTCAAACCAGTAGTTCTCAAACTTAAACTTGCCAAAGCTCTGGCTGCGATCAATGAACTGCAGTATATCGTGAGGGTTATAGACGCTACGCTCGCCGAGGAAGTTATAGCCGTTGTACCAGTGCTGTAGTTGCTCGCGGTCGACACCTTGCAAATGCTCACCGAAGACTTCGTCCAAGTCGTCCTCGGTGTAGCCGCAAATGCTGCCATATTGCGGATTCAAAGAGATATCTTTGAGGTTGTTCAGACCGCTAAATATCGATACTTTGGCGAACTTGCTCACGCCAGTGAGCATCACGAAGCGTAAGTGCTCGTCTGTGGCTTTGATTATCGAATAGAAACTTTGTAGCTGATCGCGCATATCCTCTGCCAGCTTCGGCTTCTTGATATTGTCTAGTATTGGCTTGTCGTACTCGTCGATGAGCAACACTACTTTGCGCCCGTGCTTAGCGTGAGCTCTCTTTATTAGTTGCTTAAATAATTTACCTGGTTCGCCAGTTGCTGACAGCTCTACGCCCAATAATTCGGCGATGTCGCGCAAGTCACCATCAATCATCGACTTAAAAGCGACAACGCTTTCAGAACCACCACTCATATCCAGCTTAATCACTGGATACTTGATATCCCATTCCCAGTTAGCTTCGGCGTGTAGGCCAGTAAAGAGCTCCTGCTTAGCTTCAAATAGATTACGCAGCGTATCTAAGAATAGGCTCTTACCGAAGCGTCGTGGCCGCGCCAGGAAATAAAATTTGCCTTCGGTCGCCAGCTTTAGTGCCAACTCAGTTTTGTCTACGTAAGCACATTGCAATTCGCGCACCTCGGCGAATGTTTGTAGGCCCAAAGGCAGTTGGGCTACCTTGCTTGCTGGCATGTTCCTCGCGCAAATACTGACATTCTACCAGCGCTCAGTTAATTTTATCTATAGCATCGATGAACTCGTCCACTGAGTTAAAGCTACGATACACCGAAGCAAAGCGAATAAAAGCCACCGCGTCGAGTTGTTTCAGCTCCTCCAATACCCAATCGCCGATAGTGTTGGAATCGACTTTATTATCGCCACCGTCCAGTAACTTGGCGTTGACGTTATCCAGTATGTGGTCGATTTGCTCGTCACTGACTGGTCTCTTAATCAGTGAGCGCACCACGCCCTCGCGGAGTTTGCTCGGGCTATAGTCTTGCAGGCTGCCGTTCTTTTTGATAACGCGTATCACGCGCTCCTCGGCCATTTCGAAAGAGCTAAAGCGGTATTCGCATTGCGTGCAGATACGCCGCCTTTTGATCTGCTTGCCCTCCATATGCTCGCGCGAGGCCAGTACTCTAGTGTCTTTGTTTTGGCAGCGTGGGCAGTTCACGATAACTTGATCAGTAGCTGGGCTAGTGTCGCTATAGTAATTATGAAAAGGATAGTGAAGACTATGCCAGCGATTATGAAGGGCAGGGGGGATTTATGCTCGGTAAAGTCGGCTTCCATATTGCTCAGGCTCTGCACGCCGAACGCGGCTTGAGCCGCGCGCAACAATACTTTAAGAAATTTCACCTGGTGCTGGAAAGTTCTTGCTGAAATTGAAAGCCGCCGCGCTCGGGCCGTGGCCTATCAGCAATTTCAACTTTGCCGCCGCTTCTGCCAAGCTGGGAACGTGCCCGACTGGCAGCCACCACAGCACCAGATGCGCGCTCGCCATCTTGTCGAACCATTCTCGCCGCCGCCGCATCACTGCCAGGTGCTTGGGGTCGCGAATGTAAGCTTGCAAGCTCGCCAAATCGCGCCACACCGACATGTTTACCAGCGTCGTAGCTCTATCGTAGCCCGGCAGTCTTTGACTGGTAGAGCCACCGTAACCATAGCCGCTATCGTCGTCGTCTTGCAAGCGCCAGATATAGCCTGGGTGGCGCTCGGCGGCGAGATTAACTTCGGGTATCGCGTTGACGAAATCCGCCATCTCTGGGCTATCAAGTGGATACTTCATGGTGGCGATGTTGAGTTGCGCTAGATGATAGCCCGAGCTAGCCATAGCTTTTACTGCGTAGTAGTCTGCAGCAATTGCAAGAATTCGCTGTCGGGCTCCAGCACTAGCAGGTCGCCGGAGTTCTTGAAAATCTCTCGGTAAGCGTTAATAGTGCGGTAGAACTCGTAGAACTCGGGGTTGCGCGAATAGGCTTGAGCGTAGATGCGCGCGGCCTCGGCGTCGCCTTCACCACGAATCTTCTCGGCGTCGCGGAAGGCCTCAGCTTCGATGATCTCGCTCTGCTTGTCGGCGTCGGCGCGGATGCCCTCAGAGGCCTCTTGCCCTTGCGAGCGCAGTTCTTGCGCCAGGCGCTCGCGTTCGGTGGTCATGCGCTCAAATACTGCCGCCGAAACGTTGCGTGGCAGGTTGATCTTCTTGATGCGCACGTCGATAACCGCTATCCCGAGCTCTTGCTGGGCAACGGTGTTGAGCTCTTCAATAATCTCATCGATAAGCAGATCGCGCTCGCCAGAGACCACTTCAAACACCGTGCGCTCGCCGAACTGATTCCTCAAAGTGGTATCCACTCTTGCGCTCAGGATACGGTTTGCCACCGTCTCGTCGCCGTTGGTCGCGGTGTAAAACTTAGCCACGTTAGCTATGCGCCATTTGACGTAGTAATCGACTATTAGCGCTTTTTTCTCGATAGTGAGGTATTCGGCCTCTGGTGGTTCGAGAGTAATTATGCGCGCGTCGAATTTACGCACGTTGTTGACGATAGGTATCTTGAAGTGTAAGCCTGGTTTGATGTCCGCCTCGGCCAATTGACCAAAGCGCAAGAGCACACCGCGCTCGATCTCGGTTACGCGATAAATAAATTGCGAACCCACTAGCAGCGCCACCACTAGCGCCACCGGCCACACGCTCTGCAAAATTGATTTGATATTCATTAGTCTATTATTGAAAGTTTTTCATAAATTGAGTCCGCGTGCAAAAAACGGAGATTTTTGTTCTTAAGCTCAGCAGCAAAGCGCAGTTTATTCAATAGTAAATGAGCATTTGCGAACAACGCTGGGGGCAAAAAGATTCCTTTTTGCAAAGGTCTCACCTTCTATTAGTGCTCCGCTGCCCCCTAGTGCTCAATTGCTGTAGCACTTGGTCGGCTATGCTGTTGACAAAATTGCTATCGTTGACCAAGTCGTTGGTGTCAAAACCCCCACCCAAGCCGCTGCGACTATTGGCGATCCTATCGAGCGGCAAATACATGATGTTATTACCACCGTCGACGTCGACGATCACCTTGCTCGAATTTTGTAAAACCTGCTCCATGGCCTCCAGATAGAGGCGCTTCTTCGTAACCTCTGGGGCTTGGCTATATTCTGCCAGCAGCTTACTGAAGCGGTCGGCTTCACCGTCGGCGCGCGCGATCACTCGGGCGCGGTAACCTTGCGCCTCTTCGGTAATACGTTGCGCCTTACCACGCGCCTCGGGTATCACTCGGTTAGCGTAAGCTGTAGCTTGGTTGGTGAAACGCACCTCATCCTCGCGCGCGCTGATTACGTCCTCAAAAGCCGGCTTGACCTCGGTCGGCGGGTCGGCGCTTTGGATGTTGACCTGGCTTATCAGGATACCAGTCGCGTAGTTATCCAAATACAGTTGCAGTCGAGTCTTTACCGAAGCGGCGACCTCGGCACGGCCCTCGGTGATTATTTGGTCCATACCCGTGCCACCTACCACGTGCCGCAAAGCGCTATCAGTAGCTTCGCGCAGGCTATTTTCGGGATTACGCACGTTGAGATAAAAATCTTTCGCCGATTGCACCACGTACTGCACCTGCAGCGCCACGTCGACTATATTCTCGTCTTCGGTGAGCATCAGCGCCCTGGTGTCGAGCGAACGCACCCGAGTAGTATTGACGATCTCCACCGTATCGATCAAATAAGGCTGCCAGCGCAAACCTGGTTGCAGGGTAGTGTTGTATTTGCCCAAGCGTAACACCACTCCGCGCTCTTGCTCGTTGATAACATAAAAACCGTTACCAGCCCAAAATATCACCAATAAGCCCAGGATAGCCAGGCTTATCCAGTTGTTCGCCTTGCCGCCGCCGCCCGAGCGATTACCACTGCTCCGGCCGCCGCGTTTACCGCCTTTGTTGAGTATGCCGCCGATGCCTTCGCGCCATTTATCCACCAGCTCGTCTAAATCTGGTGGTCGGTCGTTGTTCGGCTTATTGCTATTGCCTCGATTCGAAGAGGAACTACTGGGGGTGCCCCAAGGGTCGTGCTCGTTGGCCGCTAAGGCTTGGTCGTTTGTCATAGCTTTGCTCTGGTATGAAGTTGTGTCGGGCTCTAGCTTCTGCTAATCCCTCTAGTTGGTGATCCGTCCGAGATGATCAATCTGCTGTAGTTCAAGGTGGGCGTGGCCTGGTCTCTAGCGTACGCGACGCGACATAGCCGATTATATGAAGAAAACACCTAACACCTTTAATACTATTAGAGTTTTGCATAACTTGAGACCGCGTGCAAAAAACGGAGATTTTTGTTCCCAGCTAGGCAGCAAAGCGCAGTTTATTCAATAGTAAATGAGCATTTGCGAACAACGCTGGGGGCAAAAAGATTCCTTTTTGCAAAGGTCTCACTATGTCCGAAGCAGCGCCCAATTCAAGAGCTATGCTTTCTGATAACGCTCAAGATATCGTCCAAGCAACGCTGGCTTAACTGATCGTCGTCGCACTCGATAAGTATTCTGATGATCTGCTCGGTGCCCGAAGGCCGCACCAGCAGCCTCCCGCCCAGAGCTTCCAGCTCGGACTCTAATTTTGCCAGAAGCTCCTTCATAGCCTTGCTCTCCATGAGCTTTTTGCGGTCGCCGTGAAACTCGCTGGCGTGCTCGAGCACGGCGACCTTCTCCAAGCCCGCGAGCAATTTTTTCAGCGTCGTACCTTGCTGCCACATACTCTCCAGCACTTGCAGCGCCGTGATAATGCCGTCGCCGGTAGAACTCTTGGTCCTGTTGATAACGTGCCCCGAGCTCTCGCCACCCAGCGCCCAGCCATTGCGCTCGAGTAGTTCGCTCACGTGGCGGTCGCCGACCTCGGCGCGCAAGAACTCGGCGCCCAAGTTGCTAATCGCGCGCGCCAAACCGCTATTGCTGTGCTTGGTGCCGACCACGCCCGCGCCCAAGCTGCCTTGGCGGTGCAGATTACGGGCGATGATGTAGATAACGCTATCGCCATCGACCAGGCTACCATCCGAATCCAGAATTATCACTCGGTCGCCGTCGCCGTCCAAAGCTATGCCTAGATCCGCCCGCTGCCGCAATACCTCTTGGCGCAGGGAATTGGTATTAGTGGCGCCGCACTCGCGGTTGATATTAAAGCCATCGGGCTCGGCGTTAATAGTTATCACCTCCGCGCCGAGCTCGGCGAAGACTTGCGGCGCGCAGTGATAAGTCGCGCCATTAGCGCAATCCACCACTATCCGCAACCCCGCCAGCGAGATGGCAAAATCCACTCTGCCTTTGCAATATTCGACATAACGCCCGACAGCGTCGTTGACGCGCCGCGCTCTACCCAGCTTGCTATTATCGACCACGCGCAGCTCGCGCTCCATATAGCTCTCTAACTCCAGTTCCTCCTTGTTACTCAGCTTCTTGCCCGTGCTGGTAAAAACCTTAAAGCCGTTATGATCCGAAGGATTATGCGAAGCGCTGATCACCACTCCTGCATCCGCGTCCAGCGTATTAGTCAGATAGGCTATAGCCGGCGTCGGCATCGGCCCCAGCAACAGCACATCCGCCCCCGCCGCAGCAATACCTGCTTGCATCGCCGATTCCAATATGTACCCCGATATGCGCGTATCCTTGCCCACAATAATCTTCGGGCGTTCGTGTTTTTTCGCCAGGATACTAGCCAGCGCCCAGCCGAATTGCATAGCCGCGCGCGGCGTCATCGGCTCGCTGCCGATCACGCCGCGAATGCCGTCAGTGCCAAAATATTTTTTTGAACTCATTCGCTAATTTCCACCATTTCAAAGTCGGCTTTGCCCACGCCACAATCGGGACACAGCCAATCCTCGGGCACATCCTTCCAAGCCGTGCCCGCAGCGATACCGTCCTCGGGCCAGCCAAGCTCTTCATCGTAGATGAAACCACAGATGATGCACTCCCATTTTTTGTAGCCCTGCATTTTAGAGATACCTATACCAAAATTGCAATTTTAGCAGCACCAGCGTCGCCCGCTCTCCCGGCACCACGCCGCCACGCCGCATCATGTCGCCATCTCCACCACGCCACCATCTCCACCATCTCCACCCCCACAAACCAACACCTCCCACCCCCTAAGCCAGCTTATTCTTACTAACCAGCACCTGCCTACCGCGCCCGATACCTAGCTGCCCATCGGGCACATCCTCGGTAATAGTCGAACCCGCGCCCACATAAGCCCCCGCCCCGATAGTCACAGGCGCCACCAGAGCACTGTTGGAGCCGATAAAAGCCTTATCTTTGATAGTAGTTTGCAGCTTATTCTTGCCATCGTAATTACAGGTAATCGTACCGGCGCCGACATTCACCTCGCTGCCGATATCAGCGTCGCCGATATAGCTCAGATGATTGACCTTACTGCCCTCGTTCAGATTAGAGTTTTTCACCTCGACAAAATTACCCACCTTCACCCTATCGCCGAGAATACTACCAGGCCGCAGCCGGGCGTAGGGACCTATAGTGCATTCTTTACCGATACGCGCCTCGTCCAGATGACAAAAAGCCTCAATCTTACTACCCGCAGCTATCTTGCAATTCTTCAAAAGGCAATTCGGCCCGATAGTTACATCGTTGCCCAATTCGACCACGCCCTCAAAAATGCAGCCCGAATCTATAGCCACGCCCTCACCGGTCTTCAGCTCACCGCGTATAGAAGTCGTATCGTAATTGGCGAAATACACCCCAGCGTCGTCGCTGAGCTTAATAGCCTTTTGCGTTTGCCAATATCTTTCGAGCTTATTGAGCTGCCAAAGGCTATTAATACCTTCGGATTCCAAAGTTCGCTCCAGCGGCAATTTCTTCACGTTTAGCTGCAGCCCCGATTGCCGCACCATAGACATAATATCGGTGAGCAAATATTCACCGCTGGGGTTATCGTTCTTCAGCCGCGGCAGCCAGTGGCGCAAATAAGATACTGGCGAAACAAAAATACCAGTATTAACCTCTTTAATCCGCTTTTGCGCGCGCCCAGCGCTAGCCTCCTCCACGATACCGATAGGGCTATTATTGATATCGCGCACTATCCGCCCGTAGCCCGTAGGGTCGGCCTTCTCGGCGCTCAGCCACTGTATATCCTGGCTGCTACCGTCGAGCAGGCTTTGCAAACTCTCGGTGCTCATAAAGGGCACATCAGCGTACAGCACCAGCAGCCGCCCCAGCTCGGGCATATATTGCAAAGTTTGCAATAGCGCGTGCCCAGTGCCTTTTTGCTCCTTTTGCTCGATGAATTGCACCATATACTTCGAGCTAACCGCAGCGCGCACAGCCTCGGCCTGGTGCCCCACCACCACATAAACATTATCGGGCTTGATCTCAAAAGCCCTATCTAGCGTGTGGAATATCAAAGGCTTCCCGCCAATCTCGAATAAAGCCTTGGGTTTTGACGAACGCATCCGCGAGCCCTTACCCGCAGCGAGAATTACGACATTAAGGTTTTTCAGCATAGCTTTAATAGTTAGGTTGCTTTGGTGGGTGGCTTTCTCAGAAGCTGTCGCCATTCTTACAGCTAGGATATCGCGAGTAGGTGTAGTGAGCTTTAGTTGAGCGCTCACGTCAAATCGCGGCTAATTTTACGCAAGCGCAGAGCTCGAAAGCGTTATTTCTGCTAGCCTTCGCTGGCGCCTGGCATCGCCATGAAATTGCGGCAATTTAGCGGCTGATTTGCCCTTGCCGCCGGATTGCCCAGCGCCGCGCCCATAGCCGCCGCGCCCTCGCGCAGGCGCTTAATTAAAAATACTTGCGCGTTGGATTTATACTTAAGTTAAACTATACCTTTATACTTTAAGCGTGGGTTAATTTATACTAGCTTAATTAATATAAATAATTTATCGTATTAAATTCGGCGCGGCAACAAACTTGCCGCCCAGCGCGGCAAAACCTTGCCGCAACCCCAGAGTTTCACCGAACGGAGCCAATTATGTCTCAGGTCTTATCCAGAATATTAATGATTGCTGCATTGTCGCTGGTAGTAGTCGCTTGCGATGATAGCACCGAAGTCGACGACCCGCTCACCCCCTCCGATGCCGAAGACTTAGGCGGCAGCGTCAGCATCACCGAGAGCGACGCTGTCGGCGATCAGGCCACCATCAGTTGGAGCCGCAGCGGCGCCGAAGGTTCTGAGCAATGGAGCGTTTATCGGAATAACATCGTTGTCTGCTCTGGCGATTCCGCCGACGCCACCAATAGCGACGATGCCAGCGAGAACTTCACTTGCGATTTCACCTTGCAGGATGGCAGCAACAGCATCTACGTCAAATTCTGCCAAAGCTCCAGTTGCCTCTCCAGCGCCACCACCAGCATTGATTACGACGAGCAGCAAACCGATTCGTCCATGCCTGGGGACATCAGCCTCCAAGACCTGGCATCGGAAACCATCGAAAGCCAGATTCAAGTTAGCTGGATAAAGCCCAGCGGCGTCAACGGCGACTACTGGAATATCCACCATAACGGCGAGCAGTATTGCTCTGGCAGTTTAACCTACAGCACCGGCTCGGTCGAGCAGAGCGGCGGTTGCCTGGTCAACCTCGAATCCGGCGTCAACCAATTCCAGGCCGAGCTCTGCATCAATCGCCCCACCGGCTTGGCTGATAACTGCTCGCAGTCCGAGATTGGCAGCACCACCTTCACCCCCGACGCCTCGAGAATGCTGGCTACCCCAGTCATAGTCGAGCCCACCGAAGACCTCCCCGCCGAGCGCGACCTCAGCATATCCTGGAGCAAAGACACCAGCAGCGGCACCGCCGGCGAAACCGCCTCCTTCTACCTCAATGGCGTCTCCGCTTGCGAATCCACCCTCGATGATGGCGACACTGGCGCCAGTTGCGAATTGCAATTAAAGCAAGGCGACAACATGCTGCAAGTCTCGCTCTGCACCAACGTCGCGACTTACTCCGGCGACACCTGCGCGCAATCCGAGCTGGTAACGGTCACCGCCTACGACCCAGCGCCCCTGCCCCCGGGCGAAATGCAAATAACCAGCTCCGTCCTCAGCAAGACTTACGAAGAAAGCCTGCTCTTGCAATGGAGCATAACCTCCGGCAACGGCGTCAGCGATTGGATGTTCTTCGTCAATGGCAGCGAGAATTGCGCCACCACCAGCGAGCAGTCTTATCAAACCAGCGGCTCCTGCCAAATCGATCTATCCGTAGGCGCCAACACCATCTACGTAACCGGCTGTAATTATGGATACGACGGCGACGATTCCTGCGTCAGCAGCTCTGATGTTTACAGCGAGCGCGTCGTCAAGCCCAACCAGCCCACCATCGAGACCGAATTCCCTGCCACTAGCGAAATTCGCGAACACGAACTCAGCTGGGTCGGCGCCAGCGACGGCGGCAGCGCCGAATACTGGCTAGCCCAGGTCAACAACATCACCCAATGCAAAATCGATCTCATCTCCACCGAGCTCCCCCAAAGCGATTCCTGCACCATCACCGTCGAAAGCGGCGACAACCAAATCCAGGTCGGGCTTTGCGTCTCTGACTCCTTGAATTCCAGCTATTGCGCCTATTCGGAGGTCGCGCATACGGAGCTCCTCGCCATCACCCCGCAGACCCCCGAAATCAGCACCGCCGCGCAGCTAATACACGACGACAACATCACCCTCGCCTGGAGCAAGCCATCGGGTGAGAACGCCGCCTATTGGCTCCTTAGCAATAATGGCGCTGAAGTCGCAGCCTGCGCCGATCAGCCCATCCTCACCACTGGCGACCAGCAATCGGGCTTCTGCGATTTGCCCTTGGCGATTGGCGATAACGCCATCGTCGTCAGCCTCTGCAACGTAACCACCTCCAGCGAAGCCTGCGCCGATTCTGCCAGCGTAACCATCGAGCGCGATTGGGCGTCGCCGTCCTTCTCCAGCGCCGATAGCGTCGAAGCCCCCGAGAACGACACCTCGGTCTTCTACACCGTCGCCGCCAGCGATAACGATAGCTCGGCGGAGCAACTAAGCTATTCCATAGCTGGCGCCGATAGCTCCGCCTTTGATTTCAACACCACCAGCCTCGAGCTCGCCTTCGCATCCCCAGCGGATTACGAGCAACCGGGCAGCTTCACCAGCGAGCCCACCTATCTGCTCACCTTCACCGCCACCGACGAAACCGACCTCTCTGGCAAGCTCACCCTCACAGTCAACCTCACCAATGTCAACGACAACGCCCCCGCCTTCGCCCCCGAGCTCGCCTCGGTATCCCAGGATGAAAACTCCCCCATCAGCGTCGACGCCAGCGCTAGCGATGCCGACCAGGACGCCCTCGAATACGCCCTTGGCGGCGCCGATTCCGCGCTATTTGCCATTGATGCCAGCAGCGGCGTAATCGCCCTTGACTCCACCCTCGGCTACGACGCCCTTGATTACGAAGCCTCCCAAGACGCCGATGGTAATAACGTCTACGAACTCAACGTCACCGCCTTCGACGGCATCAGCCTCGTCAGCCAGGCGATCGCCCTCAGCATCGTCAATACTAACGACAACGCCCCGCAATTCTCCGCCTCGCCCGCAGAGCTCAGCGTCGTCGAAAACGAAGACGGCATCATTTACACCGCCGCCGACTTCACCAGCGACGCCGACGCCGACGCCCTCACCTACAGCCTCCAAGGTGCCGACGCCGACGCCTTCGCCATCGACTCCACCAGCGGCGAGCTTCAATTCGATCCGGCTCCCGACTACGACAACCCCTCCGCCAGCGGCGCCGACCCCAACCTTTATAGCGTCGACATCAATGCCTCCGATGGCATCTATAGCGCCCTCCAATCCCTGAGCATTGCCATAACCGCCGTCGACGAAGCCCCGATTTTCGCCAGCAGCAGCCTCGAACTTAACCTTACCGAGAACACCACTGCCACCAGCGGCGACCCCATAGCCGAAGACCCCGAAGGCGCCAGCGTCAGCTATCAATTCTCCGACCAGGCGAGCGCGGAAAATGACCACGACGCCGCCTACTTCACCCTATCCACCAGCGGCGTCCTCAGCTTCAGCGACCCTGATGGCACCAACCCCAACGGCCCGAACCACGAAGCCCCGCAAGACTACGACGCCGATGGCACCTACCTCCTGCTCATCGCCGCCTCCGACGGCGCCAATAGCATTGACCAGCAAATCAGCGTAACCGTAATCAATGTCAACGAAGCCCCCGCTTACTCCGAGCCCAGCGCCACCTTGGAAATAGACGAAAACCGAGCCGACGTCATCCACACCAGCGCCGCCTCCGACCCTGAAAACGACACCCTCCAATACACCCTCAGCGGCGCCGACGCCAACGCCTTCAGCCTCGACTCATCCAGCGGCGAGCTCCAATTCGACCCCGCGCCCGACTACGAAAACCCCTCGTCCACAGGCGCAGCCAACGTTTATAGCATCATCATCACCGCCTCCGATAGCGAATACCAGGCCAGCGAAAGCCTCACCATCAACGTCGTCAACCTCAACGACTCCGCGCCCGAATTTCCGTCGGCATCCGCCAGCTTCACCCTCGACGAGCACAGCGCCGATGCCATGGTCCTCCAAGTTAGCGACCCTGACGACCCTGAAGCCAGCCAGGCGCTGACTTATTCCATCAGCGGCGCCGACGCCGAGCTCTTCGCCGTATCTGCCGTCAATGGCGGCGAGCTCAGTTTCAAGCAAGCCCCCGACTACGAAACCCCCTTAGACCTCGGCGGCGACCGCGCTGGCGATAACATCTATGCCATCGAAGTTACCGCCTCCGATAGCGTCAATAGCAGCTCCCAGCCCATCCAAATACAAGTAATTAATCTCAACGACAATCCCCCAGCCTTCGACGAATCCCTGCTTGAGCTCTTCGTCGATGAAGAGACTGCCAGCGCCGTCCACGACGTCCTCGCCACCGACGCCGACGGCAACGCCCTCACCTACGCCGTCCATGACGACGCCAGCGACGACAGCAGCCTGTTCAGCATTAGCAGCAGCAGCGGCGCGCTCAGCTTCAAGCTCCCGCCTAATTACGAGGACGCCCAGGACGCCAACGCCGACAACGTCTACGAACTCAACGTAACCGCCTCTGATGGCGTCTCTACCAGCCATCAAAGCCTTAAAATCGAAGTCGTCAATATCAATGACAACCCCCCCAGCTTCGCCATCACCTCTAGCGCCGTCGACGTCCAGGAAAACACCAGCGCCACCTTCTACGACGCCGACGCCACCGACCCCGACGGCGACGACAGCCTGAGCTATAGCCTCGCCCCAACTACCGACCAGCAATACTTCGCCATCGACCCCACCAGCGGCGCGCTCAGCTTCGCCAGCCCTCCCGATTTTGAAGATCCGCTCGGCGAATTGGGCAATACCTACCAAATCCAAATAATAGCCTCCGATAGCGCCAACAGCGCCACTCTCGATCTCGACATAACCGTAACCGACTATAACGACGAATTCCCCCAGCTAACCAGCGAAGAATCTGTCTTCCGTAACCTCTCGGACTTCACCAGCACAGCCGTCCTGGTGCATACCGTAACCGCCGAAGACCGCGACGCCGCAGACCAGCAACTAAGCTACGTTCTCAGCGGCACTGATGCCAACCAATTCACCCTCGATCCCAGCAGCGGCGAGCTCTACTTCACCGTACTTCCCAGCGAATACCGCGTTTATGATCTTGAAACCCAAATCAGCGATACCGCCGACAACACCAGCACCTTCGCCCTCACAGTAACAGTCGCCGACGATGTCGGCGATCCCCCGCAGTTCAGCGTCGCCTCTGCCAGCGTCGATTTTGCCGAGAATAGCAGCAACCTCCAAGTCTACGACGCCGACGCCACCGACCCCGACGAAGGCGATGGCGACACCATCACCTACAGCCTCAAAGCCACCGATGACGCCGCCTTCTTCACCATCGATGCTGCTACTGGCGTAGTCAGCTTCCTCGCCGCTCCTGATTACGAAACCATACTCGACGCCGACCAGGACAATACTTATGACCTAACCGTCCAGGCTCGCGACGCCATCGGCCACGTCGTCGAGCTCAGCCTCGCCGTCCACGTAACCAATGTCAACGATAACTCGCCGGCCTTCGCCTCCAGCTCTGCCACCGCCTCTGTACCCGAAGGCACCAGCGCCGTCGTCTACGACGCCAACGCCACCGACGCCGACGTCGACGATATCTTGACCTACAGCCTCGGCGGCGCCCAAAGCGCCTACTTCGACCTCGACTCCGCCAGCGGCGAGCTCAGCTTCCAGCAAGCCCCCGATTTTGAAGACCAGGCAGCCCAGGACCTCGCTAACGTCTACCAGGTCGAAATCATCGCCGCCGACGCCGATTCCAGCGCCACCCTCCAACTCAGCGTCACCGTAACCGACATCAACGAAGCCCACTACTTCGAATCCTCCAGCAGTTCGCTCAGCCTCAGCGAAAACAACACCTCCAGCCTCGCCCTGCCCGCAGCCACCGACCCCGACCTCAGCAATACCATAGCCTACGAGCTCATCGCGCTCGCCGCTGGCAATGATGATTACAGCTATTTCACCCTCACCAGCGCCTCCGGCGCCGCCCCCAGCATCGCCTTCGTCAACCCTGGCGCCGACTATGAAAACATCAGCGACCACAACTCCGACTATATCTACGAATTCCTCCTCCATGCTTACGACGCCGACCATAGCAACATCACCCACCAGGTCAGCATCGCCATAACCAACCTCAATGATAACCCGCCGGTCTTCGAAGATGTCGATTCCAGCCCAGTCGCGCTCTCGGTCGATGAGAACGTCGCCACCAGCTACCTGGTTTACGATGCCAACGCCAGCGACGCCGACGCCGACGACAATCCCAACCTCAGCTACAGCCTCGGTGGCAACGATAGCGCCTATTTCGCCATTGGTAGCGGCGATGGCAAGCTCAACTTCTCCGCCTCCCCCGACCACGAAGCCCCCGGCCGCAGCAACATCTACCAAATAGAAATTTACGCCACCACCAATTCCGACGTCGCCACCCTCGAGCTCAGCATCACCGTAGAAGACATCAACGAAGCCCCCGCTTTCGATTCTGCCGATGCCACCAACCTCCAGCTCTTTGAAAACGACACCTCCAGCCTTGCCCTGCCGGTAGCCACCGACCCTGATGCCAACAACGCCGTCTCCTACTCATTAATCTCCCACAACAGCACCAGCGACTACCAATACTTCGCCCTCGACACCTCCAGCGCCACCCCCAGCATCGCCTTCAACGACCCCGCGCTCATAACCCAAGTCGGCGCCGACTACGAAAACCCTCAAGACGCCGATGGCGACCAGACTTACCAATTCATCCTCCGCGCCTCCGATGGCAGTCTCAATACCGACCTCGCCATCACCGTCGCCATCCAAAATATCAACGAAGCCCCGGTATCCACTGAAACCGACTTCGCCATCTCCTTCGAAGAGCACTCCACCGATTCCGTCCACACCGCCTCCGATTACGTCTCCGACCCGGAAGGCGCCACCTTGCAATATAGCCTCGACGGCGCCGATAAAGACTATTTCGGCATCAACTCCAGCAGCGGCATGGTCGCCTTCAACCAAGCCCCCGACTTTGAAAACCCCTTCGGCGACAACAGCGACAACGTCTACGATATCTCGGTAATAGCCTCCGACGGCAGCAACTCAATAGCCCAGATCTTAACCATAGAAATCATCAATCTCAACGAAACCCCATACTTCCCCGAAGATAGCACCACTAGCTACACGCTCGCCGAAAACGATTCCTCCAGCATAGAGCTTCCCGAAGCCGTCGACCCTGATAGCGACCGTGTCGCCATCAATTATTCGCTCGCAGCCGTCGGCAGCAACGCCCAGGATTACCAACTCTTCGAGCTCTCCTCGGGCCCCAAAATCGCCTCCGCTGACGCCGAGGGTATCGATTACGAAATAGTCTACGATTACGATTACAACGGCATTTACACCTTCACCGTCCGCGCCACCGATTCCGCCGATTCCAGCCTCAGCGCCGACCTCGTCATCACCGTAGAGATCGAGAATGTCGACGAAGCGCCCAAATTCGAAGAAAACCCCCTGCGCGTTTATTTCGATGAAAGCGCCACTGGTGTCGTCCACGTAGTCCAAGGCACCGCCGTCGACCCTGACGACGACGCAGCCGAAATCTCGTACACCGTCTCCGGCACCGACATCGGCGAATTCGATTACGACTCTGCCAGCGGCGAGCTTCGCTTCAAAGAAGTCCCCAATTTCGAAGCCCCCATCGACGCTAACGGCGACAACGTCTATGATTTGAGCGTAACCGCCACCGACAGCAGCCAAAGCACCACCCAAAGTCTCTTCGTCGAAATTAACGATCTAGACGACGAACCCCCTTCCGCGCCCACTGGCTTTGTCGCCTATAGCGGCGAGGATCAAATCCTCTTAATCTGGGACGTCCTCGATACCGTCGATAGCTACACTATTTTTCAATCCACCGACGCCAGCACCCTCACCACCGTCAACTTTGACGAGGAATACGAAAACCTAAGCTCTGGCGAACTAACCGTAACTGGTCTTCTCGAAGGTGTTACCTATCATTTCATCATAGCTGGTCGCAATAGCTGGGGTCTTGGCGAAACCACCGCCGTGCTCAGCGCCACCCCGCGTCTCTTCATTTCCGCCTGCCCTTACCCCAACAGCGCCACTGCCACCAGCGGCGACACTAGCGGTAGCAACAGCTTGGATTGCACCTGCTCTGGCATTACCACCAACCCTTGGTTCGGCAAGGATAGCACAGTAGCATTTAGCTGCTCGGGCACCGAGCGCACCATAACCGGCAACTCCATCCCCGACCACGCCACCGGCACCTTCGCCGACATAGTAACCGTCGAAGCCATCTATACCCACACCACCACCCCCACCTTCACTAGAGAAGAAGACGAAGCCATAGCCGTCCCGGGCGTCGTCCGCAACGGCATCCGCCTCGAGCCTGGCACTGGCGAGTCCTATCGCGGCAGCGGCGAATGGAACTACGAAGCCATCGGCGGCGCCCTCGATCAAGGCTTGGATTCCAGCAATGGCCACTTGGACGCCAGCGGCATCTACCATTACCACGGCATGCCCGAGGGCTATCTCGACCTCACCAATATCAACGATGGTCTTGATATGATCCTCGTCGGCTGGGCAGAAGACGGCTTCCCCATTTACGGTCGCTACGGCAAATCCGATTCCGGCGTCAAAGTCATGCAGAGCAGCTACGAATTGCTTGACGAAGACTATCTTTATAACACCCTCAACCGCCCGACCTCCGATTCCCAGCGCGACTTCGATAGCCTGCCCTTAGGAACATTCACCGAAGATTGGGCTTACGTCGCCGGCAGCGGCGACCTTGATCAGTGCAATGGTCGCTACGGCAGCACCCCGCAGTTCCCCAACGGCGTCTACCATTACTACATCACCGACCAATTCCCCTACATCCAGCGCTGCCTCAAAGGCGACGACGGCCTCGTCTTCACCTCTGGCGACGAAGTCGAAGTCGAAGAAAACACCGCCATCGTCTACCAGGCGGTCGCCACCGACAACCTCGGCACCAGCATCACCTACAGCCTCAATTCCGCCAAAGCCTCTGATAATAATCTATTCACCATCGGCTCCAGCAGCGGCGCCCTCAGCTTTGTCGACGACACCTTCCCCGCCAACACCACCTTCTCCATCAACACCAACGTCCCCGACTACGAAGCCCTCCCCACCGGCGACCTTGGTCACGACCCTTACATCAACCCCTACATCATTGAAATAGCCGCCGAAGACGCCTCTGGCAGCACCGCCGAAATCCAAGTCCAGCTCACCATCCTCGACGTCAACGAATCGCCTTACCTTACCAGTGACCATGACGATCAAGAACATGTCGCCAATAATATTGGTACTATCTATAACGATGATGGCTCTTTTAACCTCGACGGTTCTGCAGGCAGACGCGTATACTACGAGCTTGAGCAAGAAGCCAATGGCGAGGATATACCCTTCTTCTCTGGCATTAGCCCTCGGCCTAATTTCATCGACCACGAAGACCAATTAGTCAACCAAAATAAGCCCTTGCACGACGCCGAACTAACCGGCACCGACGCTGACTTTTTCTACATAGAATCTATTAGCACCAATGGCGCAGTCGAGATATCCTTTCGTATAACCCCCGACGAAGATTACCCTGAAGACGCCAACGGCGACAACATTTACGAACTCAACGTCGTCGGCATCGACAGCGAAGGCAATAGAAACGAGCAGCCTTACACGGTAGAAGTCATCTTTCAGCTCGACGAGCACCCTTACCTTATAAGCAGCTCTCAATCGGCGTTCTCCGACTCTGACAACTCCGGTCGCCTTTATTTTGAAGTCAACCTCAGCGCCTACAGCACCGCCGTCTTCTTCACCGCCGAAGCCTACGACGAAGATTTATTCCAGGATCTCACTGGCGCTACCGATGACATAATACGCAATCAGACTGAGAAGTACTTTGAACTCAGCGGCGAATCGGCAGACGAACAATTCTTCGAGATTGACATCGAAAGCGGCGAACTCCGCGCCACCAAATCCCTCGCTCCCGACACCCCCCAAGATGAAGACGGCGACGGCGTCTACGAGCTGCAAATCATAGTCTCTGACCGCGACCCTAATGGCAGCGAACAGGATCTAGAGTATCTTCTCGATAACACCTTCTACCCCGAAGACGTCAAACCCCGCTGGATTTACGTAACCGTCGAAGCCGCCGTCAACGAAGCCACCCCTGCCGTCTCCTCCGGCCCGCAAATCCCCTGGTTCTATAGCGATGTCCACACCGGCGATTCCATTAACATCCCCTGGGTCATCTATTCAGGCTCAGGCGCCAGCGAATGGAAGCTCTATGTCGACGATGCCCTTGTCTGCGAAGGTCTCGGCGGCGAATCAGCCAACGACGTCACCGACCGCGGCGTCTGCGAAGTCGATGGTTCTCTCTTGACCGCCGGCAAAACCGACCACACCGCCTACGTCCGCGTCTTCTACCCCGACAGCACCTCGGAAGATTCCTACCCCATAACCTTCGGCTATGCCATTAGCGATAGCATCACTCCCGTCGGTCCCACCTCCAGCTCCAAAGACGCCGACGATTGTCAAGACGTCGACATCGGCGACCCAGTCAACGCCAGCCAAAACAGCGATTGCTATAACTACCTCCTTAGCGACGATAGCTTTGGCGGACCTTACGACGCAGTGCCGCCCTACCTAACCTCCGATTACGGTCGCGGCTTCGACGTCATCGCCTATTTCACCGAGTGGGCGATCTATGGCCGCGACGTCCAGCCCGCCGATATGCCCGTCAACCTCCTCAGCACCGCGCTCTACTCCTTCATCCAATTCACAGGCGACAATAACAAAATAGAATGCGAAGACTGCGATATTGATGGCACAGTCGACCTTGCCGACCCTTACGCCTCTTTGCAGAAAACCTACGAAACCGACGTGTGGCGCGACATAAACGCAGATTGGACTGCGACCAACGCCGATGGTCGCCTTGGCAATGGCATCTTCAAGCAACTATGGCTCCTCAAGCAGAAATTCCCCCACTTCAAAACCTGCCTCACCGTCGGCGGCTGGACTTTCTCGCGCCCCTTCCCGCTAGTGGGTGCCAGTAGCAGTAAGCGCCAAGCCTTCGCCGAATCCATAGTCGATATGGCAGTCAAATATCATTTTGATTGCATTGATATCGATTGGGAATTCCCTGGCACCGCTGGCGGCGACTTGGTGGCTACTAACCCGGATACTGGCAAAGCCACTTACGATCTGGATTTCGACGGCAACAGCGCCTTCATTGATCCCTCCGAAGACGACGCTGAATACTTTGAAGACCTCATCCAAGCCCTCCGCGACGAAATAGACGCCCGCCCCGTAGAAGCCTCGCACATCGAAATCAATTCCGCCGTCTTCACCAGCTCTGCGGGCATGGCGCTAATGAACTACAGCAACTTCGCTGACAACCTCGACGCCATCCACTTGATGACCTACGATTACTACGGCGCCTGGGACCCTTTCACTGGCTTCCAGGCCGCGCTCTACCATAACACCGACCCCGTCGGTGCCGACATGGCGCTCGCTGGTTATGGCGGCAGCTATAACCCTCAGCACAACATCGCCTCGGCAATGGTGCGCGCCGTCAACAACGCCATGGGCGAAAACGACAGCAATGGTGTCTTCGGCGCCGACCTCCCCAATGCCGAAGCCAATGCCAGGATGCGCCGCAAAATAGTCCCAGGTCTCGCCTTCTACGGCCGCAACTATTCCGATGTCGGATTTTTCGCTGGCGGCGATGACCCCATCGCTGGTAAGCACATGGTGCTCGCCTTCGGCGTCGGATCCGAGAAAAACAGCACCGTCCAGCTCGGCTGGGAACGTGGCAACCTGAACTACGTCCAAATTCCTGGCTATTACGATGATGGCGAGCAGGTACTAGGCAGCGAAGATTACAACGCCACTGCCGAGATGGTCGTTGGTCAAGATGAAAATGGCGACGACATAATAGAGGTACTTACATTCAACACTGCCGATTACAACTGGACCTACCATTGGGATTCGGAGTCGCAATCGCCTTTCCTCTTCGACCCTAATGGTAAGAACAGCTTGGGAGAACCCACTGGCTCCTTCATCTCTTACACCGACCCCCGCGCCATCTACTACCAGACCTGCCACGCCGCTTGGGAAAATAGCAAAGGCGTCATGTTCTGGGAGATCACCCAGGATAGCACCGATTTTCAGCTCATCGACGCCATCCACACCGCCATCAAAGGCGAAGACCTCGCCAATAGAGGCTACGACGACGTCCCATCCTGCTCCGACATCATCGTCAGCGACCACTATGGCGGCGGCAGCTCCCACGTCGGCGATTCTGATGAACCCGGCATAGTCGGCCTCGTCGAAATGGGCTATATCAACGAGGACATATTCAATAATCTCTTCCCGCACGCCAATGGCGACACTTCTACTGAAGAAGAAACTTACACCTGGGATGGCTTTTACCAAGCCGCCTTGGAATTCACCGAGGATGGCTTCCTCGACGTCGGCAGCATTGAAGACCGCGTCCGCGAACTCGCCGCCTTCCTCGCCAACACCTCACACGAAACTGGTATTAGCTCTGGCGGTTATGCGCTTAACAACATCGGCGGCGACACCGCCGGTAGCACCCGCTACGACGGCGGCTATTTCTACCAGCAAGAGCAATACTGCACAGTCGGCGAGGGCACTGGCAGCTCCGCGTGCCAATATTGCTTATACGGAGCGGGTTATGACTTTGCTTGCGATTGGCTTAATGGAGTGGATCAAGAACCCGCCCACTACAGCAATTACTACTACGGTCGCGGTCCTCTGCAACTTAGCTGGAACTACAACTACGGTCAATTTGGCGATTATTACGGCACTAACTTCCTCGGCGACCCCAATGCCGTGCTCAAAGATAGCAAGACCGCCTTCGCCTCGGCAATGTGGTTCTGGATGACCGTACAAGACCCCAAACCCTCGATGCACCAAGTCATGACCGACCCTGACTACGACGGCGACTACGAGGGGCACGCCCCCGGCTTCGGCATGACCATCAATATCCTCAATGGCGGCTTGGAATGCGGTTCAGCCTTCGCTTACGATAAAGTTCGCAACCGCGTCGGCTTCTACCTCACCTACCTCAACGCCTTCAGCGACTTCCACGGCGAAGGCATCTCGCCCTGGGTCAACGGCTACGGCTCCACCCCTGCCACCTCCCTCGACTTCCCCACCGACGACGAGCACCTAATCGACGACGACTACCCCGACGCCCGCGACTACCTCTCCTGCAGCCAAATGATCAACTACAACGACATCTAATGGGAGCGCCGCCCAGGCGGAGCGCCGACTTAGGTGGAGCGCCGAGTTGTACTCGGCAGGAGACGCCCGCATGGGCGTCTCCCAAAAAGCACGGAGCCCTGTGACCCCGCCCATCCCACCCGCCGCATAAAAAGTGAACCCGCCGCGCTCAATCTCCCAGCAACTAAGCCCCACCCACCACCACAGCTTGGGATGAACCTAGGACCGCCGCCCAGGCGGAGCGCCGACTTGCAGTCGGCAGGAGGCGAGCTTGCGAGCCTCCCCACCACTCACCTTACACAAGCAGCGAATAAAGCCAAAAAGCACGGAGCCCTGGGAGCGCGAGCGTCTCGCTCGCCGCATAAAAAGTGAGCGCCCCAGCGCTCGACCTTCCGGCAAATAAGCCCCACCCACCATCGCAGCTTGGGGTGAGCCTAGGAGCGCCGCCCAGGCGGAGCGCCCCCTTAGGCTGGGAGCGCCGACTTAGGTGGAGCGCCGACTTGCAGTCGGCAGGAGGCGAGCTTGCGAGCCTCCCCACCACTCCACGTTCATCCCAGCACCTCAACCTAAACCAAAGCATCATCAAACCACAGATGCACACAGATAAACACGGATAGCAGAAGGAGGTTAGCGAAGCACGGTGCCCTGGCACCCCGCCCATCCCACCCACCACATAAAAAGCGCCGCAGGCCATCCTTTTCAGCATAAAGATTAACTCCCAACCCCCGATAAATTACAACCCCTGACGGCAAAGCCCAAATTTGCCCAAACGAACAGCGCATAATCTAAAATAGCAATAACGCCATAGCCCCAAATCCAAGCCATGTTTATCGAAAGCCAATTGAAAGCCCTCGGGCTCGTGCTGGCAGCCGCGCTATTAGTAGCCTGCTCCTCTGCCGAAAATATCAGCTCTGGTCAAGTCGGCTCGGACGACACCAATAATAGCGACACCAACAACAGCGACACCAACGACAGTGTCAACACCGCGCCCACAGCCAACGCCGGCGCCGATCAACAAGTCGACATCGGCGCCACCGTAACCCTCGACGCCTCCGCCAGCGGTGATTCCGATGGCAGCATCGTCTCCTACCATTGGCGCCAAACCGCTGGCGTCGCGGTCAGCATAGCCGACGCCAACTCCCAAATAACCACCTTCATCGTCCCCGAATCAGCCCTCGATTCCAACCTGAGCTTTGAATTAGTAGTAGTCGACGACGACGACACCTATGCCAACGACAGCCTCATCATCGTCGTATCCGCCACCGACAACAATCCCGACGACAGCGTACCCGTAGCCGACGGCGGCGCCGATCAGCGCGTCAACGAAGGCGCCACCGTAACCCTCGACGCTTCTGCCAGCTCCGCATCTGGCGGCAGCATCGCCACCTACCAATGGACGCAGATCGACGGCGCCGCAGTCGCACTCAACAACGCCACCTCCGCTCAAGCCACCTTTGAAGCCCCACAAGTAGATAGCGATGTCAACCTCATCTTCCGCCTTACGGTAACCAATACCAACGACGCCCTCGACACCGACAACGTCGTCATCACCATCCTCGACAACGCCGCGCCTACCGCCCAAGCCAGCGCCATCTCTCAAGCTTACGAAGGCGACAGCGTCGAGCTCGACGGCTCCGCCAGCGCCGATTCCGACGGCAGCATCGTCGCCTATCTATGGACTCAAACCGCCGGCCCCACTGCCAGCATCGCCGACGCCGACGCCGAGCGCACCACCTTCATAGCCCCTGCAGTCGACGGCGACACCGCGCTCACCTTTCAGCTCACAGTAACCGACAACGACGGCGCCCAAAGCACAGACACCATAAGTATCACTATCCTCGACAACGCCGCGCCCACCGCCCAAGCCAGCGCCGCCGCCCAAGCCTACGAAGGCACAACCGTCGAGCTCGACGGCTCCGCCAGCGCCGATAGCGATGGCAGTATCGCCTCTTACTCCTGGCAACAAATCGACAGCAGCGGCTACTCGGTAACCCTCAGCAATACGGCAATAGCCCAACCCACCTTCACCGCCCCTGCAGTCGCAGCCGACACCAACCTCATCTTCCAGCTCACAGTAACCGACAACGACGGCGCCCAAGGCAGCGCCACCGTTACCATCACCATCCTCTACAACAATCCACCCACCGCCAACGCCGGCGCCAACCAATCAGTAAACGAAGCCGCCACCGTCCAACTCGACGCCTCCGCCAGCAGCGATCTTGAGGACGAAGACAGCAGCCTCACCTACTCCTGGCTACAAGTCGACAGCAGCGGCTACACCATAACCCTCAGCGACACCACCGCAGCCACCCCATCATTCACCGCACCCAACCCAGCCGCCAACACCAACCTCATCTTTCAACTCACAGTAACCGACAGCCTCGGCAAAAGCAGCGACGCCAACGTAACCATCACCGTAATCTACAACAACCCGCCCAGCGCCAACGCTGGCGGCGACCAATCAGTAAACGAAGGCGCCACCGTCCAGCTCGACGCCTCCGCCAGCAGCGATCTTGAGGACGCAGCCAGCAGCCTCACCTACTCCTGGCAGCAAGTCGACAGCAGCGGCTATTCCATAAGCCTCAGCGCCTCCGACATCGCCAATCCCACCTTCACCACCCCCGCAGTCGCAGCCGACACCAACCTCATCTTCCAGCTCACAGTAACCGACAGCCTCGGCAAAAGCAGCGACGCCAACGCAACCATCACCGTCCTCTACAACAACCCACCCGAAGCCAACGCCGGCCCCAATCAATCAGTAAACGAAGGCGCCACCGTCCAGCTCGACGCCTCCGCCAGCAGCGATCTTGAGGACGAAGACAGCAGCCTAACCTACTCCTGGCAGCAAGTCGACAGCAGCGGCTACACCATAACCCTCAGCGACGCCAACATCACCAATCCCACCTTCACCGCACCCAACCCAGCCGCCGACACCGACCTCATATTCCAGCTAACAGTAACCGACAGCCTTGGCAAAAGCAGCGACGCCAACGCAACCATCACCGTAATCTATAACAACCCACCCGAAGCCAACGCTGGCGGCAACCAATCAGTAAACGAAGGCACCACCGTCCAGCTCGACGCCTCCACCAGCAGCGATCTTGAGGACGAAGACAGCAGCCTCGCTTACTCCTGGCAGCAAGTCGACAGCAGCGGCTACTCCATAACCCTCAGCGACGCTACCGCAGCCACCCCATCGTTCACCACACCCGAAGTCGCCGCCGACACCGACCTCATATTCCAGCTAACAGTAACCGACAGCCTCGGCAAAAGCAGCGACGCCAACGTAACCATCACCGTAATCTACAACAACCCACCCACCGCCGACGCTGGCGGCAACCAATCAGTAAACGAAGGCACCACCGTCCAACTCGACGCCTCCGACAGCAGCGATCTTGAGGACGAAGCCAGCAGCCTCACCTACTCCTGGCAGCAAGTCGACAGCAGCGGCTACTCCATAACCCTCAGCGATCCCAATACCGCCACCCCATCGTTCACCACACCCAACCCAGTCGCAGCCACCACCGACCTCACCTTCAATCTAAAAGTAACCGATAGCCTCGGCAAAAGCAGCGAAGACAGCGTAATCATCAGAGTAACCTACAACAACCCACCTGAAGCCAACGCCGGCGCCAATCAATCAGTAAACGAAGGTGCCACCGTCCAGCTCGACGGCTCCGCCAGCAGCGATAGTGAAACCAGCAGCCTCGCCTACTCCTGGCAACAAGTCGACAGCAGCGGCTACACCATAAGCCTCAGCGGCGCCAACACCGCCACCCCATCGTTCACCGCACCCAACCCAGTCGCAGCCGACACCGACCTCATATTCCAACTCACAGTAACCGACAGCCTCGGCAAGAGCAGCGACGCCAACGTAACCATCACCGTCCTCTACAACAACCCACCCACTGCCAACGCCGGCGCCGACCAGGAAGTCGACGAATTTCAACTCATCCAGCTCGACGCCTCCGCCAGCAGCGACCCTGAGGACGAAGACAGCAGCCTCGCCTACCTCTGGCAACGAGCCGATGATAAAGACCATTATGTTACGACCCTCAGCGACTCCACCACCGCCAATCCCACCTTCACCGTCCCCGAAGTCGACGCCGATACCGAGCTCATCTTCCAGCTAACAGTAACCGACAGCCTCGGCAAAAGCAGCGACGCCAACGCAACCATCAGCATAACCTACAACAACCCACCCACCGCCGATGCTGGCAACGGCGCCATAGTCGATGAAAACCAATTCATCGAGCTCGACGGCTCTGGTAGCAGCGACCCCGAAGGTGGCAGCCTTGACTATCTCTGGCAGCAAGTAGACGACAGCGGTTTTACCATAACTCTCAGCGACGATGCAGTAGCCCAACCCACTTTCACCACACCCTACGTCGAAACCACCACCGACCTCAGCTTCCAACTCACCGTAACCGACGCTGGCAGCAAAAGCAGCAGCGATACCATCAGCTTTAGAATCCTCTACAACCACCCGCCCAACGCCAACGCTGGCACCGACCAGAAAGTCAACGAGGGCGATAGCGTCCAGCTCAGTGCCTCCGCCAGCAGCGATATTGAGGACGAAGATACCAGCCTCACCTACTCCTGGCAGCAAGTCGACAGCAGCGGCTACACCATAACCCTCAGCGACGCCAACACCGCCAACCCTTCATTCAACGCCCCCGAAGTCGCAGCCGACACCGACCTCATCTTCCAACTCACCGTAACCGACAGCCTCGGCAAAAGCAGCGACGCCAACGTAACCATCAGCATAACCTACAACAGCCCACCCACCGCCAACGCTGGCGCCGACCAGGAAGTCGACGAAGGCGCCACCGTCCAGCTCGACGCCTCCGCCAGCAGCGATCTTGAGGACGAAGACAGCAGCCTCGCCTACTCCTGGCAGCAAGTCGACAGCAGCGGCTACACCATAAGCCTCAGCGGCGCCAACACCGCCACCCCATCATTCACCGCCCCCGAAGTCACAGCCGACACCGACCTCATCTTCCAGCTAACAGCAACCGACAGCCTCGGCAAAACCGGCCAGGATACCGTAACCATAACCGTCCTCTACAACAACCCGCCCTCTGCCAACGCCGGCGCCAACGCCCAAGTCAACGAAGGCGATAGCATCCAGCTCGACGCCTCCGCCAGCAGCGATTTTGAGGACCAAGACAGCAGCCTCACCTACTCCTGGCAACAAGTCGATAGCAGCGGCTACACCATAAGCCTCAGCGGCGCCAATACCACCACCCCTTCATTCACCGCCCCAGAAGTCGCAGCCGACACCGCCCTCACCTTCAACCTAACAGTAACCGACAGCCTCGGCAAAACCGACCAAGACAACGTAACCATTACCGTAATCTATAACACCCCACCCAATGCCACCGCCGGCGCTAACCAATCAGTCGACGAAAACCAAGTCGTCCAGCTCAACGGCTCTGGTAGCAGCGACCCCGAAGGCGGCAGCCTTGACTATCTCTGGCAGCAGGTAGACGATAGCGGCTACACCATAACGCTCAGCGACCCCGCCATCGCCAGCCCCACCTTCACCGCCCCAGAAGTCGCAGCCGACACCGCCCTCACCTTCAACCTAACAGTAACCGACAGCCTCGGCAAAACCGACCAAGACAACGTAACCATCACCGTAATCTACAACACCCCACCCAATGCCACCGCCGGCGCTAACCAGTCAGTCAACGAAAACCAAGTCGTCCAACTCGACGGCTCCGCCAGCAGCGATTTTGAGGACCAAGACAGCAGCCTCGCCTACTCCTGGCAGCAATCCGACAGCAGCGGCTACACCATAATCCTCAGCGACGCCAACTCAGCCACCCCATCGTTCACCGCCCCCGAAGTCCCAGCCGACACCGACCTCACCTTCCAGCTCACAGTAACCGACAGCCTCGGCAAAAGCGACCAGGATACCGTAACCATCACCGTACTCCACATCCCTCCACTTATAGTCGACGCCGGCATCAATAACAGCCAGGCAATAGGCACCATCGCCAACCTCCGAGGCTCTGTCAGCGGCGGCGCTGAATCAATAGCGTCTTACTTCTGGCAAGAAACCACAAGCCACGGCATCGCTATCGAGCGCGCCGATAGCGCCAACGCCAGCTTCGTAGTCCCCGACAGCCTCAGCGTCGGCGACGTAATCAACTTTCAGCTCACCGTAACCGATTCCGACGGCGCCAGCGCTAGCGCCACCACCAGCATCACCATAGCCGAACCAGGTACCCTCAAATGGCGTTACGATATCGGCCGCAGGGTTCGCTCCTCGCCAGCTATTGGACCTGATGGCACCGTCTACTTTGGCGCCAACGATGACAACCTCTACGCCCTCAATTCTCAAGACGGCAGTCTCAAATGGAGCTTTGCCACTGGCGACGCAATCGACACTCCACCCACCCTTGACGCCGACGGCACCGTCTACTTCGGCAGCAACGACAACTACCTCTACGCTGTCTCCCCACCTACCGATGGCAGCCAATCTGGAGTCGAGAAGTGGCGTTACGATACTGGCGAGGTATTTGACGAGCATTCCTCGGTTGCTATCGCCGCCGACGGCACCCTATACTTTGGCAGCCGAAACGACCATCTGTACGCGCTCGACCCCGAAAAAGGCTCCGTCCAATGGAGTTACCTCGCTGGGGGCGCCATAATAGCGGCGCCGGCGATCAGTCCTGAGGGCAACATCTATTTCGGCAGTGACAGTGAAGTATATGCTATTAGGCCACCCAGCAATGGCGGTACCAGCGGAGAGTATATCTGGGACTACAGTACTGCTGGTTTTACCACCTGGACCAGCGCCGCTATCGGCGCCGATGGCAGCATATATAACGGCAGCCAAGGAGACTATTTTTACGCCCTTAACCCAGAAGACGGCAATCTCCAATGGCGCTATGGAGCTAGCGGCGATATCCGAACCTCGCCCGCCATAGCCGCCGACGGCACCGTCTACTTTGGCAGTAGGGACCTCTATCTGTACGCCTTCGACCCCGATAACAGCTCGACCTATAAATGGCGTTATGAAACTGGTGGCAATGTAGATTCTTCCCCAGCCATCGGCGCTGACGGCACCGTGTACTTCGGCAGCGGTGATTACAATGTTTACGCGCTCGACCCCGATGGCAAGCAGCTATGGTTCTATGACCTTGGGTCTTCAACTCTTTACTCTTCGGCCGCCCTAGCGCCCGACGGCACCTTATTCATCGGCGCTAACGATGGTCTTTACGCCATCCACACCGCCTCGGCGGGATTGATGGACTCGCCTTGGCCCAAATTCGGTCAAAATAATCGCAGCACTGGCAGAGTCAACCTCGCGCCCACCGCCGACGCTGGCAGCGAGCAAACCGTGGCGCCCGGCGCCACCGTCAACCTCGACGCCTCAGCCAGCTCCGATTCTGACGGCGCCATCATCGACTACTACTGGCGCGAAACCAGCGGCTACGGCATCAACATCATCGGCAACAGCGGCGCCCAAGCCAGCTTCACCGCCCCCACCCCCTCCGCCAACGACACCCTCACCATCGAACTAACCGTAACCGACAACCACGACACCCCCACCACCACCACCCTCAACATCAACATCCAACTCTAACCCCTGGGAGCGCGAGCGTCTCGCTCGCCGTGTAAAAAGTGAACCCGAAGGGTTCGGCATCTGGGCAAATAAGCTCAATCAATCAGCGGAGCTTGGGTAACGGGCGGAGCGCCGAGTTGTACTCGGCAACGGGCGGAGCGCCGACTTGCAGTCGGCAGGAGGCGAGCTTGCGAGCCTCCCCAAAAAGCACGGTGCCCTGGGAGCGCGAGCGTCTCGCTCGCCGTGTAGAAAGTGAACCCGAAGGGTTCGGCATCTCGGCAACTAAGCCCCTCCCCCAGCAACGAAGCTTGGGTGAGCCTGGGAGCGTCGACTTAGGCGGAGCGCCGAGTTGTACTCGGCAGGAGACGCCCGCATGGGCGTCTCCCAAAAAGCACATCCTCAGCCAAAACCAACAACCTACAGCAATCACGGAGCCCCCTAGGCGCGCAACCCTCCCAGCAGCGAAGCTCGGCCGCGGCGGAGCGCCGACTTGCAGTCGGCGGGCAGGAAAGGGGAGGGGAAGCAAAGGGGAAATCGGAGCGCCGCCTTGTACTCGGCATCGCGGAGCGCCGACTTGCAGTCGGCATCGCGGAGCGCCGAGTTGTACTCGGCAGGAGACGCCCGCATGGGCGTCTCCCAAAAAGCACATTCTTAACCAAAACTAACAACCTACAGCAAGCACGGAGCCCCCTAGGCGCGCAACCCTCCCAGCAGCGAAGCTCGGCCGCGGCGGAGCGCCGACTTGCAGTCGGCAGGAGACGCCCGCATGGGCGTCTCCCAAAAAGCACACTCTTAACCAAAACCAATAACCTACAGCAAGCACGATGCCCCCTAGGCACGCGCCCGTCCCACCCGCCGCATAAAAAGCGCCGTAGGCCATCCTTTAGCCAAATAAGCCCCTCCCAGCAGCGAAGCTCAGCCGCGGCGGAGCGCCGACTTGTAGTCGGCATGGAGGCGAGCTTGCGAGCCTCCCAAAAGCACGGTGCCCCCTAGGTGCGCGACCGTCTCGGTCGCCGTATAAAAAGCCATCCCGCCAGCGCTCGACCTTTCGGCAAATAAGCCCCTCCCAGCAGCGAAGCTTAACAGAGCTGAATTTTCCGCAGAGCTTACAATATCCAGCAAAGCACCACAGCTAGCCGCCAACCAATCTCGCCCACATAATCACCACGCCTACAACTATCCATTATCCATTCACAACCAATGCCCGAAAAAGACCTAATCTCCAAGCAGCTACTGCAGCGCTTGCTAATTGGCTTTGGCAACCGCCTCTTTGGTCTCAACATAGTGGAAGCCGAACTACTCAGCAACGAGCAAGCGCGGATAGAAGGCCGACGCGCCGACTTGGTCGCTCGGGTTCGAGAAGCTAATGGCGAGAACTACATCTTGCACATAGAGATTCAAAACGACAACCAACGTGATATGCCGCTGCGCATGCTGCGTTACTACAGCGACATAGCGCTAGCGCATCTTGACGAGAAAATAGTCCAATATTTGTTGTACATCGGCAAGGCGCCTCTGAGCATGTCCGACCGCGTTCACGGCTATAACTTGCGATATCGCTACAAAGTTCTGGATATGCGCGACCAAGACAGCGAGCATTTCCTAAACTCCAATAATCCCGACGCTCTAGTGTTGGCTATACTTTGTGATCCCAAAAACCTTGAGCCTAACGCTCTAGTAGCCCATATAATCAAAGAGCTGCGCCGTTTGCACGGCGACAAGCTCGATAATTTGCGCGATAGCTTGAAAATGCTCGACGTGTTATCGGGTAATCGCGGTTTACAAGATATTGTTGAGGAGACTATCAATATGTACATAGACGAAGAAAAACTGGGTATTTATCAGGCAGTTAAGAAAAGAAGTGAAGCGAAAGGTGAAGCCAGAGGCATCGCGAAAGGTGAGGCTAGGGGCATCAAGAAAGGTGAAGCTAGAGGCATCAAGAAGGGTGAAACTAGGGGCTTAAATAAAATGGTTTTGAAACTTTTAGCAAAATTACCGCCCGAGCAAGTAGCTGAACTCAGCGACATGTCTTTAGCTGAAGTCCAAGCCATCGCAGCTACAAACGAATCTTTATAAGTCCCAAGAGCGTGGCGTCTCGCCCGCCGTGTAAAAAGTGCCGTAGGCGGCCTTTGAACAAATAAGCCCCCCCCCAGCAGCGAAGCTTGCCCGCGGCGGAGCGCCGAGTTGTACTCGGCAGGAGACGCCCGCATGGGCGTCTCCCAAAAAGCACATCCTCAGCCAAAACCAACAACCTACAGCAATCACGGAGCCCCCTGGGAGCGCGACCATCTCGCCCGCCGCATAAAAAATGAACCCGCAGGGTTTCCTGGGAGCGCGACCGTCTCGGTCGCCGTATAAAAGCGCCGTAGGCCATCCATTGGCCAACTAAGCCTCCCCCAGCAGCGCAGCATGGTCAGCGGGCGGAGCGCCGACTTGCACTCGGTACGGGCGGAGCGCCGAGTTGTACTCGGCAGGAGACGCCCGCATGGGCGTCTCCCCAAAAGCACATTCTTAACCAAAACCAACAACCTACAGCAAGCACGGAGCCCCCTAGTAGCGCGACCATCTCCCCGCCACAAAAAAATGAGCGCACCAGCGCTCGACCTTTGGGCAAATAAGCCCACCCAAGCAGCGAAGCTTGGCCGCGGCGGAGCGCCGACTTGCAGTCGGCAGGAGACGCCCGCATGGGCGTCTCCCAAAAAGCACATTCTTAACCGAAACCAATAACCTACAGCAAGCACGGAGCCCCCTGGGAGCGCGACCATCTCCCCGCCACATAAAAAATAAGCGCACCAGCGCTCGACCTTTGGGCAAATAAGCCCACATAATCACCGCACTCAATTTTTCTTAATTTCCAGTAGAGCTCATAATCCAGCAAAGCACCACAGCTAGCCGCCAACCACTGTTATTCCGATTCAATGCTTTTGTTGCCACATGTATAGCCTAAGCAATTTTTGCGCTATCTGGGTGGTTTTGGTCTTTAACCCTAACGGACTTACTTCCTACACGGCGGGCAAGGCGGTTGCAGTCTAGGGGTAGATACATTGAGCTACGCTTGACTTATCACACTACAAGTCATACAGTATATCGTACATATCCACATCAGCAAGACAGCAAATGATAGCCTACTCGCAAAAAGATCTCACCATCAGGAAAACCTTCAACATTTCTGAGGCTAATGCCGCAAGCATGGCTAGGCTGCTATCTCCGCGCAAGCAAACCGAGTTTGTCAATCAGGCTCTGGCGCGCGAGTTAGCAAGGATCGAGCAACAGCAAAGGCTCGAGTCGTTATCTGTAAAAATCAAAGCCATCAAGCGCATCAAAGCTCATGAACCCGTGCTCAGTAGCATCGATAACATCAGGAATACCCGAGACGCTGAATTATCACAAGCAGTGGCTCAATAGATAGCTCTAGCTCATGGCACAATACGTTATTGATAATTCAGTGTTTATGAAGCTATTTCTGGAGGAGGAAGACTCAGATACAGCCTTGGCATTTTTCGTCGATGCTAATGCTCGCGGCGACACTTTGCTTGTCCCGCCTTTATTCCAGTCCGAATTCCTCAGCGTTGTGCGTAGTCAGCAAATTGATTTTGCCTTGGCTTACGACATCTTGGCGGATTATCTGCAGGCCAATATGGTGCAGGTAGATTATTCGAGAGAGCTTATGAGCCAAGCGCTGGAGATCGCTGCCCACGGGCACAGCAAATCTGGTTATCCCTCCATATATGACTCAATTTACCATGCTCTTGCTATAATCAATAACTGCGACTTTATAACCGCAGATACCAGGCACTATAGCAAGACTAAAAGCCTCGGTCATGTGAGATTATTGGAGGATATTGGCTAAATTGACCGAGCGCTTGATCTCTAAAGAAGCTGAAGGCAATGGGCAGACAAGCGCGTAAGCTACCTCTGCCAATTGCAACTAGGCGCTACTGGCGGGTTCATCACCCTACAAATCCAGCATTTGCTTGGCTTTGTGCTCGTTTTGCAGGGCGCTGATGATAGCTTCTAGTTCGCCTTCAAGGATGGCCGGGAGCGCGTATAGAGTTAGATTGACGCGGTGCTCAGTTACTCGACCTTGAGGGAAGTTGTAGGTGCGGATGCGTTCGGAGCGATCGCCAGAGCCGACCAGGCTTTTGCGCGTGTCGGCGCGTTCTTGCTGCTGGGCGCGGCGCTCGCTGTCGAGCAATTTGGCTTCCAACAGCGATAACGCCCGAGCGCGGTTTTTGTGCTGCGACCTTTCGTCCTGGCATTCGACGACGATGCCCGTAGGCAGGTGCGTGATGCGTACTGCCGAATCGGTTTTATTGACGTGCTGACCACCAGCGCCAGAAGCTCGATAGGTATCGACTTTAAGATCGCTTTTGTTGATGTCGACCGCGTGCACCGAGTCGACTTCCGGCAGCACTGCCACCGTGCAAGCCGAAGTGTGAATACGTCCCGAGGCTTCGGTCTCGGGAACGCGCTGCACCCGATGCGCCCCGGATTCGAACTTGAGCTGCCCATAAGCCGATTTACCTTTGATCTTGCTGATAATCTCGCGGTAACCGCCGTACTCCCCGAGCGTCGCGTTCAATATCTCCATCGACCACCTTTGGCGCTCGCAATAACGGCTGTACATACGCCACAAATCGCCAGCAAACAGCGCGGCTTCGTCGCCGCCAGTGCCAGCTCTGATCTCGAGGAAGATGTTTTTGTCGTCGTCGGGGTCGACGGGTATCAGTAATTCCTTAATAACCAACTCTTGCTGCTGCAGGCGTTCTTTTAATATCTCGATCTCCTCGGCGGCCTCGGCGCGGAGCTCGGGCTCGGCTAGTAGTTCTTCGGTGTCGACTAGCTCTTGCTGCAACTTTTTATAGAGCGCGTAGGCTTGGGTCAAGGGCTGTAGATCGCTGTATTCTTTGCTGAGTTGGGCGTAGCGCTGAAAGTCATCAGCGCTGGCGCGTTCCATCTCGGCGCTCAAGCGTTGCTCCAGCTCCAGGCTCTGCTCTAATTTGGCTATCAAGCTGCTTTGCATGTTGTCGCTCAGGGGTGATAGTTGCCGACTAGCTCGCTCAGCGCCTAAGTAGAATACGCTCCACTCCGCACTACGAACTTCAATGTCCCCTTATATTACTTACGCCGAGCGCTTGATGCGTCCCTTGGCCGAGCAACTTGCGCGCGAGCAGCAAAAAATTCGCGTAATTTCGGATTCCGCCGAGAAGCGTCTGGTGGCGACCAATATCCGCAAGCGCGTGCGCCGACGCTTGGAAGATCAGCTCAAAGCCGCCTACCCGGAGCACTTTACTGCCAAGCAATCCAGCAGCGGCAAGCCTTCCATACTGCAAAGCTATTGGCGCATTTATCCCGTGCCCGAGATCGACGCTTACCTGCACGGCATCGAGCATTATTCCTTGATCGCCACCTTGTCGAGCCACAACAAAATCGAGCACGCCATCGTCTACTTTCCCGACAGCCAGACCTTGCTCACCGGCTCCAACGGCGCCGGCGCTTACCACGAGCAACGCCGTCTACGCATCAAGCAAGACTTTGAAAGCACTGAGGCTTTCATAGCTTGTAACAGCATTGAATTGAGCGGCTGGCGGCGCAGACTCCTCGGCAGCTCGAAACGGGTTATCCACACTGGCTCGACCTTCGGCGATATGCTCTACCTGCTCAGTGGCAAGGTCGACATCATGCTGGCGCAGGGCATCGCCGCGCCCATAGTCGAACTAGTAGAATTTTTTGTCCGCGAAAGCGGCGGCATGACGGCGAGCGTCGAGATCGATAGAGGCGTATTCAGTAGCCTGGCGTCCTCGGCGAGTCGCATGGATCAGCTCGGCTTGGATTACTCGATCCAGAGCGCTTAGATTTAAGGTGGATAACTATCTGCTGCAATTCCTCGCCATCGCCAGCGCGCACGCCTTAGCGGTTTTGTCGCCTGGACCGGATTTGCTGCTGGTGTTCCAGCATAGCCTGGTGCACAAAAGACCCAAGGTTTACTATTCCTGCATCGGCATCGGTTGCGGCATAACTATCCACACCATCCTGGCGCTCAGCGGTTTGGGTTTATTGCTGAATCGTTATCCTGTCGTCAACCAGATATTCGTGCTCGCTGGCGCTGGGTTTTTGCTGTACTTGGCTTACGGGGCGTACCGCTCGGGCAAATTCCAGTTCAGCGCTGCCGACAACAGCGAAAGCAACATTAGCCGCTTGCAGCTTTGGCAGCTTGGATTCTTGACCAACGCCTTGAACGCGAAGGCGGTTTTCTTTTTTCTCAGCCTGTTCAGCGTCGTCATAACTCCGAGCACGCCAGTCTGGCTGCAGGGTTTTTATGTGGTCTATTTATCATTAGCCACCGCGCTGCTATTCGTGGGCTTATCCTGGCTATTCACCCACGCCGCCGTAGCCGCCACCCTGGAGCATTACAGCAGGGCGCTGCAGCGCGGCGTCGCGGCGATGTTCGTAATATTGGCAGCTCTGCTACTTATCAGTCTCACTTAAAATCAACCATGTCCTCATTACTCAACAAGCGCCTGCAAGCACTACGCGAGCAGCAACGCAAAGCCTTTGTCAGCTTCATAACCGCTGGCGACCCCTCGTTGCCAGCCACTCTGCCCTTGCTGCAAAGCCTCGCCGCCAATGGCGCCGATATTTTGGAGATCGGCGTGCCCTTCTCCGATCCAGCCGCCGATGGCAAAGAGATTCAGCGTAGCGGACAGCGCGCCCTCGCCAACGGCGTCAGCGTCGCCAGCATCTTACAATTGGTGCGCGACTTCCGCGCCCAAGATAGCGCCACTCCCATCGTGCTAATGGGCTACTACAACCCCATAGCCAATTATTCCGAAGCCGAATTTGTCCGCGCCTGCGCTCAAGCTGGAGTCGACGGGCTGATAGTGGTCGATTTGCCGTACGAGGAAAGCGCCTCCTTGCGCGCGCTCTGCCAGCAGCACGACGTCGCCCTGATTAGCCTGATAGCGCCCACCACCAGCCTGGAGCGCGTACGGCAAATAGTCGCCACTGCCCAAGGCTTTATCTACTATATCGGCGTGCGCGGCATAACCGGCAGCCAGAGCACTGAGGCGGCGCAAATACTCGAGCACTTGCAAGCCATACAAGAGCTCACTGATTTACCAGTATTAGTCGGCTTCGGCATCAAAAGCGCGCAGCAAGTGCGCGAGCTCTCGGCGTTGTGCTCGGGAGTAGTCGTCGGCTCCTGCCTGGTCGAGCAAATTCGCCTCGGCATCGAGCAGCAGCAAAGCGACGAGCAAATAGTAGAGCGCGTACGCACCAAGCTGGTCGAACTCAAGGCGTGAACATCGCCTTCGCTGGCACTCCCGATTTTGCCGCCGTCCATTTACAGGCGCTCATTGACGCTGGCTGGCGACCCAAGTTAGTGCTGTCGCAACCCGATAGACCAGCCGGACGCGGGCGCAAACTCCAGCATTCGCCAGTCAAAGCTCTAGCCTTGGAGCAGGGCTTAGCGCTACATCAACCCGAGCGCGTCGACGCTCAAACCTTGACCTTACTACAGCAACAACGCGTCGAACTACTCGTCGTCGTCGCTTACGGCTTGCTGTTACCTAATTTGTTGCTGGAAGCCGTACCGGCGGTCAACGTCCACGCCTCTTTACTACCACGCTGGCGCGGCGCCGCCCCTATCGAACACGCGCTGCTCGCTGGCGACGCCAGCACTGGCATCAGCATCATGCGTATCGTCGAGGCCTTGGATAGCGGGCCAGTCCTGAGCCAGCAAAGCATCGACATCCATCCCGACAGCACCAGTCCGAGCCTACGCGCGCAACTAGCGCGATTAGGCTCGACCATGCTCGTCGCCACCTTGCAGCAATTAGCCGCAGGCAATAATCCCACCGAGCACCCGCAGCAAGACTCCGAAGCTTGCTATGCCCCTAAAATCAGCAAAGCCATGTACGAGCTCAATTGCCGCAAAAGCAGCCTTGAGCTCGACAGGCAAATCCGCGCGCTCGGGGCTTGCTGGTTGGATTATCGCTCGCAGCGCTTACGCGTGCACCAAGTCCGCCCCGCCAACAGCCCAACAACACCCACACTAGCGCCCGGAACCCTAAGCATCAACGCCCAGCGCCAACTGCTACTCCGCTGCGGTCAAGGCTGCTTAGAGCTAATAGCGCTGCAAAGGCCGGGCAAAGGCGTAGTCTCAGCACGGGAGATGACCGATTATTTACTGGGCAAGCAATTACTTGCAGTACAGTAGAGCCATGAACGGCTGTAAACATTTAGCGCTGATCGTCCTGTCGACGTTGTTGCTTAGCGCCTGCTTGGGCATCGACGACAACAATTCCCCCACCTCAGCCGGCGGCAACGACGATAACGACGATCTAACAGCGCCCTCAGCGCCAACCAACCTGAGCGCAGCGGTAGACGGCAGCAGGGTCGATTTGACTTGGAGCGTCGCCGAGCTAGCCACCAGCTATAACGTTTACCGCGACAGTTCACTGTTGCTAGCCACCAACTCGAATTATTTTTTTGAGGGCGACTTAGACTCGGGCACCTACTCGTACTCGGTATCTTCGGTCAACGCCGCTGGCGAGAGCGCCAAAGTCTCTACCTCTGCCACGGTTACAGACATCATCACCCAAGCACCCCCAGCGCCGACCAATCTCATGGCAACGACCGACGCCTTCAGCGTAGCCTTGACTTGGGACGCTGTGAGCACCGCCAGTAGCTATCAGGTCTATCGCGATAGCGCCGAGCTGCAATCAGTGAGCACGAACTCTTTTGCCGAGAGCGGTTTAAGCTCGGGCAGTTATTCTTACGCGGTTGCCGCCATCAACAGCGTCGGCGCCAGCGCGCAGACTACGCTGGACGTACCCATCGCCGAGCAGATAGTCGCAGAGGATCCATTGCAGCAATACCAATGGCATTTGCACAATAGCGGCCAAGCCGCCTTCACCAGCAATCCGGGCACTGCCGACGAGGACATCCGCCACAGCGCTGCCCTTGCCCAAGGCTGGAGCGGCGACGGCGTCCGCGTCAACGTCATCGATACCGGGCTCGAATTGCAGCACCCGGACTTACAAGCCAACATCGTCGCTGGCGGATCTTACGATTACGTCGAGGAAGACGACGACCCAACCAACAACACCGCCACCAGCGGCGACCACGGCACATCGGTGGCAGGCTTGATCGCGGCTGTCGGCGATAACGGCGTCGGCGTCTCGGGAGTCGCGCCCAAAGCCGAGCTCCAAGGCTTTAACTATCTCAGCGCCAGCCCGCAAACCACCAGCGGATACGCGCTCGCCCATGGCCTCGACGACAAGCTGGCGAACACCGACATCTTCAACAAAAGCCTCGGCGCTATTCTCACCCAGGACGCGCGCTTGAGCCAAACCCTGCTCGACGCCTTTAGCTGCCTTACCAGCGGCGGCGCCTTCGACAGCACGACCACTTGCACTGGCGCCCTGCGCTCAGGTCTAGGCGCCATCTACACCAAAGCCGTGGGCAATAAATTCAACTCCGACTTAGGCAACGCTCTTTGCGATAGCCTGGGGCTAACCTGCTGGAACGGCAACATGGAGCCCGAGCAGACTTACCCATATCAAATAGTAGTAGGAGCTGTCAACGCCCAAGGCAGTAAATCCAGCTATTCGAGCTCGAGCTCTACGATCTGGGTTAGCGCCCCGGGCGGCGAATTCGGTTGGGAGCAAGACTACATCGACCAAGAGCTTGAGCCTTACGGGCTCAGCCACGAGAACTTTATCATCGCCGATGTCACGTGGCAGCCAGCCATGATTACCGTCGATCAAGTCGGCTGCAACCGCGGCTATACCACGGAGCAAGTCACTTTTAATTTTTTTAATAGCTCGGTTATTACCAGCGAAACCTCTTTCCACGAAAACGACCAACTCAATGCCAACTGCGAATACACCTCGACCTTCAACGGCACCTCCTCGGCGACCCCAATGGTCTCGGGCGTAGTCGCGCTCGTGCTCGAAGCCAACCCCGACCTGAGCTGGCGCGACGTCAAGCACATCCTCGCCCAAAGCGCGCGTCCCGTCGATAGCGAGCTCGCAGTGCTCGACGTCGCCGCGCAGCTCTGCATCAATTCCGATTGCTCGGCCGATTCCAGCGGCGCCACTCACGAGGAGTCCAAAAACATACTCTTCAGCGCGCGCGACGCCTGGCTGAGCAACTCCGCAGGCTACAGCTTTCACAATTGGTACGGCTTTGGCGTCGTCGACGCGGGCGCTGCCGTCGAATTGGCGGGCGCCTACCAGCAGGGCAGCCTCGGCACCTGGCGCAAAATCAGCTCCAGTTTGAGCTCCAGCGTCAGCATCCCCGACGCCACCGGTTTCTCTGCCGACCTCAACATAGCCATCAGCTCCGAGCTCAGCGTCGAGGCGGCGCAGTTGGATTTGACCATCAGCCACAGCAATATCGCCGATTTAGCGGTAACGCTAATATCACCGTCGGGCACGCGCAGCGTTCTGCTAACGCCCTTCAATATCTACGAGGGCAGCGATTTCGATAGCACTCTGCTGAGCAACGCCTTCTACGGAGAAGCCGCTCGCGGCACTTGGCAGATACAGATCGACGACCTCCGCGAAGGCAATAGCGGCGCCATTACCCGCGCTCAGCTTAATCTTTATGGGCACTAATCGAGACCTTTGCAAAAAGACTCTTTTTGCCCCAGCATTGCTCCGCGTTCGCAAATGCTCATTTACTATTGAATAAACTGCGCTTTGCTGCTGAGCTTAAGAACAAAAATCTCCGTTTTTTGCCCGCGGTCTCAAGTTATGCAAAACTCTTAATCAAGCTCAGCTAGCCACGGATGATGCGCCTGCAGCTCGGCGAGTATCGTGCGCATAAAATCGTACTGAAACAGCGAAGCGTCGACCACGCGGCCGTCGAAATGGATAACGTCGATATCAATGCAGCGCGGCGCGTTTTTGCCGCCCGGCTCGCGGCCGATGCTACGCTCTATGCTTTTCATATCGCTCTTCAGCTCAGCCAAATCAACGCCGCACTCGATAACTAAGCCTTGATTAATAAAATCGGCTTGACCGGCGCAGCTGCCCACCGCGGGAATCCGCCACAATTGCCCGAGCTCGATAATGCGGTAACGTGCTCGAAGCCGGGTAATGGCAGCCGCCACATTGGTTTCTGGGTTAATATTGGAGCCCAAGAGCAGCAAAGCTCGATTAGTCGATAACATCAACGATAAATGAACACTAAAGATATTTTGTGGCAAGCAGACGCTTCGAGGATGGCAGACAGCAACATGCTGGCTTTCGCCCGCTACATAGAGCGCGCCGAGAACATCTCCCTGAGCGGCTTCGACAGCATGGTCGATTATCACAAGCTGCATCATTTTAGCATCGCCGATACTGATAGATTTTGGCGGCACATCTGGGATTACTTCCAAGTGCGCGGCGCCCAGCGCTCGGGTGGAGCTTTCTACCAGCAGGATTTTAAGGCCAAGGACTGGTTTGCCGGCTCGACCTTGAACTACGCCGAGCACCTACTGCAGCGCCGCGACAGCGCCACGGCGATTACTGCCATCAAAGAAGACGGCAGTACCACAACCCTAAGCTATCAAGAGCTCTACGCTTTGGTCGCGCGCTGCGCCCGTGGCTTGCAGAGGTGCGGAGTTGGCGTCGGCGACCGCGTCTGCGCTTGCGTCGCCAATAGCCCCGAGAGCCTGGTGATCATGCTCGCCTGTAGCGCCATCGGCGCCATCTTCGCCTCGGCTTCGCCCGACTTTGGCGCGCCAGCCTTGATCGATCGCTTTAGCCAAATCCGCCCCAAGCTGCTGTTCGCGGTCGACGGCTACAGCTACGCTGGCAAGCAAATCAGCATCCAGGACAAAATCGCCGAGCTCAAGCAAAAGCTCCCCGAACTCGCCGACTGCGTCGTCATACCCTTTCTGGATAACGACGCCAAACCCAACTGGCCGGATTGCGCCGTCTGGGAAGATTGGCTGGCGCCGCCTGGTTGCACCATAGACTTTGTCCAGTTGCCGTTCTCGGCGCCGCTGTACATCCTGTTCTCGTCAGGAACCACCGGCCAGCCGAAATGCATCGTCCATCGAGCTGGCGGCGTCCTGCTCAAACACCTCTGCGAGCTCGGGCTGCATTGCGAGCTCGGCGCCCAATCCAAGATGTTTTACTTCACCACCTGCGGCTGGATGATGTGGAATTGGATGGCGTCGGCGTTGGCGCTGGGCGCGCAACTGGTGGTCTACGATGGCTCGCCGATGCACCCCAGCCCCGATAGATTATTGCAGATAGTAGACGCCGAGGGTGTGAGCCATTTTGGCGCCGGCGCGCGTTATTACTCGGAACTCGCGAACGTCGATTTGGACATCAAGCAGCATTACCGCCTGGAAACTCTGCAGTCGGTATTCTCCACCGGCTCGGTGCTACCACCAGCGGTCTACGACTACATTTACCAGCGCGTCAAAGCCGACGTACACTTGGCGTCGATAAGCGGCGGCACCGATTTAGTCGGCTTACTGCTGGGCTGCTGCGTACTCTTACCAGTCGTGCGCGGTCAGTTGCAGTGCTCAGCATTAGCCATGGATTGCGCCGTCTTCGACCAGCACGGCCAGAGCGTGCACGAGCAGGAAGGCGAGCTAGTCTGCCTCCAGAGCTTTCCCACTGTCCCAGTCGGCTTTTGGGACGACGCCGACGGTGGCAAATTCCACAAAGCCTACTTCGCCAAATACCCGGGCATCTGGGCGCACGGCGATTACGTCGTTCGCCACCAGAGCGGCGCCTATTCGATCCTCGGGCGTTCCGACACCACCCTCAACCCGGGCGGCGTGCGTATTGGCAGCGCCGAGATCTATCGACAACTAGCCACCATCGCCGCCGTGCGCGAAGCCGCAGCGGTGGGTTGGCGGCACAATAGCGATGAGCAGATCGTATTATTCGTGCTGCTCGCAGAAGGTCAGCAACTCGATGAACAACTAAGCGAGCAGATAAAGAACCGCCTGCGCGCCAACGCCTCGCCGCGACACGTACCCAAGCTCATCATCAGCGCCCCCGACATCCCGCGCACCATGAGCGGCAAGATAGCCGAGCAAGCCATCGCCAACAGCATCAACGGCCGCCTGGTCGACAACAGCAACGCCCTCGCCAACCCCGAAGCCCTCACCTTCTTCCGCGAATTACAACTAAGCGAGCAACAACCTAAGTAAAGCTTTCCATATCACATTTAGGTTCTCATGTAACCTCACGAAAAGACGCAGCAAGGTAATCGACAAAGCCGCGAGCTGATGGTTTGGCTTTATGACCAGCGGCGATGACAGCATGAACTTCCGTAAATCCGATCTTCCAATCGGGCAGTAGCCTTATTAATTCGCCACTCTCAATTTCCTTTCGGCATCCTAATATCGAGGTGGAAATAATGCCCATGCCCGCAAGTGCGGCAGCGGTAGAGGCTTCATTGACAGTAACCATAAGCTGACTTTTCATCTGTACGGATAGCTGCTCGCCATTTTTTTCAAAGCTCCATCCCATAGCCCCCGAACTAGAGGGACCTATGATTCCACGATGCTTGGCAAGATCAGCAGGACTTTGGGGATAGCCGTTTTTTTCTAAATATCCCACTGAGGCTACCAAAATACGTTCCGCTTCTATTAGCTTGCGCGCAACCATTGTCGAATCTGTTAGTGCGCCAAAGCGTAGTGCAACATCAATGCCTTGGCCAATTAGCTCTTGCATGGAATCCGATAATACGAAATCAACATGAATATCCGGGTTAGCCCCTAGAAATGACGGTAGGCGCGGAATAAGCTCACGTATAGCAAAGCTAGTAGAGCTGCCAACGCGCAACCGTCCTCTTAAAGGTGCCGTCATCACGCAGCATATGATTTGCTTCTTCTAAAGACAATAAGATCGGCTCGAGTCTTTTTAGGTAGTTTTCGCCCACCTCGGTCAAACTTACAGCATGAG
Source organism: Gammaproteobacteria bacterium (assembly GCA_965229495.1). Classification (GTDB taxonomy): domain Bacteria; phylum Pseudomonadota; class Gammaproteobacteria; order CBDBNL01. Next base: position 2,324,430 of record OZ245880.1, read on the forward strand.
TGCTTCTGACAAACAGTGCGGCGCCGAGCTCTTTTTCTAAGCTATTGATGATTCGAGATACAGAAGGTTGGGTTAAGCCAACTTCTTGACCCGCCGCTGTAAAGCTTCCTGTGCGGGCTACGCGACAAAACAACTGCAATGTGGATACGCGGTGATTCATTTTCCGTCATTCGTTTTTCAACTAACAGTTAGCTATTTTAGCGCCCTACCATCGGAAAAGCAAATAAGCGATACTTAGATGGTAGGTGAGAAATCTATTGATTGAATTCTCAAATTCTAAATTTGCAACAAGGAATGAGGTAATGAAAAAAGCAATTTTGCCACTAATTTTATCAAACCTGATTGGCGGCGTGGGCTCCGCGATTATGGTCTTTATATCGCAGGGTAATCCGATTTGGATTGGGAGTTTTCTGACAACCTTCCCAACGCCATTTATACTTTTAATTGCAACGAATGTATTTGGGCTGACTCGAACATCGGCGAGATTACCAATCGTTCAAGCAATGAGCTTTGTCGGCGTGGCGTTGACTTGTTTTACGGCATTTTCACGCGGCATTGAAGCGCCATATGAATATGTCGCCCTTGGCCTTGCTATCTATGGTGCGGCGTTCGTCCAGTGGTTTATCTGGATATATTCAAGTTATGGTCGTCGAAAGAGCACAGCCATTGTTAAAGGTCAAAGCCTCCCAGAAGTGCCGCTAAAGCAGTTGGATGGTGCAGATATTACATCTGCTTCCTTTACTGGCTCGAAAACATTGATCGTATTCTTTAGAGCCAATTGGTGCCCGTTCTGCATGAATCAGCTAAAAGAAGTTTTAGCAAAAGCTGACAGGCTGAAAAAGTCTAGCACTAAGGTAAAGTTTATCTCCAACCAGGGCTTCAAAAACTCAGCGAGTTTGGCTAAAAAACTGGCGCTACCAGCAAGCTTTGAAATCCTGCAAGACGACGATCTTCGTGCTGCCAAAGCTCTGGGCATCGCCGATATTGGTGGATCGCCTGCTGGAATGTCTGGCTATCCTGCTGATACGGTGATGGCAACTGTGATTGGATTGGATGAAAATGGCAAAGTCATCTTCGGTGATGAAACCGATAATTATCGCGTCCGTCCTCATCCAGACACATTCCTCCATGTATTTGAGAAATAACTCCGGCTATTCCCTGCCCATCTATCTATGGGCAGGGACACCTCCAGGAAAGTGAGGCAAATATTGAACAATGAAATTGAGCAGCATCTGTTGTACATCGGCAAGGCGCCTTTGACTATGCCCGACCACGTACAGGCTCGCAAGTGGCGCTACTGCTATAACATCATGGATATGCGTCGACTAGATGGGGAGCATTTTTTGCGCTCAGGCAACCCTGATACCTTGGTGCTGGCTATACTTTGCGATATCGGTGGTGAACCCGAGCCGGTGGTGACTCACATAGTCGAAGAGCTACGGCGCTTGCACAGTGATCAGCTCGATAGCCTCCGCAATAGCTTGTTCAAGCTGGAGAATTTGGCGAGAAATCGCAACTTACAAAACTTGGTTAAGGAGAAATCTAAAATGATTGTAAATATAGAGGAACTTGCTACATATCAGGAAGGTTTGGAGCGTGGACAGGTTCAAGGCCGCGAAGAAGGCCGTGAGGAAGGCCGCGAGGAAGGCCGTGAGCAGGGTCAAGAGCAAGAACGACAGGAAATAGTCTTGAGGCTCCTGGACAAATTTCTGCCCGAGCAAGTGGCTGAATTTAGCGGCGTGCCGATTGAAAAAATTAAGGCTATTCAAGGAGAAGACAAGTCTTGAAGTAAATTTTTAGATCGTCAGCCTGTAATGCCTAAGCTTCTGATGAAGCTAGCCACCTGAGCGAGAAAGCGAGAAATTGCAACTTACAAATTTGGTTAAGGAGAGCGCGAAATGCTTAGCGTAGATGTAGAGGAACTTTTTGCGTACCACCTAGTTGTGGAGAATGGTCGATTGACTCTCTCTCCTGAAAAGGCCTACGAGCTAGGCTACGAACGAGGTTACAAACAAGGCCTAGAGCTAGGTCGCCGAGAAGTAATTTTGAAGGCTTTAGAAAAAATGTCCCCTGAGTGGGTAGCTGAACTTAGCGATGTGCAGCTTGAGAAAATTAAGGCTATTCAAGAAGAGAGTAAGTCTTTAGATTAATTTTTAGTTGGCGTAGCGTGCGATGCCTGCACCTCGCCAGCATTTCTAGTATCTGTGTCTATCTGTGGTTGATAATGGGTAATTATTAATTAGTCTGCTCTGAAAAACTCATAACCATCTGATGTTAAATTTGAACATATGAGGAGATAGGGAAATTATGATAGAAATGATAGCATTATCCATAGCGATTTCATTTTTTGTAGGTGTGCTCTTTTATGGAGCGATGACTATCACCTAACTGCATAGCGTCGCGCGATTATTAACTGGCAGGTGAGAAGCTATACCATCTTTGCTGGGATTAGGCCTGGGAGCGCGATCCGTCTCGGTCGCCGTATAATAAAGTGCCGTAGGCGGCCTTCCAACCCACCTAGTCAAAGCACAAATTGTGGAAAAAATCCAGACAGCGAGCAACAGCAGTGAATCGGAATAATACTGGCAGATAACAGGCTATGGTGCCATGCTGTGTTTTGAGCTCTACTGAAAATCCAGATCTAGTTAGTTCCACTGCTCAGACAAACCTATTTGCCCAAAAGCCGAACCCGATGGGTTCACTTTTTACACGGCGGGCGAGACGCCACGCGCTCCCAGGGCACCGAGCTATCGGCAAATAGTAGATTAGCAATCAGACCGCGCCTCGGCGACCCACGCAGACGCCTCCTACCGATTGCTAGTAGACGCTCTTGATTCTAATCTGCGTTTATCTGTGGGCATCACCCAGAAGCAGAGTTCAGACTAGGTGCATGATCAGCAGGCTTTTGTGGTGCTAAAGCTGGCTTGGCGCACTTAAACTTCACGCCATACATCGCCTCAATTTCTTTCATTTTCAAGTGTGAGTTAGACACATACCTGGCTAAGTCATGCCCAGCCTTATCACTCAGCTCTTTTTGCACACGGTATTTCTCGCGCAATAGACTATTAGTTATCATAGTCAGGCCTCCCAAAATAGTTCAACTAATAATTGTTAATTATAAATTGTCCATTCAATTTCAGAGTACGGCTTGGAATAGGTTGCGGGTGGTTTGGGGGGTTAGGGGGATGGGGTTGCCGTGGCAGCTGGGGTCTTGGAGGGCGGTGGTGGTGAGGCGGTCGATATCGGGGTTGGCGACGCCAAGGTCGGACATGCGATTGGGGATGCCGAGTTTGCGGTTGAATTGGTCGACAAAGTTGCAAAAGCCGTCAAAGCCGCCGTCTATGCCGAGATAGCTGGCTACTTGGTCAAAGCGCTGTTGGATGGCGGGGCGGTTGAGCTGGAGGACGGCGGGCATACAGACGGCGTTAGTGGTGCCATGATGAGTGTGGTGCATGGCGCCGAGCGGATGGCTGAGGGCGTGGATGGCGCCTAAGCCTTTCTGAAAGGCGGTGGCGCCCATGGCGGCGGCGCTCATCATGTTGGCGCGGGCTTCGATGTCGGCGCCGTCCTGGTAGGCGCGGGGGAGGTTGTCGATGACCAGTTTCATGCCTTCGATGGCGATGCCCTGGCTCATAGGATGGTAGTGCGGGCTGGAGAAGGCTTCGACGCAATGGGCGAAGGCGTCGAGCCCGGTGCCAGCAGTGATGGCGGGCGGCATACCGACTGTGAGCTCCGGATCGCAAATGACTACCGACGGCAGGACTTTGGGGTGGAAGATGATTTTTTTCTCCTGGCTTTGCGAGTTGGTGATGACGCTGGCGCGTCCGACTTCGGAGCCGGTGCCAGCGGTGGTGGGGACGGCGACGATGGGCGCGATGGCTGCGGCGTCGGCGCGAGTCCACCAGTCGTCTATATCTTCAAAGTCCCAGACCGGCCTCGATTGACCCGCCATGAAGGCGACCATTTTGCCAAGGTCGAGGCCGGAGCCGCCGCCAAAGGCGATGACGCCGTCGTGGCCGCCGTCTTTGTAGGCTGCTACTCCGGTGGCGAGGTTGTGCTCGTTGGGGTTGGGGTCGACGTCGCTAAAGATGGCGCGCCCCAGACCCGCGCTCGCCATGAGGTCCAGGGTGCTTGCTGTGATTGGTAGGGTGGCGAGTCCGCGATCTGTTACTAACAATGGCCGCGAGATGCCTGCTTGGGCGCAGGCGGAGGCGAGCTCGGAGATGCGGCCAGCGCCGAATTTGATAGATGTTGGGTAAGACCAGTTGCCGACTAAGCTCATGATGTGGTTTTCTTGAGGTGATAGGATTTCGGCCGCGTGAGGTTGTGATAGCCGATGACCGAGAGGCCGCCGCCGCGGCCGGTGTTTTTGCAGCCAGTCCAGCACAAGGCTGGATCGAGGTAGTCGGCGCGGTTCATGAAGACGGTGCCGGTTTGCAGGCTATCGCCGATGCGCGCCGCGCGTTCAATATCTTGAGTCCAAAGGCTGGCAGTGAGGCCAAATTCGCTGTCGTTCATTAGCGCGATGGCCTCGTCGTCGTCTCGCACTGGCATGATGCCGACTACGGGGCCAAAGCTCTCGTCGCGCATTAGGCGCATGTTATGGTCGACGTTGGTGAGGATTTGCGGCGTCAGGTAGCAGCCGCCGTTGTCTTGGGGCGAGCGCTTAATGTGGGCGGTGGCGCCTTGGGCAATGGCTTCTTCGATTTGGGCGCGGACTTCGGCGGCAAAGCGCGCGTTCGCCATGGGGCCGATGCTGGTGGCGGGGTCGAGCGGGTTGCCTAGAACGTAGCTATTGACCAGCTCGACGGATTGTTCGACAAAGCGCTCAAAGAGCGCGTGGTGGACGTAGATGCGTTCGATGCCGCAACAACACTGGCCGGAATTGAACATGGCGCCGTCGATCAGGGTGGCGACGGCGGCGTCGAGGTCGGCGTCTGCCATTACGTAGCCCGGGTCTTTGCCGCCGAGCTCGGTGCTGACGGCGGTGAAGGTGCCAGCGGCGGCGCGCTCCATTTGCCGACCACCGGCGACCGAGCCGGTGAAGTTGATGCAATCAAAAGCGCCCTCGGCGATGAGCTCGGAGGTGGTGGGGTGGTCTAAGAAGATGTTGGCGAAGACATCTGCGGGTATGCCCGCGCTGTGGAAGGCGGCGGCGAGGCGTTCGCCGACTAATAGCGTTTGCGTGGCGTGCTTCAAGAGTACGACGTTGCCAGCGATTAGAGCCGGGGCGATGGTGTTGATCGCGGTCATGTACGGGTAGTTCCACGGCGCGACCACGAATACCACGCCCTGGGGTACGCGCTTGATGTAACGCTGGAAGTGATCGCCATCGTCGTCGCCGATTGCGATGGGCGCCAGGGCATCAGGGGCGATTTGCGCCATGTAGCTGGCGCGCTCGTGGAAGCCGCCGAATTCGCCGCCGTAGCGCACTGGTCGACCCATCATATGCGCGAGCTCGGGGACGATGGCGTCGTTCATGGCGCCGACGGCGTCGACGCCTTGCATGACCAGGGCGGCGCGTTCTGCTATTGGCCGGGCTGCCCAGGAGCTCTGCGCCTGGCGCATTTGCGCTATGCGCGAGCGGGCGGAATTGGTGGGAATGCTCTCGCGCTGGGCGTACAGGCTGCCGTCAATGGGCGAGACGCACTTGAGCAGCGTCATGCTTTTTCAAAGCCGCGGGCGATTTCGTAATCAGTTACCACGCGGTTGAATTCTTCAATTTCCCATTCGGCAGCGCGCGCGTAGTGGGCGACGGTTTCGGCGCCAAAGGCTTCTTGGAGCATACTTGATGCTAGAAGGGCATCGCGGGCATCGCGCAGGGTTGCTGGAAGGTGTTGTTGGTTGGCGTCGGCGTAGGCGTCGCCTTGGAAGGGCGCGGGTAGTTCGAGCTTTTCGGCGATGCCTTGCAGGCCCGCCGCCAGCATTGCCGCGAGCGCTAAGTAGGGATTAATATCGGAGCCGGGCGTGCGGCATTCGACGCGGATGCTTTTCGTGCCTTCTCCGCACAGGCGAAAGGCAGCGGTGCGGTTATCGACCGACCAGACGATTTGCGTGGGGGCAAAGGTGCCTTTGGCGAAACGCTTGTAGCTATTGATGTAGGGGGCGAGGAAGACGGTGTAATCGCGGGCGTAGCGTAAAAGGCCGGCGAGGTAGTGATCCATGATTGGCGATTTGCCCATGGCGGCTCTCGCGTCGTAAAAGGCGTTTTGCTCGTTGGACCACAGCGATTGGTGCACGTGTGCTGCCGAGCCGACGCGGTTATGGTGCCATTTCGGCAGGAAGGTGGCGGCGTGGCCGTGAAGGTGGGCGATTTCTTTGACGCCGTGCTTGGCGAGCGTGTGGTGATCGGCGGTGGCTAAGGCCTCGGCGTGTTTGATGTTGAGCTCTTCTTGACCGGCTTCGGCTTCGCCTTTGCTGCCTTCGATGGGGATGCCCATGGCGCGCAGGTGGTTGCGGATAGGCCGCATGATGGGCTCTTCTTTGCTGGTTTGCAGGATGTGGTAGTCTTCGTTGTAATTAGAGATAGGCTGCAGATTTTGAAAGCCGCCGCGAGCGATGGCGTCGTGGGTGCCTTGGAATAAAAAGAACTCCAATTCGGTCGCCATGATGGGGGTAAAACCCATAGCTTGGGCGCGGGCGATTTGGCGCTTGAGCACCTCGCGCGGGGCGAAGGCGATAGGGGCGTGGGTGTGGTGGTCGAGAATGTCGCAGAGGCAGAGGGCGGTGCCTTCCAGCCACGGCACTGGGCGTAGTGTGCTCAGGTCCGGCTGCATGACGTAATCGCCGTAGCCCGCCGACCAACTGGTGGAGGCGTAGCCATCAGGAGTCGCCATTTCCAAGTCGGTCGCCAAGAGATAGTTGCAGCAGTGGGTTTCGCCGCCGTCGGCGATTTCGAGAAAGGCTTCGGCATGCAGGCGTTTGCCCATGAGCCGCCCTTGCATATCGACGATGCAGGTCAGTACGGTGTCGACTGTGCCTTGCTCGATTTGTAGCTTTAGCTCGTCAAGATTCATCCCCAATTCCTATTTATCCACAAAAAAAGCGCGCGGATTGCTCCGCGCGCTTTGGGTAGCTAGCCGTAGCGGTATGGTCTGCCGGCTTTTTGCATATCAGCGTTGTATTTGCGGAAGATGTCCACGACCTTGGCTTGGACTGGGCCTTCGGCGGCGATTTCATCCCAGAAGGCAACAGCAGCGTTCTCAACTTTAGCCCATTCGGCATCCGGGATCGAGGTTAGCTGCATCTTGGTGCCGTTGACGCGCAAATTGGCTTCGCCGCCCCAATACCACCACTGGCGGTAGTAGTGCGACTGATCGCAGCAGACGCGGAAGAGCGTTTGCAGGTCTTCGGGTAATTCGTTCCAGCGGTCCATGTTGGCAAAGAAGGAGCCCGCCCAGGCACCGGAGATGTTGTTGGTCAGGAAGTAGTTGGTTACGTCCGCCCAGCCGACGGTGTAGTCCTCAGTGATGCCCGACCAGGCTATGCCGTCGAGCTCGCCGGTTTGCACTGCGACTTCGATGTCTTCCCAAGGCAGAGTTACTGGGACGACGCCAAATTGGCTCAAGAAACGTCCGGCGGTTGGGAAGGTGAAGACGCGCTTACCTTTGAGGTCGTCAAGGCTGCGGATGGGGTCTTTGGTGGCGAAGTGGCAAGGATCCCAAGCGCCGGCGCTGATATGCTTGACGCCGACGGCGCTGTATTGCTCGTCCCAGATTTCATTCAAGCCGTACTGGTTGAAGAGCACGGGCACATCCAGGGAGTAGCGCGAGGCAAAGGGGAAATAGCCGCCAAAGACTGTGACGTCAGTAGGCGACGCCATCGAGTCGTCGTCAGATTGCACTGCGTCGATGGTGCCGCGCTGCATGGCGCGGAAGAGCTCGCCGGTGGGCACCAGTTGGTCGGCGTAAAACAGCTCGATCTGCATGCGGTCGCCAGCAATCTTGTTGAACATTTGAATCGCTGGGTCAATCACGTGCGCGGCGAGCGCGGCGCCAGCGTAGGTCTGCATACGCCATTTAATGGTGCTGCTGGCTATAGCTGGTGCCGCTAGTGGCGCTGCGGCAGCGCCGACGGCGGCGGTGGTGATAAATTTTCTTCTAGTGGTGTTGGTCATTTTGACTTCCTCGGGTTGTTGAAATTATTTATTATAGACATACTCCGGCAGCCATAGGGCGATCTGGGGAAAGAGCATTATGATTGCCAATGCAATTACCATGACCACGACAAAGGGAATGATGGATCGGTAAATATCCTTCAGTCCAATTTCCGGCGGCGCCATCGCTTTCATTAGAAACAGATTGTAGCCGAAAGGGGGGGTCATATAGGCAATCTGTGTGGTGATGGTATATAGCACTCCGTACCAAATCAGGTCAAAGCCTAGAGCTCCGACCAATGGCACGTAGAGCGGCGCGACAATTACCAGCATTGCTGTATCGTCCAAAAATGTGCCCATCAGTATGAAGCTTAGCTGCATCAAAATCAGGATTGCCCACGGGCTGAGCCCCAATTGCTCGGTGAACAGCGTTTCAATGGCTTTGACCGCGCCCAAGCCATCGAAGACCGCGCCAAAGCCGAGCGCCGCCAGTATGATCCACATGAACATACAAGAGATGCCGAGCGTCTGCTTGGTGCAAGAATGAAAAATTGCCCAAGTCATGCGCCGCTTGAGCAGCGCGGCGGTGAGGGCGGCGAGCGCGCCAATCGCCGAGCTTTCTACTAGCGAAGTCCAGCCATTGACGAAGGGCACCATCATCGAGGCAAAAATCACCAAAGGCAGAACGCCAGCGCCTAAGAGGCGGAGTTTTTCGGCGCGCGTTACGCTGTCGAGATCGGTGGCGACTGGCCCCAGGCTGGGGTTCATGCGGCAGCGGATCCAGATGTAGATGACAAATAGCGCCGCCATCATCAAGCCTGGCAGGATGCCGGCGAGCCATAACTGGCCGACTGGTTGGCGCGCGATCATCGCATATAGCACCAGCACTACCGACGGCGGCACCAAAATCCCCAGCGATGAGCCAGCTTGGACGACTCCGGTAACCATCAGCTTGTTATAGCCACGGCGCAAAAGCTCTGGCAGCGCGATGGTCGCGCCAATCGCCATGCCAGCTACCGATAGCCCGTTCATCGCCGAGATCAACACCATGAGGCCAATCGTGCCCATCGCCAAGCCGCCGTTGACCTTGCCGAACCAGACGTGGAACATCCGATATAAATCGTCTGCCAAGCGGGTTTCAGAGAGTATATAGCCCATGAAGATGAACATCGGCAGCGTCAGCAGCGGATACCATTTCATGAGCTTGAGAGCTGCGGCAAATGGGATGTCTTGGCCGCCAGTGCCCCAGAGGGCGATAGCCGCGATCGCGGCAATGGCGCCGATGGCGCCAAAGACGCGCTGCCCGCTGATGAGCATCAGCATCATCGAGGCGAACATGAAGAGGGCGATATGTTCCTGGCTCATGCTTTTAACTCGGCAATGTCGCGCCCTAGAGCGCGGGCAATGTCTTTAATCAACTCCGCAAGCGCCTGCAGCAACATTAAAAACAACCCCAGGATCATAATGGCTTTGATAGGCCAGATGTACGGGCGCCAAGCTGTGGAAGAGCGTTCTAAGCGGCCAATCTCCTCTGAACCAGTTAGCAGCCCGGCGAAATAGGCGATAGGGTCGGTGCCCCAATAGCCCAATGAATAAGATGTCGAGCCTAGCGCGCCGTAAAGCAACACGCCGAGGTAGAAGATCAAAAATAGCACCGTTATCACGTCTACGGTAGCTTTGCGGCGTAGCGACCAAGTGCCGTAGAACAGATCCATCCGTACATTGGCGCCCATCAGGATTGAGTAAGGGCCGCCGAGCATGTAATAGGCCACCATGGCGAATTGCGCCATCTCGAGCGTCCATTGCGACGGCAGGAAGAGGGTCTTGGAGATCGACGACCACAGCAAGATGCCCATAAGAGCATAGACCCCGTACATAATCACGAGGCCAATGGCGGTGTTGACGCCGTCAATCGATCGAGCGAATTTTAATAAGACGTTCATTGCTTGGCGTTAGCGGTGAGCGGGGACTTGGGGGTGGGGGTGGCGATTGTGGGTTCTGGCAATTGGCTTGTGCTGGTTTTGGTTCATAGCAAGTGAATGCATTATCCCATCGTGAGCGTGTGCCGATTCTGGTTCATGGATATTGGTCCTGAAAGGCATTTGAGATGGTATGTGGGCAATCATCGCCTCAGCAATACGCGTATCGCGTGCCGTGTAGTACGTTAGTTTGCGCCTCGCGCTGCTGGTCGTGGTAGATCAGTGTAAGGCTGTGGTTGGTAGCTATGTGCGGCATGAGGTTAGGGCGCAGGTCGGCCTCAAGACGAGACGCCTCTTGAAGCGGATGCTATATTTTAGCAGCTAGCTCATCGTACTCGGCTGCTGAAAGGCCAGCATTGCCGAGGATGAGGTGGACTTCGCTCAACAAGCCCGAATCGCCGATTTATTTCACCTCGCCACCCGCGAGCAGCAAATCCTGGAAAATATCAAGCAGAGTAGGGCGCTCTACACCCAAGCAATCTTGCTGCAGATGACACAGGAACACGCCAATGCCAACTGAAACCATAAAACAACAAGACGTCAACGCCGCCGCCTGGGCGGCTTGCGACACCTTTCGCGGCGTCATGGACGCCGCCGGTTACAAGGATTACATCCTGGTAATGCTCTTCCTCAAATACATCTCCGATGTCTGGCAAGACGCCTGCGCCACCTACCGTGAGCAATACGGCGACGACGAGGTGCGCATCCGCCACAAGATCGAACGCGAACGCTTCGTCTTGACGCCAGAAGCCGAAGGCGATACTTACAAGCGCTTCTGGCGCGGAGTGCCGCCGAAATCCAAAGGCGACTACGCCCTCATCAGCCACATGATAGAAGCCACCACCCATAGAGTTGGGCGAGTCGCCATCGTCGTGTCCCACGGCGTGCTGTTTCGCGGCGCCGACGAGGTGCGCATCCGCGCCCAGCTCATCGCTAAGAATTTGCTCGATGCCGTCATCGGTCTGCCCAGCAATCTGTTCCTGACCACGTCCATCTCCGTCGCCATTCTGAAATGAACAATGGATAATGGATAATCATTGTTTGAGCGAATTGCTATGGCTAAAAAAGAGTCATCGCCTTATAATTATTATTTATGGAAAATAAAAGACTGCCAATTAATAATGTTCGGTCATCCGCTGCCGAATACCTAACCTTTGTGGCTGCTACTGGCGATACTGAATCCAGCGTTGAAATGCGCTACGAAGATGAAAATATCTGGCTAACGCAAAAGATGATGGCAACGCTTTATGGCGTTTCCGTAGCTGCCATCAGCCAGCACCTAAGGCGAATTTTTAGCGATAACGAGCTAGAGCGCGCGGCAACTATTAAGCAATACTTAATAGTTCAAAAAGAGGGGCAAAGAGAAGTGCGGCGCGCAGTAGACCATTACAGCTTGCAAGCTATCATTGCTGTTGGCTTCAAGATTGAGAATGAGAGGGCGGTGCAATTTCGCAAGTGGGCTAATACTATAGTCAAGGACTACACCATCCAAGGCTGGACGATGGACGAGGAGCGCCTGAAGAAAGGCGGCAGTGTTTTAGATAACGAATTCTTCGAGCGGCAACTGGAAAAAATCCGTGAGATCAGAATATCTGAGCGCAAGTTTTACCAAAAGATCACCGATATCTACGCCACCGCCCTGGACTATGACGCATCCGCCACTGCCACCAAGCGCTTTTTTGCTGCAATACAAAACAAGCTACATTACGCGATCCACGGGCAAACTGCCGCCGAGGTTATCGTCGACCGAGCCAACCACCAAAGCACGAACATGGGCCTAACTAACTGGGACGGCGCGCCAACAAGCAAAATCCATAAGTACGATGCGACCATCGCCAAAAATTATCTGTCAGAGTACGAGCTGGCACAAATGCAGCGCGTCGTCTCGGCTTACTTGGATATGGCAGAGATGCAAGCCACGCGCAAAATACCTATGACCATGGCCGATTGGGAGCAGCGGCTAAGCGGCTTTCTAAGATTGTGGGATCGAGAAATCCTGCAAGATGCTGGCAAGGTCAGCGCCGAGATCGCCAAAGCTCATGCCGAAAGCGAATTTGAGAAATACCGCATAGTGCAAGATCGACTTTATGAGTCGGATTTTGATAAGGTAACAAAAGCAATCAATGGCCACATTGTCTGTGATGGTGGGGGTGAAGATGAGTGACTTGATCTATTTTACGAAGGAGTATTCGATGGAAAAACGAAGGACTGAAATAGTCAAGTCTTTGTGCACAAAGACTTGACCATTTCAGAGTCTGTTATTAAAGCTTCCTACAACTTATCCCGTTGAAGCTCATGAATTTTTGTCCTTTCGTGGCAACGTTACTTTTAGGTAATCGTCTGTTGCGGCAAATATTGGCTCACAGTTATTGTGCGCACGCATTAAAGGGATAAGTTTAGTTCTCACCCCCATACCTCGAGAATCGGCATAGCCAAAATCTTTCATAACTTCGACGATCAAAGGATTGCGCGGTGAACGGCGCCCAGCGATCATTTTTTCTACAGTCATTGAGTTCTGTAGTTTTCCCGGGCTTTCAATCTCAATTCGATCCGAGAAATTCCGGACTTGAATATCTGCGCTTCGCGTCCAATCGCGATGGACAAGCGCATTGACGAGCGCTTCGCGAATGGCCTCCCAAGGATAATGCCATCTCTTCTCGCGCACCATGTACTCATTGATCGAATCAGATTCTTGGGTGACAAATGGGTAAAGTGTTTGTGAAAATTTCTCAATAACTCCAGCGTCGATTAATTCTCTGCCACCCGCCTTGTCTGGGCGATATCTGGCAACCATAGGCCCCTTGATCACGACATCTAAATCAGCTTGATAAGTTAAATCCGTACCGCTGAATGACATAACCCGAATCCCGGATTGGCGTAGAATACCTCTAGGATTAATGCCAAAACAGACAAGCCCAGCAACAGAGCATGTTACATTGCCCATAGTATCTTGCGCCATCAGTCCTAAGCCTAAGAGGCGCTCGGTCCATTTGCCGGTATCGCTCAAGTCAGGCACATCCGCATCTTGAATAATAGACGCCAAGTAAAACTGCAATCTTTCCAGATCCAGGTGTTTAATGCTGGTTCCTGCCACCGACATCGCCTCAATATGCAGCAACCTGCTACTCTCAAAAAGGCGTAGCTGCTGCTCTCTGGATGCCAGTTCGGAACGATCGAACATTCGGACATAAATATCCTCTCGGCCGTTGTGCCTGACAACATAGGGCTTCGACAAGCCCGCCGATACAGAAATGACAGCAACTGCTCTGCTATCATCAACTTTCACCTCTTCATAAAAAGGTATTATTAGCGGGTGGATTTTATCTCTAAAGCTATTGAGAACCCATTCGCTCAAGTCTTTCCTTGTAATACCGCTAATATCGCCACTATCTTCAACTCCCAGCAGGATCCTGCCGCCGTCCAAATTAGCTAGAGCTACAACCTCCCTTGCAAGCTGCTCTGGGCGAATATCATCACGCTTGAACTCTACCCCGGAATTCTCGCCATTGGCAATGATTTCAAGTAATTCTGCTTTCAACATAATAGTGTCTTATGCATACAAGTTGGTGATCTCGCACCTCTACTGATGCTCCATGTTATCAAGCCTCCACCATCTCGCGGAGGCATTGTTGCATGGCGGTTTTGAATGCCGGGTCGGTGCTCCAGAGGCGGTAGAGTTCAAGGTATTTTCTCCTGTCGTTCATCATGACTTCGTCGAATATTTTGGCGAAGGCGAGGCCGCTGTTTTGTTGGTCGGTGTTGTTTTGGTATTTGCTGGCGAAGTCGGGGTGCGCGCTGATGCTGTTGGCGAGGTTGATGAGTTTTACCCGGAGTTCTTCGGGGGTGTCGACCCAGCCGCCGAACCAGCGTTCGTTGAAGCTGGCGATGATGGCGTCGAGGCGGTCCTGGTCTTCGTCGCCGTGGGCGCCGCGCGGGTTGGGGTTTTGCGGGGCGAGTTCGGTGGCGCTGGGGTCGAGGCCGATGGCTTGGTTGAGTTTGACGCGCTTGAGGCCGTAGGTCGAGAGGTCGACGGATTCTAATAGCTGGTCTATTTGCTCGTCGCCGCTGTCGCGGACTATGAGCTTGGGTATGAGAAACTTGAGAAACCAGAAGAGTTTTTCCCAGTCTTCGACTTCAAAGGGCATGATCGCCGCCATTTGTCCGTAGATTTTGACGAATTGCTTGGCTTTGATTTTGAAGTCGGCTTTGTCGTCGTCTTCCATCTCTAACTCGCTGTTAAAGCGCTGGGCGGCGGTGTCGATGATGGGACTGAGTTCTTGGGCGGCGGCGCCAGCAAAGTATTTGCTTACGAATTGATCGACTTCTTGCCAGTAGTAAACGCCGACTTCGCCAAGCGCTGCGAGTAATTCGTGCAGTACGTTGACGTCGGTGGCCTCGGAGAGGCTGGTGGCAGTGTAGAAGTCGTCAAAGGCGCGCTTGATCTCATCAGTGCTATTGAAGAAGTCGAGCACAAAGAGGTCTTCTTTGCGCTTGCCGAGCTTGGGCGCCGAGCGATTCAGACGCGATAGCGCTTGTACGCATAAAACGCCTTGTAGTCTTTTATCGACGTACATGGCGGTGAGTTTGGGTTGGTCGAAGCCGGTGAGGTATTTATTGGCGACTACGAGCAGTCTGTAGGTGTTGGTGATGGTGGCGCCGTGGTGGGTTATGGGCTGGCCTTTATCGTCGTAGCCATCAAAGTATTCTTTGGTTTTATCTTCGGGAAAGCCGTTGATGTCGGCTTCGGTGTATTCGATGCCGTCGACGCGTTTGGCGCCAGAGAAGGCGACTAGCGCTTTGCAAGGAAAGCTGCGCTGCTCCAACAGGCGCGTGATGGCCTGGTAGTAGCGGATAGCGGATTCGATGTCTTGGGTTATGATCATGGCGCGCGCTTGGCCCTTGAGCTTTTTGCAATTGACCACGTTAGTAATGAAGTGGTCGAGCATGATTTGGGCTTTGGCTTGGATGGTGCTGGGGTTGTGCTCGACGTAGGCGCGCAGCTTTTTCTGGGCCTTGGTGCTATCGAATATTGGGTTATCGGCGATGGATTTTTGGATTTCGTAGTAGCTGCGGTAGGTGGTGTAATTGGCGAGCACGTCGAGGATGAAGCCTTCTTCGATGGCCTGCTTCATGGGGTAAAGATGGAATGGATGAAAGCTGCCATCGGGCTGCTGATTGCCGAATTTTTCCAGCGTGGTATTTTTCGGGGTGGCGGTGAAGGCGAAATAAGAGGCGTTGCCGCGCATTTTGCGCGCGCGCATGGCTTCGAGGATTTGATCCTGGGTATCCTGAGCGTCGCTGTCTTGACCCATGGTTTGGTTCATTTTGTCGTGCGCCGAGCCGCTTTGTGAGCTGTGGGCTTCGTCGATGATGACAGCAAAGCGCTTGGCGCTCAAGTCGCCGATGCTGGCGACGATGACCGGGAATTTCTGAATGGTGGTGATGATGATTTTCTTGCCTTGTTCGAGCGCGGCTTTGAGCTCGGAGGATTTGTGCGCGGGGGCGATGAGCTCGCGCACCGCCGAGAAGTTTTTGATGTTATCGCGCAATTGGTGGTCGAGGATGCGGCGGTCGGTTACGACGATGACGCTATCGAATAATGGCTGCTCAAGCCCGCGCGCGCCCGGCAGATCGGCGCGGCTGGGGTAGACCTCGATGAGCTGATAAGCCGCCCAAGTGATGGAATTGGATTTGCCCGAACCGGCGGAGTGCTGGATGAGATAAGTGTGGCCGACGCCATGGTCGCGAGCGTGGGCGATGAGCTTGCGGACGACGTCGAGCTGGTGGTAGCGCGGGAAGAACAACGTGCGTTGCTCGAATTTATCCTTGGTGGTACCACCAAGGCGCATGAAGTGTTCGATGATGTTGGCGACACTGGTGCGGCTCAAGACTTCTTCCCAAAGGTAGGCGGTTTTGTGACCGTTGAGGTTGGGCGGGTTACCGGCGCCGTGGTTGTGGCCTTGGTTAAAAGGCAAAAAGAAAGTCTTGGCGCCCGCGAGCTTGGTGGTCATGTAGACCTCATCGGTATCTACCGCCATATGCACCAGGCAGCGGCCGAATTGCAGGAGCGTCTGCGACTGGTCGCGATCCTGGCGGTATTGCCTTTGGCCGTGGACGCGCGCGCTTTGGCCAGTCCAGGGGTTTTTCAGCTCCAGCGTCGCGAAGGGCAAGCCATTGACAAAGAGCACGACGTCGATCTCTTCGCGCGGGTTGGCGCGCGAGTAGGGCACTTGGCGGGTGCAACTGAAGATATTGGCGGCGAAGTTCTGCTGAACCAGCGCGCCGCTACTAGCGAGCGGTGGTGGGTACATGAGCTGCAAGTGGGCATCGTCGATTGCCAGCCCCTTTTTCAGCAGGTGCAAGATGCCGTGCTTTTTTGCCAAGCGGTCGAAGCGTTCGAGCACCTTGCGCTGCCAATCGTCGCCGCCTTTTTGTAGCTTGTCGAGTTCGTCTTGTTGGGTGGCGCGCAGGAATTGCCAGAAGAAGCGCGCGTCGATGGCAAAGCCACTATCGAAATCGCTGGCGTAGCCAATCTCATAACCATTGCCTTGGTAGATTGCCGATTGCTCGCGGACGGCACTAGGCTCGGACATTTCTTCACGAGTTGTTCCTGTTAATTTCTGCTCCAGCAATTTTTCCAAAGCTAGTTCATTAATTTCACTGAGCACCAAACAACCCCTCTAATTTTTTAATAGTAATTTCTATATTATTATCGCTGTATATTTTTTGATTAAGCTTATTTTTCCATTCGTTATCACTTTTTAAAACTTGCTTAATATTTTGCAATGTTACAGGTTGGCTACTTTCTCTAACTTCCAACATTGCTTTGTCGATAGTGGTCATTAGTCCTAGTTCATCATTATTTTTATACCTAAACTGTTCCAGCCAATCTAAAGATTTTTTATCAAACCAGCTATGAAAATATTTTTGGGCTTCATCAATATTTTGATCGCTGATAAAACCTTTATAATAATCTTTAATCTGTTTAATATAACGCTTATTGATTGCTAGCTTTTCGCCACCACGATAACGGATGGTAGCATCATAAGGCCCAGCAGCTTTTTTCTGATAATTGTCAACGTTGTGCCCTAATTTTCTACGAAGTAGGTAAGAAAACTTTGTGTATCGGAAACGGTTTATTTGGAACTTTTCATCGCTAAATCTAGCGACTAAAGCGGCAATGATAACAGCATCTGTAAATGCTTTATTCGGTGGCTTTTTAACTGGAGATTCTTGGGTAATTTTAATTTTTCCGGTGACTAAGCTATTGATTAGTGTTGCTTTGTATTCTTGGAGTTTGTGGATTTGTGTTTGGTGGGTTGATACATAGTTGTCTATTTTATGATTTTCGCAATATATAGTTTCTAGTATTTCTAGTTGCTCTTTTATCGGAGGTATTGGTATGAAAAAGTTATTGAATGCATTTGCAGGAAAGCGCCATCTGCCTAAAGTATGTACTCCCTGGCCATATTTGAAGAAAATTTTCATTTTGTACCCCATCTGAAAAAGAAGTAATAAATACTGATCATCCAGATTAGGTGAAATATTTTTGAATACTCGATAGTCGGGGCTAGTAGCGCCATCATATTTTGATATGTCAACATAACCTGTTACTAAATCCATATGATTCATGGCAAAGTCACCAACTTCAACTACTTGGTAGTTAGAATAATCTGTGGCTAATTGCCCCTCTCCACTTTCAATGTCCTTAATTTTGATTCCATTCTGAGTAATAGAAAGTACATCCGGGCCTTCGTGCCCAATAATGCGTTTCGTGATGGTTGTAATGTACTTAAGCCTTTTCACCTCCCAATGCTCAGGAATATCACCAATCCAATCGACGCCGCTAGCTTTCATGGGTGCGTCTGGGTTTAGGCCTTTGGTGACGGTGTTTTGGATGAGGATTTGCTTGCGCTCCTTGAGCAGGGTGATTTGCCGCTCTTTTATCGCAATGGCTTGATCAATTTGCGCGGTTTTTTGGTCGAGGAAGCGGGCGATGGCTTGTTGTTCTTCAAAGTTTGGTAGCGGCAAAGCTATATTTTTTAAATCATCCCAACCAATTGAGCACCGATGTGACAATATCCCATTGCCCAGAGACTGAGCAAATTTTTGAAATACATTCTGCTCAAAGAGCATCCGCAAATATAATTCTGAAATCGACTTGTAGGCCTCTAACACTAAATAAACAGAGCTACATATCCCGTTGTAATTTGACACTCCAAAAGATCCAATTCCAAAATTCATGCTGTTTAATAAAAAATCACCTTTCTTAACAATTTTGCATTTAGAGAGATCTTCTGGTTTTTTATTTCCTATATCTCCTTTTTGCTCATATGGAATAACTCCTAGATTAGATAATAGTGATAAGTAATTATTTTGAGCCAAGGAATTGTTTTTATGTTTTTTTTCTTCCATCAAAGCGCGTATAGGCATTACCCTCCAATGCTCTGGTATCTCTCCCAGCCACTCCGCCCCACTATCCTTGTAGCTCTCATACCTTGGCATGGCAGTTATCGTATCTTTCATTTTTTATCTTAATCGAACAAATAGCAGCCCTTGAACGATGAGGGGATTCATGGCATTAGCATGGAAATCGTCAAAAGAAAAAACACTGCGCCATAAAATGGCAGCGTGCTGGTGGTGAACATGATTTTTGGCACGGATGCGACTTCGCTATCAAACCTTGCCGGGTTTAGGTTAAATAGCTGGTCGTTGTTATCAGGGCGGTGCTCTAAGACCCAATCGTGCACTTTGCGGAATAGTCTTTCTTGCCTGAGATAGAAAGCGTCTAAATACCAAAAGGCGAATAGGGGGATGTAGGCGGCGTAGCTGTATTTGCCGTCGCCGCGAAATAAGATGGCGACGACGATTAGGGCGACAGTCCAGGTTTTCAAGTTAAAAGAATTGCTGGCCATCCTTTTGATAATCTCTTGGATGACTTTTACTTCTTCGATTAAAATTTTTTCGTTTTTGCTCAGTTCAGTCATTTTTTATATCCAGTATTTGCGCGATCAGCCCTTCGCTTTGGCGTTCGAGTTCGAGTATTTCGGCGGCGACTACTTCGACGCTGCGTAGCGGCTGGTGGCGGTAAAAGTATTTATTAAAGCTGATTTCGTAGCCGATTTTAACGCTGTCGATGTCGATCCAGGCTTCGGATACGTGCGGCTGGACTTCGCGCTGGAAGTAGGAATGGATGCTATCTTTGAGGGGTACGCTTTCGCTATCGCGCAGGTCGCTGGCGGGATCGTAGGTGAGGTGTTGGTGGGTGGTGTCGGTGGGGTAGTAGCCGAAATCGGGCAGCTCGGCTGCGGTGCAGCCGAGCTTGGCGAGCAGGCTATCGAGCTCGTCGCCTTTGAGGGTGATGCGGCTTTTGATGACTTTCTCGGCGCTGGCGTCGTACCAACTTACTGCATTGAGAATGGAGCTGTGTTCGCTGGCGCTGAGCTTGATTTTGCGGGCTTTGAGCACTTGGGCGACGCGCTGCTTGAAGGCGTTAAAGTCGGTGAATACTTCGCTGCCGATCTCGGCCATCAAGGTGGTGGCGGCGGCGAGCAGGTCGGCGTGTTTGGCCCAAGTGGCAGGGCTGAGGAGCTTGGCGCGATTTTTGGCGCTGAGGGCGATCTCGTTGGCTTCGCACCAGCGCAGGATGCTTTGCTCGTGTTGCTTGAGTACGTTGGCTAGGTAAATATCGTCGCCCCATTGCTGGTACGCCCAGGCCATGGGCTCTTTGAGGGCTTTATCGAAGCGCAGGCTGGCGATGCGCTCGGCGCTGAATTGGGCGCAGCGGCGGTCGGGGCGCTCGATGCTGACTTTGTAGTAGCCAAAGTCGGTGTTGTCGAAGACTTGCGCGGCGATGCCGTTGGCGCCCGCTGGGCGGTCGTGCTCGCTGCAGGTGAGGTAGGATTGGGCGATTTGCTCTATGTGCTCGGGGGCAAATTCGCAATTCTTCTCGCCGAGATTTTTGCGTAGCTTGCGAAAGAGTTGGCTGGCTTCGATGAGCTGGACTTTGCCTTGGCGCTGCGTGGGCTTATTATTGGAGAGCACCCAGATGTAGGTGGTGATGCCGGTGTTGTAGAACAGGTTGTTGGGTAGCTGAATGATGGCCTCGAGCATGTCGTTTTCAATGATGTAGCGGCGGATGTTGCTTTCGCCGCCGCCAGCGTCGCCAGTGAAGAGGCTGGAGCCGTTATGGATGGAGGCAATGCGCGAGCCGATGCCGTTTTCGCTAGCGGCTTTCATTTTGCTGATCATCTCCATGAGGAAGAGTAATTGACCATCGCTGACGCGCGGGGTGGCGTCGAGCTCTGCGCTCTGCCCCCAGTAATCGCGCAAGCGGACTAGGAAGCGGCTATCGATGACTGCTTTGCCGTCTTTGATGTATTGAGCATCGGTGGTCCAGCTTTTGCCGTAGGGCGGGTTCGAAAGCATGAAGTCAAAGCGCTTGCTGAGAAATTCATCGGTGGCGAGGGTGGAGCCGCTTTTGATGTTGGCGGGGTCGTTGCCTTTGATCATCATGTCGGATTTGCAGATGGCGTAGGTCTCGTCGTTGATTTCTTTGCCGTAGAGGTAAACGTCGCCCTTGGCTTGGATGCCGCCTTCTGGATCGGTGATGAAGTTCTGCGCTTCGGTGAGCATGCCGCCGGAGCCGCAGGCGGGGTCGTAGATGGTGAGTACGAGTGGGAGCTGGGCTTTGAGCGGGTCAAAGAGCAGATGGGTCATGAGCTGGATGACTTCGCGTGGGGTGAAGTGCTCGCCGGCTTCTTCGTTGTTTTCTTCGTTGAATTTGCGGATCAGCTCTTCGAAGACGTAGCCCATGCCGAGGTTGGTGAGCGGCGGTAGCTGGTAGCCGTCGGGGTCGGGCTTGGCGTGCAGCGTGAGGTTGATATAGGGCGAGACGAATTTTTCCAGTACGCCGAGGAGGACGTTTTTGGCCGCCATGTGGTGGATTTTGGCTTTGAGCTCGAATTTATCGATGATCTCCTGGACGTTGGCGCTAAAGCCGTTGAGGTATTCCTCGAAGTTTTGTTGCAGGATTTGTTGGCTGTTGGAGGCGGTGTCGTGCAGGAGGCGGAGTGTCCATTTGCTGGTATTGTAGAAGACGTAGCCGGAGGCTTGGGTGAGGCCAGCGGGGTCGAGCTCGGTGAATTTCATCACGCGCTGCTGGAAGTCGACTTCGTCAAGGACTTTTTCTTTGCTATCTTCGAGCAAGGTATCGAGCCGCCGCAAGACTACCATCGGCAAAATCACATCGCGGTATTTGCCGCGCACGTAAACATCGCGCAAGCAATCGTCGGCGATAGACCAGATGAAGGCGATGAGCTTGGAGTGGGAGGCGGGGGTCATGGCTTTGGAGTGGTGGTGCTGTTTGGAAGTCGAGGCTGCGGGCGCGTGAAGTTTACGCGAACGGATAGTGATGGGTAAGTTTATTGTTCCCGCCTAAGCGATGAATGTAGCTACAATCGCTCATAAGGTTGGCGAATTATAAGGGGTGAATATGGTAAGACTTAATTTACGGTAAAACTCTCAACTGTCAACTCTCAATTATCCACTCTCAACTCTCAACTCTCAACTCTCAACTCTCAACTCTCAACTATCAACTACCCATTACCATGATTCGCGTTCTTTGCGGATGTACTCATCTATCTCTTGGAGGTTGTTGCCATAAGTGCCTTTCATAGAGCCGATGTATCGGGATATATCAATTTGTTGCTCGTTTACTGACATTTTGTCATGACTTGGCTGAGGCACGAATATCAGCTTGCCATTTTCTGCTCTGGCCTCGAGTTTATCTCCCTCATTAATGCTCAGGGTTTTGCGGACGTTTTTGGGGATGGTTATTTGATATTTTGATTTAACTCTGATGTGCGGCATTTTGTCTCATCTCTTGCATTGATAATGGAAATTATCAACTCTCAACTATCAATTGAAAAATTATCCAAGAGAGTGGTGGGGAGGCTCGCAAGCTCGCCTCCAGCCGAGTACAACTCGGCGCTCCCAGAATGATTGCCGAGAAGAGGACTTGAACCTCCACGAGCGTTAAGCTCACTAGCACCTGAAGCTAGCGTGTCTACCAATTTCACCATCTCGGCTTTGAGTGGATTTTTAAGATTGCAGGCGGGCTTTTAGTTGTTGGCTGAGCTGCTGCATGTCGACGCGGCCTTGCACTTGCGGTTTGAGTTTCGCCATGAGTTTGCCCATGTCGCGCATGGTGCTGGCGCCGGTTGTGTCGAAGGCGGCTTGGACGAGCTGGTCGAGTTCTTGCGAGCTCAAGGCTGAGGGCAGGAATTCCTGGATTATGGCGAGTTCGGCGTCTTCTTTGTCGGCGAGTTCTTGTCGACCAGCCTGCTGGTATATTGCTGCCGATTCGCGCCGCTGTTTCGCCATTTTGTCGAGCAGGGCGTGGATGTCGGCGTCGCTGAGCTGCTGGTCGCGGCCTTTGTCTATCTGGCTTTTTTTGATGTCGGCGAGTATTAAACGCAAGGTCGCGAGCCGTGCCTTGGCTTGGGCGCGCAAGGCTTGTTTGCTGGCGTCATCAATGCGTTGTAGTAGTTCGCTCATGCTACCAGTCCGAGAGGCTTAGAATTTCTTGCTGAACATTCTGCGCTCGCGCCAGACTTTGCGCTGGGTGCGCTTGAGGGCGGCAATCTTCTTGCGCTTGCGTATCCAAGTTGGCTTTTCGTAAAACTCGCGCTGTCTTGCTTCTTGCACTATTCCTATTCGCTCGCAAGCGCGCTTGAAACGCCGCAGGGCGTAATCTAAGTTTTCGTTGTCTTTGACTTGGACGCTAGGCATGGGCGGTATTCTCCGAAAAAAGCTTTATTTTACTGGATATCGAGAGGTGCGGCGATTTTATTTGAGACCTTTGCAAAAAGGCTCTTTTCGCCCCCAGCGTTGTTGGCAAATGCTCATTTATAGGGAATAAACTCCGCTTTGCCGCCTAGCTGGGAACAAAAATAACTCTTTTTGCACACGACTTCGGGCTGCTGCGGATATTCGCTATTGGGTTTTAGGCGCTGGAGCTGGGCTGGAGCGCTTTGATGTTGCGCCAACCCATGGATACGAGCTTGCCGCGGCTGCCGCGCTTGCCGTGGTAGATTTGTAGTCTGTCGTCGTTCAGGGTCATGCTGCGCGAGGCGGTGGTCAGGCTTAGGGCTTGGTCGGCTGGGAGCGCGCAGAGCGCCGAGAGCTTTTCGCCAGCTCGATATTTGGCGCTGGGGATGTTGATTATTTTGTTGCCTTTGCCTTTATTGAGCTGCGGGAGTTCGGCGAGCTCGATGCGCAGCAGGTAACCTTTATTGGTGGCTGCGAGTAATTGGGTGCCGGGTTCGAGCTCGACGCCGAGGTCGATGGGCGCGAGTACTTGGGCGCCGTCGCTAAGGCTGATTAGGGCTTTGCCAGCGCGCATTCGGTTGATGAGCGCGGAGGCGGGGACGATGAAGCCGTAGCCGAGGTCGCTGGCGAGTAGCCAATGTTGCTCGGGTGAGCTGAGGAAGATGTGCGCTACTTGGGAGTTTTTGTCGAAGTCGAACCTGGTGCTCAGGGGTTCGCCTTGACCGCGACCGCTGGGCAGGCTGTGCGCGGGTGTGCTGTAACAACGGCCGTCGCTGGCGAGGATGAGCAGGTGCTGATTGCTGTGGCCCTGGTAGCTGCTGTGGAGTTGATCGCCGCTTTTGTAGTTGACGCTGTCAAGGTCGACGTCGTGGCTTTTGACGCTGCGTACCCAGCCGCCCTGGCTGAGGATGATGGTGATGGGCTCGACTGGCAGGGCGCGCTCGGCGCTGATGGCTTTGGCTGCGGGGGCTGAATCGGCGATGCGGGTGCGGCGGGGGTCGCCGTATTGCTCGGCGTCTTGCTCGAGCTCTTGCTTTACTAAGAGCTTGAGCTGGCTTTCGTGGTCGAGGATTTGCTGCAGTTGTTGGCGTTCTTGCTCGAGCTCTTGCTGCTCGCTGGTGATTTTGATTTCTTCTAATTTCGCCAGGTGGCGGAGCTTCAGTTCGAGTATGGCTTCGGCTTGCGCGGCGCTAAGGTTGAAGCGCTGCATGAGCTCGCTTTTGGGTTCATCGTGATGACGGATGATGGCGATGACTTCGTCGATATTGAGAAAGGCTATGAGCAGGCCGGCGAGGATGTGCAGGCGGGCCTCGACTTTCTCCAGGCGCGTGGCGCAACGGCGCTGCACTTGCTGGAGGCGATTTTGTAGCCATTGGCGTAATAGCTCGTCGAACGCCATGACGTTGGGTCGGCCGCTGGCGTCGACGACGTTGAGGTTGATTTTGACGTTCTTTTCAAGCTCGGTGGTGGCGAAGAGGTGCGCCATGAGCTCGTCGTGGTCGACGCGGTTGGAGCGCGTGAGCAGTCTGATGGCGACTGGGCTGTCGGCGTCGGCTTCGTCGCGGACGTCGACTAATTGTGGTAGTTTCTTGCCGTCGATTTGCTTGGCGATCTGCTCGATGATTTTGCTGCTGGTGCAATACGGTGGTAATGAATCGACGATGATGTCTTTGCTATCTTTGACCCAACTGGCGCGCAATCTGATACTGCCGACGCCGCGAGCGTAGACTTGAGCGATCTCCTCGGAGCTCGAGACTATGATGCCGCCGCCGGCGAAATCGGGTGCTGGCGCGAGCTTGCGGATGTCGGCGAGTGTGGCGGCTGGATTGTCGAGCAGGAGCGTGCAGGCGGCGATGATCTCACGGAGGTTGTGCGCGGGGATGTCGGTGGTCATGCCCACCGCGATGCCGGTGCTGCCATTGAGCAAAACATTGGGCACGCGCGCCGGTAGTAATGCCGGCTCTTGCAAGCTGCCGTCGAAGTTTTGCTGCCAATCTACGGTGCCGAGGGCGGTTTCGGCGAGCAGGAGCTTGGCGTAGGGCGTGAGCTTGGCTTCGGTGTAACGCATGGCGGCGAAGGATTTGGGGTCGTCTATGGAGCCCCAATTGCCTTGACCATCGATTAAAGGATAGCGACAACTGAAGGCCTGCGCCATGTGCACCATGGCTTCGTAACAAGCGCTGTCGCCATGTGGGTGAAATTTGCCGAGGACGTCGCCGATGGTGCGCGCCGATTTTTTGTATTTGGCGCCGGCGTTGAGCCCAAGCTCGCTCATGGCGTAGAGGATGCGGCGTTGCACGGGCTTGAGGCCGTCGCCGAGACGCGGTAAGGCTCTGTCGAGTATTACGTACATCGAGTAGTTCAGGTAGGCGTACTCGGTGTATTCGGCGAGGTCGCGTACTTCGATGGGGGCAAAGTCGGTCATTTGCTGATGCTCGGGTTGAAGAAGTAGCGTAGGCAGTTATGGCGCTCTAGCACTCCATATATGGTAAAAAAAAGCAGCGTTATCGCCCAGCTAAAAATAAGTCGTCCCCAGAGTATTGCTGATAGGTGCGCGCCAGCTAAGAGCATGAGCAAGGTCTCTTCCAGTATGGCGTGAGTCAGGTTCAAAAAGATAACAACCAACACCAAGTCTTTGAATTTGATACGGCCGAGTCGGGCTTCGTTGACCATGAGCGCGCCGCCGTAGGTTATGCCGAGTACGCTACCAATCAAGGCAACTCCAGCCGCATCTTGGTTGATGCCCAGGATGCGTAAAACAGGCGCCAGCGAGGCGCGCAAAAAGGCTTCGATGCCCAGGGCACGCAAGGCTTCATTGATGAATATCAGCGCGTAAATGAGCAGGGCGATGACTAACCATTGGCTGAGCTGCACTTGTAACCACTGGGTGAAGGTTTCGCTGGGTGGGATAGTGAAGATGAATAGCGAAGCTGGCTCTTGCAGGTAATCGAATTGGTCGTAAAACCAACCGAGCAATAGCGCGAGGACGATGGCCGATACCAGGCGGAGCGCGGCGCTGAACCACCAACGGACGCCGAGCAGATTACTAATGGCTGCCTCCACTGGCAGGGCGTGGGCTAGCAGAATCATGGTGCAAATGGTGCTGACGTCGGCCGTGCTGGCTTCGGTCTCTGGTAACACTAGCGCCAAAACAGCAACGCCGCTGTAGGTATTAGTGAGCAGGGCGCTAGCCCAGACCATGCTGAAGGCACTGGGTAAATCGAGCAGGTTCATCAACGGCGCTAGTGTCGCTTCGAGTATTTCGAGCCCGCCTGATAGGCGTAGCAGCTCTACTATCAACACCGTGGGGATCAGGAGCTTGAATACTTGCACCACTGTTTTACTGCCGGCGAGCAGCGATTGGCGGATTAGGGTGGGCATTGGTTGGGTGGTGCTTTGAGCAGGGGCTGTTTGGTGGGTTGAGTTTTGTGTAGGTGCTTGGTGCACAAGGCTTGTCTGCGCTGATTAAGTTGCCTTGAGCGCGGAGGTTAAATTATTAAGACGCACATGCCGGATTATTTGTCGCTTTTTTAGCATAAGCGAGCGCGGCGGTTGCATTTTGCCCGAATAATATGCTTTGCGAGCATATTTGCTGCCTTGGGCTAGGCTGCCTGAACCATCCTGTAAAATTGGTTGAGTTTCTGGGCAGGATAATAGTTCATGCTGCCTAAAGCCTTGATTAATAGATTTTATTTTACTGAGATGGGTGCTGTAAATAGTTTAACTTTTGCTTGTTAGGGTGTTTTTTATAATATAAATTTGCTATGTTTTTCGGTTTAATTTGGATGTTTTATATTATAAATTGTGCCGTTAATATTTTATGAGTTATACTGTTTACAAGATTAAATATTGTGTTTATAAATATTTTAATAAGCTCTAGCTTCGGCAAGGTTAATAGCCCGAGGCGCTGGTAAACCTCATGGTCAGAGATGCTGTTACGTATTTTTGAACGCCCAGCAAGCGTTAGAACGGCGCTTGGTAGGCGAATTTTCGTGGTCAGCGAGGTATCGCTGGCTGCTCTGGTCATGGTTGTTTCCTTGGATGTTAGTTTTGTCCGTTTTTATAAAAATGCCATTAGCTGGTAATAAACCGCTGAATTTTCGGGTTCTGACGAGCGGCGGTTCGATTTGATGTTCGATTGATGAAAATGTAATGATGGAAAAATTTCATTTAATTTGTATCGAACTTACTGTGTCTTTGCGGTTAATTAATAACGCTTTATGAATACGCAATCATCAACCACTGTTAGGGGGCTCAATTCGAGCATCAGCCCTGACCTTGAGATGGCTTCTGCTACTGTTCGGAATTTTCGAGGTATGCCTGCGCTTGGGTGGCTGGGGTCTGGCGCCGTGTCGGCTTCGCTATCTGTTTTATCTAAGCTCCGTAGCTTGGGTGTTTACTTGCTTCTCGGCGCGTTGCTGGCTGCTTGCGGCGACGATAGTGCGCTGGATACTGGTGAGTTGTTTACCTACTCGGAGGCACAGCCGGATATTAATATCAGTGGTCCGACCTTCACCAACGCTAACGTCAGCTCTGATCTACTGCAGTATCGGATATCCATACACGATGAGGTGGTAAACGAGCTTTCGGCTACAGATCCGGGATCTGTCAGCATAAGCAATGGGTCTGTAGCTGGGTTGGAGCGTGTCGATAGAACAGAGGATTTTGTCGATCCTAAAGCTAAAGTTGAATATATCTTATATCTACAACCAGATGCGGAGTCTCAGTCGGATGAGATCAATATCACCATTCCGGCCGGTGCTGTGGTTGCTCAGATTGGCGATGGTCTGTTCCCCAACAATGCTGAGAGCTTTATTGTTGAGTACGATAATCTGGCGCCCGACTATAACATCACTATTGATGATAGTGAAGTCGGCGTTGCCTTTGCCGAGACCAATTCCTCAGGCGATGAATATTATGTGGTTAACGGCAATTTCTCCTTGCTGTTCAATTTTCACGAATTAGTTAGCGATCTAAATGCCTCCGATATCGGCATTTCTACGAACGGGGTGAACATTGTTAATGTCGTAGCTCTAAGCGGGGGTTCGCAATTTCGCGTCGATATTGAGCTTGAAGATAATGATGTTCTTGCTGATGAGGCGGAAATTGTTTTCACATTGGAGGCCGGCGCTGTCGAGGATTTATCGGGCGAACGTACCGAGCAGCAATTAATAGCCCTAGAACTGGTCGGAGAAGAAGGTGTTGATATTGACGGTTATACCAATGCTGAGCAGCAGTATTATGTAGAGCTCGACCGTTCACCGCCAATAACCTCAACTGTTACTGGCATACCTGCTGCCACCGACTACACTCGCACAGCTGACTTTAATTTAGATGGCGCAACTCTGGAAGAACAAAATGTGCCCTTGGTTGCGGGCGATAGCCTGGTTTTTGTAATCGAGTTCGCTGAGTCTATCGTAGTTACGGGCGAACCGTACATACCTGTAGCTATAAATGACAGCAATGGTGTTGAGGAAGAAAGGTGGGCTGAGCTCGTGCTTCCCCTACAGCCTAACTCGCAGGGCACCGCAGATGCTACCGCAACATTTGCTTACACTGTCGAGAGCAACTTCAATTTGCTTGATAGCGATGGTATTGATGCTAGCCCAATTTCGGACACTCCGGTGTTGGTTATACCAAATGGCTCCAGTATCGCTGATAAATATCTCAACACTATCACTGAGAATATTATCCTCAGACCCACTTTCGACTTATCAGATCTGAGAGTAGATGCTATTGCGCCTGAGATTGTCGACCTTATTTGGTCTGCTGAGGGTCATACTTATGGCAGCGACGAAGAAAGTGGTAAGTTTTCTATCGGGGAGGTGATAACCTTCCAACTTATGTTTGACGAGGCGGTATACCAAGAAAACCTCAATAATTCGATAAGTGACTATGATTTTAATATTAGTTTGGATCCTAATGATACTTCGAATGTTTTAGACATAGCTGGTTCACGCAACCAAGTAGAGAATGGCGTCAGTACTTTTCATTTCGACTTCGTGATCGAAGAAGGTCAGAACGCTCTTGATGGCATAGAGTATGTTAGTTTTGGTGGTCCGAGGACACTATTCGGCGATGAGGCTGGAAACTATATCCCTCAGGATTTGGGCGATTTAGCGTTTATTAGTGTTAGTGATATAAATATCTATATAGATGCTGAACGTCCAGAAATTACAGCTATCAGTGAATATAGCTCTCCAGCTGATAGCTCCACACTAACCTCTGATGGCGGCAACAATTATTATGTTGGGGCTAATTACAGAACCGAAAACGCCGAAAAAATACAGTTGCTGTTCGAGTTCAGTGAAGAAGTAAATGTTAGTAAAATTGATACCTCTCTAGATTCCGCGCTTAATTTGATCGCTTATTTTAAGGCTAACAATGAATCAGAGGACGAGAGTAATACTTATAGTCTTGAATACGTAGGTAGTTATAACGAGCTTGTAACCGAATTGCTATTTGAGTACAAAGTCGTTCCTTTCGGCGAGGCCGACACCACTCCTGATGATTTAGATGGTATCGAAATTGATTATTTACTGCTGGAAAATATTTCTGTAAGAGATGAGTATGGCAACGATTTACATATAGATAGTAGTGACGAAAATAATCTTGTTTATCGGTCTTTCATTTCGTCTGATCTAAATTTCTTTGAAAATATTCGCATCTCGACAACGCCGGCGGAAGTAACGGGCATAAGCTTCACGGGTGTTGATAATGGCGAGACTATGTCCTCGGTATTGGTAGATGGAGATGTAGTTGAAGTTGTATTGGAGTTCGATCAGCCTGTTGCCTTTTCTTATAGTTTGAGCGGTGGTACTTCGGTGCGGCCTTCGGTAGCGCTTGAGATAGTTGAAGTTGAGGATGAAGAGATTGAGCCGGATTTAACTGGCGATAACATCATCTACGCGTATCACGATGTCAATGCCCAGGGCGTTTTTAGTAGCACTCATACCTTCACTTATACTATACAGCCTGAAGATTCTAACATGACTCTAAGCAGTATATGGTTGTTGAGAAATTCTGAGCTTTTGGATAATGGTGGTTACGATGATATTATGTTGCTAACGTCCAGCAGTGCTTATGATGAGCGCAAGCGAGATATACAAACAGATTTTGCTAGTGATGCTCTAGGCGCTAATGACATTTTTGCTAATAACTACGCTGAACACCCGAGAATCACTCTTAGAACTGGCATCAAGCCTATAATAAAGTTCGATAGACCCCAGGGCTACGACGATTCAGAGGATGTTAGAGATTACATAATATACCCACTTGAGAACCAAACTAGCATCAGTTTTACATTGGCTTATGGTAATAGCTCTGACGAAAATGATGTTGTGGCGATACAAGTAGAATTGCCGGATGGTGCCGAGCAGGATAATCTGCCTTATCTATTGCTATACGGGGACTTAAAAGCCAACACTACTAATGATGAACGCCTGGAAGCCAGAGCTTATTTGTCGTTAGCTGCTTCTGCTAGAACCTCTGATGGCCTCTACTCTGATTTAGTTTTCGTTCTGACTGTTTCAGAGGATAGTAGCGATAAATTTGCTGCGCAGTTCATAGGTTCAGAGTCTCTGGGCTTGGTTTACGACAGTTTGGTGATAGGCGATGATTATTTGATGCATGCAGAGGATGGTAACCCGATCGCAACTGATCTGTCAGCCTACACCTATGATAGCAACTCGTCTTTGACTCTTAGTGCAGCGCGTGAGCGGGTTTTTTATGATCCATATCCGAGAATACTTTCTATAACCGAGGTGCTTCCCACTGGTAGCAGCAATAACAACTATAACTTAGGAAAGCAAATAACCTTTGCTGTTGCCGTGAGTGAGGATGTTCAAGTCTCTGGTAGTGGCTCCGCTAGGCTACATTTATATGGCGATGTGGTTGATATCGACTTAACAGATTACTATTCTGATTTGTCGATAGCGCTAGAATATGTGCAAGATGCTAGCACTACTAGAAGTCTAGTTTTTGCTTATGAAGTCGAGAAAGATCTATATGCGGACACTTTGGCTCTACACCCTACTGATGATGCCAGCAAAAGGTTCATCGAGACAACTAATAGTCTCACCATAAAAGATCTATCGGCGGCAGCGCGTGAATTAAGGGGTTTCTCAGATAACTTGACTCTCAGCTATGATGCGGGAGTGTCCAGCATAGACGCCCGTGCGCCACGGGTGGAGAGTATGAGTATATCTTATCTTGATGAGGATGATAATGGCGACACTATTAATGTCACCCTAACAGGCGATACCGTACATACATTCGTAGCTGGAGATACGATAGCTTTCACTCTTACTTTTAACTCAGAATCTATAATAGGCTCTACAGAGCTTACCAGCATATTTGGTAGCCCCTATGTCGCTGCAATTGACGACGGTCCGTTTCTGCAATTAGAGATTGATCCGGGTGAAGACTATAACAATAATGTTATGATACGGGAGGCGAAGCATTTTGGCTATGCTGGAGAAGCTGGTTCTGGTAATAGAAGTGGCTATTTCTTGGGGCATATTTTTACTTATCAATTTGCCGCAACGGATCATGATTTGGATGGGATAAAGATAGTAGGGCCATTGGTTAATCCCAGGGATAATCTCCGAGGAGGTCATTTAATAAACATACCAGATGCTGATAATTCATCGAATAATAACGAGGCTAATTATTCTTTGAGAACTGCACTTATAAACTTAGGTATGGACTCTGAATCAGAGCTGGAAGAGTATGAATTGGATTACTTGGTAGTAGATAATTATTCCAAGCTAGTTGGTTACCATGTTGATACCCAACAAACCCCTTCTCATAACACGAATCCTCTTGTTTTTGCGAGTAATCAATATAAAGTCATTCAAATATATGCCTTGATAAATCAGCCGGAGTTGGATGAAGGCACTATAAGTGCATCAATACAGCTTCCGTTTAGCATCTATGATTCTCGCACTCAGCAGCAAGAAGATTTTAATGCTACTTTTGCGGGCTGGATTGATGGTAATAATTTAGACATAAGCGGAGCTGAGGACATATCTGATTATTATCCACTTACTAGTGATAATTATTCAGCATTCTTATTCATTTACGATTTTAATGATTCCATTAGATCTACTAATGTCGATGCGGATACTATCATAATACCAGCCAATCCCTTCCAGCATGAAAGCGACTTTAACCCCGCAGACCCATCTGGAATACTCGTCGATCTTACCATAGAAGAACAAAATATAACGGATGTAAACATATCCGGCGTAAACGAAATAATAATAGACTTTAAACCCCCTGAGATTGTCGGGGTCACTCTCCCTGAGACGGGTCTATATTATCATTCTGACGGCAGTACTTCTGAGCGCTCAGAGCTGAATTATACCGTTGAATTCAGTGAACCCATTTATGCAGTGAATCTTAGCCAATATCCCAACGGTGCGCCAGGCTTCCATCAAAGAGTTGGCTCGGGTGATGTGGTGCGTGCGCATTGCACGAGTAGTCCTTGCGCTTCGACCAGTGCCAATATTTCGAGCTTAGTATCAGATGCCAATAATAAAGTTCAATTTGGTTACAAAATTGCAGCCACAGATTCGGGGTATATATCTGATCTCTACATTTTGGGTGGTGCAGATACTACCTCTAATGATGCGAACGATATAAACACGATAACCGATGAATACAGTAATGTCCTGAATGGCTATGTATTGCCAGGCAAAGCAGAAGATGGACGGGATTTGTCCGATGCTAATTCGATTGACATTTTGATAGATAACGATGAATTAGCTATTACCGGTGTTACCACGCCCGCCTCCGGTGTTTACCAAGCTGGTGAGCAAATAGATTTTGTCGTAACTTTTAGTAGAGAGATAGAGCTCAAGAATGCCAGCCCTAATATGCCTATCATTAATTTTTTAGTTGGCAATCAAGCTGATGACTATAGCGATGGTAGTATTCAGGCAACTTTTCAAGCTTATCACGAGCAGAAGTCCGATGTAATAACTTTCACTGAAAGAGTTGAAGAAGGCTTTATTTTCGATGACTATGATGGTATTGAGCTATTGCCAGAAGATCTGACAGCTGCTATTGCTTGGCAGGGGTATGACGTTATCGATGTTTTGCGACCTACCGAGGCTGTTGACACTACTAGTGCTGCCTTGACTGATATCAGCGCTTTTGTTGCTAATGCGGTATTAGAAGATGTATTCATTGATATCCGATTTCCTTCTTTATCCTTAGATATTTTGCAGCTTGAAGCCAATAGCGACACTAGGGATGATGCTTCGGCGAGCAATGATTACTACTACTACCTGAATAGCTACCTGATATTAGGTTTGAGTTTTGATGAGGCTGTCATAATTCCCACATCTGGCGGCGAGTATCAATCTTTCGTTGAGTTTGCGTATCAGGACATAGATGGCGCCACGCAGGTGCGGAATGTGCGCTTTGATCCAATATACGCTACCAGCATTTTGGCTGATTATGGTATTGATTGGGATTATGTGAGCTCAGGTTTTAGCGAAGACATCTATTTTGTTTATCAGATTGGCACTGATGATAGTACTTCGGCTGCCGATGCTACTGGTTACATTAGGTTAAATGACTTTAATATTACTGGTATTGTCGACCGCTCGGGTAAAGAATTTATTGTCGAATCGAATATAGCGCTTACGCCCGACGATGCGATAATAGATTTAGATAAGACTAGCATACATTCCTATAAGCTCTTAGTTGTTGATGAGAATGGTAATCAACTTGACAATTTGTACACCGAATTAGCTACTAACATTTCTGGCGCACTTACTGAGGACAAGTACATAACGTCTGGGCAGGATTTAGTGATCGAATTATCATTTGGTCGCACATTTTCTGAGGAAGACACAGAGGTAGTATTCGATTTAGGTGGCGATACTGGTTTATATCTGGATATTGCTATCGATAACGACCAAGAGCGGGAATTTCGCGCAGTTATCCAAGAAGACACTGCCGATGACAAATCGTACTCAGATGGCACAAGCACCTTGCGCTACCTACTCGATCTTTCCAACGAGCCCTCAGTTTTGAGTGATTTAGATGGCATCGGCATAGCTTTCCCTGAAGACAGCATGAGTTCCTACCAAGATCAGTCAGGCGAAGTCAACTTAAATTTTTCTGATACCTTTGTTGAATCTTTGAATTTTATCAATGTTGATACTCAAGGGCCCAGTATTGAATCAGTGTATATGCAGCCTAGCTCTACTGGCTTAACGTTGTACTACGGCGATGAAGATGAGTTACAAATAACTGTTCAATTTGACGAATCAGTTGAAACTGTTGTGAGTGGCGGATTTCGTAATATGTTCCTTAATTTTAATTTATATGATCCGGACAGACCCAACACCGCTGGGCTTACATCGCGTCAAGCCGATTACTTAAACAATGATGGTAACCGTAGTTACGTATTCACTTACATAGTGGATTTTGGCAATGATGAACCCTACGAACAAATTTATTTTGATTCGGTCGTGCTCGAATCCACTTCAGATGCTGATGTCACCACCATCATCGGCGATGCTCGTGACGACCCCAACATGCTCACCAGTGCCACCTTCACTAACGCCATCAGCGATGCAGTTGTTCAATGGCATGCCCTTGAGTTCGAAGGTCCTCAGATAGATACTTTGATTATCCCTGCTGGCGACCCCAATACCGGCACCATCAGCCTCGGTGGTGGTGATGAATTAGCCTTGACCTTGGTGACTAACCGAGAGGTTGCCTTTGCCAGCTCTTCTGAGCCGCGTCTGGGACTATTGGCGGGTAATACGGGTGTAACTTTCAATTATCTGGGTGAGTACAACTCTAGCATCTTCGGCCTTTCGCATACTTTCACCTACACTGTCGATTCTGACGTAGAAACCAACATCTCAGGTCTTTACATACCAACTGATGCTCTACATGTTGACGGCGAAGACAGCGTTCTGGATTCTGCTAATAATAACCTGGATACCAGTCTCAATCTGTCTTCTACAGAGCATGTTGAAACTGGCGGCACAGCTTGGAATACCAATCCTACCGAATACATCCATATCGATTCCAAGGTGCCTGAATTCGCTAATAAATTTATCCCTGCACAAGCCCTAAGTCTTACTCCTAACGCAAACATTGCTAGCATCATCACCTTCACCTCTGATGACATCTTCACACTTGACATTCAGAACAACAGCTCTTTCAACGATGAATTCCC
Source organism: Gammaproteobacteria bacterium (assembly GCA_965229495.1). Classification (GTDB taxonomy): domain Bacteria; phylum Pseudomonadota; class Gammaproteobacteria; order CBDBNL01. Next base: position 2,359,540 of record OZ245880.1, read on the forward strand.
AGCGAGCTTTGTCAGTGGCGGAGAGTTGGCGGTAGTTGACTTCACTCGCCCCACTTACCATGCCGAAATAAACAGTGTCGATTGGTACATATGGAGCGCCATTCAAGACGGCTACTATCGCATCAGCACAGATGATCCTTATAGTCCGTGGCTATTCACCAAAACCAGCGATGTTGTCACCATCCAGGATTTATTTGATGATGTAAATGGCGTCGGTGAATTTACGACCACCTCAGATTCTTGGTACCTCGTTAATGATTTAGAAGCTGGTGCCATAGAAGTATTTTCAGCTACTAATTACATCACTTCACAAACAATAACTGCCACCTTCGATCAGCTCTACTTGACTGGCGAAACCATCTACACCTACCTCGTCATAAGCGAGCCCATAACAGTAGCTGATGAATTTTCCTCTGAAGGCAGTTATGGCGAATACCCTGGCTATAGCCTGAGTTATTTTGATGACTCTAATAGTGAAGCCAATCTATCCTTAGAATTCAGCCATTGGATCGAAACTCGTCCTGATAGCACCAGTGCTTATAGCAAGCAGGTGATGGTGTTCGCTAATACGCTGGACGCCGCTACTATCAACACTAGAGGCACTTCCGTCCGCCCGGCTCGCGAGCTCCCAGATGCCGCGCGCTTAGAACTCCGCGATTTATTTGGCAATGATCTATTGGTCAATGAAGATGCTAGCCTTACTGTGTACAGCACCAGTGAGTCTAACAGCATATCTGGTATCCAACTCAGTGGTTACTTGGTAGATATTAGTGGTATCAGTTTGTACTACACCGATGACGATGGCGATCCAGCCGTTGTCAGCACCAATAGAACTTACATAATTGGCAATGAATTGATACTCGACATAACCTTCAGCGAAGAACTTACTGAGAGCTCTTACGATCCAGAACAAGACCTGTTTCTCACCTTTAGGTTTAATGATGCTTCGAGCAAAGAGCACATCCTTGGCGATAGCAGCCCAGCTACTGGAACCTCTGATGTAGACCAACGCTACTGGTACAACTCGGATGACGCACAGTATTCAGGTCAAACGGTAGGTGGTCAAACGGGTAGAGGCAATTACGAGGATAGTGCCATAAACAACCCCAGCTCAGACTTCAACGACGTTCTCCGTTATATCTTCACTATCCCCGATAGAGCTGATGGCGACGACTACAACACAGCCGAAGACGGCGTCAGCGATCCGAACCTTACGGTAACCGGCCTCAGCCTGGGCGCCAATTTAATAGACGAATACGGTGCCCGAGTCGATAGTGCCGCCGCGATCGAATATTTGAATAACAACCCATTATTTATCAGCATAGACTCGGTGCGCCCGCAAATGTACCTAACGCCAACCGTCGACTACAGTCAGTTAGCAGAATTTAACACTTACTCGCGCGACGATTACTTCTCTACCCTAGAGGGCAACACCGAGCCACATCCGAGTGAGATAACTTTTCAGTTGTCATTCTCTGAGCCCATCGTCATGCCAGCCTCTGCTTCGGGTATTGATGACGATGAGAGTGATTTTAGCGCCGGTTTAACTTTCTCACTAAGCGACAGCGATGTTAATCTCACTGCTTCGTCTTCGTATGTGCCTTTCTCTGGCAGTGGCGAAGCTCCAGAATATACCGGAGCCGAGTTCACTTACGAAGTAACAGCCATAGACGACGGCGTCATCGAGAGCGTATCCATTAATGCCACCATTTACGACTTATCTGGTAATGAGAACAACTACACCTCCAGCATCTTTGACGAAGTTCTCTACAACGGTATTTACCTTGACGGCGTTGCTGCAACCGCCGTTATAGCGGGCTCCAGCGATATACATATGAAGGTAGTCCCACCAGGTGGCAGCTTGCAACCTGTCGGCTCATCTACCTATGGCGTTGGTTCCACGCTTTATTTTGAGATAACTTACGATCAAGCCATCTACACCAATAACTTCTCGGATGCCGCCGCAGATATCAGCTTAAATCTGCAAGTAAACACAGCAGGTTCTCTAGTGCAGGCGCCCATAATCGCCAGCCAACTTGATTCATACGATAGCGAAATTGGCAACCGCGAGCTCACCTTCACCTACGCCATCACCGACCTTGATGTTAGCAACGACTCAGGCTATCTATTGCATTCAATCGATTACAGCGTCGACAACGCTCGCTACGGCATACTTGATTCCTACGGCAACGGCATCGACGAAACCAACTTAACGCACGACTTCAGTGATCTAGCTATCACTACTGCCCCAATAGATACCGTGCTTCCTTCTATAGACGCTGTAAGTTTCAACCACACCAAAGATTCAAGCAACACTCTCTACGGCGGCGGTGAAAATCTAACCTTCGTTCTCACCTTCAGCGAAGCTATAAACACCGACGTCTCCAGCTTCATGGACGACGACGCTGGCCTGAGCTTCAAATTAGCCTCGGTATCCGCCGAAGATAGCCATCGTATAGCCCTATATTCTGGAGAGCACGAGACCAACACCACCTTCACCTTCACCTACGAAGTCGGCTCCACCGAGGGCGTCAGCGATAACGGCGATATCTATTTAGACGATATGATCCTGCTGGGCGCCACCTACGACACCGCGCTCAACCTCGAAACTAACCTGACTTACGATGACCCGTCCAACCCGGCTGATAGCGGCTACGACGTCGATTCCGGCCCCCCCTACATCGAATCGGTATCTATCCAGTTCCAACGTTCTGGCAGTAGTATTAGCAATGTTGATGATGACACCAATTACTACCTCGGCATCGGCACCAAGGTTACATTTACTTTGACCTTCAATGAAGATATCAGCTTCGACGTTAGCGGCGACGAGCCCATACCCTATCTGCAGCTCAAAGCAGTAGACACAGTAAACTCCACTCCCGAGCTCATACATGCGGAGCTAACATCAGCTTCTCAGACTGCCTTAAGCAGTGGTAACGCACGCTACATATCCTTCTCCTTCACCGTTGGCGCTGCAGCAACCGCCGACAACACCAGCACCGACGACAACATAACCAGCGCCGATAACAACATCAGCCAGCAAAGCCTCTACAACCCACTAGAAATCTTTGCCCTGCAAAATGCCGATCAAATCCGCGATGTCGCCAGCAATGTCCTCTCGAGCGCTAGCGCTCACGCTCTAACTGGCGATGAATTAACCGACATCCACAGCGATGGCGTTGATCCAGAGCCCGACGCCCTCGGCGACACTAAAGTTCATATAGACTCCGTTCGTCCCGAAATAACCGCAGTTCTCTTAGATAAAGCCAATGGCATCTATGGCAATAACGACAACTTAAAGTTAACGGTAAACTTCTCCGAGCTTCTCGATACAGTCGCCTTAAGTACAATTGACAATACTAATACTAATGCTGTCAATTTAGTTATTACTCGCATCTACCCTGACTACGACGACCCGAGCGACGAGAACAGCACTTACACGTTTATCAGACAAAATGTCGGCGTAAACACTCTTGATAGCTCTACTCAGGTGCTTTACGTTCTCGAGGCTCTTAGTGGCGGTTTTGCTAATTATTCTTATGAAGGAACCATCCAGCCCAGTTATGAAATGACGGGAACGGGTCTCGTACGAGACATCGCCTACAACGAAATAGTCCCGCAAGACCTTAACATCACTGCCAATGCTGATGGCAACTACGTCTCCTCTTCCGCCTTATCGTCCTTCGCCGTCCCCGTAGCCACAGTCGACCACTATCCTCCTCGGGCAGTATCTGTCGATGTCCGTATTCCCAGCAGCGATTCCGTCGGCACCATCCCCGAGACTGACGAGATCTACAAATTCGGCGATACCTTCGTCTTCACTGTAAACTTCCACGAAAATGTCAACATAACTGGTCATGAAGACAACTTAGCCAATCTGGAGCTTCTGCTGGATTTTGACGATAACAGCACTGACCGCGGCATCGCCCTCAGCGCAATCCCCACCTCCAGCCGCGACCAATTGCAATTCACTTACGTAGTTGCTACTGGCGACCAAGCCATGCTAACGCTCACAGATGTCGATGGTAGCGTTACTGGCACTCCAAATACAGAATACAATCAAAGCCTTGGCATCAATGGCTTTGATCAGTTACTAAACAGCTTAGTTTTGCAAGATGACTACAACAACAGCATAATTCCCGAGGACATTGATTTTCGCTCCTACGACGCCGACGACAACGGCACTGACGACTACTCAGACCTTGATAACGATAATTTCCCTGATCCAGGCGAAGGCAGCGAAACTAGCCAATTCTTGCAACCCGATTACCCGGTTCTCGTCGACGGCATTAGCCCTTACTGGGTCAGCATCAGCACCAGTCGCGATGATGCGGATGTCGAGGCCTTTGGTCTTAATGAGAACATAACCTTCACCCTCACAGCCTCCGAGGATTTGGCTGAGCAAAGCGGTATGCAGCTCAAGCTCTTGCTGCGCGACGAAGATGGCAACGAGCAGAACCGCTCGATTAACGGCGAATTTTGTCGCTATGATCCTAGTAGCTACGACCACAGCACTAACGAAGGCTGCTTCACCGCAGCCGACGCCAGCGCTAATGCCACCGAAATCAACCAATCCGTCATCATCTTCCCTTATATCGTCGGCAGCGATAGCCAGGATCGGGAAAATAATGGCATAGACCATAGCCTGATACTCTCGGAATCGGCTTACGATTCTGGCAGTTCCTTTGCCAGTCGCGACATAGCTGGCAATGAATTCGCCTCTCATTCCTTTGCCGACATCCCGCAATTCATCGCACCTGCAAACGACGCATTGGTTTTTGATACCACACCACCTATCGTCAAAGAAGTTTTGATAGAGATCACTGGTAATGATAACCTTGCCAAAACCAACGAGGAAATTGAAATCATCTTGTCTTTTACTGATGGCGACCTCAATCTCTCAGTCGATAGTATTGCCAATAGAGGTCTCAACATAACTGCTGTTGGTTTAAGCACTGGCGATAGTAATGGCAGCGTAGTTGATGTCAATTTTGGCTTAGATAAAAGTACGAGATCCAGCCTGACCTTCTCCGGTGACTTTACCGATAATATAGACTGGTCGGGCTTACTAACCTTGCATATATCGGATTACAATAATTCGATCATTGACGAGACCACCCCACCCAATCGCATGAGCTCTTCTCTAGTAGTCGGATCAGGCTCTGACTCTCTGATAGAGACTTACATAGTAGATACCACGGCGCCGCGCGTCGCAAATAAGAACGAAATAACTACTCTTGTCAATAGTCCGATAACTTCGCCCTCGGAAGCCTATGGCCCTGGGCGCGAGCTCACTTTCCAGCTCACTTTTAACGAGTTACTTAGTTCGATAACAGGCGTTGGTATTGACATTGCCTCTCTGGATTTTTATGTTTACGACTCGGTTGCTAGTCCCGCTCGATTAGAGCAACGCCGAGCTTTTCAGCCCACTACCGGCACAAACACGCGCCCGCGCTTGTCAACCACTCCTAGTGGCGATAAATCTGTCGCCTATTTTTACTACGAAGTGGTCTCGGGCGGCGCTGATTCGAGCCTCGACGACAACGGCACCGTTTACTTATCTTCTCGGAATACCGCTGGTAGTGATAATCAGTATGGCGAGATTGCCGTTGATGCAGCGGATCTTGAGACCTATGGCATCTGCAGCCCAGGTGCCCTTAATGGCACTGAGTTTGGCTGCCACATCGGCTTGAACGCCAACTTGTACGACGAAAATGGCAATCAAAATTTCTATGGGTCAGATATAGACCGGGATGAATACCTGATCTACGCCTTCAACAGATACGATGAAGATGAACTGGATCCTTATACAATCACCAATCTGGTAACCGATCCCCTCGAGATAGTCAGTTATTCTATCCGCACTACTACTAAAGACGAAGACCAGCGCGCTTTTGGCATAGACGACGGCGCAACTAATGACTCTAACACCACCATAGCTCAAACTGAAAATCAAGGCTTCATCGGCGCCTCGGAGACGGAAACCATATTCTTCATAGTAGAGCCGGGCTTTGAAGGTTTTGAACTCAACGACACCGCGCCCGTAGATATCAACCTAACCTTCTCGTTATTACCTCCGAACGCTCCGGCTAATCCTGACGACGACGATTATGATTACTACGTAGCTACCTATTTTGAATCTAATACTGAGGAAATAACCCTTACTTTTGCCATGGCTGATTTTGGCGATATTGACTATGAATCCAATATTAGCCTTCATAAAGTCTCGCAAGCCGCCGACATTAAGTACAGCGGCGCTGGCGCCTCAATCGAAGCCTTCACTGATATCGAATTCAGCGCCAACCTTGATACTTGGTCTGCCAATTCCGATGGCACTATTTCTGCTGAATTCGATAATGACCTTGATGGTCGCCTTGATACCGGTCTATACCTCGACCTCAAGAAACCCGCCTTAATTGGAGTTAGTTCCTATGCCCTTGCCGAAGATGGCACCGCTGCTCAGCTATCAAGTAACAATGCGGAAAACTTATACTTTGGTCGTGGCGATCAGGTAGTCTTCCAGTTTACGTTTGACGAACCCATTGGCGAAGTCGTTGGCGACGGTAGCGGCACCATCCAGCTACCTCTCGAATTATCCACTGGTCAAACGATCGTTGCCGCGCAAGCCCCACCCAATATTCCGGTTCCTGCCACTTCCACCACCTCCGATCTCAACATAACTTACACCATCCTTGATAACGATGCTGGTGAAGTAGTTAATGAGGAATTTAACTTGACCGCGATCGTAACCGACACCCATAGAAATTCCGTAGCTACTGGCGAACTCGATATCAGCTTAATTGGTAGGAATATCGAATTGCCACTCTTTAATGGCGAATTCCCTAGCTTAGAGATGGTAAATATCTATCGCTCTTTCACTCCCAGCTTCTCCGACGAAGAAGTATCAGACCCAGTGCCGGATTTGAACGCCACACCCGCAGTCGATAGCTACACTTTCACTGGAGAAGGTGACAGTATCAGTAAAAAGTTTTTCATCGCGGCCACCTTCACTTACAGCTCATCCCTGGGGGAGACCGAACTACCGCACTTCGATACTATCAATAGCGTACTCCCCGATACCAACTACAGCTTTGACTTAGGTATCAATAATAGTCCTGAGTACAACGCCACTCTCGCTGGCTTTTTCTCTGAGTCCGCTAATAATTCTAATTATTACGGCAATCGCGCCACTGGCCAAAATGTTATGGTCTTTAGCTTTGATGTTGAGAATGCTGGCGAAAATTTGGATAGCGAAGGCAATTTTATAAATTTACTCGAATTGTTCGGCGCTAACGACCTCAGCTCGGATCTCAAAGATGCTTACGGCAATCCAATAGCTCAAATGCCCGATAATCTGCCAACCGTCGTTGCCATAGATAACGTTCCACCAGAGCTGATTGGTTTGCAAATAGAGCCGCCTGGCACCACCAGTTATGGCCCTCTGGATACCAACATAACCTTTGCTCTTACTTTCTCGGAGCCTCTCAATGAATTCGAGACTACAAATAATGACAATCTGCGTTTGCAATTCACTATTACTGGTGACCGCGATAGCTCAAATGTTACTGTCGATTCGCCAACTATTTCCAGTAGCCGTGCTGGCACTGGCATATATATTCCTGATCTTGACGATTCGAGTAATGCCCAATCCCTGGTAACCGGTCAAGTAGTTTATATGATGTTTAATTTGTTTGACGGTGGTATTGAGGAGGGCTATATCAATGCTAGTGTTGCTAGTATTGTAGTAGTAGATGGCAGCACTATTTACGATACCCATAAAATCAATGTCGATACTTACGCTGATGGCAATAAGCAAGAGATTAATAAAAAAGTAACTGGCACCAGCACCGCCGATGATGTTGATTTCTTTGTCCCCGTAATAACTATCAATAGATCCGAGATCGAACCCAATTATTGGAGTATCGAATATACCGAGGGCAGCAGCATCATTAACGATGGTAACCAGGGCTTGGCATACGAAAACAATAATACCAGCTCGCCACACGACAGCGACGCCCGCGTCGGCATCGACAAAACTGTCTCCTTCATAATAGGCTACGAGGCTGTAATAGAGGATGATAGTGTCTATAACGCCGATGATACCATCTCTTCCCTGGGCGAGACTACGCTCAACATCTCTTTCAAATCCGGTGATGGCAATAACCCGGATGGCGACTTCAATGCCACCTTTTCTCAGGTCAATACTGTCGATGGTCAATCCAGGCTCACCTATACCTACGATGTCGTCGAAAACGGCCTTATATACGAGGAACTTACTTTTGTCGAAATACTGCTGCCATATTCAGACTCGCTTATTCGCTCGAGTGAATTTAATGAAATAGTAATCTCTGGGTCTACATACTTTGAGCAAGAAACCGATACTATCATAGATGGCACCTATCCTGAATTATTAGATTTTGCTATTGACGATGACGGTACTCTGCATCAGGACGGTGGCATCTATTATTTTGGTGAGGGTGATGTCATAACTTTCGAGCTCACTTTCTCCGAAATTCTCTTAGATGATGATGATAACAGCACAGTCCGGCCCGATATGGACTTGGAATGGTATATCTTTGATGAAATTACCGATAGCGTTCGCAGCATTGATACCATCATCAGCGATGCTACCTCTAATAAATTCCTGAGTGTAATTAGCAACTACGATCCCGATGGCTCATTTTATGAGCTCGAATTTCCTATAAATCTAATCGAAAATTCTGCCTCCCTCGAAGGCTTGCAGGGCCGCATATTCCTCAGTGGCAGCGCTGATAATCGCACCACTGTCTATACCGATGAAAGCGGGGACTTGCGCGACTTGGCGCGTAACGAACGAGATCGAATGGAATATGTCCATACAGCCGATGAAAATCTAACTTTTGCTGTCGACTTCATTCGTCCGCAATTGCAGTATATCGTCTCCGAGGGTGGCGAGCCTGATGTCCAATATATCCAGTATGCTAGCATAGATGCTCTGGAGCCAACGGCAATTTACTATGGTCGCGACGCTATAACCTTCCATGTAGTCCACGACTCGCCTCTCGATCGCTTTGGTACATCCGATGCCAATCTAACTCTATACGCGCTCGATAATACTGTTCCCACGGAACTGCAATTCTCTATGGAAAACGCTATTGGCGATTGGTCAACAGCAGAAAATTCTAATTTAATTGACAACGCCCCGCAATTCATCTGGGATCTAACTGCCAATGAATACGCCGACATCAACTACTCTGCATCCCAAGCTCTAACCTTCACTCAAATCGACGTATCCGTTTATGGCGATAGAGTTGGTAACAAACCCTATTTTGACCTTACCGGCACCGACCGCGAAGACTATAACCCTAATAATCTCTTGCTCAGTCTTAATAATTACATTCCTAGCACTGCCACCGAAGCCGGTCAGCAGTTCCCTCAACCCACCATCTACGTCGACACCACCCCACCCATATTCAAAGTCGACAGCACCCAAGACATAGAAGTAACCAACCTCGCCCTCGTATTTGCCATCGAGCTCGATGCGCCCTTGAGCGCCCTTGAAGCCGACGCCAGCTTTAATGATCCCGACAGCAATTCATCGTTAAACTCCGCGCCCACTTACGAGCTATCCATCACCAGCCTTAATAACTCTACCGTAAGCGGCTTGCTCTCTCCCCACGCCGAGCAACCCGTGGGCTCCATGGGTGAAACCCTCGGCACCATCACCACCGATGACAATCAGAGCTTTATCTTCAGCTTTTTCTCCGACCCGGTCAGCTATGGCTATTACCTCGACAATTTGGCGGACAACACAGATCATGAAATCCAGCTTAAATTAACTGACTTTGTCGGCAACAGCTTCACCCATACTTTCAATGTTCATAAAAAAACCGATAAATTCCTCGCGCTCATCTCTGGCTGGGATTCTGATGGTAAGGTAGCTTACGATACCATAAGCAATGATAATGTGCCATTAGCTAACGACGCCACAGAGGCGATCTTCCTCGTTAGTTTTGTCGCCGATATTAACGAATCTACTTTGAGTAAAGATGATTTCAATCTAAGTTATTCTGGCGGCAATGAAGATGACTTACAAGGGTTATACATAAGCGATACCATCAGCGAAAATCGTAGCGGTGAAGCCGAGTACGATTACTTAGTAACGGTAACTGGCGGCAATCTGCCCTTAGCGAAAGGCGGTCTTAAGCTCGCCTTCAGCGCTAACCAGGACATCGCCACTGCAAGCGGCTACGTGCTCAATCTGGATGACGTTGATGACGAAAATGAGTCCTACACCTACAGCAAGGATTTTGAATTCTTTATCGATGATATAGCCCAGCTCAACTCAGGCTCGGCTTCCGAATCGCCGAGCGTCGAGCTCAATTTCACCGCGCCCACCACTGGCGCTGATCAAAACATAACTGGTTACAAACTTTATTACGGCTTGGGTACCGCCATCCCTACCAACGACAACTCGCCTTACTTCTCTGATTCTGAAAGCAGCACGCGCTTTGCCAGCTCTGGCGACGTCTACACCTTCACCCATAAATGCCTCCTGATCCCGGATGGCAGCAGCGAAACCTACAATTTCCGCGTCGTCGCCCAATACACCATCGCCGCCGACGATCACGCTACAACTTACGAAACCTTGCTTTCAGCAAATTCCCCGCTTTCTGGAGACAAAACGGCTAGCGTAGAACTAAGCACCACCACCCCCGAGCTCGACCTGGAGCTTAACATTGGCTTGCACGATGGCCCGGACCTTCCCGCCACTTGCTCTAGCTCCAGCATATCGGGCTCGGATTATGGCATATTATCGAATTTAGGTCGGGCAGTCGCGCTCTCCAGCAACGCAGACGACAGTGTTGACGATTTATACATAGCTGGCGACACTAGCAGCACTGGCGGCGCCATACGCCATTACGTCCGCTCTGGTTCTCAATTCGAGCGCAACTCAGACGATACCAATCTGGATCTCGCAACCCAAGCCCGACAAGTGCACACCTTAGCCGCCCCAGCCGCCACTGTAGCACCCTTCGATCTCTTTGCCGCCGGCAACCCTGCTCACTTATCCAGTAGTGTCAATACTGGTCTGGCTTACCTCTTCAGCAAGTCCTCGGGCGTCACCACTTGGCCCGATGATGATGAAGGCAAGCTCGACATAACTCCCACCACCCAAGCCGCCTCTGGCTCGGCTCTCGCCATAGCAGTTGTCGACAACGGCGCCACAGACGCAATCTTCGCTCTCATCGGCGAACCTCTTAGCGGCGGCGGCTCAGTTCGTATCTATGCATTCGACCAATTCGCTACCAGCGGCAACCCTTGGACGGAACTCGGCACTCTCTCCCTCGCCGATCTCGACAGCATCGCCTCTAATGACTTCACCCCCTCTGAAGACGACGAATTCTTCGGCAGCGCCATCGCCCTCAGCGCCGATAGCGAGACCGTCGCCATCGCCTCCTCGCGCGCCGTCTACATATTTACTCTTAACGACGCAGGCAATCTAACTCCTCTACACGCCATCTTAGCCTCCGATTACCTCGGCGCCGGCGCCTCCTTCACCACGGACGTCGCCAGCCAAGCGCGCTCTCTCGCCATCCAGGAGACCACAATTGCCAACGACAGCCGGGAAACCTACCTGCTCGCCATCGGCCTACCCCACGATTCCAATAGCACTCGCGGCATAACTTATGTCGGCGATAGCGGCTTTATTGACGAAGGTAGCGACAGCACCAACAACTACGGCGCCGTCTTGCTCCTCACCAACACCAGCGATACTCTTACTGGCAGCACCAATTGGCGCCGCCTCGCCTACTTGCGCTCCAACGATAGCTCTGGCAGCCAGCAAAGTTTCTACGGCAGCGGCGTGCTCTTCACCAATCCCTCCCAGCCCACCCTCATCGTATCGCAGCCTGGCTACGCCATTAATAACATCGGCGCTACCACCACCGCCTCTGCCGGCAATGGTCGCCTACACATCTACTACCTCAACACCTCCGGCGTCGACGCCTACGATCAAAACCATCTCATCCTCAAAGCCAGCAATACCATATCCGGCACCCTTGGCTACGGATACAGCTTTGATTACCGCGACCACGTCCTCGCCATCGGTCAGCCCACCGAGAGCGACGGCGGCGAAGTCTCCCTGCTCAACTTATTCCCGCAATTTGACTATCCAGCGACAGGCGCTAACCCCGAAGTCATAGCCAGCTCGGCGCTCAGCAGCAGCAATACAGCCACAGAATTAACCTTCGCCGTCCGCTTTCCCGCCACCGTCGACCACGATACTATTGAATCTACCGACTTCGCCGTATCTTTCACTGAGCCTTCTAATGCCATCACTTTTGTCGCAGATGATTTCGACATAGCAGAACGTCTCGACAACTCCTCGCTCGATTATTGGGAAGTCCGCGTAAATATACAAAATCCAGACCAAGTCCGAGCCGCAGGCAAAAGCGGCGACGTTTACCTGCTATTCGCCAGCAACGCCGAAATCAAATCCACCTCCGGCCTCACCTTCAACCTCAGCGACTTTAACCTCAGCGCCGCAACCAACGGCGCTGCCACCCCTTACGTCCTCGATTTCAGCGTCCCCACCCTCGAGTCCATCACCAAAATCTCGCCCCTCCAAAACGAAATTAACGTCGACCTGGTAACCTTCGAATTAGTCTTCAGCGATGACCTCAATACCAGCGTCAACCTCACAGAAACAATCGAATTCGACTCCGCCCTTGAAGGCTACTTCTCGCTCATCGCCACCGCTGGCAACGAAACCGCAACCTTTGGTGTTGACGACCTCAGTTTGCTCGCCAACAACAACGATGGCGTCGACGTAATTGCTAATATCGGCAGCAGCACCGCCTTCCAGGTAACCTTCCGCGGCATCGAAGACGTCATCTATGCCGATACCAGTTTCAAAGACGTCGATAGCTTCGACATCACCCTCGAGATCGACGAAGCCATAGACCAAATTATCGGCAATCTGTCCAATAATTCCTTAGACGCCTCCAGCCTCGACAATCCCACAGGCACCACCGGCGACGTCAACCAAACCACCTACCTCGCCGACTTCAACCCCCCGGAAATATTTAACATAGACGTTAGTAACATCAGCCTTGGCGCCATCATCGCCCAAGATACCAACATAACATACGCCATAACCTTCACTGAAACCCTAACCTCTGAACTCACTGGCGGCGATTTTCATTTGCCCATCACCCTGTCCACTGATAGCGGTTATGCTGATGAGCAAGACTTAGTAAACGCCAGCAACCTCTCCAGCCTGTTTGAAGTCGCCGCCAGTGCAACCAGTTATTGGTCTACTAACGGCTCCGGCTTTGCAGTAGCCACTGACGACAACACCATCTTCACCCTCACCCTTGGTTTTGCTTTCGATGATTACAAAGGCTTAGTAACCGAAGCCACCGCGCTCGTCGTTCGCAAAGGTCGCTTTGAAGATACTGCTGGCAACCTCTTCGCCGACGATTACACTGACGACACCAATTTCTCCATAAGCTACAAAGAATTTACTCTTGAGAATCGCAGCCTCAGCATAACCCCTGATATAACCAGTCCGCAATTCTCCGAGCTCAATTTCTTCGATATTATCGATACCATTCATGACAACGTAGTTGTAGAAAGTACCAATCCCACCCCCAGCCTCGGCTTTAACTATACCTTCTCCACCGTCATCGACACAGCCACTGTCAATGATGATAAAAGCAGTACCGACTATCTCAGCGATTTCTCCATCACCATAAACGGCACATCCTACACCAAAGACGGCAACGAAGAACTCACACTCACCTACTACGATTCAGTCAACTCAACAATACAAACTCAGCAACTAACCTACAACCTCTTCGATAACGCCGCCATCGGCTACAACGACAGCTCCAGCCCCACCCAGCTCAGCCTCGTCTTCGAGCTCGATTCCCAAATGCTCGAAACCGGCTTCGACCTCCCGGGCGACTTCATCGTCTCTATCGCTACCAATAGCGACATCGCCGCGCAGAGCGGAGAGTCCTTAGTCGGCCTGGCAGATAGCAGCACCGCAACGGACATGACCTATCGCATCAATTCGCTCATGCCCGTGCTCACGCAATTCGCCCACGTCGATTCTACCGACGGTTCGGAAGACTCCGCCGACGTCACCACCAGCGACTACCACACCTTCACCTACACTGATGCTACCAGCACTTATGATGAGTACTACGGCTTCCGCCTGCGCTACCAGTTCAGCGAAGCCGTCCATTCAGTTCTAGCTCCAGACTTAGTCCAGGAGTACGATTCCCCCGACTACACCTACTATCTGCCATTAGCCGGCACTGTCACACTTCTGGACTATACCTTCGATAACACCCTGGGCGGCTCCTTGCCTTACACCGCCAGCGGCGACTACTACGAAGATTTTGCCATCGATGGCTCCCTGGTCCAATCCCAGCAGTCGTTAAGCAATCTCGCCGCCAGCATCACCTGGGACCACCTCGCCTACCTCAGCTCCAGGACTTCAGACTTCGACGCTGGCACCTCCGCGCACACCTTCCAGATCATGTACGACGACGATTACCTCGACGATGAGATTTATAAAGACTACGATGCCTACACCTTCCCCGCGCTCCTCGGCGGCTACGGCACCAGCGCTAATAATTACCAACCCGGCATCAAAGACTTCGGCTCCCTCTTCCTGGATGCACACGGCAACCCCGCCCGCGTCGCCTCTGAATGGTTAAATAGAGTCGCCGCCGAGTCCAACACCTCGCTCACCCTCACCTACAGCCCTCCAGCCCAAGCCACTGGCGCCGAAGCCACCGACGTCGTCGGCGCCAACTACACTGGCAGCTTCGACGGCGACGTCTACGGCGACTCCACCACCTTCGCCTTCCAGCTCGGCTTTGATTCCGAAATCGCCTCAACCACCGACCTGCTCGACGCATCGTCCTGGACCATCACCTCTGATAATAGCAACGTAAACCCATTCACCACCCCCGAAGTCGTCTACGACGGCAGCGACGGCACCTCTTACTTCTACACCCTCAGCAACGCAGTCTCCGGCCTCTACGCCACCACTGGCACTTACTCCCTAACCTTCGACACCACCGCCCAAGTCACCGACGAATTCGGCAGCCCCGTCGACTTGGAAGGAGCCAACGATTTACTCGCAACTCTCTGCAGCTCTGGCGTCTGCAGCTTCGACAACACCTCCGTTCTCGAGCTCACCAGCGTCAGCGTCAGCCCCAGCACCGCCACCGTGCCGTCGAATGGCGACAGCAGCGACTTGGACAGCTTCGACGTCCAATTAACCTTCAGCCAACCAGTAACCTTCACCGGTAACATCAACTCTGCTAACGACCTCTACGCCGCCTTCGACCTAGCTTACACCCACGACAGCTCCGACCTCGATTCCGCCCTCGAATCCCTCCGCCCCATCACCACCAGCGAAGACGGTAGCAGCGGTTACTACACCCAATACCGGCTATCTATCGACGATAACAGCGACTACTGGGCAAGAGCCGATTACGGCACTATCATCGGCGTCGATTCCGTAGTCAGCGTCTTCTTCGAGGATTTACAAGAGCTCAATACCCACGGCGTCTATTTCACCCCCGGCTTCGCCACCAGCACCGGCAGCCTCGCCGCCATACCCACAACCATCCAGGATAGCAGCATCACCAGCACCATCACCTACACCCTCGACACCGTATCCGTCATCGACACCAGCGCCAGCGACACCCTGGTCGACGAAGCCGGCACCGCCACCCTCGAAGCCAGCGCCAGCGACGACGACGGCATCGACAGCTATATCTGGCAGCAGGTCAATAGCGACGGCAGCGCCCTAACCGGCACCGCGCTCACCATCACCAACGCCACCAGCGCTATAGCCACAGTCTCCGCTCCGGGCATAGCCGACAACAGCAGCAATAATCAAAGCTTCTATTTCGCCCTAACCGTCACCGATGGACTTGGCGACAGCACCACCAGCCCAGCGCTCACCCTCAACGTAAGCAATACCTACAAAACCCCAGCCATAACCTCCGGCGCCAACTCCAATCTCGATGCAATCAACCTCAGTTGGACCGCCGATAGCAGCCATAACTACTCGCTCTATCGCTCCAGCGAAATCAATTGCGATATCAACACTTACTCCTCATGCTCCGAACCAGCGCTCTACACCGACAGCAGCGGCATCACCATCAGCGGCACTAGCGCCAGCGTAACCGATACCGGCCTCATATCTAACAGCATTTATTATTACTGGCTCGAAGCCCAGCTCAATTCCGAGGTCGTTTCCTTAAATACCAACCCCATCCAAGTCGCCACCACTCCGCCACCCGCAGTCGACGCTGGCATCCCTAACAGCCAGGCAGTAGGCACCCTTGCCAGCCTCCGCGGCTCTGCCACCGCCGACACTGGCAGAACCATAGCGTCTTACCTCTGGCAAGAAACCACCGACTTCGGCATCACCATCGACCGCGCCGACGCCGCCAACGCCAGCTTCCTGGTCCCCGACGACCTCACCACTGGCACCATCCTCAGCTTCCAGCTCACCGCCACCGACTCCGACGGCGCCAGCGCCAGCGCCACCACCAGCATCACCATCGCCGACCCTGGCACCGAGAAATGGTATTTTGACAACGCTTCCGGCGGGGTCAGATCCTCGCCAGCTATCGGCGCCGACGGCACCGTCTACTTCGGCGCCAACGATGGCAACCTCTACGCCCTTAATCCCCAGGACGGCAGCATCCAATGGACCTTCGCCACTGGCGACGAAATCCAAACACCCCCCGCCATCGGCGCCGACGGCACCGTCTACTTCGGTAGCGAAGATGGCAACCTCTACGCCGTCTCCCCACCCACCGACGACAGCCAATCTGGAGACCAAAAGTGGTCTTACCAGGACAATAATGGTGAGTTTGGTGAGCATACCTCGGTTTCTATCGCTGCCGACGGCACCCTCTACTTCGGCAGCCGAGACTTCTCTCTGCACGCCCTCGACCCCGCCAACGGCAGCATCCTCTGGAGCTATCTCACTGGAGACATCTTAATTAGCAAGGCGGCGATCAGCTCTACGGGCACCATATATTTCGGCAGTGGCGACAGACTAGTGTACGCCATAAACCCACCCAGCGGCAGCGCTAACGATCCATCGCTTCGCTGGAGCGAAGCTACTGGTTCTTACCTCACCTGGAGCAGCCCCGCTATCGGCGCCAACGACACCGTATACAATGGTAGCTGGAGCGGTGATCTGCACGCGTTCAACTCCGATACTGGCGCCCCCCAATGGAGCTATGCGGCTGCCGACGACATCCGAACTTCCCCAGCCATAGCCGCCGACGGCACCATCTACTTTGGCAGTAGAGACTACTCTTTGTACGCGCTCGACTCCAACGGCGACTATAAATGGAATTACCCAACTGGCTTTTGGGTACAGTCTTCCCCCGTCATCGGCGCCGACGGCACCGTGTACTTCGGCAGCGACGATGACGATGTCAGCGCGCTCAACCCTAATGGCGATCTTCAATGGGAATTCCCTACTAACGGTAATGTTGATTACTCGTCAGGCGCCCTCGCCCCCGACGGCACCTTATTCATTGGTAGTATCACCGGTCTTTACGCCATCCACACCGCCTCCGCCGGTCTCCAAGCCAACTCGCCTTGGCCCAAATTCGGCCAGAATAATCGCCACAGCGGCCGCGTCAACCTCGAGCCCACCGCCAACGCTGGCGCCGATCAAAGCGTCATCGCTGGCGACACCGTCAACCTCGACGCCACCGCCAGCACCGATTCTGACGGCATAATCATCGACTACTACTGGCGCGAAACCAGCAGCTACGGCATCAGCATCGCCAACAACAACAGCGCCCAAGCCAGCTTCACCGCCCCCGCCCCCATCTCCGATGACGACAACACCATCACCATCGAACTAACCGTAACCGACGACCACAGCGCCACCGCCACCACCACCCACACCATCACCCTCAACTAACCCGGGAGCGCGAGCCCTGGGAGCGCGACCGTCTCGGTCGCCGTGTAAAAAGCGCCGCAAGGCCATCATTTAGGCAAATCCGCTCCTACCAGCAGCGCAGCTAACTTGTAGCACCCCCCTTACCCTCGACATCGCGGAGCACCGCCCAGGCGGAGCGCCGACTTGCAGTCGGCAGGAGACGAGCTTTGCTCGCCTCCCCACCACTCCCCTCACACAAGCAGCGAATAAAGCCAATAGCACACGGCCCCCTGGGACCACGCCCACCCCACCCACCGCATAAAAAGCGCCGCAGGCCATCCCTCCGCCAAATAAGCTTCTCCTAGCAGCGCAGCTAACTTGGAGCACACCCTTGCCCTCAACATCGCGGAGCGCCGCCCAGGCGGAGCGCCGACTTGCAGTCGGCAGGAGACGCCCGCATGGGCGTCTCCCAAAAAGCACGATGCCCCCTAGTAGCACGGTGCCCTGGGAGCGCGACCGTCTCGGTCGCCGCATAAAAAGCGAGCGCGCCAGCGCTCAACCTTCGGGCAAATAAGCTTCCCCTAGCAGCGCAGCTAACTTGGAGCACCAACTTGCTTGGAGCACCCCCTTGCCCTCGACATCGCGGAGCGCGCCCAGGCGGAGCGCCGAGTTGTACTCGGCAGGAGGCGAGCTTGCGAGCCTCCCCACCACTCCCCTCACACAAGCAGCGAATAAAGCCAATAGCACGGTGCCCCCTAGCACCACGACCATCCCACCCACCGCATAAAAAGCGAGCGCGCCAGCGCTCAACCTTCGGGCAAATAAGCTTCTCCTAGCAGCGCAGCTAACTTGGAGCACACCCTTGCCCTCAACATCGCGGAGCGCCGCCCAGGCGGAGCGCCGACTTGCAGTCGGCAGGAGACGCCCGCATGGGCGTCTCCCAAAAAAGCACGATGCCCCTAGGAGCACCCCCTTGCCCTCGACATCGCGGAGCGCCGCCCAGGCGGAGCGCCGAGTTGTACTCGGCAGGAGGCGAGCTTTGCTCGCCTCCCCACCACTCCCCTCACACAAGCAGCGAATAAAGCCAATAGCACACGGCCCCCTGGGAGCGCGACCATCCCACCCACCGCATAAAAAGCCCCGCAGGCCATCCCTCCGCCAAATAAGCTTCTCCTAGCAGCGCAGCTAACTTGGATCACCAACTTGCTTGGAGCACCCCCTTGCCCTCGACATCGCGGAGCGCCGCCCAGGCGGAGCGCCGAGTTGTACTCGGCTGGAGGCGAGCTTTGCTCGCCTCCCCACCACTCCCCTCACACAAGCAGCGAATAAAGCCAATAGCACGGCCCCCTAGCACCCCACCCACCCCACCCACCGCCTAAAAAGCACAGCGCCCAACCTCCGCCCAACCAAGCACCCCTCAGCAGCGATTTCCTGGGAGCGCGAGCGTCTCGCTCGCCGCATAAAAAGCGCCGCAAGGCCATCATTTAGGCAAATTCGCTCCTACCAGCAGTATTTACAGCTATTGAGGTAAAGCCAGGTGAAATAAACCCAAAGCACAACATACCCAAGCAGGGCAGGGCACCCCCTAGCACCACGCCCACCCCACCCACCGTATAAAAAGTGAACCCGCAGGGTTCGGATCCAGCCACGACCCCACCAACTCCCATCCAACACCTACCACCTATCCCCCCACCACCCCCAACTCACCCTCTCCAGCCCCGCCCAATCGAGCTCGGTCTGCACGCCAGCATAGCCACCCCTACCCAGCTCCCCCCGCACCGCCGCCCCCTGCCCGCAGCCATGCTCCAGCGCCAGCAGCCCTCCCGGTACCAGATAATCTCTGCTCTGACAAATAATCTCACGCAAATCCCCCATCCCCTCTTCACCCATCCCCCCTTCACCCATCCCCCTAGCCACACCCCCAGCCATCGCTATCCCATCGCCACCCACACCCCCCGCCACCCCCACACCCCCAAACAACCCCAAACCCCCAGCAACCCCCGCCACCAACGCCCCCCTTGGCTCATAACCCAGCCGCGCCAAATGCGGATCGTCAGCAGCCAGATAAGGCGGATTAGCAACAATCGCATCGTACTTTTCATACCTTCCACCCCCACAACTACCCCCAAAACCATCCCCACAACCATCTCGATCCCCACAACCATCCTCAAAACCACCACCAAAACCCACACCACCAAAACCACCATCCCTAAAACCAAACCCCCTCAACCAATCACCCTCCACCCACCGCACCTCCAGCCCCAGCTGCCGCCCATTCGCGCGCGCCACCGCCAGCGCCGCCGGGCTAATATCAGTCGCCGTCAACTGCCAGCGCGGCCTTTCCGAAGCCAAAGCCAACGCAATCGCTCCCGACCCGCAGCCCAAATCGATAACCTTTATACCATCCTCATCCGGCAGCAAACGCAAACACAGCTCCACCAACAGCTCGCTCTCCGGCCGCGGAATCAGCACATTCTCATCCACCCGCAACTCCAGCGACCAAAACTCCTTCCGCCCCAGAATATAAGCCACCGGCTCCCCACCCAACCGCCGCCGCCAATAACCTTGAAAAGCCTGCCATTGCTCGCTCGTCGGCGCATACTCGCAATGCGCCAGCAACCAGGCACGGCTCCGCTGCAAAACCTCGCACCAGAGCAGCTCCCAATCCAGCAGCAAATCTCGCGGACATTGCTCCCGACTAGCTTGCAGCGTCAGCATCATCTAATTTCCCAAACTTCTTGACGGTCCAAAACACAAGCCACCAGCTCCCCAGCCAACGACCCCCCTCATCCAACATCTCCCCAGCCAACCGCCGCCGCCAATACCCCTGAAAAGCCTGCCATTGCTCGCTCGTCGGCGCATACTCGCAATGCGCCAGCAACCAGGCACGGCTCCGCTGCAAAACCTCGCACCAGAGCAGCTCCCAATCCAGCAGCAAATCTCGCGGGCATTGCTCCCGACTAGCTTGCAGCGTCAGCATCATCTAATTTCCCAAACTTCTTCCGGCCCAAAACACAAGCCACCGGTTCCCCATCCAAAGGCTCTCCATCCAAAGGTTCTCCATCCAACGACCCCACCCACCATCTCTCCACAACCACCACAACCACTGAACCCCCAGCCAACCACAACCACCCACCACAACCACCACACCACCACCAAACCACTAAACCCCCAGCCATCCAAACCATCCAAACCATCCAAAAACCATTCATAGCATTCACCAGCTTTTAGAGCTGCAACGCCCCTAGTCTATGTTAGAATTTAATAAGCTACCCGCGAGGGTAGTAATTTAATCCACAATTAACAATTTCACTGGAGAAAACCATGAAAAAAATAATAGCTTTATGCTCGTCCGCGAGCGTATTGTTCTTCGCCTCGCTGCTTTCCGCGGCCACTCTTGACGACGTCAAATCCCGCGACCAGCTAATTTGCCTCGTCAATGTCGGCGTACCCGCTTGGGCGTTCACCGATTCCAGCGGCAAATGGCAAGGCTTCGACGTCGACTTCTGCCGCGCCACCGCCGCTGCCGTACTGGGCGACCCTGACAAAGTCAAATTCGTCACCACCACTGGTAAGACCCGCTTCACCCAGCTAGCCTCCGCTGAGGGCGACGTACTTTATCGCAACACCACTTGGACCATGACTCGCGACGTCGACCTCGGTCTCAACTTCGCTGGCGTCAACTACTATGACGGCCAAGGCTTCATGGTACCCAAGAGCTTAGGCGTCTCCTCCGCGCACGAACTCGACGGCGCCTCGGTCTGCATCCAAACCGGCACCACCACCGAGCTCAACCTGGCTGACTTCTTCCGCAATAACAGCATGAGCTACGAGCCCATCACCGTAGAGAGCGAAGACGAATCCACAGCCAACTACAACGCTGGCCGCTGCGACGTCTACACCACTGACGCCTCCGCGCTCGCCGCCGTGCGCTCCAAGCTCCCCGATCCCAAAGCGCACATCATCCTGCCCGAAATCGTCTCCAAAGAGCCCCTCGGCCCAGCCGTGCGCCAAGGCGACGACCAATGGATGGACATCGTGCGTTGGGTACTCAATGGCCTATTGCTAGCCGAAGAATATGGCGTAACTCAAGCTAACGTCGCCGCCCTTGCCCGTGGTGATAACAATCCCGACATCAACCGCCTGCTCGGCATCGAAGGCAACTTCGGCGAGCAGCTTGGTCTCGATAGCCAATGGATGGTACGCGCCATTTCCGCCCGTGGTAACTACGGCGAAATCTTCGATAGAAATATCGGCCCCAATACCCCAGTCGGCCTCGAGCGTGGCTTGAACGCGCTGTACACCGACGGTGGCATCCAATACGCACCGCCCATTCGCTAAGCCCGAATTGGCACATCCTGCGACCTTAGGAGCTCGGCATCAGCTAAGCACCTAATCTCAGGACAAACGCAAAGGCGGGCGCCCTCCAAGACGCCCGCCTTTTTTATTGCCCATCCCAACCCAGCCTCGCACAACCACAAAAGCCCACGCCATGACCACCGCCGACACCTCAGCCGACACCACCGCCGAACTCGACGAGCAAATCAGCGCCCTAAGCACACGCGCGAGATTGGCGGCGCAGCAAACATCCGCGCTCACCGGCTACGATAAATCCGTAATCCTCGCCAACATCGCCTCCTCGCTGGAGCGCAACAAAAGCGCCATCATCGCCGCCAATGCCCAGGACGTCGAAGCCGCCCAAGCCCAGGGCATGTCCAGCGCCCTGATCGACCGCCTACAAGTCAACGACAGCACCATCAAAGGCATCGTCAACTCCATCAACGCCGTACGCGCGCTCCCCGACCCCATCGGCGTCATCAGCGATCTGAAATATATGCCGAGCTCGATCCAGGTCGGCAAAATGCGCGTACCCATCGGCGTCGTCGGCGTCATCTACGAATCGCGCCCCAACGTCACCGTCGACAGCGCCGTCCTCAACATCAAAGCCGGCAACGCTGCCATCCTCCGCGGCGGCCGCGACGCCGCGCACAGCAACGCTCTCCTGCTCGAACTACTCCGCACCGAGCTGCAGAATTACGGCGTCGACCCCAATTGCCTGCAAGCGCCACCGTCCATGGAGCACGACTTCATCTGGCGCATGTTAGCGCAGCCCGCCAACCTCGACCTCGTCATCCCGCGCGGCGGCCGCGCCCTAATCGAATCCGTACTCGAGCATTCGCGCGTCCCCGTACTCAAGCACCTCGACGGCAATTGCCACATCTACGTCGACGCCCACGCCGACCCCTACAAAGCCAGCGCCATAGTCATCAACGCCAAAACCCGCCGCTACGGCGTCTGCAATGCCATGGAAAGCCTGCTGATACACGCCGACGTCGTCGAGCAACTCTTTGAATTAATAATCGAACCCTTGCAACTTCAAGGCGTCGAACTCCGCGGTTGCCCGCGCACCTGCCGCTACCACGACAGCATCGTCGCCGCCAGCGAAGACGACTACTACAGCGAATACCTCGCGCCCATCCTCTCCATAAAAATCGTCAATAGCGCCGACGAAGCCATTGAGCACATCAACCACTACGGCTCGCACCACACCGACGCCATCGTCACCGAAAGCTACAGCAACGGCCGCAACTTCCTGCGCTTCGTCGACTCCAGCTCCGTGCTTTGGAACGCCTCCACCGCCTTCGCCGACGGCGCCGAATTCGGGCTCGGCGCCGAGATCGGCATATCTACCGACAAACTCCACGCCCGCGGCCCCGTAGGCCTGGACGGCTTGACCTCGGAGAAATACGTCGTCCTCGGCAACGGCGAAATTCGCTCCTAGCATTCTAAACTCGGATATTTGCAAGATTCCCTGGTAATCTTCGGCGGCAGCTTCGACCCCCCGCACACAGGCCACCTGCGGCTAGCGCTAGAGCTGCACGCCCGCCAGCCGCGCTGCCGCATCGCCTTCGTGCCCTGCGCGCAGAATGCCTGCAAAGCCAGCGCCCCCAGCAGCGCCGAACACCGCCTCCACCTTCTGCGTCTGCTCCTGCAGCCGTACCCGCAATTCAGCCTGCTCGACCACGAACTCCGCTTGGGCGGCATCAGCTCCACCGTGCGCAGCCTCCAAGCCTTGCGCCGCCAGCACGGCGCCGAACTCCCCATCCTGCTGCTCATGGGCGTCGACAGCTACAACTCCTTACCCCAATGGCGCCGCGTCCAAGAACTACCCCAGCTCTGCAGCCTGCTCGTCGCCAACCGCCCGGGGCATCAGCGCGCCTCATTGCCCGCCGCAATCGCTAGCTGGCAAACCGCCGAACTCGCCACCGCCCTCAGCGCTAGCAGCGGTTATATTTGTTGGCTACAATTACCCGAAGTCGACATCTCGTCGAGCGCGCTACGCCACCTACTCGCCCAAGGCCTCGACACCAGCGCCTGGCTCGCGCCAGCACTACAAGCATACATTAAGGAGCAAGGTCTTTATGGCCAATGAAGCCGAAGCACTCTTGAGCAGCATCACCCAGGTCTTAACCGACCTCAAAGCCCAAAACATCAGCACCTACCGCGTCGAGCGCATCACCAGTTGGTTCGACGCCATGATCATCGTCGGCGCCAGCTCCAAAAGGCAAGCCCAAGCCCTGGCAGAAAACACCATAGCCCGCCTGCGCGACCAAGGCGTGCGCGTTTACAGCGTCGAAGGCCTGGATAGCGGCGAATGGATACTGCTCGACTTCGCCAGCGTCATCGTCCACATCATGCAGCCCGAAGCCCGCGAACTCTACCGCCTCGAGCAACTCTGGCTGCCGCAATTCGGCAGCAGCCCCAGCGAATTCGCCGAAGCCGAAGCCACCGACCCCGCGCTCGCCTCGGCAAATAATCAGAGCCAGGGCAGAGCAGGGCGGATAAGCTAATGCAAATCAAACTAATCAGCGTCGGCGCCCGTAATCCCGAGTGGTTAGAAACTGGCATTAGCGAGTATTGCCAGCGCATCAAAGGCAACTGGCAATTCCAGCACCTGCGCCTGGCGCAAGTACGGCGCTCGCGCAACACCACCGCCGTCCAATGCCGCCTGCGCGAAGGCCGCAGCATCATCCAGGAACTCAGCACCGACGACTATCCCATACTGCTCGACGAACGCGGCACAATGCTCACCACCAACAAATGGTGCACCCAACTACAGAAAATCGCCAACAGCAGCAAACACCCAGCCTTCATCATCGGCGGCACCGACGGCGTCTCCGAAGACGTCCGCAAAAGCGCCGCCGCCACCTGGTCGCTATCCGGCCTCACCCTCGCGCACGGCCTCGCCCAACTCGTATTCGTAGAGCAACTCTACCGCACCTACACCCTCACCACCAACCACCCCTACCACCGCTAACCCCACCCCCTTGCCCTCAGCACGGGCGGAGCGCCGCCCAGGTGGAGCGCCGAGTTGTACTCGGCAGGAGACGCCCGCATGGGCGTCTCCCCAAAAGCACGGTGCCCTGGGAGCGCCGAGTTGTACTCGGCAGGAGGCGAGCTTGCGAGCCTCCCCACCACTCCCCGCACACAAGCAGCGAATAAAGCCAATAGCACGGTGCCCTGGGAGCGCGCCCATCTCGCTCGCCGCATAAAAAGCGCCGCAGGCCATCCATCCGCCAAATAAGCTTCTCTTAGCAGCGGAGCTAACTTGGAGCACCGACTTGCCCTCGACATCGTGGAGCGCCGCCCAGGCGGAGCGCCGAGTTGTACTCGGCAGGAGGCGAGCTTGCGAGCCTCCCCACCACTCCCCTCACACAAGCAGCGAATAAAGCCAATAGCACGGTGCCCTGGGAGCGCGCCCATCTCGCTCGCCGTATAAAAAATGAACCCGAAGGGTTCGACATTTCGGCAAATTCGCTCCTACCAGCAGCATCTACAGGTACTGAGGTAAAGCTAGGTTAAATAAACTCAAAGCACAACATACCCAAGCAGGGCAGGGCACCCCTAGCACCACGCCCACCCCACCCACCATATAAAAACCCAGCCCACCAGCGCTCAATCCTCAAGCAAATCAGCCGACTACCAGCAGCGATTTCCTGGGAGCGCGAGCGTCTCGCCCGCTGTATAAAAGCCAGCCACCAGCGCCCAACCTCCCGCCAACCAAGCCACCTCAGCAGCGAAGCTCGCCCACGGCGGAGCGCCGAGTTGTACTCGGCAGGAGGCGAGCTTGCGAGCCTCCCCACCACTCCCCTCACACAAGCAGCGAATAAAGCCAATAGCACGGCGCCCCCTGGGAGCGCGCCCGTCTCGCTCGCCGTATAAAAAATGAACCCGAAGGGTTCGACATCTGGGCAAATAAGCTGCTCTTAGCAGTTAATCTTGGGATTGGTGGTATCGCCAAGCCGCCCTCGCCAAGACGCAAGCCCGCTCGCCTCCCCATCACTTAACAAACCACAGATACCCACATACAAGCTCAGCGCGTCAATAAACCACCTTCTGCCAAACCACCTCTCCACTCTCCACTATCAACTATCAACTATCCATTATCAATTAACAACCCCACCGCCCAACCCCACAAAATTACGCTATACTCACAAAACTAAAAAATTAGTTACTCAGCAACCAGGAATAAATAATAAGGCATTATTAAATAGGCATATATCTTATCCTGTTAAGATTTTGAAAAACCTAACAATAATAAGTTTAAGCTATATTCCTTAGCCCAAAATAAAAACTCATAGATAATTAAAGCGCCACCATCACAAATAATATAAAGCTTACATATGATCAGCCACACCAGCGGCGCACTATTAACCAAAGTCAACGCCATATCAGCAGCGACCATCAAATCCCCGTAGTAAAACCAAGAATAAACCACACGGCATCGTGGAGCGCCGACTTGTAGTCGGCATCGTGGAGCGCCGACTTGCAGTCGGCAGGAGGCGAGTTCACGAGCCTCCCCACCACTCCCGTCCACCCAAGCACCTCAACTTAAACCACACAACCTCATCCCCCAAAACACCAACAACTACCAGCGCCGTCCCCCACAATCCATGCCCAAACCACTCCTCCTAGCCCTCACCCTCGCCCTCGCCGCCTGCGACTTCTCCAGCGGAGACAGCGACACCTCGCTCTCCAGCGACGCACCGCAGCCCAACTCAGTCAGCATCACCGAAACGTCGATCACCGACAACCAAGCCACAGTCAGTTGGAGCGCCAGCGGTCCCGAACCCGCCGAGTATTGGCGCCTGTATCAAAATAACCTCCTGGTCTGCTCGGCAAATCTCGACATCGACCTCAGCTCCTCCGACGCCAACGGCGACTACCAACAAAGCGCCACCTGCACACTAACCCTCGAAGAAGGCGAGAACAGCGTCTACGTCCAGCTCTGCAATTTCTCCGCCAGCGGCTCCAGCACTTGCTCGGCGTCGTCGGTCAAACAAATCTTCTACGAAGCCGCCGACCCCACTCCCGGTGCCGTCTCTTGGCAAGACCTCCCCAGCAGCACCAGCGCCACCAGCATCAACGTAACCTGGCTGAAAGAGGCGGGCGGCAACGGCGACTATTGGTTCGTCTACCACAACGAAGCTGAAGCCTGCACTGGCGACCTAAGCTACACCGAAGACTACGTTGCCCAAAGCGCCGATTGCATCGTCAATCTTGACGAAGGCGTCAACCAGCTCCAAGCCGAGCTCTGCTACGACCAACCCGCCGGCATCCAAGACCTGTGCACGCAATCCGAAGTCGCCAGCGTAACCCTGGTCCTTGACCCCGCCAAAGAATTGGCAACGCCCGTGCTCGACGCCCTCGACGATTCCGACCACTACGCCGAAGTCGACATCAACATCAATTGGCACAAAGACACCAGCGTCGGCAGCGCCGGCGAAGATTGGTCGCTGTACCGCAACGGCGCCATCGTCTGCGAAGACCTGCTCGCCGCCGACGCCACCAGCGCCAGTTGCACAATCCAATTAACCACAGGCGACAACACCCTGCAAATCGAGCTCTGCACCGACGTCGCCACCTATTCCGGCGCCAGTTGCACGCAATCGAACACGCTCACCGTCGCCGCCCTCGACCCCAACCCCCTCGACCCGGGAACCCCACAAATCACCAACGTCCTCCCCGCCGAAACCTTCGACAGCACCCTGGCGTTGAATTGGTCGATCGCCAGCGGCAACGGCGTCCAGCATTGGAGCGTCGACCTGAACGGCGCCGAGCATTGCATCACCAGCAGCCCTAGCGAATACTACGAATCCGGCTCCTGCCAACTCAACCTCGCCGTCGGTCTCAACACCATCAGCGTCAGCGGTTGCAATTATGGCTACGCCGACCGCAGCGCCTGCAGCACCAGCACCGACCTGATCCTCGAGCGCGTCTCGCTCCCGGGCAGCGCCGAGCTCACCTCCAGCTTACCCGCCACCACCTACGAAGCCGAGCACAGCCTCAGCTGGGTACGTAGCACCGGCGCCAGCGCCGAATACTGGTTCGCCAGCGTTCTAAGCGATTTTCACGACAACCAGTGTAATACCGAGCTCAGCGCGCAAACCCCGCAGAGCGATTCCTGCACTATTGAACTCAGCAGCGGTCATAACGAAGTCTACGTCCAAACCTGCGTTTACAACCACAACCGCAGCTCCTCGTACTGCGCCGAATCCGACAGCCTATTCGCCGAGCTGCTAGCGCCGATCCCCGCCACCCCCGAGCTCAGCACCGAATCGCAAAGCATAGCCGACGACAGCATCGAGATTAGATGGAGCAAAAGCTCGGGCGCCAACGGCAGCTATTGGGGCGCTATTAACAACGGCGCCGCCACCACTTGCTCCGATCAGCCGGTGATCACCGCTGGCGACGGCCAATCGGGCTTTTGCGACCTGCCGTTGGTCGTAGGTGAGAACCTGGTCAGCGTTCGCCTCTGCGCTGATAACGTCGCCGGCACCGCCTCCTGCGCCGAATCCAGCACCATCAGCATCACCCGCCTGGTCGCGTCGCCCGAATTCACCAGCTTATCGTCGGTTGCCGCCGAAGAGAGCAGCACAGCGGTCTTCTACACCGCAGTCGTCGAAGACAACGACAGCAGCGCCGAGCAAATCAGCTTCGCCCTCAGCGGCGGCGATGATGTCGACTTCTTTCGCCTCGACAGCGCCAGCGGCGCGCTCGCCTTCCAAGCAGCAGTCGACTACGAAGCACCGCAAGACAGCGACGCCAACAACGTCTACCAACTCGACATCACAGCCACCGACGAACTCGGTAACTCGGCGCAACTCGAGCTCGCGGTCAGCCTCAGCAATATCAACGACAACCCCCCAAGCCTCACCACCCCACCGCCAACCCTCGCCACCGCCGAGAACGACAGCAGCATCATCTACACCTTCACTGCCAGCGACCTCGACGGCGACGCTCTCAGCTACAGCCTCGACGGCGCCGACGCCCAGCACTTCACCCTCGGCGCCACCAGCGGCGCGCTGCAATTTAATAACGCCCCCGATTACGAAACACCGCTCGACGCCAACCAGGACAACGTCTACGAACTCGCCATCAGCGTCGCCGACGGCGACTATCAAAGTACCGAACAGCTCAGTATCAGCGTTAGCGATAGCAACGACGAAACCCCCCAAGCCACCAGCGCCTCCTCGATAGCGCTGGCGCTCGATAGCCTGGTCGTCGGCGCCACCGTCTACACCGTAACCGCCATTGATACCGACGCCGACGATCAAATCACCTACACCCTCGGCGGCGTTGACCAGCAACACTTCGTCCTCGGCGCCAGCAGCGGCGAACTCGCCTTCAGCCAACTACCGTCGAGCATCGACAATCCGCAGGACGCCGACGGCGACAATATCTACGAAATCCTAATAACCCTCACCGACCTCGGCGCCAACTCCAGCGATCTCAACCTCAGCGTCAGCGTCGTCGCCATTATCGGCAATGCCCCCGAATTTGCCCAAGCCACAGCCAGCGTCGACTTCGACGAAAACGCCGTCGGCACCGTCTACACCGCCGTCGCCACCGACGCCGACGGCGACGCCCTCACCTACAGCATCAGCGGCGACGACGCCGAGCACTTCGCCATCGACGCCACCAGCGGCGTCCTCGAATTCAACTCAGCCCCCGACCACGAGCAACCCACCGACAGCGGCTTCGACAACGTCTACAACCTCATCATCGCCGCCGAAGACCCCCTCGGCAACCAGGCGCAGCAAAGCCTAACAGTATCGGTCAACGATCTCAACGACAACCCCCCACAATTCGCTTCCAGCACAGCAGCACTCGACGCCAGCGAAAACACCACCACCATCACCACCATCACCGCCACCGACGCCGACAGCGCCGCCGAACACTCCACCCTCACTTACAGCCTCAACAGCGGCAGCGACCTCAGCCTCTTCACCATCGACCCCACCAGCGGCGCCCTCAGCTTCAATCAAGCCCCCGACTACGAATCCCCCCAAGACGCCAACACCGATAACACCTACGAACTCAGCATTACAGCCACCGACAGCCTCTACACCGCCAGCCAAGAACTCACCGTCACAATAACCGACGTCAACGAAGCCCCCAGCTTCACCGAGACCAGCGTCGCCCTCGCTACCGCCGAAAACAATAGCAGCTTCATTTACACAGTCGACGCCGCCATCGACCCCGACCAAGACCAAACACTCTCCTACCAACTCAGCGGCGACGACCAATCAGCCTTCACCCTCGACCCCGCCACCCGCGCCCTCGCCTTCATCACCACCCCCAACTACGAAAGCGCCAAAGACCAGGACACCGACAACACCTACCAAATCACCATCACCGCCACCGATGGCGAATACAGCGCCAGCCAAAGCATCGTCATCGCCGTTAGCGACTACAACGACGAAGCCCCGCAATTCACCAGCTCCAATGTGCAGGCAGTCGACTACACCACAGTCCAAGTCGGCGACATCATCTACACCGCGCAAGCCACCGACGCCGACGCTGGCGACCAAATCACCTACGCCCTCGGCGGCGCCGATGGCGGCTACTTCACCTTCGATAGCAGCAGCGGCGCGCTCGCCTTCTATTACTTGCCGGCATTAGAGGATTTCCCCGAGGGCGGCGGCATCGCTTACGACCTCGCCATCACTGCCACCGACCTCGCCGACAATAAAACCACACTCGACCTGGTCGTCAATTTGCTCGACGACACTGGCAGCCCCCCCGAATTCGCCTCAGCCAGCGTCAGCATTGATGTCGACGAAAACAGCCCTGACACTATCTACACCGCGCAAGCCACCGACGTCGACGCGGGCGATACCCTCAGCTACAGCATCTCTGGCACCGATCGCCAACTGTTCAGCATCGACTCCACCAGCGGCGCGCTCGCCTTCGTCACCCCACCCAATTTCGAGCAACCCACCGACGCCGACGCTGACAACGAGTACCACCTGATCATCACTGCCACCGATTCCCCAGTCGGCAACCAAGCCCAGCAAAGCCTCGCCATCACCGTTAACAACATCAACGACAACTCACCGCAATTCGCCCTCAGCAGCACTACCTTCGCCATCCCCGAAAACAGCACCGCCATCACCACCATCGCCGCCACTGACGCCGACGCCGACGACCTCACATTCTCCCTAACAAACAGCACCGACTCCTCCCTCTTCACCCTCGACCCCACCAACGGCACCCTAAGCTTCACCCAAGCCCCCGACTTTGAGACCCCTCAAGACGCCAACACCGACAACACCTACGAGCTCGAACTCAGCGTCTTCGACGGCGCCAACACCATCAGCCAAGCCATCACCATCACAGTAAGCAATATCGACGAAGCCCCGAGCTTCGCCGTCACCAGCCAAGACCTATCGATCAACGAAAACAGCAACGGCAGCGTCTACCAGGCGCAAGCCACTGACCCCGAGGACGCCCCGCTCGCCTACAGCGCCAGCGGCACCGACGCCGCGCTCTTCACCTTAGATAGCACCAGCGGCGACCTCGCCTTCATCATCCCACCCAACTTCGAGCAACCAACCGACCAAAACACCGACAACATCTACAACCTCACCCTCACCGCCTCCGACGGCGTCAACCAAACCAGCCAAGACCTCGCCATAACAGTCGCCGACGTCAACGAAGCCCCCACCTTCGCCAGCGCCAGCGTCGAGACCAGCAGCGTCGAGAACAACGCCAACTTTGCCTATAGCGTCGCCGCCGCCAGCGATGTCGACCAGGACCCGCTGACCTACTACCTCGATGGCGCCGATAGCACCGCCTTCGACTTCGACGCCGGCACTCGCGTCCTGCGCTTCGCCGCCAATCCCGACTATGAAAACCCCGCCGACCAGGACGGCGATAACCTTTACCAATTCAGCGTCGTCGCTTCCGATGGTGCTCTCGAAGCCAGCCAAGCCATCACCATCACCGTCGTCGACCTCAACGACGAAGCCCCGCAATTCACCAGCCCGAACTCGCAGACAGTCAACTACACCAGCGCCCAAGTCGGCGCCGTCATCTACACCGCCACCGCCACCGACGCTGATGCCAACGACCAAATCGCCTACGCCCTCAGCGGCGCCGACGCCAGCGCCTTCAGCTTTAGCACCACCAGCGGCGCGCTCGCCTTCGCCCAATTACCCAGCCTCACCGAGTTGCAAAGCGCTGGCGGCAGCATCGTTTACCAGTTGACCATCGTCGCCACCGACCTCGGCGCCAACAGCAGCGAGCTCGCCCTCAGCGTCAGCCTGCTCGACGACACTGGCAGCCCCCCCGAATTCGCCCAAGCCAGCGCCAGCATCGCCGTCGACGAGAACATTGACACCACCATTTACACAGCGCAAGCCACCGACGCCGACGGCGACGCCCTCAGCTACAGCCTCGCCGGCACCGACGCCCAGCACTTCACCCTCGACGCCACCAGTGGCGCGCTCGCCTTCGTCACCCCACCCAATTTCGAGCAACCAACAGACGCCGACGCTGACAACGAGTACCACCTGATCATCACTGCCACCGATTCCCCAGTCGGCAACCAAGCGCAGCAAAGCCTCGCAGTTAGCGTCAACAATCTCAACGACAACGCACCGCAATTCAACCTGGCGTCCGATGCCTTCAGCGTTAATGAAAACAGCACCGCCGTCGCCACCATCGCAGCCAGCGACCCTGATGGCGACGATCTGACTCTTGCCTTGATAGCCAGCACCGATTCCAACTACTTCACCCTCGACCCCACCAGCGGCGCGCTCGCCTTCACCTCTGCCCCCGACTTCGAAAACCCCGCTGACGACAACACCGACAACACCTACGAACTCACCCTCAGCGTCTTCGACGGCGTCACCACCATCAGCCAAGCCATCACCGTCGCCGTCGCCAATATCAACGAAGCCCCGAGCTTCGCCGCCGCCAGCCAAGACCTATCGCTCAGCGAAAACAGCATCGGCAGCATCTACCAGGCGCAAGCCACCGACCCCGAGGGCGCCAGCCTCACCTACAGCGCCAGCGGCACCGACGCCAGCTTGTTCACCTTAGATAGCAGCAGCGGCGACCTCGCCTTCAAGACCGAACCCAACTTCGAGAACCCGCTCGACCAAGACAGCAACAACGTCTACGAACTCAGCATCACCGCCGCCGACGGCGCCAACCAGACCAGCCAAGGCATCACCGTAACAGTCGCCGACATCAACGAAGCTCCGATCTTTACCAACACCAGCGTCAACCTCGACACCGCCGAAAACGATAGCAGCTTCACCCACGTAGTCGACGCCGCCGACGACCCGGACCAAGGCGAAACACTCACCTACCAACTCGGCGGCGACGACGCAGCCGCTTTCGACTTCGACGCTGCCACCCGCGCCCTCAGCTTCAAGGCAACCCCCGACTACGAATCGCCCCAAGACCAAAACTCCGACAACACCTACCGACTAACCATCACCGCCGCCGATAGCCAATATTCCACCGCCCAAACCATCACCATCGCCGTCGCCGACCTCAACGACGAAGCCCCGCAATTCACCAGCCTGAGCTCACAATCAGTCAGCTACACCACAGCCAAAGTCGGCGACATCATCTACACCGCCCAAGCCACCGATTCGGACGCTGGCGACCAAGTAAGCTACACTCTCGGCGGCACCGACTCCAGCGACTTTACTTTCAACGCTACCAGCGGCGAACTCGCCTTCGCCCAATTACCCGACCTGACCGAGTTCCAAAGCGCTGGCGCTGGCGGCATAGCCTACGCTCTGACCATCACCGCCACCGACCTCGCCAACAATAGCAGTGCCCTCGATCTCACCATCAACCTGGTCGACGACACTGGCAGCGCCCCCGAATTTACCCAGGCCAGCGCCAATATCAGCGTTGACGAAAACGTTGTTGGCGTTATCTATCAAGCCGTAGCCAGCGATGCCGACAGCGATCCAGTGGCCTATAGCCTCGAAGGCAGCGATGCTGCTGCCTTCACCATCGACTCCAGCAGCGGCGAGCTCAGCTTCGGCTCACCCCCAGACCACGAACTACCAGCAGACGCTGGCGCTAACAACGTCTACGAATTAACCATCGTCGCCACCGATTCCCCAGTCGGCAACCAGGCGCAGCAAAGCCTCGCGGTTACCGTCAACAACCTCAACGACAACGAGCCGCAATTCGCCCTCGCCAGCAGCGCCTTTGATGTCCTTGAGAACAGCACCGCCGTTGCCACCATCGCCGCCGCCGACGCCGATGGCGACGACCTCACTTTCGCTCTAACAAACAGCACTGACGCCAGCTTCTTCAGCCTCGACCCCACCAGCGGCGTCCTCGCCTTCACCTCTGCCCCCGACTTCGAGAACCCCCAGGACAGCAACGCCGACAATACCTACGAGCTCGAGCTCAGCGTCTTCGACGGCGCCCACAGCACCAACCAAGCCATCACCGTCGCCGTCGCCAATATCGACGAAGCCCCGAGCTTCGCCGCTGCCACTCAAGACTTGTCGGTCAACGAAAACACCAGCGGCAGCATCTATACCGCCCAAGCCAGCGACCCCGAGCAAGCCGCGCTCGCCTACAGCGCCAGCGGCGCCGACGCAGGACTATTTACTATTAATAATACCAACGGCGACCTTAGCTTCAACAGCTCACCCAACTTTGAAACCCCGCTCGACAGCGACACCAACAACGTCTACCAACTCACCATCACCGCCACCGACGGCACCAACCAAGCCAGCCAAGCTGTAACCGTAACAGTCGCCGACGTCAACGAAGCCCCGATCTTCGCCAGCGCCAGCGTCAACCTTGATACCGACGAAAACGCCGCCAGCTTCGCGCACATAGTCGACGCCGCCGACGACGAGGATCAGGGCGAGCAGCTCACCTACCAACTCGGCGGCGACGACCAATCAGCCTTCGACTTCGACGCCACCACCCGCGCCCTAAGCTTCAAGCAAAGCCCCGACTACGAATCGCCCGCTGACCAAGACAGCAACAACGTCTACCAAATAAACATCGTAGCCTCTGATAGCGAATACGATGCCACCCAAGCCATCACTATCGCAGTCGTCGACCTCAACGACGAAGCCCCGCAATTCACCAGCGCCAGCTCCTTGGCGCTTGACTACACCAGCGTCGCCGTCGGCACCACCGTCTACACCGCGCAAGCCACCGATGCCGACGCCAACGACCAAATTACCTACGCCCTCAGCGGCGCCGACGCCAGCGCCTTCAGCCTTGATAATGGCAGCGGCGCGCTCGCCTTCACCCAAGCGCCGAGCTTGGATTCTCCCCAAGACGCCGACGGCGATAACTTCTACCAAATCACCATCACTGCCACCGACCTCAACGCCAATAGCACCGACCTGGCCCTAAGCGTCAACGTCGTCGACGACACTGGCAGCGCGCCGACATTCGACCAAGCCAGCGCCAGCATCGCCGTCGACGAAAACGTCGTCGGCGCTATCTACACCGCGCAAGCCACCGACGTCGACCCAGGAGACATCCTCACCTACAGCATCGCAGGCGCCGACTCCAGCCTGTTCACCATCGGCTCCTCCAATGGCGAGCTCACATTCAACACCGCCCCCGACTACGAGAACCCCGCCGACAGCGGCGCCAATAACACCTACGAACTGAGCATCGCTGCCACCGACGCCATCGGCAAGCAAGCCAGCCAAAGCCTGACTATCACCGTCAACAATCTCAACGACAACCCTCCGCAATTCGCCCTCAGCGCTAACTCCTTCGACGTCGCCGAGAACAGCACCGCCGTCGCCGCCATCGCTGCCGCCGACGCCGATGGCGACGACCTTACTTTCTCTCTAACAAACAGCGCCGACGCCAGCTTCTTCACCCTCGACCCCACCAGCGGCGCCCTAAGCTTCACCCAAGCCCCCGACTTCGAGAACCCCGCTGATGACAACACCGACAACATCTACGAACTCGAACTCAGCGTCGCCGACGGCAGCCACACCACCACCCAGGAAATTACCATCACAGTCACCAACGTCGACGAAGCCCCCGCCTTCGCCGCTACCACTCAAGATTTACCCATCAACGAAAACACCAGCGGCAGCTTCTACCAGGCCCAAGCCACAGACCCCGAACAAGCCACTCTGACCTACAGCGCCAGCGGCGCCGACGCCAGCTTGTTCACCTTAGATAGCAGCAGCGGCGACCTCGGCTTCATCACCCCACCCAACTACGAGCAACCAACCGACCAAGG
Organism: Gammaproteobacteria bacterium; assembly: GCA_965229495.1. Lineage (GTDB taxonomy): Bacteria > Pseudomonadota > Gammaproteobacteria > CBDBNL01. Next base: position 2,396,016 of record OZ245880.1, read on the forward strand.
CACCGACAACGTCTACCAACTCGACATCAGCGCCAGCGACGGCGCCAACCAAACCAGCCAAGCTGTAACCATCACCGTCGCCGACGTCAACGAAGCTCCGAGCTTCGCCAGCGCCAGCGTCAATATTGATACCGACGAAAACGCCGCCAGCTTCGTCCACATAGTCGACGCCGCCGACGACCCGGATCAAGGCGAAACACTTACCTACCAACTCGGCGGCGACGACGCAGCCGCCTTCGACTTCGACGCCGCCACCCGCGCCCTCAGCTTCAAACAAAGCCCCGACTACGAGCAACCAACCGACCAAGACAGCAACAACGTCTACCAAATCGACATCATCGCCTCTGATGGCGAATACGATACCACCCAAAGCATCGCCATCGCCGTAACAGACCTTAACGACGAAGCCCCGCAATTCACCAGCGCCAGCTCCTTGGCGCTCGACTACACCGGCGTCGTCGTTGGCGCCATCGTCTACACCGCGCAAGCCACCGACGCCGATGCTGGCGATAGCGTTGTCTACACCCTCGGCGGCGCCGACTCCAGCGCCTTCGGCTTCGACTCCAGCAGCGGCGCGCTCGCCTTCGTCCAGGCGCCGAGCTTAGAGACTCCCAAAGACGCCGACGCCAATAACATCTACCAACTCAGCATCAGCGCCACCGACCTCGCCAACAACAGAAGCGACCTGGATTTGAGCATTAGCGTCGTCGACGACACTGGCAGCGCGCCGACATTCGCACAAGCCAGCGCCAGCATCGCCGTCGACGAAAACACTATCAGCACCATCTACACCGCGCAAGCCACCGACGTTGACCCAGGCGACATCCTCACCTACAGCATCGACGGCACCGACTCCACACTTTTCACCATCGATCCCAGCAGCGGCGACCTCGCCTTCAACCAAGCCCCCGACTACGAGAACCCCGCCGACAGCGGTCAAAACAACACCTACGACCTCAGCATCACAGCCACCGACGCCATCGGCAAGCAAGCAAGCCAAAGCCTGACTATCACCGTCAAAAACCTCAACGACAACCCGCCACAATTCGCCCTCAGCGCTAACTCCTTCGATGTCCCCGAAAACACCACCACCATCACCACCATCACCGCCACCGACCCTGATGGCGACGATCTAACTTTCTCTCTCACAAACAGCACCGACTCTAACCTCTTAACCATCGACCCCACCAGCGGCGCCCTAAGCTTCAACCAAGCCCCCGACTTCGAGAGCCCCGCTGATGACAACGACGACAACACCTACGAGCTCGAACTCAGCGTCGCCGACGGCACCCACACCACCACCCAAGCCATCACCGTCAGCGTAACCAACGTCAACGACGTCGCCCCCAGCTTCGCCGCCGCCACCGACTCGGCCAGCGCCCCCGAAAACACCAGCGGCGTCGTCTACACCGCCAGCGCCACCGACATCGAAGGCGACACTCTAACTTACAGCCTCGCAGGCACCGACTCCAGCTACTTCACCATCGACCCCAGCAGCGGCGCCCTCAGCCTCGCCAGCGCTCTCGACTTTGAAAACCCCCAAGACCAAAACAGCAACAACGACTACGAACTCAGCATCACCGCCTCCGACGGCGCCAACAGCGCCAGCCTCGCGCTCACCGTTCTAATCCAAGACCTCAACGACAACAGCCCCGCCTTCGGCTCAGCCTCAGAGACAATCCAAGTCCCGGAAAACACCAGCGGCAGCATCTACACCGCCAGCGCCACCGACCTTGACGCCACCGACACCATCACCTACAGCCTCTCCGGCACCGACTCCGCCCTCCTGCAAATCGACCCCACCAGCGGCGCCCTCAGCTTCCAGCAAGCACCCGACTACGAAAACCCCCAAGACCAAAACAGCAACAACGTCTACGAACTCACCATCACCGCCACCGACACGGGCAACAACAGCAACCAACTCGCCCTAACCATCGAAATCCTCAATACCAGCGAGCAACCACCAGAGATCACCCAGCTAATCGGTGGCGACCAAGCCATCGACTTCACCTTTGACGACTTCGGCACCTCCAAGCAGCTCAGCATCTACCGCTTCACCGACGACGCTTGCAGCACCGCCGACCTCGCCTCCGACCACACGCAGTGCTACGCCAGCGACGACACCAGCGGCGACACCGCCAGGCTCGACTTCAGCGGCGCCCTCAGCTCCGCCGATTACCAGGTCAGCGATTCCGGCCTGCGCGCCGGCCAGCGTTATTACTACCAGATATGGGCAGCCGAATCCAGCTCGGCATCTGATATCGGCGTCTGGTCGCAGCGCTACAGCGCCATGACCTGGCCGGCCGCCGACGTCGGCACCACCCTCGGCTACGATGCCAGCTCCACCGGCGGCACGCAAATAGTCCTCAGCTTCGTAGCCCCCAGCTCCGGCGACGACGATTACTATCACTTCCTGCGCCATAGCGACCCCGATTGCGCCAGTTATGCCGCAGGCACCGCGCTCAACCGCGCCGATTACAGCGATTGGAGCGCCCTGGTCGACCCCATAAACGGCGGCACCTGCTCCGGCCTCACCGAGCTCAGCCTCAGCGGCACCAACCTGCACGCCCCCAGCGGCGGCGCCAGCGATAGCCACACCGACAGCGGCCTCGCCGAAGGCACTACTTATTATTACCTGCTGCGCACGGTCAACTATTCCGGCGCCAACGGCGTCGACTTCACCACCCGCTCCGGCGCCTCGGCGACCTCGAATCAATTGCAGTGGACCACCGTGCCGCCCGCGCCTGCAGCCGACGACCTGCAAATCCTCAGCAGCCCTGCCGTAGCCGCCGACCAAATCAGCATCGCCTTCGCCTCCGTAGCTGGCGCCAGCAGCTATAAGCTCGTGCGTTACATCCCGGCCAATTGCAGCGTAGCCGACCAGCAAATCAGCAGCGTCGAGGGCTGCTCGGCAAGCGCTGGTTACGCCGAGCAAGACTTCAGCGCCGCGCAATCGTCTTACACCGACAGCGGCCTGCAAGCCGGCACCACTTACGCTTACCAGTATCGCGCGCTCAACGCCGCCGGCAGCTCGCAATATTCACCCGCCGTCAGCGCCAGCACCACCTTCGATAAGCCGACCATCAGCCTCGCCAGCTCGGTCAGCCTGGCAGATGCCAACGTCATCAGCGTCAGTTGGTCAGCCAGCAGCGGCATCGATAGCTACAGCATCCTCGGCTCCAGCAATGAGTCCTGCCTAATCAGCGCCACCGCCAGCGCCGACCCCCAAGCCTCAGCCGCCGCTTGCGAACACAGCATAAACCGCACCGCTACCAGCTCGGCGACTTCCATAGACATCGACCAGCTCGACGACGGCAGCGCGCTCGCCTCGGGCAGCTATTACTACTTCGCTGCCGCCGCCGTCTCCTCCAGCGGCTCCAGCGACTATTCCGATGTCGCCAGCGCCATCACCGCCCCCGCCAGCCCCAACGTCATCAGCCTCAGCCCTGGCTATCGGCAAGTCGAAGTCGCCTGGGATGTCCCCGCAGGTAGTGCGGAAAACGTCCTCTATCGCTACACCGATAGCACCTGCTCGCTGTCAAGCTTCCCCAGCAATTGCGGGCTCGATACCGGCAGCTACACCTTCACTAGCTCTATACCCAACGATGCCTACATAGACGACAACTCTGGCAACGGCTTGGTCGACAACCAGATGTACTACTACGCGCTCCAAGCCAGCAACGCTGGCGGCGCCCGCTACACCGAATCGGCGTCGGTGCCCGTCGTGCTCACCGCGCCCAAAACCCCCGATAGCCTCATCGCCAGCGGCGAGCGCCTGGCTGTGCAATTGCGCTGGGGCTCGTCGCCCACTGATGCTGACGACGGCGTCGCCGGTTACGAAATCCTGCGCTCCAGCTCCAGCACTTGCTACGGCGGCAGCATCAGCGCCTACGCCGATTACGCCAGTTGCCCCGATGCTGCCCTGTTCCTTTTTGACTACGGCAGCGGCGAGGGTCAGAACGAATACCAATTCAGCGATAGTGATCTCGACCCCAGCAGCGGCAGTGAGCCACTCGCAGGCGGCAGCACCTATTACTACTGGATACGCTCCTTCTACGGCAGCCCCAGCGCTAACGATGCTATCTACAGCGCCTCCACCAGCGCCCCGACATCCGCCACGCCTATACTACCCGCGCCCGCCAATCTCGCCGTAGACGCCGAGCAAAGCGCCAGCGGCACCAGCACCGACATCAGCATCGCATGGGACGAGGTCGAAACTGCCAGCGGCTACGTGCTCTATCGCACCACCAGCGCCGACTGCCTAACCATCGTCAACCGCAACACTAGCGAGGCGCAAAATGACTGCGCCGATTACCAGCGCGAAGAGCTATCCGGCAGCAGCACCACCGCAACCACCCATAGCGACCTCCCCAGCGATACCATCTATTACTACTACGTCGCCGCCGCCAATAGCGCCGTCGAGGGCGAACTGAGCTCGGCGCTCTCTACCCGCAGCGCCACCGTCGCCCCCACCATCACCAGCACCCAAACCTATAGCAATACCGTCGTCAGAGTCGAATGGGACGCCAGCTCGGATTACGACGCCACTTACCACCTCTACGCTTACAGCGGTGATTCCAGTTGTAACCCTTTCACCGCCGAGTGTCCGCACGAAAGCCTAACTACCTTCACTGCCGATGGCAGCAGCGATTATTACAACTACGCCCAGCAATTAGAGCCCGGAACGCATTACAACTTCAAAATGCTCGCCATCACCGAGTACGAGCAAGAAGACGGGACTGAGGATTTTGTCCACGGCGCCATTTCCAGCGCCGCCGCCACTGCCACCACTGCCGCCAACCATCCCACCATAACTGGCCACGAGTATGTCGACTACGATTATTTCGATCTTTTCGTCTCCATAGAGGGCGGTCTCGATTCAGTTCTTTACTGGGTGCTGTATACGCTCGATCCCAATTGCAGCGTAAACGACGTGATAGCCGGCCAATGCGCCTTGGGTGGTCAATTGGGCACTGCCGAGCCAGCTAGCAGCATTCGCCTGGCTAACTACGATTTTGGTGTTTATTACTACGTCCTTAGCCTGAACTCCGAGGATTACTCCCTCTTAACTCCAGACGAAGACACCCCTCCATATCTAGTGCCAGGGCGCCCGGCGCAGGTGGAATTAAGCGTCAACGCCACGAAAAACTCCAGCGGCAACGGCAGCGACGTCAAAATCGAATGGCAGCAATCCAGCGGCGTCGATGGCTACGTCTTGTACCGCACCACCAGCTCCGGCTGCATAACTGATTCTGACCGCAGTGGCACCAACTGCGAAGATTATCAGCGCCAGGAAATCTCCGGTTCATCAACCACCAGCATCACCCACAGCAACCTGCCCAACGATACTATCTACCATTACTCGGTAGCCACCATCAGCAATGGCTCCGAGGGCGCCCTCAGCGAGAGCATCGGCACCCACACCGCCACCAGCGCGCCGCCCATAGTCGATGTGATCACTTATAACGAAAGCCAGATCGAAGTTACTTGGTGGGCAACCTCAGCCTTTGAGACCGATTACTACATTTATGCCTATAGCGGCGACGCCAGTTGCGACCCTCATGCCGAAGTTTGTCCAGGTGAGAAATTAGTTTCGGTAGCTTTCGATTTCAGCGCCGAATACACCACTGTTTTCACAGGCCTGACCCCAGGCACGCGCTATAACTTCAAGGCTTATTCTAATGTCGCATACAATCAGGAAAATGGCGGAACCGACTATATCGTCGGCTACATATCAGAAACCGCCAAAACTAACTACACCTTCGCTAACCACCCCACCATCACCGGCCACCAGGAAAACGACGACGGCGACATCTTGCTCGAATTTGCCATAGACGGCGGCACCGATGATTTAACCTACTACATATTTAGAACCACTAACGGCGATTGCACCATAAGCGAAGTTGTCAATTCCGAGAGCAAATGCACCGATCTCGGCACTGCCACTGCCACTCCGGAGCAAAACATAATCTTTCATAAAGTCGACGATAACGATTACTACTACCATGTCATCAGCGCTAATCCATTAGGACCCTTGGCGTGGGACGATAGCGTCGCGCCCTACTACATAGCTTCCTATGTAGTAGTAAAAGATATCGATGTTGAAATGACTCACCTTGTGGCTCATTCCAATTCTGATTTCATTACCATTGATTTTGTTGCAGCAGAGCCCATACCTGCCGACAACAAGTGGACTATGCGTATGTACCCGCCTTTGATAGAAAATTCTGAAGTAGAAGAATTTGTACTTACTGATGAGCAGATTAACGGTGACTCGGCGTTGGCGTTCCAGATAAAACCCCAATATTATTTCCAACCGCATGCATTTGAGCTCTACGCTTCTCGGCTTGATGACACCGACTACATTCTCCTCGCGAGCTTTATTGTTTGGGATATTCAGCCACCACCTCTGGTAGCGGTAGAGAAAAATGCCGATAGTAATAAATATAGTGAAGAAAAAGACTTTGATATCTATATTCTACACTATCACGACGATTTCGATGTCAGTTCCGTAGTCGGTATTGAGACTCTCAAGGCTGATATAACTATGATTTTTACTGATGCTGATGCTGTGTTTTGCCGCCCTCCATATGTTCCAATAGTTGATATGATTTATGGCAATTGCCCACTTGTCCGTTCTTACTCCGAGTTTGATGGTTCTGAGCTGCTTTTTAACCGAGTAGCGGGAGATACTGGTAATCAACTCCTCCACGATGTTGTAGTTAGTAGTAATGAAACCTTTCAAGCTTCCCAAGGTCTCTTTCAAGTATACGATATTACTTTCGCTGGCACCACACCTATATACGACGACCAGGATGACCCCTGGAGTTTTTTTATGGGTCCCTACATAAGTAGCTTTACCATCGATACCGATTTTGGCAAGTATAGCCTCGATTATGAAGAGGCTTTCTCATACCTGTCTATAGAACTGGCGTTTGGAGATGATGAGATGGCTGAATTCCAAGTCTATGGCAGCAGCTCTTCAAATGCACTGCTCCCCACTCCCACTCTGGTGCTTAGCCCAGCGCTGCTATCCCAAGGCTTGAGCGCTGGCAGCGCTTACAACTCCTGGGATCTGCACCTGCTCTGGGAAGCCATCAACGGCATCAACTCCTACGCCATCCACGAATACAGCGATTCCGATTGCGCCTACCTGCTCTCAGCCCCCGAGCTCTGCGGCAATTACAACCTGCACAGCAGCCTCAGCCCCGATTTCAGCCATGCCTTCGCCGCCGCCGACATGGGCAGCTACTTCTACTATCGCCTACAAGCCTACGACGCCGCCGGCAATTCCAGCGAGCTCGGCGAGCAGATCGCCGTGCACATCCCCCAAGCGCTCAACGATAGCGGCGTCGATATTTGCGTCGTTTCTGATGCCCTCAGCGGCGCCCAGGATTGCGCCAGCGGCCGCGATGCCAATGTCGCCGCCAGCGCCAAAGTCGGCTCCGGCTCCGCTGGCTTTGACTTCAGCCTGCTCGAAACCGAAGCCGACGCCAGCGCCAGCTCCGACTCGCACTGCGTCCACGACAACACCACTGGCCTCAGCTGGTCGTCCTGGTCAGTGCCCGCCGACGAACTGGCTTCCGCCGCCGATCCCGAAACTAATGCCACCCGCAGCAGCGCCACCTTCGCCGAGCTCGCCACCATCACCCTTGACGCTTGCGGGTATAGCGATTGGAGCCTGCCCAGCATCCACGAGCTGCTATCCATCGCCGATTACAACCAATCCGAGGCTAAGATCGATAGCAGCTTCTTCACCGACTTCAACAGCAGCCAACCCAGCTACTGGAGCGCCAGCGGCCACATCCTCGATTTCAGCAGCGGCGACATCAGCCTCGAAGCCAACGCCAGCGCCGCCCACAGCGTCCTCCTCGTGCGCGGTGATCGGCGTTGGGGGCATGACTTTGGCGCCGAGCGCTTCCAATTAGTCGAGCACATCGATGATGGCAACACCAGCATCCACCTGGTCTACGACAACCACAGCCAACTGCACTACGCCCCCTGCCTCGCCGGCCAAAGCTACGACCCGGTCAACCATAGCTGCCTGGGCGCGCCCACCGAACTCGACTACATCGACAGCCTCAACGCCTACGACAGCAACTCCACCTGGCGCCAACCCAACATCAAAGAACTAATCGCCATCCTCGACCCCACCCACAACCTCCTCCCCAACCCCACCTACTTCCCCAACCCAACCTCCACTTCTGATCCCAACTCTTCCTCTGATTCCAACTCCACCTCTGATTCTTCAAACGATTTTTCCTCTGATACAGTTTCCGCTTCCACCACCAGCTCCCCATACCCAGCACCAATCTTCATCCTCACCCCCAGCTCCCAAAGCTCAGACCACATCACCGGCCGCCAACTCAACCCCAACAACCAATCCACCACCCCCACCACATCCTTCACCACCCTCACCTCCCACCTAATCTACCAACCCCGAAACAACACCTCAACCTCTGAGTAAAGCCTCTGATAGCACGCTATCCTGGGAGCGGCCTGGGAGCGCGAGCGTCTCGCTCGCCGCATAAAAAGTGAGCGCGCCAGCGCTCGACCTTCAGGCAAATAAGCTGCTCTTAGCAGCGGATCCTAGGGTTGGCTGGTATCGCCGACTTGCACTCGGCATGGGGGCGGCTTGGAGCGCCGACTTGTAGTCGGCAGGAGGCGAGCTTGCGAGCCTCCCCACCACCCAACCCACCACCTCTTCCTCGCCCTGCCAGGAGCCAAGCCCACCCGCCTCCCCACCACTTCATAAAACCACAGACACACAGATACACACAAATTAACTTATCAACACCACAGACCCTCTGCCAAATCACCTCTCCAACCACCAATTATCCACCCTACACACCCCCCAACCGCACAAAATTACGCTATACTCACAAAACTAAAAAATTAGTTTCTCAGCAACCAGGAATAAATAAAGGCATTATTAAACAGGCATATATCTTATCCTGCTAAGATTTTGAAAAACCTAATAATAATCTGTTTAAGCAATATTCCTTATGCCCAAAATAAAAAGCTCAGAAATAATTTAAGCGCCGCCAACACAAACAATATAAAGCTCAGGCACCAGCGGCGCGCCATTAACTAAAGTCAACGCCATTTCAGCAGCGACCGACACACCTCCACAGTACAACCAACGTGGTGCCGTGTGCGTTTCGCCCGCCGTATAAGCCGTATAAAAAGTAAACCCAACAGATTCAACATCATTCCCTAAAACACCAACAACCCATCGCTGTTATCCAACACCCCACAATCCCATGCCCAAATTACTCCTGCTTCTCCTCACGCTCGCTCTCGTCGCCTGCGACTCCTCCAGCGTAGATACCCCAGTCTCCAGCGACGCACCGCAGCCCAACCCAGTCAGCATCACCGAAACGTCGATCACCGATAACCAAGCCACAGTCAGTTGGAGCGCCAGCGGCCCCGAACCCGCCGAATACTGGCGCCTATATCAAAATAACCTCCTGGTCTGCTCGGCAAATCTCGACATCGACCTCAGCGCCTCCGACACCAACGGCGACTACCAACAAAGCGACGCCTGCACACTAACCCTCGAAGAAGGCGAGAACAGCGTCTACGTCCAGCTCTGCAATTTTTTCGCCAGCGGCTCCAGCACCTGCTCGTCGTCGTCGACTGAACAAATCTTCTACGAAGCCGCCGACCCCACTCCCGGTGCCGTCTCTTGGCAAGACCTCCCCAGCAGCACCAGCGCCACCAGCATCAACGTAACCTGGCTAAAAGAAGCGGGCGGCAACGGCGACTATTGGTTTGTTTACCACAACGACGCCCAAGCCTGCACTGGCGACCTAAGCTACACCGAAGACTACGTCGCCCAAAGCGCCGATTGCGTCGTCAATCTCGACGAAGGCGTCAACCAGCTCCAAGCCGAGCTCTGCTACGACCAACCAGCCGGCATCCAAGACCTGTGCACGCAATCCGAAGTCGCCAGCGTAACCCTGGTCCTCGACCCCGCCAAAGAGCTGGCAACCCCCGTGCTCGACGCCCTCGACGAGTCCGACCACTACGCTGCAGTCGACATCAACATCAATTGGCACAAAGACACCAGCGTCGGCAGCGCCGGCGAAGATTGGTCGTTGTACAGCAACGGCGCCATCGTCTGCGAAGACCAGCTCGCCGCCGACGCCACCAGCGCCAGTTGCACAATCCAATTAACCACAGGCGACAACACCCTACAAATCGTGCTCTGCACCGACGTCGCCACCTATTCCGGCGCCAGTTGTGCGCAATCGAACACGCTCACCGTCGCCGCCCTCGACCCCGACCCCCTCGACCCAGGAACCCCACAAATCACCAACGTCCTCCCCGCCGAAACCTTCGACAGCACCCTGGCGTTGAATTGGTCGATTGCCAGCGGCAACGGCGTCCAGCATTGGAGCGTCGACCTGAACGGCGCCGAGCATTGCATCACCAGCAGCCCCAGCGAATACTACGAATCCGGCTCCTGCCAGCTCAACCTCGCCGTCGGCCTCAACACCATCAGCGTCAGCGGTTGCAATTATGGCTACGCCGACCGCAGCGCCTGCAGCACCAGCAATGACCTGATACTCGAGCGCATCTCGCTCCCGGGCAGCGCCGAGCTCACCTCCAGCTTACCGACCACCACCTACGATGCCGAGCACAGCCTCAGCTGGGTGCGTAGCACCGGCGCCAGCGCCGAGTACTGGTTCGCCAGCGTGCTAAGCGATTTTCACGACAACCAGTGCAATACCGAGCTCAGCGCGCAAACCCCGCAAAGCGATTCCTGCACGATCGAACTCAGCAGCGGTCATAACGAAGTCTACGTCCAAACCTGCGTTTACAACCACAACCGCAGCTCCTCGTACTGCGCCGAATCCGACAGCCTATTCGCCGAGCTGCTAGCGCCGATCCCCACCACCCCCGAGCTCAGCACCGAATCGCAGAGCATAGCCGACGACAGCATCGAGATTAGATGGAGCAAAAGCTCGGGCGCCAACGGCAGCTATTGGGGCGCTATTAACAACGGCGGCGCCACCACTTGCTCCGATCAGCCAGTGATCACCGCTGGCGACGGCCAATCGGGCTTTTGCGACCTACCGTTGACCGTAGGCGAGAACCTGGTCAGCGTTCGCCTTTGCGCCGATAACGTCGCCGGCACCGCCTCCTGCGCCGAATCCAGCACCATCAGCATCACCCGCCTGGTCGCCTCTCCCGAATTCACCAGCTTATCGTCGGTTGCCGCCGAAGAAAACAGCACAGCGGTCTTCTACACCGCAGTTGTCGAAGACAACGACAGCAGCGCCGAGCAAATCAGCTTCGCCCTCAGCGGCGGCGAAGATGTCGACTTCTTTCGCCTCGACAGCGCCAGCGGCGCGCTCGCCTTCCAAGCAGCAGTCGACTACGAAGCACCGCAAGACAGCGACGCCAACAACGTCTACCAACTCGACATCACAGCCACCGACGAACTCGGCAACTCGGCGCAACTCGAGCTCGCGGTCAGCCTCAACAATATCAACGATAACCCACCAGCCCTCACCACCCCACTGCCAACCCTCACCACCGCCGAGAACGACAGCAGCATCATCTACACCTTCACTGCCAGCGACCTCGACGGCGACGCTCTCAGCTACAGCCTCGACGGCGCCGACGCCCAGCACTTCACCCTCGGCACCACCAGCGGCGCGCTGCAATTCGACCACGCCCCCGATTACGAAACCCCGCTCGACGCCAACCAGGACAACGTCTACGAACTCGCCATCAGCGTCGCCGACGGCGACTATCAAAGTACCGAACAGCTCAGTATCAGCGTTAGCGATAGCAACGACGAAACCCCGCAAGCCACCAGCGCCTCCTCCATAGCGCTCGCGCTCGATAGCTTAGTCGTCGGCGCCACCGTCTACACCGTAACCGCCATTGATACCGACGCCGACGACCAAATCACCTACACCCTCGGCGGCGTCGACCAGCAACACTTCGTCCTCGGCGCCAGCAGCGGCGAACTCGCCTTCAGCCAATTACCGTCGAGCATCGACAATCCCCAGGACGCCGACGGCGACAACATCTATGAAGTAATCATCACCCTCACCGACCTCGGCGCCAATTCCAGCGATCTCAACCTCAGCGTCAGCGTCGTCGCCATTATCGGCAATGCCCCCGAATTTGCCCAAGCCACAGCCAGCGTCGACTTCGACGAAAACGCCGTCGGCACCGTCTACACCGCCAGCGCCACCGACGCCGACGGCGACGCCCTCACCTACAGCATCGCTGGCGACGACGCCGAGCACTTCGCCATCGATGCCGCCAGCGGCGTCCTCGCCTTCAACTCAGCCCCCGACCACGAGCAACCCACCGACAGCGGCTTCGACAACGTCTACAACCTCATCATCGCCGCCGAAGACCCCCTCGGCAACCAGGCGCAGCAAAGCCTAACAGTATCGGTCAACGACCTCAACGACAACCCCCCACAATTCGCCGCCAGTACAGCGGCACTCGACGCCAGCGAAAACACCACCACCATCACCACCATCACCGCCACCGACGCCGACAGCGCCGCCGAACACGCCACCCTAACTTACAGCCTCGACAGCGGCAGCGACCTCAGCCTCTTCACCATCGACGCTGCTAACGGCGCCCTAAGCTTCAACTCAGCCCCCGACTACGAACACCCGCACGATAGCGACCTCGACAACATCTATAACGTCAGCATCGTCGCCACCGACGGCGAGTACAGCGCCAGCCTTGGCGTCAGCGTCGTCGTCGAAGATAGCAACGACGAAGCCCCACAATTCACCAGCGCCGCCCTGGTACCGCTCGATTACAGCACCATCACCCTCGACGCCACCATCTACACCGCGACCACCAGCGACGCCGACCGCAACGACCTCATCAGCTACAGCCTCGCCACCAGCAGCGATACCGAGCACTTCAGCCTCAGCGCCAGCGGCGCGCTCGCCTTCGTCCAGCAGCCCAGCCTCGATAACCCGCAAGACGCCGACGCCGACAACGAATACCAAATCACCATCGTCGCCACCGACCTCGGCGACAACAACAGCAGCCTCGAGCTCGCCGTCCGAGTAGTCGACGACCTCGGCAACGCCCCCGAATTCGCCAGCGCCAGCGCCAGCCTCAGCGTCGACGAAAACAACGCCAGCAGCATCTACTTCGCTCAAGCCACCGACGCCGACGGCGATACCCTGACTTACAGCATCAACGGCGTCGATTCACACCTCTTCACCCTCGACCCCGCCAGCGGCGCCCTGAGCTTTAACCAAGCACCCGACTACGAGCAACCCACCGACAGCGGCGCCGATAACACCTACGACCTCACCATCGCCGCCGAAGACCCCCTCGGCAACCGAGCCCAACAAAGCCTCGCCATCACAGTCAACAACCTCAACGACAACGACCCGCAATTCACCCTCAGCTCCAGCACCTTCGCCATCCCCGAAAACACCACCGCCATCACCACCATCACCGCCACCGACGCCGACCACGCCACCGAAGCCACCGAAGCCCTCACCTACACCCTCACCACCACCACCGACTCCCCCCTCTTCACCCTCGACCCCGCCAGCGGCGCCCTAAGCTTCATCTCAGCCCCCGATCACGAAGCCCCCCAAGACGCAGACACCGACAACACCTACGACCTCACCCTCAGCGTCTCCGACGGCGCCAACGCCACCAGCCAAGCCATCAGCGTAGCAGTTACCAACGTCAACGAAGCCCCGACCTTCGCCGCCGCCAGCATCGATCTGGAGATTGACGAGAGCAGCAGCGGCGTCATCTATAGCTTCGCCGCCAGCGACCTCGACGGCGACAGCCTCAGCTACAGCCTCGACGGCGCCGACGCCCAGCACTTCGCCATCGACTCCGCCAGCGGCGCCCTAAGCTTCCAGCAAGCCGCCGACTTCGAGTCCCCGCGCGACGCCGACGGCGACAGCGTCTACACCTTCAGCGTCGTCGCCGCCGATAGCGATTACAGCGCCAGCCAGGAAGTCAACCTCAGCGTCGCCGATAGCAACGACGAGGCGCCGCAAATCACCAGCGGCACCAGCGTCGCCGTCGATTACAGCGTCATCGTCCTCGGCGCCACCATTTACGCCGCCACTGCCACCGACGCCGATGCCAACGACCAAATCGCCTACAGCCTCGACGGCGTCGACGCCGAGCATTTCTCTATCAATATCAGCAATGGCGGCCTCAGCTTCGCGCAGCAGCCGAGCTTGGATGCGCCCGTAGACGCCGACGGCGACAATCAATACCAAATCGCCATCGTCGCCACCGACCTCGCCGCCAACAGCAGCAGCCTTGAGCTAACGGTCAACGTAATCGACGACATCGGCAGCCCGCCGCAATTCGCCACCGATACCGCCGCTGCCAGCTTCGCCGAGAACGGCGTCGGCATCGTCTACACCGCGCAAGCCACCGACGTCGATGGCGACGTCCTCACCTACAGCATCGCCGGCACCGACGCCGCGCACTTCGCCATCAACGCCGCCAGCGGCGTAATCACCTTCAACATAGCCCCCAACTTTGAGGCCCCGCTCGATAGCGGCTTCGATAATAACTACGAGCTCATCGTCGGCGCCCAGGATCCGGTCGGCAACCAGGGCCAGCAAAGCCTCACGGTCGCGGTGAGCAATGTCAACGACAACGACCCAGCCTTCGCCGAGGCCACCATTAGCACCACGGTCGCCGAGAACTCCCTCGCCGTCGCCAGCACCAGCGCCAGCGACGCCGACGGCGACGACCTCACTTACGCCCTCGCCACCAGTGCCGACGCCGCGCACTTCACCATCGACCCCAGCAGCGGCGTTATCGTCTTCAATTCAGAGCCCGACTACGAAGAGCCCCAGGATAGCGACGGCAACAATGTCTACGAGTTCAGCGTCATAGCCAGCGACGGCACTTACAGCGGCGCCCAGGATTTCGCCGTTGCCATTGGCGATCTTAACGACGAAGCCCCGCAATTCACCAGCGCCACGTCCATCGCCGTCGAATACGATAGCGTCATCGTCGGCTTCTCCAGCGTCATCCTCGGCGCCGCCGTCTACACCGCGCAGACCGCCGACGCCGACGCCGGCGACCAAGTCGCCTACAGCCTCGCCGGCGCCGACGCCGGGCATTTCAATATAGACGCGACTAGCGGCGCGCTCGCCTTCAGCGCATCGCCCAGTTTAGAGAGCCCGCAAGACGCCGACGGCGACAACGAATACCAGGTCAGCATCGTTGCTACCGACCTCGCCGCCAACAGCAGCAGCTTGGATTTGAGCGTCCACGTCGCCGACGACATCGGCAGCCCGCCGGCCTTCGCCGCGCCCAGCGCCAGCCTTAGCATCGCCGAAAACCATAGCAGCGTCGTCTACACCGCGCTCGCCGTTGACCCCGATGCCGACGACAGCATCAGCTATGGCGTCGAAGGCACCGACTCCGCGCTCTTCACCATCGACGCCGACAGCGGCGAACTCAATTTCCGCAACCCGCCCGACTACGAAACCCCGCTCGACGACGGCGGCGACAACACCTATGACCTCACCATCACCGCCCAAGACCTGGTCGGCAACCAGGGCCAGCAAAGTCTCACCATCACCATAACCAACCTCAACGACACCTCGCCGCAATTCAACCTCAGCTCCAGCACTTTCACCGTCCCCGAAAACACCACCGCCGTTACCACCATCAGCGCCAGCGACGCCGACGGCGACGACTTGACTTTAGCCTTGGTCGATAGCGGCGATTACGGTCTCTTTAGCTTCGACCCTGCCAGCGGCGCTCTCGCCTTCCAACAAGCCCCCGACCACGAGACCCCCCAGGATAGCGACGGCGACAATGCCTACGAGCTCGAACTCAGCGCCTTCGATGGCGCTCTCAGCAGCAGCCAAAGCATCACCGTAAGCGTTGCCGATGTCAACGAAGCCCCCAGCTTCGCCGAAGCCACGATGAGCGTGGCGGTCGATGAGAACAACGACTCAATAGTCTACACTGCCACCGCCAGCGACCCCGAGCAAGCCACGCTCATTTACAGCGCCAGCGGCGCCGACGCCGACTTATTCACCATCGGCAGCAGCGGCGCGCTCGCCTTCAACACCCCACCCGACTACGAGCAAGCGCTCGATAGCGACACCGACAACACTTACCAACTCAGCATCGCCGCCAGCGACGGCGAGTACAGCACCAGCCAGGACCTGAGCATCGCCGTCGCCGACGTCAACGAGCCACCCAGCTTCGCCGCAGCCAGCGTCAGCCTCACAACTGCAGAAAACAATTTAAGCTTCGCCTACACCGTCGCCGCTGCCACCGACCCTGATGCCGGCGAGCAACTCAGCTACCAACTCAGCGGCGACGACCAATCGGCGTTTAGCTTTGATGCCAGCACCCTCAGGCTCGTCTTCGCTGCCACCCCCGATTACGAAAACCCCGCCGACCAAAACAGCAACAATGCCTACCAAGTCGCCATCGTCGCCAGCGATAGCGAATACAGCGCCAGCCACAGCATCGCCATCGCCGTCGCCGACCTCAACGACGAAGCCCCGCAATTCACCAGCGCCACCTCCGAGGCTATCAACTATAGCGACGTCGTCCTCGGCGCCGCCGTCTACAGCGCGCAAGCCACCGACGCCGACGCTGATGACCAAATCACCTACGCCCTCGGCGGCGCCGACCAGCAGCACTTCGCCCTCGACGCCGCCAGCGGCGCGCTCGCCTTCGCCCAATCGCCCAGCCTGGACGACCCCCAGGACGCCGACGGCGACAATAGCTACGAGCTCATCATCACTGCCAGCGATCAAGCCAACAACAGCAGCGAGCTCGACCTCAGCATCATCGTCGTCGACGACATCGGCAGCGCGCCGCAATTCGCCTCGGATAGCATGAGCGTCGGCTTCGACGAAGAGACCGTCGGCAATGTCTACAACGCGCTCGCCATCGACGCCGACGTCGGCGACAGCGTCGCCTACAGCCTCTCGGGTGTTGACGCCGAGCACTTCGGCATCGACGCCACCAGCGGCGCGCTCACCTTCAACAACCCACCCGACTTCGAGCAACCAACCGACGCCGACAGCAACAACGTCTACGAGCTCGTCATCACTGCCACCGATTCCCCAGTCGGCAACCAAAGCCAGCAAAGTCTCAGGGTTACAGTCAATAACGTCAACGACAATCTGCCAGCCTTCGACCTCTCGGCAGATGCCTTCACCGTCCTGGAGAACGCCACCGCCGTCACCACCGTCGCCGCCACCGACGTCGACGGCGACACCCTGACCTTCGCTCTAATAACCAGCACCGACGCCGCCGCCTTCACCCTCGACCCCGCCAGCGGCGTGCTCGTCTTCACCTCGGCCCCCGACTTCGAGAACCCGCTCGATAGCAACACCGACAATACCTACGAGCTCGAGCTCAGCGTCTTCGACGGCGCCCACAGCACCAGCCAAGCCATCACCGTCGCCGTCGCCAATATCGACGAAGCCCCGAGCTTCGCCGCTGCCACTCAAGACTTGTCGGTCAATGAAAACACCAGCGGCAGCATCTATACCGCCCAAGCCAGCGACCCCGAGGGCGCCGCGCTCGCCTACAGCGCCAGCGGCGCCGACGCTGGACTATTTACTATTAATAATACCAACGGCGAGCTTAGCTTCAACAGCTCACCCAACTTTGAAACCCCGCTCGACAGCGACACCAACAACGTCTACCAACTCACCATCACCGCCAGCGACGGCGCCAACCAAGCCAGCCAAAGCATCGCCGTAACAGTGATCGACGTCAACGAGCCGCCCGCCTTCGCCAGCGCCAGCGTCGAGACCAGCAGCGTCGAGAACAACGCCAACTTTGCCTATAGCGTCGCCGCTGCCAGCGACGAAGACATCGGCGAGCAGCTCACTTACCAACTCAGCGGCGATGATAGCGCCGACTTCGACCTCGACGCCGCCACCCACGTCCTGCGCTTCGCTGCCAACCCCGACTATGAAAGGCCCGCCGACGCCGACGGCGATAACCTCTACCAATTCAGCGTCGTCGCCTCCGATGGCGAATATCAAGCCAGCCAGGAATTCAATATCAGCGTCGGCGATATTAACGACGAAGCCCCGCAATTCACCAGCCTGAGCTCGCAGACGGTCAACTACACCACCGCCCAAGTCGGCGCCGTCATCTACACCGCCAGCGCCACCGACGCTGATTTAGGCGACCAGCTAAGCTACGCCCTCAGCGGCGCCGACGCCGTATTATTTACTATTAATAGTACCAGCGGCGAGCTCGCCTTCGCCCAATTACCCAGCCTCACTGAATTCCAAAGCGCCGGCGGCGACATCACTTATCAGTTGGTCGTCGTCGCCACCGACCTCGGCGCCAACAGCAGCGAGCTCGACCTGAGCGTCAGCCTGCTCGACGACACTGGCAACATACCCGAATTCGCCGCCGCTAGCGCCAGCGTCGATTTCGACGAAAACGCCGTCGGCGTCGTCTACAGCGCGCAGGCCACCGACGCCGACGGCGACGTCCTCGCCTACAGCCTCAGCGGCGCCGACGCCGAACACTTCGCCATCGACGCCACCAGCGGCGCGCTCGAATTCATCTCATCACCCGACCACGAGCAGCCAGCCGACAGCAACGGCGACAACGTCTACGACCTCGCCATCGTCGTAACCGATTCCCCGGTCGGCAACCAGGCGCAGCAAAGCCTCGCGGTTACCGTCAAAAACCTCAACGACAACGAGCCGCAATTCGAGCTCAGCACCAGCTCCTTCGATGTCGCCGAGAATAGCAGAAGCGTCGCCACCATCACCGCCAGCGATGCTGATAACGATAGCCTTACTTTCGCCCTGGTCGCCAGCGCCGACTCCGGCCTCTTCACTATCGGCTCCGCCAGCGGCGCGCTCGTCTTCAACTTAAGCCCCGACTTTGAGAACGCCCAGGATAGCGACGGCGACAACGTCTACCAACTCGAGCTCAGCGTCTACGACAACGCCTACAGCACTAAAGCCAATATAAGCGTCGCAGTAACTAACGTCGACGAAGCCCCCGCCTTCACCGTTACCAGCCAGGATTTACCCATCAATGAAAACATCAGCGGCAGCTTCTACCAGGCCCAAGCCAGCGACCCCGAAGGCGCCACGCTAACTTACAGCGCCAGCGGCGCCGACGCCAGCCTGTTCACCTTAGATAGCGCCAGCGGCGACCTCGCCTTCAACAGCTCGCCCAACTTTGAGACCCCGCTCGATAGCGACGCCGACAACGTCTACAACCTCGACATCACAGCCACCGACGGCGCCAACCAGGCGAGCCAAGCCCTCGCCATAACTATCGCCGACGTCAACGAAGCCCCGAGCTTTACCAACACCAGCGTCAACCTCGATACCACCGAAAACGATAGTAGCTTCACCCACATAGTCGACGCCGCCACCGACCCGGATCAAGACGAGCAGCTCACCTACGCCCTCGGCGGCGACGACGCAGCCGCTTTCGACTTCGACGCCGCCACCCGCGCCCTCGCCTTCAAGGCAACCCCCGACTACGAATCGCCCCAAGACCAAGACAGCAACAACGTCTACCAAATAAACATCGTAGCCTCTGATAGCGAATACGATGCCGCCCAAGCCATCACCATCGCAGTCGCCGACCTCAACGACGAAGCCCCGCAATTCACCAGCGCCAGCTCCTTGGCGCTCGACTACACCGGCGTCGTCGTTGGCGCCATCGTCTACACCGCGCAAGCCACCGACGCCGATGCTGGCGATAGCGTTGTCTACACCCTCGGCGGCGCCGACTCCAGCGCCTTCGGCTTCGACTCCAGCAGCGGCGCGCTCGCCTTCGTCCAGGCGCCGAGCTTAGAGACTCCCCAGGACGCCGACGCCAATAACATCTACCAACTCAGCATCAGCGCCACCGACCTCGCCAACAACAGCAGCGACCTGGATTTGAGCATTAGCGTCGTCGACGACACTGGCAGCGCGCCGACATTCGACCAAGCCAGCGTTAGCATCGATGTCGACGAAAACGTCGTTGGCGCCGTCTACACCGCGCAAGCCACCGACGTCGACCCAGGCGACAGCCTCAGCTACAGCATCGACGGCGCCGACTCCACACTTTTCACCATCGACCCCAGCAGCGGCGAGCTCGCCTTCAACCAAGCCCCCGACTACGAGAACCCCAGCGACAACGGCCAAAACAACACCTACGACCTCAGCATCACTGCCACCGACGCCATCGGCAAGCAAGCAAGCCAAAGCCTCGCCATCGCAATCAACAACCTCAACGACAACCCTCCGCAATTCGCCCTCGCCAGCAGCGCCTTCGACGTCCTTGAGAACAGCACCGCCGTCGCCACCATCGCCGCCACCGACCCTGATGGCGACGATCTCACTTTCTCTCTAACAACCACCACCGACTCTAACCTCATCACCATCGACCCCACCAGCGGCGCCCTAAGCTTCAACCAAGCCCCAGACTTCGAGACCCCCCAAGACGCCAACGCCGACAACACCTACGAGCTCGAACTCAGCGTCGCCGACGGCAGCCACACCACCACCCAGCAAATTACCATCACAGTCGCCAACGTCGACGAAGCCCCTACCTTCACCAGCGCCAACGAAAGTGTATCGGTCAACGAAAACAACGCCGCGGCGATCTACCAGGCGCAAGCCACCGACCCCGAGGACGCCACGCTCGCCTACAGCGTCAGCGGCGCCGACGCTGGACTATTTACTATTAATAATATCAGCGGCGACCTCGCTTTCAAAAACCCACCCAGCTTTGAAAGCCCGCTCGACCAGGACGCCAACAACGTCTATGAACTTAGCATCACTGCCACCGACGGCGCCAACCAAGCCAGCCAAGCTGTAGCCGTAACCGTCGACGACGTCAACGAAGCCCCCACCTTCGCCAGCGCCAGCGTCAACCTTGATACCGACGAAAACGCCGCCAGCTTCGCCCACATAGTCGATGCCGCCGACGACGAAGACTCGGGCGATCAGCTCACCTACCAACTCGGCGGCGACGACGCAGCCGCCTTCGACTTCGACGCCAACACCCGCAGCTTAACTTTCCAACAAAGCCCCGACTTTGAAAACCCCGCCGACGACGACGCTAACAACTATTACCGCGTCAGAATCACCGCCGCTGACGCCGAGTACAGCACCACCCAAGACATCACCATCACCGTCGCCGACCTTAACGACGAAGCTCCGCAATTCACCAGCGCCACCTCCTTGACGCTCGACTACACCGCCATCGTCGTCGGCACCAACATTTACACCGCTGCAGCCACCGACGCCGACGCCAACGACCAGGTAAGCTTCACCCTCGGCGGCGCCGACGCCAGCCACTTCGTCTTCGACGGCAGCAGCGGCGCGCTCGCCTTCGTCCAAGCGCCGAGCCTGGAGACTCCCCAAGACGCCGACGGCGATAACAGCTACGAACTCGTCATCACTGCCACCGACCTCGGCGGCAACAGCACCGACCTTGCCCTCAGCATTAGCGTCGTCGACGACACTGGCAGCGCGCCGACATTCGACCAAGCCAGCGTCAGCATCGATGTCGACGAAAACAGCCCTGGCACTATCTACACCGCGCAAGCCACCGACGCCGACCCGGGCGATACCTTGTCGTACAGCATCAGCGGCGTCGACGCCGATCTATTAATCATCGGAGACAACGGCGATATTACCTTCATATATCCCCCCGACTACGAGACCCCACGCGACAGCGGCGCCGACAACACCTACGAAATAACCATCACTGCCACCGACAGCATCGGCAAGCAAGCCGACCAAGATCTTAGGATCACAATCCTGAACCTCAACGACAACGACCCGCAATTCGCCCTCGCCAGCAGCGCCTTCGACGTCGCCGAGAACACCACTGCCATAACCACCGTCGCCGCCACCGACGCTGACGGCGACAGCTTTAGCTTCGCCCTGCTAAGCACAGCCGATTCCAGCCTGTTCACCCTCGACCCCAGCAGCGGCGTCCTAAGCTTCAACCAAGCCCCCGACTTCGAGAACCCCGCCGATGACAACAGCGACAACACCTACGAACTCGAACTCAGCGTCGACGACGGCGCCAACACCAGCAGCCAAGCCATCGCCGTAACAGTAACAGACGTCGACGAAGCCCCCACCTTCACCAGCGCCAGCGAAAGTGTCTCGGTCAACGAAAACGCCAGCGGCGCCGTCTACCAGGCGCAAGCCACCGACCCCGAGGACGCCACGCTAACCTACAGCGCCAGCGGCACCGACGCTGGACTATTTACTATTAATAATACCAGCGGCGAGCTATCCTTTAAGCAAAGCCCCAACTTCGAGCAACCAACCGACCAAGGCGCCAACAACACCTACGAACTCACTATCACCGCCGCCGACGCCACCAACCAGGCCAGCCAAAGCCTCACCCTCACCATCGCCGACGTCAACGAAGCTCCCACCTTCGCCAGCGCCAGCGTCGACCTCAACGCCGCCGAAAACGATAGCAGCTTTACCCACGTAGTCGACGCCGCCGACGACGAAGATCAAGGCGATCAGCTCACTTACCAACTCGGCGGCGACGACGCAGCCGCCTTCGACTTCGACACTGCCACCCGCAGCCTAAGCTTCAAGCAAGCCCCCGACTTTGAAACCCCCGAAGACCAAAACACCGACAACGCCTACCAAATCACCATCACCGCCTCCGACGGCGATCTCCAAGCCACCCAAGCCATCACCGTAACAGTAACAGACGTCGACGAAGCCCCGAGCTTCACCAGCGCCAGCGAAAGTGTCTCGGTCAACGAAAACGCCAGCGGCGCCGTCTACCAAGCGCAAGCCACCGACCCCGAAGGCGCCACGCTAACCTACAGCGCTAGCGGCACCGACGCCAGCCTGTTCACCTTAGATAGCACCAGCGGCGAGCTATCCTTTAAGCAAAGCCCCAACTTCGAGCAACCAACCGACCAAGGCGCCAACAACACCTACGAACTCACAATCACCGCCGCCGACGCCAGCAACCAGACCAGCCAAGCACTAACCATCACCATCGCCGACGTCAACGAAGCCCCCAGCTTCGCCAGCGCCAGCGTCGACCTCAACGCCGCCGAAAACGATAGCAGCTTCGCCCACACAGTCGACGCCGCCGACGACGAAGACTCAGGGCAAACACTCGCCTACTCACTCAGCGGTAACGACGCCAGCGACTTTAACTTCGACACTGCCACCCGCAGCCTAAGCTTCAAGCAAGCCCCCGACTTTGAAAACCCCATCGACACAGACGCTAACAACGAATACTTGGTCACCATCACCGCCTCCGACGGCGAGCTTCAAGACACCCAAGCCATCACTATCACAGTCACCAACGTCGAAGAGGATCCGTATTTCCACAGCACCGACGACTACGTCGACAGCATCGCCGAAGACCCAGCGACCGAAGGCACGGCGTCGCCAGTGCTGGTGCTCCACATCCAAGCCGCCGACGACGAAGACGACGCTGCTGTCAAAATTCTGTACTTCACCATCAGCGGCGGCGTCGACTCCGATAAATTCATCTTGAATGCAGTCGACAGGAATTCCGCCAACCTCTCCTTCGACATCTCACCCGATTTCGACAACCCGCACGATTCCAACCTCGATAACAACTACAGCCTGACCATCCAAGTCGAAGACAGCGACGGCGACACCGCGCAGCACGACCTCATCGTCGCAGTGCAAGCCGTCAACGACGAAGCCCCGCAACTCACCAGCGCCAGCTCTGCCGACGTCAACGAAAACGACACCGCGGTCTTCTACGTAGCCACAGCCGAAGACGCCGACCGCAGCGATTGGTCGGACCCGGACTCCAGCAAGCACTACCAGCTCAACCTTGATACCCTAACCTTCAGCCTCGACTCCAGCAACTACCCCGACTCCAGCTTCTTCGCCATCGACGCCAGCAGCGGCGAGCTCCAAGCCGCCAGCGGCCTCGACTACGAAAACCCCCAAAGCAGCGCGCAGAGCAACAACTACACCGTCGGCATCAAAGTCGCCGACCAGGCTGGCAACAGCAGCACCAGCGCCATAACCATCACCGTAATCGACGACCCCGACGAAAGCGAGGTCATAGAAATAGCCGAATCCGGCCCGCAAATACCCTGGTTCTATAGCGATGTCGCCGTCGGCGAGTCCATCGATATACCCTGGGTCATCTATTCTGGCGATGGCGCTATTGCTTGGACCCTTTACGTCAATGGCAATCCAGTCTGCAGCGAAAGCGCCAGCATCAGCGACCCAGCCACCAGCGGCGTCTGCAGCGTCTCCAGCAGCAACCTCACCTCTGGCAGCATTCTCAACAATACCGCCGTCTCGGTAACCTACAGCGATAACAGCTCCGAGCTCTCCGACGAAGTTAGCTTCGCCTACGCTGCCAGCAGCGCCATCAGCTACCCATCGCCCAGCAGCAGCCAGGCCGCCACCGCTTGCTCAGGCGTCGACACTGGCGACCCAGTCAACGCCAATGAAAACTCAGCTTGCTACGACTACCTGCTCGGCGACGACGACTTCGGCGGTCCCCACGATCAGGTGCCCTCGTATCTAGACCCGGCTAACGGTCGCGACTTTGAAGTAATCGCCTACTTCATCGAGTGGGGCATCTACGAACGCGATTTTCAGCCTGCCGATTTACCCGCCAACCTATTGAGTACGGCGTTGTTCTCCTTCGTTAAATTCAAAGGCGACGACGCCGCCGATCCGAATTGCGAGACTTGTAGTTTTACTGGTGAAGTCGACCTGGCTGATGGTTGGGCTTCCCTTAGCAAAAGCTACGCTACCGATGCCTGGTGCGATATAAATTATGAGGACTGGACTGTTGATAGTGCTTGCAAAGCTAACGGCATATTCAAACAATTCTGGCTGCTCAAGCAAAAATTCCCCCACCTGAAAACCTGCGTCTCGGTCGGCGGCTGGAGCTTCTCGCGTCCCTTCCCGCTAGTAGCAGAAGACGCCACCAAACGCGCGACTTTCGCTAAGTCCGTAGTCGATATGGTGGAGAAATACCACTTCGATTGCATCGATATCGACTGGGAGTTTCACGTCATCGGCGGCGGCGACTACGTAGTTACCGATGCTTCTGGCAACCCCAGCTACGACTACGACCTCGACGGCAATACCCCCTTCCTCGCGCCTTCGGCGAACGACGCGCAATACTTCGCCGATTTAATCCAGAAATTGAAAACAGAGATCGACGAACGCGGCCTCAGCATTGACATCAACTCGGCAATGTATTCTGGCGAAACTGGCATGGCAGCGATGAATTACCAGCTCTTTGCTGACAACATGTACGGCATTCACCTCATGACCTACGATTTTTACGGCGCCTGGGATCCTCATACCGGTATGCAAGCCTCGCTTTACGCCAACTCCGACCCAGTGCATAGCGAAGTATCATTGCTGTACGGAGACATCTACAACGATAAGCACAACATCGCCTCGGCGATGACGCGCTCGGTCAATAACGCCATGGATAACGGCTTTAGCTCCAGCAATGCTGCCATGCGCCGCAAAATCGTCCCCGGCTTGGCGTTCTATGGTCGCAACTATTCTGGAGTCGGCACCACTCCCGTTCCAGGCAAATATATGGTGCTCGCCAACTCGCCCGCCGAGCAGCTCGGCTGGGAGGCTGGCAACCTCAACTACGTCCAGCTCGAAGGCTACTACGACCATGGCGAAACTTTGTCTGGCAATGCTGACTACAGCGCTGGCGGTAAAAGCACCGCTGGTCGTAGTTGGACTTACAACTGGGATGAAGAATCGCAAACGCCGTTTCTCTACGACTCGGCAACTCAATCCTTCGTCTCCTACACCGACCCACGCGGCATCTACTACCAAACCTGCCACGCCGCGCGCGAAAACAGCAAAGGCGTCATGTTCTGGGAAATTAGCGGCGACAGCGAAGATTATCAACTCGTCCAAGCCATCCACACCGCCCTCCGCGGCGACACCATGACCCAATACGCCGACCAACCGCACTGCGACGACATCCTCGGCTACGGCCACTAACCCCCTCCTAGGACCGCCGCCTTGCACTCGGCAGGGGCTGGGTGGAGCGCCGAGTTGTACTCGGCTGGGTCGGAAAAGGGAAGGGCAGGTAGGGGGAATTGATAATGAATAATTGATAGCGAGCAGTTATTGAAGTGCGCGGCTGGGAGCACCGACTGGGCGGATCGCCGAGTTGTACTCGGCGGGCAGGAAAGGGGAAGGGCAGATAAGGGTAATCAATAATGGACATAAAGCAGCGAATTCTTGGGCAAGGCTGGGAGCGCCGCTTGGGCGGAGCGCCGAGTTGTACTCGGCTGGAGGCGAGCTTGCGAGCCTCCCCACCACTCCACCCCACCCAAGCAGCCAATAAAACCAATAGCACCCTCCTGGGAGCGCGAGCGTCTCGCTCGCCGTATAGTAAGCGCCGCAGGCCATCCTTCCGGCAAATAACCCCCTACCAGCAGCATCTACAGCTATTGAGGCAAAGCCAGGTGAAATAAACCCAAAGCACAACATACCCAAGCAGGGCAGGGCGCCCCTAGGACACCACATCCCAACCGCCGTATAAAAAGTGAACCCGTAGGTTCGACATTCCGACAACCAAGCTACGACCACCATCAACCATCAACTATCACCACCCCCCTATCACATATCAGACACAACATATCCCCCTCCAGCCAAAGCCAGCCAAAGCCTTAACTTAACTCCCGACTTTGCCAATAATACCCTCGGCGAATTCCCACTAGCACCCTCGGCACAACCACCACCATGCTCCCCCCAACCCCCGTCGGCACCACAGCTCGTCTCTGCGCCATAAGCCTGTTCAGCCTGGTCCTATCCGCCTGCGACGACGTCAACTCCAGCATCGACACCGGCCTCGACAGCGTCATCGGCGACGAAACCAGCGACACCGCCTCCGACAGCGCCCAACCGCAAGCCAGCAGCATCAGCGTAGGGCAGGGCACCCACGGCATCGGCGCCGAGGTAAACCTGACCTTCGTAGCCGAAGACGCCGCCACCGACCTCAGCCTCAAATCCGGCAGCTCCTTCAACAGTCAGCAGCTCACCGATTTCGCCGCGCTCGCTGGCGAACCCGGCTCCTATACCGCCGTCTACACCGTAACCAGCGGCGACCCCGACGTCGCTGCCAGCTCCGAAGCCAGCGCCAGCATCGTCCTGGTCGATGCCGATGGCGAGGAAAGCGCAGAGATCACCAGCGTCGCCCTCGACGTCAACACCAGCATCGATGCCAATGCCCCAGCCATCGCCGAGCTCAGCGTCGCCGCTGGCGCCTACCGCGTCGGCGACTCAGTACCAATAACCATCACGTCTGCAGACGACGAAACCGGCCTCTTCCTCGCAGCAGGCAGCACATTCAACGGCCGAACACTCAGCGGCTTCAGCAGTAACACCGACGGCAGCTACAACGCCATCTACACCGTCGTCGAAGGCGACCCCAACATAGCCGACGGCACCACAGCCAGCGTCGACATCGCCCTCACCGACGCCGCCGCCAACACCAGCGCCGCCGAAACCACGCTCCTCTTGTCAGGCGCGCGCATTGACGCCAACTCACCCGCCATCTCCAGCCTGCTCATAGCTGGCGATAACGTCGTCAATAGCAGCGACGACCTCAGTGAAATCCTGGTCTCCGGCACCACCACCGGCGTCGAAGCCGGCCAGCAAGTAAGCCTACTCATCGGCGACAACATCACCACCAGCGCCGAAGTCAGCGCCGATAGCAGCTTTCTCGCCACCGTCGACCTCGCCGCCCTCGCCGACGGCACTTACGTCGTAACCGCCGACGTCGCCGATAGCGCTGGCAACTCCGCCGAGTTCACCAGCAGCTTGACCATCGACACCGTAGTCCCCAGCATCGATAGCTTCACCATAGCTGGCGATAACCAAATCAACGCCACCGAAGCCACCAGCTCCGTCAGCGCCACAGGCGTCGTCAGCGGCGTCGAGAGCGGTCAAAAAGTTTCTTTGTATGTCGAAGAAACCATGCTCACCAACCCCATCCTCGTGCTAACCCCCATAGACGAAGACGGCGCCTTCACCGCCGCCATCGACCTATCGGCGCTCGCCGACGCCACCTACACCATCGTCGTCGACGCCTACGACCTGGCTGGCAATCGCGATCGTCTCATCACCAGCCTCGTCATCGACAGCGTCGCCCCGCAAATATCGAGCCTCGTTATAGCCAGCGACAACGTCGT
The DNA here is from genome assembly GCA_965229495.1 of Gammaproteobacteria bacterium. Taxonomy (GTDB): domain Bacteria; phylum Pseudomonadota; class Gammaproteobacteria; order CBDBNL01. The sequence goes on from OZ245880.1 coordinate 2,424,190, forward strand.
CAATGCCGCCGAAGCCACCGCCGCCGAGTTCGTCGGCAGCACCAGCGGAGTCGAAGATGGCCAGAGCATTACCCTCAGCATCGGCGGCGTCGAAGCCAGCACCAGCATAACGAACAACGCATTCGCCACCACCATCAACCTCGTCGCCCTCGCCGACGGCACCTACAGCGCCAGCGCCAGCCTAACCGACGCCGTCGGCAACCCTGCCAGCATCAGCATCGGCAACATCGTCCAAGACACCACCGCCCCCAGCCTCGCCATCACCAGCGTCGCCAGCGACGACGTCATCGACGGCACCGAAGCCAGCGCCGTCGCCGTCGTCGGCACCAGCGTCGGCGCCGAAGACGACCAGCCAGTAACAATCAGCATCACCGACGGCGCCACCACCGTCGAAACCACCACCACTATCACCGACAACACCTTCACCACCACCATAGACCTCAGCACCCTCGCCGACAGCGCCAACCTCGAAGCCAGCGCCGCCACCACCGACCGCGCCGGCAACCCCGCCAGCACCACCCTCGGCAACATCGTCAAAGACACCGCGTCCCCAGCCATCGCCATCACCAGCGTCGCCGGCGATAACATCGTCAATGCCGCCGAGGCCAGCGCCGCCGCCATCGTCGGCGCCACCACCAACATCGAAAGCGGACAAACCGTATCGCTAGAGCTAACCGACGGCACCACCACCGTCGCAGCCAGCACCACCGTCAGCAATAACGCCTTTAGCGCCACCATAGACCTCAGCGCCCTAGCCGATAGCGCCGCCATCAGCGTCAGCGCCACCGTCGCCGATTTAGCCGGCAACCCCGCAGACCCCGCCAGCGTCGGCGCCATCGTCAAAGACACCGCCGCCCCGGAGATCTATCTCAGCAGCGTCGCCGGCGATAGCGTCATCAATACCGCCGAAGCCGCCACCGTCGCCGTCGTCGGCAGCAGCATTGGAGCCGAAAACGACCAGCCCGTGAGCATCACCATCACCGACGGCACCACCAGCGTCGCCGCCACCACCAGCATCACCGACAACGCCTTCAGCCTTGAGGTCAACCTATCCACCCTCGCCGACAGCACCAGCATCGCCGTCAGCGCCGAAGTCGCCGACCTCGCCGGCAACCCTGCCACCCCAGCCAGCATCGGCAACATCGTCAAAGACACCGCCGCCCCCAGCGTCGAGCTCATCAGCATCGCCGAAGACAACATCATCAACGCCGCCGAAGCCGCCGCCGTCGCTATCTTAGGCGCCACCGCAGGCGTCGAAAATGGGCAGCCAGTATCCCTGATACTGGTCATCGGCGCCACCACCCTCGAAACCAGCGCCAGCGTCAGCGACGACGCTTTCGCCACCAGCCTCGACCTCTCCGACCTCGTCGATAGCGCCAGCATTGCCCTCAGTGCCGACGTCGCCGACGTAGTCGGCAACCCCGCGCCCCAAGCTCGATTAGAAGATATAGTTAAAGACACCGAAGCGCCAGTAATCTCCAGCGTCGCCGTTGCCGAAGACGACGTCATCAATGCCGCCGAAGCCGCCGCCGTCGCCATCTTAGGCAGAACCATCGGCGTCGAAGCCGGCCAGCAAGTCGCGCTCGACATCGGCGGCTTGGACTTCACAGCCTTGGTCGATAGCAGCGGCGCCTTCAGCCTCGAAGCCAACCTCTCGGGCCTCGCCGACAGTGCCAGCCTCGCCCTCAGCGCCGACGTCGCCGACACCGCTGGCAACCCCGCCGCCCAATTCAACCACAGCCTCAGCAAAGACACCACCGCTCCTAGCATCACCAGCGTCGCGCTCTCTGCTGATAACGTAGTCAACGACAACGACGACCTCGCCGCCGTCGTCGTCGCCGGCACCACCGTCGGCGTCGAAGCCGAGCAAAATGTCACCATCGTCGTCAACACCGAAGCCGCAATCAGCGCCACCGCCGCAGTCGACGCATCGGGCGCCTTCGCCGCCAGCATCGACCTCTCCAGCCTTAGCAACGGCACTTACGACCTCAACGCCAGCGTCGCCGATTCAGCCGGCAATCCCGCCGAGGCAGCAACAGCCAGCTTCACCATCGACATCGAACCGCCCACCCAAGCCGTAATCGCCGGCAGCATCGCCCTCAGCGCCGACACTGGCATCAGCACTAGTGATTTCATCACCAACCGCGAGTTGCAAAGAATCGGCGCCGAGCTCAATGCCAGCCTGGAAGACGGCGACGCGCTCTATGGCTCGGTCGATAGCGGCGCCACTTGGCTCGACATCAGCGCAGAAATTAGCGAGAGCAACATCATCACCTGGCAAACCTACCTCGTCGAAGGCAACAACGCCATCCAATTCCGCGTCGCCGATACCGCCGATAACAACGGCAGCCTCACCGAGCAAAACTACAGCCTCGACACCGAGCCACCCGAGCAAGACATCAACACCATAGCCCTCGACCAGGACTTCGGCGCCGAAACTGACGACTTCCTCACCAGCATCGCCAGCCAAAGCATCAGCGCCATCCTCGAGCCCGGTCTTGAAGACGGCGACCGCCTCTTCGGCTCGGTCGATAGCGGTAGCACCTGGCTCGACATCAGCGATTCAATCAGCGACACCAGCGACTCGATCAGCGACAGCAACAACATCGTCTGGCAAAATGCCGAACTCCTAATCGGCACCTACGATCTCGGCTTGCGCATCACCGACGCCGCCGATAACAACTCCAGCTTCTACCAGCAATACACCCTCGACCAAACCGCCCCCACCGTCGTTGCCAGCAACCTGACCGTCGCCGAAGCCAGCACAGCCAGCCTCGATTCCAGCGCCAGCAGCGACGCCAACGGCATTGATAGCCATAGCTGGCAGCAGGTCGAGAGCGACGGCAGCGCCCTGAGAGGCGACGCGCTCGCCATCGCCAACGCCGACACCGATTCCGTCCAAATCACCACCCCCGCCATAACCGACGACAGCGTCGGCGCCCTCAGCTATTATTTCGCCGTAACCGTAACCGACAACGCTGGCAATAGCGCCACCAGCAGCCCCATCGCCCTCACCGTCGATAACATCTACCTCACCCCCGAAATAACCGCCACCACCCCCTTCCTCGATATCGAAAGCAGCGGCGCCAATTATTTTGACCACGTCGGCATAGCTTGGTCTGCCGATAGCAGCCTCAGCTACTACCTCTACCGCTCCACCGAAGCCGATTGCGTCATCGAAAACTACAGCTCTTGCGCCGACGACGCGCTCTACATCAGCGGCAGCGACTTCAGCATCGACAATTCCAGCGCCAGCCTCATCGACGGCAACCGCGCCGCTAACACCACCTATTACTACTGGCTCGAAGCCAACGTCGACGGCGTCGACGACCCGCTCTTCTCCAGCTCTGCGCCCATCGCCGCCACCACCAGCGGCCCGGTCCTCAACGACACTGGCGTAACTGCTGGCGGCGATTATCCTCTAGACTTCGACCAACACAACGGCGTTGGCAATACCTGCGACGGCGGCTACCTCATAGACGACCAAGGCGCCGTCATCGTAGATCCTGATAGCCACACTGGCAACACCACCTTCGTCGCATTCGCCGACGAGGATTGCGAAATTGGTCGCGACGCCAACTCCAGCCTCAACGACGACAGCGACGGCAACGCCGCCTTCGTCTTCACCCGCCTCAACAGCGACGGCAGCGAATACAGCGGCAGCGGCGACTACAGCGTCGAGCCCTGGGCTTGCGTCCTCGATAACGTAACCGGCCTCATCTGGGACGTTAAAACCACCGACGGCACTTGGCGTAACGTAAATTCGATCTTCACTTGGTACAACCCCGACCACGGGCAAACCGACGCCGACGGTAATCCCATCACCTTCTACGGCACCGAAAGCGATGCCGACACCCAGGACTTCGTCGACTACGTCAATGGCCAGATCAGCGTCAACGGCGCCTACGTCAATGGCAGCCTCGGCAGCGGCCTCTGCGGCCTAACTAATTGGCGCCTGCCCACAGTGCACGAAATCCAAGGCCTGACAGACTTCGACGTTATTCCCGATCTAGTCACCGATGAGTTCGGCGCTGTAATAGCTTACGAGCCACCAGCCATAGACACCAACTACTTCCCTTACGCCTTAAACAGCCCTTACCAATGGTACTGGACCTCACACCTCAACGTCAACCCCGATGTTAACATTGGCGGAGGCTCATCCACTAGCAACTACTTCGCCTGGGCGTACGGCAGCGCCGAAGCCAGAACCAGATCCGGCACAGCGGGTGTTGTCGTAGGCGATACTGCCAGAGGCAACTACGTCCGTTTGGTCAGCTCCAGCGCCGCCGTCGAATCTCATTTCAGCGACTACTCCGATAATCGCTACACCGATAACGGCGACGGCACCATCAGCGACGCTCAAACCGGTCTGATGTGGATGCAGTGCTCCTACGGTCAAACCTACGATGGTGGCGATACCAATGGCGATGGTTTCATTTGCGAAGGCAACCCCAACTTTGGTACTTGGCAACAAGCCTTCTCCTGGGCTGAAGATAGCAATACTGACGTCGACTATGGCTATAGCGATTGGCGCCTGCCCAACGCCAAAGAACTCGGCTCCATCGTCGACTTCGGCAGCGCCATACCCGCCATCAACCAGAGCATATTCCCCAACACCCCCAGCGGCCCCTACTGGAGCTCGACCCCCTCCCGAGCCAACGACCTCCAGTCCCTTTTCATCGGCTTCCAAGCCGGCGACTACGGCCCCGTCGATAGAATCGATTCCAGTATCTACCTCCGCCTCGTCCGCACGAGCGCCGACTTGTAGTCGGCAGGGGTGGAGTGGAGCGCCGACTTGCAGTCGGCAGGAGACGCCTGCATAGGCGTCTCCCAAAAAAGCACGGTTTCCTGGGAGCGCCGAGTTGTACTCGGCAGGAGGCGAGCTTCGCTCGCCTCCCCACCACTCCACATTCATCTCAGCACCTCAGCCTAACCCAAAGCATCATTTAACCACAGATGCACACAGATAAACACAGATAGCAGAAGAGCTTAGCAAAGCACAATGCCCTGGTAGCGCCACCCTCCCACCCGCCGTACAAAAAGCGCCGCAGGCCATCCTTAGACCACATCACCTCTGCGCACAGCCTCTTGAATGAATCAGCGCCAAGCTCCAAGACCCCAGCAAACCATCTCGAAACTTCAGCGACTACCAACTCAGCATCAACGAAGACAACCTACCCGCCAAAATCAACCTAATCCACCGTTTATGACCTAAGCGCGTAGCTGAGGTTTTGGCCTTGGGATGAAATGAGCATTGGCCAACAACGCTGGAGGCTAAAATGGTCTTTTTGCCAAGGTCTCGTTCAACATTGACCCACACCGAACTCGACGATTTACGCTCGCGTTGGTTTCCAGTAGCGGCGAGCACCGACTTGCACTATCGCCACGTCTTCTGGGGGCAATTGCTCGGGCGCGAGCTGACAATATGGCGCGCGGACGATGACCACGTCAACGTCTGGGAGAATCGCTGCTTGCATCGCGGCGTGCGCCTCTCCATCGGTATCAACGACGGCGCCGAGCTCCAATGCCAATACCACGGCTGGCGTTACGCCAACCGCAACGCCGGCTGCACCTATATCCCAGCGCATCCCGCCGACGCTCCCGCGCGCACCATCTGCAACCGCGTCTACCCTTGCCGCGAAAAATACGGGCTAATCTTCGTCGGCGAGCACGCGCAGCACGCACCGGACCCGCTCGCCGACTTCCCCGAGGCGCAGCCGCTGTGCCTGCGCGCGCTGCCAGTAAATAGCAGCCTCGATCCTTTGTACGAACTGCTAGCGAGCTATCAAGCCTTCGCCGATGAGACTCCAGCCGGCTGCATCCAACTCGACGACTACAGCATCGGTCACCGCTCTGCTGCAGGCGAGCTGCTAGTCTTCTGCATCCAACCCGTAGATAGCGACCGCCACATAATTCGTGGCCTAATCAGCGGGCAAAACGCCGCCAGCGCCGCCGAGCGTCTAGTCTTGCTACGCTGGCATAACCAACAACTCAACGAATTACGCGCGCGCTGCGAAGCCCAAGCCGCGCGCACGCCGTCACCCGCGAAAATCAAATTCGATCACGAACCAGTCGCCGCCGAACTCGCCGAGCTCCCTGCGCTACGCAGCCAAGAGCCCAATTCGCAGCTGTTGCGCGTCGTCGTGCAGCGCAAATGGGCTACTGCCAAAGACATCGTCGCCCTACGCCTGGAACCCATCGATGCAACACTACCCACCATCCAGCCCGGGGCGCACATCGACGTCCACCTGCCTAACTCCTTAAGCCGACAATACTCTCTGGTCAATGCCCCCGGGGAGACCGACGCCTACATCATAGCAGTCAAGCGCGAGAACATCGCCAACGGCGGCTCGCAGTGCCTGCACGAAAGCGTACGCAGCGGCGACGTGCTCGCAGTATCGGCGCCGCACAACAACTTCAACCTGCGCCGCGACGCCGAGCGTAGCCTATTGATAGCTGGCGGCATCGGCGTAACTCCCTTGCTGGCGATGGCGCAAGCGCTGCAGCATTCCAACTTGCCTTACGAGCTGCATTACTTCGCCGCCGAGCGCACCCAGCTCGCCTTCCCCGAGCGCCTTGCTCAGCTCAACTGCAGCGAGCATCTCGGCCTTAGCCCCGAGCAAACTTGTGCGCGCATTCAAAACCTGGTGCAGAGCTATCAAGAGCACTGGCAGCTCTACGTCTGCGGACCGCAACCGATGCTCGCCGCCACCCGCACCGCCGCACTCGCCGCCGGCTGGCCAGAAGCCGCGATCCACTTTGAATACTTCAAAAACCCCAACGAAATTCGACGCGACTCGCACTTCACCATCGAACTCGCGCGCTCGGTGATGAGCTTAGAAGTTACTGAAGGCGCCAGCATCCTCGAAGTATTGCGCGAAAATGGTCTACGCCTACCAGCCTCCTGCGAGCAAGGCGCCTGCGGCACCTGCGTCGCCACCGTGCTCGAAGGCGAGATCGACCACCAAGATGTTTATTTGAGCGAAGCCGAAAAAGCCCGCGGCGACCGCATTCTCACCTGCGTCTCCCGCGCCAAATCCAAGCGCCTAATCCTCGACATCTGAAGCCTTAACCCAGAAGGAGAGTTGCCGAGGAGCTTATAACTCGCGAATTCTGCCGCGTCAAAGTAGAATAGCTGAATTTACTGGTAAATCATGCCTACAGCTCAACTCGCCAGACTCCCCTTAGGCTTACAAACTTTCGCCAAGGTGCGCGAGGGTAACTTTGCTTACGTAGATAAAACTCCACAAGCGCTAGATTTAGCCAACGCTGCCGGCGCCTACTTTCTCGCGCGCCCGCGGCGCTTTGGCAAGAGCTTGTTCCTGGATACGCTGCGTAATCTTTTCGAAGGTCGGCACGAGCTATTCCAAGGCTTACACGCCGAACACGAGTGGCACTGGTCTGTTAAACACCCTGTGATCAAGCTCGATATGAGCGGCGCTTCCGAAAGCGTTACTGCATTCAAATCAATTATCGATGGCGACCTGCGCGACATCGCCGAGAGTATGGGCGTAGAGCTAGCAGCCAATGCTGAACTGAGTGCAGTATTTAAGCAACTAATCAAAAGAGCTCACGCCAAGTACGGACGCAAAGTGGTTCTGCTCATTGATGAGTACGATAAGCCAATGCTCGATAACATCGACGACATGGAACTCGCGCAGCAAATGCTCAAGCAGTTGCGTGGTTTTTATTCGATAATCAAAGCCGCTGATGAGCACCTGCACTTCGTAATGCTCACTGGCGTCAGCAAGTTCTCCAAAGTCTCAATATTCAGCGGACTGAACAACTTGAAGGACATCTCCCTTGACCCGCAGTACGCCAGCATCTGCGGCTATACTGAAGAGGAATTAGGTGAGGTATTCGCTCAGCATCTGCAAGGCATCGACCGTGAGCAGCTACGCCAATGGTACAACGGCTATAACTTCCTCGGCGACAAGCTCGTCTATAACCCGCACGACATACTCCACTTCATCGACCGCAGCCAGAGCTTTGGTAAGCCACGCTTTCGGAGTTATTGGTTTGAAACCGGGACGCCAGCTTTCTTAATCGAATTGATCGAGCGCGATAATTTATTGCCATACCAGATCGAGCCTGCGGAGGCGAATGAGGAACTTATCAACAGCAGCCCCATAGACAATATAAAACTGACAACGGTACTATTTCAGAGTGGTTACTTGACCATTGATGCGGTCGATGATAGTGATCCATATGATGTTACCTACAAACTCGTATGCCCTAATAACAGCGTACGCTCAGCGTTGCACAATAGCCTATTCGAGCACTACACTGGCAACACTGATCCTAGACATAGAAACAATATACGCAGCGCCCTGCGGACCGCTCAACTCGACGTTATCGAAAGTGAGCTCACGCGCCTATTCGCCAGCATCTCTGCCGACAACTACCGCAAGAACGATATCGCGCGCTTTGAGGGCTACTACGCTTCGGTAGTTTATTGCTTCTTCGCCGGTATGGGTTTTACGGTAATAGCCGAAGACGCCAGCAGCCGTGGTCGTGTCGACCTAAGCGTCCAAATCGGGGGCAATACCTACGTCATCGAATTCAAAATAGTCAAGCGTAAATCGAAGAACAACAGCGCCTTACGACAAATAATCCAGCAGGACTACGCTGCCAAATACTCGGGCAATGTCTACCAAATCGGCATCGAATTCTCCGAGACCAAGCGAAACATTGTCGACTTTGCCTGGCAGAGTAAAGGCACCGCCTCCCAGTAGCAATGACCATAAGCACAGACCAACTCGCCAGACTACCTCTGGGTGTATAACATCGCACGATTGTGAACTAGCAGAGAGGCTGCCATTACAGCGAACTCAAGCTGGTGAAATGGATGCTGGCCTTAGTGATAGTCGGTTTAGTTGTTCCTCTAATATAAAGAGAGTTTTGCATAACTTGAGACCGCGTGCAAAAAACGGCGTGTTTTGTTCCCAGCTAGGCAGCAAAGCGCAGTTTATTCAATAGTAAATGAGCATTTGCGAATACGCAGCAATGCTGGGGCAAAAAGAGGCCTTTTTGCAAAGGTCTCATAAAGACTTCTTTGGCGGGTGAATCTAGGGCAGAGCCAAATTTATTTTCGTTACTGGCGACTTAGTCGGATTTCTTACTGAGGAGAGTAAACCATTAGCTGCTGTAAGCCGTGGAAGTGGTAGCTGTTTTGGTATCGGGCTGGTTGAGCTAATCTGAGCCGAGGAAAGCGCTGCCAGAGCGCGCGTAGAGCGCAGAGTAATTCCAAACGCGCTAGCGGCGCGCCCAAGCAAAAATGAATGCCAGCGCCAAAGCTTAGGTGCGGGTTGGTGGCACGATCAGCTCGATAACTATCAGGATCGGTGAAAACACGCGGGTCGCGGTTGGCTGCTGCTAGTAACAAGCCGACTTCGGTGCCTGGCTTGAGCTGAACTCCAGCAAATTCAAACTCGGCGAGGGCGTAGCGCGTGAACATGTGCAAGGGTGGATCAAAGCGTAGCGCCTCCTCTAGCTGTTGCTCCGGTTGCGCTTGAAAAGCGCTGGCAGCTTGATCGCCGTATTGCTCCAGCAAGCATTTGACTGCGTTACCCAAACTATGCACGGTGGCTTCGTGGCCAGCATTGAGTAGCAAGATTACCGTGCTGAGTAGTTCGTCTTCGTTGAGTTTACCGGTCGAATTATGCGCTAAACGAATTAGCTGGGCGAGTAAATGCTCGCCTTGATCAGCGCGCGGTGCGCGCAACAATCCACGCACATAGGCGCCAAAATCGATTGCTGCTTGGTTAGCCGCGAGTTCTAAAGCGCGATCGCGACGCGCCTGATACATTGCCACCATAGCGTGCGACCAGCGCAATAGCTGAGCGGAGTTATCGTCTGGCACGCCTAGTTGCCAAGCGATAACGCGCACCGGGAGCACATTGGCGTAGTGCGCTAGCAGGTCGAAACTGCTACCGTCTTGTGGTAGGTCTGCGAGCAGTTGCTGCGCTATGGTCCCTATGCGTGGGGCGAGACTGGCAACTTGCCGACTGACGAAGGCTTTACTAATCAGTCGGCGCAAGCGGCTATGCTGGGGTGGTTCCAATTCGAGTAGCGAGTTGCGCTCAATTTGATAAAAATCGCCCAAGTGTTGTGCTGGCGGCTCCCAGCCTAGTTGCTCGCGGGTGTATAAATGCAAAATCTGGCGGCCAAAACGCTTATCGCGGAGGATGGCGTTGACCTCAGCGTAGCGGCTGAAGCAGTGCATTTGGTACTGTTGCCAATAGACGGCGGGTGCTAGTCGGCGCCAGCGCCGGTAAGTCGGGTATGGGTTTTGCCCAAAAGCCGCATCTTCCGGGTTTTGATCGACGGTTATCATTTTGTGCAGGCTCTGTGCTGGGTAACTTTGATTGATTTTACCTGTGCGATGAGATGCAGATTATTAACTGGCAGGGAGTTCGGGACCTTTGCTGAGCTTGAGTAATGGGCGGCGAGGAGGAGAACGTCATTGCCGCGTACTCGGTTGTAGTTGTGTCAAGGCTTGCTCGACGGTGAAGAAGGAGCCGATTATGAGGATGGTGTGGTCTGGGTGGGCTTGGGTGGCTTGCCAGGCGCTGGGGAAGTCGGGGTGGGTTTGGGTTCGTTGGTGGCTATGGCGTTGTATGCTGGTGGCGAGGCGCGCTGCGGGGGCGGCGCGGTCGGTGTCGAGCTCGAAGCAGTACCATTCGTGGACTATGTCGGCTAGTTGGTCAATATAGCCATCGATGTCTTTATCGGCGAGCATGGCGATGATGGCGCTGTAGCCGAAGCTATCTTGCGCGCGCAAATGCTGGGCTAGGCTGGCGGCGGCTTGGGGGTTATGGCCGACGTCGAGTATTAATTCGCGGCCTTGGCATTGCCGGTGCTGTTGTCGACCACGGAGGCTTAGTTGGTTCCAGCTTTGGCTTATTAGCTCGGGATCGGCAATTGGATTTGGTAGGAATTGCAAGGCTTGCCAGCAGCAGGCGGCGTTGTCGCGGCGCAGGTTTAAGCTTGGTAGATGCAGTGTGCTTTGATTGTGCGCTCGCAAGCTGGGGGCTTGGTGGGAGAAATCGCGGCCGAGTTGGTAGGTGGGGGCTGGTAGTTGCTGCAATAGCTGCTGCGACTCGGCAGGCAATTGCTCGCAGCCGACAACCACTGGCCGCTGCGGGCGGTGGATGGCGATCTTCTCGCGGAATATGGCTTCCAGGGTATCGCCGAGGTAGGCTTGGTGATCCATGCCCAGCGAGCTCAGCAGAGCGCAATCGCAATCCCAGATGTTGACCGCGTCCAAGCGTCCGCCAAGGCCAACTTCGAGAATTATGACATCGGACTGCGCTTGAGTAATTAGCTGCAATGCGGCGAGGGTGGTGTACTCAAAGTAAGTGAGCTGGGTGGTGCCGCGCGCGGACTCTACCAGCTCGAAGGCAGCTAGCCAAGCATTATCGCTTTGCTGCTCGCCGTCGATGGTCAATCTTTCGTTGAACCGGAGCAGGTGCGGCGAGGTGTAGGTGGCTGTGCGCAAGCCTTGAGCGCGGCAAGCACTATCGATGAGAGCGCAGCAGCTGCCTTTGCCGTTGGTGCCGCTGATGGTGTAGAGAAAGCTGACTGCAGGCTTGCGGTCGAGGCTGATTGCGCGCGCCACTGCGAGTAGGCGATCCAAGCCGAGCTCGATGCTTTGCGGGTGTATACGCTCTATGTATTGCAGCCATTGGCTTAAGTTGTATTCTGGCATCTCTACATCTTGACTGAAAATTTACTGGATTTAGAAAGCTAACTACCAGCTAGGCTTGTACCGTAGCATTTCTTTGGCAAGTCCAATAATAATTTTAGGTATAGCATTAATGGCGGACATCATCTTTTTTCAAGAAGCCGGTATCGGCGATATCGACATCATCGGCGGCAAGAACGCATCTCTGGGTGAGCTCATTCAGAATTTAACTCAAGCTGGAGTGAGCGTGCCCAATGGCTTTGCCGTAACCGCCGACGCCTTCCGCGACTTCATGCGCCATAACGGCATCGATAAATTGGTGCTTAGCGAGCTCGGCGAGCTCGACACCAGCAACATCCAAGCGCTAGCGCGCGCGGGTGAGACTTTGCGCTCGGCGATTTTGGCAGCGAGCTTTGTGCCTGGCTTTACTGCCAACGTGCGCGCGGCTTACGAGCAGCTCGGTGATGGCGATAGCAAGCACGCGGTGGCGGTACGCTCTTCGGCTACTGCCGAGGATCTGCCCGAGGCTTCCTTTGCTGGCCAACAAGAAAGCCTGCTCAATATCAGTGGCTTGGATAATTTACTGGAGGCTATCAAACGCATCTTCGCCTCATTATTCACCGATAGGGCGATCTCCTATCGGCATCATCATGGCTTTAAGCACGAGGACGTGGCGCTGTCGGTGGGCGTGCAGACGATGGTGCGTAGCGGCAGCGGCGTTAGCGGGGTTATGTTCAGCATCGATACCGAGTCGGGCTTCGACCAAGTAGTGTTTATAACCGCGAGCTATGGCCTGGGCGAGTGCGTGGTGCAAGGTAGCGTCAACACCGACGAGTTCTACCTGTACAAGCCCAATCTCGATTCTGACAAGCGCGCGGTGTTGCGGCGAGTGCTCGGCTCTAAGGAGCAGAAGATGGTTTACGCCAACGTCGGTAGCTGGGATAAGAGCACCAAGATCGTGCCTACTAGCGTAGAGGAGCAGCAGCGTTTCTGCCTCAGCGACGACGCTTTGCACGAGCTGGCGCGGCAAGCGCAAGCCATAGAGCAGCACTACGGTCGGCCGATGGATATCGAGTGGGCGCAGGACGGCGAGAACGGCAAGCTGTACATCCTGCAAGCGCGGCCGGAGACTGTGGCGAGCCGCAAACGCAGCACGAGCATCGAGCGCTATTTGCTCGATGCGCGCGCCAAGCAGGCGAGTTCGGTGCTGGTTACTGGGCGCAGCATTGGCCAGAAGATCGGCTCGGGCCAAGTGCGCGTTATCCGCGATATTAGCGAGATGGATCGCGTGCAAAGCGGCGACGTGCTCACTGTGTCGATGACCGACCCCGATTGGGAGCCAGTGATGAAACGCGCTGCGGCTATCGTAACCGACAAAGGTGGGCGCACTTGCCACGCCGCGATCATCGCGCGCGAGCTGGGCATACCGGCAATAGTCGGCTGCGGCGACGCGACGCGCAAGCTGCGCGAGGGGCAAGAGGTTACCGTGTGCTGCGCCGAGGGCGACACTGGCTACGTTTACGATGGTTTGCTTAGCTTTGAGGTCGTCAATACCGACGTTGATGCCATGCCCGAGGTGCCCTTCAAGATCATGATGAACGTCGGCAACCCCGAGCGCGCTTTTAGCTTCGCGCAATTGCCCAATGCTGGCGTCGGGCTCGCGCGCCTCGAATTTATCATCAACCGCATGATCGGCGTGCACCCCCAAGCGTTGCTCGACTTCGCTAATCTTGATGCCGAACTGCAAGAGCAGATTGACGCTCAGTGCCAGCGCGCGGCTGATAAGCGCGAGTTCTTTGTCGAGCGTCTGTCGGAAGGTGTTGCTACTATTGCTGCGGCGTTCAACCCGAAGCCGGTGATCGTGCGCCTATCCGATTTCAAATCCAACGAGTACCGCAACATGCTCGGCGGTAGCCTCTTCGAGCCCGAGGAGGAGAACCCGATGATCGGCTACCGTGGCGCCGCGCGCTATCTGGAGCCCAGCTTTGCGCCGAGCTTTGCCATGGAATGCGAGGCTTTGCTGCGCGTGCGCCGTGATTTTGGCCTGACTAATATTTGGGTGATGGTGCCTTTTGTGCGCAATGTCGAGCAGGGCCAGCAGGTGCTGGCGGCGATGGCGGAGCACGGTTTGCGCCGTGGCGAGGATGGGCTGCAGGTAATAATGATGTGCGAGCTCCCGAGCAACGCGCTACTCGCCGATGACTACTTGCAACACTTCGACGGCTTCTCTATCGGCTCTAACGATATGACGCAGCTGACGCTGGGCGTCGACCGCGATTCGGCGCTCATAGCGCCGATGTTCGACGAACGCGACCCAGCAGTATTAAAGCTGCTGGCGATGGCGATCCAGGCTGGTAAAAAGCACAATAAGTACGTTGGCATCTGCGGTCAAGGCCCTTCGGACTATCCCGATTTAGCGCGTTGGCTAGTCGAGCAGGGTATCGACTCAGTTTCGCTCAACCCGGATACGGTGGTCGACACTTGGTTGTATTTAGCTGGTGCTGCTAAGGCTTAGACATCAAGGGCAGATGCCAGGCACACGCGACTTACTCAGAAATCACTCTTAGCGCACAGCGGGCACGGTGCGCCTTCGTGCAGCTCTAAGGTGCCGTCGGACAGACGCCGACCGTAAATCGTCCGCCGCTCGTCAGCGCCGTAGCGCGCTAAGAGCTCGTCCCAATTTTCCAATTCGTGGTCGACCATAGAGCGTACTGGGCGCGCATAAGCGTAGATATTGCTGTACAAATAGGCGTTATGACCACTGGCAAAATCTATAGCCTGTAACTTAAAATCATCGTAGTAATCCACCGTCGAACTCCAGTAACGCTCGGATACGAAGTCGGGCAGGTCGCTCAAGCTGGTGTCTTCGGCTACGCAGGCAACACGAAACAACGAGCGTAATTCAGCATTGCTGGGAATGCGCCAGTCGTCAAAGCCGTGCTGCTGAAAATCAGCCAATTGCTCGGCGATCCGCCCGTATTCGGCAAAAACTGGCTGACCAGTACAACTCTGACTGCTAACGTCAAACTCCTGGCCAAAGTTGCAGCGGTACCACATCAAGCGCGAGCGTAACTCCATAACAACTCCGTCCTCTAAATCTACCAACACCGGCTCGCGCTGCGTTTGCTCAAAGCTCGGTTGGGGTAAGCACTGCTGGGCTACAGCCATCGCGCTGCAAGCCAGGCCCAAGCACAAAAGCAACAAACGCCGAGAACAGCGCGACAAAATTTCAGCAAAATTCATAGAAAAATCTCTAGTTGATACGGCTGGTAATATTGACAAATACGCTTTCGCCGTTGGTGCGCAAGATCACGCCATCGGCAGTGATAGCCTCGACCACTGTGGTCTCGTCCAAAGCCTCCTGCTCGGCTCGCGCCTTACCGTCGACGATGATGAATCGGTTGGCAGCTTTGTTAGAAAACAAGTGCCCAGAAAAATCCAAGCTTTCGTAGTAACCACGGCGCTCGGGCTGCAGTTCATCGAGCATATACACGTGATCCGTAGCACTGAGTTGGACGGCAGCGCTGGGTTCTACTACAGCAGGGCTTGGAATATCTATACTTTCGCTAGCTAACTCAAACGACGGCTTTTCTTCCTGAGTCTCGAAAGCTGCTTGATCGGGCTCCGGCACGACAGCGTCCTCTACGACCGCGACCGAGCTAATCGCCGCAAGTTCCAAGGCCTTCTCCACTTCGCTATCAGGCTCAACAAAAACACTCTCACCCTCAGGCTTGACCACGGCAGCAAGATCGACAACCTCAGCAGCCCCGCTGCTCGTCTCACCTTCCCCAAACACTTCAGCTCCAGCCGTCAGCTCAACACGCCGCCCCTCCTCAGCGCCGCTCTCGCCAACACGACCCTCGCCAACACCCAGCGCCACGCTCCGCAGCAAATAAGCCAATTGATTATTGAGCAAAATGCCTTCCTCTGGCGGAATCGGCGCCCAATCCGTAGCCTCGGCTGCCAGTTCCAAACTCTTTGCCGAAGCACCATCCGCCTCGCGCAAATCCAAAGACACATAGCTAACTTGTAGCGGCTCAGCCACCTCTACAGCCACAGGCACGCCCACAGGCTTAGCAATAACAACTTCCTCCACCACCGGCACATCCACCACCACCGAACCCTCCGAACCCTCCGAACCCTCCACCGGCACCGCCGCAACCGCCGCCACAACAGGAACAACAGGAGCCGCCACCGCAAAAGCCCTATCACTAACCTCTACCAGCAACAAAAGCACACCAGCCAAAGCTACAAGCCAGCCCTGACCCTGACTACGCGGCGGCATCACCTCGGTTTTCGGACTACTATGTTGCAGCCAGACTATTTTGCTCGCAGTACTAATCATCGGTCAAACGCGGTGTATTAGGAAAAAGTTGCTCGTTGAGGCGCAGCAAAGTCGCTCGATCAAAAACACCGCTCACCCCCAGCCCGTGCTCGCTCTGAAAATCGCGCACCAAATCCGCAACCGCGCTGCTATAGCTCAAATCGTCGTCGAGCTCCAAATCCACTGCCATAGTCTTGGCGAGCTGTTGCACCAGCCAGAACACACTAAAGCCGCTGCTACCAGGGGCAATACGCCCCTCCCAGCCCGGCGGTTGCCGCACCAATACCAGGCTATCGCCGACGAAGCCATCGGCAAAACCAGCATCGCTCTCTAGCACACCACCACGCGCCAGCAGCGCGCCCTCAGCACCAGATTCGAGCCAAGCCTGCCAGCCATCAGCGCTACGCAACAAAGCCGGCCGATTGAAAGCCCTTAACTCCGCCGCGCTCATCCGCGCCTCGATACAACTCAAGCCGTATTCAGCGGCCTGCGTACAAACACCATCCGAACTCTGCCAATCGTAATCCAGTTGCCAGCGCGCGAACAAAGCTTGCGCGGCAAAATCATAAGGCTCTGAAGCTGGCACAAAATCGAATTGCACAACTGGCACACTATCATTAACCTCCACCACCGGCGCCACCGCCAGCTCACCACCGCCGCGTTGCCAGACCACGTATACCAGCGCCGCGACCACCACCAACAGCAGCACCACCAGCATCCAGCTAAAGGCCCGCGCCACGCTCAAAGGCTTACTATCGAGCTTGACCCCAGAGCTCTCTTGTATTGCCAATTTTACCTGAGCCTTACGCACCCGCGTCCGCTGCTCGGAAAAACTCACCAACATACTCCGGTGGCAAATCTGGTTGATCAACCTCGGCACACCCCGACTATGCCGCTCGATCAAAGGATAACAATCAGCACCGAACAAATCCGCGCTCGCCCCGACCACAGCCAAACGATGCGCGATATAAGGTTGCACCGCCTCCATTGGCAAGGCCGACAAATGAAACCGCGCCACCACCCGCTGTTGCACCTGGCGCATCTCGTGCAAATCCAGGATAGTGCCGAGCTCGTTTTGCCCACAGAGCAAAATCTGCACCGCGCACTTCCCGTAGACCTCGATATTGGTCAGCAGACGCAATTGCTCGATGCTATCCAAAGGCGTATCCTGAGCCTCGTCGATGACTATCAAGCTATTGTGCCCTTGCTTAGACTCCGCCACGAAGTGATCGGTCAGCGCGGTGAATAAATCGTGCTGCGTCGCCCGTCGAGAAATGTCCAGTTGAAAACCATCGCAACAAGACGCCAGCATCTGCTTCGGCGTCAGCATCGGATTCGCTACCAGCGACACATTAACGTCGCGACCCAAGCGCTTATCGAGCTCGCGCAGCAGAGTAGTCTTACCAGTGCCAACCTCGCCGCTGAGCACGATGAAACCGCTATCGCCCTTGAGACCATAGAGCAATTGCGCCAAAGCCTCGCGGTGTTGGGGGCTAAAATAGAGAAATTGTGGGTCCGGGTTGAGACCAAAAGGCAATTGCCGCAGCCCGAAAAAGTCCTCGTACATAGTGCGTCGGATCAAGCAGATGAGGCTAAAGTAACCATGGTCAACGCCAACGATAACAATTTGCTGACTATTACCATAGTTTTTCGTCCATGATCAAATTGCTGCTGGGCTTATGCTTACTGGGGCTACTATTCGCGCCGCAGCTCTGGGTGCGCTCGGTGTTGAAGAAGTACGGCCGCACCGCCGAGCATCTTCCAGGCAGCGGTGGCGAATTAGCGCTGCACTTTTGCCAGAAATTTCAGCTCGATAGCGTGCAAGTCAAAAGCGCCGCGCAAGCCGACCACTACGACCCCACGCGCAAGCACATAGCCCTCCAGCAGCAGCACTACGAAGGCCACTCGCTGGCAGCAGTGGCAGTAGCGGCGCACGAATTCGGCCACGCGCTGCAAGACGCGCGCGGCGAGCGGCTATTCGTTTGGCGCGGACGCTTGGTGAAAATCAGTATGCTGATGCGCCAGCTCGCCATCGGCTTGATCATGGTCGCACCAGTCATCGGCTGGGTGTCGCCGCTAGCTGGAGCCAGCATCTTCGCCCTGGGGCTAATAGCCAATGTTTCGATATTAGTGGTGCATCTGGTCACCGTACCCGTAGAATTCGATGCTAGCTTCAAATACGCCCTACCATTGCTGCGTTCGGGCAATTACCTACCCGAGCGCGACCTCGGCGCCATCCGCAAAATATTGCTCGCTTGCGCCCTAACCTACCTGGCTGGAGCGCTAATGCAGATGGTGTTATTCTGGCGTCAGCTCAAATTCGGCCGTTAATACAAAAGGAGTCAATCATGCTCATCAAAAAACACAACCGCAATGCTCCCAAGAGCAGCGAGATCAGCAGCGAAAGCTTAGTGCTCAGTCGGCGTAGTCTATTGCGCGGCGCCGCCGTCGGCGCCGCCGGTGCCCTCAGCGGCACCTTAGCGCACGCCAACGACGAGCAACCCGAGCACAAATTCGACACCCCCGACTGGCTCCGCGCGCAAACCGCCGACTTGCAGCGGCAGAACTACGCCGTCGGCGAAGAACTCACCGAATGGCGCTACGCCACCAGCTTTAACAATTTTTACGAGTTTGGCTTCGACAAGCGCGACCCCAAGCGCTACGCGGAAAACTTTCGCACCTACCCCTGGAAGATCAAGCTCGACGGCGAAGTCTTTGCCGAGCAAGAGATCGACCTCGAAGACCTGCTCAAACCGCACGAGCTCGAGGAGCGCATCTATCGCTTTCGCTGCGTCGAAGCCTGGTCGATGGTCGTGCCCTGGGTCGGCATACCGCTCAGCCGAGTAATCGAGCTCGCGCAGCCGAAAATGAGCGCCAAATACCTGCGCTTGCAAACCGCGCTGGATCCTGAGCAAATGCCCTTCGTCGATTCGAACTTGGCGATCATACCCTTCCCTTACCAGGAAGGCCTACGCATGGACGAAGCCATGCACCCGCTGACCATGCTCGCAGTCGGCATGTACGGCAAAAGCCTGCCTGGGCAAAACGGCGCGCCCATGCGCCTGATAGTGCCTTGGAAGTACGGCTTCAAAAACGTCAAATCGGTCGACCGCATCAGCTTCGTCGAGCAGCAACCCAGCACCAGTTGGAACGACTACGCCCCCAACGAATACGGCTTTTACGCCAACGTCAACCCTCGAGTCAACCACCCGCGCTGGTCGCAAGCACGGGAAAAGCGCATACCGAGCACGCTCTTCTTCAGCAATGAGATCGACACCCTGATGTTCAATGGTTACGCCGAAGACGTCGCGCCCTTGTATGCCGGCATGGACCTACGCGAGTTCTACTAACACACAAAAAAACGCGGGGTCAGCCTAAACCGACCCCGCGCTCTGCGGATAGCTAGTTTTATATACCTAGATCAGCACGAAAGCGCTCCGCCGCCGCCGCTGGCAACGGAATATAACCGTCCTTGTGCACCACTTCCTGCCCCTGCTTCGACAGCACCAGGCGCAAGAACTCGCGCTCTAGAGCCGACAAGTCCTGGGTAGGATTCTTGTTGACGTAAACGTACAGAAAGCGCGACAAAGGATAGCTGCCGTCGATAGCGTTGGCGCCAGAAGGCTCGACATAGTTAGTACCTGACTTCGACAGCGGCAGCGCGCGCACGCTGGCAGTGCGGTAGCCGATGCCCGAATAGCCGATGCCGTTGAGCGAAGTGCTCACCGACTGCACCACCGAAGACGAACCCGGCTGCTCGTTGACGCTATTGCGGAAATCGCCCTTGCACAACGCCGTATCCTTGAAGTAACCATAAGTCCCGGAAACCGAATTGCGGCCAAAGAGCTGGACGCTACGGTTGCTCCAGCTACCGCTCAAGCCGGCGTCGCCCCAAGTATCGATTGGCGAGCGCGCCCCACACTTCAAAGTCGCTGAGAACACCGCGTCGAGCTGGGCAATACTCATCCCAGCGATAGGGTTATCCTTGTGCACAAACACCGCCAGAGCGTCGATAGCCACAGGCAAGCCATAAGGCTTATAGCCGTAGCGCTTCTCGAAATTCTCCACCTCCTTCGCCTTCATCTGCCGGCTCATCGGGCCAAAGCTCGAAGTACCCTCGATCAGCGCTGGCGGCGCCGTCGACGAACCCGCCGCTTGGATTTGGATATTTACGTTGGGATAATTAGCCTTGAAAGCCTCAGCCCACAAAGTCATAAGATTCGCCAAAGTATCCGAACCCACCGAAGACAAAGTCCCCGACACACCCGAACTCTTAACATAATCAGGCAGATTAGCGTCAACCTCCGCCTGCGCCACATTCAAACCCCAGCACAGCGCTAGAGCCAATAAAGTCTTTTTAATCATAGCTTTATGAATTGATAATGAACAATGAATAATGAACAATTAATAATTGGATAATTGGATAATTGGAGAGTTTTGCATGAAAACGCGTATGTTATTGATTTTACTGAATTAGTCTAATTTTGAAAACGCAGTTAAATCAATAGTTTGCGGATGTTGTGCAAAGGTCTCAATTGATAAATTGCTAAGGTCAGACCATGTACTGCAAAAAGCATAACAAACCCGCCCAAAGCAACACCAACAATTCTGCACGCGATTGTTAAGCAATTGTTAAGACAGCACCCAAGCACACCCAAGCCACCCCAGCTTACAATACCCACCACAAGCTCAGCAGCCAACCACCCATGCCGCCCACCAAGCGCCGACATCCTCAGCGAGTTTTGTCTTAGGCGCCACGCGCCATCACCGAGCTCCTCGTCGAACTCACCGCCCTAGGAACGCTTGGCGTCTCAGCAGCAGAGCTTGGGCGCGGTGGAGCGCCGAGTTGTACTCGGCTGGAGACGCCTGCATAGGCGTCTCCCCCAAAAGCACAACCACTGATAATAGCAACCCACATTTATTTAGCAGGTAATCACAACGCTTCCTTGCTCTGGCAGTAAGCCAAGCCTCAAGCTCTAACCAAACACTCAAATGCAAAATCAACAAATATTAAAATCAATATCAGCTTGAGAGTTTTGCATAAAAGCACGTATGTTATTGATTTAGCTGAATTAGTCTAAATTTAAGAAAGCAATTAAATCAATTGCTTATGGATGTTGTGCAAAGGTCTCACATTATTGATGTTTTTCTAGCGCCATCTGTCGGCTTGAGGTCGTGTTGGCTATATTCGCGGTAGAATTGCTGGAGGTTTTGTTGTCCTCCGGAATTGGGATTTGTTTATGCTAGTAATAATTATTGTTGCTCTGGCGGTGCCGGCTGCGGCGCTGCTGTGGTTGCTGTTGCAGAAGTCGAGTTATGAGGTTAAGCGTTCGCAGTTGGTAAATGTTACGGCGGCGCAAGCCTTTGCTTATGTGCGTGATTTTGGCACTTGGCCGGAGTGGAGCCCCTGGCTGATGCACGAGGTCGACGCCAAGCTGGTGTTCACCGAGCCCACCGAGGTCGGCGGTGGTTATAGCTGGGACGGGCGTAGTGTCGGCGCGGGTTCGATGCGCCATAAGCGTATTAACCCGAGCAGCAGTATGCAGATGGAGCTGAGTTTCCTGCGGCCTTTCCGCAGCACAGCCAGCGTTACCTGGCTATTCCAGGAGCAGGACGCGGCGCAGTGTCGGCTAACTTGGACTATGAGCTCCAAGCTGCCGCTGCATATGCGTTGGCTGCGGCCAATGCTGGAGAAGAACCTGGGGCTCGATTTTGAGTTGGGCCTGGCGTTGCTCGCCGGCAAGCTCGACCCCAACTGCGAGCACCCCAAGATCGATTTCGTCGGCGTGTGCTCTTTGGAGGCGCAACAGGTTATTAGCCGTCCGTACTCGGGAAGTTTTGCCGATATGTCGGCAGTCCTGCCAGCGAAATTCACCGAGCTACTGGATCTAGCTGGCGATAGGCTGGTGGGCACGCCGATGGTGGTCTATCACAAGGTCGATCTGAAAAAGCGCAGTACGGAATGCGCGCTAGCGCTGCCGGTGAGCTCGGCGCCAGCCGGTGAAAGCCTGAGCGAGGTGGCAGGCGGTAAATACTTCAAGGTGCGCCTGACCGGCGGCTACCAATTCCTTGAGCACGCCTGGCATAGCGCCATCAATCATCTGCGCTTAGGCAAGATCAAGTTCAACGCCAAGCAACCGAGCTTAGAGACCTACATCAATGCTCCGCACGATGTACAGTCGAGCAACGAGCTTATTACTGAAATACTGTTACCGTTGCCGGAAAAATAATCGCCGTCAAGGCATAGTGGATATAATGCGCGCGCGGGATGGAGCAGTCTGGTAGCTCGTTGGGCTCATAACCCAAAGGTCGTAGGTTCAAATCCTACTCCCGCAACCAGATTCGGATATTGGGATAGCTTTTAAGCTTGGGTAAGGAACGGACGAACACAATGCACGAACAACTCAGCCATATCGATAATCGCGGCTCTGCCAGCATGGTGGACGTATCTGCCAAGGCGAGCAATGCGCGCGTGGCGCGTGCTGCCGCGCGCGTGCGCTTGGGGGCGGCGATAGTGGATTTGTTGCGCGACGGCGCGGTCGCCAAGGGCGATGTGCTGGCTGCAGCGCGTATCGCTGGCATTCAAGCCGCCAAAAAAACCAGTGAGTTGATTCCTTTGTGTCATTTGCTACCGCTGGATAAAGTCGGCGTCGAGTTCGAGCTGCAAGCCGACGCCGTGCTCATCACCAGCACTTGTAAATGCACGGGTAAAACCGGCGTGGAGATGGAGGCGCTGACGGCGGCGAGCGTGGCAGCGCTGACTATCTACGATATGTGCAAAAGCCTCGACAAGGCTATTGTTATCGAGGATTTGCGCCTGCTGGAAAAGAGCGGCGGCAAGTCCGGGCATTGGCGCGCCGATGACCGTTAAGCTGCGCTGCTTCGGCTCTATCCGCGCTCAAGTAGATTGCGAGCACGAGCAGTTGCAACTAGCTGATGCTATGAGCGTGGGCGAGGTGGTAGCTATGCTGAGTGCGCGTTCGAGCAAATGGCGTGTGGCTCTGGACGACGATAATCTGCTGACTGCGGTGAATTTAGAATTCTGCTCGGCAGATCAGCTTTTGCGCGACGGCGACGAACTGGCGCTGATGCCACCGGTTACTGGCGGCTAAATCCAAACTCCAGCAGCAGATAATGAGCTCGCTAATCTCTTTATTACGCCTGCTGCTGCGCTACAGTCTGTGGTTGATCATCGTCGTGGCTTTGACTGTGTTCGTGCCGCAAGGGCACTGGCTGGCGTTGACGCTGGTGATTGTGCTGTTGCTGCAAGAGAAGTATCGGCTGCAGCAACTGCGCGCCTTTTTGCGCCGTAAAGACCTCGACAATAGCCACCTGCCCGTGGCTTACGGCACTTGGGGCGATGTTTACGACTTGCTCTACCAACGCTTCCAGGAAGGCAAAGATAAATCGACTCGCTACCATAGCTTCATGCGCCGCATCCAGCGCATCGCGGCGCGTATGGACGACGGCGTGATGTTGCTCGACGGCAATATGCGCATCGTTTGGTTCAACCGCGCTGCCAAGGCGATCATGGGCTTGCGCAGCGGTAACCAGGATATTGATATGCCGGTTTACCACGTTATCCGCCAGCAACGCTTCAGCAAGTTTCTCAACGAGCACGCCGAGTCGGTGGCGCTCACTATCGACGACCGCCAGCTCGAGATGCGCTTGATTGCGGTGGCTGACGATAGCTACATGCTGCTGGCGCGCGATTTCTCGCCGCAGCAGCAATTGGAGCGGATGCGCAAAGATTTCACTGCCAATATCTCGCACGAACTACGCACGCCGCTGACGGTGCTATTCGGTTATTTGGAGCAGTTGCAGGATAGGCACCAAGACAACCATAACGACAGCATTGCCATCAAGCGGATGCTGGAGCAATGCCAGCGCATGACCAAGCTCTTGAGCGACCTGACGACGCTGAGCCAGATCGAGCTCGACGCTCCCGAGCCCGAATCGGGCGAGGTCGTCGACGTCGCGGCTTTGATGAAGACCTTGGAGGGCGAAGCCGAGATTCTCAACAAAGGCTACAAGCACAGCATTAACTTTGCCTGCACAAGCCCTGCGGCTATCCTCGGCGACCGTAGCCAGTTGCTGAGTGCTTTTACCAATTTGCTCGCCAACGCGATTTACTACACGCGCAGCGGTGGCAACATTGATATTAGTTGGGCTACCGATAGCTATGGTCGTGGACTATTCACAGTGCAAGACGACGGCATCGGCATCGCCGAGCGCCATCTGAGCCGCATCACCGAGCGTTTCTTTCGCATCGACAACGCCGCCAAGGGCATAGCCGGCGCTGGTCTCGGGCTATCGATAACTAAGCACGCCCTCGCCAACCACGACGCCGAGCTGGTGGTCTATTCACAAGAGGGTCAAGGCAGCACCTTCATCTGCCGCTTTAACGCTGGGAGTTTGGTGGTAGCGGCTGATTGACTGAGCTTGGTCGAGTCGCCGCCTCTTTGTAGATCAGGTAAATCCCCGAGGCGACGATCGTCGAATCGCTGCCTCTTTGTAAAGTAGGTAAATCCCTGAAGCGACTATCAAAGCCGAGCCGTAGAGCAGGTTTGGCGTTAGCTGCTCGCCGAGCGCGAATACTCCGAGCAGCAAGGAGAACGGCAGGCGCGTGTAGCGATAGGGGCTGGTGATGGACAACTCGCTGATGCGAGTGGAATAGGTCAACGAGTACAGAGCCACCGTCGCGCAGGCGATCATCGCCAGCACGTACAACCAGTGCCAGCCCAAGCGCCATGCTGTTTCGTCTTCGAAGGCTATCATCACCAAGCCAACTACGATGGTCGCCAAGGTGCCGTAGAGCGCTAGCGTGGTGTTGCTGTGGTAAGGCGCGACGACCCTTGACGCCAGGTCGCGCATGGTCATGCCGATAACCGCGATCAAGGCGAAGAGGGTTGGTAGGTCAAAATTATCCGGGCTCGGCTGGATGACGATCAAGGCTCCTGCCAGGCCGACGCAGATCGCCAGCAAACGCCGAGTGCCCAAGCCTTCGCGCAGTAGGCTGTAAGCCGCCAGCGCCACGATCAGCGGTTGTATTTGCATGATCGCCGAAGCGCCGCTCAAGCTGCCGTAAGTTATTGCCAGGATGATGAAAGTGCCAGCTATGACCTCGCCTGCGGTGCGTACCAATACTGGAGGTTCCAAGGCTTGGGCGCTGAAGACTCGGATTTGCCGCCTATAGGCGACGGCGTAAAAGCACACCGAGCTGCCGACGCCGAGAAAGAGTAGTAATTGACCGAGGCTGAAGTTAGCCGAGGCGAGCTTGACGAAGAAATCGCTCAGGGCAAAGCTCGCCATGCTCAGCACCATGAGGGCGATGCCTTTTTGGTCGTGATTAGGCATCGCTGCGTTTTGGGTGAGTTTTTGCCAGTGTGGTGAGTGAGGTTGCTGGAGGGCGGTCGGCGCTGTAGTTGCTTGGGTGCGAGGCTCGTAACCGCCTCCTGCCGAGTGCAACTCGGCGGCGTGCGGACTTATTCGCTTTTGTTAGTGTCGGGTGCGCCGGGGAAGCCGGGAAAGGGGAAGTTGCCCATGGGCACGGGGATGCTGCCTTTGATCTCTGCCATGATCTTGCCCAGGGCGTCGTTGACTGCGGCTTTGACCAATTCATTGGCGATCAACGCCTCTTCTTGATAAAAGGCTTCGCCGAGCTCGACGCTCTGCACCTGGAAGGCGCCATTGATGACGACTTTCACCGCGCCAGCGCCAGCTTCGCCAGTGGCAGTGAGGCTTTGGCTTTGGTCTTGGAATTGCTTGGCGATCTTGCCGATATTGCCAAATTGTTGGAGTAGGTCTTTGATGTTGTTGTCCATGGTTTGCTTAGGATGAGTGGGATTGTTGAGGGTCCAAGACCTGAAAGCCGAGCATGGAACCGAGCCGCTCCTCGGCTTGGTCGCTCGAAGTTTTCTTGCGCCTTTTCAGGCTGACTCGGGTCATGATAGTCTGGCGGAAGAGCTGCGATAGCGCTTGGTCGATACTCTCCAAGTGCGGCGAGAGCTGATTGGTGGCAACGCGGTCGGCGCTGACTAGCTCTAACTGACCACCCTCGACGCTCTGCACTTGGCACTGCTCCAGCGCCTCGACTAGCAACGGCGGTAGCGCCACTCGATTGAGCGCGTCTTGCCAGGCCTGTTGGTCGTCGACAACTTGGTGTGGCTTTAGGCGGCGGCGCTGCGAGGGTGTTTCTGTTGGTGGTTCTGGGGGTGGCTGTGGTGGTTCTGGTGCTGGCGGAGCTGGCTGTGGTGGTTCTGCTGGCGTTGTGGGTTCTGGTGGTTCAGGGTCGGGGTCGGCTGGGGCTTCTGGCTCGGTGGGCTCTGGTTCTTCGGTTTTGGGTGGTTCGGCTTCTGGAGCTTCGGGCTCGGTTGGTGGAGCTTCGGTAGGTTGTGGCTCGGGCTTTGGCGGTGCTTCGGGCTCAGAGGGGCTGGCGCTCGCTTCGTCCTTGTCGGCAGGAGCGCTGTCTGGTTTATCGGTGGGTTCGCTGTCTGGCTCGCCTTCATCAATGGGTACGCGCACGTAACTAGCCTTGGGTAAATCGCCGCTGGGCTTGAAGGCGATCATCCGCAGCAGTAGCATTTCCAGCGCGATCATCGGGTTGTGGGCGATGCTCAGGTCTTTTTGACCGTTGAGGGCTATTTGCCAGTAAATCTGCAATTCCTCGGGCGAGCTGCTGTTGGCGATCTTCGCTATGGTTTGGCGGTCGTAACGGCTGTTGCTGGTAGCCTTGCCGCTAACCTGGCAGATGGCAGCGCGGTGAATTAGACTGAGCAAGTCATTGATAAACTTTTTGTGCTCGAAGGGCGTTTGCGCCAGCGCCGCTGTAACTTCGAATAATTTCTCGGCGTCTTGATTTTGCACTAGCTGCAGTATTTGTAGCGTCGCCTCGCTGCCGACCACGCCGAGCATCTCGGAGAGCTCTTGGCTGTTGAGCTTGCTGGCAGTGTAGGCGATGGCTTGTTCGCAGATAGTGAGCGCGTCGCGCATACTGCCCTCGGCGGCGTGCGCTATTAGCCACAGGGATTGCTCGTCGAAGGTGATTTGCTCGGCTTGCAGCACTTTGCGTAATTGCTCGACTATCTGCTCGGGCAGCAGATTGCGCATCGAGAATTGCAGAGTGCGCGAGACTATGGTGGCGGGTATTTTTTGCGGGTCGGTGGTGGCGAGGATGAAGCGGCAGTGCGCGGGGGGTTCTTCCAGAGTCTTCAACAGGGCGTTGAAGCTCGAATTGGAGAGCATGTGCACCTCGTCGATCAGATAAACCTTGTACTTACCTATTGAGGGGGCGAACTGCGCCGATTCTATGAGCTCTTTGGTGTCTTCGACGCTGGTGCGCGAGGCGCCGTCGATCTCTATTAAGTCGTTAAAAATGCCAGCGTCGATGTCCAAACACGTTTGGCATTTGCAGCAAGGGTTGGCGCTGATGCCGTTAGTAGAGCAATTGAGGCATTTGGCGAGGATGCGCGCGATGGTGGTTTTGCCGATGCCGCGAGTGCCCGTGAAGAGGTAAGCCTGGTGGACGTTGCCGTGCTCCAGAGAGTTGGCGAGGATGCGCTTGGTGCTTTCTTGACCAACGAGCTCGGAGAGATTTTTTGGGCGCCATTTGCGCGCCAGCACTTGGTAAGCCATATCAGGATGGTTTGAGTATGGCTAAGAATACTATCAGTATTAGGGCTATAGTGGGAACTTCGTTGTAAATTCGGAAGAATTTTGAGCTCCTGCTGGGCGGCGTCGCTAACATGGCGCGCAACATGCGGCCAAGGCTGACGTGGTAGGCGGTGAGCGCTACGACCAGCGCTAGCTTGATTTGTAGCCAGGTTTGCATTATTAAGTAAGGATTGAGCACCAGCAAGGCGAAGCCGAGGATATAAACTGCGGCTATGGCTGGGTTCATTATCGCGCGATACAGGCGCGATTCCATGATGCGTAGCTGATCGATAACCGCAGTGGAATCGCTCTCGGCGTGGTAAACAAATAATCTCGGTAGGTAAAACAAGCCAGCAAACCAAGCTACCATTGCTACGATGTGTAAAGATTTTAATACCAGGTAAGTCATATATGCAAAGCTATAAAGTCGGCATTCTCGGCGCCAGCGGCTACACCGCCACGGGATTAATAGCTATTTTACGCAAACATCCGCAGTTAAAGCTAAGCTGCTTGGCTTCGCGTAGTTTGGCAGGAAGCAAGCTCGGCGCGACCTTGCCGCAATACCCGGAATTGGCGGGGTTGGAATTTTGCGCGCCCGATAGCGCCGAGCTGCGCGCTTGCGACCTGGTGTTCTGCGCGACTCCGCACGCAGTGGCAATGCACCACGCCCGTGGCTTGTGGGACGCTGGGGTGCGTATCGTCGATCTTTCCGCCGATTTTCGCTTGCAAAATCTGCAGCTTTGGCAGAGCTGGTATGGAGTAGAGCACGCTTGCCCCGAGCTTGTGCCCGAGGCTGTTTATGGCCTGCCCGAGCTCTACCGCGAGCGCATCCGCAAGGCGCAATTAGTCGCCAACACTGGCTGTTACGCCTGCCTGGTGCAGTTGATGTTGCGGCCGCTGTTGGCGTCTCCAGAGGCGGCACGGGCGTTGGCGTTGGACTCTGTTGTCGTGGATGCCAAGTCGGGCGCCAGCGGCTCGGGCAAAAAGCTCGTCGAGAATTTGCTCTTTTGCGAGCTCGCCGAGAATTTTGCCCCCTACGCCAGCTCTGGGCATCGCCATATAGCCGAAATCAAAGAGTCCTTGCATAACCTGGGCGGCAACGATTGGGACATGGTATTTATGCCGCACCTGGTACCCATGATCCAAGGTATGCAAGCCTCGGCTTACATACCAATCCGCGAGCCACTCGATTTTCAGCAGATATACGCCGATTTTTACGCTGACGAATTCTTCGTCAATGTATTACCCCACGGTCAGCACCCACAAACCAGCGCCGTGCGCGGTAGCAATCAATGCCTGTTAGCGCTGAGCCAGCAAAATGAGCGTTTGATCGTCATGGCAGTAATCGATAATCTTGGCAAAGGCGCCTGCGGTCAGGCAGTGCAAAATGCCAACCTGGTTTTGGGCATTGCCGAGCAGGAGGGTCTGTAGATTTAGCTAATCTTAGAGATATCTGAATATACAATAAATCTTACTCAACACACTCGACCATCACTATGAGCGTTATTACCATTGAGCTATACGACGCCTTAAAAAGCGCTGGAGTTTCTGAAGATCAGGCGCGCAAGGCGGCTGAGGCTGTATCTGGGAGTAAGGATACAACTACGAAAAGCGACTTGGTGTCCTTAGAAGTACGCTTGATCAAATGGATGATAGCAATGCTCGGAGCTCAAAGCGTAATCACCCTAACGCTCATTAGTTGGATGATCGGTGCCGCATAAGTCATATCCACTGCGTACCCAGCGACACATCACCCACGATCTTCGCATGGACCGTTTAGTCTGGTGCGATTCGCTTATATAGCCTGGTAGGTTTTCAGCCAATCATTGAAGGCTTTTCGATACTTTTCCTAATTTGAGTTCGACGAGTCTGAAGTCAAACGCCTAATTTTGTATCAGCGCTATTCTTCGGCGCTAAGATTAGCAGCGCCCCCAAAATACAATAAAAACAACAAACAATTCATCATGGCAACCAACCTAGCTATAAACCCACGCCGCCAGCAGAGCCTCGCCCTGGTGGCTATTCTGCTGCTCAGCTTGGCCATTACTTACGCCAGCTTTGCCGTGGATTCTTTCGAGGCCGAGGCTTATTTGTTCCCTAGGTTACTGGCTTTGGTGTTGGTCGGGTTGACGCTGGTGGCGCTGCTGCGCTCGGTGCTCGGTAAAGATGGCGTCGAGCTAGGCCTCGATTGGCAGCTCGTGCGCAATATCGCCCCAGGAGTGGCGTTGACTTTGCTCTGCGTTTTCGTCGGTTTGGAGTTGCTCGGCTTCTACGCCGCTTGCGCTATCACCTTCCTGCTGCTCGCCGCAGCCTACGACCCGCGCGACTATCAATCGCCCGCCAATTGGTTAAGATGGTCGCTGGTCACTTTGGGCTTCATGGTCATCGTGTACTTACTCTTCACGGTATTGCTCAAAGTCCAAGTGCTGAGACCTTGGTTTCTTTGACCATCCGACATTCAACAACAACAACGAGGAAACTCAACTATGAAATACTTAATCTCTATCTTGGCTCTATTCGCCTTCGCTAGCACTGCTTCTGCAGATTATCCTGATAGACCGGTGAGCGTAACCGTGGTTTATAACCCGGGTGGCGCCACCGATTTCCAAGCGCGCATCGTCACCATGATGGCCGGCAAAGAGGAATACTTGGGTCAACCCATAGTCATCTTGAACCGGCCTGGCGCTGGTGGTCGAGTCGGCTGGAACCAATTCGCCGACAAGGCGCGCGCTAACGGCTACGAGCTCGCCGCCTACAACGTGCCGCATTTCATCGCGCAATCGATCAAGTTCGACACCAAGTACAACATCGACAACCTGGAGCCGATCGCCAACTGGGGCGCCGACCCAGCGGTATTCATCGTCGGCAAAGATAGTCCCTTCAACTCCATCGCCGACGTCGTCGCTTTCGCCAAGGAGAATCCGGAAAAGCTCACGGTTTCGGGCGCCGGTTTATTCGTCGGCCACCACATCGCCTACTTGCAGGTTGAAAAAGCCGTGGGCGCCAAACTGAAGTACGTCCCGCACACTGGCGGCGCGCCAGCTTTGAAATCGGTAATCGGCGGTCAAGTCATGGCTGGCGTCAATAATCTCTCCGACGCTTACCGCAGCCGCGACAACCTGAAAATCCTGGCGATAGCCGACCTGCAGCGCAACCAGGAGTTTCTACCCGACGTACCGACCTTCATGGAGCAAGGCTTGGACGTTGACGATTCCTCGGTGAATTTCCGCGGCATCATGGCGCCCAAGGGCACGCCTCCAGAGGTGATCGATTATCTGGCAGAGCGCGTCGAAGCCATGTTCAACGATCGTCGGGTGAATGGCAAGATGAAAGATGGCGGCTCGCCAGTGCGCGTTCTTGGTCGCGCCGAGGTGCAGAAAATGTGGGCCGAGCGCCAGGAGTTCTTAAGCGAATTACTGCAAGGCTTATAGCCTCGTCCGCCTTGCGCGTCGGCCACGGCTGGCGCGCAAGCAAAATCCCCCAATCCACAACCTATGACCCCAGACCCAGCAGCCATAGTAGATAACCTGGTGCGCAAAGCGCGCGCCGCCATGCAAGAATTCGCCAGCGCCGACCAAGCACGCGTCGACGACGCCGTAACCGCGCTGGCTTGGAGCCTGTATCAGCCCGAGCGCGCGCGCGAGCTGGCGCAAATGGCAGTAGCAGATACTGGCTTGGGCAACGTCGAGAGCAAGATAGTCAAAAATCAACGCAAGACCTTCGGCTGCTTGCGCGATCTATCACGGGTGCGCAGCGTCGGCGTTATTGAAGAGCTGCCCGAACTCGGCATGGTAAAATACGCCAAACCTGTCGGCGTGGTCGCAGCGGTTACGCCCTCGACCAACCCCTCGGCGACCCCAGTCAACAAGGCGATGTTCGCCCTCAAAGGCGGCAACGCCGTGATCATTGCGCCTTCGCCCGCTGGCATTCGCGTTACCACCAAGACCGTGGACTACATGCGCGCCGAGCTTGAAAAAATCGGCGCGCCCGCTGATCTGGTGCAAGTGCTGCCAGCGCCGGTAAACAAAGCGCTCACCGAAGCCCTGATCAAAGCTGCCGACCTGGCAGTGGTTACCGGCTCGCAAAACAACGTGCGCCGAGCTTACGCCTCCGGCACTCCCGCCATCGGCGTCGGCGCCGGTAATGTCCCAGTAGTCATCGATAGCAGCGCCGAGCTCGACGACGCTGCCAGCAAAATCTGCGCCTCGAAAATCTTTGATAACTCCACCTCGTGCTCCTCAGAGAACTCGCTGGTAATCTTAGGCGACGTCTACAGCCAAGCCCTCGCCGCGCTGCAGCGCGCTGGCGGTTATCTGTGCAGCGCAGCGGAGAAAGAGACCATCCGCACCATGCTGTGGCCCGACGGCAAGCTCAACCGTGAGCTCATAGCCAAAGACGCCAGCGTACTCGCTGCCAAATTCGGCTTGGGCGCCGCCGCACAAGCCAAATTCTTCATGGTCGAAGAAGATACGGTGGATGCAAACAGCAAATTCACCGACGAAAAGCTCAGCTTGGTATTAACGCTCTACCGCGCCCAAGATATCGAGCAAGCCATAGAGCAATTGCACAGCATCCTGGCAGTTTGTGGCAAAGGCCATTCGGTCGGCATCCACACCCAAGAGCTGGCACACGCCCAGCTCATCGCCGCCGAAGTCGACGTCGTCCGCGTTTTGGTCAATCAAGCGCACACCTTCGGCAACGGCGGCGGCTTTAATAACGGCTTGAACTTCACGCTGTCGATGGGCGGCGGCACTTGGGCGGGCAACTCAATCTCAGATAATCTGAACTACCGCCACTTCATCAACATCACCCACTTGGTGCAAACCATCCCCGAAGACAAGCCCAGCGAAGCCGAGCTCTTCCAAGGCTACTGGCAGCGTTACGGCCGATGAATTTCGAGGAACACAGCGCCAAGCCGCTGCTCGCCGCGCACGGCTTGCAAATCGCTCGCGGCATCCTGGCCAATAGCAGCGCGGCCGCTCAGCAAGCGGTGTGCGAATTGGGCGGCGCTTGCGTGCTCAAAGCCCAAGTACCCACCGGCAAGCGCGGCAAAGCTGGCGGCATTCAACTGGTAAACAGTCCCGATCAAGCCGCTGAGCAAGCCGAGCGCATCCTCGGCATGGAGATCGCTGGTTACAAAGTCGAGCAGCTCTTGGTCGAGCCGCAGATCGACATCGCCCAAGAGTATTACGCCGCCGTGCTCAACGACCCGCGCAGCAAAGCACCGCTAGTCATTTTCTCGGCGCAAGGCGGCATGGACATCGAAGAGGTCGCGGCGGAGAATCCAGCAGCTATCCGCCAGCAGGCAGTCGATATTCGCAGCGGCTTTGATAAAAACCAAGCGCGCGCCCTGCTCGGGGACTTACTTGCTGACGAACTCGCCGAGTGCGTCGCCACCAGCCTCGCCCAGCTCTATTCTTGCTATAGCGCTATCGACGCCGAATTGCTCGAAGTCAATCCTCTAGTCGTCACCAACAGTGGCGAGCTACTGGCGCTGGATTGCAAGTACGTGTTAGATGATTCCGCCGTCAAGCGCCAGCAAGATCTGGCAGCGCAAGGTAGCCCCGAGCTGCTCAGCGACCTAGAGGCAAAGGGTAATGACGTTGGCATCAAATACATCGAACTCGACGGCGATATCGGCGTGCTCGCCAACGGCGCTGGGCTGACCATGACCACCATGGACGTCATCGCCCACTACGGCGGCAAACCCGCCAATTTCTGCGAGATCGGCGGCGAAGCCTACACCAAAGCCCAGACCGCCTTGGAGCTAGTGCTGGGCAAGCCCGGGGTACGCAGCTTGGTGGTGAACTTCTGCGGCGCCTTCGCGCGCTGCGATGTCATGATGTCGGGCTTGCTCGCCGCTTGGCAACAGTTGCAGCCCGATATTCCAGTATTCTTTTCCATCGCTGGCACTGGCGACACCGAAGCCATCGCCCTGCTCCAAGAGCAATTAGGCATGACACCACTCGCCGACATGGACGCCGCTTGTCAGGCAGCTGTGCGCGCAGCAGCAGCCGAGTAGTCCAATGATCATCCCTAGAAAAAATACGCGCATCCTGGTGCAAGGCATCACTGGCAAGCAAGGCACATTCTGGACCGAGCGGATGCAGGAATACGGCGCCAACATCGTCGGCGGCGTCAACCCCAAAAAGGCTGGCAGCCAGCATTGCGGCGTACCCGTCTACGCCTCGGCGCAAGAAGCCGCCCAGGCTGGTTTCGACGCCTCAATACTATTCATCCCGCCGCTGGCAGTAAAAGCCGCAGCGCTCGACGCCATCGCCGCAGGCGCGCGCATGATTCTGATACTAACCGAGCATATCCCAGTGCAAGACGTCATGCACGTCATGGCTGCCGCTCAAGAAGCTGGCACGCGCATAGTCGGCCCCAACACCGCAGGCGGCGTCACCGTCGGCGAAACCTTTATGGGCTTCATGCCCGCCTTCAATCAAAGGATTTTTAGCAAGGGCAGCGTCGGCGTCTTGTCGCGCTCGGGCAGCTTGGGCACCCTGCTGTGCCAGCACATAGTCGGCGCGGGCTTTGGCCAAAGCGCCTTTGTCGGCATCGGCGGCGACCCCATCATCGGCACCACCACCCGCGACGCCTTGCAAGCGCTCGATGAATTCCCGGGCACTGCAGCCGTAGTCATGGTCGGCGAAATTGGCGGCGCTATGGAAGAGGAAGCCGCCGAGTACGTCCAGAGCATGAGCAAGCCAGTAATCGCCTTCATAGCTGGCGCCGCCGCCCCCGCTGGCAAAAAAATGGGGCATGCTGGAGCCATAGTCATGGCGAACCGCGGCAGCTACGCCTCCAAAAAAACCACCCTCGAACAAGCCGGCGCCGAAGTCCTCGCCACCCCAGTGCAAGTAGGAGCAGCGTTGCAAGCAGCTTTGGGATAGTCGGATAGCTTTGCGCAATAGTTCTCTGTCTGTGCTCGAGGCGTAGTGAGTTAGAGCTACTTTTTTACCGCTGACGCTGGTGGCGCTGGGCTAGCGCTTATTCATTTCTGCCAGCAGGCGCTGGTAGTTGGCGCTTACTTTTTTAGTATGTGGATGCTCGGCGCCCAAGCTGCTTTGCATTATTGTCAGTGCTCTGTGATACAGCGGCTCGGCGTCAAGATAGCGGCCTTGCACACGGTAGAGCTCGGCTAGGTTGGTGAAGCTTTGAGCTATATCGGGATGGTTGCCGGGTAGTGCGCGTTCACGAATAGCTAGCGACCTTTGATGGAGCCGCTCGGCTTCGGGATAGCGACCTTGCTGCTTATATAACGAAGCTAGGTTGTTGAGGCTGGAAGCGATATTCGGATGGTTGCTGGGTAGTGCGCGCTCGTGAATTGCTAGCGATCTCTTATAGAGCGGTTCAGCTTCGGCATAGTGACCTTGCTGCTGATAAAGTCCAGCGAGGTTGTTGAGGCTTTGGGCGATACCAAGATGGTCGGCGGATAGTACGCGTTCGCGAATCTCCAGCGCTCTGCGAAGGAGCGGTTCGGCGTCGGGATAGCGGCTTTGCGCTCGATAGAGCTCGGCGAGGTTACTGAGGCTGGTAGCGATGTCGGGATGGTCGGTGGGTAATGCGCCTTCGCGAATTGCTAGCGATCTCTGATGGAACGGCTCGGCATCATGATAGCGACCTTGCGCTTGATAAAGTCCGGCTAGGTTGTTGAGGCTGATGGCAATATCGGGATGATCGGTGGGTAGGGCGCGTTCACGAATCTCTAGGGCTCTGCGAAAAAGCGGCTCTGCATCGGAATAGCGACCTTGAGCTTGATAAAGCGCGGCTAGGTTGTTGAGGCTGGTGGCGATATTAGGATGGTCGGCGGGCAGGGCGCGTTCGTAAATCTCTAGCGCCTTCTGATAGAGCGGCTCGGCATCAAGATAGCGGCCTTGCGCTTCATAAAGCGCGGCTAGGTTGTTGAGGCTTTGAGCAATGTCAGGATGGTCGGCGGGTAGCGCGCGTTCGCTAATCTCCAGCGCCCTGCGATATAGCGGCTCAGCGTCGGGATAGCGCCCTTGCGCTTGATAAAGCAAGGCTAGGTTGTTTAGGCTGGTGGCGTACTCGGCGCTTTCGGTGCCGTGGCGCTCTCTTGCCAGCTCTATTGATTGTTGCCTTAATGGTTCGGCGGCGCGGTGGTCGCCGAGTTCATAATGCAAGCGCGCGTGCCAAGCTAGGGCATCCTCATTCTTGGAATCGTAGAAACGATCGGCGCGCTGGAAGTGCGCCAGGGCCTCTTGCCAGCGCACCTCGGTGTAAGCTATTTGCCCACGCTCGTAAGCCGCGCGGGCGGCGGTGCCGATGGCAGCGGCGGATAATTGCTCTACTTCTGCCAGCAGCTCTTCGGCGGCGCCGAGCTCGCCCCGCGCCAATTGCTCTAGCGCTGCTTGCAAGCGCTGCTGCGGTAAGTTGGCTGTTGCGCTGAGTTCCACCAAGGATGCGCGCAGTCGATCTATTTCAGCACGGCGCTCTGCGTAGCTGGCTTGCAAATTGGCTAACTGAGCTTGTACTTGATCGTACTGTAGCTGCAACCCTTGTTGCTCGGCTCGTAGCTCAGCTTTGTGCGCGCGTTCGAGGTCGGCGCGGAGTTCGCTTAGCCGTTTTTCGAGAATTTTTTCATGCTGCTCAATGGTGTAGCCATCGCTCTGTTGGATGATGGTTACTGCAGAGTTATTAGCGTTGACGTTATTAGACGCTGCAGAGTTTGGAGTCATAGCTCCGCTGGTGTTTATGCTTTGATTGTTATTGCCTGCAGAATCATTAGATTTAGCTCGGCGATAGGCATACAGGTCGACTATTGCGGCTATTGTGCCTATTAACGCTAATACAAATCCCAGTACCGTAACCTGTTCGGCTAAATTTAGAGCGGCGAATTGCTGGTACAGGTCTTGGGCCCAGAGTGCTAAGCTATCCATGGTTGGGTATTGTTGCGGCGTTGGGCGCTATCTTACTTGATGAGAGTTTTGCATAACGCCGATACCGCCGGCAAACAGAGCCTTTGGGCAAAGGTCTCTTTTCGGCTAAGCCCTCCCACCTTCGATCTCGTGCTGGGTGTCTTCGCTAGTGCCGCCGTCGTCATGGCCGGCGAAATTGGCGGCGCCATGGAAGAAGAAGCCGCCGAATACGTCCAAGGCATGAGCAAACCAGAACCACCTTCATCGCTGGCGGCATCATCATCGTCAACCGCTGCAGCTACACCTCCAAACAAACTCGCCCTCCAACAATCTGGCGCTGAAGTCTTCGCCACACCCCAGTGCAAGTAGGAGCAGCCTTGCGCGCGGTTTTGGGGTAGTCTTGGGACCGCAGGTAAGCAAAAGCTCGCTTTACTGGCGAACCTGAATTGGGATGCCAATACTGGAGCTACCGAACTACTAGCCGCCGAAGTCGTCGAACATGATGTTGTCGCGTTCTACTCCCAGGTCTTCGAGCATTTTCTGCACTGCCGCTGCCATGAGCGGTGGTCCGCACATGTAGTATTCGATGTCTTCTGGGGCTTTGTGGTTTTTCAGGTAGTGCTCGTAGACTACATTGTGTATGAAGCCGGTATAACCGTCCCAGTTGTCTTCGGGCTGAGGATCGGACAGGGCTATGTTGAATTGAAAATTGGGAAATTTGGCTTCGAGCTCGCGGAATTCATCGATGTAAAACAATTCGCGTAAAGAGCGGCCGCCGTACCAATAGCTGATCTTGCGGTCGGATGCGTTGCGCTTCAGTAGGTCGAAGATATGCGAGCGCAAGGGCGCCATTCCCGCGCCGCCGCCGATGTAGACCATTTCAGCTTGGGTGTCGCGGGCAAAGAATTCACCAAAGGGGCCGAACACGGTTATTTTGTCGCCTGGCTGCAGGTTGAACACGTAGGAGGACATCTGCCCTGGAGGAAAGCTGGTGCGCGGCGGTGGGGTGGCGACGCGGATGTTGAATTTCAGGACGCCTTTCTCCTCTGGATAATTGGCCATGGAGTAGGCGCGAATAACTTGCTCTTCTACAACAGATTCGTTCTCCCAGATTTTGAAGTGGTCCCAATCTGTATGAAATTCCTTGCCAATCTTGAAATTGCCATAGCTGAGTTTGTGTGGTGGCGCTTCCATCTGGATATAACCACCAGCACGAAAGTCGACGTCTTCGCCTTCAGGAAGTTTTAACACTAGCTCTTTGATAAAGGTGGCGACGTTGTCGTTACTGAGCACTTCGCATTCCCAGCGCTTGACGCCAAACACTTCTTCGTCGACTTTGATCTTCATGTTCTGCTTCACTGGGGTCTGGCAAGATAATCGCCAACCCTGCTTGGCTTCTTTCATGGTGAAGTGCGATTCCTCAGCGGGCAGCATAGCGCCGCCGCCTTCCTCTACTATGCATTTGCACTGTCCACAAGTGCCGCCACCGCCGCAAGCCGAGGACAGGAATATATTGTTCTCTGCCAGAGTTTGCAGCAGCTTGCCACCAGCGCTGGCGCTGAGCTTGGCTTCCGGATCGCCGTTGATCTCAATGTCAATAGCGCCCGAGCTTACCAGCCATTTGCGTGCTGTTAGTATTACTGCCACCAGCAGCAACACCACTGCTGTGAACATGCTTACGCCTAGAGTAGTTGTTAATGCTTCCATTGCTGATTTCGAGTTAAAGGTTCATAACGATTGCCGAGGGTGTGTTCGGACTTTCCGGATTTACTGTAAGTTTTTGCTCGCGTGGATTAATTATTAAATCCATATCTTCCATAGGGATAGCACCTAGGAGCACGCTATCACCCAGCACCAGAGCGCCGGTGAAACAAGAGCGATTGGCAAAGCTAACTTTCACTGGACCAACGTAAGGCACCGAGGCGCGTTGGGCGTCAGCAGTGATTACCTCTCTAGTCTCCAGTAATTCTAGCTTGAGCTGCTCGGCTATGCGCATCGGTATGCACAAATTGATTGCGCCCGAATCAACCAAGGCTTGGGCTTGTAGCACCTGTACAGAGCTATCGCCAGGATTGCTAAGCTTTATCGCGGTATATATCAGTCCCACTACAGCGAGATTCCCGAGAAGGACATGAAGCCTAAGGACATCAAGCCGACGATCATAAAGGTTATGCCGAGACCGCGTAGGCCCTCGGGCACATCGGAATACTTGAGTTTTTCGCGCACAGCCGCCAGCAGGGTTATCGCCAGCGCCCAGCTTAGACCTGAACCAAAACCGTAGACCAGGCTTTCAGAAAAGTTATAGTCGCGCTCGACCATGAACAAAGAACCGCCGAGTATGGCGCAATTCACAGTGATCAGCGGTAAGAATACACCGAGGGCGTTGTACAACAGCGGTACGTACTTATCTAAGAACATTTCCAGTATTTGCACTATTGCCGCTATCACGCCGATATAGCTGAGCAAGCCTAAAAAGCTCAGATCCATTTCGGGTAGACCAGCCCACGCTAACGCGCCCTCGCGCAGAAACACGTTATAAATGAACCAATTGGCGGGCACGGTGATGAATTGCACCACTATCACGGCAATGCCCAAGCCGATGGCAGTGGATACTTTTTTCGA
Source organism: Gammaproteobacteria bacterium (assembly GCA_965229495.1). GTDB lineage: Bacteria > Pseudomonadota > Gammaproteobacteria > CBDBNL01. Next base: position 2,463,356 of record OZ245880.1, read on the forward strand.
TAAGGCAATAAAAGTGCACATACCGAGGAAAAAACTTAGGGCCATATTCTCGACGAAAACGGCTTTTATTAGGAGGCTAAGAAGGTGCTCGAACATAACTGCTAGTTGCTCTATGGGTTAAAAATTTTATAAATTGGTCTTTGATAACGCTTACTATCGAATAGCCTTATCGGAGATGCTCGCTTTATACTTGCTTCTCTCTTTATACGCTAGGTAAGAAAATAATATTGTAGCTACGGAAAAAGCGCATATTAAAAAATATAGAATTTGCTCTAACATGGCGTTCATATCTACTTACTAAGCAGACTCTTATTACGCTTGAGCCAAGCCAGATAAAGAAACAGGGATAAGCCACAAGCTACTACTGAAGCCCCAAATGTGTAATATAAAACAAAATCGTAAAAAGTTATTTAACGCTCAGGCTTCCAATCAAGCTACTCGAAGTAGTATTTTTAGATGCATTTCAGTGTTGGAAAGTTTTATTTCTTCAGCTTCTGGCTTTTAACCCACTCGCGGTAGTACATATACATGAAGAATATGGTTATCCCCATACATATAGGCAATACCACTATGGCTATTTCTTGTAAATTGTTCATGAGGCTTTCCTAGAGTTAACGTTTTCTTCATTGGCATTCCTACGCATCCGGTAAGCTACGTACCAAACTACGCAAGAGCAAACACCAAAGAACATAGTTATGGAAATTACCAAGTCGGCAAAAGTATTCATATTATTTACTCCTGTGGATGTTAGTAACAGCAATTAGTGCAAAAGCGATAATATGAGCCAAGAACCACATCAAAAACCCAAATGCAGCTATGTTGACATTAGCATCTTGCCACGCCGCTTGGAAAAATATCAGCACGGTAAATAAGTTAGCAAAAGCCATCAACGACTTGCCGAATTCGGCTGCTGCGCTCATATCTACTTATTGCGCTGGCTTTTGACCCACTCGCGGTAGTACATATACATAAAGAATATAGTTATAACTAGAGACGTTGGTATGACGACCGCTGCAATAGTATCTAAATTAAACATGGTACTTTCTTTGGATTAATGCTGAGCGCTTTTTTCGTTGATATTTTTCTGAAATCGATAGAGGCAGTACCAAACGATTACAGAGCACACCCCCAAAAATATGGCGATGAAATTCACTAAATCGGCAAAAGTAGTCATATCGATCTCTCCGGTCTATTAGAAAAAGCAATTAGTCCAAAAGCGATAGCATGAGCCAAAAGCCATTAAAGATTTACCAAATTCAGCTGCTGCTCTCATACTACCTGCAATTTAGCTATGATGGATTGCGATGGCTCTCTGGCGAATCTTTCATTTGCTCCAGCTCGCGGGTCTTGACGCACTCGCGGTAATAGATGTACATAAAAAATATAGTTGTGGTCATAGATGTTGATATAACGACCCATGTCACCGTATTCAAGGTAATCATGCTCTTTAATCGGGTTAACGCTTGACACTTTTTTCGTTGGCATTTTTCTGTAACCGATAAGCCACATACCAAACAATGCAAGAACCAATACCAGCAATTAGAGCTATGTAAGTTACTACAACGGACAAGAAATCACTCATGTTGAGTCCTCCAGTTTATTTGCAACAGCAATTGTGCCTAAAGCAATAAGGTGGGTCAGGAGCCACGCAGCACCGCCACGCAGAGCCACGTCAATATCAGCTTCCTGCCACGCCGCCTGAAAAAAGATCAGCACAGTAAACAGATTGGCAAAAGCCATTAAAGATTTACCGAATTCGGCTGCTGCTCTCATACTACCTGCAATTTAGCTATGATGGGCTGTGATGATTCTCTGGCGAATCTTTCATTTGCTCCAGCTCGCGGGTCTTGACACACTCGCGGTAATACATGTACATAAAAAATATAGTTGCGGTCATAGATGTTGATATAACTATCCATGCCACCGTATTCAAGCTAATCATGCTGCTTTAGTCGGGTTAACGCTGAGCACTTTTTTGTTGATGTTTTTCTGCAGCCGGTAAAGAAAGTACCAAACAATGCCAGAGCATACGCTTAAAAACATAGCCATGTATGTTACTAGATCAGCAAAGGTGGTCATATCAGTCTCTCCTGTTTGTTCGCATAAGCAATTAGCGCCAAAGCAATAGTATGAGATGCAAGCCACACTATACCGCCAATTACAGCAACATTAACATTGGTATCCTGCCACGCCGCCTGAAAAAAGATCAGCACAGTAAACAGATTGGCAAAAGCCATTAGCGATTTACCAAATTCAGCTGCTGCTTTCATACTGCGTGCAAATTAGCAATAATGGGGTTTAACTATTCTCTGGCGAGTCTTTCATTTGCTCCCGCTCGCGGGTTTTGACACACTCGCGGTAATACATGTACATAAAAAATATAGTTACAACTAGAGATGTTGATGCGATGATCCATGTAGCCATCTTCAAAGTAATCATAGCGCTTTCCTCGGATTAACGCTGCGTGCTCTTGTCGTTGATATTTCTCTGGAATCGATAAAGAAAGTACCAAACGATGACGGAGCACACGCTAGCGAAAATGGTTATGTACATTACTAGTTCAGCAAAAACGGTCATATAGTTCTTTCCTGTTAATTAGCAAAAGCCATCAACGACTTACCGAGTTCGGCTAGCGCTCGCATATCGCTTTGGTTACAAACCTCAAGCTGTCTGCGGTAGCATTTTGAAGTCAGCGGCTTCGACTTGATCGGGCTTCAGGCTGCGCAAGCCCCAGATTATAAAGCCAATAATGAAGAAAGCTGAGGGCGGTAATAGCATCAAGCCGTTAGTCACATACCAGCCGCCTTCGGTAACCTTGCTAAATATTTGAATGCCTAGCAGAGAGCCATTGCCGAATAACTCGCGCACTGTCGCTACCATTATCAGTATCACGCTATAGCCCAAGCCGTTACCGACGCCGTCGATAAAGCTCAACAGTGGTGGGTTTTGCATGGCGAAAGCCTCGGCGCGCCCCATGACGATGCAGTTGGTTATTATCAAGCCAACAAAGACCGATAGCTGCTTGCTAATCTCCCAAGCATATGCCTTGAGGAATTGATCGACCACTATAACCAGCGAGGCGATGATGGTCATTTGCACGATGATGCGAATATTGCCTGGGATATGATTTCGAATAACAGACACGCAAAAATTCGACAAGGCGGTAACGCTAATCACCGCGAGGCACATCACCAAGGTAACTTTCAAACTGCTGGTTACGGCCAAAGCCGAGCAGATACCTAAGACTTGCAGGCCAATAGGGTTATTGGCTGCTATGGGGTTGAGTAATACTGATTTAGCGCTTGTTGTTGCCATTGATAAGATTCCTGTTGTTGCTGTTTACTTAGACGTTGCCACGAGCCACTTCCTGTAAAAATTTCTTGAAGCCAGCCTCGGAAAGCCAATACTCCAGCAAATTATTAACTCCGCGCGAAGTCAAGCTAGCTCCCGATAGTGCGTCGACTTCGCTGGTGCCGCCACCGCCGCCCTTGCTCAATTGCAGGGCTGGTCGCCAGCCGCTAGCATAGGCTTGCTTGCCGATAAATTGCTGCTTCCATTTCGGATTGTCGACTTCACCACCGAGCCCTGGGGTTTCGGCGTGCTGATAAAAGGTTATGCCTGCCACCTCGTTACCATCCTTCTCCAGAGCCAGGAAGCCCCAAAGAGTCGACCAAAGCCCATAGCCGCGGATCGGTATCACCACTTTATCCACCGAGTCATCGTCGGCGCGCAGTATGTACACTCGAGCGTAACGCTCCTTGCGCTTGATACCAGCTATGTCCTCCGAAGTATCCAAGCTCCGCGATAGTTCATTCGACTTTAGAGCCTTGCCCAAGTCGTAAGTGCTAGCGCTAAACCCAGCCACTTCCTCGACGCTTTTGCCGCTCTCGAGCTCAATCAAGCGGCCTTCAAAATTGGCGAATAATCTCTGCACCTCGGCGTTGCTAATGCTCTCGCCCACTTGAGCTAAGCCCACTGCCTGCAGCACGCTACGCTGCAATTCCAATTCTCTATTGACCTTCTGCGTCGGCTTCAACACCACCGCCGAAGTCGACACCACCACCGAGCACACCAAGCACAGCAGCAGAGCCACCGTGAAAGTTTTGCGAATGCTATTGTTATCCATGATCTTCCTTAGCTTTGGGCGAATCTCTGCGCTCGCCGCTTGATATTCGATTGCACCACGAAGTAATCGATCAACGGCGCGAACAAATTGGCAAAGAGTATCGCCAGCATTATGCCCTCTGGATACGCCGGATTGACTACTCGAATCAAGATGGTCATTACGCCGACCAACATACCGAAAAGCAGTCGCCCAGTATCGGTCATAGCCGCTGACACTGGGTCCGTAACCATATATACCGCGCCAAAGGCAAAGCCACCAACCACTAAGTGCCAATGCAAGGGCATCGCGAACATCGGATTAGTATCCGAACCGATCCAGTTGAGCAGGAAGGTGGTACCCGCCGCGCCCAAGAGCACTCCAAACATGATACGCCAAGAGGCGATTTTGGTGGCGAGCAGAATCGCCGCGCCTATCAGGATCATGAACGCCGAGACCTCACCAGTGGAACCCATTTCCCGACCCATGAAAGCATCCATCCAACTGATATTCTGCATCACGCCCTCGACGCCAGCGTAAGCGGCGATGCCCAGCGAAGTCGCTCCGGATACCGCGTCGACACTATTATCAAAGCCATTAACCGCCAGCCAAGCGGTGTCGCCCGATAGCTGCGCTGGATAGGCAAAGTATAGAAAGGCTCTACCCACTAGCGCCGGATTGAGGAAATTCTTACCAGTGCCGCCAAATATTTCCTTGCCGACCACCACGCCAAAGCTAATGCCCAGCGCCACCTGCCAAAGCGGGATCGTCGGTGGTAGCGTTAGGGCAAACAGTATTGAAGTTACAAAAAAACCTTCATTGACTTCGTGCCCCCGCCTTATCGCGAACAGCACCTCCCAGAAACCGCCGACCGCGAAGGTTACAAAATATATCGGCACGAAGTACACCGCGCCGTAAATAAAGCAATCCCAAATGCTATTGGGGTCGTTGCCAGCGAGCAAGCCGATTATGGCGGTGTGCCAATCGGGCTCGGGAGACACGCCCAACGCCATAGCGCTATTGGCTTGCAAGCCGATGTTGTACATACCCCAGAACATCGGCGGGAACGCCGCCAGCCAGACGGTTATCATGATCCGCTTCAAATCAATGCCATCGCGCACGTGCGCTGGGGTTTTGGTCACCGAAGGCGGCGAGTAGAGGATGGTATCGACAGCCTCGAATAGCGGATACCAGCGCTGGTATTTGCCGCCCGGGTGGAAATGGTGCTCTATTGAATGGAGGAATTTACGCATGGTGTTGGTCGTCTGGAGCTACAAGTTTCATTATTGCATAAGCTTGTCATCAAATGCGAATATACCAAAAAGCGGACGCTTTGGCTGGCAAAATACTGCTGTTGAGCTCGCCTACATCTCTTTTTCGATAAGGTCTAAGTTGCGCTGCAAAATCTCGCCGTACTCGTATTTGCCTGGGCAAGCAAAGGTGCACAAGCTCAAATCTTCGGGGGCTAACTCCAAGCAGCCGAGGCTGACGGCAGTTTCGATGTCCTCGACTATCAGCGAGCGCAGCAATTGCGTCGGCAAGATATCAAGGGGCATAATCTTTTCGTAGACGCCTATGGGCACCATCGCGCGCTCCGAGCCCATAGTGCTGGAGCCGAGATCGAATTTGCGCTTGCCGCCAAACCAATAGCTCAAGTAGATCGGCAGAGTCGAGAAGGAGTTTACCCCTGGCGACAAGTAGCGAATGAATACGCGCTCGCGGTCTTCCTTGATAGCGCTGATCTTGTTGTGGAAGCGACCGATGTAATTGGTGTGCCTCTCGACCTTAGCGCCGCTCAGAATCGAACCGCTGATAAGGCGCACCCTGCCATCGGCAAGCAATCGCCCTTGGCAAATCTCTTGGATGTCGGCGCCTTGGTCGGTTAGCAATAATTGCGGCTTTTGCACCATAGGCCCAGCCAAGCTAACGTAGCGCTTGCTGTCAATTTTGCCGGTAGCTGCCAGGGTGCCGAGAGCGATGACGTCTTGATAGGCGATATGCCAGTTGACGCGCTGCCGCGACACTGGCGCAATAAAGTGCATATGCGTGCCCACCAAACCAGCGGGGTGCTTGCCGCCGAAGACGTGGGTTTTGATGCGCTCGTGCTCGTAAGCAGCGTCCTTGGTGAAATCTTTGCCGTGGCACAAATGCACGTTGCCCTCGGTCAACTTGGTCAGCAGCTTGAGCCCCAGAGCAAAGGCTTCGGGATTTTTACGCACTATCAACTCGGGGTCTATCGCCAGCGGCTCGGTATCAATAACGCTGACAAAGATCGCGTAAGGCTTGCTATCTATAGCTGGAACTTTGTTGAAAGGCCGCGTACGCAGCGCCGTCCACAGACCTGATTCTTGCAGTAGGCTCGCCAGTTGACCGCCGTCCATAGCCTCGGGGTCGGCCTTAGACAAGCTGGGTAAATCTACTTGCTGGGCTTTGTCGTCCTGCTCAATAACCACCGACAGCAGCGCGCGCTTGGCGCCTCTATTGATGGCGCAAACCTTGCCGCTAGCGCTGGCGCGGTAGACCACGCCCGGGTTCTTTTTGTCAGAAAATAACGGCGAGCCGACTTTCACCAAGTCGCCAACCTCGACCAGCATAGTCGGGCGCATACCGAGATAGTCTTTGCCGAGTATGCCGACTTGGGCGCTGCGTAGTTCTTGGGGCTCGGTGTCGCTGAGCTCACCGCTGATGGGGATATCTAGACCTTTTTTGATGCGAATCATTTTTGCTTTGTGTAGTGCGCTGGCGCGTTATGTTATGTTATGCGGTGCTAATTTTACGATAACGGCGACAGGCTAATCACCTTTATGGTGTACTTAATTTTCTGCAGAGCCGCGAATAGTTCTCTATCCAGGCAGCTTTGCCCGTCGAAACTATCGACGTCGGTTACCACGTAGCCGATATCGCCTCGGGTTTGCAAGAATTGACCGCTGATGTTGACCTTCGCCGCCGAGAAAATCTCGTTGATAGAGCCGAGCACTCCGGGCAAATTCTGGTGGATATGCAGAAAGCGACAAGCGTTGGTGTGCGGTCGCAGCGCCACCTCGGGGAAATTGACCGCAGCCGAAGTCTGACCCCAGAGCAGATAGTCGCGTAGTTTACTCGCCGCGTCCAAGGCTATATTCTCCTGCGCCTCTTGGGTACTGCCGCCGATATGCGGCGTCAGTATCACTTGCGGGAAGCGCTGCAGCTCGGAGGCGAAGATCTCACTATTATTGGCTGGCTCTTGCGGGAAAACGTCTATGGCGGCTCCAGCAATATGACCACTATCTAAAGCTTCAACTAGGGCGGCTACATCGATAACATCGCCGCGCGCGGCGTTGATCAACACCACGCCTGGGCGCATTTGCGCGATGGTCTCGGCGTTGATCATATTGTTGGTGCTAGCGTCGCGCGGCACGTGCAGGCTGATAGCATGAGCCTGCTCCAAGAGTTGCTGTAGCTGAGCACAAGCGCTGGCGTTGCCGAAGGGTAATTTGTTGGCTATATCGTAGTAGAGCACGCGCATTCCCAAGCTCTCGGCAAGTAGCCCCAGTTGGGCACCGATGCGACCGTAGCCGATAATCCCCAGAGTTTTACCGCGCACCTCGTAGCAGAGCTTCGCCGACTTCAGCCATTGCCCTTGGTGCGCGGCGGTGTTGACCATCGGTATGCGCCGCATCAGCATGATGATTTCAGCTATAGCCAATTCGGCGACCGAGCGCGTGTTGGCGTAGGGCGCGTTGAACACCACCACCCCAGCGCGCGCCGCTGCTGCCAGGTCGACCTGATTGGTGCCGATGCAAAAGCAAGCCACCGCGCGCAAATCGGGTCTGTGCGCGAAAAAGTCGGCGTCGAGCTTGGTGCGCGAACGAATACCGAGCACGGCGACATCGCGCGTGGCTTGCAGCAATTCGGAGCCCGACAAACTATCGGGATTGCTAAGCACGCGCGCATTGGGCAATTCCGCCAGGACCTGCTCGGCGCGCGGGTGAATACCCTCCAGCAGCAGGATGGGTGAGTTATCGAGCATTTATCAGTTTATTAAGCAGGGATGTCTATTTCGGCGGCAGTGATTTGTTTATCGTCGCTTGCTTTGATCGCAATGAAGAGACTCATCTGTTTGCTTCTCTGAGCAGCTTTTGCACTCGTCCCCTGCCGAAATCTTTGCGCAAATGCGAACTTACGATTATACCAGTGTGTTCAGTATGAGCATAGACATGATGACGGCTACGAACACGCTGCAATTTACAGCCATAAGCCCCCAAAAACTGTACAGCGTCGCTCGACAAGTAAACTCAACTGGTCATCGTGAGCTCTACCGCATGGCAGAGCATGACGATCTCAAAGCGATTGAATAAAAACCCCTCAAGCCAAGTTCGTCACCGATTGCTGATGCGCGATGCGCTCGATCACTCCCGAGAGCAGTGGGCCGATCGATAAACTGGTCGATCTTTCCGGCAGCGGATCCACCGGCAGACTGTTGGTCATGATGATCTCGGCAAAATTCGCGGCGTTCAGTTTTTCGACCGCTGAACCCGAAAACACCGCGTGCGTGGTGCACAAATACACCTCATCCCGAATCGGATAATTCGCCAGCGCCGCCCGCGCCCCACAAGCCGAACCGCCCCCATCCACCATATCATCGAGCAAAATCGGCGTTTTGCCCTCCAGCTCCCCGATCACATGCGTCACCTCCGAAACGCTATGCTCCGGGCGTTGCTTATGCATCAGCACCAGCGGATACCCGAGCGCCCCGGCAAACTTCTTCACGTTTTTCACTCCCCCCGCATCCGGCGACACCACCACTGGGTCCGCCAGCGATTTTCCGCGGAAAAATTCCACAAACTCCGAACGGAAGCTCAGGTTATCGATGGGGATTGGAAAAAAGCCTTGAATCTGATCGGTATGCAGCTGCAGCGTAATCACATGATCCGCGCCCGCCCCCGCCAGCAAATGCCCCACCAAGCGCGCCGAAATCCCCTCGCGCGGCGCGTGAATCTTATCTTGGCGACTATAAGGAAAATACGGAATAATCACTTGGATCCGTTTAGCAAAACTCTGCCGCGCCGTATCGATCATCAGCAGCAGCTCCATCAAATCGTCGTGCACGCGGTTGGTACGAAAAGTCTGCAGCAGAAAAATCTCCTGCCCGCGCACCGATTCGCCGTAGCGCACATAATATTCCCCGCACGGAAAGTGCTTGGTCTCCAGCTTCCCCAGAGGCACGCCGAGCTTCTGGGCAATCTCTGCCGCCAGAGCCGGATGACTCGAACCGCTAAAGAGTCGGATACCGCCAGCTGCCATGGGGAGAAAGTTAAGAAAAGATAAAACCCCTCAACTACCAGCTTAATCAAAAGCAGCCGCCCAAAGCAAATCCCAATTTTCCGCGGAAAATTCAGCATCACTAAGCACGGTGCCCTGGGGGCGCGACCGTCTCGCCCGCCGTGTAAAAGTCAGCCCGGAGGGCTCGACATCTGGGCAATTACGTTTCGGCGAGCAGCGGAATTGGGAACGCCAAGTTGTACTTGGCATGGAGGCGAGCTGGCGAGCCTCCGCACCACTCCACTCAATCAAGCACCTCACACAAAATCACCACCCATCCGATAGTCCAATTTTCCGCCCAAAATTCAGCGCCAAGCCTTGAGAGCGCTACGCGCTCACCACCACTAAACACCAGCCCGCAGAACCTTGCATCATTTATCAAACCACAGATAAACACGGATAAACACAGATTTAAGCCTCAGAGCCCGCTCCACCTTCTCATCCCAAAAATCAAAACGCCCGACTCACAATCGTGCTCACAATCGCATACGACCCCCCAACCAGCGCTACCCCCACGATCACCATCAGGATCACCTTTTTGGCTTCCTCCAGGCGGCTTTCATCTTGAAAACTGGTGATATACAAAATCCCGCCCAAACCAACCCCAACGCCGCCAGCGTCGCGGCCATCGGCAGCATAAAGTTCGTCCAGCGGATAATCAGCTCGCGCAGGTTGGATTCCTTGGAAACGCTACTATCGAGCTGCTCGTCAATATCGCGAAAAGTACTTTTCAGCGAAACATCGTCTTGCGCATAACCAAAAACGGTATCGTTGCCGACCCTTGCGGGATCCAATCTATTCAACATGAAAGCAAACGCCGCCCAGCGCTGAGCAACTTTTTCTTTTTCCTCTGGGCTCGCATTCGCCGGAGCATGGAGCTGCTCTAATTCTTCCTCAATAAATTCATACAAAAGCTTCTGACCATCCGACCGTGGTTTTTTATCTAACAGCACATACACTTTCTCTAACCGCGGCGACAACTCCGAACCGCTCGCCCCATCTGACAATCCCTTCAGCTCCCCATTCACATCCGGCTCCACCAAATAGTAATAAATCAAGCAAGACCGCAAATCCCCCTGTTTACAAGTAACTCCGCTCTCCTTCGACAAACTCTCCAAAGAAGTCCCCGCCTGCACCCCTCCACCCCACAGCAGCGCCCCCACCACCAGCAGACCAATTTTCGAGAACCACGCATTCGGAAACAACATTTTTTGAGGGAAGAAAAGAAAAACTAAAAACTGGCAATCGGACGAAAAGCCTCACTCAGCACATGTAGCCAAGCCGCGACCAGCAGCCGACAAGCGCACAAAAACACCGCCCACGGCAGCACTTTCCACAAGATCTCATTCCCCTTCTCATACTGCTCGTAGTCGTAGCCCGAGAGCACCATCAAAAACCCCGCGTAGACGATAATCGGGATCATGATCGCCAGCCCGATAATCACCATCGTATTCGACAGCTTCGAAATCGTTTGCGAGAGCGTCATATTCTCTTTCCCCGACAGGTTCGTAATCTGCGCAATATCAACTCCCGCGTTCGTCGTCGAAAAATTCCCATAAATCCCCATCCCACCAGACGAATCCTGTAGCTCTAGCTGATAAGCCACCGTACCACTATAAATGGCCAGCTGCTCCAGCAAACCCACTAAAAAGCTCAGTTTTTGAATATCCAGTCGCAGCGGGTTGCGTGTGGTGTCTATTTCCTTCAAACCATAGCTTTCTATCAGCTCCGTATCATCCACTGCATACCAAGCAATAAGTTTTTTGGCTTCATCATCAAGATCCTCTTTCTTCCCAATCTCCTGAATAAGCCTCGCCCTTTGATTTTTCAATTGGTCGGTTCGTTCTTTCCACTGCGTTTTCACACAATCTTGATTCGCAAAAATCGGCGCGCCCGGATTCGGGCAGTTGCTGATCGTCACAATCCCTTGCTGAAACGGCACTGCATGAAGCGGTTTTTTGGTCAAGTAGTGCCACAAAAACTCATTCCCGCCAAGACTATTCGCCGCTCCGTACCAGTTTTCTAAAGCTTTTTTTAGATCCGCGTTGGCTGGGTCAGCGCTTGGAGCATTCGGAAGGGTGAGTCTTCCGGTATAGCTTTGTTTCAGTGGTGGTAGAAGTCCTCCCTCTTCTCCGAACCAGTAACCCAGCACATCAGCCCACCAGTTCTCAGATTGTTCAGTAGCTGGTTGTTCCGCGCTGGCATCAGGGAGCAGCAGGCGCTGCGGACCCTGCTCGTTCATCGCAATAAATTCATCCACGCAGATTTGATCGAGGTCTGTTTCGGCGCCATCTGGCCAGCCATCTTCTGGCTTCGTCAGAGTCCCATCCCAACTTTTCAGCTTCGCCACGCACTCCGCAAACAGCTCCGCCTGCATTTCATAGAGCGATTGGTAACCGCGCATTTCTTGGGCGGTGAGTTCTGCTTGGGCTTTGCCGAGGGTGGAGTCGGTGGTTATTTTTCTATCATCTTCAACAACAATTTCTTCCCCACCGTCTGTCGTGCTGGCAGTTGGAGTTTCTGCAGGAGGATCTTCACAATCTTCTTCTAGTGGATCGCATTCAGCAGCGAAAACTTTTTGAATATTAACAAACTCTATTTCAAGCAGTGGGGCACTTGAAAATAGTAATAAAACTAATATTGCTTGGTAATATCGGGTAAAAAGGTAGAGCATTAAAGAAGAAAACAATCTATGGATATTAGCACAGATTTAATTTTCAATCAAAACATTATCCCTCCACAATACTACAAATGACCTAGCTTTAGCTACTCTCTACTAGAAATTCACGAGGAGTTCTAATGCCTCTATTAAGTCGATTCGCCATCTTAGACTCCGAAGTGGAATTAGTATTAATCAACTCTTTTCTAGTGCTAGTTTTCTTTTTTAGAGCGTAACGAAAATACAATTCTAGCTGCAAATTACCTATCAACATCATCGCTTTGAGCGGATCATTAGGATAAAGCTGATTGGCTAAATCAATCGGATTTTCCGCGGAAATTTCATTGCCTTGAGAGTCTTTTAGTCTTGGCAAAGTAAATTTAGTTGAGCTCCACCACTTTAAGGCGCTTTCACCATAGTTCCCCAACGGCGCCGGATCTTTGGCAAGCATCGCGCGGATACGGGCTTGGCTTTGTTCCGCGGAAATTTTGCGCCCACCTTTCCAATAACCATCTTCATTCCAATACTCTGTCATTGGATCATAATTTTCAGATGGGGCGGTAGAGTCAATAGATTGGTCGTTCCTTTCATTAATAAAACGATGATGAACAAACATCCAATGCAAAGCTTTCTGTAAATTATTCATCCCTGCCGCGCGCACTTTCCCCGTGCGCTTATAATAAAGACTCCTCGCTTGAGAGGCAGAGTCATTCCCGCCATAATCCAGCACCGTATCAGCAAATTGCATATCTTGGTAGCTGGCTTTGTTCATCCGATAGTGCATATAGATAAACAGCAATTCTTGCGCGGAGAAAAACACCGGCACTCCTTGCTTACTCAGCAATAATGGTCGAAGCTCTCCATTCTCATCCGCCATTTGCAAGTCAGAGTACTTTCCACTCAAACCCAAAATATCACTCGCATACTGAGCAAATTCTTCGGCGTTCTTTTGATTATTAAATTCCCCAACTGGTAAATAAATCGTATCAAATCCATCTGGGCCCGTCGAAGTCGCCGATTTTCCCCGCCCCACCAGCGGCACGCTGGCACCAAAATCTTTTGGAACACCAATGCTATTGTCTTTGGTCGCGTGATTAACCGGTCCCTCACAATAAGCCGGCTCATCTTCGCAATACGCTATTTGCTGAGCACGAGCAAACTCCAAAACCTCACTCATCGTGTAGCCCCCCACTTGATCCACTCCATCCCGCTCCCCATGAATTACGACCGAATCGCCAAACTGCCCCAAGACCTCTTTCCAGTTGATGGATCGCAGACGGTTATTGGCTTCCAGCCGCTGCGGAACTAAGGCCCCGCCAAAGCTGGCAGTAACCCCAGCAGCAGCAAAAGCTCTAATAAAGTCACGACGGCTCGGTCTGGCAATGGCGCTAGTAAAACTCCGATTATGCGCGGAAGATTTGGGCAGATAATTTTTGCTAGAGGCCATGGCTAAATGAAAATGTAGGGCAGAAGAGCACATAGCATCGAGTATTGCCGCTACGTGCTGCGATTAGTTGGGCAGCAAGGCTATTCTCAGGCGGAAGCGCGGAAGGCAGCTTGGCTTGGTAGTCTAACTCAAGCTGCAGGCTCGTGCGTTCTTAGCCAATCTTTGAGGGCGTCGTTGATGCGCGTTTGCCAGCCGCGGCCGGTGGTTTTGAAGCTAGTGAGCACCTCGGGCGATAAGCGAATGCTTATGCGCTGCTTGGTGGTTGGCGCTTTGGGCCTACCCACTGGGCGCAATTGCTTGAATTCAGCGGCGCCTAATTCGTAGGTGTCTGGGTCCTCAGCGATGCCTGCGTTTATGGCGGCGTCTTCCTCTGGGGTAGGTAGCTGTATTTTCAGCCCGTTTTTAGTTGTTAAGTGCATAGCGTTTCACCTCTCTGTAATTTGCCTTACGTAAACTAATCACGCGCCTTGTATTTCCCCTATCTGTATAAACCACGCAATACAGACGGTCGGCCATCAGCGCGTAACCAATAAACCTATCCTCGCGGTAATCTCTCCGATCATCAAGCTTGGCTTGCAATGTCTCCCAAAGCAATTCACTAGCCCAAGCCAACGACACACCATGCTTAGCAAAATTGCTGGCGTCTTTGGCAGGATCGAAGACGATTTCCATGCCATTATTGTATGCACAATAAATATTTAGGCAACGCTAATTGGGCTTAGCTTAAATTCCCATAACCAACCTGGCCGGATCTTCAATGTAGTTCTTGATAGCTACCAAAAACTGCACCGCCTCTTTGCCGTCGATCATGCGGTGGTCGTAAGACAGCGCCAAGTACATCATGGGGCGTATTACCACTTGGCCGTTTTCGGCGACAGGGCGCTCTTGGATTTTGTGCATTCCCAATATCGCCGTTTGCGGCGGGTTCAATATCGGCGTCGATAGCAAGGAGCCGAAGACGCCACCGTTGGAGATGGTGAAGGTGCCGCCTTGCATTTGCTCAATGCTGAGCTTATTGCTCTGCGCTTTGGCGCCGTAGTCGCGGATTTGCGCCTCAATCTCGGCGAGCGACATCGATTCCGCCGAGCGAAGCACTGGCACCACTAGCCCACGGTCGCTCGACACCGCAACGCCAATATCCTGATAGCCGTGGTAGACGATCTCATTACCGTCGATGGAGGCGTTGACTGCTGGATAACGCTTCAAAGCCTCGGTGGCAGCTTTGACGAAGAAGGACATAAAGCCGAGGCGTACGCCGCCGTGGGTGCGCTCGAACTCGTCTTTGTACTTGGCGCGCAAGCTCATCACCGGCTGCATATTGATCTCGTTAAAGGTGGTGAGCATCGCCGCCGTTTGCTGAGCTTGCACCAATCTCTTGGCTATGCTCTGGCGCAGGCGCGACATGGGCACGCGCTCCTCTGGTCTATTGGCGCTGCCTTGCTGCAAATTCTCGGTGATCGCTGCCGAGCTGGCTGAGCTCGCCGAGGCTGACGCTTGGGCTACGTCCTGCTTGGTGATGACGCCGCTTTTCTGGCTGCTAGCTACTTTGCTAAGGTCTATGTCTTGCTCGGATGCCAGTCGCCGCGCCGCTGGGCTACTCTTGACGCTGCTACCACTACTGCTATCTGCGGCAGCAGGAGCACTGGCGGGCTCGGCGCTCGGTTTGGCAGTAGCCTTGCCGCCGGCGCTGATTTCTGCCAAGACTTGCTGCGAGCTGACTACGTCGCCCTCGGCGACTAGCAACTTATCGACGGTGCCAGCAAAGGGCGCCGCGACTTCGAGCACTATCTTGTCGGTCTCTACTTCTATCAAGAGTTCGTCTTGGGCGAAGCTTTCGCCGACTTGCTTATGCAGAGCGGCGATCGTGCCTTCGCTTACGGATTCGGGAAAGGCTGGGGCTTTGATTTGGGACATGGTTGTCTAGCTTTTATTAAGAAGAAAAGGCGGCCTGAACCAGCCGCTGTTGTTGTTCTTTATGGGTTTTCATATAACCAACCGCTGGCGAGGCGCTCGCGGGGCGACCGGCAAATTCAAGCTTCTCAGTCATTTGCAGCTCTTTGAGCACGGCGCGGAGTTGGTGCTGCGAGATGTACCAGCCGCCTTGGTTGCGCGGCTCTTCCTGCGCCCACACCAGCTTTTGCGTTTTGCGATACGGCGCCAAGAGCTCCAAGAGACCCTGCTGCGGGAAGGGATAGAGCTGCTCGATGCGCACTATCAGCGCGTTGTCGATCTTGTGCTTTTGGCGGTAATCCTCCAAGTCGTAATAGACTTTGCCGTAACAGAAGATGATGCGCTCGACTGCTTTTTGCTTGGGCTGATCAGGAGTCGCGATAACGGTTTGGAAGCTGCCATTGGCGAGCTCGGAGAAAGGCACCGACGCTAGGGGCGAACGCAGCAATGATTTCGGCGTCAGCGCTATCAAGGGCTTACGCAGTGGTCGTATCGCCTGCCGCCGTAGCATGTGGAAGATTTGCGCCGAGTTGGTGGGCACGCAAACCTGGATATTGTTATCAGCGGCTAATTGCAGAAAACGCTCCAAGCGCGCCGAGGAATGCTCGGGACCTTGACCTTCGTAACCATGCGGGAGCAGCGTCGTCAGCCCGCAGAGCCTCTGCCATTTGTTTTCGCCGCTGGTGAGGAATTGGTCGATGACCACTTGCGCGCCATTGGCAAAATCGCCGAATTGTGCCTCCCAGATTACTACGCCATTGGGCGCGGTGGTGGCATAACCATACTCAAAAGCCAGCACCGCCTCCTCGGAGAGATAAGAATCGTAGATGCTGAATAGCTGCGCGCTGCTGTCGTTGAGACTTTTCAGCGGTATGTAGCGGTTGCCATCTTCGTTATTGCGCAAGATCGCCATGCGGTGCGCGAAGGTGCCACGGCCGCAATCCTGACCGACCAAGCGCACAAAGAAGCCTTCTTCCAGCAGAGTGGCGTAAGCTAAGTTTTCAGCGTAGCCCCAATTCACTGGCACGCTGCCAGCGGTCATCTTGGCGCGTTCCGCCATGGTGTTGCGCACTACTTTGTGCAAGGGCACGCCGGTGTTGAGCTCGTCGAGGCGGGTGGCGAGCTCGCGTAGTTTGGCTTCGGGGTAGCTAGTGTCGCAATAGTCCGACCATTCGTGGCCGAGGTAGGGCGTCCAGTCGACGAATAGCGAGCTGTCGACGTCAGCGGTGAGCGAGCGCGTCGCGTGTTTGCCCTCCTCCAAGCCAGCGCGGTAGCTGGAGAGCATGTTGTCAGTGGCTTCTTTGCTGGTGGTACCCTCGTCGGTGAGCCTTTGCGCGTAGAGCGTGCGCGTGGTCGGGTGCTTGCGTATCTTTTTATACATCATCGGCTGCGTTACCGATGGCTCGTCGGCTTCGTTGTGCCCGAGCCGGCGGTAGCAAACCAAGTCTATTACCACGTCCTTATGGAACTGCATCCGAAAATCGAGCGCTAACTGAGTGGCGAAGACCACGGCCTCGGGGTCGTCGCCGTTGACGTGGAAGATCGGCGCCTGCACGAGCTTGGCGACGTCGGTGCAATATTCGGTGGAGCGCGCGTCGCCGGCGAGCGAGGTGGTGAAGCCGATCTGGTTGTTGATGACGATGTGCACGCTGCCGCCAGTGCTAAAGCCGTGCAAGTGCGCCATTTGTAGGGTTTCCATGACCACGCCCTGACCGGCGATGGCGGCGTCGCCGTGGATGATGACCGGTAATACCTGGTCGCGTTTGACGTCGCGGCGGCGGTCCTGGCGCGCGCGCACCGAGCCCTCGACTACGGGACCGACTATCTCCAAGTGCGATGGGTTAAAGGCCAGAGCCAAGTGCACTATGCCGCCAGAGGTCATGACGTTTGAGGAGAAGCCCATGTGGTATTTGACGTCGCCGCTGCCTTTGTCGATGCTGATCTTGCCCTCGAACTCGTCGAATAACTCGCTGGGGTTTTTGCCGAAAATGTTTACCAGTACGTTCAGCCGCCCGCGGTGCGCCATGCCGAGCACGATCTCTTTCATGCCGTAGCTGCCGCTTCTTTGGATGAGCTCGTCGAGTTGTGGTATCAAGGCTTCGCCGCCCTCTAAGCCGAAGCGCTTGGTGCCCGGGTATTTCGCCGCCAATGATTTCTCCAAGCCTTCGCCAGCGCTCAAGCGTTCCATGATGCGGAGCTTGCGTTCGCCGTCGAAGTCGGGATGACCGTAGGTGCTTTCGAGCTTTTGCTGTAGCCATTGCCGTTGCTCGATGTCTGTTATGTACATGTACTCGACGCCCATGGTGCCGCAATAGCACTTATTGAGGTTATCGACCAGTTGCTGCAGGCTTTGCTTTTGCTCGGGAAAGAAGGTGCTGTTGACCAGGAAGTTTTGCTCGAGGTCGCTGGCTTGCAGGCGGTGGAAGTCGAGCTCGAGAGAGGCGGGGCGTTCGCGGTTGAGTAATTGCAGGGGGTCGATGTTGGCGGCTTGATGGCCTTTTTCGCGGTAGGCGTTGATGAGCGCGTTTACCCGTGATTTCTTCTCAAAGCTGATGGTGTCGTCGGAGGCGGCGACGATTTGCTCAGGCTTGTTGAGGCTGATGTCGAGAAAGCGCTCGGCGTAGTGCGCGTGCGAGGTGTCGATGCGGCTATCGGCGTTGCTGCTGAGCTTGAGAAAGAATTCGCGCCAATTGGGGCTGACTTGGCTGGGGTCGCGGAGGTAGTCCTCGTAAAGCGAGTCTATCCAGGCAAAATTTACGGCGTCGAGGTGCGAGCTTTGTAGCAGCTCTTGCAGGGAATGATTGGTGTCGTTGGCCATCGATTGGGTTTTTATTGTGGGGATGGGAGCAGTATTAAGCTCTTATGCTATTCCTCGTAAAGATTGCTGGATATCGCCTTGCCGTCGCTGAACTGCACCGAGAGCGAGCGTTGACCGCTGCGGACAAATTCTACCCAAACCCAAGTCGAGCCGAAGTCGTGGCGGTGGACGTTGCTGGGCTCTAGTTCTAAGAGCTCGGCGATAGCTTCGCCGCTGATCTCGCTGGGAACTGCGGCTTGTATTTGTGCGACTTGCTCGTCGGTCAAGTAGCTATAGCGGACGGGGTAGGAACTGCGGTACGAGCTTGAGGAGCAGGCGGAGAGCAGTAATGCTCCGAGCAGGGCTGCTATGAGATGCGCTTTCATTAATCTTCCAGGCTCTGGTGGGATAGTCTTGAGGAATGCCTCTATCTACTTTAACCAGCTTTCTTAACCAACATCTTGCGCACCTCGCCGATGGCTTTGGTGGGGTTCAAGCCTTTGGGACAAACTTGCACGCAATTCATGATACCGCGGCAACGGAAGACGCTGAAGGCGTCGTCAAGGTCTTCGAGGCGCTCGGCGGTGGCAGTGTCGCGACTGTCGGCGAGAAAGCGGTACGATTGCAGCAAGCCGGCCGGACCAATAAATTTATCGGTGTTCCACCAAAACGACGGGCACGCGGTCGAGCAGCAACCGCAGAGAATGCACTCGTACAGACCGTCGAGCTTGTCGCGTTCTTCGGGGCTTTGCAGACGCTCCATGCCAGTAGTCGGTTCGTCGTTAATCAGGTAGGGTTTGATCTTTTCGTACTGATTGTAAAAAGGCTTCATGTCGACGATCAAATCGCGCACCACTGGCAAACCGGGCAGCGGACGCAGGGTCAGCTTGTTTTTCCGCACCACCTTCGATAGCGGGGTAACGCAAGCCAGACCATTGGTGCCGTTCATATTGACGCCGTCAGAGCCGCAAACGCCCTCGCGACAAGACCTACGGAAAGATATCGCGGGGTCCTGCTCTTTGGCCAAGTGCATCACGTCGAGCACCATCAGGTCGCGCCCATCGGGGATGTCGACGCTGAGGTGTTGGGTGTAAGGCTTGATATCGTCGTCGGGGTTGTAACGAAAAATGCACAAGTCGAGTTTCATGGTGTTAGTGCTCTTGTCCAATAATAATGTCCCGCAAAGTATAACCACGCGCTCAACCTTAAGCCTAACAATTCCATCATGTATAAGGGTTAGCCTTTTCGCGGAATTCCAGCTTCAAGTGCGGCAAGTCCAAGCCAACATTTTCGGCAAAGTAACGCGCCAAGTAGGACTTATAACTCTCGGGTAGCTGACCAGTGTTGCTACCGTGAATTATCACCGATGGCGGTCTATCGCTGCCCATATGTGCGAATCGCAGCTTAGTCTTCTTGCGCGCCACCATCGGCGGCACGCGCGCTTGGGTGGCAGCGAACAAAATGTCGCACAGTCTACGCGTGCTAAATCGACTAGTAACGGCGGCGAAAGCCTCGGGCAGCGCGCGCATCAGCCGCGCAACGCCAGCGCCAGTGTTAGCGCTAATCCAGTACACCTGGTTGGATTTTAAGAAGCGCAAGCGAAATTCGATCTGCCGTTGCAACTGATTGCGCTCGCGGCTATCGAGCAGGTCAACCTTATTTACCACCAGCAGCAAGGCGCAACCGCGCTCCCAGCCTTGATTCAGGATGCGCATATCCTGCTGGGTTACGCCCTCTTGGGCGTCGAGCAGAACGACGATAACGTCGGCAAGGTTTATGGCCTCGCGAGTTTTGCCGCTCGATAGTTTTTCCAAATCGTTATCGACAGCGCTGGCTCGGCGCAGGCCGGGTGTATCTATTAAAGTTATGCCGTGACCACGGAAGCTCAATTGATTGCAAACGCTATCGCGGGTGGTGCCAGCGGTGTCATTCACTACTTGGCGCTCGGCGCCGACGATGTAATTGCTCAAAGTCGATTTACCGCTATTGGGCCGGCCCACGATAACCGCCTTGATGCTCTCGTACTCGCTACCAGCCGCGCGCAATTGCTCCAGGGTTATGGCTGGCGCTTCGGTTGAATTTGAGCGCGCTTGCTGCTGCTTGAATTCGAGCAGACGCGCGCGCAATGGCGCAAAGCCAGTGCGCCTTTGCGCAGAAACGCGCAAACAATCCCAGCCCAGCGCAGCGTACTCGCTGCTAGTAGATTTATTGCTGGCGTCGATCTTATTGATCAGCATCCAGCAAGGCTTACCCTGCCTTCGCAGCAAATCCGAACAATCTAAATCATCCGCATTGGGCAACTCGCCACCATCGACCACGAACAACACCAGATCCGCCTCCTCCAGAGCTGCCAGAGTTTGATTGCGCATAGCTTCGGCGAGAGAACCTGTAGCAGTACTCCAACCCGCCGTATCTACTAACAGAACACCCGCCAACTCCTCGCCATCAGCGTAAGCGTACTGCCGGTCGCGCGTAACCCCAGGAGCATCGGCCACCAAAGCCTGCCGCGACCCACTGAGCCGATTAAACAACTTCGACTTCCCCACATTCGCCTTCCCCACCAAAGCCACTTTTAGCATCGTTCAGCACCCATAGCGCACAACAAAACAAAATCCCCACGGATTAAGCGGGAGTTAATCATAACTCACTGGCAGTATCATCCATAGCTTTATGCTGCTTGAGTAGTATCCAAGTTTACTAGCATCTTGACATCAATTGGAGCTATGTCTATCAACCCTCCCCCCGAAAAGTCTTGCCCAGCGACTTGGGAAAATTGAGGGTTAGCGAGCGGCGGTCGCGGGAGATGTAGACGAGGACGGCGATGGTGGTGAGATAAGGTAGGGCCGATAATAATTGCGTTGGTATTGGTAGGCCCGAGGCTTGACCCTGCAATTGCAATATGGTCATGCCGCCAAACAGCCAAGCGCCGAAGATGACGCGCCCTGGGCGCCAAGTGGCAAAGATCACCAAGGCCAGCGCGATCCAGCCGCGGCCGGAGGTCATGTCTTCGACCCATAGCGGCGTGTACGCCACCGCCAAGTAAGCGCCAGCTAAGCCCGACATCCCGCCCCCGAACACCACCGCCAGGTAGCGCGTCCGCAGCACTGGGTAGCCCAGCGCTTGCGAGAGCTCCGGCGCTTCGCCCATGGTGCGCAGCACGAGCCCACCCTTGGTGTGGAACAGCCAATAGCTGATCAAGCCGTAGAGGATGAAGGAACAATACACCAGCGCGTCGTATTGAAACAACAGCTCGCCGAGCAGCGGGATATCACTGAGCACGGGTATCGACAACGGCGGCAAAGACTCCAGTGGCGAGCTGCCCAAGTCGCGGCCGATAAAAGCTGAAACTCCCGAGCCCAAAATGGCTAAAGCCAAGCCCGCAGCGTACTGATTAGCGTACAAGCTCAAGGTTAGCACCGCAAATAGCAGCGCCGCGCTCGCGCCCGCCAGCACCGCCGCCGCCACTGCCACTACCGGCGGCAATCCGCCAACCACGCACACCGCCGCCACTGCCACACCCACCAGCATCATGCCCTCGATACCAAGGTTGATCACGCCCGACTTCTCGACCACCAACTCGCCCAGCGCTGCGAACACCAATGGCGTCGCTGCTATCACCGTGCCGGTGATTATTGCTATCAATAGATCCATCAAGCTCGCACGCGCACGATACGGTTATGCGCCAGAAAATCCGCCGCCAACAAAAACAACAGCAAAGTGCCCTGGAAGACCCGCGTCAAAGCCGCCGGCAGGTTATGCTCAATTTGCGCCGCCTCGCCGCCCATATACAGCAAAGACAACAACAAACCCGCGAACACGATCCCGAGCACATTCAAGCGCCCGATAAAAGCGACGATGATCGCGGCAAAACCGTAACCTGGCGATATTTGCGCCGATAGCTGCCCCAGCGGACCTGCCGCTTCGGCGGCACCAGCTAGCCCCGCGCAAGCACCGCTCACCAGCAGCCCGACCCAAACCGCCGAATTTTCCCGAAAACCACCATAACGCGCGGCGCGCGGCGCGCTACCGCTCACCGACATCTTATAGCCCAAAAAGCTCCGCTCGTTGAGCCACCAAATCAGCAACAGCACCGCGATAGTGATAAAGATCGAATAGTTCAGCCTATAGGCGTAATCGAACAGCGGCAGCGTCGCCTCGTAGGGCAATAAAGCCGTTTGCGGATAATTGAAGCCATCGGGGTCGCGCCAAGGTCCCTGCACCAGATAGGTCAATATAAGCACGGCGACGTAGCTCAGCATCAGGGTAACCAATATCTCATTGGTGTTATAGCGCGTCCGCAGCAACGCCGCCAAGCTCGCCCAAGCCATCCCCGCAAACATCCCCGCCACGATCATCAGCGGCAGCACCCAGAAGCTGGTATTAAAAGGCGCGAATAAACCGATGCCGCTAGCAGCTATCGCGCCGATAACCAATTGCCCCTCAGCGCCAATATTCCAGACGTTGGCGCGAAAGCCCACCGCCAAGCCGCAGCCTATCAGGATCAACGGCGAGGCTTTCAGCAACCATTCGGAGATGCCATTCCAATCCGCCAGCGGTGAGATAAAAAAGGTGCTAAAGGTATCGAGCAGGTCATAACCCAACCACAGGAACATCACCGAGCCGCTCGCCAAAGTCAGCACCACTGCCAGCAGCGGCGTCGCCAGCCGCAGCGCCAGCGGCGGCCGCTCGCGCACTTCTACCCGCCAGCCGCCCAGCATCTTAGGCGGTCATCAACACGCCGATACGCTCAGTGCTCATCTCGGCGCCGCTGAGCGGCTCCGACACCGCGCCCTGGCTGATCACGTAAATCTGATCGCAAATCTCCAGCAGCTCGTCCAAATCCTCCGACACTACAAACACAGCCGTGCCCTCGCTGCTCAAGTCCATTATCCGTTGCCGAATAAAGGCCGCAGCGCCGACGTCAACGCCCCAAGTCGGTTGCGCTACCAACAGTAGCTTGGGCTGCAATTCGATCTCGCGGCCGACGATAAACTTCTGCAGGTTGCCACCCGAGAGGCTCCGCGCCGGGTTGCGCAAGCTACCAGCCTTGACGCTGAATTTATCGACCACGCCACGGGCAAAACCGCGTGCTTGCGCGCGCTGCAAGATGCCCCAGCGCACCATGCCCGAGGCATGCGCGGTCAAAGCCGAGTTCTCGCCCAGATCGTGCTCGGGCACCGAGCCACGCCCCAGCCGCTCCTCGGGCACATAAGTCATCCCCAGCCGCCGCCGCTGCTCGACGCTCAGCGCGCCCGCCGGCTGCGAATTGATCTTGATAGTCTCAGGCCTCACACTCAGCGGCAGCTCACCAGAAAGAGCATCGATCAATTCTTTTTGACCATTACCAGCTACTCCCGCCAAGCCCACGACCTCGCCGCCATAAACTCGAAGGTTGATAGCGCGCAAATCAACGCCGAACAAATCTGCTGATGGCAAGTCGAGTTGCTGAACCTCCAGCACCGGGCTGGCGCCGCGCTGGTGCTGGCGCCGCTGCACCGCCGTCAGCTTGCCGCCGACCATCATCTGCGCTATCTCTTTGGTGCTGCTGGTTTTGGGGTCGACGCTGCCGATAACGCGACCGTGGCGGAGGATGGTCGCCGAATCGCAGAGTTGCTTGACCTCGTCGAGCTTGTGGCTGATATAAAGGATGCTCAAGCCTTCCTGCGCCAGCAAACGCAAGGTAACGAATAATTGCTGCGCCGCTTGCGGGGTTAGCATCGAAGTCGGCTCGTCGAGGATCAGCAGCCGTGGCTGTTGCAGCAAGCAACGCACGATCTCGACGCGCTGGCGCTCGCCCACCGACAAGCTATGCACCAAGCGCTCGGGCTCCAAGGGCAGGCCATACTTCTGCGCAATCTCGCGCACCCGCGCCGCCAGGGCTTCCAAGTCGAAAGACTTATCAGCGCTCGACAGGGCGATATTCTCGATAACGCTCACCGACTCGAATAGGGCAAAATGCTGGTAAACCATCGATATGCCCAGCGCACGCGAGCGCGCTGGGCTATGCGCGCGCAGCAACTCGCCATCGCAATAAATCTCGCCGTGGTCGGCGCGCGTGGCGCCGTAGATCACCTTCATCAAAGTGCTCTTACCGGCGCCATTCTCCCCGAGCACCGCGTGAATCGTCCCCGGCGGCACTGCGAAAGAGATATCTTCGTTAGCGATTACCCCAGGATAGCTCTTGCTAATACCGCGTAGCTCTAAGCGGTGCACTTCACCCATCAATGCAATCAAATAAAAATGAAGAGGCGCCGACCTTAGCCAGCGCCTAATTACAAGGTAACGTCCTAACCGAGATTACCAATCATCCCTTCAACAAACCAATTGAAGCCACGGATCTCCGCGTCAGGCATCACGCTGCCCTTAGCCACGCGCACCGCACCGGACTGATCGCGAATCTCGCCAGCGTAAGGGTGCAAGTCGCCAGCGGCTATAGCCTGCTCGGTACGA
Organism: Gammaproteobacteria bacterium; assembly: GCA_965229495.1. Classification (GTDB taxonomy): domain Bacteria; phylum Pseudomonadota; class Gammaproteobacteria; order CBDBNL01. The sequence goes on from OZ245880.1 coordinate 2,488,062, forward strand.
TTGAGCTCGGCGACCACTGCGGCTGGTATGCGGCTGTTGTAAGGCGACAGCTTGACCACGCCGTCGCTCAGCCCCTGCCAGCGCACATCCATCTTCCAAGTGCCAGCGGCAACGTCGCGCGCGGCTTGCAGATAAATGCTGCTCCAATCGAGAGTGAAAGCGGTCAGGTGAGTATCGGGCGCGAACTGGCTCATATCGCTAGCGTAGCCTATAGACCAAACGCCATTCTCGCCAGCCACTTGCACGCCGGTGGCAGTGTCGGTCATCGAGCAGATGACGTCGCAACCTTGCGAGATCAGGGTGTTAGCAGCTTCTTTCTCTTTACCTGGGTCGTACCAGGAGTTGAGGAATATCGCCGGGCAGGTGGTATCAGGGTTCACCGATTGCGCGCCCAGCAGCAGAGCGTTGGCGGGACCAACGATGTCCGGGATGGGGAAACCACCGATAAAGCCGATCTTGGCGCTCTTCGACATATGACCAGCGGCGACACCAGCGACGTAAGTGCCCTCGTAGTATTTAGCCTCGAAGGTACCGAGGTTATCCAGGTGCTTGATGCCCGAGCAATGCTCGAAGGCGACATCGGGAAAACGCGGCGCCACCTTTTGCATCGGCGTACCGTGGGAGAAGCTGGTACCGAAAATCAGCTTATGACCGCTGGCGGCGAGCTGGCGAAACACGCGCTCGGCGTCCTGCGGCTTAAAGATGTTATCAATCACGGTAACACTAACGTTGTCGCCCAAGCCATCTTTAATAGCTTGTACGCCCAAGTCGTGTTGCTTGGTCCAGCCGATCTCGGAAACCGGCGACACGTAGACTACGCCGACTTTCAGCGGTTCGCCAGCAGCAGCGATTCGAGACCAAGGATAAGCAGCGGCGCCGAGAGCAATAGCGGCGCTGCCACCGAGAAATTTTCTTCTGGTAGTGAAAGTTGTATTCATCAGAGGATTAGATAGGTGGTTGATGGGAGCTAACCCGTTACCTTGCCGCAATCAGGACCGAGGCCCCACAGCCTCGCCATTGCGGCTAAACTATGCAGTATTGGTGTAGGGCTAATCCTTAGTAATTTTACTCATACTGCCAGACCACTTCCATTAGAAAAACTAATACTTTGAATAATGCCGACAGCCCGCTGCAAAGACAAGATAATATTAAATCAGTGGTTTACTATTGCCGCTGTCGCCGAATTAACGATTGGCAATGAATATCTCACATACTTACTTGGCGCTAAATTGCAATATAGCATTAGCGCAGCTAATGCGCCCACCGTGCTCGATTTGGATAACGAAGCCAAGCAGCTACCAACGCTAGTAGCTTATGGCTATCTTTGGACCAGCTTGGGCGCGCCCGACGAGCTTTTCGCCATCGAAGAATACTCCGAGCCCGACCGCCGCAACATGAACGCCGCCAGCATCGGCGTCGCCACCTCGGCGCCTCGGGCGGTGGAGAATTTTCTCGATATGGGGCACTTCCCCTTCGTGCACACCAACATCCTCGGCGCCGAGCCGCACACCGAAGTCAAAGAATACGACGTCGAAATTCGCGCCGATGCCAAGGAATTAGTCGCCACGCGCTGCCGCTTTGTCCAGCCACAAGCCGCCGCTGCATCCAAGGGCAGTAGCGAGGTCGAATACGTTTATCGTGTGCCGCACCCCTTCTGCTCGGTGTTGTACAAGCACAGCGGCGAAGACCCCAGCCGCAACGACGTCATCGCGCTCTTCATCCAGCCGCTCAACGAGGAGAGCGTGCGCGCGCACATGCTCATGAGCTGCATTGACAGCCAGAATAGCGATAACGTCATCCGCAATTTTCAGCAGACCATCTTCGCCCAGGACAAGCCCATACTGGAAAATCAATACCCGAAAAAGCTCCCCCTCGACCCACGCGCCGAAACCCCCATCCGCGCCGACAAATCCTCAGTCTTCTACCGCCGCTGGCTACGCCAACTCAACATCACCTACAGCGTCATCAGCTAAACCACCAGCATTGACCATACTTGTACTTCTACAATAACCATCGACTCCAAGCATTAGCAAACCAGAATGTTTGAGCACGGTGCCCTGGGGGCGCGACCGTCTCGGTCGCCGTGTAAAAAGCGCCGCAGGCCATCCTTCCAACCCCACCTAGCCAAAGAACCAATTGCTGAAACCACACAAGCAGCTAGCAATAGCAATGAATCAGAATAGTAAGAGCAAGCGAGAAGCTATGGTGATTTGCTGAATTATGCGCCCTTCTTACGTTCAAGATCTGCTAATTTCCGCTGCTTCAATAAGCTTATTTGCCCAATTGCCGCCTACGGCACTTATTGCACGGCGGGCGAGACGCCACGCGCTCCCAGGGCACAGATAGACAATGCGAGACCTTTGCAAAAAGGCTCTTTTTGCCCCCAGCGTTGTTCGCAAATGCTCATTTACTATTTCATAAACTGCGCTTTGCTGCCTAGCTGGGAACAAAAAATAGCTCTTTTTGCACGCGGCCTCTAGTTATGCAAAACTCTTAATATCACGTTGGTTGTCGTTTTGAATCTCTACGTGCAAGATGTAGCTCTTGCCATCGGCCTCCTTCACCCGAGCGACCAAATCGGCGCGCCGACTCTCTATCCGCGCCTGCTCGTTGCTGAGCAATTCGGCTTCCACAATATTGAGATCGAATAGGCGGTTACCAAAGCCAATTAAAACACGCTGTAGTAGCTGCTTGGAGATTAGGTCTTTATCGGGCATTGATGACGTTATTGGTTAACCACAGATGCACACAGATTAACACATATTTCCTGGAAGCGCGTGGTATCGCGCGCGCCTAAGCATAATGGGTGGGCTCGTAAGCTGGCTGCTATTTCGAGTACCATGCTTGCTATCACGGCCTATTTCCATCTATCCTAAGCGCTAACACCCATAGACCAGCACAATGACCACGAAGAAATCAATTCTAACGATAGCCCTAGCTGCCACCTTAGCCGCCTGCGGTGGCACCAGCTCTAGCGATGATGATGCGAGCAACGGAGGGCCAACAAACCCAACCTATGCTGATTGCTCTGCAGGTACCCAAGACCTGGATGGCATCACCTACACATTCCCAGCTACCGACCACGGTAAAACTTCACAAGCGACTGGGGCAAATTCAATTGAAGGTGGAGAACAAAATATGATAGCTGATGCCTATTGCAATGACTCGATTACAACTCTATCTAATCCCCAAATTGAAGACACAAGTTGTAATGAGGGCTATAAACAAGAAGGCAATGCTTGCACTATTGAAACTGCCTCTGATTGTATTGCTGGAACAATTACAACTAATGGAGTGGTTTTTGAATATAGCGCTTTTAAGCATGGAGAAACCCAAGACGTTTCAACTATTCAAGAAGACGATTATGGGCATACAACTTCAACAGACACACTACAATGCGATAACTCATCTGTCTCTTCACAAGGTAATTTCAATCAAACAACTGAGCATAAAGAATTAGATCAAAGCACAATAATTCAAGCCCTGCAAGATTTTTACGCTATGGCTCAATCAAGCCAAGAGAATAATGTAACTTTCTATGGAACTCTAACAGACGATAACAACAACACATATAATGTAAATTACACCAACCTAAAAGGTGAGAATGATTTAGAAGGTATTTTAATGGGACACATACCAGACCAACCAGATCAAAATGTTTATGTTATTGGAGAAAGCCCAACTGGGTTGGCGCATTTAGATTTTCAAACAGAAGAACAAGGACTACAAGACATAAATATAACAGCAGACGATTTAGTTAATAACGATTCAAACATAGCAGGAACTTTGCAAGAAGGTATAACACTTCCAGAACTACAAGAACAAATGACAAGTTTAGAAGAAGGAAATTTTGTTTATACAAACCAAGGACTTTTAGTTTATGTTTTTGGAAATGGAAATGATAATAGTTATTATTTAAGAAATCAAAATACTATTTATAGAGATGACCATGGAGAACCAAAAAATAATACAAATATATTTTCTGGAATTGGTCCAAATTATTCTTTTGGAACTCCTTTTTTAAAAGATAATTCTGGAAATACTATTGAAGTCCAAACTAACACTGGAAACTTAATAGGAAGTTATGAAGACGGAGTTTTTAGTTTAAATGGAAATTTAATAGACCCTCTTGAAACAATTCAAAAATTAGACAAATCTCAAATTCCAAATGCTTCTTATTCATTAATGATACCAGTTTCAAATACAAGTAATGGGAATACAAAAAATTTTCCATTGGGACCATTTCATAAAGGTTTAATGGGAATTCCAACTATGACAAGAAATGACAATAATAGAATTAATTTAGGAACATTTTTATATTGTTCTGGAAATGGAACTTATGATAATGAGTTTGATGATTGTAGATAAGTTAAAATGTCTTGTGGTCCAAATAAATATAATTCCTTTATCAAACCACCGAACTACACTTTGCCCTGGGAGCGCGACCGTCTCGGTCGCCGTGTAAAAAGTGCCGCAGGCGGCAATCAGGCAAATAAGCTCATTCAAGCAGCGGCGCTCATGGGCGCGCCAAGTTGCACTTGGCAGGAGGCGCCCGCATGGGCGGCTCCCCAACAAGCACTGCATTAAAACCAAATCACAGATTACAACTAAGCTCGGTGCCCTGGGAGTGCGTGGCGTCTCGCCCGCCGTGTAAAAAAGTGCCGTAGGCGGCATTTGGGCAAATATGCCTATCTGAGCAGCGGAGCTTAATGGGGCTGGATTTTGAGCAGAATTAATAATTCAGGCGAGCGACACAATCTGCCACCTTACAGCACTATTACTATTAAATGCCGCCGCTAGTCGTGTGCATAGCTCAAGCAATTTGTTATTCGACTGTACTGGTTTGAAAGGCCGCCTACGGCACATCTACACGGCGACCGAGACGGATCGCGCTCCCAGGAGTGCCCGCATCCACTGCCAGCTTTTTCCAAGCATCGCTTATCGAACCACAGATTAACACAGATTTCCTGGAAGCGCGTGGTGTCGCGCGCGCCCAAGCATATGAGGGACTATTAAGCTGCCTACTATTTCGAGTACTATAGCTTCCTATCGCGCCCTATTTCCATCTATCCTAAGCGCCAACGCCCATAGACCAGCACAATGAACACGAAGGAATCAATTCTAACGATAGCCCTTGCTGCCACCTTAGCCGCCTGCGGTGGCTCGAGCTCTAGCGACGATGATGCGAGCAACGGAGGACCAACAAACCCAACCTATGCCGATTGCTCTGCAGGCACCCAAGACCTGGATGGCATCACCTACACGTTCCCAGCTACCGACCACGGTAAAACTTCACAAGCGACTGGGGTAAATTCAATTGAAGGTGGAGAACAAAATATGATAGCTGATGCCTATTGCAATGACTCGATTACAACTCTATCTAATCCCCAAATTGAAGACACAAGTTGCAATGCGGGCTATAAACAAGAAGGCAATGCTTGCACTATTGAAACTGCCTCTGATTGTATTGCTGGAACAATTACAACTAATGGAGTGGTTTTTGAATATAGCGCTTTTAAGCATGGAGAAACCCAAGACGTTTCAACTATTCAAGAAGACGATTATGGGCATACAACTTCAACTGACACACTACAATGCGATAACTCATCTGTCTCTTCACAAGGCAACTTCAACCAAACAACTGAGCATAAAGAATTAGATCAAGAGCACAATAATTCAAGTGCCCTTCAAGATTTTTATGCTATGACTCAATCAAGCCAAGAAAATAACGTAACTTTCTATGGAACTCTAACAGACGATAACAACAACACATATAATGTAAATTACACCAACCTAAAAGGTGAGAATGATTTAGAAGGTATTTTAATGGGACACATACCAGACCAACCAGATCAAAATGTTTATGTTATTGGAAAAGATCCAACAGGTTTAGCATATTTAGATTTTCAAACAAAAGATGAAGGACTACAAGATATAAAGATATTAGAAGGCGATATGGTTAATAACAATTCAAATGTAGCAGGAGTTTTTCAAGAAGGTATGACACTACCAGAACTACAAGAAAAAATGAAAAGTTTAGAAGAAGGAAATTTTGAATATACAAATGGTGGACTTTTAGTTTATGTTTTAGGTGGAAATGCTTCGTCTAATCCTTCAAGTGAGTTTGCTTATGCTTTAAGAAATGAAAATGCTTTAGAGAGAGAAGATCATGGAGAAACAAAAAATGATACAAATATATTTTCTGGAATTGGTCCAAATTATTCTTTTGGAACTCCTTTTTTAAGAGATAATAATGGAGATAATATTGAAGTTCAAACTCACATAAATTTTAATCCAATAGGAAATTATAATGATGGAACTTTTAATTTAAATCAAAATTTAATAGATATTATTGAAGGAATTCAAAAATTAGATAAATCTCAAATTCCAAATGCTTCTTATTCATTAATGATACCAGTTTCAAATACAAGTAATGGGAATACAAAAAATTTTCCATTGGGACCATTACATAAAGGTTTAATGGGAATTCCAACTATGACAAGAAATAATAACAATAGAATTAATTTAGGAACATTTGAATATTGCCCTGAAAGTAGAACTTATGATACTGAATTTGATGATTGTAGTTAAATTAAAATGAGTTGTGGTCCAAATAAGTATAACTCATTTATTAAGCCACTGAACTACACTTTGCCCTGGGGGCGCGACCGTCTCGGTCGCCGTGTGAAAAGTGCCGCAGGCCATCCTTCCAAACCCACCCAGCCAAAGAACCAATTGCTGAAACCACACAAGCAGCTAGCAATAGCAATGAATCAGAATAGTAAGAGCAAGCGAGAAGCTATGGTGATTTGCTGAATTATGCGCCCTTCTTACGTTCAAGATCTGCTAATTTCCGCTGCTTCAATAAGCTTATTTGCCCAATTGCCGCCTACGGCACTTATTGCACGGCGGGCGAGACGCCCGCGCTCCCAGGACGCCGTGTAAAAAGCGCCGCAGGCCATCCGTCCAACCCCACCTAGCCAAAGCACAAAGAACTAAAATAACCTTTTTGCCAACGCCTCAACCAAAATTGACCCATACCGAACTCGACGATTTACGCTCGCGCTGGTTTCCGGTCGCGGCGAGCACCGACTTGCACTACCGCCACGTCTTCTGGGGACAATTGCTCGGCCGCGAGCTGGCGATATGGCGCGCCGATGATGGCTATGTCAACGTCTGGGAGAATCGCTGCTTGCACCGCGGCGTGCGCCTATCCATCGGCATCAACGACGGCGCCGAGCTCCAATGCCAGTACCACGGCTGGCGCTACGCCAACCGCAACGCCGGCTGCACATATATCCCAGCGCACCCCGCCGACGCCCCAGCGCGCACCATCTGCAATCGCGTGTACCCCTGCCGCGAGAAATACGGGCTAATCTTCGTCGGTGAGCACGCGCAACAAGCCCCAGATCCGCTCGCCGACACCCCCATCCGCGCCGACAAATCCTCAGTCTTCTACCGCCGCTGGCTACGCGAACTCAACATTACCTACAGCGTCATCAGCTAGACCACCGACCTACACAGTCAACATAGCTCGCATACCCAAACCATGCTCGAAACCGCCGCCCTCGCCTTAGCAACCTTCTTCGCCACCATCGGCCCCTTGGACGTAGCGCCCATGTTCGCTGCGCTCACGGCGCAGCAAAGCCCAGAGCAGAGACGCGCCACCGCCCTCCGCGCGATCTTAGTCGCCACGACCATACTGCTCGGCTTTGCCCTCGCGGGCGAAGTAGTATTAGCCAGCCTCGGCATATCGCTCGCCGCGCTCAGAACCTCGGGCGGCATCCTGTTATTGCTCATAGCCATCGACATGGCTTTTGCTCGCAGCTCTGGCGGCACCTCCACCACCGAAGACGAACAACGCGAAGCCAACACCCGCGCCGACGTCTCCATATTCCCGCTCGCCATGCCCTTGATAGCTGGTCCTGGCGCCATGGGCGCCGCCATCTTACTAATGGCAGATCAACGCGGCGACCCCAGCGGTCAAGCCATCGTCCTCGCCGCACTCCTGGCGATCCTGCTCGCCACTTTCATAGCCTTTTTGCTCGCCAGCAAAATCCAGCAACTACTCGGACTCACTGGTATGCACGTAGTAACCCGCGTCATGGGCGTCCTCCTCGCTGCCCTCGCCGTGCAATTCATCTTCGATGGCATCGGCCAGAGCGGCCTACTATAAAGACCAACTCGGTACCCCTGGGATCGCCGATTTGCAATCGGCAGGAGGCGCCCGCATGGGCGTCTCCCCAGAGGCACAATCAAAATCGCCAATCTCCATCAAGCACGATGCCTTGGTGCGCAGGCGTCTAACCCGCCGTATAAGGTGTATAAAAAGTAACCCACAGGTTTCGACCTCTCAGCAACTCATCCCACCCACCCCAAATAGCAGAGCCGGAACGAGGGTCAAGTCGTGTATCATAAAAAAGCACCGACTTGCCCGGAGCGCCGAGTGGTGTGGAGCGCCGAGTTGTACGGAGCGCCGAGTTGTGTGGAGCGCCGAGTTGTACTCGGCTGGAGGCGAGCTTGCGAGCCTCCCCCTGAACCACCAACTTACACTCAGTAGCAAGTTAACTCCTCCAAGCACATCTCTACAACCCCTCCAACTAAAACACAGATCACTAACTCCACACCAGACCATCACACCCCCCATGACCGCCCTCCGCCTCCAACAAGCCAGCTTCGCCCAAGGCCCCCACACCCTCCTGCACGAGATCGACCTCAGCATCGAAGAGCGCCACAGCTACGCCCTGCTCGGCGTCAACGGCGCTGGCAAGAGCAGCCTCCTGCGCGCCATCAAAGGCCTCTTGCCGCTAGTCGCTGGCAGCGCCGAATGGCATCCGGACTACGCCCCCGCTCAGCAAGCCCTGGCAGGACAAAAACCCGACCTCCTACCGCGCAGCGCCTGGGAGAACCTCAAATTTGTCGCCGGCTCCGACCACACAGTCCTCAACCGCGCCATCAGCATCTGCGAGCATCTCGACCTCCTCGGCGAAATCCACCAACCCGCGCTCAAACTCTCGCTCGGCAAACAGCAGCAGATTAACCTGGTACGCGCGCTCATGTTCAATCCCACCTTGCTCTTACTCGACGAACCCTTCGCCGCGCTCGACGCCCGCGCCATCAACCTCAGCCTGGAACTACTCGAAGACTATCGCCGCGAAAACACCCTCATCCTCAGCACCCACAGCCCAGCCAGCGTCCGCAAAAGCACCGACAGCGTCATCTTCATAGACCAGGGCCGCGTACTCGAAGTCAGCCCGCAGAGCAAATTCTGGCAAAACCCGAAAAGCAACGCCGCGCGCCGCTTTCTGCGCGAATTCAAATAGCGATCTTAATCGCTTCTCGAATTGCTCACCCCGATAATAGAGCGCCCAAAACTAACCACACCCATGTCCATCCAAGACTGGCTACGCCTGGTAACGCTCGCCACCATCTGGGGCAGCTCATTCCTCTTTACCGAACTCGCACTCGTCGACCTTGGACCGCTCACAGTCGTCAACCTCCGCCTCCTGCTCGCCGCCCTCAGCCTGCTCTTAGTATGGCAATGGCGCCGCCTGCCTTGGCGCATAGACCGCCGCCTCTGGCGCGCCCTGTTACTCATGGCAATAGTCAACAACATCCTGCCCTTCACCCTCATCGTCTGGGCACAAACGCACATCAGCGCTTCGCTCGCCTCCATCCTCAACGCCTCGGTGCCGCTCTTCGGCGTCGTCCTCGCTTGGTTCTTTGCCCGCGATGAACAACCCAGCCTCATCAAATTCATCGGAGTAGCAATAGGCTTTATCGGCGTCATCGTCCTCATCGCCCCCGACGGTGAAGCCCTGGAAGCGGCGACCTTCGGCGGCAAAATCGCGGTGCTCGCCGCCACCCTCTGCTACGCCATAGCGACAATCTACGGCAAACGCCTAAAGCGCTGGCAAGTCTCACCCTTGGTATCAGCGGCGTTGCAAGCGACCATCGGCGCCTTACTACTACTGCCCATAAGCCTCGCCTTGGAAACACCGTGGAACTACCAGATAAGCACAATCTGGACGCCAATAGCGGCAATTTGCCTCGGCGTATTTTGTAGCGCCATCGCCTACTTACTCTTCTTCCGCATCCTCGCCAGCGCTGGCGCCGTCAACCTCATGCTCGTAGCCTTACTCATCCCCATCAGCGGCTGCCTACTCGGCGCCATCTTCCTGCAAGAAAGCCTCACCCGCGCCAACCTCGTCGGAATGCTCATCATCTTCACCGGCCTCATAATCATCGACGCCCGCCTCCCCCAATTGCTGCTAACCAAGTTCGCCCAGCGCCGCGCCTAATCAGACCCCACAGCCATTCATCGCTACAATAGCCCAGCGCCTCTCCCCCCACACCAGCACCAACATGCCCCAATTCCTCCGTGGCCCCCAAGGCATGTTACTACTCATGCCCTTCGCCATGTCGCTCAGCCTGAACGGCTGGCTCGCGCTCCTCAATAACTTCGCCGTCGAGCGCATCGCCTTCACCGGCGTCGAAATCGGCTTATTGCACACCATCCGTGAAATCCCTGGCTTCATGGCGTTCGCCGCCGTATTGCTACTACCCTTCATCAAAGAGCAAAACCTCGCCATCCTCTCGCTAGTCGCGCTCGGCGTCGGCACCGCGCTCACCGGCTACTCCAGCACCGCCGCCGCGCTCTATTTTGCCACCTTCGCCATGTCCGTAGGCTTTCATTACTACGAGACCATGAACCAATCGCTCACCCTCCAACTAATCAGCAAAGACCAGGCGCCGCTGCACCTCGCCAGCCAATTAAAAGCCGCCTCCATCAGCGCCCTCGCCATCTACCTCGTCATCATCTTTTGCTTCGACGATAAATTGCTACTACTCGTCCAGCAATGGCTCGGCATAACCCAGCCCATCCGCGGCTGGTCCTGGGGCTACGAACCGCTGTACCTCGGCGCCGGCGTCGGCACCCTCGCCATAGCGCTCTTTTGCCGTTGGTACTACCCCGTATTCCAAGCTGCCGAAGTCCAAAGCAAAAAGCTCTTCCTGCGTCAGCGCTATTGGCTGTTTTACGCCCTCGTCTTCATGAGCGGCGCGCGCCGACAAATCTTCATGGTCTTCGCTGGCTTCTTGATGGTCGATAAATTCGGCTACGACGTCAGCACCATCACCTTGTTGTATATCATAAACCTACTGGTCAACATCGTCTTCGCCCCGTACATCGGCCGCATCATCCGCGCCGTCGGCGAACGCAACGCCCTCGCCGTCGAATACATCGCCCTCATCGGCGTCTTTATCGGCTACGGCATCGTCGATAATCACCTCTGGGCGGCGGCGTTGTACGTAATCGACCACATATTCTTTGCCTTCGCCATCGCCATCAAAACCTACTTTCAAAAAATCGCCGACCCCAAAGACATCGCCTCCAGCGCTGGCGTCAGCTTCACCATCAACCACATCGCCGCAGTCAGCATCCCGGTCGTCTTTGGCTACTTGTACGTCGCCGACAAAAGCTCCGTCTTCTACCTCGGCGCCGCCATGGCGTTCATCTCCTTAATCCTGGCACTCATGATCCCCCGCCACCCGCAAATAGGCCTAGAAACTATCCAAGAACCGTATCGTCATGCAAATAGATAAAAGATTACTGGAATATGAGCTTGAGCAGCTTAGCCGCCAAAAACGCGCACTCTTTGCAGCTCGCGCCGCTACCCGTGCACTACCCATATTTGCACTTCGAGGCGATGATTTTTCTATCTGGTCAGAAAAAAATAAAGATAAACACTTATGCGCCGTACTACGCGCTGTATCACTCGCTTATTCAGCTGCTTATGTTTATAAGGCAGATGAAAAAATAAAAAACATAACTGTCGCTGCCGCCGACTCTGCCGCCAAAGCTGCCAAAGCTGCCACACACTACGCTTACGCCGCCTATGCTGCCGCCTATGCTGCTGCTGCTTACGCCACTTATGGCGCCTACGCCGCAGATGCAGCTTCCAGAGTCCACATCCATGCTGGTATTGAAACATCGACCGAATTTTATACATCGGATATCAAATCATTGGCTCGCGGCGAAGAATGTCCACTATGGTTTAGAGGAGCTCCTGAAGAATGGCAAGAGTTAAATGAGCGCTACTTAGGAGCTTTGCGTAAGCGTGGACTAGAATATTGGGTCGAAGAATACTTGGGTTGGTTGCGCGGCGAGTTTGACCATAATCGTTTGCGGCACTGCGCACAAATGCCCGAGTCCATAGCTCAGGGCAGTGCAGCAGCTCAGCTACAGTATTTGAGCAATCTGGAGCGCACCTACTTCGGCGAAGCTCGAGTGTTGTATCTTGGTGAGGCTTCGGCGGGCAAAACTTCACTAATCCGGCGCCTGCATAACGAAGATATAAACAAGGACGAGGCGGCGACACCGCGCGTCGAGATTCGCACACGCAAGATTAGTAATACCGAAGGCGAGCAGTTGCGCGTGCACGACTGGGACTTTGGTGGCCAAGTGCTGATGCACGCTATGCACCAGTTCTTCCTCAGCGAAAACGTGGTCTATGTAATAGTCGCCGATATGCGTCGCGAGGAAAGCGTCGAATACTGGCTGGAGTACGCGCGCATCTTCGGTCGCGGCGCACCGACTCTGGTGATACTCAATAAAGTCGACATGCTCCAGCACGGCGATCAGACCCGACTAAAGTTTGATCCCGAGGCCGTCAAAAAGCACTATCCTTTCGTCCTCGACTTTATCAAAATTAGCTGCTCTAAGTCCACTAACCTTGACGAGGTCAAGAAGCTGGTAAATCAGTTATGCTGGCGCCAGCAAGTACTCGGTGGCGAAACTCCCAAAAGCTGGTTCGAGGTCAAAGAGCGCGTGCAGGCGGAAAACCAAGACCATATCAGCTTCGGTAAATTCGCCGAGCTTTGCTCGCAATGCCAACTACCCGAGGCAGATGTAGATCCGACAATCAGCGCGCTCACCCAGCTCGGCGCGGCGCTGTACTATCCGGAGATCGGCGCCAAAGTAGTGCTCAATCCCGAGTGGATGACCAAGGCCATTTATTACGCCATTAACGCCGCCGAGGCTGTTGGCTTGCAATATCTAACTCCGAACTCACTCGCCAACTTATACGAGCAAGCTAACCAAGAGCAAAAATTAGAGCTGCATGTAGATAAAGACGACGCCGAATTTTTGCTGCGGTTGATGCTGCAATTTGAGTTAGCTTTTATAGACCATGCCCATCCAGGTAGCTATTACTTACCAATGGTAGCACCAGTTACAATGCCAGAGAGCGGGCATGACTTTAACTCTGGCGGTTACTTTCGCTTTCGCCTCGAATTTCTACCACCAGCGCTGTTTTATCGCTTTATCACTCGTTGCGGCGCCGAGGTACTACCTGGTAAGCTCTGGCGTACGGGCGCGCAGTTACTCGCCGCTGGCGCTATCGTCCAGGTCGAGTACCTGGAGCGGAGTAATTGCATTCTGCTGCGCACGCGTCCAGGCGAAAGCGGCGATTTCATCGAGACCCTGCGTACTCGGCTCTACGAGCTACTAGGCGACAGCTACCAAGAAATCGATTATCAAGTCGAATACCACCGCGCCGACGGACATATATTCTTATGGACGCAAGTGCTGGCGTACTTAAAGCGTGGCTCCGAATGGATACCCGATATAAAAGGAGAAGAAGTGCAATGGCAAAGCAATGATCTACGCCTTAGCTTTGCCCGCAGCAATCAGCAGCCCGCCGCTGCTGGGCGAGAGCTAGAGCAGCTAGCAAATCAATTACATATCCACGTAAATGTTCAAGGCAGTCAAGCCGTAGCTCACGGCGGCGAAGCTAATGCCCACGCCGAAGCCCAAGCCAGCGCCGAGGTGAATATTGAAATACAACTAAGCGAACTCGGCGCCGAGCTCAAAGAGCTCCGCCGCGACCTTGAGCGCTCCCAACGCGCCGACCCCAGCCTAAATGAGCAGCAAATCCAGCGCCTGCTCGGCGAAATCGAATACATGCGCGAGGACATAAAGGAGGCCAAAGGCAAAAAGCCCAGCGCCAGCCTCAAGCGTAGCTTGCAGTCGGGATGGGAAAACATCCAGCAAGCCGCCAAAGGCATAGAAAAAGTCGACCGCGTCGCCCAAGCCCTAAATCGCGTCCGCGAGTTAATGACCACCATCCCTTGGGAAAACTTTACCGGTCTCTTTTAGCAGAGCAAAACCATGGACAATCCCAGCATAACCGAGCTCGAACGCCAACCCGAAGGCGAAAGACTGGAGCGTTGCGCCCAGCCCGATGATAGCAGCAAGATCAAAGCCAAGTTCTTGAGCTGCTTGTGCGCCTTCGCCAACGACCTCGCCGAGAGCAACGAAGCTGGGTATTTTCTCTTCGGCGTCGACGACGCTAGCTTTGATCGCAGCGGCGCCCGTATCGACGATAAAACCAAGCTCCGCCTGAGCGATTGGATAGATAACAACATCACCCCGCCAATCAGCTACAGCTTCATAGCCGACAGCAACAGCTCAGGCGATGTGCTGCTAGTGCAAGTGGCAGTTTCCCAGCATCCACCACATCGCTATAAAAAGCGTATCTGGGTGCGCCGTGGCCCGAAGACTGTAGAGGCAACCAAGGCTGACGAGGATAGACTGGCTAGCAAGGCTGCTCATCATATAGGTAAGGATTTTGTCGATCAGCCCGTGTTACAAAGTAGCATAGACGATCTAGCGCAAGATATGCTCGCGGTGTATTGGCGTAGCTGTGCTAGCCCAGAAACTATCTCTGACGACGACCGCACGCCGCAGCAGCAATGGGCGGCGCTGGGTCTTTACGACCTCAAGCGCGACTGCCCTAATAACGCTGGGCTCATTGCTTTCCCACACCCAGAGCGCATCAGGGATTTTTTCAGCAACGCTTATGTTAGATTCGTCAAAACTCGAGCATTAGATCTAGATGACGTAAACGCAGTCATCGCTGACAAGATTGTACAGGGTGACTTTAACAGCATGGTACGTGAAATAGAGAGCCTCATTAACGCCTACAACCGCAGTAATCAGCAAACTAATGGCTGGAAATTAGACCGTGTCGACGAATATATTCCTTGGACTATCCGCGAGCTACTCATCAACGCGATCATCCACCGAGATTACCGCTTGCCGTCGCCGATAGATTTCTACTGGTACCGCGACCGCATTGAAATCAAAAGTCCGGGAGGGTTGGTGTATCCAGCGAGTATAGATACTATCGGTCAGATACGTGCTTACCGAAACGGGCGTTTAGCGGATGTAATGAAAGCATGGCGCTATATCGAAGGCTATGGTTCTGGCATAAATCGGGTGAGGAAAATTTTGACGCGGCATGGAATGCCAGAGCTGGAATTATCAGAAAAGAGCGGCTATTTTCTAGCGTGCGTCCGGCAGCATCCAGACTTCTATGAGCCCATCCAGACCCATGTTACCGTCAAAGTTCGAGAACAGTTAGAAGCGCTCGACGCCGAGCTCAAAGAGCTCGGACGCGACCTCGAGCGCGCCCAACGCGCCGACCCAAGCCTCGACCAGCAGCAAATTCAGCGCCTACTCGGCGAAGTCGACTATATGCGCACCGACTTGAGAGAGGCCGAGGAAAAAGACCTCAATATCCGCCTCCCGCGCAGCCTGCAATCAAGCTGGGATAATCTCCAGCAAGCCGTAGTCGGACTGCAACAAATCGAGCGCGTCGCCCTGGCTTTAGATCGAGTTCGCGCAGTAATGGAAAAATTGCCGTGGCAAGGCTTTAGCAATTCACCCCCGCCCCCGCCCGCGTAAAATCTACCTCAAAAATAACAGCCCATGCCGAAATCCACCGACCGCAAGCGCGCCATCGTCTACTTCGCCATCATCGCTGGCCTGCTGGCTTGCGTCGCCATCTTCCAGTCCTTGTCGCTAGCCCTGGCGATCTTTAACCTCTGCTTGATCTCGGCGATCATGGCGCTCGGCATCAACATCCAGTGGGGCTACGCTGGCCTATTCAATATCGGCTCCATGGGCTTTGCCGCGCTCGGCGGCCTCGCCGTCGTGCTCATAGCGCAACCGCCAGTAGCCGCCGCGTGGGCGGCCGGCGGCTCCCTGCTGCTCGTAGCCTTCGCGCTCGCCGCCCTAGTCGTAGCCATAGCCATCTCAATCACCCGCTACGCCAGTAGACGCGCGCGCACGCCGCTACTCATCGCGCTGTTTGTCGGCGGTTACTTCGTCGTCGGCAGTTACTACGACCCCGCGCGCGAGCTTATCGAAGGCGTCGACCCCGCCCTTAGCGGCTACCTCGGCGGCCTCGGCTTGCCAGTATTGTTCTCCTGGATAGTAGGAGCACTGCTCGCCGCCGGCGCCGCTTGGCTGATCGGCAAAATCTCGCTGGGCATGAGATCCGATTACCTCGCCATCGCCACCCTCGGCATATCGGAGATCATCATCGCCGTCCTCAAAAACGAAGAATGGCTCAGCCGCGGCGTCAAAAACGTCAACGGTCTACCTCGGCCAACGCCCTACGAAGTCGACCTCCAACAAAGCGAGTTCTTTCTCAACCTCAGCGCCAACTGGGGCATCCCGGTCAGCGACCTATCGTCGTGGGCGGTCAAACTCGCGTACTCGGGGCTCTTCCTCACAGCGCTGCTAATCCTGCTCTGGCTCGCCGAGCGCGCGCTCAATTCGCCCTGGGGGCGCATGATGCGCGCCATCCGCGACAACGAAACCGCTGCCAGCGCCATGGGCAAAGACGTAAAAGCTCGGCACCTGCAAGTAGTCGTGCTCGGCTCGGCAATAATCGGCCTGGCGGGCGCGATGCTGGTAACCCTCGACGGCCAGTTCACCCCCACCAGCTACCAACCGCTGCGCTTCACCTTCATCATCCTGGTGATGACCATCGTCGGCGGCTCCGGTAACAACTTAGGCTCGGTGCTCGGCGGCTTTCTCATCTGGCTGGTTTGGGTCGAAGCCGAACCCGTCGGCCTGGTAATCCTGGAAGGCCTGACCTACCTGCTCGACGAGCAATCGCCACTCAAGCAGCACTTACTCGACAGCGCCGCGCACATGCGCCCGCTGGCGATGGGGCTCATCCTAATTCTCACCCTCAAGTTCGCCCCCAGGGGATTACTTCCCGAGCGCGAACGTTAATCAACACACCACCATGCCACACATAAACTTCAGCGTCGACCCGCAATCCTTCCCCGCTCAAGTCGAAGCCCGCAGCCAAAGCATCCTGCAGCGCGTCGACCAGCTCAGCCAGCAACCGCCGAGCTGGCAGCAAATAATGCCCGAACTCGAGCACATCTCGGAAGAATTCGAGGAATACGCTGGCGTTTACGGCCACGTCAAATCGGTAGCCGATAACGACCAACTCCGCCAAGCCTACAAAAGCGCGCTGCCCACCCTCAGCCGCTATCACACCGCCATGGGCCAGCACCAAGGGCTCTATAAAAGCCTCCGCGCCATCGACACCAGCGAGCTCAACCTCGCGCAAAAGTCGGCGCTCAAGCAGCAAATCCGCGCCTTTGAGCTCTCCGGAGTCCACCTTGATAAAGAGCAACGCGGCCAATTCGCCGAAATGCGCGCGCGCAAATCCGAGCTCAGCAACAGCTTCAGCGAAAACCTACTCGATTCTACCCAGAGCTACACCCGCCCGCTCAGCGCCCAAGAACTAGCCAGCGTCGACGCACCCATCCGCAAACTGCTCGCCACCAACGCCAAAAGCCGCCAGCACAGCGGCCACCTCGCCACCCTCGATGCGCCCATCGTCCTCGCTCTGTTACGCAATAGCAGCAACCGCGAACTCCGCGCCGAATTGCACTACGCCCGCCTCACCCGCGCCTCCAAGCTCGCCGACAGCAAATTCGACAACGACGCCAACATGCTGCAAATCCTCCAGTTGCGCCGTCAACTCGCCGAGCTCGCCGGTTACCCCAGCCTCGCCGATTACCTGCTGTGCGAGAACATCCTCCGCAGCGGACAACAAGTCGTGGACTTCATCGGGCAGATGTTCACGCGCGTCGGCGCCGCCGCCCAGCGCGACCACCAGCGCCTGCAGCAATTCGCCCAGGAGCACCTGCAAATCGAGCAGTTACAAAGCTGGGACTCGGCGTTCGTCCAGGAGCAAATGAGCAAGCAACTATTCGATTTCGACGAAGAGCAACTCCGCCCCTACTTCCCCATCGACCACGTACTGCCAACAGTGCTCAACCTCTTAGGCGAGCTCTTCGACTTCAGCGTTAGCCCAGTCGACCCCAGCGAATTCTCGCAGTGGCACCCGGACGTCCAGCTCGTCAAACTACAGCGCGGCGGCCAAGACCTCGGTTATCTTTACATCGACCTCTACGCCCGCGCCCACAAAAACGGCGGCGCCTGGATGAACGAAGGCCGCACCCGCCGCCTCGTCGCGGGCACCATGCAGCTACCAGTAGCCTACTTAATCTGCAACTTCCGCGCCCCCGAAGACGGCGGCCAAGCCCTATTAAGCATTGATGAGCTCGACACCCTGCTGCACGAAAGCGGCCATTGCCTGCACCATCTGCTCTCCGAAGTCGACGTCGCCGCCGTCAACGGCCTGCGCGGCGTACCCATGGATGGCATCGAAGTGCCCTCGCAATTCATGGAATACCTCATGGCGCACCGCAGCATCTTCGCCCAGCTCAGCCGCCACCACCAAAGCGGCGCCGCGCTCGACGAGCAGACCATGGCGCGCATCGAAGCCAAGCGTAACTTCTGCAAAGCCCTATTTGTCAACCAGCAACTGCAATACGCCGCCTTCGACGCCCGCTTGCACATCGACAGCGCCGCCGTAACCAGCAGCGACGACATCCACCAGCTCTGGCAGAGCATCCGTAACCAGCACAGCCCCTTCCCGCCTTGCGACTACGACATGTTCCCCAACGGCTTTGGCCACATCTTCGCCGGCGGCTACGCCCTAGGTTACTACTCTTATCTATATTCAGAAATCCAATCCGCCGACGCCTTCGCCTACATCGCCGGCGGCGACGGCAGCGGCAGCATCGACAAGAGCAAAGCCCAAAGCTTCGCGCGCAAAGTCCTCGCGCGCGGCAGCGAACGCCCCTTCGACCAGCTCTACGCCAGCTTCCGCGGCCAAGCCGCCCAACCAACCGCTTACTTAAAACTTAACGGCCTTCAATAACAACAATGACCAATAGCACTAACAACATCATCGACGGCAAAGCCGTCGCCGCGCGCGCCCTTGACAAAATCGCCGAGCGCGTCCGCAGCCAGCAACTGCGCCCGGGCTTAGGCGTAATCTTAGTCGGCGACGACCCGGCCAGCAAAGTCTACGTCGGCCGCAAACTCGCCACCTGCGCCCAACTCGGCTTCGTCAGCCTCGAAACTCGGCTCGCCACCGATTGCAGCCAGCAGCAGCTCCAAGCAGCAATTGAGCAGTACAACCAGGACCCCAGCGTCCACGGCATCCTCCTGCAATTGCCCATCCCCAAGCACCTTGACAAACTCGCCGCCGTCGAAAGCATCAGCCCAGCCAAAGACGTCGACGGCCTCACCAGCGCCAGCTTTGGCAAACTCTTCTTATCGATCCCAGCCTACGTACCCTGCACCCCGCTCGGCTGCATGGTCTTGCTGCAAAGCACCGGCATCGAGCTCCAAGGCAAATCAGCCCTCGTTATCGGCAGATCCGACATCGTCGGCAAACCCATAGCCAAGCTATTGCTCGACGCCGACTGCACCCCCACCATCGCCCACTCGCGCAGCGCCAACCTCCCCGAGCTCTGCCGAGCCGCCGACATCGTCGTCGCCGCCATCGGCCGCAGCCGCGCCATCAAAGGCGAATGGCTCAAAGAGGGCGCCGTAGTCATCGACGTCGGCATCAACCGTGGTGATGATAACAAACTCAGCGGCGACGTCGACTTCCCCAGCGCTCAAGCCCGCGCCGCCGCCATCACCCCGGTACCCGGTGGCGTCGGCCCCATGACCATCGCCATGCTCATGTACAACACCCTCTGCGCCGCCGACCCCACCCTCACCCCCGGCACCCACTCCGCCCACCAGTTCTTCCAAGGCATATAAACATCAGCACCGAGTCAGGCATAGGCGGAACGCCAACTTGCCCTCAGCAGGAGGCGAGGTGGAGCGCCGAGTTGTACTCGGCAGGAGACGCCCGCATGGGCGTCTCCCCACCACCAACCTTACACAAGCAGCGAATAAAGCCAATAGCACGGCGCCCCCTGGGAGCGCGACCGTCTCGCTCGCCGTGTAGTAAGCGCCGCAGGCCATCCGTCCACCAACTAAGCTACCACCAGCAGCGAAGCTTGGCCGCGGCGGAACGCCGACTTGCACTCAGCAGGAGGCGAGGTGGAGCGCCGAGTTGTACTCGGCAGGAGGCGAGCGCAGCGAGCCTCCCCACCACCAACCTCACACAAGCAGCGAATAAAGCCAATAGCACGGCGCCCCCTGGGAGCGCGAGCGTCTCGCTCGCCGCATAAACAGCGCCGCAGGCCATCCTTCCGCCAACTAAGCCACTACCAGCAGCGAAGCTTGGCCGCGGCGGAGCGCCGACTTGCAGTCGGCAGGAGGCGAGCTTCGCTCGCCTCCCCACCACTCCACATTCACCCCAGCACCTCAGCCTAAACCAAAGCATCACTTAACCACAGATGCACACAGATAAACACAGATAGCAGAAGAGCTTAGCAAAGCACAATGCCCTGGTAGCGCCACCCTCCCACCCGCCTCAGCAGCCCCTACAGCCACTAAGACAAAACCAAACAAAGTGTTATCAACTATCAACTATCAATTGTTAATTACCAACTATCAATTATCAGACACAACATATCCCCCTCCAGCCAAAGCCAGCCAAGGCATTGATCTAACTTTCTACTTCGCCAATAATACCCTTGGCGAATTCCACCCACCACCCTTAGCGAGAAACCAAGCCATCCCTCCACCACCATGCTCCCCCCATTCCCCGTCGGCACCGCAGCTCGTCTCTGCTGCATAAGCCTGGTCAGCCTGATCCTATCCGCCTGCGGCGACGTCGGCTCCAGCCTCGACACCGGCCTCGACAGCATCATCGGCGACGAAACCAGCGACACCACCCCCGACACCGTTCTGCCCCGAGCCAGCAGCATCAGCGTAGGGCAGGGCGCCCACGGCATCGGCGCCGCAGTAACCCTGACCTTCGTAGCCGAAGACGCCGAAGTCGAGCTCAGCCTCAAATCCGGCAGCTCCTTCAACGGCCAGGAACTCACCGACTTCGCCGCGCTCGCCGCCCAATTCGGCTACTACACCGCCGTCTACACCGTAACCAGCGGCGACCCCGACGTCGCTGCCAGCTCCGAAGCCAGCGCCAGCATCGTCTTAATCGACGCCGAAGGCATCGAAAGCGAAGAGATCACCAGCGTCGGCGTTGATGTCAACACCAGCATCGACGCCAACGCCCCAGCCATCGCCGCGCTCAGCGTCGCCACTGGCACCTACCGCGTTGGCGATTCCGTGCCCATAACCATCACCGCTTCCGGTGCCGAAACCGGCCTCGCCCTCGCCGCAGGCAGCAGCTTCAACGGCCAAGCATTAACCGACTTTAGCAGCAACACCGACGGCAGCTACAACGCCACCTACACCGTCGTCGAAGGCGACCCCGACATCGCCGACGGCGCCGCAGCCAGCGTCGAAATCGCCCTTACCGATGCCGTCAACAACACCAGCGCCGCCGAAGACACGCTGCTCCTATCAGGCGCGCGCATCGACGCCAATTCACCCGCCATCTCCAGCCTGCTCATAGCCGCCGACAACGTCGTCAACAGCAGCGACGACCTCAGCGCCATCCCCATCTCGGGCAGCACCGCCGGCGTCGAGGCTGGCCAGGAATTAACCCTATTCATCGGCGACAACTTCACCGCCAGCACCGCCATCGGCGCCGATAGCAGCTTCAGCACCACCATCAACCTCGCCACCTTCGCCGACGGCGCCTACGTCGTAACCGCCACCACCGCCGACCTCGCCGGCAACCCCGCCGAGTTCACCAGCAGCCTCAGCATCGACACCGTCGTCCCCAGCATCGATAGCTTCGTCATAGCCGAAGACAACCAAGTCAACGCCGCCGAAGCCACCGCCGCCGTCGCTGCCACAGGCGCCGTCAGCGGCGTCGAGAGCGGTCAAAAAGTTTCTTTGTACGTCGAAGAAACCATGCTCACCGACCCCATAACCGTCGAAACCACGCTCGACATCGACGGCAACTTCACTGCCGAAATCGACCTATCGGCACTCGCCGACGATGCTTACAAAGTCGTCGTCGACGTCTACGACTTAGCAGGCAACCTCGACCGCTTCATCAGCGACCTCGTCATCGACACCGCCGACCCGCAAATATCGAGCCTCGTCGTCGCCAGCGACAACATCGTCAACGCCGCCGAAGCCACCGCCGTCGAAGTCGCGGGCACCACCACAGGCGCCGAAAATGACCAATCGGTAGCTCTAAGCATCACCGACGGCACCACCACCATCGAAACCACCGCCACCATCGCCGACAACGCCTTCGCCACCACCATAGGCCTCTCCGCCCTCGCCGACAGCGCCGCCATCACTCTAACTGCCGCCACCACCGACCTCGCCGGCAACGCCGCGCCCTCAGCCAGCCTCGAAGGCATCGTCAAAGACACCGTAGCGCCCAGCATCGCCATCACCAGCGTCGCCGGCGACAACGTCATTGACGGCGCCGAAGTCGCCGCCGTCGCCATCGTCGGCAGCACCGAAGGCGCCGAAGACGACCAAGCAGTAGCCATCACCATCACCGACGGCGCCACCACTATCAACACCACCGCCACCATCGCCGCCAACGCCTTCACCACCACCCTCGACCTCAGCACCCTCGCCGACAGCTCCAGCATCAGCCTCAGCGCCGACGTCGCCGACCTCGCCGGCAACCCTGCCAGCGCCACCATCAGCGGCATAGTCAAAGACACCCTATCGCCAGCCATCGCCATCGCCAGCATCGCCGGTGATAACATCGTCAACGCCGCCGAAGCCACCGCCGCCGCCATCGTCGGCACAACCTCGAACGTCGAAAACGGCCAGACAGTATCCTTGAACATCACCGACGGCACCACCACCATCGAAGCCAGCGCCACCATCGCCGACTCCGCCTTCAGCACGGAAATCAACCTCTCCACCCTCGCCGACAGCGCCAGCATCGTCGCCACCGCCGACGTCGCCGACGCCGTCGGCAACTCCGCCGCAACAGCCCGCCTCGAAGGCATCGTCAAAGACACCGTAGCCCCCAGCATCGCCATCACCAGCATAGCCGACGATGACATCGTCAACTCCGCCGAAGCCACCGCCGTCGCCATCGTCGGCAGCAGCGCAGGCGCCGAAGACGACCAACCAGTAACAATAACCATCACCGACGGCACCACCACCATCGAAGCCACCGTCACCATCATCGACAACGCCTTCAGCACGGAAATAGACCTCTCCACCCTCGCCGACAGCGCCGCCATCAGCCTCAGCGCCAGCATCACCGACCTCGCCGGCAACCCCGCCAGCACCACCGCCGACCTCGTCAAAGACACCATCGCACCCAGCATCGCCATCACCAGCGTCGCTGAAGATAACATCATCAATGCCGCCGAAGCCGCCGCTGTCGCCATCGTCGGCAGCGCCGAGGGCGCCGAAGACGACCAGCCCATAGCCATCGCCATCACCGACGGCGACATCACCATTGAAGCCAGCGCCACCATCGCCGACGCCGCCTTCGCCATCACCCTCGACCTCGCCGCCCTCGCCGATAGCTCCGCCATCAGCCTAACCGCCGACGTAACCGACCTCGCCGGCAACCCCGCCACCACCACCACCGACCTCAGCAAAGACACCATCGCGCCCAGCATCGCCATCACTAGCGTCGCTGAAGATAACATCATTAACGCCGCCGAAGCCGCCGCCGTCGTCATCGTCGGCACCAGCGCAGGCGCCGAAGACGACCAAGCAGTAAGCATCACCATCACCGACGGCACCACCACCATTGAAGCCAGCGCCACCATCGCCGACGCCGCCTTCACCACCACCGTCGACCTCTCCACCTTCGCCGACACCACCACCATCAGCCTCAGCGCCGACGTAGCCGACCTCGCCGGCAACCCCGCCAGCAGCACCATCGGCGCCATCACCAAAGACACCGCCGCCCCCAGCATCGTCAGCGTCGCGCTCTCTGAGGATAACGTAGTCAATGATGACGACGACCTCGCCGCCGTCGCCATCGTCGGCGCCACCGTCGGCGTCGAAGCCGAGCAAAGCCTCACCCTCAGCTTCGCCATCGACACCGAAGCCCCGATCACCGCCACCGCCGCAGTCGACGCATCGGGCGCCGTCGCCACCGCCGTCGACCTCTCCAGCCTCAGCAACGGCACCTACGGGCTCAACGCCAGCGTCGCCGACTTAGCCGGCAACCCGTCAGACCCACTAACAGCCAGCTTCACCATCGACATCGCCCCGCCCACCCAAGCCGTAATCGAGGGCAGCATCGCCCTCAGCGTCGACACTGGCAGCAGCAATAGCGATTTCATCACCAACCGCGCCCAGCAAAGCCTCAGCGCTGAGCTCAACGCCAGCCTCGAAGACAGCGACGCGCTCTACGGCTCGGTCGATAGCGGCGCCACCTGGTCGCTAATCTACAGCGCCACCGAGCTCGACGGCGCCACCAGCTTCACTTGGGACACCGTCCTCGCCGAAGGCGCCAACGCCATCCAATTCCGCGTCGCCGATACCTATGGCAACAGTGGCAGCCTCGCCGAGCAAAGCTACAGCCTCGACACCGAGCCGCCCGAGCAAGACATCAACTCCATAGCGCTCGACCAGGACGTTGGCGTCTCCAGCAGTGATTTCCTCACCAATGCCGCCAGCCAAAGCATCAGCGCCAGCGTCGAGCCCGGCCTCGAAGACGGCGACCGCCTCTTCGGCTCGGTCGATAGCGGCGTCACCTGGCTCGACATCAGCGACTCGATTAGCGACAGCAGCAACATCGTCTGGCAAGACGCCGAGCTCCAAATCGGCACCCACGACATCGTCCTGCGCATCGCCGACGCCGCCGATAACAATTCCAGCTTTGATCGTAACTACACCCTCGACCAAACCGCGCCCACCATAGACACCAGCAACACCAGCAGCACCGTCGCCGAAGCCAACACAGCCAGCCTCGATTCCAGCCCCAGCAGCGACGCCAACGGCGTCGCCAGCCATAGCTGGCAGCAAGTCGAGAGCGACGGCAGCGCTCTGATCGGCACCGCGCTCACCATCGTCGACGCCGACACCGAGTTCGCCCAAGTCACCGCCCCCGCCATAACCGACGACAACGGCGCCGCCCTCAGCTTTTACTTCGCCGTAACCGTAACCGACAACGCCGGCAATAGCGCCACCAGCAGCCCCCTCACCCTCAGCGTCGATAACATCTACCTAAGCCCCGAAATAACCGTCACCACCCCCTTCCTCGACCCTAAAACCGGCGGCGCCAACTATTTTGACAATGTCGGCGTCGTTTGGGCGGCGGATAGCAGCCTCACCTACTACCTCTACCGCTCGACCTACCCCGATTGCGTCATCGGCGAAAACTACTACTTCTGCTCAGACCCGGAACTCTACACCAGCAGTATCGACTTCACCATCAGCGACGCCAACGCCACAGTCTCAGACATTGGCAGACAGCCCTCCACCACTTATTACTACTGGCTTGAAGCCAAAGTCGAAGGCGTCGACGACCCAGTATTCTCCAGCTCGACTTCGGTCTCAGCCACCACCAGCACCGGTCCCATGCTCAACGACACTGGCGTCGTCCGAGGCGCCGATTATCCTGATGGCTTTGACGCCCTCGGCGGTGGCACAACTTGCAACGGCGCCGTTGATGAGTCACTCGCCAGCATAGACGAAGAAGGCACTATTACTAGCGACGACCTCAATCTCGACGGCGACACCGAAGATTTAATCTTCCTCGAAGGCGAAGACTGCGAACACGGCCGCGACGCCACCGCTAACGACCCCAGCGATGGTCATGCTGGCTTTAGCTACACTAGGCTCAACAGCGATGGTAGCGAGTACAGCGGCAGCGGCGATTACGCCACCGAGCCTTGGGCCTGCGTCCTTGATAACGTAACCGGCGTCATCTGGGAAGTCAAAACCACCGATGGCGGCACCCACGATACCAATATCGAATACACCTGGTATAACGCCGACGGTGTAGACATCGACGGCACAATTTTCCGCGGCACCGACAACGGCATCAACCCCACCACCCAGGAACTCGTAGACGCCACTAACGCCGAGCAACTCTGCGGCTTGAGCAATTGGCGCTTGCCCACCTCCAGCGAGCTGGTATCGATCAGAAATAATACGATAGTTATCGATGGCGATAACTTCTCAATCGACAGCGATTACTTCCCCAACCTCAAGAGCGTCAGCCTTTGGAGCAGTTCTGTCAATTACTACGCCAACGCCGACGGCGACGGCAATCCCGATACCTACCAAGTCTGGAACCACGGCCCGGAAGACTCGGTATCCTGGCCCAGTAATGGCGCCACCGATGAACCCAATCATGCCATCCTCGTTAGCTCCAGCCCGGCAATCGAAGCTGGCTACTTCAACGATTGGAGCGACGACCGCTACGAAATCCATAATGACGGCACAGTAACCGACAAAATCACCGGCCTTATGTGGATGCGCTGTGGTTACGATGATTTCTTTGATTTTTACGATAGCGTCAACGATACTTGTGTAGCCGAGAACCCCGGCCGCTATGGCGCAGGACCCCATCATTACGCTCTTGCTCGGGAAGTGCGATTGGCTAATAAAGAAATTACCAATGGTTTTGACGATGGCAATAACCACAACATCGGCGGCTACACCGATTGGCGCCTACCCAGTTTGACCGAACTATTTTCGCTCCGCGACCATACAGCCGGTGGTGTCGGTATAGAATTTATCACCCAGGAGATAGTCGACGCTAGCAACGGCGCGTACAGCGATGAAGATATCGGCGAGCTTTATGACGAAGACGATACAGCGCTCATGAACCCGGTAGCCTTCCCCAACGCTGAAACCCTTGGTTACTGGACCTCCACCCCTCGCGCCATCGGCGGCGACGCCTACTTTGTCGGCTTTACGCCTACTGGCATATTTTCCATCGGCGTCTCCGACATGAGAACCGGCTACCGCACCCGCCTCGTCCGCAACGCTGATTAATCCCTTGGAGCGCCGAGTTGTACTCGGCAGGAGACGCCCGCATGGGCGTCTCCCCAAAAGCACACTCCTAACCAAAACCACCAACTCACATCAAGCACAGTGCCCTGGGAGCGCGACCGTCTCGGTCGCCGCATAAAAAGTGAACCCGAAGGGTTCGGCATCTGGGCAAATAAGCTTATCTAAGCACACACCCAACACGAGCCCTCCAGGACTCGTCTCTCCACCATCAGCTTTTCCCCACCACTTCACTCAACAAACCACAGATACACCCAAATTAGCTTAGCGACAGCCACATACTCTCTGCCAAGCTCCATCCTATATCCGTGTCCATCTGTGGTTAATAGAAAGTAACCACAGCACACCCCCTCACCTCCCAGTCCGAACCCTCGTCCAAGCCCGAGTAATATCGCGGTCTTGCCTACTGTTATAAACCGGCGCCGCCCACAACTTCGCCAGCGTCGCCGCGTCGGGGAATATCCCCGGGTCCGAAGTAATCTCCTCGTCGATCAAATCCATAGCCGCCTTATTAGCGCTAGCGTACCAAACGTAATTAGTAATATCGGCGGTTATTTGCGGCTCCATGACAAAATTGATGAAGGCGTGCGCGGCGTCCTTGTTGCGCGCGTCCTTCGGTATCGCCAGCACGTCGAACCAAAGCAGAGCCCCCTCCTGCGGAATCGAATAAGCCACACTAACACCCTTGCCCGCCTCGTCGGCGCGGTCGCGCGCTTGGAAAATATCGCCCGACCAGCCCAGCGCCAAGCAAATATCGCCGTTCGCCAGATCCGATATGTATTGCGAAGAATGGAAGTAGCGCACGTAGGGGCGTATCTCGGCGAGCAGCTCGGCAGCGCGGTCAAAATCGGCTTTGGCAGTAGATGCCGGGTCCAGCCCTAGGTAGTTCATCGCTGCTGGTATCACCTCCGTCGGCGCGTCGAGCATAGTGATACCGCAAGTAGCCAGCTTGGCAGCATTAGCGGCGTCGAATAGCAAAGCCCAGCTATCCACTGGCGCCGCCGCCCCCAGCCGCTGACTTACAGCGTCGACGTTATAGCCAATGCCAGTAGTGCCCCACATATAGATCACCGCGTGCTCGTTGTCGGCGTCGTAGCTCGCCGCCGCCGCCATCAGCTCGGGGTCCATATGCTGCAGATTCGGCAGTTTGCTCTTATCCAAGGGCGCGTAAACCCCAGCCTGCACCTGCCGTCTCAGGAAATCCGCTGTCGGCACCACCAAGTCGTAGCCCGAGTTGCCAGCGAGCATTTTCGCCTCCAAAACCTCGTTAGAATCAAAGACATCGTAATTGACTTGGATGCCAGTAGCCTGCTCGAACTTGGCAATAGTATCCTCGGCAATATAATCCGACCAGTTGTACACGTTCAAATGCTGGTCGCCATCGGCTAGCGCCCAATGCGAGTTGATGAAGGTTAATGCTAGTAATAAGCTTAGTTGCAGATTTTTCATGCTTGGCAGTGCGCGCGCGTAGGAAAGGTTAAAATTGGGGCGTGCTTAGCTCGAACACACACTGGTTACAAATGACTAAACAAATAACTTCCCCAGACTCAGTCACCCAGGAAACGACCCTGGAGCAATTGCTAACTCCAGTTTGGTATCAAGTGGTGCTGTTGAACGACGATTTTACGCCTATGGACTTTGTCGTCGAGATTTTAGTTTTAATTTTCCAAGTCGACCCCGCGAAGGCGCAAGAATTGATGCTGAAAATTCATCACGAGGGCAGGGCGGTCTGCGGCGTTTTCCCCTCCGATATCGCCGAGAGCAAAATCG
This sequence comes from Gammaproteobacteria bacterium, assembly GCA_965229495.1. Taxonomy (GTDB): domain Bacteria; phylum Pseudomonadota; class Gammaproteobacteria; order CBDBNL01. Next base: position 2,516,995 of record OZ245880.1, read on the forward strand.
AGCAGGTCGAGGTACTGGCAGAAAGTCGGGAATATCCGCTGCAGTGCTTATTGGAGAAAGTTTAAGGAGAGTTTTGATATGAGCCATCTTAGCCACCTACAAAGAAAGCCCCTTATCAGCTTTCTGCAAAGAAAACCCATCGCCCCGTACGGCAAGGTACACAACATTACCCCGATGAACGCTGGCTGGACCTATGTCGGCTTCCAGCTATACAGATTACGCCCTGGCGACGAGGTCGACTTCACCAACCCCAGAGTTAAGGAAGTCATGCTGGTAATAGTCGAGGGCAAAGCCAGCTTCCGCGTTGAGGGCGTCGATTTGGGCGAGCACGGCGACCGCATGAGCGTCTTTGAGCGCACGCCGCCGCACGCCATCTACACACCGCCCGAGGTCAGTTGGCATGCCACTGCCACCACCGAATGCACCCTGGCAGTATGCATTACGACCTGCATTGGCGGTGAACGCGAGACCCAAGTCCTAGACCCCAATGAATTAGAGCTCGAAGAGCGCGGCAAAGGCACCAACACTCGCTACATCTACAACATAGCCATGGAAGACCGCGACGTCGCCGATAGACTGCTGATCACCGAAGTCTTCACCCCGCAAGGCCACTGGTCGAGTTACCCGCCGCACAAGCACGACTTTGACAGCTTCCCCAGAATAACCTACCTTGAGGAAGTTTATTACTACCGCATCAACCCCGCCACTGGTTACGCCCACCAGCGCATCTTCGGCGACGACGGCGTTTACTTCAACGAAAACATCGCCGCCGCCGATGGCGACGTCGTCCTGGTACCCAAAGGCTACCACCCTTGCGCCGCGCCCTACGGCTACGACCTGTACTACTTGAACGTAATGGCTGGTCCTATACGCAAATGGCGCTTCCAAAATCACCCCGATTACGCCTGGCTCTACGACCGCGACAACGCCGAATAATTGCCTGCATTAATGGACGCTAGCGCCCTCAAAGGCCAATACCTCAGCGTACTGGGCATTCAAGCCTACGCCTGGAGACCAGCCGATCCCGAGCCTGAAGCTGATACTTCGACCAATGCCGTAGACTCAGTCCAAGCCCCAGTACACGTTCCGAGCCCAGATTCTATAGAGCCCCCAGCGCCACCCGCCAACCTCGCCCCAACACCGCGCGCCCACAACTCGACCATCCCAGCCAATCCCGCCATCACCACCTACGCGCCCCAACAACCAACAACAGCCCCCCAAACCACCCCATCAACCCCCACATCCCTCCCCAAACCGCCGCCAGTACCCGAACCCATCACCGCCTTCGACCCACCCTCCTGGGCGCCGCCCGACCTGCCACAATTCGACCGCAACCTGCCGCGTTTCACTCTGTGCTTCTCGCAATTCGGCGAGCGTTTGCTGGTAATCTACGACGCCTCGCGCCATAGACACACCGTCGACGCCGCCGACCAGCAATTGCTCGCTCGGGTCAGCTTCGCGCTTTGGCAAGAGCAACTAAGCAGCAAAGTCAACGCCTTCATCTGGCCACAACTACCCGCCACTGCCAAAATCGACCTCAGCATCAGAGTCGCGCGCAGCGCCGTCCAAGCCTATTTCCAGCAGCGCCGCGCCAAATCGCAAGTACAGAGCATCCTAATCCTCGGGCGCGTACCCGCCTGCTACCTCCTCAGCCTGGAGCAATTGCAGCAAGACTTCGCCAGCCTCCGCGGCCAACGCCAGCAAATAGCCAACAGCACCTTGGTCGTCAGCGAAGACATGCAACTCCTACAAAGCCAACCCGCCAGCAAACGCCAAGCCTGGCAAGAAATGCAGCTACTACTACCCAACTAGCACGGCGCCCATCCCGCCACAGCAGGCGCCTCGCGCACCGCATAAACAGCGAGAGAGTTTTGCATAACTTGAGACCGCGTGCAAAAAACGGATATTTTTGTTCTTAAGCTCAGCAGCAAAGCGCAGTTTATTCAATAGTAAATGAGCATTTGCGAACAACGCTGGGGGCAAAAATAGACCTTTTTGCAAAGGTCTCAGCGAGTATCCCTAAGACTCACCCTCAGCTTGCCCACACTCGCCAACGGCTAAGTTGCAAGACTCAACAACTCCTCCAAATCCAGCGGCTCATTAACCATAACGAGCTTGCCGTCTGCTGAGTAAGGCCATTGATCGCGTGGGTGGTCACGGTAGAGTTCAATGCCGTTCTGGTCGGGGTCGCGCAGATAAATGGCTTCGCTGACACCGTGGTCGCTGGCGCCGTCGAGTTTTACACCAGCCTCAAGCACGCGGCGCACGGCAAGAGCTAGCGCTGGTCGAGTTGGGTAGAGGATCGCGAGATGATACAAACCAGTGCAACCAGCAGCGGGAGGCGCGCCGCCGAGGCTCTCCCAAGTGTTAAGACCGATGTGATGGTGGTAGTCGCCACCAGCGGAAAGAAAGGCGGCAGAGTTGCCGAAGCGCTGGGTTTCGGTGCAGCCGAGTACGTCTCGGTAGAAAGCCACGGCGCGTTCCAAGTCTGCAACTCGCAGATGGACATGACCGATGGTCGCGCCGGGGTCAATAGAGTAATCTTGCATGTTTAATCAACGTCTTCATTAAAAACACTTCGCGTTCAGCCGACTTTATGAATTAGCCCAAAGTCCTCGGGAAAGCTGTTGAGCGCCGAGAGCACTGGCGCTGGGGTCATGCTGCCGAGGGCGCAGAGCGAGGTGTTGGTCATGGTGTCGCAGAGTTCGTGCAGTATTTGCGCGTAGTGCCCGACCTGCTCGCCGCGTTGCATGGCGGCTATTAGCTCTGTGCCGCGCGTCGAGCCGATGCGGCAGGGCGTGCATTTGCCGCAGGATTCGTGCGCGCAAAATTCCATGGCAAAGCGTGCTTGCTCCGCCATGTTGACGTCGCTGTCGAAGACGACCACGCCGCCATGACCAATCATGAAGCCTTGCGCGGCGAAGGTCTCGTAGTCGAGGACGATGTCGAGTTGGTCGGCGCGCAAGTACGCCCCCAAAGGTCCGCCGACTTGCACGGCGCGCACCGGCTTGCCGCTGCGTGTGCCGCCGCCGATGTTGTAGATGACTTCGGATAATTGCACGCCAAAAGGCAGCTCGTAAAGCCCACCTCTTTGAATATTGCCCGCCAGTTGCAGCGTCAGGGTGCCACGCGATCTGCCCGTGCCGAGCTGAGCGTGCTGCTCACCGCCGCGCGCCAATATCGCCGGCACGGTAGCGATGCTGATTACGTTATTGACTATGGTCGGCTGTCCGAATAAACCCTCCAGCGCGGGCAGCGGTGGCTTGTAGCGGATGACGCCGCGTTTGCCTTCCAGGCTTTCGAGCAGGGAGGTTTCCTCGCCGCAGATGTAGGCGCCAGCGCCCATGCGTAATTCGATATCGAAGCGGAAGCCATCGTCTTTGAGCTCCTTGCCGAGCATCCCGTTGCGGTAAGCCGCTTGTATCGCCTCGGCTATGACAGCTTCGCACTGCGGGTATTCCGAACGCAGGTAGACGAAGCCTTGGCGAGCGCCGCTAGCTAATCCAGCTATGACCATGCCTTCGAGCAAGGTTAGCGGGTCGCCCTCGATCAGCATCCGGTCGGCGAAGGTGCCACTATCGCCCTCGTCGGCGTTCACTACTACGTACTTTTCCGAGCTCTCGGCGTCGAGCACGGTTTGCCATTTGATGCCAGTGGGGAAGCCAGCGCCGCCGCGTCCACGTAAACCGGAAAGTTTTACCGCGTCGACTATTTGCTGCGAGCTCAGCCGCAGCGCTGCCTCCAAGCCTTCGCCGCCGCCGTGCGCGCGCCAAGCTTGATAATCGCTAGGGTTGATCCAGCCGCAGTGCTCGAAGGTCAGGCGGTTTTGCCCTTGCCAAAATTGCAATTGGCGGGTTTCGCCTAAGTAGTTCGGATGGTTCTTATTAGCGGCGCCATTATCCAGGAGCTTTTGGCAGTTATCCACGCTAATGTTACCGAAGGCATATCGTTTGCCGTCAGCTTCGACCTCCAGCAGCGGCTCCAGCCAGGAGCAGCCGTGGGTGCCAGTACGCACGATCTCGGCCTCGGGGTAGAGTTGTGGCAGTAGCTGTGCTACCGCCTCGCTGCCCTGCGCTTGCGCGCTGCTATCGGCTGATAAATAGATACGTAGCTGCTTGGGCTCGGGCGACTTGTCGGCTTCCATCAAATCCACTACTTGGGCTTGCCCAAGAGCATTCTTTACCCTATCTCTATCGGCGCGCGCGATTAGCTGCTCGCTGACCCAGGCCGCTGGCGCCACCGAGCACAAACCCAGGCAATACACTGCTTCTACTGCCACCGAGTCGTCGCCCCGCAATTGTTGCAGCAAAGTCCGCGCGCCCACGGCTTGGCAGGCCTCGGCGGCGCATACCTTGACGACGTTCTTCGGGCTGGGTTCGCGGCGCAAGTCGTCGTAAAAGCCGATTACGCCGTGGACTTCGGCTCGCGATAGGTTGAGCTCGCTCGCCACCAACTCCACGGCGGCGCGTTCGATGTAACCGAAGCGCTGTTGCAAGGCGCGCAATATCGGCAGTAGGGCGCCCGATTGCGCTTTAAGATCATCGATTATCGATTGGGTCTGGTCTCTATCAAACATATGCTTATTTTTGTAGAATGGCGGCAATTGCGGCGCGCCAGTATGGTTTCTGCTAGCGCGTTTTTATTCACAATTCTTCTGAGTTAATAAAAATTATGAGCACTGCAGTTAATGTTAGTACGGCGGCGATGGAAAACTATTGGATGCCTTTCACCGCCAACCGCGATTTTAAGCAAAGTCCTCGGCTAATAGTCAAAGGCGAAGGAGTTTATTTGTGGAATCATAAAGGCGATAGGCTGATCGATGGTTCCTCGGGTTTGTTCAACGTTGCCGCTGGGCATAGCCGCAAGGAGATCGCCGACGCTGTCTACCAGCAGATGCTGCAAAATTCCTATTCGCCGCCTTTCCAAACTGGTCAGCCGCTGAGTTTCGAGCTCGCTGGCAAAGTCGCTGAATTGCTACCGGATAGTTTTAACAAGGTATTCTTTACCAACTCGGGCTCGGAATCAGTGGATACCGCGCTCAAGATCGCCATGGCTTACCACCGCACCCGTGGCGACGGTCAGCGCATACGCTTCGTGTCGCGCGAACGCGCCTATCACGGCGTCAACATCGGCGGCGTCTCGCTCTCGGGGATGGTCAATAACCGCGAGAGCTTTCCGGTGGTAATGCCCAATGTCGTCTTGATGCGCCACACCTGGGACGCAAGCCGCACCTTCGAGCGCGGCGAACCTGCCACTGGCGTCGAGCTCGCGGACGACTTGGAACGCGTCTGCATGACTTATGGTGGTAGCACTGTCGCGGCTGTGATCGTCGAGCCGGTAGCTGGCTCTACTGGAACGCTAGTGCCGCCCAAAGGCTACTTGCAGCGCCTGCGCGAGATATGCGATAAGCACGGCATATTGTTAATCTTCGACGAAGTCATAACCGGCTTTGGTCGCCTGGCGGGAGCTAATTTTGCCGCGCAATACTTCGGCGTTACCCCAGACATCATGACTATGGCGAAAGCGCTCACCAACGGCGCGATACCCATGGGCGCGGTGGCTGTGCGCGATCATGTTTATTCCAGCATCGTCGACGCCAGCGGCGATAAAGCAGTGGAGCTGTTTCACGGCTATACCTACTCCGGCCACCCTGCTGCTTGCGCTGCCGGCTTGGCGACTTTGAAAATTTACGAGGATGAGGGTTTGTTCGCCAATTCGAACGCGCTCTCTGAGTATTTCCTCGACGCCCTGTGGACACTCAAGGATATAGCCATTGTGCGCGACATTCGCGGCGTTGGTCTTATGGGCGGAGTAGAGGTGCATCCTATAGACGGCAAGCCTGGAGCTCGCGGCGGCGCTTTGCAAAAGCAGCTTTTCAATAACGGCTGTCATGTCAAGTGGACCGGCGATAGCGCCATAGTCGCGCCGCCGCTGGTGGCAACCAAAGCGCACGTCGACGAAATCATCGATTGCCTGAGGCTGACTCTGGAGGCAGCGTAGTCCTTAGCTTAACTGTTACGCTACTGTTACGCTTGTGTACGGCGCGCGCTTCATAGAGAGGCGCGCGCCGTTGTTATTTGGTGTAGCTCAAGCGCGATGCCGCGCACCGTCACAAATGTTAAAAAGTTGGCAGAAATAATTAAAGTTGCCCTCCAACTACGGTTACCTTGCGCTATCGCATAGTAAGCCCGAGAATAACATGCCACGAATAAATACAAGCCTCTTAGCTCTAGCAGCGGTCGTGATGATGTCGGCCTGCTCGGAGACCATCAGTCGCCTCAGCGGCGAAGCTCCCGAGGCTGAAGCTGGCGCCGTTCAAGTAGTAGATTTTGATACTCTAGTCCAGCTCAATGGCAGCGCCAGTCAAGATATTGATGGCGACGAGCTGACTTACCTATGGCAGCAAACCGGAGGCGACAGCGTTATCCTGCTATCAGATTCAGACGCCATCGTCGAATTCACCGCTCCAGCGCAAGATAGCGATTTAACCTTTAAGCTAACTGTTACTGACGCCAGCGGTCAACAAGACAGCGACAGCACCAACGTCTACGTCCGCAACATACCCAGCGTCGAGATCATTCTCGACACTGACGTCGTCTCTGAGGCCGATGCTTCTTTGGGCGTGCGTTTTTTGCTCAGTAGGTCTACTAGCTCCAGCGGCACGATAAATTTAGATTTCGGCGGCAGCGCTGATTACGACTCGGATTACTACCTCGCCAAATCCATCCTCATACCAGCGGGAGAATCTGCCTACGATACTGCCATTGATATCTACGGTAACGAACTGGCAGAGGGCAATAAGAGCATAACCGTGGCGATCTCCGATGCTTCGCAGTTTGCTTTCGACTCTAGCTTGACCTACTCAATAACGATTAGCGAGGACGACACCACTCCGGAATTTACCAGCAGCACCGAGCACGAAGCCGACGATCAAAGGTTGGACACCGACTATCAAGCCAGCGCTACCGACGCCGACGGCGACGAGATCAATTATTCCATAGTCGGCGGTAGCGACGCGGCAGCTTTCAGCATAGACGCTGCCAGTGGCGACCTCAGCTTTGCTGCAGATTACTTCAGCGATTTTTACGATGGTGGCAGCGATGTTCCGCTGTACGAACAGCCCGCCGACTCTGATGGCGATAACGCCTATGGATTGACACTACGAGTTAGCGACGGCTACAACTATTCTGAGCAGGGCTTGGTCGTACGGCTTCTAAAGAACGACAACCTATCAGTTCCAGAGATTACCAGCTTGACTAGCATATCTGTGAACGAAGGCGATGATAGTGTTTTCTACACCGCTCAGGCTGCTGATGACACGGATAATGATGAGCTCACTTGGAGTATCAGCGGTTCAGATAGCGTTTACTTGGAAATAAGCACAGACCCTTCTGGCAATGGCGAATTGAGCTTCACCGACGCGATGGATTATGAGAACCCTTTAGACTCTGAGCCTAGAGCTAATGACAATGTCTACGAGATCAATTTGAGCGTTTCCGATGGTCGCTTCAGCGATCAACAAGAGCTCAATATCACCGTGCTTAATGTCGCTGAGACCGCGCCAGCTCTTAGTCTCGGTGACGTAGCCAGTACTGGCCTTACTTTGAACTGGCAAGAAATTGATGGCGCCATCTCCTATCGCATTTATCAAACTACCGATAGCGATTGCTTGGCAGATAACGATACCGCACCCACCTGTGCCGAGATAGCTTATCAAGAGGCGGCTGGCATTACCCTGCTCGTGGTAGATGACTTAGACAACTACACCGAGTACTTCTTCATAATGCTAGCAGAAAGCGAAGACTCTTATAGCGACTTAAGCTCAGTGCTGCAGGTAACCACAACAGTCGCGCCACCGTCAGATGTTAGCTTTACGGTGCTCAGCAATTCCGAGATAGACTTAAGTTGGTCCGGGGTCGATAATGCTGATTCCTATAACCTACACCGTTACAGCAACGAAGATTGCGATATCGATAACTCTTTGACTTGTGCCGATTACCACTACGAACCAGATATTACCGCAACCGCATACTCTGATTCTGGGCTTGATAGAGCCATAACTTATTACTACCAATTAGAAAGTATCGGCGAGAATGACGTGTCCTCGGAACCCTCGCAACAATACAGCCAAGCCACTGCTGCTTATTATCTTTATAACGATAGCGGCGTAACTTACTCGGGCTTATATTCCAGCGAAGATTCTGATATCTGCGAAGCCGTGGGCGAAGACGCCAGTATTAACGCCGAGCAGGATTGCCACTACGGGCGCGACGCTGATTACCTCGCTAACGAACTCGATAAAACTGGCGCTGGTGTAGCTGCTTTTGATTTTACTAAATTGGCTATTGATGGCAGTGTTTTAGCAATACAAGACGATGAATGGGACGAAGTCAATGGCGAAGAGAGCGTCGGCACTAAATGGAGTTGCGTCTACGATAATACCACTGGCCTTACTTGGGAAGTGGATTCCAGTAATGATGGCCCATTCCTTTGGGGCGGCACTGGCGCCCTGAGTGGCGGCAGTGGAATTTACTATGATGATTGGAGTGGCACTGTCGAAGACGCCAATAATAACACGCTCTGTGGTCTGAGCGATTGGCGAGTACCGACTCTCGACGAAATACTCGACTTGAGTGATATGCATAAAGATAGCTCGCCTCATATTGATAGTCATTACTTCCCCGATGTCGCAGCGGGTAATCAATACTGGACAGCCTTAGCAAGAGGCACCAAAGCTGTAGCCTTTAGCCAGGCCACGGCAACTCCAGCAGCGCTGGACACCGACAGCTCGGTTTATGTGCGTCTAGTTAGTGGGGTCATACGCGGCTATCATTGGGAGGATAGTCGCTACCAGGATAACGCCGACGGCACTGTTACTGATCTGGAAACCAACCTCATGTGGGCTAAGTGCTCTAGCGGTTTGGCATACGACGCGGGTATTTGTCAGGGAGGCAGCTCCTCGGCAAATTGGAAAGATGCTTTGGAGACCGCTGGAGCTAGCGATCTGGCTGGTTACGACGACTGGCGCTTACCCAACGCCAAAGAGTTACAAACCCTATCGGCGTTAGCGGCGGATGGCAGCTCGGGAGTAAACGCCGTCTTTACGCTGGGAAATGACGATAACTATCTGCATTCTTCCACCCCAGACCCAGAGAACGACGGCAATTCCTATCGCCTCGACCTTAGTTCAGGCTTGATAATCAGTGTTATTCGCAGCTCTTTCGATGGCTATATCCTGGTGCGGTCGGGCAATTAGACTTAATTGCCTCTAAGGAAGTCCGAGCATGAGCGCCACCGAGCAAAGACCGATCCGAGTAGCCATCAGCGGCGCCGCTGGGCGCATGGGTCAAGAGCTGTTGAATTGCTTGGTAGACTATCCTGAGCTAGCATTGCATTCGGCGATAGTAGAGCAGCAAGACCCTCGATGCGGTCAAGAGCTATTGGCAGCCAATGGGTTAAGCTACCAAAGCCAACTGGAAGCTGGCACTGATACCGCCGACGTTATCGTCGACTTTAGCAGCACCAGCAATGCCCTCAGCAACTTGCAGTATTGCCAGCGTCATGGCTGCGCCTTAGTATTGGGCACTACTGGCTTTAGCGCTGCCGAGCAAAGCGCCATAGCGGCGGGCGCTAAACAAATAGCTATTTTTCAAGCGTCGAATATGAGCTTGGGCGTCAGCCTACTGGCTAAGTTAGTCGAGCAAAGCAGTGCCGCCCTCGGCGATAGCGCCGATATTGAGATCATCGAAGCCCACCATCGGCATAAAGTCGACTCGCCTTCAGGAACCGCGCTTAGCCTCGGCCAAGCCGCAGCGGCTGGTCTTGGTCGCGAGCTTGATAACCAGGATATCTACCAAAGAGTGGGCAACGTCGGCGCGCGTCCGCGCGGAGCTATCGGCTTTGCCACCATTCGCGGCGGCGACGTCGTCGGCGAACACAGCGTGCATTTCTTGCTCGCTGGCGAAAGTATCAAGTTCACGCACACCGCCAGCAATCGAGCCCTATTCGCTCGCGGCGCGCTCCGCGCTGCGGCCTTTATCGCGCACAAACCCGCAGGGTTGTACGGAATGAACGACCTGCTTGGCTTATGAGGATAGCCAACTAGCGTTGGCGCAGTAAGGCCGCCTGCTGATGCGCATACAAGGCTTCAGCTTCGGCCAGGCACGCGCTGTGTCGGGCAATAGTCTGTAGTTGCTCGTTTGGACACGAAGTGGCGTCGACGTAGCTAACCCTCTTGACAAAATCGTAAACTCCCAAAGCTTGGGCATAAACCCCAGCGCCGCCAGTGGGTAGCACATGGTTGCTGCCAGCGCAATAATCCCCCAGCACCTCAGCGCAGTTATTACCGAGGAACACCGCGCCAGCGCTAGTGATAGCGTCTAGGTATTGGCGTGGCTCGTTTACCATCAGCTGCAAATGCTCCGGCGCCAATCTATTGGCGAGGTCTATAGCTTCATCCAAGCTAATACTTTGGATCAAGGCGCTGTTGCGCTCTAAGGCCTGCTCAATGATCGCGCGTCTTGGCTGGTCGCTGTAGAACTCGGTGATACGTTGGCGCACTGTCGACAACAGCTCGCCGCTAGTGCTTATCAATATCGCCCGCGCGTCGACGTCGTGCTCGGCCTGAGCCAGCATATCGGCGATTACCAGCTCCAGCGGCGCCTCGGCGTCGGCGATGATCACCACCTCCGAAGGCCCGGCGACCATATCGATGCCGACCTTGCCGAAAACTTGGCGCTTGGCCTCGGCGACGTATTTATTGCCGGGTCCAGTTATCTTGCTCACAGCGGCAATACTCTCGGTGCCGTAAGCCAGCGCGGCGATAGCTTGCGCACCGCCGACGCTTAGCAATTGGTCTACACCCGAGCAATGCGCCGCTGCCAGCAGCAAATGGTTATTCGCGTCGACATTTGGCGATACCAACACCACCTCAGCGACACCCGCCACCCGAGCCACCACCGCGTTCATCAGCACTGAAGATGGATAACAAGCCGTGCCCCCGGGCGCGTAAATCCCCACTCGTGCCAGCGGCACGATCCTCTGCCCCACCGATAAATCGGGTTGATAGTGCCAATCGTTAAGCACCTGGTGTTGGTGGTAGGCGCGTATTCGAGCGCAGGCAAATTCCAGAGCTTGCGCGAGTTCGCTGTCCAAAGCCTCCCAACTACGCGCGAAATCTTCACGACCATAAGTCAGCTCGGCGACGCTACTCGCCTGCCGTTGGTCGAATTGTCGGCTGTAATCCAGCAAAGCCGCATCACCTTCGGCGCGCACGCGCGCGATAATTTGCCCAACGCGGTCGCGCAACTCAGCGTCGTTCTCGGGTCCGCCCACCAGCAAGCTGGCAAAGTCGCGCTCGAAGCCGGCGTCTCGGCTATTGAAGTATTTGATAGTTGCTTCAGGCATAGTTTTGTCGTAGTCCCACTGCTCGTTGTAATGCTGTAACTTCATCATCGGTCAAGAAACGCCAGCGCTGATTCTTCAAATCCCGACCCAGGACCTGCGGCCCGTAGGCTATACGTATCAAGCGCGACACTTGTAAACCTTGCGATTCGAATAACCTGCGTACCATCCGCTTGCGACCACTGAGTACGCTAACCTCGTACCATTTATTAAAGCCAAGCGAATTATCGCCGCTCTGGATGTGCTCGAAATTAGCCATGCCGTCCTCCAACTGCACGCCGTTGATCAGCGCGCGCTCATGCTCAGGAGTAAGCGTACCGGCCACGCGCACAGCGTATACTCGGGCAACATTACTACTCGGGTGCATCAGCTTGTGCGCCAACTCGCCGTCGTTGCTGAATAGCAGCAGTCCAGCCGTGTTCAAATCCAACCGGCCCACCATAATCCAGCGACCATTCTTGGGCTTGGGCAGAGCATCGAACACTCGCGGCCAGCGCTCTGAAGGCTTACGGCTACAAATCTCGCCAGCGCGTTTATTTAGCAGCAGCATCTGCGTCGTGCTCCGACGCCTCGGCGCTAGGATCGGCTTACCGTCGACGCTTATGTGAGCGTCCGCGCGCACCACCGCGCCCAGTTGCGCCGGCTTACCTTGCACGCGCACGCGCCCAGCCGCAATCAATTGCTCGCAGCGCCGCCGGCTCGCCACCCCACGCTCGGCCATTATTTTGTGCAACCTCGCTGGCGGTTCAGCAGACCTTTGGTATTTGCTCGGCATAGAGCTCCTTGAATCAAAAAACTTCAATTTTACCGCGCCCATAAGCCGAGGCGCCGCAAAAGCTAGCAGCGCAGCCATAGCCGTGCCCGAATCACTCTTCAGCGCACAACCGCAAAATGAGACCTTTGCAAAAAGGCATCTTTTTGCCCCCAGCGTTGTTCGCAAATGCTCATTTACTATTGAATAAACTGCGCTTTGCTGCCTAGCTGGGGACAAAAATATCCGTTTTTTGCACGCGGTCTCAAGTCATGCAGAACTCTCAAAATATCGACTTTTTCGAACTCAACACTAAAATAGTCGCGACTTTTTCCCAACGTGCCTCATTTAAGTCGCAATCTTACCCGCACACCTAAGCAGCTGAAATTCCACAGATCCCCTGCTCATTAAATTAGCGAACACAAATCCTCTTAAACCCAACACGCCAAACTATCAACCCACGCCAAAATCCCTCCCTTCCCCGCCAAAACCCGACTTTTCTAAAGTAAAAACTAAAATAGTCGCGACTTTTTCCCAACGTGCCTCATTTAAGTCGCAATCTTACCCGCACACCTAAGCAGCTGAAATTCCACAGATCCCCTGCTCATTAAATTAGCGAACACAAATCCTCTTAAACCCAACACGCCAAACTATCAACCCACGCCAAAATCCCTCCCTTCCCCGCCAAAACCCGACTTTTCTAAAGTAAAAACTAAAATAGTCGCGACTTTTTCCCAACGCACCTCATTTAAGTCGCAATTACCAAACCAATATACCTAAGCAGCCGAACTCCACAACCCCCCTACTCATAAAATTAGCTAGGGCAAATCCTCCTAAACCCAACAAGCCAAACTATCAACCCGCAGCCCCGCCAAAATTCGACTTTTTCAAACCAACCACTAAAATAATCGCGACTTTTTCTCAACGCACCTCATTTAAGTCGCAATTACCTGAGCCATATACCTAAGCAGCCGAACTCCACAACCCCTCTACTCATCAAATTAGCTAGAGCAAATCCTCCTAAACCCAACACGCCAAACCATCAACCCGCAGCCCGCCAAAATTCGACTTTTTCAAACCAACCACTAAAATAGTCGCGACTTTTTCCCAACGCACCTCATTTAAGTCGCAATTACCTGACCCATATACCTAAGCAGCCGAACTCCACAAACCCTCTACTCATAAAATTAGCTAGGGCAAATCGTCCTAAACCCAACACGCCAAACCATCAACCCGCGACCCGCCAAAATTCGACTTTTTCAAACTAAACACTAAAATAGTCGCGACTTTTTCCCAACGTACTTCATTTAAGTCGTATGTTCCATAGATACCTAAGCAATATGATCACAAAAGATCTAAGGCGCAAAGTAGTGTTAATCAGCGGCGCGCGGCAAGCTGGCAAGACCACTCTCGCGCGTGGCTTGATAGCTAACTTCGCCCATGGCCAATACTTGAATTGGGATGTATTTGAGGACCGCACCATCATCCAGCGCCGCAGTTGGAACGCCGCTAGCCAGCTACTAATCTTTGACGAAATCCACAAAATGCACGATTGGAAAAATTGGCTCAAAGGCTTGAGCGACGCGCGCCGCCCTGATCAAGGCATTCTCGTAACTGGCAGCGCCCGCCTCGATACCTTTCGTCAAAGCGGCGCCTCGCTAGCTGGGCGTTACTTCGCCTACCGCCTGCACCCGCTATCGGTAGCCGAGCTATGCCGCCAGCAAAACTACCAGCCGCAGCCAGCGCTCGAACGCCTACTGGAGCGCGGTGGCTTTCCCGAACCCTGTCTGGCGGATAGCGTCATCGATGCCGAACGCTGGCGGCGGCAATACTTCACCGATCTAGTGCGCGAAGACATTCTCGACTTTGCCCGCTTGCGCGAAATCAAAACCATGCGTCTATTTCTGCAAATGTTGCGCTCCCGCATCGGCTCGCCACTCAGCCTCGCCAACATCGCCCACGACCTCGCAGTATCTTCGAGCACCCTAAAAAACTACCTCGACATCCTCGAAGCGCTGCACATCATCTTCACCATCCGCCCTTGGCATCGCAAAATAACCCGCGCGCTCTCGCGCCGAGTCAAAGTCTATTTTTACGATACCGGCTTAGTGCTTGGCGACCACGGCGCCCGCCTGGAAAACCTGCTCGCTTGCGCGCTATTAAAGCACGTCGAGTTTTTACAAGACATTAAGGGTGCAGACACCCAACTACACTATCTGCGCACCAAAGACGGCGCCGAGCTCGACTTCGTCATCGCCCACGACCAACAACCGCACACCCTCATAGAGTGCAAAGCCAGCGCCAGCAAACCCGGCTCAGCCCTCAAGCGCTTCACCCGCGAATTACAACCAACCGCCGCCCTGCAGCTAGTCGCCAACCTCCGCCAGCCCCAAAGCCTACCCACAGGCATCGAAGTCCGACCCCTCGCTCCGTGGCTGGCGCAATTGGAGGCTTGAGACCACCAAGCCACTTAGCACATATTTTGCCACACCGCGAGCAATTCGCCCACAAATACAGAGAATACCCAGCCTCATTAATAACAACAACCACCCATGATCGACCTTAACCCCCAATGGGACAGCAATAAACTCCAAGACGAGCAGGAGTTGACGCAAAAGCTAGCGCAAATAGCCGATCTAGATGTTGAGGCTCGCGGGCAGATTAGCGCGCACGCCACCAAGCTAGTCGAGCAAATCCGCGCCCAGAAGCACCCGGGCCTGATGGAAGTGTTTCTAGCTGAGTACGGGCTATCTACCAAAGAAGGCGTAGCGCTAATGTGCCTGGCGGAAGCCCTGCTGCGCGTGCCCGATAACTTCACTATGGACGCGCTCATCGAAGACAAGATAGTCGCCTCTGATTGGAGCAAGCATATCGGCAGCTCGGCTTCGCCGCTGGTCAACGCTTCGACCTGGGGCTTGTTTCTGAGCGGCAAAATACTCGACGACCCCAACCCGGCAGCCACGCTACGGTCTATGCTCAAGCGCATGGGCGAGCCGGTGATTCGCAACGCCGTCAGCCGAGCCATGCAGGAGATGGGGCGCCAATTCGTGCTCGGGCAAGACATTAACGCGGCCATGCAACGCGCGCGCAAGCACGAGGCCGAAGGTTACAGCTATTCTTACGATATGCTCGGCGAAGCCGCGATGACCGCCGCTGACGCCGCCAACTACGCGGCAGCCTACGCGGCAGCCATAGCCGCAATCGCCACGCGCTGCCTAAGCACCGACGTTCGTGCCAACCCTGGCATCTCGGTCAAGCTCTCGGCGCTACACCCGCGCTACGAAGTCGCCAAAAGCTCTAGGGTCATGCGCGAGCTCGTACCGACCTTACGCGAGCTCGCCCGAAGTGCAGCACAGGCCAACATGGGCTTGAACATAGACGCTGAAGAGGCTGACCGGCTCGGCCTATCGCTGCAAGTCATCGAAGCCTTGCTCGCAGACCCAGCGCTGGCAGATTGGCCTGGGCTCGGCTTCGTGGTGCAAGCCTACAGCCGCCGCGCCTTCGATGTCATCGAAGCCCTGAACGCAATGGCCGAGCGCAACCAGCGCCGCATAATGCTACGGCTGGTCAAAGGAGCCTACTGGGATAGCGAGATCAAGCACGCGCAAGTCCAAGGCTTGACCGATTTCCCCGTGTTCACGCGCAAACACTTAACCGATATCAGCTACATCGCCTGCGCGCGGCGACTATTGCAACTAAGCGATCGCATCTACCCGCAATTCGCCACCCACAACGCCCACAGCGTAGCCACCATATTGCACCTGGCTGGCAGCGAGATCGACCAGCAACGTTTCGAGTTCCAGCGCTTGCACGGCATGGGCGCAGCGCTGCACGCGCTGGTATTGTCGCAATACGGCACGCGTTGCCGCATCTACGCGCCAGTGGGCACGCACCGAGATCTGCTCGCCTACCTGGTGCGGCGGCTACTGGAAAACGGCGCCAACTCGTCTTTTGTTAATCAAGTCGTTGATACTAAAGTCCCGGCCTCTAAAGTCGGCGCTTGTCCCTTCGCTCAGCTCGATGAGACCAAGCCACGCACTCCCTTGCCAACTGGCCCGCAGCTATTCGCACCCGAACGCGCCAACTCGCGCGGCTTTGACCTAGCCGACGTTGAGCAATTGCGAGCAATAGATAGCCAACGCACTCGTCCGGCCAATTGGCAGGTCTTTCCCGAACTCAGCGCGCCCACGCAACCGAGCTCAAGGATCCGAGCAGCGCACAATCCAGCCACTGGCGAACCCATCGGCAGCGTCTACGAGGCGAGCCCAGAGCAAATAGAGCTAGCGCTGAGCACGGCGCAAAGCTGGCAAGCACCAGTGGAACAACGCAGCGCTGCACTACAACGCGCGGCGCAACTATACGAGGATAACTACGCCGAGCTCTTCGCCTTGCTCGCCACCGAAGCTGGCAAAACTCTCGCCGATTCGGTCGCCGAATTGCGCGAAGCTGTAGACTTTCTCTACTACTACGCCCAGCAAGCTAGCCTGTTGACCGAGCCCGCGCGCGGCGTCTTCACTTGCATCAGCCCGTGGAACTTCCCATTGGCTATCTTCACTGGGCAAATCGCCGCCGCGCTCGCGGCTGGCAATGGCGTACTCGCCAAACCCGCCGAGACCACTCCGGCCATCGCATCCTTCGCAGTCAAGCTATTGCACCAAGCCGGTGTGCCAAAAACAGCCTTACAACTATTACCTGGAGATGGCAAACAAGTCGGGTTGGCGCTAAGCTCAGACGCGCGCGTCGATGGCGTTGCCTTCACCGGCTCCACTGCCACCGCGCGCGCCATCCAAGTCAATATGGCAGCGCATATGCGCCCAGGCACGCCCTTGATCGCCGAAACCGGCGGGCTCAACGCCATGATCGTCGATAGCAGCGCGCTCGCCGAGCAAGCCGTGCGCGACATCATCGCCTCGTCCTTTCAATCGGCTGGGCAGCGCTGCTCGGCGCTGCGCTGTTTGTACGTGCAGCAAGACGTACTCAAGCCGCTAACGCGCATGATCATCGGCGCGATGGACGAGCTCGAAGTCGGCGACCCTTGGCGCCTAAGCACCGACGTCGGTCCAGTGATCAGCGCCGCAGCCCAGGGCGCTATCAATGCTTACATAGACGCCGCCGAGCAAGACGGGCGCTTGCTGCACAAGCTCGCGGTGCCAGAGGCGGGCAATTTCATCGCACCAACCTTGATTCAAATCAGTGGTATCGAAGTTCTAGAGCAAGAGGTATTCGGCCCCGTGCTGCACATCGCCAGCTTCCGCAGCGACGATATTGAACTCGTAGTCGAAGCCATCAACAGCAGCGGCTACGGCCTTACCTTTGGGCTACAAACGCGCATAGATTCGCGCGTGCAAGACTTACGCGAGCAACTCCAAGTCGGCAATATGTACGTCAACAGAAACCAGATAGGCGCCGTGGTCGGCTCGCAACCCTTTGGCGGCGAAGGTATGTCGGGCACTGGACCCAAAGCTGGCGGGTCTAATTACCTGCCGCGCTTCACTCAGAAAGCCGCTCCAGAGCATCTGGACAACAAGCACGAGCCAGCAGACTTGAGCGCTATCAGCGCCGAGCTCAATAAACATCGCCAACATCACCCCCTTGATCCCATCAGCTCGCAGCAACTCCCAGGCCCCACTGGCGAACTCAACGAAATCAACTACTACCAGCGCCCACCATTGTTGTGCCTGGGCCCAAGAGCAGAAGCAGTGCGTCAGCAAGTGCTAGCAGTAGAGCAACTAGGTGGGCGCGCCATCGCCGTTACTGGCGAGCTACAGCCCGAGCAGCTAGCGCAACTCCCCAACTTTGGCGGCCTCGTCTGGTGGGGCGAAGACACTCGTGCCCAAGCCTACGCCCAAGCCCTGAGCCAACTCCCTGGCGCCATAATCCCCCTCATCACCGACTACCCCGACCGCGCCCACAGCATCCACGAACGCCACCTCTGCGTCGACACCACCGCCGCCGGCGGTAATGCTAGTTTGTTGGCCAGTAGCTAACCCAAGCCCCGCACCCAGTGCGCCATGAAAGGGTCTACCAGGTAATACTGCGTGCCGTTGCGGTCTATTAGATCTTTTTTCTGGAGTGATTCCAGCGTGCTCTTTAGGGTCGAGGCGTTGAAGTCGTAGGCGCTTAGGTTGCTGCTGGAATAAACCGCGTCGCCTCCGGAGCGCACCAGGTATTTGAGCGTGCGCCTTTGTTTTGGGGTCAGATCGCTCCAGAGTGCGCTGTAAAGGTCGCTTTCACGCGCCAAGGTCAGGCGCAAAGCTTGATCTATGATCTTAGTATCCACGGTATCTCCAGAGCATTCCCAAGCCGCGTAACACAATTGCTGGGTGTAATACGGCAAACCCTGAGCCAAGTCGGCTATGAGCTTGACCACGTCTTTACCTATGCTCTTGTCCGTGCTCGCAAATTTATCGATGATGAATTGCTGCCAGTGCGCTAATGCTATAGCGCCGATGTGCAGACGTTTTGTCGAGCGATAGAAGATTCGAGTGTTGTCGTTGAACATTTTTAGCAGCAAAGATTTCTTGCTGCCGCAGAATATGTAGCTCACGTCGCGCCCGTGCCCTTGCAGCACCGAACGCAGCTTATCCTCCAAACCCAAAGCCTCAACCTCTTGAAACTCATCGAAGATCACCAGCACCTTATCCGAGCGCTTGCTGGCGTAGCGCTGGGGCAATTGCAAGACATCGTTCAGCGCCATATCCTGCTCGCTGCGGTTAAAGGTCAGGGTGTAGGCGGTGCCACTATCTGCACTCAAACTCATATGCACCTGCGGGCGAATTTTCAGCACCCCCTTCAATAGCTCATAAGCTTTTTCCCGTGGCGAGGGTAGGGCATGGATAATGGCGTCAAAATACTGCTGAATAAACTCACCTGGCGAAGCCGCGCTGAAGAAATCAAAGTAGACCACCCGATAGCTTCCAGAACTACTCAGCCTCTCGGTCAGTTGCTTGAGCAGCGAAGTTTTACCGTAGCGTCTCGGAGCGTAGAGCAGAACGTTCATGCCAGCATCAACATCACGCTGCAATTCATCCATCTCTTGGATTCGATTACAAAAATCCCCCGTGCCTACCCAAGTCCCGAAATAGAAGGGATTAACCTTTGTCATTACTTGTCAGTGATTATACGAAGCTACATTATACCTCTAACTATAATGCTCCGAGCAATAATTATTGCCACCAACAAAACACCACACAACTCTTGGATAGTCCCGCCTTATAACTACACTGCACCCAGCCCACACCAACGCTTGCCAACCAACAACCCATGTACTTTCCCAACAACGTCTGGACCCTGCTCGCCACCCAAGCCCTGCTGATGGTAGTTATGCCAGCGCTGATATTTGCTGGCAGCTTTATCGGGCTTGAATTAGCGCCGCACGAAGACTTGGCAACTCTGCCCGTAGCGGCGACCTTGATTGCTCTGGCTTTGTTCACCATACCGGTCGGGCGCTTATTCCAACGCTACGGTCGCCGGCTGGTGGGCATCGGCATGTGCGCCTTCGCCAGCGTCTGCTCAGTGCTATCTTGGTTCGCCATCAGCAATTCCATGTTTTGGCTATTCATAATCGCTTGCGTGGGTATCGGCACCACCTTAGCAGGAGCCCAGCAAATGCGCTACGCCGCCCTGGAGAGCGTAGCTCCGGAGCAGGGACCCTCGGCGCTAGCTCGCATCATGCTCGGTGGTATCGCCGCCTCTTATGTTGGTCCCGAAGTAGCTTTGCGCAGCAAAGACTTACTCAGCGGCAACTACTCAGCTATGTTCCTGGTGTTAGCGCTTTTCCAGCTAATCGCCGTAGTGCTATACAAGTATTGCTTCAAGGAACCGGTCGTTACCCGAGTCGCCGATACAGCTCCGGTCAAGAGGAAGGCGACGACGATCATCCAGCAGCCAGTATTCCTCGCTGCGCTGCTCAGCTCCATCACCAGCTACGGCGTGATGACGTTGATCATGGTCGCCACCCCGATGAGTATGCACCATGTAAATGGTCATAGCTTGGAGGCCAGCAAGTGGGTCATCCAAAGCCATCTGCTGGCGATGTTCCTGCCCTCTTTTATAGCTCCTTGGCTGATTAGAAAAATCGGCATCAAGGGCTTGCTGCTCACTGGGATAGTCTTGTACTCGTTTTGCTTCGTTACGGCGGCAACGGGAGTGGCGTTCCTTAATTTCTGGGTGGCCTTAGTATTGCTGGGCGTAGGCTGGAATTTTCTCTTCACTGGCGCCACCGCCTTGCTACCCCAGAGCTACCAGAGCCACGAGCGCCACATGGTGCAATCCTGGAACGACCTCGGCACCTTCAGCGTGCAAGCCTTCACCTCAATATTCTCGGCCTGGCTACTATTCAATACTGGCTGGATGAGCCTGATGCGGGTATCGGCCTTAGTTCTAGCCCTCAACTTCATAGCCGTGCTGTATTGGCTGTACAGCAAACGCCAGGCCTCTACTAAACAACAAGCATGACCACCGATAAATTTTTTCGCCTAGGCGCCGCAGTGCTGACCGTGTCCGACACCCGAGATTCGAGCAACGATAGCTCGGGTGATTACCTGGCTCAAGCCGTCGTCGACTTGGGACACCAGCTCGCAGACCGCAGCCTATTAAAAGACAACAAATACCAGCTCCGCGCCCAAGTCTCGGCTTGGGTCGCCAATCCCGATGTCCACATAATTCTCATCACCGGCGGCACCGGCTTTGCCGCGCGCGACGTCACCCCCGAAGCCATCACGCCGCTGCTCGATAAAGATATCCCGGGCTTTGGCGAACTCTTCCGCGCTATCTCATTGCAAGAGATCGGCACAGCCACCGTGCAATCGCGCGCTTGCGCTGGTCTCGCGAACAACACCTTGATCTTCGCGCTTCCAGGCTCCACCGGAGCTTGCAAAACCGCTTGGCAGAAAATTCTCTGCGAGCAGTTGGATTCTCGACATAAGCCGTGTAATTTCATCAGCTTGTACATGTAGCTACGCCTAGCTCGCCATGCCTCGGCACCCCAGCCGCCGCAATCAATTACGCTGGCTACGTTTTTTGCTAATTTCAGCCGTAGCGCCAGTAGCGATAGCTATAATTTGCGCCGCCTACGCACTGGGCAGCAAACTAGCGTTAATTTTTGCTGTTGGTTGCTCGTTGCAGTTGTTGTTATCCGCAGCAGGCGGCTGGCATTACTTCCGCTTGCACGGCGCTCAGCAAGCCAAAGCAACGGTCAGAGCCCTAAAGCTACAAGCTCTGCTGCGCTACTTCGGCGCCCTATGCCTGGCTCTGATAGGTGCTTTATTCTTCGATCTGTCGGCTAACGAGCTTGCTTCTTTGTTAGCTGGCTACATATATACTTATATAGTTACAGCGTTTCTTTTCGCAGCGCGCAAATTCTGACAACAGGAGCTACAGTGGCAGCAGCAAATCCATCTGATTACATCAAGCATCACCTGCAGAATTTAGCCTATGGCCGCAAAGAAGATGGCACCTGGGGTTTGGCGCATAGTGCGGAAGAATATCAGCAGATGGGTTTTTGGGCTATTAATATCGATTCCATCGGCTGGTCGCTGTTTTTAGGGGCTATCTTTTTATACGTATTTCGCAAAGCCGCGCGCCAAGCCAGTAGCGGCACTCCTGGGGCATTACAGAATTTTGTCGAGTTGATGGTAGAGTTCGTCGATAAAAGCGTGCGCGAGACCTATCACGGCAAAAGCACTTTAATCGCGCCGCTGGCCCTAACTATTGTTGTCTGGGTGTTTCTGATGAACTTAATGGACCTGGTGCCAGTAGATCTCTTGCCAGTCCTATTCAGCCTCGCTGGCGTCGAGTATATGAAGGTAGTCCCAACCACCGACCCGAACATCACCCTGGCGATGAGCCTATCGGTGTTCTTCCTCATCCTGTATTACTCAATCAAGATGAAAGGCGTCGGTGGTTTTGTCGCCGAGCTTACCCTGCAGCCTTTCAATAATAAGCTGCTGATACCAGTTAATTTTATTTTAGAGAGCGTTACTCTATTAGCCAAGCCGATATCCTTGGGCTTGCGCCTATTCGGCAACTTGTACGCTGGCGAGCTGATTTTCATACTCATAGCTCTATTACCTTTTTACGCCCAGTGGTTGCTATCAGTGCCTTGGGCTATATTCCACATTTTGATCATCGTTTTGCAGGCCTTCATCTTCATGATGTTGACCATCGTTTACCTAAGCATGGCGAGCGAAAAGCATTAGGGTGGTTGCAGTTATTCTTAATCAACAGGAGTGTTAAATTAAATGGAAACAGTAGTTGGATTTACCGCGCTGGCGGTGGCCTTATTGATCGGCATGGGTGCGCTCGGCACTGCCATCGGCTTCGGCATCTTGGGCGGCAAGTTTCTGGAGGGCGCAGCTCGTCAACCAGAAATGGCGCCGATGCTGCAAGTGAAAATGTTCATCGTCGCTGGTCTGTTGGACGCAGTAACCATGATCGGCGTTGGTCTAGCGCTATTCTTTACCTTCGCTAATCCCTTCATAGGCCAGCTTGGCGGCTAGTTGATAGCTCAGGAAATTCACTATGAGCCTAAATTTAACCTTGCTCGGCCAAGCTATTGCCTTTGCTATTTTCGTTGGCTTCTGCATGAAGTATGTATGGCCACCGATAATAGCAGCTCTGCAGGAGCGTCAGCGGCGCATAGACGATGGTCTAGCCGCCGGTGAGCGCGGACGCGCCGAGCTCGATAACGCTCAAGAGCAGTCGCAGAAGCTATTGGCAGAGAGCAAAGCCGAAGCCAGCAAGCTGATAAATAACGCCGAGCAGCGCGCTGCCAAAATCATCGAAGAAGCCAAGCAGCAAGCTCAAGTCGAGAGAGAGCGCATCATTGAGAGCGCTCAGGAAGACATCGATCAGAGCGTGGTGCGTGTCAAAGACGAGCTTCGTGGTCAACTCGCGGCTTTAGTAGTAGCTGGAGTTACCCAGCTAACTAGCGTCGAAGTCCGAGCTGGCAAGCACGACGATATGCTCAGCGAACTGGTCGAGCGCCTGTAGCGATGATAGCGAACTCTGCCCTGGCGCGTCCTTACGCTCGAGCCGTATTTGAATGCGCTCAAGAGGCCGATGCCGTTGACAAATGGCAGAAATCCTTGCAGACTTTGAGTTCGTTGTTTGTCGATAAGGAGCTCAGTAAGCTGCTCGCCGCGCCGACTCTGAGCAAGGCTAAGAAAGTAGAGCTACTGCTGGAAGTGGCGGGTAAGCTTGAGCCTGGCGTCAAAAACCTGTTAGCCTTGTTAGCACAGAACGAACGCTTGACCTTGCTGCCAGAGATTCACCAGCAATTCGTCGATTTGAGCCTGCAGGCGCGCTCAATAGTCCAAGTCGAAGTGCTGAGCGCGCGCGCCATGAAAGCGGCAGAGCTGAAAAAGCTACAAGCCAAACTCGGCGAGCATTGGCAGGCGCAAGAAGTCCAGCTCGAAGTCAAAGTCGACCCCAGCCTCATAGCTGGAGTAGTCTGCCGCTCTGGCGATAAATCCATCGATTATTCGCTCAAAGGCCAGATTAGCAAACTCGCGAAAACTTTATGAGCGCCTAGCTCTATTAAAAATTAATATCGAAATACAGCAATGCAAAAACTTAATTCCGCAGAAATATCAGACATCATCCGCAAACGCATAGCGGATTTAGAGCTCGACGCGCAATTAGCGACCGAAGGTATTATTGTTGGCGTTGCTGATGGCATAGTCCGCATCTACGGCTTGAGCGACGTCAAATACGGCGAAATGCTCGAATTCGAAGGCGGCATCTACGGCATGGCTTTGAACCTTGAGCGCGATTCGGTCGGCGCCGTGCTCTTGGGCGACTATCTGCAGCTCGCCGAAGGCCAAAAAGTCAAGTGCACCAATAGGATATTGGAAGTTCCAGTAGGCGAGGCTTTGCTCGGTCGAGTCGTCGACGCTCTAGGCAATCCTTTGGACGGCAAAGGCGACATCAAAAGCGCCGACATGCAGCCCATAGAGAAAGTCGCCCCTGGGGTTATTAGTCGGCAATCGGTGGCGCAGCCAGTGCAAACCGGCTACACCGCGCTCGACGCCATGGTTCCAATTGGTCGTGGTCAGCGCGAGCTCATCATCGGCGACCGCCAAACCGGCAAAACCGCCATAGCCATCGACACCATAATCAACCAGAAGGGTAGTGGCATCAAGTGCATCTACGTCGCCATTGGCCAGAAGCAATCGTCCATCGCTAGCGTCGTCCGTAAACTCGAAGAGCACGATTCTCTGGCGCACACCATAGTGGTAGCAGCATCGGCGTCCGATCCGGCAGCGATGCAATTCATAGCGCCCTATTCGGGCTGCACCATGGGCGAATACTTCCGCGACCTTGGTCAAGACGCCCTGATAATTTACGATGATTTGAGTAAGCAAGCCGTTGCCTACAGGCAAATATCGCTGTTGTTGCGTCGCCCACCAGGCCGCGAAGCCTTCCCCGGCGACGTTTTCTATTTGCATTCGCGCTTGCTGGAAAGAGCATCGCGGATTAACGCCGAGCACGTCGAAAAGCTCACTGGTGGCAAAGTTAAAGGTCAAACTGGCTCGCTGACGGCGCTGCCAATAATCGAAACCCAAGCTGGCGACGTCTCGGCATTCGTACCGACCAACGTCATCTCCATCACCGACGGTCAGATATTCCTTGAAACCAGCTTATTCAACTCGGGCATTCGCCCAGCCATTAATGCGGGCATCTCGGTGTCTCGGGTCGGTGGCGCTGCCCAAACTAATATCATCAAGAAACTCGGCGGCGGCGTGCGCTTGGCTCTAGCGCAGTATCGCGAACTCGAAGCCTTCTCGCAATTTGCCTCGGATTTGGACGAAGCCACACGCAAGCAGTTGCAACACGGCCAGCGCGTAACCGAGCTTATGAAGCAGGCGCAGTACCAGCCCTTATCGGTAGCGTTGATGGCAATCAGCTTGTTTGCCGCCAACGAGGGTTATCTCGACGACATAGAGCTCAATAAAGTCCTAGCCTTCGAGAAAACTTTGCACAGCTATATGCAATCCGAGTACGCCGATTTAGTCGCAAGCATCAACAGTAGTGGCGATTACACCGATGCTATTAAAGCCAGCTTGCACGAAGTAGTGAAAAGCTGCAAAGCTAACAGCAGTTGGTAAGACCATGGCGATAGGCAAGGAAATCCGCACCAAGATAGCCTCGGTAAACAGCACGCGCAAGATTACCAGCGCCATGGAGCTGGTAGCAGCCAGCAAAATGCGCAAAGTGCAGGAGCGTATGCAAGCCAGTCGCCCTTATAGCGACAACATGCTCACGATAATCCAGCACTTAGCCGACGCTAACGCTGAGTACAAGCACCCCTTCTTATCGACCCGCGAAGTTAAGAACGTCGGCGTCTTGTTGATCTCCACCGACCGTGGGCTTTGCGGCGGCTTGAATATCAACCTGTTCAAAAAACTGGTGCAGCAGATGGCGGCTTGGCAAGAGCTCGGCGTCAACACTCAGATCGCCAGCATCGGCAACAAGGGCTTAGCCTTCATGCGCCGCTTCGGCGCCAATATGGTCGCTAGCACCAGCGGCATCGGCGACACCCCGGAAGTAGCCGACATCATCAGCGTGGTCAATGTCTTGGTGCAAGCCTTCGAGCGCGAGGAGATCGACGAGCTTTATGTTGCTCATAATAGCTTCGTCAATACCATGACCCAGACCCCAACCATAGAGCAACTACTGCCCCTCAGCGCTGCTGAAAGCAGCGCCGACCAAGCTCTACCGTGGGACTACATTTACGAAGGCGAAGTCCAAGAGCTAATCACAGCCTTGCTGCAGCGCTACATTGAAGCTCTGGTCTATCAAGGCACTGTAGAGAACGCCGCCTGCGAGCAAGCAGCGCGCATGGTCGCCATGAAAAGCGCCACCGATAACGCCGGCTCCATGATCGACGAGCTGCAACTGATTTACAACAAAGCCCGCCAAGCTGCTATTACTCAGGAACTCTCAGAGATCGTGGGAGGTGCCGAAGCGGTGTGATGTTTGATGCGCATGAGTAGTAGCTACCAGCATTATTTTGTGCATTTGTTAATAACCGTAGTTGTGCCGTTGGCTATAGCATTTATTGCCACATTAGAGCCAACCACATTACGGTTCAAAATTAACCCTGATATTTTGTATTTCTTCGCAATCCCTTATCTCATTAACGCAGCAGCGAATACTAGGAACCTACTATTTGTAGTTTCCGTGTTAGCGCTGATTGTTTTAGTGCTTGTTGCTAGTTTTAAGTTGTCAGGCGTCTATCTGATTGTAGAGTCGCTAGTTCTTATAATGTTGACAGTGGTAATTCACTGTGTTAGCGGCTATATTGCCATTATCAGAAAGCAAAATTTATACATATGAGCATCATTAGCGAGGCCTGGTTGTTAGCTATTATTGTTAGCCTGCAAGTTGCTTTGACGATACTAGCTGTTTATTGCTTATTGCAAGAAAATACGGATGGAGAGCTGGAGCTTAAGTCATTAGTGGGCTTGCTTGCCGACTGCCCAGATAGTTGTCGAACTTCGCTAAAAAAATTGGCTACATCTGGAATGAGCGAAGCATCGGAATACGATATGCGCATGGTGTCATCTGGCATAGCCTTAAAACTTAGAGGTTTACCCTTTTCGCAAAGGCGCACATTGCGCCGCTTTTTGTACCGTGATCGCAACCTTGATTTCGCCAGACTAACCAGATTTATCCGTAGACATAAGCTAGTTGATGGAATTTAGCAGGAACGACTTATTACCCATGGGCGCAACTTACGTAACCACCACCATCAGGAACCCCAGCGACCCGAGCTTGAGCTGGCAGGGTTCGTTTTTGGTAGATACTGGTGCAGTCGATACCCTGGTTCCTCAGCAGTACTTGGAGCGCATTGGCTTGCACCCGAAATCTCAGCGCACTTACGAGCTCGTAGACGGCAGCAATATCCAGATGGATATCACCACTGGCGAGATCGAGTTCATGGGCGATATCGTAGGGGGCACGATAATTTACGGAGACTCCGACGTCGAACCCATACTCGGCGTTACCGCTCTAGAATCCTTGGGTATTGATGTCGACCCTCGCAATAATACCTTAAAGCGTATGCCGGCTGTGCGCTTGAAAAAGCTCATGCCTAAATTTAGAAATTCAATAAATTAAAGACACTATGGAAAATCAAAACGGCAAGATAGTCCAAATCATCGGCGCCGTAGTCGACGTCGAATTCCCGCGCGCGGCAGTGCCGAAGATCTACGACGCGCTCGTAGTCAAGCAAGCGCAGTTGACCCTGGAAACCCAGCAGCAATTAGGCGATGGCGTCGTGCGCTGTATCGCCATGGGCTCCACCGAAGGTCTGGCTCGTGGTCTTGACGTCGAGAATACCGGCAAAGCCATATCGGTGCCTGTGGGCAAGAAAACCCTCGGCCGCATCATGGACGTGCTCGGCAACCCCGTCGACGAAGTTGGCCCCATAGGCGCCGAGCAATACCTCCCCATTCACCGCAAAGCCCCGAGCTACGCCGACCAAGCCTCGTCCACCGAACTCCTGGAAACCGGTATTAAGGTTATCGACTTAGTAGCTCCCTTCGCCAAAGGTGGCAAAATTGGACTCTTCGGCGGCGCCGGTGTTGGTAAAACCGTCAACATGTTGGAGCTGATCAACAACATCGCCAAGGCGCACTCGGGGCTTTCGGTCTTTGCTGGCGTCGGCGAGCGCACGCGCGAAGGCAACGACTTTTACCACGAAATGATGGAAGCTGGGGTCATCAACAAAGACGACCTGAACGAATCCAAAGTGGCAATGGTTTACGGTCAGATGAACGAACCTCCAGGTAACCGCCTCCGCGTCGCTCTCACTGGTCTTACTATGGCGGAATACTTCCGCGATGAGAAGCAAGAGGGCGGTCAAGGTCGCGACGTCCTGCTATTCATCGATAACATCTACAGGTACACCTTGGCCGGCACCGAAGTCTCGGCGCTGCTCGGGCGTATGCCTTCGGCAGTGGGTTATCAGCCGACCTTGGCTGAAGAAATGGGCGCCCTGCAAGAGCGTATCACCTCGACCCGCACTGGCTCCATCACCTCCGTCCAAGCCATCTACGTCCCCGCAGACGACTTGACCGATCCTTCGCCTGCCACCACCTTCGCCCACTTAGACGCCACCGTCGTGCTATCGCGGCAAATCGCCGCCTTGGGCATTTACCCAGCCGTGGATCCGCTCGACTCCACCTCCAGGCAGCTCGACCCGCTGATTCTCGGCCAAGAGCACTACAACGTCGCCCGCGGCGTGCAGAACGTCTTGCAACGCTACAAAGAATTGAAAGACATCATCGCCATCCTCGGCATGGACGAACTCTCTGAGGAAGACAAGCTCATAGTCGCGCGCGCGCGCAAAATCGAGCGCTTCCTGTCGCAGCCATTCGCCGTCGCCGAAGTCTTCACTGGCACCCCAGGCAAGTACGTGCCCTTGCAAGAAACCATCCAAAGCTTCAAAGGCATCCTTGATGGCAAGTACGACCATCTGCCCGAGCAAGCCTTCTACATGGTCGGCGGCATCGAAGAAGTCGAGGCTAAAGCCAAGGCTATGGCCGACGAAGCCGCTTAGGTTATTCGACCATGAAATCTCTAAGCTGCACCATAGCCTCGCCCTCCGAGCAACTATACTCGGGGGCTATAGCTTCGATCTCGGCGACTGGCAGCATGGGCGACCTGGGAATAATGCCCGGGCACTCGCCTTTGCTCACCCAGCTAGCGCCGGGTCCGGTTTACTTGAAAACTGCCGAAGGCGACGAGCGCGTATTCTTCTTATCTGGTGGCTTTATGGAAGTACAGCCCGACAGCGTCAGCATCCTCGCTGATGTCGGTCTACGCTCCGAGCAAATCGACGAAGCCGAGCTTGAAGCCGCGCGCCAGCAAGCCCTCAGCGCCATGAGCAACAAAGGCGATGACTTCAATTACGCCGAAGCCGCCGCCCACCTCGCCAACGTCACTGCCCAACTCCGCACCATCCGCCTAATCCGCCAGCAAGCCAAGAAATAGGGATGGGCGCCGAGTTGTACTCGGCAGTAGGCGAGCTTTGCTCGCCTACCATTCTTGGAGCGTCAATTTGCTCTCGGCATGGAGGCGAGCTCTACTCGCCTCCCGTTTTAATTTAGCTCCCAACTCAATACAACGCTATCAACCTGGTCGGGCCGCCGCTAGCGCCTTGAAACTTCGGCGCCCCCACAACCAAAGTTGCGCCCTTGGCTGGCAGCTTTGCCAAATTCGCCACGCACTCCAAGCCCCAGCGATTACTCGGCAGCCAGGAATAGTGCACAGGAAAATCGCTAGAGCCGCCGTAATCCAGGCTCAAAGTATCCACAGCCAAGCCCTTACAATCGCGCTCCTCCATTAGGAATTGCGCCGCATCGGCATGGAAGCCCGGGAAGTGCATAATGCCAGAGTCGTCGGCGTTGCGGAAAGCTCCAGCTTGATTCACGCGCGCGTCCCAGCCGCTATTCATAGCCACGCACGCGCCCTCGGGTATAGGCCCGTGCTCGTTCTCCCAAGCCTGCAAATCCTCTGGCGTCAGCAAGGCGTCGGCGTCAGCTACAGCCTTAGCGCGAATATCTACCACCACCAGCGGCACCACCAAGTCGCGTACTGGAATTTCGTCCATAGTCAGGTTGCCGGCCTCGGAGAAGTGGATTGGCGCGTCCATATGCGTGCCCGTATGCTCGAGCAGGGTCCACTGATTCTCGTTGAAATAGTGCTCGGAATAGTTGTACACAGACTCCAAGCTAAACTGAGGTTCGCCCGAGAAAGTAGGAAAATCTTCGTGTAACTGATGCGATAAATCGGCGACCTTGTCAAAACCGCGATGGTGGTGATGGTCACGACCAGGCCTGCGCCGACCGCCGTCGCTGGTGCAAGCTCCTAGAGCCATAGCCGAGCCGCCAGCAGCGACTCCCCTAATAAAACCTCTGCGGCTCAATTGCCGCTGCACAGCTTCTTTACATCCTGCTACGCACATAATTTACTCCTTAGTTTGATGTTGATATTGTTCAAGGCAGTACACCCTAAGAACACTATAGCGCCAAAGCCGCCACACGCCAAACAACCACCCAAACAAACACGCACATTCCCCCGCAGCGAGCCCTTCGCGTGCGCATTAATAGCCCGAAAATTCAATCGCGCCTCATTGCCACTCCCTGATTGAGAACCCAATAACTTCCTCGCAGCTCCCGCAGTCGCAGACAACGCCCTGCTAAGCTTACAAGCTGAATGCTTGGCGTATGGCGCTGAGTCAGCGTAGCTCAATGCTGGTGAATTGCTGCATCAATCAGATCGTGGCGGCAATACGCTAGCGCGGAGTATCGTCAGTTGCTCAGTGACCATGGCATCGTTGGCAGCATGAGTCGTCGTGGCAATTGCTGGGACAACGCGGTAGCGGAGAGCTTCTTCTCGCGTTTGAAGACAGAGCGAGAGTTTTGCATAACTTGAGACCGCGTGCAAAAAACGGAGATTTTTGTTCCCAGCTAGGCAGCAAAGCGCAGTTTATTCAATAGTAAATGAGCATTTGCGAACAACGCTGGGGGCAAAAAGATGCCTTTTTGCAAAGGTCTCAGAGCACCTGATGTGGCATAGCTACCATACCCGCTCGTCGGCTTCTGCCGCGATATTGGATTACATCGTGATGTTCTACCGCAGCAAGCCAGCCTTCACAGCCATAACGGCTATGCCCACCAGCAGCAACAGAGCGCGACTATGCTAGGGCTCACGCCGCAGCATGATAGTCAGGTCCGTCTGTACTTGTAGCGGCTTTCGTGAGTTGCTATTTTGACACAATAAGGATGTCCAGACAGCTTCTACACGGCGGGCGATGCGGTTGCGCGCCCAGGGGTGCCAGCTTTCTCCAAGCATCGCTTATCGAATAACAGATTAACGCAAATGGTGCAGTCCGTTCCTATGAGCGCAACCCAGGAACCACGAGTGCTTCGCCTACCGCATAAAAAGTGAACCTAGCTCGGTGCCCTGGGAGCGCGTGGCGTCTCGCCCGCCGTGTGAAAAGTGAACCCAACGGGTTCGGCTTTTTGGCAAATAAGTCTATTTGAGCAGCGGGGGTTAATAGAGCTGGATTTTTACTAGGGCGCATAATCGAGAAAAGTAGCATATTTCTCACCTGCTCGCACTATTCTGATTCACTGCTATTGCTAGCTGGTTGGATGGCTTTAGCAATTTATGCTTTGGCTAGGTGGGGTTGGAAGGATGGGCTTCGGGGTTTTTATGAGGCGGGTGAGATGGTTGCGCGCCCATGGCGTGCTGCTTTCAGGGACTGTGCTTGATTGGGGAGACGCCTATGCAGGCGTCTCTAGCCAAGTACAACTTGGCGCTCCCAACCCCTGCCGCCTTCGGCACATTTACACGGCGACCGAGACGGTCGCGCGCCCAGGGGCTCGGTGCTGAATAGCTTGATGCTCTCAAGCTTTTTCGATTGTTTTTAGCTGGTGGTGAGTTTGGTCATGGCGGTGCGGCTGACGGGGAGGGTGGTGCTGGTGTTTTTCAGTTGGAGGTGGCCGTTGCCGCTGAGGTTGCGTTTGATGCTGTGGATGGCGGCGATGCGGACGATGATGGAGCGGTGGACGCGCAGGAATTGCGCGGGGTCGAGTTGGGCTTCGAGGTTGAGGAGGCTGGTGCGTAGTAGCCAGCTGTGGTTTTGGCTGTAGACGTTGAGGTATTTGTCTTCGGCTTGGAAGTAGTCGATTTCGCTGATGGCGAGCAACCTAATTTCATTGCGTTTGCTTACTTTGATCCATTGCAGGTATTCGAGGCTGGGGTTTTGGTTGAGTAGGGCGAGTAGGCCTTGGAGTTTGTCGGGTGGGCTTTGCTGGAGCTGGCTCTGCAGGCGCTGGACGCACAATCGGAGGCGGTCGTCGGCGACGGGTTTGAGCAGGTAGTCGACGGCGGCGCGCTCGAAGGCGGCGAGGGCGTAGTGCTCGTGAGCGGTGACGAAGACGATGCGGCAGCGTCCTGAGAGTTGCTCGGCGAGTTGGAGGCCGCTGCGCCCAGGCATTTGGATGTCTAAGAAGACTATGCTGGGTTGGTGTTGCTCGAAGGCTTGCAGGGCTTCTTCGACGTTACCAGCTTCGCCGACTACGCGCAACTGTGGCCAACACGCGGCGAGCTGGCGCGCGAGGCCGGTGCGCAGCAGGGGTTCGTCGTCGACTATTAGAGCGCTGGGGGCGTTCATAGTTCGCTGATGGGTAGTTGCACTTGCGCTAGCACGCCGCTGGGTTGTTGGGCGCTGAGGTGCAGGCTGGCGGCGGCGCCGTAGAGGCTGGCGAGGCGGCCGCGGAGGTTGTTGAGGCTGACGCCGCTACCGCCGATGCTGTTTTGATCAAGGCCGACGCCGTCGTCGCTGACGCTGATGTGGAGTTTGTCGTTGGCTACGCTGGCTTTGACGATTACTTGACCGCCGGATTGGCTGGGTTCGATGCCGTGGCGCAGGCTGTTTTCTACCAGGGGCTGGATGGCGAGCGGCGGCAGGGCGGCTGCTAGCGCTTGAGGTTCGGCGTCGATGCGGTAGTGCAATCTTGCGCCGAGGCGGATTTGCTGGATTTGCAGGTAGCTTTCGACGAATTCGAGTTCTTCGCGCAGGCTGATGCGCTCGGCGCGGGTGCGCTTGAGGGCGACGCGCAAGAGCTCGGCGAGGCGCTGCAGCATTTGCCGCGCCAGCTTGGGGTCGCTATCGATAAGGCTGATGACGTTGGCGAGGATGTTGTGCAGGAAGTGCGGCTCGATTTGCGCTTGCAGGACTTTGAGCTGGCTGACGCTGGCGGCGCGTTTGAGCTCGGAGCGTTCGCGCTGCTGCTCGGCGAGTTTCCGGCTGGTTTCCAGGAGTTTGTATTTGCTATAGAAAAAATAGCCGACGGCGGAGCCAAAGAATAGTCCGGTAAAGATCGAGGGCACGATGCTCTCGGGGCGGCGGCTGACTTGCAAATACTCGGCGAGGTTGGTTTGTAGCAATAAGTTCAAGACGAGATAGCTGCCGCCGACGCCGACGCAGCTGCCGATGGTGATGCCGAGGCTGTAAGGGATTAAGGGGTTGTAGTCGCAGAGTCTGGTGCTGAGCATTAGCTTAACGCTGCTATAGATGCTGAAGCCTATTAGATGCGAGAAGCCAAAGCAGATTAAAAGGTTGTCTTCGATGTAGACTGTGGCGAGATAAACGGCGATGAGGCTATTGAATAGCAAGATCAGGGCAATTTCTTTGCGCCAGTCGGTGGGGGTTTTGGTGCGTATTTGGGGCATTGCTATTAATAGTGGTGACCAGTAATCCTAGTATGGCGGCGATTCGTCTGTTTAATCCACCATTCGTCGCCGCTATTTGCCGCTGGTCGCAAAGGCGGTGGTTTGGGGTTGGGGTGCTGATAATTGGGCGCGTTGCACTGTGCTATGTGTATTCAATTATTTTTAACTAAAGAGGAAAACTCATGTTTATAACTTTGCGTTCAATTTTATTCGCGTTGCTGGCTTTGGCGGCAATGAGCGCCGCTGCCTTGGATTTAGACGAGCTCGAGCAAGCGCGTTCCTATTTCGCTGGCGCCGTCGACGACGATGACGACGCTTTGGATGATGCTTTTGCTGCTTTCCAGAGGCTATCGCAGGCTCATCCTAGCGACGCATTGCTGCTGGCCTATTACGGTTCCACCGAGGCGATGCAGGGCGGGGCGGCTTTTTGGCCTTGGAAGAAGATGGACTTGGCCAATGCTGGCATGGCGAAGATCGATAAGGCTTTGATTATGCTGGAGACTAGCGTCGACGAGCGCGTTATCGACGACTTAGCGGTGACGCTGGAGGCGCGGCTGGTGGCAATGTCGACTTTCCTCGCGGTGCCTGGCTTCTTCAACCGCCTGGAGAGCGCCGACGAGGCTTATCAAGCGGCGGTGCAGAGCCCCGAATTCGAGCAGGCTCCAGCTCACGTGCGCGCCCAGCTTTGGTTTAGCGGTGCGCAGATCGCCGAGCGCGTGGATGATGCCGCCGAGCAAGCGCGCTTGCTGCAGCTAGCGCGCGAGGCGGCGCAGGCGAGCGATACCGAGAGTATGTCGGCGGTGAGCTTGCGGATGTTCCGTCTGTTCGAGGAAGATCTGGCTGTGGCTTTGGCTGACGCTGGGCAGGATACTTCTGGTTATTAATGATGAAAGTTCTTAGCCGTTTGTTGGCTGTGCTGGCGCTGTGCGCTATGTCGAGCGCTTGTGTATCGGTGAGCGAACTCGTCGGGCCTGGGGTGGCAGACGATGGCTCGCTGAACGGCGCGGCGACAGATACGGTGACGGTGGGGATTACCCACGCCGAGCTCGGGCTCAACCCTATCAAGAACTTCGGCTTTTGGCGGCATTCCTTCGCGGTGGTGCGTTCGCTGGAGTCGAATTCGGGCTTTATCGCCTTTCAGGCTAAGGCTGGGGTTTTCAGCAACGACGCTTGGACGATGACGGTGTGGGCGGATGCGCCGAGCTTGGATGCTTTTATGGCCAGCGAAACCCACGCTCGAGCTATAGCCAATGGTTATGGGGCGCTGCGGCGGGCGGAGTTTTTGCGCGTGAGCCTGCCCAAAGACCAAGTGCCGAAGACCATGGACGAGCTCCAGGCTTTGCTGGTGGCGAGTCGGGAGCTGCCGAATACGGCTAGTCGGCGTTATCGTCTTTTAGATTTATCAACTGGTTATTAAGCAAATGACTACTAATGTTTTAGCGGCCGAGGAGCTGGGCAAGGTTTACCACTCTGGTGGCACGCCCTTCGCGGCGCTGCGCTCGGTGAGCTTCAGCGTGGGCGCTGGCGAGCTGCTGGCGCTGATGGGGCCTTCGGGCAGCGGCAAGAGCACTATCTTGAATATTTGTGGCTTGATCGATAGCCCGAGCAGCGGTAGCCTGCATTTTCTCGACGAGGAGCTGACTGCTGCGAGCGAGCGGCGGCGCACCGAGGTGCGGCGGCAGAAGGTCGGCTTTATCTTTCAGCAATTCAACCTGGTGCCAGTGCTCAATATCGCCGAGAACGTCGAGTATCCGCTGCGGCTGCTGGGCGTGGGCTCAGGCGAGCGTAAGCGGCGGGTGTCGGCGCTGCTCGAGCGCTTGGGGATCGGAGCTTGCGCGCGCTTGCTGCCCGACAAGATCTCTGGTGGTCAACGCCAGCGCGCGGCCATTGCCCGGGCCTTGGTGTGTCAACAGCCGTTGGTGATCTGCGACGAGCCGACCGCTAGCCTGGATAGTAAAAATGCCGAGGAGGTGATCGTGCTGCTCGAGCAAATGAGCAAGGAATACGGCACGGCTTTTCTCGTGGCAACGCACGACGAGCGCATGTCGAGCCGTTGCGAGCGGGTGCTTCGTCTACAGGATGGCGTGATTTCTAACGAACCCAATCAGGTAAATTAACCATGCAAACTTTGAAATGGGCTTTGCTCAACGTGCTGCGCAATAAACGGCGCTCGGTGGTGACGGTGTCGCTGGTGGCGGTGGCAGTGGCGGCGATAGTAACCGCCGGTGGCTTCGCTTCCTTCACTTACCAAGGCTTGAAGATTTTGGCGGCGAGCGAGAGCGGTAACGTGCTGCTGGCGCATAAAGATTATTTCACCAAGTTCGAGAGCGAGCCGCTGGAGTTTGGCCTCAGCGGCTACGAGGAACTCGGGCGCGAGCTGATCGCCGACGAGCGCGTGCGCGCGGTGTTGCCCAAGCTCAATTTCTCCGGGCTTATCAGCAACGGTGATAAGAGCGAGGTCTTCCTGGGCTCGGGGGTGCTGGGGGCGGAGTTCAATGTAAAAGGTCCGTTTATGGAGCTGAAGGCTGGGCGTGTACTCGGGCGTTATAGCCCGGAAGATGTTAGCCAATTGCTCATCGGCGACTTGCTGGCGGAGGCGCTGCAGGTGGAGGTGGGCTCGGGGCTGACGGTGCTGTCGACTACTGTCGATGGCGCGCTCAATGCTTTCGATGGCGTCGTGCGTGGTATCGTCTCGACCGGTGTGCCCGAGGCCGACAAGCGCTTGCTGTTTATGGCTTTGCAGGATAGTCAAGACCTGCTGATGACCGAGAAGGTGAGCACGGTGGGCGTGCATCTGTTCGATATCGACGATACCGACGCTGTGATCGCCGACAGCGCTGCGGCGTGGCCGCAACTGGCGACTAGCAGCTGGGAAGACCAGGCTTTTTACTACCAGGCGGTGCGCTCTTTGTATAACCGCATTTTTGGCATCATGGGCGTGATCGTGTTGATTTTGGTGTTTTTTGCTTTGAGTAACACGATGTCGATGAGCGTAGTCGAGCGTACGCGCGAGATTGGTGTGCTCCGCGCAATTGGCACTAGGGCTGGGGAGATCGTCAATAATTTTGTTTTCGAGGCTTTGTGGTTGGCGCTGGCGGGGGCCGTGTTTGGCTGCTTGCTGGGAGTGGGGATTAGCTTGTTTTTCACTGTCGCTGGCTTCGAAATGCCGCCGCCTCCTGGGCGCTCGGATGGCTATCCGCTCAATGTCGATTTGGTGTTAGACATCTACATTTTTGCTTGGCTGGCGGTGATGTTGATTAGCGTGGCTGCGGCTTGGCTGGCGAGCACGCGCGCGGCGCGGAAGCCGATTGTCGAGGCTTTGGCGCATGTTTAGGGCTTGGCGTTTATCTGTTAAGGAGAGTAAGGCAATGAAATTATTGATTATCAGTTTGGTTGCGTTGTTAATGGGCTCGCAGAGCTTGGCCGCCGAGGTCGACCCCGAGCGATTATTGCAGGAGGCCGACGATTGGCGCTGGCCGCTGGGCGCTGGCAAGGTGGCAACCCGAGTGCAGGCTTATAAAAGCGGCGAGCTGGATAAAGAGCGTTCGTACTTGGTTTATTTGTTGCCGAGCGAGCGGCGGTCGCTGGTGCTGTTCCAACACCAGCTAGAGGCTGGGCAAAAGCTGCTGCAAAGTGAAGAAAACTTTTGGATAGTGCTGCCGCGTAGCAAGAGACCAGTGCGGATTACTCCGATGCAAAAGCTCATGGGCGAGGCCTCGGTGGGCGATATCTCGACTATGACTTTTAGCGGCGATTACGCGGCTACTTTGCAGCCGAGCTGTGCTTTTGAAGATGTGGCTTGTTGGGAGCTGGATCTGCGCTCGCAACGCAAGGGCACGACTTACGACCGTGTGCTGTTGAAAGTAGCCCAGGACGATAGCCGTCCGCTCGCCGCCGATTTCTTCCTGGCCTCGGGTAAGCAAGCCAAGAGCGCGACTTTCAGCTTTAGTGCCAGCGAGCGGCGTATCTTGAGTATGCGCCTGCAAGACAACATTCAGCCGGCGAAAAGCACTCTGGTCGAGTATCTGAGCTTGGAGCCTGGGGAGGTCGACCAACGCTGCTACAACCCGATGTTTTTAGTGCGTGATGTTGGTAGGGAGTGTTGAGGGGTCATTCTTCGTAACTCCAGAAGCACTGACCGTGTTCGGCGATATGAGTCAACAATTTTTTATCGCTAATTTGCGCCAATCTGGCGAGGTCTATGCTGTAAGGCAGTAGTAAATCGTCCAATTCGTTGCTGAGCTTTAACAATTGATCCAGAGTGAAAGACTTCCCAGTTATTGCCAAATCTATATCAGAACCATGCTTGTGATTACCCATAGACCTGGAGCCATAGATCAATACTTGCTGCATAGCGGGGTAGTTATTGAAGACTCGTTTCATGCGTGTTTGCGTGGCCAGAGGCAGGCCGAATTTATGCTGTGTTTCCATTTTTGGCGCTATGCCTCCGTTAGAGCGCGCATGCGTTCTCGGAATTGACTGAAGATAGCCAAGTAATGCTCGATTATTTTTATCGTCAAATCTTCCATGCTGGCTTCGTCGTAAGTATGGCTGGATATGTTGCGGCTGGCGATGGTTTCCATCCAGCGTTCGCCGTCGCTGATCAAGGCGTTCTGGAATGCCAGGCGGATGGCGTCGCGCGAGCCGATGATGGCGTCCAAGCCTTGGTGTTGGAGGTAGTCTTTCATTACCTTCCAAGCCAATTCTTGCGTGAATTCAAAGGCTTTGATCAAGCCTTGTTGCTCTAGCTGTGATAATTGTCTTTGCCCAGCGAGCTCGCAGGCTTGCTCCAGCCGCGCCAAGGCGCGTTCAAAGCTGGCGAAGCGTTGGCGCCAGCGTAGATTTTTAGTGGTCATCTTTGCTTAGAGTTTTGGGCATGAATTATAGTTTTGACTTGGGATCCCGTCATAAGGCAGCGAAGGGTAGGGCTTGTACTCCGGCTCCCAAGGGTAGGCGGTTGGCGCCTGGATGCACCAGGTATCCAGGTAGGGCTTTGTCGCCCAAGCTGCGTGTGAAGTTTCTGAGCCCTCGTGCCATTCTGGGATTGGGTGTCGCCGATAGTTTTACCTCTATGGGAAGCAAGCCCTCGCTGGTTTCCACCAGGATGTCGACCTCGCTGCCGGCGGTGGT
Organism: Gammaproteobacteria bacterium; assembly: GCA_965229495.1. Classification (GTDB taxonomy): domain Bacteria; phylum Pseudomonadota; class Gammaproteobacteria; order CBDBNL01. The sequence goes on from OZ245880.1 coordinate 2,555,531, forward strand.
GCGCCAAAAGTACAGCTTTGGCTCCAAGCCTTGGTGCACTAGCCTTTTGAATATCTCGCCTAATACCGCCGTCTCCATGATGGCGCCGCCCATAGGCCCGAGGGCGGCGTGCTGGGCGTCTTGCAGGCCAACCAGATGACACAGCGTACCGACGTCTGTGAAGTAGACCTTCGGAGTTTTCACCAGGCGTTTGCCGATGTTGGCGAAGTATGGTCGCAGGACTATGACCTGATAGTTCGCTTCCAGCAGACTCAGCCAATTTTTTACAGTGTTCACTGCCAAGCCCAAGTCGCGGGCGATTTCGGTGATGTTGAGCAATTGCCCGCTGCGGGCCGCCAGAGCGCGCATGAAGATGCGGAATTGACTCAGGTCGCCAACCAATTTCAGCGAACGCAAATCGCGTTCAAGGTAAGTCTGCAGATAGCTGGAGTGCCACAAGTTGGCGTTGAGCTTCGGCCTAGCCACCAGTTCCGGGTAGCTGCCGCGCAGCAGTTGGTTCCAAAGGTCTGGCCATGAGTGGCTTGCTGGTTCGGCTTTCGTGTGGTCCCTTTGCCAAGGCAGTAAGTTTTTGGCTCGACCTTGCACCTCCGATATCGACATGGGCAGTAGGCATAACGTCGCCGCTCGCCCTGCGAGCGATTCGCTTACCGCAGCGTCTAACGCCATATTCTGCGACCCGGTCAGCAAGAAGCGACCGTTGTGCTGTCTATCAGCATCAATTTCTTCTTTTACGTAGAAGAGTAAATCAGGGGCGTATTGGATCTCGTCCAGTATTACTGGGTCCGGATACAAAGCCAAAAAAGCCCTCGGGTCAGCTTGAGCTGCGGCTCGTATATCCGGAGGCTCCATGGAGACATAGGCATGGCTACCGCCGTAAAGCTGCTTGAGCAAAGTGGTTTTACCCGCTTGCCTAGGGCCAGTGAGTAGCACCGCAGGAAATTGCTGCACTGCTTGCCGCAGGTGCGGCGCTAGCGAACGCTGTAGGGCTTTGAGGGGCATGGTGATGCGCAGAATAAAAGGTGGATATTATGCATTGCAAATGCATAATATCGATTTTTTATTTGCGCTTTAGCTTTCTTTTTATCTCCTCAACACACCGCATTCCAAATCAAACCCCCTTAACCACCAGAGTTTAGATTATGCATAAATATCTGATAACTTACCTCGCCTTAATAGCGCTCAGCGCTAGCCTTGACGCCGCACCGCGCCCTTACTTTGAAAGCACCTTCAGCGTCGGCTCGGTGAATTATTACCAAGGCGAGAATGAAGACGCGCTAGGTTACGAGCTCGGCGACGCTCCCGAGTACGACGCCAACGGTAGCGTCTTCCTTGACATCAACGGTCGCTATAAGCAGTTCTACTTCGATACCCGCAACGCCTTTGTTTCGAGCAAAGACGAAACGGTAGAGTTTGACGGCGAAGTCTTTGAGGCCTACTATACCCACAGCGTAGCTGGCGGTGATCTTAGCCTTGGGCGCAAAGGCACTTCCTACGGTGCTGGTCAAGGCTTCAAGCCTTTAGCTCTGTTTCAGGGCGATTCCAGTAGCAGCTTGCTTGACGACAACGAAGTCGGTTCCGACGTTATAACTTACGAACACTTCGGGTTCGAATCGTCCTGGGCGGTGCTCGCCACCAGCCACAGCGCCCTCAACGACGAAGCCGAGCTCGGCTGGCGCTGGTACGGTTTTCTTGGCAACAACGACGTCTTCCTGGTGTTGAGCGCTAATGAAGACGATGGCGCCCGAGCTGGAGCTGGCTTAGTAGCCGTGCCCGGCGATAGCCTCAAGCTTTACGGTGAAGCCCTATGGCTCAGTCAATACAGCAAGTCGCTGACCAGTTTAACGCCAGATAACGCCATCGCCGAGACCAACCCCTTTGCTGACAGCAACTTCAGTTCCGGCTGGCGCGCGCTCGCAGGTTTGGATTACACCTTTGCCGAGAAGTGGCATCTGATCGGCGAAGCCTGGTTCGACGCCCTGGCTTATAGCGACGACGAGTGGGACAACCTGCTAGACATCCGCGCCGCCCAGCTCGACCTTTACAACTCTGGACAAATAAACGCTAGCATCGCATCTGGCAACCTGCAATGGAACCGCCAAGCCCTGAGCTCCGAACGCAGCTTACGCCAAGTCAACACCCTACTACGGCTCAACGCCAGCCTTGAAACCTGGGAACCAACCCTAGAGCTGCTCTACCTTCCAGCCGATTCCGGCTACATCGCAACTGGCCGCGCCGAACTCGAAATCGGCGCCAGCAATGAACTCGAATTCGCCCTCCGTCGCTTTGGCGGGCCGGAAAACAGTGTCCCCCGCCTGCTAGAGCAAAGCTGGGAAGCCGGACTCCATTGGCGTATGTGGTTGTGATACGGCGACCAAACTAGCACCAATTATCAACTTAACATTCCAATCATGAATTTCTATTAAAGAATATTCATATGACTTTTTTTCATTTTTTTGCGGTTTAGGGCTATTTTTTTTGAAAACAGCCGTTAAACTTCAAGGGTGTCGCAAAATTAACGGTGACTCAAAATGAAAAAATCCTGCCACAAAGTAACGGCTGTAATCCCAGCTCTGTTGTTAGTAGCGTGTGTTGATAATCGCAACGATTTCACTGGCGTATCCCCCAATTCTGAAGAAACTACCGCATCCCTGCCCGCGCCAGAAAATTTGAGCGCCACCGCCTCTGATAATGAAGTAAGCCTTAGTTGGGATACTGTAGACGGCGCCAGCGCTTATAACGTCTACATTTACAACCAAAGCGGTTACATCCAAAGTAACTATTCACCCACCAACCCGAGCGCTGCTGACACCAGTGCCTCCGCCATAGTCAGCACCAATAGCCACCTATTGAGCAGTTTGGAGTACGAAGTTGATTACTACTTCAACGTAACCGCGCTAGCTGATGACCTGGAGAGCAACCAATCCAATGAGGTTGGCGTGCGACCGCTGCAGAACTTCAGCAACTCGACCCCCTCCGTGCAGTTATTGAATACCAATGTCAACGCCGCTGAGGTGGTAACCCTGAGCGCCGAAGTCAGCGATCCCGATGGCAACAATATTAGTTACCTTTGGCAGCAGACCAGTGGCGCTAGCGTCGATATTGTCGATGGCAACGAATCCGAAGCCACGTTCACCGCACCTACTGTCGACGCGCCCGTAGAGCTTGGTTTTGCACTAACGGTATTCGACAACTTGGGTGCCAGCAGCACAAGCTCTGCCACCGTAACCGTCTCCGATAACTTAGCCCCCCAAGTCTACGCTGGCGCCGACCAAAGCGTTAGCTCCGGAGGCACGGTCGAGTTACTCGGTAGCGCCTCCGATTCCGATGGCAGCATAGTTGACATTGCTTGGCAGCAGGAGTCTGGCAGTATTGTTAGCCTCAGCAGCACCTCCACCCTCGCCACCAGCTTCACCGCCCCCTCTGCCAGCAGCGAACTCACTCTAGTCTTCCAACTTAGCGCCACCGACGATCGCGGCGACAGCTCCACCGACACGGTCTCGGTCATAGTGACCGCTGACCAAGCCTCAACTACTATTTACAGAGTCGAGGTCGCCGAGAATAGCAACGGCACCATCCACGTCGCCACGACCATGGACCCCGAGCAAGAAATCTTAACCTACAGCCTCTCTGGCACCGATGCCGACGACTTCAGCATCGACTCCAGCAGCGGTGCCATCAGCTTCGTCAGCACACCCGACTACGAGACCCCCACCGACGCCAATACCGACAACGCCTACGAATTAACTTTCGTGGTCTCAAACGGCACGACCACAACGCTTCAAGAGCTAGTCATCACCGTAACCGACGTCGACGAAGCACCCACCATCACCTCCGCCGCCAACACCAGCACCCCCGAAAACACCACCAGCACCTACACCGCCAGCGCCACCGACCCCGAAAGCAACCCCCTAAGCTACAGCCTCTCCGGCACCGACGCCGCCAACTTCGCCATCGACCCCAGCAGCGGCGCCATCAGCTTCACCACCATCCCCGACTACGAAAACCCCGCCGACTCCGACGCCAACAACGTCTACGCGCTAACGCTCGAAGTCTCCGATAGCACCCACACCACCAGCCAAGCGCTCACCATCACCATCACCAACATCGACGAGCCACCCAGCATAACCTCCGCAACTAGCACCAACATCCTCGAAAACACCACCACAACCATCCACACCGCCAGCGCCACCGATCCCGAGAACGACACCCTAAGCTACGGCCTCTCCGCCACCGACGCCGCCAATTTCACCATAAATCCCAGCAGCGGCGCCATCAGCTTCGCCATCAATCCCGACTACGAAAACCCCACCGACGCCGACGCCAACAATATCTACGAACTAACTCTCGAAGTTTCCGACAGCACCCACACCACCAGCCAAGCGCTCGCCATCACAGTCGACGATGTTAACGATAACGCACCGATCATCACCGCCGCGCAGAGCTTTCGCATCGACGAAAACAGCGCCAACGGCAGCGCCATCGGCACAGTCGTCGCCACCGACGCCGACGCCAGCCCCACCACCTACCAAGACTGGGCAATAACCAGCGGCAATACCAACGCCGCCTTCGCCATCGATTCCAGCAGCGGCGAACTCAGCGTCGCCGCCGGCTCCGAGCTCGACCACGAAAGCACCGCCAGTTATACCCTCGCGCTCAGCGTCAGCGACGGTGTCAACACCGCCAGCGCCGAGACGCTAAGCATCCACGTCGACGATGTCAACGATAACGCGCCGATCATCACCCCGTCGCAAAGCTTTGCAATTGACGAAAACAGCGCCGACGGCACCGCCATCGGCACAGTCGTCGCCACCGACGCCGATTCCATTCCCACCACCTACCAAGACTGGGCAATAACCAGCGGTAATACCAACGTAGCCTTCGCCATCGACTCCAGCAGCGGCGAGCTCAGCGTCGCCACCAGCTCCGAGCTCGACTACGAAAGCACCGCCAGCTACACCCTCGCGCTCAGCGTCAGCGACGGCACCAACACCGCCAGCGCCGAGACACTCAGCATCAACCTCAGCAACGTCAACGAACAACCCAGCCTCACCAGCGCGGCCACCGCCAGCGCCAATGAGAACGACAGCAGCTTTGCCTACACTGCCAGCGCCACCGACGTCGACGCCGCCGATAGCCTCACCTACAGCATCTCTGGCGGCGCCGACGCCGCGTCCTTCACTTTCAATTTAAGCGGCGCCAGCCTCGGCTTCATAGTCGCCCCCAACTACGAATCTCCCGCCGACAGCAACGAAGACAACATTTATGAGGTCGAACTCCAAGTAACAGACGCTGGCGGTTTATCTGATTACTTGGATTTGCAAATTAGCGTTACCAACGTCAACGAGGCGCCCAGCTTCACCAGCGCTGATGCCACAGTCGACGTGCCCGAAAACACCTCTGGGACTATCTACACCCTCGAAGCTAGCGATGTCGACAGCGACGATACTGATGACACGCTGACCTATGGAATAGTTGACGGTGCCGATCAGCTATCGTTCAGCTTGGATGGCGCTGAGCTTAGCTTTATTAACCCTCCCAACTATGAGGCTCCCCAAGCGGCTGGCAATGATAGGAACATCTATACAGTCGAGCTCGCTGTAAGCGATGATGAAGGCAAAGCTGCTGCAGCGAACCTACTCTTGAGCTTCCAAGTAACCGATGCCAACGAAGCGCCGGTCTTCACCAGCGTCAGCGCTACATACGATATTGCAGAGAATACTGCTGATACTATCTTCACCCTCGCAGCTAGCGATGTCGACAGCGGTGATACCGATGACACGCTGACCTACAGCATAGCTGGCGGTGCCGATCAGCTATCGTTCAGCTTGGATGGCAATGAGCTTAGCTTTGCGATTCCTCCCCCCAACTACGAAAATCCCCAAGCGGCTGGCGCTGATGCCAACATCTACACAGTCGAGCTCGCCGTAAGCGATGATGACGGAAAAGCCTCTGAAACTAACTTAACCTTGAGCTTCAATGTAACCGATGTCAACGAAGCGCCCACCATCAACTCCGCAACTAGCGCCAGCGTCCTCGAAAACACCACCACAACCATCCACAGCGCCAGCGCCACCGACCCAGAAAACGACACACTAACCTACAGCCTTTCCGGCACCGACCAAGACGATTTCAATATCAACTCCAGCAGCGGCGCTCTCGCCTTCGCCGCCACCCCTAACTACGAAGCCCCCACCGACGCCGACACCAACAACGTCTACCAAATAACCCTCGAAGTCTCAGACGGCAACGACAACACCACCAGCCAAGCGTTGACCATCAGCGTAAGCGATGTCAACGAAGCACCCACCATCACCTCCGCAACCAGCGCCAGCGTTCCTGAGAACACCACCACAACCATCTACACCGCGACAACCACCGACCCGGAAAACGATTCCCTAACCTACAGCCTCTCCGGTACCGACCAAGACGATTTCATCATCGATCCCAGCAGCGGCGCTCTCGCCTTCGCCACCCCCCCTAACTACGAAGCCCCCACCGATGCCGACACCGACAACGCCTACCAAGTAACTCTCGAAGTCTCAGATGGCAGCAATAGCGTGACCCAAGAGCTGACCTTCACCGTCAGCGATGTCAATGAGCACTCAGTCAGCACTCCCACAGACGCTGATGGCACTCCCAACCAAATATCCGAGGACGCCACCGCAGGCACAGCAGTCGGCATCACCGCCTCCGCCAGCGACGCCGATGGTACTTACAATACAGTTAGCTACGGCTTTACCAATGGCAACCAAACCAGCGATGACAATCTATTCAGCATCGATCCCAATAGCGGGATAGTAAAGCTTCTTTACAGCAACAGCCTTGATTACGAAACCGCCACCAGCCACGACATAGCAGTCAAAGCCAGCTCCAGCGATGGCTCCAGCACCACCCACACCTTCACCATCACAGTAACCGATGTTGATGAATTCGATGTCAGCTTCGCCACGGAACCAGACGCTAATAGCTCTCTCAACCAAATAGCCGAGGACGCCGCCGCAGGCACAGCAGTCGGCATCACCGCCTCCGCCAGCGATGCTGATGGCACTAACAATACGATCAGCTACAGCTTCACCAACGACAGCCAAACCAGCGCCGACAACCTATTCAGCATAGCCAGCGACACCGGCATAGTAACGCTCGCCTCTGGCGCCAGCCTCGATTACGAAACCGCCACCAGCTACGACATCGTCATCAAAGCCACCTCCAGCGACGGCTCCAGCACCACCCGCACCTTCACCGTCGCAGTAACCGATGTTGATGAGTTCGATGTCAGCTTCGACACGGAACCAGACGCTGATGGCTCTCCCAACCAAATATCCGAGGACGCCACCGCAGGCACAGCAGTCGGCATCACCGCTTCCGCCAGTGATGCTGATGGCACTAACAATACGATCAGCTACAGCTTCGACAACGACAGCCAAACCAGCGCCGACAATCTATTAAGCATCGCCAGCGACACCGGCATAGTAACCCTGGCTAACAGCAACAGCCTCGATTACGAAACCGCCACCAGCCACGACATAGCAGTCAAAGCCAGCTCCAGCGATGGCTCCAGCGCCACTCACATCTTCACTATCGCAGTAACCGATGTTGATGAATTCGATGTCAGCTTCGACACGGAACCAGACGCCGATAGCTCTCCCAACCAAATAGCCGAGGACGCTGCTGCAGGCACAGCAGTCGGCATCACCGCTTCCGCCAGTGACGATGATGGCACTAACAATACGATCAGCTACAGCTTCGACAACGACAGCCAAACCAGCGCCGACAACCTATTCAGCATAGCCGGCGACACCGGCATAGTAACCCTGGCTAACAGCAACAGCCTCGATTACGAAACCGTCACCAGCCACGACATAACAGTCAAAGCCAGCTCCAGCGACGGCTCCAGCACCACCCACACCTTCACCATCGACCTAACAGATGTCAACGAACACTATGTCGTCTTCGCCACAGAACCAGACGCTGATAGCTCTTCCAACCAAATAGCTGAGGACGCCACCGCAGGCACAGCAGTCGGCGTCACTGCTTCCGCCAGCGATGCTGATGGCACTAACAATACGATCAGCTACAGCTTCACCAACGACAGCCAAACCAGCGCCGACAACCTATTCAGCATAGCCAGCGACACCGGCATAGTAACCCTGGCTAACAGCAATAGCCTCGATTACGAAACTGCCACCAGCCACGACATAGCAGTCAAAGCCAGCTCCAGCGACGGCTCCAGCACCACCCACACCTTCACCATCGACCTAACAGATGTCAACGAACACTATGTCGTCTTCGACACAGAGCCAGACGCTGATAGCGCTCCCAACCAAATAGCTGAGGACGCCGCCGCAGGCACAGCAGTCGGCATCACCGCCTCCGCCAGCGATGCTGATGGCACTAACAATACGATCAGCTACAGCTTCGACAACGACAGCCAAACCAGCGCCGACAACCTATTCAGCATAGCCAGCGACACCGGCATAGTAACCCTGGCTAACAGGAACAGCCTCGATTACGAAACCGCCATCAGTCATGACATAACAGTAAAAGCCACCTCCAGCGATGGCTCCAGCACCAACCGCACCTTCACCATCGACGTAACCGATGTTGATGAGTTCGATGTCAGCTTCGCCACAGAACCAGACGCTGATAGCTCTCCCAACCAAATAGCTGAGGACGCTGCTGCAGGCACAGCAGTCGGCATCACCGCTTTCGCCAGTGACGATGATGGCACTAACAATACGATCAGCTACAGCTTCGACAACGACAGCCAAACCAGTGCCGACAACCTATTCAGCATTGCCAGCGACACCGGCATAGTAACCCTGACTAACAGCAACAGCCTCGATTACGAAACCGTCACCAGCCACGACATAACAGTCAAAGCCACCTCCAGCGATGGCTCCAGCACCACCCGCACCTTCACCGTCAGCTTAACCGATGTTGATGAGTTCGATGTCAGCTTCGCCACAGAGCCAGACGCTGATAGCGCTCCCAACCAAATAGCCGAGGACGCCGCCGCAGGCACAGCAGTCGGTATCACCGCTTCCGCCAGCGATGGCGATGCCACTAACAATACGATCAGCTACAGCTTCGACAACGACAGCCAAACCAGCGCCGACAACCTATTCAGCATCGCCAGCGATACCGGCATAGTAACCTTGGCTAACAGCAACAGCCTCGATTACGAAACCGCCACCAGCCACGACATAGCAGTCAAAGCCACCTCCAGCGATGGCTCCAGCGCCACCCACACCTTCACCATCGACCTAACAGATGTCAACGAACACCATGTCAGCTTCTCAATGTTATCTCCAGACGCTGATAGCTCTCCCAACCAAATAGCCGAGGACGCTGCTGCAGGCACAGCAGTCGGCATCACCGCTTCCGCCGGTGACGATGATGGCACTAACAATACGATCAGCTACAGCTTCGACAACGACAGCCAAACCAGCGCCGATAACCTATTCAGCATTGCCAGCGACACCGGCATAGTAACCCTAGCTAACAGCAACAGCCTCGATTACGAAACCGCCATCAGCCACGACATAACAGTCAAAGCCACCTCCAGCGATGGCTCCAGCACCAACCGCACCTTCACCATCGACGTAACCGACGTCAACGACAACACCCCCATAATTACCCCCTCCCAAAGCTTCGATATAGACGAAGCCAGCGCCAACGACACCTCGCTCGGCACAGTCGGATTCACCGACGCCGATAGCGCTGCCGTCAATAGCTTCACTTGGAGCATCACCGCAGGCAATATCAACAACGCCTTCGCTATCAATCCCAGCACAGGCGAAATCACTGTAGCCACCAGCTCGCAGCTTGACACTGAGACCGCCCCTAGCTACACCCTGTCAATTACAGTCAGCGACGGCGCCAACACCTCCAGCGCCGAGACAGTAACAATCAATATCAATGATCTCAACGATAACGCGCCAGTCATCACCGCCTCCCAGAGCTTCAGCATAGCTGAGAACAGCGCGAACGCTACCTCAGTTGGCACGGTCGCAGCTACCGATGCCGATGTAACAGCTACCACCTACCAAGACTGGAAGATCACTGGCGGCAACACCGATAACGCCTTTGCCATCAACGACAGCACAGGCGAGCTCAGCGTAGCTGACGCCAGCCAACTCGATTATGAGAGCGGTGCCATCCTTTACACCCTCAGCCTCACAGTCAGCGACGGCGCCAACACCTCCAGCGCCGAGACCGTAACAATCAATGTCAATGATCTCAACGATAACACGCCAGTCATCGCCGCCTCGCAGAGCTTCAGCGTCGATGAGAATAGCGCAAGCGCAACCTCAGTCGGCACGGTCGTGGCCACCGACGCCGATGCCACAGCCACCACCTACCAAGACTGGATGATTACAGGCGGCAACACCAACAGCGCCTTTGCTATCGACTCCGACACCGGCGAGCTAACAGTCAACACCAGCTCGCAGCTCGACACTGAGACCACCCCTAGCTACACGCTGTCAATCACAGTCAGCGATGGCGTCAATACCGCCAGCGCCGAGACCGTAACCATCAACGTCAATGATCTCAACGACAACACCCCCATAATCACCCCCTCCCAAAGCTTCGATATAGACGAGGCCAGCGCCAACGGCACCTCGCTCGGCACGGTCGCCTTTAGCGATGCTGATAGCGCTGCCGTCAATAGCTTCACTTGGACTATCACCGCAGGCAACACCAACGACGCCTTCGCCATCGACCCCAGCAGCGGCGAGCTCACAGTCAACACCAGCTCAGAGCTCGACTACGAAAGCGGCACCATCCTTTATACCCTCGCCCTCACGGTGAGCGACGGCGCCACCACTTCGGCAGCAGAAGACATAACAATCAATATTCTCGACGTCTCCGAGCACGACGCCGCCCCCAGTGCCGCCTACCTGGGATTGCCCGATAACTACATCAATATAACTTTCACTCCCGAAAGCGGAGTTAGCTATCAATTGCATCGGAGCTTTGTCGAGGGCTGCACTTCCTCCAGTTGCGATGCCGAAGGTTACAAATTATTCGCCAGCCCCAATAGCAGCGGCACCGCCGACACCATGACCTTCAGCCAAACGCACTACTACAGCCTGGTCGGCGACAACTCCACAACCTTCACCACCAGCATTAACGATAGCGACGGCACCAAACTCGCCGCTCTAGTAGCCGCGCAAAGCCTGAGCACTGAATACGACCTGGCTAACGACTGGGTTAACATCAGCGCCACAGACTCTAATAATGTTATTTACACTCTTTACATGGCTGGCGAGCCCTTTGCCGCTGGCGGCTGCGAAGATAGCGAGCTCGATAACATAGGCAGCCTGTGCGCCGATGGCAGCAGCTTGAGCGATGGCAGTATGCACTCTGCCACCGAGGTCATCAATTGGAGCGCTCGGCGCTACTATCGCCTGGATATTAGCGATGGCTACCAGGTAGTGCATTCGCTGGAAAGCAACGCCAGCGTCATCGACCCGGTAGTATTGAATGCCAGCAACGCCTCCCTGACTATAGACATCACCTGGAGCGCGCTCAATAGCAGCAAACTCGCAGAATACACCGTCTATCTCAGCGACGATAGCGCCGCCACCACAGCCAGCGCCGACACTTGGAGCTCGCTGTCGAACCCGCAAATAATCAGCGGCAATAGCAGCGAACTCTACAGTCTAGTACCCATCCTGTCGCAATACTACGTCGCCATCACCGCCACCAATACCGAAAACGAAACCACGCCGCTCTCAAAAGTCTATCTAGTCAATAACATCGTAACTGGCGACCCCGACCCCAGCACTTGGCACGAGATCATAGCCGATACTGATGATAGCCCCGCGCATTGGGAGGGACGATCCACTCATGGCAGCCTGGTCTTTCAAGACAAAATGTGGTTAATAGGCGGCAGAACCGCGAGCGAAAATCACATTGCCGAAGTCTGGTCGTCTACTGATGGTTACAACTGGACCGAAGTCAATCCCAGCGCCGCTTTCGGCGCCCGCAAGGAGTTTGTCAGCATGGTGCACGATGGCAAGATGTGGGTCTTGGGTGGCGAAATCGAAGGCAATTTACTCGCCAACGACGTCTGGTATTCGTCCGATGGCGCTACTTGGCATGAAGCAACGCCTGCAGCTAGCTGGCATGTAAGAGACTATTTTGGCGGAGTTGCCTTTGCCAGTGGCGCCACTGGCAGCGACGAGATGTGGGTGCTCGGCCATTACACTGGCGACGCCAGAGGCATTCCTGGGGTCGAAGACCACCACTACAGCACCGATGGCTCTACTTGGTCGAGCGTCAGCGTATCCGGCCTGCCACCGTCGTCGTTCTTTCCAGCGATCACTTTCAATAATGTCATATTGATTGTCGGCGGTTATTTCTACACTAACTCAGCTTGGAGCGAATCCAATACTATTTACTCGTCTACTGATGGCGTCAATTGGGCTGAGTTAAGCGTCAGTGGCTCAATTTGGGACGCGCGGCGTTTACACACCACCCTGGTTTACGACGATAAACTCTGGATTTTGGCTGGTTATAGCGGCTACAACAGAGATGACTACTGGTATAGCCCCGATGGCACGCAGTGGCACGAAGCCATAGCCTCAGGAAGCAAATGGGAAGCTAGAAGTGTCCATACATCCGTCAATTACGCTGGGCGCATGTGGATGCTGGGCGGCTATGGCTCAACTGGTGATAAACAACTCAACGACGTCTGGGCTTCCGGCCTCGAAATAACCAGCTTTTCTTTTAACCCCGTAACAACTAACTAAACCACAGGAGTAACTCCATGAACAAGCAACTACTAATGCTCACCCTGGGCGCCACCCTAGGTGCTGCCCTGCTGACTGCTTTCTCCAGCGTCTGGGCTGCCGGCGATTATCAGCAAGCTATTAGCGGTAGCGCGCGCTTGACTTACAGTGAAATCGAAGACGGCAACGTCACCGATGGGCGCATTGATAAAGGTGGCTCCGATAGCTATTTGCAATGGGACCATAGCTATAAGCGCGATGATGCCATGGAGCTGAGCGGCTTTCTGCGCTTCACCGGCGACGGCACGCAAAGAGTCAACGTCGAGGCTAATAGCACCAATGCTGATTGGCACACCAAAGGCTATCTCGAATGGGAAGGCGCCAGCTTCTCTAACGCCACACCGCGCGATCAATACATCCGCAACACCCACTCCAGCGGATTTTTCCTGGAGCTCGGCTACAGAGGCTATACCGATGTTAAGCACGGCAGCTTTGCCGATTGGGGCGGCGAGCTCCGCGCCAGCTCCTTGGTGAGCGACTACGAAAGCTACCACGCCGACGGCTACACCGCGCACCTGGGCGGTCGCTTCAGCGCCCTGCAATTGGGCATGAACTTCCGCGATGGCGTCAGCGCTTCGATCATCCTGCAAACCAACATGAGCAGCAACGACAGCGAAGCGCTGTTCGGCGAACTCGGCACCACCCAGGAAGTCAACACCAGCACCGAAGAGCTCGACATCAGTGGCAACATCCTCAACCTCAGCTACCACGCTTACAACGCCGACTTTGACCTCTTCGCCGGCAGCGGCATCATCGAAGTCGCCGACGATAGAAACGGCACCGACGCCACCAACGACGGCATGTCATCGCGCTTTTCTTTCAGCCAACTCAACCTGAGCTACGACACCGAGTACCACGGCGTAACGCCCTATCTCAACTATATCGCCAGTACCCAGGAAGATAGCGGCGACGGCGACGGCAACATCGACCGCACCACCAGCATGGTCGGCGTCTCTGGTAATGCCTTGGGCGGCACCCTCATGCTCAGCCTCACCCAGAGCGGCAAAGAAACCAACAGCACCAGCGAAAGCGGCACCGCCACCGAACTCGGCTACAGCTCAATGCTCGGCGACATGGCGTTCAAACTCGCCCTCGGCGACGGCTCCTACGACGACGATAACGAAGCCACTAGAGACGACGACGATAGCTACATCGCCCTAAGGTTCCAATACGACTTTTGAAGACCCAGCCAAACAGTAATAGCAGCAAGGAGACGGCTATCTAGCGCTTACAATACCCAGCGCCTGCTCGCCAGGCGCAAACCCCCAATAAGCCGAAGCAAACATGCCGACCCCAGCCAAGCAATGGTACCTGCTCTACGCTAAGCGCCGCCAGGAAGCCCTGGCGCAAGAGCACTTAGCTAATCAAGGCTTTAGCAGTTTTTTCCCGCGCGTTTTTAAGCGCGGGCGCGAATCCGAGGAACCTTTGTTCCCGAGCTATCTCTTCGTGCAAACCTCGACTCAAGATAACTGGCGGCCGATCAAATACACCCGCGGAGTTATCGGCTTCGTCCGCTTTGGCAAAACCCAACTACCGCCACCAGTAGCCGAGGAGCTTATAGCAGAACTCCGTCGGCGCGACTACTTGCGCATAGCGCGCGAATTGCACTCGCTGCCGGGCGTCGGCGAGCGCATCAAACTCAAGCTCAACAACAGCAACGTCGAAGCCATAGTCCAAGCCCACGACGGCGACAGCCGCGTCCAAGTGCTATTCAAGCTATTGAATCAATACAACAGCGCTTGGGTCGACGCCAGTCAGTTACGCCAGAGCGCCTAAGCTGGCCATAGCGCCAGCTACAGGCTTAGAGATCTTTGCAAAAAGGCTCTTTTCGCCCCCAGCGTTGTTCGCAAATGCTCATTTACTTATTGAATAAACTCCGCTTTGCTGCCTAGCTGGGAGCAAAAATATCCGTTTTTTGCACGCGGTCTCAAGTTATGCCAAACTCTCTTATAATCTAATTTTTGCAACCACAACAGCAGCCATGAGCATACTCGTAAACAAATCCACCAAAGTTCTCACCCAAGGTTTCACCGGCGCCCAAGGCACCTACCATTCCGAGCAAGCCTTAGCCTACGGCACGCAACTGGTCGGCGGCGTAACCCCGGGCAAAGGCGGGCAATCGCACTTGGGTCTGCCGGTCTTCGACACCATGGAAGAAGCCGTTGCCACCACTGGCGCCGACGCCTCGGTCATCTATGTGCCCGCTGCTTTCTGCAAAGATTCGATCATGGAAGCCCTGGCTGCTGGCGTCAAGCTCGTAGTCTGCATCACCGAAGGCGTGCCCACCCTCGATATGCTGCAAGTCCGCGAAGCCCTGCAGCATTATCAGGCGCGGCTCATCGGTCCCAATTGCCCAGGCATCATCACCCCCGAAGAATGCAAGATCGGCATCATGCCCGGCTTTATCCATAAGAAAGGTACAGTCGGCATCGTCTCGCGCTCGGGCACATTGACTTACGAAGCCGTCAAGCAAAGCACGGACGCCGGTCTCGGGCAAAGCACCTGCGTCGGCATCGGCGGCGACCCCATACCTGGCACCAGCTTCATAGACGCTCTGGAATTATTCGAGCAAGACCCGGAGACCGAGAAGATAGTCATGGTCGGCGAGATCGGCGGCAGCGCCGAAGAAGAGGCCGCCGAATACATCAAGAGCAACGTCAGCAAACCCGTCGTCGCCTACATCGCTGGCGCCTCGGCGCCCAAAGGCAAGCGCATGGGGCACGCTGGCGCGATCATCGCCGGTGGCAAAGGCACCGCCGAGGAAAAATTCGCCATCCTCGAAGCCGCTGGCGTTGTCACCGTGCGCAATTCCGACCATATCGGCGCCGCGCTGCTGGAGCTTTAAGTAATAGACTAACGCTCTCAGCAGCGAACCCTCCTAGTAGAGTGTTCTCTGGTCTGGAACGCTGCGAGCAATTCCTGCTCGCTTTCCAAAATCGGCTATGCGCGCAGCTCGAGGCGTTGGAGCCCGCTGGCGCGCGCTTTCGCATCGACGATTGGCAATCTCAGCTTGGCAAAGGCAGCACCCGCGTCCTAACTGGCGAGCTCATCGAGAAGGGCGGAGTTAATTTCTCCCGCGTCAGCGCCAGCCAATTGCCCGCCGCTGCCACCAGCACGCGCCCCGAGCTCGCCGGTCGCAGCTTTACCGCAGTTGGCGTCTCTGCGGTCATGCACCCGCGCAACCCCCAAGTACCCACCAGCCACGCCAACGTCCGCCTCATAGTCGTCGAGCCGGATAGCGCCGAGCCCATTTGGTGGTTTGGCGGCGGCTTCGACCTCACCCCGTACTATCCTGATCTAGAAGACTGCAAGCTCTGGCACCGAGCTGCGCGCTCGGCCTGCGACCTGCTCGGCGCTGGTGTTTATGAGCAATTCAAAGAGCAGTGCGACAAGTATTTTTACCTGCCGCATCGCGGCGAATGTCGGGGTATTGGCGGCATCTTTTACGACGACCTTAACGACTATCCCTTCGAGCAATGCTGGCAATTCACCCAAGCCGTAGCCAATAACTACCTGGAGGCTTACACCAGCATCGTCGCCCAGCGCCAACACCAAGCCTACGACGACTACATGCGCCAATACCAGTTGCATCGCCGCGGGCGTTACGTCGAATTTAATTTGCTTTATGACCGTGGCACCGCCTTTGGCTTGCAATCCAAAGGCCGCACCGAATCCATTCTCATGTCCTTACCCGCAGCCGTCAACTGGTCTTACAACTGGCAACCACGCGAGCCCGAAGCCACCTTCATCAGCACCTTCTTCCAACCCCGCAACTGGCTTTAATGGAGCGCCAAGTTGTACTTGGCAGGAGGCGAGCTCTGCTCGCCTCCCCACCACTCCACGTTCATCCCAGCACCTCAGCTTAAATTCAAGCATCACTTAACCACAGATAAACTCGGTGCCCTGGGGGCGCGGGCGCATAAGCGCTAACCTAGCCCTCCCCACCCTCCTATCATGGCTAATCTGTCCATTTGAGGCCTTCGTCGTCGAGTCGGCTCGCGTAATTGCAATGATATTTGCCGCCACTGTTGAAAACAGTCTCTTAAGCTGATATACGGATTAATTGTGCGATTGAATAAATACAATAAAAAAGAGAACTCACGCCAATGGCAGCGTTGCCGCTTTGACTTGCGGTAGCGGGTAGCCCCAGGGGGAAAAACTATCAGCAGCGATAGTAAAGGCTTGAATTAGAAAAGCTACCAAAAGCTTACCCATAATCCACGCTCGCGCTGTAGTTGGATCGTATTTCTTCAAGTGCCCTAGAGCTAAAAGACTTTTGAGACGCTTGAATACAAGTTCGACTTGCCAGCGCCCACGATAGAGCTCTAAGACATCATGAGCGCTGTAGTCGCTGCCTAATGTTGTAAATATGAATATGTAGTCAGCACTCTCCAGCGTCTTCTCTTGTATTTGTTGCTTCTTACTCGTGGCGCGCTTTATGGCTTTATATCGAGCTAGTTTAGCCGCTTGCTCATTCTTTCTTATAGCGCAAATACGACCGGAAATAACGCCAGAATTTGTTCGTACTTCAACTGGCCAATCACCAGCTTCGGCGTCTTGCAAGCTACGCAGTTTACCAAATAAATCAAAACGTTGATCTGTTGAACCCTTTTCCCATAAAGGTAGCTGCTGCCAATTTAAGCGAACCAGAATATTTGCGCCACTATTAACTACGTGCTCGACATCACCAACACGGGCATAACAACGATCCGCTATAACTAACTCATCAGGATTAAAGGTGAAGTGTTTTGTACTTTCGCCCTCTTTCGGAGAAGTTACGTGGACTTCATCACAAGCTAGCTCTGGTAATTGTATAGCATAGTGAATTCGCCAAGTCGTACCCGTAGCACCAGGCTCCGCGAGCATAGTACCATCAATTATGCGGATTTTTAACTTTGCTTTTTTAAGGGTGCAAGGTTGCTTACTAATCCAAGTGCTCATTAACTCTTTCGCCATCCATTGCAACCATCGACCAGATGTACGCAGCCGTTTAAGTAAAGCTACGTCCGAAACATCGACTAAATTTGCCTGTCGAGCACGAACTACTGTTTCACGCAGAGAGCAACCACTACCAAGATGTATCAATAAAGTGCGCAACAAAACTTCCGGCGAGGCAAATTTCGTACGGCGTTGCATCGCCCCTAGATTTTTTGCCTGCTCTTGCCAATCTGGCGGTAAAAAGCATTGCAATGCTTCCCAGTCCGTCGCACTATCTAATAATTTTTCTGAAACTGCACTAGGCAATTTATTCAACTTGTCGCTTGTCATAATCAAAACTACTAAGTAAAAATAGTAGTTTAACATATTTTCTGGATAATGTTAGCGCTTATGGGCGCGGGCGTCTCGCCCGCCGTATAAACAGTGAGCGCGCCAGCGCTCGACCTTCGGGCAAATAAGCTCAACCAAGCAGCGCAGCTTGGCTGCGGTGGAGCGCCAAGTTGTACTTGGCAGGAGGCGAGCTTGCGAGCCTCCCCACCACTCCACGTTCATCCCAGCACCTCAGCTTAAACTCAAGCATCACTTAACCACAGATGCACACAGATAAACACAGATAAGCTCGGTACCCTGGGAGCGCGGGCGTCTCGCCCACCGTATAAACAGTGAGCGCGCCAGCGCTCGACCTTCGGGCAAATAAGTCCAACCAAGCAGCGCAGCTTGGCTACGGCGGAGCGCCAAGTTGTACTCGGCAGGAGACGCCTGCATAGGCGCCTCCCCAATCAAGCATAGTCCCTGAAAGCAGCGCCCCTGGAACCGCGACCATCTCGCCCGCCACACAAAAAGCCTCAAAGCCCATCCAACCAACTCCCCAAAAGCACCCACTCATCTCCACCACGAATAAACTTAACCACCCACTATCCATTACCCATTACTCATGCCGAAAACCAAAGCGCCAGTTAGCCCGAGCGTTATTGAGCGCTATATTCTCAACAATTTCCCCGACGTGCATCCGCTCGATAGCTGGGGCGAACGCAGCTTTTTCTTGAATCCTAATCGGCAATTCAAGCGCGGGACTTACTTTGCCACTTTGAAAGAGCAGGACGGTGCGAACGATAAGGCTTCGCACTTGGATCGCGAGGGTATTTTTCGTTTGAATATCGGAGTGAGAAAAGAACTCTATTTGGCGCTATTCTCCAGCTTGCCGAATCGACCGGCGAAGGGCTGTTGTATCGACGGGGATTACGATTTCTCTGAACTTGATAGCATTCTGCCGCATCCCGTTTACGCTTGGATGGGCTGGGTTTGTGTTTTGAACCCCAGCACCACAACCTTTGAGACTTGCAAAGACCTACTCGACAATGCTTATGCCAGGGCGCTGGCGACAACTACACAAAAGCTATCAAAGTCGCGATGATGAAGGGAGCGCCGAGTTGTACTCGGCAGGAGGCGAGCTCTGCTCGCCTCCCCACCACTCCACGTTCATCCCAGCACCTCAGCTTAAACTCAAGCATCACTTAACCACAGATGCACACAGATAAACACAGATAAGCTCGGTGCCCTGGGGGCGCGTGCGTCTCGCCCGCCGTGTAAACAGTGAGCGCGCCAGCGCCCGACCTTCGGGCAAATAAGTCCAACCAAGCAGCTCAGCTTGGCTGCGGCGGAGCGCCGAGTTGTACTCGGCAGGAGGCGAGCCCTGCTCGCCTCCCTGCCACAGTGTAAATCCCAGCGCACCAGCGCTCAACCTCAACCACTATCCACTATTAATTATTCATTATTAATTATTCACTATCCACTATCCACTCACCTACAAAGCCAAATTATCGCGATGCACGGCTTCGGCGCCGTAGTCGTGGCCGAGGGTGGCTTCGATGCTGCTGCTGGGGAGTCTTTTGATGCGGTCGAGTTCGCGGGCTGGGTAGTTGCTGAGGCCGAGGGCTATTTGTTTGCCATCGGTGTCGACGCAGGCTATGAGTTCGCCGCGCTCGAATTTACCCTGGACGGCGGTGATACCGATGGGTAGCAGGCTGCGGTTGTCGACGAGCGCGCGCACGGCGCCAGCGTCGATGCTGACCGAGCCTTTGACGCGCAAGCTGGCGAGCCAGCGTTTGCGCGCGGCGACGGTGCCCTGGGCGCTGTGTAGCAAACTGCCGCTGATGTTGCCTGCGAGGATGTTGACGAGGCTGTTTTGCTCGTTGCTGGCAGAGATGACGGTCAAGGTGCCGGAGCGCGCGGCGATCTGCGCGGCTTCGATTTTGCTGGCTATGCCGCCCGTGCCCATGCTGCCGCTGTTGGCCGAGGCGAGCTGGGTTAGGGCTGGGTCTTCGACGCTGATGGAGCTGATCAGGCGCGCGTCTGGGTTGCTCCGAGGGTCGGATGAGTGCAGGCCGCGCTGGTCGGTGAGTAGCACCATGAGGTCGGCTTCGATGAGGTTGCTGGCGTAGGCGGCGAGCAGGTCGTTATTGCCAAAGCGGGCTTCGCCGATGGCGACGGCGTCGTTTTCGTTGAGCACTGGGACGATGCCGAATTCGAGCAGGCTGCTGAGGGTGGCGCGGGCGTTGAGGTAGCGGCGCCGGTCGCTCATGTCGGCGTGATTGAGCAGTATTTGCGCGGTGGTCGAGTGGTGGGCGGCGAAGGCTTGCAGCCAGGCTTGGTTGATGAGGCTTTGCCCGAGGGCGGCGCAGGCTTGGTAGTCGTGTAAGTTGTTGGCTTTTACCCGCAGCACGCGCCTGCCAGCGGCTACGGCTCCAGAGCTTACGAGCAGGATTTGTCGTCCCTGCGCGCTGAGGCCGACTATTTGCCGCGCCAGTTGGTCGATGCAATCGCGCTTGATGCCGCTGTGCGCGTCGATGATCGCGGCGCTGCCGACTTTGACTATTACTTTGCGGCTATTGCGAACTTGATCGAGCATCGGTGCTGGGTGCTTGCAAATCTTTGAGGATGGCGGCGCTTATGGTTGCGGTGGCGGTGCGGCGGGCTTGGCTGTGGGCGCGGGTGGCGAGCTGTGCTAGTGCTCGGCGTTGCTGGGTGATTGGCGATGTTTGCAGTTTTGTTAGGAGTTCGGTCAGCCAGCTTTGGCTGAAGTCGCGCTCGGTGCATAGCCAGGCGGCGTCGCGCTCGACGAGCTCGAGGGTGTTGTGGTATTGGTGGTCGCTGGCGGCGTAAGGATAAGGCACAAAAAGCGCGGCGACGCCGACCGCCGAGACTTCGCTGACGGTCATGGCGCCGGCGCGGCAGATTATCAGGTCTGCCCAGAGATAGATCGGCAGTGGGTCTTGCCAGAATTCGACCAGCTCGACTTCACCGAGAGCATCGCCGTAGAGCTGTTGCGTCTCTAGCAGCAAGCTTCCGCACTGGTGCTTGATTTGTATATGCGCGCGGGTGGCGCTAGGCAGCATGGCGTAACAAGCGGCTATGGTCTGGTTGAGCGCGCGCGCGCCTTGCGAGCCGCCGAGCACGGCGACGTGCAAGGCGCCGCGGCGCTTCGAATAACGCTCTGCTGGCGCTTCGGTATCGGTGAATTCGGCGCGCAGGGGGTTGCCGCTGACCAGGGTTTTCGAGCTTGGCAAGGCGCTAGAGTAAGCAACAAAGGCGCGCCGCGCTAAGGGTAGGGCGATACGGCTGCTCCAGCCAGCGATGGCGTTCTGCTCGAGTACGTAAAGTTGAATCGGGCTGAGGGCGGTGGCGAGGGCGGTGGGCAGGGCGGCGAAGCCACCGAGGCTGACGACCGCGTCGGCTTTGTGTTTGTGCAATAATACCCGTGCGCGCGCGAGCGCGGAGAATACTGTGAGCACGCTGAGGATACGCGCTACCCAACTTTGCCCGCGAAACTTGCGTATCGGCAAGAGCTGGAATTCGATGCCTTGCTCTGCCGCGACGCTGCGCTCCATGCCGTCGGCGCCCAGCCACAGCACTCGGCAGCCGCGTCCGCGCAGGCTCAGCGCCAGGGCGAGACCCGGGAAGATATGGCCACCGGTGCCGCCGCCGGCGATGATTATTGTTTTCACTTAGATGCCTAGCTTGAGCGCCGCCGGCGCCAATTGGCTCAGGGCTTGCCGATAAGCCTCGCGCTTGAAATCGACGACGCAGCTCAGCGCGTGCCAATAGGTAGCCCAGTTGCCTTCGACGAATTCGGCGCTGGCGCCGCGATTAAAGTCGATATTAGCTGAGTCTTCGAGTAACTGCAGCAAGAACCATTTTTGCTTCTGGCCTTTGATCGCGGGCATACGCTTGGAGCGGTAGCGCTCGGGGATGTCGTAGCTGATCCAATCGGCGCTTTGGTCGCAGAGCCGCCAACTGGCGCTCGGCAAGCCGATCTCCTCAAAGAGCTCGCGCGCCATCGCCGCCTCCAGGCTTTCGCCCTCTTCGACTCCGCCTTGGGGGAATTGCCAGTTGAAGCTGGCGTTGCGTCGCCCGAGCCAACATAACCCGCTGCTATTGACGACGACCATGGCGACGTTGAGCCTATAGCCTTGACTGTCGATCATGAGGTCGACGGCAAAAATCGGCGCTTGTCGGGCTTGTCGCGCCATGCGTCGGCCTGCTCGGGAGGGTCTTTTTTGAGGGTGATGTTGGGCGATTTCAGCGCCAGGTCTTTGTTAATATCTATGAATATTATCTGGTCAGCGGGGAGCTCGTCGTCGGGGACTATGGCGTCGACCGGGCATTCGGGAATGCAGAGCGCGCAATCGATGCATTCGTCGGGGTGGATGACCAGCATGTGCTCGGCTTCGTAAAAGCAATCGACTGGGCAAATCTCGACGCAATCGGTGTACTTACACTTGATGCAATTCTCGGTGACGATGTGGGGCATTGGCTTAGGTGGTTTTATCTGGATGCGGGCACAGCGCGAGCAAGGAGCAACTGGGGCAGCGCGGTTTGCGCGCTATGCAGGTGTAGCGACCGTGCAAGATGAGCCAGTGGTGCGCTCCGAGCAAGTAGTATTTGGGTACGCAGCGCATTAGCTGCTGCTCGCTTTGGTCGACGTTGTTCGCTGTAGTGAGCCCGAGGCGGTTGGCGACGCGGAAGATGTGCGTGTCGACGGCGATTACTGGCTGCTGGTAGAGCGTGTTCAAGACTACATTGGCGGTTTTGCGGCCGACTCCAGGTAGCTGCTGCAATTGCTCGCGCTGCTGGGGAATTTTACCTTGATATTGCTCGGCGATTATGCTGCAGGTCTGCGCCAGGTTGCGCGCCTTGCTATTGAAAAGCCCGAGGCTGCGGATGCGCGCGCGGATGCCGTCCTCGCCGAGCGCCGCCATGCGCGCGGCGTCTGGTGCGGCGGCGAAGAGACCTTTGGTGACGATGTTTACTTGTTTATCAGTCGATTGCGCCGATAGGATAACCGACACCAGCAATTGAAAATCGGAGGCGTATTCGAGCTCGGTGGTCGGCTGCGGGTTGCTCTGGGCCAGGATGGCGAAGATCTGACCGATGCGTTGCTTGTTGGTCACAGGCCGCGAGTCTGGGGTTCTTGCGGCGGTGGGGTCAGCCCTAAGTGGTGGTAGGCTTTGTTGGTCGCCAGGCGGCCGCGCGGGGTGCGCTGGATGTAGCCTTGCTGCAATAAGAAAGGCTCGACTACGTCCTCCAGAGTGCCGCGCTCTTCGCTGATGGTGGCAGCGAGGGCTTCGATGCCAGCGGGGCCGCCGCCGTAAGTGTCGATGATAGCGAGCAGGAATTTTCTATCCATGGTGTCGAGGCCGCTGGGGTCGATTTGTAGCAGTTCCAAGGCTTTATCGACCGCTGGCGTGTCGATCTCCAGGTGACCGTGGACCGCGGCGTAGTCGCGCACGCGCCGTAGTAGTCTATTGGCTATGCGCGGCGTGCCGCGCGCGCGCCGAGCGATAGCTGCGGCGGCCTCGGGGCTAATGGCGCTGCGTAGCACTTGCGCGGCTCTTTGCACGATGCTGGTGAGTTCGGCAAGGTTGTAAAAATCCAAGCGCAAGCTGATGCCAAAGCGCGCTAGCAGCGGCGCGGTGAGCAGGCCGGAGCGGGTGGTGGCGCCGATGAGGGTGAAGGGTGGGATGTCGATTTTGATCGAGCGCGCGGTTGCGCCCTCGCCGATCATCAAGTCGATCTGAAAGTCTTCCATCGCCGAGTACAGTATTTCCTCGATTGCCGGGTTGAGGCGGTGAATTTCGTCGATGAATAAGATGTTGCCGCGTTCCAGGGTCGAGAGCAGGGCGGCGATGTCGCGGCCTTTTTCGAGGATCGGGCCCGAGGTGGCGTGGTACTGCTGACCCATCTCGGCGGCGATAATGCGCGCGAGCGTGGTTTTACCAAGGCCAGGGGGACCGTGCAAGAGCACGTGGTCTATGGCTTCGTCGCGCATTTTGGCGGCTTGCACGCTGATCGCCAATTGCTGGTGTATCTTCTGCTGGCCGATGTATTGGCTCAGGCTGGCGGGGCGTAAGCTCTGCTCGTAATTTAATTCCAGCTCTGCCAAACTGGGGTCGCTTAGTCGGTCCATCGTTAAAGTAGAGTTTTGCCCTGAGAAGATCGTGAATGTTAGTCGAACAATGATAACCCAAAGCCAGCCTTACATCTTGGTTTGCCGACCACAAAGCCCGTCGACTGTGGAATTGCTCGCCGAGCTGCAGACGTTGGGCGTGGACGCTGTGCACCTGCCCTTGCTGGATTATGAGCACATCAAGCTACGCGCGCGGCGATGCTCAGCCGAGTTGGCGATATTCACCAGCGCCGAGGCTGTGCGCGCTTGGCGGGCGGGCGGCGGTGAATTGCTTTGTAATAATAATATCTGGGCGGTGGGCGCGGCGAGCGCGCGGCAATTGGTGGAGTGCGGCTTGAGCGCGCTAGTGCCCGAGCCAGCCAGCAGCGAGGGTTTGCTCGAGGCTTTGCCTGCGGATCTATCGGGACAGAGTGTTGCGCTGATAAAGGGTGTCGGCGGACGCAGGCTCTTGGCTCGGGAATTGCGCGCGCGCGGGGCAGTAGTGCAAATAATCTGCACCTATCGGCGGCGGCGTAGGATAGTGGCGAACGACGAATTGCCGCAATCTTGGCCGCCGCAGCTAGCTTGGGCGAGCAGCGGCGCGATCGCGCGCGCGCTGGCCGATATTGATACTGATCTCAGCCTAGCAGTGCCCAGCGCGCGCGTGGCGCGACTAGCGCGGCTTTTGGGCTTCGCGAATATCTATAATGTGCGTTCGGCTGAAAATAGCCGCTTCCTTAAATTCATCCAATCGATATGGACGAAGTAAAAAAACCAGCCGAGGATTCTGCGGCGAGCTCGGATACCAGTAAGTCTGCTCAGGCTACCGATTCACAAGCAGACGCGCCGCCGAGCAAGGCTGCTGCTGATTCTAAGTCTAGTAAGAGTGGGCGGCGCTACGGAGCTTGGGCGCTGTTCTTCGCCTCTTTGAGCTTGGTGCTATTGCTAGGAGCGTTGGCTGCGGGCGTTTACTTTTGGCAGATTAACGAGCAGCGTTATCAGCTACTGAGCTCGAGCTTGCAGAGCGGCTTGGCGGCGCGCGAGCGCGCATCCCAGCAACTGGGCTCGGATATTAAAGACCTGAGCTTGAATCTGAATAGGTTGAGCGCCGCTCAAGCGGCGAGCGCCGAGCGCGTGGAGAGCTTGGCGGAGCGCGTGAGCAAGGTGCGTCCGCTCGCCGATACTCAGGTCTGGCAGATTGGCCAACTGATATACCTCGCCGACCGCGAGCGTATGCTCGGCGGCGATAGCGCGACCATCTTGCAACTGCTGCAGCGGAGCTTGCAATACCTACCTATCGAGGCCATCGGCGCCGCCTCCTTGCGCGAGGCTTTGCAATTGGATATAGACAACTACAGCGACGCCGCTTTGAGCAGCGACGCCGCGTGGTTGCAGCAGTTGAGCGCTGTGCAAAGCTTGGCTCGGGAGTTGCGCGTGCGCTCTGCTGACCCAGTGTACCAACCGCCAGCGCTGGCTACGGATGCTAATGATTCCTGGCGCGCGGCGTTGGAGCAGAGCTGGCTGCGTTTGCAATCGCTGGTAACTATCGAAACCAGCGATCAATCGTTGCCGCTATTGCTCAATCAGCAGCAGAGCTTGAGCGTGCAACTCTTGCTGCAAACCAATCTCAACCAAGTCGGCCTGCGCTTCAATAGGGGCGATAACGCTGGGGCGCTGGAATTGCTCGATAACAGCTTGCAGCTAATCGCGCTGTACGTGCCGAGCAATAGCACCGCCGAGAGCTTAGAGGCTGCCATAGAGCAATTGATCGATAGTGCCCCGCAAACTCTGCCGACTCTGAATTCATTGTCGAGCTTTGCCATTTGGAGCCAGCAGCAATGATGATTCTGGGCTTATTGGCGCTGCTGGCGCTGGTGCTCGGCGGGCTCTTCGGCTTGGGGCTGATCGGCTATCCGGGTTATTTGCTGCTGGTGTGGGAGGGTCTAAGGCTGGAGACTAGCATTTGGGTGGCGCTGGCTGTGCTGCTGCTGGCGATTGTGCTGCTGTTCGCGCTTTATTTTGCCCTTTCGGGATTGATCAGCGTACCCTCCGGTGGTTTGCGCGTTTGGCGCTCGTGGCGCGAGCGCCGCGCCCTGCAGCGTAGCAACGATAGCATTATCGATTGGCTCAACGGCAATTGGCAGCGCAGCTATAAGGTCGCAAGGCGGAGCATTAATTCCAGCCCGGCGCCAGTGTTGCACTGCCTGATCGCCGCCGACGCCGCGCTGCACAATCAGGAAGTCACCACCGCCGAGCAAGCCCTGGCCGACGCACGCAAGTATCTCGCGGGTGCTAAGTCGGGCAATCAGAAAGAAGTTAATTTTGCCCTGACGGTGTTCGACGCGCGCCTGGCGTTTTTGCGCGCCGACTACGCGCAGTGCTTGCAATTGCTGCAACCGCTGCTGACGAGTAAACGCACGCAGGTGCTGAAGCTGTATCAGCAGGCTTGCTTGCAGAGCCATAACTTTATCGAGCTCGAGCGGCTGCTGCCAAAATTGAAAAGCCAACTTAGCCTTGAGGATTGGCAAGCCTTGCGCAAACAGACCTACGCCGAGTTGTTCGCTGCGGTGGACCCCGAACTCGAGCCCGACAAGAAGCTGGCAGAATTTAGTCAGATTTGGCGGCGCTTGCCTAAAGATCTGCACCAGGGCTTTGTGCTCACCTACGCCCAAGGCTTGCTCAGCAGCGGCGCTTACGGCGCCGCCGAGCAGATCCTGGGCAAAGAGTTGGAGGCTCGCTTCGACCAACAAGCGCTGCAAAGTTATCTGGGCATCGAGCAAGTCGACGACAAGCGCAAGCTCAAGCTCTTGGAAAAGCTCAAAGACGCTAGTCCCGAGCAGCTCGATTTGGTACGCGCCTGCGCCCAGCTATGCCTACAACTAAAACTGTGGGGGCAAGCCGAGAGCTATTTGCAACAATTGGCGAGCGCGGACGCTTGGTCGGCTTATGCGCTGTCGAAGTTGCTAACTGCCCAGGGTGATAGTGCAGCAGCTAGCGAACGCGAGCGCGCTGCGCTGGAGCTCAGCGCGCGCGCTTGGCAGACCCTACCGACAATTCCCGATTTAAGACCTGCGAGTGAAGCTCAATAAGTGCGTTATGCTTGGTAAAAGCAATACAATGCGCGCGCGATGAACGACTACTCTATGCTAATTTAACCAATGCAAAAAAAAGTCATAGCCAACTGGAAAGCTAACGGCAGCTTGCCGCATGCCTACAGATGGCTGGAGGAGACCGTAGCTAATCCAGCGGCAGAGGTGGTGCTGTGTCCGCCAGCGCATCTGCTGTCGTCTGTAGCACCTCGAGCTCAATTCTTAGGCGTTGGCTTGGGTGCTCAAGATTGCTCGGCGCATCCTGCGGGCGCTTTCACCGGCGAATTGCCTGCGGAACTGTTGGCTTTTTGCGGGTGCAAATACCTTATAATCGGGCATTCCGAGCGTCGGCATGTGCTGGGTGAAAATCCGGAGTTATTGTTGGCAAAAGCCCAACGCGCCTTGGCAGCGAAGATGAGCGTTATCTACTGCGTGGGCGAGAACCTCGCCGAGCGCGAAGCGGATGCGACTTTTGCGGTATTGGATCAGCAGTTGCAACTATTGAACCAAGCTGGCTTTGACTCGGAAAACCTAGTGCTGGCTTATGAGCCAGTGTGGGCTATCGGCACCGGCGTCGCCGCCAGCGCCGCGCAAGCGCACGAGGTGCACGCCTTTCTGCAGCAATGGCTGGTCGACAACAATGCTCAATTGGTCGGCGCGCCGTTGCTCTATGGTGGTAGCGTCAAAGCTGACAATTGCCAGCAATTGAGCGATGATCCTAACGTCCACGGTTTCCTCGTGGGCGGAGCGGGGCTGCAAGCCAAAACCTTTAACCCGATAATCTCTTGCCTTTGACTATGAACTCAATCTTGTTAGTCGTTTATACCATCGTTTGTTTGCTGATCGTAGTCCTGGTCTTGGTCAATCAAAACAAGAGCGCTGGTGCTGGCGCGGCTTTTGGCGGCGCCTCGCAAACCGTATTCGGCTCGCGCGGGCACATGGGCTTTATCACCAAAATGATCATCGGCCTGGCGGTGTTGTTCTTCGTCATAGCCATGCTCATTAGCATCTTCAGTCAAGACTTCCAATCGGAGATCAGCAACGAACTCCAACCAGCCCTCGACGCCCAGCAGCAAGAATTACCAGTGCTGCCAGGAGAAGGCACTGGCGATGTCCAACTGCCCGATTTTGGTCAGGATCAATAGGAGTTGAGTAAGCAAAAATCTAAACAGCCGAAGTGGTGAAATTGGTAGACACGCTATCTTGAGGGGGTAGTGACCAGCAGGTCGTGGCGGTTCGAGTCCGCCCTTCGGCACCAAATTTTGAGTTGATGGATGGGGGTATTGGTGAGTAAGCTTGGGTGAATATGGAGCAGGAAAGACTTAGAGTTAATGTGCTTGATCATAGCCTCTAATGCTTACATCAGCTTCAAACTGTGCGGTCTGAACTTCTACGCCGCCGCACGCTTGGCTGGAATAATCTACCTCCACCTCCACTATACACGCCATTAAGCACTAACGAGGTTAGCGCGCAAGCAAGATGTATAGGTCGCACGATTATGGACTAGCAGGGAGGCTGCCATTACGGCGAGCTGGGAGATTTTAACAGAGCTCAAGCGACAGATCTGGCCTGCAAGGTGATTGTTAAGTTGTTCATCGAAAAAGTTTTACATGCCCCACACGCTGATTTTCAAACCTTGGTGGTGTTCATCGCGCTGGAAGCACTTGGCTTCCCAAGGGGTGGATGGGTCGCGGTTGAAGATTATCAGGTGCGCCTCTTGACCGCCGACGCGTTGGTTGTATTCGTAAGTTTGCTCTAAGCCTGCTGCGATTGTAGCTTCTAGGCTTTTGTGCTGGATTTTTAACTCGATTACTATTTTCTGTACTGAGCCGTGAAAGCCTTGCTCTCTATCCAACGGCCATTGCACTAATAAATCGGTGCGGCTGCGACCAAGACCGTATTCGCGCTCAATACGACCACCGCCATTGATGATGCGCTGGAGGAAGGCTTGCAGTAATAATTGGGGACCGGCCTCCTGGTAGTCGAAGCGTTGAATCCAACTCTCGGAGTTTTCGCGGAAAAATTGCTGGAAGTCGCTTAGCAGCTTATGCATATTGAGACTACCATCGGCGTTGACGTACCACTCGGTTTCATAGGTTAAGCGCGTCTGCTGCATCCAGCTCAAGGTGCGCGGGATGATTTCGCGGTAGATGGGGTTAGCTATCGCCAATCGAGGCTTGATGGTTATCAAGCCTAAGTCTGCCAGGTATTGTTGGTCGTCGTCGGCGATGGCGTCAGGTTGTTGCTCGCCGCTCGCGAGTATTTCGGCTATCACGCGGTGGACGCGGGGTTCTTTTAATTTATCGGCGAGTTGATCGAGGTGCACGGCGCGGCTTTCGATCAGTTCCTCGCGCGCCTCGGCGAGGTCGGCCAGAGTTATGGTCAGGCTGCGGTCGCGCTTGCCTTTGCTGCGGTAGCAGGCTTGATAACCGAGAGCGTTGACCAGCCAAGGTTGACCGCCGCTTTGCTGATAAATGTATTCAGTGCATCCAGCTTCGAAGCGCTGGCCAGTGTGCTCAGTGTGCTGGGCGTAGAGAGTCTCGACATCGTCTTGGTCGAAATAACCCAAGCGTAGCGACTCGGCTTTGATGTTAAAAGCCGAACCGCCAGTGATGGTGCCCTCTTGAGTGCTATGGATGCGGTAATCGCGCACGTCGCGCACACCGCAGAGGATGATCGATATCGGAAATGCGTGTGGGCGCTGGTTGTAGCCAGCGCGCAACTGGCGCAGTAGCGCGATTAAAGTATCGCCAACTAAGGCGTCGACTTCGTCGAGAAATAAAACTATGGGCTTAGCGCTTTGCTGAGCGTAGCGCCGTAGAAATTCTGACAACATACCCGCAGCCGAGTACTCGCCCTTGACCAATTTTGCCAACGCTTGCAGAGTCCTATCTTGCAAATACACATCAGCGCTAGAGCCTATCAAGTCCACTATCAGCGGCATCGCCGCTTCGACCTTCGAACGCAAGGCTTGAGCCGGCTCAATGTTTACGTAGAGCGCTTGGTACTTGCCATGCTCATTGAGGTAGTCCATCAGCGCCAACATGCAAGTGGTCTTGCCGGTTTGCCGTGGGGCGTGGAGGACGAAGTATTTGCGTTGCTCTATTAAACTCAGTACCTCCGCCAGGTCCCAGCGTTGCAGTGGCGGCAGCGTGTAATGTAAATCGCTCTGCTGCGGACCTTCGGTATTAAAAAAATTCTCCATCTGAACAACACAAGCGCTGCGCGCCGAGGGCGCGCAGCGGGTAGGAGGGTTAGCTGGTTATTATTACTGCGCTAACCAAGCTTGGAAGCGTTGGTCCATGTCGTCGCGGTTGTCGGCCCACCACTCGTAGTTATAGACTAATGTGCGGCGCGCGTTGTCGGGGTCGGTGGGCATGTGCGGTGCCATGTCGATGCCCAAGTCGGCGTGCTTGCCTACCAGCGGCGCCGAGGATTGGCGCGCGGGGCCGTAGGAGATGTATTTGGCTTGGTCGGCTAGGCGCTGGGTGTCGGTGGCGAAGTGCAGGTAATCGTAGACCTCTTCTTTCTTATCAGTGCCCACTGGTATTACCCAGCCGTCAAGGTCGAATACTTGCCAATCCCAGAGCATAGCTACTGGCTGCTGCTGCTCGGCTATGAGTGAGAACAGGCGACCGTTGTAGGTGCTGCCGATCACGACTTCGCCGTCGGCGAGCAGTTGTGGGGTTTGCGCGCCTTTGCTCCACCAGATGACTTGGTCTTTGATGGTGTCGAGTTTGGCGAAAGCGCGAGCTATGCCTTCTTCGGTGTCGAGAGTATCGTAGACGTCCTCAGCGGCGACGCCGTCTGCTAGCAGTGCCCATTCCATGTTATTGATGGGGTTTTTCTCCAGCGCACGCTTGCCGGGGAATTTAGCTAAATCAAATACGTCTTTGATGCTGGTGGGAGTGCCGTTGACCAGGTCGGTGCGATAGCCGAAGGTGGTCGAGTAGACGATCTGCGGGACGAAGCAGGGCGATACGATCATCGAGCCGAAATCGACGCTAGCTGGGGTGCCGTCGGGGGCAGCGGCGAGCTTATTATCAAAATCGACTTCTTCGACCAGGCCTTCGTCGCACAGGCGAATGGCGTCAGCGGCGACTACGTCGACTAAGTCCCAGCTGGTGTTACCAGCTTCGTTCATAGCCCGTAGTTTAGCGACGGCTTCGTTCGACGAGTCGTCGTTGATAATGGTGATGCCTGTTTTCGCCATGTAGGGCTCGTGGTAGGCTAATTGCTGACTTTTCGAGTAAGCGCCGCCCCAAGAGACTACCGTGAGTTCGACGGCGGCCGCATGGGTGACAATGCCGCCAAAGCCTAAGGCCAGCAGCAGGGTTAGGTATTGTTTTAGAGTTTTCATGTTTGCTCCTTTGAGTACAAAAAGAGGGACACTACGTCCCTCACTGAACATAGTCGAGCGCCCGACAATCTTCGGTAAACCAGCCAACGCGCACCTTGCATTGCGGCTTGAGTTGGCGTTGATCCGAGGAGTTGGGAGCTTTGACTATGAAATCTTCCTGGCCGCAAATGGCTATGCGCGTGCGGATATGGTCGCCGAGATAGATCTGCTCTTGGATGCAGCCTTCGACAGTATTGGGGCAGTTTTCGCAAGCTGGGCCGATGCGCACGCGCTCGGGGCGCAGCGATAGCGTGGTCTTGGTGTTTTCGGCTTCGCCGACGTTGACGCGCAAGGCCTCGACATTAGCACCGCCGCCGAGCTTGACGGCGCAGGTGTCGCCAGTGCAGCGCGTTACTACGCCGTGCAGCTTGTTGTTCTCGCCTATGAAGCTAGCAACGAAGGCGTTCTCGGGTTGCTCGTAAAGCACTTCGGGAGTGGCGAGCTGCTGGATGATGCCGTCGTTAAAGACGGCGATGCGGTTCGACATGGTCAGCGCTTCGGATTGATCGTGGGTTACGTAAACCACGGTGATACCGAGCTTTTCGTGCAGATGCTTGATTTCGTACTGCATCTGCTCGCGCAACTGCTTATCGAGCGCGCCTAGCGGTTCGTCCATGAGCACAAGCTTGGGCTCGAATACCAACGCCCGCGCTACCGCCACGCGCTGCTGCTGGCCACCGGAGAGCTGCGCTGGTTTGCGATTGCCGAAGCCTTGCAGCGATACCATGTCCAGCGCTTTATTCACCCGCGCTTCGACTTCGCTCCGCCCCATCTTGCGCACTTGCAAGGGAAAGGCCAGGTTTTCGTTGACGCTCATATGCGGGAAGAGCGCGTAGTTCTGGAAGACCATGCCGATCTCGCGCTTGTGCGGCGGCACGTTATTCAAGGATTCGCCGTCGAGGATTATTTGCCCGTGGGTGGCGGTCTCAAAACCGGCGAGCATCATCAGGCAGGTGGTTTTACCGGAGCCCGAGGGCCCAAGCATGGTCAGGAATTCGCCCCGGGCGATGTCCAAGTTGAGATTTTTGACTACTAGAGTTTCGCCGTCGTAGCTTTTTTGTACGTCGACAAAACGTACCAAGGCTTCAGAATTGTTGCTATCGGAATACATTTATTGGGTGAGAGAAGTGGAATTAATTAGTGCGCGCATGGCTAGTGCTAAGTTTTCGCTCCAGATATTGCGAATAGCGCGACATGGCGTAGCAAGAGATAAAGAAGAATATCGCTGCAAAAGAATAAACTTCAAGCGCCAGACCGCTCCAAGTCATATCCGACAGGGCGCTCTTGCCAGTGCCGAGCAAATCCAGCAAGCCGATGATAAGCACTAGGGTGGTGTCTTTGTACAAGGCTATGAAGCTATTGACGATACCAGGTATCGAAATCTTTAGGGCTTGCGGCAATATTATCAAGCGCATACTCTGCCAGTAGCTCAGACCGAGGGCGTCGGCGGCCTCGAATTGGCCTTTGGGTATAGCCTGCAAGCCGCCTCGTATAACCTCCGCCAAGTACGCCGCCGAGAACAGCATCACCATGATCATCACCCGCAGCAGGAGGTCGAACTCGACTCCAGGCGGCAGGAAGTAATTGAGCATGGTGGAGGCGATGAATAGCAGCGTTATCAAGGGTACGCCGCGAATGAGCTCGATGAATACTACGCAAATGCTCTGCACCGTCGGCATGGCGCTGTTGTAGCGCCCGAGCGCGAGCAGGATGCCTAAGGGCAGCGAGAAGACGATGCCGGTCAAGCCGATGATCAAGGTTAAGAGGATGCCGCCGAAGAGGTCGGTGGATACTGGCTCCAAACCCAAGCCGCCGACGAGCAACCAGCCAGCTATGAAGGGATAGCAGATGGAGAAGATGATGCCATAGCCACGGCGCGGGAACTTGTCGTAAAGCAAGGGCGCCAAGGCCACGAAGAGCAGCACAAAGGCGAGATTGGCGCGCCAGCGTTGCTCTTCTGGGTAAAAACCGTAAGTGAAGAACTCTATGCGGTCAATTATAAAAGCCCAGCAAGCGCCATTGTCTTTCGCCCAGCAATCGGCGCGCGAGGTGGCGTCGAATACCGCGCTCCAGAGCAGGTGGTCAAAAACCGGTGGGATGATGCGCCAGAGGAAATAGATGCACAGGCAGGTCAGGATGGTGTTAAACCAGCCATCAAAGAGATTTTTGCGCGCCCAAGCCCAAGCGCCGATGCTGCTACTGGGCGGGGGTAGGTCGGGGCTGCGGGTGGTTGTAGTGGTCATAATGGCTTCCTTAACGCTCCACTAGCTTGATGCGCTTGTTGTACCAATTCATAAAGGATGATATTAGCAGCGATATGGTTAGATAGATGACCAGCACCAAGGACATGGCCTCCA
This sequence comes from Gammaproteobacteria bacterium, assembly GCA_965229495.1. Lineage (GTDB taxonomy): Bacteria > Pseudomonadota > Gammaproteobacteria > CBDBNL01. The sequence continues at coordinate 2,589,556 of OZ245880.1, forward strand.
TGGCGCGCCCGGTTTGATTGAGCGAGATGCCGCCGAGGGTGGCGACGATGTCCATATAACCGACGGCGATGGCCAGGGAGGAGTTCTTGGTCAGGTTCAAGTACTGGTTGGTCAGCGGCGGCACGATGACGCGCAGGGCTTGCGGTATCACCACCAGTTGCAGAGTGCGTTGTCGCTTAATGCCGAGCGCGTAGGCGGCTTCGGTTTGACCGTGGCTGACGGCGACTATGCCCGAGCGCACGATCTCGGCGATGAAGGCGGCGGTGTATAAAGATAAGGCTCCCCAAAGCGATAAGAACTCGGGTTTCAAAGCCCAACCGCCTTGGAAGTTGAAACCACGCTTCTCGGCAATCTCGAATTCCACTGGTAAGCCACTGATGGCGAATATTGCCAACGGTAGCAGCACTATCGCCGCCAAGCTGACCTGCAAAGTCGGCAGGATACGCCCAGTGCTAACTTGCACGCGGCGGGCGTGGCGGGCGTAAAAATAACTGCCGACAATGCCGATAATCAAAGCTATGAGAGTGAGGCCAGCGCCTTCCAACCATACCGGTCGCGGTAAATAAAAGCCGCGATTGGTGAGGAAGATGGTGTCTTCGATGGAGATGGCGTCGCGCGGTCGCGGTAGGCTGTTGATGATGACGCCGTGGAATAAGAGTATCCAGAGCAATATCGGCACGTTGCGAAAGATCTCGACGTAAACCGAGGCAATACGGTTGACGAGAAAATTGGGGCTCAAGCGCATCACTCCGACCAAGAAGCCCACTACCGTGGCGGCAGCGATACCACAAACGGCTACTAAGAGCGTGTTCAAGATGCCGACGAGCGCGGCGCGGGCATGGGTGTCGGTGGAGGTGTAGTCTATGAGCTGCTGCTCGGGGGTAATGTCGTAGCCGGCGACTTGCGCGAGGAAGGTATAGTCTATGCCTTGCCCGAGGGCGTCGAGGTTGCGGCTGGCGTTGACCGCGAGCCAAGCGATGAAGGCAAATACCAGCGCTACGATGATTATTTGCAGTAGCACGGCGCGCGATTCCTTGTGTCGCCAAAGCCGAATCAAGGAGAAGGGCTGGGATGGTTTTTCAGTCATTGTTATAGTTTTGGGTAGTCCCTAGGGTTAATTGTAGCTAGTGTGCCTCAGGCAGTCGGAGAAAGTGCGCTAGGCGCTGCGGCGGCGGGCTTGCAGCAGGCCGTGTTTGGGGGCCAGAAAGAATACCAGCAAGAACAAGACGCTCTGCAGAGCGACGATAAAACCGCCAGGGGGTACGTTGACAAAGTAGCTGGTGTAGGCGCCGAGTGCACTGCTCGTAACACCGATGGCGACGGCGATGACGATGAGCACGCCAAAGCGATCGGTGAGTAGATAGGCAGTGGCGCCTGGGGTAACTACCATGGCTATGACCAGGCAGGCGCCGACGGTTTGCAAGGCGGCGACGGTGGCAGCGCTGAGCATGGTAAAGAAAATAATTTTCCAGACTATGGGATTAACACCGCTGACGCGGGCGTGAGCTTCGTCAAAGAATAAGAGCATGAAATCGCGCCAACGCCAACACAAGAGAGCCAAGCACAACACCGCGATAATCGATACTTGTAGCGCGTCCTCTTCGGAAATCGCCAGAATATTGCCGAGCACAATGGCGGTCAGATTTACTGCCACGGGGTTGATGGAAGTTAGCAGGAGGCCGAAGGCGAGGAAACTGGTGAAGACCAGGCCGATGGCGGCGTCTTCGCGCAGGGTGGTGGTCTGCTTGATGATGGTCATTGATAAGGACGCGAGTAAACCCGCAGCAAAGGCGCCAAGCGCGTACGGCCACGCCAGCAAATAAGCCAGTGCTACTCCAGGGACCACCGCGTGCGCCAGGGCGTCGCCGAGCAAAGACCAGCCTTTGAGCATGAGGTAGCAAGATAAAAAGCTGCATACCGCGCCGACCAAGGCACAAATGATTATCGCCCGCGTCATGTACTCGTAGCGCAAGGGTTCGAGTAAGAGCTCGAGCATTACTGGGTGTTATCGTCGGAACGTTCGACGATTTTTTGCTGATCTTTGACGCCGTACATGACTAGAGCGCGTTCGTCGTCGGTGAGCACGGTGAGGCGGCGTTTATCGCTATCTTCGTGCAACTGTCCGCCACTCAGATCCAGATCGCGCAACATACCGCCGAAAGCTAAAGCCAGGTTATCTTTGGTGAAAGTGCTAGCGACCGAGCCGCTAGCGACTACGGTTTTATTGATCAAAATAACTTGGTCGCAAAAGCCTGGCACGCTGCCCAAGTTATGCGTGGAGACTAACAGCAAATGTCCCGAGGCCGACAATTCGCGTAGCAGCTCGATCATGGCGTCCTCGGTTTTCATGTCGACACCAGTGAAGGGCTCGTCGAGCAAAATGACTCGGCTTTGCTGAGCCAGCGCGCGCGCGATGAAGACGCGTTTCTTCTGTCCGCCGCTGAGTTCGCCGATCTGGCGCTCGCGTAAATCTTGCAACTGTACCCGCTCCAAGGCTTCGTCGACTGCAGCCCTATCGGCATCCGAAGCCTTACGTAGCAAGCCCATATAGCCGTAGCGACCCATGAGCACAACGTCGACCACGCGCACGGGGAAGTTCCAGTCGACATCCTCCGATTGCGGCACGTAGGCCACTAAGTTGCGCCGCAGCGCACCGCTAATACTCAGGCCATCAATGCTGATACGACCTTGGCTAGGGCGCAAGAAACCCATGATGCTTTTGAACAAGGTCGACTTGCCAGCGCCGTTCATGCCCACGAGACCATAAATATTGCCAGCCTCTAACAACATGTTTATCGAGTGCAAAGCCAATAGACCGTTGCGGTAGCGCACCTCGACGTCGCGCAATTCAATCATCCTGGGCTACCGCTGCTGATAAAGCTTAATGGTCTCTGATTGTTTAAATCGTATCAAGGTATAAGAACCGAACTGCCGGAAGTGGCGCGCGCGCTCAGATCGTTGTGGGCTTGGGCAATATCTACCAAGTCGTAGCTTTGGTTGACCGAAACGCGCACTGCGCCGCTGGTGATTTTGCCAAAGAGCTCAGAACTGGCGCGCTCCAACCAAGCGCGGTCGGCAGCGAAATGACCGAGAATTGGTCGCGTGAGGTGATAAGAACCAGCTGCGAGGTCGCTTATTTTGAAATCGAGGTAAGGACCAGAGGATTGGCCAAAACTCACCATAGTGCCGTGCATTTTCAAGCATTGCAGGCTGCCGCGGAAAGTGCTATTGCTAACGCTATCGTAAACGACATCAACGCCAGCACCCGAGGTATGTTCACGCACGCGCTCGACAAAATCCTGCTCGTTATAGTTAATCACTTTAGCAAAGCCATGGTCTAGAGCGAGCTGGCACTTGGCGGCGCTGCCAGCGGTGCCAATAGCCTCGGCGCCCAAGGCGCGCAGCCATTGCCCGGCGAGCAAACCCACGCCACCCGCCGCAGCGTGGAACAAAACCTTGTGCCCAGATTGAACGGCAAAGCTATTGTGCAGCAGGTAATAAGTAGTTAAGCCTTTGAGAAAACTACCTGCAGCCTGCTCGAAGGCGATCTCTGCTGGTAAATGCACTACGGAACTCGCGGCAACGTTACGATGGCTGCAGTAGGCGCCCTGGGTTACGGTGTAAACCACCCTATCGCCGACTTGCAAGCCCTCGACGCCGGCGCCCACAGCCATGACTACTCCAGCGGCCTCATTACCCAAAATCAATTCGGGCGATCCCGCCGGCCACGGGTAAAGACCAGTGCGGAAGTAGATATCGATAAAGTTCAAGCCAATAGCTTTATGCTCGATTTGCACCTCGCCAGCGGCTGGAGCTTCGAGAACAAAATCGGCTTTTTGCAACACCGAAGCGTCGCCAGTCTGAGTTTGATAAATTTTGTAAGGCATGGGTAGGGATAAGATGCTCATGTATCAAGCGATGTTCGCAGCAGCCAGGCTAAATAGTCTAAACTGCAAACCTCATCGAACTCGCCAACCAATTTTACGCAGCCCCCAGACAAAATACCGCCCACTGATCTAGGGCTTTAGGTTGAGACGAGTATTTCCACTAGATGCACTGCAGGCATCTCAGTCGAGTGCAGCTCGACAGATTTGCTAACATCCCGACGCAAACACACCATCCGGAGCGATACTTATGGTAATAGTCGATCTCACGAGCACAAAGACCGCACTTGCCATCGTAAAACACCGTGATCATCGCTTTACCAAATCAAAGTCTCAACACCACCCTTAAACGGACCTTCCAAGTTACTGGTTATCCAGCCGCCGTAATAATCGCCTTCCTGCGCTGCCACCAGCTCGCCGTCGACAAAGCAGGCGTCGGCTTTGGTGGCGTAGAAGCTGATGTAGTCCTTAATATCGGAGAATTTCTTATCCGGCTCTGGATAACACCAGCCGATATCGCGTATCACCTTGTCTTTCAGCACCCAATCAAAATACCTCGCGAAACCTTTCCACTCGCAATAGGAGCCGCGCGCGTTCAGACGCAGGTATTGCAGTTGAATATCTTGCAGCGGGAAGTAGTAAGTCGGCGGGTGCGAAGTCTCCAAGGTCCGAAAGCCGCGCGTGGTCTCGGCGAGCATTACCGAGTTGACGATTATTTTTAAGCTCCCAGCGAAGGGCTGACAAATTGCCGGTCTCGGATAATCCCAGACGCTTTCTGGCTTTAGCATGACGTTAAGTACAGATCAGTAAATCACAGCGCCAACGAGCGTAAAGCCGCGTCGAGCTCGGGATAGCGAAACTCAAATCCCGCAGCCTGCAGACGGCGCGGCAATACCCTCTGCCCCTGCAGCAATAGCGCCACACCCATCTCGCCAAAGAGCGCCCGCACTGCCAGCGACGGCATCGGCAACAGCGCTGGTCTCCGCAAAGCTTCACCGAGCGCACGGCTGAATTCGCCGTTAGGCACAGGATTGGGAGCAGTCAGGTTATAGACTCCCTGAGCTTGATCCGAGTCCATGAGCATCGCCAGCGCGGCGACTACGTCTTGGATATGAATCCAAGAAAAATACTGCCTTCCAGAGCCAATCCTGCCACCCAAACCCAATTTGAAAGCTGGCAACATAGCGCGCAAGGCGCCGCCATTAGCCGCGAGCACCACACCTAATCGCACAATACACACGCGCTCGACAAAACCCCGCGCGCACTCAGCCTCGCGCTCCCAATCGCGGCACAAATCATGCGTAAACTCATCCCGAGCTGGCGAATCTTCGCCAAGCTCCTCGGCGCCCCAACTGCCGTAATAACCAATAGCCGAGGCGCTAATCAAGAGCTTAGGCTTGTGCTCCAACCTCGCCACCAAATCGACCACGGCTTTAGTCGTGTCAATACGGCTCGCCAATAGTTGCCGTTTGTAAGCCTTCGACCATCTTTTACCGATGGGCGCGCCAGCAAGGTTGACTATCACATCAATACGCTCTGATGTCGCCAAAGACGACAAGCTACCGACCGCCGCGCACTCGCGCACTCGCGCTGGCGTACGGCTGAGCACGGTGAATTGATGACCTTGCGAGCGCAGAGATTCGCGCAGAGCACTACCAATCAGCCCAGTGCCGCCAGTGACAAGGATATGCATGTTACGTTGCCTAGTGTTAAACAGCCAGCAATTCTAGCACGGCATCAAAGCCGCCCCAGCAGCCGCTGCCGCCATCCATAAGGCAAAACCTCCAAGGCCTTGAGCATCGTCGTGAAACGCTTAGGGAAATGAATCTCAAAGGCCGAGCTCCGCAAACCATTTACGATATAACGCGCCGCCTGCTCCGGCGTGATGATCATCGGCATGGCAAAGTCGTTCTTAGCGGTCATCTCGGTGGCGACAAAGCCCGGGCTAATGATCTTCACGTTGATATGCGGACGCTGGAAGCACAACTCCACGCGCAAGCTCTCGACCATATTCAAAAGCCCAGCCTTGGTGCCGCCATAGGGCTGGCTATTGGGCAAACCAACATAACCAGCGACGCTACCGCAAAACACCAACTGACTCGGGCGCTCGCGCGGCAGTAACTCCAAAGCGTGCTTGCTCAAATGATATTGGCTGGTGAGGTTGACGCGTACGATGCGCTCGACCTCATCGAGATCCAGCTCGGTCATCAGCATCGGCTGATAAATCGCCGCCAGGCAAATAATGCGATCCAGCTGGTAGTCGCTGGCTTGTATTTGCTCAGCAGCGCGCGCCAAGGCAGCGAAGTCGGCGATGTCCAAAGGCAAAGACCAATGCCCGCCGCCAGGCAATTGCTCGACCACGCTCGCTAATTGCTCCTCCCGCCGCGCGCTTAAAACCAAGCGCACGCCCTGCTCGGCCAAGGCTACAGCTAAAGCTCTACCAATGCCGCTACTGGCGCCGATCAGCCAGATGCTCTGGCCATTGAAGTTGTTATACATTCATTACTACTTAAGTGAAAGCAAGAAATCTGATCAACCCTCAAAGCCCAGCCCACGCCACCTCTCGACAAAGAGTTGTAGCTGCTCAAAGCAGAGCTCTAAGTGCTCGACGCCATCGTCACTCAGACCAGCCGAGCTGCCAATCAGCGTCTGCTGTTGGCTAGTCCGAGGCGGGTTCATCAGCCTTTGGAAATTAGCGCGCAGTATGCCCAGCCAGCTTTTGCCGTCAACGCTGATCTCAGCCAAGTGCGTCAAAGGCTCCGAGTAACCGCTGGCGTTTTGCACCGCTTGCGCGAGCAGCGCTGGTTCGAGCTCTAGTGCTGGCGATAGCTGCCAATGCTCGGCGAGTTCGGCGAGTAGGCTCAGATAGCAGCGGTACAGGCAAAACCAGGCGCTATCGCGCTGTGGCGGGCTCTGAGCATGGGCTATCAAGCTCTGCGCCTGCGCCAACAAACTATTGGTATTAGTGTATAAATTATTCATTCCCGACCTATGATTTTGATGTTAGGTGATTTAATTATATTTTGCAATTCGATGCCATTTGCCCCTCAGCCCAACAAAAAACTTTTCTTGGGCTTGCAGGCACTTAGCTTAATTCCAGACATTAATTTGGCGCCACCACCTCATTTTCCAGCGCCATTGCTCTTGGTTTTCCCACCAACAAAAGCTAAAATCTACCCACACATATCGCTATTACCCGCAAGGTAAGGACTACATATAGCGCTTTTGCGCTCTACTAAGGAATTTTTGATGCAAACAGAAGCCACCGCCAGCAAACTCACACCTGACTTAGCAACTCTGAGTCAGCCCAGCGACTCCAAGCCCGCACCCGCGCTCGACCAGCGCAGCCCTGACAACCGCATAAGCCTGCTCGCTCCCAGCAACTACTCGAGCCTGGAAGTAATCAAGCGCAACGGCACTCCGGTGCCTTTTGACCCGCAAAAGATCTACGCTGCCATGAGCATGGCGTTCCTATCGGAAACTGGCGAGGACGCCGAGCGCTCGGTGAGTGTACACAACAAAATAGCCGGCTTCACCAACAAGATCACCACCGAACTACTCCGCCGCGCCGACACCTTCCGCCAGATTCACATTGAAGACATCCAGGACCGAGTCGAGCTCACCCTAATGTACGCTGGCGAGCAAAAAATCGCCCGCCACTACGTCCTTTACCGAGAAGCCCGTGCTCAAGAACGCTCCTCCAGCCAGCGCGACCAAGTCGAGTACAACATCCTCCGCCCCGACGGCAGCAGCTACAAACTATCCTCCACCAAGCTCACAGCCCTCTACCGCGAAGCCGCCACCAAGCTCAGCGACATCGACTTGGAGATGCTCCGTAAAAACAGCGAACGCCACCTCGCCAGCCAAATCAAAGAAGCCGATTTTTACGACGGCCTGCTCCTCGCGGTAACGCCCAACATCGAGCACGACCCAGGCTACGCCAAAGTCGCCGCACGCATCCTCATGCAAAAGCTCTGGCTCGAAGTCGCGCAATGCCTTGAATTAGAAGCCCCGCAATCGCCCACACAAAAACGCAAAGCCTACGGTCAATTCTTCATCGAAGCCATCCTCTTCGGGCTCCGCAGCAAGCAATTCAACAAAGAGCTCGCCAATTTTGACCTCCGCCGCCTCGCCAAAGAAATCAAGCCCGAACGCGACGACCTCTTCATCTACCAAGGCGCGCGCATAGTTTACGACCGCTACCTCCAGCACCAGGGCAGCTTCCGCTACGAGCTCCCGCAGGTCTTCTTCATGCGCGTCGCCATGGGCTTAGCGCTGAAAGAGCAAGACCGCGACGCCCGCGCCATAGAGTTTTACCGCCAGCTCTCCAGCTTCGACTACATGTCGTCGACGCCGACCTTATTCAACTCCGGCACCAGCCATTCGCAGCTGTCTTCGTGTTACATCTCCACAGTAGCCGACGATCTCGAAAGCATCTTCACGATCATCCAGGACAACGCCCTGCTGTCGAAATGGGCTGGCGGCCTGGGCAACGATTGGACTCCCATCCGTGCCAATGGCGCGCTCATTCGCGGCACCAACGGCAAGTCCAACGGCGTGCTGCCCTTCCTGAAAGTCGCCAATTCCACCACCCACGCCGTCAACCAGGGCGGCAAGCGCAACGGCGCCTTGTGCGCTTATCTTGAGCTCTGGCACCGCGACATCGACTACTTCATCGAGCAGCGCAAAAACACTGGCGACGAACGCCTCCGCAACCACGACATGAACATCGCCACCTGGATACCGGATTTATTCATGCAGCGGGTAATGCAAAAAGGCCAATGGACGCTGTTCTCCCCCGACGAAGTCCCGGATTTACACGACCTCTACGGCCGCGCCTTCAAAGAGCGTTACGAGCACTACGAGCGCCAAGCCGCCGCTGGCAAAATCAAGCTCGTGAAAACCGTCGACGCCGACAGCCTTTGGAAAAGCATTCTCATCATGCTCTTCCAGACCGGCCATCCGTGGATAACCTTCAAAGACCCGTGCAATATCCGTTCGCCGCAGCGCCACGCCGGTGTCGTGCACTCGTCCAACCTCTGCACCGAGATCACCCTCAACACCAGCAGTGAGGAAACCGCCGTCTGCAACCTGGGCTCGATCAACCTGGCGCAACACGTAACCGACCAAGGCATCGACCATAAAAAACTCCGGCAAACGGTGCGCACCGCCATCCGTATGCTCGACAACGTCATCGACATCAACTACTACCCCATCGAAAAAGCCCGCGCCTCCAACTTCAAACATCGCCCCATCGGCCTCGGCGTCATGGGCTATCAAGACGCGCTATTCAAGCTCGACCTCGCCTTCGACAGCGAGCAAGCCTTAGACTTTACCGATAAGATGCAAGAAGCCATCAGCTATTACGCCATCGAAGCCTCCTCCGATCTCGCCGCCGAGCGCGGCGCCTATCAGAGCTACGAGGGTTCGCTCTGGAGCCAGGACGTCTTCCCCATCGATTCCCTGAAGCTACTCGCCAGCGAACGCGACAGCGGCGAACTCGATGTCGACTACAGCTGCGCCATGGATTGGCAACCGCTGCGCGCCAAGGTCAAAAAGCAGGGTATGCGCAATTCCAACGTCATGGCGATAGCGCCCACAGCCACCATCGCCAAGATTATCGGCGTGTATTCGTCGATAGAGCCCATGCACGCCAACTTGTACGTCGAGACGCACAAGTCCGGTGATTTCTACGTCATCAACGACAAGCTGGTGCAAGACCTCAAAGGCTTAGGTTTATGGGATAAGTCCATAACCCACGACTTGAAGTACGAGCAAGGCAGCATCCAAAACCTCGCCGCGATCCCCGAGCACTTGCGCCGCAAGCACAAGACCAGCTTTGAGATCGACATGAAGTGGGTGATAGCTGCAGCCAGTCGGCGGCAGAAATGGATCGACCAGGCGCAATCGGTCAACCTATTCTTCCCCGAGCCCGACGGCGATTACATCGACGCGACTTACAAAGCCGCCTGGCGCCAAGGCTTGAAGACCACTTACTACTTGCGCAGCAAGGCCGCCAGCAAGGTCGAGCAATCGACCACCAAGGGCGGGCAGCGGCGCAGCGTGCAAGCGAACCGAGCCGGCGCCGTAGCAAGTAGTGTAAATCGTGCCACATCTTAAAACTATGCTCTTTGCAAAAAGGCCATTTTCGCCCCCAGCGTTGTTGGCAAATGCTCATTTATTACTCATAAACTCCGCTTTGCCGCCTAGCTGGGAACAAAACTGACTCTTTTTGCACTAAGCCTCAAATGACTCAAACCTCTTAATAACTAACCAAACAATCAACCATGAACAACCAAACCGAAGAGCTGGCACCAGCCAGCGCCCAGCAAGAGCCCGAAGCCGCCACCAGCAGCGATTGGCTGCAAGCGTCGTTGCAAGAAGCCCAAGCCGCCGACAGCGACTCCGGCGATAGTAGCGATGAACAGGCGCTAAATTCTTTCGACCCCATGCGCCCCACCGAGATCGGGTGTATTGGTGGCTGTAGTTAATAACCAAATCACTTAATTGGAATAGCACAATGTCCCTACTAACCTTCTCCGACGATAAAAGCCTCCAGCAAGCCGCTGCCGAATTCAACAATAGGATGAAAGCCGAAGACAAGCGCATGGTCATGGGCAAAGCCGACGTCAACCAGCTCATGCCCATCCGTTACGATTTCGCTTGGAATGCATACCTCACCGGCCTTAACAACACCTGGGTGCCCTCGGAATCGCCGCTGCAATCGGACGTCGCCACCTGGCACAGCCCTGACGCCCTCAGCGACGACGAGCGCCGCATGATCAAGCGCAGCCTCGGCTTCTTCGCCACCAGCGAGTCCTTAGTCGCCAATAACATCCTGTTCGCGGTCTATAGACACCTCACCAACCCCGAGTGCCGCCAGTATCTCCTGCGCCAGGCCTTCGAAGAAGCCGTACACACGCACACCTTCCAGTACATCGTCGAAGGCTTGCAGCTCGACCAAGGCGAAGTCTTTAATCTATATCACGAAGTACCCTCGGTGCAAGCCAAATCGCAGTGGGCGATGAAGCACACGCGCGAGCTCGAAGACCCCAGCTTCGTCGTCGATTCCGACGCCAGCATCCGCCGCCTGGTCGTCAACCTCACAGCTATTTACGTCTGCATGGAATCGCTATGGTTTTACACCGGCTTCGCGCAAATCCTGTCCTTGGGGCGGCGCGGCAAAATGCGCGCCATCGGCGAGCTCTACCGCTGGATCATGCGCGACGAATCGGTGCACTTCAACTTCGGCATTGATTGCATCAACCAGATCTGCAATGAAAACCCCAACGTCTGGAACCAGGAGTTGGTCGACGAGATCGTGCAGATGATCACCGAGGCCGTCGACTTGGAAATCGCCTACGCGCAAGACTCGATGCCGCAGCCCATAGTTGGTATTAATGCTGACATGGTCGCCGACTACATGATGTTCTCGGCGAATCAAAGGCTGGAAGCCCTGCAAATCGCCGCTTACTACCCCGACAAAGAAAACCCCTTCCCCTGGCTGGCAGAAGCCGCCGAGATGGGCAAAAACGAAAACTTCTTTGAAGGCCGAGTAACCGAGTACAGCCAGTCGTCCTTGAACTACGGGCAGTCGCCGTCGTCGCCGAGCTTTACCCAGTAATAATAAGCTGATAGTAAACACGAACGTTCTCACGGTCGGTTTGACCGGCGGCATCGCCTGTGGCAAGACCGCCGTGAGCGATTTTTTTGCCGAGCTCGGCGCCCACGTCGTCGACGCCGACGAAATCTCGCGAGCGCTCACCGCGCGCGACGGCCTGGCATTGCCAGCCATCCGCGCGCGCTGGGGCGACCAGGTCTTCGACGAGAACAACGAACTCGACCGCCCAGCCCTGCGCCAAATGGTCTTCTCCGACCGTGCGCAGTTGCAAGAGCTCGAAGCCATCCTGCACCCGCTGGTGCGCCAGCAAATGCAAGCCGAAGTTGCCCGCGCGCCAAGCTACGCCCTACTCTCCGTGCCCTTACTATTCGAGAAAGGCTTTAGCGCCTATTGCCGTTATAACATAGTCGTCGATATTGACCGCAAGCGCCAGCTCGCGCGCGCCTGCCGGCGCGACGATAGCGGTGCGCGTAACATCGTCGCCGTCATGCGTCAGCAATGCTCGCGGCTGGAGAAGCTCACGCGCGCGCACTTCGTGATAGATAATCGCGCAGATTTGAGCGCCACCCGCGCCCAGGTTGTACAATTGCACCAATTCTTTCAGCAAATAAGCGCGGCAAAGCATACATGAACTGGTTAACCCGCAGCGTTGGCGGCCTCTTCAACACCAAGACCGAATCCAAAAGACAAGTAACCGAAGGCGTATGGAGCAAATGCAGCGAATGCCAGCAAACGCTGTACACCCCCGACTTGGAGCGCAACCTCTACGTCTGCAACCATTGCAACCACCATCAGCGCATCGGCGCGCGCCAGAGGCTCGAATACTTCCTCGATAATGGCGAATTCAACGAACTCGGCAACGAATACAGCACCACCGACCCGCTGAAATTCCGCGACTCCAAGCGCTACAAAGACCGCATCAGCGAAGCCAACAAAAGCAGCAGCGAAAACGAAGCCCTGCTAGTCGGGCAAGGCAAGCTCGAAGGTAGAAACATCATCGCTTGCGCCTTTGAATTCCGCTTCCTCGGCGGCTCCATGGGCCAAGTCGTCGGCGCGCGCTTTGTCGCCGCCGTCGAAGCCGCGATCAAGCAATCCGTACCCTTAGTTTGCTTCTCGGCCAGCGGCGGCGCGCGGATGCAGGAAGGCTTATTCTCGCTCATGCAAATGGCGCGCACCTCAGCCGCAGTCGCCAAAATGCGCGACAGCAAACTACCTTACATCTCCGTGCTCACCGACCCCACTTACGGCGGCGTCTCAGCCTCGCTAGCGCTGCTCGGCGACATTAACATCGCCGAACCCCGCGCCAACATCGGCTTCGCCGGCAAGCGCGTCATCGAGCAAACCGTGCGCCAGAAACTCCCCGAAGACTTTCAGCGCAGCGAATTCCTGCTCGAGCACGGCGCCATCGACATGATCGTCAACCGCAAGCACCTCCGCCCACGCATAGCCAACCTCCTCAATATGCTAATGCACGCTCGGTAAATCCGAACTTGAAGGGCTTAACGATATCAACAAGAAACTAATCATGAGCAACCAACCCGAACTAGACGCCCTCGAAGTCGCCGAATGGGAACAAGCCTTTAACGACGTCCTGCAGCATTCCGGCCCCGAGGTCGCGCGCCAGCTACTGAGCAAACTATCAGACCTGGCAGCCAAATCCGGCATCGAGCGCCCATTCTCGATCAACACCCCCTACTGCAACAGCATCTCCGAGCGCGACGAACCACCCTACCCGGGCGAAATCTACCTAGAGCGCGAACTGCGCTCGGCGATCCGCTGGAACGCCATGGCGATGGTCATGCGCGCCAACCGCCAGGACTCCAGCATCGGCGGCCACATCTCGACCTTCATGTCGATCACCACCCTCCAAGAAGTCGGCTTTAACCACTTCTTCCACGCCCCCAGCGCCGACAGCCTCGGCGACCTCGTCTTTTTCCAGGGGCACTCGGCGCCCGGCGTCTACGCGCGCTCCTTCCTCGAAGGCCGTTTAGAGGAGCAAGACCTCAATCACTTCCGCAAAGAAACCCGCGAGCACCCGGGGCTATCGTCGTACCCGCACCCCTGGCTAATGCCCGACTACTGGCAATTCCCCACCGTATCCATGGGCTTAGGCCCGATGCAAGCCATCTACCAGGCGCACGTCCGCCGTTATTTGCACAACCGCGGACTCATCGACGAAGCTGGCCGCAAAGTCTGGTGCTTTGTCGGCGATGGCGAAACCGACGAACCGGAAACCCTCGGCTCCATCGCCCTCGCTGGCCGTGAAAAGCTCGACAACCTGGTCTTCGTCGTCAATTGCAACCTGCAGCGCCTCGATGGCCCGGTGCGCGGCAACGGCAAAATCATCCAGGAGCTCGAAGGCGTGTTTCGCGGCGCCGGCTGGAACGTCATCAAAGTCATCTGGGGCAAATACTGGGATAACCTCTTCCAGCGCGACAGCAACGGCCTCCTGCAAAAGCTCATGGATAAAACCGTCGACGGCGAATATCAGAACTTCAAAAACAAAGGCGGCGCTTACACCCGCGAGCACCTCTTCGGCAAACACCCCGAGCTCCTGCAACTGGTCGCCAACATGAGCGACGACGACATCGCCCGCCTCAACCGCGGCGGCCACGACGTCAACAAAGTCTACGCCGCGTACCACCGCGCCTGGCACCACAGCGGCCAGCCCACCGTCATCCTCGCCAAAACCATCAAAGGCTACGGCACCCCCGCCGAAGCCGAAAACATCGCGCACTCGGTCAAGAAGTACGACCTCGACGGCCTCAAGCGCTTCCGCGACCGCTTTGAGATACCGATAGCCGACGAGCAACTACCCGACCTGCCGTACTACAAACCCGCAGCCGACTCGCCCGCGATGCGCTATCTGCAAGAACGGCGTCAGCAGCTCGGCGGTTATCTACCGCAGCGCAGCGACCAATTCACCGCCTTGCCCGCCCCCGAACTCGAGCTCTTCAGAAATCTCCTTGACGGCAGCAAAGACCGCGAAATCTCCACCACCATGGCGTTCGTGCGCGCGCTCACCGCGCTCACCAAAGATAAGAGCATCGGCGAGCGCATCGTCCCCATAGTCCCGGATGAAGCCCGCACCTTCGGCATGGAAGGCATGTTCCGCAGCTTGAGCATCTACACCTCCGACGGCCAGAAATACGTCCCGCAAGACTCCGAAAGCGTCATGTATTACCGCGAAAGCAAGCAAGGGCAAATACTCCAGGAAGGCATCAACGAAGCCGGCGCCATGTCGGCGTGGATCGCCGCTGCCACCAGCGCCGTCAACAATAATTGCCCGCTCGTACCCTTTTACATCTTCTATTCGATGTTCGGCTTTCAAAGAGTCGGCGACTTTGCCTGGGCGGCCGGCGACCAGCGCGCGCGCGGCTTTCTCATCGGCGCCACCGCTGGCCGCACCACCCTCGCCGGCGAAGGTCTACAGCACGGCGACGGCCACAGCCACGTCTTCGCCTCGGTCATACCCAACTGCATAGCCTACGACCCAGCCTATGCTTACGAATTAGCCGTAATAATCCAGGATGGCATGAGGCGTATGTACCAGGAGCAAGAATCGGTGTACTACTACGTAACCGTGAGCAACGAAAACTACCCGCAGCCGGCGCTCCCCGAAGGCGCGCAAGAGGGCATCCTGCGCGGCATGTACCAGGTGCAGGCAGCTCAGAAACCGCGCGTGCGCTTACTCGGCTCCGGCCCCATATTGCGCGAAACCTTAGCTGCCAGCGAACTACTACGCCAACGCTTCGACATCGCCAGCAGCGTCTTCTCGGTAACCAGTTACACCGAGCTCAACCGCGACGCCGCAGCCAAAGAGCGCGCAGCCCTAATGCAAGGCCAGGCATCTGCTGAGCCCAGCCACATCCAAAGCTGCCTCGGCGCCAGCAGCGCGCCGGTAATCGCCGCCAGCGACTACATCCGCGCCCATAGCGAGCAAGTGCGCCGCTTCATCAAAGCGCCTTATTACACCCTGGGCACCGACGGCTTCGGCCGCTCCGACACTCGCTCGGCGCTGCGCAGCTTCTTTGAGATCGACGCCGCGCACATCGCCTATTGCGCGCTCTACGCGCTCATGCAATCGGGCTCCATCAGCGCCCAGCAGCTCGTTGAGGCGCGCGCGCAGCTAGGCGTCAACGCCAATAAGAACAACCCCATGCACCTCTAAGAGGCTGGCAGTAATGAATAGCAAACTAATAATCCCCGATCTTGGCGTCGACGCCGCCGAAGTAGTCGAGATTGCCGTCAAAGTTGGCGACAGCATCCAAGCCGAGCAAGACATCCTGACCCTGGAGACCGACAAAGCCTCCATGGAAGTACCCGCCAGCGTCGGCGGCACCATAAGCGAACTCAGCATCGCCGTCGGCGACAGCGTCACCAGCGGCCAAATCATCGGCCAAGTCTCTGGGAGCACCGAGTTGCCCACTGGGAGCGCCGAGTTGTACTCGGCAGGGGAAGACAAGGGGAAGGCTGGGAGCGCCGAGTTGTACTCGGCAAGGGAAGCCAAGGAGAAAACCGGGAGCACCAAGTCCCACCCACCAAAGAAACACCAAGCAAAAGCCGAAGCCCCCACCGCCATCCCCCTCGAACTCAGCGCCCCAGAAGCAACCACAGCCCAACTACTAATCCCCGACCTCGGCGTCGACTCCGCCGAAGTCGTTGAAATCGCCATCACAGTCGGCGACAGCATAGAGCCCGAGCAAGAAATACTCACCCTGGAAACCGACAAAGCCTCCATGGAAGTACCTGCCAACGTCGGCGGCACAGTCCAGGAACTCAGCATCGCCGTCGGCGACAGCGTCCACAGCGGCCAAGCCATAGGTTCAGTCCTGGGAGCGGGACTGGGAGCGCCGAGTTGTACTCGGCAGGGCAGCCAAGGGGCAACCAGGAGTGCCGAGTTGCCCGGGAGCACCGAGTCGCCTGGGAGCGCCGAGTTGTACTCGGCTGGGGAAGACAAAGGGAAGCCAAGGGAAGCAGAAACCCAAGAGCACCCACCCACCACCCCCCAAATCTACGCCGGTCCCGCCGTGCGCAAACTCGCCCGCGAGCTCGGCGTCGACCTCGGCCAAATCCAAGGCAGCGGCACCCGCGGCCGCATCGTCAAGCAAGACGTCCAAGCGCACGTCAAGCAACGCCTACAGCAACCAGCCGCCCCAGCTCCGAGCAGCGCCCCAGCAGCAACGCCGCTGCCAGAGATAGACTTCAGCCAATTTGGCAGCTTAGAGGTCATCGCCATGAGCAAAGTGCAGCGCCTCACCGCCGCCGCCATGAGCAACTCATTGCAAGTCGCGCCGCAAGTCAGCCACCACGACAAAGCCGACATCACCGCGCTCGAGCAACTACGAAAAGACAGTAAAGAATTCGCCGCCGAGCACGGCGTCAAGCTCACCGCCTTACCCTTACTCATCAAAGCCTGCGCCCTCGCGCTGCAGCAATTCCCCGAATTCAACAGCTCGCTCGTTGGCGACAACATCATCCGCAAGCACTACATCCACATCGGCATCGCCGTCGACAGCCCGCACGGACTATTTGTCCCTGTAATTCGCGACGTGGATAAGAAAAGCGTCTTCGCCATCGCCCGCGAAGCTGCCGAGCTCGCCGCCAAAGCCCAGAGCAAAACCCTGAAACCCACCGACATGCAAGGCGGCTGCTTCTCCATCTCCAGCCTCGGCGCCCTTGGTGGCGAGTACTTCACCCCCATCGTCAACTGGCCCGAAGCCGCCATCTTGGGCGTATGCCAGGCGCGAATGCAGCCAGTCCACATTGCTGGCGAATTCTCAGCTCGCCTCATGCTCCCGCTATCGCTATCCTACGACCACCGCCTCATCAACGGCGCCGCTGCCGCCCGCTTCACCAACCACCTAATCAAGCTATTAGCGCAACCCAGCTTCATAATGGCTTGACCGTAAAACTCCGAGCTCATACAATAGCGCCTCACACCACATGGGGGCGTTCTTGGATTCGACGTGGTCTAAGAAGCTTGATTGTGCATGCCGAGTTGCAAACCTATCTCGCTAAACTGGGTTTGAAAAAAGTAACCGCAGAAGACGAAAGTTACGCTGACGAAAGTTACGCATTAGTGGCGTAAACAACACACCACTTCCCCGAGTATTTATTGCTTGTGGTTCATACCGCGGGGTCATATACATAAGCTAGCGCTGAAACCGGTCTGAGTACTTAGCGTGAAATCTATCAGACACAGCTCTCGGATTTGTCGCCCAAACCATCACCGCGAGTTCCACCAGTTTGGGCTAA
Source organism: Gammaproteobacteria bacterium (assembly GCA_965229495.1). Taxonomy (GTDB): domain Bacteria; phylum Pseudomonadota; class Gammaproteobacteria; order CBDBNL01. The sequence continues at coordinate 2,607,319 of OZ245880.1, forward strand.
GCATGTAGATCAACAAGCCGACCAGACTGCGGACGGGGGTTCGACTCCCCCCGCCTCCACCAGTTTAGCACACCATAGCACACCATAGCAAGCCGGTTGCAGTGGCGTTTCCCTTTGAACGCATAGTATTGTGATGGCCTGTGGGAGAGTCAATATCTCGTCATGCGGATAATTTTTTGTCTACATAGGCTAATATACCTTTAGCTGCTTCACTAACTACTGGTCGACCAGAATGCTGCTCTGCTTGAAGAAATCCCCCCACATTGAGAGTGTTTATTTCTGACAACATACGCACGTTGTTATCATCGATCAGCGTATCAAATCCAAAAACAGGAACACCATGCTCCATCATTGTTGGTGATATCTCATCTGCAATAGCATATTCCTTTGAGGTAATGTCACAGAAATCAGTTGTACCTCCTTGAGTCATATTTGCGAGCCATGAGCCCTTTTTAGGAAAGCGAATCATAGCACCTAGCACTTTACCATTTACCACCACAACTCTCTTATCTCCTAAATGAACGTTTTTAAGGTACTTCATGGCTAACATGGGGCCATGTTCTTTTAGCCGCACCTCTAAATCGCCAAAAAAATCATCAAAAAATGTTTCTCTGAGACCATCCCAAACTCTATTCCCATCAATTCTGATAAGCCCCTTGCCACCATAGCCATCTAATGGCTTTAAAACAATGGGGTAATCCAAGATGGCAGATTTGATGTCTTGCATATTTTCACAAAGCCTCATCGATGGGCACAAATTAGGAAAGCGCAATAAAAAATATTTCGAAGCTGTAATGCGGACACCTTCAGGATTATTTATGATTAGTTTTGAAGAGAATCGCATACTTAATGAATCGAGAAAATCATCTGAAACTGGTCGGTCTAAACGAACAAACAGCACATCAAAATCATCAGGGCCTATATTTATAAGTTTATTTCTAAACCAATCTCCTGACTCACTGTATTGAAAATTGTCATCAACACACCTTGCCATAACATCTGTACGAACTGATGGAGTGAAAAAAAAAGTATTAATATCTAAACCTCTACTTGCCACGCAGATTGACTCACATCTTCGATCTCCAGCCATACTCCTTAATAACGCATAGATTGACTCTCCTTCTCCATGCGTAGCATGATCCGTTATTGCTAAAATTCTCATAGCCAATTTTAGTCGCTATTCATCAATTTCGTCACCATCAATTTCACCGTCATCGATTTCATCGCTAATTTCGTGCCCAATAAGTGAATGGCAATCGGGATCTTTCAGCAAATTTGCTAGATGCTGACCATCAGGATCATAATAACGCAATTTACCAAGCCAATCTTTCACCCGCTTTTTTTCTTCATCACTTAGACTTTTTTCTTCAGCATTTAATTTGTCATAATAACTTTTTTTAATACCATAAGCACAAATGCCTTGGTAGTATATTGATCGGCGCAGAGGGGGAGTGAGTCCTCTTGTCTTAGAGTCATGTTTACCTATCTCACGCTTGTCTATTTTCAAGATCAAATCTTCTGCCCCATTAACAACTTTAACCACTAATTGAATTGCTCGTAAAGCGCTATCCTTGTCAGACTCATTGCTATTGCTTTCCCATTGCAATAAATTAAGCTTGGCTTTCGCTATAAGTAGCCCAGCAAATCTCCGCAGGGCTTGCATAATTGCGTTAGGTGTGCCTTCTTTTGTAAATTTATCTGTTAATTTTCCTGTCTTTTTATTAATAAGGCCTTCTAAAAATATAAAGCCTTTATTAAAATTACTGCGTGCCTCTTTAAATCTTCCGTTATCTCGATTAATAACGCCCCATTTCCAGCTCATTTCAGCATCAAGAACCTTGTATTCATCGTCATCTATTGGCTCGCGCACACTGCGCATAATGTTGTGGAGGTCTTGATGCATTCCAGTTGTAAGTCTATTATTACTACCTTGTATGACTGAGTCATAGAATCTCTTTGGTAGGTTTTTTTCATGTGGCCTTGTAAAGGTATAGGGGAGAGGACACTCGCACGAACGAAAGATTTTTTCCATCAATTCGTCGAAAGTTGAAATTTCATAGAGATATATATCTCCTCTGTAATTTGACACTAAGCGCTTTAGTTCTTCTCCTATTTCCAATTCACTGGTTACAGGGTTCCTGTACAAACACCAATGGAGTCCTAAAGTAAGATAACCTGGTTTTCTGAGCATATCTCGTAATGGAGCCATGATTGACTCATCATTTCCAGAGTAACCTACTATTATCAATCCAGCATCCTTACAAGACTCGTACAGTTTTCTTTCCATGTTCTCCTCAAGAGCATGCACCTCACTGCGAATATTTTTAATATTATTGTAAAGGTAATCTCCATGCAACTTAATTATTTTGGCCCTTTTGCCCGCCATACGAGCGCCCGCGACAGCTGAATCAAACGAGTAAACCACTGGGCGTGCCTCATAATAGTGTATGAGAGCATCGCTTAATAATTCATCAAAATTCGTAGTCAGCACACGATTAAAGCGCTTGTCACTTATTAAACCAGCCAAGTATAAGTAGCCAAATGCCGGACGGACATCCTTAATTAATTTCTCTATGTAAAGTTGTCTCTCAGCTGGCTTGGCCACGAAATAGCTAAACAAGGCTCCATAATCACTATCATCTCTGTCAATTTTTGATTGAGCTTCTTTTTTAGATCTCCAGAGATCAAATTCTTTTTCCTTCCAGCGCTTAAATTCATCATCATCTGAACTTATATTAGTAGTGCCTGATTTGTCATTTCCAGGTGTTGCATTTTCATCACCACAACTCATGCCCAAATTATCAGTGTTTGATTTTTTAGTCTTCTCCTCATCATACACCTTACGTTTCCATTCATTGACCATAGCGCTAGATGACTTGACTCCAGAGCTTGTCGAGGCTCCAGCACCAAGAAACAATGTGTACGGAAACTCACCCCGCTCTGGAATTACAATTTTTTCCACAAGAATAGACACGGGGTTGACATGAACACCATCTACAACATCAGTGTCGGATACTTTGACCACATGCGTTTTCGGTCTTTGATTATGAGATATTTCCATGTTATAAATTATTAATTTTGGTTATGCTGTAGATAAGTTTTATAAATTACTCACCACAATAATTAATCGCGTATCAATAGTAATCGCTTAAGAATTAATCAACCATAGAGGAGATCGATGATTCTTCGTCATACCAAACTAGTGATTTGTGAAATATCTCACTGTTGTGAATTAGTGGCAAGACCACCGTTGCGACGGAATTTACATATTTTAGCGGAGCGCAGGCGGCGGATGGCAGAGAATGTCAATGATAATCGTATATCGGCACCGTAGGCTCATCACCCCACATCCCGCCACCACAAGAGCACAGACCCTCTTCAACACTGGCCATGCCCATCTTGCTGCTGAGCGGTATCGCAACAGCAACCAAACCTATGCGCTCAATCTGAGCAGCATAGCTCAACCATCCTGCACCGGTCAACCAAGGCGCACAGAACACAAACCAACGGCACAGCCAGGCTTCAACAGGCGTCTCATATCCAATCAAACAACCTAGCCACCCAACTACGACCCGCCGACCTGTACAATAACCACCCACCCCAAGCAAACCCATACGCCATAACCACCCATCAAGCCATCCACGATGATTACCAGCCCAGCCCTCAATTCTTCGACATACCTCTGAATAACCACACAAAAGCGCTAGCTATGGCATCTGAACTTACTGAAAATATATTGCTCAATGACATCAAATCGATTCTTGAGCACGCCAGATCGCAGGTCAAGCAAACCGTAAATTCAGCTATGGTGCAGGCCTACTGGAAAATTGGTCAGCTGATTGTCGAAAATGAGCAACAAGGCAACCAACGCGCTGAATATGGGAAATCGGTGCTGCAGGATTTATCGAAGCAGCTAAGCGCAGAATACGGCAAAGGCTTTGAAGAGCGGAATTTACGCTATATGCGCAAATTCTACCAGCTCTTCCCAATTTGGAACGCACTGCGTTCCGAATTGAGCTGGACGCACTACCGAGCCTTGATCCGTGTCGACAACGAACGCGCACGCACATGGTATATGCAAGAGGCGCAACAGCAAGCCTGGTCTGCCAGAGCGCTTGAGCGACAAATAAGCACGCTTTACTATGAGCGCCTACTTGCCAGCAAAGAAAAAGCACCCGTAGAGCAGGAAGCACAAGAAAAAGCTCAAGCGACCGCCGAAACCAGTAAAGATTATTTGCGCGATCCCTACATACTAGACTTCTTAAACCTACAGGATAAAAGCTACCAGGAGTCCGATTTAGAGCAGAGTATCATTAATAACCTACAGCAGTTTTTACTCGAACTGGGCAAAGGCTTTGCCTTTGTCGAGCGCCAACAACGCCTTCGCTTTGACGATGAGGACTTTTACATCGACCTCGTATTTTACAATTTTAGACTCAAGTGCTTTTTGCTGATTGATCTAAAAATTGACAAGCTCAAGCACCAAGACATTGGACAAATGGACACCTACGTCCGCATCTACGATGAAAAAATTAAAAGCGACGACGACAATCCCACGATAGGCTTGTTATTGTGCAGTGAAAAAAGTGAAGCTATCGCAAAATACTCCATACTAGCTGACCAACAGCAACTATTTGCGTCGAAATACATCGCCTACCTTCCGAGCGAAGAAGAACTAAAACGCGAGCTAGAAAAAGAACGCGAGCAATTACAACTCACCTCGCAATAGAATAATCCTTATAGATTTTGCCGTTTCACCACTTTGGCAGCAAAGCCAATTGCCCAGCAGCCCATCATGATCAATGATTTTCTGATGCCTGCTGTTGCAGGGGTTACGGTAGGCGGAAGGTGGAGAGTGTGTTGGCGTCCTGACCGATGACAAATAGTTGGCGGCCGTCGGTGCTGATGGCGCTGCTGTAGCCATTGAGGCCGTCTATGCCGTTGACTTCGTTGTTGAAGCGAGTTAGGTAGGTCAATTCGCCACTGCTAGTGTTGCGGTCGAATACTACTACTCCGTCGTCCCAATTGGCGACGAATAGCCTGCTGTTGTCAGGGCTCAGAGAGATGTCCGTCGGTCCCGATAAGCCGCTGATGCCGTCGACGCCATCTTTGTACACCCCCTGATAGCTGATGCTGTCATTATCAGAGGTGTCTCTGGCGAATACGGCTATGGCTTTATCAAAGCTTCCGGCAACGAATATCTGCCGGCCATCGGCGGTTAGCTGTATGCCTCGGGCTCGGTTCAAGCCGTCAACGCCGTCCTCGCCATCGATAAAGCTCTGACGGTAGCTGAGCTCACCACTATCGAGGTCGCGGTCGAATACTACTAATGCATCATCGTTCCGACCAGCGACAAACACTTGCCTGCCGTCTGGACTTACTGTTACATACCAAGGGATAGCTAGACCATCGACGCCATCCTCGCCATCTTTGAAAGTGCTGCGGTAGCTGAGTTTGCCACTAGCATCACGGTCGAAGACGACCAAAGAGCCGACGACTTCGCCAGTGGCGAAACCACCAATAACGAATACCTGGCTATCGTCGGGGCTGAGTGCGATCGTAACTGCGCTGTGTAGGCCATCGACACCATCAATGCCGTCTTCGTAGATGGCGTTTAGAGATAGCTCGCCGTTAGCGTCGCGGTCGAAGACCACCAAGCTATGATCCAAATTTCCAGCGACAAATACCTGGCTGCCATCGGCGCTCAGGGCTATGCCGGTGGCGCCTCCCAGGCCATCTATAGCATCGACGCCGTTTTTGTACACCGTTCGGTACCGCAGGCTGCAACTGGCGCCATGGCGGTCGAATACTGCCAGCGCGTCGTCGTCATATCCGGTTACGAATACTTGTTCGTTATCTGGGCTCAGTTCAACAAAGGGAGCATAAGCCAAGCCATCGACCGCATTGCTGCCAAAAGCAGAATTCTGTCCGTCCCAGGCTAACTGCTCTTGATAAATGCCGCTGGCGTCGTAAGCCAGCACGGCGGCGCCGCGCAGGTCGAAGCCGCCGACGATTTCATGGATGTCGTCGAGTATGCTGACTGTGCCTTGGTAGGTGGCGCTAACTGTGCCCACTGGGGCGAAGGCGATGGTTATTAAGGTGCTGTCGCCAGCCGCGAGGCTGAAGTTGCTTGGGTCGGCGCTAAAGGCGCTGCTGACTTCCAGGCTGAAGCTGAGGCTGTAGCTATTGCTGCTGGCGCCGCTATTGGTAAACTCAAAGGTGCGCTCGGCGCTGGAATTCACCAATACTTGGCCGAAGCCGAAGAGGTTGGTGGGGAAGATTTCGGCGGCTTGTACTTCTATCTTGACTTCGGCGCTATCGCTAAGTTCGCCGTCGTCGACTGTGAGGGTGAAGGTGTAAGTGCCAGGCTTGGCGGCGGTGAAGGTGGTGCTGGCGCTGCTGGTGGAGCTAAGGTCGATTGCCTGGTTGGCGGGCTGGCGCCAGGTGTAGGTGAGCGCGTCGTTGTCGGGGTCGCTGCTGGCGCTGCCGTCGAGGGTTATCTCGGTCTGAGTGTCGGGCCTGCTGCTTTGTAGGTCGGGGCTGACGCTAATGCTGGCAGTGGGGGCTTGGTTGGTGGTCTTGTCTCGGCTGCGATTGATCGCATCGGTGCTATCGCAAGCGCTAAGGATTATGGCGGCGAGGGCGAACGGTGCGAGCTTGAGGTGGTTTGGAAAGTGACTGGGAGATTTAGGCATGGTTAAAGATAGCCTGTGGCACTTTTTCCATGGCGGGTCGGAGGTGGCTGATCCAGGTTACTACGGCAAATGGAATACAGACAGCGAGTCGGAGTCAATTCCAACCACAAACAATTGACCGCCATCTGAACTGGTGGTAATGGCGTAACTATTCAGGTTGCCTAAGCCGTTGGTGTCGTTTTTTAATTGAGTCAGGTAGGTCAATTCGCCACTGCTGGTGTCGCGGTCGAATACTGTTATGCCGTCGTCCCAATTGGAGACGAATAATTTGCTGTTGTCGGGGCTCAGGGCGGTATCCGCTGGTCCCGATAAGCCGCTGATGCCGTCGACGCCATTTCTGTATACTCTCTGATAGCTGATGCTGTCATTGTTAGAGGTGTCTCGAGTGAATACCGCTATGGCCTCATCAAAGGTTCCAGTTACGAATATTTGGCTGCCATCGGCGCTCAACTCTATGCATCTGCCTCGGTTCAAACCGTCGACGCCGTCCTTGCCATCAAAAAAGGTTTGGCGATAGCTCAGCTCGCCGCTGGCTTGGTCGCGATCAAATACTACCAATGAATCGTCTTCCCGACCAGCGACAAATACTTGTCTACCGTCTGGACTTACTTCTAAATACCAAGGGTTACTCATGCCCTCGACGCCGCCGACGCCATTTTGGAAATAAGTGCGGTAGCTAAGTTCGCCGCTGGCATCACGGTCGAATACTGACAAAGTATCTCGTGGCCAACCGATTACGAATACCTGGCTATTATCGGGACTCAGCGCTATCTCGACCGCGCCCCGTATGCCTTCGACACCTCCGACTTCGTCTTTGAGTATAGTGGCCAAGGATAGTTCGCCGTCAGCGTCGCGGTCGAAGACCACCAAGCTGTGATCCGAGCCGCCAGCGGCAAATACTTGACTACCATCGGCGCTTACGGCGACACCGACAATGCTGCCCAGACCCTCAATACCATCGACGCCGTTTTTATACACCGCTCGGTAACTCAAGCCGCCGCTGGCAACATCGCGGTCGAAGACTACCAGAGCGTTATCTTCATGTCCGGTTACAAAAATTTGCTCGCCATCAGGGCTCAGCGCTATCGAAACGGGGTAATCCAAGCCATCAATGGCATCGTTAGCAAAAGCCGAGTTATAGCCATCCCAAACTAGCTGCTCTTGATAGATGCCGCTGGTGTCGTAAGCCAGCACGGCGGCTCCGCGCAGGTCGTAGCCGCCGACGGTTTCATTGACGCTGTCGATTATGCTGACTGTGCCCGCGTAGGTGGTGCTGACTGTTCCTACTGGGGCGAAGGTGATGGTGATCAGGGTGCTGTCGCCAGCCGCTAGGCTGAAGCTGCTCTGGTCGGCGCTAAAGGCGCTGCTGGCTTCCAGGCTGAAGCTGAGGCTGTAGCTATTGCTGTTGGCGCCGTTATTGGTAAATTCAAAGGCGCGCTCGGCGCTGGAATTCACCAATACTTGACCGAAGCCGAAGAGGTTGGTGAACAATACTTCTTTTTCTTGCACTGCTATCTGGACTTCGGCGCTGGCGTCGAATTCGCCGTCGTCGACCGTGAGGGTGAAGGTGTAAGTGCCAGCGGCGGCGGCGGAGAAGGTGGTGATGGCGCTGTTAGTGGAGCTGAGGTCGATTGCCTGGTTGGCGGGCTGGCGCCAAGTGTAAGTGAGCTGGTCGTTATCAGGGTCGCTGCTGGCGCTGCCGTCGAGGGTTATCGAGGACCCGGTGCTGGGAGTGGTGCTTTGCGGGTCGGGGCTGATGCTGATGCTGGCGGTGGGAGCTTGGTTGGTGGTGTTCGGGCTCTCGGCGTTGGCAGTGTTCTCGGCATCGCATGCGCCAAGGATTATGGCGGCGAAGGCGATTAGTGCGAGCTGGAGGCGGCTGGGGGATGTGAGCATGGTCGGACAATGTAGTGCACAATCAAAGTCATAGGCTTTCCAGTACCTGCCAGCGGACGAGGTTGGCGCGGGTGAGGCGGGTGATGGCGTAGAAGATGGCGTGGTATTGTTTGCCGTCTTGCTGGTAAGCGGCGATGAAGTAGCGCTGCGAGTCGACGTCGCCGACGAGGTTGCGGTCATCGAAGATGTGGTTGGCCCAGAGCGAGTCGCTGCCGCAAGCGCGACCCAGGCAATCGAATAGTATCTCGGCGTCTGCGGGGAGCTGCTGGCGGTACCACTGCTCGGCGAATTGCAGTTGGTGGCCATTAGGTAGTTGTAAGACTTTGAGTGAATATTCGCGGACATTGAGCAGGAGCATGTTTTCGCTGTTTATCTCCTGCCCGAGTTTGCGCAGCGCGGCGGCGTGGGCGATGACCAGGGTGTTGCTGGCGCTGCTGTGCTCGCGTAAGCTGGCGCCTGGGTAGTCTTGATAGTCGCTACTGGCGTAAGTGGCGCTGGCGCCGAGGAGGTGGATTACGAGCAGCGCTAGTCGGCGCGTGGTGGTGAACATTTATTGCTTGCTCTTAAATAGTTCGGGCGCGCGGCGCTCGATCTGCCAGCAGAGAAAAGAGGCGGCGCGGGCGCGATGGCCGACGGAGTTCTTGAGCGCGGGATGCATTTGCGCGATGCTGCAATTATGCATCGCGGGGTAAAAGATGCTGTCGTAGCCAAAGCCGTATTTGCCTTGCTCGGTCTCGCCAATAACGCCGTCCCAGTGGGCTTCGCCGATTAGCGGACAAGGGTCGTCTGGGGCGCGCACGAGCACGAGGACGCAATAAAAATAAGCGCTGCGGTCGGTGATGCCTTGCATGTTTTTCAGCAGTAATGCGCGGTTGGCAGCGTCGTCGGCGTCGTTGCCTGCGTAACGGCTGGAATAGAGCCCAGGGGCGCCGCCAAGCGCGCGCACGAGTAGACCAGTGTCGTCTGCCAGGGCTGGCGCCGATTGCCGCGCCGACATGGCGCGGGCTTTGATGAGCGCGTTCTCGACGAAGCTGCTGGCAGTTTCGGACACTTGCTGATAATCGGGCACGACGACCAGGTCGAGCTCGGGCAGCTTGACTTGCAATTCGCGCAGTTTGCCGGCGTTGGCAGTGGCGAGGTAGATTTTGTTGGTAGCCATTAGGTCGCGGCGTAACCAAGATTGCCCGCTAAGCCGATGATCTCGGGCGTGTTGACTTTATCGACTTTTACACTGGGGCGCGCGCGCAAATAGCGCAGGAAGCTATCCCAGACTGGTTCGCCGCTGGATTGCGCGCCGACCGTCGACCAGCCGGCGACTTTGTACATTTTGTCGGCTTGCAGAGGCTCGCCACCGGTGAGGTACATCTGGTCGATGCGCTGGCCGGCGGCAGCGGTGGGGTTGATGCGGTAGTTCATGCCGGCGATGCGCACCATGTCGCCGCCTTGCTGATAGTAAGGGTCGGGGTTGAAGATGTTATCGGCGACGTCTTCAAAGATTAGCTTGAGGTCGGCGCCGCTGATGGGGCGGCTGTAGGTTTCGGGGTAAGTCATCGCCGTTTGCCCGTAGACATCTTCAGCGCTGATGGTGTTGCCAGCGGGCACTGATGGCCCCCAGCGAAATCCCGGGGAGAGCGCGATTTCGGCGTCGTTGGCTTCGAGCAAGGCTTCGCATAATAACTGGTCGAAGCTGCCGTTGAAGTTGCCGCGGCGGTAAAGGTCGCTCTCGGCGAGGCTGAGTGGCTCGGCGAGTTGCTCGGCGTAAGGCGCACGGACGCTGTCGATGTGCGCTTGCATCTGCGCGTCTGCCGGTAGTAAATCGGGGAAGATCGGCAGCAGGCGGTATTGATAACCGCTGACGCGACCGTTCTTGGTTTCAAGGTCGAGCACGCCTAAGAATTTGCTGTGCGAGCCGCCGTTGGCGACGATGGTCATGCCTTCGGGGTTGCGGACTTCCTGCGCTATCGGCACGGCGTCGTGGGTGTGGCCGCCGAGGATGGCGTCGATGCCCACGACTTCGGAGGCGAGCTTTCTGTCGGTGTCCATGCCGTTGTGCGATAGCAAAACTACGGCGTCGGGGCGTTCGTCGGCGCGGATGGCGCTGACCAGGCTCTGCAATTCGTCGGCGCGCACGCCAAAGCTCCAATGCGGGATGAAGCGGTGGGGGTTGGCGATGGGCGTGTAGGGAAAGGCTTGGCCGATGACCACGAGCTTGCGGCCGCCGAGCTCGCGCACGGTGTAGGGTTTGAAGGCGAGGGCGTTGTCGATGTCGTAAGCGGGGACGTCTTCGAACAAGGCGTCTTCGGTGAGGCGGACGTTCTGCGCCAGGAACTCGCCGTTGAATTTCTCGATTAGCGCGTGGATTTCGTCTTCAGGGTAAGTGAATTCCCAGTGGCCGGTCATGGCGTCGACGCCGAGGAGGTTGGTGGCTTCGACCATGTCGTTGCCGCGTGTCCAGAGGGCGGTGGCGGAGCCTTGCCAGGTGTCGCCGCCGTCGAGCAAGATGCTGGCGCCGTCGGCGTATTCGGCGCGCATTTTGGCGATTAAGGTCGCCAAGTGGGCAAAGCCGCCCATGCGCCCGAATGCGCGCGCGGAAGCGGTGAAATCGAGGTGGCTGAAAGCGTGCACCAGGGCGGGGTCGCTAATGCCGTAACGCGCCATCGCCGCCTTGCCAACGAGGTGCGGTGGGGTGTTGAGCACGGAGTTGAAGCCGAGGTTTACCGAGGGCTCGCGGAAGTAAACGGGTAAGAGCTGGGCGTGGGTGTCGGTCATGTGCAGGATGCGCATGTTGCCCGAGGGAGCAAATTCGTAGATTCTGGAGTTTAGGTTGCGTCGGGGGCGGCTGGCGCAACTGGAGAGGCTACTCAGCGCGCCGAGGGCGGCTGCCATTTGCATAAAATCGCGGCGGTTCATGTTTTCGTTGTTAGTAATGGAAGGCTTGGTGGGCAATTATACAGACAAGCGGCAATGGTCTGGGGGCGTCAATACGCGCAATATCTTGGCGCGGGAGTGCGATTGTGGCTGGTTATGTAATTAGAATACGCCATCGCTAAAAGAGCTCAGCGCATATCGATGAAAACCCTGCTAATAACTAGCTTTTGCCTACTCTGCGCCTCGGCTCAGGCTGATATTAAGATAGCAGTGGCGGGCCCACACAGCGGCGCTTATGCGGCTTTGGGCGCGCAATTCTGGCTGGGTGCCAACCGAGCGGCGGACGAGATTAACCAGCTCGGCGGCATCAACGGCGAGACCATCGTACTGGTAAAAGCTGACGACGCTTGTGAACCGGCAAAAGCTCAGGCGCTAGCGCAAGAGCTGGTGCAAGACGAAGAGCTCAACGCCGTGCTCGGGCATTTGTGTTCGTCGAGCTCGATCCCGGCTTCGGTGCTCTACGACGAGGCTAACTTATTAATGGTTAGCCCGGGGAGCACCAATCCGTTGCTCACCGAGCGCGAGCTCAAGGGCGTGCTGCGCACTATAGGTAGAGACGACCAGCAGGGCGAAGTCGCCGCTGACTTCATGGTCAATAATCTGCAGAGCAAGCGCATAGTGATATTGCACGGCGAGGATAAGTACGGCGCTGGCTTGGCAGCGGCAGTGGTCGAGCGTTTGCGCGCCCAAAGCGTCGAGCCTTTGAGCACGCAGACCATAGCGCCAGAATCGACTGACTACGCCAGCGTTGCCGAGCAAGTATTGCAATCGCGGGCCGACGCCGTCTATTTCGGCGGCTTGCACTTGGAGGCTGGAGCTTTGCTTCGAGCTCTGAAAGACGCCGATTACACTGGAGCATTCCTGGCGGGCAATTCGGTGGTCAACGACGAGTTTATCGCCGTCGCTGGCGGGCTACCATTCGTAGAAAATGTTTACACTACTTTCAACCTGGAGGCTAGCGACGTGCCAGCAGCGCAGAGGGTAGTAAGCTCGCTGCGTGCCGAGGGTCACGACCCCAAAGGTTACACCCTGCGCGCCTATGCTGGCTTGCAAGTCATAGCAGCGGCCCTACGCGCGCGCGGCAAGCGCGGCGGCGCCACTCTCGCGAGCTGGCTGAAAGCAGTGCCAATCCCCACTGTGATGGGAATATTAGAATTCGACGCCCAAGGCGACCTCAAAGCACCAGACTATCAGATGCACAAATGGGACGCTAACGGCAATTATGTTTTAGCCAATTAATAAGAACTATGAACGCATTACAGCAACAAGCAAACCCGCTACCGCAAATAATCGACTTGACCGACTACGGCACTCCGGCGGTAGAGTCTGAGCAGCAGGTGCAATTACAGGTAGACGGGCGCGCGGTTAGTGTGCCCGCAGGTACTTCGATCATGCGCGCTGCGGTCGAAGCTGGGGTGCACATCCCCAAGCTTTGCGCCACCGATTCGCTCGCGGCTTTTGGTTCGTGCCGTTTGTGTATGGTCGAGATTGAGGGCGTCAAAGGCGCCAAGGCTTCGTGCCACACTCCAGTTAGTGCAGGTATGGAGGTGCGTACGCAAAGCCCGCAACTGGCGCGCTGGCGCAAGCAAATCATGGAGCTTTATATCTCCGATCACCCGCTCGATTGCCTGACTTGCGCTGCCAACGGCGATTGCGAATTGCAGGATATGGCTGGAGTTGTCGGCCTGCGCTCGGTGCGTTTTCCGCAGGGCAAGACTCACCTGGAAGCTACCAAAGACGAATCCAACCCCTATTTCACCTTCGACCCAGCGAAGTGCATCGTCTGCTCGCGTTGCGTGCGCGCCTGCGAGGAGGTGCAGGGTACCTTCGCGCTAACCATCGACGGCCGTGGTTTTGCTTCGCACGTCTCTGCCGGTGGCGTCGACTTTATGGATTCCGAATGCGTTTCCTGCGGTGCTTGCGTACAAGCCTGCCCGACGGCGACGCTGATGGAAAATAGCGTTATCGAGCACGGACTCGGCGAGCACAAAGTCTTGACCACTTGCGCCTACTGCGGAGTTGGCTGTAACTTTGTCGCCGAAGTCCAGGGCGAGCAAGTCGTAAGGATGACACCGTACAAACACGGCAAAGCCAATTCCGGGCACTCTTGCGTCAAGGGTCGCTTCGCCTGGCAATACGCGCGCCACGATGAACGCCTGCGTCAGCCGCTGATCCGCGATAGCATTGATGACGAATGGCGCGAGGTTAGCTGGGAGCAAGCCGTGGACTTCGCCGCCCAGCGCATCTCCAGTATCCAAAAAGAATACGGGCGCAACAGCGTCGGCGCCATCACCTCGTCGCGCTGCACTAACGAGGAAACTTACCTGGTGCAGAAAATGGTGCGCGCCGCCTTCGGCAATAACAACGTCGACACCTGCGCGCGCGTTTGCCATTCGCCCACCGGCTACGGCTTGAAAAAAACCTTCGGCACCTCGGCGGGCACCCAGCACTTCGCCTCTGCCGAGCACGCCGACCTGTTCCTGATTATCGGCGCCAACCCCACAGACGCGCACCCGGTGTTCGCCTCGCGCATGAAGAAGCGCCTGCGCGCTGGCGCTCAGTTGATAATCGTCGACCCACGCAGCATCGACCTGGTGCGCTCCACTCACGTCGAAGCCGACCACCACTTGGCGCTGCAACCAGGCACCAACGTCGCCATGGTCAACGCGCTCGCTCATACCATCGTCGACGAAGGCTTGGAAGATAAGCAATTCATCGCCGAGCGCTGCGACCCCGAATGCTACACAGCCTGGCGCGAGTTTATCTTGCAAGAGAAGAACTCGCCCGAAGCCGTGGCGCGCGCTTGTGGCGTCGCTGCCGAGCAAATCCGCGCTGCTGCCCGCGCTTACGCTGCCGCGCCCAATGCGGCTATCTATTACGGTCTCGGCGTCACCGAGCACTCGCAAGGTTCGTCGATGGTCATGGGCATTGCCAACCTCGCCATGCTTACCGGCAACATCGGCCGCGAAGGCGTTGGCGTCAATCCATTGCGCGGGCAAAACAACGTCCAAGGCGCTTGCGACATGGGTTCCTTCCCGCACGAATTTCCGGGTTATCGTCACGTGTCGGACGCCGCCGCGCGCAAAGTCTTCGAGCAGGAATGGGGCGTCGAGCTGGTCTCCGAACCCGGCCTGCGCATCCCCAATATGCTCGACGCCGCCATCTCTGGTCGCTTCAAAGGCATCTTCATCCAAGGCGAAGACCTGGCGCAATCCGACCCCAACACCGCGCACGTGGTCGAAGCCCTGAGCGCTATGGATTGCGTCATCGTCCAGGACATTTTCTACAACGAAAGCTGTAAATACGCCCACGTGGTCTTCCCCGGCGCCAGCTTTCTGGAAAAAGACGGCACCTTCACCAACGCCGAGCGCCGCATCAACCGCGTGCGCCAGGCCATGCAGCCGCTCGCGGGCAAAGCCGAATGGCAGACCATCTGCGAGCTCAGCGCCGCGCTGGGCTACACCATGAGCTACGACCATCCTGAGCAAATCATGGCCGAGATCGCCCGCACTACTCCTAGCTTCGCCGGCGTCAGCTACGAGCGCCTTGATGAGCTGGGCTCGGTGCAATGGCCGTGCAACGAGCACAAACCTGAAGGCTCGCCGGTTATGCATGTTGGCGAATTTGTCATCGGCATGGGCAAATTCATGCTCACCGAATATGTCCCCACCTCCGAACGCAGCACCCGCCGCTATCCGCTCATCCTCACCACCGGCCGCATCTTGAGCCAATACAACGTCGGCACCCAAACCCGCCGCACCGAGAATAAACGCTGGATGAGCGAAGACATCCTCGAAATCCACCCCGCAGACGCCGAAACCCGCGGCATCGTCGATGGCCAATTAGTCGAGATCAACAGCCGCAGCGGCGCCACCCAACTGCACGCCCAACTCAGCGACCGCATCCAACCCGGAGTCGTCTACACCACCTTCCACTTCCCGCAAATGCAAACCAACATCATCACCACCGACAACTCCGACTGGGCCACCAACTGCCCCGAATACAAAGTAACCGCAGTCGAAGTCCGCGCCGTGAGCGTGGTTAGTAGGGTGGGGTAGTCCTAGGTACGCAGGCGTCCAGCCTGCCGTGTAGAAGTCGCCGGAGGCTATCGTTGCAGCAACCTATTCACATAACACCACAGTATAGAACTACCAAAGTTTACTCAACTACTAGATGAATAAGTGGACGCAACTAAGCATCGAATACGCCAACCAACGCTCGTATCTGGATGACCTGTTCTCTGTCTATCCAACTATCCCTGAGGGCATTAGGGATATAAATGAGCAAACTTGGCAAGAGATAGAAGCTAATTTCACTAGCCGAAATAATGTCGATTTGTTGAAGTCTTTACTGAAGTTACCACTATTCCCTATCAAAGACTCTTATGTTGCCTACCTAAAAAAAGACCCAGCGAGTATCGATAGAAACCCTAAGACTGTCGACCGAATATGCGGCAGGATATACCAGTTAGGCTTGGATCAACTTTTTCAACGCTGCAGTGAGCCTAAAGAAACCAATAGGCAAATTGGCCCAATGTTTCGCACATGGCTACGCAAGAAACATCTAGGCATAGCACCGGTAGATTTATCGAGTTTTTTAGCAAATGACAATAATGCCATCCTAGACGGCAGCGATAGCGTGCTCAAGCAATTTGCCCAAGAACATCTTAACTACCATAGGGATAAAGGAGTTGACTTAATCGCTAGGTTTAACGGTAAGTATGTATTGGGGGAAGCCAAGCTGCTCACAGATATGGGAGGGCATCAAAATAGTCAGTTCCATGACGCTATCACAACTTTAGAAGAGAAAAATGTCAATGCCGTATTAATAGCAATACTAGATGGAGTGTTGTACGTCAAGGGGCGCAGCAAAATGTTTCGTTTTATCTCGAACCAATACTCTGATAAAAGAATCATGAGTAGTCTAGTATTACGCGAGTTCTTGTATCAGCTATGAATACCAGCAGCAATAATTTGCTCATTCGTTCGCAGAATGTTCCAGCATTAGAATGGTTATTGGCCGGCCTAAATTTAGCAGCAAAAATTGACCTGGTGTACATAGATCCACCATTTGCAACTAACAACGATTTCGTTATTAACTCTGATAGAGTGGCGACTATCAGCAGCGGCAAGACAGGTAAAGTAGCTTATTCTGATAAAATAGTTGGTCAAGAATTTATCGATTTTCTTCGAGCTCGAATGATCTTGATCAAAGAGCTATTATCTGATCAGGGGTCGATATATGTCCATACTGACTACAAAATTGGCCATTACGTCAAGGTAATGATGGATGAAGTTTTTGGCGCTCATAATTTTCGCAACGACATTACCAGAATAAAGTGCAATCCTAAAAATTTTAGCAGGATAGGCTATGGCAATGTTAAAGATATGGTTCTGTTCTATAGCAAGGGCGCTAAACCAATCTGGAACGAGCAATACGTAGCTTACTCTCCAGAGGAGCTAGTGAAGCTCTTCCCAAAGATTGATAGTAGCAGGCGGCGCTACACGACAACTCCCATCCACGCCCCTGGAGAAACCATTAACGGCGACTCTGCCAAGAAATTTCGCGATCTAGACCCGCCTCCTGGCCGACATTGGCGAGTGAGCGTGGAGAAATTAGAGCAATGGGACGAGCAGGGCTTGATTGAGTGGTCTGCTAATGGCAATCCTCGAAAGAAAATCTACGCTGACGAAAGCCCAGGCAAAAAGCTACAAGACATATGGAGCTTTAAGGACCCGCAATACCCGGTCTACCCAACAGAAAAAAACTTGAAATTAATAGAGCTAATAATCCGAGCGTCATCTAAGCCTGGTAGCACAGTGCTAGATTGTTTCTGCGGCTCAGGAACCAGCTTAGTCGCCGCCCATCAGCAACAGCGCAACTGGATCGGCATCGACGCCTCAGCAAGCGCCATAGCGGCAGCGAAAAAAAAACTCCAAGCAGCACAAATGCCCCTCATGGCGCACCAACCAATGTATAAATTCATCCAGCTTGATGGTGAGTCTCCACGTCCTAAAACTCCCGCTGCTAAAGTACAGCGTTTGCAAGAGGCGTAGAAACCAAAGAGCTATCGCCTTGCGCACCATTGCGAAGGGATTTGCAGAATAATGCTTGGAGTAAAGGCGGCAAGTCTCAGCATGTGCAATTGGCTTTGTCAAAGAATTTACCACCAAGGTCTTCGGAAACAACCCCACCGATAAGACGCACGAGTTCGATAAGCTCTGCCAGAGCTTGGGCATTGAGCACCGATTGACCAGGGTTTGAAGACCTCAAACGAATGGCATGGTCGAGAGGTTCAACGGACGTATCGCTGATATCCTGAAGACGCATCACTGCCAATCAGGCAAGGAGCTCGAACACACCCTGCTACGATACGTCGACCTGTATAATAATCACCTGCCTCAGGCTAACCTAAACTGCAGAACCCCATGTCAAGTCATGTACGAGTGCTACGAGAAAAAGCCTCAACTCTTTGATAAAGCCGTTCATAATCGTACAGAAGGCGACACCTAACCTATGACCACCACCAACCTAACCACCGCCGACGGCGTCGAGCTTAAGACTAGCTTACGCCGTGCTCTGCGGCGCGACAAGCTCCGCGCGCTGTTGCTGGTGGCGCCGCTGTTCTTGTTCGTCCTCGTGAGCTTCATCGTCCCCATCGGCGATATGCTCTTGCGCAGCGTCCAGAACGACATCGTCTCCGACCAACTTAGCCAGACCGCGCCGCTACTACACGACTGGCAATCCGAGAGCGGCGAGCTGCCGAATGAGGCGGTATTCGCCGCCATGGCCGCCGACTTCCGCACCGGCGCCGAGCAGAAAACCATTACCCGCCTCGGGCAAAGGCTCAATTACGAGAAGTCAGGGATGTCGAGCCTATTCCGCAAAACCGCGCGCCGCATCAAGCGCGTCGAGCAAGGTCCCTGGCAAGATCAGTTCATAAAGATTGACAAAAAATGGGGGCAAATCGAGACCTGGCAGCTAATCCAAACCTTTCTACCGCGCTACACCCCGGGCTACTACCTGACCGCGCTCGATATGAAAATGCAGCCCGACGGCAGCATCGCCGCGCAAGAGGAAAACCGCCGCATCTACTTGTCCTTATTTTGGCGCACCATCCTGCTCAGTTGCGCGGTCACCCTGCTAACTCTATTACTCGGCTTTCCCATCGCCTACTTACTCGCGACTCTACCCCTGAAAATCAGTAACTTATTGATGATCATGGTGCTATTGCCATTTTGGACCTCGCTACTCGTGCGCACCACCGCCTGGATCGCGCTCCTGCAAAAAGAAGGCGTCATCAACGACTTCCTCGTGCTCGTCGGCGTCATCGGCGAAGACGGCCGCTTGGGCATGATCCACAACGCCACCGGCACGCTCATCGCCATGACCCACATCCTCCTGCCCTTCATGATCCTGCCGCTGTATAGCGTCATGAAAACCATCCCCCCAAGCTACATGCGCGCCGCCAAATCGCTCGGCGCCAGCCCGCCGCTAGCCTTCGCGCGCGTCTACTTGCCCAACACCATCCCCGGCATCGGCGCTGGTGGCATCCTGGTATTCATTCTGGCGATTGGCTACTACATCACCCCCGAGCTCGTCGGCGGCACCAGCGGCACCTTCATCAGCAACCGCATCGCCTACCACATCTCCTCCTCGCTCAATTGGGGCCTAGCGGCCGCCCTCGGCGTTTTGCTACTGGCGCTGATCATGGCGCTCTACGCGCTCTACGACAAAATCGTCGGTATTAACAACATCAAATTAGGCTGATGAACACCTTACCCCCCTACGCCTCGCTCCCTGAGAAAATCTGGCACTATTGCTTTTACTTAATCTGCGGCTGCATCTTCTTCTTCCTGATATTCCCGGTGCTGGTGATCGTGCCGCTGTCTTTCAACGCCGTACCTTACTTCACCTTCACCGAAGCCATGCTCAGCTTCGACCCCGCCGGCTACTCCACCAAGTGGTACCAGGACTTCTTCACCAACATCAACTGGCGCCAAGCCGTCAGCAACAGCCTGATAATCTCTTTCTTCGCCACCATCATCGCCACCGTGCTCGGCACCGTCGCCGCCCTCGGCTTGAGCCGCGCGCACATGCCCTACCGTACGGTGATCATGGCGATCCTGCTCTCGCCCATGATTGTGCCCTTGATCATCACGGCGGCTGGCATGTTTTTCTTTTATTCGCGCATAAACCTCCAAGGCACCTACCTCGGCGTCATCCTAGCCCACGCCACCCTCGGCACGCCCTTCGTCGTCATAACAGTAACTGCCACCCTCAGCGGCTTCGACCAAAGCCTCATCCGCGCCGCCGCCAGCCTCGGCTCCAAACCCGCGAACACCTTCTTCAAAGTCATCATGCCGCTGATCACCCCGGGGGTCATCTCCGGCGCGCTCTTCGCCTTTGTAACCTCCTTTGATGAAGTCGTGGTCGTGCTCTTCGTCGGCACCTTCCAGCAGCACACCATCCCCTGGCAAATGTTCTCCGGCATCCGCGAGCACATCAGCCCGACCATCCTCGCCGTCGCCACCTTACTGGTGCTATTCTCCATCGCCTTGCTCACCACCATGGAACTCCTCCGCCGCCGCAGCGAACGCTTACGCGGCGTGAGCCCATCTTAACTTACCATGCGCCCCGTACTCCTCAGCCTCTTACTCAGCCTCAGCAGTCTCACCGCCGCGCAGACCCAAGTAACAGCTATCGAGCTCGCCTCTGGCATTCCCAGCCCTTGGGGCTTGGCGATAACCCCGAGCGGCGAGATGTTCATCAGCAGCCGCGACGGCGACGTTTACTGGCGCGACCGCAGCGGCGAGTTACGCCTGATAGACGAAGTCGACGTCAGCACGGGCGGGCAGGGCGGTTTACTCGATCTCGCCCTGCATCCGGATTTCACCAGCAACGGCTACGTCTACGCCAGCGCCAGCTATAGGCGCGGCGGCTTACGTGGCACCGCATTGTTACGCGCGCGCTTCGCCGACGGTCAATTCTCCGAGTGGCAAACTCTGCTCCAAGCCGACAACCTGGCGCGCGGCGGCCGTCACTTTGGCTCGCGCCTGGTCTTCGACAATGCCGGGCATCTATTCATGAGCCTCGGCGACCGTGGCGACCGCGACCGCGCGCAAGACTTGAGCGACCACGTCGGCACCATGCTGCGCCTGGATAGCAACGGTCGCCCCATCGCCAGCAATCCTTTCCCCGCCAACCCAGCGGTCTACAGCTACGGGCATCGGAACATCCAGGGCATGGCGCTGCACCCCACAAGCGGCAAGGTCTGGACGCACGAGCACGGCCCCCGTGGCGGCGACGAAGTCAATCTCTTAATCGCAGGCGCCAACTACGGCTGGCCCTTGGTAACTTACGGCGTCGCCTACTCCGGCTTCAAGATCGGCGAGGGCACGCACAAGGAGGGCACCGAGCAGCCGCTCTGGTATTGGGTGCCGTCGATAGCGCCCAGCGGCATGGCTTTCTACACGGGCGACGTCTTCCCCGACTGGCAAGGCGACCTGCTCGTCGGCGCTCTAGCTGGTCAAGCGCTAGTGCACCTCGAAGTCTTAGGCGACGAGATAGTTAGCGAGCAGCGGATGTTAGAGGGCGCCATCGGCCGCGTGCGCACCGTGCAAGTGCACCAAGGCGAGGTCTATCTGCTCACCGACTCCGGCAACGGCAAGCTGTACCAGTTACAGTCCAAGCTCTAAGAGCTCTAAGCCAGCTCGGCAAAATCAGCCACCCGCAAAAATAACCCCCTAATAGTCTGCAGCAGACCACGGCGAAACTCGCGTAGCTGTTGATCGTCGCTATTTACCATTACTTCGTCAAAGAACCGCGCTAGCGGTTGCTGCAATTCCAGCAGTAAAGCCAGATTGTGCTCGTGGTCGGCGTCGCGCCAAGCATCAGCAGCGCCACGGTAGGCTCGCAGCAGCTCGGCGTCGGCAGACTCGCTGCTCTCTGGCAGTGAGCGTAATTCGGCATTCGCCGCCTCGCGGCAGATGTTATTGATCCTTTTGTAAATCTCGGCTAGTTGCTGACCGCGCTCGTCGGCGAGCCACAGCCTTAAGGCTTGCAAACGCCGCCGCTGCTCGTCGACGCGCGTCGGCGCCACTGCCAGCACCGCGCGCACTTGCTGGGCGGCAAAGCCAACGTCGAGCCAGAACACGCGCAGGCGCTCTTGGATAAAAGCCACCAGCTCTTGCTGCAGTTGCTCGCGCTTCGCCTCTGGCACTGCCAAGCTCGCCGCCGAATTTGCAAATAGCTCGCCCAAGTCCAACTGCAGTTGATGCGCGTCAAGAATACGCACCACGCCGAGCGCAGCACGGCGCAAGCTCAAAGGGTCGGCGCTGCTGCTGGGTTTTTTGCCGACGCTAAAGAAAGCCGTAAGACTATCGACCTTGTCCACCAGCGCCAGCAGCGCCGCTGACATAGTCGGGATTGCGTCCTCGCGCCCGCTCGGTTGATATTGCTGGGCAATAGCGCTGCAAAGCTCTTCCGCCATCCCTGCAGCTTGCGCCAACCGCGCGCCGGCGTATGCCTGCAGCTCGGGAAATTCCTGCACCAGGTTGCTGAGCAAATCGGCTTTGGCGAGCCGCGCCGCTTGCTGCAAATGCTCCTGCTGCGCTGGCGGCAGGTCGGCGGCGACGAATTGCAGCAGCAGAGCGTGGCGCTGGCTTTTGTCGTGCATAGAGCCGAGCCCGCGCGCGAACACTAGCTTCGGCAGCCGCTCTGCCAGCGCCACCAAGCCGCTATCCTTATCCTTACTCCAGAAGAACCAGGCGTCCTCCAATCGCGGACGCACCACGCGCTCGTGGCCCTTGCTGATGAGCGCGCCGTCGCCCTCGGGGTTATTGCTCACCGCGATAAAGTAATTGCTCAGTTTGCCAGCGCTGTCGTTGAGCGGGATGTACTTTTGATGCTCGATGAGCACCGAGCGCAGCAGCTTATCGGGCAGCTCGAGAAAGTGCTCGGTAAAGCTACACAGCCGCGCATCGGGCAATTCCACCAGATTAGTTATGGTCGTCAGCAATTGCCCGCTCAAATCGGCGCTGAGTTGGCGCTCGCTGCAGATCGCTGCCACTTGCTGCTCGATCAACTCGCTGCGCTGCGCCGCCGTCGCCACCACCTTGCCCACCGTGCGCAAATCGCCGAGATAGGCGTCGGCGTGGTCTATAGGCAGCGGCTGCGGGTGTATCAGTCGATGCCCGTAGCTCGAGTTGCCAGCAGCGCAACCAGCGACCTCCAAGTTCAGCACTTGGTCGTCGAGCAACGCCAGCAGCCAGCGGATAGGGCGGCTGAAGCGGTCTGTGCCCAGGTTCCAGCGCATCGATTTTTTCAGTTTCAATACTGACACCGTCGTCGCCAGCGCTTGCTCCAGCACCTCTTGGGCTGCGAGCTGAGGCAATTGCTGCACGCACAATAGACGACCGTCGGCGCTGCGTTGCAGCTTGTCAACCGTAGTGTCGCAACTGCGAGCAAAGCCGCTCGCAGCCGCAGTCGGTTTGCCAGCGGCATCGAAGGCTTTGTCCCAAGCTGGACCTTTGCGCTCGACTTGGGCGCTGCTCTGGCGCTCCGCCAAGCCGTGCACCACTGCTCCCAGGCGTCGTGGCGTCGCGACGCTGGTCAAGTCCTGGTACTCCAAGCGCTGCGCTTTGAGCAGCGCGCGCAAATTTTCCGGGAATTGCGCGGCAAAACTCTCGAGCTCGCTGTGCGGCAATTCTTCGCAGCCGATTTCAAAGGCTAAAGTTGGCATGGTTGATTAGGTCGGTGAGCAAATGCCGCGAATTGTACAATAGCCACCACGCAACTACTCTATCACCGATACTCTATCACCGATACTCTATCACCGAGCATGGCAATGTACCCCTGGCACCAAGAGCAATTCTGCAATTTCGTCGATCGCTACTTGCATAGCGCTAGGCTACCGCAAGCCTTTCTGCTCTCCGGGCCGCGCGGCATCGGTAAACTCGAGTTGGCTCGAGGATTGGCGCGGATTTTGCTGTGCTTACAACCGCGCGCCCACGCCGCCTGCGGCGAGTGCCACGCTTGTAAACTGCTCGATTTTGGCAACCACCCCGACCTGCTGCTGGTGCAACCGGAAAACCCCGAGCGGCGCTCGGCGCAGATCAAAATCGAGCAAATTCGCGAGCTCAGCGCTAGCCTGGAGATTAGCGCGCACTTGGGGCAGCGCCGGGTTTGCATTCTGGCTCCAGCCGAAGCCATGCAGACCATGGCTGCCAACGCCTTTTTGAAAACCCTGGAAGAGCCGCAGCCCGACTGCCACTTCTTGCTGGTGAACAACTCCGGCAGCGGTATTCTTGGCACCATCCGTAGCCGTTGCCTGGACCTGCCTTGTCAGCCGCCGCGCGCTGCCGAATCCTTGGCTTGGCTACATTCGCAGTTGGTCACGATCAAAAAGCCGCGCGGCGTCGCCCTCGACGACGACCTGCTGCAGCGCGTTTTGATCCTGGCGGATAATTCGCCGTTACTGGCATTGAGCTGGCTCGAGCACGCCGCCGATTTACTCGCTTGCTTGCGCGAACTCGACCAGTTGGCGCAGGATGTCAGTCTGGACCCGCTGCGCTCCGCCAGCAATTGGCACAAACTCGACGCCACTCGGCTGTTTGCCTGGCTGAGCGCGCACCTTGCCGCGACCATCAAGCGCCAAGCTATAGACGGTAACGCGGCTTTCGACCAACGCCAAGCCTTGGCTTTGCATAGCTATATGCTCGAACGCCAGCGCTTGTACCGCATCCATAGCTTGGACATGAAGTTGATAGTCGACCATTTCTTGATTAGCTGGAGCAAATTGTGGGGGCGCCCACAACCTTCGAGCTAGCGGCGCTACGCGAGCGCGAGCGTATTAGCTTTACGCTGTTCCTGGCGCTAATAGCGCACGTCGTCGTCTTCTGGTTTGTCGAGCTCGACGTCGAGCGCGCGCCAGTGCAAAACCAAGTCGAGGTTAGCGTGAGCCTAATCAGCGAAGAGGTCGACAATCCCGACTTTCTCTCGGCGAATTCGCAGCGCGGCGGCGGCTCGCTGGACGAAGCGCGTTTGCTCAGCGTCGATAGCCCGCCGCAGCTTATCGCCGAGCAACCCTTGGACGCCAGCGCGCAAATCCTCGCTGGCGCTGCCAGCTCCAGCACTGGTGATTCCGCGCAGGATCATAGCGGCGCTAATGCCAAGGCTCTGCTGCTCACGCGCGTCGAAGCTGCCACCGAGCGCGCGCCGCAGCGCAGCCAGAGCAGCTTGGCGGCGCAATTCGAGCAGCAAATGCAGAGCTTGCAGTCGGCGATCAGCGACATTGAAGCGCGCCTGACGCGCGAACGCCAGAAGCTGGCACGGCAAGACGACGTCAAGCGCCTGACCTCGGTGAGCTCGCTGGCAGCAGTGGAGGCCGAGTACATCGAGTATTGGCTGGAGACCGTCGAGACCATAGCCAACATGAACTACCCGCAAGAGGCCAGCCGTCGCGGCGTCGAGGGTAGCTTACGGCTGGCAGTGCGCGTCAGCGCCAACGGGCAAATCCTCGCCCTCAAAACCCTGGCGAGCTCGGGACATAAAATACTCGACGACGCCGCGCACAACATAGTCCGCCTCGCCGAACCCTTCGCTCCTTTCCCAGCAGCCATGCGCGCCGACACCAGCGCCATCGAAATCATCCGCACCTGGAAGTTTTATCGGGAGAATGCTGAGTTGATAATTGATACAGTAATTGATAATTGATAATGGAAAGTTGATAATTATCAACTAACTATCCATATCTGGGCAATATATTAGAGTAATTGCCGGAAGTCTATTTGCGCATCTAAACCAATCTGTGTGCATCTGTAGTTTTTACTTGTCAGCCATAGATGAATGCAGGTTAAGTCAGCTACTAATCTGCATACTAACTACTTATTTTTTTGTACTATTCGCTGGGCGCTTCTTAAACTCTTCATGCCAATTTCGCAATTCGTTGAAATCATCTCCGAGCTCATCTGGTTGTGGAAATTGAACTGGGGCTTCCAATGACTGCGAGTGCACGTGGCGCGAATATCTTGTCATCAGATCATCAAATAACTTGCAATCTTCATCCGATATCTTAGCTAATTTGCTGAGTTTGCCCATTGTATGTATTGATCTACGATGTCTTTCCACAATGCCGCTAGTCAATTCCAGCTCGATCATGCGCTCTAAAATAATTCTAAATTCGCTACAAAGAGCTTTGGCATAAATGCTGTAAGCGTCGTTGCCCTCTTCTTCTAGCTTTTGTTTTGCCATTGGAAGTCTTTTTTCAATTAACTCATTAAGAGCTTTTTTGGGCTTAAGTGCGAAAAGTGGAGTGCTACCCGACTCTCCAGCACCCCAAGATTCTTCTCTAATATAAATAACTTCAGATGAGTTGCCAGCTTTCTCGGCGTAATCATTTACCATACCCAAGAGTGAAATTCGATGAGTAAATATGATTATTTGTCTATTAGATGCTATGGTACAAAGGCGTCTGATGAAAGCCTCTTCATAATCCTGGTCAAGAGATGATATTGGATCATCAAATATAAATGGAGCTGAGCTAGCTCCACCTCTGACATCGGCAAGAAATGCCGCAATTGATACAATTCGTTGCTCTCCCTCACTCAATATCTCATTGATATTATGTTTGGCTTTATCTAAACGAAGGCGGTGCAGGACTCGGCCTTTTGAGACTTTCGATTTTATTATTTCTACTTTGATGCGAGATATACCCAGTTCTTTTAGCTCTGTGTTAAATCGTTGCACAAAAGCATCCGTTATAAATTCTTCTGCCAACTCTCCTTTTTTTCTGGATAAAGCTGTGGTCGAAGTTTTTTTTCGTGCCTGATCGATTGCCTCGAGTGACTTAAGTCTATCTAATTCTTCTAGAATAGAGGCTTTCTGCTCTGCGAGCCACTCCTTAGCTCGAAGGTTTCTTAAACATGCTTTTAATTCATGGCGATTATCTTTTCTAGCGTCTTCCTCATATGTTTTGATTTTATTGGCATAGTTCTGTGAAATTTTGTTAAGTATACCAAAGAATTCGGAAAAATTACTAGTATTAAGACTTTCTAATTCATAAGTAGATGATAATATTTTTGACTTTCTGTCGCTAAGTGTTGTGGCAATGCTAATTAAGCCAAGAGTAATATCTTGGTCTGTGATTCCAGCAGCATCAATTTTTGTCTTTAAAGTAGAAGTGTCTGGTATATCTGGTAGGGCTTTAAGTATTTTGTTTAATTCTTCAACTGCTATTTGATATTTTCTTTGGGTTTCGCCTTGTATGTATGACTCAAAATCAATTAGTCTTCTTTTGGCGCCCTCCGACAAGGTCTGGTGGCAAAGAACACATACTGAGTTATCTTGAGTATTAGGGAAATCATGTCCTACATACGCCTGCTCTTTTGAGTATTTTCTTGCAGCATTCCAGAGTTCTTGCCAAACGTCGGATCCAATACCATCAAGATATACATCGTTCTTAATGCTATTTGCAGCGGCCTCGGCTGCTGCTTTCGTCTTAGAGACCCTATGTTCCAGCTCGGTAATTCTTCTGCAATTCTCATCAGATAGCTTGTCAATATAAGATTGAAAGTCATTGACAATTTCGTCGATATATCTTTTTTGATTGCGAAGTTTATTAGCCTGCTCAGATGGCGATTCTACATTAATCCTTTTTTGAAGTTCACCTAACTCAGTTATTTCTGGGTTAGAGATAGAACAATAAAAATTAATTTCATCTTTCGGTGTGTTATGGGCTAATTTTTTTAACCATTCGCCTGTGCTAGTTTCTGACAGGTGGCTAGGCATGGTTGGCATCTTGGACTGCAACGCATCTGCCTTCTGCTTAAGGTTTGCGTCGACTTGCCCACAGATATCGATTAAGCTAGTAAAAAAAGATAAAATAGGAGGCTCATAACTAACCTCATTTTCGTTCCCCATGAAAACTTGACCAAATGAAGTATCAAATATACCCACAGAGTGAAGAGGATCGCATACGTCTATACCTCTCCACTCATAACTAATTGGACTGTCGTTCTTTAGGAATGATATCGTTGCTTTTTGCTCTGTATCATTTTTTAAATACGTATTACCATAGAGTTTTCCGAGAACAATATCTCGAGCTCCACAGATATGCTTTAGAAGCCTAACGTAGCTAGATTTACCTGAGCCATTGTGGCCATAAATAATAGCAATATTGCTATTACCAAAATCTAGTGGTTTGCGAGGATTTAGCTTGTTTACACCAGTTATTTCGCTGATGGAGCACAAGCGTATTTCTTCATCGTCGGAGGTGGTAAAAGCACTATGTGGGATGGTGTGATCAATACTTGGAAATTCGCTCTTGACTTCTTGTAAGCACAAGTTTGTTATTTCTTTGATGGTAGCTCCGTCTATCTCGCCATTCTCGATTAAATGCTTAGCTGCATACTGCAGCCATTTTGGCTTTTCTAAAAACCAATTCTTTAAGCTATTTATATTACTTTCAATCATTTATGCCTCATACCTAATTCTAGCAAGTAAGCAAAAAGCTTACTCGTTTGTTATTTTAATGTGCTGTATGGCTGTTGCCCATCGTCGGTGCTGATGATAGCTCTAGCATAGAACGAAGTGTATGTCTATGGGCACTGTAGCTAATATCAACCAGTCGTGCGCTCTGGGCGTTGCTCTAGGCGCTGGTGGGCTGCAACTAGCTGGGTTAAATTGACTGGTGATTAGCAAGCCGGTGGCGCGTTCGCGGGTTACTTGCTTGGCGCCTCTGGTTTTGAAGGGTGGTCTACGGTGATTTTTATGGGGTGGGTGAGACGTTGCGCTCGCAGGTGCCTTAGCTCTGCTCGTCGATCACGGATTGCACTATCGCGATTTCTATGCCTAAAAACTGGCTAATCTCTGCGGTGCTTCGGCCTTGTTGGTGCGCTTGCAAGATTAGTTCGCGGTCGCGCTTCACGCGGCCTATGGCTTCGCCTTCAACCCTGCCTTTAGCCTCACCTTCGACTCTGCCTTCAGCCCTACCCTGGGCAAGACCCTCGACCCTGGCGTCGTCGACTTCGGCGCGGGCTTGGTTGATGGCTATGCGCTGGTTGAAGGCGAAGTCTTCGTAACGCTTTTTATCTTCCGGGTTAAGTTTGAGTAAGTCCAGGCGCTCGGCGGCTTGGTTTAAGCCTGGGGCGCTGAAGCTTTCCTCAACGAAACCGGTTTTCAAGGTGTATAGCCATTCGTCGAGCTGCGTTTGTACTTTGTCGGGGAAGTTGCCTAGGCTGATGAGTATGTATTCGGGGAAGATGTCTTCGATTACCCTCAAGCTCATGCGTTTGGCCTCGCTGCTGTTGAGCCGAAGCTCTTGCTGGCTATGCAAGCCGACGAATTTTTGCCGACCGTGGTAAACGTAGTCGTCGCCGCGCCCAAGCCGAAAGTCGCACACCGAGATGGTGTAGACCTTGGGTAGCCCTTCGTAGTGGCTGCCGCTTTTTACGTGCTCGACCAAAGTCTTCGAGGTGTAGAACAGCAGGCGGCGGAAGAAGTGGTGCTCGGGTTTGTACTGAAACTCAATCAACGCCAATTCACCATTACCGAGGCGGGCTTTGAGATCGAGTCGGATCAGGCGTTCGTCGGGCGCCCCCTGGTTACTCTCGCTCTCCAAGAGGTCGTCGATCTTGACTGGACGGTCGAGGATGGTGCTGAATAAACCTTCGAGGACGTCGAAATTGGCTTTGTCGCGCAGGGTGTATTTCAGCGCCCAATCGAAGGAGATGATGTTGCGGGGCATGGATTGAGGCGGTGGATTAGAGCACTGCTAGTATAGCTGAGTAGAGCAAAGGGCAGGATGTTGGTTGCGAGGGTGGCTGAGGTGCTTGTGTGCTCAGGGGGCTTAATGATGCTCGTCGATGACGGATTGGACTAGAGCGATTTCTATGCCTAAAAACTGGCTAATCTCAGCGGTGCTTCGACCTTGTTGGTGCGCTTGCAAGATTAGTTCATGATAGAGTTTTTGGCGCCCTTCGGCTCTACCTTCGTCCCTGGCGTCGTCGACTTCGGCGCGGGTTTGGTTGATGGCTATGCGCTGGTTGAAGGCGAAGTCTTCGTAACGCTTTTTATCTTCCGGGTTAAGTTTGAGTAAGTCCAGGCGCTCGGCGGCTTGGTTTAAGCCTGGGGCGCTGAAGCTTTCCTCGACGAAACCGGTTTTCAAGGTGTACAGCCATTCGTCTAACTGCGTTTGTACTTTGTCGGGGAAGTTGCCCAGGCTGATGAGTATGTATTCGGGGAAGATGTCTTCGATTACTCTCAGGCTCATGCGTTTGGCCTCGGAGCTGTTGAGCCGAAGCTCTTGCTGGCTGTGCAAGCCGACGAATTTTTGCCGACCGTGGTAAACGTAGTCGTCGCCGCGCCCGAGTCGGAAATCGCACACCGAGATGGTGTAGACCTTGGGTAGTTCTTCGTAGTGGCTGCCGCTTTTGACGTGCTCTACCAGGGTTTTCGAGGTGTAGAACAGCAGGCGGCGGAAGAAGTGGTGCTCGGGTTTGTACTGAAATTCTATCAACGCTAATTCACCATTACCGAGGCGGGCTTTCAGATCAAGACGGATCAGGCGTTCGTCGGGCGACCCCTGGTTACTCTCGCTCTCCAGGAGGTCGTCGATCTTGACCGGGCGGTCGAGTATGGTGCTGAATAAACCTTCGAGGACGTCGAAATTGGCTTTGTCGCGCAGGGTGTATTTCAGCGCCCAATCGAAAGAGATGATGTTGCGGGGCATGGTGGCAGGCGGTGGATTAGAGCACTGCTAGTATAGCTGAGTAGAGCAAAGGGCAGGATGTTGGTTGCGAGGGTGGCTGAGGTGCTGGTTTGCTCAGGGGCTTAAATATGCTCGTCGATCACGGATTGCACTATCGCGATTTCTATGCCTAGAAATTGGCTAATCTCTGCGGTGCTTCGACCTTGTTGGTGCGCTTGCAGGATTAGTTCGCGGTCGCGCTTGGTGCGTCCTATGGCTTCGCCTTCGGCTCTGCCTTTGGCCTCACCTTCCACTCTGCCTTCGTTCCTGGCGTCGTCGACTTCGGCGCGGGTTTGGTTGATGGCTATGCGCTGGTTGAAGGCGAAGTCTTCGTAACGCTTTTTATCTTCCGAGTTAAGTTTGAGTAAGTCCAGGCGCTCGGCGGCTTGGTTTAAGCCTGGGGCGCTGAAGCTTTCCTCGACGAAACCGGTTTTCAAGGTGTATAGCCATTCGTCTAATTGCGTTTGTACTTTGTCAGGAAAGTTGCCAAGGCTGATGAGTATGTATTCGGGGAAGATGTCTTCGATTACTCTCAGGCTCATGCGTTTGGCCTCGCTGCTGTTGAGCCGAAGTTCTTGCTGGCTGTGCAAGCCGACAAATTTTTGCCGACCGTGGTAAACGTAGTCGTCGCCACGCCCGAGTCGAAAATCGCACACCGAGATGGTGTAGACCTTGGGTAATTCTTCGTAGTGGCTGCCGCTTTTTACGTGCTCTACCAAAGTCTTCGAGGTGTAGAACAGCAGGCGGCGAAAGAAGTGATGCTCGGGCTTATACTGAAATTCTATCAACGCCAATTCACCATTGCCGAGGCGGGCTTTAAGATCAAGACGGATCAAGCGTTCGTCGGGTGCCCCCTGGTTACTCTCACTCTCCAGGAGGTCGTCGATCTTGACCGGACGGTCGAGGATGGTGCTGAATAAACCTTCAAGGACGTCGAAATTGGCTTTGTCGCGCAGGGTGTATTTCAGCGCCCAATCGAAGGAGATGATGTTGCGGGGCATGGGCTCAGGGTAATTGGGATTGGTGGTAGTATAGCTGATTGTGTTGATGTGCCGGGTAGACGCTTATGGTGGCGTCTTTAGTCGAGTGCAGCTCTTTTCTACGGGCGGGTGAGGTGTTCGCGGGCGCGGGCGCTCAGCGGATTGACAGGGGTATTTTGAGCTGTTGGCCGGAGAGGATGAGGTCGTTGTGCTCGAGTTGGTTGATGTTCTGCACGGCGGCGACGTCGATGTTGAAGCGCTGGGCGATGCCGGAGATGGTGTCGCCGTTGTCAACTTTGTAGATGGTGTAGGAGGGGAGGTTGGGTTGCGGTATTAAGATGTTTTCGCCTTCATAGACCATGCCGTCGGTTATGCCGTTGAAGCTGCTGAGTTTGGCGACGCTGATGCCGTGCTTCTGGGCGATGCTGCCGAGGGTTTCGCCCCATTTGACGGCGTAAACAAAATGGCTGGGGGCGCGGTTGGCCGGGATTTTGATTATCTGATTGGGACGGATGAGGCTGTTGTCAAGCTGGTTCAGTTCCATGAGTTCGGCGCTGCTGAGGCCGTGGCGCTTGGCGATGCTGTTGAGGTTGTCGCCGCGCTGTACCTGGTATTTGATGTAGGCTTGGTAGCGGCTCGCGGTTTTGGGGACATACAGCTTCTGCCCGCGGTAGATTTTTTGCTCGCTGTTGATTTGATTCAAGAACATTAATTCACCGATGCTGGCGTTGTGCGCGAGGGCGATTTCGCTGAGGGTGTCGCCGGCTTGTACGGTTACCGATTGCAGGCGAAAGCGCGGTAGCTTTAGCTGCTGCCCAACGAAGAGTTTGGGCGAGCTGAGTTCGTTGAGTAGCAGCAGGTAGTTCTGGCTGATGCCGTGCCGCGACGCCAGGCCGCTGAGGGTGTCGCCGCGTTTGACCTGGTATTTGAAGTAGCTGCTCGGGTCCAGGTTGAGCATGCTCTGCAGCGCGGCGAATTCGGGGGCGCTGCTGGGTGCGGGTTCTTGGGTGTTGTTCGGGGTGGGCCGAGCGGCGGCGAGGCGCGGGGTCGCGGGGATGCGCTTGGTGGCGTTCAAGTAGGAACGCACGCCGAGGGCGATGGCTTCGGCGTAGCGCCGCTGCTCGTGGCTTTTGTTGAGTCGCTTAGCTTCTTCGGCATTCGACAGAAAACCCATTTCTATCAGCAGCGAGGGTATGGCGCCCGATTTCAGCACGACGAAGTTGGCGTGCTGCACTTTCTTGGAGTGTAGCTTGGTGATTTTGCCGAGCTCTTGCAGGATGTGCTTGCCGACCGCTTCGCTGTTGCTGCGAGTGGCTCCTAGAGCTAGCTCGGCGAGCACTCGGCTGATGTGCGGATTGTTGTCTTCGTAGTCTGCCAGCGCGGCGTATTCGTCGGCTTTGTTTTCTTTCGCCACCAGCATCCGCGTGAAGGCGCTGTTGGCGCCTTTGTCGGCGAGCCCGAAGACTATGGCGCCTTGGATGCGGCTATCCTGGATGTACGAATTGGCGTGCAGCGACAGGAAGAGGTCGGCCTGGTTTTGCGCCGCGAACATCCGCCGCTCGAGCAAGGCTAATGATTTATCCCGGTCGCGCGTGATGAGCGCGCGTACGCCGTCGATCTCGTTCAAGCGCTGGCGCAAGTGCTGCGCGACCGCGAGCACGACGTCTTTCTCAATGACGCCGTTGAGGCTGGCGCCGCGGTCTTCGCCGCCGTGTCCCGGGTCGATGACTATGGTGTAGTAGTTCGATTTCTGCTCCGCTGGCGGTAGGCTTAGCTGCTGCGGGTAGGCGTTGCGGATGTCGAGCACCAGGCGTTGCGAGTGCACATCGTTGGGGAGTAGGGCGGTTACCGATGCCGAATAACCGTCGCGGAAGTCGACGCTGATGCTGGGCTTGCTGCCGCTGCGGATTTCGAGCTTGGTGATGGGGCTATCGGCGGGGAGGCGCGGGCGCGGTAATTGCGCGGCGAGCGCGGCGTTGCTCAGGGCGAGCGTGGCGCTGTTGGCGTCGTTGCTAAAGCTGTAAAAAGCCCGAGCGCTGAGCTCGAGGATGACGCGCGTGCCCTCCGAGCTTTCGTCGACGCGGATGCCGGTGACGCGCGTGGCGTCGTCGCTGCTGGTGGCGAGAGCCAAGCTGCTAGCCAATAGCGTCAGCAGCGTGGCGCCGAGCGCCAGGCCGAGCTTGGTTATCGGTGTGAATGTTGTTGAGCTGTTCCGACTGGAGTTGAAGAACATCGCTGGTGGGACAAGGGCACTGTGACTACGGTAGAGCTGCTAGGCTATAGAGCCGCTAGGCTATAGAGCCGCGAGGGTGGAGCTCTGGTTTTAGCTAATGCTTGTAGCTTGGAGTGCGCTTATCGCCTTATCGGAATGCGCCGTTAGCTTAAGATTACGACGGTCGTGGGCAGTGATGGTAAATTCGATGCTCAGATCTGCTGCTGGAGTCAAGTCGGCGCCTTGCTGCGGCCACTCTATTAACAGTAGCAGCGGCGAGTACGCTTGGTATTCTTCAAGCCCCAAGTGCAGGATTTCGCTCGCTTGGTTGAGGCGGTAGAGGTCGACGTGGCAGATTTGCCAGTGCTGCCAGGTGTAAGGCTCGAGCAGGGTGTAGGTCGGGCTTTTGACCCGAGCTTCGACGCCAATGGCCGCGAGCAGCTTTTGGCAGAAGGTGGTTTTGCCGCTGCCAAGGTCGCCGACCAAGTGCAGGCAGATGCTGCGCGGCTCGGCTTTCAGGCTTTGGGCGAGGCGCTGGCAGAGATCGTGCAGGTCGCTCAAGCTGAGGTTGTCGGCGGTTTTTGTGCAGGCGTTGTCCGTGCTGGCGCTGCTCAAGCTACGACCTCGTAACCAGCGTTGGCTAGCGCTGCCACCAGAGTTTTATGACCGATGCAGGCGTACTCGTAAGGCGGCGCCAGGCTTGGGTCTTGCTCGGCTTCGACCACGAACCAGCCTTGGTAGTTATTGGCTGCCAGGCGCTCGACGATGGCAGTGAAGTCCAGGCTGCCATCGCCCGGGACGGTGAAGGCGCCGCGTAGCACGGCGTCGAGGAAGCTGTCGCTATTGCGGTCTAATTGCTGCAGGACGTTTTGGCGCACGTCTTTGGTGTGCACGTGTTTGATGCGCGCGCCGTGCTTGTCGATCACGCGCAAGACGTCGCCGCCGGCGAACGCCAGGTGCCCCGGGTCGTAGAGCAAATACACGGCTTCGCCGGTGTAGTTCATCAGCACGTCGAGGTCGTGCTCGGTTTCGATGGCGGTGCCCATGTGATGGTGGAAGGCTATGGGCATGCCCTGATCAGCGCACCATTCGGCGAAGCGCGTCAGCTTGCGGCCGTAAACTCGTATCTCTTGGACGCTCAGGCTGCGGCGACTCGCCAGAGGCGCTTGGGGTTTGTTCTGGATGGTGCCGGCGGTTTCGCCGTACACCAGGCACGGCGCTTGCAAGTCGCGAAATAATTCCAGCTGCGGCCAGACTTGGTCTTGCTCGGCTTTGATGTCGTTATCGAGCATCGTGCCGCAATACCAACCGCCGCAAAGCTGCAGCTTGTGCGCTTGCAGTATTGGTTGGAGCTCGGAGCTGGTCTTGGGAAATTTGCCACCGGTCTCAACGCCGCTAAAGCCGGCGCGGTGGGCGTCTTGCAGGCAGACTTCTAAGGGTGTGTCGCCGCCGAGCTCGGGTAGGTCGTCGTTCGACCAGGCTATGGGCGCTATGCCCAAGCGCGCTTGTAGAGATGCGCTCATACGCCTATTCTCTGCTTGCGGCGGATTTTCTCGTGCTCGGCGCGCGCGGCGCGGACTTCGGCGCGCTTGCTGACTTCGGGTACGCCAACGTCCCAATCGGCGTCGCCGGGCGTCCAAGTGTAGGCGTCGGTGGCGATGCTGATGACGGTGGTGCGGTCGTTGCTGCGCGCCCAATCGAGGGCTTGGCGCAATTCGTCGATGCTTTGCACTTCGCGAGCTAGAGCGCCCATGGATTCGGCGTGCTGGACGAAGTCGACGCCGAAGTTGCGCACGATGCGCGAGTCTTTAATAAGGTTGTTAAAAGACGCGCTGCCTTTGAAATTCTGCAGGCGGTTGATGACCGCGTAGCCGCCGTTGTCGCAAACGACTACGATCATTTTGTGGCCGCTGAGCACGCTGGAGTAAATATCCGAGTTCATCATTAAGTAGGAGCCGTCGCCGAGCAGGACGAAGGTTTCGTGCTTGCCGTCCGCTGCCATCGCCGCGCCCCAGCCGCCGGCTAATTCGTAGCCCATGCACGAATAGCCGAACTCGCAATCGTAAGTGTTGGGGCTTTTGACGCGCCAGCCTTTGGTGGTCTCACCTGGGAGGCCGCCGGCAGCGGTGACCATGACGTCGTTATCCTCAGCTTTGGCGTTGACCGCGCCGACTACTTGGGCGTAAGTGGTGGTTTGCTCGTCGCCGGGTTTTTGCTGGAGGTCGAGCAGGCTGTTCCATTCCTGGAATCTTTCCTTGGCGCGAGACAGCCATTTGGGGTCTGCCATCCAACCGGCGAGCGCGGTGTTCAATTCTTCAACTACTTCGAGGGCGTCGCCGACCAGCGAGAAGGCTTGGTGTTTGTTGGCGTCCCAGCGCGCGGTGTTGATGCTGACTATCTTGGTCTGCTGCGAGAATACCGTCCACGAGCCGGTGGTGAAGTCCTGCAACCTGGTGCCCACGGCGATAACCAAGTCGGCGATGGCAGCGGTGGCGTTGGCCGAGCTTGAGCCGATGACGCCTAGCGGGCCGACGTGCGCTGGGTGGTCGTGAGTCAGCGAGCCTTTGCCGGCGATGGTCTCGACTATGGGGATGTTGCGTTTCAGCGCCATTTCGGCAAGGACATTGGCAGCTTGCGAATAACGCACGCCGCCGCCCGAGATGATGAGCGGGTAGCGCGATTTGCGGATCAAGCGTACTGCCTCAAACAGCGCGGCTTTATCGGGGCGCGGCCTGGGGATGGTGTGCGTCTTGGGATCGAAGAATTCTTCCGGGTAATCGAAGGCGAGCTCTTGGGTATCCTGGCACAAGCCGATAAACGCTGGACCGCAATCGGCTGGGTCGAGCATGGTCGCCACCGCTTGCGGCAGCGAGCTTATGATCTGCTCGGGGTGGGTGATGCGGTCCCAATAGCGGGTTACCGGGCGAAAGGCGTCGTTGACAGTAACGCTCGGCGCGCCGAAATTCTCAATCTGTTGCAGAACTGGGTCTGGTCGTCTATTGGCGAAGCTGTCGCCGGCGAGCATTAGGATGGGTAGGCGGTTGGCGTGCGCCAGCGCGGCGGCGGTTACCATATTGGTCGCCCCTGGGCCGATGGAGCTGGTCGCGACCATGATCTGACGGCGAAGCTTGGCTTTGGCGTAAGCTATGGCGGCTAGCGCCATGGCTTGCTCGTTTTGCCCGCGCCAGGTCGGTAATTTGTCTTGGACTTCGTGCAACGCTTCGCCGAGGCAGGTTACGTTGCCGTGGCCGAATATGCCAAATACCCCAGCGAACAAGGGTTGCTGCTGTTTATCAATCTCGATAAATTGATTGCTCAAATAACGCACCAGGGCTTGAGCTGTCGTCAGTTTTAGTCTTTCTCTTTTCATGATGGGTATCGCTGTGGTTTGGTAGGGGTGTGGATTATAGGGCAGGGCGGCAAGATTAGATTAGCGGCGCGAGCTTAGATTGTGCCCAATCTGCCTGAATTAGCTTAGCTACATGCTAGTGGATAAAATGCGCGCTCACTGTATAGATGGCGGCAAGATGTGTTTGTCGCTGGCAATTTTAGGAGTCCCACTATGAGCAACAATAGTTTTGTCGCAGCGCAAACGCTGCAACACGACGGTAACAATTACCGCTATTTTGACCCCAGCGCGGTCGCCGGTTCCGAGCGCTTATCTTTCGCGCATCGGATTTTATTAGAAAATTTGCTGCGCTACGAGGACGGCAAGACCGTAAGCAAGTCCGATATTGAGGCTTTGCTGAAAGCTGGGCTTGGAGAGGGTCCAGCGCAAGAGATCGCCTATAGACCAGCCCGAGTGCTGATGCAGGATTTTACCGGCGTGCCGGCGATGGTCGACCTGGCGACGATGCGCGACGCCATGGAGAAGATCGGCGGTGACCCGAAGAAGATCAACCCTTTGACGCCGGTGGAGCTGGTAATCGACCACTCGGTGCAAGTCGACGTCTACGGCGAGGCCAGCGCGCTGCAGACCAACACTGACTTGGAGTACCAGCGCAACGCCGAGCGTTATCAATTTTTGAAGTGGGGCCAACAAGCTTTTGGCAATCTGAAGGTCGTGCCCCCGGGTGCTGGTATCTGCCACCAGGTTAATCTGGAAACCCTGGCGCGCGTGGCTTTTGCCGCCGACAGCGACGGCGGTGCGCAGGTCTATCCCGATACGGTAGTCGGCACCGATTCGCACACCACTATGATCAATGGCCTCGGCGTGCTCGGTTGGGGCGTCGGCGGTATCGAAGCCGAAGCTGCGATGCTCGGTCAGCCCATTTCTATGCTCGTACCGAAAGTCGTCGGCTTCAAGCTCAGCGGCGCGCTGCCCGCTGGCGTTACTGCCACCGACTTAGTGCTCACGGTTACGCAAATGTTGCGCGCGCACGGAGTTGTCGGTAAATTCGTCGAGTTCTACGGTCCCGGTGTCGCCAGCTTGAGCCTCGCCGACAGAGCTACCCTCGCCAATATGGCGCCCGAGTACGGCGCTACTTGCGGCTTCTTCCCAGTCGATAACGAAACGCTGCGCTATCTGCGCTTGAGCAATCGCCCCGAGTCCTCGGTGCAATTGGTCGAGAAGTATTACCGCGCCATTGGCATGTTCTACGATAAGCCCGAGCAGCACGATATCTACTACCCCGAGCAACTAGAGCTCG
The DNA here is from genome assembly GCA_965229495.1 of Gammaproteobacteria bacterium. Classification (GTDB taxonomy): domain Bacteria; phylum Pseudomonadota; class Gammaproteobacteria; order CBDBNL01. Next base: position 2,645,427 of record OZ245880.1, read on the forward strand.
ACATGTCGACCATCGAGCTCAGCTTGGCTGGCCCCAAGCGTCCGCAGGATAAGATCTTGCTGCCCGACGTTGGCAAAGTTTTCCAAGAAAATATCGAGCTCAGCCATAGCTCCATGCGCAGCAGCGAGCCTTTAGAAAATAAAGGCGAGCAATTCCAGCTCAGCGACGGCGACGTCGTCATCGCCGCCATCACTTCTTGCACCAACACCTCCAACCCAGCAGTGATGATGGGCGCGGGATTATTAGCGCAAGCGGCGCTGGCGCGCGGACTCAAGGTCAAGCCCTGGGTGAAGACGTCGCTGGCGCCCGGCTCCAAAGTGGTAACCAGTTACCTGGTGCAATCGGGCTTGCTGTCGAGCTTGGAGCAGTTGGGCTTTAACGTCGTCGGTTACGGTTGCACCACCTGCATCGGTAACTCGGGACCGCTCGACGGCGCGGTCTCCAAAGCTATCGGCGATAGTGAGCTTAGCGTCGCCGCTGTGCTCTCGGGTAACCGCAACTTCGAGGGCCGCGTGCACCCCGAAGTCAAAATGAACTTCCTGGCGTCGCCGCCGTTGGTCGTGGCCTTTGCCCTCGCTGGCAGCGTCAATATCGACCTGCGCAAGCAACCCTTGGGTCAAGACAGCGCGGGCAAGGACGTGTTCTTGAGCGATATTTGGCCTAGTGGCGAGCAGTTGCGCGAGTTAGTCGGCTCTTGCATCACGCAAGCGCAATTCGCTGAGACTTACGACGAGATATTTACTGGCGACTCGGCTTGGCAGGCGATGCCGATCAACGCTGGGCAGATTTACCAGTGGCAAGGCGATTCGACTTATGTGCGCAAGGCGCCGTTCTTCGACGCTATGGGCGCCGAACGCAGCGCTGTCGAGAGCATAAGCGGCGCGCGTGTGCTGGCCTTGCTCGGCGACTCGGTTACTACCGACCACATCTCGCCCGCAGGCTCCATCGCCAAAGACTCGCCGGCTGCGGACTATCTGCGCGAGCAGGGTGTCGCCGCTGCCGACTTTAACTCTTATGGCTCGCGCCGCGGCAACCACGAGATTATGATGCGCGGCACCTTCGCCAATATCCGCTTGCGCAACCAATTGGCGCCTGGCACCGAGGGCGGCATAACTCGGCACATGCCCAGCGGCGAGCAGATGAGCATCTTTGCTGCGGCGATGCGCTATCAAGAGGACGGCGTGCCGGCGATCGTCATCGCTGGCAAAGAATACGGCACTGGTTCGTCGCGCGACTGGGCGGCAAAAGGGCCGAAGCTACTCGGGGTGCAAGCCGCAATCGCCGAGAGCTTTGAGCGCATCCACCGCACCAACCTGGTCGGCATGGGCATCTTGCCGCTGCAATTCCAAGACGGCGCCAACGCCGCCAGCTTGGGGCTGGATGGCAGCGAGAGCTTTACCATCAACGGCATAGCCGACGGCGCCAGCGACGTGGTTACAGTAATAGCCACTAAGCTTAATGGTCAGCAAACCAAATTCTCGGCTACCGTGCGCATCGATACGCCGCAGGAAGTCGAGTACTTCCGCGCTGGCGGTATTTTGCAGTACGTGCTGCAGAAGCTGGCAGCCTAACCTACTGTAGTTGCGCACCATGCCCTCATCCGCACTGAGCAAGCTGCGCCAGTGGCTGAAAAAGCAAGAGCTGGACGCGATATATTTGCCGCGCACCGACGAATACGGTAACGAAAATCTGCGTCCCGAGCACGAGCGCATAGCTTGGCTCACCGGTTTCAGCGGTAGCGCTGGCACTCTGGTAGTTAGTCAAGAGGCGGCGGTGTTATTCGTCGATGGTCGCTACGAGCTGCAAGCCAAGCGCCAGTTACTATCGGGTTTTGAATCCGTGGCTTTGCGCGAGCAAAAGCCCGAGGCTTGGCTGTGCGCTAATATGGCGGCGGGCGCGCGTGTTGGCTGTCCGCAAGAGCTTTTGAGTCATGAGCATCAGCGTCGTCTAAGCTCGGAACTGGAGCGCGGTTGTTTGCGCTTAGAGCTCTGCGCTGAGCATCCCATCGATAAACTCTGGCGTCAGCGTCCAGCAGCGAGTATCGGTAAATATATCCATCTGCAACGTGCGACCCACGGCCACGATGCTGAAGATAAGATCGAGCTCATCCGCCAATGGTTAGAGCAGCGCGAACTCGACGCTGTTTTCGTTAGCGCCGCCGATTCCGTCAGTTGGCTGCTTAATCTTCGTAGCAACACCGTGCCTTATTCGCTGGTGGCTTTGGCGCGAGCCTTGGTGACTCGCGATGGTGATTGCCTATTATTTGCCGAGCAAAAACCGAATCCGAATCGGCTTTTTGATAGTCATTTCGATTACCTGCCTAGTGATAAATTGAGCTCTACCTTAAGTAAATTCAAAGACAAAGTAGTAGCCTACGATCCGAGTAGTTGCCCTTGCGTTGTCAGCATCGGCGCGCGCTGGCAAGAGCACGCCGATCCTTGTGCGCCGCTCAAAGCCTGTAAAAACGAGATCGAGATCGAGGGTATGCGTACTGCCCACGACTACGAATGCTTGGTTTGGCTGCGTATTTTGCGCTGGCTGGGTCAGCAGGAGAACGGCGTTTACGAGGCTGAGGTCGAGGAAAAAATCCTGGAGACGCGCGGTCAACTACCGGAATACGTCTGCGAGAGCTTTGCCGCCATCATCGCCAGCGGCCCTAATGGCGCCAGCGCGCATTACCGCCATCAAGGTCAAGGTCGCTACATCAAGCGCGACGATGTCGTATTGATTGACAGCGGTGCGCATTACACCTGCGGCACCACCGATTGCACTCGCACTGTGGCTTTTGGCGAGCCCAGCGCTGAGCTCAAGCTGTCTTTCACTCAAGTACTGCAAGCGCACATCGCGCTGGCACAACAGGCCTTTCCTCGCGGAACCACTGGCGCCCAGTTGGACATTCTGGCCCGAGCCCGACTCTGGCTCGAAGGTCGCGATTATCAGCACGGCACTGGTCATGGCGTTGGTTGTTGCTTGAACGTCCACGAAACGCCGCCGAGCATTTCCCCCATCAGCACCAGCGTCTTGGAGCCAGGCATGATCCTTTCCATAGAGCCCGGCTACTACCAAGCCAACGCCTACGGCATTCGCTTGGAAAATCTCTACCTGGTTTGCGAGCACAAAAAGCATCCGGAGTATCTCGGCTTCCAAAGCCTGACCAGCGTACCTTTCGACTTGAAGATGATAGATAGCAAAATCCTCGCTCCCAGCGACATGGACTGGATAGAAGAATACAACTATGCCGCCCTCGACACCGCCGACAGAATGCTCAATAAGCTCACCGGCGAAACTGGCAGCGACGATGACGACGACTGAAGAGCCTTACTATTAAGTGCACACTGCTCTGAGCTGAGAAAGAACTATAAATGCCGCCTCTGCAAGAATTCCTGGTCTTGGCGGCTGTGCATTTGCTGGCAGTAGCCTCGCCCGGACCCAACGTTATCGCCTCTATTACTAATTCTGTCACCCACAGCGTGCGCGCCGGCGTGTTGACCTCTCTGGGCATCGCCATCGGCAATATTTTCCATATCGCATTAGGCATACTGGGTGTGACCGTATTGATGAATACTTATCCGGGGATCGGTATTTTCGTCTCCAGCCTGGGTATCGCTTATCTGGCCTATTTGGGCGTAGTAAAAATTCGCACGGGTTTAATGCAGCAAAACAGCACCAGCTTGCTCGCGGCGAGCAAGGTGTCGGAAAATTTCGTTATCAGTGGCATCGTCATTAACATCACCAGTGTCAAAGCTGTGGTCTTCTTTCTGATGGTCTTTTCGACCTTGATACCTATCAGCCAAAGCCTGGGCGTAAAGCTTTTTTATGGCTTTTGGATGGCGAGCGTAAATTTCTTATTTTTATCTGGCCTTGCCTGGCTTTTTGGTCGGAGCAAATTAACCAAGCATAAATTTACTCGCGCAAGCACGATCAATATCATCGGCGGAGCTGCTTACCTTATCGTTGCTGCGCTTATCCTGCATTCGACTGTGAGCACTTTTACAGTGTGAGAGTTTTGTACGATTACGAGACCGCCAGCAAAAAGATCGTGTTTGTTCTTAAGCTTTTGCGGCAAAGCGGAGTTTATTCAGTAGTAAATGAACATTTGCCAATACGCAGCAATGCTGGGGGCGAAAATGGCCTTCTGCAGAGGTCTCAGTGCGATGGTCGTAGTATATTGGCTCTATCCTAAATACTCTCAGCAAAGCCGTCGACGATGGTCGAGGTGGTTACTCTGAGTAGCTCTATGTAGCTGGGTACCGGGCCGTCGGCGCGGCTGAGCGAGTCGACGTAAAGTACGCCTCCGTACAAGGCTCCGGTTTCGCGCGCTACTTGGCGCGCCGGTCTGTCGGAGATGGTGCTTTCGCTGAACACCACTGGTATGTTGTTAGCGCGCACGGCGTCTATGACCTTACGCACTTGCTGCGGTGTGCCTTGCCTGTCAGCGTTTATCGGCCATAGATAAATCTCTTGCATTTGCAGGTCGCGCGCTAAGTAGCTAAAGGCGCCTTCGCTGGTTACCAGGTAGCGTTGCGCTTCGGGGATGGTGCTGATTTTACGGCTGAGGTCGGCGCGTAAGTTCACTATTTGCTTTGAGTAGGCTGCGGCGTTGGCGTTGTAGGTTGTGGCGTTGTCCGGGTCTGCTTGTGCCAACGCTTTGCGAATATTATCGATGTAGATCAGCGCGTTAGTCGGCGACATCCAAGCGTGCGGATTCGGTTTGCCGCTGTAAGGCCCCTCGTAGATCGATAAGGGTTGCACGCCCTCAGATACCACCACCGAAGGTACGCCTTCGATGTCTTGCAAGAAGCGCTGAAACCAACGCTCGAGGTTGAGGCCGTTCCAGAGCAGTAAATCCGAGCGTTGCGCTCGCACCAGATCTTGGGGAGTGGGCTGATAATCGTGGATCTCGGCTCCGGGCTTGGTGATCGAGACCACGCTGGCAGCGTCGCCAGCAACGTTGCGCACCATGTCGGCTATGATGGTAAAGCTGGTGGCGACTTTGAGCTCGGCGTGCGCGCTGCTGAGGACGGCGCAGAGGAGTAGGGCGAGCGCGTGATGTGGTCTTAATTTTGCTGGCAGTTTTAGCCAACTAGTGGGGCAGGCAAGCGTAATTTTTTTCATGCTAACGAGTTATGAACACCGCCAAGCGAAGTCGACGATGTTGCGTTTGCTCTCAAGGAATTCAATGCCGATTTGGTAGACTTTGCCCGAGTATTTAGCAGCGTAGCCTTGGCGGATGATTTGTTGTAGGGCGCTGTTGCTTTTCGATTTGCGCTTGACGACTTTGAATTCGATTACGTAGGTTTGCTCTGCTACTTGGATAGTTAGGTCGATGCGACCAAGGTTGGCGACGTCTTCGGCTATGACTCTGAGACCCATGCCGACGAAGAAGCTGTAGATCACCGAGGCGTAGTAGCCTTCGAAGCGGGCGATGTTGTTCTTGCGGTAGTTGTCGGCAGCGATGCTGGCGAAGAGGCGCTTGAGCTCGGATTCTATGCTGCCGAGGTCGGCTTCGCGCAGGGCTGAGTGCATCGCCTGCTGGTAATCGCTGATTTCATCATCGGTCAAGTAGTAGCTAAAGAGCTGGTCTTGTAAGGCCGAGCGTACGCTGTGGTTAGGGCAGATAAGGCGATACATACTGCGACCAGGAATGTCGCTGCTGATTAGCTTGTCAATGGTCAAATAGCCGCTTTGGAATAAGACAGTGATCAGTTTAACTTTCTCAATCGGACAACTATCCAGAATAGTCTCATTGGCCTCTGATGGCTCTATTTTATGCGCGGCTAAGTTGTCGCGTGCGATCAAGTCGACGACAAAAGTTGGCGTGCCTGTTTCGAACCAATAACTCCGAAAACGCGGCTCGCCGAAGCTGTAGCTGCGTTTTATGAAGTTGAGGATGTCGTAGGGGTTGTAGACGGGCTTTTCGCCAAGAAAGTTATAGCCGTTATACCAATGCCGTAGCTGCTCGCGGTCGACATCTTGCAAGTACTCAGCGAATACCTTGTTTAAGTCTTCTTCGGTGTAGCCGCAAATACTGCCGTAATCTGGATTTAGGGAAATGTCCTCCAGATTGTTCAGCCCGCTGAATATCGATACTTTGGAAAATTTGCTCACTCCGGTGAGCATGACGAAGCGTAAGTGTTCGTCTGCGGCTTTGATGACCGAGTAGAAACCACGGAGCTCATCGCGCATTTGTAGCGCCAATTCCAGATTGCCAATGTTGTCGATCATCGGCTTGTCGTACTCGTCGATGAGTAGTACTACTTTGCGTCCATGCTGTGCGTGCGCCCGCCGTAGTAACTGTTGCAATAATGCCGCTGGTCCACCCGTGTCTGACAACTCCACACCCAGACAACTCGCCGCGTAGCGTAGATTATCTTCGAGTGCAAACCTAAGATCGCTAACGTTACCCGAATCACCGCTCATATCAACCTTGATAACTGGATATTTAATCTCCCATTCCCAGTTGTACTCAGCGTACAAGCCTTGGAATAGCTCGCGTTTGCCTTCGAATAGGTTACGCAGCATATCCAGAAATAAGCTCTTGCCGAAGCGCCGTGGCCGCGAGAGGAAGTAGAGTTTAGCTTCATTTGCAAGCTTGATTGCGAGCGGTGTTTTATCGACATAGACGCAGCCTGATTCACGCACTTCGGCAAAGGTCTGTAAGCCTAGGGGCAGTTTGGCGATCTGAGCTTTCGAGATGGTCACGATTGAATGTCCGCGTTTGCCCGCCGCCATGCAAAGTCAACGATGTTGCGCTTGGTCTCGGAAAACTCGATGCCGATTTGGTAGACTTTGCCCGAGTATTTGGCGGCGTAGCCGCGCTGGATGATTTGTTGTAGGGCGCTGTTGGTTTTCGATTTACGCTTGACGACTTTGAATTCGATTACGTAGGTTTGCTCTGCGACTTGGATAGTTAGGTCGATGCGGCCAAGGTTGGCAACGTCTTCGGCTATGACTCTGAGACCCATGCCGACGAAGAAGCTGTAGATCACCGAGGCGTAGTAGCCTTCGAAATGGGCGATGTTGTTTTTGCGGTAGTTATCGGCGGCGATGCTGGCGAAGAGGCGCTTGAGCTCGAACTCTATGCTGTCGAGGTCGGCGAGGCGTAGAGCTGAGTGCATCGCCTGTTGGTAATCGCTGATTTCATCATCGGTCAAGTAGTAGCTAAAGAGCTGGTCTTGCAAGGCCGAGCGTACGCTGTGGTTCGGGCAGATAAGGCGGTACATACTGCGACCAGGGATGTCGCTGCTGATTAGCTTGTCGATGGTCAAATAGCCGCTTTGGAATAAGACTGTGATCAGTTTTACTTTCTCAATCGGACAACTATCCAGAATAGTCTCATTAACCTCTGATGGCTCTATTTTGTGCGCGGCTAAGTTGTCGCGTGCGATTAAGTCGACGACAAAAGTTGGCGTGCCAGTCTCGAACCAGTAACTCCGAAAACGTGGCTCGCCAAAGCTGTAGCTGCGTTTTATGAAGTTGAGGATGTCGTAGGGGTTGTAAACGGGCTTTTTGCCAAGAAAGTTGTAGCCGTTGTACCAATGGCGGAGCTGCTCACGGTCGACACCGTGCAAGTACTCAGAGAATACCTCATTTAAGTCTTCTTCGGTGTAGCCGCAGATGCTACCGTAATCTGGATTTAGTGAGATATCCTCCAGATTGTTCAGCCCGCTGAATATCGATACTTTGGAAAATTTGCTCACTCCGGTGAGCATGACGAAGCGTAAGTGTTCGTCTGCGGCTTTGATGACCGAGTAGAAACCACGAAGCTCATCGCGCATTTGTAGCGCCAATTCCAAGTTGCCAATGTTGTCGATCATCGGCTTGTCGTACTCGTCGATGAGTAGTACCGTCTTCTGACCATAGTGGTGACTGGCGTCTATTATCAGATTATGCAGTTGCATTGGCGCGTCTTGTCCGCGCAAATCCACTCCCAGTTCGATGGCGCTGTTTTCTAGCGAATTAAGTAAATTAATGTCTAAGGCTTCTAGCTTGTTGAAATTGCTACTTATGTCAATTTTGATCACTGGGTGGCGGCGCTGCCACTTCCAGTTAGCCTCAGCGTACAAGCCTTGGAATAACTCGCGTTTGCCTTCGAATAGGTTACGCAGCATATCCAGGAATAAGCTCTTGCCGAAGCGCCGTGGCCGCGAGAGGAAGTAGATGCCAGCGTTGTTTGCTAAATCCAACGCTTGCGGGGTCTTATCGACATAGACAAAGCCACCTTCGCGAACTTTGGCGAAGGTCTGTAAGCCTAGGGGTAGTCTGGCGATCTGAGCTTTCGAGATGGTCACGATTTGATGTCCGCGTTTGCGCGCCGCCAAGCGAAGTCGACGATGTTACGCTTGGTCTCTGAAAACTCAATGCCTATTTGGTAGACCGGGCCTGAGTATTTGGTAGCGTAGCCTTGGCGGATTATTTGTTGCAGGGCGCTGTTGGTTTTTGACTTGCGCTTGACGACTTTGAATTCGATTACGTAGGTTTTTTCTGCAACTTGGATGCTAAGATCAATGCGACCAAGGTTGGCGACGTCCTCGGCTATGACTCTGAGACCCATGCCGACGAAGAAGCTGTAGATTACCGAGGCGTAGTAGCCTTCGAAGCGGGCGATGTCGTTACGGCGGTAGTTATCGGCGGCGATGCTGGCGAAGAGGCGCTTGAGTTCGGATTCTACGCTGTCGAGGTCGGCGTTGCGTAGGGCGTGAGATATAGTGCTTCTAAAGCTATCGTTGATGCTACCTGTGTAGTATCTGAACAAGTTGTTTTGTAGTGCCGAACGCACGCTGTAGTTGGGGCACACAAGCTCGTAGGTTACGGCACCGGGATCGCTATCGTCGACCGAGGCGATAGTCAAGTAGCCGCTCTGGAATAGAACTGTAGTTGCCTCAATTTTTTCAATAGTGCTGCTCTCGAGGATATCTTCGCTGATGCTCTGTGGCTCTAATTGTTGAGCTCGAACCTGATCGCGCGCGAGTAGCTCGACGACGAAAGTTGGCGTGGCTGTCTTAAACCAATGATTCTCAAATTTGAATTTGCCAAAGCTGTGGCTGCGATCGATGAAGTTGAGGATGTCGTAAGGATTGTAGACGGGTTTTTCGCCAAGAAAGTTATAACCGTTGTACCAGTGGCGGAGTTGTTCGCGGTCGACGCCGAGCAAGTACTCGCTGAAGACCTCGTTCAAGTCGTCATCGGTGTAGCCGCAAATGCTGCCGTACTGTGGGTTTAAGGAAATGTCTTTGAGGTTATTCAAGCCACTGAATATCGATACTTTGGCAAATTTACTCACGCCAGTGAGCATGACGAAGCGTAAGTGCTCGTCTGCGGCTTTGATTACCGAGTAGAAACCACGGAGCTGATCGCGCATCTGTAGCGCCAATTCCAGATTGCCAATATTATCGATCATTGGCTTGTCGTATTCGTCAATTAGTAGTACTACTTGGCGTCCGTGCTGCGCGTGCGCCCGCCGTAGCAACTGTTGCAATAATGCCGCTGGTGTGCCCGTGTCTGACAACTCTAAACCCAGACAACTCGCCGCGTAACGTAAATTATCTTCGAGTGCATCCCTAAGATCGCTAACACTACTCGAATCGCCGCTCATGTCGAGCTTTACCACCGGATATTCGATCTCCCATTCCCAGTTATGCTCGGCGTACAAGCCTTGGAATAACTCGCGTTTGCCTTCGAATAGGTTACGCAGCATATCCAGGAATAAGCTCTTGCCGAAGCGCCGTGGGCGCGAGAGGAAGTAGATGCCAGCGTTGTTGGCTAAATCCAACGCTTGCGGGGTCTTGTCGACATAGACATAGCCACCTTCGCGAACTTTGGCGAAGGTCTGTAAGCCTAGGGGCAGTTTGGCGATCTGAGCTTTCGAGATGGTCACGATTGAATGTCCGCGTTTGCGCGCCGCCAGGCAAAGTCGACGATGTTGCGTTTGGTTTCGAGGAATTCGATGCCGATTTGGTAGACTTTGCCCGAGTATTTGGCAGCATAGCCTTGGCGGATTATTTGTTGCAGGGCGCTGTTGCTTTTTGATTTGCGCTTGACGACTTTGAACTCGATTACGTAGGTTTTTTCTGTAACTTGGATGCTGAGATCAATGCGACCAAGGTTGGCGACGTCCTCGGCTATGACTCTGAGACCCATTCCAACGAAGAAGCTATAGATTACCGAGGCGTAGTAACCTTCGAAGCGGGCGATGTTGTTACGGCGGTAGTTGTCGGCAGCGATGCTGGCGAACAGGCGCTTGAGCTCAGATTCGACGCTGTCGAGGTCGGCGTTGCGTAGGGCGCGAGATATAGTGCTTCTAAAGCTATCGTCGATGCTACCCGTGTAGTATCTGAACAAGTTATTTTGTAGCGCCGAACGCACGCTGTAGTTGGGGCACACGAGCTCGTAGGTTACAGCACCAGGGTCGCTATCGTCGACCGAGGCGATAGTCAAATAACCGCTCTGGAATAGAACCGTAGTTGCATCAATTTGCTCAATAGTGCTGCTCTCAAGGATGTCTTCGCTGATGCTTTGTGGCTCTAATTGTTGCGCCCGAACCCGATCGCGTGCGAGTAGCTCGACGACGAAAGTTGGCGTGGCTGTCTTAAACCAATGATTCTCAAATTTGAATTTGCCAAAGCTCTGGCTGCGATCGACGAAGTTGAGGATGTCGTAGGGGTTGTAGACCGGCTTTTCGCCAAGAAAGTTATAGCCGTTGTACCAGTGGCGGAGTTGCTCGCGATCCACGCCCTGCAAGTGCTCGCCGAAGACTTCGTCTAAGTCGTCCTCGGTGTAGCCGCAAACGCTACCATACTTTGGATTTAAGGAAATGTCCTTGAGGTTATTCAAACCGCTGAATATAGATACCTTGGCGAATTTGCTAACCCCAGTGAGCATGACGAAGCGCAAGTGTTCGTCTGCGGCTTTGATGACCGAATAAAAATCACGCAACTGATCGCGCATCTGCAGCGCCAATTCCAGATTGCCGATGTTATCGATCATCGGCTTATCGTATTCGTCTATGAGTAGTACTACTTGGCGCCCGTGCTGATCATATGCTTCTTCGATTAGCTGCTCAAATAATTTAACTGGTTCTTCGGTGTTTGAGAGCTCTATGCCGAGGCGCTTGGCGGCGCGGCGTAACTTACCTTCGAGTATCGACCTCAGCGCATTGACGCTACCTGAAGTTCCACTCATATCGAGCTTTATCACCGGATATTTGATCTCCCATTCCCAGTTGTGCTCAGCGTACAAACCCTGGAATAATTCTTGCTTACCCTCGAATAAATTGCGTAGCGTATCCAGGAATAAGCTCTTACCGAAGCGCCGTGGGCGCGCGAGGAAGCAAAATTTAGCTTCATTTGCTAGCTTGAGCGCGAGCGGTGTTTTGTCGACATAGACATAGTCCGATTTACGCACCTCGGCGAAGGTCTGTAAACCTAGGGGTAGTCGAGTGGCTGAATTTGCTGGCATAGCTTTTTCTGTTGTGGAGTCTTGCAAAAATTCACCAACTGGGCAAAACTCTTATGCTTAACAACTCTGGAATCAGTTATTAGTGTTGCGTTCAAAATTAAGTCTCCAGCAGAAGATCAGTTGGCTAGAGCAATTGCGCGTGCTCCTGAGTAACGGCTTAGCCCTTACTCCAGCTCTGGTGATACTGGCGCGTGTCCGCGATTATAGATACATCAGCAGCTCTATAGTAAGCGATGTTAGCGGCGGCTTGCTGTTATCGGAGGCGCTAGGTCGGCTGCCAGATTTTGACGATCTCGACCGCGCTTTGGTGGCCTACGGCGAACGCACCGATAATTTGCTCGAATTTTTGGGTCAGCTAGCAAATCTCCGCCAGCAGCAACTCAGCAACCGCGACCGAGTAACGCGCGCGCTGCGCTACCCGCTACTGGTGATATTCGTGGCTACGGTGATCACGCTAGCGCTGATGAGCACGGTGATCCCGGCTTTTGCGCAGATTTTCGCCGACGCCGGGCAGCAACTACCTTGGCTCAGCCAAAAGGTATTCGCTGCTTCCAATTGGCTCTTGGCGAACTGGCGTACTGTCGTCCTGGCGCTGATCGCACTATTCTTGCTCGCGCTAGCGCTGCGCTGGACTAGCCTCGCTCGCTACGGCGGCGAGCTTTTGTATTGGTTGCCAGTCATCAGCAACATCCGCACTTGTTACGACCAACTGCTCACTGTGCAATTTCTGCTCGCGGGGGCGCGGTGTCAGTTGGCAGTCGTGAATTCTCTGCAGCTCTTGCCCGAGGCGACCTTTGCTCGCCGTCAACAGCTTCGTTTGTGCGTTACTTTGCTTTATTTGCAGCAGGGCGAGCCGCTGATCTCAGCTTTCACCCTTAGCCGTGCTTTGTCGAAAGACGTGCTTCAGCTATTGGCTACTGGGGTCAGCAGCGGTGATTTAATCTTTGCCTTGGTCGGTGCGCGGCGTTGGCTGGAGCTGGAGTTGGCGCGCGGTATCGAACGCAGCGTTGCTGTACTGCAACCGACGCTGAATTTGCTCATGGGCGCTTTTATCGCGCTGGTGGTCGTGGCTATCTACCTGCCGTTGCTCAGCATTGGTCAGGCTTTGTAGCGCTACTGGACTTGAGCGTCGTCGCGAAAAATCTGGCAGGCGTAGAAGATGCGCAAAGCCGCGCTCAGAGCGCAGATCGCAGCAAAGCCGTAAGCCAGCGGCGCGAAGTAGTTCGGCAGCAAGCACACGAGCACAAAAAAGCCAATAGTCTCAAAGCCCTCGCAGATGCCGCCGAGGTAGTAAATGCCTTTTTGCGGATAAGCCGTCGAAGTCAAGCCACGGCGCTCGGCAATGAGCGCGAAGGTGAGAAAGCTAATGCCAGTGCCGATAAAGCTGGCTAGTAGTAACGCGGCGGCGAGCGCGTTGGCGCTGGGGTCTAGCAGCGCGAAGCTTAGTGGGATCAAGGCGTAGAAAATGAAATCGAGCACTATGTCGAGAAAAGCGCCCAAGTCGGTGCTGCCGCGCGCGCGCGCCAAGGCGCCGTCGAGTCCGTCGCATAGCCTTGATATTAATAACGGTATTAGCGCTAGGAGGGTGTAACCGTAGGCGATGCTGGCGGCGCTGACGAGCGCGAACAGCAGACCTAGAGCGCTGATAGAGTTGGCGCTAACGCCAGCAGGCACGAGATTGGCGCTTCTTTGCAACCAAGGTTTGAGCTGCGAGTTGATGCGGGCGTCGAACATGGTGTAGTGCTTTGATATTAATTAATGCTCTGGATACGGCACAGCGCTTGCAGGTGGCAGCGGCGGCAGCTCTGCGCGCTTTGCGGGAGCACGGCGGCTTCGCCATTAATGTACGCGCCGAAGATTTGCTCTAGCTGCTGGCGCCATTGTTGCATAAATTCTTGCCATTTTTGCTCGTCGACGCTGCGGTAAGAGCGGCTGGAGGCGATGGGCTGGGTGTCGTTGCTACCCCAGCCGAAGTAATCGACGTTGCGCGCGTTCACTTGCAATAGCGCTACGCCCTCGCATTCGCTGGCGAGGCTATAGATGCCGGCTTGAGGGTCAGTGAATTTATCTGGCGCCATAGACGGGGCTCTGCTGACGTAGGCGCCGCTTTTGTAATCGATGAGTACGCGTTTGCCATTCGGCAATTTATCGATGCGGTCGACGCGCAACTGAAATTTATAACCTAGCACGGCGAATTCGCGCGTTTGCTCGACGTGTTCGATGACGTAGGGGGGACGTTGCTGCTCCATTTGCCGCAATTGCTCGAGTAATTCTAATAGTCGTCGCTGCTCGCGGCGTTGCCATGTGCCGTCGCAGTGGGGGTAATGTCGAGCTTGCTGGCGCACGATGTCTTGCACCCAGAGGCGCAATTGCTCGGCGTCCAATGCTTGCCAACCCTCGGGGTAGGCGCGGCCCAACTGCTCGAGTATTTGGTGTAAGGCTTGGCCGCGAATGCCAGCGTCGGGCTGTAGCGCGGTCTCTGCTGATGGTCGGCCTAGTTGCAAGCGATGCACGGCAAAGCTCTGGAATGGACAGCTTTGCTGCGCGCTGATGAGCTTGTTGAGCGCTTTTGGCGTTGGCTCGTTCGGGCTCCAGGCTGGGGCTTGGGGCTCGGGGTCGAAGTCGGCGCTGGTGGCTGGAGCGCTGGGTGGGCTGCGGTAGGCGAAGCGCAGATATTCAAGCCCGAGTTCGTCGCCGCTGCAAATTAGTTCGATGGCGTTATGTCTTAGCTGGGTTAATACTCTACGCTTTACCGCAGGGTGCGCTGCGCTCAAGCTGAGCGCTATTTGTTTGTGCTTGGGAGAAGCGTAGTTATCGATGCTGTCGCTGCGTAGCAGCCAGACGCTGTGGCTTTGCCCTAAGTAATCGCTTAATTTGACCACGGTGGCGGGTCGCTGGCGGTAGAGCGCCAGGCGCAAGATCAGCAATAGCTCGGTGGAGTCAAGCTCAAATGCTAGCCAATCCAACTCGCGCAATTCAGCTATTGCTCTTTGCCAGCTCGCTTGGGCTGTCGGATTTGTTAGTTGCGTCAGCAGCGTTTGCTCCAGGAGCTGTGACCAGCCTTGTAAGTTCTGTGGTGGTTGCTGTGCCAGCTCTTTGATAGCGTTGACCTTGGCGGCGAATTCGGGGCTATTGGCGAGATAGTTAGTGCTGATGATCGTCGCGAGACTGAGTTCGGCGCGGGGTAGGGCGCTGATACTGTTTTCGGCTCGTGCTAACTCCAAGCGCTCGGAGTGCTCGGCTAGTGGGCTCTGGCTGAATACTCGGTGGAACTCTGCTGGAGGATGTGTGCCACTGGCGAGATTTAGTAGCTTGAAGAGCGCGGCGGCGGGTAGTTGCGCCCGCGCCCCGAGCTCGCTTAGCGTTGCTTGTGGTGCCACGATGGCGCAGGCGTCGTCGCTGTTGCGTGTGTAGCTCAAAGCTTGCTGGAGCTGCTCGGGTTCGGAGGCGCAAGCGACCTTAGAGCAATGGTCATAGCCTGGACGCTCGGCGAGGATTGGTTGGCTGCAGAAGTAGACTTTGACGCCGAGCTGTCGTAGCTTGCGTAGCAATGCGGCTACGGCTGGGACCAGGCGGACGAAGCCCGCGCAGACGATGCTCGATAGCTGGAGTTGTTTGATTATATCTGTGGTCAAATTGGCGCAAAGCGTGGCAACGCTGGCTTTGCTTTCGAGTAAAGAATGCTCAGCGAGGAAATTTCGATAACGCCGCGCCCTGCGCGAGAACAGTGCGCTTTGCTCGTTTTGCTGCCAGGCTGGGGAGCTGAGGTTTAAGTTATGGTCGAGGCAAGTCTGCCATGCCTCGACATCAGCTATTAATGCCCGCCAGCCCGATTCTTGCGCGTAGCAATTGGCGTCGTGGCGACGGCTGAGCGTGTACCACAGCGTGCTCGTGTGTTGCTCGTTGAGCGGACGTAAGCTCTGGTTGAGCGCCAGGCATTGGCTGGTGCACCATTGCTCTATGCTGGCGATATGCTGCTCGGGAAGCAGATCGCGCAACCGAGTGCACCAGCTCTGATTGGGCGTGAGCAGTAGCGCTGGCGCGGCGCGCGTGATGACTCGGCTGAGTTGAGGATTTAGCAAATTAGATTGGTGCTGCTGGTGAATATTTTGCTGCTAAGTGCTTAGTCTATATGTAGAATGCGCGGTGTCGATTTGTCGACTAGACGCGCACCGAGTGCGAACATAATAACTACATAACTATTGAGGGGACAAAATGTCTATCAAACCACCATTTACCGACTTGGAGATCAATAGGTCGCCAGCGGGCTTTTACGAAGGTCACTCCTTGGAGATTGCGCTTATGAGTAAGGCCGTTATGGTCGCTCTTGTGCTCTGGGCGCTGATCTGGCCTGCTAACGCCAATAGCGTGCTCGGCAGCTTTAATTGGTATCTGCTCGAAGGCTTCAACTCCTTCTACATCATCATCGTCGGTACTTTCATTTTCTTCTTGGCTGCTCTCGCCATCATCCCGCAAACGGGGCGCCTCAAGCTCGGACCGCAGGGCGAAAAGCCGGAATTCTCGACCTTCTCTTGGTTTTCGATGATGTTCGGCGCTGGCTTGGGCGTTGGTCTGATGGTTTTCGCCACGGCAGAGCCGCTAGGTCTTTGGGGCTCGAACCCCGTGGTAATTTCAGGCGCTGTTGCTGGTAACACCGAGGAGGCGCTGCAATCGGCGTACCGTTACACTTATCTGCACTATGGCTTCCACGCTTGGGCGATTTATGTGGTAACTGGTTTGTCTCTGGCTTACTACGCTTACACCCGCGATATGCCGCTGACCATCCGCTCGGCGTTGACGCCACTTTTTGGTCGTCATCTCAATGGCTTTTTGGGGCACGCAGTCGACGTGCTCGGCGTGGTCGCGACCATTCTGGGTGTGTCTGTTACTATCGGTTACGGTGTTTCTCAGTTCATCGACGGTGTTTACGCCATCACGGGTATTGAGTGGATCATGAACTTGGGCGGAGACGCGCCCGCGCCGAGCACGGTGGGTCTGATAGCTGGATTGATAATCATCATGGGCTTGTCGATAGTTTCGGCAGTTTCTGGAGTGGGTCGCGGGGTCAAATATCTCTCGAACCTTAACCTGGTGCTGTCGATCATCCTGCTGCTGGTATTCGTAATCTTCGGTTCCTTCCTGTTCTCCATGAGCACCTACGTCCAAGCCTTGATCGATTACCTGCTGCACTTCTTGCAGTTAAGCTTCGGCGCCTATGGACCGCAGAGCGCTGCCGAATTTGCGCAGGCACTACCCGCAGAGGCCGCGCCTTTGGCCGATGCCTTGCGCGGTGGCGCCACCAACGCTTGGGGTTCTTTTGACGGCTTCAAATCGGGCTTAGAAGGCGATGCTGCTGCATTGTCTGACCAAGTGCTGACAGCCGCCTATGCTGCTGGCGAGCCTGGTCGACAGTTCGGCTGGCAAGCTGGCTGGACTACCTTCTATTGGGCTTGGTGGATAGCTTTCTCGCCTTTCGTTGGTTTGTTCCTGGCGCGCATTTCCAAAGGTCGCACCATTCGCGAATTCATCATCGGTTGCGTGTTCGCGCCAGCTCTGGTGTGCTTCGCTTGGATGTCGATACTTGGTGGTACCGCCATCGACCTCGAACTCCAAGGTGCTGCCGAAGGCGCAATTATCGGCGCTTCCAATACGGCAAAACTTTTCGTAACTCTCGGCGAGATGCTCAGTGGTGGCTTCTTATCTCTGATTACGGTGATGTGCGTCGTTCTGATCCTAACCTTCTTGGTTACTTCGGCGGACTCTGGCATCCTGGTTATGAACACCATCATGTCTGGCGGCGATCAAGACATCGGCAACCGCCACAAGATAGTCTGGGGCGTGATCCTTACTGCCGTTATCGGCGCGCTAATCATGGCTGCCGGTGATAGTAACCCCATGGACGCACTTCGCAACGCTATGATCATCGGTGCCCTACCGTTCACGATGGTTATGGGCTTGATGTGCGTGTCTCTGGGCAAAGCGCTTTACCGCGACGGTCTACGTGCCAAGGCTGCATCTGGGTAGAGCCACTAACTACAACTCCTAGCGGGCGTCCGCCTTAGCGCGGACGCCCGTTTTTTTGCAATATCGCTGCTAAGCGCCTAGGTGGCCGTTGTTTGTAGTAACGAATTGGCGCCTTGTCTAACGCTCGTTAGCTCTCAATAGCACCCTTGAGCACGATCCAGCGACGGCATTCCACTTCATGACATGGCGGAACCCAGGCCGGGGTGATTGCAAAACCTCGTCGGTGTGCTGTCCTACCCGCCATAAAAAAAATGGGCTAGCTCCATTACAGAGCTAGCCCATCGCTTGGCTTTGTTAGCCTTAGCTCGAATAGTACATATCGAACTCGATTGGGTGCACCACCTGACGGCTGCGGTCGACGTCTTCCATTTTCAGGTCGATGTAGGCTTCGATGAGGCTAGTGCTAAAGACATCACCAGCCAGCAAGAACTCGTGGTCTTGTTGCAAAGCTTCGAGCGCTTGATCAAGACTCGAGCACACCGTGGGTATGGATTTCGCCTCTTCGGCGGGCAGGTCGTAGAGGTCTTTGTCCATAGCTTCACCCGGATTGACTTTGTTCATGATGCCATCTAGACCAGCCATCATCAGCGCCGAGAACGCCAGGTAAGGATTCGCCAGCGGGTCGGGGAAGCGCGTCTCTATGCGTTTGGCTTTGGGTGAAGACACGTAGGGGATGCGGATAGCCGCCGAGCGGTTACGCGCCGAATACGCCAGCATTACTGGAGCTTCAAATCCGGGCACCAAGCGGCGATAGGAATTCACCCCAGGGTTGGTGAAGGCGTTGAGCGCGCGCGCGTGCTTGATAATGCCGCCGATGTAGTGCAAAGCCTGCTCTGAGAGCCCAGCGTATTTATCGCCGACGAAGACGTTATTGCTGCCTTGCATTATCGATTGGTGCACGTGCATTCCGCTGCCGTTGTCGCCCACTAGCGGCTTGGGCATGAAGGTGGCAGTAAGGCCGAAGCTGGCAGCGACGTTGTGCACGCAATATTTGAGAATTTGCACTTCGTCGGCTTTGCGCACCAGGGTATTGAAACGCGTACCAATCTCGCACTGACCGCCAGAGCCAACCTCGTGGTGGTGCACTTCCACTTCCAAGCCCATATCGCTCATGGCAGCGCACATGGCGCTACGGATGTCGTGCAGCGAATCGACTGGAGGCACAGGGAAATATCCGCCTTTGGTGCGCGGGCGATGGCCCATGTTGCCGTCTTCTTTTTTGTTGCGACGCTCCCAATAGCCTTCGTCGCTATCGATCTTGTAGAAAGCTTCGCTGGTGCTATCGTCCCAACGCACTGAGTTGAAAACAAAAAATTCGGGTTCTGGACCGAAGAAGACCTTGTCGCCAATACCAGTGCTTTGCAGGTAAGCCTCAGCGCGTTGCGCCAGCGAACGCGGGTCGCGTTCGTAGCTTTGCATGGTATTGGGTTCGAGAATGTCGCAGCGCAGGTTGATGGTGTTCTCTTCGCTGAAAGGGTCGAGCACGGCGCTGTCGTCGTCGGGCTTTAGAATCATGTCGGATTCTTGGATGCCTTTCCAACCAGCTATCGACGAACCATCGAACATCTGCCCGTCTTCGAAGAATTCCTCGTCGATCTTAGAAGCCGGGATGCTGACGTGCTGCTCCTTACCTTTGGTATCGGTAAAGCGCAAATCAATCCAGCGGGCTTCATGGTGTTTTATTAGGTCTAAAGTTTTTTTGGACATGCTTTCTCCTTGTCAAGCGTTGAGTTAGTCTAATAATATTAGGTTAAAACCTGTGCGCGCATTGTATTAATAAAGATTTATATTGCTAGCCCTCGAGCGCTCAGGGTATACCTTAATTGCTAGTTTGCCGCACCCGAGCTTCGCTGCCTGGCCAAGCGGCGTGCTGTGGTAGCTCGTCCGTTATTTGATGCCAAGAGGCTTTGGAGTCGACAAAGATATGCGCTTCGGGAGTGGCGCTAACGCCATCAAGACCACCGAGAGGCACGCCGACTACGTTGGGCTTGTCCGCATAAGTGCTGTGTAACGACGAGCCGCATTGGCTGCAGAAATGTTTGGTTACATTGGTCCCAGATTCATAGCCGCGCAATAGCTCCGAACCGGAGAGGATACGGAATTGATCTTTGCCGATAGAAGCTCGGGTGCGAAAAGCGGCGCCGTGCCAGCGGCGGCATTTCGAGCAATGGCAGTTGAAGATTGGACCGAGCTCACCCTCTATGGCGTACTTGATCTGCTCGCATAAGCATTTGCCAGTAATCATCGTCTCGTCGATTTGGGTTGCTAACGAAAAACGGCACATCCTAACACATCAGCCGCGCGCTGAACCCTACGCACTTGACTACTTCGTCTAAACCCGCTCAAGCGCAATTTTGCCTTGGCTATTTGTCAAGTACAATTGACAAAGCGATCAATTTAGCTCTAATTGTCGCTGCGTTATTCATGGGCGCCAGACCGAGCTTGGCTCTGTTTCGGAAGTCTATCTGAGACCTTTGCAAAAAGGCTCTTTTTGCCCCCAGCGTTGTTCGCAAATGCTCATTTACTATTGAATAAACTGCGCTTTGCTGCCTAGCTGGGAACAAAAAATAGCTATTTTTGCACGCGGCCTCTAGTTATGCAAAACTATCTATCTATACCAAATAACTAAAGACATTATAAATGGTCGGAAAATCATTCGTAGCCGCTTTGGCAGCAGTAGTCGCGATTAGCAGCGTATTCGCAGACGGAGATTCTCGAGAGCTGAACCTATACTCGTCGCGGCATTACGACACCGACGAACGCCTGTACTCCGATTTCACCAAGGCAACAGGCATCAAGATCAACCGCATCGAAGCTGGCGCCGATAGTTTGATCGCGCGTATGCAAGCCGAGGGCAGAAACTCGCCAGCCGACGTCTTCCTCACTGTCGACACCCTGCGCTTGGCGCGCGCTAAAGACTTAGGCCTGCTGCAATCTGTCAGCAGCGCTGTGCTCGAGCAAAGAATACCCACGCATTTGCAAGACGTTGATAACCAGTGGTTCGCCTTTTCGCAACGCGCTCGCATCCTGTTTTACGACAAGAACGACGTCGCCAACCCACCGCGCACTTACCAGGACCTGGCCAAGCCCGAATACTCCGGCATGGTGTGCATTCGTTCATCGAGCAACGTCTACACCCAGAATATCACCGCCGCGCTCATAGCCCATCTGGGCGCCGACGCAATACATGGCTGGGCTAAAGGAGTTGTCGCTAACTTTGCCCGCGACCCACAAGGCGGCGACACCGACCAACTTCGCGGCATAGCCTCCGGCGAGTGCGACATTGCCATGTCGAATACTTACTACTACGCCCGCGCCCTGCGTAAAGGCGATAAATCCATGTCGGCGCAAGATCTGGCGAACATCGGCTGGGTATTCCCCAACCAAAACAGCATCGGCGCGCACATGAACATCTCCGGCGGCGGCGTAGCAGCCAACGCTCCTAACAGAGCTAACGCCATCAAGTTCTTAGAATATCTCGCCTCCGACCAAGCTCAAGAATACTTCTCCGCTGGTAACGACGAATTTCCAGCGGTGCCTGGAGTGGGCTTGTCGGCATCGGTGGCTCAGCTCGGCTTCTTCCGCCCTGATACCATTGAGTTATCGCCGCGCATAGCCGACAATATCAGCGCCGCCCAAGCCGCCTTAGACGCCGCTGGTTGGAAATAAATTCACCACTGGCTCGTCGGCTCACACCCAAGACCTATCCCCAAGGCCATACCTTTTGTGATGCCGAGGTATCTAAGCTGGTCGACTATATCTGTAGCGGCAAATCAAACAACTCATACCATTCGTCCTGCCGCGCCTGGATCTCGGCTCCAGCCTCGTGCACATGCTGGCAAAATTCGCTAAAAGCCGGCGATTGCGGGCCAGCTTCCAGCAGCGAAATGCCGATGTCAGTAATAGTGCGCGGCAGAGCAATCTTGATTATGGCTAACTCGCCTCGCAAGTATTCTGCGCGCACCGATTGATAAGTCCACAGACCCACCGCGTCGCTATCGAGCATAAGCTGTTTACCTGGTTGCCCAGCGATCTCTATGAATCGACTCGGCGCCATGACGCCGACATCGTTAAAAGATACCTCCAAAGCCTGGCGCGAGCGCATCCCAATGGGCGGCAAAATCCACATCGAATTGCTTAAATCTGCCAGCTCAATATCGGGCATGGAGACCAGAGGGTTATCAGGGCGCGCGCAGATGCAAAATATTTCTTTGTATATTGGCTGAAAAATAACCCCAGGCACGTCCTTATCCTGCATCTGCCGACCAATTATGCAGTCGATTTGCCTATCCATCAGTAGCGAGTATAACTGCACCGATGGCGCGTCTTTGATGCTTATGACAATATCCGGGTATTCTTGGCTATGGCGCAAGATAGCCTTTTGTGAAGCTATTAGCGATCCTCCGATAGGCGACCCGATCCGCAACTCGGTCCTGCCGCCACTTTCGATAGCTCGCACTTCCTGGCTGGCGCGAATTACGGTTTGACCAATAATATTGGCGTGCTTGATAACCGCTTGACCAGCCTGGGTGGGCACCAAGCCTTTACTGGTACGGTGAAACAACTCGGCGTCAAAAAGAATCTCGGCTTTTTGCAGCGACTTAGTGGCAGAGGACTGGGTAATATTCAAGACCGATGCTGCCAACTTCACCGAATGAACCTCGCTCAGCACTTGGATAAGCTTCAACTGTCGCAGGTTCAGCGCTTGAATTTTTTCCATTAGGAGGGGATGGTTGTTCTTATGCCCAATGGAGTATACGCAGAAAAATCGGCTTCATCTCCCAAGAGGCGACAAGCAGCAAAGTCGTCGGGCATGAGCGCTGGGAGAGCTGCTGGCAGGGCAGCTATCTGGTAGACCTATAGACCAAACAGCTCACGCCATTCGTTCTGCCGCGATTCGATCTCGGCTCCGGCTTCGTGCAAGTGTTGGCAAAACTCGCTAAGTGCGGACGATTGTGAGCCAGCCTCCAGTAGCGATATGCCAATATCGGTCATAGTGCGCGGTAGGGCAATCTTGAGTATAGCTATCTTGCCTTGCAGATATTCTGCGCGCACGGATTGATAGGTCCACATACCTATCAAGTCGCTATTGAGTACAAGCTGCCTACCTGGTTGACCAACTATATCTATAAACCGACTCGGCGCCATGAGACCGGCATCGTTGAAAGACGCCTCCAAGTCCTGGCGCGGGCGCGTCCCGATGGGCGGCAAAACCCAGAGTGTATCGCTTAAATCTTCCAGCTTAATATCTGGCTTGGACGCCAAAGGGTTTTGCGGGCGCACGCAGATACAGAATATTTCTTTGTGCAGAGGCTGAAAAATAACCCCAGGCACGTCTTTATCCTGCATCTGCCAGCCAACTATGCAATCGATCTGTCTATCTATTAGTAATGAGTATAGCTGCGCCGATGGCGCGCCTCTGATGCTCATGATAATGTCGGGGTACTCTTGGCAATGGCGCAAGATGGCTTTCTGCGACGCCATTAGCGCCGACCCTATAGGCGCTCCGATCCGCAACTCGGTCCTACCGCCACTTTGAATAGCTCGCACCTCTTGATTGGCACGAATCACGGTTTGGCCGATAATATTGGCGTGCTTGATAACCGCCTTGCCAGCTCGGGTAGGCACCAGACCTTTGCTGGTGCGGTGGAATAATTCAGCCTCAAAAAGGCTCTCCGCCTTTTGCAGCGACTTGGTAGCAGAGGATTGGGTAATGTGCAAGACCGAGGCCGCCAGCTTGACCGAATTAACCTCGCTCAGCACTTGGATGAGCTTCAATTGCCGCAAAGTCAGCGCTTGAATTTTTTCCATTGGGACGAGGGTATTGCTTTTTGTACGCAGTGAGTATACGCAGAAAAGCCATCCTCTGACGACTGGGAATTAGCTAATGAAAAAAATTCATTAGCCTATTTCGGGCATCATCTGGGCATCTTGAATTCTCCCGAGCAATCAAGGGCTACCTACCCTGCCTTGGCGAGCAGCATGAATTAGCTAGGGCTCAGAGCCGCGAGCAACCCTGCCCAGAGCTGACCACGGCTTGCCTCAGCACGGATGCTGATAAAGCCCGCCATCTCCTCGATGATAGCGCTTTCAAGCATATATTGAACGTATTCGGTGGGGAGGTTGGTGCTCATGCCAGTACCGTCGTCGGCTCTGCTATCAGGATTTCCGAGCGCTGTTAGTTATTGGGCTGGGTTTTGGCTTTGTGAGGGGGATTTGTTGGGTGGCAGAGGCTAGGTTTGGGCACTCCAGCCTCTTGTTCGCTGTGTGAAAGTGTTACGGGGCGCATCCTGCCGATTCGCCTTAATCCTTGCTACTTGATGGAATCGCGCGTGCAGCTTAGTGGAGGGTAGCGGTAGCTTTTAATCCTGTTTAGGTAAAACGACCGTGCTCCTAGGGCGCCCGCCCAAGAAAAAAAATAAAAACTCACTTACCAGCGCGAACTAACCGAACGTAATAGCCATAGCTGCGGTAATCGTCGTCGTCGAAGCCGCTTCTGAAGTCGAGTAGCCAAGCGCCGCTGCTAAGGTTAGCGTAGGGCGAGGCAGACCAATACCGGTTATCTCTAGTGTTGGGAAATATAGAACTATTGATGGCTGGATCGTAGCGGTCGCGCGCTACTAGGGAGAATAGCTCTTTGATATTGGGTAAGCGCCAATCGCTATGATTGGCGAATACTTGATTTTCGGCAGCTTCTAGCGCTTGCTCCCAGGTGTAAGTGCTCGTGCTACCGCTGCAATCGTCATTAGATTCTTGCCCGAGGCTGCATTGCATCCACATCAGGCCGGTTACGGTGTCGGTTACGGTGTCGGTTACGGTGTCGGTTACGGTGCCATCGCCGTGCACTTGGTAGCGCTCGTCGGGCCAGTCATTGCGGATATTCTCATTGAATGTTTGCGCGCTTAAGCTCAATGATAGTGCTAGTGCAGCGAGCAGAAGAGTAAATTTATTCATAGTAGAAGTGATGAGTTGGTGGAATGAGAGTATCCATTGTTGTACTCGGCTGGATACGCCTCTACAGGCGTATCCCCATAACCCATATGCAGCAAAGTCTCTGAAATCATCATTAATTTAGTGCTTTAGAGTTGAGCTGATGTGCTTGGGTTGAAGTAAGTGGTGGGGAGGCTCGTCAACTCGCCTCCTGCCGACTGCAAGTCGGCGCTCCCAGAAAAAACTCACTGGCCGACGCGAACTAACCGAACGCGAAATTTAGCGTCGCGGCTATAGTCGCCGTCGTAACCGTAAAGGAAGGCGAGTAGCCAAACGAGATTGCTATTGTAAGCGAAGGGCGAGGCAGACCAATACACGCCACTTGGAGTGTTGGGGAAATAATCAGTATCGATGCTAGGGCCGTAGCGGCTGTAGTCGACTATGGAGCGCAGCTCTTCAATATCGGGCAGGCGCCAATCGTTAGCTCCACATAGACCGACTGCGTTGACTCGAGCAGCAAAGGCTTCAGTATTGCAATAAGTGTCTGAGTCAGAGGCGTCGTAGCCATAGCAAATATCGCCATCGTAGTCAGCGTAGCCTGATGTGCCACCGTTGGTAGTGGGATCGGTGTTATACCAGTTGTATCTGTCATCGGCGTCGCGTAGGCCACCGTCGTCGGTTTTTACTTCCCAAATTAAGCCGGTTACGTTGTCTTGTACGCAAGACCAATCAGTGGCACTCGCGTCAAGAGCATTGCCATTGCTATCGAGCTTGGTGAAAGAAAAGCCAGCGTGGCCGTCGGAGTCGTCGTCGTGGGTGGCGTCGCGACCATGATCGCAGTCTTGAGTGGCGCCGATGCTGGAACTGCAATCGGCGTTATTGCCATCAGGGTAATCGCCGCCCCAATCGATGCCAGTGTCGTTGAGAACGCCGGTGGGCAGGGCGGCGCTGATGGGACTGGTGCTGCGCTGGGTGACACTGCCTAAGCTGGCCTCTAGCCAATAGTAGTAAGTTGCGGTGTTGGTTAAGCCGGTGTCGACGAAGCCTGAGGACTTGTTAGTAAAGAGAGTACTATCTGTACAGGCGGTCTGATAGTTATCTAAATCGCAGTCTGAGTTGGTACTGCGGTAGATGTTGTAGGTAGTGCTATCAGAGTACGGCGTCCAATTCAAACTCGCCTGGGTGCTGGCGGCGGTGGCACGGAAATCGTCGGGGAGCAGATAGGGATCGACTACTACTGCTATCTCGGCGTTATCTGTGAGCTCGCCGTCGCTGACGGTGAGGGTGAAGGTGTAGGTGCCAGCGGTGGCGGCGGTGAAGATAGTATTGGTGCTGTTGATAGCACTGAGAGCTATATTCTGGTTTGGTGGTTGGCTCCAATTATGGCTGAGTTCGTCGCCGTCAGGGTCGCTGCTGGCGGAGCCGCTGAGGATTACCTGGGTTTCTGTGTTGAGCGTGTTGGTCTCAGGATCGGGGCTGACGCTGATGCGGGCCGTGGGCGCGCGGTTAGCTTGCGTTATGTCCAGCTTTACTATTGCGCTATCGGCAAACTCGCCATCGTTGACGGTGAGGGTGAAGGTGTAGGTGCCGGGGGTGGTGGCGATGAAGGCGGCGTTGATGTCGGTGGTGGAGCTGAGGTTTATATCCTGGTTTGATGGTTGGCTCCAATTATGGCTGAGTTCGTCGCCGTCGGGGTCGCTGCTGGCGGAGCCGTCGAGCGTTACTTGGGTTACTGTGGTGAGCGTGGTGGTCTCAGGGTCGGGGCTGACGCTGATGCGAGCCGTGGGCGCGCGGTTGGCTTGGGCTATGTCTAAGGTTACTACTGCGCTATCTGTGAGCTCGCCGTCGCTGACGGTGAGGGTGAAGGTGTAGGTGCCAGGGGTGGCGGCGGTGAAGGTGGTGCTGAAGCTATTGGGTGAGCTGAGGTCGATGCTTTGGCCTGAGGGCTGGCTCCAGGTGTAGGTGAGGAAGTCGCCGTTGGGGTCGCTGCTGGCGGCGCCGCTGAGGCTTACTGAGGTTCTTGTGCTTATCTCATTTGTGTCCGGATCGGGGCTGACGCTGATGCGGGCAGTGGGAGATTGGTTGGAAGCAGTGCCGACGCCGTCGGTGGATTTATAAGTGCTCCAGCCTGGGTTATTGCCTTTGAATTTCGGCCAAGGCGAGGCTGCCAATAAGCCATCGGAGGAGCTTTGGATAGCTGATAGGCTTTTGCGGTAGCTGCCGACTATGACGACCTCATCGCCGACAACCGGTGAAGATTGGATGGCGCCGCCAGTGTCGTAGCTCCACAGGGCTTCAGGCTGGTGCAATGCGGCATCGGAGCCGTAAGTGGGCAAGGGTACTGCGTAGAGCTGTTTATCCTTGCTGCCGAAGTACAGCACGCGGTCGGAGCCAATGGCTGGGGTGGACTCGACCCGATCGCCAGCGGCAAACTTGAACACTAGCTGGCCTTGGGGGTCTAAGCCATAGACGTTGCCGTCATCGCTGCCGTAATAGGCCACGCCAGCGTCGTCGATGACCGGAGAGGAGTCGATGCCGCTGCTGGAGGCGCGCTGTTGCCAGCGCAAGCTGCCGTCAATTGAGTTGATGGCGTACAAGTAACCCTTGCGGCTGCCGATGTAAACAACGCTGCCACCGTCGCCGATGGCCGGAGAATTGCTGGGGAAGCCATCGGTTTGATAGCGCCACTTGAGTCGACCACTGGAGCTGCTGCTATCAGGAGCGGAGACTGCGTAAAGGTATAAACCGGAGGCAAAATAGACCGTGCCATCGCGTTCGTCGACGGCGATAGAGCTGGTAATGGAACTGCTGACACGATAGCGCCAGATGAGCTTGCCGCTGGCGTCGACAACGTGGAGGTATCTATCGCGGCTGCCGATGTAGATATTGCCATTGCTATCTACTGCCGGGTTGGCGTAGCCAGTGTTGTCGCCCATCTGGTATTGCCAGAGGAGCACGCCATTGCTGCTGCCAGCGCTGGGCGCGGTTAAGGCAAACAGAGTACCAGTATAGTTGGCGACATAAACCACTTGACCATCGCGGCTATAGCTCGGCGACGACATGATGACGCTACCGGTGTCGTAACTCCATAATTGCTCGCCGCTTGGGACATCGTAAACGTAAAGACTGTTATCGTAGCTGCCGACGGCTACCTGGCTACCATCAGGGCTGAGGGCTGGAGAAGAGGGTATAACGCCAAGGGTTTGAGCGCTCCAGAGAATTTCGCCAGCAAAAGTGGGGTCGTAACTGCTCTCGCCTTGGTTGTTGCCTCTGAACCGCGGCCACGGCGAAGAGGCTAACAAGCCATGGGAGCTGCTGTGGAGGGCAGTTAGGGCGTTGCTGTAACTATCGATTATGACGACTTGCTCGCCGACCAGGGGCGAAGAGGCTATGTCTCCAGGGGTGCGATGGCTCCAGAGGGCGGCTGGTTGATGCACTATGTTGCTATCTGAGTAAGTGGGCAAGGGCACCGCGTAGAGCTTGTTATCGTCGCTGCCGACGTAGAGCACGCGGTCGGAGCCGATGGCGGGAGTCGACTGGACTCTGCCGCCAGTGGCAAAGCGAAAGGCTAAGTTACCCTCGGCGCTGACGCCGTATACCTTGCCGTCGTAGCTGCCAAAATAAACGACGCCAGCATCGTCGATGACCGGTGAGGATTCGATGGCGCTGCCGGCCTGGTAGCGCCATCTCAGGTTGCCACTGGCGGTATTGATGGCGTAGAGCGCGCCGGATTTGCTGGTGAGGTAGACGACGCTGCCTTCGGCGCCGATGGCAATGGAGGGCCAGATGACGTTGCCATCGAGCTTATAGCGCCACTTGAGCGTGGCGCTGGAGTTGCTGCTGGCCGGGGCGGAGACGGCGTTCAAGTATTTCGCGCTATCGACGAAGTAGAGTGTGCCGTCGCGCTGGTCGATTGAGATGAAGGTATCGACAGGACCATCGACGTTATAACTCTAGGCGAGTTCGCCGTCGGCGTCGACGACTTGGATTGAGTCGCCGCTGGAGCTGATGTAGATGTTATCGTCGCTGCCGACGGTGAGCTTGGCGTATTGGGGGCGGGTGTTGCGGTCTATTTGATAGGCCCACGAGACTACGCCGACTTTGCTGCGGTTAGTGGGCGCGGTGAGCGCCAGCAGGGTGCCATCGTATCTGACGACGTAAAGGAATTTGCCGTCGCGGCTGTAACTCGGAGCCGATAAGATGAGGCCGCCAGTGTTGTAGCTCCATAATACTTCGCCGCTGGCGACGTCGTAAACGCGGATGTGGCGGCTGTAGTCAGCTATGGCTAATTCGCTGCTATCAGGGCTGAGAGTTGGCGAGAAGGGGATGACGTTATAACTATCGGAAAACCATTTGCTGGTGCCGACGTTGGTGGTGTCGTCTTCATCGGGGTTATTCGCGCCGCCTGAGCTGTCGTCATCATCAGTAGAGTCGCCAGCGCCCCAGCCGTGGTAAGTGCCCCAGCCTTGGTTATTGCCTCGGAGCTTGGGCCAGGGCGAATCGAGTACGCCATTCGAGGAGCTATTAATAGCTACCAGGGTTCTCTTGAAGCTGCCGACTATGACGACTTGCTCGCCGATTACTGGCGAGGATCGGACAACACCGCCAGTGTTCTAGCGCCATAGGGCTTCGGGCTGGTGCAGCTCGGTAGAGGCGCCGTAGGTGGGTAATGGCAGCGCGTGTACGTGCTTATCTCTACTGCCAACATAGAGCACGCGGTCGGAGCCGATGGCCGGAGTCGACATGATCCTGCCGCCAGCTTCGTACTGAAACACTAATTCGCCTTCAGCATTGAGGCCGGAGAGCTTGCCGTCGTTGTTGCCGAAATAGACTACGCCAGAGTCGTCAATTACTGGCGAGGAATAAATGGCGCTAGAGCTTTGGTATTCCCAGCGCAATCTGCCATTGGCAGTATTTATGGCGTGGAGATAGCCCTTGCCGCTGCCGACGTAAACAACGCTGCCGTCGGCGCCGATGGCCGGGGCGGAGTTGACTACTCGGCCCTCGGTTTTGTAGCGTCATTTGAGTTCGACCTCAGAATTAATGCCGCTGGGGGCTGAGAGGGCGTAAAGGTAGGAACCAGCGGCGAAGTAGACTGTGCCGGCGGTTTCGTCGACGCTGATGGAGCTGGTGATGGTGCCGGCGCGATAACGCCAAAGCAGTGCGCCGCTGGAGTCGACGACGTGGAGGTATCCATCGCGGCTGCCGATGTAGATGTTGCCGTTGCTATCCACCGCTGGGTTGGCGTAATCAGTTTGCCCGCCCATCTCGTATTGCCACAAGAGTACGCCGTATTTGCTACCATCGCTGGGAGCGGTCAGGGCGAGCAGGATGCCCGCGCTGCTGGCAACGTAAACCACTTCGCCATCGCGGCTATAACTCGGGGATGAGAAGACGTATTTGTCAGTGTCGTAATTCCATAATTCCTTGCCGCTGGCGACGTCGTAAACGCGCAAATGGCGATCATAGCTGCCGACCGCGACTTGGCTGCCATCCGGGCTAAGAGCCGGGGACGACCAGACGACGCCGCGGGTTGTGGCGGTTCATTGAGCTTCGCCGACGGTGGCGTGGGCGCTGGTGGTGATGGCGGATAGGAGGAGTAACAGAGTAGCTAGAGTTAGCGAGCGCGGTTGTAGGTTGTTCATGGATTTATGGTTGGTATTGGTTTGGTGTTGGCTGCAGCGGTGGGGTTTTGGTGGTGCAGCGAGGTTGTTGATTGTTGTTTTTGGTGTGGTCAATTTTAATAAGTATGGATAATAAAAATCAACCACTGTGGAGTATTTATTATTCCAGCTATCGCTATGATGCGAGTATGTTTTTGATTTTTATATTATTATTTTCAAATTAGCCAACGCTCGCAGCAAATAATTTTATATTTAGATCAATCGCCATGCCGGCTATCGCATCCCAAATTAAATTTTGTTTAATCAGATATTTATCTGCTGGATATCTACCAATACGAGTAATATATCTGATCGTCAAAACCCTACGCCCATATTAAGCTAAAATAACTGCTCGCAGGCTGTTGCAGTCGCAATATTGCAAATTCGCCAATAATTCTATATAGTACCGCTTAAAGTATTAATTGTTATGTTTAGGTAGGCGCGCCTAATATATTATTATTATCATAATTTATTTAGTTTTTGTAATATAAATTTCCCATCATAAGTGCTTCAATATAAATAATTAAGATATTGCATCGTCAAGATAAAATTATTATAAAAATTCATCCTACACGGACAAAGCCTGCACACGCTCAAGCATTTGCTAACAGAGTCTCATGAGGAGTCTCTGTGCGAGC
This sequence comes from Gammaproteobacteria bacterium, assembly GCA_965229495.1. Classification (GTDB taxonomy): domain Bacteria; phylum Pseudomonadota; class Gammaproteobacteria; order CBDBNL01. The sequence continues at coordinate 2,676,139 of OZ245880.1, forward strand.
TTTTCAAGCCATCATTTCTGATTATTGCATCGCTGGTCTAACCGGTGTATTTTTGCTAGTCAGTGTGGGCAAAATCTTGGGTAAAGCTGCTCAGCCAACACCTTTAGCCATAACCTCAGCCCCTCATTGGCTGCTTGTACGGGCGCAGGAATTAGCGCTTAGCACCCGACTAGCCCATATTGTGGTAAAAGCTATTGGCGCGGCTCTACTACCCCAACCAAATTTCTATCTAAAATTAACAACTTGAGCTAAGCCTCACATAGCAATTCCCACACAGAATGCAACTATGACAAAAATTCATAACTTGCCTGCGATCACCTGGTAAACATCTGAATATAATCGCGAAGTTATCGGTGTTGTAGGTAACTTGAATTGTTACATTATTGGCGAAAAAATTTTAATGTCAGCCTTGTGCTGAACACCAAAAATAGTAGCAATTTGGCTGTTGCTTAATTTATCTGTAAGTGGGTCGTAGCCCCCAAGAGCTCAAGGCAGATATTGCCTTCAGAGTTAAGTCCGTATAACTAAATAAATAAACCTGCTGCTCGCACAAAGCAGCACCAAGAAATACTCTATGGCTACACGTAGCTGATTTTCCTGTATTTTTTAGCAGCTAAGCTCATGCAATAGCTAGTTCTAGTAAATATTAAATTTCTAACCATGGACTTTAGCGCTGCCCACATACTCAGACAATACGCGCTAGTAATACCCGCACTACTGCTAAGTTCCTGCTTTGTGCAGGAAGACGGCATTCATTCCAGCCAGGTTGGCTCTTCGGGTTCTAACGGTAATAATTCGGCTCCCATAGCCGATGCTGGCGACGACAAAGAGGTCTACGAGCAGTCGCGTTCGGAGCTCAACGCCTCTGGTAGCAACGATCCCGATGGTAGCATCGTCAGCTACAGTTGGAGCCAAGTCGATGGTTACGAGGCCACTATCGACGACCCGTCTGCCGAATCTACCTCCTTCACAGCCCCCGAGGTTGAGAATGACGCCCTGCTAACTTTCCAGGTAACAGTAACCGACGACAGCGGCCACGAGGCTCAAGATACCGTAGTCGTTACCGTCTTGGAAGCTGACGAAGCATTCGCCGTCACTGCTGGCGCCGATCGAGAGGTATACGAATTCGCCAGTGTGCAACTCCAAGCCGTGGCTAGTGGTCTCCACAGCAGCGAACCGGTGGCTTATTCCTGGAGCCAGATCGGCGGCACCGAGGTTGGCATTGCCAATTCCAATTCCGCCAGCGCCTCTTTCACAGCCCCCGCTGTCGATTCCTCGGAGAACTTAACGTTCCAGGTTAGCGCCACCAACTCCGCCGGCTCCCAAGTTGTCGACAGCGTAGTCATAACCGTCATTAAAAACTTAGCTCCAGTCGCCGACGCTGGTGCCGATCAAGTAGCTTACTCCCTGGAGCTCGTCGAGCTCGACGCCAGCGCTAGTTACGACCCTGACGCCGACGCCATGTCTTACTCTTGGACGCAAATAGACGGCGGGGCGGTCAGCGTCGACAAAGCCGACACCCCGCTGGCGTCGTTCCAAGCTCCGGAGCTTACAGAATACGTCAATCTGGTATTCCGATTAACCCTCACCGACATCGAAGGCAATCAAGCTTACGACACCGTAGTCGTAGAAGTCTGGCCCAACCAGGCTCCCGTCGCCGAAGCCGGCGCTGACCATTCCGTCTCTGAAGGCGACACCGTAACCCTGGACGCCTCCACCAGCTCTGACCCCAATAACAACATCGCCTCGTATTCCTGGCAACAGCTCAATGCCGACTCTTACCCGGTAACCATCACCAACCCCGACCAAGCCCAAGCCACCTTCACAGCACCATTGCTCAACGGAGTCGAAGAAGAAGCCAATTTGACCTTCTCCGTCCTGGTAACCGACCGCTCCGGCGCCAGCGCTAGCGACACCATCACCATAACCCTGCTCAGCGTCAACATCCCCCCCAATGCCCACGCTGGTGCTGATCAATCAATCTACGAAACCCAGATCACCATTCTCGACGCCTCTGCCAGCACAGACCCTGACACCAGCACAGACCCTGACGCCAGCGCCCTCTCATACTCCTGGCAGCAGCTCAATACCGGCTCGTATCCGGTAACCATCACCAATCAAGACCAAGTCCAGGCCACCTTCACCGCGCCCACTCTCACCACCGAAGACGAAGTCCCACTCACATTCCGGGTAACCGTAACTGACCCTCGAGGCGGCTCAGACACCAGCACCACCATCGTAACCGTCCTGTACAACGATCCCCCGCTCGCGCTTGCCAGCACTGACCCCAGCAGCGAAGTATACGAATCCTCCGTACTCCAACTCGACGCCTCTGCCAGCAGCGATGCCCAAGACAGCACCTTAACTTACTCTTGGACACAAATCGACAGCAGCGGCGACGCCATCGCAGACTCCAAAATCGAAGACCCCGAATCCGCCATCGCCTACTTCACCACCCCCGAAATCGAGACCGCAGAAGGCCAGACAGCCGATACCACCCTCAGCTTCCGGGTAACCGTAACCGACTCCCTCGGCAAGCAAGCCACAGCCACAGCAGCAGTAATCGTCATCGACAACGCCGCGCCCGAAGCCGCCGCCAAAGCCAATCCCAATTCCGCCTACGAAACCCAAACTGTCGAGCTCAATGCCTCTGCCAGCAGCGATCCAGACGGCAACAGCACCATCGCCAGCTATTTTTGGGAATTCCTCGAAAGCAACATCAGCGTGCCCGATTTCACCATCAATCTGCCCAATTCGGCTACCGCGTCCTTCGTCGCTCCGGATGTCGACCAAGACACCAACTTAAGCTTTCAAGTAACGGTAACGGATTCTGGCGGTCGGCAAGACCAAGCCACCGTACCCGTAACCGTCCGCAACAATACCGCGCCCGTCGCCGAAGCTGGCGACCCTCAGGAAGTCTACGAATTCCAGCAATTCATCCTCGATGCCAGTGCCAGCACAGACGCTGAAAACAACATCGCCACCTATCTCTGGGATCAAATTGCGCTCCCCGCCGCCACCGAAATCGCAGCTGATGGCGCTACTATCACCTTCGCCGCCCCCGAAGTAGTCGGCGAATCTCCAATCAATATCGCCTTCGAGCTCAAAGTAACCGACGAACTCGACGCCTTCGACGAAGACAGCATCACCATAACCGTCCTCAACAACACCCCGCCCGAAGCCATCGCCACTGCCACTAAAGAGCTCTACGAAGGCGGAATTGGCACCCTCGAAGGCAACACCAGCACCGATCCTGAGAATAACATCGCCACCTACCTCTGGAGCCAAAGCTCAGATGAAACTCCCAGAGCCGAAATCAACGACGTCAACGCAGACAACACCTTCTTCACGGCCCCCGCAGTCGACGCCAACACCATCATAACCTTCGATCTAACAGTAACCGACGTCAGCGGCGCATCCGACAGCGCCAGCGTCGCAGTCGAAGTCCTTTACAACAATCCCCCAATAGCAGTCGCCAGCAGTCCAACCAACTCAGTCTACGAAACTCAACCAGTCGAGCTCAACGCCTCCGCCAGCTCCGACCCCGATGGCCACAGCCTCGCATATTCCTGGCTCCAGCTCAATATCATCCCCGAGCACGAGGTAACCATCTATAATTCCAACTCTGCCATTGCCTCCTTCAACGCCCCCGAAGTCGCCACCGACACCAACCTCACATTCCAATTAACAGCAACTGATGCCTTCGGCAAAGACGACAACGCCACCCTGACAATCGCCGTCTTCGACAACGCCGCGCCCGAAGCCAGAGCCAAAGCCAGCCCCGAACTTGCCTTTGAGAATCAGACCATCACACTCGACGCCAGCACCAGCTCCGACCCCGACAGCGGCGACTCCATCTCCAGCTACTCTTGGGCTTACCTCAGCAGCAGCGACAATAACCAGATCACCATCGATAGCATTGAAGACTCGAATTTGTCCATAGCCTCCTTCGACGCCCCCGAAGTCGATAGCAACACCACCCTTACTTTCCAGCTAACAGTAGGCGATACCCGCGGCAAGAAAGCCAATACCACAGTCAAAGTCGAAATCCTGGACAACGTCTCGGCGCCAGTAGCCCGAGTCGATTCAGAGCAGCAAGAGGCCTACGAGGACACCAGCGTCGACCTTGACGCCTCTGCCAGCAGCGACCCTGATGGCGCCGCCGACGTCCTCTCGTATTCCTGGCAGCAGTTAAACGCGGGCTCGTACCCAGTCAAAATCACCAGCCCCGACCAAGCCCAAGCCCAAGCCGCCTTCACCGCTCCTCTGCTCATAGGCGGCGAGCACGAAGCCAGCGCCACACTCACCTTCCAGGTAACAGTAACCGACCTCAGCGGCGCCGTCGACACAAACCAAACCGAAGTAACCGTCCTCTACAATCCCCCACCCGAAGTCAACGCCAGCAGCGATCCCGCCGATGACGTTTACGAAACCCAAGTTGTCGAGCTCAACGCCAGCGCCAGCGACTCTAAAGGCGGCGACGGCAGCCTGAGCTATTCCTGGATACAACTAAACATCGGCTCTTACCAGCCAACTATCCTCAATAGCGCTACCGCCAATGCCTCTTTCGCCGCCCCCGAAGTCAGCGCCGACACCACCCTCACTTTCCAGCTAACCGTAACCGATTCCCTGGCTAAAGAGACCAACGCCAGCGTCGAAATCACCGTCCTCGACAACGACGATCCCGTCGCCGCCGCCATAGCCGATCCCAATCCCGCCTACGAAACCCAAATTGTCGAGCTCAGCGTCGACGCAGCCAGCAACCCCGAAAACGACATCGCCACCTATTCCTGGACCTTCCTCAATAGTAATGACAGCAGCATCACCGCCGTCGACATAACCATCGACCCAGCCAACCCCGAGATAGCTTATCTCAAAACCCCCGAAGTCGTCAGCGACACCAACATCACCCTGCAGCTAACGCTTACTGACATCGGAGCTAAAAGCAGCAGCGAAACCTTCGAAATCACCGTCCTCGATAACACCGCACCAGTCGCCGCCGCCGCAGCCAATCCCAGCTCAGCCTTCGCCAATCAAAGCGTCGAGCTCGATGCATCTGACAGCAGCGATGACGACGGCGACGACACCATCGCCAGCTATTCCTGGATCTTCCTCGGTAGTAATGACAGCAGCATCACCGCCGACGACATAACCATCGAACCATACGACGCCGCCCTGGCTACCTTCATAGCCCCCGAAGTCGTCAGCGACGCCAACATCACCTTGCAAGTAACGGTTACTGATATTGGCGGCAAAGCAAGCAACGCCAGCGCAGTCGTCGCCGTGCTCGTCAACACCGCGCCCGTCGCCGTCGCCGAAGCCACCCCGCAGCAGCTCTACGAAGGCGAAGTCGGCACCCTTGAAGGCAACACCAGCACCGATGCCGAGTATAACATCGCCACCTACCTCTGGAGCCAAAGCTCAGATGAAACTCCCAGAGCCGAAATCAACGACGTCAACGCAGCCAACACCTTCTTCACGGCCCCCGCAGTCGACGCCAACACCACCATAACCTTCGATCTCAACATAACCGACGTCAGCGGCGAATCCGACAGCGCCAGCGTCGCAGTCGAAGTCCTTTACAACAATCCCCCAACAGCAGACGCCAGTCGCTCAACCGACCAAGCCTACGAAACCCAGACTGTCGAACTCGACGCCTCCGCCAGCTCCGACCCCGATGACCACAACCTCACATATTCCTGGCTCCAGCTCAACGCCAGCCTTGATAACAACGTCAGCATCGATTATCCCACCGACGCCATTGCCTCCTTCACCGCCCCCGAAGTCGCCACCGACACCAACCTCACATTCCAGCTAACAGTAACCGACGAGCTCGGCGCCGAAGCTAACACCACCATAGAGCTAACCGTCTTCGACAACATCGCACCACAAGCCAGAGCCGAAGCCAGCCCCGAACCTGCCTTTGAGAATCAGACCATCACACTCGACGCCAGCACCAGCTTCGACCCCGACAGCGACAGCGGCGATGCCATAGCAACCTACTCTTGGACCTACCTCGGCGGCAGCGACGACACCGTCGCTATCAATAAAGCCGATTCAGCAGAAGCCTCCTTCGACGCCCCCGAAGTCGATAGCAACACCACCCTTACTTTCCAGCTAACAGTAGGCGATACCCGCGGCAAGAAAGCCAATACCACAATCGAAGTCGAAATCCTCAACAATACGCCGCCCACAGCCCAAGTTGCAGCAGAGCCGCAACAAGCCTATGAAAACGCCCCTGTCGACCTCGACGCCTCCGCCAGCAGCGATCCTGAAGGCAACATCGCCTCGTACTCTTGGCAGCAGTTAAACCCTGGTTCATATCCAGTCAAGATAACTGACTCCGACCAAGCCCAAGCCGCCTTCACCGCGCCCACTCTCGCCACCGAAGGCGAAGAAGCCATACTCACCTTCGAAGTAACAGTAACTGACCTCAGCAACACCACCAGCACCGCCGAAACCGAAGTAACCGTCCTCTACAACCCCCCACCCGAAGTCAACGCCAGCAGCGATCCCACGGGCACAGTCTATGAAACCCAAAGCGCCGCCCTCAACGCCAGCGCCAGCGACGACGGCGGCGACGGCAGCCTGAGCTATTCCTGGATACAACTAAACAGCGGCTCTGACCAGCCAACTATCATCAATAGCGCTACCGCCAATGCCTCTTTCGCCGCCCCCGAAGTCAGCGCCGACACCACCCTC